>CBDCGU010000003.1:0-4156462 GCA_965216945.1 Acidimicrobiia bacterium | reverse complement strand
GGATGACCGATGGTCACGATCCCGATGGCCGCCATGTCGGGCGGCAACTCGAGGAACTCTTCGAGATCGGGCATGGCGTGGGAGCCGAGAAACCCGGCAGCCAGGCCCTCGGCGACGGCCGCGAGGAGCAGCAGCATCATTGCCGCACCGGCATCGACCCACCAGTACGGCACGGGCCAATGCTGCTCGGATCCGTCGGGGTTCTTGTCCGGCTCGTCGTAGCGGTCGCGATACACCTGCTCGCTCACGCAGACGACGACGTGCACCGGGGCGGCCGAGATCCACGGATCGAACCCCATGTCGACGTAGAGAGCCTCGCCGGCCAGTTCGGCGATACGCCGTCGCCGGTCCGGATTCGTGACGACGACGAAGGCTTGGCCCTGGCTGTGGCCGGCGGAAGGTGCCCGTCGTGCCGCATCGAGGATGCGGTCGACCGCGGCGGGATCGACGGGCTCGTCCGTGTAGTTGCGCACCATGCGCCGCCGCCGCACGACCTCGGCGAACTCCATCAGACGTTGTCGAGTGCGGCGAGGATCGACTCGAGCGCCTCTTTGCCGTCTGCGAACAGCATCATCGTGGTGTCGTCGTAGAAGAGAGGATTGTCGATGCCGGCGAAACCGGGGGAGAGTGACCGCTTGATCACGACGACGGTCCTGGCCTTGTCGACATCGAGAATGGGCATGCCGTAGATCGGGCTGGACGTGTCCTCGCGCGCCGAGGGGTTGACCACGTCGTTGGCACCCACGACGAGTACGACGTCCGTTTGGGGGAACTTCGGGTTCGACTGGTCGAGATCGAACAGCTGGTCGTACGGCACGTCTGCCTCTGCGAGCAGCACGTTCATGTGCCCCGGCATGCGGCCCGCCACCGGGTGGATGGCGTAGCCGACGTCGACGTCCCGGTCGTCCAGGGCGTTGGCGAGATCACGCACCGCATGCTGGGCCTGGGCGACGGCCAGGCCGTAGCCGGGGACCACCATGACATGCTCGGCGTACGTGAGGGCGATAGCGACATCGTCCGGTGTTGCCCGGTTGACCGATCGGTCGCCGATGTCGATGCCGCCGCCGTCTCCGCCTCCGAAGCGTGAGAACAGCACGTTGCCGATGGACCGATTCATCGCCTCGGCCATCTGCAGGGTGAGGATCAAGCCGGCGGCACCCACGAGAGCGCCGCCGATGATCAGCGCCGAGTTGCCGATGACGAAGCCCGCCATGGATGCGGCAACACCGGAAAGGGAGTTGAGGAGCGAGATGACGACCGGCATGTCGGCGCCACCGATCGGGAGAACGGCGAGCACGCCGAGCACTGCGGCCGCCAGCACCACCAGCCAATAGGGAAGGCTGCTGTCGCCGATCAGTGCCCACACACCCAGGGCCACGATTCCGATCGCTAGGGCCGCGTTGAGGATGTGCCCGCCGGGGAGGGCGACCGGCTTGCCGGTGACGATGCCTTGGAGCTTGCCGAATGCCACGAAGCTGCCGGTGAACGTGATCGTCCCGATCGCCAGCGACAGCAGCACCGTCACGTCGGTCTCCGTCTCGAAGAACGGGCCCACTCGGTTCAGCTCGGCCAGGGCGACGAATGTCGATGCCACGCCGCCGAACCCGTTGAAGGCCGCCACCAGCTGAGGCATCGCCGTCATCTGCACACGCACCGCGAGCAGCGCACCGACGACCGTGCCGACGACGAGCCCGGCGATGATCGCACCCCAACTCAGGATCTCGGCGTCGACCATGGTGACGACGATCGCAAGGAGCATGCCGCCCGCAGCCAGCAGGTTGCCGCGGCGGGCGGTGCGGGGCGACGCCAGCTGCTTCAGCCCGAGGATGAAGAGAACGGCGGCAGCGAGGTAGAGAAGCTCGGTCACGCCGAGTCCTGCTCCCGGCGTCGCACGGGCTTCTTCTTGAACATCTCCAGCATGCGGTCGGTCACGAGGAAACCGCCCACGACGTTGATGGTGGCTGCCGTGACGGCGAGGAATCCGAGGATGGCGGCCGCGGTGCCATCGCCGAGGCCGGCGGCGATGATCGCACCCACGATGGTGATGCCGGATATGGCGTTGGCGCCCGACATCAAGGGAGTGTGCAAAGTCGGCGGAACCTTCGAGATCACCTCGAGCCCGACGAAGGCGGCCAGCACGAAGACGACGATCCCCGAGATGAAGACGGCGCTCATACCTGTGATTCCTCGAACAACGCCTTCGTGCGAGGGTGGCGGTACTCGCCGTTGGCCGACACGGCGCACTCACCGATGATCTCGTCGTCGAGGTCGATGTCGAGCTCGCCCGTCTCCTCGTCGTGCGCCCGTTGCAACAACGCCATCAGGTTCCGGGCGTACATACGGCTCGCATCGGCTGCGTACATGGCAGCGAGGTTGGTCGGACCGTGGACGTGCACGCCGTCGACATCGACCATCTCGTCGGGCTTCGACAAGGCGACGTTGCCTCCCGTGGCTGCCGCCATGTCGACGATGACGGAGCCCGGGTGCATCGAGCGCACCATGTCCTCCGTCACCAGCAACGGGGCAGGGCGGCCGGGGATCTGCGCGGTCGTGACGATGAGGTCGGACCTCTGGACGAACGGCGCCAGGGCGGCATGTTGCTGTGCTTGGGCGTCTTCGCCGACTTCCTGTGCGTAGCCGCCGGCGTCCGACTCCGTCGTGATCGCCTCGACGAACTTGGCGCCCAAGCTCTCCACCTGCTCCCGCGTCTCGGGCCGGATGTCGTATGCGTGAACGACGGCGCCGAGACGCTTCGCAGTGGCGATCGCCTGCAGCCCGGCAACGCCGACACCCAGCACGAGCGCTCGGGAGGGTGGGATGGTTCCCGCGGCCGTCACCATCATCGGCAGCAGCTTGGGGCTGACGCTGGCACCCACGAGGACTGCGGCATATCCGGCGATGTTGGCTTGCGAGGAGAGGGCATCCATGCTCTGCGCCAGTGTCGTGCGCGGGATCGCCTCGACGGCGAGCGCCGTCAGCTCACGAGCCGCGACCGCTTCCATGACGTCCCGCGCGACGAAAGGATCGAGGAATCCGGCGAGGGCCGCTCCCTGCGGGATGGCGGTGATCTCCTCAGGAGTGGGAGGACCTACGCGCAGCACCAAATCGCTGTCGTGGGCGTCGTCGACGAGTTGGGCGCCGGCAGCCGCGTACTCTCGGTCCGGAAAGCCGGCATCGCGGCCGGCATGGCGGTCCACCGCTACTTCCCATCCCCAGCCCACGTATGTCTTGACCACATCGGGGACGGCAGCCACGCGCGACTCGCCGCGGCCGCGTTCTCTGGGGATGCCAAGGCGCATGTCGCCGGGCACGCTACCACTCCGGCAAACGCCTCCCGCTGCTGCCGTTCCGGCCTCGGTACACTCGCCCATGCATGGACGCGCAGGAGACGGTCACGCTCGGAGATGTCAGGTCGGTCGTGCTGGAACTGGCCGCGGCGCTCCAAGTCGAGGGCGCCAACAGCGCAGCCGGCATTCTGCGCGATGCGGCATTGCGGCGACACGACGGGCCTCCGGAGGAGCTACTCGAGCTGCGCAGTGCCCTGGTGAGCACCCCGTGCCGAGTGGGAGATCGTGCCCGATGAGGCGCTGCTGGCACAGGCGAGGCGGGTACTGGCCGCTGCAAAACGGCTGGCGATCGAGATGTGAGCCCATCGCCGGGGGTGGGTCCCGATGCAGCGGCGGCGCCCTCCGGGAGAGGCGACGGGAACGGCGCTGCCCCTTCACACGGCACCTACCCGGCCGGGTCTCCGTCACTCCTCACCGGTATCGACGCCGGTGAACGTGAACATCCAGGCGGCGGCGTTCTGCGGGGCGCCATCGCCCGAGGGGTACTCGGGGCAGTGGCGGATGTAGTCGCCCTCCAACTCGAGTGCGTCCCATTCCTCCTGCGACATGTTGCGGCCGGCCAGCTCGCACGCCGCCCTGACCCATGTCTCCGGATCGAGGTCGCCCACCCATATCGACTCGTCCTGACTGGACGTGATCATGAGTGCGGCATCGGGGCTGATCGCCACCGCCGTCACATCCTCCCGATGGGCTTCCACCCGTGCCACGAGCCGCCGGGCCCGGATCTCCCACACTCGGGCAGTGGCGTCGTCGCTCGCCGAAGCGAGCAGGCCCTCGACGCCGTCGCCGTCGACGTCTGCAAACTCGAGGTCGGAGATCGGCTCTCGGTGACCCGACAGGTTCTCGCCGATCCTGCTGTCGGTCGGAATGTGCCAGAGGCCGATGAGCCGTGTGTCGTCGCCCCAGGCGAGGATCGATCCTTCGGCGTTCAGGGCGACGGCGGTGACGGTTGCGGCGAAGTTGCCCGGCACGCTCAGAATCAGCTCTCCCGTCGCAACCTCCCATACGCCGGCCTCGGAACCGAGAGATGCCGCGGTTGCCGCCGCCACCAGCCGCCCGTCGCCACTGAAGGAGATGCCGCCCGTCGTGGAGGCGAACCCATCGAGCTCGTGCGCGGGAGGTCCGTCGAGGTCGTCGGTCGACCAGACGAGGACGGGTCCGGTTGCGATGCCGACGGCGAGGTGCTCGCCGTCCGGGCTGAAAGCCACGCTCTCCGGGGTCTCCGGCAGTCCACTCAGTCTGACGGTCTCCCGTCCGGTGGACGTATCCAGCAGGACCACGAAGTCGTCGACGGCTCCGTCTTCGGGGAAGAACCCGTCGTCGTCCAGCTCCCAGAAGGTCCCGCCAACCGCAACCACCTCGCCGTTCGGATGCGCATCGATCGAGAAGAGCACGACCTGGTCGTCGCCGGCCAAGTCCACCGCCCGGGATTCGGACAGCAAGCCCCGGCTCGAGGCATCCCAGAAGCGCACGACTCCGTCGAACCCGGCGGACGCCACCGTGGCATCGTCGCCGACGAATGTCACGTCGCTCACCCGTTCCTCGTGCGCACCTTCGGTGAGCACGCCGTGATTGGCGCCCGGATTGGTGAGCCACGAGATGATGTCGCCGTCCCAGCTGCCGGAGAGCACGGTGGCTCCATCGGCGCTGACGACGACCGTGCGTACCTCGTCGTTGTGACGGGTGAGATCGGCTGACGGGCGGGCGGTGCGGGCAGCGCCGTCGAACTCCCAGATGCCGACCGAGCCGTTGAGGTGACCCGTAGCCAGCACGACCGGTCCGCTGCCGGCAGCGGTGCCGAACGAGTAGGCCAGCACCTCGGAATCCGCCGTCAGCAGGGGTTCGGGATCCTCCTCGGCTTCGTCGCTCACCGAGACCATGAACACCTGGCCCTCCTCGTCACCGATCAGAAGGTCGCTGCCACCCGGGACAAAGGCCAGAGACACCACGAAACCGCCCGTGAAGAACACGTCGGTGATGCGGCCGTCGACATCCCAGGTCCACACCACGTCGTCGAAGAACACCGCATCCGTCTCGACCCAGGCGACCTCGGTTCCGTCATGGTTGAGCGCGACACATGCGCCGCAATCGCCCGCGATCGGTGATCCGAGCTCGACGGCGGCGATGAACTCCCCTGCGCCGTCGAACACGACGATCTCGGTCGTGGCGCCGTCGTCGCTCGCGATCGCAACGGTCGATCCGTCTCCGCTGATGGCGCCGCCCACGATCTCACCGAAGAACACCTCGTCGACGACCTCGCCCGAGCCGAGGTCGATGGTGGTCAGCGAGCCTTCGAAGCTCAGCGTCCGGACGAGATCGCTTCCGGCAACCAATGCGACGCTGATGATGGACTCGTCGCCGAGGGACACTCCGCTGATCTCGGGATCGTCCGGAGCAACGACGAGCACGTCGCCGAACTCCGTTCCGATGACGGCAAAGTCGCCGTCCTCACTCCAGGCCGACGCCGCAACGATGGGTTCATCCGGCACCGTCGTGCGCCAGACGAAGTGCGTCTCGCTCACGACGCTGTCGACCACGCTGATGAAGGCGTCGACCGTTGGGGCGATGCGAACACTCTCGAGGGCCATCAGCGCGGCGAGATCGGGCACCTCCGGCGACGCCGCAATCGCCTGGCTGGCGAGCGCGCTGGAGCGGGCTCGCTGCGCCTCTCGTTGGGCTTGCTCGGCGTTCTCGATCGCCTCCTCAGCATTGGCGTCGGCCCGTTCGGCCTCGGCGACGGCTTGGCGCTCGTTGGCTTGAGCCACCTCGGCGTTGGCGTCGGCGCGTTCCGCCTCTTCCGTCGCACGGCGGGCGTTGAGGAAGGACAGCACCCCGAGGATCACGGCCGCCACCGTCAGCATCGCAAGCCCGATCTCGGCAGCTCTCCGCAGGCGCACCGCCTTGGCGAACTCGCGCTTCTCCTTCGAAGCGAGCTCTCCGGGATCCACGTCTTCGATGCGCCCGACGATCTTGGCCACCTCGTCGCGGAACTGCGCGTTGCGCAGGTTGGCGTGGTCGACATCCTTCTTGAACGGCCGCAGGTCCTCGTACAGCGGCACGGCCTCGTCGCCGACGGCGGCGCGGTAGTTGGGCGACAGCGCAGGCGAGGCGTCCCAGTTGATGCGCTGGGCAATCGGATCGACGTCGATCTCGCCTCCGGTGAGCACGACGACGACGTTGTCCATCGACTTGTGCGCCGCCCAGTAGTCGATCTCGTCGTTGCACCACTTCGACTGTGCCGCCTCAGGGGCAGCGAGCAGCACGAGCCACTCGGAGTCGGCGAGCTTGGCGTTGATGGTGTCGCCCAACGACGATCCGGCTGCCATGGCGGTCCTGTCGAGCACGACTTGACGAGCGCGGCGCCGGTTCCACGGCTTGGCCAGTTTCTCCATCGCATCGTGCAGCGCGTCGGCGAACTCGCCGTCGGCGGCGTGGCTGTACGAGATGAAGGCCTTGTACGGCATCGAGACGACCTCCCTGCCTCGACCGGGAACCCTAACGATCTGTGCGGGGCGTCGGCGGGATCACTAGCGAGCTACCGGCGGCACCGTCGCCGCCCAGCCCGACCACGCCATCACCTCGAAGACCACGGCAGGCCCGTCCGGCGCTGTCTCGCGGTACTGCGAGTACCGCTCCGCGAGCAGAGATGTGGCCGCGGCGAGATCCTCTGCTCGGTGGGAAACCGTGCCGTGGGCATCCGCCCGCACCCACCAGAGCCGCATCCAATCGTCCTCGTAGTGGTCGACGAGCAGGGCGACCCGGGGGGAGCGCTCGATGTTCCGCAGGCGTTGCAGCCGCGTGGTGGCCTTTGGCTTGTGGTCGATGACAGACACGATGGTGTCGCCATCGATGGCGAAGACGATCGGAACGATGTGCGGCCCGCGATCACCGGTGGTGGCGAGCCTGGCGACGGGCCGGCCGGCGAACAACCGCCGGGACGTGTCCGGGTCGAGCCTCACGCCTCGTACGTTCCCGCAGCAGTGTCTCCACCGCTGCCGGTCCAATTCGTGTGGAAGAACTCTCCGCGGGGCCGGTCGACACGCTCGTAGGTGTGGGCGCCGAAGTAGTCGCGCTGTGCCTGGATGAGGTTGGCGGGGAGCCGCGCCGACCGGTAGGAGTCGTAGAACGACAGTGCCGCCGCATACGCCGGCGCCGGGACCCCGGACCGCACAGCCCGCACCACGGTGCGGCGCCAACCGGCCTCCGCCTTGTCGATCTCGGCGGCGAAAAACGGATCGAGCAGCAGACTGGGCAGGTCCGGCTCCCGCCGGTAGGCCGCGGTGATGTCGTTCAGGAAGCGGGAGCGAATGATGCAGCCGGCCCGCCACAGGGCGGCAACGCCGCCGAGATCGAGGCTCCAGCCATGCTCATCCGAAGCGGCGCCGAGCAGCATGAAACCCTGGGCATACGACACGATCTTCGATGCATAGAGCGCATCGTGGAGGTCGTCGACCACCTCTTGCGGTGGATCGTCGAAAGCCGTCGGATCGCCGCCGATGGCGTCGGAGGCGGTGCGCCGCTGCTCGACGAGCGCCGAGACCACCCGGGCGTACACGGCCTCGGCGATCAAGGACAGGGGCATGCCGATCTGCATCGAGGAAATCACGGTCCACTTGCCGGTGCCCTTCTGGCCGGCAGCGTCGAGGATGCTCTCGACGAGCGGAGTACCCGATTCGCCGTCCACGAAACCCATGATGTCCGCGGTGATAGCGATGAGAAACGAGTCCAGGGGTCCCTGGTTCCACTCGGCGAAGATCGGCTGGAGGTCCTCGGTCCGCATTCCCGCCCCACGCCGCAGCAGGTCGTAGGCCTCGCCGATCACCTGCATGTCGCCGTACTCGATGCCGTTGTGCACCATCTTGACGTAGTGCCCGGCCCCGTCTGGTCCCACCCAGTCGCAACACGGCTCGCCTTCGGCCTCGGCGGCGATCGCTTGCAGGATCGGCTTCACGGCCGGCCAGGCAGCCGCCGAGCCCCCCGGCATGATCGACGGACCGTGGCGGGCGCCTTCTTCACCCCCCGAGATTCCGGTGCCGATGAACTGGAGGCCCGCATCCTCGAGGGCGGCGGTGCGGCGGATCGTATCGGTGAACTGGGAGTTGCCCCCGTCGATGATGATGTCGCCCGGTTCGAGCAGCGGCGTGAGTTGATCGATGACACCGTCGACCGCCTCGCCGGCGCGGACCATCAGCATCACCCGGCGCGGCGTTCGTAGTCGGGCGACCAATTCCTCCAGGCTGTGGGCGCCCACCACCGAGCGGCCGGCGGCGTCGCCGGCGAGGAACTCGTCGACCTTCTCCGTCGTGCGGTTGTACGCCGCCACGGTGTAGCCGTGATCTGCCATGTTGAGAATCAGGTTGCGGCCCATGACGGCCAGCCCGATGACTCCGATGTCCGCGGTCGGTTCCATGCGCATCCTTTGCTCAGAGCTCGGGGACGTCTGTGCCGTGCAACCAGGCGTCGAAGAGATCGTCGAGCTGCTGCCCCGACACCTCTTCGGCGACCGCGATGAAGTCTGCTGTCCGTGCCGACGATCCGCCAAACCGCTCGACATACGTTCGCAGCGTCGAGAAGAAGGCATCGTCGCCGATCTCGAGCCGCAATGCGTGCAACGTGAGCCCCCCGCGCCGGTACACGGCCGCGTTGAACAGGTTGTCCGCTGGGGGGTCACCCGGTGGGGGCAGCCCGGCCGCCGCCATCGAGTCACGATTGCCTTGGGCGATCGCCGTCAGCGCTTCCGCGCCTTCCGTGTGCTCGAGCCACAACCACTCGCTGTACGTGGCGAACCCCTCGTTGAGCCAGATGTCCCCCCAATCACCGGGACTGATGTGGTTGCCGAACCACTGGTGGGCGAGTTCGTGAGCAAGGACGAATTCGAAGATGGGCAGATCGACGATCCCGTCGCCGAAGATCGACAGCGTCTGGGTCTCCAGCGCAGCAGGAAACTCGGGAACCACGGCGATGCCGTAGATGTCGAAGGGGTAGTCACCGAAGAGATCGGCGAAGAAGGCAGCCATCTCACCCTGCAACGCGAGGCTCGGTGGCGCAGAGGAAGCCAGGTCCGGTGGCAGCACGTTGCGAATGGGCACACCGGCGGCTGCGCTCGAGATCGGGTCGTCCACGGCCGTCAACTGGCCGACGACCAGGGTCGCCAGGTACGAGGCCATCGGCTGCCGCATCTCGTACACGTACGTCGTGGCGCCGAGATCGGTGATCGTCTCCGCAAGCGTGCCGTTGGCCACCGGCAGCAGGGTCGTCGGGGCGGTCACGATGAACGTGTACGTGGCCTTGTCCAGCGGGTGATTGTTGGAGGGAAACCACGAGCTGGCCCCATCGGGCTCGGAGACGACGTAGCGGGTGCCGTTCGTTGCTGTGATCCAGCCGACCTCGAAGGCGATCGCCTCCGACCGAACCGGCTGGGGCTCGCCGCTGTATTCGATGCGCACCACGAAGCCCTCGCCGGCCGGTATCGGAGCCGCCGGCGTGATCTGGAGCTCCCGCCCGACCTGGGTGAAGGATGCGGCCGCGTCGTCGACCGTCAGCGACGAGATCTCGAACGGGTCGAAGTCCAGGTTGAAGGTCTCCAGCTGTTGGATGGCCACCGCCTCCAGGGCGGCGGCCCCGGTGAGGACGGCCGAGTCGTCCAGGACGGTGAGCTCCAGCGTGTAGTGCTGTACGTCGTAGCCTCCGTTGCCGAGGTGTGGGTAGCGGCTGTCGCCGAGCCCGGCCACGTCGCCGGCGCCGGACAGTTGATCCTCGACCGGCGGGAGTGTGGTCGTCGTCGACGTGGTGGTCGTGGTGGGGGCGCTGGTGGTGGTCGTATCGTCGCTCGCCGCCACCCCTGCCGTCGTCGACGACGATCCTGCGTCGGATGTGGTGCACGCGGCCGCAACGGTCGCCAGTGCGATCAGCAGGAGCAGCAGGCGGCATCGGTTCATCGGGCCAACCTACCGACGGGTCCGGCGTATCTCGACGAGATCGCGCCCGGGGGTCAACGCTCCGCGGCGATGCGGGAGAAGACGGCCCGGGTCTCGGCATACATCGAATGCAGCGTGGGGGGGTCGAACAGGTTCCACCCGCCGTTGTCCGCCAGCATCAGTGGGAGCTGGAGCGCGGCGACGTCCGTGGAGATGTAGGCCCGCTCCTCGGCTTGCGTCAGGGGAGCGAGCGACGGCCAGTCGGCCACGACGGTCACGGACTGGTGGAGGGCGATTGCCTTCAGCAGCGGGATCGCATGCCCGGCGAACATGCGGTCGACTCCCGCGACGATGTCGGGCAGGAAGCGATTGTCGGCGATGGGCTCGCCCGCCTCGGGGTCGTGTTTCCAGGCGCCATGGACGAGCCCCCGCCAGCCCTCGAGCTCGGTGGGGAACAGATCGGTGGTGGTGAATCCCAGATGCGGCAAGGCGACTGCAGCCCTCGCCGCCGACCGGAAGGCATGGCGGTGATCGCGGTGGTCGTGCGTGGGTTCCTTGGCGATGTCGTGCAACAGGACGGTCCACTCCATCACGCGACGCAGCTCGGGTTGCGCGGCGAGGTATTCGTCGAGTCGATACAGGGCGGCCATGGCCAGATTCACGTGCCAAAGCGTCTTCCCGTCTGCGAAGGAGGCCATGGTCGACCAGCCCGGCACCATGGCGTCCACCTGTGCGATCAGCGACGTGTCCCAGCGGCGCCGGCACCGGGCGATGAATGCTTCGCTGCTGTCGATCGTGCCTTCGGCCACGCCGGTGCTCAGGTCGTCGAGCACCGCAGCCAGCTGTGGAAGATCAGCGGCGATGGTCCTCATGCGAGGAGAGCTGCAACGACGGCGTCGCCCATCGTCGCCGTCGAGACAGGATCGTCGCCGGATGCGATGTCGGCCGTGCGCATCCCGGCATCGAGCACGGTGTCCACCGCCCGCTCGATGGCCGCCGCTTCGTCCTCGAGGTGGAGCGAATGCCGCAGGGCCATGGCGGCGGCGAGGATGGTCGCCAGCGGGTTGGCGATCCCTCGCCCTGCGAGGTCCGGCGCCGAGCCGTGGATCGGCTCGTAGAGCCCTGGTGGCCCGTCACCCAGCGAGGCGGACGGCAACAGACCCAGCGAGCCGGGCAGCATCGACCCCTCGTCGGTGAGGATGTCGCCGAACATGTTCCCGGTCACGACGACATCGAAGTCGCGTGGCCTGCTGAGGAGATGCATCGCCATCGCATCGACCAGCTCGACCTCGTACTCCACATCCGGGAACTCCCCGGCCATGACGTCGCCTGCCACTCGCCGCCACAGTCGCGAGACCTCGAGAACGTTGGCCTTGTCGACCGAGGTGAGCTTGCCCCTGCGATTCCGTGCCGCGGCGGCGGCCAGCCGCACGATGCGCCGCACCTCGCCTTCCGAGTACGTCATCGTCGAGTGCGCCCGCCGCCCATCCTCGTCGACACCGGAGGCGCCGAAGTAGATGCCGCCCGTGAGCTCGCGAAAGAAGAGGATGTCGACGTCGCGCACCAGTTCGGGCCGGAGCGGAGATGCTGCGATGAGCTGGTCGTACGCCACGATCGGGCGCAGGTTGGCGAACAAGCCGAGCTCCTTGCGGAGTGTGAGCAGACCCGCTTCCGGCCGGGTCTTGGCCGTGGGATCGTCCCACTTCGGCCCGCCGACCGCACCGAGGATCACGGCATCGGCGTCATGACAGGCGTCGAGCGTGCTCGCCGGCAGCGGGTCGCCGGTCTCGTCGATGGCGATGCCCCCCATCAGCCGGACGTCGAACTCCAGCTCGTGTTCGAATCGCCGGGCAACGGCTTCGAGGACCTTGCGGGCCTCGCCGACGACCTCGGGCCCGATCCCGTCACCGGGAAGGAGAACGACCCGGGCGCGACTCACGCCGGGTCGCCCGGGACGCCGCGGTCGATGGCTGCCTTGTTCAGCGCCGCCACGAAGGCGCGGGCCGAGCCTTCGACGACGTCCGTCGACACGCCCCGCCCCGAGAACGTCTCCGCACCGGCTTGCACGATCACATTGACCTCGGCCATTGCATCGGCACCGCTGGTGAGCGGGCTCACCCGATAGTCGACGAGTGTTGCGGGCAGCGAGAACGCATCCTGGAGCGCCACGAACGCGGCGTTGACCATGCCGTCGCCACCGGCCGAGTACTCCAGGACCTCGTCGCCCTTCTGGACGGTCAGGGATGCAAGGGGCGTCGACTCGTCGCCTCCGGAGAGCCGGATGTGGAGAAGATGGATCTGTTCGGCGCCGGTGCCGGCCTCCTCTTCGATGATGGCCCGCAGTCCCTCCTCGTGAATCTCGCCCTTGCGGTCGGCGAGGACCTTGAAGCGTGCAAAGGCCCGTGCGAAGTCTTCGTCCTCCAGCCGGATGCCCATCTTGTCCAGGGCGTCGCTGAAAGCGGCGCGACCCGAGTGCTTTCCGAGCACGATCATGCTCTTGTGACCGACGCTCGCCGGGTCCATGATCTCGTATGTCTCGCGATTGCGCAGCACACCGTGTTGATGGATGCCGGATTCGTGGGCGAACGCGTTGCGGCCGACGACCGCCTTGTTGTACTGAATCGGATACCCGGTGAGGCTCGACACCAGACGTGACGTCTCGAAGATCTCCCGGGTGTCCGCAGCGATCTCGACGCCGTAGTAGTCCTCACGCGTCTTCACCGCCATGATGATCTCCTCGGTGGACGTGTTGCCCGCCCGTTCGCCGATGCCGTTGATCGCACCCTCGATCTGGCGGGCCCCGGCATGGAGCGCCGAGAGCGAGTTGGCCACCGCCAGACCCAGGTCGTTGTGACAGTGCGTGGAGACGATCACATCGTCTCGATCGCCCTTCACCTCGGCGTAGACCTGCGTGAGCATGTCGACGAACTCGGTCGGGGTGGCGTACCCGACCGTGTCCGGGATGTTGATCGTTGTCGCACCGGCGTCGACGGCCGCTTTGCAGATGTCGATGATGAACTGGGGGTCGCTGCGGGTGGCGTCCTGTGGCGAGAACTCCACATCGTCGGTGTAGCGGCGAGCTCGCTTCACCCCTTCCACCGCGGCAGCGAACACCTCCTGAGGGGTCATCCGCAGCATCTGCTCCATGTGAATCGGCGATGTCGAGATGAAGACGTGGATGCGCTTGCGGTCCGCAGACTTCAGGGCGTCGGCGGCCCGGTCGATGTCATCCGGATGGGTTCGAGCCAGGCTGGCGATGACCGGGCCCTCGACCTCGGCGGCGATTCGTGATACCGATTCGAAGTCTCCGGGGCTCGATGCGGCGAAGCCTGCTTCGATGACATCGACTCGCAGCCGGGCCAGCTGCGTGGCGATTGCCACTTTGTCGTCGGGGGACAGCGCGATGCCGGGCGCTTGCTCGCCGTCGCGCAGCGTGGTGTCGAAGATGATCAATCGGTCGGACATGGGGAGCTCCTTGGGTGAGGTGGTGGCACGATTGCACGCCCGCCGTGACCGGAACGGCCACAGCGGGCTACGTAAGGAGCAGTGCGGTGCAGGTGCCCAGCAAGAGCAGCGACGAGCTCATACGTCCTCCGTCTCCGGGCTCTTCTCGTTCAGGAACGGCATCAGCTCGCGGAGGCCCTTGCCGACGGTCTCGATGGGGTGGGCGGCCACGTCCTGGCGGGCGGTGCGCAGCGTTGGCGTGCCGGCGGCGTTCTCGGCCATCCATTCTTTGGCGAACTCGCCGGATTGGATCTCCGACAGGATCTGGCGCATGCTCTCCCGAGTGTCGGCGGTCACGATCCGGGGGCCTCTGGTGATGTCGCCGTACTCCGCCGTGTCCGAGACGGAATGGCGCATCCACGTGATCCCGCCTTCGTACAACAGATCGACGATCAGCTTGAGCTCGTGGAGCACCTCGAAATAGGCCATCTCGGCCGGATAGCCGGCGTCCGTGAGAGTCTCGAACGCGGCCCGGATGAGCTCGTCGACACCGCCGCACAGGATCACCTGCTCGCCGAAGAGATCGGTCTCCGCCTCGTCGCGGAACGTTGTCTCGATGACCCCGGCCCGGGTACCGCCGATGCCGTGGGCGTAGGACAGCGCGACGTCTCTGGCGTCGCCGGTGGCGTCTTGGTGGATGGCTACGAGACAGGGAACCCCGCTGCCTTCGACATATTGCCGGCGCACGAGGTGGCCGGGCCCCTTGGGGGCAACCATCGCCACGTCGACCCCGTCGGGAGGTGTGATGTAGCCGAAGTGCACCGAGAATCCGTGGGCGAACAGGAGCATGTCGCCGGATCGCAAGTTGGGTCTGATCGCGGCCTCGTAGAGGTCTGCCTGGTGCTGATCGGGCACCAGGATCATGATCACGTCCGCCCAGTCGGCCGCCTGGGCGGGGGAGACGACCTTCAGCCCGAGATCGGCTGCGATCCGCTCTCGCCTGCTGCCCGGGCGCAAGCCGACGACGACGTCGACGCCGGAGTCCTTGAGATTCAACGCGTGGGCGTGCCCCTGGCTCCCGAACCCGATGACGGCCACCTTGCGGAGAGCGATCAGACTCGGGTTGGCGTCACCGGCGTAATAGATGGTGGGTGGCATTGCGTGCTCCTGGGCGGGGGGCCGACATTCAAGCTGATCGGAGCGAGGTCCGAGCGGCATCCTTGGTCTTCGGGTCCTTGGACATGGCGATACGCCCGGACTTGGCCAAGTCGATGATGCCGTAGGGACGCATCAGCTCGAGAAAGTCCGCCAGCCGGTCGGGTTCGCCCGACATCACGAACGTCACGCTGGCGATGCCGATGTCCACTGGTTGGGCATCGAAGATCCGGGCGGCCTCGAGGATCTCCGGGCGTCGCTTCGGCTCGGCGCTCACCCTCACCATCATGATCTCTCGTTCGATGCGGTCGCCGAGCGCCAGTTCCGTCACCTTGACGGTGTGCACCAGCTTGTAGAGCTGCTTGATGATCTGCTCCATCTCTGGACCGTCGACCACGACGGTCATGCGCGACATCGCCGGATCGGCAGTCGGCCCGACGGCGAGAGAATGGATGTTGAACCCACGTCTGGCGAACATCGACGAGATGCGCGCCAGGACTCCGGGCTTGTTCTCGACGAGCACGCTGATGACGTGATTCATGCCAGGTCCTCCGGTGAGAGCACGATGTCGTCGTTCGATCCTCCGGCCGGCACCATCGGGAACACCATCGCATCAGGGTCGCAGCGGAACTCCACGACCACCGGCCGATCGTCGACCGCCAAGGCCTTCTCCAGCGACGGCCGCACCTCGGAGGGACGTTCGGCTCGCAGCCCCACGCAGCCCATCGCCTCCGCCAGCTTGACGTAGTCGGGGGTGTGGTCCGTGAGGTCGACGGCCGAGTAGCGCTCGTCGTAGAAGAGTCGCTGCCACTGCTTCACCATGCCGAGCCCATGATTGTTCATCACGGCGATCTTCACCGGGATGCCCTCGACCGCCGCACCGATCAACTCGTTGAAGGTCATCTGGAAGCAACCGTCTCCGTCGATCGCAAAGACGATCTCGTCGGGCTTGGCGACCTTCGCCCCGATGGCGGCGGGAACCGCATAGCCCATGGTGCCCAACCCACCGGAGTTGATCCAAGTGTTCGGGCGTTCGAAACCCCAGTACTGAGATGCCCACATCTGGTGCTGGCCGACGCCGGCGACGACGATCGCGTCGCCTCCGGTGAGGCGGTGGAGCTCCTGGACGACGTATTGCTGCTGGATGGGACCGTCCGGGTCCTGCTCATACTCGAGCGGGTGGTCCCGCTGCCATCCGCGCAGGGTCTCGAACCACTCGGCTCGCTCGGGGGCGGGACCGGCTCCCATGTGGCTGCCTATTGCATCGATGAGCTGCAAGAGCACCGATCGGGCGTCTCCCACGATCGGCACGTCGGCATTGCGGACCTTGCCGATCTCGGCCGGGTCGACATCGACGTGCACGACCTTCGCATTGGGTGCGAAGCTGGCGACGTCGCCCGTCACGCGGTCATCGAACCGGGCACCGACGGCAAACAACAGATCGGCCTGTTGCATGGCGGTGACCGCGGTGTAGTTGCCGTGCATGCCGGGCATGCCGAGACAGAGAGGGTGCGAGTCGGGGATCGCCCCGCGGCCCATCAGTGTCGTGACGGCCGGGGCGTTGCTCAGCTCGGCGAAGGCAAGCGCCTCACCGGCGGCATTGGCCCGAATCACGCCACCGCCCAGGTAGAGCACCGGACGTTGGCTGCCCTGCAGGAGCTCGACGGCTGCCTTCACCTGCTTCGGGTGACCCTTGTCTCGCGGCTTGTAGCCGGGCAGGTCGAGTTGCCCGGCGCGATGCCAGGTCATGGTGGCGGCGAGCACGTTCTTGGGGATGTCGACGAGCACGGGCCCGGGACGTCCGGTCGCGGCCAGATGGAACGCTTCGCGAATCACATCGGGAATGTCATCGGCCTGCGTGATGAGATAGTTGTGTTTCGTGCACGGCATCGAGATGCCCCAGGTGTGGGCCTCCTGGAAGGCGTCGTTCCCGATCGAGCTCGTCGCTACCTGGCCGGTGATCGCCACGACCGGGATCGAATCCATGTGGGCGTCCTGCAATGGTGTGATCAGGTTCGTGGCGCCGGGACCGGAGGTCGCCACCATGACTCCGACCTCGCCCGAGGCATGGGCATAGCCCGAAGCCATGTGCCCGGCGCCCTGCTCGTGCCGAGCGAGCACGTGGCGGATCGGGCTGTCGAGGATCGGATCGTACGCAGGCAGGATCGCCCCACCGGGGACGCCGAAGACAACGTCGACGCCTTCGAGCTCGAGGGCACGTATGAGTGCTTGGGCGCCTGAGAGGGTTTCGGTCATCGTGGGCTCCTGCGTGATCCGGGTACAAAAAAACCCTCCGGGTGGAGGGTATCCGACGCACGGCGACTGAGACGTCGCTATGCGTCGAGTGGAATGAGTACGAGGAATGCCGGCTGGTTCATGAACCCGTGAGTATGGCATCGCGCGCGGGCAAGTCAAGTGTGCAACGGCTGGGCGGCACGATGCGCCAAGATGGGCGCATGGCGGGTCCGACCAAGCCGCTGCTCGCTGCGCTCGAGCCCCACCTGGGGCCGGTTCGGCGCGTGCTGCAGGACATCGAGCCGAACGACTTGCCCGCACCCATGAAGAAGGTGGCGGCCTACACCGGCGGACGTCTCCCGCCTCCCCTGCTGAAGAGCCTCGTGACCGAGCTGGATCGCAACGAGTGGCTGCGAGACAAGGTGATGGAGGAGGCTCGAGATCAGCTCGACGACATCGCAACTGCGTTTCTGGGCCGCAGCGGGGATTGGTGGCTGACGATCGTCGACGAGGTCGCTGCGGTTGCGCACGCCGCCACCGAGCCGGATGCGGGTCCGCAGCTCGAGCAGATGGAGCGGAGGCTTGCCGAGGCGAAGCGACGTGTTGCGGACTTGCGGGACGCCAAGGCGAGGTTGGACGCCGAGGTCAAGGAGCTGCGACGTCACATCGCCACACACGAGAAACAGGTCTCCTCTGCGGGGCGGATCGCCGATCTCGAGGATCGGCTGGTCTCCCTGGAGTCGCAGCTGTCGGCCGAGCAGATGAAGCGGCGTGAGTCCGAACAGCGGCTCGATGAGATCAAACGGCGGCGTCGGAAGCGCCGGGTGCAGCACGACAATGGCAACGGCGAGGCACGAAGGGTGGGTCTCGGCGATCCAGTCGCAACGGCGCGGCATCTCGACCTTCAAGCTGCCGCACTGGCCGCCGCGGTACGAGGCGACCCGCCACCTCCGGGCACGGACGGCCCGGTGGATCTTGCGGATTCCCCAGCCCCGTCGCTCCCTGCCGGCATCGCGCCCGACACCGCCGGTGCGATCGAGTGGTTGTTGCGCGAAGCCGGCCCTCTTCCTGTCATCCTCGACGGCTACAACCTGACCTTTCTGCTCGATCCGGACCGATTCACCGCCGCTGCGACGCGACAGCGGCTGATCGGCGAGCTGGAGCGATTCCTCCGCAACGCACGTTCGGCTCACACCGTGCTGCTGGTGTTCGACTCATCCGAGACGGCAGCTGCGGCGCCCACGATCACCCATGGAGGCGTCGAGGTCTCCTTCGCCACGACTGCCGACAGCGCAGACGACGAGATCGTCGAGCGGGTGGTTGGCTACGAAGGCAGAGCTGTCGCGATCACCAACGACCGAGCGTTGCGGGAACGTGTCGAGGCCGAGGGTGCGATCGCGTTGTGGGGTCGGGCGTTCGTGGACTGGGTGACCGGAGGCCTGTAGGTAGGTGCCCCGGGAACGCAGCGACCGGACGCGGCGCCAGCAGGGTGCGGAAAATGGGTCGGCGCACTCGTGACGGCAGCAGACCATGTTGATGGGGGGCTATCAACGCTGCCCAACGAGTGCCAATTGCGCTCTTTCCGCACCCTGCTACAGCGCCAGCTCTGCCAGCGTGCGGAGCGTCGTCACGTCCGGGGCCGAGATCGTGAGGTCGGTGACACCTGCGTCACGCCACACCTCGAGTCGATCCCTGATCATCTCGGGCGTGCCGACGAGGTTGAGCTCGTCGACGAGCCTGTCCGGCACGGCCATCGTTGCTTCCTTGCGCTTGCCATCCAGGTAGAGGTCCTGGATCCGGGCCGCCTCCTCCTCGTACCCGTAACGCACGGCGAGGTTGTTGTAGAAGTTGCGCCCCTTGGCGCCCATCCCGCCGATGTAGAGCGCCAGGTGGGGCTTGATCCCGTTACGGGCCCGCTCGACGTCGTCCGAGACGACGGCCGACACCGTCGGCACGACGGCAAAGCGGTTGGCTTTGTCCTGCTCGCCCGATGCGGCGAAGCCCTCTGTGAGCAGGGGGCCGTAGACCTCGCCTGCCCGCTCCGGCGAGTAGAAGACGGGCAGCCAACCGTCGGCGATCTCGGCCGTCAGCCGCACGTTGTTCGGGCCGATCGACGCCAGGTAGATGGGGAGCTCGTGGCGGGGATGGGTCATGATCTTCAGCGGCTTGCCCAGACCCGTGGCGTCGTCGCCCCGGTAGGGCAGCTCGTAGTGCTCGCCTTGGAATCGTGCCGGGTGGTCCCTCGCCACCATCATCCGCACGATCGCCACATATTCCCTCGTCCTGCCCAGGGGCTTGCCGTAGGGGACCCCGTGCCAGCCCTCGACGACTTGTGGGCCGCTCAGGCCGAGACCACAGACGAACCGTCCGCCGGACAGCTCGTTGAGGGTCACGGCAGTCATCGCCGTCATCGCCGGGGTACGGGCCGGCATCTGGAGGATCGCGGCTCCGATCCGGATCTTCTCGGTACGTGCCCCGATCCAGCTGAGCACCGTCACGGCATCCGAGCCCCATGCCTCGGCTGCCCACACGGAGTCGTAGCCGAGTCGCTCGGCCTCGAGCACCAGATCCATGTCCAGTCCCGCGTTCGAGCCCCAATACCCGATGTTGATGCCAAGCCGCATCGCCCAGACTCCTGTCGTCGTTGCAATCGGCGAGCGTAGTGGCGGCTGTGCCGGCTCCATCCAGAACGTGTCACACCCCGTATCTAGGTTGTCCACAGGTTCCGAAGCACGAGGAAGACGACGATGCTGATCGATTGTGACACGTGTGTGATGCAGCACACCGATGCGTGCGGCGACTGCATCGTCACCGCCATGCTCGGGGTCGAAGACGAGGTCGTCGAGCTTGCCGACGTCGAGTCGTTCGCCCTGCGGAACCTGGCGGATGCCGGGATCGTCTCACCGCTCAGGTTGGTACGCCGGGACGAGCGGCCCGGGGCGGCAGGGTCATAGCCGGCCCAACCGCCGCTGGGGGAGGCCGCCGGGACCCGACTGTGCATCGGTGGCTGCGGGAGCAGGCGTAGGCTCCTCGTAGTGGAACTGGCTGACCGTCTGCAGGCGATCGCATCCGGCGCCGGCGCCGCCGGGCTCGGGATCTGTGACGCCGGGATCTTCGCCGAGGTGCGGGCCACGATGAGGGAGCGCGTGGCGGCGGGTGAGCATGCCGACCTCACCTTCACCTACGGCGACATCGATCGGGCGACGGACGTTCGTTCCAGTTACCCATGGGCGGAGCGCCTCGTGGTCGTGGCGTGGTCGTATCTGCCCCAGGCCGGCTCTCCGGGCGACGCCGGGCCGGCGCCCACCGGTCGGATCGCCCGGTTCGCCACCGACGACCACTACCGCGGCCTCCGAGGCTGTCTCGAAAGCCTGGCCGCCGAGCTCGAAGCCGGCGGATTCGCCACGGCCTGCCTCGCCGACGACAACCGCCTCGTGGACCGGGCGGCCGCCGTCCGCGCCGGGGTGGGCTGGTGGGGCAAGAACTCCATGGTGCTGGCGCCAGGTCACGGGCCCTGGCTGCTGCTCGGCACCGTGGTCACCGACGCCGTGCTTCCGGTGACTGCACCGATGATGCGCGACTGCGGATCGTGCTCCGCGTGCATGCCGGCGTGCCCGACGGGTGCGCTCGTTGCGCCGGGAGTGCTCGATGCCCGCAGATGCCTGGCGCGCTGGGCTCAGGCACCGGGCGTGGTCCCACGCGAATACCGAGCGGCCATGGGGGATCGACTGTACGGCTGCGACGACTGTCTCGATGCCTGCCCGCCCGGAGGTCGGCTGCTGGCATCCGCATCCGCACCCCGAGGCCGGGTCGATCTCTTCGATCTGCTCGCCAGCCCCGATGCGGAGCTGCTGGAGGCGTACGGGCATTTCTACCTCCCGAACCGGCGCCCGGCCGTGCTGCGGCGCAACGCACTCGTGGTGCTCGGCAACACGGGTCCGGCAGGCGCAGTGCCGGTGTTGGCCGGCTATCTGGGCCATGCCGATCCGGTGCTCCGGCTCCATGCGGCGTGGAGTCTCGGCGCCATCGGCCGGGACGAGGCGCCAGTCGTGCTGCGCCACGCCTCGAGGCGGGAACGGGATCCGGGTGTTCTCGCCGAAATCGAGCAGGCTCTACGCTGACGTCCGTGGTCGTCGTCTACGGAATCGCCGTGCTCATCGGGGGTCTCGGCCTCGTCGGATGGGTGGTCTGGGATGCGATGGCCGGTGCCGCAAATGCCCATCGACCAGGCCCGACACAGAGGTTCGGTGCAGCGGGAAGGACCACGGTCACCGCGGTGCTCGGATTCGGCCTCGGGGGTATGTCGTCGTCCTTTGCCGGTTGGCATCCCGCGGTGGCAGTCGGCGCCGCATTGGCCGGCGCCGCGTTCCTCACTCTCGGCTCGCGGCTGCTCCTGGACGACGCAGCCTGATGCTGCTGGTGTCGGATGTCCACGGCGCCGCAGACGCCCTCGCCCGCGTGGCGGCCGGGGGCGAGCCACTACTGGTGCTCGGCGACCTGATCAACTTCATCGACTACCGCGACAACAGTGGCATCCTCGCCGACGTCGTCGGTCAGGGCTTCGCGGACGACCTCGTTCGCCTCCGCACCGCCGGCGAGTATGCCGCCGCCTCGGCGTTGTGGGGCCAGTACACCGCAGGAAGAGAAGCCGAGATGCGCGCCGGGTTCGACGTCGCGGTGCGCTCTGCGTATGTGGACATCGTCGATGCGTTGTCCGGCGTCGAGGCGTACGTGACCTTCGGCAACGTGGACCGGCCCGACCTGATGCAGGAGATGCTACGGGCGCCAAACCGCTTCGTGGACAACGAGATCATCGAGATCGACGGGTATCGCATCGGATTTGCCGGAGGGGGGATGCGAGCGCTGGGAACACCCGGCGAGGTCTCGGAGGAGGAGATGGCCGCCAAGCTGGAGCACCTGGGCCCGGTCGACATCCTCTGTACCCACGTCCCGCCCGCCATCGCCGCACTGGCAACGGATGTCGTCGGGGGGAGGCAGAAGAGCTTCCGCAGCGTGCTCGACTACGTCGAGGCCCACCAGCCGGCGTTCCACTACTTCGGTGACATCCACCAACCTCAGGCTGTGTCGTGGCGGATCGGCCGAACGGTATGCCGCAACGTCGGCTACTTCCGAGCAACGGGTGTCGCCTACCGGCACGATCCCGATGTCTGACTCGGTGCGGGGCACCACTACCCTTGGCCGGCGACGCCCGCACCCCTATTCGTCCCCAGGAGCAGCGGCATGACGATGGAAGGCACAGTTCAGAGCATCGAGGTCTCGGCGGCTCCGCAGCTGGTGTATGAAGTTGCGCTGGATCTCGACGCATACCCGGAGTGGGCGACCGGGGTGAAAGAGGTCGAGATTCTCGAGGAGGACGAGTACGGCCGGCCGACCCGTGTGTCCTTCGTGGCCGACGCCATGGTCAAGGAGATCTCCTACGTACTCCGCTACCACTACGAAATGGACAACGGGTTCTCGTGGACCGCCGAGAAGGGCGACGACATCAATGCCATGGACGGCAGCTACGAGTTCAACGAGCTGACGGACGGAGGCACCGAGGTGCTCTACGCGCTCAAGGTGGAACCGGCGTTCACCGTGCCGGGGTTCCTCCGCCGTCAGGCTGAGAAGCAGATCGTGTCCAGTGCGCTGCGTGGTCTCAAGAAGCGGGCCGAGAGCAGCGCATGAGGGTCATCCTCGTCACCGGCAAGGGTGGCGTGGGGAAGACGACGGTTGCGGCCGCCACGGCATTGCGATCCGCCGACCTGGGGCATCGCACCCTCGTCATGTCGACCGATCCGGCCCACTCGCTGGCCGACGCCTTCGGGCTGCAACTCGGCGACCAACCCACGGAGGTCACGTCACACCTCGCCGCCCAGCAGATCGACTCCCAACAGCGGCTGGAGGAGTCATGGGGGGCGGTGCGTGCCCACCTCACCGAGCTGTTCGACTGGTCCGGCCTCAAAGGCGTCGAGGCGGAGGAGCTGACGGTGTTTCCCGGGATGGACGAGATCTTCTCGCTCGCGACGGTGCGGGATCAGGTGCGGTCGGGGGCGCACGACACGATCATCGTCGACTGCGCTCCGACGGCGGAGACGCTGCGTCTTCTCTCGTTACCGGAAGTGCTGTCCTGGTACATGGAGAAGATCTTCCCGGTGGGCAGGCGGGTGGCCAAGGTCGTTCGCCCCGTCATCAACCGAGTGACCCAGATGCCCCTCATCGGTGATGACAAGGTGTTCGAAGCCATGGCCGAGTTCTATGACCGGCTCGACGGCATTCGTGACATCCTGGGCGACCCCGAGATCACGTCGGCGCGGCTGGTGATGAACCCGGAGAAGATGGTGATCAGCGAAGCCCGGCGCACCTACACCTATCTCGGCCTGTTCGGCTACGCCGTCGACGTCGCCGTCGTCAACCGGGTGCTTCCGGACACGGTCACCGACCCATACTTCAAGCGCTGGCACGAGATCCAGCAGGCGCACCTCGAGTCTGTCGACGACGGGTTCGCCGACGTGGCGATCCGCAGGCTCCGATTGTTCGACGAGGAGATGGTTGGGTTGGAGAAACTGCGTCTGGTTGGCGAGGAGCTCTACCGCGACGACGATCCGACAGAGCATTTCAGCACCGGCTCGCCGTTCCGCGTCGAAGACGACGCTGACAATGTCGTGCTGGTGATGGCAGTCCCGTTTGCCGAAACCACCGATGTGGATGTGCTGCGCCACGCCGACGAGCTCTTCGTCACGGTCGGCCCGTATCGGAGGTCGCTGGTGCTGCCCGACTCGCTCAAGCGACGTGAGGTGCGACGCGCCCAGCTCGTCGACGGTGAGCTGCGCGTGACCTTCGGCCTCGACTGATACCCTCCCGGCAGCCGAGAGGAGTCATCATCAGCGCAACGGTTGGCATCGATCTGGGCGGCACGAAGCTGCTCGCCATCCGTCTCGAGGACGGCGAGATCGTCGAGGAGCGGCGCAGCTCGAATCCCGGAGTGGCCGATCAGTTGGCGGCGGCCGTCATCGACGCAGTGGAGGGTGTCATGACTCCGGCGGTCACGGCCGTCGGAGTCGGTGTCGCCGGTCTGGTGCGCTGGCCGGAGGGCGTGTTCGTCTGGGGACCCCACGTCGCCGGAACCTCGGTTCCGTTGCGGAGGGCACTCGAGGAGCAGTTTGGCATCCCTGCCCTGGTCGACAACGACGCCAATGCCGCGGCGTGGGCCGAGCACCGAGCCGGCGCCGGGCGCGGCTACGGCGACATGCTGCTCGTGACCCTCGGAACGGGCATCGGTGGGGCCATCATCATCGATGGCGCGCTGCACCGGGGGAAATCCTATGCGGGGGAGTGGGGCCACACCATGTTCGAGCGCAACGGCCACCGATGTGCCTGCGGCAAGCGTGGGTGCTGGGAGACCGTGGCCTCGGGGCCGGCTCTGATTCGCCTCGCCCGGGAGTTCGTGTTCCAGAATCCCGACGGGACGCTGGCCCACCGCCTCGGTGACCGGCCGTTCAGCGGGGAGGATGTCACCCGGGCCGCCGACGAAGGTGACGAGACGGCACGGGGCCTCGTCGCCCAGGTTGGGGCCGACCTCGGCAGGGGGCTCTGCAACCTGATCGCCATTCTCGATCCCGACATCGTCGTCGTCGGCGGTGGGCTCGGCTCGGTGGGTGAGGCGCTGCTCGGTCCGGCCCGCCGCATCGCCGCCGATGCCTTGCACGGGCGGACCCATCGACGGCTCCCTCCGATCGTGGTTGCCGAGTTGGGGCCCGCGGCGGGGGCTGCCGGTGCGGCGATGATGGCGGCCGACCTCGCCGCCGGCCGGATGGTGCTCGAAGATGGTGCGCTCGCCTGATGGATGACTCCCTTCGGTCTGTCGAGGGCCACGGCATCGACCATCGTGTCCCCGGCCCACCCCGCAACGTGGCGCAGCTGCTCGCCGAGGGTGTCCTGCTCCTCCCGCATCTGGTCATCTTGCTGGTCCGGCTGATGCGCGATCCGCTGGTGCCGCGGAGCCGCAAGATGGTGGTGATGTTCGCGATTGCCTATTTGGCCTCGCCGATCGATCTCGTCCCGGATTTCGTGCCGTTGGTCGGCTCGGTCGACGACCTCGTGTTCGTCGGCTTCGCAGTCAACCACTTGATGAATGGAGCACCCGACTTCGTTCAGCGGGGCTACTGGGAAGGCAGCGAGGACGCTCTCGATCTGGTGCGCGCACTGGCCGAGTGGGGTAGCGAGATGGTGCCGCGTCCGTTGCGCAGATTGCTCGGGGCCGGGTGATCCGGATGACCTGGATGACGTCGTGGCTGATCGAGGGCATAACATGAGCGCAGGGCGTTTCGTCATCGGCATCGCCCTGGTTGCCGTCGGCGTCCTGTACCTGATCGCAGCCAACGGCGACGTGGACGCCGGGAACATCGTGGCCACGTGGTGGCCTGCGGTGCTCGTTGCTCTCGGCGCCGCTCAATACGGGATCGATCACAGCGCCAAACTGGGCTCGGCAGTTCTGATCGTGATCGGCTTGTTCCTGCTCGGGTTCACGACCGGTCTCGTCGAGGGCTCGATCTGGGCCTATCTCCTCCCGACACTGGTCATCCTCGCCGGGATCGGGATCATGCTGCCTCGACTGGAGGGAACTCGCGAGGCGGCCGGCGACTCGGTGAGCGGGTTTGTGGCGCTGGGCAGCCGCACCCTCAAGTCCCGGTCGGAGGCCTTGCGGGGCGGCGATGTGACGGTGCTGTTGGGAAACATGGTCCTCGACTTGAGCGAGGCCACCTTGGCCGACGATGCGAAGCTCTCCGTCACAGCCGTCCTCGGCGGCTGCGAGATCCTCGTGCCGACCGGCTGGGAGGTTCAGCTCGGTGGCATTCCCGTGGTCGGTGGATGGGACGACACAACGCGCCGCGACGGGCTCGGACCGAGCGCTCCGGTGCTCGTCGTGCGCACCGTCGCCGTACTCGCCGGCGTCGAGATTCGCCATCCGGCCAGGTGGGCGTGAGCGATCAACCGAGCCGGTGACTCACCTCACTAACGTCTTCCCCATGGACTTCCGGCGTATCACGAACCTCCCCCCCTACGTCTTCGCTCGGGTGAATCAACTCAAGCTGGAGGCCCGCCGCGCCGGGGAGGACATCGTCGACCTCGGGTTTGGCAACCCCGACATCCCCAGTGCGCCCTTCGTGGTGGAGAAGCTCGTCGAGGCGGCCCGCTCGGGACGGAACCACCGGTACTCCGCATCTCGCGGGTTGCCGAATCTCAGGAAGGCGGTTGCCGACCGGTACCAGCGCCGGTTCGGGGTGGAACTCGATCCAGAAACCGAGGTGATCAACACCATCGGCGCCAAGGAGGGGCTCTCCCATCTCATGTGGACCCTGGTGCAGCCCGGGGACGTCGCGCTCGTACCCGAGCCCTCCTATCCGATCCACATCTACGCCGCGGCACTCGCCG
The DNA here is from genome assembly GCA_965216945.1 of Acidimicrobiia bacterium. Classification (GTDB taxonomy): domain Bacteria; phylum Actinomycetota; class Acidimicrobiia; order Spongiisociales; family UBA5794; genus DATHZQ01. Next base: position 4,129,932 of record CBDCGU010000003.1, on the reverse strand, counting down.
GTGCGGAGGTGCGGCGTGTGCCGATTCACCTGGAGGCCGACTTCTTCGATCATCTCGAGGAGGCGTTTCACGACTCTTGGCCGCGCCCCCGAGTGATCGTCACTTCATTCCCGCACAATCCCACGACGAAGTGCGTCGACTACTCGTTCTTCGAGAAGCTGGTGGGGTTCGCCCAAGACCACGAGGTGATGCTCGTTCACGACTTCGCGTATGCGGACATCGCCTTCGACGGGTATGAGCCGCCGTCGCTGCTGCAAGTGCCCGGGGCCAAGGACGTCGGCGTCGAGCTCTACACGCTCTCGAAGAGCCATTCGATGGCCGGCTGGCGGGTCGGTTTCGTCGTGGGTAACCCCGACATGGTGGGAGCGCTGGCGCAGCTGAAGTCGTACCTGGACTACGGGACCTTCCAGCCGATCCAGATCGCATCGATCATCGCCCTCAACGAGGGTGATGGCTACATCGACGAGGTGAACGCTGTCTACAAGGCGCGGCGTGACACGCTCGTCGACGGATTGGAGCGGACCGGGTGGAAGGTGCCGAAGCCGGAGGGAACGATGTTCGTTTGGGCCGAGATCCCCGGTCCGTACGACGACATGGGCTCGCTCGACTTCACGGTGCACCTGCTCAGGGAAGCGAAGGTCGCGGTGAGCCCCGGCATCGGGTTTGGCTCGTCGGGCGATGGCCATGTGCGGTTTGCGCTGGTCGAGAACGAGCATCGCACCCAGCAAGCAGTGCGGGGAATCCGCCGGGCCCTCGACCGGTTGTAGCACCGATCGCACCGTCGGTGCCGCCCGGCAACGCCGAGGCGCCTCGCTCCACCAGCCAAGTTTCCGTAACCCCCGATCCGCTCAGGGAGTCTCATCCCCATATGCCGTATGCCGTGCTCTTCCCCGGCCAGGGGAGCCAGACCGTTGGAATGGGGGCGGACGTATTTGCGGCGCGCCCCGACCTCCTCGGTGAACCCGCCGATGCGATCCTGGGATGGTCGCTGCGGGAGGTCTGCGCCCAGGGTCCCGAGGACGAGCTGACGAGAACAGACCGCGCCCAACCGGCCTTGTTCGCACTGTCGTATGCCCTGTGGGATGCGTTCGCACACACCGCCCCCATGCCCGCCGGTGCGGCAGGCCACTCCCTCGGCGAATACACGGCTCTGGCGGCTGCGGGGGTCTACGGATATGAGGAGGCTTTGCGCCTCGTCGCCGCCCGTGGCGAGGCCATGGCGAAGGCGGCCGCCGTCGCCGACTCCGGCATGGCGGCGCTGTTGGGCGGGGACGTCGAGTCCGCCGAAGCCCTGGCCGGCGCCTGCCGTCAGGCCGGGGGCCGCCTCTGGGTCGCCAACCTCAACGCCCCGGGGCAGGTCGTCGTGGCCGGTGCCAGCGGCGACATCGAGTGGGCGATGGACAACGTGCGCGAGTTCGGCATACGGAGAGCGATTCCGCTGAAGGTGGCAGGGGCGTTCCACACGCCGCTGATGGAGCCGGCTGCAGACGAGCTGGCCAGAGCGCTCGCCGGCAGCGACCCCGCCACGCCGCAGTTTCCGGTGTGGGGGAACGCTGACGCCGCCCCGGCCGCCGACGTGGTCGACTCGCTGCGGCGGCAACTCGTCAGCCCGGTGCGGTTTGCCGACTCGCTGCGTGCGATGGCGGCCGGCGGTATCGACACGTTCGTGCACATCGGGCCGGGCGACGTGACCGCAAATCTCGCAAAGCGGAGCGTCGAAGGCGCAACGGTTCACGTCGTGTCGACGCTGGATGCCGCTGCCGAGGTCGCCGAAGCCGTACAATGACCAAACCGATGCTGCAAGGGAGAGCCATGCGTCGCGCCACCATCACTGGTTGGGGGAGTTGTGTCCCCCCTGCCGTACTCACCAACCACGACCTCGAAGGGGTCATGGACACGAGCGATGAGTGGATCACGACTCGCACCGGCATCAAGGAGCGCCGTATCACTCACACGGAGACGTCCGACATGGCGGCCGTCGCCGGGCGGCATGCGATCGCCGCGGCCGGCGTGGAGCCCGAGGACATCGATCTGTTGATCCTGGCGACCTGTTCGCCCGACCGGCTCATTCCCTCGGCGGCGAGCTACGTGCAGCCGATGCTGGGAGTCACGAACGCCGCATGCCTCGACATCAACGCCGCCTGCAGTGGCTTCGTGTACGGGCTGAGTCTCGCCAACGGCATGATCGCCACGGGAGCGGCCAATCGGGTGCTCCTGATCGGCGCCGAGAAACTGTCGACGTTGATCGACATCGAGGATCGGTCGACGGCAGTGCTCTTCGGCGACGGCGCCGGAGCGGTTGTGCTCGAGCCCGCAGCCGGCGACGAAGGCGTGCTCTCCCTGAACCTCGGCACCGACGGCAGCCTCGCCGACAAGCTGACCGTATCGGGATTCGCCACCGAGGCCATCACTGATCTCTCCGAGGAGTTCTCGCTCTTCATGGATGGCCGGGAGATCTTCCGCAACGCCGTCGTGCAGATGGGCGAAGCGGCCGCCAAGGCCGTGGCCGACGCAGGTCTCGAGCTCTCCGATGTGGATCTGCTGGTGCCGCATCAAGCCAACACGCGCATCATCGACGCCACCGCACGTCGCATGGACATCCCCGCCGAGCGAGTCTTCGTCAACATCGCCAGCTACGGCAACACCTCCGCCGCCAGTATTCCGATCGCCCTGACCGAGGCGCTGGAAATGGGCCGGGTCGAGCCAGGCGACGTCGTCGTGTTCGTCGCGTTCGGTGGTGGGCTCACCTGGGGTGCCGCTTGTGTTCGCTTCGGTGACCGCGTCACCCCGATCGCAACGAGCGACGCCACGCTTCCCCCCACCGACAAGAGCGGTGTCGAACTGCTCCGAGAACGCCAGCAGGAGCGCCGCGTGCGGCGAGGCACTGCATGAGCCGAGTCGCCCTCGTCACCGGAGCTTCGCGCGGGATCGGCCGTTCCATAGCGCTACGACTGGCGGCAGATGGCAATGCCGTTGCCGTGAATTACGCCCACAACGCCGCCGCGGCCGAAGAGGTGGTCGAGGAGATCACGAAGGCGGGCGGGGACGCCGTCGCCATCGCCGGCGATGTCAGCAAGGTCGATGACGTCGCCGCCCTGTTCGCCGCCGTGACCGAGCGGCTCGGGCAAGTCGAGATCCTGGTCAACAACGCAGGCATCACTCGCGACGACCTGTTGCTCCGCATGAAACCGGAGGCGTGGGCGGAGGTCGTCGCAACGAACCTCACCTCCAACTTCTTGTGCACGAAGACGGCATTGCGCGGCATGGTCCGCTCCCGGTGGGGTCGGATCGTCTCCATCGGCTCCGTTTCGGGCATCTACGGCAACGCCGGGCAGACCAACTACGCCGCCAGCAAGGCCGGCGTCATCGGTTTCGCCAAGTCACTCGCCAAGGAGGTCGGCTCCCGCAACATCACGGTGAACGTCGTCGCTCCCGGCTTCATCACGACCGATCTGACCGCAGAGTTGGGCGACGACGTCGCGGTCACGATCAAGGAGAGAATCGCTCTGGGACGCCTCGGGCACCCGGAGGAGATCGCATCGGCGGTCGGCTATCTTGCCTCCGACGAAGCGTCGTACATAACAGGGCAAACCATCGTTGTGGACGGTGGAATGTCGCTGTGAGTCCCCCCATCACGCCAAGGAGGCGCCGCCAATGGATCGATCTCAGATCCAGTCGAAGCTGGTAGATCTGCTCGTCGACGAGCTCGGTCTCGAGCGCGACAACATCACGATGGAAGCCAAGTTCGAGGAAGACCTCGAGGTCGACTCGCTTGGTGTCGTCGAGCTGCTCATGGCCCTCGAAGATAACTTCGATGTGAAGATCCCCGACGACGAGGCAGAGAAGATCACCACGGTCGGTGAAGCGGTCGACGTCGTAGCCGCCAAAGTCAACGGCTGATCCGCACCCACCGCGAAAGGAGACGTTGTGTCTCAACGACGCGTCGTCGTGACCGGGCTGGGGACCGTCAACCCGCTCGGTTTGGGCGTTGACCAGTTCTGGAAGAACGCCCTGGAGGGTGTGTCTGGTGTTGGCCTCATCACGGCGTTCGACACCGCCGACTTCACGACGAAGATCGCCGGCGAGGTCACAGACTTCGACCCGGACGGCTACATGCCGCGGAAGGCATGGCGGCGCATGGACCGGAGCGCCCAGCTCTTCTGGGCGTCGACGGACCAGGCCCTGCGCGACGCCGGGCTGTCCTACGAGGAGGACTCGCCGGAGGCGCAGCGAGCTGGTGTCGTGCTGGGATGTGGCATCGGCGGGCTGATCACCACACAGGAGGAGATGGACGTACTGCGGGATCGCGGGCCCAGTCGGGTGTCGCCGCTGGCGATCACGAAGATCATCTCCAACATGGCGGCCGGAATCGTCTCCATCGACTTCCATCTGTACGGTCCGAACAACTGCACCGTCACGGCGTGTGCGGCATCTGCGAATGCCATCGGGGATGCGGCAGAGATCATCCGTCGTGGCGACGCCGATGTCATGGTCGCCGGTGGAACCGAGGCCGGGATCACGGAGTTCGCTCTCGCCGGCTTTGCGTCCGCCAAGGCGATCAGCAAGCGCAACGAAGACCCCGAGGGGGCGAGCAGGCCCTTCGACGCCGACCGCGACGGCTTCGTGATGGGGGAGGGGGCCACCACCCTCATCCTCGAAGAGCTCGAGCACGCCACGGCACGAGACGCCACCGTCTACGGAGAGGTGCTCGGCTATGGCATGTCGGCGGATGGATACCACATCACGTTGCCCCGACCGGGCGGGGCGGGAGCAGCCCACGCCATGCAACGCTCCCTCGACAACGCCCGTCTGGCGGCTGCGGACATCGATTACATCAATGCCCACGGAACCTCGACGCCGGCAAACGACGTGACCGAGACGCTTGCCATCAAGACGGTCTTTGGGGAGCAGGCCTACCACGTTCCGATCTCGTCGACCAAGTCGATGACGGGCCACCTCCTCGGCGGGGCCGGGGCGCTGGAGTCGCTGGTCTGCATCCTGGCGATCCAAGACGGCGTCGTCCCGCCGACGATCAACTACACGACGCCCGATCCCGAATGTGATCTTGACTACGTGCCCAACGAGGCTCGCAAGCTGGCGGTCGATCGAGCGATGACGAACTCGTTCGGCTTCGGCGGCCACAACGTCGCACTGATCTTCGGCCGAGCCTGAGGGACAAGTCGAATTCGCCCGAAGCGGACTTCGGGCCATCTCGTGGGTCGACCTTGCGGGCTTCGCCGTATCTCGGCTCAGCCGTCGTTCTTGGCTCTCTGGGCGAGGAAGACGAGCGCGCTCAAGGTGGTCAGTGCCGTCGCGAACAGGAAGATGATGAGCAGGGCCGGTGCGATGCCGCTCGGGATCGTCACGAACGTGATCAAGCCGCTGAGCAAGGCCACCGGCCCGCCGACGGCGAGACCGAGGGTGGCGAGGGTGACGACCAACGAGGGTCCGGGCTCGCTCACAGCACCTGCTCGTCTGCTTCACATCCAGGTTCCGGAGGGGCACGGTTGGCTGAGATCGCATCGTGATACTCGTCGAAGGATCGGGTCACCAGCGCAACCACCAAGGCCACGCCCACGAAGGCCCCGATTCCGGTGATGACGGTGCCGAGGATCTCCAACTCGACACAGGAGCCGGGCAAACACAGCGCGCGTACGACACCGCGACCCACGACGGCCCCGCCGAGGGTCCCGGCGGCGATGGCGATCGCAACGAACGGCCGCATGCCGCTGCGGCCGGCCGCAAATCCTGCCGCACAGCCCACGGCAAAGCCGGCTATGGCCCACGGCACGCCTGCAATGGCACCGGCCGCCGCTCCGAGCGCGCCGATCGTTATCGCTGGTACGACGACCTGCCGGTTCATTCCGCCACCTTCCGGCTCCCCGGTGTGGGACGCGGCCCCGGAAGATCCTCCAAGAGTGGCTGTACCGCCAGCCCGACCTCCCGGCTCCACGCGAGCCATGTCAGCGCGGCCCCCCACGCGAGGAGTAGGAGCCCTCCGAGGAGTGGTGACACGAGTGCCGCAAGGAGGACGACGACGGGGAGCACGAGTCTCGTCGCCCACAGCGCCCACACCTGCGCCTTGCCGAGACCCCATGCGAGCAGCACGCCTGCCGCACCGAGCGCACCGTGAGAAGTCTCCAGACCGCCGGGAGAGGCGACCCCCGCCACCGGGACGAGTCCGAGCAAGCCCAGCAGCAGACCGACCGCCTTCGGGTCCGGTCCCGTTGCAGACGGGCGGCCTCTGATCCACCCGTCGAGCCAGCGCCCGGCCAGAAGCCCCAACCCGCCCAACGCCGTCACGACCGCGGCGAGTGCCCACCCATCGAAATCTCTCCCCGTTGCGGCGATACCGAGCACGGCGATCTCCACGGCGACGCCGAGGAGACGCGCCCACCGTCCTCGCACCAGCACCAACCCAACCACGACCAACGTTGCAAAGACGACGGCGCCGATGGCCACAACCGCCGCAGATGACGGTGCGAACGGTGCCGGTGCGATGGCCAGATGGACGGCGAGCGACGTCGAGGAAACCGCGACGAGGGCGGCCGAGATCTGAGGGCTGGTCGGCATGGCGCCCATTATCGACCGCGCCGAAAGCGGCCGAGCCGCAGCTACTGATCCGGGCGGGTGTCGACGGTTCCCGGGACGCGCGTGTTGCCCAAGAACGCAAAGTAGCGGTAGATGTCCGGTTCCATTCCGGAGAAATCGACCTGGAACACATCGCCCGTGTTCAACGGTGGGCTCTCGAACTCGCCGTTGCGCGCCGAGATCACATACTCGCGATCCGCCGTGTCTTCGTGACGCCACTCGACGATCCACGCCTGCGTGAGGTCCACGTCCAGGTTCGACGGGCGGAAGGCGCCGTTGTTGATGCGAACGACGATGACCCCCTCGGGCGGAGCCTCGGTCGTCGTGGTGGTCTGTGGGACGCGGGCTGCGGCGAGCACCTCCTCGGTGGGGCCGCTGCTGCAGGCCACGGCGACGAGTGCGATCGCCAAGAGCCCGATGACGAGACGTAGACGCACGTTTCTCCTCTGGAACGAGTGCGATGCGAGTCTAGGTCGCGGAAGCCACTAATTGCTCGTCAACCGTCCAGCATTGCTTCATGCCTGGGCTGGAGTGAATACCATGATCTCGCGAAAACCATCTTTGCTGGGCACCAGGCTGATCACGCTGGCGTGCGCCGGCTTGTCGTCGTGGAACTGCTGCAGATCGCGGCCGGTGAGCTGACGGCGTGCCGACTCGATCGGGTCCTGATGGCTGACGATCGCGACGTGTCCCGGGCGGGGCCGGCTGTTCCAGATCTCCCGGGCGGTTGCGCCGACGCGAGCCCCCACCTCGGCAAGCGATTCCGGCGAGAACGGGAGGTGGCTTGGGTCCTCGAGATACGCCTCCAGCTCACCCGGGAACGCCGACGGCAGATCCCGCCACGCGTGTCCCGCCCATCGGGAGCTGAGTGCCCACTCGGCCAGCTCGTCCCGGCACTCTACGTCGAGTCCGAGCTCTGCGGCCAGCGGCGCCGCCGTCTCCATCGCCCGTTGCAATGGGGAGGAGACGACTCGCACCACCGGCGCATCCGCCAGCCAGACCGCGGCAGCCCCAGCTTGTCGCCGCCCACGGGGGGACAAGCCGAATCCCGGCAAACCGGCGTAGACGAGGTGCTCCGGGTTGTGGACCTCGGCATGGCGGATCAGATGGAGGCGGTCGGGCACCGGCGGGAGTCTATGCGCCGCTGCGGTACCGTCGGCCCGTCATGGAACGGTTCGCCGAGCCCATCTTGCACGTCGACATGGATGCGTTCTTCGTCGAGGTCGAACGGCTGCGTGATCCCTCGCTGAGGGGAAAGCCGGTGGTGGTCGGAGGGTTGGGCCGGAGCAGCGTCGTCGCCTCCGCCAGCTACGAGGCCAGACAGGCGGGCGTGCGTTCGGCGATGTCGATGGTCGAAGCGGTGCGACGTTGCCCTGCGATGGTCAGAGTTCCCCCGGATCACCGACGCTACTCGGAGATCTCCACGGAGGTCTTCGCCGTGCTCGCCACATTCAGTCCATATGTCGAGGGTCTCTCCGTGGACGAGGCGTTCCTCGACGTCTCCGGGCTGCGGCTCCACTACGAGACACCGGTTGCCGTCGCCCAGGCCATCAGGGCAGCACTGCGGGCCAATCCCGGTCTGCCGGCGTCGGTCGGCGTTGCCCCGACCAAGTCCCTCGCCAAGCTGGCGTCGCAGGAGGCCAAGCCTGATGGCATTGCTGCGGTGCGTGCAGGACGAGAGCTCGAGTTTCTCCATCCGCTGCCCGTGCGCCGCTTGTGGGGCGTCGGCCAAGCGACGCACGCCGCGCTCGAGGCACTCGGCGTGGTGACGATCGGCGACGTGGCTCAGATCGAGGAGTCGCTGCTGCAGCGACGTCTGGGACCTGCACTCGGCTCGCATCTGGCCGCCCTCGCCAGAGGTATCGACGACAGGTCGGTGGTTCCGACAAGCGGTGCCAAATCGATCTCTGTCGAGGAGACCTATGAGCGGGACCTCAGCTCGGATCGCGGGATACGTGACGCCCTCGGTGTGCTCTGTCACCGCCTCGATGGCCGGCTGCGGCGGAGCGGATATCGGGGCCGCACAGCCGCCATCAAGGTGCGGTTTGCGGATTTTGGCATGATCACTCGCTCGGTGACCCACGATCGCCCATTCGCACACGAGTCCGACCTGCTGGCGGTTGTCGACGAGCTGCTGGCCAAGGTCGACCGCGGCGGTCGCGGAGTGCGCCTGCTCGGTGTGGGAGTTTCCGGTCTAGAGCGTCGTGACGAGCCGGAGCAACTCTCCCTCGGCGCCGCCGAGGATCACCCTGCTGCCTTGGTCGTCGACGAGATCCGCGGTCGGTTCGGCGACGATGCGGTGTTGCCGGGACGCCTCGTACGGCCGCCGCAGGAGCCGTCGCCGGAGGGGACGGACCGCCGAAATCCTACGGGTTGATAACAACTGCCGGCGGTATACTGAGCTTCGCCGGAACCCGGGCGAAGGACGCGACGGAATGCCGTTGAACGAGAGAGAACAGCGCATCCTCGAGGAGATCGAGCGTCAGTTCTATCAAGAGGACCCGAAGCTGGCGGAGACGGTGGCCAACACGACGTTGGAATCCATCAGCCGCCGCTGGAACCGTCTCGCCTATGTCGGTCTCGTGATCGGCCTCGTGATCATGCTGGCCTCGTTCACACGATGGACCGCAGTCGCGCTCGGGGGCTTCCTGATCATGGTGCTGAGTGCCGGTTGGATCGCCATGAACGCTCGCCGGCGTCCGTCAGACGGGCGAGAGTCGAGCTCGTTCACGAGCTGGTTCGACCAGGTTCGGCAGAGGTGGCAGCGCGACCGCTAGAGTGCCATTCCCGCCAGGTGGGTGGTGGGGGAAACACGAGCTTCTGAGGTGACGGTGACAACAACCGCTTCATCGTCGCCTAGCGGGTCTTTGGGAGGATCGTTGGAAGGTTTCACGGCGCAGCAGGCCTCACGGCTGACGGATTGCACACCTCATCAGCTTCGGTACTGGGACAAAGTGAAGCTCGTCGAACCCTCGATTCAATCGACTGGCGGCCGGCCGGGGCGGCGCCGGTTGTACTCGTTTCGAGATCTGGTGGCACTGCGCGTCGTCAAGAGCTTGCTCGACAACGGAATGTCGGTGCAGCGGGTTCGCCGAGCCTGGGACTACCTGCGACGGACGGCGGACATGGAGGCACATCTCGCCGAAGTGCGGCTGGTCACCGACGGTCAATCGATCTTCCGCGTCGCATCGGACGACGAGGAGCTGCTCGATGCGCTGCGCCAAGGTCAGCTTGCATTCTTCGTCGCCATCAACGAGATCGCCCGCAGCGTCGAAGACGACGTCACCAGATTCGAGCTCGATCGCGACCGCTTCCTCGACCTGCTTCGCCGTGTCGAAGACGACGTGCTGTCCGAGGTCGACTCCGCCTAGCCGCGCCTCGCCGACCGTCAGACGAGTCCATCCGGGTCGCCGCCGGCGGCTCGGCCCCTGCGGGTGTAGCGCCGCCAACGTTGCGGTATCAGCGACGCCGGTCGGTACCAGGCGACGATGCGCTGTGGGAGCGAGTAGCGCCCCGCCAGCCGCACAGCCGTCTGCTGCAGCGAAGTCGTCGCCGAGCTGACGTGGCTCTCGTCGATGCTGCCCGACGGACCGTAGACAGCACGGGCGTAGGCCGTGGCGAGCGGCTCCATCGCCGGATCGACGTCGTGAGCCAGCTCGGACGGCGTCAAGGTCGGTGCAGGGGCATCGCCGTAGTCCTCCAGGCGGGCGACGATGTCCTCCCACGCAGCGGTGATGTCACCGTTGCGCAGTCGGGCCATCCTCCGCCGGCGCCGCCACAGTTTCACGAGCGGGATGGCCCCGGCCATGACCACGACCGCGGCGACGGCGAGCAGCGCAGTGGCGAGCCAGGCGGGAAGCAATCCACCAACGCCGCCGGGCTGGTCGACGAGCTCGGGGATGTTGAGCGGATCCAGGTCTTCCTCTTCGCCCAGACGGGGGTCGATCAGCCGCGAGTCGGCATCGCCGAGGGCGCTGAGAGCGGGCTCCGGGATGTCGTCGAAGTACTCCAGCAGCTCGAAGCCGAGCACCTCGGTGACGTCACCCGCGGTCGTCGGATTGACCTGGTCGGGGCGTGGCGTGGGGTCGAATCGCACCCAGCCTTGTGAGGGCATCCACAGCTCCACCCAGGCGTGGGCATTGCGATCGCGCACCACGACCCACTCGCCGCCGTCCTGGTTCACCGGTTGGCCGGAGTCGTCCACCGGTGGGCTCACTTGCTGCCCCGGTGTGAATCCCAACACGGCCCGGGAGGGGACACCCAGGGTTCTGGCCATCACCGCCATGGACGTTGCGAAGTTCTCGCAGTAGCCGGCGCGGTGGAAGGGAGAGTCGGAGTTCTCCTCCAGCAGCCACATCGCGAGGTCGCTGGCGCCGTGACCGGCCGGGATGTCGGTCGTGTATTTGAAGTCGCTGGAACGGAACCACGATTCGAGTGCCAGCCCGATCTCGAACGGTGTCTCCAACCCTGCCGTTTTCTCTCTGGCCAGGGCAGCGATACCCTCGTCGAGGTCCTCGGGAAGCTGGAGGTAGCGCTCCACGTTGGGCGGCTCCGTGCGGAGGTCGACCTCTCGGACCGTTGGGACATTCTCCTCGTTGTCGGCGGCGGCCTGGAACAGCGGTGACAGCCCGCCTTCGTCGCTGGCGAGTGCGTCGAGATCGGCGAGCGGAACCACCGAAGCCACCGAGTATCCGAGCCCCTGGTAGCTGCGGCCACCGTCGAGGATCAGCGAGCCGTCTTCCTTCCGCACCCGCATCGACTTGTAGAGCGTGTCGTCCGGCGTGGCGACGGCAACGGGGCTGTAGGCCGCCGGCAACCACTCCGTATCCAGTCGATCGATCACGATGCTCGTGGTGATCGATGCCGTTGGGCCGGCGAATGCCTGGCCCTCCTCCTCCCACACCTCGGCCTCGAGTGGCTCGACCTCTGGCCGGTCGGCGAAGAACTTGCCGCCCTCGTACGTTTCGAGTGTCAGCAGCCGGAAGTACACGCGGTCGGGGGCGACTTCCCCTTCGATGTTGGCGAAGAACAAGGGCGTGTTGCTGTTGGTCACCAGCGACTGCTGGATGCTCACGAACGGGTTGTAGGAGACGCCGCTGCCGTAGAAATCCCCGGTCAGCCCGGTCGACGCCCGCCATGTCACGACGCCGTCGTAGGGGACCTGACCGCTGAACGCCCCGACTGCGACGACCGTACCCACCAGTGTGACCACCAGCGCCGCCGCGGTGGCTCTGCCCAGCAGGTTGCGGTTGGGGCGCTGACCCGATGCATGTGCCATCCGTCCGGCGGTGTTGGCTCGCTCATCCCAGGTGACGGCGAGGATTGCGGCGGCGAGGAGCACGATGAAGATGAGGATGTGGAAGGCGTTCGTGGGCGAGCGGTCCATGGTGGCGAACTGCAGGATCAGCACGAGGCCGGGCACCACAGCCAATGCCGGCTTGCCTTTGAGAAGCCCGTAGGCGGTGACGGCGCCCACAGCCCAGAAGACGGCGGTGACGATCACCACGAGGCCGCTGACGGGGATCACGGGTTCGATCCCGGTGCGGATCAGTCGCATTGCCTGAGTGAGCTGGGCGTCGAACGCACCGAGCGTATCCCCGGTCGGGAAGAGGAAGACGAGCGTCTCCGGAGCGGCGATGCGGAAGCTGACGATGGCCAGGGCCAGGAGGTTGATGGCGGCGACGATCCAGCTCCGCATGCGGTATGTCATGCCAGTCCACGTGATGACGGCCCCGAGGGCCAGGCCGGCGAGAACGACGAATTGCCATGGGGGGCCTTCGACTGTGGGCCGCAGCAGCCCGTTCAACAGCGTGAAGGCAAACGCCAGGACGGCGACTGCGGCTATCCCGGTGTAGCGGTAGACCACGTTCTCTCCAATGCTTCTTGCCAGGCGCTCGCCCAGCGAGTGCCCCGCGGTGCCTGCACCACGACGACTCCGGCTTGGCGCAGCTGCATCGCTGCGCCGTCCACCTCACCGCCGGCCGCCAGCACCATGGTTCTCGTGTAATCCCGCCCGAGCGTCCGGTACAAGGCAAGGTGACTGTCGCCTATCTGACCGGTGACGAGGAGCAGCGCCCCGCCGGACATCCCCGGGCGGCGCAGGCGGGTGACCGCATGGCGCAGGTCGACGCCGTAGTCGGGCTGGACGACCGCCAGCTCCTCCATGACGAGGCCGTACGTGTCGACGGACGTGACGGTCGTGGGTTCGGCGCGCCCAGCCCACATCGTCGGGCTGAAGCCCGCCCCAAAGAGATGGTGGACGGCCGAGGCGGCGCCGCGAACGGCGTGTTCGAACGATTCGGGACCGGCATATTGCGATGCATCGGGATCGAGCACGACGAGGGCGCGCGACTGCCACGGCATCTCCAACTGGCGGATCATCAGCTCGTCGCGCTTCGCCGAGCTCGGCCAATGCACCCGGCGCAGATCGTCGCCCCGCTGGTATTCCCGCAGGGTGAAGAAGTCCTCGCCGCCCGTTTGAGAGAATCGGGCGCGGGACGTGGCGACGTTGGGATCCTGCCCTCGCACGATCGGCAGACCGTCGAGGGTCTCGATAGCGGGGTAGACGACGAGCCGGTCGACCCGGCCGGCCTCACCACCTGACTCCGCCATCCCGAACGGATCGCGGATCCTGATGTCGGTCGGCCCAACCCGGTAGACGCCCCGCGGGCGGCACAACACCTCGTATCGCCCGATGAGCGGGTCGTTGGCGGCGACGCGGTCGGCCACGAACTCGGCGGCTCCCAGCGACTCGACCGTGTCGGTGACCTCGGTGTGCGACAGGGGACGGTGCGACACCACCGTCACCGTGACCAGCGCCCGGTCACCATCGTGCACCTGGTCCGGGCTCACCAGTCGGGACACGCTCACCCGCGGGGCTATGCGTCGCACGTACCAAACCCCGAACGCCACAGCGAGCACGAGGAATGCGCCGGCGGCCAGCAGCATCTGCTCGCCGAAGGCGACCCACAGCAGCACGAGGGCCGCAGCGGCACCCAGCGCCGCCCACCCTCGCAGCGTTGGCATCAGCTGACCGGCTTGGTGCCGGGTACCGGAACGCTCTGGCTCAGACCGTCGATCACGGCGGCCATGTCGACGCCACGCATCTGGGCCTCGGGCCGCAGTATGAGACGGTGGTTCAGGACCGGGAGGAGCATGGCTTTCACGTCGTCCGGTGCGACATAGTCGCGCCCGGCCGCAGCCGCGTGCGTTCTGGCGGCGCGCAAGAGGTACAGCGTTGCCCGCGGTGACACTCCCAACAGGAGGTCGGGGTCGTTGCGAGATGCGTCGGCCATGTCGACGAGGTAGCCCTTGATGACGTCCGCCACGTGGATCCGCCTGGCCGTGTCGACCATGCTCACGACGTCATCGGCATGGACGACGGGCTCCAAGTCCTCGTACGTGGAATGGTCGCCGTGGGTATCGAGCATCTGCAGCTCTTTCTCCCTGCTCGGGTAGCCGACGGCGAGTCGCATCATGAAGCGGTCCAGTTGGGCTTCCGGCAGGGGATAGGTGCCTTCGTGCTCGATGGGGTTCTGGGTGGCCAGGACCAGGAACGGCGCCCGCAGCGAGCGGGTGATTCCATCGACCGTCACCTGGCGCTCTTCCATCGCCTCGAGGAGGGCGGATTGGGTCTTGGGGCTTGCTCGGTTGATTTCGTCGCCGAGGACCACGTTCGCAAACACGGGCCCCTGCCTGAAGACGAATTCGGACTTGTCGCGATCCCACACCGACACTCCGGTCACATCCGATGGCAGCAAGTCGGGCGTGAATTGGATGCGTGAGAAGGTGCAATCGATGGATCGGGCAAGCGACTTGGCGAGCAGCGTCTTACCTACGCCCGGCACGTCCTCGACGAGGGCGTGGCCTCCCGAGATGAGGCAGATCGCCATCAGCTCGATGACGTCGCGTTTACCTTGAATGACCCGTTCGATGTTGTCGGTGATCGCGTCGAAGCGTTTCCGGAAACCCTGGAGGTCTTCGGCGCTTATCGTCACAGGCGGGCTCCTTCCTCCGGCAGAGACGTCGAGATTATCAAAGGCGGAACCTCAATATGCCGGTCGTCGGGTGCAGCCGGAGTCCCCGCCCTCTGTGGTAGAACGGTGGCAGCATGGGATCAGTTCCGCTGGGAGCCCTGATGGGCGAGATCATCAGGCGTCCGTCGCTGTGGGGCGAGTCTCTGCGAGCGGCGGCGGCGATGTCCCGCCGCGGCTGGTGGCGGCACCCGCCCTTCCTTCCGGTGCCCGACCGTGACTACCTGTCATGGCGTGTGGCCACGGCGTACGGGGATCCGGCGGGACCCGTCGACGTCGACGACGTGGTTGCCTACCTGGCGTGGCGGAAGCGTCACAGGACCGCCTGACGAGCGCGAGGCGAGCCGGGGCCGGCTGGTACGCTGCCGGCCATGCCGCGGGCGCTGGTGCTCAACGCCACCTATGAGCCGCTCTCCGTCGTGCCGGTGCGACGGGCACTCGTGCTCGTCCTGCGCGAGCGGGCCGAGGTGGTCGAGTCCAACGGCCACGTCTGGCATTCCGAGCATGTCGAGATCGCATCGCCTTCCGTCATCAAGCTCCGACGCTATGTCAAGGTCCGTATCGACAGGCGGGTTCCACTGAACCGTCGATCGATCTTCCTTCGCGACGATTTCTCTTGCCAGTACTGCGCCCGGCCCGCCGAGAACGTCGACCATGTGGTCCCGCGGTCGCAGGGGGGGCGGCACTCGTGGGACAACGTCGTCGCCGCCTGCCGTCGCTGCAACACCAAGAAGGGCGGTCGCACTCCGGCGCAGGCGGGTCTCGTGCTGCGTTCCCAGCCGCGCCCGCCGGCCAGACAAGGTTGGGTGGCGTTTGGCGCAGGGGTGCGCCCGGATCCGTCGTGGGAGCCGTACCTGGGCAACGGCCGCTGATCGCCGACGATCAGTCGTCGGTGCCGCTCGTCGACGACTGCTCATTCTCGGTGATGTCCTCCACGACCTCGGATTCCACCATGCTGCGGTCGGTGGCGATCACCTGGATGTCCACCGCGACCGGCTCGGATGCCTCCTCGGCGACGACGCTGATCAACTGTTCGAGTGGGGGAGATTCGTCGGGTGTCGCGATGACGAGATCCACCGTCGCCTCGCCGTCGTGATAATCGACGCTGACGTCGACGGTCTCCACCGTTTCCTCGTTGTCTTCTGCCCAGTTCTCGATCGCCGACTCCACCTCGACCGGGTCGAGCGGCACCGGGAGCAGGTTCTGCTGGCCGAACTGGAGAGGCAACGCAACGATCATCGTGGCGATGGCCGTCCAGCGGAGTCCGTCCTGGATCCGGCTCCCGGCGGCGAGCAGCCGCTGTCCCGGCACGAATCCCGCTACGAGGAAGGTCGCCGCACCGGAGGCCAGGGCGCCGGCGACGTTGACCATGAACAACAGCCCGGCACCGCCGGCAAGTCGGAACTCGCCCATCTGCAACATCAGACCGCTGACCGCAAGCGGTGGCACCAGCGCCACTGCGACCGCGGCGCCGGCGAGCGCATCAGACGCCTGTTTCCGTACGTATCCGTAGGCACCGGCGGCGCCTGCGGCGGCAGCGATACCGAGATCGAGCAGGTTGGGCGCCGTGCGGGCGAGCACTTCGGTCGGGATCGGGTCGAGCTCGCCGCGAGCGAACACACCGATGATCGCGGACAGTCCGAGCGCTCCCAGCGCTCCGAGAATCAGCAGGTGCAGATTGGCCCTCACCCGCTTCGGCCAGCCCATCACGAGGGCGGCGGCGATGGCCTGCACTGGCGCCATGAGGGGAGCGACCAGCATGGCGCCTATCACCACCGCGGTGGAATCCGCCATGAGTCCCAGAGCTGCGATGAAAACCGACAGCGCGGTGAGGGTGGCGAATCGCTTTACGAAGGGCCCGCGGCGGGAGCCCTCGAAGAACAGGCTGGCGATGATCGCCCGGCGGTCGGAGGGCTCGAGCGCCGGCTTCTCGGTGTATTTGTGCCCCAGGTGGTTGACGACGGCTTGCGCCGGACGGAGCGGGTCGAAGGGAACTCGGCGCGGCGGCGCGTACGGCGGCAGTGGGGGAATGGTGGTATCGGTGTCGAGGCTCGATGCGTCCTCCGGCACCGCCATGGCCTTGGGGTCGGTGAGCGGCACGTCGGCCCCCGCCGGTTCGGCCGCTACGTCGACTTTCGGAGGAGCGACCGCGGCGAGCGCGATCTTCGGGCGGCCGCGTTCCGTGCCGCGGAACCTGCGACCAGCGCCAAAGTCCCCTGGGTCCCTCACTCGCCCCACACCGTACGAAACCTTGGGTTAAACCTGCTTTACAGGAAGCGTAAGGAACGGCAACAGGTCGTGAGCGCGAGGCGTTGGCGGAGACCGGCGTGACACCGGCATCGGCGTCAGTGGCGAGGGTCCGAAGGGCAGGGATCGGAAGGCCTCGTGGGCGACTCTCAACCGCCGCAGTCGCCGTCGACGACGACGGTCAACGATCCTGAATCGGATCCGCCGGCGACACCCTCTTGCTCCCAATGCACCGTGACCGTGATCGTGTGCGAGCCGTTCGGCACCGTCTCCTTCGATGCCGCCGGCCCGCTGGTCACCGATGTGCCGGCGGTGAAGACACCGCGACTGTCGCTGTCGATGATCATGGTCCATCCGGCCGACCAGGCATCGGACGGGTTGTAGACCAGCCAGCGAATCGTGCTGTTCGAGTTCTCGCACGAGAGGTTGGCATCGAGCACGACATCCCAGCTCGGTGCGGGAGGCGCCGTGGTGGTCGTGGTGGGAGGCAACGTCGTCGTCGGCGGAGGTGTGGTTGTCGTTGGCGGCACCGTGGTCGGGGGCGGGGGGGAGGTGGTTGTCGGGGGCGCCGTTGTTGTCGTCGTCGTACTTGTCGTAGCCGTCACCGGAGGCGGGTTCGTGGTCGTTGTCGCCTCAGGCTGGCCGCCGTCCGGCGGCCCGGGAACGAGCGGAAGCGGTGCGACCGGGTCGAGTGGCAGGGTGGTTCCCGTGATCCGGCCGAAGTACTGGTCGAAGGAGGTATCCGGACCGACGGACGTCGTCGGCGGCGTCCCCGATCGCGAGACCTGTGTGTCCGCATCGAGAGCGGTTGTCGGGATGAAGGGTGCCGCGCTCTCCGTGTCCGGCCCGGTGGCGCCGTCGCCGGAGGCCATCACGAGCACGACGCCCACCACGACCAGAACCGCAACGAGGGCATACCGCGCTCTCCGATTGATGATGTCGGCGTGGCTGAGACGCCCGTTGGAGTCGCGCATGATCCCCCGCTGCTCCCGGCTCCTTCGACAACTATAGGTCGTGGGCGCTCTTCAGAGCAGGGGCATGTCGCGATGGAGAGCGGCGAGCGCCGTGCGGTGCCCTCAGTCGTGGTCGTCGCCCGTCACGAAGTCGATGAGTTGCTCCACGGCGTTGACGAGGGGTGTTTCGAGATCCCTGTACGACGTGACGGAATCCACGATCCGACCCCAGAAGGCGCCTGGCTCGATGCGGACACCCAGTGCCTCCACTACTCCCTGCTTCCACGGCCTGCCCGGTGGCACCGCGGGCCATGCGTCGAGGCCGATGGTGGAAGGCGACACGGCCGCCCACACGTCAACGAAGGGATGGCCGCACACGAGCACGTGGGGGCTCGCTACCGCCGCTGCGAGCCGGGACTCCTTGGAGCCGTCGACGAGGTGGTCGAGCAGGATACCGAGTCGCCGCTTCGGGCCGGGGGCGAACCCGGTCACGGCTGCGGCGAGATCGTCAGCGCCGTGCAGGGGCTCGACGACGACGCCGGTATAGCGAAGGTCGTCTCCCCAGATCTTCTCGATCAACTCGGCATCGTGGAAGCCCTCCACCCAGATCCGACCCGCACGGGCGACCCGGGCATTCTCTCGCCTGACGTCGACCGATCCGGAAGCGGTCCGGGGTCGGGGCTGGGGCGGCGGCTTCGCCGGCTCCCTGAGTGCCACGCGCACTCCCTCGTGGACAAAGGCACCGTCGAACGCTCGGAAGCTCTGCCGTATGCCAAACCTGTCGATGAGTACGACGCGATCGCCCTGCGAGAACCCGGACACGGTGCCCGTGGTGTTGGATCCTGTGTGGGTCAGCGTCATTCCATGGTGGACCGCAAGCTCCGGGTAGCCGGGCTGCGAAGCGTCCTCGAGAATGTCCCGGGTGGTCCAACGATCACTTGGCGGCATGGCCGCGGGAGCGTAGCCCCGCTCGGCCGAGTCGCCGGGTATTCCCGCCGGTCACACGCCGTCCAGGGGCCCGATCTGCGACATCAGCTTTGCGGGGCGGGCTGCCATACGTGGATGCGCCGGTAGGCGGGCTTGAAGCCGTGCTCGACGCCCCAGAGAACAGCCTCGACACGGTTGGTGACGCCGATCTTGCGATAGGCAGAGCGGATGTAGGACTTGATGGAGTTGATGCTGAGGTACACGATCTCGGCGATCTCTGCGTTGGATTTGCCCTGGGTGATGAGGGCGAGGATCTCCGACTCGCGCTCGCTGAGCCCCTCGGTGCGGCCCGGCCAATCGAGACCGACGGTGAGACGGTTGCCTCTCGGCGCCTCCGATACCACCGTCTCGCCGCGGTGGATCGCCTCGATGGCGGCGACCATCTCACGGGCAGGCAGCGCCTTGGAGAGATAACCCGAGGCTCCCTTGGCGAGGGCGGCTTCGATCAGCGCCGACCTGAAATTCCAGGTGTACACGGCGACTCGGCGGGCGTGCCGGTTCCTGACGAGTGTCTCCAGATCGGTGTCCGCCTCGGGCTGGGCGAATGCATCGAAGAGAGCGATGTCGACATCCTCTGCAACCGGCTTGTTGGCGTCCAGCTCGACCACGGCGATGCGGTCTTGGTACTGGTCGAACATGTGGGCGACACCGGCGAGGATCACGTCATAGTCGTCGACGAGGGCGAGCCGGATCGGCTCAGCTGCGGCCATGAGGAGACTCTAATCACCCCTAGGGGTGTGGCGCCGTGGCCTGGTAGTTGATTTGATGTGGGGACCGTCCATCCACCCGGCTACGGCATCAAGGCGCGCCGCGTGTCCTGCTACGAGGCGGCATCCCCGCCGTGTCGTTGCCACAGCACCAAAGGAGTCACCATGGATGAGAGCACGAAGAACAAGTGGGAGGGACGCTGGGACCAGCTGAAGGGCAGGGCCCGGCAGGCGTGGGGTCAGCTGACCGACGACGACCTCGACGTCGCCGAGGGCAACTGGGACGAGTTCGTCGGCAAGATCAAGGAGCGTACCGGCGAAGGCGTCGAGGCGATCGAGGCCAGGCTGCGGGACGACACCTAGCGGACCACTGGATGCTCCGCCGACCCGACGCCCGCACGCCTGTGCGAGCTCCGTCGGCGCCGGAGGTGTGCGCGATCCCCAGCCGGAGCGATCTGTGGGACACCGCAACGATTCACTACGAGCTATCAATGTCGAGGAGACCGACAAATGACTTCATATGACAACGTGCCCGCTGGGATCAACCCGGATGTGATGGGCGACGACGACGCGAAGATGGTGGCCGATCTGGTCGAGACTCTGATCGACGGGGTGCGCGGCTATCGCACCGCGGCGGACAAGGTCGAGGACCCGCAGCTGGCGGCGGCGCTGCGCAGCATCGGATCGGAGCGCCGCAACGTGGCCGAACGTCTGCTCGCGGCCGCCACCGACAAGGGTCTCGAGATCGAAGCCGATTTCGACGGCACCACCGGTGGTGGTCTCCACCGCACGTGGATCGCCTTGGAGGGTGCGCTGGCGGGAGACGGTGCGGTGGTCGGCTCCGCGATCCGCGGCGAGGAGCACGCCCTCAGCGAGTGCAACGAAGCGCTCGGCAGCGGGCTCCCCGAGAGCATCGCAACGGTGGTCCGCTCGGCAACGGACGACATCCGGGGCGCCCTCAACATTCTCCGGAGCCGCGACAACTAGCAGCGCGCCACGAGACTTCGACACGGAACGGGCCTCGGTGGGGCCGCCTCGGAACACCGATGGACCCGTTGCGTGTCGAAGTGTCGACGCCGAGAGCCGGCTTGCTCAGGACCACCCCGGGTGCGGTGCTCATCTCTCGGCAGCAGAGTCTCTCATCATCCGTCGATCCAGACGCTGATTCGACGCTGGTCGGGCCGGAGACCGTGCTGAGTGCCCCACAGGACGGCTTCGACCCGGTTCGAGACCCCGATCCTGCGATACGCCGAGCGGATGTGGGACTCGATGGAGTTGATGGAGAGGACCGTCAGTCCTGCGATCTCGGCGTTGGTCCTCCCTTGAACGATGAGGGCGAGGATCTCGGCTTCGCGCTCGGTCAGGCCCTCGGTGCGTCCCGGCCAGTTGAGTCCAACGGACCGCCCAGCTCTCGGCGGCGGCCGGCTCACGACCTGGTGGCCCGCTCCAACCTTCTCGAGCGCTTCGACGACTTGGGCGGCGGGCAATGCCTTCGACACGTAGCCGTCCGCCCCTCTGCGGAGTGCCGCCCCGATGAGCCCCCTGTGGAAGCTCCAGGTGTAGATGACGACCTTGCGACACAGCGGATGGTCCACGAGCGCCTCGAGGTCGAGCAGGTCGGCTTCCGGTTGGGCAAAGGTGTCGTAAAGGGCGATGTCGACCCGTTCGGGTTTGGATGGAGCACCCTCGAGCACTCGGATCCGGTGGCGGTAGCCATCGAACATACGGCTCACGCCCTTTGCGACGACGTCGTAGTCGCCGATCACCGATACGGTCAGGGGCTCGGGTTCTTCGGGGAACATCATCCCGGCGACCCTATGCGATCCAAGGCCGCGTGAAACCACCCCTGGGGGTGTAGATAGGACGCCCTGGGGAATGGCACAATTCTCGCGACAAGCCTCACGACAACCAGGAGATCACAACCATGGCCACGCTGCTCTGGATCCTCGCCGTAGTCCTCGTCATCGCCGGCATCTTTGCCCTGATGCGCCGCCAGTTGCTCTACGGCATCGTCCTCATCATCGTCGGGCTGCTCGTAGGTCCCGGCGGGGTCAGCATCTTTGCCTGATCGCAGCCATCGCAGGCCGCCTCGAGCGACCAGAGGGAAGGAATCCCCATGAGGACCAGTGGAATCGGTCTCTCCATCGTGTTGATGGCCGCAGGCGCCATCCTCGCCTGGGCCGTGAACGTCGACAGCGAGAACATCGACCTCAACACGGTGGGCGTGATCTTGATGATCGCCGGCGGTGTCGGCCTGATCGCAACCATTGCGTTCACCGCGGCGGGTACGCGGACCATCGTCGAGCGCGACCGCGAGATCGTCGTCGACACGGATCGCACGCGCCGTCCGGATCTCTGACCGGCGTCCGCGGCGCACCCCGATACCCAACGGAGACCACCATGCGACGAATCGTCACAAGCGTTCTGATCACCGCTCTCACTGCAGCCGCAGGGTGGGCGTGGCGCAACCGAGCTCGTCTCGCTGCCGGAATCGAGGCCACCCTCGAGACGCAATCCGAGCAACAGACCGATCTACCCACCGGATGACGTTCAGCCAACCACCATCACAAATCAGCCAACCACCATCACAAAGGAGCGACACCTCTATGCCGACCCCCTCCGTACTCTCTGCCAGCAGCATCACCAGCGACCAGGTGCGCAATCACTCGGGCGAGGACCTCGGTTCCGTCAAAGACCTCATGATCGACCTCGGCTCAGGCCAGGTGCGCTATGCCGTCGTGTCGTTCGGAGGCTTCCTCGGCTTCGGGGACAAGCTCTTCGCGGTGCCGTTCGACGTGCTGGAGGTGGACTCGAACCGGGAGTGCTTCGTGCTCGACGCCGACAAGTCCAAGCTCGAGAACGCTCCCGGATTCGACAAGGACTCGTGGCCCAACTTCGCCGACCCGTCGTTCACCGATCCGATCGACCGCTACTACCGATAGGGCGACCTGACGTTTACGCGCGAACCTCGATGCCGGGTCCGCGTCGCCAGGCCTTGCCTTCGAGAACTGGCGCCGGACGGCGACGAATGATCCGCAACCTGGGGCCAAAGCCAGGCGACACAGCTGTCGTGCTCGGCCACCAGCTCGGCATGGCACTTCAGGGAACGGGGTGTGAACTTTTGCCTCGGTCGGGACAAGGCCGTGCGACGGTCTCAGGCAGCGACATCCCACCAGTCGAGCACCCGGAGTGCGCGGAGCGTGTTCCAGCGGCTCGGCGCTCCGACCGGTTCCTCGAGGTGGAAGTGGACGCGACCGGGGTGGATGCGGTCGAGCAGCCACCGGCCGTCCGGCCGACGCTTCGATCTCACGACGTCGATGGCTTCGGCCATCCGGGGATCGGGGTCGGCCCCGGACTTGCGGAAGTAGTCGAGGGCGCGCAGCATGTCGTAGCGCCAGTAGTAGGGAAACGCGAACTCGAGGTACGCCGGATCGATGAGGTCGCCGGTACTCTTGCGGCGGAACAAGCTGCGCTCGAGGAGATACTCTTCGGCGCCGCGGCGGGCTTCGCTCACGGCGGCGGATCCGCCGGTCGCTTGCTCGAATCCGAGGAGCCCCTCGAGCACGTTGATGGTCGTGTGGAACGACGAACGCACCGAGCCGTTCTCCGCATCGCAGTTCCAGCCACCGTCGCCCAAGCGCTCGTCGAGTGTGCGCTCGACGAGCGCGTCCACGTCCGTCCCGAAATACGCCGCGGTCTCGATCGTGCGACCGTTGATGCAGGGTTCGACCTCGCCGTCGAAGTAGCGCTGCCCGGCGTGCTCCCACCGGCCGTTCTCGGCCACCAAGCGGATCGTGCGCCGGGCGGACTTGGATTCCGGATCGAGCCCCAAGATCTGCAGCGTCTGCAGGGTGTGCATCGTGGCCGTCCACGGCTGCCCCGGTTCACCGCCACCGTACGAGGACGGGAAGTAGGCGCCACCGGCCCACAACCCATCCGGGTCCTGGAGCGAGAGGAGCCGTGCCCCCCACCCCTCCTCCTCGACCCGAGCCCGCTCCGCCGCGATCTCATCCGGCGATACGCGCTCGAGGTCTCTGAGAACCTGCCAGCGGACGGCGGGGTCACCGTCGAGGAGCCAGTCGATCACGATCATCGCGCCACCGTACACCGGGGCGTCGACGGTGGGTGGTGGGGCGGTGAACCGCGACGTCGTTCGGCGAGGTGCGCCGGGTATGAGAGTGCTCAGAGTCGCCGGTCGGGACCGGGACCAGAATGCTCGCCCCTAGAGCCCTAGAGCGTCCCGCCCGCAATCCAGCGGGCGAAGTCGGGGCGCGCCGCCGCGTCGACCAACTCGAAGCGGAATCCTTCCGGTGTGCGCAGGTAGGCGAACTGGGATCCCTGCCCGATCACCTCGATGGAAAAGCCCCTTGCCAGGAGGTCGTTGGCCTGGGTCGCCACGTCGTCCGCCCAGAACCCGATATGGTGGAGTCCGACTCCCGGGACCCACACCGTTCCCGGGATTGCCTGGATGAGCTCGATGTGGGGTGGGCCTTGCTTCGAGTTCGTGAACGTCACCTCGGGCGACGACAGTTGCCCGTCTGCTTCGATGGGGATGCGACCGGTCCAGGGCTCGGTCCACGACAGGCCGAACACGGCGCCGAGCGACCGCATGGTCTCACGGATGTCGGGGGTCACGATGGCCATGTGGTGGAATCCGTCCAATCCGGCGATCCCCAGCCCGTCCATCGCTTCACCTCTCGCCGGTCCGACCGGAACCGTCAGCTCGGCCGACGGGATCGCGGCTCGGCGTGGCGGTCACCGGTGCGGAGGCTACACGAGCCTCGCAGCCGCGTTGTTTCGGAAGCGGACTCTCGAGGACGGGGACGGTGCCTCTGGCGGGTCGTCTCCGGCAGCCTCGGTACCCATCCAACGAGCTGGGTCGTCGCCGTCGCGGTTTCAGGACCGAGTCGCGCCATGATGGTGTCTTGGTGAAAGGAGAACGCGCATGAGTGATCGTGAGTCCGGTCGAGCCGAGTCCCCGTCGGCCCTGATCGACGCCCAGATCGCCAGCCTGGGTGATTGGCGTGGCGAGATGCTGGCTCGCCTCCGTGCGGTCATCAGGTCGGCGGTGCCCGATGTGATCGAAACGGTGAAGTGGAGGAAGCCGGCCAACCCGCTGGGAGTCCCTGTGTGGGAGTCAGGTGGGATCATCTGCACCGGTGAGGTGTACAAGGACAAGGTGAAGCTCACCTTCGCCCGGGGGGCGTCCCTCGCCGATCCCACCGGTCTCTTCAATTCGAGCCTCGGGGGCAAAGTCAGGCGAGCGATCGACTTCCACGAAGGTGACGAGATCGACGAAGCCGCGTTGCGTGACCTCGCCCAGGAAGCCGCAGCCCGCAACGCGTGATCGGGTGGGCCCGCCTCGCCACGAGCGCAGCCTCATCGTCACCGCCGCGCCCCCCCGTCGACGGTCGGCCTTCTTCAGTGCCGGTCTGCTGCTGCGACGGTGCGGTGGAACAACGTCGTGAGGGTCCGAGTGACTCTCGCTCGGTCGGTGGCGTGGTGGCAGGGTCCGCTGTAGGCGTGGAGCAGGAAGTCGGTCGTGGTCTCGAGGTCGACGACATCGAACTCTCCAGCCTGCGTTCCTCGGGCGAGAACCTCTCGAAGGAGCAGTCGTGCGCGGGCCCATGGCTCGGGGCTGTCGTTGCCGGTGGCGTGGAAGACGGCGTGGTAGAGCGCATGGTGGTCGAACTCGAACTCCACCCAGTGCTCGACGAGTCGGTCGAGCTTCTCCGTCCACCCCAATTGCTCGTCTTCGACGATCGCTGAGGGTTGCGTCAGCATCCGGTCCCAGAGGTCGGATCGGAGGGCGGCGATGAGGTCGTTCCGGGATTCGTAATGGAGATAGATCGATCCCTTCGCCATGCCGGCCTCGACGGCGACCTCGGCGATCGACACGTTGTCGATGCCTTCGGTGACGGCGAGGCGGGCCAGGGCGTCGAGTATCTGGCGGCGGCGGACCTCTGGCGGTTGGAATCGCTGCGCCGGCTCTGTTCCGGGGTGTGCCACGCTGCCGCATGGTAGCGACTTGCCAGGCGACTGACCACCGGTCATATGGACTGACCACCGGTCATTCGATGAGTTCGAGGAGTGCGAAACGTGGTCGTGATCGATGTGGTCGACGGTTGGAACCAGGCAGAAGCGCCATGACTCGCAACGCCATGGATGTCGAGCGGTTCTATACCGACTTTGACAGCCGCCACCCCGACGACCGCCTCCGTCTCTTCGCCACGATCGCCGACCACGTGGAAGCCCGTCGAGTTCTCTATCCCGGCAGCTACGTCGACATCGCACCCTCGGTGTACTACGACGACGTCACCTACATCGACATCGACCGGCGTGCCGCCCGTTTCTTTGCTCTCACCGACAACGTCGCAGCCCTCATCCAGGTCAAGCGTCGAGCCAACGCCGACCATGCTGCCCGTCCGGCCTCCATCACCTTCCACCACCTCGACTACACCGGCGACCTGCCCCTGGCGGAGCGGTCGTTCGACCTGCTCATCTCGCTCTACGCCGGGTTCATCAGCGAGCACTGCACTCGCTACTTGAAACCAGGCGGTCACCTCCTCGTCAATCCCAGCCACGGCGACGCTTCCTTGGCCGGCATCGATTCCCGCTACCGGCTCGTCGCCGTGATCAGCCACCGCGATGGTTGCTACACGATCCGAGCCGACCAGCTCGGCCAGTACCTCATTCCCAAACGCGGCACACCTCCAACCCGATCTGAGCTCTTCGAGCTCGGCCGGGGCATCGCATACACCCGTACTCCCTACGCCTATCTCTTCCGGCGCATCGAACCGTGAGTCCACCGAGACGCTCCACCGGCTCCACAGCGCGGCCACCGGGCATCGTCGCGGTCGTCGCTCACCTGTGGGGATCACCAGTTCACGCTGCAGCTGTCGACTCGCTCGGAGCCCGACCCGGCGAAGACGTCATGGATCTCGGAGCCGGTCTCGGCCCAGCCACCATGCACATCGCGCGGCGTGTCGGTCCCACCGGAACAGTCACCGCCGTCGATCCATCCCGCACGATGCGCGCCGTGGTCACCATCCGCCGCATCGGCCACCGCCGCCGGGCAACCATCGTGATTCGCGACGGCACTGCCGAGGACCTGCCCGTCCCGAACGCAAGCATCGACGCCGTCCTCGGCCTCAACCTCGTCCACCTCATGCGCGATGTCGACATGGCCGCCGCCGAGATCACTCGGGCATTACGCACCGGCGGACGTGTCCTGTTTGTCGAGGAGGACGTCGACGATCCGGCCCACACCTTCCACCATGCGACGCCGCACGCTCCCGACGGTCCGACACTCGACGAACTGGCAGCAGCCCTTGCCGGTGCCGGGCTGAATGCGTCGCCGCCACAGCCTGCCTCCATGGGCGGCCAACCGACTCATACGATCGCCGCCTTCACGTGACGGCCCACTGGACCTCGGTCCCCGACCACGCGACTTTCCGCGGGGGAGCGCAGGTTCTCGGCCGAGCCGCTCTCGAATGCCGATCGATCAAGGGGTCGGCAGGGCTATCAGCGCATACATTGCTCTCGCCCAGGCTGCGATCAGGCGTTGTTTGGACACGCCCGCTGGTGGAGCGCCGAAGGTCCACTCGGTTCGGCGGTGATTCGCAAGCGGTCCGACGATGAGAACTGCGATGGCCTCAGCGTCAACGCCGGCTCCCCGGCGGTTACGGATCAGTTCCGCGATGAGTTGGTGACCGGCGTCGATCACGCGATCTCGCATCGTGATGCGAAGACGTTGCAGGCGCGATCCGTCGTGTTCGAGCAAGCGAAAGATGTCGCGTTCGGCGTCCATCTCCTCGACGAACCAAAGGGCCCAGGCCTCCAGCTCGCCCAGGGTGAGCTGGGCAGGAAGCGAAGCCATTTCAACGAGCGCGTCGTCGATCCGGGCGATGTGCAATGCGACCGCTTCGTCGAGCAGAGCCTCCTTCGAAGCGAAGTGTCGATACAAGCCGCCGCGTCGTGGTTGCAGTCCTGCCGCTCGTTCGATCTCGCCGACCGTCGTAGCTGTGTATCCGTTGTCTGCGAACAGGCGGAGGGCTGCCGCAGCAAGGCGGTCGCGGGTCGACACAGAGCCTGTTGGTGGCTCAGTAATCATAAGATTACAGTGTAATCGTATGATTACGATGATCTGGGTCGTTCTCGGATTGATGGCCGTGTACACCGTCGGCGTCGGCCTGTTCGAGCGACTGGCTCCGAGGACCTGGGTGCGCTCTTACCAACGAGCCGTAAACCCGTTGTTCCGTCATTGGGCGGGTCGCGCACATGGATGGGCGGTGCTCGAGACCGTCGGACGAGAAACGGGGCTTGCTCACCAGACACCGGTCGGTGGCCGTCTCGTCGATCGTGACACGTACTGGTTTGTCGCTGGTGACGCCGCCCACTCCGACTTCGTCAAGAACATCAAGGCGAACCCCGGCGTGCGCATGCGTATTCATGGGCGATGGCGAGAGGGGCTCGCAACGCTCCTGCCGGACGACCCTCCCCGCCGCAGGCTCCTCGAGCTCAACCCGTTCAACAGTGCCTTCGTCGCAATCGCGGCCCGCGACCCGATGACGGTACGAGTTGACCTCGACCCTCCCCTCGACTGACTTTTGCACACCGCTCTGCCGACAGGGTGCGGAGGAAGTCGAGTCCGGTTGCTACCCACAGGAACGACGAACCCGCCGCAGCCCGGCGACGGTGAATGTGAGCCACCAGTCGGCGCGCTCCACGGCGCCCGTCTCGACGCCGTGGACAACCGTGCGTCCGCTCGATCGCGGACGGTTCACGTTGCTCGGTCGGCCGTCCAGCTGTCGCTGATTGCTGAGCCGGCGGCATGATCGTCGACGACGACGATGAGTTGGTGATCGTGGTCGCTGTACAGGACCTCGATGCTGACGCCGGCATCGGCGAGTGCCCGACAGAACTTGCCCAGTTGGCCGGGCGTGTCTTGATCGAGGCGTTGCACGATCGTCTCACGGCACCCGGCGACGTGCATCCCCGCTCGTTCGAGGACGTTGCGGGCCCGCCGTCCGTCGTCGACGAGGAAGTGTGCGACTCCGACGCCGTCTACGAGCCACATGCCGCCGCCCTCGACGCTGATCCCCGCGTCACCGAGGGCTCCGCCCATCCGCGCGACCTGCCCGGGTTCGTTCGTCATGTGGATCTCCAGGTCGAACATGGCCTATTCCCTTCCGTGGTATGCGTTGCTGTCAACCGGCGCCGCAGACCGGTCACGAGGTCCGTAGTCGCGAATCACTTCGGCCATCCGCAGTCGATAGTCGCCGAAGTATCGGTTCCGACCCAGTTGCTGGGCGTGACGGTGCGCAGAATGGTTGCGCCATGTCGTCACGGCGGTCTCGTCGTCGAACACACCGATCGCGACAAACTTGCCCGGCTGCGTGCAGCTCTCGAATCGCTCGACGCCGCCGAATCCGTCGATGTCTCCCAGGACAGCCCGAAGACCGGCCGCAGTGGTCATATAGCTCTCGAATGTGGCGGTGTCGGCCGGTTCCATCCAGAACTCGAAGATCATTGCGATCACATGGCCTCCTGCGTCTCGTTGCGTCCGAGGAAGAGGCTACGAAGGAACGCTTCGGTGGGCGCCGAAACGTTGATCGCTACGATCGCCACATGGCAACCAAGACATCGACGGGTATCGCCCGGCTCGGTGCGCTCCTCTCCGATGAGTCACGCGCAGAGATCCTGTGTGCGCTGATGGACGGACGAGCCCACACCGGCAGCGAACTGTCGCGGCATGTCGGGATTGCAGCCTCCACGACGAGCGAACACCTTTTCCAAGCTCCTCGACGCAGAAATCGTCACCGTTGAGGCCCAAGGCCGACACCGATATTGGAGGCTCGCCGACTCGCGCATCGCAGAGCTCCTCGAGACCCTCGGTGCCAACGCCACCCACCCCGCCGACCCGATTGCGCCGGCCGCCTTGGCCCACGCACGTACCTGCTACGACCACCTCGCCGGTCACCTGGCCGTCACGATCTACGACCGGCTCCTCGCCGATCGTCACATCGAGGCCAGCGAGGGACACCTGATGATGAACCCGAGCGGCTATGACCTCTTCGCACGGGTGGGCGCCGACGTCGATGGAATCCGTGCGGCCAGACGCATCACGGCCCGAGCGTGCCTCGACTGGACACAACGCCGCCATCACCTTGCCGGCGCCGCTGGGGCGGCTCTGCTCACAGCGTTCACGAGCAACGGCTGGGTCAGGAGGGGCAACCGGCCTCGAAGCGTCCGGATCACCGAAACGGGCAGAACACAGATCAATGATGTCTTCAGGCTGCGCGAATAGGGCGGATGTCGGATCCGAGGGTGAGGACGGTGACACAACGGGTCTCGAGGACCTCGAGCTTGGCAGGGATGCCGAAGATCGATTTGACGCCGGCGGTGACTACCACCACACAGTGGCGGGTGAGGGCTGCGCGGTCGGCGGGACGTCGAACGTCCGCGATGCGCCGCGGTGGAGGCCACCAGACCGGCAAGTGGTGAACAAGCCGGCCCCGGTGGATAGAGGCGAGCGCCACCGACGACGACACGGTGTGATGGCTGTCGCACCCGCACCGACTTCGACGCACCAGGGTTACTGGCTCGGTCGAGCTTCCGTTACCTCGACCCCGAGGTATTCCCAACGCCGGAGTCGGGCGATGACTCCGATCAGCATTGACGAGACAGGTCGCCGCTTGTCCAACGCGGGCTTGATCGAGTGAAACTCGTCGTCGAGGATGCGGGCCTTGCCGGAAATCCATTCGCCTCTGGTTCGGCCTCGCGAGTTGCTGGCAGCGATTTCTACATTTGCGTTCGAGTGCAGCCGCCGCACCTTGTGGGTGTGACGAGGCGTTCCGAAGTAGAGCTTGCCATCGACAACGACGTGCCACACCGGGGTGTCGACAGAAGTACCGTTCTCCTTGAACGTACGCACGCTCACGTGGGATTCTGCTGCGAAGCGATCCAGGCGGCTCATGGCAACGTCTCGCCGATCGCATCGAGCCATTCGGACCAGTAGAACCTCCACTCGTCCACGTCGGCGAACTCTGGCAAGCGCTCGTGGGCGATGGTCACCTTGGCGCGGCTGTCTCCCTGCGGTTCGACCGAGATCACTGCGACCCCGGGTCCGATTCCGATTCGAGCGGCTTTGGAGCTTGGCTTCGATCGGAGTTCGGTGGCGTGGGCCGGGAAGAGTGCAGCCCGCCCCTTCGGATCGCGAAGGAGGAGGTTGAGCATTTGGTGATCGAGGGTGACCGTCCGTGATCGACTGGCGGTGAAGGTTCCGTCCTGTTGCTGGTGCGGAAGTCGCCGCCCCGTGATTCGCTCGAACCCGACGGTGATGCCCTGTGCCCACCATGGGTCCACTCCGACAACGTCTTCGAGATGGCGGGCGATGGCGGTGTGCCCATCGTGATGCCCGGGCCAGCTCTCGATCAGATCGCACCACTCGTCCCAGCCTCGCCCTGTCGCGCTGCGCACCGCATCATCGGTGAGATCGGGCTCGGAAACCCAGATTCTCGATCGTCGCGCTTCGGCCTGTTGGAGCAAGGCTTGCCGAGCCGCGGCGTAGCGCTCACCCGTCTTCTCCATGCGTGCCCGTACCCGCCGCTTGAACGACTCCTGTTTGGTCATCAGCTCATCTCCAGCGTCCGTGGGATACGGCGAGCCACCTGCGCTGGACGTCGTATCTGGACGACATGGCTTCAGCCAACAGTGTCGATGCCGAGCACGCTGGGGTCCCCTTTGCCTTCTCGAGCCAACTGCGCAGGAGTTGGGCGAAGGTCAGGCAGGGCAAGCTGCCAGGGTCAAGACTACGGCACCAAGGCCCTTTGTGGCGAGCACAGTGACGTGGTGCGTGATGGTGCTCTTCGGATGCTCGACAGCCGCGGCGAGTTGGCGGCGATGCTCGACCGACCCGCTCTCATGTACCGACAGCGCGCTGGGTCACCGAGCAGTGGTCGCCCTGGCGGCTGGTCGTTATCGAGCGCCGGATCGGCGCTGATGCGATGCTTGCCTCCTGCGGTCAGCTTGTGGGCCATCCGTATCTTGTTCTGTATTCGGTCGGTGTGAGGTCGAAGCGTTGACGGAAGGCCCGGCGGAAGGCGGCCGGGTCTCGGTAGCCGACCTGGCGGGCGATGGTCGAGATCGGTTGGTCAGAGCTTTCGAGGAGTCGGCTGGCGGCCTGGACCCGGCGGAGTCGGATGTAGGCCTGGGGGGAGTGACCGGTGGCGGCTCGGAAGCGTCGCGCGAGGTGGCGAGGGCTGGTGGCTGACTGCTCGGCGAGTGTCTCGACTCGTAGCGTGCGGCTGAGGTCTGCGTCGATGAGGGTTTGGACGTGGTGGACGATGTCGTCGTCGTGGTCTCGGTGGTCTGCGCTGCTGATGACGTAGGGCAGTTGGCTGGTTCGGGCGCCATCGATGAGCAACACGCGGGCTGCGGCGTTGGCTCGCTCGCGGCCTCCGAAGCGTTCGACGAGGTAGAGCGCCAGGTCGAGAAACGTCGTGGCCCCTCCGCTGGTGATGACTTGGCCGTGGTCGATGATCAGTCGCTTGGGTTCGACGTCGACAGCCGGATACTGCCGCTGCATGGCGTCGGCGTACATCCAGTGTGTGGTGGCCGAGAGCCCGTCGAGAATCCCGGCCTCAGCTACCAGGAACGCTCCGCTACAACTCGAGGCCACGGTGGCTCCGGCCTGGTGCCATTTGGCGATCCATGGCGCCCATGCTGCGTTGACGGCGAACGACGATTCGAGGTCGTCGTTCAACCCGGGCACGACGACGAGCTCGACGTCTTCCAGATCGGCGGCGGCGACATCGGCCGTCACGGCCATCCGTCCGCCAAGGGTGACGGGTAGGCCGTCAATGCTGACGAGCTGGACACTGAGTGCGGTGTTGTGGCCTGGTCGGCCTTGGAGCGCTCCGTAGGCCGCGTCGGCTTTGTTGATGACATCGAACAGGCCGGTCATGGCAATCGAGCTCGTGTCGGCCAAGGCGAGGACCGCAACTTTCACCATGGCATCAGTCAAGCACGGGGGCAGCCGGGGGTGTGTCCGATGCGGCTCTGTGGTTGTCGGGTCCGACCCGCATTCCCTTCTCTACCGTCACCGAGAACGACAGCTTTGCCGGAGGAGCGCCGATGTCGACCGAACTCGCCCGCAACCGCTACGGCATCGTCGTGGCCCATGACGAACCCGCCTATCTGGAGCTGAGCTGGCTCCCGGCCACATCCGACATGAGCGACGACGACTTCAAGACCGGATTGATGATGCTGGCCTCCGAAGCCGAAGCGCTCGCCCCGTCTGCGATTCTGATCGAAGCAACACGGTTCAACCACGACTTCGAAGCCTTCAAAGCCACGATGGCATGGCGAGATGAAAACGTGATCCCCCGCTACAACGCTGCCGGGGTCGCCAAGTTCGCGTTCCTCATGCCCGCAGGATTCTCCGGACCGACCGCCGAGAACGGCAGCGAACCACGACAAGACGGACCGGCGGCCGAATTTCCAACACAGTGGTTCACCGGCCGGGACCGGGCCGTGGCATGGCTGACCGAGCCGTCGGTGTGAGCTACGGCGACGGACTCCCCGAGTTCCCCGCTCCTGACGAGGGGCTATTGATCACCCAGTTCCTCGTCGTGTCCAACATCGCCGCTTCCGCTGACTTCTACATCCGCGTCCTCGGCGCCGGCCCGTACTCGACGGCGATCCCACCATTCTCAAGGTGGCCAACACGTGGCTCACGCTCCGCACCGGCGGCTCACCGACCCCCGACAAGCCAGGAGTGAAACCCTGGCCCCGCCAGATCCCCGAGGCCCGTCACCGCGTTCCTGAACATCCGTGTCGCCGACATCGCGGAGTTCCACCAGTCGAGCGTCAACGCCGGGGTCGAGTGGCTCACCGAACCCATCGCCAAAGACATGGAGATCCGCGGCTACATCCGAGACCCCGACGGCCGCCTCATCGAAGTCGGCCAACTCACCGTCACCATCCCCTGACCTGCAACCGAAGGGAAGGACACCACAGTGGACCTCGCAGCCGCCAATACGATTGCCATGCTGCTCAGCTTCGTGATCGCCATCACCATCGGCGTGCTCTACCTCGCACCCGCCGTTCGCCGTCGCCCCCTCGCCGGCGCGCTCATCGTGCTGTTGTGGTTTCACGCTTTCCGGCACATCGCCATGCAGATCTTCGCCGCCAGCGACATCGGCGGACTCGACGCCTCCCAAGCTGCCCAACGGACCATCGCCTACGGCGACCTCGCAACCGCCATCCTTGCCGTGGCAACCATCATCGTTCTCCACAACCGGCTCGAGCTCGGCCGATGGCTCGGGTGGGCGGTTGCCATTGTCGGCACTGTCGACCTCGTCAGCGCCACGATCACCGGCATCGACGAAAGACTGACCGACACTGCCACCGACCTCTCCTGGTTCAACCTCGCCTTCTACGTGCCCATCCTCTGGGTCACTGCCATCATGCTGTTCTGGCAGCTCTACACCCGCCGATCCGAACCCCTCGACGCCGAACCCGGCCTGACCGGGACCGGGTAGCACCGCCCACCAACAGACGCGAGCCCGCTCACCGACGACCGGTCGTCGGCCAATCTGGCGAACGACAGCATGACCCAGGTGGCCGCGCTCGATCGCCAGTGGCGGCCGTGGCTGCAAACGAGGATCCGGCAGCGCGGAGCGGCTTCGGCTCAGTCAACGCTGAAGCACGCCAAGGGTGTGGTAGGCGTGCCTTCCTGCGCTGGCACCCGACCCTCGACGAGCCTCTTCTTCGCCGACACTCTGGTCCGACGGCAACGCACCGGAGCAGCGGCGTGATTGTGCTCCGGTTCAGTACAGTCGTGGTCGTGTTCGATGAGCGCCAAGCTATCGAGTGGGTCGCTGAGTTCGATCCGTCGCTGCGTTGGCAGGTCGTGCGTGACGTGGTTGGCGGATCGGAGGCAGAGTGGGGTCCGATTCGTGCGCTGGTCGAAACCGAGGGCGTCGGTGCCAGGCTTTTGTCGCTGCAGGACGCCGATGGCCAGTGGTCCGGCGGAGCGTTCTTGCCCCCCGGGTTCACCGGGCGCCAATTCCAGGAAGAGGGGCAGCCCTGGACCACGACAACATGGGCGCTCACACAGCTCCGAGAGCTCGGACTCGACCCGAAGTCGGCTCGTGCCCGCGAAACAGTCCGGTTGGTGGGTGAGAACTCGCGCTGGGACAACGCCGGGCAGCCCTATTGGACAGGCGAAGTCGAGGAGTGCATCAACGGCCGTACCGTGGCCGACGGCGCCTATTTCGGAGTCGACGTAGCACCGATCGTGTCGCGTCTGGTGGGAGAGTCCCTGCCCGACGGCGGCTGGAACTGCGAACGATGCAACGGATCTTCCCGGTCGTCCTTCGCGACCACGATCAACGTGATCGAAGGGTTGCTGGAGTTCGAACGAGCGACTGGCGGTACCGCCCAGTCGCATAACGCTCGAAAGCGCGGTGAGGAGTACCTACTCACTCGGCGGCTGTTTCGGCGCGCCTCCACCGGTGAGCCGGCAGACGAGCAGTTTCTCACTCTGACGTATCCCACTCGCTGGCGATACGACGTGTTGCGCGCGCTCGACTACTTCCGAGCTGCAAGTCGATTCGACGGCACAGCGCCCGATGCTCGTCTTGCTGAAGGGATCGAGCTGGTTCGCTCCAAAGGGGACGAAAGCGGCCGGTGGCAGCTCGATTGGCGGCCCAGGGGAGCAACCCTGGTCGACCTCGACGACGGGCCCGGTCAAGCATCGCGATGGATCACCCTACGAGCGCTGCGGGTCCTGCATTGGTGGGACGACCAGACGTGGTAGCGGATGGGGTGCTCGATCTAGGCATGATCGTGAAGCAGGCGGTCACATGTGATGTCCGGACCGAGCGAGCCGCCCCACAACCGGCGTGTTGGCCCGGTACGGCCGCTCGGTAACGAGGTCACTCACGGGCGATGAGCGTTACCAGCTCGTCGTCGGACCTCTCGTCTGGTGAGCCCGGAGAACAGGTGCTCGTCGAGGTCGTCGAGGTGGCGGTCTTGGGCGGCTTTCAAGGTCCATTGATCCCGTGGTCGGAGATGGTCACGTTGACCGCCCGACTGTCGGCGGGGTCGGTGTGCCTGGTGACAGGGCCGTCGCCCTCGAGGCCCGCGACGACCCGTGAGACCCGGCTCTGGCCGAGCGGGGTGCGACGGCGGAGCTCGCTCATCCGCATCGTGTGGTCTTCGGCGAAGACGCTGAGGAACAACAGAACCTCGAACTGGTGAAGGAAGAGTCCGTGCCCGCGCTCCATCTCCCCCCGAGCCGGCCTCACCTCGGTCGAGGGTCAGCAGCTGTGCTGGCTCACCCCACGCCGACGCCTGGCGAAGGGGTCCCACCTACGAGCAGCCTCGGGCTCGCTCGCCACTCGCGCAGCAGGGCCCCCTCGTCGAGGAACCCGCCGGGCTGATGATCTCCGTGTCGGTGAATATCGCGCACCTCCCTACAGGTCACGACGGGGGCCGAGGTGATTGGGCGACCCGCCTCTCGAGCGCTGTACTGTGCGGCCGGAATGCGAATTCGCCATCAGGTCATCGTGTTTGACGCCGTCGATCTCGGCGACGAGAGCGCGTTCTGGGCCGGAGTGCTCGGCGGAGAGGTCGATGTCGACGATGGCTGGCACATGGTGATCGTGGACGGGGAGTTCCGGGTAGGGGTACAGCTCGCTCCCGACCATGTGCCGCCGGACTGGCCGCATGGACTCCCGAAACAGCAGATCCATGTCGATCTGTGGGTCGACGACATCGACGAAGCCCACGAACAGGTCATGTCGTTGGGCGCCCGCCTGCTGCAAGCAGCCGAGCCGTCGGACGAACTCGATGCGTTCCAGGTGTATGCCGACCCGGCGGGGCATCCATTCTGTCTCTGCTGGGTGAAGCAGCAGTGAGTTCCCCGCTGTCGGTTCGTCCGCTCGACGCCGACACCTGGCCGGCGTTCGCCGCCCTCGCCGAACGCCACAACGGCGTATGGGGTGGATGCTGGTGCCTCGCGTTCCACCCGAAAGAGCCGGACATGGGTGAGAGCCCGGAGGGCAACCGGGCAGTCAAGCAACGACTCGTCGAGGAGGGCCGTGCTCATGCTGCCGTGGTGTTCGACGAGGATCGAGCGGTCGGATGGTGCCAGTTCGGCCCACCCGGGGAGTTGCCGCGGATCTACCACCGCAAGGAGTACGAGGCGGGCATGGTGGAGGTAGCGGACTATCGGATCACGTGCTTCTTCGTCGATCGGGACTATCGCCGTCAAGGGGTCTCTGAGGTTGCATTGGACGGAGCTTTGGGCCTGATCGCCGCCGTGGGTGGCGGCCGGGTCGAAGCATTCCCGCAGGACACCCGCGGCGAGAAGACATCGGCGTCGTTTCTGTACAACGGGACCCGTGGACTCTTCGAACGAGCCGGCTTCGCGTACGAGCGTCCGAAGGGCAAGAACCACTGCGTGATGACCAAACAGGTCAACCACTGAACCTCCGTGTGTGTGGTGCCGCACGAACCGGCGGCGGTCTCATCCAATCGCCGACCAACACCCCGTCGGCGCAGGCGTCACGAAATCGACCGCAGGAACGTCACCCGGTGTCAGTCGATCTCGCGCACCGGGCTGGGTGGTGAAATGTGGGGGAGCGGAGGTGCTCGACCGACGGCTCTCAAGTGCCTGATCGCATGCCTGGCTGCGGATGGTCTTCGCGAGCGAGATGTGCTGCGCCCCCCGTGTGGAGAGCAACCGGCAGTGCGTGGTGGGATCATCCTCGCAGAAGGGCGCGCTGGAGCAGACGGGTCATGGACTCGACGTAGCGATCGTCACTCCAGCCGAGCTCGGTCACGAGCTCGCGCCAGGTGTCGAAGTGCGCAACGGCGTAGAGCGTGGCTGCGGCATCATCGACGGTCCAGTCTTTGGCGAGTTCACCTCGCTCGGCGACCGTTTCGACCATTCCCCGGAAGGTCGCCTGCCTGAGCCGCATTCGGTCTCGCCAGGCAGCGCCGAGCGCTGGGTCGTCGTATTGGGAGGCTTCGAGGACTCGGGCAACTGGGAGGACCTTTGCCCAGAAGGTGGTGTTGAGGCGCATCGCTGCCTCGAACAGGGCTGCGCCGCCCGGGGCCGAATGTACCCGGGCAAGTGATGCGCCCAGGTCGAGAGACGCGTCGATGTGGTTCACGAGCGCGAGCAGCAGGCCCGTCCGGTCACCGAAGTGGAGATAGAGCGCCTGCCGAGACACCGAAGCACCGGCCGCGACGTCGGCCAGCGTGATGCGGGAGCCCTTGTCTTCGATCAGCGTCCAGGCGGCTTCGAGGATGCGGGTGCGGGTGTCCGGGTCGCCATACCCAGCGGGGGTTGACATCGTGTAAACCTCGGCTCTACTGTGATTGACACAGTGTAAACCTGGTGACGGCTTGGGGTGCTGCATGCAAGACGATGACTTCCTCGACGCACAGACGAACGTGCTTCACAGGTACGGGGTGGTCGCAGAGGAGCGGTGGGTCGTGGCGCCGACGGTGGACGGTCATGCCCATGTTCTCGTCACGGGCGAGGGACCTCCGGTCGTGCTGCTCAACGGGATCGGCGTCCCCGCGGCAATGCTCGCACCGTTGATGGCCCGCATCGGGGGGTTCACCCAATACGCCATCGACCTGCCCGGCTACGGATTGTCCGACACGGCCAACGGGTTCGCCGACGACCTTCGAGCCAGCGCCGTCCGCTTCCTGTGTGAGGTGTTCGACGGTCTCGGTCTCGCCGAGCCGATCGTGGTTGCGAACTCCCTGGGTTCGCTCTGGGCGAGCTGGCTTGCGATCGACGAGCCCGACCGCGTCGCAGCGCTCGCCCACATCGGCTGTCCTGCAGTCATCCTGGACACCTCTGCGCCTCTCCCCATGCGACTCCTGTCGACGCGGCCTCTCGGCCGGCTGATGATGCGACTGCAGCCACCTTCTGAACGACAGGTCGAGCAATTGGCCAAGATGGTGCACGAGCATCCCCTTCCTCCTGAGATCGCCCAGCTCATCCTCGCCACAGAGCGTCTCGACCACTTCCCGGAGACATTCCTGGCAACCCTCAACCAGCTGATCCGCCTACGTGGGAACCGGCCCGACCACGCTCTCACGGCCGAACAGCTCGCCGCCATCGACCTGCCCACGCTGCTCGTCTTTGCCAAGGACGACCCGATGGGCGGCCCGTCCGTCGGCGAGAGAGTGGCCGCCGCCACACACAACGCCGAGCTCCACATCGTCGACGGTGGTCATGCGCCGTGGCTCCACCACGCCGCACAGATCGCACCGCTCCTCGAGTCGTTCCTTCACCGAACCGGCCGCCCGGAGCGCACCTGACAGACGACCCAACGAACGTGTTCGCATCTCTCCCCGAGACCTGATCTCGGTCGACCACTCCCGGATTGAGTCAATTGCGACGATCGACGGCGTTGGATGGCGACGGGACCTCATTACAGATCAGTCGATTCGGGCATCGCGTTGCGGTGGTCACGTCCCCCGCGGTGCTCGGGTCGGGCTGGAGATGCACGATGTCCTCTTCGTTCAAGACACCGGCCCAGAGCGGGCGTAGCCTTCCGTCCATGACCGCGAGCTCCCTGCCGATGTTGCTCATCCCCGGCGCCTGGATGGGCGCTTGGATCTGGAATGACACAATCGAACGCCTCGACCGTCGCGGCGCCATGGCGCGCACGCTCACCCTCTCGGGCCTCGACTCGGAGACGCCGAGAGGCGAGCTCGCCGAGGTGCGGCTCGCCGACCACGTCGACGATGCCGTGCGCGCTGCTGAGGCCATCGATCAGCCGCTGATGGTCGTCGGGCATTCCTATTCAGGTGTCATTGCGGGCATGGTCGCTGACCACTTGCCCGACCGGGTAGCCCATACGGCGATCGTTGCCGGGTTCTTCCCGCGACAGGGCCGGTCGCTGCTCGACGACTGGGGCTCCAGCGCAGATGAACGCGCTGCGGAGCGATCCGACATCGAAGCCGCCGGCATGGTCTGGGCGCCACCACCCACCGAAGCAATTGCGGCCGACACGGGCCTGACAGGAGCCCAGGCGGCTTGGCTCGGTGAGCGGCTCGTACCGCATCCAGGCTGGACAATCCTCGATGCCGCATCGATGCAACGACCGATTACCGAGCAGGCAGTCACCGTGATCGCCGACGTTGGGGACGACGACCCCCGCACGACGTTGCCCGACGACCTGGCGAACGCAGATCTCGGCCGCTGGCGCTTCCGTTCGATCCCGGTCGGGCACTGGCCCATGCTCAGCTGCCCCGACCAGCTCGACGACGCACTGCTCGAGGCGGCCACCATCGCGGCAGCTCCGTAGCCAGGTCTGGCACCACGTGCCTCCGGCCTCCCCACGACCGACGAGAGTCCGGGTCTCGGGATCGGCCCCGCCAGGTGTAGGAGACGGGCACCGTTCGGTGATCAGCCCT
This sequence comes from Acidimicrobiia bacterium, assembly GCA_965216945.1. GTDB lineage: Bacteria > Actinomycetota > Acidimicrobiia > Spongiisociales > UBA5794 > DATHZQ01. Next base: position 4,089,960 of record CBDCGU010000003.1, on the reverse strand, counting down.
TCGATCGCCGCGGATCGGGGCTGCCCCGCTCTCAAGTGCCGTTCTCTCACTGGTTTGACGCCAGCGATTCTGGATTCGCTGGAGGTCTAGCGAGTGCCGGGCCCGACGGTTTCGTGGCTCTTCGCGTCTGAGAACGGGGTCTGTTCGGTAGATCAAGTCGACCCGAGTCGGCGCTTTACTGTGTCGAGGAGGTCGTCGGGTGTCTTGTTGAAGGCTATCTCTGACTGCGGTGCATGGCGGCGGACCAGGTTGACGATGGACTCGGCCAGCTCGAGCAGTTCTTACCCTTTGCGGGTTCCGCCTCCCACAACGACGCAGTGCCACTGTCGCTTCTGCAAAGCGGGGGTGACTCGGTCTTCGATGTCGTCGCTTCCGTCGAGACCGACGGGGCACGCCTCGGCGTCGATGCCACCATCGGTGACGGCCGCCATCGCAGCGTCGATTGCCTTGACCACTGGCTCTGGGTCCCAGGGTCCGGGAACCCGATGTGGGTCGAGGCCAATGACGAGGACCTGAAGGCCTGCGATCGCGCGATTCATCGGTTCACCGTAGACCAGCGACTCCCGAGCCGACTCATCAGTTGATCGAACCGACCGTAGGATGCGGGCATGGCGAGCGCGAGACGCCAGGCCTTCAGCGCGTCGACGACAAGCGGCCGGCCGCTCCCGGCCGCGGGCGGGGTACTGTTGGCGGGTGCCGATGACACTTGCGGCCTGTTCACGCTGATCCACACGACCGTGCCGCCGCACGATTCGGTACCGCTTCACCGACACGTGGCGATGGACGAATCGTTCTACGTCATCGATGGGGCCATTTCCGTGACGGTTGGGGACGACACGCACGAGGTCGGGGCTGGCGGCTTCGTATTCCTGCCGCGGGCCGTGCCTCACCGCTATGTCGCCGGTGGGGATGGGGCAGAGATGCTGATCCACTCGACGCCGGGCGGCTTGGAGCGATTCTTCGACGATTGGGAGGCCGGACTCAGCCTCTCCGAGCTCGAGGCCGCCCATCAAATCGAGTTCTTGGACAATTCGCGGGCGACTCGTAGAGACAGCGTCAGCGGCCACTCACCGTGACGGACCGCGGCACCGCTTGGGGCAATCAGGGGAGTGGCCACGACCATCGCCGGTGCGCTGATGAGACAGGCGCTACTGGCGGCGTCGGAGTGGGGTCACGAGACGGTCACTGCCGAGACCAGCCCTTCCAATCCGACGATCTACCGGCGGATGGGTCGGCTGGGTGCCGAGAGCCTCGGACGGTTCTATCAGATGGTCCGGCGTCCACACTCGTGAACCAGCACAGTCACAGGGTCAGGTGAACGAGGGAGGACTCGACCTCTTCGATACGGTAGGCGAGGTTCTGCTCGAATTGATCTGTCGGTATCGCACCTGCAGCGTGCCGTTCCACCAGCCACAAGAGGCTGGTGCAGTGCCGGAGAGCGATCATCAGCTCCATGTCTCGTTCGCTGGTCGTGGGGAATCGCCGGACCGACTCGTAGCCATCAACGAACCATCCGCGGAGGGTCCGATAGTTGTGGTAGTCCTTGAGGTTCCCAAGTAGACCACCGAGGTCTTGGAGGTAGAAACCCCATCCGCTGTCATCGAAATCGATCACAGCGGTCTGGCGGCCGGCGTGGAGGCAGTTGAGCAGGATGAAGTCGTGGTGCAACACGCCGTACGTCAGCGGGTTTGCCGTCAGCTGGTCGAAGCGCTCTCGAGCCGTTCGAACAACCAGATCGGTTTTCCGGCGGTGCGAAGCGGTCTCGATCAGACGGAGCCGTTCGGTACTGAACATGGTGGCGATGTCCCAGGTGGGCAGATCGAACCCGTCGGGCGGATTGAACTCTGACGAGAACTGGTGGATGCGTCCCAGGGCCTGGCCTATGCGGAAGAGCGTCGCCTTCCCGGCCCCACGTCCCGGACGGCGCACCTCCCCGTCCAACCACGCCACGACGCTTGCGTAGCGCACCTCTCCGTCGGCCTCGATGGCGGCCACCAAGTCGCCGCTCCGAGTCCTCACCGCTCGTGGCGCCAACACCTCGGAGCCTTCGACGAGGGCCTCGACGTAGTTGAGTTCCGAGCGGATCTGTTGCGGTCGCCGATAGTCCACCCGATGGATCCGCAACGCATAGCTTTGTGCCGGCGTGTCCACGCGAAACACAGCGTTGTTGGTGACGCGAACCTCACCGACGTGGACAACATCGAGGTCATAGTGAGCCAGAACCTCGTCGAAGTCTGCAGCACGCACGGCTGGGATCTCGGCCATGGGAGGCAAGCTAACGGTCGTGGATACCACACCGACGTCCATATCACCGCAACGGCTCGCAGTGCGACACCTCATAGGCTTCGATCAGCACAGCGCGAAACGGAGGGATCGGCCGGGCTGGGATAGCGATGCGATTGCCAGTCGTCTCCACCCCAACGACGAACCCCTCGGTCGGACACGCTGGCTCGAGTGCTCCATCACCACCCAAGCCGCCTCACCCCCGTCGAGGCGCAGCAGCTGTACTGGCTCACGCCCACCGCCGACGCGTGGCGAAGAGGCCTCACTCACGAGCAGCGTCGGGCTCGCCAAAGACTCGAGCAGCAGGGTCTCCTCGTCGAGGGATCCGCCGGGCTGATGATCTCCGCTGCGGTCAGCTACAGCCTCTGCCTACCCATCGAACTCGAGGGCTACTTCAGCTCCATCCGCCGCTGACCCCGACGATCCTGACACTCCGATACGCGCGCTCCGTGGCCGAGGTCGCGAAACCACTCACATCCAGTGACCGATCCACTGACATTCCCGTGACGCTTCACATCTCGGAAGTGGGTCGCGGGGCCCATTCAGGGTTCGTGTGGGGCGAATGTGGGCGGATGTGGTTGACAGGTGGCGCGTGGTGGGGCATAGTGGGGCCTCGTGGGAGATGATGGCGTTGATGGAAATGGTGTGGCGTGTTTCTTGGGGAGTTCGAACACTCGCTGGACAGCAAGGGGCGGCTGGTGCTGCCTCGCAAGTTCCGCGATGCGCTCGAATCCTCCGGATGCGTGCTCACCAAGGGGCAGGAGAGCTGCCTCTACGTCTTCGCCATGGAGCAGTGGGAGGAAGAGGTCGCACGGCTGCGCCGGCTGCCTCGCACCGACCGCCGCAACCGCAAGTACACCCGTTCGTTCTTCGCCTCGGCGCTGGACCAGACCCTCGACAAGCAGGGCCGCATCCAGATCCCGGAACGGCACCGCGAGTTTGCGGGGCTGGGGAAGGACGTCACGGTCGTCGGAGCGATGGACCGGATCGAAATCTGGTCCACCGCAGCCTGGGAGGCGGAAGCCGCCGAGGCCGACGAGTACTACAGCGGCATCGAGGAAGTGCTCAGCGAGGACGGAGGCATCTGATGACCTTCGCACTCGACGACACCTCGCTCACGTTGACAACAGAGTGGCCGTCTGGCCCATGTTCAGCCTCTCGGATGCCAATTGGGAGGCCCCTTACTCCGCCCGCTTCCAGGTTGGCGCCAGCGCTCCGGGAGGCTGAACATGGCTCAGACGACACCGCCGTACCACGTACCGGTGATGGCGTCGGAGGTGGTGGAGCTCTTGGCTCCGCTACGGACGGGAGTGATCGTCGACGCCACGTACGGCGGCGGCGGCCATTGTGCGGCGTTGCTGGAAGCGATGCCGGGCGTACGCATTCTCGGACTCGACCGGGACCTCGCCGCGACGGCACGGGTCCCGGTCGAACCGCGGATTCGGGTCGTGACCGCCAACTTCGGCGACCTGGCCGCGGTGCTCGCCGATCCGGAGACCAGGGCCTGGATCGATGAACCTCGCAACGACGATCCGGACCGCATCGGTCTGGCTGGCGTGCTATTCGACCTTGGCGTTTCGTCCCATCAGCTGGATGAGCCGCAGCGCGGGTTTTCCTACCACGGCACGGGGCCGCTGGACATGCGCATGGGCCCCGACGCCGATCTCTCCGCGGACGACATCGTCAACGGGTGGACCGTCGACCAGCTCACGGACGTCTTTCGCCGGTATGGCGAAGAGCGACACGCCCGCCGTATCGCCCGCGGGATCGTCGCACACCGGCCGATCGCGTCGACCGGCGAGCTCGCAACGGTCATCGCAGAATCGGTCCCGGCTGCAGCCCGTCGTGGCCGCCACCCTGCGCGCAAAGTCTTCCAAGCCATTCGCATTGCTGTCAACGACGAGCTGGCGGCGGTGGCGGACGGGCTCGACGCGGCTCTCGCCGCCGTCCGACCGGAGGGGCGTGTCGTCGTGATCGCCTACCACTCGCTTGAGGATCGGATCGTGAAGCGCCGCTTCGCCGAGGGGGCCACCGGGTGCGTCTGCCCGCCGGACCTCCCCGTGTGCGTGTGCGAGCAGACCGCAGAGCTGCGGCGTCTCACTCGCAAGCCACTGCGTCCAACCGACGCCGAGGTGGAGACGAATCCGCGGTCGCGCAGCGCTCGCCTTCGTGCGGTCGAGAAGGTGGCGTCATGACCACTCAGTCGCCACCGCTTCGCCCAGTTCTGGGAGCCGACGTACGCAGCCCGCGTCGCACGGCTCGCAGCCAGAGTCGCGTCCGTCCCTGGTTCCTTTTCGTGATCATCGTCGTTGCAGCCTTCTTCGGGCTCACGTACAGCCGGATCTCGCTGGACCGTTCCGCGTTCCTCCTCGATACGCTGGAGGATCAACTCGCTGCAGAGGAGGCGCGGCATTTCGACCTCCGCGTGGAGGTCGCCGAGTTGCGCAGCCCGCAGCGCATCGCGGCCGAAGCTGCCGGGATGGGGCTGGTCTTTCCCGATGCCCGCGTCGAGCTCACCGTCGATCATGTACCGGACGAGGAGCTGGATCTCGAGTACCGCTGGGCACAACTCCGTGCGTTGCTGAGCGCACAACCATGATGCCGGCAGCGGCACCACCGGCGGGCGGGGCCCGGAGCGCGTCTCCGCCCACCGCGAGGCACTGACATGGGCCGGCGGCAGGGCAGGGGCCGCGAGGTTCGCCTCATCATGGTGGGGGTCGGGTTGGTTCTGTTGTGGTTCGCACTCGGATACCGGCTCTTCCAGGTGCAGGCGTTCGAGGCCGAGTCATACGCATCGGAAGGTGTCGACCAGCGGGTCCGGCATGAGGAGCTTCCCGCCCCGCGGGGAACCATCTACGACCGCGACGGCGTTGAGCTAGCGGTGACCGTCGACGCCATGACCATCGTCGCCGACCCCACGCTCATCGAGGACGCGGCAGTGACCGCACGGATCCTCGCCCCAGCCGTTGGAGTCGACGAGGCAGCCCTGCGTGCCCGCCTGCTCGGCGAGGGTCGCTTTGCCTACGTGGCCCGCTCGCTGGACACGGACCGGGCCGAACACGCCTTGCGGCTCATCGAGGACTTCGGGCTCGACGGCGTGTCGATCACGACCGAGCCGAAGCGCACCTATCCCGCCGGAGCGCTGGCATCGTCACTGATCGGATTCGTGCGCTCCGACAACCAGCAGGGGCTCGAGGGGCTCGAGTATTCGTACAACGCCGAGCTGACCGGCACTGCGGGCACGCGGATCGTCGAGCGGGACGCCTACGGGACGCCGATACCGCAGGCCGATGTCCTCGTGGAGCCCGCGATCGCCGGCTCGGACGTCGTGCTCACCATCGATCGCGAGATCCAGTATGCCGCAGAGGAAGCCCTCGCCGCGGCGTTGATCCGCACCAACGCGGCAGCCGGCTCGGTCGTCGTGCTCGACGTCGATAGCGGCGAGATCCTCGCCATCGCCAACATGCCGACGTACGACCCCAACGACCGCAGCGACTTCAGCAGTGAGTCGTTTCGCAACCGGGCCGTGGCCGATGTATACGAACCGGGATCCACGCTCAAAGTCGTCACGATCGCAGCAGCCCTGGAGGAGGGCATCGTCTCGCCACGGACGGAGTTCGACGTCCCTGCCGAGCTGCTGATCCACGACAAGACCTACACGGACGTGGGTCGGAAGAAGGACGAGGTGATGACCGTCGCCGAGATCGTGGCACGGTCGTCCAACATCGGGACGATCCTCGTACAGGGCTTTCTCGGCAACGATCGCCACTTCCACTATCTCAGCCAGTTCGGCCTCGGCTCCGCCCCGGGCAGCGGGTTACCCGGAGAGTCGTCGGGCCAGCTCCACCCTCTGCCGCAGTGGTGCGACACGACCTGCGGTCCCTCCACGGCGATCGGCTATCGCGTCGACGTGACACCGCTACAGATGGCGGCCGTGTTTGCTGCGATCGCCAACGATGGACTGTGGGTGCAACCCCACGTCGTCAAGGACGTCATCGACGGTGATGGCAGCCGCACGACCGTCGAGATGGCACAACGCCAGGTGATCTCACCCGAGACGGCTGCCACGATGCGGTTGCTGTTGCGGGGAGTTGTCGACAGCGGGACGGGAGAGCGCGCCGCCGTTGCCGGATACCAGGTCGGCGGAAAGACAGGAACGACGGAGAAGCTCATCCCCGGCGTCGGCTATTCCGACAAAGATCGGATCGCCAGCTTCATCGGTATCGCTCCGATCGACGAGCCGGAGATCGTGATCGCCGTGGTGCTCGATTCCCCGCGCACCCCAGCCGGCGCTGCATCCGACGCACCACGCCTGGAGTTCGGCGGGGTCTCCGCCGCACCGGTTTTCGCCGAGGTTGCGGAGGCTGCCCTGCATCAGCTCGGGATCGCCCCCCGTGGCGGTTGAACCGGTTTCGCTGAGCACTCTGGCAGCCGTCGCCGCCGCGACGCAGCACGCCGAGATGGTCGGTGACGACGTTGCCGTTGTCGATCTGGAGCACGACTCACGAATGGTGACGCCGGGGGCGGCGTTCATCGCCGTGCCCGGCTCGGCGGTCGATGGCCACGACTTTGCGGCCAGGGCCGTGGGTCTGGGTGCTCCGGCGCTCGTGGTCGAGCGTCGCCTCGACCTCGATGTGCCACAACTCGTCGTCACCAGCACCCGAGCCGCCATGGCTGCCCTGGCCGCCGAGGTGCACGGCCACCCCAGCCGTGACATGACCATGGTCGGGGTCACAGGCACCAACGGAAAGACCACGGTGACCCACATGGTGGAGGCGATGGTGACGGCGGCGGGCAAGACCGCCGGCATCATCGGAACCGTCGGTGCGCGCATTGCCGGCGAACCCGTGCCGCTGGGCCACACGACGCCCGAGGCGACGCATCTGCAGCGGCTGCTACGACGGATGGTCGATGCCGGAGTCGATGTCGTCGCCATGGAAGTGTCGTCGCACGCCCTGGCGTATGGACGCGCCGATGCGATCCACTTCGACGTGGCCGCATTCACCAACCTCTCGCAGGACCATCTCGACTTCCACACCGACATGGAGGACTACTTCGCCACCAAACAGGCGCTGTTCACGGCGGGCCGCTCCGACAGGGCTGTGGTGTTCGTCGATGATCCCTGGGGGAGGAGGCTCGTCGCGGCCACGGATCTCCCTCACATCGACGTGGGTCTGACGGCTCCCGCCACGGTGCACGCCGGCGACGTCGACGCAACGCCCGCCGGTACGAAGATGAACATCGTGCTGCCGGGGGGAGTAATCCCGGCGCGGATCCACCTGGCCGGCATGTTCAACGTCGCCAACGCCCTGGTGGCGGCAGCATGCGGTGCCGAGATCGGACTCGACCCGGCTGTCATCGCCGCCGGACTCGAGAACACGGCGGTCGTGCCGGGACGCTTCGAAAGGGTCGACGCTGGGCAACCGTTCACCGTGGTCGTGGACTATGCCCACACCCCGGACGCGATCGGCACCGTGATCGAGGGCGCCCGGCCGCTCACGAAGGGCAAGATCATCGCGGTCGGCGGGGCTGGGGGCGATCGGGACCGGTCCAAACGCCCCCTCATGGGAGCGGCCCTCGCCACTGCGGACGTGGCCGTGGTGACCTCGGACAACCCCCGATCTGAAGATCCGATCGACATCCTGAACCAGGTGGCCGCCGGGATTCCCCACGATGCGACGGTCGTCGTGGACGTCGACCGCCGCAGGGCCATCCGGCGGGCGCTCGAGCTTGCGGAGCCTGACGATGTCGTATTGATCCTCGGCAAGGGGCACGAGAAGGGCCAGGAGATCCGCGACGTGGTGCTCCCGTTCGACGATCGAGAGGTCGCCTTGGACGAACTGGATCGGCTGACCGCCCGGGGTGCCTCTGCCGGGCCGCTCGATTGGACTGTCGGCAGTGTGGCCGCCACGGTGCGTGGTACCGCCAGTGGCGATCCCTCCACGCACATCCGATCGATCACCACCGACTCACGGCTCGTGCGACCCGGAGCGCTGTTCGTTGCGTTGCGCGGAGAGCGGTTCGACGGTCACGACTTTGCCGGACAGGCGATGGCCGACGGTGCCGCGGCGGCATTGCTCGAGCCGGGGCAGACGGTGAGCCCGCGGATCGAGGTGGGGGACACGGCGCTGGCACTGCGTGACCTCGCCGCCGCCCGACGCGGCGAGCTCACGGCTCGGGTCGTCGCCGTCACCGGGTCTACCGGGAAGACATCGACGAAGGACCTGCTGGCGGCGGTGCTTCCCGGTGCCGTGGCGTCGCCAAAGTCGTTCAACAACGAGGTCGGCGTACCCGTCACCGTGTTGTCCGTGCCCGACGGTACGCCGTATGTCGTCTTGGAGGTCGGCTCGCGGGGCCGCGGTCACATCGAGTGGCTGGCTCCCGTGGTGCGACCCCACGTGGCGATCGTCACCAATCTCGGCGTCGTCCACCTCGAGACCTTCGGTACACGGGAGATCCTCGCCGAATCGAAGTGGGAGCTCGTTCAGGCGCTCGAGCCGGGCGGCACCGCGGTCGTTCCCGTCGACGATCCGCGGCTTCACCGGTCACACGCCGGCACGACGATGACGTTTGGCCGCCACCCCTCCGCCGACGTGGTGGTCGAGAACGTGGTGCTCGACGACCAAGGTCGTCCGCAGTTCGAGCTGCTCACGCCGGCGGGTTCGGAACAGGTGCGCCTTCCCCTCGCCGGCGCCCACCAGGCGCTCAACGCCGCCGCCGCCGTTGCCGCAGGTATCGCCCTCGGCGTCGATCTCGGCACGATGGTCGCCGGTTTGGCGTCCGCCCAGGGCTCGGCGTGGCGGATGGAAATCCACCGCGGTCGGTACACCGTCGTCAATGATGCTTACAACGCCAACCCGGACTCGGTGCTGGCCGCTCTCGAAACGGTGGCCGCCATGCCGGGGAGGCACATCGCAGTACTGGGAAGAATGGCCGAGCTGGGGCCAGTCGAGGCGGAGGAGCACCGGCGCATGGGGGCCAAAGCAGCTCGTTTGGGGTACTCCGCCCTGATCACGGTGGGGGAGGACCCCGGCTATGCGGCCGGAGCCGGAGCCATCGCGGTGCCGGCGGCAGATGCAGATGCTGCGTTCGTCGAGCTCCTCGGTTTGCTCGAGCCGGACGATGTCGTGCTGGTGAAGGCATCCCGCGCCGGCGGGCTCGAGACGCTGGCCCAGCGACTCATCGTGGAGGCACAGGCGTGATCGCACTCCTCCTGGCAAGCGCCATCGGATTCGTCGTCAGCATCCTCCTCACGCCCGTGGCGATCCGGGTGCTGCGCGCCCGCAACATCGGCCAGTTCATCCAAGAGGAAGTCGAAGGTCACAGCCACAAGCGCGGCACCCCCACCATGGGCGGGCTGGTCATGTGGGTGGCGGTCGCCGCCGGGTACCTGGTGGCCCACATCCGGATCTTCACGTTCGAGGATGGCTTCACCCTCTCGACGCAACCCTTCGAGGTGCAGGGACTGCTGGCCCTGTTCGCCTTCCTCGGCATGGGCATCATCGGTTTTGCGGACGACTACGCCAAGTTCGCCCGCAAGCAGAACCTCGGCCTCTCGAAGCGTTGGAAGTTCCTCGGCCAGCTCGCCATCGCCGCCATCTTTGCGTGGTGGGCCAACGCAGCCGGCCTGTCGACGGAGCTCTTTTTCACGCGGGAGGCCGCGATCGACCTGGGCCCGTGGCTCTACACCGTGCTCGTGCTCTTCATGCTCGCCGGGACGGCCAACGCCGTGAATCTGACCGACGGTCTCGACGGTCTCGTTGCGGGGTCAGCCGCTCTCGTGTTCGGTGCGTACGTGCTGATCGCTTTCTGGCAGTTTCGCAATTTCGACCTCTACGGGGTCGAGGGTGCGCTGGATCTCGGCGTCTTCGCCGCGGCAACCGCCGGTGCGGGACTCGGATTCCTGTGGTGGAACGCGGCCCCCGCCGACATCTTCATGGGCGACGCCGGATCACAAGCGCTCGGTGGGGGGCTCGCCTCGCTTGCGCTCCTCACCCACACCCATCTGCTCCTCATTCTCCTCGGCGGGCTCTACGTGATGGTCACGTTGTCCGTCATCATCCAGGTCTTCTCCTTCCGCGTGTTCGGCAAACGTGTCTTCCGCATGGCCCCCATCCACCACCACTTCGAGCTGAAGGGATGGCCGGAGACGACGGTGATCGTCCGCTTCTGGATCATCGCCGGGATCTTCGTCGCCGTTGCGGTCGGCATCTTCTACGCCGACTTCCTCGTTGCGACCGAGGGCGGGATCACACCATGAGGGTCCTCGTGCTCGGCGGGTTGGTGAGTGGCCGGGCGGCGACGCGGCTCGCCCGGAGGCTGGGTTACGACGTTGCGTTGTACGACCGCGATCCGACCGCGGTCGCGGACGTGGCGGGTCGGGTTGACGTCATGACCGGAGAATGGGACCCGACGGCGCTGGAAGGTGCCGATCTCATCGTGACCAGCCCGGGGATCCCGGAATCTGCGGCGCCCATCCGCGATGCGCTCGCCGGACCGGCGCCGCTGATCAGCGAGCTCGAGTTTGCGGCCCGCCACACAGCGTCACCGTACGTGGCGATCACCGGCACCAACGGCAAGACAACGGTCACGGAGACCACGGCAGCGATGCTCGATGCCGGAGGCGTGAGCAGCGTGGCGGCGGGCAACGTCGGAGTGGCCTTCTCGGATGTCGCTCTGGAGACCCTTGGCTGTGTCGCCGTCGAGGCGTCCAGCTTCCAACTCCGGTTCATCGACACGTTCCACCCGGCTGCGGCCGCCATCCTCAACATCGCACCGGACCACCTGGACTGGCACGGTGGGTTCGATGCTTATGCCGGTGCCAAGGCGCGTATCTACGAGAACCAAGAGCCGGGTGACATTCTCGTGTACGGCGCCGACGACGAAGCGGCGGTGATGGCCGCGCTCGGCGCTCCGGGACGCCGCATCCCCGTCTCGGGAATCCGCCGGCCCGCCGCCGGCAACGGGCCGGTCGGTGATCGCCTCGTTGTCGGGGAGCACGACTATCCACGGCCCGATGTCGACGCCGTGTGGCTGTTCGATCTGGCGGTCTCCGCAACGCTGGCCAACGCCATGGGAGCCAGCCCCGACGGCATCGCCGAGGTTCTCGCTCACTTCGAGCCCGGCTTGCACCGGCGCACAATCGTTGCCCGCTCGGGTGGGGTGACATGGGTCAACGACTCGAAGGCGACCAACCCCCACGCAGCCGTTGCCGCCGCCGGAACCTACGACTCGGTCGTGCTCATCGCCGGCGGCCGCAACAAGGGACTCGACCTGGCACCGCTGGCAGCGGTGCCGACGGTACGTCACATCGTCGCGCTCGGCGAAGCGGCCGAGGAGCTGGCCGCCGCCGGCGGAGACCGCGTCACGGTCGTGGAGGATCTGAGAACCGCCGTCGCCGTGAGCGCCGAGATGGCAGCGCCGGGCGACACCGTGCTGCTCGCCCCCGGGTGTGCCAGCTTCGACATGTTCGACTCATATGCCCAGCGCGGCGAGGTGTTCACCGTCCTGGTCCGGGAGTGCTTGGCGGTGGATCATGGCGCGTAGTGCCGCTCCCGCTCGTTCGACCCAGAGTCAGAGCGCTCCCCGCAACCGCCGCAATGCACGCACTCGGCGGGCCCCGGAGCGCCGGGCGGTCTTGCTGCTGCTTCCCGTTGCGATCCTGCTGATCGTCGGTCTTGGCGCCGTGCTGTCGGCCTCGTCGGTCGTGTCGATCCGCGAGGGACTGGATCAGTACGCCATCTTCCGCAAGCAGCTCATGTTTGTCGGGGCCGGCATCGTGGCGATGGTCGTTGCGGCCCGGGTTCCGTATCGCTGGTACCAGAAGCTCGCCCCATTCCTACTGCTGATCGCCATTGCCGGGCTCATCGCCACGATGTTCATCGGTACGGTGCGGGGAGGTTCGCGGCGGTGGATCGAGCTGGGTCCGGTGACACTCCAGGCATCCGAGTTCGCCAAGTTCGCAGTGGTTGCCTACCTGGCGGCGGCCTTCTCACGCAAGGAGCGCCATTTGGCGATTCTGTCGCACGTCTTCTGGCCCGTCGCCGGCTCGCTTGGCGTCGTTGGCCTTCTCCTGCTCCAGCAACCGGACCTGGGAACCACATTGCTCGTGGCCGGTGCCGCCTTTGCCGTCATGCTGGCGAGCGCCACCCCTCTCCGTCACATCGCCACCCTCGGCGGTGCCGGCCTGGTCGGTGCCATCGGTCTCGCCCTCGCCGAGCCCTACCGGCGGGCACGTGTGCTCTCCTTCCTCGATCCCGATCCCGATCGGCTCGACGAGGGTTTTCAGGCGTTCCAAAGCCTCGTGGCGCTCGGTACGGGGGGCTTGTTCGGCGTGGGGCTGGGGGCGAGTCGCGCCCGCTGGTCATTTCTTCCCAACGCCCACACCGACTTCATCTTCGCCATCATCGGCGAGGAGACAGGGCTCGCCGGTTCGCTCACCGTGCTGGCGCTCTTCGTGGTGTTCGCCGTCGTTGGCACCGTAGTTGCGGTGCGCGCGTCGGATCAGTTCGGCCGGCTGCTCGCCACCGGCATCGTCACCTGGATCTCACTCCAGGCGATCGTCAACATCGGCGGTGTGGTCAAGGCGTTGCCCATCACCGGCGTGCCGCTGCCGTTCGTGTCCGCAGGAGGCAGCGCGATGATTGTGAACCTCGCTGCCATCGGCGTCCTGCTCAACATCGCCCGCAAGGGCCTCGGACCGAGAAAGCGGGCGAAGCGATGACCTATGCCTTCGCCGCCGCCGGAACGGGCGGCCATGTCTATCCCGCCCTCGCTGTGGCCGACGAGTTGGTCGGGCGCGGGGTCGATCGTTCCCAGATCGTCTTCTTCGGGGGCGACCGCATGGAGGCGACGACCGTGCCCGCTGCCGGCTATCGCTTTGTCGGCGTCGAGATCCACGGCCTGCGCCGGTCGTTCAGTGGCGACAATCTCCGGCTGCCCGGACTGGTGCGCCGGGCCACCACCCGCATCGCCGGCGAGCTGCAAGCGGCGAACACCAAGGTGGTGACAGCTCTCGGCGGTTATGTCTCCGTACCGGCGGCGTGGGCTGCGCGCCGCACCGACGCCACGTTGTTCCTCCATGAGCAGAATGCCGTTCCCGGCCTCGCCAACAAGATCATCGCTCGGTGGGCGAGGAGCAGCTTCGTGGCGTTCCCCGCAGCGGCCGATCGTCTGCCGCGCTCGCGCGTTGTCGGCAACCCGATCCGAAGCGTCTTCACCGACTTCGATCGCGGGTCGCTACGGCATGACGCCAGGAAACGCTACGACTTACCTGACGACCTGACCGTGCTCGGTGTGCTCGGCGGATCGCTCGGTGCGCGTATCCTCAACGAGACGACCCAGCGCATCGCCGACGATGTCGATCCCGATCGTGTGGGCATCGTGCACCTCACCGGTGCGGACCACCTCGAGACGGTTCGCATGGCGGCCGAACGCTCCGGGGTCCGCTGGCGGACCCTGGCCTTCGAGCGAGACATGGAGCACTTCTACGCCGCCGTCGACTTGGTGTTGGGCCGGGCCGGTGCGTTGACGATCAGCGAGCTGGCCGCCACCGGCTCGCCGAGCGTGGTCGTTCCGCTGGCGGCCGTGGCCCAGGAAGGCAATGCGGCCCATCTCGCCGATGTTGGTGCTGCGGTTGCCGTGCCGGAAGCCGAGATCGATCGGGTACCCGTCGAGATCGAGCAGTTGCTCGTCGACGAGGCGCGCCGTCGCTCCATGGCGGAGGCGGCGCGCGGTCGGGCGCGCCTCGACGCTGCAGCGAAGATCGCCGACGCGATGATGGAGGCCGCCGCATGAGCTCGATCCACCGACCCACCCTGCCCGACGGCGGTCATATCCACGTCGTGGGGGCCGGCGGCGCGGGTATGAGCGCCCTGGCCAAGATCCTGGCGGGGCTGGGGCATTCCGTCTCGGGCTCGGACCTCAAGCCCGGCCGGCAGCTCGATGCGTTGAGCGACCTGGGAATCGAGACGTGGGTCGGTCATCGCCCGGAGGCGGTGACGTCCGCCGACCTGCTGGTGACGTCGTCTGCCGTCCCCGACGTCGATCCGGAGGTCGTTGCCGCACGCGCGGCAGGAGTGCCGGTATGGGCGCGGCCATTGCTGCTCGACGCTCTCACTGCCAGACGCACGGCGATTGGCTTTGCCGGGACCCACGGCAAGACCACGACGACGGCGATGGCCGTGACGGCGCTGCGCCACATCGGCGTCGATCCCACGTTCATCGTCGGCGGGGAGATGGCGGCGCTCAACACGGGGGCTCACCTCGGCAGCCGCGAGGTGTTCGTGCTCGAGGCCGACGAGGCCTTCGGCACCTTCCGTCACCTCCACCTGGAGGGTTTGCTGGTGACCAACATCGAGGCGGATCACCTCGACTACTACGGCTCGGTCGCCGGCCTCGAAGAAGCGTTTGCGCTCGTTGCCAACCGCGTGGACGGGCCCGTGGTCGCGTGCATCGACGATCCGGGTGTGCGGCGGCTCGATCAGCGGGCGCTCATCGCCGGCTACGGGCTCGCCGCCGACGCCACGTGGCGCGTTCGCGACCTGACCCACGGTGCGGGCGAGGTCTCTTTTCGGTTGACCGGGCCGGATGGGCTCGATCAGCCCGTGCGTGTGCCCATCCCCGGCATCCATTCGGCTCGCAACGCCGCCGGCGTGATCGCACTGCTTGCGTCCAAGGGCTACGACCCGGATGGGCTCGCCGCAGGTCTTGCGCGATACCGCGGTGTTCGACGCCGCTTCGAGCTGCGCGGCAGGGTCAATGGGGTGACCGTGGTCGACGACTACGCACATCACCCCACGGAGATCGCTGCGACGATCGCCGCAGGCCGTCTCGGTGGATGGGAGCGCGTCTGGGTCGTGTTTCAGCCACACCGCTACTCGCGAACGGCCGATCTGGCACCGGAGTTCGGCGCACCCCTGGCCGGTGCAGATCGGGTGATCGTCACCGATGTCTACTCGGCCGGCGAAGCGCCGATCCCCGGTGTCACCGGCAAGCTGGTCGCCGAGGCAGCCTCCGCCGCCGGCGGCGACGTGCGCTACGTGCCGCGGCTCAATGCAGTGCCCGATGTGATCGTGCCGGATGTCGCCCCGGGCGACGTGGTGTTGCTGCTCGGCGCCGGCGACGTGACCGGCCTGGCCGAGCCATTGCTCGCCGCACTCGAGAGGAGCGGGCGTTGACCGTCGCCGATCTCATCGAGACGGGCCAGCTGAGCCGCGGCGTGTCGCTGGCGCCCTTGACGACCTACCGGTTCGGGGGAGCGGCGGCGTGGTTTGCCGAACCCGGCTCCGAAGCAGCCCTCAACGATGTTCTGAGCGCCGCCCGCGAGCTGCACCTTCCGATCGTGATGCTGGGCCGCGGCAGCAACGTGGTGATCAGCGATCGAGGTGTCGATGCGGTCGTCGTCCGACTCGCCGGGACCTTCCTCGCCGTGCACGTCGATCCCGACGGGGTGGTGAGCGCCGGCGCCGCCGCACCGCTCGCCAGGGTGGCCCGTGCGAGCGTCGAGGCGGGCCGCGGTGGTCTCGAGTTCCTCATCGGCATTCCAGGATCGGTCGGTGGCGCCGTACGGATGAACGCCGGTTGCCTCGGGAGCGAGACGAGCGACTGGATGATCGATGCACGGATCGCCGGCGTCAGCTCTGGCGACGTGCGGTCCGCAACACCGGGCGACCTCGACATGGGCTACCGCACGACATCGGTGACGGACGATGACATCGTGCTGTCGGCGCGGTTCCGCAGCGAGACGCAGCCGGCGGTACGAGGCAAGGCGCGGATTCGTGAGATCACCCAGTGGCGGCGCACCCACCAGCCCGGCGGGACTCTCAATGCGGGCAGCGTCTTCAAGAACCCCCCCGGAGACGCCGCGGGTCGCATCATCGACTCGCTCGGTCTGAAGGGCCTGGCTGTGGGTGCGGTGCGAGTCTCGCCACGCCATGCCAACTTCTTCGAAGCAGGGGTCGGCGCCACCGCACAGCAGCTCCACGAGCTCGTTTCCGAGGTGCGCCGGCGGGTTGCGGCGGAGACCGGTATCGAACTGGAGCCGGAGATCAGGTTCTTGGGCACGTTCGAACAGGCAGGGGAGTCATGAGCGTGGCCGTCGATCCCCGGTTGCAGGCGCGGCGCCGCCAGGTGCAAGAGACGTGGGCGCGGCGCCGGCTGCGGTGGATCGTGGGATTGGTCGGCCTCGTGATCGTCGCCGGCGTGGCCGTGGCGCTGCTCCAGTCCCCATGGCTCGCCGTCCGCACCATCGCGGTGTACGGGGTGTCGAACGCTTCTGTCGACAGCGTGCTGGTTCGCCACGAGCTGACCGAGGGCGTGCCGACCATCTCAGTGCGCTCCGGTGAGATCGAGCAAGCCCTGTTGCGGGACCCGTGGGTGGCGCAGGCGAATGTCGCGGTGACATGGCCCGGCAACGTGGAGGTCACGATCCTCGAGCGCACGCCCGCCGGCTGGATCCAGGACCCGGCCGCGTGGTGGCTCGTGGCCGCCGATGGCGTCGTGCTCACCTCCGGCTCGCCGTCTGCCGGTGATCCCGTGGTCACCGCCACGCTTCCCTCGACGGCGGCGGGGGCTTCCATCGAACAACCGGAGGTGGTCGGGGCTCTCCAATTCCTGGCGTTGCTGCCCGCCGATCTCGCCGCAGGCGCGGTGGCCGACGTGACCCTCGAGGGCATCGAGCTGGACGTCGCCGGTCACCGCGTGCTGGCAGGAAACCACAAGGACATCCCCGCCAAGGTCGCAACCCTGGTGGCCATGCTCGAGGAGGGTGTCGAGGAGGGCTGGGTGATCAACGTGATCTCACCTGAGCGGCCCGGCGCCCTCAACCCTCAACCAGTAGTTGAGGGTACGGGAGAAGATGTTTCATCTTCTGACGATTCAGGGTAATGTAAAGGTCTAGCCTCACGGAGTTGGAGCAACGTGACGGATGTGCGCACACCTCATAACTATCTCGCTGTGATCAAAGTGGTCGGCGTCGGCGGTGGCGGCGTGAACGCCGTCAATCGCATGGTCGATGCCGGGGTTGGTGGCGTGGAGTTCATTGCCGTCAACACCGACGCCCAAGTGCTGCTGATGTCCGACGCCGACGTCAAGCTCGACATCGGGCGAGAGTCGACCCGTGGTCTCGGTGCCGGAGCTAACCCTGAAGTTGGCCGTGAGGCTGCCGAGGCGCACCGCGAGGAGCTCGAGGATGTGCTCAAGGGAGCCGACATGGTGTTCATCACCGCCGGAGAAGGCGGTGGCACGGGGACGGGTGGCGCACCGGTCGTCGCTGAGATCGCCCGATCCCTCGGAGCGCTCACCGTTGGTGTGGTGACTCGACCCTTCGGATTCGAAGGCCGGCGCCGTTCGGTGCAGGCCGAGCAGGGCATCCAGTCTCTCAAACAGGCGGTCGACACGCTGATCATCATCCCCAACGAGCGTTTGCTGGAGATCGCCGACGAGAACACCGCGGTCGTCGAGGCGTTCCGCCTCGCCGACGAGGTTCTGACGAGTGGCGTGCGGGGCATCACGGATCTGATCACGACGCCGGGTCTCATCAACGTGGACTTCGCCGACGTGAAGGCGGTCATGACCGATGCAGGCTCCGCGGTCATGGGCATCGGCTCCTCCTCCGGCGACAGCCGGGCCCAGCAGGCAGCCAGCAAGGCCATCTCCAGTCCGCTGCTCGAGACGTCGATGGAAGGAGCACGCGGGGTGCTTCTCTCGATCGCCGGACCGCCCGACATGACTCTGCACGAGGTGTCCACGGCCGCGACGATGATCGCCGATCACTCGGACAGCGATGCGAACATCATCTTCGGCTCCGTGATCGACGACACGCTCGGGGACGAGATGCGCGTGACGGTGATCGCCGCCGGTTTCGATCGCGACCGCCGCAATGGTCGCTCGCCGTCATCCTCGTTCAGCGCCTCGCTGCCGCGTTCGGAGACGCCCGCCGGTTCGGGAGCAGACAGCGACGACCTCGAGATCCCGGGCTTCGTCCAGGGATGATCACCCCCCCGGGCTTCACCGGGGTGGCCTTTGGCACCGCCGCCGAAGGCGACGCACGTACCGACGAGCCCGCACGCCTCGAGTTCGTCTCGTTGGGGGCTCCGCAGGCGTGGGCCTTCGTGACCCAGGTCCACGGCGCTCGAGTTCTGCATGCCGATCGGCCCGGGCATCTCGGTGAAGGCGATGCCATCGTGACCGAGTCGCCGGACCTGGCCATCACGGTCGCAACGGCCGACTGCGTACCCATCGTGATCCAGGGTGAGGGGTTTGCTGCAGTGGTTCACGCCGGGTGGCGCGGGCTCGTGGCAGGCGTGGTGCCGGCGGCGCTCGACGCCATCGCCAAGCGTGGGCTGACCCCGCAGAAGGCTGCGATCGGGCCCGCCATCGGTTCGTGCTGCTACGAGGTGGGTGGTGACGTCCTCGAGCACCTCGGCGCCCATCGCGCCACCACAAGTTGGGGTGCGGACAGCGTCGACCTGGTCGGGGCGGTCGCCGGTCAACTCGATGGCATCCCGACCTGGATCAGCGGGCGGTGCACCATGACCGACGATGCGCTGCACTCCTACCGGCAAGACCGGACGAGATTGCGGCAGGTGGCCGTGGCATGGTTGCCGAACGCCTAGACGCAGTGCGGCGGCGCATCGCCGCCGCCGAGCTGCGGAGCGGAAGGAGCGCCGGGTCCGTCAGGCTCGTGGCGGTCTCCAAGGGACATTCCGTGGCTGCGATCGCCGCGGCCTACCAGGCAGGGCATCGCGACTTCGGCGAGAACCGGGCGGATGAGATGCAGGCCAAGGTCCCTCGCCTGCCCGACGACATCCGGTGGCACTTCGTGGGCTCGCTGCAGAGCCGCAAAGCGAAGCTGGTTCGTGAGGCGACCTGGCTGCTGCATTCACTCGATCGGCCATCCTTGATTCGGGCGTGGGTCCGGGAAGGAGTGCCGATCCCTCCCGCGCTGGTTCAGGTCAACATCGCTCGGGAGCCGCAGAAGCACGGCGCCGATCCAGACGATGTAGCGGCGTTGCTCCGGGAAGCTGCGCAGGCGGGAATCGAGTGTCGCGGGCTGATGATCATTCCGCCGTTACCCGACGTTCCCGAAGCAAGCCGCCGCTGGTTCAGAGAACTCGTTGCGCTCCGCGACGAGCTTGCGTCGTCGTTCCCTCATCTGGACGAGCTGTCGATGGGCATGACCGACGACTTCGACGTGGCGATCGAGGAAGGTGCCACGGTGATACGCGTGGGACGGGCTATCTTTGGTCCACGCAACGTGGGCGATCCCGCAGGAGAACGAGGAGTCTGATGGCGTCGCTGTGGCAGAAGACATTGTTCTATCTCGGTCTCGTCGACGAGGACGAGGCTGAGGCCGCCGGCCAGGAGGCGCTTCCCGCACAGCCGTCCGGGGTGCGGACGGTCGATCCTCCGGGATCGCGCCAGTCGATGCGCACACGCTCGGTCGAGCCTGCTCCAGCTCCGCAGCCCGTCCAGGCACAACCGGTGCAGACCTCCGCAGTCGCCGGGCGCCGCGTCGAACCGCCGGCGCGTCAGCGCCGCCGCATATCGAGCGACCCGCAACATGCCGAAGCCGGCGTGCTCGTCAGGGGGCGCGCCACGAATCCGATGCCCGTATCACAGCCGCATTCACCGCAGTGCGAGATCATCGAGGCCAGCACGTTCACCGACGCCCAGGCGCTCGCCGACCACATCCGGGACGGCCGGCCGGTCGTCCTCGATCTCAGGTCCACCGAGCCCGCCATGGTGCGCCGCCTCGTGGATTTCGCCACGGGCCTCACATATGCGCTCGACGGACGGATGGCCAAGACCGCACAAGGCGTGATCCTCGTGACCCCGCGCGGGCTGACTCTCGATTCGGTAGAGCAGGAGCGGCTCGCCGGCTTGGGTCTCTATCAGGTTGGTGGCTGAGCCCTCATGGGCATCGTCTGTGGCTTGCTCACGCTGGCGTACTACGCGCTCATCGTGTGGATCATCCTCAGCTACGTCGTCGCGTTCGGGCGGCTGAGCTATGACCACCCGGTTCGCAAGGTCTACGAGGCACTCGCATCCGCGATCAACCCGGTGCTGGCACCGATCCGCCGCGTGCTTCCTCCGGTTCGGATCGGTGGCATGGGGCTGGACCTGTCGCCCATCGTGCTGTTCTTCGGCATCCTGATCTTGCGCGGGCTGCTGGGCTGCTGAAGCTCAGCCGGCTCGCTGCACCGCGATACGCAGGGTGCCCCCGGCCACCTCGACGGCCGGTGCGTCCACACCCGGGACTCGTGCGATGTCATTGGCGAGCACCTCTGCCGCGATCAGCCCGCTGTGGCGGTCGAACACCGAGTCCAGCATCGCGTCGGCCGAGTCCCAGCGCACGACAACACGGTCGGTCACCGCAAGATCCATGTCCCGCCGCAGGCCCTGAATGCGGCTGACCACCTCGCGGGCGATGCCTTCGGCGACCAGTTCCTCGGTCAGCTCGACGTCGAGCGACACCGAGACGGTGCCGTCCGACTCGACGACGTGGCCGGGGCGAGGATCGCGACGCACGATCACGTCGTCGAGGGTGAGGGTCTCCCCGCCCACTTCCACGGCCTCGCCGGTCAGCAGGCGATCGACGGTGGCGTGCTCCATCTGCTCGACGGCGGCGGCGACCTCCTTGGTCCGTTTGCCCAGCCGGGGTCCGAGCGTCTTGAAGTTTGCCTTGGCGGACAGCTCGACCACATGCGACTCGTCGGAGTCGACGAGCACCTCCTTCACGTTGAGCTCGTCGGCGATCAGCGCCGTATGCGCCCCCACGGCTTTGCGGATGCCCTCGTCGCGGGTGACCACCGTCACGTCGGCCAGCGGCTGACGGACACGCAGATCATTGTGCTTGCGCAGCGCCCTGCCCAGATTGACCACACGACGCACCGTGCGCATGTCGGCTTCGAGACCAGTGTCGATCCGAGCCTTGTCGGTGATGGGGTAGTCGCAGTGGTGAACGCTCGCCGGGGCGGTGGCATCGTGGTCGGCGACGAGGTGCTGGTACATCTCCTCGGTGACGAATGGCAACAGGGGCGCCGCCACCTTGGTGAAGGTGACGAGCACTTCGTACAGCGTGGCGAATGCCGCCAGCTTGTCGGCGTCGTCCTGGCCGGTGCGCTTGCTCCAGAATCGGCGGCGCGAGCGGCGGATGTACCAGTTCGTCAGGTCGTCGACGAATCCGAGGATCGGGTTGATCACGGCAAACAGCCGGTACCGCTCCATCTCGTGGTTGGAATCCTTGATCAGCGACTGCAGCACCGACACGATCCAGCGGTCGATCTCGGGGCGCTCGGCCAGTGGGGGGGCGGCGTTCAGGTCCTCGATGGTGATGCCATCGGCCTCGGCGTACGTCGTGAAGAACGAGAACGCATTCCAGAACGGCAACAGCACGGTGCGTACGTAGCTGCGCACGCCCTCGCCCGTGAAGCGCAACGGTTCGGCACGCACCAGCGGCGAGTCGATGAGGTAGGCCCGCAGGGCATCGGCGCCGAACTCGTCGAGCACTCCTGACGGGTCCGGGAAGTTCTTCAGACTCTTCGACATCTTGCGGCCGTCCTCCGCCAGCACCATGCCGGTCACGACACAGTTCTGGAACGGCGGAGCATCGAATAGAGCGGTCCCCAGGATGACGAGGGTGTAGAACCACCCCCGGGTCTGGTCCAGTCCCTCTGCGATGAAGTCCGCCGGATAGCGGCGCCGGAAGCGCTCCTCGTTCTCGAACGGGTAGTGGATCTGTGCGTACGGCATGGCCCCCGATTCGAACCAGCAGTCGAGCACCTCCGGCACCCGCACCATCGTTCCCTCACATTCCGAGCACGGGAAGGTGACCTCGTCGACGACGTGTTTGTGGAGGTCGTCGAGCCAGACTCCCGACAGCTCCTTCAACTCGGCCCGCGAGCCGACACAGACGGAAGCGTCGCATGCGTCGCATTTCCACACCGGGATGCACGAGCCCCAGTAGCGGTTGCGGCTGATCGCCCAGTCGCGGGCGTCCCGCAGCCAGTTGCCGAAGCGCTTGGCGCCGACGGCTTCGGGTACCCATCTGATCTGCTCGTTGAACTCGGCCATACGATCGCGGAAGGTCTCGACGGCGACGAACCAGGTCGGGATCGCTTTGTAGATGAGGGGTGTGTCGGTGCGCCAGCAGAACGGATACGCGTGGACCGTCGTGCCGCTTCGGTAGAGCACACCGGATTCGTCGAGCAACTCGACCAGCCGGGCGTCCGCCTCCTTGATGTTCACGCCGGCGACGTCGGGGACGGCATCGGTGAACTTGCCCGTGAAGTCGACCGGGTCGACCAGCACATCGAGCCCCGCCGCCTGCAGCGAATAGAAGTCCGCCTCGCCGTACGCCGGAGCCATGTGGACCAGTCCGGTGCCCTCCTCGGTCGTGACGTCGTCCGAGGCGATGACCCGGAAAGCGCCGCGGTCGCGTTCCTCCCCGAAGTAGTCGAAGGGAGGCTGATACTCCACGCCGAGGAGATCATCGCCGCGGGCGGTTGCCGCTGCGGTCGCCCCGTCCGGCCACACGAACTCGAGCCGATCCGAAGCCACCCAGAAGCGCATGCCATCGGCGTCGACGGCCGAGTACTCGAGATCGCGGCCGATGGCGACGGCGAGGTTGGCCGGCAACGTCCACGGCGTCGTCGTCCAGATGAGCAGCTGGTCGCCCATCCGTACGGGTCCGCGGTCCTCGAGCACGGGCAGGCGCACGGTGATCGAAGGGTCCTCGACGTCGCGATAGCCGCCGAGGTTGACCTCGAAATTCGACAGAGGCGTGACCGCACCCCACGAGTAGGGGAGGACCTTGAAGTCCTCGTACACGAGCTTCTTGTCCCAGAGCCGGCGAAAGACCCACCACACCGACTCCATGAACTCGACGTCCATGGTCTTGTAGTCGTTCTCGAAGTCGACCCAGCGGCCGATGCGCCGGGTGATGGTCTCCCACTCGCCGGTCGTCGTGTTGACCTTCGTGCGGCACGCCTCGTTGTAGCGATCGATGCCGTACTCGGCGATCTGCTTCGGTCCCGAGATGCCGAGCTCCTTCTCGACCTCCATCTCCACGGGAAGACCATGCGTGTCCCACCCGAACCGGCGCTCGACGCGGTGGCCCCGCATCGACCAGTAGCGCGGAACCATGTCCTTGACCACGGCTTGCAGAAGATGGCCGTAATGCATGGTGCCGGTGGCGAATGGTGGCCCGTCGTAGAACGTGTACTCGGACTCGGCAGGGCGCTGCTCGACCTGTTGGGCGAACGCATCGATCCTGTCCCAGAGCATGATGATCCGTTCGTCGAGCGCAGGGAGGTCGACATAGGGCGTCACTCGCCGGAAGGATGATGAGGTAGGGGTCTCGTCGGTCAAGGCTCCGTCTCCTGGCAGCAGCATCTGTGCGTCGCTGCCGGGACGAGGATGGCCCCGCGGTACCACCCGGCTTGCCGGGCATGGGCCCGGCCCCTCGAGACCCATGTCGGAGGGTGGCCGGTGGGGTCTACTGCCGCATACGCGCGGGTTCTTCCCACAGCTCGGGAGTGATGGCCCTTCGGGCCGGATGCCGACCTCACACCGTCGTCGGCTCGCTGGGATCCGGTGGCCCCTCGGGCGTCTCCTTCATCGCCGTGGGCGCAATGGTACACCGCAGATACTCTGCCACCGACGTAATCTTGCGTCGTGACCGAGACGCCGGCAGATCCCGTGAGCCAGGGGCCGGACGGTGTCGAGATCACGGTCTGGGCGGTGCCGCGGTCGAAACGGGACGGCGTGGCCGGAGTACACGGCGATGCGCTCCGGATCCGGACCGCTCAGCCCGCGGAGAAGGGCAAGGCCAATGCAGCGATAGCCCGGCTCCTCGAGGATCGCTTGAGCACAGCCGTCGAGTTGATCTCCGGCCAGACGGGCCGGCGCAAGCGTTTCCGTGTCGTGGGACTTTCGGCCGATGCGGTCCGCCGCAGGCTGGGTGTATGACGGCCCCGACGGGGGGCATCGGGCGCACGTCTGAATCCCGGGCGGTGGTATCGTCCCGCTCCGCAAAGGAGGTCGAATGGCTCGGCAGCTCGCCGAATCAACCCTCAAGAGGCTTCGAGCGAGGCTCGTCGAGGAGCGCGACCGGCTGACGCACATCATCGATGAGTTCGAACGCCAGCGGGAGCTGACGCGCCTTGCCGAGACGAGCGCCGAGCACGCTGCCGACCCGGACAGCGCCGACGGCGGTTCGCTGGCCTTCGAGATGGAGATGGACCTCTCGAAGCAGCAGAACGCCCAGGAGTTGCTCGACAAGGTGAATCATGCGTTCGACCGCATGGACCAGGGCCTCTACGGGATCTGCGAGGTCACCGGCAAGCCCATACCTGTGGCGCGCCTCGAAGCGCTGCCTTACGCCACGACGTTGGTCGAGTGGGCACACAGAGTCTGACCCGTCCCGCATTCACCTCCCTCGTCGTCGGCGTCGTCGTCGTGCTCGATCAGCTGACGAAGGCGTGGGCGGCTGCCGAGTTGCCCGGCAACCCGATCGTCGTCATCGACGGGTTCCTCGAGTTCCAGGTGACACGCAACTCGGGCGCCGCCTTCTCGAGCTTTCAGGGTCTCGGACCGCTGATCGCGATCCTCGCCGTCGGCGTCGTCGGGTGGGTCGCCACGATGCTGCGCAACAATCCGCGGCCCCTCGAGGCGCTGGCGCTGTCGCTGGTTCTGGGGGGTGCGATCGGCAACCTGCTCGATCGCATCTTCCGCGGTGACGGTCTGCTCGACGGTGCCGTGGTCGATTTCGTCGATCTGTGGTTCATTCCCACCTTCAACGTCGCCGATGCCGCCATCACCTTCGGAGCGGGCTTGCTGCTCATCGCCGCCCTCGTGCGCGAGCGGGCGTGAACCGGTCCGTGGCCGGCCGCGTGCCGGACGAGCTCGACGGCGTGCGCGCCGACCGCGTGGTGGCGGTCATGTTCGACCTCAGCCGGGCCGCGGCGCGGCGGGCGATCGACCAGGGCGCCGTTCGGGTCGAGGGACGCATCCTGACACCGGCGGAGCGTCTGGCCGCGGGGCAGGAGGTAGCCGCCGACCTGCCGGAGACCGCCCCCGCGCTCGTTGCGACGCCCGTGCCATTCGACGTCGGCTACGCGGACGACGACGTCCTCGTGGTGGAGAAACCTCCCGGTATCGTCGTCCATCCGGGTGCGGGCACGACGGCGCCGACGCTCGTTGCCGGGCTCGTGCACCGGTTTCCGGAGCTGATGGATCTGGAGGCACAGCGCTGGGGTCTCGTGCACCGCCTCGATCGCGACACGTCGGGACTGCTCCTGGTGGCGCGCACCGTCGCGGCGTTCACCGCTCTCCAGTCGGCACTCAAGGAGCGCCGGATCTCCCGTCGATACCTGGCGCTCGTCGACGGCACGCCGGCGAGCGCCAAGGGAACGATCGACGCACCGCTCGGTCGCGATCCCCACCATCCCACGAAAGTGGCTGTGCTGCGCGGCGGGCGTCCCGCCCGTACGCACTACCGGCGGCTCGCCACATGGCCCGCTGCGACGCTGCTCGAAGTGGACCTGGACACCGGACGCACACATCAGATCCGCGTCCACATGGCCTCGATCGGCCATCCCGTCGTCGGTGACACCGCCTACGGGGGGCGCCGGGGGCGTAGCCCGGGTGATCCAGGCCGCCAGTGGCTCCACGCCGCACGGCTGGAGTTCGCCCATCCGGCGACAGCCGTCCCAGTGGTTGTCGCCTCGCCGCCGTGGCCGGACCTGGCCGAGTCGCTGGCACGGCTCGGGCCACCGGAGTCGGGGGCCCTCCCGACTTGGGATCGACATCTCGCCTGAGCGGGCCGGGAAGGTCCGTGCGACCCACGCCGCTTGCGCAACAGCCGTCCTCTAACCTCGCTGCCACAGCGGAGGTGCACATGGCAGGGCATTACGAACGGTTGTCCCATCTCGATGCGTCGTTCTTTGCGCTCGAAACGCGGACGACACACATGCACGTCGCAGCCTTGACCGTGTTCGAGGCGGGACCGATGCGCACGCCGGAAGGCGGCATCGACAGCGCCCGCATACGCAACTTCGTCGCATCGCGACTCCACCTCATGCCGCGCTACCGGCAGCGACTGGCCCACGTGCCATTCGAACAGGCACCGGTGTGGGTCGACGACGAGCACTTCAACATCGATTTCCACGTGCGGCACACGTCGCTGCCTCGACCGGGCGGCCACGAGGAACTGCTGGCCCTGATGGGCAGGCTGGCATCACAACAACTCGACCGGGCCAAGCCGTTGTGGGAGATGTGGATCGTCGAGGGGCTGTCCGACGACCGCTTCGCCCTGATCTCCAAGACCCATCACTCGATGATCGACGGTATCTCCGGTGTCGATCTCATGACGGTGTTGCTCAACCTGGCCCCGAACGACGAGGTCGAGGAACCGCCGCCGTACGAGCCCCGCCCCGCACCCAACGGCACCGAGCTCGTCGTGAGGGAAACGGCCCGACGTGTCGGGTGGGCCCTCAACACGATGCGGAGCGTGCGCCGCATCCGGGGCGAAGCTCAAGCAATGGCCATGGGCGGACTGCGTCGTGCGCGGGCGATGGGACACTCTCTGTCCTCGGGGTGGCTGTCCCAGGCGAGTGACACGCCGGTCAACGGGACCGTGGGCCCGAACCGGCGCTTCTCGACGCTCGAAGTGCCCCTCGACGCCGTCAAGAACGTCAAGAACCAGCTCGGCGGTTCGGTCAACGACGTGGTGCTTGCGATCGTGGCGGGCGGCGTGCGCCGCTACCTGGAGGACCACGGCACGGATGTGTCATCGGTGACGTTCCGGGCGATGGCACCGGTATCGGTGCGCGGCGCCGATCAGCGAGGCACCCTCGGCAACCAGGTGGCGATGTGGCTCGTGAGCCTGCCCGTCGGAGAGCCCGACCCCGCCACCAGGCTGGCGATGATCCACGAGGAGACGGAGCGACTCAAGAACACAGACCAGGCGCTGGGTGCCTCGTCCATCGTCCGGCTCAGCGCGGGAGCGCCCATCACCCTCGTCTCACTGGCCAGCCGGCTGGCCGCAAACGCCAGGCCGTTCAACATGACGGTCACCAACGTGCCCGGCCCCCAGTTCCCCCTCTATCTATTGGAGTCGCGGCTCCTGGCCACCTACCCGCTGGTGCCCCTGTGGTCGGGCCACGGCGCCGGGATTGCCCTGTTCAGCTACGCCGGGACCTTGTTCTTCGGTATCAATGCCGATTGGGACGTGGTCCCGGACGTCGACGAGCTCGGTGGTGCCTTGATGGCTTCCTTTGCGGAGCTGTCCGCTGCAGCCGCAAGTGGCCCGGCGAAGCGCCCCAAGAAGAAGGGTCCGAAGAAGCGCCCGCCGCTGGGAGCCAAGCCCGAGACCGCCGAAGCGGCGGAGGATGCCGAAGGCGGGGAGGACGGCTCGGAGCCGGCCGTGGAGCCGGCGGCCGCTAGCTGAAGAACGTCTTGGCGACGTCGTAGACCGAGTCGGGCACGCCGCGTATCTCGGCACAGGCCTCTTCCATGGACACGGGCTGGATCTCCCCGCCTCGCACCGCGGCCATGACCCCGGTCTGACCACGGCATGCGTAATCCGCTGCCGCGACGCCGAGGCGAGTGGCGAGCACACGATCGAACGCCGACGGCGTCCCTCCCCGCTGGATGTGTCCGAGCACGGACACTCGCGTCTCGAACCCGGTACGGGCCTCGATGCCTTCGGCGATGGCGTAGCCGACGCCGCCCAGCCGGTCGAAGCCGAAGGCATCCTTCTTCGTGTCGAGCGTGATGCCGGGCGGCGGTTCGACGCCCTCGGCCACGACGACGATGGAGTAGCGCTTTCCCCGCCGATGACGCGATCGCACGACTTTGGCGATCTCATCGAGGTCGTAGTCGATCTCGGGGATCACGATCGAGTCGGCGCCGCCTGCGATACCGGCGAACGCGGCGATCCACCCCTTCGTCCGCCCCATGACCTCGACGACGATGACGCGGTTGTGGGCTTCGGCGGTGCTGGCGAGGCGGTCGATGGCATCGGTGGCGATCTGCACGGCGGTGTCGAAGCCGAAGGTGACGTCGGTACCGTTGATGTCGTTGTCGATCGTCTTGGGAACACCAACCACGGGCAGTCCCTCTTCGCTCAGGCGCAGGGCCGAGCGCAGGGTGCCGTCTCCGCCGATCACGATGAGCGCCTCGATCCCGTTGCGCTGGATGGTTTGGCGGCAGCTCTCGTATCCCTCGCCGTGCACGTATGGATCCTTGCGAGAGGTGCCGAGGATCGTGCCGCCCCGAGTGAGGATGCCCCGCACGGCGTCACGATCGAGCTGCATCGTGTCGCCCTCCATCAGGCCTTCCCAGCCGTTGAGGATGCCCACGACCTCGGCGTCATGCACCTCGGTCGCTCGTGTCGCCACGCCGCGTATCACCGCGTTCAATCCGGGGCAGTCACCGCCGGCGGTGAGCACGCCGATGACGCTTGGGCTCTGGCTCATGATCGTCCCATCTGATGTCCGACGTGCCGCGGGCTCAATACAGGAACATCGGCTTTCCGGTGACGTGCCGCACCTTGGGCAGGTACTCGTTGCTGTCGTACAGCTCGTCGACGTCGACTCGTTTGACACCTTCCTTGGTCACCGAGATGGGCACGTGGGTGTACGTGCCGCCGCGCAGGGCCACCATGCGGCCCGTGGAGCCGTCGATGGCGAGGTCGGCGGCCATGACCGCATAGTTGGTTGCCACCATGAGGTCGAGCGAATCCGGATTGCCCGACCGCATCAGGTAGGCGACCTGCTGGTTGATGATGCCCTCGCCCGTCTTCTCCTTGAGGAGTTCTCCTGTGGTCTGGCCGATCCCGCCGAGCTTGCGGTGCCCGTAGGCGTCCGCCTCACCGGACAGCGCCATCTCACCCCCCGTGATGGTGGCGCCCTCGGAGATGGTGACCATCGCATAGTGGGATGGGTTCCTCGCTTTGTCCCGCATCAGCAGCTCGGCCAGGCGGTCGATGTCGAATGGCACCTCGGAGATGAGGGCACGGTCGACGCCGGCCAGATAGGCCGTGATGAGCGAGGTCTCGCCGGAATAGCGGCCGAAGAGCTCGACGACGGCGATGCGCTCGTGCGAGCCGGTGGACGTGCGCAGGTTGTGGATGAACTGCACGCCGCGGGTGACGGCCGTCGAGAA
This sequence comes from Acidimicrobiia bacterium, assembly GCA_965216945.1. Taxonomy (GTDB): domain Bacteria; phylum Actinomycetota; class Acidimicrobiia; order Spongiisociales; family UBA5794; genus DATHZQ01. Next base: position 4,060,506 of record CBDCGU010000003.1, on the reverse strand, counting down.
GCCGATGCAGTAGTCGGTGCCGTGTACGTCGTTGTCCATCGTCTTGGGGATGGCGATGACGGGCACACCCTCCTCGTGCATGCGGAGCCCGTAGGACAAGGTGTCGTCGCCACCGATGGGGATGAGCACGTCGATGCCTTGCGACTCCAAGACTCGCAAGGCATGGGGCGTGAAGTCGTACGGTCCGTCGCCGGCCGCCTCGCCTGCGAGAAAGTCCGGCACCTCCGCAGCGCGCACCTTGCCCGGGTTGGTGCGGGACGTGTGGAGGAAGGTGCCCCCGGTACGGTCGACGGTCCGCACCCGCACCGGGTCCAGGGGCCAGAAGTGGTGGCCGAAGGTCTCGGCGTCGTCCGGGTTTGCGTACAGCAGCCCACCCCAGCCCCGCCGAATGCCGACCACTTCGTGGCCCTCCTCGTGGACACGGTTGACGACCGCTTTGATGCACGGATTGAGACCGGGGACGTCACCGCCGCCGGTGAGGATGCCGATGCGCATCGGGGGGCTCCCTTTGAGTTTCGTGGGCAGACCGGGGGGAGGGTAGTGGCGACGGGCCAGGGCCGGTTCTCGGCGGAGACGCACCCGAGGCAAGGGCGCAATTCGCGCTGTCGCAGCGATCGGAGTGGCGTGCTTACATAGGTGTAGTTCAAGACCGGTGGAGGACCCCCGCGGGCCATGAGCAGCTTTGCCCACCTGCATGTGCATACCGAATTCTCGATGCTCGACGGGGCGGCCCGCGTCCGGGATCTCGTTCAAGCGGTGGCTGCCGACGGCCAGCCCGCGGTGGCCATCACCGATCACGGCGTCATGTACGGAGTGGTCGACTTCATCAAGGCGGCCAAATCTGCCGGTGTGACCCCGATCATCGGCATCGAGGCATATCTCACCCCAGGCTCGCGCTTCGACCGACCACCGCGCCGAGACAACGTGCGCTATCACATGACGATGCTCGCCTACAACGAGACGGGCTACCGGAATCTCATGGCGTTGTCGTCGCGGGCGTATCTCGACGGGTATTACTACAAGCCGCGGATGGATGCCGAGCTGCTGGCGCAGCACTCCGCAGGCATCATCGCCACCACCGGCTGTCTCGGTGGGCACGTGCCGCAACTCCTGGCGCCCGACGCCTCCAGCGAGGAGGGCAACACCGGCCAGGTCAGGGATTACGCCGCCGCCGTGGAGGCCGCGGCGATGTACCAGGACATCTTCGGCAGGGACAACTTCTTCGTCGAGATCCAGGACCACGGCATCGCCGCCCAACGGAAGATCATGGCCGATCTCCTTCAGATCTCCCGGGACGTCAACATCCCGCTGCTCGCCGCCAACGACAGCCACTACACCTACGCCGCCGAGGCCGACGCCCACGACGTGCTGCTCTGCATCCAGACCGGCGCCAACAAGTCGGATGAGAATCGATTCCGGCTCGACTCCCAGGAGTTCTACGTCAAGTCGGCCGCGGAGATGCGGGCGCTCTTCCCCGACGAGGACTACCCGGGAGCTTGCGACAACACCCTGCTCGTCGCCGAGCGGGTGGACTTCGATCTCGAGTTCGGCAAGATCCTGCTGCCGCACTTTCCCGTCGAGGTGGGCCACGACGAACGCACCTACCTCCGGGAACTGGTCATGGACGGGGCCAGGCAGCGCTACGGGCCGGTGCTCTCCGACGAGGCAGCCGAGCGCATCGAGTACGAGCTGCGGGTCATCGACGAGATGGGATTCAACGCCTACTTCCTCATCGTGTGGGATCTGATCCGCTACGCCAACGAGCAAGGAATCCGTACGGGGCCGGGGCGGGGGAGTGCAGCGGGCTCGATCGTTGCCTACTCCCTCGGAATCACGAAGCTCGACCCGCTGGAGTACGGCCTCATCTTCGAGCGGTTCCTCAACCCGGGCCGGCGGGAGATGCCGGACATCGACATGGACTTCGACGAGCGCTACCGCGGTGACGTGATTCGTTACTGCGCCGAGCGCTACGGGTCGGATCACGTGGCCCAGATCATCACCTTCTCGACGATCAAGGGCCGGCAAGCGTTGCGGGACGCAGCCCGGGTACTCGGCTATCCCTACGGGTTGGGTGACAAGGTGGCGAAGCTGATGCCACCGGCGATCTTGGGGCGGGAGGCGAGCCTCGACCAGTGCCTCAGCGAGCCGCCCAAAGAAGCCCCGCAGAACGTCAAGGACTGGTTCACGGCAGCCGCCGGCCTGCGGGAAGAGTACGAGGCGAACGCCGAGGCGCGGGAGGTCATCGAGACGGCGCGAGGTCTGGAGGGTCTGCGCCGCCAGGACTCGATCCATGCCGCTGCCGTCGTGATCTCGCCGATGCCGCTCGAGGAGATCGTGCCGGTTCAGCAAAAGGGCGACGGCGCCGAGGTCGTCACCCAGTACGAGATGCACGGCGTCGAGGCGCTTGGCCTGCTGAAGATGGATTTCCTCGGATTGCGCAACCTCGCAACGATCGAGCGCTCCTTGGAGCTCATCGAGCGCACGACCGGGGAGCGCATCGACATCGACTCGATCCCGCTGGATGACCCCAAGGTCTTCTCCATGCTCCAGGCGGGCGACTCGATGGGCGTCTTCCAGTTCGAGGGTGGGCCGATGCGGGCGCTGATGCGCAACCTGAAGCCCGAGCTGTTCGAGCACCTCATCGCACTCAACGCGTTGTATCGGCCCGGGCCGCTCGGGGCGGGGATGCACAACGAGTTCGCGGACAGGAAGAACGGTCGCAGTCCCGTGGAGTACTTGCATCCCGATCTCGAGGAGGTGCTCCACGACACCTTTGGGATCATGGTGTTCCAGGAGCAGGTGATGCAGGTCGCCCAGAGGATGGCGGGCTTCTCCATGGTCGAAGCCGATGCGCTCCGCAAGGCGATGGGCAAGAAGATCCCCGCCGTTATGAAGCAGCAGGAGGAGAAGTTCGTTGCCGGCTGCGTCGCCCAGGGCTATGACGAGAAGCTGGGCATCGAGCTGTTCGAGCTGATCGCCTACTTCGCCGGCTACGGCTTCAACAAAGCTCATTCGGCGGCCTACGGGCTCGTGGCGTACCAGACGGCGTGGCTCAAGGCGCACTACCCGGCCGAATACATGGCGGCACTGCTCACCGCTTCCAAGCGCGACAAGGACCGTACCGCGCTGTATCTGCACGAATGCCGAACCATGGGGATCAACGTGCTGGTTCCCGACGTCAACCGGTCGGAATCCGATTTTGCCGCCGTCGACGGTGATATCACCTTCGGTATGTCGGCCGTGCGCAACGTCGGGGAGGCGGTTGTCGACCACATCGTCACCGAGCGGGACAAGAACGGCCCGTACACGTCGTTCCAGGACTTCGTCGACAGGGTCGACCTCTCCGTGCTCAACAAGCGAACGATCGAATCCCTGATCAAGGCGGGTGCCTTCGACTCGTTGGGCCACCCTCGGCGCGGTCTCCTGGAGCGATCGCTCGAATTGTTGGATGCGACGGTGTCGCGGCGGCGCAACGAGGACATGGGTCAGTACAGCCTGTTTGGTGGATCCGAATCGGGTGTGGACGAGGTGAGCGTCGAGATCCCGAACTCGACGTGGGACAAGCGGACGCGTCTCGGGTTCGAGAAGGAGATGCTGGGCCTCTACGTATCCGACCACCCGCTCTTCGGGGTGGAGCGCGCACTGAAGCAGGTGTGCTCGTCGACGATTCCCGGGCTGTGGGACCTCCAGGACAAGAGCCAGGCCACGATCGGGGGGATCATCGGCGGCATCACGAGGCGCTACACGAAGAGCGGGGACCCGATGCTCTTCTTTGCGTTGGAAGACCTGCAGGGTGCCACCGAGGTGGTGGCCTTCCCCCGCACTGTCGCCGAGCACGGGCCGTTCGTCAGGGAGGACGCCATCGTCGTGGTGACGGGTCGTGTCGACCACCGTGGTGACGACGTGAAGTTCATCGCTCAGGAGATTCGCGATGCCGATCTCAGCGCCGAGGAGATGGTCCGCCTCCGCGTGCCCGCCACGGTGTTGTCGCGCAACATGGTCGACCGGCTGAAGGACACGTTGGAGAACCACCCCGGCACGGCGCCTGTCTTTCTCCACATGCTGAGCGAGAGCGGCGAGAAGGTCATCAAACTCGGTGACGACCACCGAGTCGAGCCGAGAAGCTCTCTCTTCGCCGAGCTGCGTGCCCTTCTCGGCGCCAAGGCGGTTCTTTGAGACCGCCCCTCCCCGAAGCACGTGGGGCAGGGGCACGCGGGGCAGCGGGGAGAGGACGGCGAGCCGTCGCTGTGCCCACCGTCCTGCTGCTCGTGGCGGGGGCGTGTTCGGGCGCAGCGAGTGACGTGACGACCACGATTCCTGCGACGACTCCCACGACGACGATGGCGCCGACGAGTTCGACCGCAGCTCCCGTGGCAACCACGACGACCATCGCTCCTACGACGACGAGCTCGACAACGACCACTACGACCACGACGACGCTCCCGCCGGATCCATTGCAGGGTCTGGACCTCGAGCTGGTCGTCTCCGGCCTGTTTCAGCCGACGGTCGTGGTCGTTCCCCGGGCGAGGATCGCTTGTTCGTCGTCGAGCGGCGGGGCCGGATTCGGATCGTCGCCGAGAACGGTCTCGTCGACGAGCCCTTCCTGGACATCGAGTCTTCGGTGAGTTGGGCGCAGGGCATCGAGGTGGGCATGCTGGGCCTGGCGTTCCATCCCCGGTACGCAGAGAATGGGCGCTTTTTCGTGTACTACTCGGGCACGGACGATGCTCGCCGGCTCGTGGAGTTCTCCGTGAGCGACGATCCGTCGGTCGCGGATCCGTCCAGCGAGAAGCTCCTGCTCACCCGGCCCCAGCCAACCGAGACGATTCGTCACTACGCGGGTCATCTCGAGTTCGGGCCGGACGGCATGCTGTACGCCGCACTCGGTGACGGTGCCGCCCCGGAACTGAACGGGCAGGACCCGGGGACCGTGTTCGGGGCGATCCTTCGCCTCGACGTCGACCAGGGCGACACGTATGCGGTCCCACCGGACAATCCGTTCGCCACCGGGGGCGGCGCAGGAGAGGTGTGGGCGTTCGGCCTGCGCAACCCGTGGCGGTTCTCCATCGACGGCGTCACGGAGACGATGCACATCGGCGACGTCGGCCAGGAGGGCTGGGAGGAGGTCAACCGGGTCTCGCTCGGGGAGTCGGGTGCCAACTTTGGCTGGCCGGATACCGAGGGGGCCCGCTGTTTCTTGCTGCCCGGCTGCAATCTCGACGACTACGAGCTCCCGTGGCTCGAGTACTCCCACAACGAGGGCTGTTCCGTCACCGGTGGCCGCGTGTACCGGGGAGATGCGATCCCCGAGCTCCACGGCCACTACCTCTATGCCGACTGGTGCGGCACGTGGATCCGCAGCGCCGATGAGATCGGTGAGGTGACGGACTGGTCGAACGATCTTCGCCAGGCCGGCCAGGTGCAGTCCTTCGGTGCGGATGCCGGGGGCGAGCTCTACATCGTCAATTTCGCAGGCGAGCTCTGGAAGATCGTCCCCAGACGGTGAATCGACAACCCGCAGACGGCACGGTGGCGGGCCGCCGGGAATCCGGGTCGGTAGGGTCGGCTTCGTGGATGAGATCGACTACACCTGGCGTGGGGCCTTCGACGACGGCGAGGTGAATGCGCTTCATGCGGATGCGTTCCAGCACGGGTTGTTCAATGACGCCTGGAGCCGCATGGTCGATCGACACAGTCTCGGCTGGGTGACGGCGCGCAAAGACGGCGAGCTCATCGGGTTCGTCAACGTGCCCTGGGACGGCGGCGTGCATGCGTGGATCCAGGACACGATGGTGGCTGAGCGGTGCCGGCGACAGGGCGTGGGGCGTCGCATGATCGGCTTGGCGGTGACGCAGTCGCGTTATGCGGGTTGCGAATGGCTTCACGTCGACTTCGACGACGAGCTGGGACCGTTCTATCTGGAGACGTGCGGATTCACGGCGACGAGCGCCGGGTTGATCCACCTCTGATCGAACATGCCGGGGTGTCGAGCATCCCGTCCTACTCGCCGCCGTGGGTGTCGTGCGGCGACGGCTCGGTGTGGATGATGCGTTCCCGATGGGCGTGGCGGCCCGGCATGTGGGTGTGGGCCGGGTCGTCGAGGAACAACCGGCCACCGTCGTCGATGTGAAGCAGCGACGGTCCGTACGCCTCCACGAGAAAATCGCGGGTGAGCACCTGCTCCGGTGAGCCGGACGCCACCACGCGACCTGCCAGCAACAGCACATGATCGGCGAACTGGGCCTCGGAGAGATCGTGGGTCGTCATCACCACGGTGCAACCCGTCGAGGTCTCATCGTGGATGACGGCGTCGATGGCTTGTGCCGTGGGGAGGTCGATGCCGGTGAGCGGCTCATCGAGCAGGAGGATCGAGTGCTCCTGGGCGAGGCCTTGGGCGACGAACACTCTCTGCTGCTGCCCGCCGGACAGCTCGTCCATGTGGAGCGGTGCGAGGTCTGAGACGCCGGCTCGATCCATTGCCTCATCGACCGCCGCCCGGTCGACGGGCCGGATCCATCGGTAGGGGCCCAGGCCGCTGTAGCGGCCCATCATCACCACCTCGTAGGCCGTGACCGGCAGCGAGCTGTTGACCTTGGTCGACTGCAGCACGTAGGCGATGGCCTTGTGGCCACCGGATGCGTGGACTGCGAGAGCTCCGGATTCCGGCTCGACGAGGCCGGCGATGGCGCTCAACAAGGTCGACTTCCCGGCCCCGTTGGGTCCGATCACGGCGGTGATCCGGCCGCGAGGAATCGAGAAGCTCGAACGGTCGAGTGCACGGCGACCTCCGTACGACACTACGGGATCGTGGGCGGTGACGGCAGGGTCGCTCATGCGCATCGGGCGCAGCGGCCCTCGATCTCGAGTGCATGATTGGCGGCGTGGAACAACGCCGCCGCGGCGATGACGTCGACGAGTTCTCGCACTTGACGCTCCTGTTCCTGGGGCACGTCGATGTCCTCGACCCGACCGCACCCGATGCAGACGAGATGGTGGTGGTGGCCGGTCAGCCACTCGGCCAGCTCGTATCGGGCGATTCCCTTCGTGGCGAGATGCGGAACCACCACTTCGGCGTCTTCGAGCACGGCGAGCGTTCGGTAGATCGACGACAGCGGCACGGCACCGTCGAGTTGCCGGCTCAACTCCGCCGCCGACCGCGGCCCGTCGGCGGCCGCCAGCGCATCCACGACCGTGCGCCGGCCCCTGGTGTAGCGGACATCGTGTTCGCCGAGCCTGCGTTCGATTTGGCGGTGCAACGTGGGCGTTGGCATGAGTCCTGCTGGGGAGTATCGTTCGGCCACTCTATCAGGAACGATTCTCATTATCTGCCCGTCCTCCGACACACCGCACGCCATCCCGAGGCACCGCCCTCGCATGCCGCCGGCGCTCGGGCTGGCCCTCGCTGCGGTCCTGCTGCTGGTCGGATGCGGCGAGGGTGACACTGCCGGTGACGACCCCGGGTTGGTCATAGTGGCTACGACCACGGTTTGGGGCGACGTCGTGCAGCAAGTCGTCGGGGACGAAGCAAGGGTCGAGGTGCTCACACCTGTGGGCACGGACCCCCATGACTTCCAGGCGTCCTCGCAGCAGATCGCGCTGCTGGCCACGGCGGACTTGGTGGTCGCCAACGGCCTCGGGCTGGAGCAGGGTCTGGCAGACGCCTTGGATGCGGCGGCTGCAGACGGAACGACGATCTTGGAGCTCGCACCGCTCCTCGTACCGATCCCGTTTGGAGAGCCGAGCGACGAGGGCGACTCACTCGACCCGCATGTCTGGATGGATCCGGTTCGTGCCGCCGAGGCGGGCGGCGCCATCGCCGCAGCGCTCTCCGAGATGGCACCGGACGTCGACTGGATGGCGAGAGCCGCTGCCTACGGCCGCGTGATGGAATCCGTCGACACGGAAATCGCGGAGGCGTTGGTCGCGATCGGCGACGACCGTCGCAAGTTGGTGACGAACCACGACGCGCTGGCGTACTTCGCACAGCGCTATGACCTGGCCATCGTCGGAACGGTTGTGCCCGGCGGGTCGACCCTGTCGGATCCCAGTTCGAGCGAATTGGCCGGGTTGGTTGCGACCATGCGGCGGGAGGGAGTGACGACGATCTTTGCGGAGACGACACAACCCGCTCAGCTGGCCGAGGCGGTTGCCGCCGAGCTCGGCGAATCCGTCACGGTGGTCGAGCTGTTCACGGGGTCGCTCGGTGAGCCGGGGTCGGGGGCCGATACGCTGGACGGCATGCTCATCACGAATGCGCACCGCATCGCCGAGGCGCTGGCGCCCCAGCCGTAGCGGCGATCGGCGATGGAGTGGCTGACGGCACCGTTCGAGCTTGCGTTCCAGCAGCGCGCCCTGGTCGGGGGGTCGCTGGCCGCGCTCGCTCTTGCGCTGGTCGGCACTTGGGTCGTCATCCGCGGGATGTCCTTCCTCGGCGATGCCCTCGTGCATGGTGTGATCCCCGGCATCGCCCTGGCGATCCTGCTCGACTTCAACGTGCTGGTCGGTGCGCTGGCGGCGGCCATGGTGATGCTGGTGGGCATCAGCCTGGTCCATCGCCAGACCACGTTCTCGGAGGACACCAGCATCGGCCTGCTCTTCGTCGGCATGCTCGGGTTGGGAGTGATCCTGGTTTCCCGCACGACGTCGTACGTCGGCAACCTGACGTCGATCCTGTTTGGCGACGCCCTCGGCGTCACTTCCGGGGACATTGCGCTACTCGGCGGTCTGGCTGTCCTCGTGGTGCTGATGTCGGCGTTGTTGTACAGACCATTCTTGGTGCTGTCCTTCAACGAGGCGAAGGCCCAGCTCCTCGGGCTACGGCCCCGCCTCGCCCACGCTGCACTACTGGGGCTCATCACCGTCGCCATCGTGGGGTCTTTTCAGACGGTGGGGACTCTGCTCGTCTTCGGGTTGCTGGTGGGTCCGCCCGCCACCGCGGCCCTGCTCGTCCGGCGTGTGCCCGTGATGATGGTGTTGGGTGCCATGATCGGTATCGCCTCGGTCGTCACCGGGCTCGTGGTCAGCTACCACGCCGACACCTCCGCCTCTGCAACGATCGCGGTCGTCCCGATCGTGCTGTTCTTCGTCGTCTTGACGATCCGATCGGCGTCCGAGCGCCTCCTGCGCGGTCCCTCCCGCGCCGTGGTTCGCTGAGAGAAGGCCGTGGAGAAGCTCCCTAACAGGCAGTCGCTCCTACACTCGTTTCCAGGGCGGCCGGGTGTGCCGTGCGGTTGCGACTCTCGGAGGGGGGAGCATGCGCAACAAGAGCGACAAGTGGATCGCCGCCATGGCCGTCAGCGTCGTCCTCGCCGCGTGTGGCGGTGACGGCGACGCCGCAACGACCACCAACGGTGGCCTCGAGGCGACGACCACCGTCACCTCGGCGGACGACACGACCAGTTCGACCGGCGAGTCGACGACATCGAGTCCTGCGACCACCACCACCATGATCGAGACCACGTCGACCACGGTCACGACGACGACGGTCGCGACGACCACCACCGCCGGGGCGACGACCACTCAACCAACGCTCGACCTGGGGTCGTTCGTCGTCACGTCGGGCATGTGCAGCCTCGGCTGGTGGGGCGCGGGTTGGCAGTCCGGAGCAGCGTTGCCGGTGAGCGGTGGAGAGCAATATCAGGTGGTGAGGCTCGACGAGCCGATCACCATCGCGTCGGGGTCGGCGCCCACTACGACATGTGAGCCGCTCGACCTGCCGACGGTGCCGCTCGAGCCCGAGCCCCCGGGTGGCTTTCTCGAACTGGATGCCGTTGCCATCCAAACGGGCGGGGACGTGCGGCCGCATCTCGTCGCCTTGGGTGACCCGGGCGACCCCACCTATGTCGACATCACGGCCGGGTTGCTGGAGAGTCGTGGTGTTGCCGATCCCGACGTGATCATCGAGCAGGTGATCAGGACGGATCTCGAGGGCGACGGTGTCGAGGAGGTCATCGTGGCCGCCTCCTCGATCGATCCCGCCGACTTCCTGGCCGCCGAGGTCGGCGACTACTCGCTCGTGTATCTACGCAGGCTGGTTGCCGGTGAGGTGCAGACAGCCATTCTGCGGGATGTGATCGTCCTCAGCCCCGACGACGTGCCGCAGAATCTCGGCCGTTACCGGGTGTCGGCCGTGGCCGATCTGAACGGCGACGGAAAGATGGAGATCATCCTCTCGAGCGAGACGTGGGAGGGGGCCACCGTCGAGGCCTGGGAGTACGTCAATGACGACCTGGGTCCGGTGGAGATCCTCGGTTGTGGCTGCGGCTCGTAGGTGGCGCTCATTGGTGAAGAAGCGGCGCACGGGCTGCGCCGTGCCGGTCGCTGGTTGCGGTCGTGATGGATGCGGGCCACGCTGCGTCATCCCGCCGGCGACCGCTCACCCGAAGAGGGCGTGGGTGAGTCCTTGGGATGCGCTGACCATCTCGGCGAGGGCATCCAGGTCCGTCGGCGGTTCGGTGAGCCAGGGGATCGACGCCAGGTCGGCGCCGTAGCGCGCCGCAAACTCCGTGCGGGCGTCGGCGGTCCTGCGAGCCTCGGCTGCCCACCGCAGCAGGTTGTCCCGCAGAGCCGTCCAGTCACCCCGTGCGATGTGCGAGCTGTTGCCCGGGGCCTTGGTGATCGTCTCCCACTCGTGGGGAAGCTCACGGTTGAAAACGACGGCGGTCGGCTGGGCGCTCCAGTCGGGGAGCTCCTCGAAGAAGCGTCGCGCCTCACGCATCGGCGTCGGGCCGGCATTGGTGATGACGACCGTACGGGCACTTCGCAGATGCCGCTCGACACCCCTGGCGCGGCGAGACATCCCGTCGTACAGGGTGCGAAGGTCCAGCAGGAAGTCGGCGATCTCCTCGAGGAGGGGCCCGCCGAGCACGGCATCGGCGAAGCGCAGCATCGGACGTGCCGTCACCCGGTACAGGGTGCGGCGCGCCGGGAGGCGAGCCCCGGTGAGCCAGCGGAGCAGCTTGCCGCCAATCAGCTCGCTCATCCGTCCCGGGGCGAGCAGAAAGTCGATGCCGCCCACGGACGGGGGTGTGTCCACGATCACCAGATCCCAAGCGCCACTCTCGACGTACTCGGCCATCTGCTCGCCGGCTGCGTACGCCTGGGCGGCGGGGAACCGGTCGGCGATCGCCCGGAAGAACGGGTTCTGCACGAGCCGGTCACCCACTTCCGGTTCGGCGTGGCGGGCCACGATGGCCTCCCAGCTGGCCGCGACGTCCAGCATCGCGGCCCACAGGTTCGGCTCTTTGGAGACTCGCGTCGGCTGGTTGCCGAGAGTCCCGACGCCGAGCGCGTCGGCGAGGCGCCTGGCCGGGTCGACGGTCACAACCAGCGTTGCGACACCGCTGCGGGCCGCCGTGACCCCGGCGGCCGCGGCCACCGTCGTCTTGCCGACACCACCGGCTCCCGTGACCAGGACGATCGCCGTCGTCATTGATGGTCCCACTCGTCGGACAGCCGGGCGGCTACCTCGCCGGGGGTCAGCACCCCAAAGAGGTTGGGGAGACGAACCGCATCGTCGAGCGAGGAGAGCCAGTGAGCCTGATGACCCTGCAGCGTCTGGTGCAGCACGGCTGCCTGCCGGATCGGGGTATCGCCGAGCGCTTCGATCACGCGGTCCGCGACGCGGAGCGGTGGCAACACACGATTGGCGACGACGGCGGCAAGATCGACGAGCGGTTCCTCGGCCAGCTCGTCGAGAGCCTCGACCGTCTCGATGATCGGCAGCTCCTCGGGAATGGTGACCAGGACCAACCCGGCGCGCTCCCAACTGGCGAGATAGCGACGCATCGACTGCGCCTGCTCCTGGACGATGCCCGTCGGGACGAGCCGTGCGATCGTGGAGGGCGCCCGCAGGTACGAGATGAGCTGACCGACGGGTGGCGCATCCACGATCACGAGATCCCAGTGGAGCTGCTGGGCCTCGTAGATCGGTTTGCCCATCGAGATGATCTCGCGCACCCCCGGTGCCGTTTCAACGAGAACATTGAGGGCCCTGCTCAACTGTTTCGTAGGCGCTGCCTTGGGCACCCGGAGCTGCAGTTTGAGGTACTCGTCGAGGGCCTGAGCTCGATCGACGACGGAGGCGAACACCCCGGGGGCGGCTTCCCGGGGCTCGGCTGCCAACTCGTCGATGCCCAGGTGTACCGCGAGCCCGAGCCCGTCCACCATCCCGATCAGCAGCACCCGCTTTCCATGGCGGGCGGCATTGAGGGCGAGCGAGGTGGCAACGGCGGACTTGCCGACTCCGCCCTTGCCGGAAACGAGTAACAGCCGACGGTCGAGCACGGCATCCCAGGCTAAACGCACGGCGCATGCTCCCCGGCTCGGTAGCCTGAGACGCTCTCAGAGCGAGGAGGATCCGTGGCGCAGCTGCACGTTGACGAGTTTCTGCGGCGATTCCGCGACAGGGCGGAAGCAGTACGTGAACGCGGCGTCCCCCCGCTGGAGGGCGAGGCGCGGAGGTCTTTCATCGAGTCGATGGAGCTCGACTACCTCGACTACAGCCTCGTCGGTTCGGCCACGTGGGCGGTCGAGGACGGCAGTCTCGTCCTGCGGATCCCGCTCGGCTGACCCGGACCCGCCCGTCAGGCGCTGTCGGGGTCGGAGATGCCCAGCGCCGCCCGTCTCGCCGCGGCCCGTCGCTCTCCTTCCAACCGGGCCAGGTCGTAGTCCGCATGGTCCACGTACGACATCGCATCGGCGATGAGGCGGTGCCCGGCCTGATCACGAATCAAGCGGTGCATCTCCTGGGCAACCCGCCGGTAGTCGGGGTGGCCACCTTGCCCGCTGCGCAGTTCGATGAGATGGAACGCCTCGCGGGCGTTGAGCTGGAAGAAGAACCGGATACGGTACGCAAACGGCACCACGTACTGGGCGACGTCCGCACCGAGATCGGACCGGATCGTCTCATACAGGTCGGCGGTGCGTCCCATGGCCTCCCGCCACACACCTTCGGCGCCGATGTCCGGGATGGATTCGGGAGTGATGAAGCCATGTGCGGGGGACAGTCTCTGCCAATCGATGGTCAGGAGGCGGTGTCGCTGGAGATCCCGGAAGATCCCGTAGTCGCAGAGGATGTCGAAGCGATAGTCCGTACGCTCCATGCCACGGCCCGGCTTGTGACGGCGGTTTGTCCGGTCGCCGACGTAGCTGCGAATCAGGGCAGAACGTTGCGACTGGTCCATGTCTTTCACGGCGTTCAGCAGTTGGTCATCCGGCAGGTCGCTGAAGGCGTACAGGGCCGCCGCAGCGACCTTCATCTCACCGTCCGGGTCCCACTCGACGAGGGTCACCTCCGGCCGTGCCTCGGCGGGTGCGGCGATGGCCGCCGCATGGGCGTTCATGTCGGTGGCGATCCCCGAGAAATACTCGCTCCACACGCCGCCCCGCTCGGGAACGTCGACCCTCTTCATGAATGACGGAACGACTTTGCGGAGCTCGGCGAGCATCAGGTCGCTGTAGTGGCGGACCTCCGCGGACGGATGGGCTCGCATCCGCAGCATCAGCGCCTCGTAGGCCTGTCCCGACCCGAATATGCCCACGTTGGACAGCGTGCTCGCCGGGAGAAGGCCACGGAGATCGTCGCACGCCTTGGCCCGGATGGTCGACTTCCAGATGAAGTTGGAGTCGCCATCCTGCTTCGGGTAGAGGGTCTGGAAATAGGCGACCGTACGATCGACGAGTTGGGCATAGGTGTCGAACAGCCACTCCATCGTTGCGGTGTAACGGCCGGCGTGGCGCGAGGCGGCGATCTCGGGCGGCGTCATGTAGCGGTACCGGTCGCCCAGCTTCTGGTCGTAGAAGATGTAACGGGTGCTCTGCTCCAGATAGGCGGCGAGACGGCCCCGCTCCAACACCTTGGTGAGGATGTTCGACGCCTGCTCGCAGGCGAGGTGGGCACCGCCCAGCTGTGCGACGGAGTCGTCCCCGTACTCGGAGAACACTCGCTGATACAGGCCCTCGGCCTTTTCGGTGGCAACGATGGAATCGCTTGCGTCGAGCTCGGCGCCGATCGCCCGTATCCCGACCTCCGGGGCGTTGTAGAACTCGTCGAGGAACAGACGGCGCACGGACTTGGGGGAGCGGCTGTACCGGGCGAACAGCGCTCCCTTGACGACCTCGGGGAGGTTCGTGATGGCGAAGACGGGTCCGTCGAGGTTGGTGAAGAAGCGGCCGAGCACGGTTCGCTCGTCGGGGGTGAACTCCTCGGTGTAGAACTCCATGGCGTGCCCACCTGCGCTCGAAACTACGACCATGTGATTTGCACGGTAGCACCCGGCGTCCAGGGGAGGATGTGCACGTGGTTGATCCGCCCGCCCGGTAATCTCTTGTCCATGGTGCCGCTTCGCGTCGTCATCGGAATCCTCATCGTCGCCGCCGTCGGCGTGGCGCTGATCCCGCTCGTCGTGCTGCTCGATCTCCACGAAGGTGGTACCGGGTGGGGTCTGTGTGAGGCGGGCGTCGACGGGTGCAGCAATTCGTATTTCGCCGGCTTCGAGATGCTGGCCGGCGTGGCCATCGCACTCGCCGCGATCCTCACCCTGATCGCTCTGTGCGTCCGTATCATTCGCTGGCTCGACCGCCGCGAGAAGACCCGGCAGCTGACCGGATGAGCGGGCGAGACGAGGTCCATTCGGGTGCCGGCGAGGTCGAGCTGTCGCTGCGGGAGCGGATGCCCGAATACCTCGCGACCTTTGGCGTGGGCCTCCTGGCGGCGGCACTCGTCGGAGCGCTCATCGCGGCCTTCTCTTCTGCCGATCTCACTGGCGGCGTCGGCTACACCATCATCGCCCTCGGTGTCGTATACCTGCTCGCCGGCGGTGCTTCGGGCGGGGGCTACACCAACATGGCGCTCGGCGCCACAGGCTCGATCTTCGGGGGCCGGGGGCGGCTCGACGAGGATGTCGATGACCCCGACGTGCGGAGAGGTGCGCTCCCGAAGACCGATCCGATGGAGCGCCTCCGCAAGGGGTTGCGCCCGGAGGCGAACCCGCGGGCTTTTTGGCAGGTGATCGGCGGCTTCTCCTACATCGCGATCGGTGTCATCGTCGTCGAGGTCATCGGCTGAGACACCACCCGCTCGAGCGCAGGGGTGTCTGCTCAGTCGAGGGTTTCCCGGACGAGGAACATCGCGTCGGCCGTCGCTACGTCGTGGCCGGGGCCTTGATCCTCGAGCCTCCCGCTGAGCAGCACTCGCCGACCCCTCCGCTCGCGAACACGCCCTTCGACGAGGTAGGTGGTGTCCACAGGTGCAGGCTTGCGAAACCGCAGATCCAACGTACCGGTGACGACGGCAACACCTTCGATCAGCATCGCGGTCCACGCCATGATCTCGTCGAGCGAGGAGGTGACGATGCCGCCGTGGAGCATTCCGCCAAAACCCCGGTAGCCGGCTCGCGGTCGCCACATGGCCGATATGGCCTCGCCCTCCTTGCGGAAGTCTTGGAGCTGGAGCCCGAGTGGGTTGTCGAGACCGCATCCAAAGCAGCCCTCAAAGCGTCGTTTGAGTCGGGCGATGGTGTCGTCGAGGTCGCTCACGCCGGATCCCGCAGGCGGATGACCCCGCCGTCCAGGGAATCCACTCGCACGATCGCGGCGACGTCCCAGCCGTGCTTCTCCAGGCGCTCTCGCCCGCTCATGAAGCACTTCTCGAGAACGAACCCGAAGCCGGCCACGTCGCTGCCGGACTCCTCGATGATCTCCCCGAGGGCCTCGGCCGTCCTTCCCTGCGCCAGGATGTCGTCGACGACCGCCACTCGCTCTCCGGGCCCGAGCACTCGTCGTGCCACCTCGACTCGATACTCGATCCGTTTGGTCGGCGACGTCACCTCGCGCGCATACGAGTACCGGTCGCCCGTTCCGAGGTACTTCTTGGCGTAGATGACGGGGAGGTCCATCGCCCAGCCAACCGCCATCGCCGGGGGGATGCCGGACGCCTCTGCGGTCAGGATGACCGTGGGGTCTCGACGGGCGAGACCTGCTGCCAGCTGTTGACCGGCGCTGCGGAGCACGGCGGGCTCCACACGATGGTTGAGGAAGTCATCGACGAGGATGAGCGATCCGTCGACCCGAGCACGTGCCTGCACGACGTCGTTGAGATTCACGACCGGCATCGTACCGGGCAGCGGCCGCTGGTTACCATCGCAGCTCCCATGGCCCGATCCACGCCCCCGCCGACCCCGACGCCCGACGAGAAGCGCAACGCCCGCGTCGTGCTCAACCGGCTCAAGAAGCGCTACCCGGACATCGGTACCGCACTCGATTACGTGGATCCCTGGCAACTCCTCGTGGCGACAGTGCTCTCGGCACAGACCACCGACGAGATGGTCAACAAGGTCACCCCGGTCCTGTTCACCCGATGGCCGACACCCGACGATCTGGCGTCGGCGGATCCCGAGAGGGTCGAGGAGGTCGTGTTCTCCACCGGGTTCTACCGGCAGAAGACGAAGTCGATCATCGGCCTGGCCCAAGGCGTGGTCGACATGTTCGATGGTGAGGTGCCCCCCGACCTCGATGAGATGGTGAAGTTGCCCGGCGTCGGTCGCAAGACTGCCAGCGTGGTGCTGGCGGAGGCTTGGGGCCAACCTGCCATCGCGGTCGACACCCACGTGAAACGGGTCACCCGGCGTCTTGGTCTGGTCACGGCCGAAGACCCGGTGAGAATCGAGCTTGCGTTGAAGGCGCTCTACCCGGAGCGTGAGTGGGCGGGCATCTCGATGCGCATCATCCAGTTCGGTCGTGACATCTGCGATGCGAAACGTCCCCGCTGCTGGGAGTGCCCGCTCGCCGACCGCTGCCCATATCCCGACAAGACACCCCCGCCGTAGCCGTGACGGTCTCGATCCGGGCGCTGCAGCGTGCGCCGTTCGACCGGGAGATCTTGCGGCTGGCTTTGCCGGCGCTGGGCGCTCTCGCCGCCGACCCGCTCGTATCGCTCGTCGACACCGCCTATGTGGGCCGCCTGGGTACCGAGGCGCTGGCCTCACTCGCCGTTGCGGCGGCCGTCTTCGGTGTGGCGTTCTCCGTGTTCAACTTCCTCCAGTACGGCACGACGCCGCTCGTGGCGCGCGAACTGGGCGCCGGCAACGCGGAAGGTGCCGGCCGAATCGTCGTGGCGGCGGTGGGGGCTGCCGTGGTTCTGGGTGTCGCAGCTCTAGGGGTGCTCGTCGCGTTTCCCGAGCCGCTGCTGCGGGCCCTCGGCGCGGGGGACGAGCTCACCTCACCGGCGGCCGAATACCTCCGTGTTCGGGCACTCGCCCTGCCGGCGGTGATGGTTGTGATCGTCGGGCATGGCGTGTATCGGGGAGCGCAAGACACTCGCACGCCGTTCGTCATCGCTCTCGGCCTGAACCTCGTCAACCTGGTCCTCGATCCGATCCTGATATTCGGCTTGGGGCTCGGGCTGCGCGGGGCGGCCTGGGCCAGTGTCGTCGCTCAGGTGTGCGGCGCCATCTGGTTCATCGTGGCGTTCCGGCGGCAGCGAGCGGTCATGCACATCACACCCGCCCGGCCATCGTGGACCGATCTGGGTCGCTTGAGTCGTGCCGGCGGAGCACTGGTCTTGCGAACCGCCGCGCTGCTCGTGGCGTTCACCGCCACCACCGCCGTCGCCGCCCGGTTGGGAGCCGTTCCCGTCGCCGCCCACCAGATCGCGATGCAGCTGTTCATCTTCCTCTCGCTGACCCTCGATGCGGTGGCCATCGCCGCTCAGGCCATGCTCGGCAAGGCAACCGGCGCGGGTGACCCGGACATGATGCGGTGGCAGGCCGACCGGCTCATCGGCGTTGGCACGCTGGCGGGTCTCGGTCTCGGTGCCCTCCTCGTGCTGGCCCTGCCCTGGTTGCCCGGGCTGTTCTCGCCGGACCCCGCCGTGCAGGATGCGCTCGGATCGATCTATCCGCAACTTGCGCTGACCCAGGTCATGGGCGGCGCCGTGTTCGCTTGGGACGGGATCGTGATCGGCGTGACCGACTTCCGCTGGGCCATGTATGCCACGGCGTTGCCGGCGGCGGCGGCGACCGCACTGCTCGTGCTCATCGGGATGATCGGTGCGCCCCTGACTGCGGTGTGGTGGGCTGTCGTCGTGATGCTCGGGTTGCGTATCGTCGTGCTGGCATGGTGGCACCGCCACCGGCTGATCGTGGCCCGCTGAGAAGGCTGCTGCGCTCAGAAAGAGTCGTGGCCGCGGACAGTCGAATCCTGCCATTCGGTGATCGGTGGCTCGAACCGCGCCTCGGTGGTGAATCCGACGAGATCCTTGCCCTTGGTCTCGGGGAGCTGAAGCACCATCAAGATCGAGGCGAACAGACCAAGTCCGAGCAGGCTGATGGTGCGCGGCAGGCCGATCGAATCGACGACGAGTGCGCCGATGATGAAACCGGTCATCGAGCCGACGATGGCCACGTTGGTGATCAGGCCTGCGGCGGTCGCCCTGATCCGGGTCGGGAAGAGCTCGGCACGGTGTGCGGCCACTGCAGGCGTGAGCATGGTGGCGCCGAGCGTGCCCAAGAACACCGCCGCGGCGATGAGCGGCCCGGTCGAGACGAAGTAGAACGCCACGCCGCCCACCACGCCGATGACGATGGCGACGACCGTCGTCACCCGACGTCCGATCCTGTCGGCGGCGCGCCCTCCCACCAACAGACCGACCGTACCGATCCCCGAGAACACCACCAAGAGCCATGTGGCGCTGCTGGTCGACCATTCGAGGTCATTGATCAGTCGTTCGAGCACGAAGTCGAACGCGGGGGACGCAAACGCGGCGATGAAGAAGGCAATGCCGGCGAGGAAGAAGAAGTAGCGGCCGGCGCCGGATGCCAGCACCGCGGAGAAGTCTCCGGCGTTCGATTGGCGGGAGTAGGCGCGACTCTCGTTGAGGAAGCGGTTCAACACCGGCAGCACGAGCAACCCGAGCGCAGTGAAACCAAACAGAATGCGCCACACGTCGTCGCCGCGTTCGGCGAGCGGCAGGATGAGGAGACCGAGTCCCGCACCCATGGCTCCGGCCAGCGCATAGATGCCGATTCCGAACGCGCGACGGCCCGGCGTGAGCTCCTCGGACAGGATCACGACCGCCAGGGCGGCCACCGCCACCACGCCGATCCGGGTGACCGACTGGGTGATGGCGAATACCACGGGGTGCGGTACGAGGCCCGTGAGCAGGTTGCCGGTGGGGATGAGGGCGAAGGCGAAGAGCAAGGGATCGCGCCGTCCGCCACGATCGGCGGATATGGCGAACAGCAGCCCGGCCAAGGACGCGGCACGGGTGATACCGAAGACCCAGAACATCCCACCCTCGCTCAGGTCGAGACCCGTTCGTGCAAAAGGCAACGTGTGGGAGATGGCCGATGCACCGTAGCCCGAGACGAAGGCCACGAGGCTCATCAGGAACAGAGCTCTCCGGTCCCGCAGCGTGAACCGCTCGCTCACCTGGCTGCGTGACGTCACTTCTCGGTTCCTCCTTGGCGGCAACGCGGCGCCGGCCCGCAACGAGCCTACCGTGAAGCGACCCGCGGTCCACGAACCGTCGGGATTCAGGGAATGCTGAACTTTTTGCGAACATGAGGGGGTTGGGGAACATCGTGGCCGCAGGCTGCGTTTGTGTGACTCGAACCGGCCGGACCAGGAAGGGGCCTCAGTGGACAACGTGACGCTGATCGCAGCGGTGTTCGCCGGTGCGGCCTCGTTCTTCTCGCCCTGCGTCCTCCCGTTGCTGCCCGGCTATCTCAGCCTCATGTCGGGCTACTCGATGCAGGAGCTGGCCGAGGGCGATGTCTCGCTCTGGCGCGTCACCCGGTCGACGCTGCTTTTCGTCGTCGGCTTCAGCGCGGTGTTCGTCATCGTTTTCGGCGCCGCGGCCACCAGTCTGGGCCAGACCCTCAACGGACCGGGCTTCCGCACTGCGAGCGGGATCGTGATCATCCTCATGGGACTGTTCATTGCGGTGACCGCCGTGTGGAACCCCACCTTCCTCCTCCCGATGATGCGGGAGCGGCGTGTCGAGATGAAGCCGAGCCGCTTCGGCTCGTTCGCCCCGCCGGTGATGGGTGCTGCTTTCGCCTTCGGGTGGACTCCGTGCGTCGGCCCGTTCCTGACGGCTGCGCTCACTCTCGGGGCGAACTCCGACACCGTGGGGAGGGGCATGGTGGTCCTGCTGTTCTACTCCCTGGGTCTTGGCATTCCGTTCCTGATCTCGTCCGTTGCGCTGGCGGGCGCCTTCTCCGCCTTCGATCGCATCAAGCGGTACCTGACCCCGATCACCGTTGCGTCCGGGATCTTCCTGGCGTTCTTCGGCGTGCTGCTGCTCACCGGCCGGATCACCGACCTCAACGCCTGGTTCAGCGATCTCCTCATCCGCCTTGGCCTGGAGAGCCTCGCCGAGGTTTGATCCGTCGTCGGCAGCCGGTCGCCGTGGGGCTACGCTCCCGCTCCCCGATGCAACCGACACCGTCCCGCACCGACTTCATCGCACTGGCACGCGATCACGCCGTCGTGCCGGTGTCCGTGGAGGTGCTGGCGGACCGGGACACGCCGGTATCGGTGTTCGAGGAGATGGTGGGCGAAGGCGACGGCTTCCTCCTCGAGTCCGTTGAGGGCGGCGAGCGTTGGGCACGTTGGTCGTTCATCGGCTGGGAGCCGCAGTTCACGCTCGTGGCCCGGGACGGCGTGACCGTGATCGTTGGAGAGGCGGGGTTCGAGCTTCCGGCCGGTGATCCGCTCACCGTGCTCGCTGAGACGTTGCAGAGGTTTGCGACCCCCGACGCCGCGTTGCTCGGTATGGGCGAGCCTGCTCCGCCCCTGTTTGCGGGTGCGGTCGGATATCTGGCGTACGACGTGGTGCGGTACGTGGAACGGCTTCCACGCAAACCCCCCGACGACCGCCGGCTTCCCGAGATGGTGTGGCATTTCTTCACTCACCTGGCGATCGTCGACCGCTTCCGCCAGAGCATCCGTCTCGTCCGCAACGTGTTCGTCGATGGGCCGCCTGGCGACGCCCATGACGCTGCCGTGGCGGACCTGCGCACCGCCATGCGCCGGCTGGGCACGAGCCAGCATCGCGCCGTGGTCCCTCGCCCGGACTTCACCGGTTCACCTGCCGTCTCGGCAAGCATGACGCAAGCCGAGTTCGAGCAGGCCGTGCAGAAAGCGGTCGACCATGTCCACGCAGGCGATGCGTTCCAGATCGTGCCGTCCGTGCGGTTTGCCAGCCCCTTCGACGGTGACCCCTTCTCGGTGTACCGGGCACTGCGGCTGGTGAACCCGTCGCCTTTCATGTTCTTCGTACGACACGGCGACGTGGCGATCGCCGGGTCGTCTCCCGAGCTCATGTCGCGAGTGCGCGACGGACGCGTCACGAGCCGGCCGATCGCGGGGACCCGGCGCCGCGGGGCCGATCCCGTCGAGGACCAGATTCTGGAGGAGGAGCTGCTCGCCGACCCCAAAGAGCGGGCCGAGCACGTCATGCTCGTCGACCTGGCCCGCAACGACTTGGGCCGGGTGTGTGACTATGGGTCTGTGGCAGTGGACGAGCTGATGGTGATCGAGCGCTTCTCCCATGTGATGCACATCGTTTCCGGGGTGTCGGGCCGCCTGCGGGACGGCATGGGCCCGGTCGATGTGCTGCGCGCCACGTTCCCTCACGGCACCGTGTCCGGGGCGCCCAAGGTCCGCGCCATGGAGATCATCGACGAGCTTGAACCGTTCGCCCGCGGTCCGTATGCGGGAGCGGTCGGCTACGTGGACTTCTCCGGCAATCTCGACACGGCGATTGCGTTGCGCACGATGGTCAGCGACGGTGCGACCGCATGGGTCCAGGCTGGTGCCGGGATCGTGGCGGACAGCGATCCGGCCACCGAATACGAAGAGTGCCGCAACAAGGCGGCGGCCGTCTTGACGGCGATCCACGCCGCGGCGAGCCTCAACGACGAGGAGGCCGCATGGTGAGGGGTGACGCGCCCGCCTCCTACGGTGATGTCACCGGTGAGTACCTGGCGCTGCGCCAAGCGGCGGGGGTGGTCACGGAGAGACACGATCTCGTGTGGGTACGGGGGCCCGATGCGGTTCGCTTCCTCGACGGCCTCGTCAGCCAGGCTGTGGAGCCGATGCCGGTTGGTTCGACCGCTCGCTCGCTGTTGCTGGCGCCGCAGGGAAAGCTGCGAGCGCCCCATGTGCTCCTCCGCGGCGACGATGAGGTCGGGCTGCTCACCGATCGCGGGATCGGCGAGGTGGCGGCGAACGACCTCACACGTTTCAAGATCCGCGTCGACGTTTCCATCGACATCGAGCCGGCGCCGATCGTTGCAGTGTGGGGACCGGAAGCGCCTGTGGTGGTCGGGAGGGCAACCGGGGTGGCGGTGAGCGAGGGGTGGCTGAGGGTCGGCGACACGGTCGCCGCCTCGGTACCTCTTCACCCTGGCGGGCTTCCCCGGGTGGTGGTGGCCGGGATCGATGCCGATGAGATGACCGGTGCCGGCATTCGTCGGTGCGGCACGCTGGCCGTCGACTCCGTCCGGATCGAGCAGGGGGAGCCTGTCATGGGACGTGACGTGGGCGACGGCACGATCCCCCAAGAGGGCCTCCTGGTCGAAGGCGCCGTCGAGTTCACCAAGGGCTGTTATCTGGGCCAGGAGCTGGTGGCCCGCATCGACTCACGCGGCCACGTCAACCGTCTCCTCCGTGGTGTCGTCGTGGCCGCCAACGTCATCCCGCCGAGCGGGGCGCACGTCGTACACGAGGACAAGATCGTCGGGACGATCACGTCGACGGGTGAGTCGCTCGAGCTGCGGGCACCCGTCGCCATGGCCCTCGTACGACGCGAAGTCGCACCGGCGGCAGGGGTGACGCTGCGATGGGACGCCGGGCAGGTGCCGGCACGCATCGAGTCCCTCCCGTTGGACCCCTGGTCTCCCTGACCCTCCCACAGGCCGGGTTTTGGGGGTGTGAGGTTGTTGGTTCGGCGGGGCCGTGCCTTTTTGGCTCTTCGCCTTGCGGCTCATCGCTGTGTCGGCCGGGTCCCTTTCCCGGCCGACTGTCCCCGCCGGGTTTTGGGGGTGTGAGGTTGGTTGGTGTGGCGGGGCCGTGTTGTTGGCTCTTCGCCTTGCGGCTCATCGCAGTGTCGGCCGGGTCCCTTTCCCAGCCGACCGTCCCCGCCGGGTTTGGGCGGCTGAGGTTGGTTCGTTCGGCGGGGCCGTGTTGTTGGCTCTTCGCCTTGCGGCTCATCGCAGTGTCGGCCGGGTCCCTTTCCCGGCCGACTGTCCCCGCCGGGTTTTGGGGGTGTGAGGTTGGTTGGTGTGGCGGGGCCGTGTTGTTGGCTCTTCGCCTTGCGGCTCATCGTGGTGTCGGCCGGGTCCCTTGCCCGGCCGACTGTCCCCGCCGGGTTTTGGGGGTGTGAGGTTGGTTGGTGTGGCGGGGCCGTCAAATCCCCGCAGACGTCTTACAGTTCTCGAACACCTCCCACACATACTGTGGCAGCACAGGAAAAGGGGTCAGGACGTGGCGGGCGGAACCATTCTGCTCATCGAGGACGAGGTGGAGATCGCCGATCTCCTCGAGCTCTACTTCGAGCGGGAGGGGTTTCGGCTCGTCCATGCCCGGGACGGGGAGAGCGGTCTCCAGCGGCTCGGCTCGGGAGACGTGCGGATGGTGCTGCTCGACATCGGGCTCCCCGGCATCGACGGTCTCGAAGTGTGCCGGCGCATCCGCTCGCAGAGTGACATTCCCGTGATCATGCTCACGGCGCGCGATGCCGAGGTCGACAAGATCGTCGGGTTGGAGATCGGCGCAGACGATTACGTGACCAAACCGTTCTCGCCACGGGAGCTGGTGGCTCGGGCGAAGGCGGTCTTGCGACGCGGTGACGAGCGCCCCGCCGAGCCGCGCGTCATCACGGTCGGCGGCTTCTCGATCGATTCGGGGCGGCGGTCCGTGACGACTCCCGCAGGCGAGGAGGTGCATCCGACGGCACGGGAGTTCGACCTCCTGTGGCATCTGGCCCGCCACAGCGGTCTCGTCCAGTCGAGGAACCAGTTGTTGGAGTCCGTCTGGGGATATGACTACTTCGGCGAGACCCGCACCGTCGACGTGCATGTCCGTCAGCTGCGCAAGAAGCTCGATGGCTTGCCCCTCGAGACGGTCTGGGGCGTTGGCTACCGGCTGGAGGGCTGAGCGTGCGACGGCAGATCCTGATCGGCACGCTGGCCGTGGCCCTGGTGACGTTGCTCATCGGCATTGGCTCGACCGCGCTGATCCGCCGAGAGTTGTTGCGGCGCAGCCAGGCCGAGATCGAAAGGCAGGCGACGGCGACCGCGGCGATCATCGACCAGCAGCTCACGGTTGCCGTTCGGGAGGGCCGCACCTCAGGCGTGGCTCGGACCATCGGCCAGCTCCGCCTGTTGGGCGGGCACGACCACGTCGAGGTCGCCGCGGTGACCCCGGCGGGTCCCGAACCGCTCGGTGACTCGACCCTGCTGCTCGACTCCATGTCGGCTGCCGAGGCGACCGGCGAAGCGACGACGTCGGTTGAGATCGAGGGCGAGCCGGTGCTGGCGACCTTCCGCCGCGTCTCGGTGGGCGACCGGACTTGGGTCGTCGCCATCGGCAGGACGGAGCCGTTGTTGGTGGCCGGGCTGTTCACCCGGCCCTTGATGGTGGGGGCGGTAGTCGGTGCCATGGTGGCGTTGGGAATGGCCCTGTGGATGTCGCGGCGGATCGGAAGGAGGATCGATCTCCTCACCGAAGTCTCTGCCGACCTTGCCGCCGGCGATTTCTCGGCACGAGCGGCAACCGAAGGAGACGACGAGATTGCCGAGTTGGGCCGCGGGTTCAACACCATGGCGGAGCAGCTGGTCCGCCTCCGGGCGCGGGAGCGAGAATTCCTGATGAGTGTCGGCCACGACCTGCGCACGCCGCTCACGACGATCCGCGGCTACGTCGAAGGTCTCGACGAGGGGGCCGTCGCCACCGACGACGTTCCCAGGATCGCCGGCGTGCTGCGGACCCAGACCGACCGTCTCACCCGGCTCGTCGATGATCTCGCGCAGCTGGCTCGCCTCGAGGCCCGTGAGTTCGCCTTGCGACCCGAGCCGGTGGCGTTGCGTGCCCACCTGGAGGAAACCGCGGCGGCCGTGGTCCCGCTGGCAGCGGACTCCGATGTCCGGTTCACCATCTCCCTGGAGGATGTAGGAATCGCTGAGATCGATCCCGACCGTGTGGGACAGATCGTCGCCAACCTCCTCGACAACGCATTGCGCTGGACCCCGGGAGGCGGTGAGGTGAAGCTGCGGTTGTCTGCGGGGACGGGCGTCGTGCACATCGTGGTGGGGGACACGGGTCCCGGCATCGAGCCGAGCGACCTTCCCCACATCTTCGATCGCTCCTTCATGGCCTCCCGCCAACCGGTGCGGCAGCACGGCAGCGGGTTGGGTCTCGCCATCGTGCGCCAACTCGCCGAGGCGATGGGCGGCACGGCAGCGGCGACGTCGGTGCTGGGACACGGCACCGACGTGACGGTGACACTGCCGTGGCAGCACCCGGTCACGACGCCAGATCGGTTGCCCGGATCACCCCCCTAATCTCCGCGCCATGCGCTATCTCCGGGTTCTCGCTGCCGCCGCGCTGCTGCTCGCCGCCTGCGGCGGTTCGACCGAGGGTCTTTTCGGCCAGGAGCTGTACGAGCGGAGCTGTGCGGCGTGTCACGCCCGCGACGGGTCCGGCGGGGCGGGACCTCCGCTCGGTCCCGGTTCCAATGGTGTCGTGCTGTCCGACGACCAGCTGGCGGGAGCGATCGTTGTCGGCCCCGGAACCATGCCCTCATTCGACCGGCTGAGCGACGAACAGGTGGAGAGCCTCGTCGAGTACCTCCGCACGCTTCAGGCCGAGTGATCGGATCGACCATGCTGCTCGAGCCGATCATCGAGTCCACCCGGCGGCGCGTTGCGTTGCTTCCACCGGAAGCGGAACTGAGGGATCGCGCCGCAGAGGCGACGCCGGCTCGCCCATTCGGTGCAGCGCTCACGTCACCGGGCCTTCAGGTGATCGCCGAGGTGAAACGAAGATCGCCGTCGGCGGGGGAGATGGCGCCGGGACTCGACCCCGCAGTCCAGGCTGCGGCCTACGTGGCCGGCGGTGCGGCGGCCATCTCCGTCCTCACCGAACCCGATTACTTCGCCGGATCCCTCGACGACCTGCGTAGCGTGCGCAAGACGGTCGACGTGCCCGTGCTGCGGAAGGACTTCGTCGTGGACACACGCCAGGTCTGGGAGGCAAAGGCGGCCGGCGCCGATGCGGTGCTGCTCATCGTCGCCGTGCTCGGAGGCGAGGTGCGATCGATGCTGGATGTTGCCGCAGAGGCCAACATCGCGGCGCTGGTCGAGGTGCACACCGAAGCCGAGTGCCGCATCGCGATCGAGGCGGGCGCAACGATCGTCGGCGTGAACAACCGTGACCTGAACACGTTCGTCACCGACCTGGCCGTTGCCGAGCGCCTCGCGGCCAGGCTGCCGTCCGGCATCGTGCGGGTCGCCGAGAGCGGGGTCTCTTCGGCGAAGGGCAGTGCTCGCATGGCGGCTTCCGGCTACGACGCCGTCCTCGTGGGGGAGGCGCTGGTGCGCTCGGGCGACCCCACCGGGTTGCTGCGGGAGCTGCGGGGAGCATCGTGACCTGGGTCAAGGTCTGCGGGCTCACGACCGCAGAGGACGTCGCCACGGCCGTTGCTGCCGGCGCCGATGCTGTCGGATTCGTCTCCCATCCCGGCTCCCCCCGCTACCTACCGCTCGATGTCATCGCCGGGCTCGCCGAAGGCGTGCCTGTCACCAGCGTCATCCTGACTGTCGATCTCGACGTGGGGGCGGCGATGACGGCGATGGAATCGACCGGGGTGACCGGGATACAGCCGTACGGGGTGTCGGTGCGAGGCATCGCCGCGGCGGCGTTGGCGGAGGGTTTCACGGTGCTCGTTCCGCGACCTGCGGGCTCGCCGCTCCGGCACGTTCCCGAGGGAGCGATTCCGCTCATCGATACGCCCGACGATGCCGTCCACGGCGGCACGGGCCGGACGTTCGACTGGAGCCTGGTCACGGGTATCGAGGGCGACTTCGTGCTCGCCGGCGGCCTCGGTCCCCACAACGTGGCGGCTGCCATCTCCGCGGTCCATCCTTGGGGTGTCGACGCCTCCAGCGGCCTGGAGGTCGCACCGGGGGTCAAGGACGCCGGTAAGGTGGCCGACTTCGTGAGGAAGGCCAAGGACGCGTGACGATGTCCCGACCAGACATGCGGGGGCGCTTCGGCGACTACGGCGGCCGTTTCGCTCCCGAGACGCTGATGCCGGCTCTCGATGAGCTCGAATCGGCGTTTGATGATGCATGGGCCGATCCGGGATTCCGGTCCGAGCTGGCCGCGCTGTTGCGGACGTTCGTCGGTAGGCCGACACCGGTGCACCGGGCACGACGATTGTCGGCCGATCTCGGGCTCGAGCTGCTCCTGAAGCGAGAGGATCTCGCCCACACCGGAGCCCACAAGGTGAACAACACCGTGGGACAAGGGCTCCTGGCCAAGCGAATGGGCAAGCCCCGCGTGATCGCCGAAACGGGGGCAGGGCAACACGGCGTCGCCACTGCGACCGCATGCTCCCTGCTCGGGCTCGAATGCGCCGTGTACATGGGTGCCAAGGACATCGAGCGCCAGTCGCTGAACGTGTATCGCATGCGCATGCTGGGCGCCGATGTCATCTCGGTGGAGCATGGTGCGGCAACGCTCAAAGACGCGGTGTCGGAGGCCATGCGCGACTGGGTGCGGACGGTCGAATCGACCCACTACATCATCGGATCGGTCGTCGGGCCCCATCCTTTCCCGTACATGGTGCGGCAGTTCCAGAAGGTCATCGGCGAGGAGCTGCAGAGCCAGCTCGACGGATCTGCGCCGGATCGCCCGCGGCCCGATGTCATCGTGGCTTGTGTCGGCGGCGGCTCCAACGCAATGGGCATCTTCTACCCCTACGGCGGGACCGACGTCGATCTCGTGGGCGTCGAGGCCGCCGGGCGAGGGATCGACACCGGAGAGCACGGCGCCTCGCTGAGCGCGGGCTCCCCGGGGGTGATCCACGGAGCGGTCACCTATCTGTTGCAGGACGACGATGGTCAGGTGCTCGAGGCCCATTCGCTGTCGGCCGGCCTCGATTATCCGGGCGTCGGGCCGGAGCATGCGTGGTTCAAGGATCTGGGTATCGCCCGGTACGAGTCGGTGACCGATGACGAGGCGGTTGCCGCCATGCGGCTCATGGCGGAGACGGAGGGCATCATCCCCGCGTTGGAGTCGGCCCACGCTCTTGCCTGGATCGTGCGCGAGAGCAGGTCACTCCGCGGCAAGACCGTCGTTCTCAATCTCTCGGGGCGGGGAGACAAGGACGTCCAGCAGATCGCGGCGCTCGATGGTTGACGTGCGTCGCGCCCAGGTCGAGCAGGCCTTCGACTCGGCGAGGGCCGAGGGGCGCACGCTGCTGCTGCCGTATCTCACGGCCGGTCTGCCGAGTCCCGACGACTCCGTCGATCTGTTCATGGCGATGGCGGACGCCGGCGCCGACGGATTCGAGATCGGCATTCCGTACTCGGATCCATTGATGGACGGACCGACCATTCACGAGGCGGGACTTGCCGCGCTGGCGGCAGGAGCGACATTCGAACGCAGTCTGCAGATCGTCGAGCGAGTGGTCACCCGCACCGGATTGCCGGTGTTCGTGATGACCTACGCCAACCCGATCCTCAAACGGGGGCCCGAGGCCTATGCGGCCGCCGTTGCCGCAGCGGGAGCCGGAGGGCTCATCGTCGCCGACCTCCCGGTGGACGAGGCGGAGCGATTCGAGGGTGCGGCGAACCGCGCCGGGTTGGGCCTGGTGTTGTTCGTGGCGCCCACCACCGACGACGAGCGGCTGAGCCGGGTCATCGACCACCGACCCGTGTTCATCTACGGAGTCGCTCGTCTCGGCGTCACCGGCGAGCAGGAAGGCATCGGTGGGCAGTCACAGCTAGCGGCCCTGTCGCGTCGGGTGCGTGCCGCCACCGATCTGCCGCTCGTCGCCGGAGTCGGGATCGCCACGCCGGCCATGGCGGCGGAAGCAGCCCGCCACGCCGACGGAGTCATCGTCGGCTCGGCACTCGTGCGACGCGTGCTCGATGCACCCGATGTCGCCGGCGCCGCGACGAGCCTGCACGAAGCTGTCGGCGACCTGGCCGCAGCGGTGCGCCGGGGATAGCCGCGCCGCCTTCGACCGAAGCCGGCGTCGACAAGCCGTACAACCGCGGGTACCGGGAGGGGGACTCGAACCCCCACGGGCTTGCGCCCAACGGATTTTGAGTCCGTCGCGTCTACCAATTTCGCCATCCCGGCCGGACGGAGGATGGTAGTGCTCGTATCATTTGCGCCATGCGGCGGATCGAGCGACGCCTGTTCCAACTCAACGACGAGATCACCGCGCTGCGCCGCGCCGAGGAGCTGGCCCGCGAGGAGCTGATCTTCCACGAGCACCTCAACGACGATGCCCAGCGTGACGCTGCGGTGAGCGGGAGCCCGATCGACCGGGCCGACGCCCGCGAGACCGGGGCGGACGTCGACCGCTTTCGTCGCCACATCGAGAAGCTGGGACGCACGAGAGCCAAGCTCGAGTCTCGGCGCGACCGGCTGTTGCGCAAGCTCGCCTGAAGCACCGCCCGAGGACGCAGCCCCGTCGCGGCGACGAGCGCCGCCGCTACCTGCGCAGAGCCCGCCAGGTTCGAGCAGGTTGCCACCCGGCCGGTGACATGTGCTCGCCCTACACTCGCCGCATGCCGACCCTCGCCCTTCTCGACGGCCACAGCCTCGCCTACCGGGCCTTCTACGCACTCCCCTCCGATCTCGCCACGTCGTCCGGTCAGGTGACCAATGCCGTGTTCGGCTTCACCTCCATGTTGATCAAGCTCCTCGGAGATGAGCGTCCCGATGCCGTCGCCGTTGCGTGGGATGTGCGTGGGCCGACCTTCCGCAAGGAGATGTACGAGGAGTACAAGGCGCAGCGACAAAAGCCACCGGACCTCTTCGCCGCCCAGCTGCCGCTCATCGACGACGTCCTGCGGGCGCTGAAGATCACCCAGCTGCGCGCCCCCGGCTACGAGGCGGATGACGTCATTGCCACCCTGTCCGGCCAGGCAGGTGCCGAAGGGTGGGATGTCGTCGTCGTCACCGGTGATCGCGACGCTTTCCAGCTGGTCGATGACAAGGTCAAGGTGCTCTACACCTGGCGCGGGGTCTCCGAATCCGTCATCGCCGACGCCGGCTGGATCGAAGGGCGCTACGGCGTTCGCCCGGATCAATACCTGGACTACGCATCCTTCCGTGGCGACAACTCGGACAACCTGCCCGGTGTTCCCAAGGTGGGGGAGAAGACCGCAGCCAAGTTGATCAACAGCTATAGCAGTGTCGAGGGTGTCTATGAGCATCTCGACGAGCAGACCCCGAAGCTCCGGGAGAACCTGGAGAAACACCACGAACAGGTCCTCCTCAACCGGCAGCTCATGGCGCTCGTGCGCGACGTGCCCGTGAAGGGCATCGATGGCGAACCTGTCAGACCCGACGACTTCCTCCTCGAGGATTGGGATGCCAACGAGGTCCGGGAGGTCTTCGACAGCCTCGCTTTCCGTACGCTGTGGGACCGGCTGCTGGAGCTGGGAGGTCAGGCCCCGGTCGAGGTCGAGGCGCTGGACGTCGCAGTGGTGACTGCCCGTACGCCGGATGATCTGCCTCCCGGAGAGGGCCCGCTCGCCGTGGAGACGGTTTGGGACGGTGCGGTGTTCGCCGGCCTGATGGTCGCAGCCGAGGACGACCGGGCCACGTTCTTGCCGGAAGGCGTTCTCGAGTCGCTCGGCGGAGCGCTCGTCGAGCGGGGGGTCACTGCCCACGACGCCAAACCGATCCTGCGGTTGCTGCTCGACGCCGGCATCGAGCCTCCACGGGTGGCCTTCGACACCGCCCTCGCCAGCTACCTCGTGAACCCGGCACAGCGTACGCCCGACCTGCCGGATCTTGCGCACCGCGAGCTGGGCATCTCGGTGGACGAGGGTGGTGCCAGCGACGGACCGGTATCCGAGCAGGGCGCCTTCGATTTCGATGCCGACCCGGGGCCAGATCTCGAGACGTCGGCCCGGCGGGCGGTGGCGGTGGCCCGCCTCGTCGATCCGTTGCGGGCCCAGCTCACCGCCCGAGGAGGGACGGATCTCTTCGAGGACATCGAGCTTCCGCTGGTGACGATCCTCGCTCAGATGGAGCACACCGGAATCGGGGTGGACCGGACGTTCCTCGAGAACCTCTCGGTAGAGCTCCGCGGTCGTCTGGCAGCTCTCGAGGGCGACATTCATGAGGCAGCCGGCGGCCCATTCAACGTCAACTCGACGCTCCAACTGCGGGAGATCCTCTTCGAGCAGTTGGGTCTGCCGGTTCTGAAGAAAACGCCGAAGGGTGCCCCCTCCACCGACGCCAGCGTGCTGGCGAAGCTGCGCGATGCCCACCCCTTGGTCGACTCCCTCCTGCAATACCGCGAGTTGGAGAAGTTGCGCTCGACCTACGTCGATGCACTGCTGCCGCTCATCGAAGTGGATGGGCGGGTGCGCGGCCGCTTCAACCAGATGGCGGCCGCCACCGGCCGGCTCAGCCAGGAACAGCCCAATCTGCAGAACATCCCCGTACGCAGCGAGGAAGGGCGGGTCATTCGGCAGGCCTTCGTGGCCGGCGAGGGGGCCGTCCTCATGGTCGCCGACTACTCACAGATCGAGCTACGGATTCTCGCCCATCTCTCCAAGGACCCAGGTCTGGTGGACGCCTTCCTCCACGACCTCGACATCCACACCGTCACGGCCGCCCGGGTCAACGGGGTGGATGCCGCAGACGTGACGCCGGATCAACGCAGGCGAGCCAAGGTCGTCAACTTCGGCCTTCTGTACGGCATGGAGGCGTACGGCCTGGCGCAGCGCCTGGAGATCTCACGCGACGAGGCCCAGGAGCTGATGGATGCATATTTCGCCCAGTTCCCCGACGTTCGGGCGTTCCTGCAGGGCATCGTGGACGAGGCGAGATCCAAGGGGTACACGACGACGCTGCTCGGCCGGCGTCGGTACCTGCCGGAGCTCGCCAGTCGCAACTTCCGCGACCGCCAAGCAGGCGAGCGGATGGCGCTCAACGCCCCGATCCAGGGGTCGAACGCCGACATCATCAAGAAGGCGATGGTGGTGCTCGAATCCGAGCTGCGCACGGCCGGGCACGAATCCGAGATGCTGCTGCAGATCCACGACGAGCTCGTGTTCGAGGTGCCCGATGGGGAGATCGAAGCGGTGCGTGCGCTGACGACGGAGGTCATGGAGAACATCGTCGAGCTCGACGTACCGCTCCGCGTGGACGTGGCGACCGGTCGAAATCTCGGAGACTGCAAGAGCTGATGCTGCATCCGACGACGTCTCCTGTTGGACGAGACGCGGCATCCGTCGTGCCGGGCGAACGGTAAAACGGGATTCCCCGCAGGGCGAGACCTGTTACGCTGGCGGTGCTCCGACGCGATCCGTTCGCGCTCGGCGGCAATCCATGTTGTTCAAGGAGTTGATGTCGTCGCATGGCCATCGAGAATGAGACGGAAGCGGCCGCTTCCGGTATAAGCGAGTCGGAGGAACAAGCCTCCACCGCAGCGGCCGAAACTACGGTCCCGGAGGAGACCGGCGCTGCAGCCGAAGCCGAAACCACAACCGTGCCGGATGAGCCGGCCGCCGTGGCGGAGGCCGCCGTCGAGGGGACCACGACGGCGAGCGCTGCCGTCGAGCCGGCCGCCGAGGAGGCGACGACCCCGGCTGCCGCAGTGGCTCCCACTGCCGAAGCACCCGAGGTCGAGGAGCCCGTGTCCGCTGAACCAGCGGCCGAACCAGCGGCCGAATCAGCGGCGCCCGCCGAGGCACCGCCCGTGATCGAGGCCGCCGCCGAGACGCACGCCGTGGATCTGGACCGACCGGATCCTGGAGAGCGCCCGGCGATCACGGCGCCGACCGACATCGGGGAGGTCGCCGACGAGCTGTCCGCCGACGACTTCGCCGAGGCCGTCGACCGCACCGTGTTCGACTTCAAGGAAGGCGACATCGTCGCCGGCACCGTCGTTCGGGTCGATCCCGACGAGGCGCTCATCGACATCGGCTACAAGTCCGAGGGCGTGGTGCCCGCCAACGAGCTGTCGATCCGTAACAGCGCCAACCCGTCGGACGTCGTCTCGGTGGGCGACAAGATCGAGGCGCTCGTCATGCAGAAAGAGGATGAGTCGGGCCGTCTCGTCCTCTCGAAGAAACGGGCCCAGTACGAGCGTGCATGGGGCAGGATCGAGCGGGTGATGACCGAAGGCGGCACCGTGAGCGGTCCCGTCATCGAAGTCGTCAAGGGTGGCCTGATCGTGGACATCGGGCTGCGGGGGTTCCTTCCGGCATCGCTCGTGGACCTGCGCCGCGTGCGTGATCTCAATCCGTTCGTGGGTGAGGTGATCGAGGCCAAGGTCATCGAGCTCGACCGCAATCGCAACAACGTCGTGCTGTCGCGCCGTGCCTATCTCGAGGAAGCCCAGGCCGAGCAGCGGCAGGCATTCCTCTCCGACCTGCAGCCGGGCGACGTGCGGGACGGCACGGTCTCGTCTGTCGTCAACTTCGGGGCCTTTGTCGATCTCGGCGGTATGGACGGTCTCGTCCACGTCTCCGAGCTGTCGTGGCAGCACGTCTCGCATCCGAGCGAGATCGTGACCGTCGGCGACAAGGTCAAGGTGCGCGTGCTCGAGGTCGACCGAGATCGCGAGCGCATCTCGCTCTCGATCCGCCAGACGCAGGAGGACCCGTGGGACACCTTCGCCCGCGAGGTCGAGCCGGGCACGATCATCGAGGGCAAGGTCACCAAGACCGTCCCGTTCGGTGCGTTCGTGTCGGTCGGGGACGGCGTGGAGGGTCTGGTTCACGTGTCCGAGATCGCGATTCACCACGTCGACAGTCCCGAGCTCGAGTTGTCGATTGGACAAGCCGTCAGGGTGAAGGTGACGGAGATCGATCCGGATCGCCGCAGGGTCAGCCTGTCCATCAAGCAAGCGTTGCCCGAATGGGAGGAGCGCTCGCAATGGACGGATCGCCGCCGGGAGTCTGCGCCTCGGCGACGGGAGTTCCAGCGGGAGGAAGAGGCCACGGAGGCGGCACCGTCGTTCAACGCCGATGCATCGCTCGAGGCCATCCTCCAGGAGCTCAAGGAACGCGGCATCGGCCGCAAGTGACCAGTGGTTGTTTCTGGGCGGATGACGTGCAAGGCTGTCTGCTGCTGCCGCAGCACATGGGCCACGTTCAGAGGGGGGCGTAGATGAGCAGGCGGGCCGTCGTCCTGATCGTGTCGCTTCTGCTGGCCGGCCTCGCCGCGTTCTCCGTGTGGCAGTACCTCAACGATGTCGAGGGCAACGTCCGCGCCGACATCTCCGAGGTCGTCGTCTTCCGCGCCACGACGTTCGTCGAGACCGGCGACGATGGTGAGTCGGCGCGAGGCTCCATCGCCGAGTCGACGGCGCTCTCCGAGTCCGTGGTCTTCGAGGGTTCGACGATCCTGTGCACCGGTCCGGCCAACCGTGAGGGCAGCGATGTCGACTTTGCGGTTTGCGACGACAACCCGTCCGACCTGGATGCGCTGCTGAGCGGATCGGTGGCGGCCGGTCCCATCAGCGCCGGGCAGCTCATCACGAGCGACATGTTCGTCGCTCCCGCCGAGCTCAATCTCTCGACGCTGTCGGCCGACATCCCTCAGGGCAAGGTGGCGATTGCCATCAGTCCCGGCAACACCGGAGCCGTCGGAGGCTTCATCCGGCCGGGGGACCGTGTCAATCTGCTGGCGACGTTCAACCTGGACGTCACGTCGCTGAACGACTTGCTCGCCAATCCGGACACCCGTGAGCTGATCCTCGCCAGTGCCGACCTGTCCGGTCTGCTCGGCGGCGGTTCGGCCACACAGGTCATCCAGGACGAAGAAGGCAACCCGATCGTCGTGGAAGCCCCACCCGATCCGTTGAGCCAGTATGCGAATTCGCTGCCCGACTCCGTGGACTTCACCCAGACGATCCTGCAGGATCTCGTCGTCATCGCATATGGCCCCGAGACCCGCGACAACCCCGGTGCACTGGACGATGCCGACGAGCTCACCGGCGAAGAGGACGTCGTGCTTGAGGTGACGCCGACCGAGGCGGAGATCATCGAATTCGTGCGTCAGCGGGCGACGCTGTCGCTGTCGTTGCTGCCATCGGAGGGTGAATACAGCGAATTTGCTGCGTCTGGAGTCACGGTCGACGATATCTTCGGGTTCGTGGACCGGATCCGAGAGCAATTGGAGGCCCTCGGTGGCAGCTGAGGATACGTGGTCGATTCTCCTCGTCGACGCCGACGACGGGTTCGTCGACGACACGAAAGGACTGCTCAACGAGCACACGGTCTACACGGCGCGCAACATGAGCGATGGGCAGCGACGGTTGGTCGAGGAGGGCATCCAGATCGCGATCCTCGGGCCCACATTCGGGTCCTCGGAGAGCGTCCGGGATGTGCGCATGCTGTTCGAGCTGCGTCCCTCGCTGCCGGTCGTGCTGGCCACGGACGAGCTGACGACCGATGTCCTGCGCACTGCCATGCGGCTCGGCGTCAAGGACGTCATCGAGATGCCGCTGACCGAGTCCAAGCTGGCGGAGTCGCTGGTACTCGTCGCACAGAGCATCGATCAGGGAGAGATCGCCAAGGACTGGCGGCCCCGTATCGGCAAGGTGGTCACCGTCATGTCGCCCAAGGGTGGCGCCGGGAAGACCGTCACGGCGACGAACGTCGGCGTCTCGCTCGCCGAATGGAGTGAGCCCGACCGTGTGGTCATTCTGGATGCCGATCTGCAGTTCGGCGATGTCTGCATCGCACTGCGGGTCGATCCCAAACACACCATCGTCGACGCTGCCCGCGACATCGAGAAGCTCGACGAGGAGTTGCTCGGCAGCCTCCTGGCACGGCACGCCTCCAGCGGTCTGCGGGTGCTCGCCGCACCGCTCGAACCGGCCCTGGCCGACGAGGTGTCCACACCCGTCGTCGTGCGGACCCTCGGCATGCTGCGGCGCATGTTCGACTACATCGTGATCGACACCGCTCCATTCCTCGACGAGCCCGTGCTCTCCATCCTCGAGCGCTCGGACGCCGTCTTGCTCGTCGTTGACATGGATTTGCCCAGCGTCAAGAACGCCAAGCTGGCGCTCGACACGTTGCAGCTCATCAAGTTCCCGTTCGAGAAGATCAAGCTCGTCTTGAACCGTCACAACTCCAAGGCGAGGCTGGACGTGGGGGAGATGGAACGCTCGCTGGGCCTCGAGGTCGAGGCCGCCGTCGTGTCGGACAAGCTGGTGCCGCGAGCGGTCAACGAGGGTGTTCCCGTCGTTGAGCTCAACGCCCGATCGCGAGTGGCTCGCGACTTCCGCAACGTCGCCCGATTGGTGTTCGACGATCCGGCCGTGGAGGAGGACGGCACCAAGTCTCGCCGTTTCAATCGATGACGACGGCGACCGATGACACGTACGAGGTGACCATATGAGCCTTGCCGACAGAGTTCGGGCAGCGAGGGCTGCCGACAGCACGATCGAGGGCCAGCGCGAAGAGGCTCGCCAGGATCTGCGGCGCAGGCTCCACTACAAGGTCGTCGAGGGTCTCGGACCCACGCTCTACGACAGCCAGCTCAGCGACGCCGAACTCAAGCTCCGGGTCATGGAGATGCTCGAGTGGGCGCTGGATCAGGAAGAGTCCGTGCCGCTGGCGCGTCCCGACAGGCTGGCCCTGCTGCAGGAGATCGCAGACGACGTGCTCGGTTACGGGCCGATCGATCCGTACCTCACCGATCCGACCGTGAACGAGGTGATGGTCAACGGCCCCCACCAGGTGTGGGTTGAGCGGCACGGCATTCTCCACCTCACCGACACTCGTTTTGTCGACGGCACCCACGTCGCCCGCATCATCGAGAAGATCGTGGGCCAGGTAGGCCGCCGCATCGACGAGTCGACGCCGATGGTCGATGCCCGCCTGCCCGATGGGTCCCGTGTCAACGCAGTGGTGCACCCTCTCGCCATCGGCGGGCCGTTCCTGACGATCCGGAAGTTCTCTGTGGATCCGTTCACCGTGGACGATCTCATCCAAAACGGGACCGTGACCGCCCAGGTGGCCGGCTTCTTACGGCGTTGTGTGCTCGGTCGCATCAACCTCATCGTGAGCGGCTCGACCGGCTCCGGGAAGACGACGATGCTCAACGTGCTGTCCAGCTTCATCCCGGACAACGAGCGCATCGTCACGATCGAGGACGCCGCCGAGCTCCGCCTCAACCAGGTTCATGTCCTCGGCATGGAGTACCGTCCGCCGAACCTCGAGGGCAAGGGTGCCGTGACGATCCGCGACCTCGTTCGCAACTCGTTGCGCATGCGACCCGACCGCATCATCGTCGGTGAGGCTCGTGGCGGGGAGGCCCTCGACATGCTCCAGGCGATGAACACCGGACATGATGGCTCCCTGACCACGATCCACTCCAACTCGCCTCGGGACACCTTGGCTCGTATCGAGACGATGGTGCTCATGGCCGGGATGGATCTCCCGGTGCGGGCGATCCGCGAGCAGATCGCATCGGCGGTCGATCTCATCGTCCACCTCCACCGGCTCAAGGACGGCACGCGTCGAGTGACGCACGTCACCGAAGTGCTGGGCATGGAAGGGGACGTCGTGACCACCAACGACCTGTTCCTGTTCGACTACGGCATGGGCATCGACGAGGACGGGCGCTATCTGGGCCGCCTGAAGGCGACGGGATTCCGCCCCCGCTTCTCCGAAACGCTCGAGCAGAGCGGCGTCACGCTGGCGCCCGAGCTGTTCGAGCCGGAGCCGTTCGAGAGCCGGGTCCGCTGAGGCCGCCGTGATGGTTGCCGCGGCCGTGATTGCCGCTTCCGAGAGCGTGGGTGGCCTGACCCGGACGCTCGCCATCATCGCAGTGGTCGCCACGGCGATCGGTGTGTTCTTGCTGTTGAGCGTGGTCTTCGGTTCGCAGTCGGTCGAGCGCGACCTCGAGGCACGCCTCGGCCCCTACACCGGTGGTCGGCAGGACGAGGGGTGGTTGGGTCGAGTGCGCGTGCTGCGGCGATTCGTGGTGCGCGCCGAGCGGCTTGCCGAGCGGCGAGGTGTGCTCGGGCAGATCGAGACCGCCCTCGAGCAGGCCAACATCGCCATCCGGCCCGGTGAAGCGATCGTCCTCGCCGTAGCCATCGCCGCCTTCGTCGGGCTGGCCGTGTTGCTGATCACCGGCAACCTCGTCACCGCGGTGGCCTTCGGCCTCGTCGCGGTCGCCGTGGCGGCCGCAAGTGTGGGGGCGGTCGCCGCCACCCAGCGTCGCCGATTCGAGGATCAGCTGCCGGACACGCTGAACTTGCTGGCAACGTCGCTGCGTGCCGGCTACTCGATGCAGCAGGCGTTGGAGGCCGTGTCGCAGGAGGCACCGCAGCCGACGGGACGGGAGTTCCAGCGTGTGCTGAACGAGATCCGGCTCGGTCGGTCGGTGAAGGACGCCCTCCAAGATTCTGCCCGCCGTATGGAGTCGGTCGACTTCGACTGGGTGGTGCTCGCATTCACGATCCAGCGTGAGGTGGGTGGAAACCTGGCGGAGGTGCTGCAAACGACCTCCGAGACGATCCTGCAACGCGGCCGGCTACGTCGCGAGATGCGGGCACTGACCGCCGAAGGGCGGATTTCCGCCGTCCTGCTTGCGGCGCTGCCTTTCGGTCTGTTCCTGCTGCTCTTCAGCACCAACCGGGACTATCTCCAACCGATGCTCGACAGCCGGATCGGCGTGATCGCCATCGTCATCGCTCTTGGTTTGCTCGTAGGCGGCATGGTGTGGCTGACGCGCATCATCAAGATCGAGGTGTGACGTGGATAGCGGTCTCCTCCTCGCTGTCATCACCACCGGCCTGGCGGTGTCGTACATCGCCTACGTGGTGGGCTCGAGCATGCAGCGAGCCCGGCACGCCACCAACCGCCGGCTCATCGACATCGGTGGCCCGCGGGATCGCATGGAGCAAGGGTTCGCCGACCGGGCCATCCTCCCGGCGGTCAAGCGCCTCGGTCAGTTGGGAATGCGGGTCACTCCACAGGCGTGGGCATCACGCACCAGACAGCGTCTGATCCGTGCCAACTGGTATCCGACGGTGGACGAGACGTCGTGGGCCGCAGTTCGTGTCATCGCGATCGTGCTCGCCGTCGTGGCCTACGCAATCTTCTCCCGCTATGTCAGCGGGATGCAAGCGGTGCTGCTGTTCGGGATCTGTGCGGTGGCCGGATTCGCCGGACCCGATCAGATCCTCAACCGCCGCATCCAGGACCGGGTCAACGCCATCGTGCGGGATCTTCCGGACATCATCGATCTGCTGGTGATATCGATCGAGGCCGGCATGTCGTTCGAGGCGGCGCTCGGTCGGGTCGTGGAGCACGTGCCGGGGGAGTTGAGCGACGAGTTCGGCCGCATGTTGCAGGAGACGCGTGTGGGTGTGAGCCGACACGAGGCGATGCTCGGCATGGCGGAGCGCACCGACGTGGACGACCTCAACTCGTTCATCCTGGCGATGAACCAGGCCGAGTCCTTCGGTGTGAGCGTCGGGCGGATGCTGCGAGTGCAGGCAGACGAGATGCGTGCCCGGCGGCGGCAACGGGCCCAGGAGAAGGCATTTGCCGCACCCGTGAAGATGGTGTTTCCGCTCGTCATCTGTATCTTCCCCGCGATCTTCGTGATCCTCCTCGGGCCGGCGGCGATCAACATCGTTCGTAATCTGGCGGACTGAAGCCGGTGTGGCACCGGCTGCGACTCAGGCATCTCTGGTTACTGGTTCCCTTCTGGATCGTGGCGTGGCGCGCCGGCCGCGACATCGGCGACAACTCCTTCCTGTGGCACGTGCGTGCCGGTGCCGATCAGAGTGCGCTCGGAGAGGTCATTCGGAGCGATCCGTACTCCTTCACCAAGGCCGGGGAGCCGTGGCGCACGCAGTCGTGGCTCGCCGAACTGGCATACGCTCGCATGGAGTCGTGGATCGGCGACCTCACGTGGGTGCCGTGGTTCCTCTTCGTCGTGATCACCGCCACCCTGCTCGCCGTCCTCGCCGGACTCGTGCGCTCAGGAGCCACCTTGCTGGGCTCTGCCGTCGTGTTGTTCCTCATCACCTGGGTGTTCCAGCCGTACATGAGCCCTCGACCGGTGCTGATCAGCTATGTGTTGTTCGCCGTCTTGGGCGTCATCGTGGCGTCGCCGCGCCCCGTGTTGTGGGTCGTGCCCGGGCTGCTCTGGTTGTGGGCGAGCGTGCATGGCTCGTTCGTCGTCGGGCTGGGAATTCTCGTGCTCGATGCGATCCGGCGGGGGGATCGTCGCTCATGGCTCGCCGTGGGCCTCGCAACGGCGGCGGTGTCCGTTACGGCCCACGGGCTGGCGATCTGGGAGATCCTCTACCGGTTTGCCCTCAATCGTGAGGGGCTCGAGGGCATCCAGGAGTGGCTCCCCCCCGACTTCACCAACTATGCGCTCGTGGCGACGCTACCGCTGATCGGCCTGCTCATGATCGGTCTGGCGACGGGCCGCGTCTCATCCGACGCTTTGTGGATCCTGATCCCGGTGCTGGCTTTCGGTCTCGTCTCGACGCGCAACACCCTGCCCGCGCTTCTCGTGATGGCGCCGTGGCTGGGGGCGGCGGCCGGTGCGATACCGGATCTCGGCGAGCAAGAGCTGCGCCCGTCGCTGGTGTGGCTCACCGCCGGTGCCCTGGCGGCGACTGGGCTGGCACTGGTGGCGCGTCCCGTCGAGTTGGGCGCCGATCGATTCCCCAGCCGTGAGCTGGTGGGGGAGCTCGGTGCAGACCCGGTCTTCCATCGGATGGCGCCGGGCGGAGCGATGATCTATTACGAAGGGAGCGCACGTCGCGTCTTCGTCGATGACCGCGTCGAGCTTTACGGGCCCGACTTTCTGGCCGGGCACCGGGCGGCGGCGGCCGGTGAC
The DNA here is from genome assembly GCA_965216945.1 of Acidimicrobiia bacterium. GTDB lineage: Bacteria > Actinomycetota > Acidimicrobiia > Spongiisociales > UBA5794 > DATHZQ01. The sequence continues at coordinate 4,019,412 of CBDCGU010000003.1, read as the reverse complement.
GATTGGCGTGACCTCTTCTCCGAGTGGGAGATCGAGCAGGTGCTGCTCCACGAGGACGAGGTGCTCGTGCCGCGCCTCGAGGAAGACGGCTGGGTGGCCTGCAGCGCCGAGGAGAGCTTTCTCATCCTGCGGCAGACGTGTACCGGCCCGTGACGCGACTGAACCCGGGTGGCATGCCCGGGCTCAGCTCGAATCGAGTCGTCTACCTGGTCACGGAGTGGCGAGGCTGCTGGCGATGCTGTCGAAATCCTCCGAGACGTTGTCGCCGACGAGCTGAACGGCAGCGATGGCTACGAGGGCGATGAGCGCAAGCAGTAGCGCATATTCGACCAGGCTCGCACCGGTTTCGTCATCGGTGAGTCTGCTCACGACCGTGGCCCACAATCGAATGAACATGTTTTCTGAACCTCCTAAAGGCGATGCAGTTCGAGTGTAGATCCGGCCCCTACACGGTTCCATAGGCCTGCCGACCTAACGCCCCTCCTGCGGAGCCTCACGGTGGAGACCGAGCCGGATCGCCTCGACGGCGGCCTGCGCCCTGTCGGCGACCGCAAGTTTGTCGTAGATGTTGGCCAGGTGATTCTTGACGGTCTTCTGCGATATGTAAAGCAGGTCTGCCAGCTCGTCGGTGGCGCTGACTCCCTGCGCCAGCAGACGCAGGATCTCTCGCTCGCGTGCGGTGAGCGACGCCGCACCGGCATCGAGTTGGGGGGCGCGATGGCGATCGAGAACATCCGACAGGTTTTCGTCGTCGAGTAGGTCCTCGCCCGAGGCGGCGGCCCGCACCGCGGCCGCGAGATCGGGCAGTGGTGTGGCCTTCGAGAGGAAGCCGACGGCGCCCGCTGCCTCCGCTTGCCGGCGTTCTGCGTCGCCGGTGTGCATGGTCACGACGATAGCCGGGATCTTGCCCGACATCTCGTGAAGTGCTGCGATTCCCGATACATGGGGCATCTCGATGTCTACGAGGAGAACCTTCGGTTGATAGCGCCGAGTCTGCTCGATGAGCTCGGCTCCGTCACTTGCGGTTGCCACCACTCGAATGTCGGGGATGCTGTCGAGAGCCTCTGCGAGGCTCTCCAGCATCAAGGTGTGGTCGTCTGCAATGAGTACGTCGATCATGGAGTCACTGGGGGTTGGGTGCCCCACCCTACCGTCAACGTGGTGCCACGGCCTACCACCGACTTGATTTCGACGGAACCACCGATGGCGGCGGCCCGTTCTCGCATCCCGACCAGACCGAAGTGACCCGGGTAGTCGGCGTCGGCGTCGAAGCCCCGTCCGTCGTCCTCGACGCTGATCCGGCCGCTGTCCACGTCGACACGACCGTCGATGCGGATCTTCTGGGCATCGGCGTGCCTGGCGGCGTTACGCACCGCCTCGACGAGGATCGCACCCACCTCGGCCGCCACCGCACCGTCGGTCTGGGCACGTTCGTCGACCGCGACCACGATCGCCGGTGGGCCGCTGCCCAGTTCGGCTGCAATGCGGTGGATGTGCTCGATCACCGTCGTCGTGTCGGCTCTGCGGAGCATGGCGACACTGCTCCGCACCTTCTCCACCAGATCCGTCACCATGGCGCGCAGCCTCGTGATCTGACGTTCCGTCGCCGTCGTCGTCTCCATGGTGAGCAGGATGTCCATGTTGAGGCCTAACGAGGCAAGAGCGGGACCGATTTCGTCGTGCAGCTCCCGAGCCACGCGGCTGCGCTCGTCCTGGATCGACCGACGAGCCACCGTCCCCAACAGCCGGATGTTGTCGAACGCCAGGGCGGTGCCCGCCGTCGTGGCGTCGATGATGCGCCGGTAGTCATCGGGGTCCTCCTCCGGTGGCAGCCACAGGTTCATGGCGCCGAGCGTCCGATCGTTGGCAACGATGGGCACCACCGTCGTAGGAGGACCTTCCACCGGCGCTCCCCATTCGGCCACGAAGTCGCCGGAGCCGCCCCCAGTGGTGACGGTACCTCTGACCAGCGGGATGGCGGCGGCAAGATCGAGCAGCGCCGACTCGCCGACGCTCGATGTGCTCAGCTCGCTGGTACCGGCGACATCGACCAGCGAGACGAGGAGATCGTGGGCCGACTCGAGCCGCTCGATGCGGGCGGCGTCCATCGCACCGGCCTCCCGCAGCGCATCAGAGCGCTCCCGCTCGATGACGAGGAGCCGCCGTGCCTGGCTGAAGGTGAAGCCGATGAGGAGGTAGAGGACGATGGTGGTGGCGCGCTCGATGGGCGGCTCGTCGATGGCGATCGTGATCGCAACCAATCCGGCGGTGGCGAGGAGGGCGGTCTCCATGCCGACGCGAAAGCCCATGAACGCAGATGCATAGAAGATCGGGACGCTGACGAGCAGGACATAGCCGCCGTTCTCCCCGCCTGTGATGGCGACGGCCGCAAGCGTTGCGATGACGCCGACGGTGGCGAGGGCCTCACCGACGACACGTTGCTCACGGAGGCGTCGTGGCGTGGCCTGCAAGAAGACGACATAGCTGCCGGCGATCATCGCCGCCCACAGCCCGTTGCGGCGATCGGCGGCGCCGAGACCACTGAGGAAGATGGCAAGACCGAACGCACCGAACATCAGCGCGGTGAGCGTCCAGTCGAAACGCGTCTCCCAGGCCTTGGCTTCTGAGGCTTCCATCGGCCTAGAGGGTACAGTCGGTGAGTGCAGACCTGGAAGGATCATTCGCCGGTGCGACGCATCGTGCTCGCCGGGCCGATCGGCAGTGGGAAGAGCACGGTCGCATCGCTCCTGGCCGCACGAGGCGCCACCGTGATCGAAGCCGACCGCATCGGCCACGACGTCATCTCGCCCGACGGGCCCGCGTTCCCTGCGGTGGCCGCCCGGTGGCCCGACACCCTGGACGGCGGGAGCATCGACCGGCGCCGCCTGGCTGCCATCGTTTTCGCCGACCCCAACGCCCTGCTCGTGCTGGAGGCGCTGACCCATCCCCACATCGCGGCACGGATCGAAGCCCGGGCCGACGCCGCCGGTGCGGAACCGGTCGTGATCGAGATGCCGCTGACAGCAGACATCTTGGGAGTCGGGTGGCCCCGGCTGGTGGTGCTCGCCCCCGCCGGCGTGCGGTTCGCCAGGGCCGAGGAGCGAGGCATGGATCCGGAGGACGTACGTCGCCGCATGGACGCCCAGCCGCCCGACGCCGACTGGCGGAGCGGCGCAGACTGGGTCATCGACAACGACGGATCCCGCAACGATCTGGAGGCACAGGTCGACCGCTGGTGGGCCGAGGTCGTGGACGGCCGGTGATCGTGCACCGCCGCGCCGATTCTGTCACCCACACACGGTACGCTGCGCGACATGCACCCCTTCAAGGTCATCTCCGATTTTGCCCCCAGCGGGGACCAGCCCGAGGCGATCGCCCGGCTGGCGGAAGGCATCACCCGAGGCGATCGTTTCCAGACACTGTTGGGCATCACCGGGTCCGGCAAGTCGGCGACGATGGCATGGGTCATCGAGCAGGTTCAGAAGCCGACGCTCGTTCTCGCTCCCAACAAGGCGCTGGCCGCCCAGCTCGCCAACGAGTTTCGCCAGTTCTTCCCCGAGAACCGAGTCGAGTATTTCGTCAGCTACTACGACTATTACCAGCCCGAGGCCTACATCGCACGCACCGACACCTACATCGAGAAGGAGTCGACGATCAACGACGAGATCGACCGACTCCGTCATGCGGCAACCGCCGCCCTGCTGACGCGGCGCGATGTGATCATCGTCGCCTCGGTCTCGGCGATCTACGGTCTCGGGTCTCCTGAACAGTACGAGGGCCAGCTGCTCCGTCTGGTGAAGGGCGTCGAGTTGCCGCTCGACTTCGCCGTGCGGCGTCTCGTCGACATCCAGTACGAGCGCAACGAGGTGAACCTCATCCGGGGCCGGTTCCGGCTCCGCGGCGACACTCTCGAGGTCTTCCCGTCGTACGAGGAATCGGTGTACCGAGTCGAGTACTTCGGCGATGAGGTGGAGCGCATCCTCCAGATGAATCCCGTCACGGGTGAGGTCATCACCGAGCTGGGCGAGCTGTGGGTCTACCCCGCCACGCACTACGTGACGGGACGGGAGCGTCTGCTGCGCGCCATCTCCGGTATCGAGGTCGAGCTGCAGGAGCGGCTGGCCGAGCTGGAACGCCAGGGCAAGATGCTCGAGGCGCAGCGGCTGCGGATGCGCACCAGCTACGACATGGAGATGATGCGAGAGATCGGCACGTGCGCCGGCATCGAGAACTACTCCGTCTACCTCGACGGACGGAATCCGGGCGACCCGCCGTACACCCTGCTCGACTACTTCCCGGACGATTACCTGCTGATCGTCGACGAGAGCCACGTGACGATCCCACAGATCCACGGTCAATACGCCGGCGACCGGAGCCGGAAAGAGGTGCTGATCGACCACGGGTTCCGGCTGCCCACGGCGATGGACAACCGGCCGCTCACGTTCGAGGAGTGGTACGAGCGCACCCCACAGGCGGTGTTGCTGTCGGCAACACCGTCGGCCTGGGAGTTCGAGCACTCCGAGCAGGTGGTCGAGCAGATCATCCGACCCACGGGTCTCGTCGACCCCGAAGTCATCGTCCGGCCGACCAAGGGGCAGATCGACGACCTGGTCGAGGAAGTGCAGGTACGCGCCGAGCGGGAGCAGCGTGTGCTCGTCACCACGCTCACGAAGAAGATGGCGGAAGACCTCACCACCTACCTGCTCGAGCTCGGGGTGAAGGCGCGGTATCTCCACTCCGACATCGACACGTTGGAGCGCGTCCAGATCCTCCGTGATCTCCGTCTTGGCGAGTACGACGTGCTGGTCGGCGTGAACCTCCTGCGGGAGGGGCTCGACCTCCCGGAGGTGTCGCTCGTGGCGATCCTGGACGCCGACAAGGAGGGATTCCTGCGGTCCGAGACGAGCCTGGTGCAGACCATCGGCCGTGCCGCCCGCAACGTCGAGGGGCAGGTGGTCATGTACGCCGACGGGGTCACGGACTCGATGCAGAGGGCCATCAACGAGACGAACCGGCGGCGCAAACGGCAGCTCGAATACAACGAAGCCCACGGCATCGATCCACAGACGATCCGCAAGAAGGTCACCGACATCTTGGAGCTGGTGGCATCGGGCGACAGCCCGGCGGGGGATCGGCGGCGGCGCGAGCTGACGTCGCGCCAGCCGCTCGACCTGTCCCATGGCGACCTGGTCAGGCTCATCCAGAGCCTCGAGGAGGAAATGCACGAGGCGGCCACCGAGCTTCGTTTCGAGTACGCCGCGCGTCTTCGCGACGAAGTCAATGAGCTCCGCCGTGAACTGAAGGAACTGACCGAAGCCGCCAGCTGAAGATCGCCGGACGGGTGCGAGGCCCATGCGGTGAGCCCGACGGAAGCCCACCTCAGTCGGGGCCCTTGCCTGCCCGGACTCGGCAGAAGTTCACCGATGTAATTCACGTCACTGCCGGGCGCTACACTCGCCGGGCGGCGACACAGTGAGGGCGGAAGCGGTGGCAAGCGAGACGATCGTCGTCAAAGGCGCTCGCGAGCACAATCTCAAGAATGTCGATATCGAGCTGCCGCGCGACCAGTTGATCGTGTTCACCGGACTGTCGGGGTCAGGCAAATCGTCGCTGGCGTTCGACACGATGTACGCCGAGGGGCAGCGCCGTTACGTCGAGAGTCTCTCGGCCTACGCCCGACAGTTCCTCGGCCAGATGGACAAGCCCCACGTCGACTTCATCGAGGGGCTGTCACCGGCGATCTCGATCGACCAGAAGACGGCGAGCCGCAACCCCCGGTCGACGGTCGGCACGGTCACGGAGGTGCACGACTACCTCCGGCTCTTGTATGCACGCATCGGTGTACCGCACTGTCCCAATGACGGTGCTCCGGTGGCGCGGCAGACGCCGCAGCAGATCGTCGACCAGGTCCTCGAGCTGGAGGAAGGCACCAGATTCCAGGTGCTCGCACCCGTGGTGCGGGGCCGCAAGGGCGAGTACGAGGTGTTGCTCAAGGACCTGGCCAAGGAGGGATTCGCCCGTGCCCGAATCGACGGTGAGGTGCGCGATCTGGTCGAGGACATCCGCCTGGATCGCTACTTCCAGCACACGATCGAGGTGGTCGTCGACCGGTTGGTGCGCAAGGACGGCATCGAGAGGCGGCTGACCGACTCTCTGGAGACGGCGCTCGACCTCGCCGACGGTGTTGCGCTGATCGACGTCATCGATGGCCCGACGCTGACGTTCTCCCAACACTACGCCTGCCCCGAGTGCGGCATCTCCTTCGAGGAGCTCCAGCCACGCAACTTCTCGTTCAACAGCCCGTACGGAGCGTGTCCGGCGTGTAGCGGCATCGGGACGCGGTATCAGGTCGATGCAGACCTCGTCGTGCCGCAAAAGGGGAAGTCGCTCGACGAGGGGGCGATCGCACCATGGGGTGGTCGGCGCGTGCAGCGGTACTACAGGCGTCTGCTCGAGGCCGTCGCCGCGGCCGAGGGCATCGACCTGCAGACGCCATTCGCCGAACTGCCCGCCGAGCATCGAGATCTGGTCTTGCACGGTCCTGAGGAGGATCGGCAGTACACGGTCACCTACGAGAACCGTTTTGGCCGCAAGCGGCGCTACCAGGCCTCCTACGAGGGTGCGGTGCCGTGGCTGGCCCGACGCTACAAGGACGCCGACAGTGAGTCGGCACGCGATGGATATGCGCAGTTCATGCGCGAGGTGCCCTGCGACGCATGCGGCGGCGGTCGGCTCAACCCGGTGTCGCTCGCCGTCACCGTGGGCGGCAAGAGCATCTTCGAGGTTTCGAGCCTCTCCTTGCGTCACGCGGTCGATTTCCTCGATGCAGTGGAGCTCAGCGAGCGCGATGCCACGATCGCCGACCTGGTCGTCAAGGAGATCCGGGCCCGGCTGCAGTTCCTCGTCGACGTCGGCCTCGACTACCTGACGTTGATGCGGTCGGCGGCGACGCTGGCCGGCGGCGAGGCACAGCGCATCCGTCTGGCCACCCAGATCGGGTCTGGCCTCGTCGGGGTGCTCTACATACTCGACGAGCCGTCCATCGGCCTGCACCAGCGCGACAATCGCCGGCTCATCGAGACGCTCGTGAGGTTGCGGGACCTCGGCAACACGCTGATCGTCGTGGAGCACGACGAAGAGACGGTTCGTATCGCCGACCACATCGTCGACATCGGCCCAGGTGCCGGCGAGCATGGCGGCCGCATCGTCGCCGAGGGCACCCTCGACGACATCATGTCCGAGCCTGCGTCGATCACGGGCGACTATCTCGCCGGGCGACGGTCGATCCCGACGCCGGAGGTGCGACGCACCGGCGCGGGCACAGCGGTCATGATTCACGGAGCGGAGGAGAACAACCTCCAGAAGATCGACGTCGGTTTCCCCCTCGGGATGTTCATTGCCGTGACGGGGGTCTCCGGTTCCGGGAAGTCATCCCTCGTTCAGGAGATCCTCTCGAAGACCCTCCACGCCGAGATCAACGGATCGAGGGTGCTTCCGGGCGCCCATCACCGTATCGACGGACTCGAGCACATCGACAAGGTCATCAACATCGACCAGTCGCCCATCGGTCGCACCCCGCGCTCCAATCCCGCCACGTACACGAAGGTGTTCGACAAGATCCGTCAGTTGTACGCCTCGACCCCGGACGCCCGGATGCGTGGCTACAAGCCGGGGCGTTTCTCGTTCAACGTGGCGGGAGGTCGGTGCGAGACCTGCAAGGGCGACGGAACCCTGCGGATCGAGATGCATTTCCTGCCCGACGTCTACATCCCGTGCGAGACCTGCAAGGGGCGTCGCTACAACCGAGATACCCTGGAAGTGCAGTTCAAGGGCCACTCGATCGCCGACGTTCTCGACATGTCGATCGAGCAGGCGTTGCACTTCTTCGAGAACCAGCCGCCCATCGCTCGCGTGCTGCAGACGCTCTACGACGTCGGTCTGGGGTACATCCGGCTGGGGCAGCCGGCACCGACACTCTCCGGCGGAGAGGCGCAGCGCGTCAAGCTCTCCTCCGAGCTCGGGAAGCGTTCCACCGGGCGGACGTTCTACATCTTGGACGAGCCGACGACGGGCCTCCATTTCGAGGATGTCCGCAAGCTGCTCGGCGTCCTGCAGCGTCTCGTCGACTCGGGTAACACGGTCGTCGTGATCGAGCACAACCTCGACGTCGTGAAGGCAGCCGACTGGATCGTCGATCTCGGGCCGGAAGGAGGCGACGAGGGCGGGCGGATCGTTGCCGAGGGAACACCCGAGCAGGTGGCCGAGGTTCCCGAGTCCTACACGGGCAAGTTCCTACGCGAGATACTCCGCTGACGCCTCCCGGCCCGGCTGGGCCGCCTGCCGTTCGGCGATGAGCAGCGGTGTCGCCGCCAGCACCAGGTTGCGGGCGAGCAGCAACACGGCCCAGAGGGCGCCACCGGGGTTCCACAGTGTGAGCAGCGCGGTGGTCGCCAGGCCCGTTGCCGCGATCGTGCCTGCCGGCGCAACGGCGAGAGTCGCCACGAACAGTGTCGGCCAGACCAGCATCTGTGCCGACAGGAGCGGGCTCACCAGGAGGATTCCGTAGACGGCGATCGCCAGGCCTGCCGCGTCGCTCGGGAACCGCCCGGCACGGCGAACGGCTGTGACTACGAGCACGACACCGATGGAGGCGTTGACCAGAGCCGGCCAGGCCCCCGTGCCGACGTACAGAGAGCCCGCCGCCTCCTGGATCGTCGCCGGTACGCCGCGGACATGACCCGACACGAGAAGCAGGGAGCCCACCATCGTCTCGATCTGAACTCCAGAGAACGTGCGCCCCGCGGTGAAGCCGGGAGCCGCAAGGAGGGCGATGCCGAGGCCGGCGGTGACAGCGACGAGCGAGATGCCGAGCCGGCGCCACCCCGCCCCCCACTGGCCGAGGGCAAGGACGACCGGCCAGCCCCGGGTTGCCACGCCCGCCAGCGCCGCCATGCCGGAGCGCACGGCGTGGCGCTCCACCAGGCCGAGGTAGGCGATCGCGCAGAACAGCAGCGACAGGGCGTCGGTTCGGTAGAGCACGATCGGAAACAGCGGACCGGCGACGAGCAGCCACCTGTCGGGCAATGCCGGCTCGTTCCGGTGATCGCCGAGGCGGTGTGCGTACCACAGCACCCCACCGAGAAAGGCGGCATTGACGATCGCAAGCCCGTTGATGAAGTTGATGCCGGGGACTGTGTCGAGCACGGCTGCCAGGAGCAGCGGCATGAGCGAGAGGGGGAGATGTTCGAACGGCGTGTCGATGTAGGGGAGAGCACCCTCGAGAATCGGGTCGACTCGGTCGAGATAGACCACGGCGTCGCCCTGCAGCACGGCGCTGTCGTTCGTCGCCCAAGCCAGCAAGGACGACAGCAGCACGAGGTTGCCGAAGACGAGGAGCGTGCGGCGGGACACCGCGGCAGACTACCGAGCACTCTAATGGCGAGCTATGGTGCCCCTATGCGGGTGCCCGACGACTCGTGGGAGGCCGGAGCGGGTTGGTGGCTCGACGTGGTCGCCGACGATCCGATCTACGAGACCGATGTGATGCCGTTGCTGCGCACCATGGTCGGACGGGCCGGGGGTCCGTGGCTCGATCTGGGATGCGGCGAAGGCCGCGCCGCGTCCGCGCTGCCCTCCCCACGGCTCGGGTGTGACGTCTCTCCGGAGCTGCTGTCGGCTGCCCGCACCTCCCACCCGGTGGTCCGGGCGCGCCTACCGGATCTGCGCTGGGTGCGTCCGGCGACCCTCGGCGGTGCGTCGGCCGTGCTCGTACTCGAGCATCTGGCAGACCTCTCCGGCTTGTTCGAAGGCGTGCTCACGGCGGTGAAGCCCGGCGGGGTGCTGGTCGTGATCGCCAATCACCCGGCTTTCACCGCAGAGGGCGCCGGTCCGGTCGTCGATCCCAGCGATGGGGAGGTGCTATGGCGGTGGGGGGCATACTTCCGGCCGCACCGAGTGGTCGTGCCCCACGACGGACACGGCGTCCTCTACCACCACCGACCGCTGTCGACGCTGCTCACATCGGCCTGTGGGGCCGGATGGCTGCTCGATGCGGTGGAGGAGCGGCCGCTGGGCGCCGCGGCGGTGGCGTCTGAACCGGGGTACGCAGGCCAGGAGCAGGTTCCGCGCCTCCTTGGGCTCCGCTGGAGGCGCTGAGCCGACGGGACCCGCCGGGAGACGCCTATCTCGCAGTCGATTCGCCTCGTCGCGCTCGGGTTTTGGTCGTGGGCCGGGGGCGTGGTCCGGGAAACGGCGTCCGTCGGGGATGGAGCCGGTGGGAATGGTGCGGCCGACCCATTGGAGATCGCGTCAAAGCGGAGCAAGCTGATGCTGTGGTAGGCAGCCACGTCGGGGGGCGTGGTGAGTTCTATCCATGGGGGGCGATGCGGTAGTCCCTACCTACTTCGGTAGGTAGGGATCTACCACTTTCTGAGGGGGCACCAAAGGTGCGACAACACGTTCGGTCGTTGGCCGCAGGATCCTCGAGGAGGGCGCCGCTCGCGCACTCCTGTCCTTGAGGACGGAGTAGGCGCTTCCCGGGCTGCGGCCTCACGCCACGATATCGGACGGGATCTCCTCCGCCAGGCGGCGGTGGGAGGTCATCACACCCAGGTGGACTCCTCGAGACGGCCGGGCCTTCTGGGCCCGGCCGTCTACTCGAGAGGTGCGCCGCGCGTCCGCAGCTCGTCGCCCCCGTCTCCGGCGCCCGTGACGCAGATCATGGGACGGGAGTCCGTCCGGCAGGCTGCCTCCTGCTCCTATGCTCGATCACATGTTGACGCGCCCGCCGAGCGCCTCCGTTCCCGACTCACCGGGCGTCTACCTGTTTCGTGATGCCTCCCATGCCGTCCTGTACGTCGGCAAGGCGAAATCACTACGGAAGCGGACCGCACAGTATTTCTCGCGGGATCTCGCCGCCCGGACGATGGCAATGGTGCATGCGGCGGAGAGCTTGGAGTGGATCGTCACAGAATCCGAGGTGGCGGCCCTCATGCTCGAGTACTCCCTCATCAAGGAGCATCGGCCTCGCTTCAACATACGCCTGCGGGATGACAAGAGCTTTCCCTATCTCGCCATCTCCCGCTACCAGGAGTGGCCCCGTGCTTCGGTGATGCGTGGGAAGCGCCGGAAGGGAGTGGAGTATTTCGGTCCATACGCCCACGCCTATGCCATCCGGCAGACGCTCGACCTCCTGCTACGGACGTTCCCGATCCGTACGTGCACCGACTCGAAGTTCAACACCCACGCCGCGCTGGGTCGCCCCTGCCTGCTGTTCCACATCGAACGTTGCGCCGGTCCATGTGTCGGCGAAGTGACTCCGCAACAGTACGCCCAGTACGTCGACGGGCTGGCGGCGTTCCTGGACGGAGATCGCGACGACGTCACGCAGCAGTTGAGGGAGCGCATGCTGGAAGCTGCCGATGCGCAGGAGTACGAGGCCGCTGCCCGCCTTCGCGACCAGGCGGCAGCGGTGGAGAAGGCGCTCGCACGCCAGGAGTTGGTGACGCAACGCAACGAGACGTTCGATCTGATCGCCTTGGAAGAAGACGATCTCGAAGCCGTTCTGGTGGTGCTCTCCGTCATCAAGGGTCGGGTGACGGGCCGGCGCACCACCGTGGTCGACAAAGTCGAGGACGTGACGACGGCCGAGCTGATCGGCGTGTTGCTCGGCCAGCTGTACGGCGCCGACACGCCGCCGAAGCAGGTGCTCGTTCAGGAGCTCCCGGACGATGTTGCGCTCTGGACCGAGTGGCTTCGGTACAGGCGAGGCTCGGCGGTGTCGCTGCGCATCCCGCAGAGGGGAGGCAAGCGCCGGCTCATGGAGACTGCCATGGCCAACGCCCGTGAGGAATTCGCCCGCCACCGGCTCAAGCGCTCGAGCGATCACAACGCCAGGGCGAGGGCATTGCGGAGCCTGCAAGAGCATCTCGGCATGGATCGACCACCGTTGCGGATCGAGTGCTACGACATCTCCACGATCCAGGGCCGTGACACCGTCGGGTCGATGGTGGTCTTCGAGGATGCGCTCCCCAAGAAGTCGGACTACCGCCGGTTCAAGATCAAGACGCTCGACGGGCAGGACGACTTTGCGGCAATGGAGGAAGTGCTGCGGCGGCGATTCACGGCCTACGTCGTCGACCAGGGAAAGCCGGTGGCGCAGCGTGGCAAATTCGCCTACGAACCGTCGCTGGTCGTGATCGATGGCGGCGCCGGCCAGCTCGGGAGAGCAGTAGGAGTGCTCGACGACCTCGACCTCGACTTCCCCGTCGTGGGGCTGGCGAAGCGGCTGGAGGAGGTGTACCTCCCCGGCCGCCGCGAGCCGCTGTCGATTCCCCGCGGCGAGGAGGCGCTCTACATCCTGCAGCGGGTGCGCGACGAAGCGCACCGTTTCGCTGTCAGCTATCACCGCACTCTCAGGGGCAAGCGCATGGTCGACTCCGTTCTCGACGACGTCGACGGCATCGGACCCGCCAGGAAGCGGGCGTTGCTTCGCCGGTTCGGCAGCCTCAAGCGCATGCGGGAAGCCGACCCGGATCAACTTGCCGAGGTCGTGCCTGTGGCCGTCGCCACTGAGCTGTACGAGGCGCTGCGCCGATAGCTGCCTCGTGGCGGGCCACTACCGTTGACCTCGATGAACGACGAGATGAAGCTCGACCCGCGAGTCGTGATCGTGACCGGCATGTCGGGTGCCGGGCGCTCCCAGGCGGCCAACGTGCTGGAAGATTTCGGGTACTTCGTCGTCGACAACCTGCCGCCCACGCTCATCGTCGAGGTGGTGGATCGGGTCGGCGTCGTCGAAGGGGACCATCCCCGAATGGCCACGGTGGTGGACACCCGGGGTGGCGTCACCCCGCACGATCTCGACGAGGCGATGCGCGGCCTGCTCGGGCGGGGCATCCGGACGACGGTGCTGTTTCTCGACGCCGACGACGAGACGCTGGCGAAACGATTCGTCGAAACCCGGCGCGCCCACCCGATGAGCGCAGGCTCGCTCTCCGAGTCCATAGCCCTCGAGCGCAAGGCGTTCGAGGAGATTCGAGGAATGTCGGACATCATCATCGACACGAGCCTGCTCAACGTGCACGAGCTGCGGCGACGCATGGAGGGGGCGTTCGCCGAGGCACGAGAAGAGCGTCGCATGCGGGTGGACGTGACGTCGTTCGGCTTCAAGCGGGGAGTGCCTCGCGTCGTCGACCTGCTCTTCGATGTTCGCTTCCTGCCGAACCCGCATTGGGTGGAGGAGCTACGACCCAACACGGGTCTGGACGGAGATGTGCGCGACTACGTCCTCAATTCGGACGACGCCAAGGAGTTCGTCGAGCACACGTCCGACCTGCTGAGCTTTCTGATGCCACGCTACGAGGCCGAGGGAAAGAAGTACCTGACGATCGCCGTCGGCTGCACCGGGGGAAGGCATCGGTCGGTTGCCATGGCCGAGGAGCTGGCGAGGCGAATGAAGTCCTTGGACGTCGACGTGACGGTGCGACACCGTGACCTGCCTACGGAGGCCCTGCCCGATTGACGGCTGACCCAGCGGCGGGAGCCGGCCCGAGGGTGGTGTGCATCGGCGGAGGCCATGGCCTCGCTCAAGCGCTCCAGGCAGCCATGGGGTACGCCGGGTCGCTTCAGGCGGTGGTCACGGTGGCGGACGACGGCGGGAGCTCCGGACGGCTGGCTCCCGCGCTCGACATCCCGCCACCCGGCGACATCCGCCGCTGCATCCTCGCCATGACGCCCGCCGACTCGCCATGGAGACGGCTCTACGAGTACCGCTTCGACGGCTCGGATGTGCGCGGCCATTCGCTCGGCAACCTCCTGATCGCGGCCCTCGCCGATCTCGAGGGTGGTTTCGGGCCCGGGCTTCACGCTGTGGAGCGGATGCTCGGTGCGGCCGGCTCGGTGATCCCTGCGGCACCGATGCACCTGCAACTCATGGCTGAGATCGACGGAGAACGGGTGGTCGGGCAGGCGACGATCGGTCACGCCCGGGGTACGATCGACCGGCTCTGGGTCGAGCCCGGCTCGGCCGAGGCGTCTCGAGAGGCGCTCGATGCGATCGCAGAGGCCGACCAGATCGTGCTGGGTCCCGGCAGCCTCTACACGTCGCTCATCGCAACACTCGTCGTTCCCGGTATCGCCGAGGCTCTGGCATCGGCCACCGGCACCGTCGTCTATGTCGCCAACCTCATCACCCAGGACGGCGAGACCCTCGGGATGGACCTAACGGCCCACGTGAAAGCGCTGATCGACCTGGCTGGTGTGAAGACGCTGACTGCTATCGTCGCCGAGTCCGGGACGGTGGACGTTGCGTCCCCGCTCGAACAGGTGCGCGTCGAGCTCGCCGATCTGGCGGCCCGAGGATTCGAGGTCGTGCTGACCGAGCTCGCCGACCCGCACGCACCGTGGCCGCAGCACGATCCGGGGAGGCTCGGCGAGGCGCTGGCCGCGCTGGCGAACTGATCATCTCACCCATCCCTCGGGAGGACACCCCATGAAGGTCGCAATCAACGGCTTCGGGCGCATCGGACGCAACTTCTTCAGGGCGGCGAAGCGCAACAACGCCGGCTTCGACATGGTTGCGGTGAACGACCTCACGGACGCCGAGACCCTGGCCCACCTGCTGCGGTACGACAGTGTGCACGGAACCTATGGCGGGTCGGTCGAGGTCGTCGACGGAGATCTCGTCGTCGACGGTGACCGTTTCGAGGTCTACTCGCAGCGTGACCCGGCGACCCTCCCGTGGGGCGACCTGGGAGTGGACGTCGTCATCGAGTCCACCGGCATCTTCCGCAGCCACGAGGCAGCTTCGAAGCACCTCGAGGCCGGGGCCAAGTGGGTGCTGATCAGTGCACCGTCGAAGGACCCGGATGTGTCGGTCGTCCTCGGGGTCAACGACGACGCACTGGACCCGGCGAACCACAAGATCATCTCCAACGCATCCTGCACGACGAACTGCATCGCCCCGATGGCGAAGGTCCTCGACGAGGCCTTCGGCATCGAGAGCGGCATGTTCACCACGGTGCATGCGTACACGAACGATCAGAGCATTCTCGACCTCCCGCACAAGGACATGCGGCGGGCGCGGGCCGCCGCGGCCAACATCATCCCGACATCGACCGGTGCCGGATCGGCCGTGGGAAAGGTGCTCCCGTCGCTCGACGGCAAGTTGCAGGCGATGGCGATGCGTGTGCCCGTGCCCGACGGCTCCATCACCGATCTGGTGGCGAACCTCTCGCGTGACGTCGGCTTGGACGAGGTCAACGCAGCGTTCCGGGCAGCCGCCGAGGGGCCGCTGAAGGGCATCCTCAAGTACACGGAGGATCCGATCGTGTCCTCCGACATCGTCGGCGACCCCCACTCGTGCATCTACGACGCAACCGCCGCCATCGCACCGGGAGGCAAGATGGTCAAGGTGCTCGGTTGGTACGACAACGAGTGGGGCTACTCGAGCCGCCTGGTCGATCTCGTCGCCCGTCTGGGTTGATCCCGAACGCGCCGTCTTGCGACGATCCGCGATCGTGACGACCTGTGAACGCTGACGCCGTGCGTTTGCCCACCATCGACACGCTGGAGGTGGTGGGCAGACGTGTGCTCCTTCGTGCGGATCTCAACGTCCCGTTGGACGGCGGCGGGGTTGCCGACGACTTTCGCATCCGGTCGAGCCTCCCGACGATCCGGCAACTTCGCAGGGCGGGTGCGCAGCTGGTCGTCTGTTCGCACCTGGGGCGGCCCAAGGGCGTCGATCCCAAGCTGAGTCTGGCGCCCGTGACTGCGCGATTGGGCGAGCTCGGTGGCTTCCCGGTGGCTCAGTTGAGCGGAGTGGCGGGACCTGAGGTGGCGGACGAGCTCGCCGGGCTCGATGCCGGGACGGTGGCCGTGCTCGAGAACACCCGATTCGAGCCGGGGGAGAAGGCCAACGACCCGGACCTGGCTCGGGCGCTCGCCGAGCTCGCCGACGTGTTCGTGCTGGATGCCTTCGGCTCGGCCCACCGCGCTCATGCGTCCACCGTCGGGGTGGCCGAACTGCTCCCGTCTGCGGCGGGGCCGCTTCTGGCCGCCGAGGTGGAGGCGATCGGGGGCTTGCTCACCGATCCCGCCCGACCGTACGTGGTGGTTCTGGGCGGCGCCAAGGTGGCCGACAAGCTCGGCGTGATGCGTCACCTGTTGCCCAAGGTCGATCGGATGATCGTCGGTGGGGGTATGTGCTTCACCCTGCTGGCGGCGCAGGGATACGGCATCGGCGACTCGCTGCTCGATGCCGATCGCGTCGGCGAGGTCGCCGCGCTCCTCGATCAGCACGGGGACAAGATCGTTCTGCCGGAGGACATCGTGGTCGCCGACCGGTTCGCCGAGGATGCGGCGGCGTGGACGGTTGCGGCCGACGAGATCCCCGACGGCAGCATCGGGCTCGACATCGGGCCGGATTCGGTAGCTGGGTT
This sequence comes from Acidimicrobiia bacterium, assembly GCA_965216945.1. Taxonomy (GTDB): domain Bacteria; phylum Actinomycetota; class Acidimicrobiia; order Spongiisociales; family UBA5794; genus DATHZQ01. The sequence continues at coordinate 4,002,973 of CBDCGU010000003.1, read as the reverse complement.
CGGCAAGATCATCGAAGGCGCCGCCAGCTTGTTCTGGAACGGCCCGATGGGCGTGTTCGAGTGGGAGTCCTTTCGCAACGGCACTGCCGGCGTCGCCGAGGCGGTGGCGCTCTGCTCGGGCTTCAGCGTCATCGGCGGAGGCGACAGTGTTGCCGCAATCCGGATGCTTGGCAGGGACGGTGATGTTGGCCATGTCTCGACCGGGGGCGGCGCCGGGCTCGAGATGCTGGAAGGCAAGACGCTGCCCGGGGTCGCCGCGTTGCAGCGCTGGAACAAGGAGTAACGCATGCGCAAGGACCTCATCGCCGGCAACTGGAAGATGCACGCCACCCACCTGGAGACGATCCAGATGGTGCAGAAGCTGAGCTACCGGCTCGATCCGGCGGATTACGACCGGGTCGACGTCGTGGTGTGCCCGCCGTTCACCGCGCTGCGATCGGCGCAGACCGTGATCGAGAGCGACAACCTGGCGATCGGGCTCGGAGCGCAGCATTGCCACTGGGAAGAGGCGGGTGCGTTCACCGGCGAGGTGGCGCCGGCCATGCTGGCCAAACTGTCGGTGTCGTATGTCATCGCGGGTCATTCGGAGCGGCGCCAGCTGTTCTCCGAGACCGATGAGATGGTCAACCGCAAGGTCAAGGCGATCCTCGCCAATGACATGGTGCCGATCATGTGCTGCGGCGAGACCCTCGAACAACGCGAGCAGGGCATCGCCGAGACGTGGGTGGAGGGCCAGGTGCGTGCCGGGCTCGCCGGTCTCACGTCCGAGCAGGTGGCCGGCCTGGTGATCGCATACGAGCCCATCTGGGCGATCGGCACCGGGAGAACGGCGTCGGCCGACGATGCCGGCTCCATGGCTGCGCTGGTCCGGTCCATCGTCGCCGACGGCTGGGGCCAGGATTCCGGCGATGGTGTTCGCGTCCTGTATGGCGGCTCCGTCAACCCCGGCAACGTTGCGGGGTTGATGGCCAAGCGCGATATCGACGGTGGACTCGTCGGCGGTGCCTCTCTCGATCCGGACACCTTCGCCAGCGTGATTCGCTACTGGGCCTGACGAGCATCGCACGAGGGGTGCGCCGTGGACGGCTCGGCGCCGGCCCGCACGTGGATGTGCGACCGCCCACACCGCGCTCTGTGACCGCCATTGGTTCCTCCGACCCATTGCGGGCGCAGGTTTCGTGACGGAAACTGGTCACGAGGGACTCGGTAGGGTCCATGCGCCTCGGAAAGGACTCGGGCCATGGAATTTTGCGTCACATACGAGTTTGCGGTGAATCGCCGCATCCCGTGGGACGATGATCAGGAGACATTCCGCCAGCACGTTGGCGACGTGCGGCATCATCTGTCCGAGAACTCCGCTCTGGAGGACGTGCGTACCGAGTCCAACCTCAAGGCGGCCCGGTTGTCGTTGGAGTTCGTCGTGTTCGGCTCGAACCGGCAGAGCGTGGAGAACGACGTGCGGGACCTGGTCGGGGAGGCGATTCGCGATTCCGGCGCCTACCACCAGGGTCTCTTCCCGGCCAACGAGGAGCTGCGGATGCGCCCGCGTCTGAATACCTGGTCGGGACTGCGCACTCCGACCTGGAGACTGCGCCGATCGAGCGTCACGCTCAAGCAGTCCGTGGGGTTGGCGACCGCCACCTGAGCCCGGCCACGTCATCCCGGTCAGGGAGCTCCATCTGGTGCGCGATGACGGGCAGCGGACGGCGGTGAGCGCACCACTACCCTGCACGTCATGACCTCGACACTCGTATTGCTACGCCACGGTCAGAGCACTTGGAATCTCGAAAACGTGTTCACCGGCTGGACGGATGTACCGTTGTCCCCGAAGGGCATCGAGGAGGCAAGGTCGGCGGGTCGTCTGATGCGGGAAGCCGGGATCAGGCCGGACGTGGCACACACCTCGCTGCTGCGCCGGGCATTCGACACCCTCGAGCTGGCTCTCTCCGAGATGGAGCTCGGATGGATCCCGGTCCGGAAGCACTGGCGCCTCAATGAGCGGCACTACGGGGCGCTCCAGGGGTTGAACAAGCGTGAGACGGCTCAACGCCACGGCGACGATCAGGTGCATGTCTGGCGACGCAGCTACGACATACCACCGCCTGCTCTCGACTGGGACGACGAACGCCACCCCCATCACGATCGTCGCTATGCGTGGATGCCACCGGAGCTGGTACCGGGCACCGAGTGTCTGAAAGACGTCGTCGAGCGCATGCTGCCGTACTGGTACGACGCCATCATCCCCGATCTCCGCGCCGGGCACACCGTCATCGTCGCAGCCCACGGCAACAGCCTTCGTGCGCTCGTCAAGCATCTCGACGGTATCTCGGACGAGGAGATCCCGAGCTTGAACATCCCGACCGGCATACCGCTCGTGTACGAGCTCGACGAGCACCTCGGGGCAACTTCGAGCGGCTATCTGGGAGATCCCGAGGCTGCCGCTGCCGCCGCCAAGGCCGTGGCACAGCAGGCTTCCACGGGCTGACCGGTCGCGGCGGCCGGGGATGCGAGCCGCCTGAGAAACTCGGAAAATCGACCACTCCGCGGGCGCGATGACTTGCGAACGCGGCTCACACGATCCATACTCTTTTTGCAAGGACCCGCAAGTCGTTTGCGGGTCCCGTGTGAGAAAGGGCTCTCTGCCGTGGCCGCAATCGTTGCTGCGCTGCACGCTTTGGTTTCCCTCGCCCTCATCTTTCTCATCCTGCTGCATGCGGGAAGGGGAGGAGGATTGTCCGACATGTTCGGCGGTGGGTTCAACAGCGGTGGCTTCTCCGGATCGACGGTGGTCGAGAGGAATCTCGATCGCCTCACCGTGATTGCATCGGTTGTGTTCGCCATCACCACGATCACGCTGACGTGGTTGTGGCGGTGAGGTGAACCACGCTCCGGCGTAGAGCTCGGATCCAAACTAAGGAGGCAACACCTTGACTGGATTCTTGCGTAGCCGCAAGGTCCTCTGGTTGGCCGCTCTCCTTGCCTTTGCACTCGTCGCAGCCGCCTGTGGTGGCGATGACGATGCGGGCACCGAGGAGACGACCGCCGCGACCGAAGCACCCGAGACAACCACCACGGCAGGTGAGACCACGACGACTGCCGCACCGGAAGAGACCACGACCACCGAGGCTCCCTCGAACGAGAAGCCGTACGGTGGCGAGGTCGTCGTCGCCGACGACCAGGAGCCCCCGACGCTGAACTGGGCGGTTCCCGGCGGTGACAACTTCATCGTTTCGATCATCGGCCAGTCCTACTGGGCCGGTGTTCAGGAGATCGACGGCTTCACGCTGGAGCTGCTCCCGGAGCTCGTCACCGAGCTGCCGACCGTCGCCAACGGCGGCGTCATCCTGAACGATGACGGCACGATGACCGTCAACTATCAGATCCGCGACGAAGCGGTCTGGTCCGACGGCACCCCGATCTCCGGAGCGGACTTCCAGTTCACGCTGGACACGATCCTCAACCCGGATCTGCCGATCGACAAGACGACCTACGAGGACATCATTGCCTCCGAGGCCGGCGACAAGACGTTCACGTACACGCTGTCGGCACCCACGTCGCTGTATGAGCTCATCTTCAGTGCGTTGATCCCGCAGCACGCCGTCGAGGGCAGCGACTTCGTCGCCGACTGGAACGAGACCATGTGGCCATCGGCCGGTCCGTTCGTGTTCGACGAGTGGCAGAAGGGCGAGTTCGTCCGCGTGGTTCGCAACGAGAACTACTGGAAGACCGACCCCGAGACCGGTCAGCAGCTGCCGTATCTGGACGCTGTGACCTTCCGGTTCATCCCGGAGACCGAGTCGATCATCAACGCCTTCCGGGCACGTGAGGTCGACATCATCCAGCCGCCGCCGGCAACTGAGACCATCGAGGCCCTGCAGGCCCTGGAGCCGGAAGGCGCCACGGTCGAGGTGCTCTCGGGTCCGGTGTGGGAGCACCTGAACTTCCAGTTCGGTCCTGCCCGCTTCGAGCGCAACGAGAACTCGGCAAATGAGAGCCTGGCGTATCGCAAGTGCGTCGCTCACGCCATCGACAAGGACCTCATCGTCGATGAGATCCTCGCTGGTCAGGTTGAGCCACTCGACTCCTACGTCGAGGCGTTCACCCCGGCCCTGTCGACCGGCGCCTGGGCCCAGTACGACTACAACGTCGATACTGCGGTGGGGTTCTGTGACGAGGCCAAGGCCGAGCTCGGCGTTGACACGCTCTCGACCGTCTTCTCGACGACGTCGAACAACGACGCTCGTGTGAAGCTGTCTGAGCTCTTCGTGGACATGTTCGCCGCCGTCGGCATCGAGTACGAGAACCAGCTCGAGGATTCGCAGCTGTTCTTCGGCGAGACGCTCGACAACGGTCGGTGGGACCTCGGTGAGTGGGCCTGGGTCGGCTCTCCCGGTCTCTCCGGTCTCGTCAGCATCCACGACGTCTTCGATCCGGAGGCTCCGCCGCCGGATGGCTCCAACTACTACCGCTGGGGCACCGAGGACTCAGTGGCCATCGACGACAACACGGCTCGGTACGCCGAGATTCGTGATGCGATGAACGCCACGGTCATCGAGGACGAGCTCGTCCCGTTGTTCAACGAGGCTGAGGCGATCCTGGCCGATCAGGTCGTCATGATCCCGCTGTATGCCCGTCTCGTGACGGCTGCAGTGTGGGGCGACGAGGTCGGCGGGTTCAAGCACAACCCGACGCAGGCATCGCACACCTGGAACATGGAAGGTTGGTACCGAGTCGACCTCTAGGTCGTACTCGAACCACCAGCCATTGAGCTGAACTGGGGGCCCGATCTCGGGCCCCCAGTCGCGTTCTCCGCAGATACGGCACCACGACCTGTGCCTGCGAGCGAAGTCGCCAGTACCGGTCGCTGGGGTGTACCGCCACCCGCCACGGCCGCCATCCGAGATTTCGTTGTATCTCGCCGGTGCGTCCCCACTCCACTCGTCGAGAGGTGAACGGGAGAACGCCATGGATCAGGTCGGCATCGCCGCCGTCGGCGCAAGGGCGCTGAGAACGGGGGCATTCACGTCACTCGGAATCATGGCGGTGCAGCCCGGTGTTCTCGATCTCGTCTCGCGGACCCTTGCGGCGATGCGAACCGCGCTGCCGGTGCTGGCGGTGGTCGCGGCTGTCGTGCTGTCGTTCCTGGCCCGACGAATGGAGACGATGGGACGCTGGCCCAGCGCTCTCATTCGGGCTCTCCTGGCTGTCGGATGGCTGCTGGCCGGAGCCGTTGTCGTACGCCGTGCGGCGACCAACATCGAAGATGAGGTACTCGCCCTCGTCGTCGTGGGATTGGTACTACCTGCCAAGGCGCTGCTGCGGCTCTGAAGCCGCCGTCGACCAGAACGACTCTCCGGCGTCCCCGGCGTCCATTCGACGGCTTTCGATCAATCGCCTGCGCTGGGTGGGTATCGCTGATAGAGTTGATGCGCAACCCGACCGGAGGCAGGAGAGGGAGCATGCTGGCGTACATCATTCGCCGCTTGGTGTATGGAATCGTCACGCTGCTGGCGCTCAGCATCGTGGTGTTCTTCTTGATTCAGGCGGGCGGTGGTTCACCGCTCGATCGGCTCAAGGGCAATCCACGGATGGCGCCCCTCATCCCCACGTTGACGGAGCACTTCGGACTCGACAAGCCTGCGGTCCTGCAGTATTGGACGTGGCTCAAGAACTTCGTCACGCCGGAGCGATTCAGCATCGTCGGGATCTCTCCTATCGTCGCCTTCGCCACGGCCGGGATCTATACGGCGATCGTGTTCCTCGTGAAGGTGCACAAGAGTTGGTGGCGCAGCTTCCGGGCGTTCTCGCTCATCATCGTGTGGGTGCTGGCGGTTTGGTTCGCCAAGTCCCGTATCGATTTCGCCCTCAACTGGAGCGAGTCGTTCCGCGGTGATGGCGCTGTCTGGGACCTGGTGTTCGGTGCAGCGGGGGCAACGTTCCGGTTGGGTCTGACGGCGCTGACCATCGCCCTCATCGTCGGCATCCCCTTAGGGATCTACCAGGCCATTCGCCAGTACTCGTTCTTCGATCAGCTCGGCACGACCTTCTCGTTCGCCACCTTCTCGACACCGATCTTCATCATCGGCGTCGGTCTCCAGCTCATCCTGGCGCTCTATCTGGAACGGTGGACGGGTGTGAAGCTCTTCTATGTCGCCGGTATGACCAGCACCAACTACGCCGACCTGGGGTTCTGGGCCAAACTCGGCGACATCTGGCAGCACCTGACGCTGCCGGCCATCTCCATCGCCCTCATCTCGATCGCGCAGTACTCCCGTTTCCAACGGGCATCCATGCTCGAGGTCATGCACAGCGACTACCTGCGTACGGCGAAGGCGAAGGGTCTGCCTCGCAGCCGGGTGATCGTCAAGCACGCCCTCCGCAACGCCATGATCCCCATCGTCACCCTGGTGTCTCTCGACATCGCCGGAATCATCGGTGGCGCCATCATCACGGAATCGATCTTCGGTTGGCCGGGAGTGGGCCGTCTCTACATCGGTGCCATCAACGCCGTCGACTATCCGGTGGTGATGGCTGTCGTGATGGCGATCGGCATCGGCATCGTCATCATGAACATCGTTGCCGACATCCTGTACGGAGTCCTCGATCCACGAGTGCGGTATGAGTAGATCGGCGGAAGGTCCCGAGCGAGCTGTGCTGAGGACGGCCCATGGGCAGTAACACCCAGGGTCCCATCATGCCGGAGGAGGGCAGGAGCCTCCTCATCGACTCTCTCGAAGACAACCTCGATTCGACCGAAGGCATCTCGGTCGAGCCGATCACCCAGTGGGATCTCTTCTGGACAAGGCTGCGGCGTCACCGCTTTGCGATGATCTCGGCGGGATTCCTCGCAGTCATCGTCTTCATCGCGATCATCGCACCGTTGTTCACGTGCCCGCCTGGCGACGAGAACCAGTTCTGCGGGCTACCTCTGGAGCATTTTGCCGAGCAGCTCCAGAACGAGGAGGCGGGTGGGCGGCTCTTCGTCAACATCGCACCTCGGGGTCAGTTCCCGTTCGGGACCGACGAGCTGGCCCGTGACGTGTTCTCCCGCGTGGTCCACGGAGGTCGGGCCAGCTTGCTCGTCGGCGCCGTGACCGGTTTGCTGGTGGCATCGCTGGGCACGCTGGTCGGGTCGATCGCCGGGTACTACCCGGGACCGGTCGACCAGTCGTTGATGCGCTTCACGGACTTGGTGCTCGGGCTGCCGTTGTTGCCCGTCGCCATCGTCGTGGGCCGCTTGCTCCCGGAGCTGTCCTTCCTGCCCTCCTGGATGCGGGAGGGGGCGCTCGGTATCGCGTTCTTATTGGGCTTCCTGTTATGGGGCACCCTGGCGCGCATCGTTCGTGCCGAGTTCCTCTCGCTGCGGGAGAAGGAGTTCGTGGAGGCAGCGCGTGCTGCGGGCGCAAAGGACCGCCGGATCATCTTCCGTCACATTCTTCCCAACGCCATGAGCCCGATCATCGTCCAAACGACTCTGATCGTCGGCATCGCCATCATCATCGAGGCGGCGCTGTCGTTCCTCGGCTTCGGTGTGCGTCCACCGATCCCGACGTGGGGAGGCATGGCCGCCTCTGGTGCCGGTGTCGCCGTTCGCGGGTTCTGGTGGGAGCTCGTGTTCTCGGCTTCAGCCCTGATCATGACCGTGCTCGCCGTGAACTACATCGGCGACGGGCTTCGTGACGCCCTGGACCCAACTCAGACGATCGAACGGAAGTAGGAGAGCCCTTGGCCGAGTACCTTCTTGACGTCACTGACCTGCGCACGTACTTCGGTACGGAAGAGGGCGTCGTGCGAGCCGTGGACGGTGTCTCGTTTGCGATTGCCCCCGGTGAGCGACGTGGCGTCGTCGGCGAGTCCGGATCGGGCAAATCCGTGACGGCGATGTCCATCATGCGCCTCATCGAGCCACCGGCCGGCGAGATCGTGACGGGCCGTGTCATGTTCAACGGTGAGAACTTGCTCGAGATGTCCGAAGACGAGATGCGGCAGGTGCGTGGCGGTCAGATCGCGATGATCTTTCAGGATCCGATGACCGCACTGAACCCCGTGTACACGATCGGCGATCAGCTCGTCGAGACCATTCTTCTTCATCAGGACGTCACCCGCAGCGAAGCGCGTGAGATCGCCACACAGGGCCTCGTCGACGTGCAGATCCCGCACGCCAAGAACCGGCTCGAGGACTACCCGCACCAGTTCTCGGGCGGTATGCGGCAGCGGGTCATGATCGCCATGGGCCTGTCGTGTAACCCGCAGTTGCTCATCGCCGACGAGCCGACGACGGCCCTCGACGTGACCACCCAGGCGCAGATCATGGATCTGATGCTCAAGCTCGCCGACGACCGTGGCACCGCAGTGATGCTGATCACGCACGATCTCGGCGTCGTCGCCGGCTTCTGCGACACCGTACAGGTGATGTACGCGGGAACGATCGTCGAGAGCGGCAAGGCCAACGACATCTATTACGACCCGCAGCATCCCTATTCCTGGGGTCTGCTGGCCTCGATGACCCGACTCGACGAGGAGCAGCGGCAGCGACTCCACTCGGTGCGTGGGGCTCCACCGTCGTTGATCAATCTGCCGTCGGGTTGCCGGTTCCGGCCTCGCTGCGACTTCGCCATCGATCTGTGCCATCAGGCGCTCCCCGTGCTGCGACCGAGTGGCGGCGAGGGTCAGACGGCGGCCTGCCACCGGGCCAACGAGTTGGAGCTGTCGAAGATCGATGCGGCCGACCACGCCGAGGAGATGGCGGGATGACCGATACCGCTCAGGAGACCGCGGCTGTTCCGTCCCCGACGGAGGAGGACATCCTCCTCGACGTCCGCAACCTGGTGAAAGAGTTCCCCATCACCCGTGGGGTCTTCTTCAAGAAGCAGATCGGTGCGGTGCATGCCGTTTCGGGTGTGTCGTTCCAGGTGCGTCGTGGCGAGACGCTCGGTTTGGTCGGTGAATCAGGGTGCGGGAAGTCGACGACCGCCCGCTGCGTGCTGCGGCTGCTGGAGCCGACGTCCGGTGAGGTGCTCTATCGCGGTGCTGCGGTGGGTGATCTCGATGCCGACGTCGTCGACATCGCCTCGGCCGACAAAGCCACGCTGAACCGCCTGCGGCGCGACATCCAGATCGTCTTCCAGGACCCGTACGCATCGCTGAACCCGAGGATGACTGTGGCGAGCATCATCGCCGAGCCGCTGCTCGTGCACGGGGTAGGTTCGTCAGACGACCGGCTCGAGAAGGTGAAGGACCTGCTCAAGGTCGTCGGCCTCAGCCCCGAGCACGCCAACCGGTATCCCCACGAGTTCTCGGGCGGTCAGCGGCAGCGTATCGGCGTTGCTCGAGCGCTTGCGCTGAATCCCAGCTTCATGGTGCTCGACGAGCCGGTGTCGGCGCTCGACGTGTCGATCCAGGCACAGGTGCTCAACCTCCTCGACGACCTGCAGAACGAGTTCGGTCTCACCTATCTCTTCATCGCCCACGACTTGTCGGTGGTGCGGCACATCTCAGATCGCGTCGCCGTCATGTACCTCGGTCGTATCGCCGAGCTGGCCGATCGTGATGCACTGTACGAACGCCCCATGCACCCCTACACCCACGCCCTGCTCTCGGCGGTGCCCATTCCTGACCCGGAGCTGGAGCACTCGCGGGAACGCATCATCCTCGAGGGTGACATCCCGTCTCCTGCCAACCCACCCGCCGGATGCCGGTTCAACACTCGTTGCCCCAAGGCGCAGGAGGGTGTGTGCGACGTCGACGTCCCCGAGTTGCGCGAGCTCGAGCCCGACCATTGGGTCGCCTGCCACTTCCCCGAAGTGGTCCAGGTCATCTGACCCGGCGCCGCCTGACTTGCTACGTCATGCCGGGCATCTCGCATCTCGATTCCGGGTCGCTCGGCACTAACCGGGAGGCGGGGACAGCGACCAATCTGGGCGCATGGCCACCACTGTCTTGATTCTCGGCGCCGCCGGGCGCGACTTCCACAACTTCAACGTGCGGTACCGCGGCAATCCGGACTACCGCGTGGTCGGTTTCACCGCAACCCAGATTCCCGACATCGCCGGGAGACGGTATCCCGCCGTGCTGGCGGGGGAGGGGTATCCGGAGGGCATTCCGATCTATGAAGAGGCCCAACTCGAGGAGCTCATTGCCCGTCACGATGTCGACGAAGTCGTGTTCGCCTATTCCGACGTGACCCACGAGCACGTGATGCATTTGGCGGCGCGGTCCATTGCAGCCGGGGCGGCATTCCGGCTGGATGGTGAGGAGACCATGCTCAGGTCACCGGTTCCCCTCGTCGCCATCACGGCGACCCGCACTGGTACCGGTAAGAGCCAGACCAGTCGCAAGGTGCGTCGGATCCTCGCCGATGCCGGCAAGCGGGTGGCGGCGATCCGGCACCCGATGCCCTATGGCGATCTCGCCGCTCAGGCCGTGCAGCGCTTCGCCACCGCAGAGGATCTCGTTGCGGCCGACGTCACCATCGAGGAGCGGGAAGAGTACGAGCCGTACCTGCGCGACGGTGCCGTCATCTACGCCGGAGTCGACTACGCCACCATTCTCGAACGGGCTGCCTCCGAGGCGGATGTCGTGATCTGGGACGGGGGCAACAACGACTTGCCGTTCTACGTGCCGGATCTGTGGATCTGCGTCCTCGATCCCTTCCGCGCCGGACACGAGCTTCGCTACTGGCCCGGCGAGGTGAACTTGCGCAGGGCGGATGTGGTCATTATCAACAAGATGGACACCGCCCCGGCCGACGGGGTGGCGCTCGTCCGCCGCAACGTGGCGGCCGTGGCGCCCGATGCAACGGTGATCGAAGCGGCGTCGCCGATCACGGTGGATGCCCCCGACCTCATCGAGGGCCGCCGCGTGCTGGTGATCGAGGACGGTCCGACGATCACGCACGGCGAGATGCCGTTCGGCGCAGGCGCCGTGGCCGCCCGACGCTACGGGGCGGCGGAGCTCATCGATCCGCGTCCCCATGCGGTCGGGTCCATCGCCGATGTGTTCGAGAACCACACGCACATCTCCGAAGTGCTTCCCGCCATGGGCTATTCGGACAAGCAGCGCAGCGAGCTCGAGGCAACGATTCGCAACGCCGGTCCGGACAGCGTCGTGATCGGCACACCGATCGACCTGGCGTCTGTCATCGATCTCGGCGTGCCCGCAACGCGTGTCGCATACGAGCTCGAAGTGACGGCCGGGCCGTCGCTGGAAACGGTGCTCCAGGGTGTCATCAACCGGGCGTAGGTCGACGCCGACGCCTCGGGGACACCGCGGCATCAATTGCGCGACGGATCACTAGCCTCCGCGCCGACCCTCGGGAAAGGAATGCGCATGAGTCTGCTCGCCGATCTCCAGGCACGCGTCGACAGCGAGATCGGCGTCGGTGACTGGGTCACGATCACCCAGGAGGCCGTGAACGCCTTCGCCGACGCAACTCAGGATCATCAGTGGATCCACGTCGATGAGCAGAAGGCGGCCGCCGGTCCATTCGGGGGCACGATCGCCCACGGGTTCCTCACGCTGTCGCTGGTGTCGGCCATCGCTCCGAGCATCGAGGTGCCCGACCTGAAGATGGCGATCAACTATGGGCTCGACCGTGTGCGGTTCATCACCCCGGTGCCCGTCGGCAGTCGGGTGCGGGCGCGCTCGTTGCTCCGTGAGGTGCGTGAGGTGCCCGGCGGCGTGCAGGTGAAGAGCGAGGTCACGGTCGAGCTGGAGGGATCAGAGAAGCCGGCGTGCGTCGCCGAGACGCTGGCCCGTTTCTACGTCTGAGGTCCGGGCAGAAGCGGCTCTACCAACCGTCGGTATACTGCGCGGCCCCACGTCGGAGTGGCGGAATTGGTAGACGCGCTAGGTTGAGGGCCTAGTGAGCTTTTAGCTCGTGGAGGTTCGAGTCCTCTCTCCGACACCACGAAACCCCCTGAGCCCAGGGGGTTTCACCGCGAGGGCTGATGGCTGACATTGGCGCCAGGAGCGGTGAGGTCACGTCGAGGTCACACTTCCTGCGAGATTGGCATGCTCGGCCCTTTGACCCCCAGTCAAGGGATCGCCGTCCTGGCGCGTCCCCGCCTGTCCCGGGCTGTGGTCGAAACCGTTGCGGCGCTTGGGTTCACGGCTGCGGGTGTGCCGACCCCTCCCGTTCCATCTCGCTCAGTACGCCGGGCCAATAGTGGCCCGATAGCGGCCAGCGGCTCACCAGGCAGCATGTTGCGATCAGAACGGGTAGATAGAGTGAAATCCGAGTCGGCAGACAGCCGGGCACGCAGCAAAGCGCCCACGCGCTGTACGCGGACAGACTGACCATGACGAGGCCGTTCTCATGCCAAAGCATGTGTTCATCAGCTATGCCCACAAGGACGAGGAGTATGCCGCGAGGCTCTACGCCAGTCTTCGAGAGCGGAATATCCCTGCGTGGCGCGATAGCAGAATCGACTACGGCGACGAGTGGCCCGACGTGATCGAGGAACACCTCAAGTCGAGCGCGGCTGTGATCTTGGTGATGTCGAGACACTCCAAACTGTCGAAGTGGGTCAAGAGAGAGAACCATTACGCGGATCGAAAGGGTCTGCCGGTTATGCCATTGCTCCTGAGTGGGGAGCCGTGGCTAGAGGTGGAGACCTCTCAGTACGCGGATGTGAAAGGCGGACGACTACCCCCGGAGGACTTCTACCGACGCCTAGGCGAACTGGCGGGCGTGGAGGGTTCAGCGTCCACCACCGGGACCGTCGACGCGCTGGCCCCCCAGGTGACATCTGCCGTCACCCAGAGTGCGAGCGAACGGTTCCGCCAGAGCTACCAGGATTGGGCTTCGAGCATCGACCCGGATCTCGAGGACCTGGCCATGTCGGCAGTCTTCACTGCTGTTGGTTTCGTGGCCGCAACCATCGTCGGCTTACTTCTCGTGCCCTGGCTCGCATCACTACTTGGCGAACTGTCGTTCTCTGAAGGTTGGCAGGAGGCTGTGGCCAAGTGGTCCGGCTGGTTGATCGCAACACCCCTCCTACTGGTAGTCGTTGGCTTCGTGACGACCTACTACGACCACTTCCGCACTATTCCGCCGATCGGACTAGGAGGCTTGGCTACGCCGTGGGTTATCGCACTAGGAGTCGCCGTTCTAGAGCTCTGGCTATTCCCCGACCTATCCACCTTCGTCACAGTGACCAGCAAAACGGGCGCCATGGGCGTAGGCGTCCTCGGAGCACTTCTGTTTGATTGAAGCGCGATGACACGCGCATCAGTCGACCGCTTGCTGCCTCAGCCAGTCGAGGACTTCGTCTCGGAAGTACCTGAAGCTCTTGCCCCACCGATAGCGGGTGGGAGGCTTGGGCGTGTTGCGGATCGCCGTTACAATTGCCATTGGCATGGCACGGTGAGGCACGGCGCGGTAGTCAGATTCCGTTCAGTGTCAGGAGTATCCGTGACCAATAGCAACCCGTTCCACCCAGGCAATCGAACGGCTCGCGTTGTCGACCGCAGCGCCGAGCCGTCACCAGCACCTCGTCTCGGCACCAGCAAGGGCACCGTCGAGCGTCGGGCGCCCTGTGCTGAGGCAGCAAGTCCATGGCCTCTGCGCACGAGGACATCACCAGGCACGAGGCTTCGACTCCAATCCGATCTCGTTCGAACAGAGTCGAGGAACCGAATGCTGAAAGCCACAGAAACTCCGTGCGACGTCCCAGCACCCGCAACACCCCCACAAGACGCGAATCGCGCTCAGCCCCCTCCAACCACACACGCACCTGCAACAAGTTGCCTGATGTCCACATGTAGACACTGGAGCCAGTGATGGATCTTCACCGTGGCATGCTGGCAAGGCTCGACCGGCGGCTCCTGGCCGGCCTCGGCGGGGACGAGCGGTTCCAGATGGTGCGGGTCCCGGTGACGCCGGCGAAATGGTCGACCTGGAAGCGCTACTGCGATACGGTCGGGCTCTCCATCGGACGAGCCATCGCGGCGCTCATCGATCAGGAGCTGGCCTCCGTGTTCAGCAACTCCACTGAAGGAGCGGTGCCTGTGTTTGAGGAGCAGGCGCAGCGGCGGCTTGCGGACCTTGAGGCTTCGCTCGCCGAGCGTAAGCAGGAACTCGGCGCAGCCGAGGAGCGGTTGCAGCGACAGAGCGAACACCTCCGAGGGTGGGAGAACGAGCTCGAGGTCCGGGAGTGGCGGGCGGAGACAGCGGCGAAGTTGTCGAATCAGCCCATCCAGGCCCGCGCCAAGACCGGCCGCAACGAGCGCTGCCCGTGCGGTTCGGGTCTCAATTACAAGCGCTGCCACGGCTTAGCGGGTCGGCAGCCGTGAATACGACAGCTGATGATTCGCCAGCGCGAACTGGCGATGTCGCGCGCCACTTCCCTCGGAGGTCCGTCGGACCGCGGAACTCTGAGGGATCGTCAGGCGTCTTACTAAGCGAGAATGCTGACGATGAAGACTGGCGCACGCGCTGCTGTTCTGTTCGCAATCGCGATGGCGGTCGTTGGGTGCAATAGCGGGACTACCTCAGCTGCAACGAGCACCATCGGCGCGCTCCCTACGACGAGTTCAGCCGAGCTCTCAACGACGACCACCGTCGAGACCACCACCACTTCGTTGGCAGCCGCGTTCCCAGCCACGCGGTCAGATATCGGACTTGGGTGGGAGTCTGTAGAAATCCCAACCTCGGTGGTAGCACTGTGTCACCGAGCTGTGATCGGTGCCGACACGGAGCTTGTCTTCTGGGGTGGCGACCGACAGTCCTGTGACTACGAGTCTCCGACCGGCGATCCGGGAATGGCGTACAACCCCGATACCGGCATGTGGAGGCACCTGCCGACGAGTCCCCTCGAGCCGGTTGTCGCACCAGCCGGAGTGTGGACCGGCTCCGAGGTCATCATTTGCTGCGGCATGACCTCACGACAAGCAGCCGCTTACGACCCGGCGGCGGACACGTGGCGCACCCTGGCCGAGTCACCTTTGTCCGGTCCGTTTCCGGAGGCAGTGTGGACAGGAGAGGAGATGGTGGTTGTCACTCAGACAGGAATCGCCGCCTACAACCCGACCACGGACTCTTGGCGAGGATTCGAGCCGATGCCCGAGGATCTCGGGAGACCAATGAGATTGAATGGACCGGATCCGAGGTAGTCGTGTGGCCTGTCTTCCCTGTTGGTGATCCCCTGAGACGAGTCGAGCAAGGAATCGCCCTTGACCCCACCACAGACACGTGGAGAGTTCTGCCCGATCCTCCGGCATGGCCCTCATGGCTGGACATGGTCTTCACAGGAGACTCACTGATCATCTGGGGTGGGCTACCGGCGCACTTCGTTGGGTCAGAGCGCGCAGTTGGCTCCAGGTATGACTCGGACGCCGATATGTGGTCGGCTTTGCCCGAAGCCCTTCCAGAACCCGATGGATGCGAGTGCAACCTCGGAAGCCAGACACTTACGTGGACAGGTGAGTACGTGCTCGTGTCAACCGGTCACTTCAGCAGCGGCGTTGATACCGATACCCCGTTGCTGATCGCATATCACCCCGACACAGACACCTGGATTCTCGTCGACGACCAATCGCCTCTCGCGTGGGTCAATGACAGTTTCAGGGTTGGTGAGCGACTCGCCATGACTGTGGATCGGGTCCTCTACCTGAGTCCGCTCAGCTGGCAGCCAACGGGTGGAGTGATAACTGAAGAAACCTGGGACGGCTAGCGAATATCAGGCAGGGTCGTGGTCCATCGACAGGACTTGGGATCCCAGGTGCCGACTGCAGCGCCGTCGAGGAGTGGGTTCAGGAAGGGTGTCACGACGGCGAGTGCGTCGTCGAGCGTCAGTGCAGTGTCCAGCAGTGTTCGGCGTGCCTCGGCAGCGTATCCCTTTTCCCAGAGCTCACGGTCGGGTGCTGAAAAGATTTTTGGCAGCGTGATTCCACGCCGGTCGGCCTCGGATTGGACGGCGAGCCGCTGCGCCTCGGCCTCAACCGTGGCTTGCGACACGATCGCGAC
Organism: Acidimicrobiia bacterium; assembly: GCA_965216945.1. Classification (GTDB taxonomy): domain Bacteria; phylum Actinomycetota; class Acidimicrobiia; order Spongiisociales; family UBA5794; genus DATHZQ01. The sequence continues at coordinate 3,987,006 of CBDCGU010000003.1, read as the reverse complement.
GAGATCGACGAGGTCCTTGTATCGGGTGGACGGTACCCGACCTGCTCCGTAGCTCTGGAGCATGGCAGCCACCTTGTCAGCAATGTGATCGACGAGCGGATATGCCCGGTAGCCGTGCTGCTCGATGTCGGGAATCGTGATGCGGGCGATTGGTGGTACTTGGTCCGGCTGACCGGTGATCCGGATCTCTGACCCAACCAGATCGACGCGGAACCTGCACCATTCAGTCGCGCCGATGAACACCGTCACCGGTAGTCGGAGTCCAGTTCCACCGGCGGATACGGGACGGCTGCGCCCGATCTCGAATCGAAACCAATCTCCGATGTCCCGGTTTGCGGCCGCTCGCAGGTCGGTCTCCGCTTGTTGAAGCGTCGCAGATCGATAGACGTCAACATCGACCGTCTCCCGTACCGCCAGATCTCGCGCCAGGAGCGCCGCCGCGCCTTTGACGATCCACCCATCGTCCATGAGGTAGAGCCGTTCGAGCAGGCGGTCGTAGGCGATCTGGCGCTGCAGCTGGGGCAGAGACCAGCGGCTGTCCTCGGCAAGGTCGCGGAGCTTGTCCGTGAGCGCACGCCGAAATGCCACCGGACTGCCGTAGTGCCGACCGCCCGCCATCACGCGTTTGTCCGCCCGGGTGGTCGCGGGCCACCCTCTCGGCGGGACTGACGAGCCTCCTCGATCCATTCGCCCGTGTCTGGATCGCCAACCAGTTCGAGTAGCCAGCGGAGCATTGCGAGCCCGTCGCCCCGCCGCAGACCGAACCGACCGGCGTGAGGAGCGAGCGTCTCGGCGAACATGGCGGGGTAGTCGAAGACGTCGCGGATGGCGTCGGCCACCACGCTGGCCACGGCTTCAGGGTCCTCCTGGTCTGCGAGAAGATCGGACGCAATGCGGGAAGGTCTGGTAACCGGCAGGCCCCTGAGTTGGATGCACTCGTCGATCGGCACCGGACGTCGATGGAATCGAACGTCGTGACGACGCGTTTGGCGTCTCGTCGGCAGGGTGAACTCATGAGTGTCGGCAGCCAGATGACCGAGTTCGTACAGCGCGGCCGCGGACCGATGTGATACCACCCCTTGGTCCAGGGTGCGTTCCCAGGCTGGTGTTTCGGGGGCGAGCTGAAGCCAGGCGGCACGGAGCGCGAGATGATCCGGCAGGGGAGCCCCGGCAAGGTGGTACACGCCATGGTCAACCCTCTCCAGGATTGATCCATCGGCTGCCAGCCGGTCGAACGTGGAATGCGGCACACCAGCCAGCTCAGCCTGTCGGCGAGTGACGAGACCCCACTGGTCCTCCGCGAGTTCAGACAGTCGATTGATAGTGCTCGGCCGTGCCATGGCTGCATAGTAGCTCATTAATGATAGGTAACGAAGTATCAATCATAGATTGATACTGCAATATGCATCAGAAACGGGGTGTAATGCAGACCTACTTAGCCAATAGCAGTCATAGCCGCATTCCCCGCCACGCGGCCGGATTTCCTCGGCCGACACATAGCCACTGTCTTGGGTCAGCGCCGTGGGCGAAGATGTCGAGGCAACACCTCGTAGGACGGGACAGGTTACATGGATGTAGTTCCCCAGTACCCTGATGCCGAGGGAGCAATGCAGAGCATTCGGATCAACGGCACAACATGGTGGTTTGATGAGAATCAGCCTCTCGGTGCGCCAGGCGGCTTTGGTCAGGTCTTCGCTGGCGACAGATCCGAAGGTGGCGACTCGCTGGCGGTCAAGCGCCTGCATCTCGATCGCGACGAGGCCGGGCATCGCGAGCTGACGATCGCCAACGATCTCGCAGGACGTGACCTGGACTTCGTTGTTCCGATCTTGGCATCTGGCCAGGATGCCGACAGCGGCAGGTACTTCGTCGTGATGGAGCGCGCAGCCAGCAGTCTCCGGGAGGCGTTGAGCGGTGCGACGCTGAGCCTGTCGGAGATCCTCGACGTCCTTCGCTCGGTCGCCGCAGGTCTCGCTGAGGTGAGCGACATCGTTCATCGAGACCTGAAGCCCGAGAACATCTTGTTGCACGACGGGGTCTGGAAGCTTGCCGATTTCGGCATCGCTCGATTCGCTGAGGAGGCAACCTCCACGAACACTCTGAGAGGCTTCCTGAGCCCTCCGTACGCAGCCCCGGAGCAATGGCGAGGCGAGCGAGCGACGGCCGCCACTGATATCTACGCGGTTGGCTGAATGGCCTACGAACTCTGTGCCGGGGATACACCCTTCGTCGGACCATCGCGCGAGGACTTCCGCGAGCAGCACTTGCACAATCCTCCCGATGAACCCAGCAACGCGCTCGACCTACCGCCGGCCCTGATCGCCCTCGTTCTCTCGATGCTTCGAAAGGAGCCAGCAGCGCGTATCTCGTTGAGTCGGCTCACTGGTCGGCTGGATGGCATGGTGTCCGCTCCGCCTACGTCTACCGAGGCCCATAACTCATCACTTGCTCAAGCCGCGGTGGCCGTGGCTGCCACTGAGGCGGTGGCCGAGGCCGAGCGAGCCCGGGAGGAGACCCAGCGAAGCGCTAGAAGTGCAATCGCGAGGGAAGCAACGGAGATCCTGGACAGCACCGCTGAAAGACTCATCACTCGCATCATCGACGAGGCGCCACCCGCTCGTCGGGCCGCCCAGGGGCCGCGCAAGGGCCTCGAACTTGGTCAAGGACGACTCTGGGTCGAGCAACATCTCCCTGAGATCAGGCCCGGTGCCTTCGAGCACTCTGGACGGGACGTGCTTGCCGGGGCATCGATTCATATCCGCCAGACGAGTGACCGATACCCCGGAAGGGGAGCATCGCTCTGGTACGGCCGGACTGGTAGCGGCCCTGACTATCGGTGGGTTGAGGTTCCATACATGTATCTCGGCCGGGGACAGTCATCGTTCGACGAGTATCCCTTTGCCCTCATGGATGTGGAGGACGCGGACCTCGCGGCCAGCGGAATCATGCACGTCTACCTACACGCTGCAGTGCCGACTCCGATTGACGATGAGCACATCGAGGACTTCTTCCGCCGCTGGGCCGACCGCCTGGCGGCGGCTGCCCAGGTATCACTGCAGTACCCCTCCAGGCTGCCCGAGTGAAGAGGCCAGTCTGCCGGTGCTGTCATAACGCGCACGCACCCACCGACGCACCTCCACCTACGCTCCCCGGGGCGTCGCGGGAACGGGTTGTGGCCGAGCTGCGCGACGAGCAGGTCTTGAGCCATGCTCTCCCCTGGTGTCGGCCTGCGGCTGAACAGTCGCGCCCCGCTAGCTCCGCACCAAGAACGACGTCACCAGCGGGGCCGCCGGTGTAGTCCGCGACAGGAACGCATCTCCGACACTCGACTCAACGTGACTACACGTGTCCGGACGACGAGCCGCCGGCAGGCATGTCGATAGTAAGAGCCCGCCGCGATTCGAGTAGCGCGATCTTCTGGCGCTGAACCTGCGCGGCGCAAGGGTCCTTGGCCCGCGAAGTGCGCGACGTATCTTGACGCGGCCCCCGAGAGACGTGTAGACAAGAGAGTCTACGCGTTAGTAGACTGGTGGCATGAGCACGACGATACGGGTGAGTGAGGAGACTCGGGACCGGCTGGCATCGCTGGCGACCACGACTGGTCAGCCGATGACGAGAGTCCTCGATGACGCGGTCGAAGCCTTGGAGCGGAAGGTGTTCTTCGACAGGTTGAATCGCCGCTACCAAGAGCTGCGCGACGACTCTGCTGCTTGGTCTGAGGTCGAACAGGAGCGAGGAGTTGAGGAAGGCGCGCTGGGAGATCTCTCCGAGTGATACCACGCCGTGGCGAGGTCTGGCTGGTCGACTTTGGCGAGCCGGTGGGTCGGGAGCAGGCAGGGACTCGTCCCGCCGTCGTCGTATCGACTGATGCCCTCAACGGAGGACCGGCCGGCGTCGTCCTCGTTGTTCCGGTCACCTCGGCCCGACGCGACCTGCCCTCGCACATCGAGATCGAGCCTGGGGAGTCAGGCCTCGATCATTCGAGCTACGCCAAGTGCGAAGATGTGAAGTCCGTCTCGGAGCGGAGGCTCATCGATAGGCTCGGAGTCGTCGGACCCGGGCCTCTCTTCGATATCGGTCGAGTGCTTCGATACCTGCTCGAGCTGTGATCGCTCGGCTGTTCACCTCACCGTGAACGACGTGATCAAGGCCGCCACTCGTGTGGTCCGCGACCAGAACGCTCCTCCGACATCGCGGACCGGCTGGACGTCGGTGTAGTCCGCCAGCGGCACGCTTCTCCGACACCAGACTCAACTCCACGCGGCCGGGATTCGACGACGACCCGGCCGTCCTCGTGGTAGGTGACGTCGATCTCGCGTAGACCTTGGCCTTTGTCCCCGTGATCCGCAGCGGCGCGGGTGGCGGTGATGTCCTGGAGGCTGGCGACAAGGGCCTTGATGTCCTCGGCGCTCAGCTTGGTGGTGGGGGTTCGCCCGAGGAAGGCTTCGAGCCGGTGGAGCGAGGCTTGTCCAGGATGGCTCGAACTGCGGTGAACCTCGACTCCGGTCCGTTGGCGAGCCGATGCGATTGCGACCCGGGTCCGAGGCGGAAGGGGAGAGGATGCCGTCGGCGGTGAGGCTATTGGCGCTCGCACGAAGACCGTGACCGCCGAGGAACTGGCGGAAGATTGTGCGAACCACCGAAGCCGTGGCCGGATTCGGTTCGAGCGGCCTGGCTCGGAGCCCGGCGGCGGCTCTCACCGGGGAGCGCCTCCGCACGTGGGAAGGTGAGCTTGAGGTACGCGAGCGGCGGGTTGAGTTTGCTCTGAAGGTGGCTGCTCAACCCAGAAGGGCGGGGCCAAGGTCGGACGCAACGACCGATGTCCCTGCGGGTCCGGGCTGAAGTACAAGCGCTGCCACAGCTTGCCTGGTCGGTAGCGAGGCGTGCTCCCAGATGATGTCCTGCTAGCGCAGATCGCCGGTTATGGGCGGAACGCTGTGCTCGCCATCACGCGGCGAGGTGAGTGTCATGTGCGCTGGGTTCCCCACACAGAATCGTGGGCGCGCTCGGGCTGGAGCTTGCGGCTCTGCTGCCCGACGCGTCGCTGTTGCCGCTCGACAGCAGCAATCATGTCCTTTTGGACGAGCCGGCATGGAGGCGGTTTGTCTCTGAGGCTGTCCGATTCGTCGGCGCCAGCCCATCGGAATCCCCCAGCGCCCCTACTCCACTGCTGAGCGAGAGAGAATACGAGGTCCTCAGCCTGGCGGCCGAAGGACTTTCCAACCAGAGTATCGGTGAGCGCCTCGCGGTCAGCCGTCGCACCGGCGAGCGCCACTTGTCCAACGTCTATCGCAAGCTCGGTCTATCCGGCAGGACGGCCCGTGCCGCTGCGGCTTCCCGTCTCCATTCGCTGTAGCGGGCATGGGTAGTGGGCGCCGTCGGGTGCCTGAGAACGGTGTCCACCACGGATGCCGGTACGACGGCACCACCATAGATTGACTGGGTGAGCGATCCCCGAGAGACGTGTGGCGAGCAGAGCCGTAAGGAGGGGTGCGATGGCTGGATACGTCTACGCACCGAACGCCGAAGTCGATCCCCGTGAGATGGAGGAGATCGAGGCCGTGTCGAGGGATTACTGCGAGGCTTGGTACGCGGGTGACGCCGAGAGAATGGCGCGATGTTTGCATCGCGAACGGGACAACTTCAGGCTGGTCAACCGTGTCATCGACACCAGGGCCGACTTCATCGACACCGAACACATAACCCATTCGCAGTTCGTGCAGTTGACAGGCACTGGTGCCGGAGTCGCCGATCCCGGCGATCGGCCCATGGAGATCACGGTGCTGGCCGCCACGCACCATCTGGCCAGCGTGAAGGTGGTCTCGGAAGGCATGACCGACCTCAATCACCTGATCCGGTTCCCGGAGGGTTGGAGGATCGTCCACACGGTCTGGACGCTCGAAGGTGGTGTCATCGCCAACGCCACCACCGATATCTGATATGACCGTGTCTCGGCGACCAGTCCAATTCACGTCCGAGGGGACCACGGTGCGCGGTTGGCTCTTCGAGCCCGTCCAGCCGGGACCACCCAGCGCGGGCATCGTGATGATCCATGGGTTCTCGGCGACGAGCACCGGAATGGTCGCTGACCGGTACGCGGAAGGCTTCGCCGAATCTGGCGCAGTCGCCTTGTTGTTCGATCCGCGCGGATTCGGACGAAGCGACGGCGAACCCCAGCTCATCGACCCGTGGCGTCAAGCCCGCGACTATCTGGCGGGCATCGACTTCCTGCAAAGCAGTCGCTGTCCCTCACCCGATCACCGGATCGGTGTCTGGGGCGACAGTATGAGCGGAGAAGTCGCGTTGGTCGTAGCCTCGGTGGATCCACGGATCTCAGCCGTGATCGTCCAGGTACCTGCCCTTGGCGACGAGATCATTCGAAATGGGGCTGGTGCGTTCGAGAGCATCCGGGATGTCTTTCTCGACGACGACCTGGACATGTTTGAGCAAACATTGGAAGGACCTTTGCCGGTAGTGTCGGCCGACCAGTCGGGCACACCGTCGATGCTCCGGCCCCTCACCGCATTCCACTGGTTCATCTCGTACGGCGCCCGATTCGGAACCGGTTGGCAGAATCAGGCCACAGTTGCGACACTCAACACGCCGGTACCGTTCTCGGCACAGTCGTGCATCGCCCACGTCGAGGCCTCGTTGCTGATGATCGTCGCCGAAGAGGACGAGATGCCAGGGGCGAACGCCGACGTTGCCAGGCACTGTTTCAAGCTCGCACCCCACCGCAAGGAGCTGGTTCAAGTGGGAGGAGGCCATTTCGGCTTGCTGTACCACGACTCCCAAGAGTTCCGGATCTCAGTCGACGCTCAGTGCGACTTCGTGGGCCGCCACCTCGCGGGTTCAACATCGGTCTCCACGGGAGCGACGGTGCTGTAGCCGATTGCCCGATCCAGAGCGCTTGCGGGCGGGCGAGATCGTTCGGGGCGGTGAATGATCTGTTCGCTCTCAGAGTGAGGTATTGGGTCGACGGTGGCGGAGCGGCCAGTGCGCTGCCCGTGAGTGGTGTATGTTCTGGCAAGAGGTGACTGCGTGCCGCCACCGACGCCACACCTGGGCATGTACATCGAGCGTTCGCCGGAGGATGTCTTCGCGTACGTGCTGGACATCGGGCGGACACCCGAGTGGCGTCCGCGGATGTCGGGTGCGGAGTGGATCACGGATGGCGAGCCCGGTGTGGGCAGCAAGTTCCGTGTTTCCGCAAGAGCGCTTGGCTACACGTTCAAGTTCGAGCTCGACGTCACCGAGTGGCGGCCGCCGCACTACTTCGCCTATACCGGCCGCCAGGGCCCGGTCCTCATCGACTCATTCATGGAGTGGTTCCCCGATGGGGACGGTTGCCGCTTCTTCATCGGCGGTGACCCTCGGTCGAACAACTGGCTCGTGAAGCTGCTCAGGCCGCTCTTCGAGTTCTCTCTGATCCGCCAGAACATCGGCGACTTGGAACGTCTCAAGGAGATCATGGAAAGCGGACGGGACGTAACAGCGGCGGAATAGCAGACGAGGCTCAGAGGCACGTGCCCTCCCGCCCTGAAGGAATCACAGTGCCAGGGCCAGAGCTGAGCCCGCACCCATCGCCAGATACGGCGCCATATCACCCATTGCACCGAGTGAGCTAGAAGGGCACGTCTTGGGCCAGCAGGCCGTCGCCGTCGGCTCGTCCGCTCAGGATGCGGCAGAATTCCACGGCGTCGAGTTCGAGCGCCTGTCCATTTGTCCCAATCGTGTAGGTGCCGCCGGCAGGGCCGGTGAGGGTGAGGGTGCAGGGACGGCCGTGGCGGCGGGCCCATTCGGCGGCCACGTCGGCAACGATGCGTCCGTCGTGGAGACCGTCGAGGTCGAGGTCGGCGCCGACGGCTCGGGCCAGGTCGATGCGGTGCATCCAAGTGTCGCGGGTGAGGATCACGTCGACGAGATAGCCGATCTTCCACCGCTCGGAGATCGATCCGATGTCGACCGGAATCGACACCAAGCGGCGGATGGGAAGAGGTGTGCGTTTGCGGCCCAGCGCGGCGCGGTCGACCAGTTCCCGGCATTCGGTGACAAGCGCTTGGGCGTGAGCGTTGCGGTGCGCTGGATTCGGACCGCGGTCATGTGATCGACCTGGTTCCCGCCGTTGTGTCTGGTGCGGCGGGTGATCTTTCGCCGTTGGCTGATCTGATCGCGCACCGAAGCGGCTGAGCGCATGGAACCGACCATGTGCCCGGCCAGGTCTCGTAAAGTCCACCCTTCGCAGTCGGTGGGGAGTTCCCACTCGCTGTCCCCGATGGTGGCGAGCAGGTCGGCGAACAGTCTGTATTCGGTCCGGGCCAGGTCATAGGCTTCCCGGTGGCTGATCGGTTTGATGCCGGTGATGTCGATGACGGTTGCGGTCATGTTTGCTCTCCTTGGTCTGAGGGCAGGACACCCATGTGGTCCAGGTACATGTCCACAGCTCGGTCGGTCAGGCGCCTCCAACGTTCACCGCCGGGGTCGTTGGCGATCTGCTGGTCGGCCAAGCCGGCCGTGACGGCGGTCCACAGATCGAGGGCCTCCTGACTGCCCAGGCCCACCTGCGACAGTTGTCGGCGCATCTCCTCGTAGTTGGCGATGGCCACAGCGAATGATTCGGGTGAGGGTTCGAATCCGGGGATAGGGCGCTGAAACAACAACTGGTAGCGCGCCGGATCTGCGGTGCAGAAATCCACGAAGGCACGGGCGGCCGCTTTGACGCCAGCTCCGTCGAGCGGCCCCTCGGGCATGGCGCGGCGCATGGCCGCGCCGAATTCCTCGTTGCCCTGCCGGAACATGGCGTCGTAGATGGCGTGCTTCGAGTCGAAGTACGAATACAGGCTGGGCGCTCGCATCCCGACCCGGGCGGCAAGATCACGCAACGAAAGACCGGCGAGCCCTTGGTGACGGCAGATTTCCCACGCGACGTCGACGATGCGTGCCCTGGTCTCCTGTCTCCGCTGCTCACGTATGCCAACTGACGTCATCTCTGTTCCCTAATAGTGTTCGGATTGTCTAACACTGTTAACCAGTTGTCAAGTGGCCCTCCACACCCAACTGAACGCTTGCACGTGTACCTCTGCTCAGCCGTCTGGCGGCGCCGACCCTGCCCTCACGGTTCGAGGCTTACCAGGTCCACGCTCGATCAGAGGCTCGATCAGGAACAGCGGGCTGCCGCGGCCTCTATCTCGCAGCGGGCGGCTTCGACGGCCGCGTTCTGATCGTGGACCCCAGATCACGAAGTCGACGTCGTCGTGGGGCCTCGTGACTCGTCCGGCGTGGTGATCGACGGCCCACCCTCCGAACAACCAGTACTCGATGCGGGCGGCATCGAACCGTCGCACCCACTCGACGATTACTGCTGCCTGAGCGTCGTTCATGTGTTCGACGCTACCGACCGAGAACCGGGTGCGGGTGCGGCTTGAGGTCCCTGGCTGTGGCCGGCCCCGGTGGTGGACCGGATCGGAACCGACGGTGGCTAAGTGTGCCGAGGAGTTCACGGCGTGGGGGCATCGCAGGATCTGGGGCGATCGCCCGTGCCGACGGTCACGATGTCGGGTCACAGTCGTCGGTGTGGAGACCGGCCAAGTGATGGTCGGGAGCTGACGGGTCGGGGGTCACCGTGCAGCGAGTCGCCGGATCAGCCAGCTCGCGGTCTCGGCAGCCTCGTCGACCGTGATGTCGAGGTAGTCCTGCCAGTAGAGGAGGCTGGTCGGCGAGGTCAGCAGTAGGAGTCCTCGTAGCAGAGGGTCGGAGCCGAGGTTTGGCGACTGAGCGGCCAGCGAGAGGCCAACGTCCTACGCACCGCGGGAGTCCCTGTCTTGTTGTCAGGCGGCTTCTGGGTAGGTGGTGCTGTACGGGGTGGGTTTCGAGCGTGGCGAGGATGATGTCGCAGCGGCGTCTGGCGACGCAGGTGAAGGCGGCGTTGCGTCTCTTGCCCTCGGTTCGTTTGCGTTGGAAGTAGGCCGTGGCTTGGGGGTCGTGGCGGGCGGCGACGAAGGCAGCAAGGAACGTGCCGTCTTTGAGACAGTGGTTCCCGGCACGGTGGGTGCGGGTGGCGCCGTTGATGCTCCTGCCTGGTTTGCGGTAGGCAGGGCGATGCCGACGTAGGCGGCGAGGCGACCCCCGTCGGTGAAACGGTTCGGGTCTCCGATTTCGGCGAAGTTTCTCGTTCCGGTCCTGGGCCAAACCCGGCGAGGGATACCAGGACCCTTCCGAGAAGGTGTTTCAAGAACAGCTCCTCTATCTGGTCGCCGAGTTCGCTGCATTGCCCGAGAACCCGGTCCAAGTCGGTGACCAGGTCCGTGATGATCTGGCCCGAGGTCGCGCCACCGGGCAAGGTTCATCTTGTTGCTCGATGCGCCTTCGCCTCGACGATGCGTGGGGTAGGTTACGAATGGCTGAGCTGTGAGTAGGAGCGCTTGTGAGGTACCGGTGGGTGGAGCCGAAGAAGGTCTCACTGCGATCGCACCCGACGTACAACGAGCGCTGGGTGCAGGAACGCATCGCCGCCGACCCAGGTCTCCTCGGCCTTGGTGACCTGGTCCTCAAGGATGTCGAGCGTCGCCAATCCGGTGCCGGACGGCTCGACCTTCTTCTCCAAGATCCCGACACGACGGAACGCTACGAAGTAGAGATCCAGCTGGGCCCAACGGACCCGAGCCACATCATCCGCACGATCGAGTACTGGGATATCGAGCGGCGCCGATACCCCCAATATGAACACACTGCGGTCATCGTTGCCGAGGACGTGACGAGTCGCTTCATGAACGTCATTTCGCTATTCAGCGGGTTCATCCCGCTGATCGCTATCCAGCTGTCGGCTGTAGTGATCGATGATGCGATCACTCTGATTGCCACCAGGGTGGTGGATCAGATGGTTCTGGGGCCTGAGGATGAGGAGGACGCGGAGCAGGTCGATCGCACGTACTGGGAAGCGAAGGCCGACATGACGATTCCTGATCGCATGATCTGGTTTCTCCAGGACATCGACCCTGCTTGGGATCTGAACTTCACCAAGGGCTATGTCGGGACCGCCAAGCTCGGGGTGGCGGACAACATTGTCGTCTTCCATCCTCGCCGCAGCCATATGGGTCTCGACGTCCGGATGAGTCGGGACGAGACGTTCCAGGAAGAGATGGAGTCGGCGGGGCTCGATGTGGTGCGCCACAGCAAGTGGGGCAGGTACGAGCTGCGCCTGCAGGCGACGGACTTGGACGAGAACGAGGCAATGCTCCGCAAGCTGATCGCGTTGGCTCATGAGTGCGCGATCCGGTGAGTAGAAACATCGTCGCCGAGGTGGGCATCGAGTCCTGGCGAGAGCGCCTGGAGGAGATGGCTCGAGAGTGAGGCACGCTGAGGACCGTACGTCGCGTGAGGTCGCCGATTGGGAGACGGCGATAGCCGGGTTGGAGGCAGAGCAGCGTGATCTGGCCGCGGCCGGGCGGTGGACGAGAGGGCCCGCAGACCTGTTCGGTGTACTCGCCATCACTCGCAATGAACTGGCGCACTCAGCTGCTTGGGTCGGTGTGCGCGTCGAGCGAGATCAACCATCCGGTCCGCTGCTGCGCTCGGCGCTCGGCAACCTCGTTCGTGGTCGTCGCAGCGGGCTCGGCTATCCACGAAGGACCAGCTGGTTCGTCGCCTATCGGGTCGTTGACGGGCCAGATTACGAGGAGTACTGGTCCGATCTTGGACCACTTCGCATCTCGCTCATCGACGACATCGTCGACGTAGGTGGTGCGCAGCACAGACGGATCCCACAGGCGAATGTGGCTTTCGTTCGAGGCCTACATCGACGAAGCGATTGCTGAGGTTCGACGCTCATGACCGCTTCTGCGGTGCGCTCGAGCTTGGGTCCATCGCGACGGTGAGCACAACGACGCTCCATGAGTCGATGGCGGTCGTTCTGGCCGAAGCCGGTGACTGGATGAGTCGTGACGAACTGGCAGCACAGATTGCTCGGCGCCGTCTTTGGGTTCGTCCCAGCGATGGGCAACCACCGCCGAGTGATCAGCTCCGCCTTCGAGCCCGCAACTATCCGCACCTTTTCGAATGCAGCGACGCGAGTTGCACCCGCATCCGTCTCCGAACCCCAGCAACTGCCACCGCCGAGCCGCGACGGCCCAGCGAGCCCCCTCCCGCCCCCGACGTTGACGTCGACCTGGGCGCGGCGTCGGAACGGCGACGCGCTGCGGCACGGCGGTACCGGCCAGACGAGGTGAGGCTGCTCCTTGTTGCAGATAGCCCACCCAGGGCCCTCGACCGGTACTTCTACTTCGAAGACGTCGCTACCCAGGACTCGCTCTTCCGATACGTCGTGCGCGCTGTGCTCGGCGTTGAACCCGATCGGCGACTTAAGGCGAGCCATCTCCAATCGCTCAGGGATGCCGGCGTGTACGTCATTGACCTGCGGCCCGAACCAGACGATTCGCGCCGCTCCGGTAGCTTTGTCCCGGACCTGATTGCCACCGTCAGGGCACTCGATCCGGCGTGCGTGATTCTCATCAAGGCGACTGTCTATGACGCTGCGTACCGTTCGCTCAACGAGGCTGGTGTCCCCGTTGCACCGCACCGGATTCCGTTCCCAGGTAGCGGTCGACAAACAGAATTCATGGAAGCTATGGCCGATGCGTTGACGTGGTGTGCCGCTCGCCACGGAAGGAGACCCTGATGACCTCAACTGCTCCGGGCGAAGGCCCCTGCGACTCCTACGTATCTCTGCCCTTGGTCGATGGGTATCTCCCCAGAATGCATGTCGGTGGTCTGCTGGAGCTTGAATGTCTTCTCACTCACTGGCTCGAACAGAGCGACCGGCCGACTATTGGCGACATTGGCAAGTTCGGGGACGCATCCCACATCACTGTGGACGTGGTCGATGAGTTCGTCCTCAATCGCGATACGAAGCGGTCTGCCGTCGCCGAGTTCCTTCGCGTTGCGCGCAACGCGGGGGGCGCGGAGCAGTTGCGGTGGCACGTCATCCGAAACGCCCGGGGCCGAATCAACAAGGTGACCTATCGCACCGGCGATGTGCCGGCACCGGGCTGGTTCGCCTTCCTCCGGAGACCCGCTGAGACGCCCAGAGACTTGCGATGACGTTCAGCGCCGAGACGAAGGCGAGCCAGATCCGCTGGCGCGAGATCTTTCGTGCTGAGGTCGAGGGCCGCGCTACATGGAGAGATCGCGACTACGACCACATCCTTCCGGACGTCGGCCACGCTGGACGCTGCACGACCCGACAGACGGCTCCGTGTCGCGCCAGGCTCAGGCGGCGGCGTCGAGCGTCGCCCGCTCCTCGGCTGCCCGACTGATCTTGCGAGCCATCCTGCCGAAGATCAGCTGATGGAACGGCAGCATTGCGTACCAATACATGCGGCCGGCGAGACCTCGGGGACGGAAGTAGGCGGTCTGCTCGAGCTGTCGACCTTCGCCGCCTTCGCCGATACGCCACTCCAGCCAGGCGTCGCCCGGTAGCCGCATCTCCGCCGAGAGCTGCATGAACTCCCCAGGCGTGACCGCTGAGACCCGCCAGAAGTCAACGGTGTCATGGAACCGGATCTCCTCGGGGTGACGCCGCCCCCGGCGCAGGCCCACGCCTCCGACCAGCGTGTCGAGCAGGCCACGCAGCCGCCACGCCCAATCGTGTGTGTAGTACCCGACCGAGCCTCCGATCCGACTGAACGCCCAGAACAGGTCCCTCTGAGTGGCGCTTGTCATCACGACCTGGTGGTCGACAAGCAGAGTGCCTCCTGCCCATTCGGGATCTCCGGCAAACGGACGAGCCGGACTGGAGCTGGCGTCCGACCAACGGCTGGGTACGTCGAGCTGAACGTTGTGATCGAGGGCCCGCTCGATCGCCTCGCGAAGCGGCAACGGATCGACTGGAAACGGTGCCGACCGATTCGAGCGCACGGTCACCTCGTTGCGAAGTGAATCGACTAGCGGCCGTGCCACTCCCACCGGCAACGGTGTGACGAGGCCGATCCACAGCGACGAAAGCCGCGGACTGAGCACCGGCACCGGGATGATGATGCGGCGACGCAGACCGGCGACCTCGGCGTAGAGCTGCATCATCTCGTGGTAACTGACCACGTCGGGTCCGCCGATCTCGTAGACATGGCTGCCGGGATCATCCTCCAACGCTGCCACGAGGTGCGCCAGGACATCATGGATGGCGATCGGCTGGCACTTCGTCTCCACCCACCGTGGTGTGGTCATGATCGGCAACACCTCGGTCAGGTAGCGCAGCATCTCGAAGGAAACCGATCCCGAGCCGATCACCACCGCAGCCCGCAGCTCGGTGACCGGTATTGATCCGGAGGCGAGAACGGCACCCACTTCCTGCCGGCTGTCGAGATGGGACGACAACTCGTCGCCGCTGCCGAGCCCACCGAGATAGACGACCCGATTCAGGCGATTCTTCTCTGCGGCGTCGGCAAAGTTGGCGGCAGCGGTCCGATCGGCGGCCGCGAAGTCACCTGTGGATCCCATCGAGTGCACCAGGTAGTACGCCGCCTCGCACCCTTCGAGGCCAGTGATCAGTTGCTCGGCGTCGAGCACGTCACAGCGCCGCAGCTCCACGGCATCGCGCCATGGACGGTCGGCGAGCTTACCCGGAGTCCGCGCCAAACACACCACCTCATGCCCGGCCTCGAGTAGTTGGGGAACGAGGCGGCTCCCTATGTATCCAGTTGCTCCGGCCACGGCGATCCTCATCCCCGCATCGTACGGATCATCCCCGCCTTATCGCACCAGAGAGCCGCGGATAGCCCGCGCACCGGTCTCGGCTGACGCCGGCTGCGAGTTGAAGCCATCGCGGACTGGTCGGCGAGTAATGGTGGCAGCGATCGTTCAGCTGACGCTTTGCGAACCAATCCACGACAGACAAGGCACGAGCGCACCGCCCGGTACGATGCCGTCTTCCGATGTGAGACGACACGATATGGACGTAGCGTTCATCCTGGCGGCGTTTGGTCTCGGGTTCGCCGCCGCCCTACTACGGCTGCCCCCACTGGTCGGCTACCTGGCCGCCGGGTTTGTGCTGCATGCGTTCGGGTACGAGACCACGGATGGTATCGATCTGATCGCCGACTTCGGTGTCTATCTGCTGCTGTTCGGCATCGGGTTGAAGCTACGCCTCCGCACTCTGGCTCGACCCGAGGTGTGGGCCGGTGCCGGAATCCACATGGCCGTCACGTCCGCGGCCATCGGCTCCCTGTTCCTGGTTCTCGGGGCGCTCGGCCTGCCGCTCGCCGCCGGGCTCACGCCAGCTCGCGCCGCCCTGGTGGGATTCGCCTTCTCGTTCTCGAGCACAGTCTTCGCTGTGAAGGCCCTCGAAGACCGCAACGAATCCGGGTCGGTGCCGGGGCGTATCGCCATCGGCATTCTCATCGTTCAGGACATCTTCGCCGTGCTGTTCCTGACGCTTGCCGTCGATGAGCCGCCGTCGATTTGGGCCATCCCCGTCGTCATCGCGGTGGTGGCCGCCCGACCGCTCTATGGATGGATCCTCGACCGCAGTGGCCACGGAGAACTGCTGATCCTCCTCGGCTTCGCCCTGGCGATCGGCGTGGGTGCCGGCACCTTCGACCAGGTCGGCCTCAAGCCGGATCTCGGAGCGCTTGTAGTCGGCCTGACCCTCGCCTCCCACCGCCGCGCCGCCGAGTTGGCCGAGACGCTGCTGGGTTTCAAGGACATCCTGCTGGTCGGGTTCTTCCTGTCGATCGGCCTGGGGGGTGCACCGGGACCGGCGGCGATTGCAGTTGCAGCCATTGTGCTGGTGGTGATCCCGGTCAAGACCGCCGGGTACGTAGCGCTCCTTTCCCGGTTCCGGCTGAGGTCGCGGACCGCCTGGCATGCTTCGGCGACCCTGGCCAACTACAGCGAGTTCGGGCTGATCGTCGCCGCCGTCGGCGTCGAGCAGGCCTGGCTCGACCAGCAGTGGGCATCGGCAATCGCCGTGGCGGTGGCAGCCTCGTACGCAGTGGCCGCGCCCATCAACACGGCCCGATACACGATCTATCAACGGGCTTCAGCCCGGCTGGTGCGGCTCGAACGGCATCCGATCCGCACCGACGACGCTCTCATAGAGCCGGGTGACGCTCGCGTGATCGTGTTCGGCATGGGCAGGGTCGGCGCAGGCGCCTACGATGAGCTGGTGCGCAGGCGCGGCGAGGTCGTGCTCGGCGTCGACCGGCGCGACGAGGCGCTCAAGGCCAACCGGGCGGCCGGCCGCGCCATGGTACGCGGCGATGCCCTCGACAGCGACTTCTGGGATCGCATACGTCTCCATCCCGGAACCGAACTCGTGGTGCTGGCCATGGGCGATCATCGCGCCAACCTGGAGGGCGTCAGGCGCGTGAAGCAGTTCCTCCCCAACGTGCGCATAGCGGCGTCGGCGACCTTCCCCGACGAGGTGACCGAGCTCGAACAGGCGGGCGTGGACGTGGCGCGGAATCTCTACGGGGAGGCTGGGCAAGGCCTCGCCGACGACGCCTGTGATCTACTCGAGCGTCGGTGAACCTGGCGCAGGGTGTCATCGGCGTGCTCATCGGGGAAGAGTTCGGCCACCCACGAGTCGAGATGGGGCACGATGCTGTCCTCCGCAAACAGCTCGTCGCCGGATGATCACGATGGGTCCGTTGGCGCGCCGATGCCGATTGCGACCGGGGTGGTGTTGCATGCATGTGCATAGACAGTGTATGCTTTCGCATAGAGATGACGGATGCCGGAGAGGTCACATGACCAGATGTCGATCTCTGGACCGCGCCAAAGGTGCGTCGCCTTGTGGGCGGATTGTCCGGATGTGAGCAAAGATGGCGGGATCTGACGACAAGCTCAAGGTTGCTCTGGTCGGTGCCAGTGCCAGTGGCAGAGGTTGGGGGCCGGCAGCGCACATGCCGGCGATCGCCGCCGTGGAGCAGTTCGAGCTCTCCGCGTTGTGCACGAGCTCTCCGACTTCGGCTGCGGCTGCTGCTGAGGCCTACGGGATTCCCCGTGCCTATCACGACGTGCGAGCGCTCGCCGCGCAGTCGGACATCGACCTCGTCACCGTTGCGGTCAGGGTGCCTCACCACCACTCGATCGTGATGCCGCTCCTGGAGGCCGGAAAGCACGTGTACTGCGAATGGCCGCTGGGAGCGACGGTCGAGGAAGCGGGGGAGATGGCGTCTGTCGCTCGAGCCAATGGGGTTGTCGCCGTTGTCGGCCTTCAGGGACGCCACGACCCTGGCCTCACTCACCTCAAAGAGCTCGTCGAGGACGGCTGGTTGGGCGAGGTCCTGACCGTCAACGTGACCATGATCGGCAGTGGAGCGCTCGAGCGTCGAGCCAACGACGCCTGGATGGCGGACAACGCCAAAGGTGCCAACACGATGGCCATCGTCGCAGGCCATACCCTCGACTACGTCGAGTACGTCTTCGGGAAGCTGACCGAAATCTCCGCAACGTTGGGGGTTCAGCTGCCGAAGTGGCGGTTGATCGACACCGGCGAGACCGTCGAGGCGGACGCGCCCGACAACATCTTGGTCCACGGGACTTTGGCCGGCGGTGGGCTGCTCTCGTTCCAGGCCGCTTCGGTGCCCTACAACGGCTCGGGATGGAGGATGGAGGCCTACGGGACCGAGGGCACGCTGGTCGCATCCAGCGCCGCGCTCCCACAGATCACCCCGATCTCGCTCGCCGGCGCCGCCGGCAACGATCCGCTCGAGCAGCTCGAGGTTCCGAAGCCCGCCATCGCCGGGCTTTCGGTCCCGGCAGGGCCGGGGCACAACATCGCCCGGTCCTACGCTCGGATGGCCGAGGCGATTCTCGACGGAGCTCCAGCGGAGCCGGACTTCGGCCGTGCGCTCGAGGTGCACCGGTTGTTGGGTTTGGTGCAGGAGTCGTCAAATGAAAGACGAGCAATAGGAGTGGGTACATGAAGCCACAGCTGAATCACCTGATCGTTTGGTCGAGAGATCGGCGGGCCGCCGCCGAGTTCTTCGCCGACATCGCTGGGATGGGGCCGCCGACCGAGTTCGGCCACTTCAGTCAAGTTGAGACCGGAAACGGAGTCACACTCGACTTCGCGAACGGTGAACCGACGGGAATACATCTCGCGTTCTTGGTGACCGAGCGTCAATTCGACGAGATCTTCAACCGGATTCTGGACAATGAGCTTCCGTACTGGGCCGATCCTCGCCGGTCACAGCCCGGCCAGATCAATAGCAACGATGGAGGGCGCGGTGTCTACTTCAGCGACCCGCACACCAACGTCGGGTGGGAGATCATCACCCGACCCTACGGCTCAGGTCCTGACAGAAAGCCGGCGGATGGATGACATCAACACGCCCGTCATCGAGGAGTTTCGGGCCAACAACGGCGCGGTCGACCGGGCCATGGGCGGGTTCTTCAAAGGGAAACCCCTTCTGATCCTGCACAACACGGGCGCCAAGACCGGGAAGCTGAGAACGAACCCGCTCGTCTATGCCAACCATCACGGGAGCTACGTCGTTGCCGCCACCAAGGGTGGTGCTCAACATCACCCCCATTGGTTCCTCAACGTTCGCGCCAATCCGGACGTGACCGTCGAGGTCGGCGCCGAGCAGTTCCCCGCCAGGGCCACCATCGTCGCGGATGGCCCCCTTCGTGACGTGTTGTACGCCAAGCTGGTCGCGATCGTGGGTCAGTTCGCCGACTACGAGACGATGACCGATCGACGCATCCCGGTTGTCATGCTCGATCGCGCTGACTGACGGATGGCCATGACCAACGTGCGGTAATCGATGCGGGCCGTCGTACTTGAGGCGCCCGGGCCACCCGAGGCGCTCCAAATCCGAGAGTTGCCTGTGCCGATCCTCGAGACAGGGCAGGTCTTGGTCAAGGTAGAACACCCACGATCGGAGGCCGGCTGCGGCCGCCGGGCACAAGAGTGACCCCGAGCCGACGCTCGCCCCTGCCGGCGCGCATCGCGTCGAGCGAGACCGCGAGTGGCGTGATGCCGCAGCGCAGCAGAGCAACCACAGCCGCAACCCGGGTTGATCGAGCCACTCCGAATCTCAGTGGAGCCGCTATATGCGTAAGCAAATACTATATATGCGTACACATACAACTCCTGGTACGCTCGTCAGAATGAGCAAGTCACCCTCGGCAGCGAGAGGTCGCGAGACCACTCAGGCTGGAATGATTGTGGAGAGCGAAGGAGTCAGGTACCTCCAACGTGACTACGCCGATGCCTTTCTCGGCCTCATTCGTGCCAGCGATTCCGTGTTCGACGCCCTCGATCGCTCACTGCAGGCGGACCACGGCATCTCCCTCCACGAATACGAGGTGTTGCTCTTTCTTGCCGTCTTTTCAACAAATCACACGATGCCGATGATGGAACTTCGCCGCCGGACGCCGCTCAGCCAGAGCCGAGTGTCTCGTGTGGTGAGCGGCCTTGAAGCCGAGGGACTCGTCAGACGGACTTCCGACCCGACCGACAGTCGAGCAGTCACCGTCGTGCTCACCCGTGAGGGCCTCGACAAGTACAAGTCCGCTCAGGACGATCACCTGCGAGACCTCGACGAGAACCTGTTTTCTGTGCTGACTGAGCGAGAGATCGGCCAGCTGGCCCGAATCACCGCCAAGATTCTCGCCGCCCGCCAGTCCTCGAGTTAGCCCTGACGGCTAGCAAGGTGCGGAAAAGCGCAATTGGCACTCGTTCGGCAGCGTTGATAGCCCCCCATCAACATGGTCTGCTGCCGTCACGAGTGCGCCGACCCATTCTTCCGCACCCGGCTAGATACGGCGGGAGATCGTGTCGACGATCGGATTCATCGGAAGCGGCAATCGGGGCAGTACCTTGGCCCGGCTTTGTAAGTGCCGGCACGACATGGTGGTGCTCAGAACGTGGAGCACGCCAAGCCGATGCATCCAGTCACCGGCGCCGGATCCTGTGTAGTCCGTAGGCGACAAACTCGCTGAACGTCGGTGTCGTCAGCCAGCGGGACGCTTCTCCGACATCAGACTCAACGCTGACTTGTGATGGCTCGGAAGTCACCTGACCGAGAACGACGGCACCCGACGCCGGCGATCGGGGCGCACCGTTCCACCTCGGCGGGGAGCGGCACAGGCTCTTTGTCGGGAGTCTGGCGTTCGCCACTCAGCGTCTAGGGATACCCGCTACAGCTTGTGGAGCGAGCGCGCCCGCCACGGTCGTTGCGACGCGACGACCCTGAACCGGCGGTGGCGCGCGCGCCATCTCCGACCCGTGGATGCCGGCCGGGCTTGCCGCCGGCGTCCCGAGACACAAGCGAGGTGTTCCATGACCCCCACCCCGATCTCGCAGACCGATCAGAGTATGCACAGGCGGGATTTCCTCGGCGTCGTTGGCTTCGGTGCGGCCGGCCTGGCGGCTCTCTCCGCCGGCACCGGCATCCTCAACCCACATGCCGCCCTGGCCCTCAATCACTCGCCCTACCTGACCCCGGGTGTCAACCCCCCGGGAGCGCCGGAGGCCGCATTGCTTCCCCGCTATCGGGGACCCTGGAACAAGATCCATCCCCAGCCCTTCGGCGGCTTCGACTTTGCGCTGGGCTACATCGCCGAGGGCGTCGACACCACCGACCCGCTGCAACCGTTCGCCAACCCGAGCGGGTTGTTCGAGAGCGTCGATCCGGACATCCCGAGCGGTGTCGGCGGCAACGAGACGGCCGAGCGGTCTGCCGAGTTCTGGTACTTCGACATCCTCGGGTTCACGAACGAGACCATCGCCAACGACCATTGGAGCTTCATCAACTGGGCACGGCGCATGTACGGCCTCGATTTCGACCGGGCGGAGAACGACGGTTACGTGATGCCCGATGGAACAGCTCACACCTACCACGGGAGTCCCGATCCGACCGACTCGAAGTCGCTGTTCGCCCCCCGCATCGCAGTGGACGGCAAGGGCGGAGTGGCCCGGATGGCCCCGACCCTCCTGGCGCCGAACGTCGGCTACACCGTAGTGTTCCGGGCCGGAAGGTCGCACCCCAACTACAGCGGCGGGACCACCGCCGTGTTCCCCGAGGACGTGGGCAAGGTGCGCGACGGTGGCATCTGGGGAGGAACGCTCGTTGGTCTCGACGTACTGGAGATCATCCAGAAGGCGGCCGCGGGGGAGATGACCTACACCACCCCGGATGGCGATTCCAGCAACCCGGCACAGTGGGGTCAGTGGTATAGGCGGATCGCCGAGCTGCCCGAGGTCGGGGTCGATATCGACGCCCTGGATCCCGGCACCCCGGTCCCAGAGCGGCCCCGGCCGCGTCCCGACTGGCCGGCCGGCTACCTACCGACCGGCACCGACTACTTCTGGGGCAACTACAACCTGAAGTGGGGGCAGGAGGAGGAGACGTCGACGATCCATTACCAGTCAGAGGTTCCCACCCGTTTCCGGGACTTCGACGGGATACCGGAGGCATTCATCTGCGAGATCATGCCCAACCCCGGGGCCGCCGACTCGCGACCTGAGGACTTTGCGATGGGGTTCGCCGACGCCGACGGGAGCCTCTCCGGCTTCCCCGATCTCAGCGATCCCAACCTCGACAACCAGGCACCCTTCGGCTACGGACGGATCCACGGAACCTCCTACCCCAGGGGAATCGACGCCCAGGGACGGACGACGTTCCATCTCCGCAACTGGCTGTTGTTCCCACCGCGGCTCAACGCAGCCAACAACATCAACACATCGGTGTGGCGCGACGGTGAGTTGGTGTGGAAGCGATGATCCATGGGTGACCACGGGTGTGGCAGAGACCGGCTACAACCGGTCCCTGCCACACCCAGGATCGTCGAAGCACCCTCATGACCCCGCTTCCCGGACGAGGTACGCGGACCCGCCCCTCGGGCGAGGCCGTGGAGACCATGATCGACCAGGAGCTGGGCGAGCAGGCGGCCGGGGATCCTCAGGAGCCCCCGTCGGAGTCACAGGTGATCCGACATCTCAACGCCGCCATCGAGGCCGCACAAGAGTCCGGGATGAGCGCAAGCGAGCTCATGGGGCTGCTCTTCTACTACGCCCACAACGTGGCGCAACAGACCCGCCAGGCGGCCGGCGGAACACCCGACCGCAACGACTGAGCGCCCCGCTGCACCCAACCGCCTGCGACGCCCATGTGGGCGCGGGTTCGACGCCGGGCCGATCGCCGCTACGAACAACCGGCCGGGTCGCCCCCGCACCTACCCGCTCGCAAGGCTCCCATCAGTTCCTCATCTCCTAAGGACTCGTTCAGCTCTCCGCAAGATCCGATTCCTACGTTGGCTTCATTGCGCCGGCACTGGGCCGGCGCGGGTTCCGGTCGGCTGCCTGGCCCTGGCATCCACATTCGGAGACGGAGGTACGAGCCGCGCCCATCGCCCGCTCAACCCGCGCAAGTGATTGCGACAACCAGAGAGCGGAACCATGACCGGCGGGTGAGACGTATGGGTTTGGAAGAGACGTCTCGTGCGCCGGGGAGGAGAACGCCACACGAGGGAAGGAGTCTCATGCCGCAATACGATTCTCGCCACGTCAGACCGCTGATTGTCGTCGCCATGCTCATCGGTGTCGCCATCATCCTCGCCGGCTCGGTGGCGCACGCCATCGGGGAGGAGGCGCTCGTGGCCCTCAATGCCGGGGGAGATGAGCTCGTCACATCATCCGGGACCACGTTCGCCGCCGACACCACGTCCCCGGCGGCCGTTGCGTTCTTCAGCGGAGGACGCTCACGCTCGGTAGACGGGACCGTGGCCGGGACCACCGATCCCGATCTGTATTCCACGGTCCGGGCGGGATCCCAGTTTGCGTTCACGGCAACCGGCCTGAGCCCGGCCACATACGAGATCAGCTTCCACTTCGTCGAGGCGGAGCCCCTCCGCCCGGACCGCACCTTCGACGTGGCCGTGGAGGGAGACGTCGTGCTCGACGACTTCGACGTGTTCGCCGCCGCCGGAGGGACGCTCGTCGCCCACGTCGAGACCGTGACCGCCGACGTCGCGGACGGCACACTGGACGTCGACTTTGCCGCCACGTCCGGGCGTGCAGCGGTCGCCGCCATCTCGGTCACGGCGCTTGACGGTGCACCGAGTGTCCTCACGGCCGCCCCGGCCTCGCTCGACTTCGGTACGGTCGACATCGGTACGACGAGCAGCGCCACCGTTGCCATCACCAACAACGGCTCGAACGACATCGCATTGGTGTCGGCGGAGCCGAGCGGCGATGCGTTTGAACTCGTGTCTCCGCAGTTCCCCGTGACCGTCGTCCCGGCCGACGCAGTGACGCTGGCGATCGAGTTCTCGCCCGGTGAACCCGGTGAGCATGTCGGAGAGGTGGTTGTCACGACCGACGATCCCCTCCAGCCGACGCTGAGCGTGCCGCTGAGTGGAAACGGCGTCCGGGCGGGAAGCGGCCCTGACATCGCAGTTGATCCTGGTGCACTCGACTTCGGGGAGTCCACGCTGGGGGCGGTCGTGGAGCGCTCAGTTGCGATCTCGAATACCGGTGCCGGCGACCTCACCCTCGACGGTGTGAGCGCAGACGCAACCGGCTATTCGGTGGCCTTCAGTGGTCCGACCACCATCGGACCGGGTGGCACGTTGACCGTGTCTGTCACATTCAGGCCCGTTTCGGCAAGAGATGGCGGGGGGAGCCTGGTCATCTCGAGCGATGATCCCGACGAGCCGGTGGTGTCTCTGCCGATCGCGGCTGCCGTGGTGCCCTTTCCCGCCCAATCGGTCGCCGTCGTAGGGTGTTCGAACACGCAACAGCACATCGCGGGCTATCTCGACTCGTCCGACATCGACCAGCTTGCTCCTGTGCGCGATCTCGGCGGCGGATCCCTGGCGAAGTGGGCGGCGTTCGTGCCCGAGTTCTGGGCCATATACGACGAATCCCGTCCAGCCGGCGGCTACGAGGCCGCTTGGGTGCAGGTGTGTCTGCGGGCTGGTGAGATCGATCACGACCTGGAAGCGGAGGTCACGGCGGTGGTCGATGAGATCGTCGCTCGTGACGGCGACATACCAATAGTCGTGTCGCCGCTCAACCTGTATGTCGACGGGCATGTGTGCGATGCGACGGGCGCCGACGGACCAGCGACGGCAGCGGCGTTGGCCGACTGGAGTGTCGAGAACCTCGGCACTCTGCGTGGGCCGGACACCGGCCCCCTCGGACCCGAGGAGCTACGCCGTGACGGTTGCCATCTCAACGACGCGGGCATCGGTCTCGTCGGGGATCAACTCGTGGTCCACTTCGATCCCTCGTAGCGTTCCGGAGAGGCCTATCGGCCTTCACACTGCATCAACCTGCCGGTTCCGGGGGATCTGCTGATGAGCGCCGACGCAACATCTTCCCGATGGTGCCGGCGATCGCAACGGTGACCAGGGCGACGATGAAGAGCTTCACGAGACTGCGGCTCGCACGGAGTGCCTCGTCGGTGGCCGATGCGACGACCGCCATGTGCTGGCTGGCATCGGCGATGCGTGCGGTCGTGTCGGCCACGTGCTGAACGCCTTCCGCGACCTGGTGAATCGTCGGCACGGCTTCTCCCCTCTCGATCCGCAAGATGCTAGATCGGTCCCGGGCTGCCCGGCATGTCGGTACCGTGCCGCCATGCACGTCGCCAATCCAGGCCAGTTGGTCGTTCGCACCGACAACCATCGTGAATAGACGTATGCCCGACGTCAGCGCGGGCATCCTCCTCTACCGGCTCGTCGAGGGCCGGCTCGAGGTCCTGATCGCCCATCCCGGCGGGCCGTACTGGGCCAACCGTCACGAAGGCGCCTGGAGCATCCCGAAAGGGATCGTCGACGAGGGTGAGGAAGCCGAGTCGGCGGCACGCCGCGAGTTCCGGGAGGAGACCGGCCACGACGTGACGGGCGTTGCGACGGATCTCGGAACGATACAGCTGCGATCTGGCAAGGTCGTGCACGCCTTCGCCGTCGAGGGTGACCTGGATCCGGATGCGATCGTGAGCAACACGTTCTCGCTCGAATGGCCACCCCGTTCGGGACGCTTCGTCGACACACCGGAGATCGATCGGGTCGAGTGGTGTGATTCCGACCGAGCGCGGTCTCTGCTCAACCCTGCCCAGGCCGCACTTGTCGATCGCCTCGAAACGCTCGTGGAGAACGCCTGACGTCTTGCTGGGATTGTCCCGCAAACCGGTAGGATTCTTCCGCTGATTGATTCTGAGGGTGATGGTGGCACGACGCAGCAATCGTCGGCTCCGAGAGCTGGCGCAAACCACAGAGAGTCGTTCACCCCGTTTCATTCCCGGGGAGGAAGAGGGGCCGATTCTCTCGCGCCTCGCCTTCTTCCTGCTCGCCCTCGTCCTGCTTGGTGCCGTGGCTGCGGGCGCCGTGTGGTTTGGCGGCAGTCAGGTCGAGCGGGCTCTCGTGGACAGCACGATCCAACTGCTGCGATCAGGCGGCTACAACGATCTCGAAGTGTTCGCCGACGGACGTGACCTTCTGATCGTCGGCACCGTCGGAGCCGAGTCGGCGATCGAGCAGATCCCAGCCGTGGTGGCGACGCGCGAGGGCGTTCGCTCGGTCCGGGCAGATTTGCGTGTCTTCGTACCGTCGGAGGGCTCCGGGCCGGTGAGCGCCGAGCCGCTCGAGATCGTGTGGGCCGAAGGAGCCGTCGATGTCACCGGCACGGTCTCGTCGCACGACGTGCGCGGCCAGATCGTATCGGCCCTCGAAGAGGTCTATCCGGGCTCGGTCGACGCCGGCAGGCTCGAGATCCGCCCCGGTGTGCTGAGCGAAGAAGCGTGGCTCGATGGTGTGCTGGACACGTTCGTCGAGATTGGCGACGACGTCGACAGCGGCCGCATCGTCGTCAACGGCGATGCACGTGTCGTGACGGTATCGGCGGAATACCCGGATCGCCAGAGTCGCGAGGATGCACGGCGCGCTGCCGACGACTTCCTCCTGGCCGGCGGTCTCGACTTCGTCAGCGGACTCACGGTGGAGGATGCGCCGCCACCACCGCCCCGCCAAGAAGTTGTCGAGTTGCAGGCGGATCTCGACGACCTCATCGCGGGCAAGGTCGTGGAGTTCGAGGTGAACAGCGATGCGCTGACCCCCGCCGGCACGGCATTGCTGGACGAGATACTGGCGGCGGTCCGTCAGTTCCCGGAGGTGCCGGTCGAGATCGCCGGTCACGCCGACTCCTCCGGAACGCCGGAGTTCAACCTCGACTTGTCGCAGCGGCGTGCCGAGGCCGTCCTGGCCTACCTCGTAGCCAATGGGGAGAATCCTGAGCGTTACGTGGTCGTCGGCTACGGTGAGTCGCAGCCCATTGCGGACAATGCCACCGCGGCGGGCCGGGCTCGCAACCGACGGATCGAGTTCATCGCATTGGACGACTGACATGCTGTTTGTAGCCGGAGAAATCTTCGTGTGGATCCTGCTGGCATTCGTCGTCGGCATCGGCGTCGGCTGGGCGGCGCGCAGCCGACGCAGCGGCTCGACGTCGTCGACCCGTCGCCGATTCCGCTGAGGAGATTCATGGAGCACGTAGCGAGTAGTGACATCGCGTGGGAGCCGGCCCCCGAGGAAGACTTCACGGGAAGTGTGTGGTTCGGGCCTCTGGCGCCGCCCGCAACGGACATCGCCCTCAACACCCTGGCCGTGATGTTCTCGCCCAGCGCTCGCACCGCATGGCATCGTCACGTCGATGGCCAAGTGCTCTACGTCACCCACGGCAGCGGCATCGTCGCCAACGATGCCGGAGATCGTGTCGAGGTCACTGCCGGTGACACTGTCGTCATTCCGCCCGGCGAGGTGCACTGGCACGGCGCCACCGCCCATTCGCACATGATGCACCTGTCGCTCACGACCGGCGGTCCGACCGAGTGGCTCGGTCGCAAAGTCGCCGACGACGAGTACGGCGGCTGAATCCGAGCTCAGGGGAGTCCCGAGGGCTCCGTAGACTTGCTGCCTCGGTAGGCTCGGCGCTCCCGTCCGAGGAGTAGCAGGTGACCGACGGCACCCCCCTTCAGTCCCCCGTCACGAAGCAGTGGTACCGCATCGACGTCGAGGATCTGCCCGTCGGCCACGTCGCCACCGTCGTCGTTGCCAATCGGGCACTGTGCGTCACCCACACCGCAAAGGGCTACGGCGTGCTCGACAACCGGTGCCCGCACCAGGGTGGTCCCTTGGGGGAGGGGCAGATCGAGGACGGCTACGTCATCTGCCCATGGCACGGCTACGAATACGACCCGATCAGCGGTGAGCCGCCCGAGGGCTACGGCGACGTCGCCACGACCTTTCCCCACGAGGTGCGCGGCGACGGCCTCTATGTCGAGCTTCCGCAGCCGGACGATCGCCCGACGTTGATGGACCAGATGATCGACGTGATGACCGACTGGGGCGTCGACAGCGTCTTTGGAATGGTGGGCCACTCGAATCTGGGTTTGGCCGATGCGTTGCGCCGCGCCGAGGAGGACGGCCGGCTCACCTACATCGGCATACGGCACGAGGGTGCGGCTGCTTTTGCCGCCTCCGCCTACGCCAAGCTGACCGGGCGGCCTGCGGCATGCATGTCCATCGCAGGCCCCGGTGCAACCAACCTGCTCACTGGTCTGTGGGACGCCAAGGTCGATCGGGTGCCCATCCTCGCCCTCACAGGTCAGGTCGATACCCAGGTACTGGGACCCGGTGCGTTCCAGGAGATCCCGACCGCCCAGGCATTCGAGGCGGTCGCGGCGTGGAGCCAGACCGTGCTCGTTCCGGAGAACGCCCGCGAGCTGATGGGCCTCGCCCTCAAACACGCCATCGTCGAGCGCGACGTCGGTCATCTCATCTTCCCCGACGACGTGCAGAACATACCCGGCCTCGAGGACGGCGCCGAGGTGTCTCCCGTCGGTCGGGTGGCCGAGTCCGGTATTGCACCACCCCCAGACGAGCTTGCCCGCGCCGTGACGACACTCGAAGCCGCCGGTCGGCCCACGATCATTCTCGGCAACGGTGCCCGGCCCCATCGCCGCGAGATCCTCGCGCTCGCCGAGCATCTCGACGCCCCCGTCATGACGACGTTCAAGGCCAAAGGCTCCATCCCGGACGATCACCCGCTGGCGTGTGGCGTTCTGGGCCGCTCAGGAACGCCCATTGCTTCGGCGATGATGGGACGCAGCGACGTGCTCCTCGTCTTTGGTGCGTCGTTCTCGAATCACACCGGGATCAGCACGAACAAGATCCTCATCCAAGTGGACTTCGACCGAATGACATTGGGTCGATTTCACACCGTCGACGTGCCCCTGTGGGGGGAGATCGGTCGCACTGCCGCCTTGTTGCGTGAAGCCCTTCCCGCCGTCGCCCGGCCGGAGCAGCGTGAGGCGATTGCCCGCTGGGCGGAGCGCTGGCGTGGCGAGAAGCAGCGGCGCTCGCAGCTTCTCGACGGCTTCGGCCGGATGCATCCCGCACGGCTGTTTGCGGTGCTCAGCGAGGTCGTACCGTCCGACGCAGTCCTCCCCGTGGATGTGGGCAACAACACGTATGCGTTCGGTCATTACTTCGAGACCACCGGCGATCAGGATGTGCTGATGTCCGGCTACCTGGGCTCGATCGGATTTGCACTGCCGGCCGCGCTCGGCGCCTGGGCCGCGACCAGAGGTGCTCGCAAGGTGATCTCGATCTCCGGCGACGGTGGGCTGGGGCAGTATCTCGCCGAGTTCACGACAGCAGTCAAGTACCGCATGCCGATCACTCACATCGTGCTCCAGAACAATGAGCTGGCGAAGATCACTCGGGAGCAGGTTGGGGCGTTGCGGCCGGTGTTCCACACGGCTCTGGTCAATCCAGACTTCGCCGAGTTCGCCCGGTCGTGCGGTGGGGAGGGGTTCACCGTGAGGGAACCTGCCGAGCTCGAGGACACGCTGCGCCGGGCGATCGCCATCGACGACGGGCCAAGCCTGGTCGAAGTGCATACCGCCGGGAAGTGGGTGTAGTGGCTCGGCGACGCCGACGATCCGCGTGGATCGGGTACGCTGCGGGTCGCACGCGCCTCCTGCGCACACAAACCGGCGAGAGGCGACGTGTTCGACCGTGACACCTGCGGGGGGCGGGCGTGGTCACGGCGCAACGTGGAGAGCCGAAAGGGAGCGTGATGGCAGACGTACGGGAGCTACCCGATCACGTACGCGAGTTCGTCGACATGTCCAAGGAGTACATGCGGCAGGAGACGCTCGAGCCTGCCAAGCAGCTCGGTAAGTTCGCCGGGTTCGTTGTCGCCGCAGCAATATGCTTCTCCCTGGCCGCGTTGTTCCTGTCGGTTGCGGGTGTCCGCTACCTGCGGGAGCTCTTGCCCGAAGGGCCCATCTGGTCGGCGGTCGGCTACATCATCGCCGCCGTCGTGGCCGGCATCGTGGCCGGTATCCTCGTGAGATTCACCAACCGCGCTGCCCCGACCGAGCAGCTCGCGGACGACCCATTCGCCGATACGCCGAGGGAAGGCGCCTAGACATGGCAATCGAACGCACGGATCTCGAGGCCAAGCTGCGTGAGATCGAGGAGATCGTCGACGAGACGAAGCAGCAGGCCCAAACCACAGGGACGACGATCGCCGCGATCGTCGTCGTGATCATCATCCTCGCCTTCGTCTTCGGCCGTCGCCGTGGCAAGAAGGCCGGAGGGGCCAGGGTCGAGGTGTTCCAGCTCCGATGATCCAACGCATCTTCGACATCGGCGTCCGCGGCCTGTTCGGCAGCGCCCGGCGAGGCCGTCCGATCCTGACCGGCCTCAGCGCCGCCACCGCGCTCATCGCTTTCCTGGTGAAGCATCGGAGGCCGTCGAAGGAGCTGCTGTACGGGACGAATCTGAAGGAAGGTGAATCCGTGCAGATCTCGTTCCTTCGCAATGACACAGTGATCAAGCAAACCGAGGTCGAGGGCTGAGCGCATGTTCCGCAATCGCGATCGAATGGTCAAGATCCTGGTCTGGCTGGTGGTGTTCACGATGGTGCTCGCCGTGCTTGCTGCCATCGTGCCGCTCGTTTCCTGAGGCCCCGTTGTGGCGGTGTTCGCCGCGGGCGATCCGTGCATGCTGTACGACTCCAAGGGCAGGCAATACCTCATCGAGCTGCAACCAGGCAGGGAGTTTCACTATCACCGTGGGGTGCTCGCCCACGACGCGGTCATAGGGTCCGAGGACGGCACCACCCACGAGTCGTCTCTCGGCGCCCGGCTGGTGACGCTACGGCCGCGGCTGGCCGACTACACCCTGAAGATGAGCCGCGGGGCAGCCGTGGTCTATCCGAAGGATGCAGGAGCCATCGTCGTGTGGGCCGACATCGCACCAGGCATGACCGTCCTCGAGGCCGGCACCGGATCGGGCGCTCTGACGATGGCGTTGCTTCGCGCCGTCGGCCCCGAAGGTCGGGTCATCTCCGTCGAGCGCCGCGAGGACCACGCCAGCAAGGCCGAGAAGCTCATCGTCGGGTTCCTCGGGAGTCTCCCGGACAACGTGGAGCTCGTGCGCGGCGACATCGAGGACCACATCGCCACGACGAAGCCGGACCGCATGGTCCTCGACATGCCCGAGCCGTGGCACGCCGTACCGGCTGCCGCCGAGCACCTGACCCCAGGGGGGATGTTCTGCTGCTACCTGCCGACCGTCCCGCAGGTCCAAACCGTTCGGGAGGCGCTCAAGGCAGAGGACGGGTTCTTCGACCTCGCCACGTTCGAGGTGCTCCACCGCGAGTGGTCCGTCGAAGGCCGCTCGGTCCGCCCCGCCCACCGCATGATCGGCCACACCGGCTTCATCACCACAGCCCGCAAGATCGTCCCGTGAGTGGCCGGTGCCGGTCGTACGTACCGAATACGAGTTGCTGAGGCGATGAGCGACAGCGAAATCGGTGGGCGGGGAGACTGAGGGGAAGCTCCGCGCCTCGCCTCAGGTGTTGTCGCACCGACGTGTTGCTGCGACGGCGAGAGGACGCGGCCCGAAGTGCCGACTCTTCAGATGTCGCTCGAGACCTGCTCGAGCGAGACGCTCTACGGCTCGATGAAGATGCACTCGCCGGGGCACTCCTCGGCGGATTCGACGACGAGGTCCAGCTGACCGTCCGGGATCGCCGCCAGCCCCTCGGCGCCCTCGGGGTTGCCCTCGGAGGCGGCAAAGATCTTGTCGCCCTCACGGACGTACGCCAGGCCGTCGTCGAGCAAGACGAACACGTCCGGCGCAATCTCCTCGCACAGGCCGTCGCCCGTGCAGAGATCCTGGTCGATCCAAACCTTCATTTTCTCAGTCCTCGTCTCATGGCGGTCAGCTGACACTCTACCCCCCGTCGGGCGTGTTTCCGACATCTCTTGCAGAGTCTCCCGGGGTCGGTCCCTTGTGCCGATGCGGGGTTTACACTGAGCCGACGAGCTGCACACGGCAGACTCAGGGGCACTGTCGAGGAGGCGAGTTTGGTGGGAGACAGCGGCAGCGATGCACAGCAACTCCGTACGACAGTGCGGATGCTGGAGGAGGAGATCGCGGTTCTTCGCCGCCGCCTCCAGGACGCACCGCGCCGTGTCCGCGTCCTCGAAGAGCGGCTGCTCGAAACGAAGAACAAGCTGTCGCAGGCCGCCGCCCAGAACCAGAAGCTGACCGTGGCACTCGAGGAGACGCGCGAGCAGCTGGCCTTGCTTCGCGAAGAGGTCGAGAAGCTCACGTCGCCGCCGAACCCGTTTGGGACGTTGTTGCGGATCAACGAGGACGGCACTGCCGACGTCAACACGTCCGGCCGCAAGCTGCGGGTGAACGTCGAGCCCAACATCGAGATCAAGGCGCTCGAGATCGGCCAGGAAGTGCTGCTCAACGAGGCCTACAACATCATCGACGTCCGCGCCTTCGACGTGACGGGGGAAGTGGTCACCGTCAAGGAACGTCTCGACGACGATCGGCTCGTCGTGCTCGGTCGGGCCGACGAGGAGCGGGTCGTCGAGATCGCCGCTCCCATGGTCTCCGAGTTCGTGCGGGCGGGCGACCACGTCCGTCTCGACACTCGCACCGGCCTGGTGTTCGAGAAGCTGATCCGGCCCGAGGTCGAGGAGCTCGTGCTCGAGGAGGTCCCCGACGTCACGTACGAGGACATCGGTGGACTGACCGAACAGATCATCGCGATCCAGGACGCCGTGGAGCTGCCGTACATCCACAAGGAGCGTTTCACCGAGTACAACCTCGCTCCGCCGAAGGGGGTACTGCTCTATGGACCGCCCGGGTGCGGCAAAACGCTGATCGCGAAAGCTGTCGCCAACAGCCTCGCCAAAGCGGTCGCAGCCAAAGAGGGCAACGAGGACATCAGGAGCTACTTCTTGAACATCAAGGGTCCTGAGCTCCTCAACAAGTACGTCGGTGAGACCGAGCGCCAGATCCGGCTGATCTTCCAGAGGGCGAAGGAGAAGTCCGACGAAGGCGTACCCGTGATCGTGTTCTTCGACGAGATGGACTCGTTGTTCCGCACTCGAGGCACGGGCGTCTCCTCCGACGTCGAGTCCACGATCGTGCCGCAGCTCCTGAGCGAGCTCGACGGTGTGGAGACGCTGAAGAATGTCATCGTGATCGGCGCCTCGAACCGCGAAGACCTCATCGATCCCGCAATCCTGCGGCCCGGACGCCTGGACGTGAAGGTGAAGATCGAGCGGCCCAACGAGGACGCCGCCCGACAGATCTTTCGCATCTACCTCACCGAGGATCTGCCGTATTCCGCTGCCGAGCTGAAGGCGGCAGGGGATGACCTCGGCGCCTACATCGAGAACCTCATCGAGACGGTCGTCGCACGTATGTACGACGCCTCCGAGCACAACCGGTTCCTGGAGGTCACCTACGCCAACGGCGATCGTGAGGTGCTGTACTTCAAGGACTTCGCCAGCGGAGCGATGATCGAGAACATCGTCAGCCGTGCCAAGAAGGATGCGATCAAGCGCGAGATCGACGGGGAGCCCAAGGGTCTGACCGTTTCGGACTTGACCAACGCCATCGTGCAGGAGTTCAAGGAGCACGAGGATCTGCCCAACACCACCAACCCGGACGACTGGGCACGGATCTCGGGCAAGAAGGGCGAGCGCATCGTGTACGTGCGGACGCTGATCGACGGCGACGGCGACAGCCGCACCATCGAGGCCGTGACGCCCGGCCAGTACCTGTGACCGGCGGCAGGGACGCGGCATAGTGGCACTCAGCAAGGTGCTCGGCACCGAGACGGAGTACGGCATCACCGTCCGCAACCAGGCCGAGTACAACCCGGTGCTGGCTTCGAGCACGCTCATCAACTCCTACCGGGGCGGGCGTGCCCGCATTCAGTGGTCGTTCGACGAGGAGTCGCCGGGGCGGGACGCCCGCGGTTTCGGCTACGAAGAGTCGCTCCCGATCGAGCTCGAGACGGGACTCGTGAACGTCGTACTCACCAACGGAGCTCGTCTGTAC
This sequence comes from Acidimicrobiia bacterium, assembly GCA_965216945.1. GTDB lineage: Bacteria > Actinomycetota > Acidimicrobiia > Spongiisociales > UBA5794 > DATHZQ01. Next base: position 3,953,616 of record CBDCGU010000003.1, on the reverse strand, counting down.
GTCGACCACGCACACCCGGAGTACTCCACGCCCGAATGCACCGATCCGCTGGAGGCCGCGCTCTACGACAAAGCGGGCGAGGCGATCATGGCACGGGCCGTGGCATCGGCGCGGTCGATGATGCCGGAGCACGAGCAGATGTTCGTCCACAAGAACAACAGTGACGGAAAGGGCAACTCGTACGGTGCACACGAGAACTACCTCGTGGCACGGAGCGTCCCGTTTGGTGACATCGTGCGCCACTTCACCGGCTTCCTCGTCTCGAGGCAGATCTTCACCGGTGCCGGCAAGGTCGGAGCGGAGAACGGCCGGCCCGACGCCGGGTTCCAACTGACCCAGCGCGCAGACTTCTTCGAGGAGGAGGTCGGTCTCGAGACGACGCTCAAACGACCGATCATCAACACTCGCGACGAGCCCCATGCTGACAGCTCCAAGTACCGCAGGCTGCACGTCATCATCGGCGACGCCAACCTGTCCGAGTACCAGACGTTCCTGAAGCTGGGGTCCGCCATGGCGATCCTCAACGCCTTGGAGGACGGGGCGTTGCCGGATCCCATCCTCCTTGCCGACCCGGTGGCATCGACTTGGGCGGTCAGCCACGACCTCACCCTCGGCAACCCGGTGACCCTCGACGATGGCCGCAGCGCAACGGCGCTCGAGCTGCAATGGCAGTACCTCGAATGGGCGACGAAGTACCTCAACGGCAGCGACGCGGATCCGGTGTACGAGCAGCTTCTGGATGTGTGGGAAGGCGTGCTCACGGATCTCGAGACCGACCCCCTGCAGCTCGCCGACCGGCTCGACTGGGCCGCGAAATACCGCCTCCTGCTCGGTTACCGGGACAGGGACGGGCTGGAGTGGGACGATCCCAAGATGAAGATGCTCGATCTCCAATACCACGATGTCGACCCGGCGAAGGGTCTCCACAACCGTCTGGTGGCCGCGGGACGGATGCGACGGCTCTTCACCGACGAGGCGGTGGAGCACGCCGCCGCCTCTCCTCCCGAAGGGAGCCGGGCGTATTTCCGCGGTGAGTGTGTAGCCAAGTTCGGTGACGCTCTCGTGGCGGCGAACTGGGACTCCCTTGTCTTCGACACCGGGGAAGAATCGCTCAAACGAGTGCCTATGATGGAGCCACTTCGCGGATCGAAGGAGATGGTCGGGGATCTCCTCGACCGGTGCGAGAATCCCGCCGCTTTGATCCGCGCCCTTGGAGGCAACGATGGCTGAACAAGAACGGAAGCAGAGCTCTCCGCAGCGGTCCGAGCAGGACGAGACCGAGGTCGAAGCCACCGTCGACGAGCAAGGCGAAGAGATCGCCGAGCGCATCGACGACCTGCTCGAGGAAATCGACTCAGTCCTCGAGGAGAACGCCGAGGAGTTCGTCAAGAACTACGTGCAGAAGGGCGGCGAGTGACTCCCGACGGAGCGCTTCCCAGCCGGTCACAGCGGGCCGCCCTCGACACGTCGCTGGCTGATGCGAGTTTCACCGCTGCTCTGCACCGCCGGCAACAGCAGCCGGTGTGGCCCGAGCCGGTGTCCGGCGAGTTGCCGGAGATACCGGAAGGCACCACCGTCCTGGCGCTTCGTTACGCCGACGGCGTCGTCATGGCCGGCGATCGACGCGCCACGGCGGGCAACATCATCGCCCACAAACGGATCCAGAAGGTCTTCGCCGCCGACGAGTACTCCGCGGTAGCCATCTCCGGCACAGCCGGCATGGCGGTCGAGCTGATCAAGCTGTTCCAGACCGAGCTCGAGCACTACGAGAAGATCGAAGGCACCCGTCTCAGCCTCGACGGCAAAGCCAACTACCTCGCACGGCTGGTTCGCAACCACCTGCCTCTGGCCTTTCAAGGGCTCGTGATCGTCCCGCTCTTCTGCGGCTATGACGAGGCCGCAAGCGAGGGACGCCTCTACACCTTCGATGTCGTCGGAGGCCGATACGAGGAGCAGGACTACGCAACCACCGGCTCCGGCGGCCAGGAGGCCAAGTCGTTCCTCAAGGCGGTCTACGCGCCGGGGCTCGACGAGGAGGCGGCGCTGCGCATCGCGGTCGAGGCACTCGTCGCGGCGGCGGAGGAGGATGCGGCAACCGGTGGCCCGGACGTGCGGCGCGGGATCTTCCCCAACGTCGTGACCGTTTCCGCCGCCGGGCTCCGCGAGATCCCGGACGAGACGCTCGCCGGTATCGCTTCCTCGGTGTTGGAGGGCAGACCTTGACCGCACCCTTCTACGTCCCTCCCGAACAGCTCATCAAGGATCGGGCCGACTTCGCCCGCAAGGGCATCGCCCGGGGTCGTCCAATCGTCGTGTTGGAGTACGCGGACGGCGTGCTGCTGATCGGTGAGAACCCGTCCGGCTCTCTGCACAAGCTCGGCGAGATCTACGACCGCATTGCGTTCGCCGGGGTGGGCCGGTTCAACGAGTTCGAATCCCTTCGTGTCGGCGGCGTCCGTTACGCCGATGTCAAGGGGTACTCCTATGCGCGCTCCGACGTGACCAGCAAGGGTCTCGCCAACGCCTACTCGCAGACACTCGGCCACGTGTTCACCCACGAGGTCAAGCCCTACGAGATCGAGGTCATGGTCGCCGAGGTGGGCGATTCGCCAAGTGAGACCGAGATCTATCGCATCCAATTCGACGGGATGCTCGGCAGCGTCGAAGGATTCGGCGCCATGGGCGGCGGCGAACAAGAGCTCACCGAGGCCCTCTCGGGTCGATTCGAGCCCGGATTGGAGCTCCCGGCCGCCCTCGGGCTGGCGATGGAGGTGATACAGGCGGCCGCACCTGGGGAGATCGCTTCGGACGAATGGGAAGCTGCCGTGCTCGATCGGACCCGGCAACGACGCAAGTTCCGGCGGCTGATCGCCGACGAGATCGCGGCCATGCGGGCGTGACGTACCTTCAGTAGACGGCGACGATCCGCAACACCCACAAACCCAGCAGCACGAGCCCGACGGCGAGCGCGGCAAGTCGCAACTCGATCGGCAGGCCGCGGCGATCCACCGGCTGACCACGGTCGACCGGCTCCAGGACGTCGTTGATCTCGGCGTCGAGTAGCAGAGTGCTCGCTTCGTCGACACGGTCGCTGAGCACCCAGAGCTGCGTCTCGGCAAGTGCCCCGACCGTGACCGGGTAGATGCTCAGGGCATCGCCATGCAGCCGGACCTCGATCCCTTCGGCCTCGAGCCGAGCCGCGATGATCCGTGCGGTGTTGACGTCGCCGATCGTGGTGAGGTGAACGAAGTGCGACGGGTGATGCTGGTCGAGCATGCTCCCATTCTGGTCCTGTCCGTCACGGAACGGTGACGGTGCCGTCGATGCAATGGTGGAGCCCGGGTACCCTGCGTGCGTGCAACGACGCATCTTCGGCATCGAGACCGAATACGGGGTGACCTGCACGCTGCGCGGGCAGCGGCGGCTCTCACCCGACGAGGTGGCACGTTATCTGTTTCGCCGGGTTGTCAGCTGGGGCCGTTCGTCGAACGTCTTCCTGGAGAACGGCGCCCGGCTCTACCTCGACGTCGGGTCGCATCCTGAGTACGCCACGCCGGAATGCGACTCGCTCTACGACCTGGTTGCCCACGACAAGGCAGGGGAGCGGATCCTGGAGAGCCTCTTGCGTTCCGCCGAGCGACGGCTCGAGGAGGAGGGGATTCGTGGCCAGATCTATCTCTTCAAGAACAACACCGATTCTGCGGGAAACTCGTACGGGTGTCACGAGAACTACCTCGTCGGGCGGCAGGGTGACTTCCAGCGGATCATCGACACGCTGATCCCGTTCTTCGTCACCCGGCAGGTCTTCTCCGGCGCCGGCAAACTGCTGCAGACGGCGCGGGGTACGGTGTTCTGCCTCTCTCAACGAGCCGAGCACATCTGGGAGGGCATCAGCTCGGCAACGACGCGGAGCCGGCCCATCATCAACACCCGTGACGAGCCGCATGCCGATGCCGAGCGCTACCGGCGGCTGCACGTCATCGCCGGTGACTCCAACATGTCGGAGTACGTCACCTATGTGAAGGTCGGCACGACCGCTGCCCTGCTCCAGATGCTCGAAGACGACGTCATGTTCCGCGATCTGTCATTGGAGAACCCGATCCGGGCGATCCGTGAGATCTCCCACGACATCACATGCCGGCGCCGGGTACGGCTCGCCAACGGCCGCGAGCTGTCCGCGCTCGACATCCAGTGGGAGTACTTGGAGCGGACGATGCGGTACGCCCGCACGGTCGGCTTCCCCCCGCAGGTCGAGCGGGCAGTCGAGATGTGGGAGTACTTGTTGACCGGGCTCGAGAAGGACCCACTCTCACTCCACCGCGAATGCGACTGGGTGGCCAAGTACCGTCTGATCGACCAGTTCCGGGACCGACGAGGGATCCCCCTGTCTGCGCCTCAGATGTCGCTGATGGACCTGAGCTATCACGACGTCAACCGGGACCGGGGCCTGTACTACGTCCTCGAGCGCCGCGGCCTCGTGGAGAGGGTCGTGACCGACGAGGTGATCGACCGTGGGGTCACCCACCCGCCCGCCACGACGCGGGCCCGGCTGCGGGGTGCGTTCATCAAGGCGGCCAAATCCCGCAAGCGCGACTTCACCGTCGACTGGGTACATCTCAAGCTCAACGACCAGGCGCAACGAACCGTGTTGTGCAAGGATCCGTTTCGAGCGTCCGACGACCGGGTCGAGAAGCTCATCGCCAGCCTGTGAGCTGCAACGGTCGTTGGCGATCCGGGGGATCCGGGTCCACCGGGATGTGTGAAGGTGGATGACGCACTGGTTCGGGTCAGGACCGGCGCTCTTTTGGCACGCTCCTAGGGTCCTTCCAGAGCCCCCACGTCCGATTTACCCTGCGCGCACATGCACAACGTCATCGAGCGAATCCTCAATCTGCTTGCTTTCCTGCTCACCGCCGAACGGCCGGTGACCGCGGACGAGATCCGGGTGACCGTCAACGGCTACGACCAGTCCACCGACGAGGCGTGGCGCCGGATGTTCGAGCGTGACAAAGACCTGCTGCGGCGGCTCGGCATCCCACTGGAGCTGCGGCCCACCGACGCCTGGGAGGTGGAACTCGGCTACGTGGTTCCGGAAGACGAGTACGCCTTGCCGGATCCGGGTCTCACGGACGAAGAGCGCGCTGCGTTGTGGATGGCCGCCCATGTGGTGCGGATCGGCGGGCGCCCGGCCGGGCCGGATGCGTTGTTCAAGCTCGGCGGCGCACCCCTCACCGCGTCCGGTGAACCCCTGGCGGCCGATCTGGGCCGCCACGAAGAGGAACTGGCGGGAGCGTTCGCCGCGGTTGCCGAGCGGCGCCGGCTGTCCTTCACCTACCGCGACAGGCCCCGGGTGATCCGACCGTACGGCCTCGTACACCGCCGTGGACACTGGTATGTCGTCGGACCTGAAGAGGAGGCCGAGCGCATCAAGGTATTCCGGCTCGATCGGATGGGAGACGTCGCGCTCGGCGAGGAACGACAGGTCTTCGAGCGTCCTGCAGAGTTCTCAGCATCCAGTGCGATCCCGGAGGCGCCGTGGGAAGCGGGTGGAGCCGACATCGACGCCACCGTGCGTTTCGACGCCGAGATGGCCTGGTGGGCGCGCCGGCAGCTGACGGGTCGCGCCGAGGTCAACGAGCTCGGCGATGGCGGACTCGAGGCCGTTCTCCCCGTCGCCAACCCGGATGCGTTCATCGGATGGCTGCTCGGCTTCGACGATCACGCCGTCATCGTCGCCCCCGAGGGCCTGCGCCGAAGACTGCTCGACCGCATCGGGGCGGCATGACGAGTCAGAAGACCGCACGCCGCCTCAACCGTATGCTCGGCATGCTCCCGTGGGTCATCGCCAACCCTGGGGCCACGGTCGATGAGGTGTGTGAGCGATTCGGCTACACCCGCCGCCAGCTCGTCGCCGACCTCGACCTCGTGTTCGTCTGCGGCCTGCCCGGGTACGGCCCCGGCGACTTGATGGTGGCATTCATCGACGACGACGAGGTCGTGGTGGAGATGGCCGACTACTTCGCCACCCCCATGCGGCTCACGGCTCCCGAAGCGCTCGGGCTGCTCGCCTCGGGATTGGCGCTCGTATCGTCCGGACAGGCGCCACCGGCGCTCGAGAGCGCCGTCGCCAAACTCGCGGACGCAGTGCTGCCGGATGGCGGCGAGGCGCTCACCGTCGACCTGAGCGAACCCGAGTTCGTCGCCGACCTGAGGAGTGCGGCGGCCGAGGGCTCGGTCGTGCACATCGTGTACCGGGCCCTCGGTCGCAACGCCGATTCCGAGCGGGAGATCGAGCCGTGGACGGTCTTCTCCACGCTCGGGAACTGGTATGTGTCCGCCTACTGCCGGTGCGCCCGAGCCGAACGGGTGTTTCGCGTCGACAGGATTCGCAACCTGGAGACCACCGGTGACAGGTTTGAGCCTCCGGCGGAGCCACCACCGCCGATCGTGGCATATACGCCTTCGGAGTCGGATACTCACGCCGTGCTGCAGCTCGGCCCTCGCGCACGTTGGGTCGCCGACTACTACCCGGTCGAGGTGATGGACGACGGCGGCGATGGCGCAAGTCTCACCGTGCGCTTCGCCGCAAGCGATCCGAGCGTCGCCGCCCGGCTCCTCCTGCGGCTCGGCGGTGACGCCGAGCTCATCGAGGGTGACGAGGTGCGGGCGACTCTCGAAGACCTCAGAACCAGGATCAAGGCCCGCTACGCCGACACGGCGTGATCCCCCGATCGCTCCTTCGCCGATCCCCCTAGCATCGCGGGCGTGAACGCCAACCTGACGCTGTCGGAGATCCTCACGATCGCCGTGGTCATCCTCATCGTGTTCGGGCCGCAACGCTTGCCCGAGATGGCGCGGAAGGCCGGACAGCTGGTGGCCAAGCTGCGTGATGCCGCGGGAACGCTGCGCAGCGAGTTCACCCAGGAGTTCGACGGCGTCGCCAAGCCGTTGAAGGACATCGAGGCCGACCTCCGTGCAGCCAAGGAAGATCTGAAGGGGGCAGTGCCGGACCTCACCGGACTGGAGCGCACCGCCGCTGCCGCCGGCGCCGATCCACGTCCCGAAGATGATCCACCGCCCGAAGATGATCCACCGCCCGAAGATGATCCACCGCCCGAAGATGATGCGGAGGCCGAGGGCGGCAAGAGCTCCGACGACGCATGACGAGCGACGCACCCATGACCTTCATGGACCACTTGGTGGAGCTGCGCTCGCGGTTGATCAAGTCGGCGATCGCAATCGGCGTGATGACGATCATCGCCTTCTTCTTCTACAACGACATCCTCGGGTTCCTCGCCGAGCCGTATCTCGAGGCGGTCGACGGCGACCGGCTGGCGTTCTTCCAACCCACGGAAGCCTTCACCCTGGCACTGCGTGTCTCGCTGTGGAGCGGCGTCGTCCTCGCCAGTCCGGTGCTCATCTATCAGGTATGGCGGTTTGTCGGCCCTGCGCTCACGGCTCGCGAACGACGGTACGTCATCCCGCTGTCGGGGGTGCTGTCGCTGCTCTTCATCGGTGGTGTGGTCGTCGGCTATCTGGTGCTGCCACTGACGCTGGAGCTGCTGGTGAGTTTCGGGACCGACCTGCTCGAACCGACGATTGGTGCGGAGTTCTACCTTCGCTTCGCCATGCGTTTTCTGCTCGCATTCGGTGTCGCCTTCGAGTTCCCCGTGTTCCTGTTTGCGGCCGCGGCCCTCGGCCTCGTGACCTCGCAGCAACTCGCATCCAACCGGCGCTACGCCGTGGCCATCATCATCATCGGATCGGCGTTGCTCACGCCGGGGGGCGACCCGCTGACGCTGTTGCTGCTTTCGTCGCCGTTGTACGTCCTCTACGAGACAACGATTCTCGCCATCCGTCTCATCCTCAAGAAGTAGCCGGGTATGCCTTCTCCAGCACTCGACCGGTATGTTGCCCGCCTGCCGTTCACCCCAGACGCGTTCCAGCTGCAAGCGATGGCGCATATCGCCTCCGGGGTATCCGTTGTCGTGACCGCACCTACCGGGGCGGGCAAGACGCTGATCGCCGAGGCCGCCGTCGAACTGGCGCTCGAACGGCGAGAGCGCAGCTTCTACACCACACCCATCAAGGCACTGTCCAACCAGAAGTTCGGTGACCTGCGGCGCGTCCACGGCCCCGAGAAGGTGGGGTTGCTCACCGGTGACAACGTCATCAACGGCGACGCTCCCATCGTCGTGATGACCACCGAGGTGCTGCGCAACATGATCTACGCCGATCCGAGCCGGCTCGACGATCTGGGATTGGTCATTCTCGATGAGGTGCATTACCTGCAAGATCGGTATCGCGGACCGGTTTGGGAGGAGGTCATCATCCACCTCCCGGATCACGTCCAGCTCGTCAACCTCTCGGCGACCGTGGCCAATGCCGCCGAGTTCACGGACTGGGTCAGGGTGCGGCGAGGACCGACGGAGCTCGTCACCGAGGAGCGGCGCCCCGTCCCCTTGGAGAGTCTCTTCATGCTCAAAGATCGCCACCGCGAGAACAGCATCGAGCTCCTCCCCGTGTTCGGGCGACGCCCGGGTCGTCCGAATCCCGAAATCGTCCGGCTTCTCAAGAAGGGCCGGGGCAGGTTCACCCGCTTCACGGCACCACGCCGGCTGGAGGTCGTCGAGGAGTTGGCACGCATCGGCCGTCTTCCCGCCATCTACTTCATCTTCTCGCGGGCGGGATGCGATCAGGCGGCGCAGCGGGTTGCCGCGGCGAACGTGGGGCTCACCACGGCGGCGGAGCGCGACCAGATCCGCCGGGTCGTCGCCGACCACACGGCCCACCTGTCCGACGCCGATCTGAGCGTGCTCGGGTTCGGCACCTGGGCAAGCGGCCTCGAGTCGGGTGTGGCGCCGCACCACGCCGGCCTCGTGCCTGCGTTCAAGGAAACCGTGGAGGCCTTGTTCGCCGCCGGCCTGCTCAAGGTGGTGTTCGCCACCGAGACCCTGGCGCTGGGGATCAACATGCCCGCCCGCACCGTCGTGCTGGAGCGATTGAGCAAGTTCACCGGGGAGGCCCACGAGCTGCTCAGACCCGGGGACTACACCCAACTCAGCGGACGAGCGGGTCGGCGCGGCATCGACGAGGCCGGCACCGCGGTCATCCTGCACCAGCGCGACGTGCCATTCGACAAGATCGCCACCATCGCAGCCCAGGGCAGCCACCCCCTCGAATCGAGTTTCGTGCCGACCTACAACATGGCGGTCAACCTCGTAGCCAACTATCCGCAGCAGAAGGCCGAGGAGCTGCTGAACGCCTCTTTTGCGCAACACCGCATCGAGAGCCGGCGCCGCACTCTGGCAGCGAGACGTGCAGAGAAGGAGGTGGAGATCGCCGAATTCCTGGCGGCGGCCGAGTGCGAACGGGGCGATGTCGTCGCCTATGCCGCCGGAGCGGCGCCAGGCGACCTCCGCCAAACACTGCGCGACTTCGTCCAGGGAACCATCGCCGGCGACGTGCTGGAGCTCCCCGGGGAGGAGACACCCGAGCGCTGGGTGCTCCTGGCGCGGGGATACGGGCCGAACCCACGCCTCCACCTGGTGGGTGAAGACGGGCGGGAGAAGAGAGTCGCCGCCGATGCGCTGCCCTCGGCGACGGCTCTGGTGGGCGCGGTCGACCTTCCCGAGCCCTTCCGCCCCCGCGACCGCAGCTACCGCGGTGCGGTCCTGCAGCGTCTCGCCGAGTCGGACTTCGATCCGACCCGACGCCGTGTGGCCGTTCCGGGTGAATCCGATCCGGTGGCTTCGTGCCCCCACCTCGCCGAACACCTCGGGTGGCTGGATCGGGCACGGCGCGCCGAAAAGGAAGCGCTTCGCCTCGAACGGCGCATCGGCAGGGCGCCGGACGATCTGGTCGCACGGTTCCGCACCCTGCTCGCACTATTGGAAGAGTTGGGTTACGTGACCGGGTGGACATTGACCGAGAAGGGGGCGACCCTCAGAGTGATCTACAACGAGCTCGATCTGCTGATCACCGAGTCGGCGGCAGCCGGGCTCTTCGACGGGCTCAGTGGAGCCGAGCTTGCAGGAGTCGCCTCGGTCTTCGTGTACGAGCCGCGTCGCGACGACTTGCCCGGCGGTATCCCGACTGCCGCGAGCGATCGCAGCATCGAGGGCATCTTCGAGCTCAGCGAGGCCCTGGCCAAGCGAGAAGACGACCACGGACTCGACATGTCGCGCTTGCCCTACGACGGATACGTCGAGCGTCTCCACGATTGGGCGCAAGGGGCGAGTCTGGAGGACCTCTTCGACGACGAAGATGGCGCAGCAGGAGATTTCGTGCGCATCGCCCGCCAGACGATCGACCTGCTGCGCCAGATCCGCGATGCGTTCCCGTCCATCCGGCGGGCCGCGATCGATGCGATCGCACTCGTCGATCGAGGCGTCGTGGCGGCGGAGAGCCGCTGGTGAGCTGGCTGATCGTCCTCAACCCGGCTGCCGGGCGGCCGGAAGACGTGAGCCCGGCGGTGCATACGGCTCTCGAACGACTTGGCGTGCCTCACGACGTCGTGACCTCCGAGTCGGCGGCGCATGTCGCCGGTATCGTCGACGCCGGCGTGAGGCGCGGGGTGACTCGCTTCGCCGCCGTGGGCGGTGATGGCACGGCCCACCTGGTGCTCAACGCATTGATGGCCCACGTGTGGGAGGAGCCGCCCACCCTGGCCATCATCGCCGCCGGCTCCGGCTCGGACTTCATCCGGACCTTTGCGCTCCCCAGGAAGCTCGACGAGTCCGTGGCGCTGCTCGCCACCGACGACACCTATCGCTGCGACATCGGCCGCATCGAAGGGGAGTTCGGCTCCCGTTTCTTCCTGAACGCGGTGAACTTCGGAGTGGCGGCCGCCTCCGCCGTGCGTGCCGGCAGGCTGCCCCGCCGTCTCGGCGGGCTGCGCTACACGATCGCGTTCTGGCTGACGCTGGCCGGGTTTCCTCCACGACCGGTCTCGGTCGCCCTGGGGCGGCGAACGATCGCCGGAGAGGCGATGAACGTGGTCGTGGCCAACGGCCAGTTCTTCGGTGGTGGGCTCAACGTCGCGCCGCAGGCCGCGGTGATGGACGGTGTATTCGACATCGAGGTGTTTGCCGGTCCTCGCAGGCGTGCGTTCACGCTGATGCCGCGCGTGATCAAGGGGCTGCACTTACGCCACCGGGCGGTTACGGTAGGTCGAGCGTCCACGCTCGATGTGACCGTCCCGGGCGATTGGCCCATCGAGGCGGACGGCGAGCATCTCGGCGCCGGCTCGGCGCGGGTGACCGTTGTGCGTTCCGCCATCGATTTCAAGATCTGAGCCGGCACCGATCGGCCGGGAGACTTCGGGAATACGAAGGGTACATTGGGTCGTTGGCGGGGCTGCGACCTTGGATATACTCCGCGCCTCATCACAGGTGGAAGATGACCGACAGAGATTTGGAAGAGCTCGATATCGAGGACGACGCGGACTTCGACCCCGATGCGGCAGACGAAGACTGGGACGACTCGCTCGACGACGTCGATGACGAGATGAGCCTCGACGAGGACACCTCGGACGAGAGCGAGTCAGACGAGGACGGTGGCGGGGACGGAGAGGAGGCCCTCGACGAGCTCGAAGCCGAAGAGCTCGACATGCTCACCGACGACGAGGAGTCCGAGACCCTGATCGTCGACGAGGCTGAAGAGTTGCGAGCCATCCGCCGCGCCGAGATCTCGCTGCAAAGTGGTGGAGCCTCGACCGAACGAGCGGAGGACGAGTTCGTCTGCCAGAGCTGTTTCCTCGTCCTCAAGAGCAGCCAGCTGGCCAACAAGCGAAAGATGTACTGCCGCGACTGTGCGGCATGATCTTCTCGTCGTAGTTCCGACGTACAACGAGGTCGAGAACCTCGAGGACGTCGTGGACCGCATCCGCTCCACCGGGGCATCGGTGCTGATCGTCGACGACGCTTCGCCGGACGGCACGGGTGACCTCGCCGACCGCCTTGCCGCCGGAGACGAGTGCGTCGCGGCGCTCCACCGGCCCGGCAAGCAGGGTCTCGGTGCGGCGTATGCAGACGGGTTTGCCGCAGCGCTCGACGGCGACGCCGTCGTGATCGGACAGATGGACGCCGACCTGTCCCATGATCCCGCCGATCTGCCGCGGCTCTTCGACGCCGTGGTTGCCGGAAGCGACGTGGCCGTCGGGAGCCGGTACGTGGCGGGCGGTTCCACGGAAGGGTGGTCGTGGGTACGTCGCGCCATGTCCCGTGGCGCCAACTGGTACACCCGGCTTGCGCTTGGGCTCCGTACCCGTGATGCGACTGCGGGCTTCCGAGCCTATCGAGCCGAAGCACTGCGGCGTCTCGAGCCTGCAACGTGCAAGTCGGCCGGGTACGTCTTCCAGGTGGAGATGACGTACCGAGCCGAGCGGCGGGGCATGGAGATCGTGGAGGTGCCGATCACCTTCATCGAACGCCACCGGGGCGACAGCAAGATGTCGTTGGCGGTGGCGTTCGAGGCCATGTGGCGAATCACCCGATGGGGTCTGCGCCGTCTCTGGCGACGGCTACGCTCCGCTGCCTGATGGATATCACATCGCGCGAGGCAACGACCGGCGACCTCGACACTCTGCTCGCTCTCTACGCCGACGCTCTGGACGAGCAGGTGGGCATCAAGCCGGTGTGGGCACTCGCCGACGCACTGCCCGAGCCGGTCGATCGAGCCCTGATCGAGATTCTCGAGGACGACGATTCGCTCGTCGTCATCGGCGAGCTCGATGGCGTTCCGCTCGGTCTGGCTTGGGGTCGCAGCGAGGAGCTGTTGCCACAGGCCGGAGAGCGGGTGGCCGTCATCCGGCTGATGTTCACGGCCCAGGAGGCGCGTGGTGTCGGTATCGCCGACGCGATGATGCAGCGTCTCATGACGCACTTTCGCCGGCGGGGCCATGGCCGTTTCGACGCTCGGGTCAGCCCCGGACACCGGCATGCGAAGAACTTCTTCGAATCGAACGGGTTTGCGGCTCGCCTCATCGTCATGCATCACCGCGACGACCATGACTGAACAGACGATGACGGGCCCCACAGCGCTGCCACCGCACGCTCGACCGTTCGATCCGACGCCGCGCCACACCCCCGACCTTCCACCCACCCCGCAGCGGAGCTACCGGATCCCGGCGGAGGCATGGATCGAGGCTCCCGCCGAGCTTCTCAGTCTGGGTGCGGACCTCACCGAACCCGTCGAGTACAAGCGGAGGATCGGCGGCTGGCTGCTGTGGCGAGCCGGGCCACCTGTCGGTCGATCCCGGTACATGGCCGTCTCGGACGACGGGCAGACCGCGTTCATCTTCGAGCTGCACGGCAAGACGGGTCGGGGTCGTGGTCCGGACGGAGCGGAGCACCAGCGTTTCCGCACGTGGAAGGAGGCGCTGCGGGACAACGACCCGCCAGCAACGGAGGGCGAGACGTGATCGCAAACGACGAAGTCGTCGAGCTGCTCCAGGCGCTGATCCGTGACGCATGCGTCAACGACGGAACCCCCGACTCCGGGCACGAGGAGCGCGCCGTCTCCACCCTCGCCGGGTACTTCGGCAGAGCCGGTGAGATCGTCGAGCCCCATCCCGGCCGTCAGAGCGTCGTCTATCGCGTGCCTGGCAGCGTCCCGGGCGCTCCGGGGCTCACACTGCTGCCCCACACCGACGTCGTGCCGGTCACGCCGTCCGGATGGAGCCAAGATCCGTTCGGCGGGGAGATCCACGACGGGTTCGTATGGGGGCGCGGCGCCATCGACATGCTCAACCTGACGGCGGCCATGGCGGCGGTCTTCAAGCGCTACCTCACCGGTGACCTGCCGCCCCTCCCCGGCGACCTCGTCTACGCCGCCGTCGCCGACGAGGAGGCGGGAGGGGCGCTGGGTGCGGCCTGGATCGCCGAGCACCGGCCCGAGCTCGTCGCCAATCCGTACATGCTCACCGAGGTGGCGACGCCGCCGCTGCACGCCCAGGGCGGCCTGCCGGTCACGGTTGCCGAGAAGGGACCGGCGTGGCGTGTGCTGCGTACCACCGGCACCCCGGGACACGGCAGCCAGCCTTTCGGCACGCACAACGCCCTCGTGCCGCTCGCCGAGGCCGTGAGCAAGCTGGCGGCGTCTCCATCTCCCGTTGTGATCTCCGACGAGTGGAGGACCTTCATAGCCGGCGCCGGGCTGCCGGTCGGCTTGGTCGAGCGGCTCAGCGACCCCGACCAGGTCGACGGTGCCATCGAGGAGCTCAACGAGAGCGATCCCGATCTGGCGCGCTGGGCCCATGCCTGCACCCACGTGACGGTTGCGCCCACCACCCTGCACTCCGGCAAGAAGCAGAACGTCATCCCGGATGGCGGTGAGGCGCGGCTCGACATGCGAGTAGTGCCTGGCCAGGACCAGACCACGGCAGACGACCATCTGCGGAAGGTGCTGGGGCCGGCGCTGCTGGACGAGATCGACGTCGTGCCCGACACCAGCTTCGACCCGTCGACGTCGATCGGCGCCGGGCCGCTCTGGGAAGCCATCGCGGATGCCGCCGAGTCTCTCACCGGCTCCCGGGAGCTGCTCCCGATGTTGATCCCTTTCACCACAGACGCCCGCTTCTTCCGGCGTGTCGGCGTCACTGCGTATGGCGTCGGACTGTTCGACGATGCCATGCGCTTCGGTGACATGATGCGGCTGTTCCATGGCCACGATGAGCGGGTGAGCCTGGGCAGCATCGAGCGCACGACGGCCATGCTCGCCGAGACCATCGAGCGCTTCGGAGCCCGGACGCGGTAGCCGCTTCATCCAACAACCTGCGGGTGCTGGAGAGCTCAGCCGTCGAGTCCCTCCGCCCGATCGGCCTCTTCGATGTCCTCGCGGCGGATGCCGAGAACGAACAGGATCGCATCGAGGTAGGGCACCTTGAGTGTGGTGTCGGCCACGGCATCGACGATCGGTTTGGCGTTGAAGGCGATCCCCAGCCCGGCCGTCGACAACATCTCCAGGTCGTTGCTCCCGTCTCCCACAGCCACCGTCTGCTCGAGCGGGATGCGCTCCTTGTCTGCGATCGACCTGAGGATGTCCGCCTTGGCGGCGCCGTCGATGATCGTGCCCTCCAGGCGGCCGGTGAGTGCCCCGTCCACGATCTCCAACTCGTTGGCATAGGCGTAGTCGAGATCCAGCACCCGGCGAACTCGTTCGGCAAAGACCCCGAATCCCCCGCTGACGACGGCGGTGCGAAAGCCCAGCCGCTGGAGCGTGCGCGCAAACGTGCGCGCCCCGGGAGTGAGGGTCATCTCCTTCGCCACCCGCTCCAGGCGATGTGCCGGCAGACCCGCAAGCATCGCAACCCGGGAGCGCAATGCGCGTTCGAAGTCCTCGTCCCCGTGCATGGCGGCGGCTGTCAGCGCGGCCACCTCGTCGGCAACCCCGGCCTCGGACGCCAGCATGTCGATCACCTCGTCGCGGATCAGGGTCGAGTCCATGTCGATGATGACCAGCCGTTTGGCGCGGCGGGCAAGTCCCTCCGGCTGGATCGCGATGTCGACGCGATGCTTGCTCGAGGCAATCAGCAACTCGCGCTGCAGGTCGCGCATGACACCGCCGACGACCAGCAGCTCATAGCTCAGGACCGGGTACTTCGAGAGACGTGCGATGCGATCGATGTTGCCGCCGCCGGCGACGATGGCGTCGGCGACGCCCGCCAAAGTCACCGGCCTCAGTTCGCTGCCGATGACGGTCACGGCGAACCGGGCGGGCATCGGGGTGTCTTCCGGCGGCGGAACGATCTCGAAATCGATGTGGATGTCCCGTTCCCATCCGAAGAACAGCAGGTCCTTGAGTGGCGGGTGAGCGTCATCGATGTCGACGAGCAGCCCGAGGTTGAGCCGGTCGCGCACCACCACCTGCTCCATGTCGTGCACCTCTGCCCCGGCGTCCGCCAGGATGTGCAGGATCCCCGCGGTGATACCGGGCTTGTCGATGCCGGTCACCCGTACCAAGACCGTCTGACTCACCTCGAGGCCCCTCGCTGCTACGTTGCCGCACTGCTGTTGTAGTGGTTGGGAAGGTGATGGGCAATTCGGTGGCGATCGTTTGCGACCTCGATGGAGTCGTATTCAACGGGTCAGAGATGCTGCCGGGCGCCGGTGTCGCGCTGCAAGCCCTCGCCGCAGACGGACATCAGCTCGTGTTCGCCACCAACAACTCGACCAAGACCGCCGCCGATGTGGCCTCCCGCATCGCAGCAGGCACCGGGTACCCGGCGCAGCCGCAGCAGGTGATCACTTCGGCCATGGCAGCCGCTCATCACCTCGCCGGTACGGTGCAGAACGTGTTCACCGTCGGCGAACCGGGACTCGATGCGACCCTGCGTGAGGCGGGGATCGAGGTCGCCGCCGCCGGGCGGGCGGTGGACGCGGTCATCGTCGGGTTGGACCGTGGCGTCACGTACGAGAAACTCGCCGTCGCCACCATCGCCGTCCGCAACGGTGCTCGGCTGATCGCGACCAACACCGATGCGACATTTCCGAGCCCGCGCGGCCAGGTTCCCGGTGCCGGCACGTTCGTGGCGGCAGTCGAGCGAGCCACCGGCGAGGTTGCCGAACCGTGTGGCAAACCACATGACCCCATGGCGGCACTCGTAGGAGAGTTGGTGGGCGGGAGGCGGGTCGTCATGGTCGGCGACCGTGTCGAGACGGACGTCGAGTTCGGGCGCCGTCACGGCTGGCAAACCGTGCTGGTGCTCACGGGCGTCACCGACGAGAACCAAGCCATGCATGCGGGCGCAGATGTTGTGTTGCGATCGATCGCCGACCTGCCGGGCGCAGCGATCCTGTCCGGGTGATGCAGACCTCGTGGCGTGCGGCAAGCAATCGTTCGCTAGCGAATGAGCGTGGACCGTGACGGCTGGTGGATCTCGGTGACGCGGCGCAGCAGCCGCGGCCGGAGCGGAAGCGTGATGAGCATGCCGGCGATGAAGCCGCCGGCGTGGGCTTCCCAGGCCACCCCGTCGCTCTGAAGGCCAAACTGACTCAGCAGCCAGATGCCGAGGAAGATGATGGCGGGTACCGGTACGAACAGGAACATGAACCAGCTGAGCACACGATGCTTGGGGAACAACACCAGGTAGGCGCCGAGGACGCCGGCGATGGCCCCGGACGCTCCCACGAGCGGGATCGTCGAGTCGGGGTTGCCGGCGACGAACGCCGCCGTGGCGATCACTCCCGTTGCCAAGTAGAACAGCAGGTAGGGGATCGCGCCGTACGCTCCTCGACGTTGTTGCCGAAGATCCACAAGAACCACATGTTTCCCAGGATGTGAAACACGCCGGCGTGCACGAACATCGAGACCAGCCCGGCCAGGAAGACGTTCTTGTCGGGGAAGACTGCAGGTTGAGCGCCGTCCCGGCACACCTGGCTG
Organism: Acidimicrobiia bacterium; assembly: GCA_965216945.1. Taxonomy (GTDB): domain Bacteria; phylum Actinomycetota; class Acidimicrobiia; order Spongiisociales; family UBA5794; genus DATHZQ01. The sequence goes on along the minus strand of CBDCGU010000003.1, from coordinate 3,936,234 downwards.
TTGATCTCCTCGATGGACAGCGGGTGACCAGTGGTGATCTCACACGCGATGGCGGCGTTCTCGTAGGCGAAAACCTGGACCTCCGGGTCGTCCGCGGACGGCTGCCACAGCAGGAATACGAGGAGATTGGCCGCGATGATGGCGATCGTGATGAACGGCGTTGCCCGGGCCGGGTTGATGTCGCGAATCGGGAACAAGGCTCGGTCCTTGGCCTGTCAGGGGCAATAATGGCGTCCATGGATACTACGCACGACACCGGATCTGGGATGGTCGATCCGGTCCACCGCCTACTCGAGACTCTGACCGGTGTCGACCCGGCGGCCGCCCCCGACGTCGCCGAGCAGCTGGCGGCGAAGCTGTCGGCCGAGCTGGATGACCCGGAGAACGCCGGCGCGGGGCACAACTGACGACCCGGCTGGACGTCGCGCTGGTCGAGCGGCGGTTGGTCGCTTCTCGCACCGCGGCGCGACGCGCCATCCTCGACGGGCGCGTCTCGGTGTCCGGCATCGACAAGCCGCGACCCGCATCGCTGGTTGCGGAATCGACCGAGATCGAAGTTGCCGGAGCGGCCACCCGGTTCGTGGGCCGGGGCGGGGAGAAGCTCGCCGGCGCCCTCGACCGTTTTGGGATCGACGTCACCGGCGTCCGGGCGCTCGACGTCGGGGCGTCGACGGGCGGGTTCACCGACTGCCTGCTGCAGCGGGGAGCAGCCAGCGTTCTGGCCATCGACGTCGGCACCGGCCAGCTCCACGACAAGCTGCGGGACGATCCCCGAGTGACATCGTGGGAGCGGCGGGACATCCGAACCGTTGCTCCGGTGAACGCGGGTGTCTTCGACGTCATCGTGGTCGACGTGTCCTTTGTCTCGCTTGGTGTCGTTGCGGCGACCATCTCCACCCTCGGCCGGCCGGAGCGGGCCGACTGGCTGGTCCTCGTCAAGCCGCAGTTCGAGGTGGGGCCCGGCGGTCGGAGCCGCACCGGGGTGGTCACCGACCCGTCCGCTCGCAGTGATGCGGTCGCAGCAGTTCTCGGCCACCTGACGGCGACCGGGTTGACGCTGCGGGGTTTCGCTCCCTCGCCGGTTCGCGGCACCTCGGGCAACGCCGAGTACTTTGCGTGGCTCACCCGCGCCGGCATGACCTCGGATCTCGGTTATGTCACGCCAGGCGACGATGATGGCCCCCATGACTGAGATCACCCTTCGCCTCGGCATCGTGACGAGCTCTCATGCAGCCGCCCCGGATGTAGCCGCCGAGCTGACGGAGGCGGCTGAGAAGCGCGGCTTCACGACGACGACCGTCGGCTTGGGTCGCAATGTCGACGTAGACGTGGTGGTGGGCATCGGCGGCGACGGGACGCTGCTGGAGGCCGCGCAGGTCGCACATGCCGGAGACATGCCGGTGGTCGGCATCAACCTCGGCACTGTCGGGTACCTCACAGAGTTCGAGCCGGATGAGATCGACTTGCTGCTGGAGACGCTCTCCTCCCGCCCACTGCCGGAACGCGGCCGGATGACGGTCCAGGCCGCCACGGCCGATGGACGGATCTGGCACGGCATCAACGATGTCGTACTCGAGAAGGTGCTGAGTCAGCGTGTCGTCCGTATCGCAGTGATCATCGACGACGAGTATTTCACGACATACCGGGCCGATGGCATCATCGTCGCAACTCCCCTCGGTTCCACCGCATACTCGCTGTCGGTGGGTGGGCCGGTTCTCGCCCCGGAGCTCGAAGCGCTCGTGCTGTCGCCGGTGGCGCCCCACAGCCTCCTCAGCCGCTCGATCGTGCTTGCTCCTGATACGGTCGTACGGTTCCGGGTTGCCAGCGACCGGGCCGTGCGCGTCAACTTGGACGGTCGGGAAGCCTGCGTGCTCGACGAAGGCGAGGAGCTGATCGTACGCCGCGGGAGGACGCCGGTCCGTTTCGTGTCTCTCGGCACGCACCCGTTCCCCCAAGGGGTGCGCAAGCAGTTCGGTCTCGACCATGCTTGAAGAGCTGATCGTCACCAACCTCGGATTGATCGAGGAAGCCCATCTGGAGCCCGGCCCGGGTCTCGTGGTCGTCACCGGCGAGACAGGGGCGGGAAAGACCATGCTGCTCGGTGCGTTGCGGCTGCTGATGGGGGCGTCGGCCCGGAAGGACCTCGTCGGGCCCGCGGGTGACGAGGCGACCGTGCAGGCGCGCTTCGACCTCGACGGAGAGGAAGTGCTCGTGGCTCGCCGTATCAGCCGCACAGGGCGATCGAAGGCCTACCTGGACGGCCTCATGACGCCTTTGCGCGAGCTCGAGGGGAAGACGGCCGGGGCCGTCGAGCTGGTCGCCCAGCACGATCATCTGCGCCTGACCAACGCTGGTCACATCAAGGAGCTGCTCGACGCCGAGCTGGACATTTCGGGCCGCCTCGCCCTGGCGGCGTACAGGGATGCCTGGCTGGAGCTCACGTCGCTTCGTGAACGCCAAGCCGCTGGGGGCGGCGATCGCCGGGCGCTGGAGCGAGAGCTCGAGACCGTGCGGTTCCAGGCCGGTGAGATCGCCGCGGCGGGATTCGCCGCCGGTGACGAGGAGCGGCTGAACCTGCAAGCGGGGAGGCTGCGGAATGCGCAGGGCATCGTGGAAGCGCTCGATCAGGCGGCGACGGAGCTGGGGGAGTCGGGAATCGAGACGTTCATGGACCGCGCCGTCCTGGCGTTGACGCGAGCCGGCGGGCTGGACCCCACTCTGGAGAACCTCGAGACGCAGGCCGCCGACGTCGCCTCGCTGGTTGCTGAGCTGCGGGCCGCCGTGAGCGGGGCCGCCGCGGAGATCTCAGTGGCACCCGGCGAGCTCGACGAGGTGGAGGAACGTCTTGCCCTGCTCGGCGAGCTGCGGCGGAAATATGGAGCGTCGCTGGCGGAGGTGCTGACGTACCAGGATGCGGCGGAGCGACGGGCCGCCGAGCTCACGGCGTTGCTCGACGAGGCCGATGGGCTCGCCACCCAAGTCGCAGCTGCGGAGCGGCGGGTGGCCGGTGCCGGCGTCGAGCTGACGGCAGCCCGCCGCCGAACGGCAGACCGCATCGCAGAGGAGGCCCGTGACCATCTCGTCGAGCTCGGCCTGGCTCGGCCCTCACTGGCGTTCACGTTCCGGAGCGCCGCGGCCGGACCGGGCGGCGCCGACCGGATCGACTTGATGTTCGCTTCCGACGAGCAGCTCGAAGCCGGTCCAGTGGGTCGGATCGCATCCGGCGGTGAGCTGAGCCGGCTCGTGCTGGCACTGCGGCTCGCCACAGGGGCAGACGACGCCGCCGTCGTGGCCTTCGACGAGATCGATGCCGGCGTCGGTGGCTCTGTGGCGCTGGCGCTCGGTCGCAAGCTGGCCCGCCTGGCGGGGCGCCGTCAGGTGCTGTGCGTCACCCATCTACCCCAGGTGGCCGCCCATGCACAGACCCACTACGTGGTGCGTCGCGATGGGCGGCAGGCGGTGGTCGAGGCCGTCGACGGCGACGCTCGCATCGAGGAGCTCACGAGGATGCTCGCCGGGATGCCGCACAGCGAACGGGGCCGCCAGCATGCCGCCGAGCTGCTCACGACAGCGCGGCAGACAGCGGGGTGAGACGGCGACCGCCGGTTTGGAAAGAACGAGCGTGGCAGAGCGCGGTGTTATGCTGCGGCCTTCCGAGCAGGGTGATGCGTTGACGAAGTATGTATTCGTCACAGGCGGGGTGACTTCCAGCCTGGGTAAGGGAATCACAGCAGCATCACTGGGCCGACTGCTGAAAGCTCGCGGGCTTCGGGTGGTGGCCCAGAAGCTCGATCCGTACATCAACGTAGATCCGGGCACGATGAATCCGTTCGAGCACGGCGAGGTGTTCGTCACGGACGATGGCGGTGAGACCGATCTGGATCTGGGCCACTACGAGCGCTACATCGGCCAGAGCCTGCGTCGCGACTCCAACGTCACGACGGGATCGATCTACCAGTCGGTGATACGCAAAGAGCGGCGCGGCGATTACCTCGGGGCGACCGTGCAGGTCATCCCCCACATCACCAACGAGATCAAGTCGCGCGTGCGCAAACTCGGCGACGACGATGCCGTCGATGTGGTGATCACCGAGGTGGGGGGCACGGTCGGTGACATCGAGAGCCTGCCGTTCCTGGAGGCGATCCGCCAGTTGCGCAAGGACGTCGGCGCCAACAACACCTGCTACGTGCACGTGACGCTCGTCCCCTACCTGTCGACGAGCGAGGAGCTGAAGACGAAGCCGACGCAGCATTCGGTCGCCGAGCTGCGGTCGCATGGCATCCATCCCGAGGTGATCGTCGTGCGCTCGGACCGCCCTCTCGACGACAGCGCCCGCCGCAAGATCAGCCTGTTCTGTGACGTCGAGGACGATGCCGTTGTCAGCGCCGAAGATGCGCACAACATCTATGCGGTACCGATCAACCTGTACGACGCCGGTCTCGACGAGGTCGTGTGCCGCGAACTCCATCTGGAGACGGAGGAGCCGGACCTCGGGCCCTGGCGGGCCATGGTCGACCGCATGGACCGGGCCACCGAGACCTTGACGATCGGCCTCGTCGGCAAATACGTCGACCTTCCCGATGCCTACCTGTCGGTTGTCGAGTCGCTGCGTCACGGGGCGGCCGCACACGACGTGCAGTTGGATCTTCGCTGGATCCCGGCTGAAGAGGTGGACGGCCTTCTTGCCTCTTCTCACCTCGAAGGCCTCGACGGAATCGTGGTTCCGGGCGGATTCGGTTACCGCGGCGTCGAGGGGAAGATCTCGGCGATCCGCCATGCCCGGGAAGAGCAGGTTCCCTTCCTCGGCCTGTGTCTGGGTCTGCAGAGCGCCGTCATCGAGTTCTCCCGTTCGGTGCTCGGCCATGGCTCGGCCAACAGCACCGAGTTCGATCCGACGACCGAGCATCCCGTCATCGACCTCATGGCCGACCAGGTGGAGGTCGAGGACATGGGCGGCACGATGCGGCTCGGGGTGTATCCGGCCAAGCTCGAGCCCGGCTCCCTGGCGGCGAAGCTCTACGGCGAGCCGCTGATCTACGAGCGACACCGCCATCGCTGGGAGGTCAACAACCGGTACCGGAGTGAGCTGGAGGCCGCCGGGATGCGCCTCAGCGGCATCTCGCCCGACGAGCGACTCGTGGAGGTGATCGAGATCCCCGATCACCCGTTCTTCATCGCCAGCCAGTTCCACCCGGAATTCAAGTCGAGGCCCGATCTGCCACACCCGCTGTTCGCCGGGTTCGTCGAGGCGGCCAAGACGTACTCCCGGAACAGATCCAGCCGGGCTCGCATCGTGGCGGACGTGGACGTCCCCGCCACGCCGTGAGCGACGCCTCTTTCGCCGTCATTGCAACCCATGAGGTGGTCGAGACGGGATTCCTGCGTCTCGAGCGGCTGGAGGTGCGGGCGCCCGACGGCAGCACGGTGCTGCGTGAGGTCGTGCGCCATCCCGGCGCCGTCGCCATGGTTCCGGTGGTCGGCGACTCCGTTGTGTTGATCCGCCAGTACCGGGCACCGGTCGATGCCTACGTTCTCGAGTTGCCCGCCGGCAAGCTGGACATCGCCGGTGAGGACCCTGCGCTTGCTGCTCACCGTGAGCTCGAGGAGGAGATCGGCTATCGCGCCGGCCTGCTCGAGCCGATCGCCACGTTCTGGACCGGCCCCGGATTCACCGACGAGCGCATGACGGTCTATCTCGCCACCGAGTGCGAACCCGTCGAGCACTCGCCGCACGGCCCCGAGGAGGAGAATGCGGAGGTCGTGCACATCCCCGTCGCCGACCTTCCGGCGATGCTCGGGGATGACCGGTTCGAGGATGCCAAGACGATCGTTGGTCTGCAGGCGATGCTGCAGCGGCGCTGATGGACACGTCGATGGCGGTCGAGGAATACCTCGCTGCACTCGGTTCCGAACGGGGCCTGGCCCGAAACACGATCGAGGCGTACCGCAGGGACCTTCTCCAATACGCCGCCCATCTCGCCGCCGAGGGATGCACCGACCCGGCAAGAGCCAGCTCAGACGACGTGCGAGGCTTCTTGGCGGATCTGGCCGCGGCCGAGGTGGCGGCGACAACGACGGCTCGCAAGCTGGCGGCGGTGCGCGGCTTCCACCGGTTCCTCGTCGTCGAGGGTGCAGCCGATCACGACCCCACGGGCAGGATCGACCCACCGAAGCTGCCGGGCTCGCTTCCGAAGGCCCTGACGATCGGGGAGATGGAGCGCCTCCTGGCGGCTCCAGATCTGTCAACGCCCATCGGGTTGCGAGATCGTGCGCTGCTGGAGTTCATGTATGCCAGCGGAGCCAGGGTCACGGAGACCGTCGGGCTCGAGCTGGTCGACCTCGACCTGGCGTCGCGGACAGCCCTGGTCAGCGGGAAAGGCAGCAAACAGCGAGTCGTGCCGCTGGGCCGTCATGCGGTGGAGGCCATCGAGGCGTACCTCCCGGTGCGGCTCGAGCTCAAGGGTGGACGGGACGATCCGGGCTGGGTGTTCCTCAACGCCAGGGGTGGCGGTTTGAGCCGGCAGGGTGTGCACCTCGTCGTGCAGCGCACTGCGGCGGCCGCCGGACTGGGTGAGCGATCGATCTCACCGCACGTCCTCCGGCACTCGGCGGCGACGCACATGGTGGAGGGAGGGGCCGACCTGAGAACCGTTCAGGAGATCCTGGGCCACGCTAATATCTCTACGACACAGATTTACACGCGGGTATCGCCGCAGCATCTGTATGAGGTGTTCGTCACCTCCCATCCCCGGAGTAGATGACGGACCCTCGATTTTCGAGGAGTGGTTCTAGGTGGACATCGACGCAGCCGTTGCCGTCCTGAGAGACGAACGGGAGAAGCTGGTCAAGCAGCTCGCCGAGCTCGGGGCAACCGAGAAGGGTGAGCTGACAGGCGAGGTGGACTTCGGTGACGGCTTCGCCGACGCCGCTGCCGCAACCGCCGAGCGTTCAGAGTTGCTGGGCATCGTGGAGAATCTCTCCGGCATGGTGGCTGACGTCGATCATGCTCTGGCGCGGACCGCCGACGGCTCGTACGGAAGCTGTGAGTCTTGCGGCAAGGAGATCGGTGCGGCTCGGATGGAGTTTCGTCCGACGTCCCGCTACTGCGTCGACTGCAAATCCAAGCGCTGAGCCGGTTCGACCTGCCCCACCTGGTGCGCCGGTTCTTCGGAACCGTGATGGCTCGCCCTCTGTCCCCGGCGGAACAGCGCGACGTGGCACGCCGGCTGTCAGCTTCCGAAGGCGCCCTGTTCTGGCGGCAGAGTCCTGCAGACCAGCGGCACGCCCACACGACGATGCGCCGCGCCGCCGTGTACACCGAGGATCGCAGCGTATTGCGTGCCGCCTTGCTGCACGACGTCGGCAAGGCGGCATCGTCCCTGGGTCCTATCGCCCGCAGCGTGGCGACACTGCTCGACGTCCTCGGCATCCGTCTACCGCACGGTATGGGGCTGTATCGCGCCCATGGTGAGATCGGCGCAGAGGCACTGGAATCCCTCGGGGCGGAACCCCTCGTCGTCGACTTTGCTCGCCGTCATCCCGATCCGGATCCGCGGTCGAGCAATCCTACTGCGTGGCGCATCCTGCTGGAGGCCGACGGAGTCTGACGCCGGTCGTCGCATACGGCAAAGCCGTCACGATCCGGCGCGGGCGTCATACCATGGGGCGACACAGCGACGACGAGGAATTCCGATGAGCTACGAGGTCAAGACGCGGGTGTTCGAGGGCCCCCTCGATCTCCTGCTGCAGCTCATCACGTCACATCAGGTCGACATCACGGAGCTGAGCCTGAGCCGTCTCGTGACCGAGTATCTCGAGCATCTCGATGCGATGCGTGACCTCGATCTCGAGGTCACGTCGGAGTTCCTGCTCATCGCCGCCACGCTGATCCAGCTGAAGGCGCGTCATTTGCTTCCAGGGGAGGCCGGCGTCGATCTCGACGAGGAGCTGGCTCTGGCCGAAGAGCGCGACCGGCTCCTGGCGCGGCTTCTGGCATGTCTCACGTTCAAGGACGTGGCCGCGGTACTCGCCCACCGGATGGAGGGCAACGCTCGCTACGTGCCCCGACTTGCCGGTCTCGACTCCGACATCACGCCGGCACCGCCGGAGCTAAGGCTGGGTGTGGGTCCGGCGGAGCTGGCCGTTCTCGCCGCCCGCGCCATCAACCGGCCGCTCGAGGAGTTGGAGCTCGACCACCTCGACTTCGATCTTCCCTCGGTCGACGATGCGATCAGCGACCTGCGGCGGAGGCTGAGCGGTGAGGCGGTTGCCGAGTTCGACGGTCTGGTGGCACATTGCACCCATCCCATGCAGGTGATCGCATACTTCCTCGCCCTACTCGAGCTGGCGCGATGGGGCATCGTCGAGGTCGACCAGGAGCATGCGGGCGCCGTCATCACCGTGAAGAGTGACCCGGATGCGCAGAGTGCCGTCGGGCACATCGAGACGGAGTGGAGCTGATGAACACGAACGCGATCCTCGAGGCCATCCTCTTCGTGGCAGAGGACCCGCTGCAGACCGGGGAGCTGGCCGAGCTGCTCGAGCTGCCGAAGGCGATCATCGACGACGAGCTGGAGGCGCTGGCGGCAGATCTGGCGGCCGGGGAGCGTGGGGTCGTCCTCCGCCGAGTGGCCGGCGGGTGGAGGATGTATTCCCATCCCGATGCCCATGCGTATCTCGAGAGGTTCGCCGCCACCGAGAAGGCGACACGTCTCTCGTCGGCCGCCCTGGAGACGCTGGCCGTCGTCGCCTACCGCCAACCCGTGTCACGGGGCCAGATCGCAGAGATCCGCGGTGTGGACTCTGAGCGTGCGTTGCGTACGTTGGAGCGGCGAGGCTTGGTCTTGGCGGTGGGACGCGCCGAGGGCCCCGGCCAGGCCGTCCTCTATGGAACGACGGACATGTTCCTCGAGAAGCTGGGGGTCGACGGCTTGGACGACTTGCCGCCGCTCGCCGACCACGTTCCCCCTGCAGCCGTCGTCGAGACGTTGGAGCGGCCGTTCCGGCCCGAGGGATGACGGCGCGGATCCACAAGGTCATCGCCAACTCCGGGTACGCCTCGCGACGCCGCGCCGAACAGCTGGTTTCCGCCGGCAGGGTGCGGGTGGACGGGGTTCGCGCCACCATCGGTCAGAAAGTGGATCCCGAGACGGCCCGCATCGAGGTCGATGGCGTGCGCCTCCCGGTGCGTCCCGATCTGCGGTACGTGCTCGTGTACAAGCCGGCGGGCGTCGTGGCGACTGCAGCCGACACCCACGGGCGACCTACCGTGGTCGATCTCGTCGGCAGGGATGTGCGGCTGTACCCGGTCGGCCGGCTCGACATGGACAGCGAGGGGTTGCTGCTGCTGACCAACGACGGAGACCTCACGCAGGTGCTCACCCACCCTCGCTTCGGTGTGACCAAGACGTATTCCGTGCTCGTGTCCGGCCGGGTGACGGATGCGGCGGTACGCCGGCTTGCGGCCGGGGTCGAGTTGGACGACGGCCCGGCGGCTGCGGTGCGCGCCGAGGTGGTCGACCGCCGTTCCGATCGCAGCCTCCTGGAGGTCGTGATGGCCGAGGGCCGCAATCGAGAGGTGCGGCGCATGTGTGATGCGATCGGCCACCCGGTGCGCAGCCTGGTGCGCACGGCGATCGGTCCCTTGCGAGACACTCGGTTGAAGCCCGGGGAGCACCGTGACCTCAGCCTCGACGAGGTGCGCAGGTTGTATTCGGCGGCAAACGACTCATGGGATGATGAGGCTTTGCGGAGAGAAACCTGATGTCGATTCGTTCCATCGCACTTCCCGGTTCGACGTTCGCCGCCACCGTTCGCGTGCCCGGAGACAAGTCACTGTCGCATCGTGCCCTGATCCTCGCGGCGATGGCGAGGGGCACGAGCCAAGTCGTGGGCGGCGGACCTGGCGCCGACGTGGCCGCAACGCGCCGCATCGTCAGCGAGGTCGGCGTCGCACATGACGGGATCGAGATCCGCTCGCCCGGCTACGAGGGTTGGGAGCCGCCGTCCGGCGCCCTCGATTGCGGGAACTCGGGCACGACACTCCGGCTCATGGCGGGTGCGCTGGCGATGCGGCCGTTTCGATCGACGCTGCGCGGCGACGAGTCGCTCATGCGCCGGCCCATGCTCCGACTCAAGGAGCCCCTCGAGGCGCTCGGCGCAACGGTGGCGATGAGCACCGAGGGTACAGCGCCGGTGACGGTGGGTAGTGCCAGTCCACCACGACCGGCCGACGTGGAGATACCGGTGGCCTCGGCACAGGTTCGCTCGGCGTTCCAACTGGCGGCGGTGCAGGGCACCGAACGATCGACGATTCGTGGACCCGGCGGCTACCGCGACCACACCGAGCGCTGGCTGGCGGCCTGGGGGCTGGGCGAGCGTCTCCCGGACGGTGCGTTTGCCGTCACACCGGGCCCCGTTCCTGCGTGGCGGTATGAGATCCCCGGTGACCCGTCATCGGCCGCCTATCTCTGGGCCCTCGCCGCCAGTCGCCTGGGCTCCGAGGTCACGACCCCGGAGGTTTCCCTCAACCCCGGCCGCATCGGGTTTCTCCAAGTGCTCGAGACGTTCGGGGCGGAGATCGAGGCGGAGGTAACCGGCACGATCCTCGGCGACCCGATCGGTACCGTCACCGTTCGCGGCCGCGGTCTCTTCAGCGCCGAGGTGAGCGGGGAGCTCACCGTCGCTGCGCTCGACGAGCTCCCGCTCGTCGGTGTGCTCGGGGCCCTCGGGGAAGGCGTGACCCGGGTGACCGGTGCGGGTGAGCTGCGGGCCAAGGAGAGCGATCGCATCGCCTCGACCGTGGCGATGATCCGCGACCTCGGGGGTGGTGCCGAACCCCTCGACGATGGGTTCGTCGTGATCGGCACGGGTTTCCTCGACGCTGGCGTGGTCGATAGTCACGGCGATCACCGCATCGCCATGGCTGCAGCGGTGGCGGCCGCCGGAGTCGACGGCGAGGTGGCGATCGAGGGGGCCGAGGCTGCTGCCGTCTCGTGGCCCGGATTCTACGAGCAGGTGATGCGACTGTGGTCGTGACCATCGATGGACCGAGCGGGGTCGGCAAGAGCACCGTGACGCGGCATGTCGCCTCCGAGCTCGGCATGCCCTACCTCGATACCGGTGCCATGTATCGGGCTGCGACGTTGGCCGCGCTGCGGGCCGGGATCGACCCGGCGGACGAGCCGGCTGTGATTGCGGCGGTGGAGGCGGCCACCATCGACTACGTCGACGGATCGGTCATGCTCGACGGAGCATCGGTGGCAGCGGAGGTGCGCAGTCCGGAGGTGACCACCGCCGTCAGCACCGTGGCGGCCATTGCCGAGGTGCGGCGCATCTGCGTCGAGCTGCAGCGTGCTTGGGTGAAGCAGCACGGAGGGCGGGCGGTCGTCGAGGGCCGCGATATCGGCTCCGTGGTGTTCCCAGAAGCCCCTGTGAAGGTGTTCCTGACCGCATCTCCGGCCGTGCGGGCCGCTCGCCGTGCGGGAGACCGGGAAGCACGGGGCAACGACATCGCCGACGTCGCCGCCGACATGCGCAGGCGCGATCACCACGACTCGACCCGTGAGACGTCGCCACTTCAACCGGCGAGCGACGCCATCGAACTCGACACGTCCGAGCTCGATGTCCAAGCCGTCACGGATGCGGTCCTCGCCCTGGTCGACGCTTTCGAGCGGGAGCAGCGACACCCGACGCGCTGATCCTGCGTGGTCAGACTTCGAGCAGCTCCAACGCCTCGGTCGCACCCCAATCCCGATCGTGCTCGATCGGCCCCGGACGTCCCGGAGTGCGGCACGCATAGGCGCCCTCCACCAGAGCCTGGAGGCTGACGACAAAGCGGCGCAGCGACGGAGGGAGCGGGAAGTATTCGTCCTCCTGAGTCACGCGCAGGAGCTCGACGCCCTCGGCGGGGGCGACGACGTCGATGATCGCTTGCACGCGCTGGTCGGGGGCGGAGGCGCCTGCGGTGACCCCGACGACCTCGTGGTCGGCAAGCCACATCGGGTCGACGCCTCCCGGACCGTCCACACGATGAGCGGCGACACCGGCGTTGCGAGCGACTCGCACCAGCGCCTGGGTGTTGGAAGAGTTCTCGGAGCCGACGACGAGGATCAGGGTCGCCTCGCCGGCGAGCCGCTGCACCGCGGTCTGGCGGTTGGTGGTTGCGTAGCAAAGGTCACTCTTGCGGGCCGTCCAGAGGTCGGGGTACTCGGACCGGGCCGCATCGAGCACGCCTTCCCACTCATACATGCCCAAGGTGGTTTGGGCGAGGAGGGCCACCCTCGCAGGGTCGGCCGGGGCGAAGTCACGGAGCCCCTCCCGCGGATCGACGAGGCTGACCGCGTCAGGTGCCTCGGCGACCGCACCGACTGCCTCGTCGTGGCCGACATGGCCGACGTAGATGATCTCGAAGCCCTTGCCTGCCATCCGCTTGACCTCGTGGTGGACCTTGGTCACCAGGGGGCACACCGCATCGACCATCACCGCGGCGCGAGCTTCTGCGGCGGAGACGACCTCGGGTGCGCTGCCATGGGCGGACAGCATGATCGGCGCACCGCACGGCACGTCGGTCACGTCGTCGACGAACACCACGCCGGCCCGCTCGAAGGCGGCAACGACGGCGGCGTTGTGAACGATCTCGTGGTAGCAGTAGACCGGTGGCTCGAAGATCCGCACCATCCAGGTGAGAGCCTTGATCGCCATCTCGACGCCGGCGCAGAAGCCGCGCGGCTCGGCCAGGAGCACCTTTCGTGGCATGTCGGGAATGGTAGGCCGCAGAGGGCGGGTAGTCGTCGTGGCCTGCGGGCCGCAGGCTCGAAGGGAGCGCAGCATCTCTACACTTCCGACTTCCGATGTCGCTTCCCACGATCCTCGAAGTCGTGCCCGGCAGTGCTGCCGCGGTCGCCGGGCTCGAGCCCGGCGACCGGCTCGTCGCGATCAATGGAATCACGCCGAGCGATGTGATCGAGTACCAGCAGCTCGTCGACGAACCCGATCCCCAGGTTGTGCTCGACAGGAATGGTGAGCACAACACGATCCTCGTGACGAAGGACGCCGGGAAGCCGCTGGGGATTCGCCTCAATGCATCCATCTTCGACCGGGTACAGACGTGTGACAATCACTGCGGGTTCTGCTTCATCTACCAGTTGCCACCCGGTCTGAGGAAGTCGCTCTATCTCAAAGACGACGACTATCGACTCTCGTTCCTGTATGGCAACTTCACGACCCTGACACGGTTCACCGAGCTCGACCTCGTCCGAGTGATCGAGGATCGGCTGGGCCCGCTGTACGTGTCGATCCACGCCACCGATCCGGAGGTGCGTTCGGCGATGCTGCGCAATCCTCGCGGTGCGACGAGCTTGCGGTGGTTGCGCGGCTTGCTGGATCACGACATCACGGTGCACGGCCAGATCGTTCTGTGCCCCGGTATCAACGACGGAGATGTGCTCGCACGCACCTGCGCCGAGATCGTCGCACGCTACCCGCGGCTCGCTTCGGTGGGCGTTGTCCCGCTCGGGGTGTCGAGATACAACAAGGAGCCTTCGCTGCGCGTGCACGACGTCGAGGATGCGCAGCGTGATCTCGATGTGCTCCACCAATGGCAAGCAATCGCCCTGCAGCGCTTGGGTAGGCGGATGTTCTTCGCCGCAGACGAGCTGTACCTGGTCGCCGGGTACGACGTGCCGGCCAGCGGGGAGTACGAGGACTTCAGCCAGCACGAGAACGGAATCGGCATGGTGCGGGCGCTCTACGACGAGGTGGAGCGGATCGAGCGTGGCGCCGGTCTCGGCGGCCCCGCCATCACCGGGGAGTGGCGGTCGATTCCCGCGGCCCCGGCGCTCGGCTACCGAGCTCCCCGACACGTCGGTGGCGATCCGCAGACACCGGAAGGTGGGCCTGTCGTGCTCCTGACCGGGGCCTACGGAGCCCAGGTGCTCGATCCGATCGTCGAACGTCTGGCGGCACTCGCGGGCCGCCGGTTGCGAGTGCTGCCGGTCGCCAACGAGTTCTTCGGCGGCAACGTCGGCGTGGCCGGCCTGCTCACCGGTGCGGATGTCCTCCGGGCGGTCGCGGCGGACGAGTTGCCCGCAGCCCTCTACGTGCTGCCCGACGTGGCCCTCGCCGGCGATCGTTTCCTCGACGACGTGGACCTCGGCGACGTCGCTGCCGCAGCGGGGACACCGATCCTCGCCGTTCCCGCCACGGCCGGCGGCCTCCTCTCCGGGCTGGCGGCATGAGCCGGCTCCCGGTCGTCGCCGTCCTCGGTCGCCCCAACGTCGGCAAATCGACTCTGGTCAATCGGATCTTGCACAAGCGCGCCGCAGTGGTGGACGAGCAGCCGGGGGTCACCCGGGATCGCCGGGAGTTCATCGCCGAATGGAACGGTCGGAGCTTTCTCCTCGTGGACACCGGCGGTTGGGAGCTCAACCCGGAGGAAGAGCTCACCGCGGGCATTCGCGGCCAGGCCGAGACGGCCGTCTCGGCTGCCGACCTCGTCATCTTCGTCGCGGACGCCACCTCCAGTGTCACCGACGACGACCAGGGCGTCGCCCGTCTCCTGCAGCGCAGCGGCGTCCCGCACATCTTCGTGGCCAACAAGGTCGACGGCCCGCGGCAGGAGGAAGACCTGGACCACCTGTGGGCACTGGGGCTCGGTCAGCCGCTTCCGGTGAGCGCTCAGCATGGGCGCGGCACCGGTGACTTCCTCGATGCCGTCGTCGCCGCGCTGCCGGAGGAGGGCAGGAGGGATCCCGAGGACACGATCGCCAGCCTCGCCATCATCGGCAGGCCGAACGTCGGCAAGTCGACACTGCTCAACAAACTCGCAGGGGAGGAGCGGGTGCTGGTCTCGGCCGTGCCCGGTACCACCCGCGACCCCATCAACCTCGTCGTCGAGATGGACGGGGAGCCATTCGAGATGATCGACACTGCGGGGATCAAGCGTCGCACCAAGATCAAGGACAACGTCGACTTCTACGCCGTGAAGCGCGCCAGGGAAGTCCTCGAGCAAGCAGACGTCGCCTTGCTCGTGATCGACGGCCAGCGCGGCGTGACACATCAAGAGCAGCGTCTCGCCGAGGAGATCGCAAAGGCCGGGGTGGGCCTCATCGTGCTGTTGAACAAATGGGACGACGTCGACGAAGAGAGCAGGCTTCGCACGGAGGACGGTGTCGCCGATCGCCTGTCTTTCGTTTCGTGGGCTCCGGTACTGCGCCTTTCCGCAAAGACGGGGAGCCGGCTGCACCGGCTGCCGAAGGCCGTGCGCGCCGTCCTGGAGACTCGGCGGCAGCGCATCCCGACGCCCGAGCTCAACCGTCTCGTCAGGGAATGGCAGGAGGCCCATCCTCCACCGATGCGGCGAGGCAAGCGTGCCCGCATCATCTATGCGGTGCAAGCGGCGACCGAGCCACCGACGATCGTCCTGTTCGTCCGCAGTGGCGACCTCGGGCCCGACTACATCCGGTTTCTGGAGAACCGCATCCGAGGTGTCTATGACTTCCTCGGTACGCCGCTGCGGATCTACACGAGGCGCCGCCACAACCGGCGAGAGATCGATGCGTGATCGCCGGGCCGGACAGCCGAGCCGGTACCCTGGTCCCATGTACGGAGGCATCGAGGCTCGTGGCTGAGGGTCGCTCGCTCGACGAGCGCTTCCGCAAGGCCGCCGAGACCGCTCTGTCGGGCGGCCCGGAGAAATACCACGAGAAGCTGAAGACGCAGGGCAAGCTCTTCGTGCGCGACCGCGTCGACCTGCTGTGCGATTCCGGCACTTTCGAAGAGGATGGTCTCCTCGCCAACGCGATGGCCGACGGCCTCGCCGCGGATGCGGTTGTCACCGGCCGGGGGAGAGTCGACGGTCGCCCAGCCATCGTCATCGCCAACGACCCGACGGTGAAGGCCGGGAGCTGGGGCAAGCGCACGGTCGAGAAGATCATCCGGGCGCTGGAGGCGGCGTACGACGAGATGCTGCCCGTGTTCTACCTGGTCGACTCGGCTGGTGCCCGCATCACCGACCAGGTCGAGCTGTTCCCCGGACGGCGCGGGGCGGGCAAGATCTTCTACAACCAGGTGCGGCTGTCCGGCCGGGTGCCGCAGATCTGCTGCCTCTTCGGTCCATCCGCCGCGGGCGGGGCGTACATCCCGTCGTTCTGTGACGTCGTGATCATGGTGGATGGCCGAGCCTCGATGTATCTCGGCTCTCCTCGGATGGCGCAGATGGTCATCGGCGAGGAGACGACGCTCGAGGAGATGGGTGGCGCCCGGATGCACTGTTCGGTCTCGGGGTGCGGAGATGCGTTGGTGGACGGCGACGAGGATGCGATCCATTGGGCACGGACCTACTTCAGCTACATGGCGGGCAGCTACAAGGTGCTGCCACCTGATTACGCCGCCGAGGAGCCTGCGGTGGGCGATCCGGGGGCTGTACTGCCGGAAGACTCATCGCACGGCTACGACATGGTCGAGTTCTTGGAGCGCGTGTTCGATGCCGACAGCCTCCTCCAGATCAAGGAGTTGTTCGCCCCCGAGGTGATCACGGCGCTCGCCCGGCTCGACGGCAAACCGGTCGGAATCGTGGCCTCCCAGCCCAGTCATCTCGGTGGCGTCCTCTTCGTCGACTCGGCCGACAAGGCGGCCCGCTTCATCTGGCTGTGCGACGCCTTCAACATCCCGCTTCTGTTCTTCGCCGACGTACCGGGTTTCATGATCGGCACCCAGGTGGAGCGGCAGGGCATCATCCGCTCCGGTGCCAAGATGCTCACGGCGATCGCCGAGTCGACCGTGCCCCGGATCTCGATCATCGTTCGCAAGGCCTACGGCGCCGGCCTGTATGCGTTCTCCGGGCCGGGGTTGCGGCCCGAGGCGACGGTGGCGTTGCCGACGGCCGAGATCGCCGTGATGGGGCCGGAAGCCGCGGTCAATGCCGTGTACTTCAACAAGATCCAGTCGCTGCCAGAACAAGACCGCGAAGCCTTCGTGGCGGAACGGCGAGACGAATACGAGAAGGACGTCGACCTGCTGCGACTTGCTTCCGAGCTCGTCGTCGACGCCGTCGTGCAACCGGAGGACCTCAGGCACGACCTCATCACACGGCTGGCGTACGCCGCTCGCAAGGACCGGCACTTCTCGGGGCGTCGCCATGGAGTGCCCCCGGTATGAGCGAGCGGGACGCCGATCGTTCATTGGAGAGCGCCGAGTCGGGTGAGGGTGCGGCTGCCGAGGAGGAGCGCTGGCCGTTCGGCTTCATCCTCACGATCGCCATGGTTGCCATCTATCTGGCCTACCGGTTGATTCAGGGCGTCGTCCTGTTCGTCGACTGGATCTTCTGAGCCGTCCCCCGCGCCGAGCCGGTGAACCCGTGCGTTACACTCCCACAGCCACGGGCTGTGGCGCAGCTTGGCAGCGCGCTTGACTGGGGGTCAAGAGGTCGCCGGTTCAAATCCGGCCAGCCCGACGACCCGAAACCCCGGCACACGCTGGGGTTTCGTCGCGTCAGCGGGAGATGTCGACGACGCCGCCAGAGTCAAGAGTCCGCGAGGAGTCCGCGAGAGTCCGCGGAAACGCGGCGTCGAGACGGTCGGCGGCGGCCTCGTCGAGACCCTCGAACAGGTGCCCGTACGTGTCGAGGGTCACCTGGATCGACGAGTGACCAAGCCGGAGTTGGATCACCTTGGGGTGCTCGCCCTGGGCGATCAGCAGGGCGGCATGCGTATGTCGCAAGTCGTGAAACCGAAGCGGCTCGCCGACCGAGGCACGCACGGCCGGAAGCCAGTCTCGTCGGCGGAAGTTGGTGCGGCGAAGCGGTCCGCCCTCGGGAGCGGTGAACACGTACCCGTCCGCAGCGGTTGGCCAGCGGCCGAGGTGAGTCGCCAGCTCGTCGGCGAGGAATCTCGGCAGCGCCACCTGACGCCGTGCGGCTGCCGTCTTCGGTGGCGACAGCCTCACCTGCCCTTGCACATCGGAGAGCGCCTCAGCGATCGTCAGCGTCCGTCTGAGGAGATCCAGCCGATGCACCCGCATTCCGGCAAGCTCTCCGAACCGGCAGCCCGTGTAGGCGGCGGTGAGCACCAGTGCCCGGTAGGGCTCGGCGATAGCGTCGGCGACCTCGAGGACCTCGTCACCGGTGAGGAAGCGCATCTCGCTGCGAGTCTTGGGTGGGAGCTTGATGCCGCGACACGGCGACCGGGCGATCAGATCTGAGTCGACGGCCGACGAGAACAGACCGCCGACGACAAGGTAGGCCTGGCGGATCGTGGACGGCGCCAGACCCTTTTGCTCGAGGTGGGCGACGAAGGCCTGAACGTCGGTCGGCGTTACCGACCCGAGCTGGCGGCGACCGAAGTAGGGGAGGACGTGGTTGCGCAGCAACGAGTCGGTGCCGGCACGGGTCGACCTGCGCAGGTGGACGCGGCTCGCCTGCCACGTCGGCAGCCACTCCTCGACGGTCGTGCGCGCCAGGCGGGGGTCGGTCCACGATCCTCGCACCTTGTCGGCCTCGACGGTGACCAGCAAACGCTCGGCGTCGATCCTGCGGCGAAAGTTGCGAGCCCGCTCCATGCCCGCCGGATCCCGATACCGGACCTGCCACCGCCTCGGACCCTTCTTGCGGATGTGTGCCATATCAGTCTCCCTCCACTTCGCGGATGC
This sequence comes from Acidimicrobiia bacterium, assembly GCA_965216945.1. Lineage (GTDB taxonomy): Bacteria > Actinomycetota > Acidimicrobiia > Spongiisociales > UBA5794 > DATHZQ01. The sequence goes on along the minus strand of CBDCGU010000003.1, from coordinate 3,917,589 downwards.
CCGCTCCCCAAGAGCAATAGCAGACTGAGAGGACAGGACTCGGGGCGGCTGCCACGAGAATCGTGGCTGGCGACCCTGTCACCGGAGTGTCAGATCAGAAGTTGGAGGGTTTCTGACACTCTGGTGAAAGGGCTCTCGACCAGCCTCTCGATGAGTTGGAGGGTTTCTGACACTCTCTCGAAAGGGTTCACGCGTTTGGTGGCGGCATCCAATGTCGCGAGGTATTCGACGGATTCAGGACGGAACCGAACGCGAGGGCACTCGAGAGGGCTGCCGGAGGGGTCACGGCGAAGGAGGACAACTTGGAGGGCCTCAGCGGGCCGGACTTCTCCTGCAACGAGAACCCGGGCAGGGAATCTTTCGATTGGCGGCCGGCCACGAAACCCTGGGTAGAGATCTGGAGCGAAGGCCAATCTCACGGCCATGCAACATCCAACCCCGGGCAAGGAAGCACGATGACCCGCTGTAGAGGCCGTCCGATCCGAAACCATCTCCGCGAACAAGTACCGACCGCGAAGAAGGCGCGCCTCGCGCCAGGAACCCTGTCAACACCACACGCACGTGCAACAAGTTGCCGCCGGTATACCGGTATACCCGGGGAGGTGAAGTGATGACGCTCGATCGGGGGACGCTCGCCAAGGTCGACCGCCAGGTCCTCTCGGCGTTGGATCACGGTCAAGGCATGCAGTTGGTCAAGGTTCCGCTCTCAGAGGCGGTGTGGTCGACGTGGCGACGGTACTGCGATGCGGTCGGCGTGACGATGGGAGCGGGCATCGCCGGCTTGATCGCTCACGAACTCGGCACCCTCGTGAACCAGGGCGAGCATCACGGGGCGGTGTTCGGTCCCGAGATGCAGCGCCAGCTCGTGGCCAGGTCCGCGGCCCTCGACGTCCGAGAACGCCGCCTCGACGAGCGGGAGCAGTCGCTGCGGGCGTCAGAGCGTCTTCTGCGGGCACGAACGAGGCCGCTCGAGCTGCCGGCGAGGCCGAGTGTCGGTCGCAATGATCCCTGCCCGTGCGGATCCGGCTTCAAATACAAGCGATGCCACGGCAGCTGACCTGCCGCTACTGAGAGTGAGATATGGATGTGTCCGGGATTGCCGGTTCGAGAGCGGATGAGGGTGCGTCGGATCGCGCAACTCGGCGAGTGATATGGGTGGCGCGCTTGCGTCATTGTCTGCTTGGCAGCCCCCCTCGATAGGCTGCACCTTCGTATCGGTATCCTCGTGGGGAATGGGTGCCTGGGGTCCTGGCCTGTATTCCAACGACTTCGCCCTCGACTTGCGGGCGACGCTGTCGGCGGTGTGTCGGCTCCCCGTCGACGGTCACGAGATCGTGAAGCTGATGGGCGATCTCGAACCGGTGTCGATGGTGCCCGACGACGAGGACCACGCCACGTTCTGGTTGGTAGTTGCCGATCAGCTTCAGCGACGCGGGATTTCCTCAGAAGCCCAGGCCCGCGCAATGGTCATCATCGACGACAACTCCAACCATGTGATGTTGGAAGAGCTGGGCACGAGCGCGCAGTTGACTTGAAGAAGCGGCGGCGGAACCTGGAGAGACTCAGAGACACTCTCTCGGGTCCTCCTCCGGAGAAGCAACGCAGGACCCTCAAGAAGCCACAGCCACTTCTGATGGAAGGCGGGCAGGTCTATGCGTATCCGTTGGATTCGAGGGGCAACTGTGTGAATCCGTGCTTCACGGACGCAACGCGACCGGAGTTCATACAGAAGCGTTGGGGAGCGTTTGTCGTTGTCAACACGGGTCACGCACTGGGATACCTCGCCTGGTACCAGCTCGCACGGACGCCAAGAGTTATCAAACGCAAGCCAAGCCTGAACAAGGCAGCGGCAGCGATTGATCCAGCCAGGCGCGGAATCGGGACGCTCACACGGCTTCACACTTCGCGTATGCAACTCGAGCTACTTGGAAGCGTCGAAGTCGCGGGTGGCGCGGAACCGACTGAGGCCGACACCATCCGCACCACCGCGTCAGACATCAGCATTGCCAATCTGCTGTCGCTGTGGGCAAGCCCAGGCACCTATCGACAGCCGGCGCGTGTTCCCCGAAGTCACGCTGATCACCCAATCCGGCGCTTCGCGTCTGAGCGGGGTCTGAGGGTCTGAGGTGCTGGGCGTCGTAACAGGGATTCGACGAATCTTGAGGTGTCAAGGCGTGTTTGGGCGCGGTGCGAAGGCTCGATGGGTGACGAGCTGGGTGGCGTAGGCTTGGGGGTGGCCCGGGGTGGCTGAGCGGAAGAGCCGGCGCGTCAGGATGCAACGCTGGCCACGCACGCGACAGAGACGTTCCTGCGTGCCCCCCGGGCCCCTGCGGTGCACCGGGTCTCGCCGCGGGTGGATTCCGTCTGGCTTCGTCGTGTTGACCGTGTCTTGCCATGACCATCATGTCGACGCCATGGTCTTGCGGCAGCACGATCAGGGCCGAGAAGTTGCTTCCCGATGACACTCGTGTAAGAGCATCGGTTCCCGGAGGCACCTGCTCACGGACCTGGTACTGGTGCTACTCGGTCCGCATCTGCCAGGGTCACGCGATGCTCTACAGCAGACGGGCAGAGGTCACGAGCGGCCATGCCACAGCGACCCTCGGTTCGGCGCGAGAGGTCTGAGTGTGGCGCTACACGTCCTCAGCGGGTCCGTCGTACAAGACCATCCGAGAGATGAGATCCCCCTCGAGTTCGATGTGAAGTTCGCCATGCCTGGGGTGGGGCGGGATCATCGTGCATTGGTCCTATCGGCGGCTGGCTGACGAGATTCCCCAATAATGGGGATGACGGACGGTGCGTGGGGTGCATACTTCTGGGGGGATCAGGCCGTATTGGTAGGCATCGTCTGACCAGAGGTAGGGACAGTGAGCGACTGGAGCTGCAGCGCAAGCGTGTGCTCGCGACTCGTCCCGAGCCGCGACGGTAGCCATTGCGCCCACGGCGATGTTTCTGGGTGCAGCGTCGTTGGTAGGCGATTTGTGCGGACCATTTCGTGCAACGGCGGTGCGCTGCCGGTGCCGCAGCGGGACGCGGGTTCTGGGATTGGAACCCAGTTCGAGCACACAGCCTGACACCAGATGGACAGCATGACACGCACCCAGCTCGAATCCGGTGACAGCTCCGAGGTGTCTTCCGCCCCCGTAGCCGAGCCCGCGGCAGATGACCATGCCCATTCCCACGGGCGGCCCCGGCGCGGGTTTGGGCCGTGGGCGCTGCTGCTCCCTTTGATTGCGGCGATGCTCTTGCGAAATCGCGTCGGGTTCTTCCAGAACGAGGAGCTCCGGCTTTGGTCCACGCTTTTTGTCTCAGTGGTCATCCAGGCGCTCCCATTCCTGGTCTTCGGCGTTGTCATCAGTGGCCTGATCGCCGCATTCGTGTCGCCGGACCTGATCCGTCGGTTCGTTCCCCGTCGGACGGCCCTCGCCGTTCCGTCGGCAGGCCTCGCCGGGCTCGCGCTTCCGGGTTGCGAATGTGGATCGGTGCCGATCGCCGGCAGGCTCGTTGGCGCCGGAACGCCGCCTGCCGCAGCACTCACCTTTCTGCTTGCGGCGCCTGCGATCAATCCGGTGGTGCTTGTTGCCACCGCTGTGGCGTTTCCTGGCGACGGTCGGCTGGTCGTTGCGCGATTTACGGCATCGTTGCTCGCTGCCATGGTGGTCGGGTGGTGGTGGGCTCGTCGCAGGGGCGAGTCGCTGCTCGACTCGCTGCGCGACCACGAAGCTGGGTCTGACGGCCGTTGGAGCCGGCTGGTCGATGTGGCGGCAAAGGATCTTGTTCACGCGGGCGGCTATCTCGTCGTCGGGGCCATGGCGGCGGCAACGCTGCAACTCGTCGTGCCTCGATCCGTCTTGACGGCTGTCGCCGACAGTGAACTGCTCTCCGTGCTCATGTTTGCGGCGCTTGCAGTCGTCCTCTCGATTTGCTCCGAGGCAGATGCATTCGTTGCGGCGGGACTGCCTCAGTTCTCGCTCACATCTCGACTCGTGTTTCTCGTTGTGGGGCCGGTGATCGACTTGAAACTCGTGGCAATGCACGTCGGTGTGTTCGGCCGCCGCTTTGCCGTTCGGTTCGCTCCTATCACCCTGGCGGTGGCGATCCTCAGTGCCGTCATCATCGGACAGGTGTTGTTGTGAACCGGTTCGGCCGAGCGGCGATGTTGGTTTGGCTCGGTGGCTTCACCGTCCGGATGGTGTGGACGGGTGGTTTCGGCTGGTTCGTGCAGCAGCGCATGCGCTACCCACTGCTCGCTGCAGGCATCGTGCTGGTGATCTTCGGGGTCTACGAGTGGCGTCGCAGCTTGTCGGAGGACGCTCGCACGCCCTCGTCGGCCAAGAGCTCCGTGGCGCCGAAGGTCGGCTGGCTGCTCGGCCTGCCGTTCGTCGTGTTCATTTCGGTGGCGCCAACCGGGCTCAGCGCTGCCGCAGCCGATAGGGTCGAGGCCTTCAGTCCGACGGCGTCGAACGAAACTTTCGCGCCCATCGACGCCGACGCCGGGCCGGTGGAGATGCGAGTCTTCGAGTTCCTCGACCGAGCCATCTGGGACGACGCACAAAGCCTCGAGGATGTTCCCGTCCGTCTTGAGGGGCTCGTCGTCAACGATGGGTCAGTGCCCGACGGTTTCCTACTCACTCGATTCATGGTGAGCTGCTGCGCTGCCGATGGCATTCCGCTTCAGGTCGCGCTCCACGGCACTCCCGCGTTTGAGGCTGATAGTTGGGTGATTGCAGACGTCGTGTGGAGGCCGCCGGACATTCCCTACCAAGAGGTCGAAGGCGAATGGGTGGTCGAAGCAGACGCAATCGAAGTCACCGCGGTCGAGGACGCCCCCAATGATCCCTACGAGTCGCCCTAGTGGGTTCGTTGGCCGGCCTCCGACCCGAACCGGGCCACCGTGGCAAGCGTCCGTCGATCAAGCCGACCCAACTCGAAGACCACACCAACAATCGGTTCATCGAGGGCTGCACCGACTCGGCCAGCGCATGCCTCCGCGTCAAACCCCGACCCTGTTAGACGCACTGAGCGTTGCAGCCCAAGATCAGGCCACGAGACGGCACCACGTGGACAGGACGACACGAAGCCTCCCGGGAAGCCCCCGCGGGACGGCACTGGGTGGACGCATCGACACCGCACGACACGACGTCTCTTTGACTACGGATCATGGGGATCGGGCGTGCCACCCAGCGGCCGGTTCGGAGTCCCTCTGGCGTACCATCCAGGCCTTGATCTAGTCGCCAGGAGCACAAACTCGCCGTACTGGAATCGAGCTCAGGCTGTCGGATCCACGATTTCCGAAGGTGAAGACCCGGGATTCATTGGTTGCTGCGCTAGTGCCTGGGATTCAGGCCACGAGGCGCAGCGTGAGCGGGTATCGATAGTGCTCTCCTGCTGCGGCCTTTGTTGCGGCCACGATCACGAGGACGAACCAGGTGATGAGAACGGCGGGCAGGAGCAGCAACCCGATCAGGAAGATGATCAGAAACGCCGACACCACTCCGTAGATCATGAACGAGATGTTGAAGTTCAACGCTTCCTTGGCATGGTGATCGATGTACTGGTCGTCTCGGCGCAGTAGCCAGATCACGAGCGGTCCGACGAACGCAGGGATGCCGAAGAACATGACGAACGCGGAGATGTGACTCAGCGTCGACCAGTTGCGAGCATCGGTCGAGGGCTGTGGTGGCGCCGCCTGCTCGGGGGCTAAAAACCGGGACCTGTCGTTGGTCTGGGTGGTCATCTGCCGTCTCCAGTTGCACGACTCTCTGTAACGATGCCCTGCGAACCGGTCCGTTGCCTATCGGGTCTGTCCCTGGATTCACCCTGGGTAGATGCGGGCGACGTCGGAGTCGTTTCGGCCCTGGAGCGATCATTTTGCGTTCGTGTAGGGGTAGAGACGATGGCGCTGAGAGGAGGCGGACTATGACCGCACTCCTGGGGAGGTCGGAAGAGCGCGAATAGCCAGCGGATCAGAACGGGCAGCGAAGGAGGCAGGCGTTCAGCCGGGTTCCCGTGGTTCGGGAGAGGAGTGACCATGAGACGCGTGGTGGCCAAGTCGATGGGGGTCATCGGCGGGATGGCGGCCTACCACTTCGTGATGCGACCTCGGATGCTTCAACGGGGAGCGACGACTGTGGAGGCAGCCAAGGTCCTGCCGGGAGATGAGATCACTCCCCCTGATCCGTTCCGCTCAACGATGGCCCGCTAGTCCTCAGATGGTGACTGCCCCGCCGATTGTGCGGGGATGAGATGGTTGTTGTTGGCCGAAGGGGCGCTGTCACCCGCGCTGGAGCTGGCGCCTGCCCGTTGAGGGATCTCAGCAGCCGTGGTCTTTGAGCACGATGTAGGGGTTGATCTCGATGCCGTTGACGGCGATCTCGAAGTGGAGGTGCGGGGGCGTGGTTCTTGCGTTGCCGGTGTTTCCGACGTAGCCGACGATGTCCCCGGCCTGGACCCGTCCGTCGAGGCCAAAGGATTGGAGGTGTGTGCCGATGTAGCGGTGCCCGTCATCGCCCTGGAGCCAGAACTGCAGGCCGCCGAGGGTGCCGTTGACCTGTTCGAGCTCACCCGACACCGGGGCGAGGACGGGTGTCCCCGCGGGTGCGAATAGGTCGTTGCCAAGGTGCAGGCGACCCCCGGGTCGCGGGAAATGCCAGTCGTTGATGTAGATCGCACCGGGCACAGGACAGACGAAGCCCTGCCCCGGCACCACCAGGTTGGTGCCGGCGGTGATCTGGTTCGGATTGCTCATCCCGTTGAGCTTCAGGAGTTGATCGACCGTGCTTCCGAATCGTGCGGCGATGCTTCCCAGGGTGTCGCCTCGTGCGATGAGATAGGTCGCAGGGCCGCGGCCGAACTCGGGAGGGGGTGGGGGCGCAGCGCTCGTGCCCGATCCGCTGTTGGACGACGTCCCGGTGACCTTCAGGTTGCTGCCGGTCACGATCAGGTTGGTGTTGGCGATGCCGTTGGCGGCAGCGAGATCAGCCACGGTGGTGCCGTATCTCCGTGCGATCTGAGAGAGTGTCTCGCCTGCCCGCACTTTGTGGATGACATCCTGCCCGGGGATCCTCAGGACTTCGCCGACCAAGATGAGGTTCGGATTGGCGAGGTTGTTGGCTGTGACGATCTCACGCATCGACACGCCGTATTCCTTGGCGATGGCGGAAACGGTGTCGCCGGGGACGACGGTGTGATCGTCGTCGACGAATGGCGTGAAGGGCAGCGTGAGGGCTACGACAACGAGTACGAACGCGAGTGCAGGCATACTTCTCCCAGCCCCTCACATCCGACTCCGCGGCGCAGACGCTAGCCGAGATCTGACGAGAATCCAGGCTCTCAGCACAGAACACGCCTTGGTCGCGGCCCCCGTCATTAGCTTCGCCTGGCTTGCCGTCGACGTCAGCTGTGTCGGTGGTCGTGTGCGGCGTGAGCTGGATCGTCGATGACGGGAATGCCTTGGTCTGGGTGGAGCACCGCTCCGCCATAGGCCTCGGCCAGGTTCGCCGGTGTGATCACATGGTCCGGTGCTCCCGACGCGACGATGCGGCCCTTGACCAGAATCACGTGATCAGCGACCTGTGCTTCGGTCAAGTCGTGGGTAGTGACGACAACTGCGCACCCGTCCCTCACCTCGTTGTGGATCACCTGGTCGATGGCGCGGGCGGTGGGATGGTCGATTCCGGAGAGCGGCTCGTCGAGTAGGAGAATGCCGTGTTCTTGGGCGAGGCCTTGTGCGAGGAAGGCCCGTTGGCGTTGGCCGCCGGACAACTCGTTGAGGTGTCGGCGACGGTATTCGGTTGAGCCCGTGCGATCCATGGCTGCTCGCACGTGTGCCCGGTCCGCGGCGGTGAGGCGTGAGAATCTGCCGGCGGTGGCGTAGCGGCCCATCGTCACCACCTCCTCCACGGTGACCGGGAGATTGGCGTTGACGTTGGTGGTCTGGAGAACGTAGGAGATGCCGTTTGCGCCCGTCCGGCCGTTCGATAGCTCGATCGTGCCCGACAGGGGGGCGAGGAGGCCGGCGATGGCGTTGAGGATCGTCGACTTGCCTGAGCCGTTCGGCCCGATGATGGCGGTGATGCCGGGTCGTGGAATGTTGAAGCTCGAGCGGTCGATGGCAATGTGGGCGCTGTATCCCAGCACCACGTCGGTTGCTACAACTGCGGCTTTACTCATGTGCATCGAGCGCATCGGCCTTCGATCTCGAGGGCGTGATTCAACTCGGTGAACGATGCCTGGTAAGCGACGTCGGCCACGATCCTCCGGAGGCGACGCTCGATGGCATCGCTGGCCTCGAGATCCTGCACGCGGCCGCATGCGACACACACGAGATGGTGGTGGTGTCCGCTCAACCACTCGGCCAGCTCATATCGGGTGAGTCCCGGCGATGAGTAGTGCGGCGCGAGCACGCCGACCTCTTCGAGGACGGCGAGGGAACGGTACAGCGAGGACAGGGGTACGGACTCGCCGATGACCTGGCTCAACTCGGCGGCCGAACGCGGACCATCAGCCGCAGCGAGGGCGCCAATGACGACGCGACGGCCTTTCGTGTACCTGACATCGGATTCGGCGAGCCGGCGCTCGACTTGGCGATCGAGGCTCGTCGTTGTCATCAGCGCTCCTTTTGATATTGATTCTCGTTCGGGTAATGTCAGCAAGCAAGTCTGAGATTGATTCCTATTATTGGCGAGGAAATGAGAGTACCAATGAAGAAGCTGCTCGCCCTCCTGGCGTTGCTGGCCATGGTCGTTGCGGCGTGCGGCGCCGATGCCGAGCAGACCGATTCGACCGAGGCCTCGGATGGCGAAACTCTGCAATCCGATGGCGAACAGCTCTCGGTTGTCGTAACGACGACCATCTGGGGAGACGTCGTCTCGAACGTGACGGGGGACAGCGCGGCGGTCGAGGTTCTCTTCCCGATCGGGGCCGACCCACACGACTACCAGCTGTCGGCGGCCCAGGCAGCATCGATGCAACAGGCAGATCTGGTGGTCGTCAACGGACTCGCACTCGAGGAGGGAATCCTCGATGTCATCGAAGGCCTCGAGGCCGATGGCGCCAACGTCGTCGAGGTGGCGGCGCTCCTCGACCCGTTAGCATTCGGAAAGGGGAGCCACGCACACGAAGACGAGCATTCAGACGATGAACACTCGGATGAGGAGGGTGAAGACTCGGAGGATGAGCACTCCGATGAGGAGGGTGAACACTCCGAGGAGGACCACGGCGCGGAAGGTGAGTGCGACCCCGAAGCAGGACACGGCGACCACGACGAACAGGATGGCGACCACGGCGACGAGGAAGCGGACGAGCATGGCCATGCTGAAGGCAGTTGTGATCCACACGTCTGGATGGACCCGTTGCGTGTCGCTGCCGCCGCTGAGCTGATCGCCGAGGAACTGGCTGCACTGGATCCGTCGGTGGACTGGATGGCCAACGCGACGGCGTACGCCGACGAGCTACGGGCCTTGGATGCCGAGGTCGTGTCGATGCTGGATGCAGTGAGGGAAGACCGTCGAAAGATGGTCACCAACCATGAGGCATTCGGCTACTTCGCCGAACGGTACGACTTCGAGCTGGTCGGAGTCGTCGTCCCAGGTGGTTCGACCCTCGCCGACCCGAGCTCGGCAGAACTCGCCGAGCTCGTGGACGTGATGACCGACGAGAACATCGACGTGATCTTCGCCGAGACGACCGAGCCGGCCGCTCTCGCCGAAGCGGTCGCTGCCGAGGTCGGCGACGTCGACGTCGTAGAGCTGTTCACGGGGTCGCTCGGCGGGCCGGGGTCTGGGGCCGAGACGTATGTGGACTTTGTGAGAACCAACGCCGAGCGGGTCGCCGGCGCACTTTCGTGACCGGGGACACGCCGGGACTGCCGGCCGGATCGATCGAGGTCCGGCCGGCAACCGGGCGGGATCTCCCTGGTGTTGACATCCGCGTGCGTCAGGGATGCCCCGCCAGGATCGATCTACCCTGATCCTGCAGTGGACTGGTTGATCGAGCCCTTCGAGTTGGCGTTTCAGCAACGAGCGCTCATAGGCGGTGCACTTGCGTCCGTTGGGCTGGCGCTCGTCGGCACATGGGTCGTGGTGCGCGGCATGAGCTTCCTCGGGGACGCCTTGGTGCATGGCGTGATCCCGGGTATTGCCCTCGCAGTCTTGCTGGACTTCAACGTGCTGGTGGGTGCGGCGCTCGCCGCAGTTGTGATGATCGGCGGCATCAACCTGGTCCGCAGGCAGACGACCTTCTCGGACGACACCTCCATCGGCCTGCTCTTCGTGGGCATGCTGGCACTCGGGGTCATCCTGATCTCACGCACCGACTCGTATCAGGGCAGTCTGACGGGCATCCTGTTCGGGGACGCCCTCGGCGTGACGGCTGCAGACATTCGAGCGCTCGCAGTAGTCGCGATTATCTCGCTCATCGCGACCCTCGTCTTCTACCGTCCCTTCCTGGCGCTGTCGTTCAACGAGCAAAAGGCGCAACTGCTCGGCTTCCGGCCCAGACTGTCCCATGCCGTGATGCTCGGCCTCATGACCCTGACGATCGTTGCCTCGTTCCAAACGGTGGGCACGTTGCTGGTCTTCGGCCTGCTCGTCGGACCGCCAGCGACCGCAGCGCTGCTGGCACGACGGCTCCCAAACATCATGGCGGCTGCAGCCTTGATCGGCGTGCTATGCGTCGCCGCCGGACTCATCGTCAGCTTCCATGCCGACATCTCCGGTTCGGCAGCGATGGCGGGTATGCCGATTGCACTCTTCTTTGTTGTGCTCGCAGTACGGGCAGCGGTCGACCTCGCCCGAAAACGCGGCACGCGGCAGGCCCCCGTGTCGGCGGACTGAGGAGACGACTGAGGTCAGGTCGGCTGACGGTGAGAGGCCGGCCCGCTCAGCTACAGCACGTGTGGGCGAGGGACGGTGCCCGCCACGTCGCAACGGCCGCATACGCGGCGATCGCAGCGATCGCCAACGCTGCGAGCGGATCGGCCCACCACCATCCGAGCAGCAGGTTCAGTCCGAGCCCGACCAGCAATGCCGCCGAGAGAGCCGTACAGAGATCGGTCTGCGTGGCCTCCGCGGCCGCGGCGCGTGACCCTCACGGGGCGTCGATCATCATCAGCCACTCGACATCCGTCTCACTGGGGATCTGGTGACTCACGTCCGACGCCGCGCCGCGCATATCAAGCTCGAAGTCCTTCAGGACAGAAGATTGGTGTCGGCGGGTAGCGAGTCTGCCCAAACCGCAAACGCCTCGGGATCGTCAAACAGGACGTGGTCCCGCGCCCCGGCGGCTCGGGAGTATCTCGCGATATCCAGGACTTCACCGGTATCGGTGATCCAGCGTGACGCGGCTACGACGATCTCTGCCAACGAGCCCTCGATGTCCACGTCTTCGATCGTAGGCCGACGATCGATTACTCGGGTCGAAGCGCAGGCGGAGCACGCCGACCACCAAATACGGCGCACGAACGCACATCCTGCAGAGTGTCCGGGATCGGCACTTCGAGGATTGCGGCTCGGCTGGGGGCGAGCACTCATCGTGGCCGTCGTGGTGTCGTCCGTCCAGTCAGGGCTCGATCCGGTTGGCGGTTGTGGCGCGGTCGATGCTGCGATCGAAGGAGATGATGTCGGGAATTCCGGTGGCCTCAGCCGAGGCTACGAGGTACGCGTCGGCGAAGTCGATGCGATGGGTCTCGTACACCTCGAGTGAGCGCAGCAGCAGAGCGGGATCCAGCGTCCGGATAGGCGGGTAGGCGACCACCGATCGCACCAACCGGGCTACCTCGTCGGTGGGCACCTCGTAGAAGGACTCGAGCACGTAGACGACCTCGGCGACGATGAGGTCGGGGAGGAGCAGCTCATCTGCTGCGGCGAGGAAGGCAGTGGCGCGAGCGGCGAGGTCCGGCGGGTCACCGGTGAGATGGCGGATGAGGACGTTGGTGTCGACGAACGCCGTCACCTCCGAGCCTCGGCACGGGTACGCCTCGTACTCCGACGGACCTCGTCCCAGGCCGTACCGCGTTTCGCCGCCGGGACGTCGACGACGCCGGCGAGCTCGAGCAGGTTGGGTGTCTTGGCCAGCAGGGCTCGGTTCTTCTCGACGCGGAAGACGATCTCGTCGCCCTCGGCGATGCCGAGCTTGTCGCGGACCGCTTTGGGGATCGTGACTTGTCCCTTGGATGTGACCTTCGCTGCGAGATCCATTCTGTGTCCGCTCCTTACTCGATGGGCGAAGTAAGGATACCACCGGAGCCGTCGACGGAGAAGGGGGGGGCAGGGCACCCGTGATGTGCCTCGCGATGTGTCGGCGCCGGTCGGCCGTCAAGCCCAGGAGTCCGCGAGGAGTCCGCGAGAGGATCGAAAACGACCAGAGACGACCAGAAGCAACCGTGACAAAACCCCAGGTCAGAAGGCAAATCGCGCCGATTCGCCAGGTCTCCAAGACCCCCTGATCTCGTCTGGGGGTCAAGAGGTCGCCGGTTCAAATCCGGCCAGCCCGACCGAGGGAGCCCTTGCACCGCAGGGGGCCCTCGTAGTCGACCGGGGTCGGTTTCTCTCCGTGCACGGCCGATCGGGCGCGCTTTGGGCGCGCCGCGCGACCCGGACCCCAATTGAGCGGCGCTCGGAGATGTGGCCGTCCAGTGCATGGCGAGGGATTTGATGTGGACACGCAGTGAAGCCTGTGTCCGGTCAGCAGTCTCCGCGTTGCAGTGACGCCTGGGTGCTTCGCCATGGTCCCTCCGGGTGTCGCTCGGCGCACATCGTTGCGCATTGGCTCAGTTTTCACACGCGATGCCATCGCCATCGCGGTCGTAGGGAGAAAGACCTACCACGCGACATGGAGGGTGGGTGTCGCAGTAGCCGGTGCCCCCCGATCTGCCTGCGTTCACTACTGGACGCCGTGGGATGACGATGTCGCGCACGACGGGAGCCGGTTCAGATGGACCGACCGGAGCGCCTTCCCACGTATGCACAGGAGGGTTCTCAGGCCCAGGACCGTCAACCCTATGGCAGGCCGAAACCCAAAGAAGAACAGGGAAGGGCGGGCGTCCACCCAACTCGAGAAAGTTCCTTCACATACTGGGGCTTTCTTGCCATTCCTCAGTCCCGCGCGTATCAGCAAGACTGGCGGCGGCTTTAGGACCAGCTCATCGGCGCCATATGCCTGTCGATGGCCAGCTACTGGCGACGACCTCGGCAAGAAGCACAACCGTCTTGTATCCCGAGCGCCGGGCGATGCCACTAGCGTTCCTGCTATGGCAGCCATCTGGCAGCATGACGATCAACAGGGTTGGCGCCTGCTGGCGCCAGCTGACTTCCCCGATGAAGCCAAGCTGCACGACCTAGTTGAAGAGGCACCACAGCTTCTCCCATTGTCAGGATCTCCTCGGCTCACCGTGCTGGGTAGGGAAGTGCGGCTCGGGTCCAGCTACGCCGACTTGCTGGCCGTTGAACGCTCGGGCCGTCTTGCTGTGATCGAGATCAAATTGGCCCGCAATGCTGAGGCGAGACGGGCGGTGGTTGCCCAGGTGCTTGCTTACGCCGCCCAGTTGTACGGCTTGACGCTCGACGAGTTGGAACGTGACGTTTTGGGTCGGCAACTCCAGGAACTAGGTCACGGCGAGATCGGCGACCTGGTGGCCGCTGAGGATCAGGCCGGCGGTTTTGACCGGTCCGACTTCCGTGCCGCCATGGCTGAAAGCCTGGCCTCGGGAAGTTTCCGGTTGGTGTTCGTGCTCGATGAGGCGCCAGAGGAGTTGGTACGACTCGTCGGATACCTGGAAGCGGTGACCCCCGAACTGGTCATCGACCTGATCACCGTGGGTCAGTACCGAGTTGGGGCATCATCGATCCTGGTGCCGCAGAGGGTCGATCCAGAACGTCAGGAGGCCCGCACAGTGGCCCCCGCTACTCGGGCTGAGGACCAGGGCCACTTGGTGTCCGGGGTCGAGGACTTCTCCGAGCGGATCGCTGAAGCGAACCCGGAGGCACAGGATCAGCTTCGGAAACTGTACGAGTGGGCGACTGCACTTGACTCGGATGGGCTTGTCGACCTGAACACCTATCACGGAAAGTCAGGGATGATGACTGTGCTACCCCGAGTACCGGCCGAGGGCGCAGGGTTGGTTACGATCTGGTACAGCGTAAGGGGCGGCTCGGTTCAGTTCTGGCGTAGCGTATTTGAGCGGGCTGCTCCGGGCTCGATTGACCGGGTCGAGGCTGCTGCTCATCCGACACCAGTAGGCCAGGGCACAAGCACAACCCGGGTATCAGAGGAGTTGCTTGACGCCCTGACGGAGGCGTATCGAGAAGCCGCTCAACGAGCGACCCGCTCCCGGACGTAGGTCGGAGAGTGCATCAACTCTGTCTGTTAGCGGACCCGCTCCTTCGTGGTGACGTGGTCGTCGATGAAGGCAAGAAGGTCTTCCACCGACGAACAGCCAGCGTTGGATGCCCCGCTGCGGGTCAGCTCTCGCTGAACCTGAGCGCTGTCAGTTGTGGTTCGGTGGCCTCAGTACCTTCAGCTTCTCCTCGGCACGTCCGATCCCGTAGTCGTTGATCTCAGCGACCAATGTCATCGGGTCTTCGTATTCCCCCACGGGCAACGCCCACTTGTCATACGCCGTCGCTAGATGTATGACCATCGAGCAACCGGCCGATCCTGCGAGGCGGAGCGGCACAACTGGGGTGGGGGACAAGAGCGGCATGACGGTGGCGAGTTGGTTGGGGATGCTTGGCGGGTCACAGAGCTGGGCGACAGATCGTGCCTCCGATTCCCTTCTGCCGAGCGTTGCGCCGGTCGGTTTGCCGATTGGTGCTCTTTGACGTTTACCAGATTCGCTGATAGTTGACACCGGTTCCTGTCACAGCAGCTCGCTAGCTTGTCGAGGGAGTCATGAGCATGAACGAGTCAGTTGAACGTTGCATCTTCTGCGGCGCCACGGGCGCCCACAACGACCTCTTGACGGACGAGCACGTCCTGTCGAAGCCCGTCCTCGCCCTGATGGATGTTGACCTTGCCACGGGCATCAGTCACGTCGGAGGGCTGGAGCGATTCGCCGGTCCCACGAGCGCCGAGACCTTTGGCGCTCTTAGCGTCCGCTGCGTGTGCGCCGTGTGCAACAACGAATGGATGTCGGACCTCGATTCTCGGTTCGCCAAAGACGTGAGGTGGTGGGCGAACCACGGAGGAGCCAAGCTCGGCGACGACCGTCTTCGCACCATTCGACGCTATATGGCGAAACTCCTCTGGGTAGGCGCGATCGGGGAAAACTGGACGACGGCTGCGTGGATCAAGGGTGAGCGGCCCGAACCGGAGTTCATCCCTCTGGGATTCATGGAGGACGGGCAGCGCCTGACTTCTCGTCGCGTTGAGGCCTTGGAGAGGCTCAACGGCAGGATGATGCTGGGCGCAACCCGCATTCCGCCTTCGGTATCACTCGGACTTGCCATCCCCGGCGTATCTGTCGAGGGCGTGAACCCGACGATGAAGATCTTGCGGCTCAACGCAGCTGTCACCCTCAATCTTCGCCGAATCGGCCTTCAGCTTCATATCGTTTCATCCGGCATACCGAGACCATGGGATGTGCGGTGGCCGAGACAGGTGGCGAAGCTCCACCGGCGGACCCGGTACAACCATCTCCCGCAAATGAGCACGCACAGGGCAGATGATCTGGATGCCCCAGGACCACACCTGCACTACACGGGTCCGGGCCGTGCGCCCGACATCGTTGCCATCGTGGAGAAGGCGATGGAAGACGCAGCTGCCATCCTGGCCAAACGCAACGGCTGAGCACCACAGCAGGACCGACAACAGAGCGTATCAGTGCTTGCCGGCACCGAGACTGCGGAACCCGACGGGCTGCTGGCGTCTGAGACAGATGCGCTAACTTCCGTGGCCAAGCAGGAGGCGCTGGAGAGGGGCGCTTCCTCGACGAGGTTGAGCAGCTCCCCGACGGTCGAGATGACAAGGCCCTGCTCTCATCCTCGAAGCTGCGCAAGGTCATTGAGCTTTCCCAAGGCGCTGCGCTCTGGGCTCACCTCAAGGCGCAAGGCGTCGACGAGACACGTGGCGACGTACATCGCAACGTGGGCAGCTTGCTCGGCTTCCTCAGCGAGAGCACGCTCCCGTGGTCCCAGTCGGAGAACTGGAGGGGTGGTTCCGAGCCGCACCGGGCCAAGGTGGCGCGCACGTGGCCGATGTGTCGGATGAGGGGTGCCACACTGATCCGACACCCAATCGGGGATTGTGCACCTTCGTGCGCAGGGCCGTGCAGTCGCTGAGGTAGGGCGGCTGGGCCAACGGCGGGCCATGTTGAGGGTTCCTTTCGGCACACGATGGAACCGCAGACGGTCTCGGTTTCATCCTGGTCGAAAGCGTCGATGGGCTTTGGAGCGACGCTCTTGCTGCTGTCGCCCTCGCAGCCCAGAGCTCTGAAACACGTTGACACGCAACACATTCAACCCATAGCAACCTGGACGCCCCAAGGATTCTCAGGTGGCTGAATCGAACTGGGGGGGTCAAGCGGTCGCCGGTTCAAATCTGGCCAGCACGACCATTCCGAAACCCCGCCACACTCGCAGCGGTTTCGCTGCGTCGGCGGAGAGCTCGGGGATGGTCGGAGCGTCTCCAGACCGGCGTCCGCCTCTCGACAGCGGATCCGACTCCCCGGGGCTCTCGCATCCGGGTGTCGCGGGTCATCGACTCGGGAAAGGTTCGGAGCGCGGGACGCATGCCGGGACGCCGCTGTCACAGGCTCGAGAGGAAGTCGATCAGCTCGGTCTCGTAGAGGGTACGGTCGACGTTCCAACTCGTCACGTGGTCGGCGCCCTCGATCACGATGAGCTCGACCATCTCAGGTCTTGCGCCGGCGAGGTCCTGAGAAACTGACAGCGGCACCGTTCCGTCGACGTCGCCGTGGAAGACCAGCGTCGGCACGTCCCACGCCGAGGCTCGGTCGACGTAGTCGATCGCACGCCAGTCGATGTCGTAGCGGACGTCTGCGATGGCCATCGCGGTCGCGGTGATGGTGGCGGGAACGGTGAACGGCAAGCCTGGTACGAGTTTCGTCTCACGTGCCTCGGCCTTGATCACCCGGCCAAAGTCGATGTTCGGGGCATCGAACACGGCACCAACCACCCGGTCGGCCAGTGGGGATTGCTCGACGAATGCCATCGCCGCAGCCGCTCCGGTGCTGTACCCGACGAGCACCACGTCCTCCGCTCCGTGCTCGAGGGCGTGGCGAACCGCCGCTTCGACGTCGCGCCACTTGGTGCGCCCAAAGCGATACAGCCCGCTGGGGTCGGCCGGGGCTCCGGCATCGTTGCGATACTCGATCACGAGCGAGTCGATCCCGGAGGCGGCAAACGACGGCAGCGCTCTGATGGCCTCGCGGCGGTCGACCCGCCAGCCGTGAATGTGGATCGCCCATGTGCTCGACACGTCTTCGCCTGACGGAACGAACCAGGCGTCCATGACGCCGAGCGGTGTGGCGTACGTGACTTCGCCGAACTGGTGGCCGGCGTCTCCCGGATCGCTCGGGTACATCCATGCGTCGAGATCGACCTCGGGCGAACCGATGGGCGGCGGTTCACCTGCGACCAGTCGAAACAGACGGCGCACCGAGCCATCGGTCGAAGACACGACCTCGCCGACGTGACCGAAGCCGTCGTCCCAGATCAGCGCGTACTCTCCGGCGTCGGTCACCGCATCGTCATCCCCGCTCAGAACGATCACGTCCCCCTCGATCGCCTCCACGGTCAAGCCGAAGTTGCGCTCAGGTACGTCGGGTTCGAGGCCACCGCTTCTGATTCGCCCGGCGAACACCCACCCTGCTCCGAGGTGGAACACGACGATCAGCGCAACGAGGCCGGACACGAGGTATCTGGGCCAGCGGCGCTTTCGGCGAGACGGGGATTCAGCGACCATGACCGCAGCATCGGCGCAGTGCGGCCGCCGGTCTATAGGGGATCTTCCCCAATGCTGCCCGGTCCGAGGTCGCCGAACGTGACGGGCGCACACCGGATTGGCCGCTGTGCGCGTCGTACAATGACGGCGTGCCGCGTGACCCCTACCACCGATTCGCCGGTGTCTACGACACGGTCATCGAACCGATGCAGGCGGGGGTTCGCCGCGTCGCCCTGCAGACGCACCCGCCCCAACCCGCGTGGTCCGTGCTCGATGTGGGGTGTGGTACCGGAGCGTGGCTCGTCCCATATCTCGAGGCAGGATGCACCGCCGCCGGTGTCGAGGTTTCGGCCGCGATGTACCGCAAGGCGGTGGCGCGACTCGGCGATCGAGCCGATCTCCGGCTCACGGACGGGGAGCGACTGCCGTTCGATCGGAGCAGTTTCGACTTGGTGCTCACGTCGCTGGTTCTCCACGAGATACCGGCAGGGGGGCGAGCAACGTTCATCGGAGAGATGGTGCGTGTCGCCAAACCGGAGGGCCGCCTGCTCTTCGTCGACTTCAGGTTTGGGTCGCTACGCGGCTGGCGGGGACCGGTGCTGCGAGCCTTGTCCACCGTGATCGAGAGGCTCTCCGGGCACTACGACAACTATCGAACGTTCGCAGCGTCGGGCGGACTCCCCGCCGAGATCGAGGAGGTTGGCCTGGAGGTCGAGCGCGAGAAGATCGTCGCGGGCGGCAACCTGGCGATCTCGATCGTGCCTCCTCATCCAGTCGAACGTCACGCATAGTCCGGTCCGGCATGCCGCGATCCGCCCGTGCGATGCGAACAGCCGGTGCGATGTAGGGTCGCGTATGACGAGTTTCTCTCCTGTGGCATGGGTTCCCGAGAAGGCACCGACTCTGGAGGGTGCATACGAGACGAACACGAAGCTCGCCGGTGCCGTCCGATGGGACGTGAGCGGAATCGGACCGGAGGATGTGGTCATCGATGCTTCCGGGAACGTGGTCGCCGGGTTGGAGGATGGCCGGCTCGTGCGATTCGCCGCCGGGGGAGCTGCAGCTCGGGACTTCGCAGATGTCGGCGGTCGGCCCCTGGGTATCGAGCTGTACGGCGAGGACTACCTCGTCTGCAATGCCGATCTGGGTTTGCAGCTCGTCTCGCCGGGCGGGGCCGTCAAGACCCTGGTCGAGTCGTTCGAGGGCGAGCGCCTCTTGTTCACCAACAACGCCTGCGTCGCATCCGACGGCACCATCTACTTCACCGACACTTCGACACGCTGGACCATCCACGAGTACGTCACCGACATGCTCGAAGGCCGCCCCACGGGCCGCCTGTTTCGGCGTGATCCGAGTGGCGAACTGACCGTGGAGATCGATGGCCTCGCCTTCGCCAACGGCGTGGCATTCGGCGATGACGAAGCCGTCCTCTACGTCGCCGAGACCTCCCGGTACCGGATCAGTCGTCACCATCTGAAGGGACCCGATGCCGGGACGACAGATTTGTTCGCCGACAACCTCCCCGGCTTCCCCGACAACCTGACGTATGGCAACGGCACACTGTGGATGGCTGCACCGTCCCCGCGGCAGGCTCTGGTCGATGTGCTCCAGCCGCGGCCATGGTTGCGCCACATCACCCACCGTCTGCCTGAGGCCGTGAAGCCAAAGCCGCTACGGCATGGGATGGTGCTGGGTTTCGACCGTGACGGCAATGTCACGCACAACCTTCAAGATGCCTCCGGCTCGATCGCCATCACCACGTCGGCCCGCTGGCACGACGGCAGCCTGTACATCGGCACTCTGACCGAGCCCTACCTGGCCGTCATCGACCTGTAGCCGTCCGGCAGACGTGCACCGTGTGCCTGGAGCGCACGACGACGCCGCGAGGACCGGGTACCCTGGCGGTGTGTCCGCCTACACGACAGTCAAGTATGCACTGCAGTACCTGACCGGGCTCGGTGTGAAGGCCTGCGACCACGTCGACACCGTCGCATGGACGGCCAGCGACGCCACCGAGTGCCCACAGTGCGTCGAGGCCGGTGCCCGCTGGGTACACCTCCGCATGTGCACGCAGTGCGGCCAGGTCGGTTGCTGCGATTCGTCGGAGCTCGCCCACTCCAGGCGTCATGTGGAGGAGACCGGACATCCGATCACGACGTCGATCGAGCCCGGTGAGAGCTGGCAGTGGTGCTTCCCTCACAGCCGTCTCATAGCTCGCAAGACCGAGGCGTAGCCCGAGACCCCCGGCATCGCACGAATCTCACGGTGGTCTCGAGCGGTCGGTACAACAGCGGGACCCGGGGTGGAGAGGACTGCTGAGTCGCATGATCTGCGATGACGCTCGGCCAGCTGTTCGTGTCGATGTGCGTGCCTTGACCGGCGACGTGGAGCGGGTCGCCGCCGACGTGTCGAAGCACTGGTCGACGCCCGGTAGACGGAGGCGCCGCATCCACTACCGGTATGCCTCTCAACTGGCCGGCCTCCGCAGCGGCCCGAGTCCCAGGCGGCGATGGACAACATCGAATCGTCGGTTGAGACACCTCCTACCATCGGCGACATGCTCGAGTGCGTTGTGGATCGAGGTTCGGGGCTTGTCATCGGCGTGGCCGACTTCGGACCCTCGGACGGCTCACCGGTGTTGTGGTGCCATGGCGGGCCCGGCTGCCGGCTGAGCCCCGGTTACGTCGCTGGGGTCGCGGCCGAACATGGCTTCCGGCTGATCGGCATCGATCGGCCAGGGTACGGACGGTCGCCTGCTCGGCCTGGGCGAACCATTGGCGATTGGGTCGGTGACGCACTCGCGGTGGCCGACCATCTCGCCGTTGACCGATTCGACGTGGTGGGCACATCGACCGGTGGCGCCTACGCCCTCGCCACCGCTGCGCTCGCACCCGACCGCGTGGACGGTGTCATCGCGTGCTGCGCGATCACCGACATGCGGTATGAGCCTGCTCGGAACACGATGAGCCGACCCCACGCGCTCGATGTGTGGAACGCTCCCGACCGTGAGCAGGCGATGGCCGCCGCCATTGCGTCGCACGGTGTCGACGGTTCCCGAATCGTTGGCTTGGCAGAGAGTCCGTCGCTGGCCGACTCGGACCTCGCCATGATGGTCGGACCGTGGGGTCGCCAGTGGGTGAACGCACTTCCCCACATGTTCGCCCAGTCTGTGGAGGGCTACACGGACGATCGCATCGCCGACCGCGACGGGTGGACCTGCTTCGACGTGGCCAAGATCCGCTGTCCCGTCATCGTGTTGCACGGTGCCGCCGACGTCATCGCGAGCCCGATCCATGCGCGTCACACTGCGTCGATCGTCCCCGGCGCTGAGCTGCGAGTCGTAGAGGGCCTTGGCCATTTCAGCATCGAGGACCAGATTGTCCCGGCGCTGCGGGACCTGAAGTCGCATCGGACGGTTGGCGAGTCACACGGCTAGATCCACCCCGACGCCCGATACGTCTTGCGGTCGCCGTCACCTCACGGGACACCGTCGATGGTGCCCTGCGCGCAGCGTTGGCACGGAACGACTCATCGGCCATGACAACACCACCCAGAGGGACGGCGGCGTTCGGCGGTGCAACGACCCCTGAGCCCGCCCACGAAACCTCACGAATACAGCGGAGCAGGACTGCCGACTGTCACGCCTTCAGTCGGCAATCCAACCCGTGATTGCAAGTACGTGGCCGTCGGGGTCGAGGAGCTCGGCCGCATACAGCCTGCGGCGATCGTGGCTGCGGACAGGTCGCGGATCGGTGAGGAATCGCACACCACGCCGCACCAGGGTCTTGTGTTTGGCGAGCACGTCGTCGGCCTCGAAGACGATTCGAATCAGTGAGGCATCGTTGGGTTCCTCGTCGGTCTCCTGCAGGCCGATGCGCAGCGCACCTCCGTCGAGGAAGCTGAATGTGGGTGTCTGACTCAACGAGGTGCAGCCGAGCGTGTCGCGGTAGAACGTCAGCGAGGTGTCCATGTCGGACACGGGCACGATGATGTACGAGACGTGCATGGGCGCAAGGCTAGTGGCCCGGCACGATCGCAACCTGGTGGAAGATGAGCAGTCGAGATCGGGGCCAATAGCCATCAACTGAGGGAGAAGTCGCGTAGGCTGTCGACGCCTGGATCGGGGAACATCACGACTGAGTACGACGCGTTCTTCAGCTACTCGTGGCAGGATCGGCGCGAGGCCGAGAGGCTCGCCGAAGCCCTGACCACGGCTGGATTGCGGGTGTTCTTCGACCGCTGGTACCTCTCACCCGGTCGACCGTGGCCCGAGGCCTTGGAGCACGCACTGAGGAATTGCAGGGCCGTGGTGGTTCTTCTGGGTGCCCACGATCTCGGGCGCTGGCAGCGACGTGAGGTCAATCTCGCGCTCGATCGCCAGACGACCGTGGGAGATCAACCCGTCATCCCCGTGCTTCTGGCAGGCGCGGAGCCCTCTCCCGGGTTCTTGACACTCAACACCTGGATCGACTTCCGCGACAGCCTCGATGACGAGGATGTCGTGGGGTCGCTGATTGCCGCCGTTCGGGGTGAACCTCCCGGCCCCATCCAGCGCACCATGAGCGAACGTGCGTTGTCCGCTGCCTCGCCGTACCGGGGACTTCGTGCCTTCGAGGAACAGGATGCCGCGTTCTTCCACGGGCGATCAGCGTTCTCACAGCGGTTGCACGCAGCGGTCGGCCGGAGTGCGTTCACATGTGTGGTCGGACCGTCGGGGAGCGGAAAGAGCTCGGTCGTGCACGCGGGCCTCGTGCCGCTCCTTCGCCGCGAGGCGGAAACCATCTGGGACGTGGTTTCGATCACTCCGACCGCAGCGCCGATGAAGGCGGTCGCCGGCGGCGTCTTGCCGCTTCTCGAACCGGAGATGACTGAGACGGATCGGCTCGTCGAGACGAAGAAACTCGCCGACCATTTGGCGGCGGGAGACGTCTCACTCGGCGACGTCGTGCAGCGGTGCCTGGAGAAACAGCCGGGGACCGACCGTCTGCTCCTGGTGATCGACCAATGGGAGGAGATCTACTCGCTGGTGTCCGATCGTTCCGACAGGAATCGATTCATCGAGGTCATCGTTGAGTCCGTGCGGTCGGGGGTCCTGTCCGTCGTCCTCACCTTGCGGAGCGACTTCTTCGACGAAGCTCTCACCAACAGGAAGCTTGCGGACTGCCTTCAAGACGCGGTGGTCAACATCTCTGGGATGACCTCCGATGAGCTTCGGCGAGCCATCGAAGAACCGGCGGCACAACTGGGTGTGGGCTTCGAGTCTGGTCTCGTCGACCGGATCCTCGAGGACGTGGGAACCGAGCCCGGGAACCTTCCTTTGCTCGAGTTCGTGCTTGCGGAGCTGTGGGAGTCCCGGAAGGGGGGTTTCCTGCTTCACGAGGTGTACAACGCCATGGGAGGCGTCCAGGGTGCCATTGCGCTGCGGGCGGACGAGGCGTTCGAGAGCATGTCCAACGCAAACCAGGACCTCCTGCGCCGACTGCTGTTGAAGCTGGTTGCTCCGGGTCCGAGCGGCGAGTACACAAGACGCCGAGCGCAGGTCGAGGACCTCGGGTCAGACGTTGCGCAACCACTTCAGGAACTCATCGATGCTCGGCTGTTGGTCGCGGGACGGGATTCGGCTTCTGGGGCGGACACGGTGGAGGTCGCCCACGAAGCACTCATCGCAAACTGGGAACGGCTGGGCGAGTGGCTGGAGCAGGACCGCGACTTCCTGCGTTGGAGGCAGCGACTCGACAGTGCACACGAAGCGTGGCTCCATGCCGGTCGCGATCGTGACGCGCTGCTTCACGGCCTGTTGTTGAGCGAGGCCCGCCATTGGGTGCGGGTTCGCCCTGAAGGGACCTCTCGATCCGAGATGGAGTTCATCGAAGCCAGCGTGAGGGACTCTCGCCGAGCTTCGAGGCTGCGGACACTTGCGTTGGTGGCTGTCTCGGTGATCGCCCTGGTTGCGGTGTTCTTTGCCGTCCAGGCGGACCGTGCCGCCAACGAGACGCAGCTGCAACTGGCCGATGCGCTCGTAGGCGACGCGCAATTCTTGCTGGCTACTGGTGCGGTCGAGGAGGCCGCAATCGGCCTGACCGAGTCGTACGCCATCGACCCGTCAGAGGCCGCAGTGAGGGTGATGAACGACATCGTCAACGGCCACGCGACGTGGGGGACGTCGATCGGCGCTCCAGGAGAGGTCACTGCTACGCGCGTGGCAGTTGATTGGGACGCGGGCATGGGAGCCGTGGCCGGGGCGGACAATCTGGCCGTGTTCGACGTAGCGAGTGGCCAACTCCTTGGGGACCTCCCCGTCTCGGCGACGGTTGTCGCGCTCGAGTTCGTCGAAACGGGGAGCCTGGCTGCGGGCGATCTGGATGGCGTGGTGAGGTTGTGGGACATCGACGCGGGCACGAGCGTCGAGGTTGACCGCTATGAGGCAGCGGTCGCCGACGTCGCCGCCGGCCCGAACGGCACGATCGTCGCGGGTACAGCGACGGTGTTCCATTCATACGCACCGGAGGGCTCCGGCTGGACGCGTCTCCAGACCTATCCGATCGCTGAGCTCGACTCGCAACGGCGCGTCGATATTCGGAGGGTCGCCGTCAGCAACGACGGACGAACTCTCGTGACGGTGGGCTCCCCGCAGATGCTTGCGTGGTGGGACCTCGAGACCGGACAGCTTCTTGGCCACGAAATCAACCCCAACGGTCGACTGAACGTCCTGGCGGCTGCCTTTTCCCCGGATGATGCATACCTGGCCGCCGGACTTCAGGACAGGACGGTGATCGTCTACGACGCGGCGACGTTCGAGTCGATCCAGCAGACACGACCACTGGGCGGTCAGCAGCGATCACTGTCGTTCACGCCGTCGGGAGCCCATCTCGTGTCATCCGGTCAGGACGGATTGCTGGCGTGGGAAGTAAGGGGCGGCCTGCTCGAGGTACCGCCCTCCGAGATCAGCTCGACGACGGCGGTGGCGACGCATCACCACGAACTGGCACCCGACGGCTCATTTGTCATTGCGGCCGTGACGGACAGGATCCGCCGCTACGACATCATTGCGGGCAATCGAACGGCACCGACGCCCAACGAGTTCTATTGGGACGTCGCCGCAACCGGCGAGACAGCATGGATCGGAGGTCATACCGCGCTTCATTGGTGGGACGTCGAATCCGGAGAGGCGGCGTCGCACGCCGTGGGAGAACAGGTGATCTCCGTCACACCGGCGGGGACACCCGAGCAGGTCTACTACGGGACGGGCTCGGGCAATCTCGGCGTGGCGAATCGTCAGACCTTCGCGCACGCCGCGGTACACGGGGATCGGGTCTGGGCTATCGACCTGAGCGCAGATGGCGATGTGGTCATGACCGTCAGCGCGGACAACACGATTGGCTTGTGGGCTCCCGATACCCTCTCCGCTCTGACGGAACCGTTCGGTCCCGATAGCGGGGGAGCGAGCGGTCTGAAGTCCTTTGCGTTCGTCGACGACCGAGAAGCGGTCACTGTCGGTGGGGACGGTCTGCTGCGACTGTGGGATCTCACGACGGCTGAGGAGCTGATGAGTGTGGTCATCGTCGAGGGCAACGAGGCCAACGCGGTGGTTCCCTACGAGGATCGTGTCGTGATCGTCGGTGACAACGCTGGGGACGTGTCGATTGTCGACCTCGATACGGGTGCCATCCAGAGAATCGAAGCACATACTGCGGCCGTTCGCGGGCTGGCCCTGTCGCCCGACGGCCTCACGCTCGCCTCGGCCAGCGAAGACAACACCGTGCGCCTGTGGTCCACGGCCACGTGGGAGC
This sequence comes from Acidimicrobiia bacterium, assembly GCA_965216945.1. Lineage (GTDB taxonomy): Bacteria > Actinomycetota > Acidimicrobiia > Spongiisociales > UBA5794 > DATHZQ01. The sequence goes on along the minus strand of CBDCGU010000003.1, from coordinate 3,891,898 downwards.
CAGTTGCGGTGCTCCACCACCCCGGAGCCATGCGAGCGGTCCGATTCGTCGACGAAGGCCGACGCGTCGTCGGTGTCGGGCAATACGGCACAGCCGTTGTTTGGAACGCTGATTGGGCTTCGTGGCCTGCCCTGCTGTGTGACAGACTCACGCAGTGGGACATGACGCGCAGTTGGAGCACGGTCATGGGCGATGCCACATTCGACCCGGTTTGCGACGACTCGGACGCCGAGTGACGGGCGACCCATGGCGCTGCGCTCCGGCATCGCCTAGAGATCCAGGTCGATCACCAACCCGAGATGATCCGCACCGGGCACGGTCACCGGTCGAACCATGCGGAAACGCACGCCGGCGCCAAAGGCGTGGTCGATGCGAAGCAATGGCGGAGTGCGGCCCTGGAACCGCCAGGTGCGCCGTGCGCTGCCCGCAACCAGGGCGCCGTCGGTGAAGTGCGACGTCAGCCGGCGATACAGCGGCCACGCCGGTGATGCGTTGAAGTCACCCACGACGACGCGACGCATCGGGTTCGTCCCACAATGGGCGAGCAGCCCGGCGAGCTGGTAGCGCCGGTGGCCCACGCTGCGCCACCACGGCCAGGCGGCCGGGTTGGCCATGTGGACGCCAACGATCTCCAGCGGCGTGTCGAGGTCGGGCCAGGGCGTGGGGTCGAGCACCGCACTCCAGCCGGATCGATACCGGAGCGGGATGCGGGCGAACACGGCGTCGGTGCGAGTCGCGATGCCACTTCCCATCGTCTCCCCACAGGGATCCAGCGCATGGTGCGGGAAATGTGCCGCAATGACCCCGGCCGCCTCGGGTTCGAGTTCCTGCACGACCAGCACGTCGGGTGCGACCTCATTCAGTACCGACGCCAATGCGGTCGGATCGGCATGCTCGCCCCACAGATTGCTCGTCATGATGCGAAGCGGTGACACGGAGAGAGAGCTTATCCAGACCTTGCCACCGCTAGGGTGAGCCATTCGGCCACGTGGCGAGGTGACGTGTGCGATTGACGACGGCGATGCTTGCCGACGCGGCCCAGGTTCAAGGCGGCAAGCTCTACATCCTGGGTGGCGGCTTCGAGATGATCCGGGCTCGGTCGATGCCGGTGATCCACCGCAACATCAACGTGGCCTTGGTGGTCGAAGTGGGTGCAGAGGAGCGCAATCAGGATCTCGACCTTCTCATCGATCTGATCGACGAGGACGGCAAGGGCCTGGGCGTGCAGGCCCGCGGCAGGCTGCGCGTGCGAGACCAGCCGATCCTCCCGCCGGGTTCGCCCAGTGTCGTGCCGCTCGTGAGCCCGTTCTACAACGTGCGATTCCCCGAACCGAAGGGCTACACCTTCGTCGTCCGCCACCAGGAGGACGAGCTGGGACGCATCCGTCTCCGCGTGGTTCACACCCAGTGACCGAAAGCGAATCAGCGCCACCGCAGGGAACGAGCTCGGCGATCTTCACGCTCCCGAACGTCGTCTCGTTCGTGCGCCTTCTGCTGATCCCGCTGTTTCTGTGGCTCCTTCTCGTGCGGGATGAGGTCGCCGCCGCGGGGTGGCTGCTCGGCATCATCGCCGCCACGGATTGGGTCGACGGGTACTTGGCGAGACGGCTCGGTCAGGTCAGCGAGCTCGGGAAGTTCCTCGATCCGCTTGCGGATCGGCTCGCCGTGGCGTCTGCCCTGATCGGTGGTCTGATCGCGGGGGTGCTCGAACCCTGGTTTGCATGGGCCCTGATCATCCGCGAGGCGCTCGTCGGCGCCGGTGCCCTGTTCCTCGGCGCCCGGCTCGGTGCGAAGCTGGCCGTCCGCGACCTCGGCAAGCTGGCGACGCTGTTGCTGTACGCCGCGATCGCGTGGTTGTTCGTCGGCATCGGCACACCGTGGCCGTGGCTCGAGACCGTGGGCTGGATCGTCGGTATCCCCGGGCTGATCCTGTACTACATCGTCGCCTTCCAGTACTTCAACGACGCCAGACAGCTCGTGGCGGCGGAGTCCGGCGGACACCGATCAGGGTAAGCTCGCCTGCGTCGATCGGATCGAGGAGCCGCAGTGCAGATACCCGAGGAACTCCGGTACGCCGAGAATCACGAGTGGGCCAGGTCGCAAGACGACGGGACGATCCGTGTCGGCATCACGGACTACGCCCAGGACGCCCTCGGAGACATCGTGTACGTCGACCTACCCGACGTGGGTCGAACGCTCGCAGCCGGTGAAGCATTCGGCGAGGTGGAGTCGACGAAGTCGGTGTCGGATGTCTACGCACCGGTGGCCGGGGTCGTCGAAGCCGTCAATGAGGCGCTGATGGATGCTCCCGAGACCGTGAATGCCGATCCCTACGGAGACGGGTGGTTCATCGTGATCCGCCCGGAGGAGGGAGCGTCGACGGAAGCTCTGATGGACCCTGCCGCATACGGGGAATACACCGCGGAGGACTGATCGTCTTTCTCCTCTCTGCGACCGGAGAGGCACTGGAACCAAGTCTCTACTTGATGTTGAGACTGTGGGGCTACCATGGGGCGCGTGACTGACTTGTCCCGCGAGCGCGACGGCGAAGGCCCGGCTGTCGAGAACGACCCCACGGTCGTGTACCGGCCCGCGTCGCCATCTCCCGAGAGCGGCGAAGGCGAGCAGCGCGTCGCCGGTGCGTTTCGCTACGCACTGGTGATCGAGCGCGGTCCGCGCGCCGGCCTGGCGTACGTGCTCGGTGAAGGCGAGACGCTCGTCGGTAGGTCCGACGACGCCGAGATCTTTCTCGGTGACGTCACCGTGTCGCGGCATCATGCCCGATTCACCGTCGATGGCGGTGGCCTGGTCGTCGAGGACCTCGGATCGACCAACGGCACCTATGTCAATCTGCAGCGGCGCGATCGCGCCGAGTTGCAGCCCGGCGACGAGGTGATCATCGGCAAGTACCACCTCGTCGTCACCGTTGGAACCGGGTAGCGAAGTGGCCGTCGGCGAGCGGGAGCAGAGCATCGGCGAGGTCATCGCCCTGCTCAAGGACGAGTTTCCCGATCTCACGATATCGAAGGTTCGATTTCTCGAGGGTCAGGGTCTCATCGAGCCGCGGCGGAGCCCGGCCGGTTACAGGATGTTCGGCGACGACGACATCCGGCGAATCCGCTACATCCTGCGTGAGCAACGGGATCATTTCCTGCCACTCAAGGTCATCAAGTCGAAGCTGACGGCATGGGAGCGAGGCGAAGACGTCCGCACCCGGCCGGACAGCGGCCCGCCCCCGGAGTCCTACTTCGGGGCGTCGGGCGTCTCGCTCAACATCGACGAGCTGAGTCGCGCCTCCGGCTTGTCGCGCCGCCAGATCAACGACCTCGTGTCGAGTGGCGTACTCGAGCCGATCGAGTTCCCGGATCGCACCCAGGTGTTTCGCGACGAGGATCTCACGATCGCACGAGCCGCCATGCGGCTGCTCGCCCAGGGTCTCGAGCCGCGCCACGTTCGCACGCTGCGGATCGCCGCAGACCGCGAGGTCGATCTGTTGCAGCAGCTGGTGACACCGCTGTTGCGTCACCGCAATCCGGACAACCGTCGCAAGGCGGCTGAGATCCTCGCCGACTGTGCGCAAGCGGCCTCCGAGTTGCAGGAGTCCATCGTGCGGGCTCGACTGCGGAGGCTTCTCGAAGGGTGAACGCTCTCTTGGGAAGGGCCGCGCTGGCCCTCGCGATCGCGCTGCTCGCGGTGCCGCCACCACCCACTCCGGTGTCGGCGCCGACGCCCGACCCGCCCGAGCTGACGGCCGAGGCCTGGACGATCTACGACGCAACGGCCGGGGTGCGCCTCGCCGGTTTCAACGACGACGAAGCGCGACCCATGGCATCGGTCACGAAAGTCATGACCGCGCTCGTCGTACGTGACCATGCGGAGCTCACCGAGCGCACCCGCATCTCTCCGCGGGCGGCCGGTGTGGGAGAAGCAGAGGTCGGGCTGATCGCAGGTGAGCGTTGGAGCGTCGAGGACCTGCTCTACGCCATGCTCGTCCGCTCCGCCAACGATGCCGCCATGGCGCTCGCCGAGCACGTGGGCGGATCGTTGGAGGAATTCGCCGCGATGATGAACGACAAGGCGGCCGAACTGGGATTGGAGAACTCCTCGTTCGTGAACCCGCACGGCCTCGACGACGCCGATCACTACGCGTCGGCAGCCGATCTGGCACGACTGGGCGAGGCGCTGCTGGCGGATGCGACTCTGGCCGAGATCGTCCGCACCCGACTCGTCGTGTTCCGCCCGGCCCCCGACGGCTCGCTGCGCGTCGTGCAGAACACGAACCAGCTGCTGGGCGAATACCCCGACATCGCCGGCGTGAAGACCGGGTTCACCGGCCGGGCCGGCCGGGTGCTGATCTCGGCGTTGCAGACGCCGGATCGACTCCTGGTGGGCGTGGTCATGGCGTCCGACGACCACTTCGCCGACAGCCGCGAGCTCCTCGAGTACGGACGCCGCCTCGTAACTCTGCAGGACCGCTGGCGTACGCCCCTGCTGGGGGACGAGGGAGGCTCCGGTGTGGCCGTGGTCGCTGGCGACGAGGCGGTGCGGCTCGAGGCGGTACCGGAGTTGTGGGACGGTGAGGGCCCCGCCACGAGGCTCACGGACACTCAGGTCGGACGCAACGTCGAAGCCAAACTCCGTGATCTGCTCCCGGTGGTGCTCGGCGGCTCTTCATGAGCGCCGGCCCGTTCGTCGAGGTCGTCCCCGAGGCCCAGTTGCAGCGTCGAGTGGCCGAGCTCGGCGCTGAGATCTCCGCCGACTACCGGGGTCGAGCGCCGGTTCTGGTGAGCGTGCTGCACGGCTCCCTCGTGTTTCTCGCCGATCTGATCCGGCGGCTCGACTGCGAGGCCGAGCTCGACTTCCTCGCCCTGACCCGCTTCGGCTCGGACGGTCGCGTCAACATCGCAATGGACACCGAGCTCTCCCTGGAAGACCGCGACGTGATCATCGTCGAAGACATCGTCGACACCGGGCTCACCCTCACGGCGTTGCGGCGGATGCTGGAGCTGCGGGACGTCGCCAGCCTCGCCACCGTCACTCTGCTCGACAAGGCAACACGCCGTATCGCAGACGTCCCGCTCGAGTATCGGGGGTTCGAGGTCGGCGACGAGTTTCTCCTGGGCTACGGGCTGGATTGGGAAGGCAAATACCGCAACGTGAGGTCGTTGTGGGCAGTGATGGATCTCGAGGTGCTGGCCGGTGACCCCCTCGCATTCATCGACGTGGCGTATCGGGAGCGGCCCACGATTGCGTCGGAGCCGGTGATAGGCTGACCGCATGAGCGATCCGGTGCCAATGGAGCTCGTAGGAGTGCGTTTGGAGCTTCCCACCAAGACGCCCATCCTCCTGCTGCGCGAAGAGAGCGGGACCCGCTACCTGCCGATCTGGATCGGCACGGCTGAAGCCACGGCCATCGCCCTCGCCCTCGAAGGGGTCCAACCGCAACGACCGATGACCCACGATCTGCTCAAGATCGTCACCGAGTCCTTGGGCGCATCCGTTGACCGCGTGGTCGTGACCGCCCTGAACGACGGGACGTTCTTCGCCGATCTCGTCATGCTCCGTGGCGAGGAGGAGGTGCGGGTCTCGGCACGGCCGTCCGACGCGATCGCCCTGGCTGCCCGCACCGAGTCGCCGTTGTTTGCGGCCCGCGAGGTGCTCGAGGAGGTCGGCGTCGAGATTCAAGACACCGACGAGGAAGAGGAGATCGAGCGTTTCCGCGAGTTCCTCGAAGACGTCACGCCCGAGGATTTCGAGCAACCGCAAGCGTGACGTAGCCCGCGGTGCGGCCGAACTGCGCTCCCGGTGGGCGAGTGCGACGACGTGTCATCCGTGCAGACCGCTGCGTCGGGGTGGAAACAGCGATCAACGGACCGTGACCGCACTTGTCCACAGAGGTTTCCACAGGGGTTGTTGACAATTTGCGGTCCGGGTTCCTAGTTTCACTTCCGTAGTTCGGCGGGCGGAATTACGTCGGTGTAAGCTACGGAATTGAATCAGGAGGCTCGCCGTGTCGGAGCACGCAGGCGTTATCGCCGAGGACGGATACCGCGCCCCCCAGGTCTGCAACTTGGTGGGTATCAGCTACAGGCAGCTCGACTACTGGGCACGTACCGGGCTGATCACCCCTTCCATCCAGACTGCCCAAGGCTCCGGAACGCAGCGGCGTTATGCGTTCACCGACATCGTGCAACTCAAGGTGGTGAAGCGCCTTCTCGACGCCGGGATGAGCCTGAAGCGGATTCGCAGCGCGATGGAGATCCTGCGCGATCAGCTGGAGAGTGACGCCCCGCTCGCCGATGTCACGTTGCTGTCCGACGGCAACACGATCTACGCCGCCCACTCACCGGATGAGGTCGTCGACGTTTTCCGACGCGGCCAGGGTGTGTTCGGCATCGCAGTGGGTCCCGTTCAGGAAGAGCTCGAGGGTGAGATCCACGAGATGTTTCCCGAGGCCGACGTGCCGGAGCCGGCTCCCGCAGCGGAGGCGACGGTCAACTGAGCGCACACGACGAGTTCGACCATTCACCGGCGGACGCCGTAGCGTTTGCCCACGAGAGCGAGCGGCAGTTCGCCAAGCTTCTCGATTTCTACGACATGGAGTGGGAGTACGAACCGAGGGCTTTCGCCGTCGAATGGGACGATGGCGGAGAGCCAACCCGGTACTTCCGGCCGGACTTCTATCTTCCGGACGAGGATCTCTACATCGAGATCACGACCATGAATCAGAAGCTCGTCACCAAGAAGAACAAGAAGGTCAAGCAGCTCAGGTCCCTCTATCCCGACGTGCGTTGCAAGATCTTCTATCAACGTGACTATCTCAACCTGCTCGTGAAGTACGGGCTCGACGACCTCGCCGAACAGGATCTGCCTGCGGCACCCACCCGCATGCCCGGTCCTCCGCAGGTGGTCGACCTGGGCGAGGCGGCTCACGGCGACGTCGCCGCCGGGTAGACCTGACGTTACGCTCGGTCGACCGTCAGCAAGGAGACGCCATGCCCGCAACGCCGCTCCGTACGACCCACGAGGAGCTTGGCGCACGGTTCACCGAGTTCGCCGGCTGGGACATGCCCCTCCAATATGCGGGGGTCGTGGCCGAGCACATGGCAGTTCGCAACGCCGCGGGAGTCTTCGACGTCAGCCACCTCGGCCGTTTCCGCGCTCACGGCGAGGGCGCCACCGAGTTGGTGCGGAGTCAGCTGTGCAACGACATCGCGACGGTCGAGCCGGGTCGGGCTCAGTACACGATGGCACTCAACGAGAACGGTGGCGTCGAGGACGACATCATCGTGTGGAGGATCGGCGAAGAGGACTATTGGGTGCTGCCGAACGGAGCCAACTTCGACGAGATCGTTGCTCGCTTCGCACAGTCCGCTCCGGATGGCGTCGTCGTGGCTGAGGTTCGCGCCAGCACGGTGCTGCTTGCAGTGCAGGGTCCCCAGGCGCGGGCGATCGTCGAACAGGTACTGGGTGCGGCGCCCGGCCGGTTTCGCGTCGGTGGGGGCGATTACCGGGGACATTCGTACTGGGCAGCCGGCACCGGTTACACCGGTGAGCGCGGCGCCGAGATCGCGGTGCCGATCGAGTCGGGTGATGCGCTCCTGCGAGATCTCGTAGCGGCCGGGGCCACCCCATGCGGTCTCGGAGCCCGTGATACGTTGCGCCTGGAGGTGGGATACCCCCTCTGGGGACAGGATTTGGACGAGTTCACGACGCCGCTCGAAGCGGGTCTCGGATGGGTCGTGGACTGGAACCACGACTTCATCGGGAAACCGGCTCTGGAGCAACAGCGCAGTGAAGGCATTCCCAAGCAACTCGTCGGCTTCCAGCTGGCCGGCCGGCGTGTGCCTCGACCCGGCTACGACCTCGAGGTCGGCGACTCGCTCGGCGCCGTCGCCAGCGGCAACTTCAGCCCGGTTCTCGGCTGCGGTATCGGCATGGGGTATGTGTCGCCGCCGACGGAGAGCACCGCGGTCGCAGTTGACATCCGCGGCACGTGGCACGAGGCGATGCGCGTCGACCCCCCATTCGTCGACGTGTGACCTTCCTCGACCCGCTCGAACAGTCGTTGCGTGGCTGCGAACACGTCGTCGTCTCTCGGGCGGTTTCCCCTGAGGTGCGTCGTGTGGTTGCCCGCATGGCCCAGGTGCGCGAGGCGCCGGTGTATCGGGGCCGCACCGTGTGGCCCGCCGCTCACGATCCGATGGTCGTCGAGACTCCCAACTACTGGGGCCGGCTCGAGCCCCTGCCCCGCCCGACGGTGCGGGCCATCGTCATCGACCGGCGCACAGGTGAGGTGACGGACCCGGCCGATGTGCGACCCATTCCGCCCCGGTGGGACGAGCGAACCGCGGCGCTGCGACACTGCCTCCGCAGCGCCGCACAATTGCGTGGTGTGGCGCCGGCGCACGGCGACCCCGAGGCACCGTGGGCGATCTTGTTGCTTCCGATCGCGGCGGAGCGTGTCGCGGCCTCGGAAGTTCCGGGTCTCGCCGCGCTTGCGCCCCGCGTTCCAGAGCTTCCCGGAGGGCTCCGGATCGAGGCTCCGGCCGGGGCAGGATCGGAGTGGTCTTCCGTCGTTGTAGCCTCGATCCGGACAGCGATGGAAGACGACGGAGCACAATGAGCGTCATCTATGGGATCGACGTCGGGGGTTCGGGCATCAAAGGCGCCCCCGTCGACATGGCGGACGGCCAGCTGACGAAGAAGCGGACCCGCATTGCAACGCCGCGCAAGTCCACGCCTCGTGCCGTGCTGGACGTGATCGACGAGCTGCTCGACGGCGACGAGTGGCGAGGCCCACTCGGCGTCGCCATCCCCGCGGTCGTCGTGGACGGCGTCGCCATGACGGCAGCGAACATCGACGACAAGTGGATCGGCACGGACGTGGCGGCCGCACTCAAACGGCGGCGCGGAAGAGAGGTCGTGGTTGTCAACGATGCGGATGCCGCCGGGCTCGCCGAGGTGCGCTACGGCGCAGGGCGGGAGGCCAGCGGCGTCGTCATGCTTCTGACGTTCGGTACCGGTGTCGGCAGTGCCGTCTTTGTCGACGGGACGCTGGTTCCCAACACCGAGCTTGGCCACCTGGAGTTCCGGGGTGCCGCAGCGGAGCTGTCGATTGCCGCCCGCCTCGTCGATGACAACGAATTGTCTCTCAAGAAGTGGACGAAGCGTGTCAACGACTACCTCGGACTCGTTGAGCGGGTCTTCTCGCCACAGCGCATCATCTTCGGTGGCGGTATCAGCAAGCGTTTCGAGGACTACTCCCGCTGGCTCGACACTTCTTGCGACGTCGTTCCGGCGAAACTGCGCAACCGGGCGGGCATCGTCGGCGCCGCCGTCGCCGCAGCCGTAGGAAAGGATGGATCATGACCTCGAGCTCAGGGTCTCTGATGACCCACGACGGTGTCTGCCTGCTCACCAGGCATTGGGAGACTTCCCAGCCACGGGCGGCCATGCTCCTCGTGCACGGAGTGTCCGAGCACGTCGGCCGCTGGAGCCATGTCGCCGACTTCTTCGCGGCTCGGGGTTACGAGGTGCATGCGTACGACCATCGCGGCCACGGTGGCTCCGGGGGCGACCGCATCCACGTGGACGAGTTCGAGCACTACGTCGCAGATCTGCAACTCGTGGTGGAGCGCATCGCCGGCGATCTGCCGTTGGTGATCTACGGCCACTCCATGGGCGGTCTCATCGCGACGGCCTACGCCGAGAGCGACCGACCCCAACCCGACCTCTACGTGCTGTCCGCTCCCGCGCTGGCCGCCGAGGTGCCCGGTGCGCTGCGGGTGGTTGCCAAGCTCGCAGGCCGGGTGTTGCCAGGGGTGCGCATGCAGGCGCCGACCAAGGGAGAACAGCTCTCACGGGATCCGGCGGTGGGTGAAGCCTACTTCGCCGACCCGCTCGTGGACCTCAAGGGCACGGCCCGATTCGGGTCGGAGTTGTTCCAGGCGATGGAGGAGACCACCGCGAACCTGCACCAGATTCGCACCCCGGCCCTTGTCATCCACGGTGGCGATGACACGCTCGTCCCCCCGGCGGCATCAGCTCCGCTCGCCGCGGTGGAAGGCGTGGAGCGGAGGGTGTTCCCCGGGCTCCGGCACGAGATGCACAACGAGCCCGAGGCGAAGGAAGTTCTCGCATTCGTTGCCGGCTGGCTCGACGACCAGATCAACGGTTGAGCAGGCGAGTAGCGAGGCTCCCCTGGCGGGCTGCGGAAAGAGCCCGAGAGCCGGTACGGCAGACAACGTCGAGTCATCCGTTACGTTGTTGCTCATCGGTCGCCGAACCGGCGGGTCCTCATCCCGTACCCTGCCGGCGGGCAGCGGCGTACGCCGGGCGGACGATCTCGTCGCGGAGGCGGCGGCGTTCCGGCCAGTCGCCGAACCCGGCCTCGAGGGCGTTGACCGTCACCGCTTCCAGGTCGTCCACCGTGAAGCCGTGGTGGTCCGAAGCGAGCAAGTACTCGTCCGTCATCGTGACGCCGCTCATGAGGCGGTTGTCGGTGCTGATGCTGAGGTTGAAGCCGGCGCGGTAAAGCGCCCCGATGGGATGGTCGGGAGGCGTCGCCGCGATTCCCGTGTGGAGGTTGGAGGTCGGGCACACTTCCAGCAGGACGCGATGGTCGCGGATGGTGCGGGCCAGGTCGCCGCATGCGACGATCTCTCCGTTGCGGACGATCGTGTCCTCGATGATGCGCACACCGTGGCCGATACGCTGGGCATGGCACCGCCCGTAGGCCCGCCAGATGCTCTCCGGTCCGGCCCCTTCGCCGGCGTGCAGCGTGAGCCCCAGACCCGATTCCCGAGCCAGCCGGCATTCCGCCAGATGAGCGTCCGGGGGATTCCCGGCCTCGGGTCCGGAGAGGTCGAACCCCACGACGCCGGTGTGGAGGAACGGGACGGCGGCACGCACCACCGCATCGGAGCCGGAACTCTGGCGCAGGGCGTCGATCACCACGCCGAAGACGACTCCGGTGTCCCGTTTCCCTCGCGCCAAGCCGTCGATCACGGCTTCGATGATCTCGTCGTAGGCCAAGCCACGTTGGACGTGCAACGCGGGCGCGAACCGGATCTCGGCGTACACGACGCCCTCGGCGGCGTGATCGACGAGGCACTCGTAGGCGACTCGACTGAGAGCATCGGCCGTCTGCATCACTGCCACCGTCTGATCGAATGCAGCCAGGTAGCGCTCCAGCGATCCCGACTCGCCTTGATGGAACCAGTCGGCCAAGCCCTGAGGATCGGAAACGGGTAGTCCGTCGTAGCCGTGGTCCTCGGCGAGCTCGATGACGGTGGAGACGCGCAGGCCGCCGTCGAGATGGTCGTGTAGCACCGCCTTGGGAAGGCTGCGGACGAGTTCGCGCTCCATCACGACGAGCCTAGGCGTCCGCCGGTAGCACCTGCCGGTGGAGGCGATTGCTCGCCCCGGGCAGCGATCCTCAGCCGGAAAGGTACGACCACCCTCGACACGAGCGGCCCGTTTCCCGCGAGGCGGGGGCGAGGAGGATTCTGCTCAGTTCATCAGCCGGGGGTTGAGTGTGTAGCGGCCGCCCAGCGACGCCGTGGCCAGGACGTGACCCTCGATCGCCGATCGCACGTCGGGGCCGGTGAACCGACCACTGACGGGGGTCTCATCCAACTCGAGGGCGTAGAGCGTGAACGTGTAGCGGTGTACGCGGGCATCGTTCCACGGAGGGCACGGGCCGTCGTAGCCGTAGTAGTCGCCCTCCATGCCCACGTCGCCTTCGAACCAACCCGTGTAGTCGTTGATGCCCTGGCGGGCGCCATGGGGGCCGGTGCCGGCGTCCTTGCCGTGTTCCACGACGCCGGAGGAGAACTCGCCGGCATCGATGCGTCTGCAATCACTCGGCAGGTCCACGACGACCCAGTGAAAGAACTCCGCACGCGGCAAGTCGGCGGGCACTTCGCGCCCTTCCTGGTTCACGTCGTCGGGATTGGTGGGAGCGTCGTCGTCGCTGCAGATCAGCGCAAACGAACGGGTTCCATCCGGCACGTCGGTCCAGGACAAGTGCGGGTTGTGGTTGCCTCCGAATGTGACGTGGGTTGCGGGATCGGGCAGACCGAAGGCGTAGTCCCCCGGAATGAATTCGCCGTCCGCGAAGCTGGAACTCGTGAGCTGCATGTTGTCACCTCCGTGGCGAGCGTAGCTGCGACCGCCGTCCCGGGCACAGGGCCGATGGGAACTAGTGTGCCGAGTCCTCCGGCTGCACCCCGAGCGTGGCCGGAAGCAGCCATCCCGATCGAAACGACCATGACGGAGAGCCTCGCAGGAAAGCTGCTCGTGGCCACCCCGGAGTTGGGAGACCCCAACTTCTGGCGGTCTGTCGTCTTCATGGTGGAGCACGACGACGAGGAAGGTGCCCTCGGCCTCGTGCTGAACCGGCCATCCGACATTCCGGTTCGCGAACACCTGCCATCGTGGGCAGATGTGGCGACGGATCCGTGCGTTGTGTTCGTGGGTGGACCGGTGACTCCGGACGTGGCGATCGGTCTCGTCGAGCGCCCGGGCGACCCGCCCGAGACCTGGGCCCCGGTGCTCGAGGACGTCGGCCTCGCAGACCTGGCCTCGGATCCGGAGACCCTTGGCGGTGTGAGGCGATGCCGGGTGTTTGCAGGCTATGCGGGATGGGTGCCCGGCCAGCTGGAGATGGAGGTCGCCGTCAACTCATGGTTCGTGCTGGATGCGAAGCGCTCAGACGTGTTCTCTCCCGATCCGCAGCGGCTGTGGCGTGATGTGTTGGGTCGGCAGGACTCGCGACTCTCGTGGTTCGCCAACTACCCGGTCGACCCGCGCCTCAATTGATCCAGAGCCGTGGCGCCCCTCGCCGCTATCGTGCCGCGGGTGACCTCTACCGTCCCGCGACTCCGCAAGGCGATCCAACGCAAGGCGCCGACGCTGGCCGTCGAGCGACGTTGCTGGGAGGAGGGCAAGCGATTCGTCGTGGGACTGGACGAGGTGGGACGCGGGGCGTGGGCCGGCCCGCTCTCGGTGGGCGTTGCGATGGTTCCGCGAGACCGGCGGGTCTACAAGGTCCGCGACTCGAAGATGCTGACCGAGGATGAGCGCGAGGCCCTGTTCCAACGCATCGCTTCATGGTGTGCGGCGTGGGCAGTCGGTCACGCCTCACACGCCGAGTGCGACGAGCTCGGGATGGCCGATGCGCAACGGCTGGCGGCCCGCCGCGCCCTCGACCAGCTCGCAATGACGCCCGACAAGGTGTTGCTCGACGGCAATTGGGACTTTGTCGGTGACGGAACCACCGAGAGGATCGTGCGCGGCGATCGGACCTCGCTGTCGATCTCGGCCGCATCGATTCTGGCCAAGGTGACTCGGGACAGGATCATGCGAGCCGAATCCGAGCACTATCCCCACTACCTGTTCGATGCCAACAAGGGCTATCCGGGGCCCCGCCACAAGGCGGCCCTCCAGCATTGGGGCCCGTCGGCGATTCATCGCCGCAGCTGGGCGTTCATGGACGCGCTCCCTTGGACGGGGGTTCCCCGCTACGTCCGGCCCGACCCTCAGGGCACGCTGTTCGACATGGCAGGCTGACCCACCGATCGCTCATCCAGCGGAGGAACCGAGCGCCTCGCTGAAGTCGTGGGCAAAGACCGCAAAGCCGCCACCCGTATGCCAGAACAGCACGTGCTCGTCGGCCGTGTACCGGCCGGCGAGAATCTCGGTCCGGAGGCCCGCCAGGGCCTTGCCGGTGTAGGTGGGATCGAGGATGAGGCCGGTGTGGCGCGAGATCTCCACCTGAGCGAGGAGCTCCTCGGTTGTCGTTTTGCCGTAGCCCAGGCCGACGTGGTCGTCGGTCACGTCGAGATCCGGCTGGGGGAGCGATCCGCCGCTCGATGCGACGGCTTCCTCCCAGATCGTACGGACCCGGTCCCACAGGTCCGGCACCGCATCGCCGACGGAGCAGGCGACGATCGGGATGTCGAGACCGAGCCGGTCTGCGGCCCAGCCGAGGCCTGCGGTCGTCGCTCCCGACGAGGATGCGTGCCAGACGGCAGAGAACGTGGCGTCGACCCCGCCGAGCTGTTGGTCGAGCTCACGCATCGCAAGCACGAACCCCCACATGCCCAGCACGTCGGATGCGCCCTCGGGGATCACCCACGCCGTGCGTCCGGATTGCGCCACATCGTTTGCGGTCTCAGCCATCATTTCGTTGCGACGCTCGTATGCGCCCGGCGTGACGAAGCGGATATCGGCGCCGGCGAGCCGATCCAGGAGGTAGTTGCCGGTGGCGGATGCGGGAGCGGTGCCGTCGGGGGTGCGCAGCAACAGGATCGATCGCAGCCCGAGAGAGGCAGCAGCGAGGGCCGTGGCTCGGCAGTGGTTGGACTGCGCAGCGCCGCACGTGATGATCGTGTCGGCGCCCCGCTCCCGAGCGGCGGCGAGGTGGAACTCCAGCTTGCGGATCTTGTTGCCCGACGTGCCGAATCCCGTGAGATCGTCTCGCTTCACCCAGACGGTTGGGCCATCCCAGAGCGTGCGGAGCGCATCGACTCTCTGCAGCGCGGTCGGCAGCAGAGCCAGCGGAAGGCGCGGCGGGAGCTCAGGCATCCGGAGAACCTAGCGGTCCGTGCGGCCGGCCGCCGTGGTTTCTCTCGGCGCCGGGATCGGCCAAACTGTGGACACTGTCGATGAGGTGAGGCTGCCATGAGCGACAAGGCGATACGCCCCGGGAAGATCGACGCGATGGATTTCCTCGGCATCGATGACCTCTTGACTCACGAGGAGCGCCTCGTACGTGACACGGTGCGTCGTTTTGTCGCCGAGCGGGTCCTGCCCGACGTCGCGGATTGGTTCGACGCAGGCACGTTCCCTGTGGAGCTGGCCAAGGAGATGGCGGCTCTCGGACTGTTCGGCATGCACCTCGAGGGATACGGGTGCGCGGGTACCAATGCCGTGTCGTACGGCCTCGCCTGCACCGAGCTCGAGTACGGGGACAGCGGCGTGCGAAGCTTCGTGTCCGTCCAGGGCTCGCTGGCGATGTTCCCGATCTGGGCCTTCGGCAGCGAGGAGCAGAAGCAGGAGTGGCTCCCGCCCATGGCGGCCGGCGACGTCATCGGGTGCTTTGGCTTGACCGAGGCAGACTCGGGCAGCGACCCGGGCAGCATGCGGACCCAAGCGGTGCGCCGTGGTGACGATTGGGTGCTGAACGGCTCCAAGATGTGGATCACCAACGGCTCGATCGCCGACGTCGCCGTCGTCTGGGCGCAGACCGAGCACGGGATTCGGGGGTTCATCGTCCCCACCGACTCGCCGGGGTTCTCGGCGGCGCCGATCCCACGCAAGCTCTCGCTGCGGGCATCTGTCACCTCCGAGCTGGTGCTCGACGATGTGCGGTTGCCCGCCGATGCCGTCCTGCCCGAGGTCGTCGGTCTCAAGGGCCCGCTGTCGTGCCTGAACGAGGCCCGCTTCGGTATCCTTTTCGGCGCCATGGGGGCTGCCCGGGCCTGCTACCAATCGGCACTCGAGTACGCCAAGGACCGCCGGCAGTTCGACCTCCCCATAGCCTCGTTCCAGCTGACACAGCGCAAGCTCGCCGAGATGGTTGTCGCGGTCAATCGAGGCATGCTCCTGGCGATGCACCTCGGGCGAAAGCACGACGACGGCACCCTCGATCCGGCCCACGTGTCGTTGGGCAAGCTGGACAACGTTCGTTCCGCATTGAGCATTGCCCGCGAAGCCCGCAGCGTCCTGGGCGCCAATGGCATAACGCTCGCCTATCCGGTGATCCGCCACATGAACAACCTCGAGTCCGTCTACACGTACGAGGGCACGAACGAGATCCACACGCTGGTCCTCGGCCAGGCGATCACCGGAATCAACGCCTTCAGTTGATCGTCAGTACGACCTTGCCGGCGACGCGGCGCTCTGCGATGGCGGTCAAGGCATCACGCGCGTCCTCGAGCGGGTAGCGCTTGCTGATTCCGGGATCGAGGGAACCGGCGACCACCCATTCCGCCAGCTCGTTGAACTGGGCGCTGGCGGCAACCGGCTCCGCCGTCCTCCACCGGCCCCAGAACACTCCGACGATCGAGCAACCCTTCAGCAGGGGCAGGTTGGCCGGCAGCTCCGGGATGGACCCTGCCGTGAAGCCGACGATGAGGAGCCGCCCGTCCCATGCCATGCCACGCAGGCAGTCGACCGTGACGTCGCCGCCCACCGGGTCGAACACCACGTCGGCTCCGCGTCCGCCGGTTGCCCGCTTGATCGCGTCGCGCAAGCGCTCCTCGCCTCCATACACGATCACCTCGTGAGCCCCCATCGACCGGGCGAGGTCGGCCTTCTGCGGCGAGCCGACCGCGGCGATCACGCGGGCACCCATCAACACGCCGAGTTTCACGGCTGCCGAGCCGGTACCGCCCGTTGCTCCGGTCACCAGCAACGTCTCACCGGCAGTCAGCCGACCGCGGTCGCGCAGCGCGTGCAAGGCCGTGCCGAACGCAATCGGGAGTACGGCGGCGTCGGCGAACTCGAGCGCATCGGGGATGGGAGCACAAGCAGCGGCGTCGATGACGACCTCCTCGGCATAGCCTCCCCACCACGGTGTGGCGGCAACCCGCTGGCCCAGCTCGAGGCCCGTGACACCGGCGCCGAGGGCGCTGATCGTGCCCGCAACCTCGAAGCCGGGGGAGAAGGGCAGCGGAGGATCGGCTTGGTACTGGCCGGCGATCATGAGGATGTCGGGGAAGTTGACGCCACAGGCAGCAGCCGACACGCGCACTTGCCCCTCATCCGGCTGAGGTATCGGAGTCTCCGCGAGGACGAGACGGTCGATGCCACCGAGTTCCTTCACCTGCATGGCTCGCATCGTCATGGCGCGTCGCTCAACCCGAGAACGTATCGCATTGGTTGGGGTCGCCGCTTCGGTAGCCGTCGTTGAACCACTGAACACGCTGTTCCGAGGAGCCGTGTGTCCACGACTCGGGATTGACCCGACCCGTCGTGGCCTGCTGGATGCGGTCATCACCCACGGCGGCCGCGGCGCTCAGCGCCTCCTCGATGTCACCCGGCTCGAGGATGTCCTCCCGCAGGAAGATGGCGTTGGCCCACACCCCGGCAAGGCAGTCGGCTTGCAGTTCGAGGCGGACGGACAGCTCGTTGGCGTCGTTGGGATTGGAACGTTGCAGTCGCTGGACCTCGTCCATGATGTTGAGCTCGTTCTGAACGTGATGGGCAACTTCGTGAGCGATGACGTAGGCCTGAGCGAAGTCGCCGGAGCTGGCTCCGAAGCGTCGTCTCAGCTCGTCGAAGAAGTTGAGGTCGACGTAGATCGTTTGGTCGAGCGGGCAATAATGCGGCCCCACTTCGCTACGAGCTCCACCGCACGCCGACGGGGTGGGTGCATCGAACAACACGAGCGACGCCGGGGTGTATTGCTGCCCACCTGCAGCGAAGATGTCGGTCCACACCGTCTCGGTGGAACCCAGCACACGGCGGACGAAGTCCTCCTCCTCGTCGATGCCTTGGAACTCCTCGGCCTGTTCGGTCGGCTGGGCGGGGGCGGTGCCTCCCTGCATCTGCCCGAGGAGGTCATCGATGCCGCCGAAGCCGCCACCGGACCCGCCACCGAAGAGAAGGGCGATGAGGAGGCCGATGATGCCGAGCCCACCGGCTCCCGCAGCGATCGCACCGCCGGTGCCCCGTCGATCCTCGACATTGCTGCTCGTTTCCAGTTTGCGCCATCGCATCCAACGGGCTCCTGATTCGGGGGGATCGGCTCGGTTGGCTCGGACACGATACTGCGGGGAGGGTTCCAGGCGGCGGTAGGGTGCCGCAGTGACCACCGCTCGAGACACGCCCCCCCAGCCCGGTCCCACCCTGCTCCTCGCCAGCGGCTCGCCACGTCGCCGTGCCCTCCTCGCCATGGCCGGCTTCGATTTCGAGGTGCGGGCGCCGGACGTCGACGAGTCGCCTCTCCCCGGCGAGGGGCCCGCCGACATGGTGCTCAGGCTGGCCGAGGCGAAGGCGACGGAGGCCGCCAGGACCGCGGCTGAGACGGCCTGCGTCCTGGCGTGCGACACGACCGTCGTCCTCGATGGCGCTCCAATGGGCAAACCGGTCTCCGTTGCCGATGCCGCGGAAATGCTGCTGCGTCTGGCGGACCGGAGCCACGAGGTGGTGACCGGCTTCGCCATACGGCCTCCCTGGAACGGGGCGGTCGAGCGCGGGACGGTGACGTCGATCGTCACGATGCGTGCCGTGACGCCGGCCGAGGCCGCGTCGTACGCCGCATCGGGCGAGCCGCTCGACAAGGCCGGCGGTTACGCCCTTCAGGGCGAGGGCGGCCGTTTCGTCGCCTCGGTCGAGGGATCTCGATCCAACGTGATCGGCCTGCCTCTGGAGACCGTGGTGCCTGCGCTGGCACGGTACGGGCTCAAGGGACGCTGAAGGTGCGGAGCGAGTCGCCGTCGCCCCGTTTGCGGCGGTGGCGCCGAGTCGTCGTGGGCGTTGCGATCGGGATGTCTCTGATTGCCGTGGTGGCGGGTTATGGAGGCTCGCGGGTGTTTGCCTGGCAGATGTTCCCCGAAGCAAGTCGCTGGCAGGCCGACATCGTGCGGGTGACCGCAGACGGTGTGCGTCACCCGATCGAAGGACCGTGGCCCGGTGGCTACCGCTGGTCGGATCTCGTCACCGAGTCTGGGCTCAGCTACCCCGCCGTCGAGAGCAACGCAGCCTACGGCGTCGACACGACGATGGATGCGCTTCAGCACGCACTCGAATGGGTGGCAGCCAACACGCCGGCCGACCGGGAAACGGTGTTGCTCGAGGCCAGCGTGACCCTGCGGCGCAACGACTCGCCACCGGAGACCGTGGTGCTACGAGCCGCGAGGCCGGCGGCGCCGTGACCAGCCAAACGGCTCAGCCGTCACCTGCCCGGCCGGCGTCGTTGCGCCGTCGCCTGGCCGATGCCACCGACCGCCTGATCGACGAGATCGTCGACTACCGGGCTGTAGTGCTGCTTCGTGTTGCCGCGGGGCCGCTGGTGCTGATCCATCTCGGGCCATTCCTCGCAGCATCGCTCCACGGCGAGACCTATCGCGACAGGTTTCACATCCCCGTCGTCGGGTGGTATCCGGAGCTTCCCGAGACCGTCTACATGGGGGCCATGTGGGTTGCGGCCGTCGCCGCCATCTCGACGGCCGCCGGGCTTTTCACCCGGGCTGCCACCATCACCACGGCGAGCTTCCTGGTTTACAACCTCTTCGTCACCGAGACCCACTACCACCACAATCGCGCCTTTCTCGTGGTGCTTCTGGTCGGGCTCGCCCTCATGCCCGTCGGGGAGCGGATCTCGTTGGATGCAGCGTTGGGTCGCATCCGATCGCTTGGTCCCGGCATGGGTCCTCGCTGGCCGCTCACATTGCTGCGCTTTCAGATGGCGGTGGTCTATGCAGCGTCGGGCATCAGCAAGCTGCTCGATCCGGACTGGATCAACGGCGTCGTGCTGAGGCTGCGGGTCGCATCACAGGCGGATGCGGCCGCCGCTCGAGGAATCCCTGTCGGAGTGCTCGATGTGGCGACGTCGCCGAGCTTCCAGTGGTGGTTCGCCAAGGTGGTCGTCGCCACTGAGATCTTCATCGGACTCGGACTGCTGTTCCGCCGCACGCGTTGGGCTGCCGTGTGGCTCGCCATTGCGTTCCATGTCGCCATCGAGCTCAGCGCCGAGGTGGAGGTGTTCAGCTACGCAGGCATCGCCGCATTGGTCATCTGGGTGACTCCACGAAGCTCCGATCGGCGCATCCAGGCGCCCGACCGCTGGCCCGTGGTGGTGCGTGCCCTGGATTGGACGGGCCGTTTCTCGACCACCCGGGGGGCAACCTGGCGTCTCGTCGATCGCGATGGCGTCGAACTGGCCGGCGCCGACGCGGCGTGGCGGGCCGCAACTCTGCTTCCGGTGACCTTCTGGGTCGCCGCACCGTTCGCGGCGCTCAGGCGGAGGCGAGCTCGCTGAGCCGTTGTTTGGCGCGCGCCTCGACGCCGTCGAGCTCGACGAGGGTGCGCTCGATGTCGTGCCGCCGTTGCTCGAGCTGTCTGCGCCGACCTGCGATGCGATCCACCAGGAGTTGGAGCTGGCCGCGCTCTCCAGGTTCCGCGTCGTACATGTCGATGATCTCGCGAATCTCAGCCAGTGTGAATCCGATGCGCTTGCCCCGCAGGATCAAACGGAGCCGGGTGCGGTCGCGCCCGGTGTAGACACGTCGGGTCCCGCGGCGCTCGGGCGAGAGCATGCCTTCGCTCTCGTACCAGCGCAACGTTCGAGGAGTGACATCGAACTCTGCGGCGAGGTCTGAGATCGAATACTCGGTGGTGGAAAGATCACCTTCCGTGGTGCGTGTCATCCTGCTATTGTGGTTGCCGTTAACGTAAACGTCAACCATTGGGGTCCGTCTGTGACGTTCGAGCTGTCACCCGAACACGAGGCATTCCGCAAGGTCGTTCGCGAGTTCGCCGAAGCGGAGATCGCACCGCATTCGGCCGAGTGGGACCGAACACACACGTTCCCGCTCGATGCGGTGAGGAAGATGGGCGCCATGGGGTTGTTCGGGTTGCCCTACCCGGAAGAGATCGGTGGCTCAGGCGGCGACTTCACCAGCCTGTGCGTCGCCATCGAGGAGATCGGCCGGGTCGACCAGTCGCTCGGGATCACTCTCGAGGCCGCCGTGGGGCTCGGAGTCAATCCCATCGCGGAGTTCGGTGATGATGAGCAGAAGGCCCGCTGGCTCCCCGATCTGCTCGCCGGTCGTGCCCTGGCCGCATTCGGGCTGACCGAGCCGGAAGCCGGATCGGATGCAGCGGCCTGCCGCACCCGAGCCGATCTGGATGGCGACGAGTGGGTCATCAATGGCGCCAAGGCGTTCATCACCAACTCAGGCACCGACATCACATCGGTCATCGCCGTCACGGCGCGTACCGGCCCCGACGAGATCAGCGCACTTCTCGTGCCGGCCGGCACTCCGGGTCTCACGATCGAGCCTGCCTACGACAAGCTCGGCTGGAAAGCCTCCGACACGCACGGTTTCGTCCTGGAGGATTGCAGGGTGCCGGCCGAGAACCTGCTCGGTGAGCGGGGACAGGGTTTCCGCCAGTTTCTCGCCACACTCGACGACGGACGTATCGCCATCGCGGCACTGGCAGTCGGTCTTGCGCAGGCGTGTCTGGAGGCGAGCGTCGCCTATGCGTCCGAGCGCCACGCCTTCGGCGCTCCCATAGGCCGCAACCAGGGGGTCGCATTCCCGATCGCCGACATCAAAGTCATGGTTGAGGCGGCGCGTCTGCTCACCTACCGGGCCGCGGCGCTGAAGGATGCGGGCAAGCCGATCAAGCAGGCGGCAGCCATCGCCAAGCTGTACGCCACCGAGTCCGCCGTCTCGGCGACTCGCATCGCCACACAGGTGTACGGCGGCTACGGCTTCATCGAGGAGAGTCCCGTGGCGCGCTACTACCGGGACGCCAAGATCCTCGAGATCGGCGAGGGAACCTCGGAGATCCAGCGACTCGTCATCAGCCGCGGTCTGGGCCTCCCGGTCGCCTGACGCGGCCCCAGCGGGAGGGAAAGTGGCGGCGTCTATGCGATCCTGGTCCCATGCCCGCTGCCCGTGACGTGAACCGGCCCGCAGTCGACGAGCAACGCGCCGCGGAGCTGGCGGCGGAGCTCTTTGGAATCGGCGGTGCCGCGACGGCGCTTCCCTCGGAGCGCGACCGCAACTTCCTCATCGAGGGCGACGAGCGTTTCGTCCTCAAGATCGCCCACGTCGATACGGAGCTTGCGACGCTCGTTGCAGAGGCGCGCTGCGTCGAGCACGTCGCCGCCGGCACCTCGGCAATCGACGTACCACGACCCGTTGCGACCGTGGACGGTGGTTCGATTACGTCGACCGCGCTCGACGGTGTCGAGCACTTCGTCCGGTTGGTCGAATACCTGCCGGGCCGGCCGCTCGGCGTCGTGCGCCCCAAGACGAAACACCTCCTGGGGCGGCTCGGTGAGGCCGCCGGCACGGTGCTGCGAGCGCTCGACGGTTACGTCGATGCGACCGTCAGGAACGACTTCGCCTGGGACGTGCGCTCTGCCGGAGAGAGGGTCGAAACGTTGCTCCCCCAGCTCGATGCCGAGCGCCGGGCCTTCCTCGCGGCAGCGGTGACGGCTGCCCAACGGCAGGTGGCGTCGCATCGGGACGAGCTGCGCACGGGTGTCATCCACGGCGACCTGAATGACCACAACGTGATCGTCGGGGACCGCATCGGCTTGATCGACTTCGGCGACGTGCACGAGTCGTACCGCATCGCGGAGGTCGCCATCGCGGCTGCGTACGCCGCATTCGGCTTTGATGATCCCGTCGAGGTGCTGGCCACGGTGGCGGCCGGCGCCGATCGGATCCACCCGCTCGAGGACGCCGAGCTCGCCGCCATCGTGCCGCTGGCGATGCTCCGACTCGGTGTCAGCGTGGCGATGGCGGCAGAGCAGATGGTCGCCGATCCGGCCAACGAGTACCTCGCCATCAGCAACGCCGACGCCTGGCAGACCCTGCGGCGGTTGACCGCCGTGCCACCCCGCCTCGCAGTGGCGCGGGTGAGGGAAGCGTGCGGGCGTCGCGCCGTACCGATCTCCCCGGCCGTCGTGGCGTGGGTGCAGGCCAATCAGGATCAGCTGCACTCGCCGCTGGGTCTTCCGCTCGATGAGGGAACCACGACGGTGATCGACTGGAGCGTCGCATCCCCCATGGCCGACCACCCGAAGGCGGCGGCACCGATGGAGTTCCAGATCCGGCGCACCGTGGACCGGATGGCGGAGCAGGGAGCTCTCGTGGGGTTGGGACGCTATGGCGAACCGCGTCTGGTCTACGCCGCCCCCGAGTTTGCCGAACCGACCAACGAAGGTCCGGGTGCCCGCACCGTTCACCTGGGTGTCGATCTCTCCTGCCCGCCGGGTACGGAGGTGATGTCGATGTCTGGCGGGACCGTCCATCGGGTCGAGGTCGAGGCGCTCGAGGGGGGCTACGGCCCGGTGGTGACTCTGCGGCACGAACCCGACGACGGTCCGGAGTTCTTCACGTTGTACGGGCACCTGGAGCCGGGCTCGACAGACCACCTCGACGTCGGGGCGCAGGTGGGAGCGGGAGCCGTGATCGGGCGGGTGGGGGTCCCACCGGAGAACGGCAACTGGCCACCCCACTTGCACTTCCAGTTGATCGCCGACGATCTCGATCTCGACGGACCGTTTCCCGGGGTGGCGCTCCCGCAGCAATGGCCGGTGTGGAGTGAGTTGTCCCCGTCTCCCGCCGCCGCCCTCGGCCTGCCCGCTGCCATGGTCGATGCTCCGCATCCGGACGAGCCGGCGACCTTGGAGCAACGTCGCCGGCTGCTCCCACCGAGCTTGAGCACCAGCTACGAAACGCCGCTGGTGGCGGTGCGGGGATTTGGGGCGTATCTCTACGACGGTTGGGGCCGCCAGCATCTCGACTGCGTCAACAACGTGGCGCACGTCGGCCACGAGCATCCGTACGTGGTGGCGGCGCTCACCCGGCAGGCGAAGCTGCTCAACACCAACAGCCGGTACCCCCACCCGGAACGGGTGCGGTATCTGGAGCGACTGCTGGCGCTGTTCCCGGCCCGGCTCGACACGGCATTCCTGGTGTGCAGCGGGTCGGAAGCCAACGACCTGGCGCTCCGTATCGCACGGACGGTCACCGGGCGGGAGGCGATCGTCGTGCTGGAAGGTGCCTATCACGGTCACACCGGCGACCTCATTGCCGCCAGCCCGTACAAACATGACGGGCCCGGTGGTGGCGGCCGCCCACCGCGGGTTCACGTCGCCCCGCTACCGGACCCCCACCGGCACCCCGAGCGCACCGGGCTCGACGACCTCACAGCAGCGCTCGATCGGGCGGGGGAGGATGGTGGTGCCGCCGCCTTCATCGCCGAGTCGCTCCCGGGAGTGGCCGGCCAGATCGAACCTCCCCCGGGCTGGCTCCGGCAGGCCTTCGAGGCCGCACGGCACAGGGGTGCGCTGACAATCGCAGACGAAGTGCAGGTGGGCATGGGCCGGCTCGGCACGCATTGGTGGGGCTTCGAACGAGATGGTGCTGCCCCCGACATCGTGACGCTGGGCAAGCCGCTCGGCAACGGACATCCAATGGCGGCCGTCGTCACCAGCCGTGCCGTTGCGGAGGCCTTCGCCACGGGAATGGAGTACTTCAACACATTCGGAGGAAACCCGGTGTCCTGTGCCGTGGGCAATGCCGTCCTCGACGTGATGGAGTCGGAAGATCTCCGGCACACGGCCGGCGAGGTGGGTGGGGTACTGCTGAGGCGCTTCGGGGGACTTGCGGAGAGTCACACCCTGATCGGCGACGTGCGCGGGGCCGGGATGTTCCTCGGTGTGGAGCTCGTCAACGATCACGGCAACAAGGAACCCGCCGCAGCGCAGGCGCACTACGTCGTCGAGCGTGCCCGAGCCCATGGCGTGCTGCTGTCTGTGGACGGGTTGCACCACAATGTGCTCAAGTTCAAGCCTCCCCTCGCCTTTGCGCTCTCCGACGCCGATCGTCTGACCGACGTGCTCGACGCGATATTGAGCGAGGATCCTGCTCAACCCGTGTGAGCAGCGCACGGCCATGGTCGGCCACCCTCCTAGAGTCCGCACGATGGAAAGGTGGATCCGGCCGCTCATCGCACTCGCCGTCACCGCCCTGGTCGTAGGTGGTTGCTCGGGCGGGTCGGGCGACGACGCCGCCACGACGCTGCCCGTCGAGTCGACGACAACGGTCGCGGAAACCACGACGGCGGCGCCGACCACGACGACGCAGCTACCGGTCGTGGCTCCCGGGCAGCCGGGTACCTTCTTCGTGACCGACTTCGGCGCCGTGGGTGACGGCAAGAACGACGACTCTGCCGCCTTCCAGGAGGCCATCGACGCCGCCGCTCAAGACGGTGGTGTCGTCGTCGTGCCCTCGGTCTCAGGCCGTCGTGCCTACGTCCTCAACTCGACGGTGATCGTCAGGACGGGAGTGTCGCTCATCGGTGCCGTCGTCGGCACCGGCCTCGACGTCGCCGGGCCATACCCGTGGCCGGACACCGACCTCACCGGGGCGAAGATCTTTGCCAGACCCAGCCCGGTGACTCAGCCCATGTTCCAACTGGAGCCGGGGACGACCGTACAGGGACTGTGGATCTCCTACGACCAGCAGCCACTGCCCTCGGATCGAGAGCTGCAGAGCGAGAACGGCGACTTCCAATACCGCAGCTTCGACGACGTGAGCGACTTCTTCATCGAGGAGCATGTGGCGCCCGCCGGGCCCACCTTCTACGTCGAGTCAGGTGACCAGGTGCTTCTGTCCAACATCGTGGCCGACCGCTACTACGACTTCTTGTACCTCAAGACCGGTGGGCCGTTGCGGGTCGATGGATTGGCGCTGTACGGCTATCAACGCGGTTTCATCATCGAGTCGTCCAACGCCGTCAACGTGTTCAGCAACATCGCATTCGGGCCCAATGTCGGACCGTTCGTACCCGGGCCTGCGGGAGGGGACACATGGACGTGGGCCTTCGGGGCACTGGCGTCCAACCTGAACAACGTGGGATTCCACTTCGGGCGGTCGGATGGCTTTGTTCTCGACAACGTGTCGTTCCAGGGGGGCAACACTGCGATCAGGCTCGGCTCTGCCTTCGATTTCCCCGTCGTCGATCCGGTGACGCAAGACTTCACCGTCAGCGACCCGGGTCTCGGGCCGTGGGGGCAGATCGAGGATCTGCGGATCGACAACGCCGCGGTCGGTCTCCATCTGGTCGCTCCGAGCATCCACCCGCTCCAGCTGACCAACGTCTCGATGTCTGCGGGTATCGACGACGGCCGCACCTTCAGCGCGGAGGGGGGATCGGGCGATCTCGCCTCTGTCTCCAGGCAGGGGCTATTGCTGGCCGAACCTACGTACAACGCCGATGCCAACGGGGTCCCAGCCCAGGTGCCGGCGATTCTGGCGGCCAACGTGTCCGTCGCCGGGCGCGCCGACGTCGAGCTCTTCGGCGACGCTGCGGCGACACCCGACGACATCAATGCCCGGGCTTTCCTGATCGACGGCGACATCGGCGTCGAGATCAACGGCTTCGCCCTCGGGCTTCCCTACGACGATTCGCTGATGATCGCCACGGGCGGCAACGCCGATACGGTCAGCATCCGCATGCGAGGGGTGCTCAATGCGGGGCAACCGGAATCTGACAAGATCGCCGACGGTGACGGCGTCGAGGTGCTCGGCGGCGAGATCGTCGTGGTGACCGTGCCGGTCGAGGTCACGGTGGTCGTACCCCCGAGCACCACGACGACGAGCGCCGTGACGACAACCTCGCCCTAACGCGGTCAACTCGTTGGCTGCTCCGACTCGTCGGGCCGGAAGAACGTGGCCAGCTGGACCCCGGCCAGTACCAATCCGGCGGCGACGATGGCAGCTCCAACCCAGCCGTCCAGCTTGGTTGCGATGTCCACGGCATGATCGACCGATGCCTCGCCGGGACCGGCTATCGCCATCACGAGCCCTGTGAGCGCCAGCGTGGCCACGTACTCCCAGCCTTCGCCCGGCCGGAAGATGAAGAAGCCGTTCTTGCGGTGGACGCTCCAGAAGGCGACGAACATCACGGCCACCAAGCCGGCTGCTGCCAGAGACGTGAGCGCCCCGGCGACCAGGAGCACTCCCACGCCGATCTCGGTGACGGTGGAGAAGAACCACTGCATACCGGGATTGCGGAATCCGATGCTGCCGAACCACGCCGTCGTACGCTCGCGGCCCTGTGCGTGATTGACGCCGTGGGCCAGGATGACGAGACCGATCCCCACTCTCAGAATCAACATCGCAACGTCGAATGCTGTCACGGATCCTCCTCGGGCGCGTTTGGGCTACAACGTCTGGGTACAGAAGGATATGCCACCATGGCGGGGGTGGAGAGCCGCATTGCCATGCTCGTGGGCCGTCTCACCGACCTCGCCACCAGCGTGGCCGGACTGGCGAGGCGAGCGTCCATCGTCAGCGCCGTCGCCGCGCTCGTGGTGGTGATCGTGCTCCGTGTCGAGCCGGGGCTGGGGTTCGGCTGGTCGCCGCCCGGGTGGTGGATTCCTGCCACGGCAACGGCTGCTCCGTCGGTCGTACTCTGGATGTTCTCCATGAGCGCCGGAAGCCTCGCCCGGGTCGTGCGGGATTGGCCGGCGAAGCTGGGAGATGCCGCCGAGGCGAGCGTCGATGCGGCCGCCGAGGTCGTCGGATCGGCGCAAGTCGCAGTCGCCAGGCGCCGCGGCGTTGCGGGTCTGGTCGGGGCCGTCTGGAGAATGCGTCGGGTCGTCGGCGAGGTGCGAGAGTTGCTGGGAGGGGCGGCCCCTGCGCTGGCGGTGTTCAGCCCCCTGTACTTGTTGGTGACGCTGGTTGCGATCGTGGCCGGGACGATGCTGACGATCGCGGCGGCCGGTCTCTTGCTACTTCGCATCGTCCTCTGATGCGCGGGCCGATCGCTCGAAGATGGCCCGCACGGTCTCGATCGTGTCGGCCTCTGCGGCGCCCTTGTCGTCGCGGTAGCCCTTGACTCTGGCGAAGCGCAACGCCACGCCTCCCGGGTACCGAGACGATGCTTGGATCCCATCGAAGGCGATCTCGACCACCTGTTCGGGGCGGACGTGGACCACATGCCCTTCCTCACCGGTCTTGAGCTCGAGGAAGCGCTGCGTCTGCCATTCGAGCATGGCGTCCGTCATGCCCTTGAATGTCTTGCCGAGCATCACGAACCCACCCTCGGGGTCGCGTGCGGCGAGATGCAGGTTGGAGAGCCAGCCGCGGCGCCGCCCGGACCCCCACTCGACGGCGATCACGACCAGATCGAGTGTGTGTGCGGGCTTCACTTTGAGCCAGGCCTTGCCGCGACGACCCGCGGCGTAGGTCGACGCCGGGTCCTTCACCATGACGCCCTCGTGGCCGGCCGCCAGGGTGTCGGCCAGGAACGTGGCAGCCTCGTCGGGATCGGGCGTCGAGATGCGGGGCACCCGCAACTCGACAGGCAGCCGGTCGAGCATTGTGTGGCGGACGGAGAGAGGCTCGTCCAGCAGATCCTGGCCATCGGCGTAGAGGACATCGAAGAACACGGGCATCAATGCCAGACGGCTTGCCGGCGCATCCTCGGTCTCGCTGCCGAACCGGCCCATGGTCACCTGGAATGGCTCCGGCCGCCCGTCGGAGCGCAGTGACACCGCCTCACCGTCGAGGATCGCATCGTCGAAGGCGAGCGACTTCGTCAGTTCTACGATCTCCGGCACGCGGGACGTGATGTCGTTGAGGTTGCGGGTGTAGACGGCGACGTCGCCAGCGCGCTTGTGCACCTGGATCCGGGCGCCATCGAGCTTGGCCTCCACGGAAGCCTCGCCGAACGCCGCCACGCCCGTCCCAACGCTCTCCGCCGTTGACGCAAGCATCGGTCCCACGGGGCGAAACAGCTCGAGGCGGATATCGCGGAGCCCAGGTGCGCCCTCGCGAAGTGCGACCACGCCGGCATCGACGAGACTGCCGGCGAGCATGGCGGCCCGTCTCATCAGTGTGCCGGACACGTCGGCGGTCTTTGCGATGGCATCGGTCATGAGGCCCGACGTGGCCCCTTGCCGCAGATCCCGCAACAGCAGCCGGGAGAGGAAGTCCTGCTCCTCGGCAGTCGCCGCCGCGTACAGATCTTCGAGCAATTCTTGGCGGCGCGCTTGCGAGCCGGGGCCAGTCGTCGACTCGAGCGCCGCAAAGGTCCCGTCGACCTCGGTGAGCGTCAGCGATGCGGTCGCGGCAGGGGCCACGTCCACGTTTCGCACGGCCGACCACCCGACCCCGAGCTTGTCCTGGAGGGGATGGCCGCTCAAGAAGGCAATCGCGATCGGCAGATGAGCCGGGTCGACGTCGTTGAAGAAGGTCGCCAGGATCGCCGTCTTCTCCTTGCGGCTGCGGGTGGCCGCGGTGGCGGCAGACGTTGCCACCAGATCGCTGAATCGAGCCGTCCTGCTGTTCGCTTCCACGGTGCCATGATGGCCGCATGGAGACGCTTCCGCTCGGGTCCACGGGATTGGCGGTCTCGCCGATCGGCCTCGGGCTGGCGGCCCTCGGCCGGCCCGGCTACATCAACCTGGGGCATGGCGCCGACCTCGAGACCGGTCGCTCGGTGGCCGCCATGCGGGCACGAGCGGAGTCGATGCTGGAAGCCGCCTACGTTGCGGGCGTCCGCTACTTCGATGCTGCGCGCTCCTACGGCCGAGCCGAGGAGTTCCTCGCCGGCTGGCTCGAGGCCCGTGACCACAGCGTGACGGTTGGCTCGAAGTGGGGATACACCTACACAGCCGGGTGGGATGTCGACGCCGCCGTCCACGAGGTGAAGGACCACAGTCTTGCCGCCTTCGAACGTCAGCTTGCGGAAACCGGCTCGCTCCTGGGAGATCGCCTCGATCTGTATCAGGTGCACTCGGCGACACTCGATACGGGCGTGTTGGAAGACGAAGCTCTGCACCGCCGGCTCGGCCAGCTGCGCGATACCGGCGTGACGGTGGGACTCAGCACCTCGGGACCGCGACAACGCGAGACGATCCTGCGTGCGCTCGGTATCGAGATCGATGGGCATCCACTCTTCGGGGCAATGCAAGCCACATGGAATCTGTTCGAGACGTCTGCCGCACCGGCACTGGCGGCGGCCGCCGCTGCCGGGCGAGGTGTGATCGTCAAGGAGGCCCTTGCCAATGGCCGGCTCACGCATCGCAACCAAGAGCTCCCACCTGTCCTGGCCACCCACGATGCGCCGGATGCTGTGGCGCTCGCCGCCGCACTGAGCCAGCCGTGGGTGTCCGTCGTGTTGAGCGGCGCCACGACCCGAGAGCAGCTTGCCAGCAACCTCCATGCTCTGACCCTCACCGATCTGCCGGATCTGGCCCACCTGGCCGAGGACCCAGACCGGTACTGGGCACTGCGGTCGTCCTTACCCTGGACATAGTGCTCCATCCAACAACGCTTGGTTGTCGGATGAGCTCTCCCGCACCCTCTCGGTCGCCCTCGCAACCGCACAGCCGCCGTGGACGAGCACGAGAACCCTGGCGATCGGCGCAGGTTCATCACCCCGGTGGCCGGTGTCTTCTTCCACCCAAGCGAAGGCATCTTTGCGGCGGCTATCGTTGGGAACTGTTGGGCATCGCAGGGAGGAAGGGAACCAATGCGGCGATTTGTCATCGTGGCGCTTGCACTGGCACTCGGTTTGGTCGGCATCGCACCGGCGGCGGCCAACGGGGCCGGCCAGGATCTCGAGGGAGAGATCAACGGAGCGGCCTTCGAGATCCGGGTACCCGACGACTGGAACGGAACGCTCGTCGTGTACGCCCACGGCTTCCGTGACAAGGCCGATGGGCCTGGTGAAGTCGACGACGTTTCCGCCGATGCGTTCATCGCCGACCCATTCGAGGACGTGCTGCTGGCGGCCGGCTACGCCGTTGCCGGTTCGGCGTACCGCGACAATGGCTGGGCGGTGCGGGAGGGCATCGCAGACTCTCGCAATCTCGTACGGTACTTCCACGAGGCCGTTGCGGTTCCCGAGACGACGATCCTGTTCGGAGTGTCGATGGGATCGGTCGTCGCCTTCGAGTCGATCGAGATCTACGACGGGCTCTACGACGGGGCCATCCCCGCATGTGCCGTCGGCGCCGGGGCGCCGCGCGCCTTCGATGGGACCCTTGCCATCATGTCGGCCTATGACGCCGTATATGGCATGCCGGCCGCATGGGGCACGCCCGGTGACGTCCGCGACGATCTCGACTTCGACACCGAGGTCCTCCCGGTCCTCATCGGCCAGTTGCTGGCGCCCGACGGGCCGGCGAAGTTCGAGTTCATCCGCCTGGTCACCGGCGTGCCGCAGGGACCGGAGTGGCCGTTCAGCCCGTTCTATTTCGCCACCGAAGGACGCGCCGAGCTCGAGCGCCGCGCCGGTGGCCCGGTCACCCAGAACGCGGATCACTCGTATGGCGTGTCACCGGCGGATGCCGCATATCTCGGTGCGATCGGGATCGATCAGTCCGCGATCGACGGTTGGGTCGCACACATGGATGCACAGCGTTGGTCGTCGCCGTCGGGCCGTTTCTACCTCGAGCGCTACGCCGACTATACCGGGCGCCTCGCCCGGCCCGTCCTGACGCTGGGAACAACGGTCGATGCCCTGGTGCCGCCTGCGCACATCAGCGAGTACAACGAGACGGTTGCCGCCGCGGGCAGTTCGGACCAGGTGGTGAATGTGTACACGGACGGGGTCGGCCACTGTGCGTTCACACCGACGCAAACCCTGGCTGCGGTTGCGGCGATGCAGGCGTGGATCGATACCGGCGTGGCTCCCGATCCGGAGTCCTTCCCGGCCGGCGACGGCTTCGTCGAGTTCACGCCGCCTGCCTGGCCACAACCCTGATACGGGCCTCGATCGACCGACGACTGGAGACGCCGCCTTCGAAGGCGGCGTCTCCTTGCGTCGGTCGTGTGGCAGCGCTCGCTGCCGGCTGGTTGACTCGTTGGAGAGAGAGCAGGGAGTCCCATGGAGTACGACTACGTCATCGTCGGCGCCGGGTCCGCAGGGTGTGTGCTGGCCAACCGTTTGAGCGCAGACCCTTCCCGGTCGGTGCTCCTGCTCGAGGCAGGCGGGTCGCACCGTCATCCGAACGTCCACATACCGGCTGCCTTTCCGAAGCTCTTCAAGTCGAAGCGCGATTGGGACTACATGACCGAGCCGGAGCCGGCGCTCAAGGGCCGCTCCGTGTTCATCCCTCGCGGGAAGATGCTCGGCGGGTCGAGCTCGATGAACGCCATGATCTACATCAGGGGCAGGCGACGCGACTACGACGGCTGGGCCGAAGCCGGATGTGACGGTTGGAGCTACGACGACGTCCTGCAGCTCTTCAAGCGCTCCGAGGACAACCAACGCATCAAGGACCGATATCACGGCGTCGGAGGCGAGCTTCACGTCACCGATCTCGTCAGTCCCAATCCGATGAGCCGGGCATTCGTCGATGCCTGTGTCGCTTGGGGAATGGCCGCAAACGACGACTTCAACGGCGCCTCCCAAGAAGGTGCGGGCTTCTACCAGGTGACACAGAAGAAGGCCGGCCGGTGGAGTACCGCCCGCGCCTTCCTCGATCCCGTCCGCAAGCGGCCCAACCTCAGTGTCGTCACCGGGGCTCACGCCACCGAGATCGTGTTCGACGGCACTGTGGCAACGGGCGTCGCTTACCTCTCGCGCGGTACCCGTACGATCGCACGAGCGGGCCGTGAGGTCGTGCTCGCCGCCGGCGCCATCAACTCCCCGCAGCTTCTCATGCTCAGTGGCATCGGTCCCGCCGGGCACCTCCGCGAGCACGGTATCGACGTCCGCGTCGATCTTCCCGTCGGCCAGAACCTGCAGGACCATCCCGTGGTCATGCTGGTCTACGAATCCAAGGAGGAGGTGAGCCTTGCGGATGCGGAGAAGCCGAGAGCACTGCTCGAGTACGCCGCTTTCCGCCGAGGCATGCTGTCGTCCAATATCGGTGAGGCCGGTGGGTTTGTCCGCACCAGCACGAACCTGGCGGACCCAGACATCCAGTTCCATTTCGGGCCCGCGTACTTCGTGAAGCACGGCTTCGAGACATTCGAAGGCCACGCCTTCTCCATCGGTCCGACCCTGATCTCTGTCGAGAGCCGCGGCGTCGTGGAGCTGGCCTCGGCCGATCCGCTCGCCAAAGCGGTGATCCAGGGCAACTACCTCAGCGCCCGGGCCGATGTAGAGGCGATGGTTGCGGGGGTCAAGATCACCAGGGAGATCGCCGCCGGTGCGGCGTTGCAACCCTTCCGGGGGCGTGAGATCTACCCCGGCCCCGGCTACGACACCGATGCGGAGCTCGAGGAGTACGTGCGCCAGGTCGCCGAGCTCCTCTATCACCCGGTAGGCACGTGCGCGATGGGACCATCGGGTGCGGCGGTGGTCGATCCCGAGTTGCGGGTCAACGGCATCGAAGGCTTGCGGGTGGCCGACGCTTCCATCATGCCGTCGATCGTCGGCGGCAACACCAACGCACCAACGATCATGATCGCCGAGAAGGCTGCGGCACTCATCCAAGGTCTCGCCGCCTGACATGGCGAGCAGATTGGCCCGGGCGATCTGATGCCAGGAGCCCCGACGGGACGGCGACGAGCGGCACGGCGAAGAGCCATGAGCACAGACGTTGCGGTCGGAAGCACGATCGCCCACACTGGACGGCCATGGACGATCCACCACCCCCCGGCGACGACGGCGACACTGCCGGTGAGCAGCCGTATGACGCGCTCAACGGGTTTCGTGTCGGTGCGCTGGCCGGGGCCGTCGTCGGGGTGGTGCTCACGTTCCTCCTCGGCATCGGCGCCGTGTGGCTGATCCTGTTCGGCGGCGCCGTCGGCGGGGTCGGCGGCTACATCTGGGAGGAACGCCGCGGGCCATGAAGCCGACCCGGGATCAGGCGCGTGCTTCCCGGTCGAGCACCTCGACGGTCCTGGCGTAGCGCTCCTCGGCCCGCGCCCGCGTCTTGCCGACAGCGAGCATTCCCAGCTTGCCCCACTGGGCGATGGCGCCGATCAGATGGAACACGACGCCCTCCTGCGTCGTGCTGTCGAAGTGGAGGCCTTGTTCGACCACGATGTCGATGAGGTCCCGAGGGGTGAGACGCCGGTAGGCATCGTTCTGCAGGTTGTCGGTGGCGTAATAGAAGCGTGGCTCACCCAGCGCGGTGCGATGGTGCCCCTCGACCGGGTCGTAGTCGCCTCCGGTGAGAAACTGCAGCATCAGGTACGGAAGGGTGGTGCCACCCTTCCGCAGGTTGATCTCGATGGCGTACGTCCGCCGGGTGCCATTCTCCACGACGCTCACGAAGTCGAGCCCGTAGCGTCCTATGACACCCTTGTCGCGCAACACTTCGCCGACGCGCAATCCGGCGTCGTGAAGCTCGGCTCGATAGATGTCGGAGGCCGGGAATCGGCATCCGAGGAAGATCTGTCCCGTCGGGCCGCCGAGCACCTGGTCGTGGGTGGAGACGATCTCGATCTTGCCCTCCGGATCGATGCGGCATTGCACTGATGGTGATGTCGCCTCCGCACCGTCAACGAACGACTCGACGATCCCCCCCATGCGGTTCAGCTTGCGCTCGAACGTCGGCCAAGCCTCGTCTTTCGCCTCGAACACCACGTCGGTGAGGAGACGCTCACCGAACCAGGCAGGAGAGGCGCCCGGTGGTACGTCGGTCAGATCGAGGGTGGCGTTACCCTCGCCGCTGAAGCCCTCGTCGAGCTTGACGAGCGCTCGCCTGAGGTCGGGACACCTGCTGTGCAGCTCGGCGAGCTTCACGGCGACCTCCGCATGGGTGCGGACGCCCTCGTATCCGTCGGGCATGGGAATGCCCGCCTCCCGGAAGACGCGGCGGCTTCCGCTCTTGGTTCCGAGCCAGGCAAGCGCGGGGTCTGTTGCGTAGAGGGGGATTCCGAGCCGAACTGCCAGGCTGCGCTCCAAGGCGGTCGAGTTGAAACAGGTGATGTGGCTCGACTCGGGGTAGGTGACGGCAGCGCGGAGCCGGGCGACGAGCCGGGGCCGGTAGAGGATCTTCTCGGTGAGTGGGCGCAGCGATCCGTCGTCGCAATCGAGGAGCGTGAGCCGGCGGCGGGCATGGCTGGCCGGAACCCCGGGCAGCAGGTGGAGGTAGTAGTCGATGATGGACGGCGCCAACGCACGGCTGGTGACGTAGATGATGTGAGTGTGGGGGAGCCGCAGCAACATCAGAAGGCACAGGAGACGTTCCTCGTAGTGCTCGACGCCATCGATCTTCTCCAGTTCCGCTGCGTCGAGCGTGAGGCTCGGCACAACGACAACCGTGCGCGGCGCCCCTTCGTCCGAGAACACACGGGCGTACATCGGTGCCAGTCGCTCCTGGATCTCGGCGAAGGCAGCCAGTTCCTCCTCGGACCCGGCGGGAGGCACGGACGGCGATTCGGCGAAATGTGGTTCCCGTTCTGCTGCTCTCGTCACGAAATCGTCCTCATCAGCCATCGAAAAACTAGCGAATCGAGCCACGAGCGCCAGAGTCGCCCTGCCCGACAAAGAGTCCCGCTTGGCCGGGACTCGCGGCGCTGGTCGCAGAGCCGCAACGGAGTACGTTCGAAGATGCCGCTCTGGGGAGAGGAGCGATGGACGCGACACCGGTGCCCTGGTACGAGGTCAGCCCCCGCCAATCCGATGCTCCTGGCGTGCTCTTCTTGCACTCCGCGTGGGGTTTCACGGATTGGTACCGCACCATGTGCGATCGGCTGGCCGAGGCCGGCTTCTTCGTCGTCGCTCCAGACCTGTTCGACGGAGCAACTGCCACGACGTGGGACGAAGCGCGTTTGCTGCGATCGCGGCGGACCCGGCACGACCGATGGACCGTCATTGCACGGGCAACGGCTCATCTGCGACGGCGGATCGGGCCGCGGCGACTCATTGGCGTTGTGGGGATCTCGATGGGTGGGAATTGGGCGCTTTTCCTGGCTCAGCGAGAAGAGATCCCCGTCGCCGCGACGGTCGTGCTCTATGCGGTGCGCGGTGGCGACTACCGGGACAGCCGGTCGGCATTCCAGTTCCACCTCGCTGCCGACGACGTGTTCGTCTCGCCGGCCCGTCTGCGACGCCTCACTTCGCGCCTCGAGCAGGCGGACCGGCCCGCCGAGTACCACAGCTATGCCGGGACCCGGCACGGGTTCTGCGACGAAGGTCATGCGAGCGCATATGACCCGTCGGCGGCGGAGCTGGCGTGGAAGCGCACCGAGGCCTTCCTCCACCACCATCTGCTCCCGGTGTCCCATCGGCGCCCGGCGGACAGTCGGGCCCAGGGCTGATTCCGCTCACGGTGGCCTTCGGGATGCCTCCCGAGCGCGTAGCCTGGTCTGCGGCACCGTCTCATTGCACCCGTTCCGTTGCGACGCGGTGGCCATGATCGAAGGAGGTATGACGCCGTGATCGAAGCCAGGCGTGCGGGACCAACCGACGTCCCGCTGCTCGACGAGACCATCGGTGAGAACCTCGACCGTACGGCACGGAGCCATCCCGGCGTGGATGCGCTCGTCGTACCTCACCAGGACGTCCGGTTGACATACTCCGAGTTCGTCACGGCCGTGAACGATCTGGCTCGCGGTTTGCTGGGCCGTGGGGTCGAAGTTGGCGACCGGATCGGCATCTGGAGCCCCAACTGCGCCGAATGGGTTCTCCTGCAGTACGCGACGGCCAAGATCGGGGCCATCCTGGTGAACATCAATCCGGCGTATCGCACCTCCGAGCTCGAATATGCGTTGCGTCAATCGGGCTGCTCGATGCTGGTGGCGGCCCCCGAGTACCTCACGTCGGACTACCGATCGATGATCGACGAAGTGCGGCCCTCCCTGCCCGACCTTGCGACAGTCGTCTATCTCGGGGATTCAGCGTGGAACGATCTCGCATCGGCGACGCAGGCACCGGATATGGCCGCACTGGCCGCTCGCGGCGCACAACTCGGCCCGGAGCAAGCCATCAACATCCAGTACACGAGTGGCACGACGGGATTCCCCAAAGGGGCCACTCTCAGCCATCACAACATCCTCAACAACGGCTTTTTCGTGGGTGAGCTGTGCGGCTACACGCCCGCGGATCGGGTGTGCATCCCCGTGCCGTTCTATCACTGTTTCGGCATGGTCCTCGGCAATCTCGCCTGTACGACCCACGCCGCCACGATCGTCGTGCCCGGCCCCGGGTTCGATCCGGTCGCCGTGCTGCGAACCGTGGAGGCGGAGGGCTGCACAAGCCTGTACGGCGTACCCACGATGTTCATCGCAGAGTTGGGCGTCGACGACTTCGCCCGCTACGACCTCACGACCTTGCGCACCGGGATCATGGCCGGATCACCTTGCCCCGTCGAGGTCATGAAGCGGGTGGTGTCCGACATGCACATGGACGAGGTCACGATTTGCTATGGCATGACGGAGACGTCGCCGGTCTCGACGCAGACGACACCAGCCGACGATCTGGAGCGCAGGGTCTCGACCGTCGGCACCGTTCATCCCCACGTCGAGGTGAAGATCGTCGAGCCCGAGACAGGGGCCATCGTCGCGGCGGGTGAGCGGGGCGAGCTGTGCACCCGCGGCTACTCCGTGATGCTCGGATACTGGAACGACGAGGAGCGGACCGCCGATGTGATCGACGCCGACGGATGGATGCACACCGGCGATCTCGCCACGATGGACGAAGAGGGATATGTCAACATCGTCGGCCGCATCAAGGACATGATCATTCGAGGTGGGGAGAACATCTATCCCCGCGAGATCGAGGAATATCTCTACACGCACCCCGACATCGTCGATGCGCAAGTGGTGGGGGTGGCCGACCCGAGGTACGGCGAGCAGGTGGCAGCATGGATCAAGCTGCGTCCGGGTGCGGAGTTGACCGCAGACGACGTCCGTGAGTTCTGCAAGGGACGGATCGCCCACTACAAGGTGCCCGCATACCGTGCTGTTCGTCGAGGACTATCCGATGACCGTCACGGGCAAGATCCAGAAGTTCCGCCTTCGCGAGATGGCTCAGGAAGCCCTGGGGCTGGACGCTGCCGGCGAGACCGCATGAACTGACGGCGCGGTTCGTCGAGTACCCCGACCCCGTACGCGTCGAGTTGGCGGCTTGCGCTGCCCATGGCGCCGGATCCGCTCTGGCCTACAGCCGCCGCGGGCATGACCTGGAGGTGGTCACCTACCCGTACCAGAGCGAAGGCTGGCTGAAGCCGCGGCCTCTCCGGTCTGACAAGCGGCCTCCGGCCGGCGGTCGTGGTCTCAGCGGTGGAGCCATGCGAGCAGATCCTCGGGGGCAAGCTCGCGGGCCCGGCGCTCGTAGGCGGCGAGATCGTGCGGGCTCAGCGCCTCGGCGCCGGCGCCGGAGCGCCCACGGCGGAAGAAGGCGGCGGGGCTCTTCAGGACGTCGCCGCCTGGAGCGACGTCGCCGCTGCGGTGCCGCATCGCCTCGAAACTGGCTGCCACGGCGAGACGTTCCAGCTCCGAGGCGGAGATCGTGATCCGCAGTTCCTCGGCGAGACGGCCCATCTCGCCTTCGAGATCCGAGAGCAGATCGGAGTAGTGCACGAGCACGACATTCGGTTGGGTGCGGCGGCTCCAGGCATCGCCGAGGTGCCACATCACGCCTGGGAGCGAGTCGAGCTGCGACTCCGGCGGACCGTCCCACGTAATCCACGCTC
The DNA here is from genome assembly GCA_965216945.1 of Acidimicrobiia bacterium. Taxonomy (GTDB): domain Bacteria; phylum Actinomycetota; class Acidimicrobiia; order Spongiisociales; family UBA5794; genus DATHZQ01. Next base: position 3,853,587 of record CBDCGU010000003.1, on the reverse strand, counting down.
GCAGCCAATCGGCCAGCGGCCGGCGCGGTGCGGCCGGGCCGGCGGCGACCCGGCCAGCTGCGCCACCCGGTGGCGATCGACGTTGTCGCCCTGGTGGTACAGCGAAACGGCCATGTCGAGTGGATGTCGCCCGGCCACGATGAATGTCGCACGGTCGTCGAGGGGGAGCCCGTCGAGTGGTGTGTGCGTCTTGATGATGCGTCGATGAGACTGTGACTCGAGGCCCTCGATGACCTCTTCCAGGGGGCGAACGAGCCAATCGAGCCACGGCGATATCTCATGCAACGGTTGGGGGAAGTCGGCCGTGCGCAGCACGAGCAGCGCACAGACCATCTGCAGCCATGTCGTGCCGCTCTTGGAGCGGGTCGATACCACGATGTCGCCGTCGCGAAACCGGAAATCGCTCCAGCGGGCGCTGTCTTCTTCGCCGGAACGGTACCGGCGGCGAGGCTCTGCCACTACGGCGTGTGGTGGGAGCTTCAGGCGACCTCGAACAGTCCTGCGGCGCCCATGCCGCCCCCGACGCACATCGTGACGATGCCGTAGCGGCCACCGGTGCGCTTGAGGTGCCGGAGCAATTGCCCCACCATTCGGGCGCCCGTCATCCCGTAGGGATGGCCGATGGCGATGGAACCGCCCATCGGATTGAACCTCTCATCGGGGATGTCGAGCTCCCGCTGGCAGTACAGGACTTGGGATGCGAACGCTTCGTTGAGCTCGACGATATCGATGTCATCCAGTGTGAGGCCGGCCTTGTCGAGCAGCTTGGGTACGGCTTTGACGGGTCCGATGCCCATCTCGTCGGGGTCGACACCCGCCGTGGCGAACCCGCGGAAATAGCCAAGTGGCTCGATACCGAGCTGCTCTGCTCGTCTTGCCGACATGACGACGTTGGCCGACGCCCCATCGGCGAACTGCGAGGCGTTTCCGGCCGTCACGGTGCCGCTTTCGTCGAACACCGGTTTGAGGCTCGCCAGCCCTTCCAGAGTCGTGTTGGGCCGGTTGCACTCGTCACGATCCATGACGAAGCCGTGCTCGACCTCGAACGTGCCGTCCTTGTGCTTCACGGCCCGGTCGACCTTGATCGGGGCGATGCACTCCGCATACCACCCCTGCTCCTGAGCGTGAGCGACCCGCTGTTGCGACATCAGGGAGTACTCGTCCTGCGACTCGCGGGTGATGCCGTAGCGTTGTGCGACCACCTCGGCCGTCTGACCCATGCTGTAGTAGATCGCCGGCCACGTCTCGGTGAGGGGCTCGTTGTACAGATCGACGCTACGGAAGTTGTCGTTCTGTACCAACGTGATGGACTCGACGCCGGCGCCAATGGCGACATCGACCTCCCCGAGCATCACCCGGTGTGCGGTCATTGCGACGGTGTTGAGGCCCGACGAGCAGAAGCGGTTGACCGTTGCCCCCGGAACCGAGGAGGGCAGCCCGGCGCGCAGGGCCGCGATGCGGCCGACGTTCTGGCCGGACGGGCCCTCCGGAAGGCCACAACCGAGCAGCACACCCTCGACCTCGTCATCCTCGATCTGAGGGACGTCGTCGAGTGCGGCGCGGATCGCGTGAGCGGCGAGGTCGTCCGGCCGCGTCATGTTGAAGGAGCCGCGATAGCCCTTGGCGAGACCGGTTCGCTTGCTGGCGACGATGACGGCTTCTTGCATGACCTGCTCCTCAGCTCCGCGGCGTGCAATCCAGAATACCGGTGCGGCTGGATGGCGACGGCGGCCAGCCACTACCGTCGCCGGCGATCGAGAGGTGACGCAGTGGCCGACAGCAGCGAGACTCTGGAGGAGTTCAAGGACTCCTTCTCGTATGGGAGCCGCACCGACCTGAGCTTCAAGTTCTTGAAGCGGCTCACGCCGGACGAGGCCGGCGAGTTCTTTCACCAGTTGCTCCTCGAGATCGGAGCCAGTTTCGATCACGGCGACGTGAGTGCAATTCACGACCTCGTGTACGAATGGCAGGTGCGGGCTTACGCACCGGACCCCGATGCCCCTGCGCAGTGGACCTACGACGACACCCCCTTCACGGCGCTCGCCAAGCCGCTGGCCGAGAGCCGGGTCGGGATGCTCAGCAGCTCGGGCCACTTCCACGCACGGGCCGATCCGGCACCATTCGGAGTAGCGGACATGAGCCAGGACGAGGCTGTCGCTCGCATCGGCGAGTTCTTGAAGTCGACGCCGGAGCTCAGCGTGATACCGGTCGACACCCCGGCGGCCGACCTGCGGGTACGGCACGGCGGCTACGACATCCGCGGCGCCGCCGCCGATCACAACGTGGCTTTTCCACGCGATGCTCTCGTGGCTGCGGCCGAGGAAGGTCGCATCGGAGAGGTCGCTCCTGAGCTGTACTCGTTCGTCGGAGCCGCGGCGCAGGGACGGTTGCGACGCGAGGCGATACCGGGATGGATCGACCGCATCGCTGATGCCCGCATCGACGTCCTGGTGCTGGTGCCGTTGTGACCGGTGTGTCACGTGTCGGTCGGGCACGTTGCGCGCGCCGTCGAAGCCGCCGGATACCCCACGGTTTGCGTGTTCGTCCGCTCGTTTCGCCACGTCGCCGAGACGATGGCGCTTCCCCGCACCGTGGTGACGCGTCATCCGATGGGACGGCCGCTTGGTGCGCCGGGAGATTCCGCCACGCATCGCCGCGTTGTAGCTGCGGCTCTCGATCTGCTGGAAGGCGCGGCATCCGGACCTGCACTCGTAGAGTTGCCAGAGATGTACCGCAGCGGGCCCGCCGGTGGCCGCACCCGCTGGCCGGCGCGAAAGGACGCGATGTGAGACTCGGACTGATGACGGGGTACTGGGGAGCCGGACCACCCGGCGGTGTCGAAGAGAGCATCGCAGTCGCCGAGTCGCTCGGCTTCGACTCGGTCTGGACGGCCGAGGCCTACGGCAGCGATGCGCTCAGTCCGCTCGCATGGTGGGGCGCCGGGACCACCGACATCAAACTCGGCACGGCCATCATGCAGATCTCGGCGCGCACCCCCGCCGCAACTGCGATGGCTGCGATCTCCATGGACCATCTCAGCGGTGGCCGTTTCATCCTCGGCCTCGGCGTTTCGGGTCCCCAGGTAGTGGAGGGGTGGTACGGACAGCCGTACGCAAAGCCGTTGGGAAGAACACGGGAGTACGTGGCGATCATCCGCAAGATCCTTGCTCGCGACGAGCCGGTCATGCACCGCGGAAGCCACTTCCAGCTGCCCCTCGACGGTGGCAGCGGTCTCGGCAAGCCACTCAAGTCCACCGTGCATCCCCTCCGCACGGATCTCCCGATCTACCTCGCCGCCGAGGGCCCCAAGAATGTCGCCTTGAGCGCCGAGATCTGCGACGGCTGGTTGCCGTTCTGGTTCTCACCGAAGAGCGACGCCTTCTATCGCGATGCACTGGCCGAGGGCTTCTCCCGTGCGGGAGCCCGCCACGATTTCGACACGTTCGAGGTGGCGTGTCCCGTTCCCGTCGTCGTGAACGACGATGTCGAGGCGGCAGCGGACGCCATCCGTCCAACGCTGGCACTCTACGTCGGTGGGATGGGGGCCAAGGGGGCCAACTTCCACTACGAGGTGCTGGCTCGGCTTGGCTACGCCGACGAGTGCGCTCGTATCCAGGACCTGTACCTGTCGGGGGACAAGGCGGCGGCCATTGGGGCCGTGTCGCTGCAGATGGTCGAGGACGTCGCCCTCGTCGGTCCCGTCGCCAAGATCACCGAGGAGCTGCCGCGCTGGAAGGACACCGTCATCACGACGATGTTGCTCAGCGGTCCGCCGCCACTCCTGAGATTGATGGCCTCGCTCGTGTAGGTCGACAGGGCGAGCGACCCATCTCCAGGCGATCGGGTGGTGCGTAGCATGGCGGGCGATGGGCAGGATATTTCTCTCACCGCCCGACGTCGGTGACGCCGAGCGCGCCGCAGTCGGTCGGGCATTTGACGGCGGGTGGATCGCACCGCTGGGACCAGAGGTGGATGGTTTCGAGGCCGAGCTGGCGGCTGCCACCGGGCGAGCCCACGGAGTTGCTCTGTCCTCGGGCACCGCCGCGCTCCACCTCGCCCTGATTCAGGCGGGAGTGGGTCCGGGGGACCGGGTGGCCGTGCAGAGCCTGACGTTTGCCGCCAGCGCAAATGCCGTGAAGTACGTCGGTGCCGAGCCGGTGTTCGTGGACAGCGAGGCATCGTCGTGGAACATGTCGCCCGATCTGCTGGAGGAGCTCCTCGGCTCGGAACGGTCCGGGCGGGCACCGATCAAAGCGGTCATCACGGTCGATCTGTACGGCCAGTGTGCCGATTACGACCGTATCGAGCCGGTGTGCGAGCGCTTCGACGTCACGCTGATCGAAGACGCCGCCGAGGCGCTCGGTGCGTCGTACAGGGGCCGCGCCGCCGGGAGCTTCGGCGAGGCCGCCGCTCTGTCGTTCAACGGCAACAAGATCATCACCACCAGCGGCGGCGGAGCATTGGTGACGGACGACCCCGACTACGCCGCCAAGTCACGGTTCCTGGCGACACAGGCCCGCGACCCGGCGCCGCACTATCAGCACACAGAGCTTGGCTTCAACTACCGGATGAGCAACCTGCTGGCCGCCGTCGGTCGCGCTCAGCTCGTTGATCTCCGCCGGCGCGTCGCACGCCGTCGCGATCACAACCGCTTCTATCGGGCGGCGCTTGGTGATGTTGCCGGCGTGGAGTTCATGCCGGAGCCGGAGGGAAGCCGCTCCACGTTCTGGCTGACGGCGTTGACGATCGATCCAGAGCTCGCCGGAGCCGATCGGGACACGGTGCGCATGCATCTGGAGGATCTCGACGTCGAGGCGCGTCCTGTGTGGAAGCCGATGCACCTCCAGCCCTACTACGCCGAGTGTCAGATGGTCGGTGGAGCCGTGGCGGACCGGCTGTTCGAGCATGGGCTCTGCCTACCGAGCGGATCGACCCTCGAGGACGGCCAGCGGCAGATGATCGCCGAGGAGATCCGGAAGGTGCTTCCCGCGGCGTGACCTCGGTGCTTCACTACGAGGGTGCTGCAGAGTGGTGATACCGGCCCAAACGGCAATAGGCTGGCGTGCGTGAAGGCGGCTGACGAGATGGTTCGGGTCCCGACCGGTGTCCTTGCGGCGCCGTCGTAGCAGATGGACTTCGACCGGGACCTGCCGCTTCTGCTCCTACTCGCCGGCTCCTTTGCCGCAGCCGTGTTCTTTGCGGCCGCAGAGACGGCGTTGCTGCGGGTCTCGCCGGTGCGGGCCGAGAGTCTCGTGGAGCAAGGCAGGCGTGGCGCCCGCAGACTCGCCGGTCTGGTCGATCACCTCCCGCGGGTGCTGTCTGCGATTCTGCTCGTGGCACTGCTATCACAGATCACCGCGGCAACCGTCACGGGAATACTCGCCGATCGATGGTTCGGATCCCTCGGTGTCACGGTCGCCTCGATCCTGCTCACCGTGCTGCTCTTCATCTACGGCGAGGCAATCCCGAAGACCTTTGCCGTGCGACACCCCGAGCGCGTCGCCGTAGCCGTGGCGCCTCTCGTCGGGGCGGTGACCTGGCTGCTGCGACCCGTGGTTGCCGTTTTGGTCTGGATCGCCGACCTGCAGATGCCGGGCCAGGGTATCGAGACCGCGCCCACGGTGACCGAGTCCGAGCTGCTCACCTTGGCTTCGATGGCCGCCGGCGAAGGCGAGATCACCGAAACCGACCGGGAACTCATCGAGCGAGCCTTTCGCTTTGGTGATCAGCGCGCCGACGACATCATGGTGCCCCGTCCGGACGTTGTCGGGGTGGCTGCGGACAGCACGGTCGAGCAGGCCCTCGGTATAGCGCTCGATGCTGGCCACCGCCGTCTCGCCGTCTACCGCGACTCGCTCGACGAGACACTCGGGATGGTGCGCCTGAGGGACATGGTGGCCCTGCCGGAGAACGTGCGGGGAGCCCTCGAGGTCGGTACGTTGGTGGAGCCAGCCCTCGTCGTCCCCGAGTCGAAGCGAGTTTTTCGACTGCTCGACGACATGCAAGAGGCACATACGCACTTTGCCATCGTGGTGGACGAATACGGCGGCACGGCGGGCATCGTCACGCTGGAAGACATCGCCGAGGAGTTGCTCGGCAGCATGTCGGCAGAGCCGCGTGTCGCCCCGGTGATCGAACGCGAGCCCGGGTTGTGGAGCGTCGACGCCGCCACGACGGTCGCCGACGTGACGGCAGCAACCGGGATCTCGCTGCCGGCGGGTGAGTGGAACACAGTGGCCGGTCTCGTCCTGGGCCTGATGGGGCGGGTCCCGGAGCTCGGCGAAGAGGTGGAGACCGACGGCATACGGCTCCGGGTTGCTGGACTGCGCGGCCGGCGCATCACGAGGGTGGAGGTCGTCGAGCGACGCACACGGTGACCGGCCGTGCATCGCCGGGGCCGCGGGCACGTCGAGTCGCGGGCAACGCGAAGGATGGCTCGCTCGGCGGGGCCTTCCAGCCCATGCCGTCGCGCCGAACGTGCGTTAGCGTGCTGCCCAATGAGCTCTGCAGCCTTTTTCGATCTGGATCGGACCCTGATCTCAGGGGCGTCGGTCTTCCCGTTCGCCGTCGAGGCGTGGCGCAGCGGTCTCGTCAAGAACTCCGAGCTGTTTCGGTGGGGAGTCAGCGCCTTGAGTTTCAAGCTGCTCGGCGACACCGGAGGAGACGCAGTGGAGCGTGGCCGCAAGGACTTTCTCGACAAGATCGCCGGGGTCGAAGTCGACCGCGTCCTCGAGGTGGGTCGCTCCATGCTTCCGGGTCTCGTCAACGAGGTCCGTCCCGAGTCGAAGAAACTGCTGAGGATGCACCACGACGCCAATCGTGACACGTGGATCGTCTCGGCTTCGCCGATCGGCATCGTCGAGGGACTCGCCGACGCCCTCGGTATGACGGGCGCCATCGGTACCAAGGCCGTGATCGTCGACGGATTCTTCACCGACCAGCTGGACGGTCCCTTTGTGTACGGGCCCGGCAAGGCCGAGGCCATCACGAAGCTCGCAGCAGAGCGCGGCTACGACCTCACGACTTGTTATGCGTACAGCGATTCGATCAGCGATCTCCCCATGCTGGAATGCGTTGGGCACCCCGTCGCGGTCAATCCGGATGGTGCCCTCGAGTCGATCGCCTACGAGCGCGCCTGGCCCATCGTCATCTTCTCCCGCACGAGGAAGCGGGTCATGGCGGTGTCATCGGCGATGGTGTCGGCGGCGGCCGGCATGGCTGCCGCGTATGCGGTGGGGCGTCTCCACGGGCGCAATACCGTCGGACGGGGTCGCTGAGCGTGTAGCGTCCCCGCTCGGGTACCTCGTGGTGGAGGCTGTGCGCCGAAGGCGGACCCGCAACCGATGGAGATTCCATGGAGATCGCAAAGCCGACGAACCTCGACAAGGACTGGTTCCTGAGCCTCGTCCCCGACGACCCCCGGGTCGATGTGAAGCCGATGTTCGGCAACTTGGCAGCCTTCGTGAACGGCAACATGTTCATGGGATTGTTCGGCGCCGATGTGGGCCTCCGTCTCGACGAGCAGAGTCGCACAGAGCTGGCTTCCGTCGAAGGATCCGGGGCGTTCGGTCCGGCCGGCCGACCGATGCGAGAGTACGTCAGCATCCCGCAGGCATGGCGGAACGGCGACGCCGAAACCGCTCCCTGGATCGCCCGAGCGTTGGACCACGCGGCGAAGATGCCACCGAAGTAGCCGACGACGGAGGGGTAGGCGGGCCAGGCCGCGTCGATGTCGTGTGACCGGTGCTGGGTGCCTGAGGCGTGCCGCAACCGGCACGCCGGCCCTGTGAAGCCGGTGGGCGGGTGATGCTCGGCGCGCAATTCGACCGGCGGTAGGGAGCTCGTGAACATCACCACGGCACTTCTCGGCTTGGGTGTGTCGAGCCTGCTGCCGAGGGTGCTGCGGCTTGGCCGGCGACCCGAACCGACGCATAATCCCCGCCGGAGGTGGATATGGCGCAATTCGACGTGGAGCGGCTGAGCGCCGACGAGTTGCGCAAGCTGCAGTCGGACCGGCTTCTCGCCACCCTCGCACGAGTCCGCGGGACGGTGGTGCCGTACTGGCGCTCCAAATCGGCGGAGGTGGGTGACCTTCGATCGATCGACGACATCCGCGAGCTGCCGTTCACCGACAAGACCGAGTTCCGGGACACGTATCCGTACGACATGCTTGCCGTGCCCCGCGATCAAGTCGTGCGGGTGCATGCCTCGTCGGGAACGTCCGGCAAACCGACCATCGTTGCGTACACCCCCAACGACGTCGCGGTGTTCGCCGAGGTCAATGCCAGAGCACTCGCACTGGCAGGTGGCACGTCGCGCGACATCGTGCATGTCGCCTACGGATACGGGCTCTTCACCGGGGGCCTGGGTTTGCACTTCGGAGTCGAGGCGCTGGGAGCGGTAGCGGTTCCTGCCTCCGGTGGCAACGTCGGATTCCAGATCGAGATGCTCGCCGATCTCGGAGCCACCGGTCTGGCGTGCACGCCGTCGTTCGCCTTGTTGTTGGCCGAACGGGCCGCCGCTGCCGGACTGATCGATCGTATCTCCCTGCGATGGGGAGTCCACGGTGCAGAGGCGTGGTCCGAGGGCCTGCGGGCCAAGCTCGAGGCAGCGTGGGGCGGCGACTATCACGCCTGTGACATCTACGGCCTGTCGGAGATCATCGGTCCCGGGGTCGCCCAGGAGTGCTGGCAGAACAAGGGCGGTCTCCACGTCATGGAAGACCACTTCTTCCCCGAGATCGTCGATCCGGTCTCCGGGGATCCCGTGCCGGAGGGCGCACCGGGCGAGCTGGTGCTCACGTCCCTCACCAAAGAAGCGCAGCCCGTGTTGCGCTACCGCACGGGAGACATCACCCGGATCATTCCAGGTAGCTGCCCATGCGGTCGTACGACACGCAGGATCGGGCGCCTGAAGGGCAGGGCGGACGACATGCTGATCATTCGGGGAGTGAACGTCTACCCGCGGCAGATCGAGACCGTGCTGATGAACGACCCGGACGTTGGCGGGCAGTATGCGATCGTGATCGATCGGCGAGGGACGTTGCCGGAGCTGGAGGCTCGCGTAGAGCTCCGCAACTCCCGGCTGCGCGACGTGCGCGAGGCCATCGCCACCCGGCTCGAGACGCGTCTTGCAGAGGCGGTCCGTCTGCGTATCAGGGTCGTCGTGGGCGATCCCGGCAGCGTGCCTCGGACCGAGCTGGGAAAGGCGAAGCGAGTGTTCGAACAGACAACTGATCGGGATCCCGTCAGCTGACCGAACCCGGTGGACCACCCGGCGCCGCCCAAGTTTCGTGCACGGTCAACCAGCGGAGGGCGCCCGAGCCGGCCCGGCGGCGAAAGACGACGGTGCTCACTCGATGTGACGGCGGTGAGTCGTGGGTCTGCTGGTGCTCCTCATAGCGACCGATCACGAAGTCCATGTGCTGCACCAACGTCTCGAAGCCGTCGACGGCTATCCGGATGTGGGGGTCCCGGCCGTATCCTCCGGCGATACCCTCGATGACGCCGGCCCGCCGGACGATGCGGCCACCGGGGAGGACCATCGTGAAGTCCTCGGCCAGTGCCGCCTCGAGTGTCGCCAAATCGCCCGGTTCGCACGTGCCGTGGTACCAGCGTTGGAAGAACTGGTGGAGTGCGATGACTTCTCGTTCCCATGTCATCGGCTGATTGTGCCACCACGGTCACCGAAGTCCCCTGATCGGAACCGGGGTCGCAGTAGTGTCCCTCCCGTTGTGGAGACATCGACCAGGACCGCACCTGAACCCGCCCCCGAGGCGGACCCGGTTCCAGCCGTGATTTGGTGGCTGGCGCTGCTGCTGGCCGGCCTCATGGTCGCCGCCGTGTTCTGGGGTGTCGCGCACTACGAAGACGACGTCGAGGCAGCCGTGGAGCAGGCTCTCGCCGGCGAAGGATTCAGTGGCCTGACCGTCTCCGTCGAGGGTCGAGACGTTGTCATCGCGGGAGTGGCGACGACAGAGCAAGTGGCCGAGATTTGCCGGGTCGCGTTGACCGTTCCCGGTGTGCGCCGCGTCGATACCACCGCCCTCGTGGAGACGCAGAGCGGCGATGCGGCCATCGTCCACGGCGGCGTTCTCTCGTGAGAGGAACGGCCTACGCCGTCGCCGAGATCGTGCTGTGGATGGTGGCAGCGGCCGCCGTCTCATTCGGGCTGGCGTGGGTGGCTGCCCGCTGGTCGACCAAGCGATCAGTGAACGCCGCTTGGGAACAACGGCTCGAGTCCGAGCGGGAACGCGCTCGGCAGTCGATCGCCGCGGCCGAGGCCTCCGCCGCAGCGGAGGTGGCGGACACGCGCAAGCGCATCACGGAGTTGGAGCACGACCTCGGCGCAGCCAACGACAAGGGCGAGATCTTGGCGGCTGAGCTTGCGGCGCTGGAGGAGCACGCTGGTGCCCTGGAACGTCGGGTGCCTGGGACCAACCAGCTTCAGATGTCTGATCCTGCAGCCTCTCGGGCCCACGTGACGGCCGTTGCGCGGCGCTTGGCTGCCGCCGGTGCCACCGGCGCAGACGATCTCACAACGCTCCCTGGTGTGGGCCCGAGCCTTGCCGCCGCGATGAGCGACCTCGGCCTGATCAGCTACGGTCAGGTTGCCGCTTTGACACCCGACGACGCACGCCACCTGGAGGCTGCGCTGGGCATCCCCCGTGGGCGGAGCGACATCGACGGATGGGCGGCGGCGGCCGCTCAGCTCGACCGGCGCCCGAGCGAGGACGACGCCTCAAGCAGCTGACGTCTGCTCGTCGTCCTGGCTGGCGGGCGGCGCATCGCCGAGCAAGGCCCGGGCGAACGCCAGCGCATCGAGGTCGCTGCGGTGGGCTGTCGGTCCTGCAATCCAATCGGCGACCCGTCGAGGCGATACACCATCACGGGCAATGAGCAGCCGAGCCAGATCATCGGACCAGAACCACGCCATCAACACACCCTCCTACCACCAGCGACCATCCGCGACGACTCCAAGGTACACCCGCTGTCAAGCGGCTCGACTGCGCTCTGCGTGCGTGCGATCGATCGAATCCGGAGCGATTCGCTCTACGATCTTCGCCGTGACTCAGGAGGTCTACACCGCACCATCGTGGGCATTGTCGGCGTTGGAGATACGCGCTCCGCTGGAGCTCGTCTCTCTCATCGCCACCTCCCCGTTCCGGCGCTTCCTGCGAAGCGGAGACGGCCACACCGTGCTCGTCATCCCCGGTTTTCTGGCACCGGATGCGTCGACTGCGGCGATGCGTCTTGCACTGCGCCGCCTCGGCTACGACGCCCGCGGGTGGGGGCTTGGCGTCAATCTGGGGCCTCGTCCAGAAGTCGTGACGGCCCTGCAGGCGAGATTGCTGGCGCTGGCCGGCGACGGAGGACCGGTGTCGGTGATCGGTTGGAGTCTCGGCGGCATCTATGCCCGCCTCCTCGCCCGCGAATACCCCGAGGTGGTGCGTACGGTCGTCACGATTGCGTCTCCCTTCCGCATGCAGCCGGGAGACAGCTCGCGAGCATCGCAGCTGTATGACAGTCTCGAGGGTCCCGGCGAGCGATGGATCTGGCGCAAGCTGCGGGAACGGTCGCTCACCGTCCCGGCCACGTCCATATTCACTCGCCTGGACGGCGTCGTCGACTGGAGGGCGTGTGTGGCCGGTCCCGACGACGCCACGCAGAGCATCGAGATTCGGGGCGCTTCACACATCGGACTGGGCAACAACCCGGCAGCGCTTGCGGTCATCGCCGACCGCCTGTCGCGAGATCCGCACCGGTGGACTCCGTACCGCGTGCCCAAGGGTCTCCGCCGGGTGATCGTCCCGCATTGATCGAGCCGGCGGCGGCTGCGGCGGTGCCCCCCGCTCGGGGCCGAGCCGATCTCTTCCTCGACGGGGTCTCTCAGCCGGCGTGTGACAGCGCCACCGCGGAGTGCAGCGCCACGCCCGTCGCCATCGCCGCTTCGTCGAAGATCACCCGGTTCGAGTGGTTCGACGGCGCCGACAACGGATCGAGGTCGGCTGGGCACGCACCGAGGAACGCCATCACCCCTGGCACCTCGTCCAGCACATAGCTCCAATCCTCCGAGCCCATGATCGGGTGGGGCATCTCCACCACCGCGTCTTCGCCGAGGAGTGCCGCGGCGGTGTCGGTCACGAAAGCGGTGAAGTCCGGGTCGTTGACGGTCACGGGGTAGCCGAGATTGAACTCGACCGATGCCTCGGCGCCATGCGCAGTCGCCACGTGGCGAGCCACGCGGCGCAGCATGTCGTGGACGCTCTCCCTCGTCTCTGCGGACAGCGCCCTCACCGTACCCTCGAGCCTTGCGGACTCCGGGATCACGTTGTGGGTCGTACCTGCAGTGATCTTGCCGAATGTCACCAGACCCGGGTCGAGGACGTTCAGTTGGCGGGTGACGGCGAGTTGCACCGCCAGGAGGACCTCCGCCGCGATCGGCACCGGATCGACCGCACGATGGGGAGCGGATGCGTGCCCGCCGGCACCCGTGATGACGATGTGCACCTCGTCCGAGGAGGCCATGACGGGACCGGGTCGCAGGTGGATGGTGCCGCTTGCGTAGGCGGTACCCACGTGGATGGCGAACGCCCGGGTCGGTGCGGGGTCCACCACGTCCAGGAGACCCTCGTCCAGCATGAACCGGGCGCCGTGATGACCCTCCTCGCCCGGCTGGAACATGAACACGACGGGGCCCGGCAGCTCGCTGCGCCGTTCGCTGAGCAGCCGGGCCGCTCCGACCAGCATCGCGGTGTGGAGATCGTGCCCGCAGGCGTGCATCGTGCCTTCGTGCTCGCTGGCGAAAGGCAGGCCGGTGTCCTCCGGCATTCGCAGCGCATCCATGTCGCCACGAAGCACGATCGCCGGCCCCGGCTGCTCGCCGCCGAGAACCGCAACGATGCCGCTGGTCGTCTCGTGCCGGTGCACATCCAGAGGCAGATCCGCCAGGGCGGCTTCGACGATGGCACGCGTTGTGGGGAGGTAGTTGCCGATCTCGGGGTGGCGATGCAGGTCGCGGCGGAGCGCCACCACGCCGTCGTGGTGCGAGCGAGCGTCGTCGACGAGTTGGGCGATGTCCATGGCGGCGATCTTACGGGCACTGCGCCGAACGTCCGCGACTCCTTCACAACTCCTCCACATTCGTCTGCCACATTGGCGACAATCGACCGGTGAAAGGAGTTGAAGCCCACCATGGGCATCTTCCGGTTTGCATTCTTCGTTCTGATCGTGCTGGCGCTCGGGTCGCTGGCGGCTTCGCTGCTCGGCGGTGTCGCATCGACAGGACTTGCAGCGCTCGGTGCCGTGGTGCTGTTGCCGATCCTGTTCTTCAAGGGTCTGTTGTTCCTCATGATCCTGGGGTTCTTCGCCTCGGCGTTCTGCAATCGAGGCCGCCGCTGGGGCCCACCTCGCAGTCGCCGAACAGCGGACGACGATCGTCGGCCGGCGGCGGAGGAGAGGTTCGAGGAGTGGCATCGCATGGCTCATGCCCGCGAAGAGGTCGACAGCTGGACACCGGAGCTCTGATCCGGCGACCACAATGTCAGGGATGAAGACCGTTCTCGTCGTGGACGATGAGCTGAAGATCACCCGCCTGCTGCGCGACTACCTGCAGCAGGCGGGCTTTGGCGTGATCGAGGCGGCGGATGGGCCGGCTGCGCTGAGCAGCGTTCGCCGCCACGAGCCCGACGTGGTCGTGCTCGACCTCGGGCTACCGGGCATCGACGGGCTCGACGTGACGAGAACGCTGCGAGCAGAGTCGTCGGTGCCCATCATCATGTTGACGGCGCGCAGCGACGAGACCGACCGAATCGTGGGCCTGGAGTTGGGCGCCGACGACTACATCGTCAAACCGTTCAGCCCCAAAGAGCTCGTTGCCCGGGTACGAGCTCTCCTGCGCCGCGTCGAGTTCGCCGACGACGACGGCGATCGCATCACCGCCGGCGATGTGGAGATCGACGTGCCGAAGATGCGAGTGGCGGTGGGTGGACGGGTCGTCGATCTCACGCCGTCCGAGTTTCAGATCGTGGCGACGCTCGCCCGCCGGCCGGGGCAGGTCTTCACCCGGTCGCAGCTCCTCGATGCGCTCCACGGCGTGTCCTTCGACTCCTATGAACGGGCTATCGATGCTCATGTGAAGAACATCCGTCGCAAGCTCGAGCCCGATCCCCGGCATCCGAGATTCGTGCTCACCGTCCATGGTGTCGGCTACCGGTTCACCGATGTGTAGAACGGCCCCCGGTTCGTCTGACGGTGTGGAGGGCGAGGCGTGCGGCCAGCGGCATGCTGCACTTCCCCGCAACGGCCGCCTCCCGACCGGCAAATGCCGGGGCACCGACGACGGCGTCACGGGGCGACCGTCGAGGCGGCAACGTTGAGGCGTCGAGGCCCCGGCGGGGCATCCTCCTTCCACAGCCCGGACTGGTGGCCGGAGGGGGAGCAGTGGCCACCGGATCGGGGACGGGGCCACGAGGAGTGGTCGGGGTTCGGCCGTGCCATGATCCGCCGTTTCTTGGTGTTCATTGGCATCCTGGCGCTCATCCCTCTGCTGTTCGGAGTGGTGGTTGGATTCGGCATCGGTTCCGACGGCACCGGGTGGGTGACGACAACGGCCAGAGCTGTTGCCGTCGTCTTCCTGACGTTCATCGCCGTCGTGGTTGCCTCGTTCGTCTTCGTCCGCAGCTGGCGCCCGGTGCAGCGTCTCATCGACGCCGCGGGCCGTGTCGCCGATGGCGACTACTCGACTCGCGTGCAGGTGGCGCGCTCGGGATCGCTGCGCTCGGTGACCACTTCCTTCAACTCGATGGCGGCACAGCTCGAGGCTGCTCAAGACCAGCGCAGGCAGCTCCTGGCGGATGTGGGCCATGAGCTGCGGACGCCGCTGACCGTTCTGCGCTGCGAGATCGAGGCGATGGTCGACGGGATCCATCCGGCCGACCCGGCCCATCTGTTGCCCTTGCTCGACGACGTCGCGGTGATGGAGAGACTGCTCGACGACCTGCGAACTCTCAGTCAGGCGGAGGCCGGTGCGCTGGCCCTCCATCGTGAGCCGCTCGATGTGAGCGAACTGGCGGCCGAGGTGGCGGATTCGTTGCGTCGCGAGGCGGAGCACCACAACATCGCAATCGGTGTGTCCGGGCCGGATCGTATGCCGCTGCAACTCCTCGATCCTGTACGGATCCGGGAGGTGCTCTTGAACCTCATGGTCAACGCCATTCGGGCCATGCCGGACGGCGGGACGCTGGCAGTCGAAGTGATGCCTGCTCCGGGTGTGATCGAGATCAGCGTCAGCGACACAGGTCATGGAATCCCGGCCGAGGCGCAGGAGTGGGTGTTCGAGCGATTCCACAAGGGCACCGACTCACGAGGCACAGGGCTCGGCTTGACGATCAGCCGTGATCTCGTTGCCGCCCACGGCGGGACGCTGGAGCTCGAGGAGTCGTCGCCTGCCGGGACGACAATGCGGATCACATTGCCCGACCAGCCTGTGTAGCGGATCGGTCGGGCCCGCCTTCCGACCCGGCAACCGCCGGTAAGGTCGCGGTGCGGGCGGCAAACCTGCAACATTGTCGGACCGGCCGGGGTTCTCTTCAGCAGATGGCAGCCACACCGCAGACGAGTCGCATCCTCACCACCTCCGAAGGGGTGAACCGCGACGCGTTCTCTGCGATGGACTGGGGGCTGTTCGTCGCGATCTCGCTCATCTGGGGATCCTCGTTCCTGCTCATGGCCATCGGACTGGAGGCCTTCGAGCCGGGGGTCATCACGTTGCTTCGGGTGGGTCTGGGCGCCGCGGCGCTGTGGACCATGCCGCGGGCCCGAAAGACCCGGGTGGACCGCTCCGACCGGCCACGGCTCGTAGCCCTGTCGTTCCTCTGGGTGGCAATCCCCTTCACCCTGTTCCCGATCGCCCAGCAGCACATCAACTCGGCGACGGCCGGGATGCTGAACGGGGCCATGCCGATCTTTGCGGCAGTCGTGGCAGCAGCGATGCTGCGCCGGATTCCGCGATCGTCGACGCTCGTCGGGCTCGTTCTGGGGTTCGTCGGCGTGGTCGCCATCAGTGCACCGTCGGTGGGCCAGGGGAGAGCTGAGGCGCTCGGCGTCGTGCTCGTGGTCCTGGCAACCGTGTGCTACGGGCTCGCCGTCAACGTCGCCGCCCCGATCCAGCAACGCTACGGATCGATCCCGGTCATGGCCCGCATGCTGGCGCTGGCTACTGCGTGGACTGCCCCGTTGGGACTCGCCGGCCTCGGCGCCAGTACGTTCGAGTGGGGAGCCTTCGTGGCGGTGGCGGCCGCCGGCGTGGTGGGCACGGGGGCGGCCTTCGTGATCATGGGGAGCCTGGTCGGGCGGGTCGGCTCGACACGGGCCTCGTTCAGCACCTATGTGATCCCCGTGGTTGCGCTTGGGCTCGGTGTCGTGTTCCTCGGGGATGAGGTTGCCGGAATCGCACTGGCGGGGGTGGCGATGGTGATCGCGGGTGCCTTCCTCGCATCGCGCCGAGACCGCTGACGAGGCCGAGCGATCAGCCGACCAACCAGAGCTCCGTCTGGCGCCCGTCGAGGAAACCGATGCCGGCTCCGTCGAAGAAGGCGTCTTCCTCGAGCATGATGGCGACGGTCTGGTCCGCCCACTCGGGTACGGCGACCGCAACGGACAGTTCGATCGAGTAGGCCGTGTCGGCATTGACCGGGTAGTCGCCCGGCCCCGGCACGCCGTCTTGTTGATCCCACAGACCGATCGTGGGCCCGGCCGCATGACCGTGCGTGCCGATGGCGTGGGTGTAGATGGTCGCATCGATGCCCTCGGCGGCGGCGGCCGACCGCGCTGCCGCCAGGATCTCGTTGCCGGTGCGGCCGGCGGCGAACTCGCCCATCAGGAGATCCTGGGCTCGGTTGCCGTCTCGCAACGCCGACGTCAGCCCGTCCGGGGCGGCGTGGTCCCGATCAGTCAGCACATAGGCATGCTGTTGCTGGTCGGTGTGCATGCCCACGTACTCGACGCCGAAGTCGACGTGCACCAGATCCCCGCGCATGATCACGGTTGCCGCCGGGTGATCGGCGAAGCCGCTCCGTGGCAGACCGCCGGCGCGCTGCACCGACACGGTCGGGTGAAACCACACCGGCAGGTTGGCGGCGGCAGCCGTCTCGACGAACCACCACTCCAGGTCTGCCGTCGTCGTCGAATCCGGGGTGATGGCCTCGTGGGAGAGACCGCGGCGCATGATGTCGTGGGCGAGCCGGCATGCATGGCGAAGATCGTCGACCTCGCCTGGGGTACGGGTCTCCAGCCAACCGATGGCCAGGGGCTCGGCGCTGACGATCGCTTCACGGAGGTGCGGGTCGAGCGCAGCAAGGAGTGCGGCGTGCTCGGAGTGGGAGAGTCCGTCCGCAAGCGGAAATGTGGTGGAGGTCGAGACGGCGATCGTTCTCGGGTGGGCTTCATCCAGGACTTCGGCGGCGCGGGCCCACTGGTCGGGTTGCCGGTGCGGGTCCCAGGAGCGGGGGAAGAGCGGGTCGACGCCGTAGCGTGCCACCGCATGCCGGACCCGACCCCGGTCGGTGAAGACGAGGATCGTGCGGCGACGTGCGGAATGCCACGTCGCAGGAAGCATCGTGCTCACGACGGGATCCTCGTTGTACTCGCGGGCGGCGAGGACCCAGGCATCGATGTCGTGGCGGTGCATGAGCATCGGGACGATCTCGTCGAGTCGGCGCACGAGGTGGGCGTCCCGCCGCTCCGCCCTCTGCCTGAGGTCGAGAGGAGGGGTGATCATGGGCGGGGAGCGTAGCGGTGGCGCAACCGCCGCGTTCAGGCCACCGGCCGCCCACCGAGCGCCACGATCTCGTCGTAGAGCCGGCGGGGAATCGTCACACCCTCGACCGCCGTGCGATGGCGGGCTGCGTGGCGGCGGTCGCCGGGCAAGCGCACTCCGTCGAGGTCGACCAGCGCGGCGAAGAATGCCTCGCTGTGCGCCAGCGACTCGTCACCGCCCATCCTGCCTGGAGCGATCGCAAGAAGGAACTCGCCGCCGCGCGCCGGACCGCCATCGTGGTTGTCGTGCTCCGTCGCCTCGTAGCTGAACCACTCGCCAATGGCCCCGGCGGCCAGCAGCTCCACCATGAGGGCGATGGCGGATCCCTTGTAGCCTCCAAAGGGGAGCTGCACCCCCTCGAGCACGGCCGCCGGATCGGTCGTCGGCAGGCCGGCGGCGTCGAGACCGACCCCCTCCGGGATGGAGTGGCCGTCGCGGGCTGCGATTTGGATCTCCCCGCGCGCCATCGCCGCGGTCGCTTGGTCGAACACCATCGGTGGCTTGTCGGGTCGCGGGTATCCGAAGGCGAGGGGGTTGGTTCCGAAGAACGCCTGGCTCGCACCCGCAGGCGCCACCAGCGGCATGTAGGCCGTGCAGGCGAGGCCGATGAGACCGTGGTCGCACAAGTGCTCGACCTCGGGCCACAACGCAGCGAAGTGATGGGTCCGCACCAATGCCATCGCGGCGATGCCCTGGCTGTGAGCCGTCGAAACGAGCTCGGGCAGACCGGTTTCCAGACCGCGCGGGGCGAACCCACCGTCGCCGTCCACCCGGACGACGCCCGGCGCCGGGCGAGTGACGGTGGGCGAGGCGGAGCCGTTGACCTTGCCGCTGAGAAGCGAGGCCACGTAGCCGGGGAGCCGGAACAGGCCGTGCGAGGCACAGTCGTCGGCCTCGGCCTTGGTCATCGTCGTTGCCACCGCCGCCGCATTGGCCGGATCGCAGCCGTTGGCCTCGAGACACGTCTCGCCCAGCGCGTAGACGTCGGCCAGCTGAAGGTGCTTCGTCATGCACTCACCTCGACGACCAGGTCCGCGTCCGCATTCTCCCTGCGAGAGAACAGCACGAAGGGTGCCGCCAGCAGCTGGATTCCGCCGGCGACGAGATAGGACGACGAGAAGCTCCACACGTCGGCCACCCGTCCCAGCGCGGGTTGGGCGACGACCCCCCCAGTCGAGGCCGTCAGCGCATCGAAGGACAGGACCGTTGCCCGTTGCTCCGATGACACGAGCCCGTTGACGTACGCCTGGCGGAGCGGGCCAGTCGCCGAGAACGTGAATGCCCAGACGACCAGCAATGCGATGGCGATCCAGAAATTCGACGTCAGGCCGATCAGGAGCAGAGCCGCGGAGGAAACGAAGACGCCGGCGAGGAGCGCAGACGTGCGGCGGACGAACAGCCCGCTGATCCGCGTCACCAATAACCCTCCGACGATCTGGGCACCGGCGACGATAGCGGCCGCAGACCCCGCGACTGCAAAGGCTCCCTCGTCCCCGTAGAGCTCCAGCAAGTAAGGCTGCATCGCATAGAAGGCGAAGACCCCGACACCCATGGAGAAGGGCGAGGACAGCATGATCCAACGCATCGGCCGGTTGCGCCATCCGGCGTCGATCGACTCACGCAAGAGGTGCTTCATCTCCGCAGAGGCGCTCCGACTGCGATCCGGTGAGAAGCCCAGGTCGTGCATGAGGAACCAGGCGACACCGAAGGTGACGGCAAGGAGCAGAGCCCTGATGACGAAGGGAACACCCAGGTTGCTGAACTGGGCGACCAGGCCGCCCAGCGTCGAACCGGCCAGCATCGCCACGCCTGCGACCGTCTGACCCCGCCCGAACACCGTCTCCAGCCTGCCTTCGTAGCCACTCTCATCGAGGGCATCGACGAGCCAGGCCTCAACGGCCCCGGAGAAGAACGTGAACCCAAGACCGATCACGATCGACGATGCCGCCCATCCCCAGAAGGGACCCTCGACGTACCACATCAGCAAGTAGAGCAACGTCGACGCAAAGAGCGTGACCGTGCCCAGCAGATACGAGGCACGCCGGCCCCACATGTCGGCGACAACGCCGGTGGGCACCTCGAAGATGACCTGCCCGACGGTGAAGAAGGCATTGGCCGCAAACGCCTGCGTGTTGTTCAACCCGGCATCGAGGAGGAAGAGGGTGTTGATACCCCAGATGAAGGACGCTGCCAGGGTCGCCAGCAGTGTGAGCGTGAGATAGGTTCGCTGGACCCGTCGAGCCGCATCCGTCACCGCCCGGAGCGTACCGGGGCGGTGGGCGCCCTGCCGGCGTTCGGATCAAGCGTTGCTGAGCGCCGGTTGTGGCTCGCGGTCGAGTTGGGCCACGAGACGCCGAACGTCGAGGGCAAAGTCGATCTCGCTGTCGCCGAGACGCCAGCCGTGCTCGGTGAGCCACTCATCGATGTGCTGGATGATCTGCTCTGGCTGCATGTCGCCTCCTCTCACATCCCTGGCTTCGGTGCAGCCGTCCGGTGCGGATGACCGCCTCCGGGGGGATGTCATAGGTAGGACACGCCGACCCGGCCGATTGTGACGTGAGACCGCAGATTATGAGTCGGGCGGCTCAGAGGGCCCGTCACCCGGAGGGGTCAGTTTCCACGACATGATGGCGGCCTCTTCGGGCTCCAGTGCACCCGCCGAACGGTAGGTGGCAATCGCTCTGTCGTTGTCACGGTCGATCGGTACCCACATGCCATGACAGCCACATGCGGCGGCGACGGCGAGCAACGCACGCACGAGCGACCGGCCGACACCCTTCCGTCTGTGTGGTTCCGCGACGCCCAGCTCGTAGAGCAGCATCTCCACACCCTTGTCCGGGTGAGCTGTCTCGATGCCCGTCACGAAGCCTGCCGGCGTACCGCTGCGATAGGCCACCAGCAGGTGGTGACCGTCCCGCGCCAGGAATGCCGCGGTCGCCTGCGGGTCGGGGTCACCGTCGAAGAGATGGCCCGCCGCGGCAACGGCCAGGGCGTCTCCCGGGCCCAGACGCATGATCTCGGTGGCGCCCTCGTCAGTCACATGTTCCCGACTCCGTCCGCCGGCTGGGTATACCGGCCGCATCGAACTCCCAGCCGAAGGACCATTCGCTGAGGTCGGACAGCAGGCTCTCCGCCGAGTCTGCACCCATCGGCCGGGGCCGCCCGTCGACGATCTCGACCGGCCGCACGGTGATGTCGACCGACTGCTCCGAGATCGTCGCCGTGAAGAACGCCGACCGTGCCGATGCCGAGCGCGCCGAAGGAAAGGCGAAGTTGCCCGTCGAGTGGATGACCCAGGCGCCGTCGATGTGCTCGAGGCCCTGCAACACGTGGGGATGGCTCCCGACGATGAGGTCGGCGCCGGCGTCGACCCATTGTCGGGCGAGGTCGCGCTGGTAGGACTGCGGGCAGTGGTCCCTTTCGATCCCCCAATGCACCATGACCACGACGAAGTCGGCCGCGTCGTCGGCCGCCGTCACGGCATCGACGGTGCGTGCCTCGAACCCTGGGCAGGCCCATGCCGATTCGGGCCAGCGGGTCGGGTCGTCGGCGACCCAGCCGCATTCGATATGAGTGAAACCGACGAACCCGACGTCCCAATCTCCCACCCGCCGCGTCAGCGTCCCATAGGCGGAGGCGCTGTCGGCACCGGCGCCGAAGTACCCGATGTCGCCCTCCTCGAGGAGCTCCATGGTGCGCAAGAGGCCCTCGCGCCGATGATCCAGCGTGTGGTTGTTGGCCAGCGAGACGACGTCGACTCCCGCCTCCCTGAGGAGCTCCACGGTCCGCGGTGGGGAACGGAAGATGTAGGTCTTGCCAAGCGGAGCCCCGACGCCGGGCTCGCCCACCGTCGTCTCCAGGTTGACCGCAGTCAGATCGGGAGCGCTGAGCATCTCGGTCGCGTTGCCGAGTGGGTCACGGCCGTCGAGGCCGTGGGTGAACGAGGTATCGCCGGCGAAACCGAGCACGATCGGCGTCTTGGGTGGTTGTGTCGTCGTTGTGGTGGAGGTTGGTGTCGCCAGGGGTGTCGACGGGGCAGGGGTCGTCGTCTCCACGGGCGGGAGCGTGTCGAGTGCAACCTCCAGGGTTGGGTCTGCGGCGTCGCCGGCGGGCCCGCCGCATGCGGCGAGGAGGAGCAGGCAGGCAACGGCCCAGCGGACACGGGGGATCATGGCCGGCAGCGTACAAGCGACGTGCCACACCCCCTCGCATTCGTCCTCAGGGTCGGCGTGAACCGGCGGTCGACGTGGGGACATGCTCATGCCTCCTCGCCACACGGCCGCCATGGCGTTGGCTCCTCTCCCTACGGCTCATCGCGGTGCGATCGCCGTTGTTGTTGGCTCTTACCGCACGCTGAGCTGCGCAAACTCGGAGAGGAGCTCGCCGTAGAGCCCCGTGACCAAGGCAAGCGTGATCATCGTCGCCATGAGCCCGCCGATGATCAAGCCGGCCGGGTGGGCCAACCATGCGTCCACTCGGGGAAACACGACCGGTATCAGGGCGAGCACCACGAGAACCGCGCAGACGCCGAGCACGTAGCTCAGCATCGGCACGAGCTGTCCCAAGGGAGCGCCGGGGGCGGCGTTCAGGATCATGCCGAGCTCATCGCCGACACACGGCACCCAGGTTGCTCCCGCAATGACCCCGAGCAGGGCCCCACCGGCCGGGCCTGACCATGGCATCCGCTGCAGCGCGAGTGCCAACCCGCCCACGACGCCGGCGATGCCCAGTAGCCACGAGGCGGGCTCCCCGACGAGGTCGGCCGCTCTGAGCCAGGCGACGAGCCCCGCCGCGGCGACAAAACCGCCGAGGGCGGTCACCCGCATTCGCCCCCCGAGCAACAGCACGACGACCCCGGGAACGAGGAGGCCCACGGCGCAAGGCAGCACAACCTCGCCAACTCCTTCGACGAAGGGGCCTGCGAGGTCGATCAGGCGGCCTCGTCGAGCAGATACTGCACGGTGGCCGCCAGCTCGTCGTACGCACCCTCGCCGATGTGGTCGAAGCGCACCCTGCCATCCCCGTCCAAGACGTACGTGCGGGGCCAGTATCCCCGGCTGCCCTGCCAGCCGAAGAAATTGCGCTGCCGCGTGTCGAGAGCGATGGGCCAGGTCACCCCGAGGTCGGTCGCGGCTGCGGCCACGGCATCGGGATCCTCCTCGAAGGCGAACTCGGGGGAGTGCACGCCGACGATCTCGAAACCGTCGTCGCTGTGCTCGGTGTAGAGCGCCTGGAGGTAGGGCAATGTGTTCTTGCAGTTCCGGCATGCGAACGTCCAGAACTGGACGATCACGACCTTGCCTCGCAGATCGTCGAGGCTGTCGATGTCCGTCTGCAGCCAGCCGTCGAGATCGACCAGCGGCTCGGCTGCGGCGGCGAGGACGGGAGGCGCTTCAACGGCCGTCGACCGCCCTGGATCCACTCGTTGCGCCCGGTCCGCCTGCGGCGCGGCGGCATCATCGCCCTCGCCCGTGAAGGCGAGCGTCCAGACGATGACTGCGGTCAAGCCGGCGAGCGCGACGATGGCGAAGGTACGTTGCATCCGCCGCCACTATGCCAGAGCGATGTGGCGATGTCCGCTGAACAATCCGTGAAACCGCTACTCGCTCGTGCCTCGTTGCCAGCTGTCGTAGAGACGGCCATAGGCGCCACCCTGGGTGACGAGCTCCCGATGGTGGCCATCCTGGACGATGCGGCCATCCTCGAAGACCAGCACTCGGTCGGCGATCTCGGCGGTCGACAACCGGTGTGCGATGGTGACGACCGTTCTGCCCGATGTCAGCTCGTGCAGCGCCCGGCTGAGTCGCACCTCCGTGACGGGGTCCACCGCGGACGTCGCCTCATCCAGCACGAGCAGGTCCGGGTCGGCGATGGCGGCGCGCACCAGCGTGACGAGCTGACGTTCGCCGACGGACAGGGCTCCGCCTCGCTCACCGACAGGGGTGTCGAGACCGGCCGGCATCTCGGCCAGCCACTCGTCGAGGCCGAGCTCGGCAAATGCAGCATGCAGGTCGGCGGTCGTTGCGCTGGGCGCACCCATGAGTACGTTGTCGGCGATCGTGCCGCGAAACAGGATGCCCTCTTGGGGAACCATGACGACACGATCCCGCAGCGAATCGAACTTGATGGTGCGGACGTCGACTCCGCCGATCTCCACGGACCCTGCCGAGGGGTCCATCAGCCGGGTGAGGAGCTTGGCGAATGTCGTCTTGCCGGACCCGGTCTCACCAACGACGGCGACACGTTGCCTCGCCGCGAGCGCCACCGACACATTGCGCAACGCGGCGGGCCCGGATGCCTCAGTGGCCGCTTCGCCGGGCCGCGGGTACCGGAATGTCACGTCGTCGAATCTCGCTTCCACCGCCATGTGGGGGAGCTCAACGCCGTCGCTGCCGGGATCGGCGACGTCTGGCGCGATGTCGAGGACGTCCAGCACCCGACGCCACCCGGCTACGGCGTTCTGCGCTTCGTTGACCGCCTCACCCATGATCTGCACCGGCTGAACGAACAGTTGGACGAGGAAGAGAAACGCCACGACCGTTCCGACCGTCGCCTGACCGTTCGCAGCCAAGATGGTGCCTACCACGAGCACGGCTGCAACGACCACGGCCGACGACATCTCGCCAACTCCGGAGAATGTCGCCGAGATCACTCCGGCCCGGACCCCTGCGCTGCGGTGGCCCTCGATGGCAGCCTCGAGTCGATGGCGAGTCCGGTCTTCGATTCCGTACGCTCGGATCACCGGGGCGCCCACAACCGTCTCGGCCAGTGTTCCGAGCATCAGGCCGACCTTCTCCCGCACCCGCATGTAGGCGACTTCGAGACGGCGTTGGAACCATCGGATCATCAGAACGATGAACGGCACCAGCGCCACCACCACGAGCCCGAGTGGCACGGACAGCACCAGCATCACGGTGAGAGCCAGCAGCGCCTGACCGCTGTTGACGATGAGCATGAGACCGGCCCACTGCATGAATCTGCTGATCTGGTCGACGTCCGACGTGACGCGCGCCACGAGGACGCCCCGTTGCTCGGACGCCTGGTGCAGCATCGAGAGATCGTGGATGTGTCGGAATGCCCTGATGCGGAGCCCCGACAGCGCAGTTTCTGCGACCTTGGCGAGGCGGAGATGCATCCAACCCGTGGCAGCGGCCGTGACGAGGATCGCAAGGAACGCCAGGGCGGTCATGCGGACGACGAAGCTCATGTCCACACTGTCACCACTCAGCCCGCCGTCGATGATCTGCTGCACGGCAACCGGGACGATGACCCTACCCGCCGTGGCCAGCAGTGCGATGGCGACGGTCCCGGCCAACCCCCGTCGCAGCTCCGGAGACAGGTTGAGTCCGCGCCTGATGGTTGCGATCGCCCCCGACGGAGATGTCTCCTGATGAGCGCGGCGGTCGGCGATGGCCGTCACACCGCCTCCTGCTGGTCATAGGCGTCGATGAGCGCACGGTACGCCGGCAACGTGGCGTACAGGTCGCGATGGCTGCCTCGATCCACGACGCGGCCGAAGTCGACGTAGATCACCTCGTCTGCGAGCACGATCGACGCACGGCGGTAGGCGACGACGATGACCGTCGTGTCAAGCCGCCTGAGGCCTTCGAGAATGGCACCCTCGACCGCAGGATCCACCGCCGAAGTGGCATCGTCGAGCACGAGGAGGCGAGGGTGACGTACGAGAGCACGGGCCAGCGCGATCCGCTGTCGCTGGCCCCCGGAAAGGCTCGCTCCCCGCTCTCCGACCACGGTGGAGTAGCCGTCGGCGAGCTCGTCGATGAAGTCGTGTGCCTGCGCCAGCCGAGCCGCGGCAAGCACTTCGCTCTCGTCGTAGGGCTCGCCGAGCGTGATGTTGTTGAAGACCGTGTCGTTGAAGAGGAACGTCTCCTGGAAGACGATGCTCACAGCACCCGCGAGGGCGGTCCGGTCCAGATCGAGGAGGCCGTACCCGTCGAGGCTGATCCGGCCGGTGTCGGGATCGAACAGGCGCACCAGGAGATGGGCAACCGTCGACTTGCCTGCACCGGTCGGTCCTACGAGCGCCACGGTCTTGCCGGGGGCGACATCCAGAGTGACGGACTCGATCCCGCGCCGCTCGTCCTCCTCCACGGCAGCCGAGCTCACCGCCCCGCCGCTCGAAAGGTCCTCGTAGTCTGTCTCCGGATGGAGGTACGCCGCGGCCTCGGCTGCGGCCGCCGCTCCTCCCGCCGGGCTCGGTGCGTGGTTTCCGTACACCACGGTATCGACCTCCTTCAAGACGGTCTCGACGCGATCGAGGCCCACCACGGAACGAGGCAACTCGCCGAGAAGCCAGCCGAACACACGCATCGGCAAGGCGACGAGCCTGAAGAGGTATGCGAAAGTGACCAGTGATCCCGCGGTCAGCGCGCCCTGATCGACCCGCCACGCACCGACGGCCAGCACGGCGAGGATACCGATGTTCGGCAGTGCTTCGACAACGGGATCGAACGCAGCGCGCAACCGGCCGACCTCCACCATGCGGTCGCGAAGTTCGTCCGAACTGGCCCCGAAGCGACCAACTTCGGCGTCCTCCCTGCCGAGCGTCTTCACCACGAGGGCAGCGTCGAAGGACTCGTGGGCGATCTCCGCCACCTCGGCGCGCAACCGCTGCGCCTGGGCCGCAACTGCCCTCATCTTCCGTTGGAACGTGTAGTTGACCGCCATGAGTGCGGGGCCGACGGCAAACCCGATCAACGCGAGGAACGGATCGGTGAGGATGAGCAACACGGCGGTGACGACCAGCATGACGACGACCCCGAAGGCCATGGGCAGCGGCGCCGCCACAAACGCCGCCGCTTCGACATCCTCGTTGGCGTTGGCCAGCAACTGGCCGGTCGGGTGCCTTCGATGCCACTCGATGGGAAGCTCCAGATACCGGTCGGTGACGGCGATGCGATCCCGGTATTGCAGCCGGTGCTGAGCGAGGTAGGCGCCGACCCGGCGCAGCGTGATCCCCACGCCGCGGGCGGCGGCCACGCCGAGCACGGCGAGGGCGGAGCCGATGAGCGAAGCACGACCGACTTCGCCGGCGTCGACGGCGGGAATGAGTATCGAGTCCGTGATCCACCCGATGACGAAAGACGACGCCACCGTGGCGATGGCGTACAAGACGGTTCCGAGACCGCCGACGGCGAACTCGTGCGGGGCGCGTCGCAGCTGACGAGCGATGAGGTGCCGGCCGCGGCCGAGCAACGCCACGTCCTGAGCGCTTGCCGTCTGGTCTGCCGTCGACATAGGGGCAAGAGGCTACGCCCTTTCCCTCATCAACCGATCACCGATGGAGTCGCAGGCGCAGAGTTCCTCCACCCCTGCTGTGGCACACCCCAACGCGGCTCCCTGCGGCATGGGCTCCTCGATCACGCAGCCCTGTGACGTGGTGCGATGAGGTCACTGGGACCTAGGCTCGCTCGATGCGCTGGATCCTCGCCGTCGCTTCACTCTGTGCCGCCGCATGCTCGACGTCGGTAGAGCCGTTCGATGCCACAGCGTTCCCGGTCGATGGCGACTTCTACGTCCCGCCGGCCGACCTCTCGGCAGGCGACGCCGGCGACGTGATCTGGGTAGACGAGCTGTCGGCGCCGCGGGGAGTGAGCGCCTGGAACGTCCTGTATCGCTCCGAAGGACTGGACGGTGATCCGATTGCGGTCAGCGGCTGGATAGCGGTCTCGCCGGCGCCGCAACCGCATCGGATTCTCGTCGTCGCCCATCCGACGACCGGTTTGGGCGACCAGTGTGCTCCAACGCGACTCGGCACGATCACACCGTCGCTCTTCGCCGATCACCTCGCCGCCGGATGGACCGTGGCCTTCACGGATTATCAAGGATTGGGCACGCCAGGTCTCCACCACTACCTCGTCGCCGAGGCAGAGGCCCGATCGCTCCTCGACATCGCCCGTGCGGCCCGCATCGTCGATGGTGCAGCCTCCGAAGTCACGGCCCTCTACGGCTTCAGCCAGGGTGGGCATGCGGTCCTGGCTGCGGCTGAGCTGGCGGGGGAGCTGGCGCCGGAGCTCGAGATCGTGGGAATGGCCGCCGCGGCGCCCGCCATTCTGCTCCGGGAGTGGGTTGCCGAGGGAAACGACGCCGATATCGGCTACCTGGCCATGATCGGCGCCGCCTACATCGACGCCTACGACCATCCGGTCGACGAGTGGTTCACTGCCGAGGCGCAACCCGCGCTCGAGCAGGTGACGACCGGCTGCTATCTCGATGCCCAGCAGGCCTTCGGTGGGCTCGGTGGCGCGGCTCTGGCGACCGATGCCGCCGTCGGGACGGTGCCCGGCGATGCATTGGAAGCGAACGATGTCGGATCGGTGGCCTTGGAGGCACCACTCCTCCTGATGCTCGGCGGAAACGATGATCTCTTCTCGCCCGTTGTCGCCGAGCGGGTGATCGAGCGGCTCTGCGAGGCCGGAACGAATGTGACGGTGTTGCGGTTCGCCGATGCCACACACGCACAGCTCTGGTCGCTCGGCCGGGGGCCTGCGCTGGCATGGCTGGAGGGAGACGAGGTGGCCGGGCTCGAGCCGGCGTGCACGGGGACGTGACATGCGATGCGACCGGGCGGCAGGGCATCTGCCCGCGCGCGTCGGGAGCGGCCGGCTCCGGCTCAGTCTCCGTCCGCGTCGTGGAGATCGATATCGACCATCAGCTCGTTGGCGAGATCCTCGAGGACATGGACGAGATCGTCGCGTGAGACACCGGGGGGAACGTCGAGGATTGCCTTTGCGGAGAACAAGGTGCCACCGCCCATAGGGGCGCTGCTCGTCTCGGTGCGGAGTTCTCGGATGCTGACGTTACGCACCGCCAAAGCATGAGAGATGTCGTGGACGATCCCCGGATGGTCGAGCCCCATCAGCTCCAGAGCCAACCGTGTGACGTCGTCGGCGGGGGTGTCATCCACGGCCACGGTAACGGTCACGTCGAGTAGACCCTGCGACTCCAATGGGGCGAGGTCCCGAACCAGCGCGTCGACTCTCGCATCCGCCACCGTGACCATCACGATGCCGGCGAACTTGCCGGCAAGCTGTGCCATGTGGCTCCTGTCCCAGTTGCCGCCGTGGTCGGCGATCACCCCCGACAGGGCATCGACGAGCCCGGCCTGGTCGTCACCGAGGGCGGTCAATACGAGGGTTGCCATGGGGAGAGCCTAACCACGGGATTCTCCGCACCGGTCCGGCGCACATCCATGTATCTCGGTGGGTGACGGCGACTCTCGTACCGTGACTTCTTCTCGGCCGGCACCCAGCTCAGAGGCCACGTGCGACGCTCTCACCGCACGAGGATCGTGTGGGAGGCCGGGCACCCCTGTTGTGCTCGGTCTCCCGCCGAGTATCCGCGAGCTTCCCCGATGACTGCAGGCCGCGGCTGCGAAGGCATCGTCGATCGCGTAGGGTGCGTCGTGGGAAGCGAACAGGGAGAAGTCATGACTCGCCGTCCATCGACACGCCGTATCGGCATCGCACTGACCCTTGCCTTGGCTGTGGCGATCCCCGCACCGGCGGCACAGGCAACGACCGGCTACGCCCTCGACGAGCAGGTCGTCTTCATCGACGCCGGAGGTCATGACATCCCGGGCACGCTGGCGACACCCCAAGGCATCGGGCATCCCGTCGCCGCCGTGCTGATGCTGCACGGATTCGGGAGCTCACGCGACGAAGTCGGCGATATGTACGGCCGCCTCGCCGAAGATCTCGCCGAACGAGGCATCGCCAGCCTTCGGATCGACTTTGCCGGATCGGGCGACAGCCAGCAGCCGTGGGTCGAGAACACGTACGACGGCATGGTGCAAGACGCCAGGGTCGCCCTCGATTACCTCGTCGCCCTCGATGCGACGGACGACGACCGGATCGGCCTGCTCGGCTTCAGCCTCGGTACCAAGGTCGCCATGAGTGTCGCCGGCACCGATTCGCGAATCACGGCCTTCGCCTCGTGGTCGGGCAGCACGGCAAACGGGCAGGAGGACTTCCAGTTCTTCTTCGACGAGTACTACGAGGAAGCCCGCACCAACGGCTCCGCCGTCGTCGACCTCGGCTTCACGGTGGTCGAGCTCAGCATCGGCTGGTTCGAGACCATCGCGGCATCACAGAACCTCGATCTGATTGCGGACTTCGACGGCTCGCTCTTGGCGATCGCCGGCACCGAGGACACCGTGGTCGACCCCCGCTGGTCGAAAGCTCTCATTCGGACGGCCGGCAGCGCCGATGCAACGCTCAGACTCATCGGTGGTGCCGACCACATCTACCACGTGCTCACACCCGACCAGAGTTTCGCCGAGAATGTGCTTCGGCTCACGGCTCGGTGGTTCGAATCGCGCTTGTGACGGCCGCTACGCAGGCACTGTGTGCGTGCGACGAACCATGATCCGCCAGATGATCCAGCACACGGCACCGACCGGAATCTGAATGGCATACGACAGCGCCCGATAGACGAGAACACCGGCGACGACGGCGGATTCGGCGCCGCCTGCCAGGACGAGGGCACCGGTCATACCCACTTCGACCAAGCCGATGCCGCCCGGTGTGACCGGGAATGCGGTCACGAGCCGGACAAATGCAAACGCCGCCAGGACCTCCGCCCAGGTCACCACATCGGCGGGAACGCCCATCGAGCGCAGCGACAACAGCAACAGCGCAAACAGCGATGCGTGGCTGAGAAGCGTGGTTGCCGTGAGCAACGCCCAGCGACGCTGAAGCACCCCCGCGGTCTTGAGTCGAAAGCCGGCCAGACCTTCGTCCCAACCGTCGAACGGTCCCCGCCGAACCGGTCGGGCACATGCCGATGCGAGTCGCTGGGCCAGCGTACCGACGGCGCGCGCCAGCCGTTCGCTGCTCGCCACGAGCACCAGGGCAACCACGGCGGCAACCAACACCAGGAGTCCGGCGACCGCCGCTCCCAGCATCGCCGCATTCGGGTTGCCGCGGAACGCCAGGATCGCCAATGCGACGATGGGCAAGCCGAGCTTCACGAACGTGTTCCACAACCCGGTGAGAGCGGCGGCGATGCCAATCGTGTCGGCGGAGTACCCGAACGACGAGAACAACGCGAAGGTGACGCCGATACCCACGGCACTGCCCGCCGGAACCGTGTTGGAGACGGCAGTCGAGATCTGGCCCACCATGAAGGCTTGCGCCAGCGGCAGCCCCGGCAGGGCGGCCATGATGACGAACTGATACGTCAGGATGTTCCACGCAGCGAGCAAGAACAGCGCCACGATCTGTCCGAGGTCGAGCGCACGGATCGAACCCCACACTTCGGAGAAGTCTGCGATGGCGGGAAGGACGCCGACGAGAAGCCCGGCGGCAATCGCCAGCGGGACAACGACGCCCAGCGCCCGTCGCAGCCCAGACCGGGTGCGGGCGGTGCCGGCGTCCCGACTCACGACTTCCGCCGCTTGCGGCAGGCATCGCCCTGAGCATCGCCAAGGTCATGACACGGGGCACCAGAGGACTGGGGTGGTGCGGTGTCGCGCCGGCTCATCGGAGTGTGTCCAAGGGGCGAGCATACGACAGCGAGTGGTCGCGTACATGGGGACGAACGGCCCCGGAGGTCGAGCGGAGAGGCTCCCGCCGGTTGTCGCCGGGAGCCCCGCCGTTCAGTCGGTGTCGGGGTCGATGGGAAACTCGACCCGGGTCAGGAGCTCCTCCGGAGGCACCATCTGCGGGTCGTTGAGGTAGACCTCCCGTGGCGGGCCGGCCATGGCATGACCATGCTGAGAGACCCATCCCGTGAGCGTGTGGTAGGCCGGAGCGATCTCCTGGTAGGGGCCGTGGTGCACGGTCGTCGCCACGGTCCCGCCTTCGAGCGTGCGTCCGTACACGTCTGAGTCCCCGGCGATCTGCGTCGCTGTCGGGACACAGATCTCGATGTCACCGTCGGTCTCCTCGTCGATCACGTCGTGGTAGACGATCAGCGGCGCACCGGACGGAGAGATGCCTTCTTGGCCGAGAACCCGGACCACGGATCCGAAGCCCTTCGCAATGTCGTCTCCGATGCGGCTGAGATTCGTGTGCACCTTGACGGCGGCTACCAGTTGCGGCTCGGCCTCCATCACTTGCACGTCGTAGGGCATGATGCCGTCCTTTCGTCGGATGAGTGATTCGAGGTACGCCAGCATGCTCTCCTGCGCCTCGAGCCTCTCCATCAGCCGGTCGCGGTGCACCAGCAACCGTTTGTGGACGAGCTCGGGATCATCGGCGTCGAGCACTTCGAGAATCTCGTCCAGCGGCATGTCCACGGAGCGGAGGATTCGCACCGCCTCTGCCCGATTGGCTTGCGCAAGGTCGTAGTACCGGTATCCGGACGAAGGGTCGACATGAGCCGGGGGAAGCAGCCCGTTCTCGGCGTACAGACGCAGCGCCTTCACGGACAGCCGCGTCATCTTCGAGAACCGGCCGATAGGAACGAGATTCACCTGATCGCACCTCCTGTCGACCCCATGGTCGGGTCTCCCCTTGGGGAAGAGTCAAGCGCGTTCATGAAGCGGGCTATGGGCCCGCATCGGTCACCGTGCGGGTAGGGAAGCCAGCCACTCGCGTAGTTCGTCGGGCGACATGACCTCTGGATTGCCCAGGTCGGCATCCGCCACATCTGCGAGCTGGGGAGGAACGGTCTGCACGACGGTCTCCAGTTTGGCGGCAACCGCATGGTCGTCGATGACGCCCGCCATCGCCTCGTCGTGATCGACACCTCGCGCTCGTGCTGCAGCCACCAGGCCCCGCAGCAGCGATTCCCATGTGGTCATCGGACCCTGGGTGATGGAAGCCGACTCTTCGAAAGAGTCGATGAACGCAAAGGGAACCCGATCGATCGTCCGGCCCGCCGCCACGGTCGCATAGAGCCAGTCCGAATCGAACGCAAAGCCGTACGTCGAAGGAGCGGCGAGGATGTCATCGAGAGCGTTGCGCCCGTACAGCTTGAAGGCGGCCTGCGTGTCGCGGATCCCCCGTCCGAAGAGAGCCCGGCCGACCATCCGTTGCATGTGGCGCAGCACGACGATGCCGGGGCCCCAACGAGCCTCCGCCTTCACGAGAACGGCATCGGGGTGCTTTCGGTCGCCAATGACGACATCTGCCCGGCCGCTTGCGAACGGTTCGAGCAGGAGTCCCAGCTGGCCGAGGTTCACGGAGTTGTCCGCATCCGTCATCACGATGGCGTCACAACCCGATTTCCGGGCCACGTCGGCGCCGTGCACGATCGCACCCCCCTTTCGTGAAGCATCGACATCGGGGAGCCAACGTAGCGGGCCCGAAGCGGTGGGTAGGGCCTCGGCCAACCGCAGAACCTCGACCCGATCGCCCGCCGCATGCAGCGCCGCTCGTTGCTCGGCCACGGAGGCGCTGTCGTCAGGATCGCCGTCGTCGACGGGATAGACCCGCCAGTCGACCGGTGTACCCGCAAAGAGCCACGTCAGCTGGTCGAGCTTGGCGTGGAGGGCGTCCTCACCCGTCGGGTTGTCGGAGGAGCGGGGTTGGAGCCGGCGTCTCTCGCCCCACATCGCAAACACGACGGCGATCCGACCGGGCCAGTCGATGGTTTGCGCTGCGCGTTTGGAGATGGCCAGGGTGCTCGCCAGCCGGAGGTCCAATGGCAGAGAGCCATCGCCCCGCAGCGCACCGAGATCTGCCCCTGCCATCTTTGCGTCGAGAAGGGCATCGGCGATGCTGCGGACACGCCGCTGATCATCGGGTGAGGCCAGGTCGAACTGACCGGTGGCGGTGTGGGCGGCAGGGGGCAAGGAATCGGCTGCTGTCACGATCGCTCCTGTGGGCAGGGTCCGCAGATCGACGTCAACCTACCCGTACCGGACCCAGCCGGTCATGCGGGTCGGGTCGAGGCGGGTCCGGCTGACAGTGCCGAGCGGGCGGCAACCCGACTGCGGCCTTCACCCGGGCGCATGCCGGCTACAACAAGGAACTGAGAAACCCGGCGACGGGTTTGGTGAAGTTGTTGTCCGTCCAGTAGGCCCCGTGAGACAGGGGAGTGGCCGACCTGACGAGTCCTCCGACGTTGATCTGGTGGTCGGCGTCCACCACGTCGGCGTAGCTCTCGCTCACCGGACGGAGGGGGTAACCCAGCACATCGTCTTTGTCGTAGTAGTTGAGCCACCGAGCCTTCTGTGCGGTCTCGGGCGGCAGCTCCCCGCCGGGGAAGCGGATCGCCAGGACCTCTCGGTACGCAAACGTGAACAGCGGGATGTTGGAACCGAAGGTCACCATGCCCGCCAGCCACTCCATCTTCTCGAACGGGCTGGCATCGTTCCCGGCTCCTGTTGCGAGGCCGTGTTGGGTGTCCCAGATGTAGCTCGACACGATGTGGGAACCGAGTGAGTGAGCCAGCATGACCAACGGAACCGCATTCTGCTGGAGCTCGTTGATGAAGGTCTGCCTGATGAGCCCGCGGATACGGTCGTGGATCACGGCGTACGTGTCGCTCGGGCCCTCCGTGTACTGGTAGGCCGCAGCGTCTCCCAGCGAGGAGACGACGAACCGGCGCAGAGGCATGTAGTCGAGCTTGGCGCTCGCCTTGGCGTCTTCGAGATATTGCTGCTCGCGGGGTCCCAGGATGTCGCCCCAGAAGATGGGGATCCACGCAACATGATCCGGGTTCGCGCCGTTTGCGGCGATCCTCGTGTCGAGCTCCCGGATGGCGGCATCCGCAAAGGACCTCTTCTGTGTGCCCATGCCGTGGATCACGACGACGGCAAGCTTCTTCATGGTCGGCCCCCTCTGTGCCGGTTGGTGGCCCGTGACGCCTCGGGTCCATGTCTGTGAGAAAGGATTCGCCCGACCTCCGGAAGATACCGATTTCGGCGAGGGCGACGCCGGGTCAGGTGAGCGATGCGGTGAGTCGCTGCCTCACCGCGGATTCGAGTGCACCGGCTGGCGGCCGGTTGACACAGACTTCGTTCCGATTCGGGACGAAATGTGTCCTCAGGTGGCGATCTCGTTCGTAAGTAGGGTGAGCGCGGGAGCGGCCCGCACCGACATGAGGAGCACGCAATGAGCCACTACTTGCTGTCGACGTTCGTGGTCGAGGGCCAGGTGCCTCAGGCCCCGGCGACACAAGAGGACATGCAGGCGTTCATGCAGCGAGTGATCGCCCTCGAGGCCGAGATGGACGAGGCGGGCGCCTTCGTCTTCGGTGGCGCCCTTCATGGACCCGATGCAGCGACCGTCGTCGACTCGGCCGACGACGTCATCCTGACCGACGGTCCGTTTGCCGAGGCCAAGGAGCACATAGCCGGCTTCTACATCATCGATGCGGACGATCTCGACGCTGCGCTGGCGTGGGGCGAAAAGGTGTCGGCGGCGACCGGGCACCCCATCGAGGTGCGGCCGTTCCGGGCGACCGGCAGGGCGGCGGACCACATCGGCGAGATGCCCGGCGCGTGACGTCGCACGCCTGAGCGCGCTCTCGATGGCAACCCAGACACGTCGCTCCTCGGCGTGTTCGGGCAGAATCCTGGCTATGGACGATTCATCCGGCAATGAAGGTGGGCAGGCCGGTGCCGGACATCGAGCCGCGGGCGGCGTCGCCGGCCCGAGCACGGGTGCGCATGGCAGCGTGGGATCCCGGTCGTCCGACGTCGCTTCGCCCCGCACCGGAGCAGTCGACATCGAGCGCACGTTCCGGCGGGTGTACGGCCAGGCAGTGGCAACGCTGGTTCGTATCTTCGGCGACATCACGCTGGCAGAGGATGCGGTCCAGGACGCCTTCGTCGTTGCATCGAATCGGTGGCCGGGCCAGGGAGTGCCGGCGAATCCTGCAGGCTGGATCATCACGACGGCAAGGCGCCGCGCCATCGACATCGTGCGCAGGTCCGTGCGCGGGCGAGAATTGGAGGAGCGGTACGGGGTGACCGCGCCCCGCAAGGACGAGTTCGGAAGTATCGGCGAGAACGGCCCGGTCCCCGACGACCGGCTGCGCCTGATCTTCACATGCTGTCACCCGGCCCTGCGTACGGAGCATCAGGTGGCTCTGACTTTGCGTCTCCTCGGGGGCCTCGGGGTGGATGAAGTCGCCCGGTCGTTCCTGGTCACCGAGGAGGCGATGGCCAAGCGACTCGTCCGGGCCAAATACAAGATCAAGGCGGCAAGGATCCCGTACCGGGTGCCCGAAGCTGACGACCTTCCCCACCGGCTGCGTTCGGTACTCGCCGTGATCTACCTGATCTACAACGCGGGCGCCGACGCTCCCAGCCGCACCGAGCTGCGGAGCGAGGCGATCCGGCTTGGCCGTGCACTGGCGGAGTTGATGCCCGCCGAGGCGGAGGTGGCTGGCTTGCTTGCGCTCATGTTGCTCAGCGAGTCACGAATAGCGGCGCGCCGGGTTGGGGGGCACGTCGTCCTCCTCGCCGATCAAGATCGGACTCTATGGGACCGGGAAGCGATCGTGGAAGGGCAGGCCATCGTTCGGGCCTGTATCCGCCGCGACGAACCCGGGCCCTACCAGCTCCAAGCTGCCATCCAAGCGGTGCATT
Organism: Acidimicrobiia bacterium; assembly: GCA_965216945.1. Lineage (GTDB taxonomy): Bacteria > Actinomycetota > Acidimicrobiia > Spongiisociales > UBA5794 > DATHZQ01. Next base: position 3,817,265 of record CBDCGU010000003.1, on the reverse strand, counting down.
GTGATGCTGAGACGTTCGAGGCCACCGATTGGCCGCAGGTCGTGACGCTCTACGACCAGTTGATGGGCATCGCCCCCACGGCGGTGGTCGCCCTCAATCGTGCCATCGCCGTCGGCGAGGTCGAGGGTCCGGCAGCGGCTCTCGCCGCCATTGGTGAGATCGGCGAAGCACTGGATGGCTATCACCTGATGCACGCCACGCGGGGGACATTGCTGCGCCAGTTGGGCGACGCCGATTCCGCACGGGCGGCGTTCGAACGTGCCGCCGCGCTCGCCGCAACCGACAGGGATCGGCGATTCCTCACCGATCAGATCGCTGCGTTGCAGGCTGACGTCGTGGGGGAGTAGGAGCGGCCCTCACGGACCGTCACCGGACGACGCAGGTGCGTACACCGATTGGGGGTATCTCGCCCGAGTGTCGGGTGGAGAACTACTGGTCGATCTCCTCGGTCATCAGCCGGCGCATCTTGTACGCTGCCTGCCTCAGCGCGATGTCCCAGCTGTGATAAGACCTGCCGGATGTACGCTGACCTGTGACGCGATCGCGTAGCTCGACATATCTGATGTTGCTATGGCCCCACCAAAGCTCGACGCGGCCTGTGCGCCACAGCTCATCGACCAGCTGGGTGCCGGGCAACTGGGAATCGGGATCGAGGTCGAACACTGCCGATGAGCCTACACAATGCTGTCTGGAGAGGCGTCGGCGTAGTGTGGGGTGGTCGGCGGGCGGCGCTCCGGGCACGGCGGACGGAGCAACTGCTCCCGGATCGAGCTGAGAGGTCTCGGACATGGAGTTCGTGACGGTTGGTGGTCAGAGGATTGCGTATCGAGAGAGGGGGGACGGGCCGCCGCTCGTCTTGTTACATGGATGGCCACTGGACAGCCGAGAGTCATGGCGGCAGCTCGAGGCCTTGTCGGACGAGTTCCGGGTGGTTGCGTGGGATGCACCAGGAGCGGGGCAATCGTCCGACCCTCCGGACACCGCCCGGCTGGCGGACTGGGCCCACTGGCTTGCCGAGTTCATCGAAGTCCTCGATCTCGCTCCTGCCCACGTGGCTGGGCTTTCCTTCGGCGGAGGTCTGGCGCTCGAGTTGTTCCGTCAGCGCAGAGAGGTCGTCAGGTCGCTGATCCTGATGTCCGCGTACGCCGGCTGGGGCGGATCCCTTCCCCCTGACGAGGTAGAGGCACGACTCGAGCTGACGCGCCGCAACGCCGAGTTGCCCCCGATGCGGTGGGCACCAGCATTGATCGAGACACTTCTCCCCGAAGGCTCAGATGAAGAACTGGCCGTTGAGCTCGCCGCCATGCTCGCCGACTTCCATCCCGACGCGACCAGAACGTCGCTTCACGCCTTTGCCAAGGCTGACCTCCGCGACACGCTCGCCCGTGTCGACGTCCCGACACTCCTGATCTACGGTGAGCTGGACGTGCGGTCTCCACGTGGGGTTTGGGAGCCCATCCACAAAGCCATCGGGCACTCCAGGCTCGTGGTCATCCCCGAGGTGGGACACATGGTGGACATGCAGGCGCCCAAGCGCTGTAACGCCGAGATCCGCGCCTTCGTGCGAAACATCGAGGAATCCCGCTCCGCCGGTACGTAGCCCCACCCAGCGTCATCACAATGGACCGGACCCTCGTGGAGGGCACGCAGCCCCACCCTTCAAGACCCCGGATCCTGGGCCGCGCTCAACACTCCTGAGCGAAGGTCGAGAAGACGTCCCAGGCGGAGATCGCGGTCATCGCTCCTGCTCTCTCACGACACGGCCGGTCGTCGAGCCACCAGTGCGTCGATCTGGTCGATGGCGGCCGAGGCGCCGTCGATGACACCCATGTCGAGCACTTGCTGCAGGGCTTCGGCAGTGTCGTAGCTGCTGGCGAAGGTGGCTCGGGTGCCGCCATCGATCGGCTCGAATGTGTACACGCTCTTCGACACGGGCAGATCCTCCTGCGGAGCGAAGGAGTCGTCGGTGGCGAATCCGTCCTCGAACGCAAAGCGGTGGGGTTCGTCCACCTCGGTGATTCTCCACCAGCCGTAGTACTTCTCACCGTCGGGGGAGGTCATGTAGTAGTGGGCTCGACCGCCCGGTGTGAGGTCGTGGTCGACGAACGTCGCCGGATGCGTGGGTGGTCCGAATACCTGCTCGAGCTGTCGGGGATCTGCATAGATCGCCCAGATGCGCTCGACCGGGGCAGCGAACTCGGCGGTGATGGTGAGCGAGCGTGTTTTGAGGTCATGGGTGACGTCGGTGACGGGCATGGGACTACTCCTGGTCTGGTTGAGGGTCGTTGGCGATCAGTTCGTCGATGCGAGCGACACGGCCGCGCCAGAGGTCTTCGAGCTCGGCGAGCATTGACGCGACGGATCGGACAGCCTCGACCTCGCCGTGGGCGAGACGCTCGCGGCCGCTGGTCCGCTTGCTGATCAGCCCGGCTCGCTCGAGCACGGCGACGTGTTTCTGGACCGCGGCGAACGACATGTCGTAGTTGGCCGCCAGCGCCGAGACCGAGTGTTCTCCGACGAGAACTCGTCGGAGAACGTCTCGCCGTGTTCGGTCGGCCAGTGCGTGGAACAAGGCGTCAGCCTGTTGCTCGTCCAGATCTCTGACCGTGGTCATGGCGCCATTATACAACCGATCGGTTGTAGGTTGTCAAGGGTGCCGCATCCGCGGCCGTCCGTCGAGATGGACGGCAACACCATCGTCGACGTCATCGATTGATCAGGATGACCGGCCCTTTCGCGGGACCGAAGCACACGGGCGGTCGATCAGCCGCGAGCGGCAACGGATCCCGTGGCAGCGAGACGGGGAAGCTGGTCGAGGCTGCGGATTTCGTGGTCGATCCCTGCGGTGGGGCCGCCCGCTCTGCCGGTCGGGTTGTACCAGCATGTGGCAATGCCGTAGTTGGCTCCGCCTGCGATGTCGGATGAGAGGCTGTCCCCAATCATCAGCGCGGATGCCTTCGGCGGCGATCCGAGGGCAGCGAAGGCGAGGTCGAAGATGGCGGCTCCGGGTTTGGCGGTGCCGACCTCCCCGGAGATCACGATGGCGTCGAACAGCGGCTCGAGCTGGAGACGCTCGATGCGCGCCCGCTGCACCTCGCCGAGACCGTTTGTGACCAGGGCAAGGGTGGCGGACGAGGCCAACTGCTCCAACACACCCCGAGCCTGCGGATACAGCTCACCGAAGCGGCCCATGCCGGTGACGAACTGATCGGCCAGCACGTGCGGATCGGCGTCGAGGTTGGCCGCAGTGGCGAGGTCCACAAAACGGCGCGCCTGCACCTGGTTGGGGGTGAGCTCGTTGCGCTCCACCGCAGCCCACAGTGCGGTGTTGATCTCGACGTAGGTCGGCAGGTAGCGGCGCGCCTCCGGCACACCCACTGCCGCGAGAGCGTGGTCGAAGGCCGCCAGCTCAGAGGTCTCGCCGTCGAAGAGCGTGTTGTCGAGATCGAAGAGCAGGTGGCTGTATCGCATGGCGGCGCAGCGTAGGCGGCATCGGTCCCGGGCAGGAGCGCGGCGGCGCGACAGACGTCGATCGCGGCTTGCTACGTTGTGACCAGTGAGACAGCGATGATTCGCCCGTACGCCAGCAGTGACCTCCAGCAACTGCTCGACGTGTGGTACCGAGCCTCGCTGATTGCTCATTCCTTCCTGCCGGAGGAGTTCTTCGAGACCGAACGGGAGGCGATCGAGTTGCGGTGGCTCTCCCTGGCCGAGACGGTGGTCCACGAGCTCGACGGCCGCGTTGTGGGGTTCCTGTCGCTCATCGGCAACGAAGTGGGTGCGATATTCGTCGACCCGGAGTACCAGGGCCGGGGGATCGGCCGGGCCCTGATGGATTGGGCTCGAGACGCCCGACCGTTCCTGGAGCTCAGCGTCTTCGAGGCGAATGCGATGGGTCGTCGGTTCTACGACACATACGGGTTCAGACTCGTCGAGTCCGCCGTGCACGAAGAGACAGGGCAACCGGAGCTGCGGTTGCGGCTGGAGCCGGAGACCTATTGCTCCGTCTCATGACGGAGGCGATGTTCAGCGCAATGGGCACCGTATGATCTCCCGTGTGACGACGAGCCAGCGCTTCTACGCTCTCATCAGGGCCATCAACACCGGTGGGCGCCGGATCACCAACGACGAGCTGATTGAACCGTTCGTCAAGCTCGGATTCACCGACGTCGCCGCCTATCAGGCGGCAGGCAATATCACGTTCCGCAGCGGCGACGCGGGCACCGTCGTCGCCGAGTCGCTCGAGGCGGCGCTCGCCGCAGCATACGGCTTCGATGCGCCGGTCTTCGTACGGAGTCGCCCCCAGTTGGTGGCGGTCAACGACGCCTCGCCATTCACCAAAGAGGAGATCGCGCAGACGGACGGCCGGATCCAGGTGGCCTTCATGCGGGCAGCACCCGATGAGTCGACGGTCGCCGAGGCTCGCGCTCTGGTCCCGCCGGACGATCGGGTTGCTTTCGCTGGTCGAGAGTGGTTCTGGCTCCCTGCTCGGGGCATCAGCGACTCACAGCTTCCGGTGGGGGCCTTCGAGCGACTGGTCGGCCCGATGACCATACGAACGCTCGGCACGGTATCCCGCATGCTCGGGAGATTCGGTTGAGCGCTCCCGGTCTGCGAGCTCAGCAGTGCCGGTTGTCGAGCTCGTTGACGAGGCGGGTGGAGGCCGTGTTGCGAAAGGAGCTGTCAATCAGCTCGTGCACCTCGTCGAAGTCCGTGTCGGGCGCGAGATCCAATCCGAGCCATCCGGACGGGCCGAGATACGCCGGAACGAAGGTCCGGGGATCGCCTGCCAGAGCGGCGCGTTCATCGGACTCCAGCAGCAACAACACGGATTGCGGGTGTTGTATCCAATCGCCGGTGCCCCTGCGGACAGCTCCTCCGTAGTACGCAAACACCTTCCTGGTGAAGAACGTCGGCCGGCCATGAGAGATCTTCTCCGCAGCTTCAGGGAAACCAAGTGCCATCTTGCGAATCCGAGCAAGGACGGGGTCGTTGCGGTCGAACATCTCGGGGTGGGCCATGGGCGAATGCTATGCGACCTGGGTGTTGCGCGAGGTACGTCGCCATCGTGACGCTGTCGGATCCAGTGGACGGCGTCTGGCCGGCCGGTGGTAGCCGCCTCAACCCGTGTCGGTCTCGTCCTCCGAGGCCTGGCGTTTCGCCACCTCGGACGTACGCTCGACGTGGGATCGGTCGCCCTCCATGCCGACGCGTCTCGTGCTCAGTTCCTCGAGCACGTCGGCGTACCCGTAGACGATCAACGTATCCAGCTCGTGGATGCGGGAATGCCCGCGGGGAGCGCCGATGAAGGTGCCGTCTGAGCGTCTGATGCCGAGAACCAGCACACCTTCGTCGGGAAGATGGAGATCGGCGAGTCGATGCTCGGCTACCCAGCTGTCGGCCTCGACCCCGAGCTCGGCCACCGTGTAGTTGCGAGCCAGGTCGAGCAGCTGTGCGTAATCGCGGACGTCGAGCTTGGTGAACTGCCGCAGAGCGGCACTGATGACTCTGGAGAGAAGGCGATCAATGGCCCGGCTTCGAGCGGCCAGCGTCAGCAGCGTCAGGCCCGCCAGGAGGATGCCCAATCGGCGCAAGACTGCAGTGGTGTCGCCTTCCCCGGCAAAGCCGACGACGAGGGTGGCGATGATGGTCGCCAGCCCCGCATTCCCGACCAGCATCAGCAGCAAAACGATGCGACGGCGCACGGGATGATTGACGACGAGCTCTGATTCCGTCGTGGTGAAGCCGACGCCCGTCAACGCCGAGCGCGCCTGGAAGTGGGCCACCTCGGTCGACAGACCCGTGGCGGTGAGGGCGATCATCCCGACCCGGTTGACCACGAGCGTGACCGTCACGATGACGAGCAGCGTGGCTATAGCGATCATCCTGCCAACCTTGCTTGACCTGGCGAAACGTCATGGCAAGGCTAGTGATGGCGCCGTGTACCTCACCATGGTGCGGCTATCTAGCCATGATGCCGCCGTTCTGATCCGGGACCCGTCGTGGCCCCGGGCGGAGGTGGGGGCTCTGAGGCGCCACCTGGACTGTCGCGTCGGCGGAACGAATGAGGTCGACCGGACCGGGGCGCTCCTGCGGCCCGCTACGAGTCGCGCCGTTGGTTCACCGGCTGCTCTTCCCAGGCAGGGTCTTGACGTAGGCGACGGCCGAGTCCACCCACGCCGCCAGCTCATCGTCGCTGGCCACGTCATCGGAGGTGAGCCGCAGCCAGCTCTTCATCTCGCGCCCGCGCATTTCTGCGTACACCGCCGGCGTCGACTCGACCAACTCAGCAGATTGCCCAGGGTCGGTCCTCACCATGAGACCGCCTTGACCGCTGGCGACGGCGGTCATGTGGCCGTCGACCATCAATGCCAGGCCACCGAACATCTTCCGTTCCGTCACGTCGGGCTCCGTGGCGAGGCACTCGCGAAGCCGTTCGGCGAGCTGGGGGTCGTAGGCCATCGCGGCAACTCCTCTCCGTGTGGTGCGCCGGGGGCCGGCATGCGCCAATGCGGAACACAGCGCTCGACGGTAGCAACGGCTTCACGAGCGTCCGGCTTCCACGTCGGTCCCGATGCTCGACCTACACTCGCCCGCATGGACATCATCCTCGTTGCCGGACTCTGGCTGCAACAGTCGATCTGGGCCGACGTTGCGGCCGAGCTCGAGCAGCTCGGCCACCGGCCGATCCCCATCGCCTTGCCAGGTGCTGACGACGGGAACACTGCTGCAACGCTGGCCGATCAGGTTGCGGCGGTGGTCGCGGGCGTCGACACCGCCGAGCGGCCGATGATCGTCGGCCATTCCGCCGCTTGCACACTGGCCTGGATCGCTGCCGACCGGCGGCCGGATGCGATCGATCAAGTCGTGCTGATCGGCGGCTTTCCGGCTGCAGATGGTGAGCTGTATGCGGACTTCTTCGACACGGTCGACGGCGTAATGGAGTTCCCCGGCTGGGAGCCGTTCGCTGGCGCGGACAGCGCCGATCTCGATGCCGCCGCACGAGAACACATCAGTCGGAATGCGATCCCGGTTCCCGAGGGGGTCTCGCGGGGCGTCGTCGGCTTAGCCGACAGCCGACGCTTCGACATCCCGGTGCTCGCCGTGTGCCCCGAATACACCCCGGCACAGGCGAGGTCCTGGATTGCCGGCGGTGACGTACCCGAGCTGGCTCGGACAAACCGGCTGTCGTTCGTCGACATCGACTCGGGCCATTGGCCGATGGTGAGCAAGCCGGTCGAACTCGCCCGGCTCCTCGACGGTGCAACGAAGACGAGCTGAGTCACGATCCGCTCCATCACCGGCAGGCGCGAGGTGTCCGCATGAGACGTGCTCGCCGGTCATCGTGAACGCACCGTCAGCAGCTTGGGTGGCAGGAGTTGCGTCGGTCCCGCCCGGTGAGCTCGCGAATTTGGCCGGCGGCCTTCGTCGCACGGCAGCTGGCGACGGGCTCGCCAGCGTGGCCACCGTGGGATAGTTGCGGATGTCCGAGGCGTCCGTACCGGGAGAGCAGCCGTCAGTCGGAGGCGCCTCACTGATTCCCGTGATAGCGGCGATCGGAGTCTTCGGCGTCGTCTACGGTGCCGCGGCCCAGCCCGTGTTCGGCACTCCACTGACGGTGATCAGTTCGCTCGTCGTGTTCTCCGGAACCGTTCAGTTCACGATGGTCGGCTTGGTCGCCACGGCAACGGCCCCGCTCGCAATCCTGTGGGCGGTGTTTGTGGTCAACATCCGCAACTTCGCCCTGGGTGGAGCAGTGAGGCCCCATCTCCGTAGCGACGGAGGTCAGCGCCTGGTGCTCTCGTGGTTCCTCATCGACGAGACCGTGGGTCTGGCGCTCGCTTCGCCGGGCAACGCCGATCGAACACTCCGCAACGCGGGAATCGCCGCCTACCTGTCGTGGTTCATCGGCACCGCACTCGGTGTCGCCGGCGGAGCCACTCTTGGACTGGAAGCGCTCGCCTCCGCGGTATTCCCGGTCCTCTTCATCGGCCTCGCCGCACTCATGGTGCGGACCTACTCGATGACCATCCGTGCCCTCGTCGGAGGTGCCATCACGCTCATGGCCCTCGTACTCTGGCCCGATCTCGGCGGATTGGCTCCGGTCGCCGGGGGCATTCTGGCCGCATGGCCAGAGGCGCGACCTTGAGCGACTGGACCTTGGTCCTGGCGGTAGCGGGACTCACCTATCTGACTCGCGCCGCCGCGGTCGCCCTGCTGCCGGCAGCCAGCGGTCGTTTCCTGGAGTTCATCGACCGGCTGCCAGCGCCGCTCTTTGCCGGCTTGGCGGTGTTCGCCCTCGTCGGAGGGGACGTTGCGATTCCCGAAGCACCCGCGGTCGCCGCCGCCGTTGGTGCGGTCATGGTGACGCCAAAACGATCGCTCGGCCTGACGCTGGCAGCCGGCATTGCCGCCTTCGCCATCGTCGAGTGGCTCGTGTGACCGTTCGGCGACCTCTGCTCGATGGTCCGCCGACTGCCTGCGGACCCCACTGACGAACGAGTTTCCGGTTCTTGCGTACATGGCTGCGGTGTTCCGTCGTGAGCTACGCATGAATCCCGCACGCGACGGCCCGTGTCGTTCTTGCGTACATGGGTGCGACATCCCGCGCTTAGCTACGCAAGAACCGCGGCGCCGCGCTTCCTCCGAGTGCTACGGAGACTCGGACGAGACGGTGCCCTCATTGGAGCCGTCGCCCACCTCTTGCAGCAGCCAGCCATTGCCGTCCGGGTCGGTGAACGAGGAGTAGCTCCAGTACTTCCGGCGCTCCGGGTCGGTGCCGTCCACCCAACCATCGGGGCCCATGTGCCGGATCGGGTCCGGCTCGATGCCGCGGTCGGTGAGGTCGGCGACCGCCTCTTCGACGTCGGCCACGCAGAGATGCAGCCCCTTCAGCGGCGCTCCCGGCACCTCTTCGAGCCCGATACCGAAGGTGACCGAACATGAAGAGCCGGGTGGTGTCAATTGCACGACGCGGAAATCGTCGCTCGGCTGATGATCGACATCGAGAACGAATCCGACTCGTTCGTAGAACGCCTTCGCCCGATCGACATCCGACACCGGCAGGATCACAACCTCCAATCGCATGTCAGCCATCAGACCGGGTCCGGTTCGCGAGCGAGAATGACGTCGACGCGATCGAGGCTGTGCTGCAGGCCCGCCTCCATACCCGCCTGCACGTGAGCATCTCGAGCCTCCTTGGTCATGTGTCGGACGAGGAGGGTCATCGTCGTGACCCCGTCGTGTTCTTCCAGGGTGAGCGTGTTGACCGCCGGCGAGTCGGGGTAGGGCTCGAAGATCTCGGTGACGACCAACCGGTGAGGGCGTTCGATCTCCAGGCACTCGCCGTGGAAAGCGACCTCGCCATATTCGGCGTTCTCGGCAACGAATCGCCACCTGCCGCCGACGCGCAGATCGAAGTCGCAGACCGTCATCGGATCGCTCTCCCAGCCCCACCAATGGCGGATGTGCTCTGGGGTGGTCCACACATCGAAGATCAGTTCGGCGGGTGCGTCGAACCTGCGTGTGATCAGAATCTCCGTGTCCGAGGGGAACGTGACCTCGGCACTCCCAGTCCGGTCGATCGTCATCGCTGAGGCTCCTTCCGTTGCATCTCGTGCAGATAGCCATCGAGCCGATCGAGGCGATCGCTCCACAGCTCCTCGTATTCCTTGACCCAGTCGTGGATCGGCTTGAGGGCCGCGGGCTCGAGCCGGTACATCCGCTGACGCCCCGCGGGTCGGACACGTATCAAGCCGACCTCTCTCAGGACTCTGAGGTGCTTCGAAACCTGTGGCTGGGACACTGGGACTTCGGCGGCGATCTCGCTCACAGATCGTTCACCGCCGGCGAGCACATCCAAGATCTGGCGTCGCCGGGGTTCGGCTACGGCGTTGAATGCGTCGGTGGTGGTGGCGGCTCGGGCCATGTCCGGGAGTATACATAACCATATGGGCATACAATCACAAAAGGGCCATGGATGGGATGTTGGTACGGTCGTCGCGATGGATCTCGACGACTACGGGCACTTTCCGCTGCGCAGCTTCTTGGGTATGCAGGTCGAGTCGTTTGCCGAGGGCAATGGCGTCGCCCGCCTCGAGGTGAGCGAGTCGCTGCTCAATCCCAACGGAGTCGTGCATGGCGGCGTCCTGTTCACCATGGTCGACACCGCCATGGGCAAGGCCACGATGACGACCCTCGGCGAGGGCCAGCTCTGCGCATCCATCGAGATCCACCTTCGCTTTCTGCGTCCGGTCGCCAAGGGCCGGTTGGAGGCAACCGCCGCCGTCGTGAGACGCGGTCGCAGGATCATCCACCTCGAATGCCGGGTGGAACACCCAGGCGACTCCATCGTGGCGACGGCAACAGGCACCTTCTCGGTGATCTCCTCGCGGCCGACATGACGATGAGCCGAAAGCGGCGGCCGGAGGTCCTCGCCGCTCACAGGGAGCGAGTAGCCAGGTCGACGCCCGAGCGGATCTCCTTTTCGTACACTGCGGCGCGGAAGGTCTCTCGCATACCCACCGATCTGTAGAGGTGGGTCGCACCGGTGAGGCTGTCGGCGTCGACATCGAGCGCCACCCCGCGTTTGCCCCGCGCGGCGAACACGCGAAATGCGTGGCTGAGAAGCGACCGCGCGATGCCGCGACCACGCCAGGGCCGGCGGACCCCGAGGCTCGAGATGTAGCCGACCCGGGTGTCGCCCTCGTGTTCTGGGTCGCACCAACAGTTGGCGACGATCTCGTCACCGTCATACACCTGCCACCACAGCGAGGGGTCGTAGCCGGGTCGAGTCATCGAGTGCTGGAGGCGGGCGACGCCTTCTTCGAGGGGAGTGTCGATGTGGGCATAGTGGTCGCGGAACGAGTCGGTCATCGCCACGTAGGCGGCTCGGTCATCCCTGCCTGGCCGAAACGTCCTCAGTTCGAGTCCGGCCGGCAGGGGTGCCGGCGGTAGCTCGACCTCGTTGAGATCGATCTCCATCTTGATGGCGAAGCGGTTCGCCACGTATCCCGCTGACTCGAAGAGATCGACCGAAGGCTGATGGGAGGCATCGCAGAAGACATTCAGCACAACCCGTGCTCCATCCGGTGCCGCAGCCATGCGCCTGACAACACGTTGCTCCGCCCAGTCGAGAAGTACGGTACCGATACCCGCACCGGTGTGGTCCGGCGAAACCACTCCAAACAGATCGGGGCTCACATGGGGCGGGACACTCGAGACGATCTCCTGTCCCACCAGATCGCCTTCGGCGTCGTGAACCAGGATGACGTCCGCCGACAGATCGATGTGGGGCGCGCCGAGGAAGGTGACCAGGTCGTCGTGAGCGACGAGGGGCCTGCCTGATTGGTGACGTTGAACGTCGGTGAAGTGGGATGCGATCTCGTCGAGCCTGGATTCCTCGGCAGTCGACGCCCAGTAGCCGGCCGGAGCTGATGGGTTGCACATGGTTGTTCCTCTCGGATTATCTATATATTAATATCGATAGTAATACTAATCGCCTCCGTGGAGTTCAGATGGGCCCAACCGTTGTCGTCGAGTCGTTGTTGCATCCGGCGCGCCTGCGGATCGCACAAGCGCTGGCGGGAAGAACGATGACCGTGGATGAATTGGATGCTGCCGTGAGCGAGGTCCCGAAGTCATCGATCTACCGCCACCTGAGGCGTCTCACCGCGGATGGCGCGGTTGAGGTGGTCGCCGAGCGCCCGTCGCGTGGTGGCGTGAAGCGCAGCTACCGACTTGTCGAAGGCTCGGCTCGTCTGTCGATGGAGGATGCGACCGACATTTCGATGGCCGACCTGTCCCGCTACTTCACGGCTCTCATCGGATCGCTGCTCGGCGACTGGGATCGCTATCAGCAGGGGGCGACCGATCCGGTCTCCGACCGGGTGACGTTTGCCCAGGTTCCGATCCACCTCGATGCGGACCGATTCCCCGAGTTCATGACTCGCCTACGTGCAGTCGTGGAAGACTTCCGCACGGGACCAGCGACCAGGCGAATGGTGACGCTGATCGTGCTCCCGACTGCCGACTCGCTGCTCGGCAGCGACGACAGCGAGTGAAGGCGGGTGGCGGATCAGGATGCGGTGGCCACCGCTGTGACACCGGCGACGATCAAACAGGCGCCAACGATCGATACGACGTTCAGCGTGCGGGCGCCGAGGGCGGTATCGATGGTGAGGCCCACGACGATCTGTGCGCCTACCGACACCGCAAGCGTGGCCGCAACACCGATTCGGCTCGACGCATGGCCAAGTGCGGCGACGACCACCCAGCCTCCGACTCCGAGTGGGATCCACCACCAGTGAGCCACCGCGCCGATCACGGCGTGCCATTCGGTGCGAACGGTCGCCCAGACCGCACCGCCGATGACTCCGGCCACCTGCAAGGCGAGCGATACGGAGAGCGGGTTCACGGTTGCCGACGATCGACCGAGTACTGCAACCTGGACCGCGATTCCCAGGCCCACCATGCCGGCGACTACCAATCCAATGCTCATGGCACGACTCCTTGCCGTGCGGAAAGCGATGGCCGGCTCGACCTGGGCCCAGTGCCCAGACGGCCCGCAGGACCGGCATCTCAACAATACCGGGTCGGCGGCAATGACGAGTCTGCTGCGACGGAAGAAGCGGCGAGGTTACCGAGCCGGTGCTGAGGACAGATGTCCGATGAGATGTCTCTTTCGACCCTAGGAACCGTACGGATGTCACGACAGGCTGGTGCGATGGCTACTCGTCTCATGTACGCAACCGCCGCTGCTGGGGCCATGCTCGCATCGGTCAGCATCGTGCGGCGCTATCGACGGCATCTGGCCCGAGCGGGGGAACGGCTCCGCACCGTCGAATCCCGCTCGATCGCGACTGGCTTCGGAAGTCTGCAGTATGCGGAGACAGGGTCCGGTGCGGCCCTGCTGGTGAGCCACGGTATCTTTCACGGATGCGACGGGGGTCTCTTGTCCGTCCGAGACACGGTTACCGACCGGCGTGTGATCGCACCATCTCGATTTGGATATCTCGGGTCGAGACTGCCCGACAGGGCGACCGTCGCCGATCAGGCCGACGCCTTTGTCGTCTTGCTCGACCAGCTCGAGTTCGACGAAGTCGACGTGATCGGCATCTCGGCCGGCACCGGCGCGGCAGTGCAACTTGCTCTTCGCCATCCCGAACGGGTCGGTCACCTGGTGATTACTTCGGGGAACTTCCCCGGGAGCCCAACGGCGTCTGCCCCGCCGGGCTGGGCGCGGCTGTTCTATTCGGATCCGGCGATGTGGGCGCTGGAGGCATTCGCCCGACCGATGTTCAACCAACTCATGGGCGTGCCAACAGGCTTTCCGCGCGACGACTTGGAACGCCAAACCGTGGCCGAGATGACCCAGAGCATCTTCCCGATCGGCCCACGGGTCGCCGGCGCCATCTTCGATGCCTTCGTCGGCAACCCCGAGATCGACACCTACCCCCTCGAGTCGCTGACTGTCCCGACATTGCTCGTCCATGCCGAGGACGACCCGCTCGCATCGTACGATGCTGCGGCGGAGGCGGCCCGGCGTATCCCACGTGCTCGGCTCGTGACGCTCGCCTCGGGCGGCCACCTCATGCTGGGTCAATCGCAGCGAGTCCACAGCGAGATCTCCGAATTCCTTGCTGTCAGGACACCCGCCGGCCACTGATCAAAGCTCAGAGCTGGCAGCCGTGTCGGGTGGTGCGGAGCAGGGCTGGGCGGGGCAATCGTGCCCCATATCATCCGTTCCCGGCTGATGACCCGGACCGCGCCGGAGGAGTCCAGCCGGGACGGAGCAGCTCACGCAGCTGAGGAGCCATCCACTCGGGCAGCACACCCGGTTCGCGGCGGCGCACAGTCAGGAGGGCGGCGTCGACTCTCGGGACCGGACGGAACGCCGTGCGTGGCACCCTCGGACCCAGGTGAAATGTCCACCAGGGAGCCCAAGCGGCCGACCGCAGGGTTTGGGGAGGGGAGGCCGAGCGTTTTCGTGCGACCTCGTACTGGACGAGCAGGTCGGCTCGTTGCGGCCCGCTGCTCGGATCGTCCAGCAATCTCGCAAGAAGGGCAGTGGTGAGCGCAAACGGAAGATTGCCGACGACGCGATAGCCCCCTCCGGGCAGCTGCCACGATCTGAAGTCGGCGCAGACCACCGTGACCCGGTCCTCGACATCCTCCCTCCGCACCATGTGCTCGAGACCGCGCGACCACACCGGATCGACCTCGATCGCCACCACTCGCGCACCGGCCCGAGCGAGAGGAATCGTCAAGGCGCCCCGTCCGGCTCCGATTTCGACGATCAGTTGATCGGATTCGATCTCGAACGCATCAACGAGTAGGCGAACGACGCCCGCATCGGTCAGGAAGTTCTGGCCGAGCTGCTGCCGCCGCACATCGCGTGGGGTCCGCCTTCGCTTGGCGGACACGAACCATCACCGTAACCATCATGTCGGTGATGGTACCCATCACGAAGCGACGTGATGGCGACACAGCGGTTTCGGTCGAGCCATGGCCGAGGCGGCAGGCGCCCGCGGCTGAGGCACTAGCGTGGGGACCGCGCCCGGTCCGATGCTCCGCCAGCGGACGGTCGCATCGGTCGAGACAGGGGGACTCAGCTTTGGCGCCGGTTGCATTTCGAACGAATGGGCTCGCAGACCATGATCTACGCAGGCGGGTCAGCAGGAAGCATGCCGGACGATGAACCGGGCGTCCAAAGCAGGTCGTGCCATCCTCCGCCGCCAGCTACTGCGCAGTGCGTCCTATGAGGGCAGCGCCGGTAGGGCATGGTTCGCCGGTTTCGAGCTGCGTGCGCCGAGCATTGCCGCCTTCTTCTGTGGAGACGACGTGGAGGGCGGCCCCAACGGCCGCGTGTGGCGGCACCGAGTTCCCAGCCGGATCGAGCATGTCGTCGAAGATGGTGGACTACCGATCCTGCGGATCCACGAGATGGACGGGGGGCTTGCAGACCTCGTGCAACGCGCCGTTGCAGTGCCCGCGCTGGTGGACATCCACGTGGAATTGCCTGCCGATCCGGAGGACGTGCGGCCGCAGCTCCTGACCTCCACCACGCGCGAGGACTTCCGGCGCATTCGCCGAGCGAACTTCAGCTACAGGGTCACCCGCGATCCCGAGGCAATCCGAGAGTTCCACGACCGCCACCACGCCCCGCTGGTAACGCGCCAGTTCCCCATGGACGGCAAGGCTGCCTCGCTCGGCGAGATGATGGACCGGTTGCAACGTGGCGGCGAACTGATCTGCGCAGACATCGACGGGGTTTGGGTCGCCGGGCTCTTCAACATCCCGAACGAATCGGTCTATGCGCTGAGAAGCCTTGGCATCCGGGACGCAGACGTCACGATACGCAACAAACGCGTGGTCGCGGCGCTCATCATCCGCAGCCTCGAGCGAGCCGCAGAGTTGGGCAGCGACACTGCCACGCTGGGGCGGTCACTGCCTTTCCTCGGAAAGGGTCCGGTGTGGTTCAAGGCGAAGTGGGGGGGAATCCTGACTCGTGAGCCAGCCACCCACCACATGCACATGTTCATGGATCTCCGCAACCCGGCCGTCCGAAGAATGTTGTCGGATACTCCCGTCATTCACACGATCGACGATGCGTTGGTGGTGTCCGCGTGGTTGGAACCGGGCGACAAGCCACTGCAGGTGACGACACGCGAAGCCGGCCGGTTCCCTGGCATCTCCCGGTGGTTCGTCCTCGGGGAGCCGGAGACCCTCGCCGCCGGCGCCGAGCAGCTGTCGGCCAACGAACGGATCGTGCCGGTTGCCATCACGCCCAGCGGAGAACGTCCACTCTGGCTGGGTGAGGAGCTGGCGAGAACCGCCGTGAGTGCCTGACGCACAAGAGATGCGCGTCACTGATCTGTCGCTGTCAGGGCCATGTCGGTCGCTTCGTCGATCGTCATGTTTCGACCCCGCTCCCAGAGAGCGTCAAACTCGTTGCCGAGTAGCCGGCGCAGGTCCGAGCGCTCCGCTTCCCGTTTCTCGAGAGCCCGATCCGAGACGGGGACGTCGAGGTTCCGGCTGAGCTCCTCGACGAAGCCGAGCAGTACCGCCGCCTTGCCAGGGCGGTCGACCTCCGCATGAACTCGGGCGAGGCCTGTAAGCGCTGATCGAATGGTGTGTGCGGGCCCGGCGATCGGGGCCCGGGGGGCCGGGGAGCGCCGCTACTTCCCCTTGCTCTTCCTCGCCGGAAGGCTGTCCGTGTACGCGCGACTCCTGGCCAGGTACTCCCCGAGTTCTTTGGGCCGGTGGAGCAGTTCCTCCGGCACCTCGACGTGCTCGGCGATGTTGGCGCCATAGTTCACGAATGGCTTGGCATCATGCTTGGCAATGAAGGCCTCGCGGTCGCTGGCCGACAGGCGGATGCCCATGCGGCCGTCCTTCGTCAGGGAGCTGTACATGTAGCCGTTCGTCGAGGTGTGCGGCAGCTTCTTGCCACCCTTCAACTCGATGTCAGGCTGGGTCTCGATGGCGGCGCGATAGAGCTCGATCAGCTCCGATGGCACCTCGTCAGGCTTCGCCGGCATCGTGCCTCCCGTCGTCGGCGGCTGGCTATATCTCGAGAATGGGCCTGGGGTCGTAGATGACCCGGCTACGGGTGGTCATGCATCCGCGACCCAGAACCATTGCGCAAAGTGGAGCAGAGCGCCCTCCGGCAGAGCGAAGGTCGTCAGCACCGCCACGGCGTCGTTCCCCGTGACGATCTCCAGAATATCGATCGGTGCGCAGGCGGTGTCGACCTCGCGCAGTCGCTCGATCAGCTCGCTGGGGGAGGCGGGACGGGTCGCGACGTGCTCGGCCGACCGGGCGATACCGTCGGGTCGGAGGATTCTCACGATCTCGGCCAAGGACGGCGCAGCAGGCCGTGCCGTACCGCTCCTTGCCGGCATGGCTCCGTTCTGTTCCCTATACGTCTACGGGATGAGCCGGTAGAACCGGAGAAGTCGTTCTCGAGCAGCAGGGTCTCGATGCCGGGGAACGCGGCGTCGGTGGCATGGCGCTCGCAGGGTCACCCCGACATGACCCCCGCAGCCAGGCGGGCCGGGAACTCACTGTGTCGTTGTCGCTCGGGCCTCTGCCGGCGACGGCTCGGTGATGATCGATGTCGAAATCCGCCTCACCGTGTCCACCACCTGCTCGGCGCTCGGTGCGGACTCGCCGGCTAGAGCCACCGCCAGGCACGACCGCAAGCCGCCGATGATGGCCGCTGCGGCGAGTCGGGGATCCACCGACACCCCGATCTCGCCGCGGCGGCGGCCGTGTTCGATGTTGCGAGCCGCCATGTCGATATGGCTGCTGAGGCGCTGGGCGTCGGCAAGGGCGGTGGCTGGCTCGGCGGGGGTGCCGCCAACGATTCGGCGGCTCAGCGGCTCTGCAAACAGGAACCCCACTTCGGCTTCGATGCGTTCGAACTCGTGATCCAGCCATCTGGCACCGTCCGGGGCGGGTGTTGAGAACACGGCTTCTTCGTAGCGGTCGTAGAATCGGTCGACGACGGCGGTGACCAGAGCGTCCTTGCCGGCGAAATACCGGTAGAGGAGGCCGAGCGAGGCGCCGGCTCTCTCGGCGACCCTCGTCACCTCGATCCGGCCATGCTCGAGCATCTCATGTTCGGCGGCTTCGAGCAGGCGAGTCCGTGTCTGGAGGCCTTTCGTCGTCAGCCGATCGGGTCTGGCGGTCATGGCACGATCACGTGCGAAGGATCCGGCTGCTGATCGACAGGTGCCTGGCTGTAGTCACCGAACGGCCCGTCGCGGGCTTCGATCACCGCCCGTACACCCTCGTTCTGTGCTCGATCGATGAACTCCAGAGCGTCCGGTGTGTTCCGCATCAACCCGTCGAGGATCGGTCCCAGGACCTGGGTGCTCGAGATGCCCATGTTCTCGAAGGCATGGTTCACCACGAGCTTCATCGCTGCCAGCTGCGAACCCGGAATCGAGGCGAGTTGCTCGGCGCGCCGCCGCACAGTCTCCTCCAGTTGATCGGAGGGCACGGCTTCGTTGATCAGCCCGATATCGGCGGCCTCGCGACCAGACAGCGGCTTGCCGGTGAGGGCATACTCCTTGGCCTTGGTGAGCCCGAGCCGGTAGAGCCACATCCCGGACAGGTAGGAGCCCCACATCCGCGAATACGGAGTCCCGATCCGGGCATCCTCGGCGGCGATGACCAGGTCGCCGCAGAGCGCTGTGTCGCTCGCCCCGCCCACGCACCAGCCATGGACCTGAACGATGACGGGCTTGTGGCTATGCCACATGCTCATGAACTTCTGCGTCGGTGCGACCAGGCGATCGGTCGCCCAAGCGAAGTCCTTGCCGGGGTCCCAGTTCCCGTCGGTGGTGATGTGC
Organism: Acidimicrobiia bacterium; assembly: GCA_965216945.1. GTDB lineage: Bacteria > Actinomycetota > Acidimicrobiia > Spongiisociales > UBA5794 > DATHZQ01. Next base: position 3,798,906 of record CBDCGU010000003.1, on the reverse strand, counting down.
GCGTCCCAATGATGGAATCCGGACCCGAAGTCGTACCCACCGCAGAAAGCCCGGCCGGCGCCGCGCACGATGATGACCTTCACCGCATCGTCGACCGTCGCTCGGCGGATGGCATGCTCGAACTCGTCGGGCATCGGGGGCACGATCGTGTTGAGTCTCTCCGGCCGATTCAGAGTGACGGTGGCGATAACACCGTCGACGTCGTACAGCACCGTTGCATAGTTCATGGGTCCTCCGCAATGTCGCCCGCCGTCGACCATACCTGAAACGATTTCATGTTTTGTAACGCGATGACGCAATGACCGGTCTGGCGCCGGCCGTCGCTGTGACCGTCACCGATTCTGCGGCGGCTCTTGCCTCTTCTACGAGGATCGAGCTCTCGTCGCAGTCGCCATGCCGGACAACGATTCCGATGGAGGGGATGGCTACCAGGAGGTGATGGTGTCCTCGAGCAGTGCGTTGAAGCGCTCCGGAGCGGTCAGCATCCCGAAGTGCCCCGTACCGTGCAGTCTCCGTACTTCGACTCCGTGCCCTTCCAGCGATTGGACATCAGTATCGAGGTAGTCGGTGTTGATGGCCACGATGGGCGAGGCTACGTCTCCGACGAAGCGGTGGGCTCGCCGCCCATAGGAGAGGGAGGCGCGGATGGTGGCAACGGCGATGTTTGGCGGTGCCGCCGACATGTCGTCGACCATCCACTCGGCAATGGCAGGGTCCTCGCCGGCCACGAACATGTCACCGACGAATGTCCGAGTGGTGGAATCGAAGTCGCTCTCGAACGGCGCGACGAGCTCGTCGACCGAGCCCGCGGATCGCGGCACGTCCAACCGACCGTAGGTGTCGACCCACACGATTCCCCGAACTCTGTCACCGAGCCGGCGAGCTGCCTCCAGACAGGCATTGCCCCCCATCGAATGCCCGACCAGCACCACGTCCGATGCAGCCAGAGCGTCGATCACGGCAATGACGTCGTCGCCGAAGGAGGCCATGGTCCACTCCACCCGATCAGCGGAGGAGTCACCGTGGCCGGCCAAGTCGATCGACACCACCCGAAACTGCTTCGCAAGGTCGAGTTGGTTCCGCCAATACGACCGGTCACACGACCAGCCATGCACCAAGACGAGGTCGGGCCCGGTGCCGGCGGCGGCGTAGACGATCGTCTGATCGTCGATCGAGGAAGCCCAACTGCCCATTTCATCAGCAGGCTACGTATCACATGCCGCGGACACACCAGAAGCCAAACGCCGACTGCGTGCGGCCGAGTCGGTGGCTTTGGGTGGGCCGCTCCAGTGCTGTCCACAGTCGCCGGCGGCCGTCACGCCCCCCGAGTCCGCAACGGGCGCGAGAGACCCCAAGACAGACCGACGACGAGGCCGAGGGCGATGACGCCGATGGCCCACACTGCGGCCCGGGATGGCCCGCCGGGCGACCCCGCAGCAGACGGCGTGTCCGGAGGAAGTGCCTCAGTGGGTGCGGGCGGCTCGGAAATGGAGACACCGAGCTCGACCAACGTGTTCCGCAGTCCGCCAGGTGCCGCAAACCAGCCGATCACCCCAGGGCCCCAACCAGAGAGGCTGCTTTGATCAGGGGTATGGATGACCGGCCCACTCTCCGCGTTTGGATAGATCACCTGGCGGATGGTGCGTACTTCAACGTCGAGGCCTGGGGGACCGGAGTTGATCCATGTCAAGGTATAGGCCGATCCCAAATCGCCCGCCGGCTCCTCGATCGGGCTCGGGAGGTCGCCCGTCCCATACCAGAGGCCGGTCTGTTCCATGAACAGCCCCACGAGGGCTGCATCGCCCGTATCCATCAGCTCGACCGGCTCGTCGATCCCAGGACCGGTGATGGTCGCAGACTCGGGACCCTTCGCCGCCACAGGGCTGCTCACGCCGATCACGACCAATGCCACGGTCACCACACCCACGAGGGCCCTCGATCGGTGTCGAGCCCTCGCGCTACTCCCAATCGGCATTGTCCGTATCCCTTCATGCGGCAGCACACCCTCAGTACACCGACCGCCCATTCCAGGTTCCCGCGAACCGGCGCCGCGGCGGCCGCCGCAGGGTCGGACGTCTCACGACGTCACGATGTACGGTGCGCCACGACCGTCGACAGGCCGGGCGTCAGCCGCTCGGCGCCGAAGCTGTTACCGATCTCAACGGTGAGACCCTCGGCTTCCAGAACCGGCGGCACGAGGCCGGCGACATCGATGAGTACGTTGTCGTGACGTTCGACCTCACGCCGATATCTGCCGTCGCCGTCGGCAACGAAGATCGTGTGCACGCGAGCGAAGTGGGAGGGCCCGTCGGAGACACGGTCGATGATCAATGCCCAGTCTTGACCAACCCAAGCGGCGGGTGGAAGCGTCACAGCGGAGAGCATTGACCTGTCCTCCAGGTCGAGGGCCAGCAGTCCCTTGGGTCGCAGCGCTCTGGCGCAGGCCCGGATCGCCGTGAGCAGGTCGCGCTCCGTGCGAAGATACGACAGTACGTGGCCGGTTGAGACGATGGCGTCGGCGTCGGGTATGGAGTCTTGAGGCAGGCGGAGGAGCCTGTGGCCCAGAGCCTCGGGGACATTGGATCGCACCAGCTCGAGCATCGCCGGGGATGCATCGGTCGCCATGACTCTGTGGCCGGCGTCAACCAGATGCCGCGTCAGTGCGCCGGAACCGCATCCGATCTCGACAACGGTGCCGGATCGCCGGCGAATGGGCTCGAGGAGCTCGAGGACCCCGGGAGCGCAGAGATCGGCGTGCCCTCCGAAGCGCTCATCGTGGATCCGGGCCAGCGTCGTCCGGTAGGGGGGCGCATCACGCACGACGCCACGCTACCCGAGCCACCGCACCGGAACAGGATGCCCGCCGCGCATCGCCTCCTCGGTATGGAGGGAGCCGCCTGCGTGACACGCGGGACCGCTGATACAGGCAGCCGATACGCCAAGACTGGACCTCGCAGATCGCTTCGGCGATGTGGCGCAAAACCGTGCCTTCCGAAGAGTAGATCGCTGCGCTGACGGGCGGCCCGGTTCGAGCTACGACGGTGCGGAGCGCCTGGTGCCGATCGGGGCGCCAGCTGCCTCCATCGCCGCCGGTCGGCCGTCGGCAATACTGGCGAGATGACCCGATATGTAGCCATGCTCCGAGGCGTCGGCCCCGCAGATCCGAGGATGCGGAATGAGAACCTGCGAGCTGTGTGCACCGGTCTGGGCTTCTCCAACGTGGCCACGGTCATCTCCAGCGGCAACATCGTGTTCGACGCCGACGCGGGGCCGGGCGACATCGAGGCGCAACTCGAGGCGGCCTGGCCAGACCAGCTCGGCTTCGCAAGCCAAACGTTCGTACGGAGCCAGATGGAGTTGGAAGCGCTGGAGGACCTCTTGCCTTTTGGTGACCTCACACACGGGAACAGCACGTACCTCCTTGCCACGTTTGCCAAAACACGGCTCTCCGTACCCTTCGATCTGCCACATCAACCCACCGATGAGGCGTTCAAGGTGGTCGCCGCAGCTGATCGAGCACTGTTCAGTGTCTCCGACACGACGGTCCGCCCGACTCCTGACGTGATGCGCTGGCTGGAGAGAGAAATCGGCCGGGACATCACCTCCCGTACCTGGCTCACCGTGCACAGGATCCTGAAGAGGATGGGCCGACCGCGACATCAGTAGAAGCGTCACGTCATGACACTCGGTTTGGCGAGCGCCGCCCGTAGTGCCCCGCCGATGCGGGTGTTTGATTGGGTCATCGCCGTGGTTTTCCATGTGCTCTCGACCGAGCAGATCCACGAAGGGCTGGCAGGCCCGACTCCGAGCCCTTGAGCGCTCGAAGTCGGGCCATCTCGGCATGGATGGCGGTCGCAACCGCAACGACACCAGAGCGTTCTCGCTGCCTTCATGCTTACGCCGGCCCCGACCCGTCCGCAGCGCTCAGTCGTCCGGCGTCGGCGGTTCGGCAATCGTGCGAGGAGTCCGGTAGCCGGCCTGGGCCAAGGTGCTGCCGAACGGCACTCCGTTGTACCTCTGCTTCAGTCGCATCGGGCTCATGTAGCCTTCGATCTCGAGATCGAGTCGCACGTCTCCTTGCGTGACGGCCTTCAGCTCGAACCGCGCTGTATCGCTCCACTGTCCGAAGGGCACGTCGCCCAGAACCGCAACCGACCCCACGGGACCGAGGATCGCAGCTTTACCTCCCAGGCTTGTTACCGAAAGGGTGACCTGCATACCTTCCAAGTCGAAGAGCGTGTTGTTGTAGAGCTGGACGCCGTACGTCGCCTCCTCACCCTCGTTCCATTTGCTGCCGGGATGCTCGAGGGTCGGCCTGGAGAGCCAGATCGAGTGACGGAACGTTGACCAGAACAACCTCCACAGCAACGTCCGGCCCCTGTAGTTGAAGTAGAGAAGTTCTCGATCCAGCTCCGACTGGTGAACCGTCGTGGGAACTGCAGTGGCCATTGCGCCGTCGGCAGATACTGCTTCGAACGGCGTCATTGCCTCGTGTTCTGCCAGGGGGTACGCACCGACCGCTCCATCATTGGCACGGAGCGCTTCGACGAATGCCGGAACGGGCTCGGGCTCGACCACAGGTTCGACGCCGCCGCGTTGGGTCTTCCCCGTAGTCTTGGTCTTTCGTGTGGTGGTCATGATGATCCTTTCGTTCGTTGACGAGGAGCGGCTGTGATGCCGCCCCGGAGTGGGACGCAACAGTCCGGATCGTGATCCGGTGGCGTGTGCGGTGGTCGGCAGCCCGCGCCCACCTCCTCTCGTGTCGACGCGCTCAGGTCGATTCCGTTCGAATCGCCTGGCTGTTGTCATCGTCCGCATGCGACTCCCTCTCGGTCTCGCACCTCGATGGGGGTTCAGGTGGACGTCGACAACATGGATCAAGGGCTTACCGTCGTGTTACGAGGCATCGTCAGGCCCGCGTCGATGCGAGAATGGACAAGGGTCTGTCTCGAACCTGGCGAGGCAACCGGAACCATGCGTGGCTACACACGGAACGCGATGAACATCACAACTCAGCCGCTCAGCGACGACCACCTCGACGACGCCATCCGATTCCTGCGTTCCGCGAACCCCTTCGCCGAACACACTTGGGGGTGGGAAACCGGCCGATTCCTCGACTGGCGATGGGGCGGCAACACCTTGCGCGACCGGACCGAACCCGGCTTCTTCGCACGAAACGGCACGGTCATCCGACGCAACAACGACATCGCCGCCCTGGTGATTGCCGAACGGGGCGCCGAAGACCACTGCATCCTGACCGCCGCCACCGACGCGGATTTATTCGAAGCCGCGCTCGCTTGGCTACTCGGGAGACGAGGCGGGCAGCCGACGATCTTCTATCCGTCGGATGAAGCAACGTGGCTGCACGATGTCCTGCTCGCTCACGGGTTTGGAAAGGGCGGCGTGGAGGAGCTGGGGTGGGGCTACGACCTCACACAACTCGGCGACCTCCCGCCGCCGCCGAATGCGTTCACCATCGATCATGTGCACGGAGAGTCGGACTATCCCGAGATCGCACGGTGCCTCGAGGGTGCGTTCGGAGGGAAAGGCGACCGGATTGCCGTGCTGCGCAGCATTGCCCGCAACCCGGCGTATCGCCCCGACCTCAACGTCGTAGCACGCAGTGTGGACGGTCGGGTTGCGTCATACTGCCGCGGCACGGTCGATGCCGTGTCCGGAGTAGGGAGCATCGACCCGGTCGCAACTCATCCCGACTTCCAGGGCAACGGCCTCGGGCGCGCCGTCGTGCTTGCCTGTTTTGCTGCCCAGGCTCGGCTGGGAGGGAGGGAGATCTACATCGGATCGGGGCCGGAAGGCTCGGCGGGGAGCCGTCTCTATCGAAAGCTGAATCCCGTGTCGAAGATCAGCTATTCCGGGTGGTCGCGACCGGCCCCCTGAGATCCAGCGCATTTGGTACCGAGTCCGTCATCGGTGTCAGTCGATTTCACGCCACGCTGCGTGGCCGAGGCGGCGGCGTACCTTGTGCCTTGACTCAGGGTGTATACCTAGGGTATAGTACCCAGTGCACCACCAAAGGGGTCCGAGTGAGATCCAGGCGTTTCGTCATCACAGCGGCAGCCGGCTCCGGCGCTGCTGCCGCGGTTTTCTTCCTGCAGCTCGACAAGTTCCTCGATGCGCAGGAGTGGGGGAGAGCCGCACTTCTCGGCGTCGGCTTTGGGATCTTCATGGCTGCTTGGAACGGGCTGTTGATCCGGGCAGATCGGCAGAGCCGCACCACTCGAAACATCATCTTCGAGCACGCGGTAGGAGAGTTCGTGGCCCTGATTGGAGTTGCGTGGCTGCTTCTCGATTCTGTCGGCCATCTGCGCTGGCAAGATCTTGCCTGGTACACGATCGGAGGTCTGCCGCTCCTGGCACTTGTCTACCTCCTGACGCGTCGACACATCCGTGGTGAGAGTGCCGATGAGCTCTTCGCCTGATCTAGACGAGTATGAGGCAAAGGTTCTTGCCGGATGGGAGGAGATCTACAAACGTGGGTTGCTGACCATGTGGCTGCTCCTGGCCGTGCGCGACAAGCCCAAATACGCAGCCGAGATCGCCGAATTCGTCGAGGACAACACCAATGGCACCATGAACTCGGACGATCGGAGCCTCTATAGAGCGCTGCGGCGTCTTGCCCAGCTGGAGTTGGTCGAAGGTGAGATGCGGCCCGGGAACCGAACCGGCGCAGACCGCAAATACTACGAACTGACGCCAGCCGGCCGGCGCGTCCTCGAAGCCTTCCTCGATCGCCACATCCGAAACATCTACCTTGCGGAAGGGTCCGCTCTGTTCGACAAGCACGCCGATCCTCGACATCAAGCCAGCGCTCGGCCCGCCCAACCGGCGCTGACCCACCAACTCAACACAAGCTGAGAGGACCCGCATGCTGAGCCGGCCGCGATACCGGGATCCGATACGGAACCATCGACGCCGCCGGCGCCCACAACCAGCTTGCTGCCCAGCGGGTGCCGGTTGGTGAGCTGCTCGAATGGCAGGGAACGCCACCGATGTTCAGCTTCGAGGACCCCGACGCCAACCGCTACTACGTCGTCCAGGACCCCCCAGCATGACCGACGCGACAAAACCACCGGCACCCGTCGGCCGACTCGACCACACTTTCACCGGCCGACTCGTCACCAGCGACGCCGAGGGCGGCTGGACCTACCTGGTCACCGACTGGACCGCTGACTTTTTTGGTACGCGAGGATTGGTCAAGGTCGCCGGCACCATCGACGGCCAGCCATTCACCAGCTCCTTCATGGCCCTCGGCGACGGCACCCACAAGCTCCCCGTCAGAGCCGCCCTCCGGCGGGCCATCGGCAAGACCGAGGGCGACACCGTCACCGTCCATCTCACCGAACGCCTCGACCAGCCCCGGCCATGACCAGCCCCGTCACCCCATGAAGGGCGCAGCCCGTCGTTCCGGTTCGAACGCCCCAGCCCCGACGAACGGGGCGCATCTCGGGGGATAGAGGCAGAAGGGATGGCCCTCAGGTTCGAGCATCACCCTCACGTCGACCTGGGGCCCACGGCCCCAACAGGCTCACGACTGGCCGAGACCAACGACGGTGTGTCCGCGACCCATCGAATCGCTTGGCAGCCGCCGCAACGTTGGATGGAGCGACATCGAGACAGTCGACAGTCAAGGAACGGTCGTGGCCAAGCTGATCGACGCGTCGAACGGTTCGAACGAAGTCATGCTGGTGTTGGACAGCCCCACATCAGCCTCCGAGGACTCCAAGGCCCACCTCGGGCTTCCTCGTGGGCTTGGACCGTCCCGGGCTTGGACGTAGTGGATCAGCGGTGGGGGAGTCGGGTCGCTCAGTGGGTGGGCACCCGGTGAGTGTGTTCTTCGCCGCGGGGCCGCAGGCTGCCTAGTGCCCGCGCCGAGCCGCGGATGCCTACTCCTTGTTCCATCGCTTGGGCTCTGGTGAGGCGGCCGAGTAGTAACCCGACGACGGGTTCGGTGGGTCCGGTGAGGATGACGTCCGGCTGGGCGGCCCGTCCCGGACTCAACGTGACGCGGCCGGCCCCCGATGTGAGGGTGAAGATGTCGTCGTCGGTGGCGAGTTCGACGGTCAGGTCGGTGCGGGCCGGGTCGTGACCATCGAAGCGTGCGATGACCATGTGGTGGAGCCAGTTGGGCTGGAAGTGGTCATCACCTCGTGGCTGTGCCATGAGTGGCCCGGCCCACCTTCCGAGCGCATAGATGGCGTGGCGGAGGTCGTCACCCCACGGGGTGAGTTGGTAGCGGCCGTCGTCGAGGCGACGGATCACTCCCGCATCGACAAGGCTACGCAGGCGGGCGGCGAGGAGGTTGGTGGCGATGCCGGGCAGTCCGCCGAGGAGCTGGTTGTAGCCGGCGGGACCGTCGAGGAGTTCTCTGACGATGAGCAGGGTCCAGCGTTCTCCGACGAGGTCGAGGGCTCTGGCCAATCCGCAGTACTGACGATAGGAACGCATCGTTCCCCAGATGCTAGCTTGAATGTCTCCAGTACATCAACTATATAATAGTCAAGCACAAATGAACTCGACGGGAGGGCCACATGACTGCAGATGTCCAGCAACTCATCAAGGACTACACGACGGCGATCAGCGACGGCGACTTCGACCGCCTGGCGACCCTGGTCCATCCCGACGCGACCTTTGGCGGTACGGTGACCTCCGAGGCGAAAGGGAGAGACGCCTTCGTCCAGGGGTTCCGCAACCTCCGACCGATCACGGTGCGCACCGACGTGCGAGCCGTCGTGATCGACGACAACCAGGCTGCGGTGCTCTACGACCTGGTCACTGACACTCCGGTCGGCTCCGTGCTGTGCTCCGAGTTCCTCCGGGTCGACGACGACCTGATTGTCGCCAGCACCCTCGTCTTTGATTGGCGCCGCTGGCCGGAGGTGCTCGTCGAGATCAAGAGTCGCCTCGCAGACGCGGCACTGCCCCGCTGACTCGTCGGCCCCAACATCGCTTCGGGATACCCACGTAGGGTATGAACCACCCGCGATCGAACGAAGCAGCTCCGGTGAGGAGTGGAGCAAATGACCCAAGTTGATGTCGGTGCGTTGGCCGGAGCCTTCAGGCCCAACTCGGAACTACAGCTGATGTCTGCGCGAGTGGGGTCCATGGAATCCGGGGGGCTGGCCGCGAACATGAGCGGATGGACGCGAGACCACTCGATCGAGCGCTCACCGACGGTGAGATCACGCTTCGCTCGCCGACCGATGGCGATGTCGAGATCCTCGTGGCCGAGCGTGATGCTGAGTTCCGACGATTCTTCGGCGAGGGTTCGCCCTCGCCGAGACCAACGGCGGTCATCGTGAACGCGGTCGGGCAGGCCGTCGGGTGGATCGACTGCGATGTCGAGCGTGACTGGCTTCAAGAAGGTGAAGTCAATATCGGCTACAACGTCTTCGCGCAGCACCGCCGGCGAGGGTTCGCAACACGATCGCTCAGGTTGCTGGTTGAGCATCTCCGCGCCGATCCCGACTTCGCTGCGGCGACGCTGCTCGTCGATCCTGCGAATGCGGCGTCCATCGCGGTCGCGTACCGTGCCGGCTTCGAGCAGCACGAGGACGTCAATGGACAACTGTTCTTCAAGCTTCTCGTGCGCAGATAGCCCCCACCGAGCGTTGGACAGTGATCGCCCCCGATCACGGCCTTCCGGAGCACGAATGCTGACCTCGCCAACCCGCGCTGAGGGGCATTGATCCGCTTGGAACTAGGTCAACGTCGGGCGACGCCGTCGACCCGATTGCGTCCATCTCGGCATGCGCCACACCGACGAGAGCACCGACCACTCACCGTGGCGGAAGGGCGCGAAATCGACTGACATCACCTGTCGTTTCCGCTGATACCGAGCGGCCTGTCGAAGTGGCAGAACCAGCATGTGCGCTGGCACTCGACTGGCGGACCCAGTTCAGGCACTCTGTGCCGTCACCGTCACACGTCGCCTGATGCGTGATCAGCAAGTGCGGACATCTATCCCGCCCCGTGTTACCCGCGAGCCTCGTCGATCGTGAACTTTGTTGACCATGACGAAGGCGGGAGTCTGGGCCCGGGCTCAGTCGTCGCTCATTCCTGCTCGGGGTGTGAGGATGGCGTAGATCTGGTCGGTGTGTGCTGTGGTCCACTGGTCGTCGAGATTCTCTCGGGCGATGAGGTGGCGATAGTAGATGGGTCCGACGATGAGGCCGAGGAGGTAGTCGGGATCGAGGTCTGCGGTGATGTCGCCCCGTTGTTGAGCCGAGATGATGGCCGGAGTTGCAACATCGAGTCGGGTTCTGACGAATCGGCGGAGTAGGTCTTCGAGGTCGGGATCCTGGCGTGACGCGGCCACGAGTTCGGCCGCGAGCTTCCCCCACGGGGTGGCGTTCAATGCATGAGCGAGTCCTGCCACGAGACTGCGAATCACTTCGTGCGCGCTGGTTTGGACATCGATGCTGTCGGGGGCTGGTGCTGCGCTGAGGGTCTCGAGGGCCTCAACGAGCAGTTCGCCTGGGCCCTCCCAGTGGCGGTAGATCGTGCTTCGGGCGACCCCGGCGCGTTCTGCGATGTTCTGCATCGTGCAGGCGGCCAGCCCCTCGCTGACGGCAATCTCGACCGCTGCGGCGCGTACACGCTCGGTGGTGCGAGCGATCCGTCGGTCGATCTTCCTGTCGGCAGGACTGTCCACATCCACATTATAGGACAAGCTGTTGCATAACGTGAGAACCCGAGGCATAATCGGACATGTTGTCCTATAACAGGGAGGTTGTGATGAACTCGAGACCAATCAGCCAGAACGTCCGCGGCGTGTTGAAACCGACCGCACTCGCAGCTGGCAATGCCGCCGTCGGCGTCCTCGTTGTGTTCGTCATCGGGTCGAACGTCTTCGACGCATCGATGGAGGTAACTATGAGCGGCGAGACCTCAACGATCGGAGCTGGGCTGGCGGTCGGGTTCACCATTGCCGTCACGTTTGTCGCCGGCGCCTTCGCGGCTGCGTTGGCTACGGTGTTCGATGCGCCAGCCCGTGCGTTCACCGTTGTCGCCGGCGCTGTGTTCGCACTCATGGCCATAGGTCCGATCACCAGTGCCGAAGACGCTGCTACCGCCGTGACCCTCCTCGCAATGCACAGTGTCGTCCTACTTGCGGCACTGGCGTGGGTCCGGCCGTCACTCCAGAACTTCGCAGCCGCCTCGCCAACCGCCTAGTCCGCGACCGCATGACCGACAACAGACGGGCCTCCATCAGGTGTCGGGACCGCCAGCGCGGAACGATCGGTCCCTCACGGGAGCTTGACCTCTCCAACGCCCTCCGCGACCACAACCAGCGACCACCAGACCCAACGAGAGAAGGACCTATGACCAACAACGTGCTCCTGCTCGGTCGTACAGGCATTGTTCTCGACAACGTCGAAGCGAAAATCGACTCCAACAACGTCAAGCTCTTCGCCGGGACGACCCTCGAGGATGTCATCTCCGTCATGGCCGCCGACCGGATCGATCACGTGATCATGGGTGCCGGCATCGACATCGAGACCCGTCTTGCCATCATCAGACACGTTTTTGAGACGTCGACCTCAACCACCGTGCACATGAAGGATTGGGACTCTGGGCCCGCCGGCATGCTGAGTTTCGTCAACGGCGTGCTCACCGGCCTGCTAGGCCCAACGCCACGGCCATGACCACGACCGGTTCCAAGGCCGGTCTGCCGTCGGCGCCCCTCGTCGAGGCACCGGTCGGTCCAACCCTGCGACGACTCACGGCTCCTCACCACTGTCATACGCAGCGTGGGCGAGGTGTGGCGATCGTGGCGCCAGATCCTGTATGTCGGGTTGCCGGGAGCAGCGACGAACGCCATCGTCCCCATCGCCGGCGGGTTCATCACTGCGGCCATCGCCGACCAGGGCCCGGCAGCAGTCGCCGGCTTCGGAGTCGCGGTGCGCATCGAGCCTTTGCCGTCATGGTCCCACTGGCGTTGGCCACTGCCTTGTCCCCACCTTCGCAACCGCCTTCGATGAGCGCCGCCGACACAACATCGACGGCGTGCACACCCAGGTCGTCCATGGCGAGGACGAGATGGCGCTCGCCATCGATGTGGAGAAGGACGCCGTGCCGACCGGGCCGCTGGCCGCTGCTGGATGTTCCCTCACGACAGTCGCAATGGTCCCCGACGGAGCCCGTCAACGGCTGAGTCAGTCAGCGAGCTTCCGACGACGGGAGCGCCGGCGAATCTGACGGATAGACCGCGGCGACAAACGCAAAGGTGTCGTCGCCCGATCGGGCAGTAGAGCTGAATCGGTCAGCGAGGCTCAACACTTCGTCCCAGAACTCTTCGACGACGTCGTCGGGAATGCGGGCGTGTCGGTGGATGCAGCGCAGGTCGTCGCCTCGGTGGGCGCCCTCGGCCTCGTTGGCGGCATCGGCGAGCGGGTTGGTCGCTGTGAGGTGGGCGTCGACGTCGGGGTCGGTGGCGCCGACGAGAAAGATGCGGGCGGTGCGGCCGTAGAACCTCTCGTCGACGGCCCGGATCCGGCGCGTGCGCACCACGCGGAGGAGACCCGCGTCGACGAGCACGCCGACGTGGTAGGCGACGCTGCTCGGTGGCCGGTCGACGGCTGCCGCCAGTTCGTTGACCGTCGCCGCGCGTTCGAGGAGCAGGTCGAGCACCGTTGATCGCAGCGGATGGAACATCGCAGTCACCGATCGGCGGTCGGTGACCGTGCGGCGGTCGTCGAGGTCGTAGTCCGGTGTCGACGTCGCCCGGTTGTGATCGATTGACATTTCTCGATTGTAGCCCCTACGATCAACGATCGAGAACTCTGGATTGATGCCGGACAAAGATCGGCCGGGAGGGAGTGACATGGCCGAAATCGTGTTGTTCCACCACGCGATGGGGCCAACCGATGGCATCGCAGCCCTCGCGGAGACGCTGCGATCGGCCAGCCACCGGGTCCACACGCCGGACCTGTTTGGCGGCGAACGATTCGGCTCGATCGACGACGGCGTCGCCCACGTCGAATCGATCGGTTTCCCGACGCTGCTCGAACGCTGTCACGCCGCCGTTGCCGACTTGCCCGCGCACCTCGTGTTTGCCGGTGTGTCGATGGGTGTGATCGGTGCGCAGTACCTCGCGCAGACCCGGCCCGGAGCGGCCGGTGCGGTGTTGATGGAGTCCTGCCTGCCGGCGACCGAGTTCGGCGACGGCTGGCCGACCAGGGTGCCGGTGCAGATCCACGGCATGTCCGGCGACCCGTTCTTCGTTGGCGAAGGCGACATCGCCAACGCCCGCGAGATCGTCGCATCGGTCCCGGATGGAACGGCGACGTTGTTCGAGTATCCAGGTGACAGGCATCTGTTCGTCGATGCGTCGCTCCCGACGCACGACCCCGACGCAACACGGGTGGTCATGGAGCGCGTGCTCGCGTTCCTGACGGCGATCGATCGGGCGACGCTGTGAGCGACCACCGGTACACGACCTGCGCGCTCGAAGAGTCGACCTGGGACGCATTCGCGTCACTCGTCGAAGCCAACGGAGGGATCCTCGGCGGTTGCTGGTGCATGGACGGACGTCGTCGAACGAGTTGTCGACATCTCGAATCGGATCGAGGAGCGGCAGTGACGCGTCCCTTCCCGTCAGACGGGTCGTTCACGATGCATCGTTGCTCGGCCGTGAGGGACAGCCAGCCGCCCGACCGCTACGAGGTACCATCCGGATCGAGCAGCGAGTGGTGATGACGACCTCTCCCGACGGTTCGAACTTCGAGGGCGCATCGTTCGTCAGAACGAGTTTCAAGGGCGCCACCATGCGATCGTGCGACTTCAGCGGGGTGACGATGCGCAGCGTCGACGTCGACGGGCTCGACATTGACAGCCACGACCTGTTCTTCGGCCGCCTCATCGTCAACGGCGTCGACGTGGTGCCATTCGTCGAGGCCGAACTCAACCGGCTATTCCCCGGCCGCGAGCTGCAGAACGCGCAGACGCCTGCAGGCTTGCGCGACGGTTGGCTCGCGGTCCAGCAGGCGTGGGAGCAGACCGTGACGAACACACCACCTGAACTGGTCGACGCCCACGTCGACGACGAGTGGTCGCTGGCCCAGACACTGCGTCACCTGGTGCTGGCGACCGATGCGTGGCTTCGCGGTGCGATCCTGGGGATCGAACAGCCGTTCCACGAGATCGGCCTGATCTTCACCGGCGCGGCGGAGGCGGGCTTCGACATGTCCATCTTCCAGGCCGATACGCCGACGTTCGAGGAGATCCTGACGGTGCGAGCTGAGCGGCAGCAGCTGGTGACTGAATTCCTGGCGACCGCCACGCCGGAAGTCCTCGCCGAGCAGCGCGACAATCCCTGGGGTGAAGATGACTGGCGTCCCACCGTCGGTGACTGTGTGCGCGTCATTCTCGAAGAGGAGTGGGCACACCTGCGCTACATCCGACGAGACCTCGACGTCCTCGCCTGAGAAGTCTGCGCTCTGAATCCATCGATCCAAGGTTGTGTCGTCGGCGCCCATGTGCGTTTCCGGCTGCGTTCTTGGGGAGGGTCAGTTGCCGATTTCAAGGCCGGCTTGCGTGAACCGCCAGTGCCGTCCTTCGCAGTCTCGTGCGGTCTACGCGCGGTAGCCGTGCCCGGTGATCGTGGTCACGAGGGTCGCGGCCCAGGGGAGCGCACCAACGCCCAGCCGTCGGTGGACGGCTCGCCGGGGCGTGGGCCCTCGCGGCGAACAATCGACCATCCGAGCAGCCGCTCGGAGAACTCGGTGAGAGCGATGGGATCGGCTGCGTCGATCGTCGGGCCCGAAACACGCGTCGCGGGTCGCTCCATACGACGACTACCCGCGCCGGCGGTACCTGTGCCGCCGCTGCCAGCTCACTCTTTAGACTCGCTGCGTGGGACTCCTGACCTTCAGCATCAACGTCACTCTCGACGGCTGCATCGACCATGAGGAGGGAGTCGCCGACGACGAGACACACGCCTTCTTCACGGGTCTGATGGACGAGGCCGGGGCGATGCTGTGGGGCCGTGTCACCTACGAGATGATGGAGAGCTACTGGCCCGCGGTCGCCCGCGGCGACGAGGAGGCCCCGCCCGCGATGCAGGAGTGGGCGGTCAAGCTGGAGGCCAAACCGAAGTACGTGGTGTCTTCGACACGATCGGACTTCCCGTGGACCAACAGCCACCACATCACCGGCGATCTACGCACAGGAGTGCAGGCACTCAAGGACGTCACTCCCGCCGGCGTGCTGCTCGGTAGCGGCAAACTCGCGACCGCGCTCGACCGGCTGAATCTGATCGACGAGTACAAGCTCCTCGTCCACCCCAGGATCGCAGGCCACGGCCCGACCCTGTATCAGAGCGGGCTTCCCAGCACACGGCGGCTCGAGCTGGTCACCGTAAGTCCACTCCGCAGCGGCGCAGTCGCCATGCATTACCGCCGCGCCCGCTGACGCAGCTCGCCGAGCTGCTTGGCTCGGGCAACTTCTGCCGCTCACACGAGTTCGACCCAAATCCGCCACGTTGACTCCGAGCCGGAGGCCGTCCCTGATTTGCCCGCTACCGGAGGGGTTCAAAGCGCCCGGCGTTCGGCGTGAACGTGGCTCGCTCGACAACGGGAGGCATCGAGTCGCTCGTCGGCATCATGCTGGTCCTTCGGGGGGTGGTCAGTCTTCGATGAGGTCGAGTCCGTCGGCTCGGAGCTGGGCGAGGCCGTCGAGCATGCTCTGGAGCGCCTCAGGCGGGTGAGGCCCCCAGGTCTCGACCTCTCCAACGACTCGCATGGGATGACGGGTTCGGTAGGACTGCGTGACGTTGCCGGGGAACTTCTTGTTGGTGACGTTGGGGTCGTCCTCGAACGGGCCGGTTGGCTCGACGACGTAGATGCGCTCCCGGCCGCTGCCGCCGAGCGCGACAGCCAGTTCGGCACCCCAGATCGCAGGTTCCAACAGCGCCGCAAAGTAGACGTGATTGGCGGTGCGGCCCTCGTGATAGTTGCTCCGATGCCCGACATCGATCTCATCGCCGATGTCGAACGATTCCTTCGTTCCGTGGAAGAACGGTCCGGTGATGTGATCGCAGCGCTCGAAGGTCACCGGGACATACTCGGTTTCGTGCGACCTCGCGATGGCATCGGCGATCGACATGTTGGCATCGGTGGCCGGCTCGTTCTCCAAGAGGTTCCCTTCCCGTCGCCTCACTGAGCGGAGGAACATACTCCGCCTCATGAGGTCTTGTGCGCACATTCGGTCCGATTTGCTGCGAGCGCATGCCCGCTGACGCTCGGCGGAACCGGCAGCGCCGATCGATGCGGCCATCGATCAGGTCCTCGGTGGATTCGCGTCTGAGCGCGTCACTCGCCTGGTGGTGTGTCGACCCAGTTCTCGAGCCCCGGCGTGCGTGGTCACGGCGGGGGAGCGGAGGTGCTCGGTCGCCCTCTGAGTGCCGTTCTGTGGCAAGTCATCTTGGCTTGGGTGCGCCAGGGCGGCGTGCTGAGGTCATTCGGTGCTCGCTGCGGCCTCTTGGTAGGCGGCGTCGAGTTCGACGAGGACACCGTCGTCGGGTCGAGGCGCATGGTCGAGGTGGATTGTGCGGAGTTCGTTCATGAAATGCTCAGCGATGTCCGGTCCACCCTCGGCAAGGAGTCGGGCACGGACCGCGAGTTCGGGGCTTGTTGGGAGCCAGCGTGCCCCCCAGTCGCCGACCTCGATGATGAGCGGAACGAGCTGAATCGCCGGCTCGGTGAGCAAGTAGTCGATTTTCTGTCGGTGACCTTCCACGGCGTTGCGGGTGAGCAGGCCGGCGTCGGTGAGTTTGGCGAGCCGCGAGGCGAGGACGTTGCTGGCGATTCCTTCGAGGGAGTGGTCGAGCAGCTCGCGGAAGCGGGTCCGGCCGCCGAACATGATGTCGCGCAACACGATGAAGCTCCACCGGTCGCCGAGCAGCTCCATGGTCATGTTGATCGGGCATCCCGACCGCCCATCGGCCACGTCGAGGCGAACCCCTCCTTCTGGTTGCGTCATGCAATCAGTGTAGTTACTCTCCGCCCATACCGGTTGCGAGTCGCAATCGGTTGACGATCTCGAGGAGGTCAGGATGCGGCAACGGGTCAGGGTGCAGAATTTCACCGTGTCCGCTGACGGCTATGGCACCGGTGAGGGCCAGTCGCTCGAGCAGCCGTTCGGGCATGTCGACCCGACCGAGCTGATTGCGTGGGGCTTCGCGACGGCGAGCTGGCCGGGCCGGACCGACGGAGGCGGATCTCGGGGTCTCGACGACTACTTCGTACGCGACTTCGATCGTGGGATCGGTGCCGAGATCATGGGTCGCAACAAGTTTGGCCCCCAACGCGGTCCGTGGGCCGATCACGAGTGGCGCGGCTGGTGGGGCGACTCGCCACCGTTCCACACACCAGTGTTCGTCCTCACCCACCACGAACGACCGTCGTTCACACTCGACGACACCACCTTCCACTTCATCAAAGCGACCCCGCAGGAGGCGGTCGAGCGGGCGCATGCTGCAGCGAATGGGCTCGACGTCCGACTCGGAGGTGGGCCCACCACGATCCGCTCTTTCCTCGACGCCGACCTCGTCGACGAGATGCACGTTGTCGTCGCACCGATCACCGTCGGATCCGGTGTTCGCCTGTGGGACGACCCGGGGGACTTCGACGGCCGCTTCCACCACGAGATGATCCCCAGCCCGAGTGGCGTCACCCACCATCTGCTCTGGCGCCACGACAACTGAACCCCGGAACGGAGAGTCCGACATGACCATCGATCACACACTGGCCGTCGTCGCGGTCGGTTGTTCCCCTCGCGACGGTCGCAATCATCCAGATCTATCTCCCCTGTGCGGCGTGATGGAACTATGAGTAGAAGCGTCATCGGGTGTCGGTCGATTTCGCGCCTCAGATCAATGCTGCCGACCCGGGTGTCCCAGCGTCGGGTCCGGTAGCCGTTGCGGCACTTGACACGATCCGGTGAGGCCACCCCATAGGGGGCTCCACACACCACGTCGGCTTCGGTGCCCATCAACGCCTCAGCGAAGCTACGCACCATCTCCTGCAACGGATCGCTGTCACCGGTCTCGAGCTGCTTGCGCAGCCACACCAACGCGTCCATGCTCTCGTCGATCACCGCGTTCCTCGTCACGGTCGCCTGTCAGCTACCAGTGAGGCTGACGCGGTGATCACCTATTCACGAGCATTTCCCCGCCGTACACCACAAACGTGGACGTAACTCATCTGATCCGACGACAACTGAAGATGCCGACACGGAGAGCAAGTCCCAGCGATAGCGGACGACCGTCGGGCCTGATCACGGCAAACGAGCCGGGCGGAACCTAGGGGGCCACTCGGTTGGGGTCGGGTCCGGGATCGGTGCCGATGGCAGCCGCCTGGAGTCGGTTCAGATAGTGGTTCCAGCCGGTGGCGACGACCTCGAAGCCTGTGGGAACGGCCGATTGCCGGAACCGCAACAGCGTGCCGTCGGCCACTGGTTCCAAGTCGATCTCAATCAGCGTCGATCCCGGCGGGATTGGGTGATTCGGGTGCTCGAAGCCCCATGTGAAGACAACTCGTCGATGCGGAATGACCTCGACGAATGATCCGGAGGCGAACCCGTCACCGGTGATGTTCACCCGATGCTCGCCTCCGGGACGTGGATCGAGGGCGACCTCGGTTCCTTGCCACTCCTTCCATCGGGCCGATTCGGTCAGATACCGGAACACCACCGCCGGCGAAGCGGCGATGCGCCGTTCGAACTCGACGACGATCTCACTCACGTCCGTGGCCCTGTGGGTCGTCCTCCGCCCGCTCGGCGAGCCTCTCGATGTCAGCGGACCACATCGACTCGAGCATGGGGGCGAGTTTCCCGAGGGCGTCGTGGTTGGCACGATACAAACGCCGCTTTCCGTCCGCTCGCATCGCAACAGCGCCGACATCCCTGAGTTTGGCCAGGTGCTGAGATACAGCCGCGCTCGACACGTCAACACGGTCGGCGATCACGCCGACTGGGAGTTCGTCCTTCCAGATGAGCTGCAGGATCTGCTGACGACGGGGCTCGGAAATGACATGAAGCGGATCGATGCCCTCATTTAAGCGAACACTTGCGCGTGTCGCCAGTCGCGGCCTATGATGTCCATTGATAAGTTGATACTTAAATGAAGCGCCGGAGGAAGGAAATCAATCGTGGCTCGCATAGTGTTCGACATCGACATCGACGCCCCCGCATCGAAGATCCTCGATGCGCTCAACACCCAAGAGGGGATTGCATCGTGGTGGACAGACGGCATCCAGTTCCCTGGCGGTGTGGGCTCGGAGATGGAACTGTCGTTTCCTGTGGCTCCCATGCCGTTCCGGTTGCGGGTGGACGAGGATGGTCCCGACACGGTCCGCTGGTCTAACACCGGCGAGTTTCCTCCTCACTGGAAGGACACGACCGTCACCTGGGCGCTGACGCCGAACAAAGCCGGCGGTACCTCCGTTCGCTTTGAGCACGACGGATGGCCCAACGACGAAGGCGGGTTTGGAATGGCGGCTCTCACCTGGGCGCAACTGCAGTTGACCCTCAAAGAGCATGTTGAGACCGGGCAGAGCGTTCCGCTCTTCACGAATCGAACCCGTCATGCTGGGGATAGCCGAGCCCGATAGTTGTTGTAGTGCGGAGATTATCGTGCACGTTGACGATCGATGAGCCGACACCCTCGCCGAGCGGTGGATCGACGCCCGGAACACGGCCAAGCCGTCGCCCAACACCGTTGCAGCCAGACGACAGGACCTCGCAGCGATCGGCGAACACCTGAGCGACACCGACGTCGGAGAGTCAGAGGATCGCCTGGTCGGCGCCCTCGGCGGGCCCACACCGGCGGATCTCGACCGACGGAACCTCGCACAAGCACTGGCCCGGTACGCCGAGAGCAGATCTGCGGCGTCCACGAGGCGGGCTATGTCCACCTGGCGCCAGTTCTGCCTGTGGCTGATGCGTGAAGGCGAGCTCGAAACAAACCCGATCGACCTCATCGAGGCACCCAAGAGGGACATCTGGCAGCCAAAGCCGCTCCAGGCCGAAGACCTCGAGGCGATCGCCGCCATCGTGACCGAACCCGACGAGTCAGCGCGCACCGCCTGGCCGGCCAGAGACCGCGCCCTGCTTGCACTCTTCATCACCGGGGGCTCATAGCCAGCGAAGCCGTCAACATCGAGGTCGGCGACTCGTATCTGTCAGCCGACCCACCCCGCCTGCGGGTAACCGGCAAACGCAACAGGTCCCGTACGGTGACGATTCCACCCGAGACGGTCGCCATCATCTCGAGCTACCTCCACGAGCGAACCGGGCGCCACGGCAAGCCTTCCCCGGGGGATCGGTTCATCATCCGCGCCGACGGTCGGCCAACGACCCGCTCGGTCATCGACAACGTTGTCCGCCGCTGGTTCCGACGAGCTGGCCGCACCCCACCCAAGGGCGCGCTCGCGCACAGCCTCCGACATACGTATGCCACGCTGCTGATCGACAACGGAGCATCATTACCCGAGGTGCAGCGACTGCTCGGACACACCGACCTGTCAACCACCCAGGCCTACCTCGGCGTCACCGGCCATGGACTCGCCGAGGCAGCCCTCGCCAACCCCGCACGTCACCTCCTCGAGACCTGACAGGAGTTGGGGGCCGAACATCAGCGGCGACTACTCAACGTGGCCGAAGTCCGCAAATTGGTGTCGCCGGACGGATACTCGTGTGCGGCGTCATGAAGCTATCAGTAGAAGCGTCATCGGGTGTCAGTCGATTTCGCGCACCCCTTCTCACCGGTTGAATTCTGAACCCTCTGTGGTCGGGTCCGTCACTGAGAGTCCTGGATGTTCGATCCTGGCCGGGTGCCGGTCGGGAGGATGGGAGATTGATCGACGTGGAGGACTGGGCCGGGATCCGTCGGCTGGATCGCGCCGAGGGATTGAGGATGAAGACGATCGCCCGCCGGTTGGGGATTGCACGAGAACTGATGCGCGAAAGACCCCGGCCTTTGCATTGCCACCAGCAGCCCACGGAATCGGGACGGCGAAAAGGCTTGTCGTCGACTCGCCACCTGTGTCATCGAGGACCCTTGTCGCGACCCTGCTCTGCGCTGTGTGATGTTCGGTCCGGACGGGCGCTCTGCGGTTGACATTCAACATTTCGGTTGATTAAATGCGCGGCATGGCCACAGCGACGAGCACCGAAGCATCAGAAACGTTCCGAGCACTCGGCGACCCCGTCCGGTGCGCCATCGTCGAACACCTCGGCGAACACGGCGACACGACCGTCAACGACCTCGCGGCACTGTTCCCGATCTCGCTGCAAGCCGTCTCGCGACACATCAAGGTGCTCCACGCCGCCGGTGTCGTCTCCCAACGCCGAGAAGGCCGGTATCGCCCGGTCGTGCTCGAACCACTGGTCGTCGCCGAGGCCGCCGGATGGCTCGACGATCGTCGCCGTCAGCTCGAAGCCCGGTACGAACGCCTCGACGACATCCTCGTCGAGCTCCAAGGAGGAACCCACCCGTGACGACTCGCACGACCGTCCACACCCGAGCGGGGGAGCAATCGCTTCGCTTCACCCGCGAGTTCGACGCACCGGCCGCGCTGGTGTTCCGAGCCCACGTCGAGCCGGATATCTTCGCCCGATGGACCGGACCCCGCGGGACGACCTGCGATATGGACCACTTCGACGCCGTAACCGGCGGATCGTTCCGCTACAGCATCATCGGCGACAAGCCCTACACGTTCCACGGCAGCTACCACGAGGTCACCCCACCGTTGCGGATCGTGCACACTTGGGAGTTCGCCGGCGACCCCGGCCGACCAACGCTCGAGACCCTGGACTTCGTAGACCTCGCCGACGGCCGCTGCCGGCTCGAAGGGCTGTCGGTCTACACATCGGCCGAGCACTGCGCCGAGATGCTCGACTTCGACGAGAGCGGCGACGGGATGGACGAGAACTTCGAGCGCCTCGACGACCTCCTCGCCACGGACCTCGCCTGAGTACCCGCCGAGTGCAGCCTCGACCCATCCATCAACTCGCACAGCAAGTCGACCGATGGCTTCCCGACTTCGACCCAGACTTCTTCGACTTGATCCTCGTGGACGAGGGCCACCACAACTCGGCTCCGACTTGGCAGTCGGTATTCGAGCGCTTCCCCGCAGCAAAGGTCGTCAGCCTCACGGCCACACCGTTCCGCGCGGACGAGCAGCATGTCGGGGGCGACGGGATCTATACCTTCACCTCCCGAGAAGCGATGCAGCGTGGCTACATCAAGGTGCCTGCGGTCACGTTTCGCCGTTGGGTAGCGAGGTCTCGCGAGGGACCGGCTTCGTCTCGGAGGGAGGTGAGGCCGGGACGGTCAGGTTGCGGCGGAGCAGTTTGCCCGACGGGGTCCGGGGAAGCTGATCGATGAGATGGATGTCCGTTGGGCGCTTGTAAGGGGCGAGCCGTTCGTCGAGCGCGGCGCGGATCCTGTCGAGGTCGATCTCGACGCTGGGTTCGGTGACGATGAAGGCGATGGGTGTCTCTCCGGTGCGTTCGTCGGGTCGGCCGATGATGGCGGCGTCCGCGATTCCGGGTTGTGCGAGGAGCACGTCTTCGATTTCGGTGGGTGACACTTGGAGTGCGTTGACTTTGATGAGGTCCTTGATGCGTCCCGTGATGACGATGTTGCCGTCAGGGTCGATGTGTCCGAGGTCGCCGGTTCTGAGCCATCCGTCGGTGGTGAATGCTGCGGTGGTGTCGGCGGGTGCGTCGAGGTAGCCGAGCATCAGTTGGGGGCCGCGGCAGATCAGTTCGCCGTCGTGATCGGGACGGAGGAGTTGCCCGGTGTCGGGGTTGACGACGCGGATCTCGGTGTCGGGGAGCGGTCGCCCGACGGTACCAGGTGTGGCGCCGTCGCGGCGGGTGGGGATACACAGAGCGCCGCTGGTTTCGGTAAGGCCCCAGCCTTGTCCGATGGCGCAGCCGGGGAGCCGCTCGGCCAGGGCGTGTTGGTGCTCGACGGGGAGGGGGGCTCCGCCGACGGCGACGAGTTCGAGGCTCGTCAGGTCTGCGTCTCGGGCTGTGGGATGGCGAATGATGGCTGCGGCGACGGGTGGTGGCACGGCCATAAACGTGACGGAGTGGTTCCCGATGAGGGTGAACGTGTGGGCAGGGTCGAAGGCCGGGACCGAGATCACCTTGGCTCCGCGGGCCAACGGTGCGATCAGCTCGGCGGTGAGGCCGAGGATGTGGAACCAGGGCGCGATCGCGACCGTCGCGTCGTGCGGGCCGAGTTCGAACGCCTCGGCGATCTGGCGGCACACGGCCACCATCTGGCGGTGCGTGAGTTGCACACCCTTCGGTGAGCCCGTTGTGCCGCTCGACGCGCACACGAACGCAACCTGGTCGGGGTGCACGGTCGCTTGCTCGGCGACGAGATCGTGGTCGAGAAGTTCGGCGAGCGGTGTGGCCCGGTCGGCGTCACCGAGGACGACCACGCGGCGGACGTCGAGTTCGACGGCCGCTTCGACGAGCGACGGGATCGTGACGATGACCGACATCTCGCTGGCTTGGACGACCCGACGTGCTTCGTGGGCGGTCCATGCCGGGCTCAGCGGTACGACCGTCGCGCCGAGCCGCAAGGCCGCCAGCGTGATCGCAACAACGGGCGGCACGTTCGGTGACCACACGGCGAGGTGATCACCGGGGCGAAGTCCGGCGTGCCACAACCATCCGGCGATCTGATCGACTCGCCGACCGAGCTCACGGAATTTGACCGATTGGCCGGACGGGCCGTCGACGAGCGCGGTCCGATCGGCGTGGGTCGAGATCGCTCGATCGAGCATGCCATGCACGGTGTCATCCATGTGGGTGACAGTCGGCATCACAACCTCCTGTAGTTGACTTGCGTCAAGTCACGACTAGACACGAGTCAAGTCGACGCGCTTGTCGCGTGTCAAGCGATTTGTGGCAGACTGTCGGTCGTGACAGACCCGACGACTCGAGATCGGTTGCTCGATGCGGCGTGGCAGATCGTCACCGAGCATGGTGTCGAGGCCTTGACCCTCGCAAAGGTCGGTTCACGCGTCGGCGTCAGCCGCCAGGCCGTCTACCTGCACTTCGGGAACCGCGCCACCTTGCTCACGGCAATGGCGGCTCGAATCGATCACACCTCCGGCTTCCGTCGCAAGCTGGCGGCCGCGCAGGCGCGGCCGCCAGTCGCGGCGTATCGGGCGCTGCTCGAAGCGTGGTTCAGCTACCTGCCAACCATCCTCCCCGTGGCGCTTACCCTCGAAGCATCCTGGCTGTCGGGCGGCGACGGTGGCGACGCGTACCGTGACCGCATGAACGACTGGCACGCCGGCATCTGGCTCGCGATCCAGCGACTCGACGACAGTGGCCAACTGGCGAGCGGGTGGGACGTCAGCCGCGCCGCGGACTGGACGTGGGCGACGATCCACCCCACTCACTACCACCACCTCACCGCCGAACGCGGCTGGACCGCCAAGGCGACACGACAACGGCTGATCACCACGCTGACCGAGACGCTCGTGACAGCCACGTCGCAGGCCTGAACCCAGGCAGGCATCACACGATCACTCGCGTCAGCACATCAGCCCTCCGTCGCGCTCGTCAACCGGACAGCGTGTTACCGAGCGCCCGCAGAGACGTGACGGCCCCTGGACGTGCCCGTACCCGGACGGGTTGGCCTCGCCACCGGTGTGAGCGACATGCGTGCCCTTGATCGGAACATCGGGGATGGTCGGCACAGGACCGAGCTGGGACGGATAGGCGAGGGAGCGGTGGGGTATCCCGCGCTGTGTGAGATGCGAATGCTCATTCCCGAAGGGTCGTGTGCAGCGACACGAAACTGACGCCAGAAACGTCCTAGGTAGGCTGTCACTCGATTTCGCGACCGCGAAGTGTGGCCGTCAGGATATCGGTAGAGAGCGCGCGGGATTGCCGGTTCGGCTCGGAACGGAGTGCGCGATATCGTGCGAGGCGGTGGGTGATCTGGGCGGTTCACCGGCGTGCTGCGTTCATTGCCTTGAGCTGGCGACCAACTCGGAGTGGGGGTCACGATTCCCGATCCTCCGGTGTCACGATGCACCCGGTACGCATGGTGCGTGTCGACATCGCTGGCCCGTTTCGAGTTCCGTACTTGCTGGTGCCGGCGGCGACAGCCGACGACACCATGGTCGTCAGTGAGGTCCGATCTCGTTGAAGCACGGATGTATCGGCGGTGGGTGATCTTCGCCGCACGTCGGGCACGCGTCCCAACTGGAGTCATGATCGTTTTGGTCGCGCCACCTGAGCTGATCGCGGCTGAGATCGATAGCAATAGCCGCGGTCGAGGTCGCTGCCACGACGACCGGTTTCATCACCGACGTCCCGGTTTCGGTGGGGCCCCGGACTGGTGGCGACTCGGGACTGTTGGTCCTGGCCCACCGTCGGACTCGGGCGGTCAACCCGGCCACGGTGGCAGCTGGCGCCGCCAAACTGAACCATCGCTTCTTCGATCCGGTCATGACAGATGGCCTCCTCGTTGGAGCGCCCAGAGATGCGGCACAACGTGCGGCGATACCGGTGCGGCCTCCCCCGGCTCGCCTGTGCCGCTCACCGGCCGCACCAGTTCACCGCTCACGATATTACTTGAAGTAAAGCGATCTCACAAGTAATATCTCAAGCGACTTACCGAGTCCGGGAGGTTGACATGTCGGATCGAGTCGACGACATCATCCAGCAATGGCGACAACGACGGCCCGACCTTGACACCTCTGCACTCGAGGTGGTGTCCCGCGTGCTGCGAGCGGCGC
Source organism: Acidimicrobiia bacterium (assembly GCA_965216945.1). GTDB lineage: Bacteria > Actinomycetota > Acidimicrobiia > Spongiisociales > UBA5794 > DATHZQ01. The sequence continues at coordinate 3,773,110 of CBDCGU010000003.1, read as the reverse complement.
ACTACCTCCAAGCGCGGCTCGACGACATCGCTACCGCATACGGCTTGAGTCACACTGGCGATCTCGAAGTGCTTTCCGATCTCTACCGCATTGGCCCTCCCCATGAGACGACACCCACCAGGCTCGCAGAAGCATTGCTGCTCACAACTGGAGGAATGACGGCCCGTCTCAACCGCCTCCAGGAAGCGGGACTCATCGAACGCCACCCGGACCCCCACGACCGTCGCGGCGTCCTCGTACGGCTCACCCCCAACGGTGCCGAATTGGCCGAGCACGCGCTCGCGACTCTTCTCGAAGCTCAAGCCGACAGCCTCCGCGCACTCGATACCTCGGAACGCAACGATCTTGGGCGCCTCCTCCGCACCCTCCTGGAAGCCCTCGGCGACACGCCAGCGTTCCGGCCCACAATCACCGCAGAACGAAGACGGCCCCACCGGGACAGCGATCAGCCATCACCGCGGCCAGCGCCGATCGACCAGGAGCCGCAATCACCGCATGGCGCCCGTTCAGCCAGGGAAGACCCATAGCGCAGAACGTCATGGCTAGGAACCGCCTGGTAGGTGGGGTTTCTGCGGGGTGAGTGTCTCGAGTGGGGCGCGTTGCATCTGGAGACCACCGCACGATTTCGGCCTGTGCACCTTCTGACGGTCCGGTTGGCTCGGGTGCTCCCCGACCGACAAACCGCGTTGTACTCCTCGCAGAGGCGCCGGGTACGGTGCACAGGGCGTCGCCCCCGGTTTTCGGCCTTCGGTTCGCCACACACCGCCACCGAGCCCGTCGGCCCCGGCCTTCAACCGCCATGGTGACCTTCCCTCTGCGCGATCTGATCGTGTCGGTCCGGCCAGGCCGGCCGGACGGACGATCGACGGGGGCGACGGGGCTTGGCTTCGTTGACGGTGACGCGTCGGCCATTCCAGTCGTGGCCGTCCAGTGTGCCGGCCGACGGCTCACCAAGGCCGCTAGCCGGCGGAGCCGGGTAGCCTGTGCTCGCCACAATCAGTCGTCCCTCACTTTTCGCAGCGGCATCTCATCGTTCCCAGAACGTGCCTGCCATCCTTTTGATGAGTGATCGTCACCCGGCTTGCCGTGGCGAGGGTGGGGACGCTGGTGGGTGGGTTAGTGGTGATCTTGCTGGCAGCGCGCAGCCGGACGATCGACAAACTGCTGTCGCGGTCAATCATCGCGGCGTTGCGGCGTTTCACCAGGTTGGAGCTGCGGGACTACGTGCAGCTGCTCGACCTGGCAGCCAATCACGCGGTGGCTGAGCTCGGGGTGGAGGCTGACAGCTGGTTGGCCGAACACCGGTTGGCCGACCTGCACCTTCCCGACGAGGGGGTGCTGGTGTTAGGGATTCGCCGGGCGGGCGGCACGTTCCTCGGTGCGCCTCGGGGCCACACCGCAATCCACGAGCACGACACCCTGGTGGTGTACGGATTCGCCGATGTTCTCGAGGACCTGGGCACGCGTAGGGTCGGGATGGAGGGAGACCGGGCGCACATGAAGCTCATGTCCGAGATCGCCGCGCGTCAGGCTGAGGAGGCCGCCATCGACCCGGAGCCGTAGACACCGACGCCACCTCGGGTCAGTGGCTGCTCAATGCGGTTCCGCAATGTGTCCTGATGGAGTCCGCATCTAGCGCGCTCCTGGCGGCCGCACGTCCTCGCCTGTGGAGACGGACACAGGGGAACCGCGATGCGTTGGACAGAGCACGACGCTCCTTCGACCGGCGCACCTCCTACATCGTGGCCACCTTCGTCGCCGGTGCCAGCCGCTGATCAGGGACCGCTCTCGCACTGACTGACGATTATGGGCTTGCGGTGGTCGTGCCGGGTGTGCGTCGTTCATTTCTTGGTCGGCGATGGCTGGTAGTGGAGACAGGAGCATTTGGGGACCGTGCACTGCGCTGGGGCGTGATGCTCGCTGCGCGGCGGCCCGCAGACTGAGAAGTCGCTGGCGTCCCGCTGTCGGTTTGGCGTGCTGCGGCGGGTTTCATCGGTGACGTTCTATTGCGACTGCCACGGTGATGCCTCGACCATCGATGAGGTGACCGTTGACCGCTTCGATGGCAGCCTTGGCGTCCTGGGGAGAGGCCATCGCAACGAAGCCAAACCCACGGGATCTGCCGCTGTTGCGATCGGTGATGACCTCGGTGTCGACGACCTCGCCGTGCGTGGCGAAGATCACCCGGAGATCGTTCGCGGTGGTGTGGGGTCCGAGATTGCCGACGTGAAGGTTGCACGACATCGGTGGCTCTTCCGACGTAACGAGCTGGAGATGTCGGATCAGTCGGGGATCACGCGGCACGACGGCTCGGTCCCGAGGTCGAATGCACCGATCCGAACGGGATCGGGTATGTGCGATCCGGCGATCTGACGAGGATCGATCGGTCGCCATAGGCGACCTCGATCCCGAGGAACGCGCCGGTGACCACCCGCAAGTCGCTGGTCGTCACCGCGCACGGTTCCCCGAGGACCAGTGAGTTGAGCACCGTCATCCGTCGCACGATCGACGCCGGCGACCGCGGCCATTTCGACCTCGGTGCTTCCCATTCCTGACGGGCCCGATGTTGTGCGCAAGGGCCAAGTGCATGTCCATGCGCGATCGCGGTATCACCAGAGAACACCGTGGACACGACGAGAAGGTTCCCGCCTGCCAAGCGGCGTCCTCGGCGGTGAGTGACGGTCAGGACCTGGTGGCGCGAGGCCGGGCCTCGTTGACGGTGAGCTGCCGCCCGTTCAAGTCATTGCCGTCGAGCTGACTGATGGCCTTCCCGGCAAGCGCAGCATCGCCGAGCTCGACGAACCCGAACCCGCGGGAACGGCCGGTGTCACGGTCAGCGATGACCGCAACCGAAGTGATTGGCCCGAAGTCGGCGAACAACGAGCGGAGGTCCGCTTCGGTCGCGTCGAACGGGAGATTGCCCACGTAGATGTTCATGGCGGATCGCCTCTCTGCACGAGAAGCCGTGTGCTTCTCTGGAGTCAGTTGTTCCGGTACCGACTCAGGCGCAGTCCGGTCCAAAAACAAGAAGAGAGTGAGTCACCGCCGAAGCAGCTGACATCACGGTACCAGGTCCACACCTCTACACGCCGCAGCCCAGCCACACCGCAGCTCTCACGACCCGACCCTTGGTCACGATCCAACCATTGCAGCCTCGCGCGCGACGGGGCGCACACCCGACCGGCTAATCGTCGGAACCGTCTTGGCTGGTTCGCTCTCGGCTGCGTTGCCGTCGCTCTTGCTCGCGCCGTTGATCATCCTGCTGTCGTTCGTGCTTGCGTTCCCGCTCAGCCCGTTCTCGCTCTTCAATACGCTGCCGATCGGCGCGTTCTCGCTCTTCCTGGCGCTCCCGCTCGTGGCGCTCGGCCCTCTCCGATTCTGCTTCCAAAGACCCCGCTCCAATGTTCCAAGTCCCACGTTTGGCCACCCAACACGCTAGCGAGCCGGGGGGCCTCTCACCGGTGTATCGGCATCAATCGCGGGGCACGACGCACCCACGACACCCATCACGCCCCCGCCCATATCTGCTGCCGTCCCGGTCACGTCCGGCGGCGTGCCGGGCAGGTGTGTCCGCACCGCGTATTCGATCAAGCCCGCCCGGACGACGCTCCCCCCGCACCTAGTCGTCCTCCGTTCGATCCCGGAGATCGTCGACTTCGTCGACCACTCGTTCCACATCCGAATGACCCGCAGCTTGCGCCATAGGAACGACGACGATGCAGATCGATACCCACGTGCGCTGTCATACGGGCCTCCTCCCACTCGGTGAATCGACAGCAACCCGGATGATGCCTGGTCACCGACAGACGGGGGGAGGCCCCGCCCGCTCATCGCATCACCTACGAGTGTGTTCTCGAATGACGACTATTGCCCCGTATTACAAATCGTGATACGTTGAGCGCATGGCTCAAGCGATATCGGTTCGACTCGACGACGCCGCACTCCAGGCCCTGAGCGAGCTCGAGGCCACCGGCATGTCTCGCTCGGAAGCGATCCGTGCCGCACTGGTGGAGGCAGCATCCCGGCTTCATGACAAACGAGCGCTCGCCGCCGAGGTCGCCGCTCTCGAAGCCGACGATGACGACCGGGCCGAGATGATGGCGGTGGCCGAACTCATGGAGAGCCTCCGTGCGCCGGGGTGACATCTTCGCCCTGCGACTCCCCAAGGGGCTGGGACACGAACAGCGAGGGCGTCGTTTCGGTGTCGTCGTGCAATCCGATGCCTTCCTCCCACGATCGGTCGTGCTGGTGGCACCCACATCGACCAGCGCCAAACCAGCTTCCTTCCGACCCGAGATCGACCTCGAAGGCACCCTCACCAGGGTGCTTGTCGAGCAGGTCGGTGCAGTCGACCTTCAGCGGCTTGGTGACCTCGCCGGCCATCTCACACCGGAAGAACAGTGGGGGGTCGACGCCGCGTTGCTCACCGTCCTCGGCCTCAACTGACCAGCGCCGAACACCAGATCCCAAGCAGAAACGCCCACCCGTCGGAACCGAGCAGACCGGCACCTCGGCGAGCGGCTGCCGAGTCAAGTGACAGTGGTTATGTCGGAGTCGTGGACGAGCGCCGCGCAGGTCGCCAGGCGACTATGCGCGTGTTTGTGGAGAGTTGGTGGCGGGATGCCTACCAAGCGGGCAAGGGTCTTGATGGCAAGCGCTGCTGATAGCATAATGCAAGCATGCCAAATGTACTTGTAAGAGATCTACCCGACGAGGTGCATGCCCAGTTGCAGCGGCGCGCTGAGAGCCAGGGACAGTCACTACAGCAGTATCTGGTTGCCGAACTCAGGCGACTTGCGGAGCGGCCGACTTTGGACGAGGTACTCGACCGGATCGAACGACGCCAGGGCGGCAGGGTTGGATTCGACCAGGCGGTAGCCGACCTGACCGAAGACCGGACCTAGTCGGTGATCGTCGCTGACGCCTCAGTTGTCGCCAATGCCCTCGGCGATGACGGAGCAGACGGTGCCGCGGCGAGAGTGGTGTTGCGAGCCGAGCGCGATGTCGCCGCTCCAGACCTCGTCGACGTCGAGACGGTTTCTGTGCTGCGCAGACGTTGGCTCAACGGCGATCTGACTGCCCGAAGGTTCCGCAGCGCCATCACAGATCTCGGCGACCTCGCCATCATGCGGCATCCCACACTGCCGTTCATGACACGCGCCTACGAGCTCCGTGCAAACGTGACGCCCTACGATGCCGCCTACATCGGACTCGCTGAAGCGTTGAACTGCGAACTGGTCACTGCGGATGCCCGTCTCGCTGCTGCCCCGGGACCACGCTGTCAGATCCGCATCGTCCGATCCTGAGCACGCCGATCACCAATTCTGTCGCCGTAACAACCCCTTCGCCGAGTGCTCGGGATGGGCACCTCGTGCGCTGGGCTCAGGTCCTCCTCACTCGACGCAGCTGAGCCTTTGGGTCCCAGAGACTTGGCGGAGGCGTGACTGTGGACCACCAGCGGCACCCCGAGTCCAACCACTGGGGTGTGCTCGGCCTGGCGGTGGCGTGGGGGATGCCCAACCGTGCGGTCGGGCCGATGGTACTCATCGGAGCCTCCGGCTGGCTGATCGTTGCGATCGCCCCTTGGGCTGACGGTGATCCCAATTGGGTTGCCTACGGTGTGGCATCTGCGCTCGTCGGCCTCGCAGGAGCTGTCGCCGCTCGCCTCCAGGACTCGCCGGCGAGCATGTACACCGGGGTGGCCATCATGCCACTCGTGCCCGGCTTCACGCTCTACACGAGCATGCTGGCATTCGCCCAAGGCGACACCGCTACCGCTAGCGACGCTCTGATCGACGCCGGCATCATCTCCCTGGCCATCGCCGTTGGCGTCGCGCTCGGCTTGGGCGTCGCCCAGAACGCGTTCCGGATCGAGAAACGTGCCCGAAGGATCGCACCCTGACGAACGCCGTGCTGTCGCCGGCCCGGCGACGCCGCCTTTGCAGACGGCCAGAAGGAAGACGGCTGAACACAGCCAGAGCAAAGCACCTCCCTGGAACGAGCATCCGGCGAGCTTGCCGCACAGAGCGAAGCCACCATGGGACTCAGCCAGCGCCGATCACCCGATCCGGGACCAGAACGCCCACATCGCCGAACCGAGCCGAGCGGCACCTCGGCGTGCGGTTCAGTCGCTGGGTGGGATGCCGGATCCGAATCGGATGAGGTTGGCGTCCCGGTCGAGACAGGCCCCTTCCCGGAGTCCGTAGCTCGTATCGGTCGGCTGGATTAGGCGTCCGTCGATTCCGGCTCGACTCCACTCTCGGTAGAGGGCGTCGGCATCGTCGACGTACAGGTAGACCGCACTCATGTTTCTTCGCGGTTTCAGGTCGTCGACCTGGGCGAGGTGTAGCTCGACACCGTCGCGCTCGGCGAAGGCGTAGGCGTCCGGGCCCTCGTAGCGGCGAACGGCGAACCCAAGTTTGCGGTAGTGCTCGATCGCCAGGTCAATATCGCGGACCGGGAACACGGGAGACAGGCGGTCGAACCTCATCGACAAGACGGTACCGAATCGGTTTCCGGGGCGACGGCGCCGATCACGCACGACATCGCGGTGGCGCCCCGGACCGGGTCGCCGGACGCCCAAATGCGTCCAGACCGGGAGAGGGCGTCGACAAGTTAGCCTTGACGGAGGCAGCTTGACAGGCTTAGCTTGTCGTTGTGGACCTCTCCGGGCTTTCCCTCGAAGAACTGGTGGCACGGATCCACTCGGATCCGGCCAGCGACGAGCTTGTGCAGTTGGACGCCGCGCTGACGACCGCAGAAGTCTTGAATGGTCGGGCTGATGAGTTGACGACACACTTCGTTGAGCTTGCTCGGGGGGCCGGTCATTCCTGGACGGTCATCGGTCAGCGGTTCGGTGTAACAAAGCAAGCTGCCCGCGAACGATTCGGCAATCGGCCTCCCGATCTCTCCGCGGCCGCGGATCTGACTCCAACGGTGCGTTTGCGTGCCTGTCTGGCGGCCGCTGAGGAAGAGGCCGGTAACGGGCCGTTGCGCACCGAGCACCAACTCATTGGGCTCTTCCAAGACGGTGTCGGGGCATCAATACTCGAACGACTCGGCATGACACAGGAGGACGTACGCAGCGAAGCGGCCAGACTCGGGGCCGAACTCGGCCAGTCAGATACGTTGCTCACCGACGCGGTCGCATCGAGACGCAACATCGAGCGAGCGGCCGAGCTTGCCCGCCGGGCCGGTCACACCTATCTCGGCACAGAACACGTGTTGGCTGCGCTGGTTCTCGACCCTGGCTCGCGGGCACGGCGGGTGCTCCAGAGGCTCGGCTTCGACTTCGCTGCAGCGAAACGAGATCTCGATCAGTGCTTGGATCCAAAGCGCAAGCCTCGGCGTCGAGGGCGCCGTCAAGGCACCATGACTTGCGACTTCTGTGGGAAACAGCGACGCGACGGCGTTCGGCTTGTCGCCGGACCCGGAGTGTGCATCTGCGAAGACTGCGTTCGCTTGGCCCAAGACGTCATCGCCGACCAACCCATCCGGTGAGCAACCGGGGTCGTCTGACACCCCGGGATCGAGGCGTACGGGCGAGCACACCGCTTGATCGTGTGCCAAACAGCACCATCTGCTGAGCACCCCGATCACCAGATACCGATCGAGAACGCCCAAATAGCCGAATAGCGCCGATCGGCACCTCCAGCGCTACCACGTGAGGAGCTGGCGGTTGGCGTCTCGCCACGGTGTGCGGTCAGCTGGTTGGGCTCGGTCGGCTTACAGGTCGGCTGTCGACAGCTTCGACAAACGTCGCCGCCACATCATGAGACGGAGATGGATCTCAACCTTGCACGCGATCTCTCGATGATCGGCAACCGTGCGTGGCTCCAGGCGATAGTCTGTCCGCATGGGGTCATCTGCAGAGGACGAACCGATACCGTCACTCTACGAATGGGCAGGCGGAGAGGATGCGCTCCGCAGGATGATCGATGCTTTCTACGACCGGGTTGAGGGGCTCCCGCTGTTCTCGAACCTCTTTCCTGACGGCGTCAGCGAGGAGCACCGGGATCACGTGTCTGCCTGGTGGGCCGAGGTCTTCGGCGGCCCTACTCGCTACACCGATGACCTCGGCGGATACGAGAACATGCTGGGTCACCACCGACGCCTCGGCATCACGAAGGAACAACGCGCAGCGTTCGTCTCCACCATGAGCCTCGCTGCGGACGACGCAGGACTCCCGGACGACCCCGAGTTTCGCTCGGCGCTCCTTGCCTACCTCGAATGGGGTACCCGGCTCGCCTTCGAGAACTCTCAACCAGAAGCAACTCCAGTCGAGCATGCCCCGGTGCCCAGATGGGGTTGGGGTGTTGCGCCTCCTTACCAGCCCTAGATCTGCGCGAGTCGTCGGCGTGGCCGGTCTCTCGCGCTGCGCATCGCGTCATCGGTGAGATCGGGCTCGGAAACCCAGATTCTCGATCGTCGCGCTTCGGTCTGTTGTATCAAGGCTTGGCGAGCCGCGGCGTAGCGCTCACCCGTCTTCTCCATGCGTGCCCGTACCCGCCGCTTGAACGACTCCTGTTTGGTCATCAGCTCATCTCCAGCGTCCGTGAGATGCGAGCCACCTGCGCTGGACGTCGTATCTGGACGACATAGCTTCAGCCAACAGTGTCGATGCCGAGCACGCTGGGGTCCTCTTTGCCTTCTCGAGCCAACTGCGCAGGAGTTGGGCGGAGGTCAGGCAGGGCAAGCTGCCAGGATCGGGATTACCACGCACTCACGGGCGCTCGACACTGACACCTTGTGTCGTTGCGCGCCGGACGCGGGCCTTGGGCGGCCGCCTGCCGTCCACCACCTAGGCGCACGTCGTCGGCAGTGCGGCATCGCCGCCGGGCTATCGGAGATGTTCGTCTCCCACTTGCGTGTCGGTCGCCACGTGAGTTTGTGTGGCATATTCGGGCGATGGGTGAGAACAGTCGTGAGGTCCGGCTTGCCCAGGTGAACATCGTCGTATCTGACATGGAGCGGTCGAGGGCGTTCTATCGGCTGTTGGGTCTCGAGACATCCGACATGCCGCCGCCGTGGAATGCCCATCACCGCACGGTGACCAACCTCGCAGCCGAGGTGACGGTCGAGTTCGACAGCGCTGCCTCTGTCGTCAATTGGGCGTCCGACTGGAGTGGGGGCACCGGTGTGGTAATCGGGTTTGTGGTCGAAAGCGATGAGGACGTGGATGCTGCGGTGGCGCTCCTCGCCCGCGAAGGTCATCGGGTCATCCAGCAGCCCCATGATGCGTGCCGGCCTGCGTGGTGGACGATGGCGAAGCCCGCCGAACGGCGAACGGTGGGCTCGATGAAGCGATTGGTCCAGCGCTTGTTGAGCCGAGCCAGCCATCGGAGCATGGGGCATCGGCGCAGAGTAGACCTCGCCATGGTGTGCAACGTCGGTTTCCGACGTCCGGGGAGACGTGTCGGCACCGGTTCGGTCGCTCAGCGGAGGAGGGGTGATTCATCACGATTGACGATGGCTCAACGCCGCGGCCGAGATACGTTGGGCGTCGGGTAGCGATGCCTCACTGTTAGGGCCATGATGATCGATACTGCACCGCCGGTCGCGGCGGAGATCGCGGCGCCGTCGATGAAACGGTCGACCCGCCGGCTGCTCATCGTCACGTTCGTGGTGGTCAGCTTCCTGGGTTCGAGCTTGCTGTTCCTCGTCCAGCCGATGGTCGCTCGCTTCCTGCTTCCGCTCGCCGGGGGGAGCGCGGCGCTGTGGAACACCGCGATGGTCTTCTTCCAGGTGGTCTTGCTGGCGGGCTACGTATTCGCCCACGTGTCTACGAACCGGCTGGGCCTGCGCCGTCATCCCTTCTTGCAGATCGCCGTCCTGGCCATGCCATTGCTAGTCCTGCCGATCGCCGTTCCCGGCGGCTGGCGGCTGCCCGCCGACGCTTCCCCGGCGTTGTGGGTGTTGTTGACGCTCGGCGTCATGGTCGGGCTGCCGTTCTTCGCACTGGCTACCTCGAGTCCGACGCTGCAGCGTTGGTTCTCCGCCACCGACCACCCCGAAGCATCGGACCCGTATTTCCTGTACTCCGCCGGCAACATCGGGAGCGCGTTGGCTCTGCTCGGCTACCCGTTCGTCCTGGAACCGTGGCTCTCCCTGCGGGCACAGGCCTGGTTGTGGGCAGGTGGGTATGTCCTGTTCGTGGTGGGCTTCGCCGCATGTGCCATCTTGGTACGCCGGTACAGGAGCTCGACGCCGGTCGAGACAGCGAAGACGGCGCCGCCGGTAGCCGGAAAGCGTCGTGCATACTGGCTGCTCCTGGCGTTCGTCCCCTCGGCGCTGATGCTCGGCGTGACTCGCCACATCGCCACCGACCTCGCCTCGTTCCCGCTCCTGTGGATCGTCCCCTTGTTCTTGTATCTCACGACCTTCGTCATCGCGTTCGGTCGCCCCGCACCATGGGTCACGACCGCGGCACGGTGGGCGGTGTGGATCGGCGCAGTGCCGATGGCCCTCAGCTTCCGGGCTGCGGTTACCCAACTCGGTGCGGTGGTGGCGCTGCATCTGGTGTGGTTCTCCGCCGCCGCGTTGCTGGCACATTTGCTGCTGGCCGCCGACCGGCCTGCGCCGGCGCGGCTGACCGAGTTCTACACGCTGGTGTCCGTCGGTGGCGCCCTCGGCGGGGTGTTCGCTGCGCTGATCGCACCGACGGTGTTCGACGTTGTCCTGGAGTACCCGATTGCGATTGCACTCGTGTTGGTCATCGCCCGGTCACCGTCACGCGGGACGGCGATACTCGGAAACCGGCGGCGACTCTTGAGCTTCGCCGCCGCCCTTCTCGCGGTCACAGCGGTCGTGGTCCCGGGCCAGACGCTGCTCTTCGGTGGGCTGGCCGCGGTGGCGCTGGCCCTCGGCCACGGGGGAGCGACGGGGCTCACGATGTTCATCGCCGCGCTCACCATCGGGGCGTTGCTCGTCCCGCCGGCCGGGACCGTAGTTCGGGACCGTTCGTTCTTCGGTGTCTACAGCGTCCACGACGTGGACGGCACTCGGGTCCTCCGATCCGGCACCACGTGGCATGGGAGTCAGGTGCTGGACGCTCCGGAGTTGCCGACGATGTACTACGCCGAGCCGGGTCCGGTCGGTCAGGTGCTGACGGCACGGGATGATGTCGCCGACGTCGGTGTCGTGGGCCTGGGTGCGGGCACCCTCGTCCTGTACGGCGAGCCGGGGGATACGTACACCGTATACGAAATCGACCCGCTGGTCGTCGAGGTCGCCGCCGATCCCGAGGTCTACAGCTATCTCGCACGGGCTCGGGCCGATGTGAACGTCGAGGTCGCCGACGGTCGCCGCGGCCTGGCGGAGACGGCGGACCGGTACGACGTGCTCGTCATCGATGCGTTCAGCTCCGACGCCATCCCCGTGCACCTGATGACGCGAGAGGCGGTCGAGTTGTACATGGATCGCGTGAAGCCGGGAGGGGTCGTGGTGCTCCACATCTCGAACCGTCACTTCGATCTGACGCCGGTGCTGGGGCGGATTGCGAGCGAGCTGGATCTGTATGGCGTCGAGCAGTTCTACGAGCCGACCGACGCCGAGCTGGAGCAAGGCGCCGGCGCCTCGCACTGGGTGGTCCTGGCAGAGAGTGCTGCCGCTGCGGCGGAGGTCACCGCGGAGGCAGGCTGGGAGCCGCTGCCGACCGACGGCCCGCTGTGGACCGACGACTACTCGAACATTCTCGGCGTCCTCGACCTGTGAGGGGTCAGCTCGGCCGGCGACGCTCCGACCTCTCCGCCGAGATCGGCCGAAGCCTCCCGGACGCCGGGGACAAGGACACCATCGATGTTGCGTCACAGTGACGTATCAATCGGTGAGGCAGCTGCGAGTGGTGGAGCAGAACACGATCCGCAGCAGCGGCCGCGCCCTCCACATCCACACAGGGACGAGCTGGCGTGGAGTTCGCCGGCAAGCCAGGAGGGTGCAGTGCCGACTCCGGGCGTCCGTCGTGCCGAACAGGCGCGACCTGATGGGCCGTCGAGCGGATCGACCTGCGTCGATGCGCTGGTGCCGGGGCCCACTGACATCTCGTGTCGTTGCAGAGTCCATCTGCTACATAGGCCGCTCCTGGGGGTATCGGCTTTACATAACGTGGATTATGGGCGTTTCCGCACTGGCGCTCGATGTGCTCGGGCACCCTTCATGGTGCCTCTGCCGTCCAGTCGGCACTGGCGCCGTGCCGGCTCCAAACGCCACACGACGTGCTGATGGCTTCATGCTCGAAATCTGACGGCGCTGCCTGACACCGGCCGCACCCGCGATCCGCCCATACGCCCTGCCGATTCGCCCAGAGTGCGCCGGCGATGCGAACCACGCCGAGCGAATTCGGTCGAAGAAGTCCCCCCGCCCCAATGCACGAGGGCACGGATATTCCGTCACTGTGACGTAACCTGGCCCGCGGCGCCAGTCGTGGCGCCAGCGTAAGGACACCATCGGAACAGGATCCAACGCAGAGCCACGCACACATGGTTGCGGCAGCAGCAGGAGCGATCATCTTCGGCGAGCGCTCGACGAGGCGATCGAGGGACTTCCGGCCCGCGACGGAGCCTCCCTCGAGAAGCAGTGTGGGATCCTTGTTCGCGGGTTTCCCGGACTGAGGTGACGTGAGCATCAAAGACAAAGGCGCCAAGCCGGGAGTGGCGGCTGGCGTGGTCGCGGTCGCGCTTCTGGCCTCGCTGTTCGCCGTTGGACGCGTCGGGGACTCAACTGACATGGTGAGGCCACCCACGCCTACCGCGCCGCCGCTCACCCATCCGCAGACGACCACAGCGGCAACCACCTCGACGACTGAGCCTGGAGAGCCGACTCAGCCAGATCTTGAGGTGGTGGGCGGCGTTTTCCGACCGTTTTCGGATATGCCTGGGGAGAGCAGGACCGGAGCGAGTGTGACGTGGACTGGACAAGAAATCATCGTGTGGGGTGGGCAAGGCTCAGCAGAAAGCAGCGGCAGCGGAGCGGCGTTCAATCCTGCCACGAGCACGTGGCGGCGGCTTAGCCCACTTGCCGGCGGATCGAGATTCGGTCATACAGCCATATGGAGTGGCGACAGAATGATCGGGTGGGGCGGAGCCACGCAGTCAGTTGATACTGCCGGCCGCATCTCCCAGGAGTCGCTCGCAGACGGTGCAATGTATGACCCAGACTCAGATACCTGGACCACGACGGCCGATGCACCGATCGGAAGCCAAGACTCGCATATCGCGATCTGGACCGACGTCGAGATGATCATCCTCGGCGCACCGAAGGCGGTTGGTGGCGCCATAACACTGCCCGGTGCTGCCTTTGACCCCTCCACGGGCTTGTGGCGATCCCTGCCCGAGCTGACTGTTACTCCAGCGGAGTCGCCACCCGGTTCACTGGCAGCTGTATGGACAGGCGCGGCGGTCGTCGCCGTGGGTGCGGCAGTCGGTAGCCGTGTCGTCGCCGTCTACCGGCCGTCGAGTGACGAGTGGGACGTCGTCGATTCGCCTATCGGAGAGCGCTCAGGCCATACCGCAGTGTGGACAGGAGCCGAGGTCATCATCTGGGGCGGATCGGAGCGCGCAAGCGAGCTGCCAGTGGGGTACGCGTTCAGCGTCGACACCGGGACATGGCGTGCGCTGTCGCCACCGCCCGTTACCGAGCGCGGAGGCCACGGTGCGGCATGGACAGGCGACAGGATTCTGATATGGGGCGGAACGCCGACTCGCCCGCTATCCAACCCGAACGAACGACTCTCCTTTGGGATGCTCTATGACCCTCAACGCGACGACTGGCTAGCCGTGGACGCAGCCGGTACGCCAGACGACGCAATCGGGCCAACGCCGATGCAGGTCGTGTGGCTGGGAGACCGTGCAATCCTGTGGAACAACGTTCCTCACGAAAGCGGCATCCTCTCCCTCACTCGGTAGCCGGCCGCGGGTCTCCGCAGCATTGGTCGCCTGCCCCACCTCCGGCGTCGCCTCCCGGAATACGTCACAGTGACGCTATAGGTGGCTCCCGTCCTGGGTACGATCGGTGCGGTGCCGCTGCCGACATGGATCGCCCGGTTCAACAAACGGGTCACGAACCGATTCATCGAACCGCTCGTCCGCCGCTCATCGGGTTTTGCGATCGTCCACCACACGGGCCGCCGGAGTGCCACCCCCTACCGGACTCCCGTCAACATCTTCGACGCCGGGGACGAGTCGGCGATCGTGGCGCTCACCTACGGACCCGCGGCCGACTGGGTGCAGAACGTGCTCGCATCGGGCGGATCGGTTGAGCGGGTGAACCTGACGAGCACCATCCGCTCCGTCACCATCGTGGGACGCCCTGAGGCATGGCCCTACATTCCGAGGATCGTGCGGATTGCCCTGCGGATCCTCACGGTGCGGCACTTCATGCTGATTCGCTTGGGCGACGCGGCGCCTGAGTCCCCCGATTAGCTCGGATTCCGCAGGCCAACCGCACGCTATCCGCCGCCTAACTGCGCACACGCCGATCGACCACGGCCGCTTGGTTCTCTCCGGGTGATCACTTCAGTGAGAGCAAGGAGAAGTGACCATGAGCCTGCTACGTGTGTGTCTACTCGGTCCTGTAGAGCTGGCTGCCGACGGCCGACCCGTCACGATCAACAGAAGGATGGTCCGTCGCCTGGTTGCTGTCTTGGCACTCGATGTCGGCCGTATCGTCTCGAGCGAGAAGCTCATCGATTCGCTGTGGGGAGAGGCGCTGCCGCAGAATCCGTACCACGCCATCCACATGTACGTGAACCGGCTGCGCCAAACCCATCCCGCAGTGAGGTCGGCGGTCGAAACGGCCCACGGCGGATATCGCCTCACCGTCCCATCCCGACACATCGATGCCCTTCGGTTCGAGAAGGTCGTCATCGCCGCCCGCAAACGGCTGAAGAAGAGTCCCGCCATGGCGGCAGCCGCCCTCGAAAAGGCCCTCGACTTGTGGCGGGGCGATGCGTTCGGGGATCTTCGATACGACGAGTTCGTGTCGGGAGCCGTGCGCCGGCTCGAGGAACTGCGCATGACGGCCATCGAAGACCGATATGACGCGGCCATCCGCCTCGGCGCCTCGGCGGAGGTCGTTCCCAAGCTCCATCAGCTCGCTTCCGAGCATTGCCTGCGGGATCGCCCCATCGAGCTGCTGATGCGAGCGATGCAAGCAGCCGGGCATCCCAACGATGCCAGGTCCGTCTACCGGGATTACTGCGAGCGGCTGAGCAGGGACTACGGCCTGAACCCCTCCCCCGCCCTGCGCAACCTGGCCGCCTCCACCTCCTCCGGCAACGGCAGCCGGAAAGTGGCGAGCGGTTGGGTGTGAGCCGGTGATCCCGCGGTGAGCAGCGCCTGATCCAATCCTCGGCGGTACCGCGTCGGATACGCCACGCGGGATCGGCTCCCGGCGGGAGGTGACATGGACGGGAGCCTCGACGTCGGAACGACCAGGGAAGGAATGAGACGTGACTCAGACCAAGCCAATCAGCCTGCTCGCTGCCGCACTCGGACTGGTGGCAGGGTTGTTTGCCCTCTCGCTGCAACCCGCAGAGGCGGGCGGCTTCGGTGAGCAGGTGAGCGGCAACTTCACCGACACTGCCATCGACACCAACGGCGACGGCATGCAAGCCAACGCCTGGAGTGGCCAGGCGCGCGACAACGGAAGCCCGAGCTACGAGGGCCTCGTCGAGGTCGCGTTCGAGCCGACCGGCGAGTGCGATCCGGGCCAGGGTGAAGGCACCGTTGTCGAATACAGCATCGTGCGTCGCTACGGCAGCGGTGACCTGCTGTTCTCGCGGCTCGTCGACGGCAGCTTCTGCTTCGACCCCACCACGGGTCTGGCGAGCCTGACCATCAACGCCCAGTTCGTGGGTGGCACCGGACAGCACGCTGGTGCGACCGGGACATACACCGCCGACTACACGGTGCGTGGGCTCGTCCAGGATCAGTCGCAGGCCATCGTGCACGGCGCCTTCTGGGGCGAGACGAGCGGGTAGCCAACAGGACGGTCGGCGGGCTTTCGGGTCCGCCGACTCGTCACACCCCTGCGTTACGCTCGGCTCCTATGGACGTCGAAATCGTACGCAGCGCCCGTCGACGCAAGACCGTCGAGGCCCGGCTCGTCGACGGGGTACTCCGCGTTGCGATGCCGGCCGGTCTCTCCCCCACCGAGGAGGAGCACTGGGTGGGAGTGATGAGGAAGCGCTTCGAGCAACGCGTCCGATCGGGGGACTTCGATCTTCCCGGTCGTGCCGCGGCTCTGGCCAAGCAGTACGATCTGAGCCGGCCTGACCGCATCACGTGGTCCGATCGGCAGAACACGCGTTGGGGCTCATGTACGCCTGCGGACCGCTCCGTGCGGATCTCCCGCCGCCTGGCGGCTTTCCCGGAGTGGGTCATCGACTACGTCATCGTCCACGAGCTGGCCCACCTGGACCGGCACGGGCACGATGAGCGATTCTGGGCGATGGTCAACCGCTACCCGATGGCAGAGCGCGCCCGCGGCTACCTGATGGCGAAGAGCGACGGCCGGGGTCGCTCAGATTCCTGACGCGGTCAGCGAGTCGACGACCCCCTGTACTGCGCTCGACAGCGTCGGATGGCTGGCCTCGAACCGGCGCACGCCGCCGCGGAGGCGATCGAGCAGCGCCTCGTGGTCCTCCGCCGAGGGCTCGTCGCCGACCAGGTACTCCCCCACCTGTTCTGCGAGTTCGCCGGCGGCCGCGTCCCCGGCGCTGGCGGCTTCGTGAAGCTGGTTGTGAACTTCCTCGAGGTGCTCTCTGGCCTTGTCGGACATCGCCCCTCCTGTGACTACCAATCTCCCTGACGATACATCAGATACCACCGTCCGAGCCGCGATCAGTTAGCTTCATCTCATGATGCGCATCTCACGACACTCGATAGCGGCCATCGGACTGATTCTCGTCATCGCTGCGTGCGGCGGGGACGATGATGCCGCCGAAACCACCACAACCGCGGCAGGCGGGGCAACCACCGCCCAGGAAACCACCACCACGGCGGCCTCGGAAACGACCACCACCGCGGCCGCGGAGACCACCACGACCGCGGCTGCGGAATCGACCACCACCGCGGCCGCCACTGCCGATGGCCTCGTCGTCGCCAAAGTCGAAGCCGCGACCGCAGCCATCCCGGAGGGCTGGACGTCGTCGGCGATCGAGAGTGATCTTGGTGCTGCCGAATCGGACGAGGTGTTCAGCGAGTGCTCAGGTGATGCGGCGTTCGATCTCGCCGAGCTCGACGACGTGACCAAATCGATCGCGACGGTGACCATCGATGCGGCGCCAGACCCGACGTCGTTCTTCCCACCGCCGTCGGCGACCGTCGAAGCACGAGTGTTCGACTCGCCGGCGATCGCGAGCGAGGCGTTCGTGGTGCTCGAGACCGTGCTTGGGAGCGACGACGGCCGCGAGTGCCTCGCAGAGCGCTTCCAGGAGCTCATCGCCGAGGGCACACCCGAGGATGCCGAGTTCGACCTCTCGCTGGAGGAGCTGTCGATCCCGGGAGCCGATGTCGGCACGCGACTGACGCTGTCGGCGACTGCCCAAGGCATCACATTTGCCTTCCAATTCGATCTGGTCGCCGCACTGGATGGAGACTGCACCGTCTACGCCACGTTCATCTCGTTCGGCGAGCCAACGTTCGATCCCGCCGTGCGGGACGCGATCTTCTCGGCGGCAACGGGCGTCTGAGTGCGCCGTCGGCATCCGCGGATTGGTACCCTCCGCCGCATGCCGACCGACGATTCAGCCCAGCCGAAACTGAAGCTCAGGCGTGAGTTCTCCGGACCCATCGCACGGCTGCAGAGGCTCCACAAGTCCCTCCTGTTCGCCGAGCTGTCGCAGGTGTCCTACCTGCATCCCGACCACGTCGAGAACTACGTGCCGCATCTCGGGCTCGAGCTCGACAGGTTCATCGACCGCGACGGTGCCCAGGCCTACGTGTTCGAGAGCGAGTCCGATCGTGTGATCGCATGCCGGGGCACCGAGGCCACGGAGTGGAACGACGTCAAGGCCGACGTCAACGCGCTCACCGTGCTTGCCGAGACGGTCGGGCGGGTGCATCGCGGGTTCAAGAAGGAAGTCGACGACCTGTGGCCGATCATCGAGGAGGAGCTGTCACACAAGGATGACCGCATGCTGTGGTTCACCGGCCACTCACTCGGCGGAGCGATGGCCACCATCTGTGCGGGCCGCTGCTATCTGTCGCACATTCCGATGAACCCCGAAGAGCTGATCACATTCGGTGCGCCACGCGTGGGGACGCGGCGCTATGTGCAGCACGTGGATCTCAAGATCACGCGATGGGTCAACAACAACGATGTCGTCACCCGAGTACCTCCGACATGGCTCGGTTACCAGCACGTCGGGACCCGCATGTACATCAACGCCGATGGCAAGGTACGCAAGCTGACCAAGCAACAACGGGTGAAGGACCGGTGGCGTGGGTTCGTCGAGGGCATCAAGCAGGGCAAGGTGGACCACCTGTCGGACCACGCCATCGCCCAATACGTGAGCCACATCGCCGACGCCGTCGACGAACTCGAGGCAAAGAGGACGCAGCGGTAGGTGCGGACTCGGCGATCTGGGGCTGGGGCCCCCGGATCGCACGCGATGAGCCGTACGGCGAAGAGCCAACAACACCCAGGACGCAGCGGTAGGTGCGGACTCGGCGATCTGGGGCTGGGGCCCCCGGATCGCACGCGATGAGCCGTACGGCGAAGAGCCAACAACACCCAGGACGCAGCGGTAGGTGCGGACTCGGCGACCTGGGGTCGGCGCCCCCGGGTAATCCCTACAAGTCGGGCGGGCGGCCGATACGATGGCGGCCGTGACGCTCATCATCATCCTCATCATCGTCGTCGCGGCCGTCGCCCTGTGGTTCGTCCTCGGCTACAACCGGCTCATTCGACTGCGCAACCGCATGCGCAACGCCTGGTCGCAGGTCGACGTCCAACTGAAGCGACGCTACGACCTCGTTCCCAACCTCGTCGAGACGGTGAAGGGCTACGCCTCCCACGAGTCCTCGACCCTCGAGGCTGTGGTCCAGGCACGCAACGCAGCCCAGGCTGCCGGCGGTGTCGGGGCCCAGTCCTCGGCCGAAGGTGCCCTCACGAGTGCGCTGCGCCAACTCTTCGCTCTGGCCGAGGCGTATCCGGATCTCAAGGCTTCGGAGAACTTCCGTACCTTGCAGACGCAGCTCGACGAAATCGAGGGCGACATCGCCGTCGCCCGGCAGATCTACAACGACTCGACATTGACGTACAACAACGCCGTGGAGACCATCCCCACGAACATCGTTGCCAAGCTGGGTGGTTTCGACGTCGGCACCTTCTTCGAGGTCGAGGATGAGGGCCGCAGCGTGCCGAAGGTCGACTTCTGAGACGCTTTCTGGCGGTTGCGGGTGCTCTGCTCCTGGCGCTGGCGCCTGCTGCCCCTGCGTTCGCAAAGTCGTTCACGCTTCCGGAGGCTACGGTCGCGATCGAGCTGCTCCCCGATGGCTCCTTGGCCGTCACCGAGCACATCACGTTCGCATTCGATGGTCAGTTCACCGGCGCCTTCCGCGACATCCCCATGCGACGGGGCGAGGAGGTGGTGGACGTCACCGTCGAGGAAGCCGGGCAGCGCTACACCCCCGGGGCGTCGACGGTTCTCGGCCTGACCGACACTGCCGCCACGTACGGATTCGAAGACCGCGGCACCGTCATGCGCGTCGTCTGGCATTACGCCGCATTCGACGAGCAGCGTACGTTCACGCTGCGCTATCGGATGACCGGCGTGACGGTGGTGTATGAGGACATCGTCGACGTGAACTTCCAGGTGTGGGGCGGCGAGTGGGCTACCGGGCTCGATCGGCTCACCGCCACCCTGAGCTACCCGGGAGTCGCCGACGGCGACGAGGTGCGCATCTTCGGCCATCCCGCCGGAGTCGATGGGGAGACAACGCTCGGCGCCGACGGGCGAAGCCCCGCTCTGGTGGCGACGGGCATTCCCGATCACCAGTTCGTGGAGATGCGGGTGTTGCTCCCCCCGGATGTGCTCACGAGCACCGAGGGAGCCAAAGCGGTCTCGGGGCCGGGACTCGAGCGCATCTTGATGGAGGAGACGGCGCTCGCCAACCGCGCCAACGAGGAGCGCCGAGCCAACCGAGTGTCGTTGCTGGTTCTGGCGGGTCTGGCGACGCTGGTCCCGGTGGCGCTCCTGTACGGATACCGACGGTACGGGCGGGAGCCGCGCATCGACTACGACCTGCAGTACGAGCACGCCCCGCCGACCGACGACGCCCCGGCCATC
Organism: Acidimicrobiia bacterium; assembly: GCA_965216945.1. Classification (GTDB taxonomy): domain Bacteria; phylum Actinomycetota; class Acidimicrobiia; order Spongiisociales; family UBA5794; genus DATHZQ01. Next base: position 3,752,820 of record CBDCGU010000003.1, on the reverse strand, counting down.
GTGAATGCGCTGCGCAGCCAGGGCCCGCCGGACGAGGCCGGCTTCACCGCGACCCTCTTCGATCTGATTAGACGCGGCGTGTTCACGGCCCGCCCCGTGGCGGCGGAGAAGAGCACGTGGCTCGGGCTCAAGGAGGAGACGATCTCCGATCTCGAGATCGACATTGCCGACTCGGGCCGGAGCGTACGGGCGTGGGAGCGGCCCGTCATCACGGTCATGCAGCGGATCCTCGAGGAAGGGCCCGTGCCGCTCAGCGAGCTGCGCAGCAAGATCCGGGATGATGCTTCGGCCAACCACAAGAGCTACACGGCGTACCAGGACGCAGCCTCCCGCTACATGACCTCCCATGACCTGCTCGACGAGACCGGTCGCAACTATCCCTGGTACGTGCTGGGCATCGTTGTCGCCGTGGCGGCCCTCGGTTGGTTCATCATCACTCCGCTCCTCGGGGCCCTCACCGCCGTCAATCGAGATCTGTTGCGTTTCGGCATTGCGGTCGCCGCCATCGCCGGCGGGCTCGTTGCGCTTGCGCTCGGCAGCGTGCGCAAGGCCTGGGTGCGTCGTACCAGAGCCGGAGCCCTGGTCAACGCCCGGTGGAAGGCGTTCCAGCGCTATCTCGAGGATTTCGGCCGGTTCGACGAGCAGCCCGCGCTGTCGCTGGCACTGTGGGAGGAATACCTCGTGTATGCCATCTCGCTCGGCGTGGCCGAGGAGGTCTTGACCGCGGCACGCCTCGCCGCTCCACCGGAGCTCGAGCAACGGTCCTCGATCTACTGGTACGGGAATCACGGCTACACCAGCGGCCATAGCTCCAATGCCATCAGCGGCATCGGCAGCGCGCTGTCGGGCGCCTTCTCGCCACCGTCGTCGAGCGGCGGTGGCGGGGGCTTCTCCGGCGGCGGTGGGGGCGGCGGCGGCGGTGGGGGCGGCGGCGCCTGGTAGTCCGGTGCGTTTCATCTCAGCACCATCTGGCGAAACCGTCCGAGCGATTCCGCTTGCACCGATCGCAGCCGCGGGTAGATGACGGCGTTCGACAGGCTCGTCTCCGTGACGAAGCTGTCGTATCCCCACCGCGAAGCGGCAAGCAACGCCCGCCTGATCAGCGTGGCGGCAATCGGGGTGTGACGATAGGACGGGAGCACACCGACGAGACCAAAGCGAGGACCCGTCGGGTTCCGCCACACTCGCACGAGGCCTGCGAACTCCCCCGTCCGACGATCGACGGCGACCAGGTATGCATCCCGGTCGAAAGGCGGCGACTCCGCCAGCTCATCGTGAAACCAATCTCGATCGCCCCGCCAGCCATCGCTCCCCGGAACGTCACGCCTGAGGACGTTGTCGAGATCGAACAACTGCGCCTCATCGACGTCGGCTGCAGATGCGATCTGGAGCCAGCCCGGCTCCCACGAACGCCGTAGTCTCCGCAAGACGCCGGCGAACCCAACCCGAAACCGCTCGGCGGCGACCTCGGTGACGAATCCGGATGCCTCGGCAGCATCCAGCAATCCCGTGTCCGACTCGTCGACCATGACATGCACCGGTCGACGGATGGAGACCTGCACCTCGGACGCCAGTGGCGCCACCGTTGCCCGATCCCCGGCGAACTGGAGGAATGTGCGGTCGTCCGGCCGGTCCCATGCCGTCACGGCCCCCACGATCTCGTCGCCGGTGGCAGCCACCCATCGCCGAACCGGCTCCCCACGCCTGTCGTCACGGGTGCGCAGCCTGTCGACCGCGACGCCTTCGAGCTCCGCAACCTGTGCGTACAGAGCGGTGGTGAAGCGTCTGACCTCGACGGTGGTCACGCGCGCCTCCGGGCACGTCGCTGCAGGAGCACAGCAACAAGAGCCGTCCATCCGGTTTGGTGGGACGCTCCCAAACCGCTGCCGGTGTCGCCGTGGAAATACTCGTAGAAGAGGGGCATTTCGTGCCACGCAGGATCGGGCACCTTGCCTCGCCGATGCCCCTGCGCCGGAGGCACGCCGTCGTCGCCGGGCAGGAACAGGGACACGAGGCGGTCCGCCAACGCATCTGCCACCCGATCGAGCGACCACTGTTCTCCTGAGCCCGTCGGATACTCGATGGTGAGCGCGCCGTCGTAGTACCTGGCGTATTCGCGCAGCGCCTCGATGATGAGAAAGTTGAGCGGCATCCACACGGGACCCCGCCAGTTGGAGTTGCCGCCGAAGAGGGCCGACTGCGACTCGCCCGGCTCGTATTGGATCGTGGCCGTCACCCCGCCCCGATCGAACACGTACGGCTGCTGTCCATGGATCTTCGACAACGACCGGATACCGTGTGGCGAGAGGAACTCCGCCTCGTCGAGCAACCGGGTCAAGACCCGTGTCAACCGCTCCCGGCTCAGCACCGAGAACAGCAGCCGGCGTGAGGAACCCGGCGCATCCAGGGGCGCCATCGCACCGGCCAGGTGAGGCCGGTGCGACACGAACCACCACATGCGACGTGTGAAGTCGTGCAGGTGCTCGATCTGGGCAGCGTCGATCGCCTCGACCGCCAGCAGGGGCACCAGACCAACCATCGAGCGGACCCGCAGTTGCTGTTTCTCCCCATCGGGCAGGTGCAACGCGTCGTAGAAGAACCCGTCCTCCTCGTTCCACAGACCCGGACCACCGAAGTCGCCATTCAGCGCGGCAGCGATCGCCAGGAAGTGCTCCAGGAACTTCGTGGCCAGGTCCTGGTACACCGGCGTGGTTTGAGCCAACTCCAGTGCGATCTTCAGCATCTCGAGGGTGTAGAACGCCATCCATGCCGTGCCGTCCGATTGGTCGAGATGCCCGCCGGTGGGGATCGCCTCGCTGCGGTTGAACACGCTGACGTTGTCGAGCCCGAGGAATCCGCCCTGAAACACGTTGTTGCCGTCGTGGTCCTTGCGGTTGACCCACCAGGTGAAGTTGAGGAGCAGCTTGTGGAAGATGCCCTCGAGAAACTCGGTGTCCCGCTCACCCGTTTGCTCGGCATCGATCTGATATACGTGCCAGGCAGCCCAGGCGTGCACCGGGGGATTGACGTCGCCGAAGTGCCACTCATAGGCAGGAAGCTGACCGTTGGGGTGCATGTACCACTCCCGGGTCATCAGCCGGAGCTGCTCCTTGGCGAAGGCCGTGTCGATCATCGCAAGCGGGATGGCATGGAATGCAGTGTCCCAGGCGGCGTACCACGGGTATTCCCACACATCGGGCATCGAGAGGACATCGAAGTTGTTGAGGTGTGCCCAGCTCGTGTTGCGAACCCGCTCCGCCGCCAGTGGTGCGTGCCAGCCTTGCGGATCGCCGTGGAGCCACTGGGCGACGTCGAAGTAGTAGAGCTGCTTCGTCCACATCATCCCGGCGAGCGCTTGCCGCTGTACGGTGGCCTCGGTAGGAGTGAGTCCCGGATCCTGGATCGCGGCGAAGAACTCGTCGGCCTCGATCTCTCGCTCGGCAAAGATCCGCGCAAAGTCGCCGAAGGGTGCGGCACGGTCCCCGTGAGAGAGTCGAAGGCGCAATGACGTCGTAGCTCCCGGCGCAACGTCCAACCGGTGCACCGTGGCAGCCTTCGTCCCGGTGGCGTCGGGGTTGATGGCGGACTCGTCGCGGTCGACGACGTAGCGGTGGAACGCGTCCTTGGTGTGGTCGGGTCCCGGCACGCCGAACAGCAACGCCGTGTTGGTGTCGTTGCCGGTGAAGATGACCTCATCCGGCGCCGCAGCGGCGAGCACGTACTCCCCGATGACCGGGTGCGTTGCGCGTACGGCCGCTTCGCCCTCGCCCCGCCACATCGCCGGTTTCGTCAGTACGTCGCCCATCGGTCCTGCCGGATAGCCCCAACCCCAGGTGTTGCGGAACCACAGCGTGGGGAGCGCGGTGAGTGATGCGCTCTCAGCACCGCGGTTCGTGATCTCGATACGAATCAGGATGTCCCGTTCACCCGCCTTTGCGTACGAGACGTCGATGTCGAAGTAGTTCCCATCCGCAAAGGCCGCGGTGTCGAGCAGCTCGAACTCGGGCTCCGTGAACTTGGCCTCGTACCCGCCGGCCACGAGCCGGGCGTAGGGATACCCCGCCTGTGCGTAGGCGTAGCGCATCCGCATGAATGAGTGTGTCGGTGTGGAGTCGAGGTACCAGTACTCCTCCTTCACGTCCTCGGCATGATTGCCCTCCGGCCCGGACAGCCCGAACAGACGCTCCTTGAGGATCGGGTCGTTGCCGTTCCACAACGCAACGGCGAAGCAGAGGAACTGCTCACGGTCCGATATGCCGGCGAGACCGTCCTCACCCCACCTATAGGCGCGGCTGCGGGCGTGGTCGTGGGGAAAGAAGCGCCAGGCATCGCCATCGTCGCTGTAGTCCTCGCGCACCGTGCCCCATGCGCGCTCTGCGAGATAGGGACCCCACAGCCGCCAGTCGACCGCACCCGCGTCGGCGGCAGCCAGGCGGCGGTGTTCGGGATCGTCGTGCGGTGATACGTTCACGCCGGGCCAGTGTACGGATCGGATACGATGCGCCCGTGGTCACCTACGCGGTCATCGTACTGTTCGTCTTGGTGGCGCTCGCTCTCGTCTTCGGGTACGACCGGTTGCGCCGTCTCCAGGGTCAGATGCGAAAAGCCAGGACGGCCGCCGAGCGCTCCCCTTCCGAGGAGCGGGGTGCGGCGTATGCACTGGCCAGGGAGAAGTACAACAACACCGTCGCCACGTTCCCGACGAGTGTCGTGGCCGTGATCACCGGTTTCGTTCGGGAGGATTGACCACGCCGAGCCCACCGTCGTGCGCCTCAGAGCCCGACGAGCTCCGCATCGACTCCGTGGCGATCGAGATCCGCCTGGATCTCGGCCAGGTAGATCGGGTTCATCGCCACCACGAGGTCCGGCTGCAACTCGGCGAGGTGGGCGGGTGAGACGATCTCGTGTCCTGAGCCGGCGATGAACGTGCCCTGCTTGTGCGGGTTGATGTCGACGGCTGCAGCGACGTGGTCCCCCGTCGCCGCGAGGAATGCAACCGCTTTCGAGTTGGCGCCCCACACCACCGAGGTCTTGCCTTCGGCTGTGAGCGCGGCCAACCGGTCCGACCACATAGCGGTCATCGCTTCATAGCCGGCCACGAAATGGTCGATGCCGGATTCGATCGCACCCCGGTCGTCGACTCCCCACGGAGTCGGTTCTGCGCCATCCGCTACAGGGAGGGCCTCGACGATGAGGTATTGACCGTCGTACTCCAGCCGCAGATCCCGCACCTCGAACCCGCATCGCTCGAACAGCCTGGCGACGGAGCCCTGGGTGAAATAGGCGCAGTGCTCGTAGTAGACGTCCCAGAAGGCGACCTCGTCCAGGATCCGTTGAGTGTCGGGTAGTTCGAAGAGCATCACGGTGTTGGTGCGACTGCCGATCGCACGGCGGATGCCGGAGAGGAAGTCATAGACGTCCGGGATGTGCTCGAGCGTGTGGCGGCACACGATCGCGTCCCCGACGAGATCGCCGTCCTCGGGCGTGAACCGGCGCGGCAGCCACGTCAACCGGTCGGCCGCGGCGGTGTCGATGCGGTCTGGCTTCACGCCGGGATCGATGCCGATGCCGGCTCCGATACCCGCCTCGGCCATCAGCACCAGGAATTCCCCTTTGCCACATCCGATCTCGAGCACTCGCTTGCCGGCGAGGTCGTATCGCTCCACCCATCCAGCAGCCAGCGCCTTGGCAAACTCGAGAAACCGGGCCGAGAAGCCCTGCGTCTCTTCGTAACGCTGGCTGTACTCGGCCAGCCCATCGTCGAACTCGACGTTGGATATGAAGCCACATTGCGCGCAGTGGCCGAGACGAATGGAGCCGGTGGGAAAGGCTCTGGCGGAGCCGGCATCGGTGAGCAGCACGTTGCTGTTGGCAGGCACCGATGGCTCGAAGTGGAATGCGTCCATGCCCGCATGGCGGCAGGCCGGACATGCAACGTCCAGCCGCACACGATCTGAAGACGACGATGCCGGCACGGCGATCCCCCCTCTGGTGTCCGTCGACTGCGTGCGAAGTCTACGGTCCGCCGGCGCCGGCCGATCCGACGGCACGATTGACGTGGTGGCTCTCCTTACGATCGTTGGCCGGATCGTTCCTTGCGTTCGGTGCGCTTCACCATTCACAGCCACCCTCCTAGGGTTGTGCTCGCATCGCCTGAGAAGGGAGGGTCGCGTGACGGCGCCGATCACCGAGTCCGCCGAGTGGTACGAGTTGCGTGCCCATCACGACGAGATCGCCCGCCGCCACCTACGTCAGTTCTTCGCCGAAGACCCCGATCGGGGTGAGCGCATGGCGGTCACGGTGGGCGACATCTACTTCGATTACTCGAAGCATCGTGCAACGCAAGGAACGATCGATCGTCTCATCTCGGTGGCGCACCGCGCCGAGCTGCGCTCCCACATCGATGCAATGTTTGCAGGCGAGCACATCAACACGACCGAGGATCGTGCGGTGCTGCATGTGGCCTTGCGGGCTCCTCGCGACGCCTCGGTCATCGTGGATGGGCGCAACGTCGTCACCGACGTTCACCAGGTGCTCGACCGTATGGGCGTCTTCGCGGCTCGCATCCGATCGGGCGACTGGACCGGTGCAACCGGCGAGCGGATTCGGACGGTCGTCAACATCGGCATCGGCGGATCCGATCTCGGCCCGGCGATGGCGACCAGGGCGCTGAGCCACTACACCCATCCCGAGCTGACCAGCCGCTTCGTCTCGAATGTGGACGGCGCCGATCTCGACGTGGTGCTGGAGTCGGCCGACCCGGCAACGACGCTGTTCGTCGTCGCCTCCAAGACATTCACCACGATCGAGACGTTGACAAACGCTCGCAACGCCCGAGCATGGATCGTCGATGCGCTGGGTGACGAGGCCGTCGCCAGACACTTCGTGGCAGTGTCGACCAACGCTGCAGACGTTGCCGCCTTCGGCATCGACACCGCCAACATGTTCGAGTTCTGGGACTGGGTCGGGGGGCGCTACTCCATGACGTCTGCCATCGGACTCAGCCTGATGATCGCCATCGGGCCCGAAGCGTTCTCTGACATGCTCGCCGGATTCCACCTGGTCGACGAACATTTCCGCACCGCCCCACTCGACAGGAACGTACCGGTGCTGATGGGCCTGCTCGGTGTCTGGTATCGCAATTGCTTCGGAGCACAGACTCACGCAGTGCTGCCCTACAGCGAGAACCTCTCGAGGTTCCCCGCCTATCTGCAACAACTGGATATGGAGTCGAACGGCAAGTCGCACCGGCGCGACGGCCACGAGGTGACGATGGACACGGGACCCATCGTGTGGGGGGAACCGGGCACCAACGGTCAACACGCCTTCTACCAGCTGATCCACCAAGGTACGACGCTGATACCGGCGGACTTCATCGGTTTCATCCAACCCGTGGCCGACCCGGGTGGACACCACGACCAGCTGATGGCCAACCTGTTCGCCCAGACCGAGGCGCTTGCATTCGGCAAGACGGCCGCCGAGGTCGACGCCGAAGGTGTCGACCACGATCTCGTCCCCCACAAGACGTTCGAAGGCAACCGACCGACGTCGACCTTGCTTGCGGCGGCGCTGACTCCGGCGGTGTTGGGCCAGCTCGTGGCGCTGTACGAGCACAAGGTGTTCGTTCAGGGTGTGATCTGGGGTATCAACTCCTTCGACCAGTGGGGGGTGGAGCTCGGTAAGGTCCTCGCCCGCCGCATCGCCGGCGAAATCGGATCCGAACCCGATCGCCTCGACCATGACAGCTCGACGAACACCCTGATCCGGAGATACCTCGCCGGGGAGTAGACGGCACTCGCCTCGAAGGGCCGGAAGACACCTACGTCTCTTCGCCGATGGCCTTCGGTTCGAGATAGGCGGTGCGCAACGGCAAAGCCGCTTCCATCAAGTGGACGACCGCGTTGCGGTACGCATCCAGGTCATGGGCCTCTTCGAGATCGGCACGAACGTCGTCACACGCCGACTCGAGAACGTAGAGTCGATCGTTCAGCCGGGCCAGCTTGTCACGCTCGATGAGGGCCTGACCGGCGCCGAGTCCGTGACGCTCGGCGAGCGTCCGCGCCTCGTAGTGGCGCTGCCGGTGGCTGCGCCTGCAGTAGATCTGCGGCCGGCCCGGCCCGGATCGTGGCTCGAAGGCCACGCCGCACCACGCACAGCGTCGGATGGCTTTCGTCACAGTGCCGAAAATGCTAGAAGCAACGAACCCTGGCTCCAATGACCTTCGGGCGCCGGCCCTCGACGTGTCGGATTCCCGCCCATCCGGGAGGCCTTCGCCTTGGCCAGTGTTGCCGATCGAATGCGCCAATCCCTCACCCGAACCTCACCCCTCCTGCGCAGCCTCGGCTACAGCCTTGGCTTTGCCGTGCTGTGGCTGATCGTCGCCGCGCTACGCCCGGCGTCGACGTTCCATCTGGCCCCGCTCCTGGTGGCCGGCACAGCACCTGTGTTCGGAGCGCTGGAGGCTCGGCAGGCGGCAACGCCGACGACGCTCGCCGGCGCTGCCGGATTGGGGACGGCCGTGGCGCTTGCCGCCACCGCGGCGACGGCGGCGGCCGGCTGGCTGACGGGCCCGTCGCTGCTGCCAACCGGTGGCGCCGCGCTCGAGGCGGTTGTGTTCTCGATCGCAGGCGGGATTGGCGGCTGGCTGATCGGGTCGGTGCTCACTCGGAAGACCATCCTGCCAGGCGGACCGTGAGGGCGGACAGGGCCGAGTCGATCGACGCCCCGCGGGTTCAGCTGCTGCAGACCTCTGCGGGTGAGCCGACGAGCTTGCACAGGCCGACGCGATCGGTGACCCGAACCATCCGGTAGCCGGTTTCGGCCAAGCCTTCCTTGCGAAGCTCCGCCAAGGCTTCGTTGACGGATTGGCGGCTGGCCCCGAGAAGGGTGGCCAGCGAGCTCTGCGAGAGGTGCACCTCACCGTACGCATCGGCCTCGTCGAGGAGAAGCTCGGCTACCTGTTCCTTGACGGTGCGGTGCATCAGACGGATGACACGGCGCTGGGTCGACTCGAGCTGGCTCAGTCCCGCGACGAGCCAGCGCATGGCGATGCGTGGATGCTCGAGCAGCACCGGCAGCAGCTTGGATCGCTCCAGCCGAAAGGCTTTGACTGGTCCCATGGCGCGCGCCGAGGAGATGTAGGCGTCGTCCTGGAACATGGCGATATCGCCGATGACACCACCCGACTTCACGTGACCGACCACCCGTCGCCCTTCGGCACGCGTGCGGTACAGCTCGACGTTGCCCTTCTGAATGACGAACGCCGCAGTCGCCGGCGTTCCCTCTCTGAAGAGGTGGGTTCCGGGGTACTTCTCGACATACTCCCCCGCAGCCGCAAGCGCCTCGAGATCCCCCAGGGTCAGGGGGAGATAGTCGGTGCGCCCGAATGAGCGAGCCAACCATGCGAAGTGCTGTTGTTCGGCCGTGTCCAAGAGCTCGGTACTCCCTTCGGCTATCAGAACCTCCGAATGCCCACCCCTCTTCCCGGTAATTGTCCCGGCGACGACCATCCGGTGAACGGATCCGTGAACGGGTACGTTGGTCTCCGTATGCCGGTAGGTCCTTTCAGCCGCGAACTGAGGTCTCTGGGGCGCTTCGTGGCGCCCGCGCTCGTGATCGGGCTGCTCTTCGCCTTCTTCGCCCTCCTCACGACCGGCCGGGACAACCGACCGGATGCGACCGAATCCTTGGGTGCGCTGGCCGACCCGAGGGAGGTCTACAACCCGGTGACGGCCGGCGAGCCGTTGCCCGAGGGATTCCGCCAGATCCTGCCCCGTGACGCCATCGTGCCCATCTACGAACCCACGTTCGTGCCGGCGAGAGAGTCCCGCTGGGCAGCCGACACCCTGGTCATCGGGTTGGCACTCGGTGACGAGGCAAAGGCGTACCCGGTGAGTGTGCTCAACCGCCGGGAGATGGTGGTCGATTCCCTCGCCGGTATCCCAGTGCTCGTCACCTGGTGACCGCTGTGTGCGACGGCGATGGTCCATCGCCGAGAGGTCGACGGGCAGGAGGTCGTGTTCGGAGTGCATGGTGCGCTGTGGGGCAACGCCATGACGTGGTGGGATCACGATACCGGCAGCGTGTGGAGCCAGCCCCTCGGCGAGGCCATCGCCGGACCCCGCAAGGGCAAAACCGTGGAACTGCTTCCGTCTTCGCTCACGACTTGGGGGGCCTGGCGGACTTCCCATCCCGATACCCTGGCGCTCAATACGGTCGCCGGCCAGGGTGGCTTCGATCTGCAGGACATGGTCGTGGTGGTCGACTTCGCATCCGACGCTGCCGGCTACCCGATCCCCCTGCTCCAGGAGGGTGCGGTGGCGAATGACATCGTGGCCGGAGCTGAGATCGCGGTGCTCGTCGACCCCGCCGATCCCGATTTCTGGCGAGTGTTCTCGCGCAAGCTCGACGACCAGGTCATCACGCTGATCCGTGACGGTGACACGATCCAGGATGTCGAGACCGGTTCGACGTGGGATCCGCGACTCGGCCTCGCAACCGACGGTCCGCTGGCCGGCGAGGTTCTGGACCTGCTGCCCGGGTTCACCGCGTTCCCCAGCGACTTCGACACGTTCTGGCCCGACGGACGCATCTGGGGCTGAGCACATCACGGACCAGCGCGGCATCCCGCCGCGGCGTGTCGGTCAGTCTGCTGCGCCGGACCAACGATCGAGAAGCCAGTCGGAGAATGCTCCGACGCTGTCGAACATCGCATCAGGCTCGAGCGGCCCGAGGCGGTCCGGCTCGGCCGTCGACGCCCACGCTGCTCCCACGGCGACGATCCCGTTACTTCGTGCAGCAATGACGTCGCTTGGGGCATCACCGACCGACACGACCATCGCCGGATCGGCGTGCCAGTCGGTGACCACCTGCGCCATGTTGCGGTCCTTGATGTTGCCGTTCGGTCCGCCCGCTGCCACATGCGTGAAGCGGTCGCCCAGGTTCCATGCTTCGAGCGAGAGTCGGGCACTGTGCGGTCCCTTGCCGGTGACGACGGCGCTGGGAATCCCGCGCCGCTCCAACTCGTCGAGCAATCCCCGCACGCCCGGAAAGGGCTCGGCGGCGAGGTGATGGGCGTCCCGGTAGGCGGCGAGGTAGCGATCGAGACTCTCCGATGCGGCGACGGGGATACGGGCAGCCAGAATGCCCTCTTCTGTTGGGCCAAACATCGCTCGGATCTCGGCATCCGAGTACTGCTCACCCAGATAGTGCTCGAAGACCCGACGGAAAGCTGCGAAGCACACGGGCAGCGTGTCGCCGAGCGTTCCATCGAGATCGAAGATGACGCCATGGACCACGGGACGAATGTAGCCCGTCTCCGCTCAGCCCAGTCCGCCGGCGAGTCGAGCGGCGACCGGTGAACGGCGGAGGCGGACCATGGCGACCACGCCGAGGGCCGGACCCAACGCCAGCCATGGGAACGCCCATCGCCATCCCGCAGCGTCGGCGATCAGGGGGACGCCGCGGATCGTGACGAGCGTGAGCAGGAACCCCAGTGCAACCTGCAGCGTCAGCGCTGTACCGCGGGTGGCGTCGTCCGCCGTCTCGGTGACCATCGCCGAGAACTGCGCCGAGTCCGCAACGATCGTGGCTCCCCAGAGGAGGAACGCGATGACGAGGACGACCGGAGCGGCTCCGAAGAGCACGGGGCTGAGCAGGGCGATGGAACCCGAGATGGTCATCGCGGCCCCTGCCACCAAAGTACGGCCGAACCTATCCGCCAGCACACCGGCCAGCCACGCCCCCACTCCGCCGCTGGCAATGACGAAGAAGGTCGCCACCGGCACCCAACCGTCGTCCAACCCCGTGGCGACAGCCGATGCAGCGAGGAAGGAAGCGGCCCATGTCCACATGGCGTACAACTCCCACATGTGTCCGAGGTAGCCGTACGTGGACAGCCGTACGCCACGGTTGCGTACGACCTTGCCGACATGGCCCCAGGAGAACCGCGACGGTGGCACCTCGTATGGTCCGTCACGGACGGTGAGCTGCATGATCACTGCCCCCAGCAATGCGAGACCCGAAGCTCCGACGATGACACCTTGCCAGTCGAAGCCCAGCCCGCGGATGAGGTGGGGACCGGCGCTGCCCACCGTCAAAGCTCCCACGAGGACCCCGAGAGCCATTCCCCTCCCGCGCCGGAACCAGCCGGCCATGACCTTGAGCCCGCTCGGATAGACACCGGCGAGGGCGACACCCGTGAGAAACCGCAAGGCAAGGGCGATGGCAAAGCCCTGCCCATCGAGCGCGGCAACGCCCGCGTTGACGGTGGCACCCCCGACGGCCGTGACCAGGAAGAGCCGCCTGGCGGGAACGATGTCGGCCAGCCCGAAGGCTGCGGAAGCAAGCGCACCGACCACAAATCCGACCTGCACGGCCAGCGTGAGGCCTGCCGCCTCGCCCGAGGTGAGCCCCCATTGACTCTCCAGTTGGGGGGTGACGGCAGATGCCGAGAACCACAGGGTGAGAACGAGCAACTGGCTGAACGCGACCCCGGCGAGTGCTTGCCGTTGACCACTCGGAGTGGAATGCTCAGGCCCGGCGGTCGCTCGCACCGACCTCGACTCTCTTCTCTTCGGCATCGCTGCCAGTGTCGTCGTTGCGAGCGCGCCACACCACCGCACCGGCCGCGACGAGCAGCAGGGCGAGGCCGGCGCCGACCGCCGGCGTGTTGTCGGCCACGAAATTGAGGACCGTCTGCGATGCGTTCTCGACGAACCGGAAGGCTGGAGATGAGCCCAGTGCCGTGGCTCCACTCCGAATCTCCGTCGTCCAGAACCAGACGATGAACACCCCGGCGGCGATGAGAATCACACTGCTGAGTCGGTTGACGTAGCCCGCCGACCGACGCATCCGGGTGACCACTGACTGCTTCCCGAGAGCGAGCACCACGGTGACCCCGATCAACACTGCCGACATGCCGACGCCGTAGACGAGGAAGATCAGGATGCCCTCCGCGAGGCTGCGCGACGCCAGCTGCGTGGTGACGACGGAGAGGAACACCGGCAGCGTGCACGACAGCGAGGCGATCGCATAAGAGACACCGAAACTGAAGACGCTGCGCATCCCCCGGTCACGCGCACCCCGCTTCGCCTTGGGAAGCGACAGCGTCAACTCGAATCCACGGAGCATCGCCACACCGAGCACGATCACGACGATCCCCACGCCGAGCGCCAACCACGGGATCCACGTCGTGAGCGAGCGGAAGCCGCGAGTGATGGCGTATCCGGCAACGCCGAACACCAGGATGAATCCGAGTGACACGGTGGCCCCGACCTTGAAAGCCGTCCGCAACGCCGCGGCAGGCGATGCGTCGTCGCCAGAGATGCCCATGAAGTAGGAGAGGTATGCGGGAAGCATGGCGAAGCCACAGGGGTTGACGGTGGCCACCATCCCGGCGGCGAAAGCGAGGGCGAGCGCGGCGCTCATATGCCGAAGTGCTCAGCGAGCTTCTCGCGTAGCTGCGACTCCGACAGCGGACCGTTGTGGCTGTCGACGATGCCGCCACTCGGGTCGATCAGGACGGTGAACGGCATTCCGAGACCACCGAGCTCGGTGTACAGCTCGCCGTTGGGATCTTCGGCACTGATCCATTGCACACCCGTCTCGTCGAGCAGGTCGAGGGCCAGCTCCCGTTGGTCCTGGATGTTCATCCCGAGAAACGTGACCTCCTCGCCTACCGATTCCTGGACGGGCCGAAACGCCGCCGACATCTCGGCGACGCACGAGGGACACCACGATGCCCAGAAGTTCACCACGAGCGGCCGGCCGGCGTAGTCGGCGAAGGATGCGGTGCCACCGTCGAAGAGGGCAAACTCGATGGACGGTGCAGGGTCGGAAACCGTCGTCGGAGCGGCTTGCGCCGACGTGGTGGGCGTGTCGGCGCCCGTTGCCTCGACCCCGGAACCGGCCGCTCCGCCGCATGCCGCCAGCACGATGCCGGCCGCTGCACCCAGCGCGAGCAGGCGAAGACGGCGGCGCGATCCATATGTGCTGGCGGTGCGGTTGTTGTTCATGTGTCCGTACAACGACTCTGGCGGGGGTCGTCGTTGGCGCAATGTCACCGAGGCGACAGTCACGCCGTCCCGCTCCGCCACTACGATCCGCCGGCATGACCGAGTACCCGCACGTGCCCTACTCCGGGCCTGCTCCTGCGCCCGAGGCGGAGATGCTGGAGCGTGCCCATGCATTGTTTCACCACATGGACAGCCGCCGCAGCGTGCGCTCCTTCTCCGACCGCCCCGTACCCCGCGCCGTCATGGAGACGGCCATTCGCACGGCCTCGACGGCGCCCTCCGGCGCCCACATGCAGCCCTGGACCTTCGTGTTGGTGGGCGACCCGGCCGTCAAGAGACAGATCAGGATTGCCGCCGAGAAGGAGGAGCGAGAGAACTACGAGGGTGGCCGGCTCCCCACCGAGTGGAGGGAGGCACTCGCCCCTCTCGGAACGGACTGGCGGAAGCCGTTCTTGGAGACGGCGCCGTGGCTCGTCATCGTGTTCGAGCAGCGGTATGGATTCCACCCCGACGGGACACGGCGTCATCACTATTACGTGAAGGAGAGCGTCGGCATCGCTTGCGGGTTCTTCATCGCGGCTCTCCACCAACTCGGCCTTGCCACGCTGACGCACACACCGAGCCCGATGGCCTTCCTCGCCCGCCTGCTCGGTCGGCCGGAGAGCGAGCGGCCATTCATCCTGTTCCCCGTCGGCTACCCGGCAGAAGACGCAACGGTTCCCGATCTCGATCGCAAACCGCTCGCCGCTGTGATGGTCGAGGTGGCGGAGGAAGATCTCAGCTGATTGTCAGCCGGATTCGCCGGAATCCCTTCCCCTTGGATTCGACCTTGGCCACGGTCACCGCACCCACCTCGTGTGTGGAGTGCACGTGCGTTCCGCCGTCCGCCTGGCGATCGAGACCCACGATGTCGATCACCCGCACCTCCGTGAGGGAGGGAGGCAGGAGATTGACCTTCGTGCGGATGAGACTGGGGTCGCTATCTGCCTCCTCTCGCGGCAGGAACGACACCTCGACGGGAAGCGACCGGGCAATCTGCCGGTTCAACTCCTCCTCGAGCGGCGCCTTGTCGTCCGGATCCCATTGGGGAAGCTCGAAATCGAGACGACCCTCCCCCGGTTTCATGTTCCCGCCCGTCACCGGGCTGCGGTACTTCTCCCACACAACGCCGCAGAGGGCGTGCATCGCCGTGTGGGTCTGCATCAACCGATAGCGGCGCTCCCAATCGAGCTCCCCTCGTAGCTGCGTTCCCACCGCAGGGAGAGGGCCCTCCACCCAATGCCAAATCCCATCGCTGTCGGCCGTGACCCGCACCACGTCCAACCTGTCGTCGCCAATCCACAGCCCTCCGACATCGTGAGGTTGACCGCCCCCTCCCGGATAGAACACCGTGGAGTCCAGCAGCAGTCGTCCATCGTCGGTGTCCGAGCCCACAACGGTGGCGCTCATGTGTTTTGCGTATGCGTCCGTCGAGTAGATGCGCTCTGTCATGTGACCTCGCTTACGACCTCTCCGCACCCTAACGGGGGTCGCCGGAGCGACCTTGCCCGGGCTCGTGCGATCGGCGGGCGTTGCGCCTCAACAGGATCGGGTAGGCGGCGACGACTATGCCGGCAAAGGCGAACCATTGCACGGCGTAGGCGAGATGCGGAGGCCCTCCACCAGGCTGCGGTGGGTCGACAACCAAGGGCAACTCGACCTGCGGCGGTGCCTGTGCCGACAGCTGAATCCAGACTTCACGCAGCGGCGTGTCGATCTGGGCTTGCAGGCGGGCGATGTCCACCCGCGAGATGCGGTCCAGCTCGCCCTCGGCGGGATCCACCGGGCCGAGCCCGCGGCGGAGCTGTGGCAAGCGGACATAGCCGGTCACCTCGACCCGGCTTGCGGGGGGCTCCGCACCGACCACCGGTGGGCCGACCACGTCGATCGGCACCCAGCCCCGATCGACGACGACGGCCCCACCATCGTCGAGCAGCAGCGGCGTCAGCACTTCGTGGCCGGAGCGACCGTCGAGCGACCGGGCCTGCAGGATCACCTCTTCGTCGATCAGGTAGGTACCCGTAACCCGAACGGGGCGGTACTCGATCGTCGACGACCCCTGTCCGGCCTCTTGCTGCAAAGCGTCGAGGCTGGCGGGCTCCATCGTCAGTCGCGCCTCCAGAGCCGCGTCGAGCTGCGCACGATCGTCGTGGCGAGACAACTGCCAGAAGCCGAGGATGACGAAACCGACAACCGCACCGAGCGCGATGAGATGCCCGATGAGCCAGATGGGTCGAAGAGCGAACGAGTAGTCGGGTGACGTGGCCACGCCGGATGATGGTATCGCCGGGCGACGGTGCGTCACGATTCGGCGGATGAATCCTCGGCCGGATTGTCGGTTGCCGGCTCGTAGCGGCCTCCGGTACGCCAGTACACCCCGTCGGCTCGCGTCAGGAAGCGCTCGTCGACGAGATATCGCCGCAGTGCGGCGTAGTCGGGGTGGAACATCTGCAATGCGAAGTTGACCTCGGCCTCCCGGTAGCGGACACCCGGCTCGAACTCCTGTGCCAAGCGCTCCAGCACGACCAGGCGCTTGGCGTGAGCATTCGGGATCGAAGTCAATCGTTGCCCCGAGAAGAAGCGGGACAGCACCGTCGCCTCCTCCTCCGACCACCCTTCTCCCAGCAGCTGCTCGTCGGCGGGTGGGGCTTGCGGCAGTGTGGACGCTACGTCTCGCAGCGCCTGGACGTCGAGCCGCGATTCGTCCGTCACGAGACCGGCGGTGCGCAGTCTCCCGAGTGCCATCAGCACCACTCGCTCCGGCACGTTGTGTGCTGCCGCAACCTCGGCGATGTCGAGCGTGCCTTCGGCAGCCCGGCCCAACAGATTGAGGCGAAGCGGGTCGACGGTGAGCCTGAGAAACGTGGCCACGTCCATGCCGGGATCCTACAGCGAGCTGGTCTTGGGCCCCGGGTAGGCTGGCTCGATGCGCGCACTGCTCGTCCGCCACGGGGTCACCGGAGAGACTGGCAGGCTACTCACCGGGCGGCTCCCCGGCGTGAGCTTGTCGGACAAGGGCCGGCTCGACGCACGAGTGGCCGCCGATCGGCTCGCCAACGGCGAGGTCGCCGCCGTGTACTCCTCTCCAATCCGTCGCTGCAGGGAGACGGCCCGCATCCTGGCCACGCCCCACGACATGACACCCATCACCGATCGCCGCTTCATCGAAGCCGACTACGGCACGTGGTCCGGCCGCTCGCTCAAGGATCTCCACCGGCTGAAGGCATGGGGCAGGTTGATGAGCCATGCCGCTCGCTTCCGCTTTCCCGATGGCGAGACGCTGGCCGAGGTGCAAGCGCGCTCCGTTTCCGGTCTGGAGGACCTCGCCGCTCGCCACGGGGACGAAACCATCGTCGTCGTGAGCCACGCCGACGTCATCCGCAGCCTCCTCTGTCACTACCTCGGCACGCCGCTCGACCTCATCCATCGCCTGCACGTGGCGCCCACCAGCTTGACGATCATCGAGCTCGGCGCCGACGGAGCCGTTGTTGTGCCGAGGATCAACTCACAATTCGACCCACTGGACGCCGCATGAGCACCCGCTCCACGAGCCATCGGTTTGTGCCCGGCTTCATCGGCAGCCCGGGGCGACGGACATTCCTCCTCGAGGTGGACGACGCCACCGGCCGATCGTGGTACTTGCTGGAGAAGGCTCAGGTGGCTGCGCTGTCGGCGCAGAGCGCATCGCTGCTCGCCCAAGCCGGTCTGACGGGAGCGGGACGGGACCTCGATCCGGGCCCGATCAGCGACCCCGAGGAGATCGCCTTCCGCATCGGCGAGATCGAGCTGGCGTACATCGAGGGCGAGGGTGTGGTGCACGTCACCCTGGCGCCGGTCGACGAGGGAGTGCCGGTGCTCCACGTGCTGACACCCGCCCAGCTGGATGCGGCGGCGAGGCTGGGGAAGGCTGCCGTGGCGGGCGGACGACCCTTGTGCCCCAAGTGCGGTCTCGCCATGGACCCCGACGGCCATGTGTGCCCAACGACCAACGGCGACCTCCGCGACCACCGACCCTGATCCTCGTGCCGGACTGGAACCCGCACGTCGTGTCGGTGGAGGGGCGCTTCGTCAGCGCATCGAATGCCACCCTGCTCGGCACCACCGAAACCGGCGACCGGGTCGTGTACAAACCCGTGGCCGGCGAACGTCCGCTCTGGGACTTTGCGCCGGAGAGCCTGGCGGTGCGAGAGGTACTGACCTACGAGGTCGACGAGGCGCTCGGCTTTGGGCTCGTGCCGGAAACCGTCTTGGGGACGGGGATGTACGGTCCCGGGTCGGTTCAGCGTTTCGTCGAGATGGACGAGGGATTCGACCCGCTGGCACTGGTCCGGGCCGGGGACGGATCGCTGTGGCCTGTGGCCGTCCTCGACCTGCTGACGAACAATGCCGACCGCAAACTCGGGCACATCCTGCGCAGTGTGTCCGGTGACCTGGTGGCGATCGACCACGGATTGACCTTCCACCCCGAAGACAAGCTCCGCACCGTCCTCTGGGGGTTTGCGGGTGAGCGGGCGCCCGACGAGTGCGTCGATGCGGCCGAGAACCTGGCCGCCGCCCTCGGCGGCCGGCTCGGAGCCCGCATCGACTCGCTGCTCGGCGTCGCCGAGCGTATCGAGATCACGGCACGCACTCGACGCTTCACGGCGATGCCCGTGCACCCCGATCCACCCGCCGATCGACCGGCGCTACCGTGGCCGCCCTACTGAGAGCGGTCACCCACCCCGAGCAGTGCCTCCCGTGCGGCGCGGATCGGCTACGGCGAACAAGCCGGCGACATCATCGGTGATCGCCGCCTGCACGCCGCCAAAATACATCGACAGATCCGGGAACCGTCGCACCGCCAACCCGTCGATCGACTCCACAGGTATACCGGGCTCGTATGCGATCGTGGGTGTTCCTTCGAACACCTCGGTGTGCAGTCTCGGGTGGTCGACGGCGTCGCTGAGCGACATCCCATGGATGAGGAAGTTGATCAGAACGCTGCTGACGGCCGTGGTGATACGCGAGGCGCCCGGAGATCCGAGAGCGAGGGCCGCCCCGTTGTTGACTGCAACCGTCGGCGCCATGTTCGACACGAGCCGCTGGCCCGGTTCGAGTCCGTGATAGCCGGCCGGATGGAGCTCGAGCTCGCCGAGACAGTTGTTGAGATAGAAGCCCGTACCCTCAGGTAGCGCTCCCGAGCAGTACCCCGCCGACACCGTCATCGCACACGCAATGCCGTCCGTATCGACCGTCGAAGTGTGGGTGGTGGACGGAGAGGCTTGGAGCCGCTTGAGATCGCCGGCTCGCGCCGCATCGAGCAGATCTGCGACCTTCTGCTCTGCCACATCGGGATCGGCCGGTATCCCCGCCCTGTAGTCCAGCACCGCACGTTGGGCACGGACGAGGACGGGGATGTCCTCGGCGCTCCACGAACTGAAGCCCCGCACCGCGGCGAGGGTGGCGATGGCCGCCGTCGAAGCACCGCCCAGTGCGGGAGGTGGGTTGGTGAACACCTCCCAGCCGCCCAGTTCGAAGTGAGCAGGAACCCGAACGATGGGGCGGTAGGCGGCGAGGTCCTGTCGGGTGAGCAAGCCACCCTCTGCGGCTACCGATGCTGCGATCTGGGCTCCGACGTCGCCTTCGTGGAGCACACGCACGCCCTCGTCGGCGATGGCCCGCAGCGTGTCGGCGAGGTGCGGGATCTCGACGAGGTCGCCCTGCCGGAGATGGGATCCATCCTCGTGATGGAGGATCGAGCGCGACGGAGGATCCCAACCGAAGACGAGCTCGTGGGAGTATGCGATGTAGTCGGCCGACGCCTGCGACAGCGGGAAACCCCGCTCGACGGCCTCGATCGCCGGTTGCATGAGCTCGGCCCACGGCATCGAGCCGAAGCGCTGTGCCGCCAGGTCGAGGCCGGCGAACATCCCCGGTGTTGCCACCGAGCCATAGCCAACAACGGTGCGAGTCGCTCCGCCGTACTTCATGAAGATGGGTGTGCCGCTGCCCCATGCCTCCGCGGGTGCACCCCTCCCCGGCATCTCGACGTAGGCGTCGATCACCATCGGGTGGCTGCCCCGTTCGGCGACGACGATGAAACCCCCCGACCCGGGTGCGATGACCCCGGGATCGGTGCACATGGCCGTGACCATGGCGGCAATGGCTGCGTCCACGGCATTGCCGCCGGCGTCGGCAATCGCCGCTCCGGCGTCCGCCGACAGCTGTGAGCCGGAAGCGATGGTGACTCGACGCATCGCTGCGAATCTAGTGCCATGTCCGGTTCGTGGCGCCTCGGGCTGCGGCCGGCGTAGTGGCTGTCGTGTCACGATCGCGGGCGCCTCGAGGTGCCCCCCCACGTGCGTGGGCGACCTGCGGCCGAAACATCGCACGGTGCGGATGCTCGGGGTCGTCGAGACTCGAATGCACCGTCACTTCCGGCACTCGGTCGCGACGGGCCCCGCACCTCGGTGCGGTGGGCCGAACGTGATTTCACGGTCCACCGGACGTCAGGCTCACCTCCACATTCGCTCCGAGCACAACCCGTCCAGCCCTCAGTGATCCGGTGACCACGCCGTCCGCATCCAGGTTGATCGTCCCGTTGAACGCTTCCACGACGGCAACGACGGCGGCACCCCCATCGAACTGAGCCGCAGGGATCAGATCGCCGAGATCGTCCACGCCGTCGACGCCCAGCACCGACAGCGTCACCGCAGCGGATGCCTCGGAATCCGGTCCGATGTACACCGACTGGTCTATCTGGATCTTGCCGGCAACCGTCACCTTGGCGTCGGCGGCGAATTCGAGACGCACCGACTGATCCACGCTCAGGCCGGCCAGGTGGTACTCCCCGCCCGTGAAGGTGACGACGGCTTCGCTCCCGATGGTGACCTCGCCGTACGCCCCGGCCTCGAGTGTCGCCACCTCCCCGGCACCGACGCCGACGTTCTCGGTCCCCGGATCACCCCCGTCGGGGGGATCGAGCGTCACCAGCGGGAGTTCGAGCGGGGTCGTCGACGTGCCCAGCACCGCTCCGGCATTGGTCAAGGAGTTGAACGCGATGTCGTGGGCAGTGGCATCCTTCGCGATGCTGATCCAATCGCCCTGAAGCAGCGTCGACTCGGCCGCTGCTGCCCCAATCGCCAGAACGAGATTTGCCTCACCCGTGGCCTCGCTGTTGACGCCGACACCGCCACTCGCGATTACCGCGTTGCGTCCGATTTCGACGTAGTCGAAGCCGAAGACCGAGTACGGGGCGAGCGGGTCAGTCGATACGATCGGCTGGGCTACCTCATAGGTGACGGTGACCGCGGTGGTGGCGGCATCGGCTGTCGTCCCGACGACGGTGAATTCGTACGTGCCGGGTGTAGCCGTCGGAATCGGGTCCCCCACGGCGACCGAGGCGAGGCACGACACCGGCTGACCGTCGAGCTCGCAGGAGTATGCGGCCACCACTTCTTCACCCACGTCGTACACGGCCCCGTCGGCGGGACTGAGGACGTCAACGGTGGGAGCGGGAGGCGCCTCACACACGACGGGGTCGCTCACGACGTCTCGGAGCACCGTGAGCGCACGATCTCCACCGTCCGCATCTGCACCGAGCACCTGGAAGAGAGTGAGTGTCTCGGCGACGCCGGCTGGCACGATGACCACCGCGTCGAGGGTCCCGCTTGCGTCGGCTGTGACCGTGCCCAAGTCGTGGAGTACGGCGTCCTGCTCCTTGATGGTCACGTTCAGCACGGCGTCCGCGGTGAATCCATCGCCGCGCAACCGAACCTGTTCGCCGGGTAGCACGATGCCGGGACATGCGCCTTCCGGGCGCGCCGCCACCGGATCGACGGACAGCGGACCGAGTTCCGTGAGATCGACTACCGCTGCGACGGCAGCCGACGACTGCGCGACCGCCGGCGCGAAGGGGCCACCCGGCGCCTCAGGGAGACCGTTGGGAAGCTGAGGCGTACCGGTGCGGAGCTTCTCGTCGATGTAGTTCTCGAGCGCCTTCCAGTATTGGAACTGCCCCACGGCGTTGGGGTGGAACTGTTCAGGGCTCCTGAAGAAGATCGACGTACCGCGGATCCACTCCCCACCGTTCCCGCAGACTTCGTGGTCGTCGAACCAATCGATCGTCGAGACGTAGTGGAATCCGGCGCGCCCCGCGGCGGCTCCGACCACCTCGTCGAGCTGAGCGCCGGCGTCGCGGAGGAAGTCCTGCTCACCCCCGAACGGCGCGTTCAGCTTGAAGCAACTCTGCTCTTCGGGCGTGTCGGGAAAGACGTTTGGGTAGCCGAGCACGAAGACGGTGGCCTCGGGCATGTCGGCTCTCACGTCCTCGTGGACGGCGTCCAAACGTGGGGCGACCGAGGCGATCCGCTGCTCGACCCAATCGTCGAATGGTATGCCGTCGAAGGGCATGAAGTCTTCGCTCGTGCATGCGTTGGTGGCGCACTGCTCGAGGATCTGGCCGAAGCCGGCATCGTTCCCCCCAATGGTGTAGACCGCCATCGTGGTCGCAGCGTCGACCGAAAGGCGATCGAGCTGAACGTCGCCCTCGTTCCATTGCGACGTCGGGGCGGGGAGCCCGTCGCGGACCTGGTTGTAGATGTTGAAGCTGCGTGCTCCACTGCATGCGACGAACTGGAAGTCGCTTCCCAGGAGGAAGTCATACACCACGTTTGGACGCGGATACCCCGGTGTCTGCACCCAGAATGAGTAGGCGTTCGGAGAACGATGGCACTCGTTGACGTCGTCCTGGTCGGTGTTGGCGAAATAGTCCTCGGCGCCCTCACCAGAGGAGTACGAGTCGCCCATTCCCACGTAATCCACAGGCTCGTACCAGGTGCGTTCGGCGAAAGCCAGAGGTTCACCCAGGTCCAATTGGCCGTTCTCGATTTGGAGGAGCGACGTGGGGCCCCCGTCGACGAACACTCGTATGCGATCGGTCCCGGCCGCATCCGCACCCGAGATGATCAACCACAACGCTTGCCCATCTCCATCGGTACGGCACTCGACGATGAAGGAACCCGCGATGCACCCTTGAACGACCGGGCCGATGTTGGGACCTTCGATCACTTCGATTTCGAGCTTCTGCCCGGCCAGTGGGAGGCCTGTCTCGCGATCGCGATACTCGATGAGGAACAGGGCCCCAGTACCAGCCAAGCCTTCGGACACCACAGGAACAATGGACAGCCCGTTGGACTCCACGGCTACGACGGCAACGACGAGCGAGAGACAGTCTGAAGCCACTCCGGTGGTCACGAGGAGGTCGTTCTCACCCAGTGAGAGGAACGATGAGACGTCGAAGCTGCGAATGTCCCACAGTGAGCCGTTTCCGGTCGGCCCGGGCAAGCCCGGCACGGTGTCGCCTTGGAACACCGCACCTCCCGGCACGAGCTCGACGCCGTTGATCGCCACCGCGTCGTCGGGGAAGGTCTGGCCGTCTGAGACATGGAGCTCGAGTGTGGCCGCTCCGCCGTCGAACGGCAGGTCATCGAGCGTGCCGTTCCAACCGTCGGCGTCGAACGGGTTCGAGATGTTCGAGTCGTTGCCGTTGAAGATTGTGACGGTACGGTCGTTCGTGGGGTCGCCATCGTCGAAAAACACCAGCAATGACGCTCCATTGATGTCGATCCCACCTGGCTTGACGAGATTACCGATGTCGTAATCGCCATCGCCCGCGACGAGGCCCGTGACGTCGGCCCGGTAGGCCTGACTGTTCGCAAATCCCCAACAGTTGTCGTTGGAGAACCCCGTGCTGGTTCCTTGGATCTCCTCGCCCTCGAAGAGGATGTCGGCGTTGGCGCCTTTGTCGTCGGAGTTCGTCGGTCCCTGCCAGTAGAGAACGGCTGACGTGACTTCTCCCGTGACGCCTGCCAACGTGATGACTCCCTCACCGACTCCCCGTAGGCCGCCGACTCCGGCTGCGACATAATCGGTGTTGGCAACGGTGTCGTACTTGACGATATCCGTGAGCGGTACTGCCTCCTCTTGCAAGAGCGACGGACCGGGCGCCGATCCGCCCGCCTCGATCGAACCTCGGAGGTCTTCAGGTTCCTGGGCTAGGACCAGACCAGGGATGCCAGTCACAATGAGCACAACGGCCATCAACCACGTCGACCGTCCCCGCACGGTTCCCTCCCCAGAATCGATTGCCAGGATCATAGGACGGGCGTCAAATCGCGGCCCGCCCCGGTCCGTGCCATCGGTTCAGACATGGCTCCATATGCCGTGGCATACGAGACCCAGGCCACTCCATGCGTTGCCGCAACACCGGCCCTTGTCGACCCACAGACCTGCAATCGCCGCACCGGAAGTCGGTGCCCCGGACGCGCCCGACGCGGGCCACCATTCGATATGGCACGATGTGTGTATGCGAGGCACGGGGCGGCAATGGTTCACGGTGCTCAGCACAGCGCTGATTCTTGCGACGACGGCCTGCGGCGGCGATCGCCACGCACCACTGAGCGAGGAGCTGGATGTGCTTCCCATACCGGCGGGTGTCACCTTTGTGGCCGACGTGAACTTCGGCTCGGACACTGGTTTCGCCGGGAGCGACCCGTCCGTGCACCGCTACTACATCACACAGGAGTCGGCAGGCAGCCTCTGTGCCGACCTCCGCGCTGCGTTCGCCGAGCTCACCGAGAGTAGCCGCGGCGGAGCGGCGTGCACGTTCCAAGGCGACAGTCCGCAGGGGCGCCCCTTGACGATGACGGTCACGGGGCCCCAGTCATCCGTGCCCGCCGGAAACGAAGCGAACCGACCGGTACCCATCGATGTACCGCACGAGGCCGTACTGATCGTCGCGCTCGGCTGAGCTCTGCGACGCGGTCCGCCACGAGTCGTGGAGGCGGGCGTTCTCCGGCGTGGGCTGCGACCACTTGCCGTGGTGTGGCCCGCTCGGAGGCGAGGGCCGACCCTCGACGCCGCCCAGCGGGCTCAGCCGGGCTTGGCGGCCGCGGTGGCGTCGTTGCCGGCCGTGTCGGCCTCCGCCTCGAAGGTCGGTCCGCGTTCGACGTGATGGGCCACGATCTCGACCCGGCTTCGCCGCCCTTCCGGCGTGTTCCAGAATCTGCGCTGCACCATGGCGACGACCATCACCCGGTCGCCGCGCACCAGCACCGGGCTGAGGTGGTCGGGGGTCGGATCCCACAGGACGACCGGTATGACGTCGAGGCGGCGTCGCGGGGCGTCACTGCGGACGGTCACGAGATAGCGAACCAGGTGCGCCCCGCCATCGAAGCGGCGCTCCTCGGGATCGACGGCCAAGCTCCCGGCGAGGGTGACCAGGTTGTATTCCACACCTTCTCCTGACTCGGGGAGGTGCGGGAGTTGCCACCGTACGTGCCGGGTGTGACACGTTTCGTGGGAAGGTCAACCGGCGGCTATGAGTCGCTCGAGCTCGTCGATCCCCGGGAACGCCGGGTCGTGGCTGAGGATCGCATTGCGGAGATCGGCGGCTCGCTCCGGATCGTGCCGCAGGGCCGCGATGCGTGCCGCGACGTACCACAGACGAAGGTCCTCGGGAAACGGCTGGTTCTTGCGACGTCGCTGATCCACGAGCGCAGATGCCTCGTCGAGCCGGCCCTGATCAACGAGATGAGAGGCGTACACGACGGTGCCTTCCTTCATCACGGCCGGCCGGCCGCCGCGTTGCTGCAGCGTCTGCCACGCGGACTCGACGTCGTCACCTCGACCGAGGGCGCGGAGCGCATCCATCTCGACGGGGAGGTGAGTCGTCTCACCGGCGAGGCGC
The DNA here is from genome assembly GCA_965216945.1 of Acidimicrobiia bacterium. Taxonomy (GTDB): domain Bacteria; phylum Actinomycetota; class Acidimicrobiia; order Spongiisociales; family UBA5794; genus DATHZQ01. The sequence goes on along the minus strand of CBDCGU010000003.1, from coordinate 3,727,038 downwards.
CGGAACGTGCGCAGCTCGGCGAGGGCCACCTGCCAATCCCCAAGACGGTACGCGGCCAGACCGAGCGTCTCACGGACGGTGGCGTCTCGCGGTGCAAGATCCTTGGCCTTCTGTGCTTTGCGTACGGCCCGCTGATAGGCGCCATCGGCGAAGGCCTCCGATGCTTCGCCCAGTGCCTGGAGTGCCGCGGGCACCCGCTTGTCGGGTGTGACCCGGACGAGCGACTCCACGACCCAGTTGGGGAGGTTGGCGGCGGCACCCTGGAGATCGCGTCGGCGTGCCTTCGGTTGCTTGTCGCCCCCGTGCGCGCCTCCGCGATCCTTCGAAGACGATCGCTGCCCGCCGCCTCGCGACTGCGGCCGGCGGCCCCCCTTCGAAGACTGCCGATTCGGCTTCGCCATATGTTCTGCTTCCTCGCAAAGAGATGAGGGGCCGCCATCTGGCGACCCCTCGTTCACATTGTGTTCGGCGACGACCTACTCTCCCGGGGCCCTTCGGCCCAAGTACCATCGGCGCTGGCAGGCTTAACTTCCGTGTTCGGAATGGGAACGGGTGGAACCCTGCCGCCATAGTCACCGAAACGCTCTGAAGGCTCTTTGAGCCCTCCATAGCGAGCACGATCAGTCGCAGTATTCAAATCCAAGCCCTCGACCTATTAGTACCGGTCAGCTTCACGCATTGCTGCGCTTCTACTTCCGGCCTATCAACCTGGTGTTCTGACCAGGGGTCTTACCCGGTTGGTCCGGTGGGAGATCTCATCTTGGAGTCGGCTTCGCGCTTAGATGCTTTCAGCGCTTATCCGTTCCGGACGTAGCAAACCAGCCGTGCTCTTGGCAGAACAACTGGCACACCAGAGGTCCGTCCATCCCGGTCCTCTCGTACTAGGGACAGATCTCCTCAAATCTCCTGCGCTCGCGACGGATAGGGACCGAACTGTCTCACGACGTTCTAAACCCAGCTCGCGTGCCTCTTTAACGGGCGAACAGCCCGACCCTTGGGACCTGCTCCAGCCCCAGGATGAGACGAGCCGACATCGAGGTGCCAACCCCCGCCGTCGATATGGACTCTTGGGCGGGATGAGCCTGTTATCCCCGGGGTACCTTTTAGCCGTTGGCCTTGCCGCATCCACATGCCGGCAAGGGATCATTAGGCCCTACTTTCGTACCTGCTCCACTTGTGAGTGTCGCAGTCAAGCTCCCTTGTGTCCTTACACTCAACGCCTGATTGCCGACCAGGCTGAGGGAACCTTTGGGCGCCTCCGTTACACTTTAGGAGGCCACCACCCCAGTGAAACTGCCCACCAGACACTGTTCCTGATCCGGATAACGGACCGAGGTTAGAAGACCATTATGAGAAGGGTGGTATTTCAACGATGGCTCCACGACAGCTAGCGCCGCCGCTTCAAAGCCTCCCACCTATCCTACACATCACATAACGAACTCCAATGTCAAGTTGCAGTAAAGGTCCCGGGGTCTTTCCGTCCTGTCGCGAGTAGTGAGCATCTTTACTCACATTGCAATTTCGCCGAGTCTCTGGTTGAGACAGTGCCCAAGTCGTTGCGCCATTCGTGCAGGTCGGAACTTCATGTTCTTCCCCTGTTTCCAGAGGCACAGACTATGCCTTCATCTTGTTGCCAGATCCTCGAGGATCTGGTCAGGCGCATACCTCCGCCGACCGCTCGGATTCATCGTCCGAGCGATCTCGACAATCGTCCGCAAGCCTTCCGCCTCGAGGTGATCACCTCAAAGCATCAGCCGGCAGATCGCGTCGAGCGCATCGACGTCGTGTTGCTTGCCTGAGCGCAAGGGGCGCATCCGGAAGTGCGGCAGCACGTGTTCCGCCAGCCGGCGGGTGCTGCGACTCTCCCACTTGACCGTTGCGTCGTTTGGATCGGGCCGAATCGATCCGCAGCCGAAATAGGCCTGGATCTCCTCGATCACCTCTGACCGGTCAGCGTTCTGGCTGACCGAGACGCTTGGTCGAACCTCCCAACCCACCCGGAGCTTCCTCCTCGGGGCAAGCGCTACCGAAAAGCAGCCCTCGCCGTCGAAGTAACCCGAGATATAGGAGGGGAGGTGGATGCCTCCGTGCCAAGAGCCCGCGTATTGCGCCGGCCGTAGATTTGCCATTCCTCAACCATAGAGATTGGGTGTGACAGGACCGACGCCTCACCTTTCGGTTCAGTCGTTACAGGGTCATACTCGTTACCGAGCAGAGGACTTCCCACGGCGTCACCCGCTGCATACTGCAGGGAGGGCTTCGCCGTTATGAGCGGGGTTTGTTGCGCAGGATCACTCCCGCGCAGGGCAAGTTGTTGTCTTACCCGACAAGGAATTTCGCTACCTTAGGACGGTTATAGTTACCGCCGCCGTTTACTGGGGCTTGGATTCAGAGCTTCGCCGAAGCTAACCCATCCTCTTAACCTTCCAGCACCGGGCAGGCGTCAGAGCGTATACGGCGTCTTTCGACTTAGCACGCTCCTGTGTTTTTAGTAAACAGTCGCTTGGGCCTGGTTTCTGCGACCCCATCAGGCTCCGGACGTACGTCCTTCACCTTACCGGGGCGTTCCTTCTCCCGAAGTTACGGAACCATTTTGCCGAATTCCTTAACCAGAGTTTTCTCGCTCGCCTTAGTATTCTCTACTTGTCCACCTGTGTCGGTTTCGGGTACGGGCACCATATGAACTCGCTAGAGGCTTTTCTAGACGGCATGGGCGTTCAGCGGCTTCGCCTTGTGCGGCTCGGTATCGCACCTCGGACTTCGTGAGACCCGGATTTGCCTGGATCTCGTCCTACATGCTTGCCCCAGGTCAACCAACGCCTGGGTCCGCTTACCCTTCCGTGTCACCCCATCGCTGACCTAATACCAGCTGGGTCGGTAGGCCCCGAAGGGCTTTCCTTAGCAAACTGGGTTCGGTCTGGGCGCGCATATGGTGGTACGGGAATATCAACCCGTTGTCCATCGATTACGCCTTGCGGCCTCACCTTAGGTCCCGACTAACCCTGGGCGGACGAGCCTTCCCCAGGAACCCTTGGACATCCGGCGGAAGAGATTCTCACTCTTCATTCGCTACTCATGCCGACATTCTCACTCGAACGGCCTCCACGACTGGCTTCCGCCGCCGCTTCCCTGGCCGTTCGACGCTCCCCTACCGCTCCTATCCCCTGGACGTGAGTCCCGTAGGAGTACACGCCTGGGTTGCGATAGAAACCCGCAGCTTCGGTGCAGTGCTTGAGCCCCGTTACATCATCCGCGCGGGATCACTCGACCAGTGAGCTGTTACGCACTCTTTAAAGGGTGGCTGCTTCTAAGCCAACCTCCTGGCTGTTTGGGCAACTCCACATCGTTCCCCACTTAGCACTGACTTTGGGACCTTAGCTGGCGGTCTGGGCTGTTTCCCTTTTGACCATGAAGCTTATCCCACATGGTCTGACTGCCGTGCTTGGCGCCTTGGGATTCGGAGTTTGACTGGGGTCGGTAAGCTTGTTGGCCCCCTAGCCCAATCAGTGCTCTACCCCCAAGGCGGAACACACGACGCTAGCCCGAAAGCTATTTCGGGGAGAACCAGCTATCGCCGAGTTTGCTTGGCCTTTCACCCCTATCCACAGGTCATCCCCCCAGTTTTCAACCTAGGTGGGTTCGGGCCTCCACGAGGTCTTACCCTCGCTTCACCCTGCCCATGGATAGATCACTCGGCTTCGGGTCTATGACACGCGACTAGACGCCCTATTCAGACTCGCTTTCGCTGCGGCTACACCTCTCGGCTTAACCTCGCCACGTATCGATAACTCGTCGGCTCATTCTTCAAAAGGCAGGCAGTCAGGATCCGAAGATCCCTCCTACTGCTTGTAAGTTGACGGTTTCAGGTACTATTTCACTCCCCTCACCGGGGTGCTTTTCACCTTTCCCTCACGGTACTAGTCCGCTATCGGTCGCTAGGTAGTACTTAGCCTTACGAGGTGGTCCTCGCAGATTCACACGGGATTTCACGGGCCCCGTGATACTTGGGAACACCAACAGGAGGCCTGAGAGATTTCGTCTACGGGGCTGTTACCCTCTGTGGCGCCGCTTTCCAGACGGCTTCGCCTATCTCCAGACTTTGTAACTCCTTGACGGCTCGGTCCGCCGTCCGTCGGGTCCCACGACCCCCGCATGGCAACGCTGCCGGCTATTACACCATGCGGGTTTAGGCTCTTCCCGTTTCGCTCGCCGCTACTCAGGGAGTCGCTGTTGCTTTCCTCTCCTCGGGGTACTGAGATGTTTCAATTCCCCCGGTTGCCTCTACTGGCCCTATGTGTTCAGACCAGAGTGACTGGGCATGACCCCAGCCAGGTTTCCCTATTCGGACATCCCCGGTTCAACGCTTGCTTGACAGCTCGCCGAGGCTTATCGCAGCCTGCCACGTCCTTCTTCGGCTCCTAGCGCCAAGGCATCCACCGTCAACCCTTTGTAGCTTGGATTGAACAGAATACTTTGACTTCTCGTGCTCGCTATGCAGTTCTCAAAGAGCATGCGCCGGCAAAGCCGACGCATGACGAGCTCTCGACTGGCGTCGAAACTCGTCCTCGCGAATCCAGGCTGACGTGCAACCCAGAACCGCGAAAGCGAAGGGCATGAGTCTCGCCTTAGGCGAACCTCCATTCCGAAGCCTTCGGCTTCGGACCCCTTCACAACTAAACAGCGTGTCCGGTCCTGTACGCCCGAGCTCGTGGCTCGCGCGCTTCACCACCACAAGGTGGCCAGCCTTTCGCCACGTTTCGGACGACAAGACCGAATAGCCAACATATCCACTAGGTGCATTGGAGAACACCCGAGGTGTCTCTGCTGCTCCTTAGAAAGGAGGTGATCCAGCCGCACGTTCCCGTACGGCTACCTTGTTACGACTTCATCCCAGTCACCGATCCCACCTTCGGCAGCTCCCTCCTTGCGGTTGGGCCACTGACTTCGGGTGTTACCGACTTCCGTGATGTGACGGGCGGTGTGTACAAGCCCCGAGAACGTATTCACCGCGGCTTTGCTGATCCGCGATTACTAGCGACTCCGGCTTCATGGAGTCGAGTTGCAGACTCCAATCCGAACTGAGGACTGCTTTGAGGGATTCGCTCACCGTCGCCGGATCGCTGCCCGTTGTACAGCCCATTGTAGCATGCGTGCAGCCCTGGACATAAGGGGCATGATGACTTGACGTCGTCCCCGCCTTCCTCCGAGTTGTCCCCGGCAGTCTCCTATGAGTCCCCAACTTCACTTGCTGGCAACATAGGACAGGGGTTGCGCTCGTTGCGGGACTTAACCCAACATCTCACGACACGAGCTGACGACAGCCATGCACCACCTGTCATGGGCGCAAAGCACACTGTGTTTCCACAGCTAGACCCATGATGTCAAGCCCAGGTAAGGTTCTTCGGGTTGCATCGAATTAAGCCGCATGCTCCGCCGCTTGTGCGGGGCCCCGTCAATTCCTTTGAGTTTTAGCCTTGCGGCCGTACTCCCCAGGCGGAACACTTAATGCGTTAGCGTCGGCACGGCAGACGTGGATAAGTCCGCCACACCTAGTGTTCAACGTTTACGGCGTGGACTACCAGGGTATCTAATCCTGTTTGCTCCCCACGCTTTCGCTCCTCAGCGTCGGTACCGGCCCAGTGAGCCGCCTTCGCTACTGGTGTTCCTCTCAATATCTGCGCATTTCACCGCTACACTGAGAATTCCACTCACCTCTACCGGACCCTAGTCATAGCAGTTTCGACCGCAGTCTCGGGGTTGAGCCCCGACATTTCACGATTGACTTACTAAACCGCCTACGAGCCCTTTACGCCCAATAAATCCGGACAACGCTTGGCCCCTACGTATTACCGCGGCTGCTGGCACGTAGTTGGCCGGGCCTTCTTCTGGAGGTACCGTCATTTTCGTCCCTCCTGAAAGCGGTTTACAACCCGAAGGCCTTCATCCCGCACGCGGCGTCGCTGCATCAGGCTTTCGCCCATTGTGCAATATTCCCTGCTGCTGCCTCCCGTAGGAGTCTGGGCCGTGTCTCAGTCCCAGTGTGGCTGATCGTCCTCTCAGACCAGCTACCCGTCGTTGCCTTGGTGAGCCGTTACCTCACCAACAAGCTGATAGGCCGCGAGGCCATCCTGGAGCAGCGGACTGTTTCCTCATCGAATCATGCGGTCCGATGAGAGTATTCGGTATTAATCCGAGTTTCCTCGGGCTGTCCCGATCTCCAGGGCAGGTTCCTCACGTGTTACGCACCCGTTCGCCGGTTTCCCCAGCTGTACCTTACGGAACAGCTGGTTCTCCCTCGACTTGCATGCATAAAGCACGCCGCCAGCGTTCGTCCTGAGCCAGGATCAAACTCTCCATCGAAAGTTTGACGAACCTGACATCCTCTGTCGCTGCCGACCACCCAACGGTGGTCGCTCGAGCAAACCCGGAGTCAGACTCAAAGGTCGACCGCACCTAGGGGACGGGTCCCCGGCTTCCGCAGGACGAGCCCGCGGGGTGCGATCTAGGTTTGTTGCATCGTCACACCCAACGCACCGCGGAGCGGCCGTTCGGCATGACGCATGCTGGCTTTTGACACGCTGTTTAGTTGTCAAGGAGCCCGGATCCCCAATGCGCGGGCAAGCGCCGGGGGGCCTCACAGTGTAACACCGTCCAGTCCGGACGGGCAAAACGACCGGCCGAACCGGTCGTCGTGAGGCGTCATCATACACATCGTGGAGACCACGGCAAGTCACGGTCCCCGTCCCCACCGGGACAGGGCCGGCCTGCGACGTCAGCCCTTGCGCACCCACCGGGCAAGCGCAAACAGCGCCACGACGACGAGCACGAGCGCCGCCAGCGACGCCAGCCACAACACCATGCCGATGACCCGCCGCAGCAGCCAGATCGCGACGATGAAAAGAGCGATCCCGACGATCACGTCGGCGATGACGCCGCGTGCCTTGCTGGTCACGTTCGGTCCGCGATTCGGACGAAGCGGCGTTTGCCGACCTGGATCACCTGGCCCTCGAGCTCTGCGGCCGGGAGATGCTCCTCGTCGACACGCTTCCCACCGAGCTTCACCGCACCTTGCTTGATCAGCCGTCTCGCCTCCGACCTCGATGTCACCAGACCCGCCGCCTCGAGAACGACCGCCAGCGATTGTGAGGCGGCGCCGTCCAGGGCGACCTCCGGAACCTCCTCCGGTGCGACCTTCTCTCTGAACACCCGATCGAAAGCAGCTTCTGCTTCGCCGGCGGCCTCTCCACCCCAGTAGATCGTGACCACCTCGCGGGCGAGCTGGCGCTTCGTCTGCCCGGGATGGCGCTCATCCGAAGCCACTTGCCGCATGATCTCAGCCGCCTCGTCCTCCCGGCGGCCGGCGGCCAGCACGAACCACTCCTCCATCGCCTCGTCCGGCAGGCTCATCGTCTTGCCGAACATCTCCTCGGCCGAATCTCGCACCGAGATGTAGTTGTCGAACGACTGCGACATCTTGCGGGCCCCATCCGTCCCCACCAGCAGCGGTACCGTCATCACCAACTGAGGACGCTGCCCGTATCGCTCCTGGACGACTCGGCCGATCATCAGATTCCACAGCTGATCGGCACCACCCAGCTCGACGTCTGCCTCCACAGCCACCGAGTCGTAGCCCTGCAGCAGGGGATACATGAACTCGATCATCGAGATCGGCTTGTTCGCTGTGAACCGCTCCTTGAAGTCGGCTCGCTCCAGGAGCTGCGCCACCGTGAGCGATGACGTCAGCTCGAGGACGTCGGTCATGGTCATGGAGCCGAGCCATTCCGAGTTGGGCCGGATCTCCAGGCGCTCCGGGAGCAGCAGCTCCTTGATCATCTCCAAGCACGACGATGCGTAGTCGCCCACCGTGTCGGCATCGAGTCGCTTGCGCGTCTCGCTGCGAGCGCTGGGGTCGCCGACCTGTGCGGTGAAATCGCCGACGATGAGCACAGCGGTGTGACCGAGCTCTTGGAAGCGTCGCAAGAGCCGGAACACCACGGCCCAACCCAGGGTGACGTCGGGTGCCGTGGGATCCACACCGAACTTCACCCGCAACGGGCGTCCCTCGGCGAGCCGTTCTCGCAGCTCGTCCTCCGGCACCACGGCATCGATGCCCTGGAGGAGCTGATCGAGTTGTGCGTCCACCGGCAGCATCTCCACCTCCGCCGCGGGAGGTTAGTGGTGCGGTTCCAAGACGAAGCGCCACGGGCGATCGACGGCCTTGCTGATACCGATCCGGGCCGTGGTCTTGATGTGCGTCGCGTCGATCTGTCCCGTGTCGGGGCCGAGCCGCACCGGCCCATCGAGTACCGACGACCCGTCGTGCTCGCCGACGACGCCGAGCGCCTGTGTGAGCTTCCCCGGCCCATCGGCCAGATGATCGGCCCGCCCGCGCCGCTCCTCGACCGTCGCACGACCCTCGATGACCTCACCGCTCCGAAGCAACACGGCGTGGGGAACACCGATCGGTCCGGTGACGACGTTCATGCACCAATGCAGGCCATAGGAGCGATACACGTAGAGGGTACCGGCAGGACCGAACATCGAGCCGTTGCGAGGCGTTCGCCCCCGGAAAGCGTGGCTCGCCGGGTCCTCCTCCCCGACATAGGCCTCCACCTCGGTCAACCTGACGACGACGCGGGCGCCGTCGACCTCGGTGGTCACCGTCGTGCCGAGCAGACGCGGCGCCACGCCCAGAACCGGGCCCTCCAGGAACTCGATGAGAGCCCTCACTTCTCGCCTCGTTCTGCGTCCTGCCGATCTGCCAGGTCGAGCAAGGACTCGATCCGGCCAACGGCCTCGTCGATGCCGTCCATGAGGTCGCCGAAGCGGTCGTAGCGCTCGGCGAACCCCACCATGGGGAAGTCGGCCGGCTCGACGTCGGGCACCTCGTCCCACCGCAAGGGGGCAGACACCAGACCGGTCGGCCGCACCGAGTAGGCAGAAGCGATCGTGTGGTCTCGAGTGTTCTGGTTGTAGTCCACGAAGACACCGTGTCGCTCTTCTTTCCACCACGCCGTGGTCGCCAGGTGTGGCACCTCGTCCACGGCGGACCGGCCGATCGCCAGCGCCGCGCGCCGTACCTCCGCAAAGGACCACTCGGGTGCGATGCGCACGTACACGTGCATGCCGCTCGCTCCGGATGTCTTCGGCCACCCCACGAGTCCGTGGTCGTCCAGCACGGCGCCAACCACGGCCGCGACGGTTCGCACGTCGGCAAAGGTGGCATCCGGCGTCGGATCCAGATCGATTCGCAACTCATCCGGCGTCTCGAGGTGCTCGGCACGGGAGGTCCACGGGTTGAGGTCCAGACAATTGAGTTGCGCCATCCAGATGATGTCGGCGGGACTACGCGGCACGAGCCACGAAGCCCAGCGGCCGGACGGATAGTCCACCCTGATGCGCTCGACGGCCGAAGCCGGCGCCCGCTTCTGGTAGAAGGGCCTCTCCCCCACTCCCTTGGGCCATCGCTTCAACATCGTCGGCCTGCCGAACACTCCCGTCAATGCACCGTCGACGCAGGCGACGTAGTGCTCGACCACATCGCGTTTCGTCCAGCCACGGGTGGGAAACACCAGCTTGTCCGGACTGGTGACTCGCACGTCCTCGTCACCGACCGTGACGATCAGCTCCTCGCCCATGGCCCGTAGTGTGCCAGCTCTGCAGCTCGGCACCGGAGGTGCCGGCAACCAGCGAGCCGAGCGCAGCCGGGCACCCGGTGTTGGCGACGCTACCTGCGTTCGGCGACGTACAGGAGCAGCGCCTTGAAGGCATGCAAGCGGTTCTCCGCCTGGTCGAAGACGCGGGACCGCTTGTGCTCGACGACCTCGTGCGTGACCTCCTCACCACGGTGTGCAGGCAGGCAATGCATGAAGATGGCATCCGAGGCGGCGGTGGAGAACAGCTCCTCCCCTACCTGGTACTCGAGGAACGGCTGTTTGCGTTCTTCGGCCTCGGACTCCTGGCCCATCGACGCCCACACGTCCGTGTAGACGACGTCGGCGCCGGCGACGGCAGCGGCGACGTCATTGGTCACCATCACACTTCCCCCACGCTCGTGGGCGAGGTGCTCCGCATGGGCAACCACGTCGGCGTGCGGCTCGTATCCCGGAGGGGCGGCCACCCGCATGTGCACGCCCGTCATCGCACCGCCCAGCATCAGTGAGTGGCACACGTTGTTCCCGTCGCCGACGTAGGTCACCGTGCCACCCGAGAGCGGGCGGTGCTCGGCGATGGTCTGTAGGTCGGCGAGCGCCTGGCACGGGTGGCTGCGGTCGGACAACAGGTTGATGACCGGAGCCTCGGCGTTGTCGGCGATGGCAATCAGATTCTGATGGTCGAAGACCCGCAGCGCCAGCACGTCGAGGTACCTGTCCAGGGTGCGGGCCACGTCTTCGACGGCCTCGCGCTTGCCGAGCCCCACCTCGTCCGCCTTGAGCACGACCGGATGCGCTCCCAGATCCACGGTCGCAACCTCGCAGGAGACTCTCGTCCGCGTGGACGGCTTCTCGAAGAAGAGCCCAACTCGCTGGCCCGACAGTCTCCCTGCGTAGGCGGAGGGGTCGCTCTTCATCCGTGCGGCGAGGTCCAACACTCGCGTGAGCCCGTCCGCTCCGAGATCAGGCACCATCAAGTAGTCGGTCATCCGTCCTCCTCGTTTGCAGCCCCACGCAGGGATACGCCCAGCGCAGCGGCGGAATCGATCATGCGCGTTCTGTGTGCGGCTATCTCATCGCCGGCCAACGTCCGGTCGGCAGCGCGCAGGCGATAGTGGATCGCCACGGAGCGCTGCTTGCCGTCCGCGTGCCTGTACTCGTCGAACACGTCGGCCCGCTCGATCAGGTCCGAGGCACCGGCGGTGACGCGCACCAGCTCCGCGGCGGTCACGGTATCGGGAACGATGAAGGACAGATCGAAATCGACGTGGGGGTAGGTGGACACCGCCGTCATCTGGTGCGCGGGTACGGACGCAACCAGCGGGCTCATGTCGAGCTCGAGGACTGCGACACGATGCGCGATGTCCCAGAGGCCCGCACTGTCGGGATGGAGCTCGCCTGCGAAGCCGATGCGGACGCCATCGAGCCACACCTCGGCGCTCCTTCCGGGATGCAACCCGGGGACGGCGGCGGCTCTGCGCTCGAGCGTGTGCCCCAGCACTTCTCCGATGGCGCGCACGATCGCCATCGCAGTGGCACCGTCCGCGGCCCGCGATGGATCGCCGATGCCTTGCGGCCCATACGGCCCGGCGATGGCGACGGCCACGCGCATCGGCTGAGCGGGCACCCGCGGGTCTTCGTCCCACGGTCGAGCGAAGAAGGTGCGACCGGTCTCGAACAGCGCCACGGTCGCCGCACCACGGTTGAGGTTGTCCCGCACGTTGCGCAGCAATGCAGGGAGCAGCTGCTGCCGCAGCTTTGCTTGATCCTCACGGAGGGGATTGCGCACGGTCACGACCTCGGTCACCCCGTCGGCGGAGAACACGTCGAGCTCCTCGCCGGACACGAACGTGAGGTTCATCGCTTGATGAAGCCCGAGCCCGCGCAGCAGTCCGTGGAGCCGGCGGGTGCGGTGCTGGGTTGGGGTGAGCCCACCGGCAGGTCCCGTCGGCAGGGTCTCGCCGAATGAGTCGTAGTCGGCCAGCCGGGCGATCTCCTCAGTGAGATCGGCGGGACGCGTCAGGTCGCGGCGAAGGGTCGGAACTCTCACGGTGGCAGCATCACGCGATACCGTGACCTCGAGACCCAGCCGCCGGAGCAACGAGGCGGAGCGCTCGATGTCGAACTCGTCGCCCAGCCGCCGCTGCACCTCGCGTACCGGGAGCTCCACGTCCCATGGCTCGAAGGAGTTGGCGATCACGTCGAGCATCTCCTCGACGACCTCACCGCCGCTGATCGCAACGAGCAGCTCACATGCCCTGGCATTCGCCAGCGGGCCCAGGTTGGGGTCGACACCACGCTCGAAACGCGCCGACGCCTCGGATCGCAGGTCATGACGGCGGGACGTGTACATCACGGTGGCCGGATCCCACGATGCTGCCTCCATGAGCACATTCACCGTGTCCTCGGCTACCTCGGATCGGGCCCCGCCCATGACGGCGGCGAGCGAGGTGGGCCCCTGGTCGTCCACGATCACGAGGTCGCGGGGTGTGAGCGCTCGCTCACTGCCGTCGAGGGTCGTGAGGCTCTCCCCGTCGACCGCCCAGCGCACGTCGAGCCGCCTGCCGGCGATGCGATCGGCATCGAAGGCGTGAAGCGGATGACCCAGTTCGAGCATGACATAGTTCGTCACGTCGACGACGTTCGAGATCGCCCGGACTCCAGACCTGCGAAGCCGCTCCCGCATCCACAGCGGGGATTCGCCGATCGTGACGCCGCGGATCTCGCGCACGACGAAGCGGTTGCACCCGTCGGGTGCCGAGATCGTCACGGAGACGTTGGGCGCACCCGGGATCGTGGTCAGCTCAGGGTGCGGCGTCCGGAAAGGTATGTCGAACCAGGCGGCGAGCTCCCGCGCCACGCCGACCACCGCCATCACGTCGGGGCGGTTGTTCGTGACCTCCAGCTCGAACACGACGTCGGGAAGATTCACGACGGAGGCAAACGGCACGCCGAGCGGTGTCGCCGGATCCAGCACCATGATTCCTTCGTGCGTTTCGCCCAGGCCGAGCTCGCGCTCCGAGCAGATCATGCCGTTGGATTCGACGCCCCGGATGGCGCGGCGGCCGATCTCGAATCCGCCGGACAGAACTGCTCCGGGGACCGCCACCGGCACCACTGCGCCTTCGTCGAAGTTCCACGCACCGCAGATGATCTGGTGGAGCTCCCCATCGCCCAGATCGACGTGCGTCACGCGCACCTTGTCCGCGTTGGGATGAGCTTCGATACCCATCACCTTGCCCACGACGACGTCCGTCCACTCGGCGGTGAGCTCCTCCACGGACTCCACCGCATGCCCCAGATAGTCGAAGGCGCGGGTCAGCTCGCCGATGTCTGTTGTCGGCAGGTCGATGTAGTCAGACAACCATTGAAGAGATACTCGCATGCGTCTATCCCGGGAATTGTTCGAGGAAGCGGAGGTCGTTCTCGATGAAGACCCTCATGTTCTCGATGCCGTGGCGCACCATGGCAAGCCGCTCGACGCCGGCGCCGAAGGCGAACCCCGTCACGGCGTCCGGGTCGTAGCCGACGGCTTCGAAGACCTCGGGGTCGACCATGCCGCAGCCCAGCATCTCCAGCCACCCGCTGCCCTTGCACACCCGGCATGCGGCGCTGCCGCCGTCGCAGTTGAAGCACGATACGTCGAGCTCGGCCGACGGCTCGGTGAACGGAAAGTAGTGGGGTCGCATCCGCACCCGCGTCCTGGGGCCGAAGTACTGGCGGGCGAACTCGGCCAGAGTCCCCTTCAGATCCGAGAACGTGATGTTCTCGTCCACGGCCAGGCCCTCGATCTGGAAGAAGACGGGGAGGTGGGTCGCATCGATGGTGTCGTTGCGGTACGCACGCCCCGGGGCAACGATGTACACCGGTGGATCGTGCTCCTCCATGTACCGCGCCTGGATGGGTGAGGTGTGGGCCCGCAGCAGCATCTCGTCCTCCGGCTTGCCGTAGTCGAGATACATCGTGTCGGACTCGAGCCGGCCGGGATGATCGGGCGGCGTGTTCAGCGCATCGAAGTTGTACCAAGCGAGCTCGGCCTCGGGGCCTTCTGCGATGTGGTAGCCGAGACCCGTGAAGATGTCGGACACATCGTCGATCACCTGCTGGATGAGGTGCAACCCGCCGGTGGGCAGACGCTGGTAGTCGAGCGTGACGTCGATCGTCTCGGCGGCGAGTTGTGCAGCCCGCTGTGCTCGCTCGAGAACGTCACGCCGTTCGTCGATCGCCGACTGCAGTCCCACGGCGACCTCGTTGATGGCCCGACCGGCGTCGCGGCGTTCTTCGGCGGGCAGGCTGCCCAAGCTGCGCCGCGCCAGTGCGATGGGCGACTCTCGTCCCACCGTCTCGGCTTCGATTGCGGCGAGCTCCTCCAGAGAGCCGGCTTCCGCAACGGATGCGGCGCCGGTCGATCGCAGCTGTTCGAGGGACGCAAGCAGATCCATGCGGCCGGTCAGGTTAGTCGTGGCTCCCGGGGCTTCCCCTGTGCCGCTCACGGTGTTCCTCCAAATGAAAAAGCCCGAGGGCGTTGCCTCGGGCATCGGGTGTGGTCGAGTGGCTGGCTACACGCGCAACTTCGACCGGTTCGATGCCCGGTCGGTAAATGCGTAGACCACTCGTCGTTGACTCATCGCCCGATGAGTGTACGACACCGCGGCCTCCCTGTCATCATCGGGTATGCCCCCCTAGGGTCATGGGCAGCGAGCGAACGAGGACACGCGGTGAGCATCGAGCACCATCAGATCAACTACGTCGAGCTACCGGCAACCGATATCGGCGCCGCGAAACGGTTCTACGGCGATGCTTTCGGATGGACGTTCCAGGACTGGGGCCCTGAGTATGTCAGCTTCAGCGGAGGCGGGCTCGACGGCGGATTCACCTCAGACGCTCCCGTGGGAGCGGGCGGTGCCCTCGTCGTCCTCTATTCCGACGAGCTGGAGTCGAGCCTCGATGCCGTCGTGGCGGCGGGCGGCACGATCACTCGTCCGATCTTCTCGTTCCCCGGCGGCCGCCGCTTCCATTTCGCCGATCCCAACGGCCTCGAGCTGGCCGTGTGGGGGGAGGAGGTGCCGGCCGCCTGAGCCGGACGCCGTCACGCCGGTGGCGATCCGTCGACGGAGCCAGGCCCGCCGCGACCTCCACCAGGGTGCTCAGAAAGCGCGAGCACCTGTTGGGCAGAAAACATCAGATCGTGCGGGACATTGACACTTCATCGATCGCCGGTCCGGGGGACCTCCTTGTCCGCACCCTGCCGAGGGACGCTGCGGCGCAGGGCATACATCGTCAGGGCTGCGGCCACGGCCGCATTCAGGCTCTCGACTCCGCCTTCGAGCGGGATCGTCACAGTCGTGCGGGCCCCTGCCGCCGCATGGGCGGGCAGACCGTGAGCCTCGTTGCCGACCAGGAGCGCGAGCGGGGGACGCAACTCGACGTCGGCCGGGTCGGCACCACCCGCGGCAAGCGTGGCCACCGTGTGCAAACCGGCCGCCGCCAGCGTTGCCAGGTCGCTGTCGGGCAGTGCCGACACCCGCAGGCCGAACTGGGTGGCGGCGGCCGACCTGATCACCTTTGGGCTCCACACGTCGACCGTGTCGGGCGTCACGGCTACGGCGTAGCCCAGGGCCGCCGCGGTGCGGATGATGGTGCCGGCGTTGCCCGGATCCCGGATCTCCCACAGGACCACCGTGTCGACCGCTTCCACGGGATCGGGTTCGGGGATCGCCACCACGCCGACCGGCCCTCGCGGATTGTCCGTGCCGGCGATCCGTCGCAGCACGGCCGAGCTCACCGCGGTCGGCGGCACCCCGGCCTCCGCGGCTGCCGCGGCACCGTCGCGGTCCGCCTCGAGATGGAACACGCGCTCGACCTCACCGCCGGCCGCAAGGACGTCGGCGAGTTGGTGCGGCCCTTCCACGAGCGACTTCCGGAGCGCACGACGCGTCCGGGCGTCATGAAGCTTGGCGACCTCGACGACGAGCGGGTTGCGTACCGATGTGAGCAGACGGGTGTGGCCGCTCACCGACCCGACGTCAACCGGCGTCCGAGCCGGCCGCGGACGCCACCTCGACCAGCGACGTGAACGCCGCGGGATCGTTCACCGCCATCTCGGCGAGCATCTTGCGGTCTACCTCGATGTCGGCAGCCTTGAGACCGGCGATCAGCCTCGAATACGTGGTTCCGTTCTGCCGAGCGGCTGCGTTGATCCGCTGGATCCAAAGCTTGCGGAACTCGCCCTTGCGTGCCCGGCGGTCCCGGTACGCGTACTGCATCGAGTTGAGCGTCTGCTCCCGGGCGGTTCGGTAACGGCGGCTGCGTGCCCCGGTGTAGCCCGAGGCGCGCTCCATGACCTTGCGGCGCTTCTTCCGTGCGTTGACGGCGCGCTTGACTCTTGCCATAGCTGGGGCCTCCTACCGTCCGAGCAGGCGTGCGGCCCGCTTGGCGTCCTTGCCGGTGAGCGTCGACTCGCCGTCGACGCGTCGCCACCTGCGTGCATTCTTCTTGTGTCGGTTGTGCCCGCGCCACGCCTTCTGGTGGCGGATCTTCCCGGACCCGGTCACCTTGTAACGCTTGGCGGCACCTTTGTGCGTCTTCTGCTTCGGCACGTTCTCACTACTCCTGGCCGGTGGCACTCGAATCGTCGCTGCTGTTTCCGGCGTCTTCCGATCCCCTTCTGTCGACACGACGCTCCCGCTTGAGGGGAGCCAGCACCATCGTCATCTGCCGCCCTTCGAGGCGCGGCATCGTCTCGACGGTGCCACGGTCTTCGACTTGCTCGGCCAGCCGCTGCAGGATCTCCCGCCCCAACTCAGGGTGGGTGACCTCACGGCCGCGGAAGCGCATCGTGACCTTCACTTTGTCGCCATCGTCGAGGAACCGTTCGACTCGCTTGCGCTTGACGTCGAAGTCGTTGGAGGAGATCTTCGGTCGGAACTGGACTTCCTTGATCACCGTCCGCGACTGGTTCTTGCGGGCCTCCCTGGCTCGGACCGACTGCTCGTACTTGTACTTGCCGTAGTCCATCATGCGAACGACCGGTGGGCGAGCGTCGGCGGCGACCTCGACGAGATCGAGGCCGAGCTGGTCCGCCAGCCACCGTGCCTCCTCGATCGACTTGACGCCGATCTGACCTCCGTTGGGATCAACCAATCGCACTTCCCGTGCACGAATTCGGTCGTTGACCCTCGGTTCTCGACTTGTAATGGGAGTTCCTCCTCGTTGGCTTGCTCGTGTTGACACCAGACGATCCGGAGACCACGCCAGTCCCAAAACGCAAAGTAGGCAGCACACAGGGTGCTGCCACTCGGGTTATCGACCACGGCGCACCATCGGGGTGGCCGGGTGGGAAGCAGCGCCTCCGCTTGGTGTCGGTTGTGGCCGGAAGTATAGGCAGTCCACAGCGAGTGGGACAGCCCACCGCCCGTCAGACGCCGAGAGCCTCCAGATCACGCAGCAGTGTTGCAGTGTGAACGGCGGCAGCCGCCGCTTCGGCGCCCTTGTTTCCCGGCCCGGGGGCGCTGCGCGCCAGCGCATGGTCCGCCTGGCGTGTCGTGAGCACGCCGAACGCGACAGGGGTGTCGGTCTCCAGCATGACCTGCTGCAAACCCTCCGATGCGCGGTGGGCGATGTGGTCGTAGTGATCGGTCTCACCGAGGACCACAGCGCCGAGTGCGACGACGGCATCGTGGGTCCCGGCCAGCCGCCGGGCAACGATGGGCAACTCGAAGGCACCCGGTACCTCGACGATCGTGACATCGTCGATCCCGGCGGACTGCAACCAGGTGAGCGCCCCCTGCCGCAGGCCGTCCGTGACCGCCTTGTTGAACGTGGCGACGGCCACTCCGACGCGGATGCCCTCGGTGTCGACGGAACCGTCCGGGATCTCGTGGTCGTCCATGCTCACTCGCCCTGCCCTCCCAGTACGTGGCCCAGCTTGCTGCGCTTCGTCTCCAGATACCCGGCGTTGTGCCGGCTGACACCAGCGACGTGCGGGACCCGCTCGGTCACGGTGATGCCATAGGTCTCCAGCTGGCGTTGCTTGTCGGGGTTGTTGGTCAGCAATCGCACGCTGCCCACCTTGAGGTCGGCGAGGATCTGAGCGTCGAGCGCGAACGAGCGCAGGTCTGCGCCGAAACCGAGGGCGTGGTTGGCTTCCACGGTGTCGTGGCCCTCGTCCTGGAGTCGGTAGGCGGACAGCTTGTTGAGCAACCCGATGCCGCGTCCCTCGTGCGACCGGTTGTAGACGATCACGCCGCGCCCCTCATCGGCGACCCGGCGCATCGCGGCGTGGAGCTGTGCCTGGCAGTCACAGCGCAACGATCCCAGCACGTCGCCCGTGAAGCACTCCGAGTGGACTCGGGTCAGCACACCTTCGCCGCCGCTCACCTCGCCCATGACCAGCGCGATGTGCTCGGTGCCATCGAGCTTCGAGCGGTATCCGACGGCGCGAAAGTCGCCGTCTGCGGTGGGCAGCGTCGCTTCGGCCTCGCGACGGACGACCGACTCCGTTGCCCAGCGGTGGGTGACCAACTCGCCGATGGACAGCACCGGCATGTCGTGCTCGGCGGCGAACTCGATCAGGCGACGACCCCGCATCATCGTCCCGTCGTCCTCGACGAGCTCGCCGAGGACGCCGGCGCGCGGCATTCCGGCCAGGCGGCACAGGTCGACGGCCGCCTCGGTGTGGCCGGGCCGAACCAGCACCCCCCCACGGGTGTAGCGCAACGGGAACACGTGCCCCGGCCGGGCGAAGTCGAGTGGTCCATACCTCGTATCGGCCAGCGCTCGGATCGTCTTCGCCCGGTCGGACGCCGAGATGCCCGTCGTCGTGCCGTGCACGAGATCGACCGAGATGGTGAACGCTGTGTGGAAGGACTCCGTGTTCTGTTGCACCATCAACGGCAACGCCAGCTCATCCAGCCGCAACGGCTCGAGCGGCACGCAGATGAGCCCGCTCGTGTGCCGAACCATGAACGCGATCTTCTCCGGCGTCGCCGCCGAGGCCGCCAAGATCAGGTCGCCCTCGTTCTCGCGGTCTTCGTCGTCCACGACGAGGACGAACTGTCCTCCGCCCAGTGCCGTGACCGCCCGTTCGACCGCGGAGCTCATCTGTGGGCCCCCGTCAGGCGCTCGACGTACTTGGCGATGACATCCATCTCCAGGTTCACCGCGTCGCCGATCTCCCGGCGCCCGAGGACCGTCACCTCCAAGGTGTGCGGAATCAGGACGATCTCGAACCACGCCGGCCGCTCGCCGACTGCGGACACCGCCGTGAGCGTGAGGCTCACACCGTCGACGGTGACCGAGCCCTTCTCGACCAGGTAACGGGCCAGCGGCGGCGGCATCTCGACACGGATGCGCCGTGCCGTGCCTTCGACATCGATTCGCTGCACAGACCCGACGCCGTCGACGTGGCCTTGGACGATGTGCCCGTCGAACCGCCCATCGCCCGCCATGGGCAGCTCCAAATCGACAGCATCTCCCACGTCGAGAACACCGAGGTTCGTGCGTGCCAGCGTCTCCTCAACGGCTTCGACCCCGATGCAGTCTCCGTCGAGGCTCACGGCCGTGAGACACACGCCGTTGACGGCGATCGAGTCGCCGATCGCCATGCCCGGCCGGGTCGACGGAGCGGAGAACGTGATCCGCCTCCCTGCCGGTGAGGGCACGGTCTCGGTGATCGTTCCCATCTCGGTCACGATTCCCGTGAACATCAGCCTCTCCCCCGAATCGCCGCCGTGATCCGAACGTCGGGTCCCAGAGTCCTCACATCGAGGATGTCCAGGTCGATCGCATCGGTGAGCGTGCGCCAGGTGCCGCCGAACATGGGCAGACCGGAGCCGCCGGCCAGCTTGGCCGCCGAATACACCACCACCCGATCCACGAGGTCGGCGCGCAACATCTCACCGGCCAGCCGCGGCCCACCCTCGACCAGCACATCGAGCACGCCGCGGCCACCGAGATCTTTGATGGCTGCCGCCAGATCGGCGCCTGCAACACCCGGCACGGTGACGAGCTCGGCTCCGGCCGGCTCGTCGCCATGCGCCCGGTCGCGATAGATCAGTGGCTCGCGGTCGTACACGCTCGCTTGCTCCGGCAACGGGGCCCGCCCGGCGACGATCACGGCGAGCGGCTGGGGCCCGGCGTATCCGTCGATCCTGGCGTCGAGACGAGGATCATCGGTGCGGAGCGTTCCGGCGCCAACGACCACCGCATCGCTGCGGGCCCGCAGCCGGTGCACGTCGCGGCGCGCTTCCTTCGAGGTGAGCCACTGCGAGGTGCGGTCTGCTGCTGCGATCTGGCCGTCGAGTGTGGCCGCCACCTTCAACGTCACGAGCGGACGACCGGTGCGGCGGTGATGGAAATATCCGGGGTCGAGCGATTCACCATTGACCGGATCGACATCCGTCGTCACGCGTATGCCGGCCTCGCGGAGCCGGGCGATGCCCGAACCCGCCACACGGGGATCAGGGTCGCCGACGGCAACGACGACAGCCGCCACCCCGGCGTCGATCAGGGCCTCCGTACAGGGCGGGGTGCGGCCGACGTGGTTGCACGGCTCCAGCGTCACGTAGGCCGTCCCACCTTCCGCCGCAGACCCGGCTTGGCGCAACGCCAGGATCTCGGCATGGGGGGCGCCGGCTGCGACGTGAGCACCCTCGCCAACGATCGTGCCGGTGGCGTCGGTGACAACGGCGCCAACCCGCGGGTTGGGATGCGGATGCTGCCGGGCGGCGATCTCGAAGGCGCGCAGCAGTTGCGCCGGGCTGCGCCGCTCATCGGCTCGGTTGTCGGACTGCGCGCGTCGCGACACAGCGCCCTCCTTCTTCCATCCGGACTGTCACCGTCGGCTCCGGAGTTCCACCGGATCCACCCCTAGTGGGGGTCGCGGACTTTCACCGCCGGTCGGGAATTGCACCCTGCCCTGAAGGGGGCCTCTTCGTGGGAAACAGTGTAGCGCCGCCATGTCGGGCCGAGAGCCGGCCGGGATGGCCATCCCGGCGGCGCGTCGCCTCAGCCGGTACGGCGATCGATCTGGTAGTTCGAGCCGGGTTGCCGCTTGGCGTATTCCTTCATCTCGGCCGCGATCGCAGAGGCCTCCCACTCGGAGGCAAAGGAACGGTGGCGGTTGGTGGCAACGCCGATGGCCAGCGAGGCCAGCGGATACCGGTGCGGCTCGCCGTGACGATCCAGCACCGAGATGCCGTCGGCTACATCTTCCGGGTCGTAGTAGCCGGCGATCGATCCATCCCAGAGCTCGACCAGGGTGCGGCAGAACGTATCGATGGCATCGGCCGGCATGATGGCGACGAAGTCGTCGCCACCGATGTGACCGATGAAGACACTCGTTGCGCCGGCTCCCAACGCCGCGGACCGCAAGCAGTCGGCACACCGCGTGATCACCCGGTCGCCACGCAGGAATCCATAGGCATCGTTGTAGGTCTTGAAGTTGGTGATATCGACGTGAGCGACGGCAACCGTCTCGCCGCTGTCGATCTGCTTGCGCAACTCATCGGCAATCGCAGCGTTGCCCGGGAGCCCAGTGAGCGGTGACAGATTGCGCAGCTGGTCCGCCCGACGCAGGACGGTGCGGATCCTCTCGACGAGCTCCTCGAGCTGATACGGCTTGTGCAGGAAGTCGTCGGCGCCCGATCGCAGAGCACGCACCCGGTCCTCCACGCTCGATATCGCGGTGAGGACGATCACCGGGGTGGCAGTCGTGGTCCGTCCCGCGGCGAGATTGCGCAGCAGCGTCAGACCACCGCCTTCAGGAAGCGCCGTGTCCATCACCACGAGATCGGGGGCGCCGTGCTCGACGAGCGCCAGGGCTCCCGTCGCATCGGCCACCGACGACGCGGCGAAGCCGACGCTCTCGAGATCGGCGACCAGCCGGCTCGCCGCATCGTGATCCGGGTCGATCACGAGAATCTGCTGTCTCATGCAACTCCCATTACATGGTCTCCGGCGCCCATGCCGGCGCGTCGTCAAGCATCGTCGGCGCCGGCCCGCTTGCGGAGCTCTGCAATCGCAGCCACCGGGTCGGCTGCCGCAAAGATGGCACTACCCGCGACGAAGATGTCGGCGCCGGCCTCGCGCGCCATGCGGATGGTGTCGGGGGCGATACCTCCGTCGATCTGGATATCGGTCGCGAGACCCCGCCGGTCGACATGTGTCCTCGCCGCCGTCACCTTGTCGAGCACGGTGGCGTCGAAGGCTTGGCCACCAAACCCCGGCTGCACGGACATCACCAACACCACGTCGGCGATCTCGACATAAGGCCCAATGGCCTCGAAGGGCGTCGGGGGGTTGATCACCAACCCGAACCGCATGCCGAGCTCTCGGGCCCGAGCGGCCACCTGCGTTGGATCCGGATGCGCCTCGATGTGCACCGTCACCAGGTCGGCTCCCGCCGCCCGCAGCGGCTCGAGGTACTCCAGCGGGTTGGTGATCATCAGGTGGCAGTCGAATTCCAGGTCGGTGATGTGGCGGATCGACCGGATCACCGGAATGCCGAGCGAGATGTTCGGCACGAAATGCCCGTCCATGACATCGATGTGTAGGGAGTCGGCATGGTCGGCGACGGTGCGGATCTCGTCGCCGAGACGGCTGAAGTCTGCAGCGAGGATCGATGGAGCAATGCGAACGGGCTTGATCACAACGGGTGAAGCCTAAACGGCACTCATCGACCGACGGGCCGCGGCGACGCGACGAGGTAGCCTTCCCAGCCAACGAAGGAGGGAACCCTGGATCAGTACCGCATCGCTCCTGGGACGGCCGTCGACCTCGGCGCATTCGATCCGGACGACGCTTCCGGGTTCGACGGTGCAAAGAAGGCCGGCCGGAAGCATCTGAAGCAACTTCGCAAGCAGCTGGCGGTTTTGCAGCACCTGCTGTGGGCAGACGACAGGCACAAGCTGCTGGTCGTGATCCAGGCGATGGACACCGGGGGCAAAGACGGTGCGATCCGCAAGGTGTTCGAGGGCGTGAACCCGCAGGGGGTGTGGGTTGCCAACTTCAAGGCACCGACCAAGGAGGAACTGGCCCACGATTACCTGTGGCGAGTGCACGAGCACACCCCGGGCAATGGCGAGATCACGGTGTTCAATCGCAGCCACTACGAGGACGTGCTCGTCGTGCGGGTCCTCGATCTCGTGCCCGAGGAGGTCTGGCGGAGACGGTACGGCCACATCCGAGCGTTCGAGCAGATGCTCGCCGACGAGGGGACCACCATCGTCAAGTTCTACCTCCACATCTCCAAGGGCGAGCAAGCGGAACGGTTGCAGGCCCGGCTGGACGATCCGACCAAGCGTTGGAAGTTCAATGCCGGCGACCTCGAGCATCGTGAGCTGTGGGACGCCTACCAGCGGGCGTTCGAAGAGGCGATCACCGAGACCACGACCGAAGCCGCCCCCTGGTACGTCGTGCCCGCCAACCGCAAGTGGTACCGCGACATCGTCATCGCAGAGACGCTGGTGTCGACACTTCAGAGCCTCGACCTCCACTATCCGGAACCGGAGGAAGGGCTCGACGACATCGTCATCGACTAGAGGAGTCTGCTGAGACGGCCCGAGAGCCGGTGCGGCAGACGACGTCGCGTTTGTCCGGACGTGCCACTTCATCGGTCGCAGCGATGGACCCTCCTTTCCCGACCCCTGGTGACCCGTCTCACTCGAGAACGGTGATGAACATCCCGTCGGTGTCGGTGAGATGGGGCCCCATGAGAAGGCCGCCGCCGTACCTGCGGCCGGGCAGCCCCTTCGGTGGTCTGCCGCCGAACTCTGCGGCGATCGCGGTCGTCTCCTCGGCGAATACCGTGCACACCGAGTAGACGAGGCGACCGCCCGGCCGCAGCAGCCGCAAGGCGGCGGCCACCAGCCTGCTCTGCAGCTCGCTCATCCGCTGCGGTGCGTCCGGGTCGAGCTGCGATTTGATCTCCGGCCTCCTCCTGACCGTCCCCAGGCCAGTACATGGTGCGTCGAGGAGGATGCGATCGAAACTCGCCGGGGCGAAAGGCGGGGCGAGCCCGTCGGCAACCACCCACGGCACGTCGACGCCCAGCTTGCGCAGCCGGTGAGCCGCAGACCTCACCCTTCGCCGGTGGCGGTCGGCGGCGACCAGGAGCCCCTCACCCCCCATGGCGTCCCACAGCGCCGCGGTCTTGTTGCCAGGGGCGGCCGCCACGTCGAGCACCCGTTCACCACGCTCGGCACCAACGGCGAGCGCAACGGCCGTCGACGAGGCATCCATCACCACGACGCCGCTCCCGGCGCTCGCAACAGCGGCCCTGTCGGCAACATGGGCGGCTCCCGCGATCCCAGGCACCGCCTCTCCGATCGATGCGCACCCCGGCCGGATGCGCACGCCGATGCGAGGGACGGTGAGCGTCGACCGGAAGAAATCGCCCGCCTCGGTGGCTCCCCATTGGTCGACCAGACGCTCCCGGATCCAGGTCGGTGCCGCCACGGAGAGCGCCGCTGCCTCTGCCTCGCCGGCGACCTGGGGGCGGAATCCACCGGCCGCCTTGCGCAAGACGGCGTTGACGAAACCGGCGGCGCGGCGGGCGTCGCTTCGCTTCACCACCTCGACGGTGCTGTTCACGACGCCGTGGGCGTCGCCACCCGTCATCAGCTCGGTGATGCCGACAAGGAGTGCGTTCCGCACCACGGGGTCGAGATCCTCGAGCGGTCGGTTGCTCAGTCCGGCGAGAGTCGCCCGCGCCGGCGGTAGGTAGCGCAGCGTGTCGAGCACCAGTCGATGCACGGTGTGTTGCTCGTCGCCAAGCACGCCGGCGAGGAGCACGTTGGAGTGGGCTCCGTCATCGATCACCCGTCCGACGAGCGTCGCCGCCTCCGCCCTCGAAGCTACGCCGTCCGTCACGGATCGACGGTGACGGGCTCGCCGCGGTGACCGTGCATCCATGCCATGGCGGCGAGTGGTCGCTTGCCGGCCGGCTGGATGCGAACGAGCTCCAGGTCTCCAGACGCCGTGCCCAGCACAACCCGATCACCGGCGATCCGCACCTCGCCCTGTGGAGTCTCCCCGCCGACGGGCCGTGCCTCCCACACCTTGATGCGCTCACCGTCTGCGACAAACCACGCTCCGGGACGCGGAGTGAAGGCGCGAACCTGGCGTCCGAGATCATCCGCCGTCTTGCCGGGATCGAGCTGGCCCTCGGCGCTGCGCAGCCGTGCGGCATAGGTTGCGCCCGCCGAGATCTGCGCAGCGGGATGCAGCCTGCCTCCGGCGAAGGCCGGGAGTGCCTCGGACAGCAGATCGCTCGCGATGTAGCTGAGCCGTGCGGTGAGCGTGCCCCCGGTCTCGTCGTCTTCGACCGGTGTCTCGACCGCCGAGATGATCGGTCCGGTGTCCATCCCCTCATCGAGCTGCATCAGGCTGACCCCGGTCATCCCATCCCCGGCCAGGATGCATCGCTCCACGGGGGCCGCCCCGCGCCATCGCGGCAGGAGCGAGAAATGCAGGTTGACGTAGCCGATGCGGGTGGTTGCGAGCACCTCCGGGCCGAGTATTCGGCCGTAGGCGACGACGACACCGATGTCCGCTCCGTACCGTTGCATCGTGTCGAGGAGCTCGACGCCGCTGGCCGGTTGGGCGACCTCGAGCCCCCACTCCTGAGCGGCCAACTTCACGGGAGGCGCGGTGGGGCGCCCGCTACGTCCCTTGGCGGCATCGGGTTGCGTCACGACCACGGGCACGTCTGCGACGTCGAGTAGGCCGGCAAGAGGGGGGATGGCGGCCGAAGGCGTGCCGAGAAACGCAGCGCGCATCACAGGGGCCCGTCGACGAGCCCGAGCGCCTCGCGCCGCAGGTCGCGGAGCGCTGCCTCGCGGGTGCGTTTGGGGAGCCGTTCGATCAGCAGGATCCCGTCCAGGTGATCGATCTCGTGTTGGAGAACGCGGCCCAACAACTCGTCCCCGGCATGCTCGACCTGATTGCCGTCCAGATCGAGACCGCGGGCGCGGGCGAAACTCGGCCTCTCGATCGGCCAGAACTTGCCGGGCACCGAGAGACACCCCTCGTCGAAGGTCCACTCCTCCGACGTCTCGACGATCTCCGGATTGATCATCACAAACGGCCCCTCTCCGATGTCGGCAACGAAGAGCCGCCGTGAGATCCCGATCTGCGGGGCAGCGAGGCCCACTCCGGGCGCCTCGTACATGGTCTCGAGCATGTCGTCGACGAGACGTTCGAGATCGTCGGTGATCTCGTCGATGGTGACTGCGGGCGTGCGCAGCACGGGATCACCGAAGGTCCGGATCGGATAGAGCGCCATCGGTGCGGGAGCATAGAGGCCCGGCCGCTAGGCAGGGACTCGGTCGGCTGGGGCTGGGGACCCCGGCCGACACGCGATGAGCCACAAGGCGAAGAGCCAACAACACACAGGCCCGGCCGCTAGGCAGGGACTCGGTCGGCTGGGGCTGGGGACCCCGGCCGACACGCGATGAGCCACAAGGCGAAGAGCCAACAACACACAGCCCCGGCCGCTAGGCAGGGACTCGGTCGGCTGGGGCTGGGGACCCCGGCCGACACGCGATGAGCCACAAGGCGAAGAGCCAACAACACACAGCCCCGGCCGCTAGGCGGGGACTCGGTCGATGAGCCACAAGGCGAAGAGCCAACAACACACGCGGCCCCGCCGCCAGGCAGGGACTCGGTCGGCCCGGGCCGGGGACCCGGCCTCACAGGCGCACAGGGTCGGCGTCGATGCGTACCCGGGCGCCCCCGTCTCGCCATGCTTGCACCACCGTGCGCATGCGGAGCTTGAGCGCACGCAGGTCGCGGCCCGACACGAGCCAGCGTTGACCTTCCCCGGCGGGTGCCGGTCCCATCACGGTCGCCTCCGCCGCCATGCTGCGCAGGGTGGCGTCGGCATCGTCGGGTGGGCCGACCACCTCGACCGCGAGCAACTGTGTCACGGGTGGGAATCCGGCGGCATCCCGCTCGGAGAGCAACGTCCGCAGCAAGCCCAGCGGTCTGCCGTGTCGCAGCGTGTCGTAGACCCGGTGCCCTGGCTGGCTCGTTTGGACCAGACAGCGGCGTCCCCTGCCCCGCTGTACGGTCAGCGCAACCCGCGCCAGGGTGCGCAGTGCATCCTCTTCGGCTCGATAGTGCGGCGCCAGCACCAGGGCATCCGCATCGATGACGACGCTGAGCGCCATCCCGGTCACCTTCGGCAGATCCCGCTCGGTTCCCACCATGACCTGGGTGCCGTCTTCGACCCGGCCAACCGCATCGCCGACGGTCCTGCGCAACTCGGAGACGACGCGGCCTACACCGGCGCCCAGCGCCTGGAACCGAGCACCGCCGCACGAGGCGCATGCGGTCAGCTCGGTGCCGCATCGCTGGCAGACATCACCGCGTGTGGCGGCGGCGTTGCACTGCGGGCAGCGGCGCAGCTCACCGCACCGCACACATCGGAACGCGGCGGCGTCACCGCGCCGCGGTACGAAGACGAAACTCCGCTCCCCCCGCGCCAGCGTGGCGCGCACGGCCCGCAACGTCGTCTGCAACACCACGCCACTCCCCGGTGGCTCCTCGGAGCGGTCGGCGATCTCGACGAGCGGCCACACCCGCCCCCCGGTCTCGTGGAGCTCCACCCCGGCCGCCAGCGTCTCCACTGTCGGAACGGGGCCGGCGAACACGAGGACGAACCGCTCGGCGGCGCCGCGGCGGCGCATCACGTCTCGCACGCTCGTCGTCGGAGTCTGGGGTGCCGTCATGGCCGGCCTCCCCTCCTCGACCACCACGGCGAGCGCGATGTCACCCACGGGCCAGAAGGCCAGCTCGCGCGTGCCGACGACGACGAACCCACCGCCCTGCTGGGACTGCACCCAGGTCTTGGTGACGGCTGCGGCGGGTGCCGACGAGGTCACGACATCGACGGACACCCCGAGTGCTCCTCCGACGTCGGCGGCGATGGTTTCCGCCTCGGCAACGGTCGGTGCGATGATCGCGACGTTGCGGCCGGCGGCGAGGACGTCGCTCGCCAGCCCGGCAAGCGCATCTCCCCAGGGACCGCCACCGATGAGATAGCCGGCACGAACCCGCCGGCCGGTGGCGGCCGCTTCCGTGGCGGCCGGGAGCGGAGAATCGAGTGAGCGATACTCCGGGACGATGATGCGGCTACGCCTTCGCGCCACGTTGGGGGGCGCACCCTTGGTGAGCAGCATCGAGAGTGGAGCGACATAGTGGATCGACGCCCACCTCATGGTCTCGAGGAGCCGGGGCGTCACGGTGGGGAAGTCACCCACCACGCCGAGGACGTCCTTCAGGTTTCCCGGATCCGGCCCGTCACGGAGGTGGGTCACGACGCCCCGGACCTTCCGACCGCCGAGGGGTACCCGGACCAGGGATCCGAGCGTCACGCCGTCCAGCGAATCGGGCACGCGGTACGAGAACCCGTCATCCACCGCGAATGTCGGCAGATTGGGAACGACCTGGGCGATCCGGGTCAGCCTGTCGCTCCGTCACGCATGGTGCGGATCCGGTCCCACAACCGATCGGCGACCTCGTCCTTCGACATGAGCTTCCACGGCTCCGAGATCCCGTCGGGAGTGACGATGAGCACCTCGTTGGTCTCCGTGCCGAATCCGGAGCCCGGCTTGCTGACGTCGTTGCCCACGAGGAGATCGACGCCTTTGCGCCGTGCTTTGGCCACCGCTTCGTCGAGCGAGCCGGTCTCAGCAGCGAACCCGACGAGAAAGGGGCGGGGATCAGTGGCGGCGACGCCTGCCAGCACGTCCGGGGTCGGCTGGAGCTCGATGGTCGGCGGTCCGTGGCGGCGGCGCAGCTTGGTGTCGGACGCTTGCGCCGGCCGGAAGTCCGCCACGGCGGCAGCCATCACCGCGACGTCGGCTTCGCCGGCCCGTGACCACACCGCTTCGGCCATCTCGGTAGCCGTCTCGACGGCAACGACGGTGATGCCCGGGGCAGCGACGCCCTCGGCGGAGGTGACCAGCGTCACCGCGGCGCCCCGCCTCGCCGCCGCAAGGGCGATGGCGTTGCCCATCTTCCCCGAGGATCGGTTGCCGATGTACCGCACCGGATCGATCGGCTCCCGCGTCCCCCCGGCGGTGACGATGACGTTCCATCCGGCGAGGTCGTCACCGGCGACCTCTTGCGCCACCGCGGCGACGATCTCCTCCGGTTCGACCATTCGACCGAGCCCTTCGTCTCCACCGGCAAGCGCACCGCGCGCCGGCCCGACGATGCGGACGCCATCGGCGAGCAGCGTTGCGACATTGCGCCGGGTGGCGGGATGCTCCCACATCTCGGTGTGCATGGCGGGGGCGACGATCAGGGGTGTGCCCCACGCTGCGAGCAGGGTCGTCGAGAGCGCGTCCTCGGAGATGCCGTGCGCCAGCCTGGCGATGGTGGCGGCGGTTGCCGGTGCCACGACGATGACGTCGCCCCACTTGGCGAGCCTGGTGTGGGGGCTCGGGTCGTCGCCGCCGAACAGCCCGACGATGGGTTGCTCCCCGGTGATGGCGCCAAGGGTCTGTGGACCGATGAAGTGTTCGGCGGACCGCGTCATGACGGTCCGAACCGCTGCGCCGTGCTCGACGAGACGGCGGGCGAGGTATGCGGCCTTGTAGGCGGCGACGCCGCCCGACACGCCGAGAACGATCCGGCGGCCGGTCAGCACGGCCCGGTCACTCCTCCTCGGAGACGGTGTCGAGCGTCACCTTGTCGTCGTCGATCTCCTCGAGAGCGATCGACAGCGGCTTGCGGGACAGCGAGTGAACCTGCGGGGGGACGTAGGCGCCGAAGCCCTCACCGAGTTGGTTGAAGTACGCATTGATCTGCCGGGCACGGCGGGCCGACAACACGACGAGACCGAACCGGGAGTCGGTCTTGCTGAGCACGCGGCCCAAAGGTGGCTCGATCATGGGTTGGTTCTCCTGGAAACGCGATCGACCCGCACGTCCTGCGGGGTCGGCGCCATCATAGCGGACCTTGGCCGCGAGTCGGATCGGGCCGGTCGAGTCGCCGCACCGGCTCGACGTGGGCCGCGATCGCGTCGACCACCTGCTCGATGGTGAGGTGGGAGGTGTCGACCACGACGTCGAACTGTGCGGCGTCGAGATAGTCGACCCCGTAGTAGTCGCGGTAGCGCTGCCGCTCCGACTCGACTCGAGCCTCGATGGCCCGCCGCGTCGACTCGGTGTCGGTGTTCTCCAACTCGAACGTGCGTGCGTCGCCGAAGATGCGGGCGGCGGCGACGTCGGGGGTCACGTCCAGAAAGACCTTCACCGAATCGGGGAGGAAGTGCCAGGCCAAGCGTGCATCGATGACGAAGCCGTCCCGTTCCCGCCCGAACCGCACCGTTCGGGCGTCGATCTCTCGATCGATGGTCGCATCGTCCTCGGCGATCCTCGACAGTTCGAGTATCGACATCTGGCGCTCTTCGGCCATCTGGCGCATGAAGTCCCCGGCGGAGACGTGATCGAGACCGAGCCGGATGGCGAGAGCCCTGGCCACTGCGCTCTTACCCGATCCTGGCCGGCCGGAGATCGTGACGATCAATGACGATCGGCCATCAGATCCAGGAGAAGCTGCTTCTGACGGTTGCCGAGCCCTCGAATCCGCCGGTTCTCGGCAATGCCGTGCTCCTCGAACAGCCGTTTGGTCGTGATCTTGCCCATACCCGGCATGGCGACGATGACCGGGTAGATCTTGGTCCCGGCGATGATCTCGTCGGTTTCGGCCTGCTCGAACACCTCGGCGAGCGTCATGGAGCCGGTGCTGAGGAGCTCTTTCATCTCGGCGCGAGCGCGGCGAGCCTCCCCGGCCTTGGCGAGCGCAGCGGCCCGCTGTTCGTCACTCATCTCTGGCAGGCCCATCTGTGCCTCCTTTACGGAGCGTCCACGGACTCTATCAACAGGTGGCCGTATCCCCACGTATCACCGCAGCGAGATGGGCGGCGGCACCGACCGGGTCCCGCGCTCGGGTGATGGGGCGGCCGACGACGAGCCAGTCGGCGCCCCTCGCGAGGGCATCACCCGGAGTTGCGGTCCGCTGCTGGTCGTCATCGCCCGGCTCGAGCCTGATGCCCGGAATCACCGTGGTCAGCTCGGGCGCGACTGTGGCGACGACGCCCAGCTCGAGAGGCGAGCACACCAGACCCTCACAACCCGATCTGGCGGCAACCCGCGCCATCCGCGACACCAGCTTGCCCGGTGTGGATGTGATCCCCACCGCAGCCAAGCTCGCCTCGTCGAGGCTCGTCAGCACCGTGACACCGAGGATGCCGGCCGGACCGGCCGCCCCCGAAGCCAGCCCGGCGACAGCGGCCTCCAGCATTCGCTGCCCGCCACCGACGTGGGCCGTGACCCAGCGCGCCCCCACCCGACCCAGCTGGGCGGCGGCCGATTCGACCTGGCTCGGAATGTCGTGCAGCTTGGCGTCGGCGAACACCGGTTTACCCAGGGCCGCCAGCGCCGCAACCGTGCCGGGACCAGGGCCGTGCAGCAGCCCGAGCCCGATCTTGAAACCGCCGACATGGGGCGCCACCTTCTTGGCGAGCCGCACGGCTTCCTCGGCCGAACCGACGTCGAGGGCGACGAGAACGGGAACGTCGCTCACCATGGGACCGCCGCTCCGACGAGCTCTTCCACGGCGTCGACACCGTGCCGCTCGCAGTATCGAGCCAGCTCTGCAATGAGCCGGGCGCCCACGCGCGGCTCGGCGAAGTGGGAGGTCCCCACTGCAACCGCAGACGCACCTGCCAGGAGGAACTCGACGATGTCCTCGCCCGACCGAATCCCGCCACAGCCCACGATGGGGATCCCCGGATGGGCCTGCGAGACCTCCCACACGCAGCGCAGTGCGATGGGTTTGATCGGGGGACCCGAGTATCCGCCGACCACCCCGGAGAGTTTGGGGCGTCTCGTCACGACGTCGAATCCGGCCCCCCACACCGTGTTTCCCAGCACCACCCAGCTCGCCCCGGCCGTCACGACGGCGTGTGCGATGGTGGCGATGTCCACCGCATTGGGTGAGAGTTTCGCCCCCACGGGGAGGTCCACGCTCCGGGCCACGCCGGCAACGACCTCGGCGGCCAGCCCCGCATCGAGGGCGAACATCGGCCCGCCGTCGAGGTTGGGGCACGACAGGTTGATTTCGATCGCGGCGACGCCGGACTGCTCGAGACCCTGGGCGACGACCGCAAAGTCGGCGACGTGATGGCCGACGGCGGACCCCCAGACATCGACGTCGAGCAGGGGAATGGCATCGGCGTATTCGCCTCGCCAGGTATCGATACCGGGATTCTGGATGCCGATGCCGTTGAGCATTCCTTGCCCGGCCGGTGCCATCCGCGGCGGCGTGCGACCCTCCCATGGCGTCGGGCTCACCGACTTCGCCACCGCCGCGCCGTAGTGCTCGAGCGCCGCCGTCGTGGCGAAGTCGACAACCGAACCGACCGTACCGCAGGCGGCGATGAGCGGGGAGCGCAGGCGATAGCCGCCGAGCGAGGTCGTGAAGTCAGGCATCGGCCGCCGCGTGGTGGCTCTGCAGGCTCGCCACATGATCGAGCCCGCCGCTGGCATGCAGGCTCTCGGCCAGAAGCCGCCCTCCCCGCACCGTCGTCACGCAGGGAACCTCATGCCTCGTCGCCGCCCGACGGATCCGGCTGCCGTCGGACCGAGCGCGCGCCCCCGTCGGCGTGTTGATGACGAGGTCGATCTCGCCCGACTCGATCAATGTCACCGGGTCCCACGTCCCCTCGCCCACCTTGTCGACATGGGTCACGTCGAGACCGTTGCGCGCCAGATGCCCGGCCGTACCGTGGGTGGCGAGCAGGCGGTAGCCGAGCTCGCAGAGCCGCTGCGCCAGGCGCACGCCATCGGGCTTGTCTGCGTCGTTGAGGGAGATGAACGCGGTGCCGGACGACGGCACCACATGCCCGGCGGCCCGCAGTGCCTTGGCATACGCGGCGCCTACGGTCTCGGCGATGCCCATCACCTCCCCGGTCGCACGCATCTCCGGTCCCAGCACACGGTCCTCGCCCGGGAAGCGCTTCCACGGCAACACCGCCTCCTTGATCGCCACCCGGCCGGACAGTCCCGGCGCAGTTCGGGGCAGGCGACCCTTGCGCCGCAGTTCCGCCAGGGAGGTGCCCATCATCACCAACGTGGCGAGTCTCGCCAGTGGCACACCGGTCGCTTTCGATACGAAGGGCACGGTTCGGGAGGCGCGCGGATTGGCCTCGATCACGAACACCTCGCCGTCGCGCACGGCGAACTGGATGTTGAGGAGGCCGCACACCTCCAGACCGTGAGCCAGGCGTGCCGTCAGATCTTCGATCTCCTTCACGACGGCGGGACCGAGGGTGGGTGGCGGTATCACACACGCCGAGTCCCCCGAGTGGATGCCGGCGTGCTCCACGTGCTCCATGATCCCCCCGATGTACACGTCGGTCCCGTCGCAGAGCGCATCGACGTCGACTTCGATCGCCGATTCGAGGAACCGATCGATGAGGACCGGGCTGCGCGTCAGATCCAGCTCGCCGCCGCACCGACCGTAGAGATCGTCGACATAGCTGCGCAGCTCCGCCATGTCGTCGACGATCCGCATGCCCCGGCCGCCGAGCACGAAGGACGGTCGCACCAGAAGCGGGAAACCGAGCGACTCGGCGACCCGCTCGGCCTCGTCGGGGTGTGTCGCGGTTCCCGCAGGTGGCTGCGGCACGTCGAGCCGGCTGCACAGCGCCGCAAAGCGCTCGCGGTCTTCTGCGAGGGCGATGGCCTCCGGCGTGGTACCGGCAATGGGCACGCCCGCCGCCTCGAGCGTCTCCGCCAGCGCCAGCGGGGTCTGGCCGCCGAGTTGGACGATCACGGCCACGGGCCGTTCCTGGTCGATGACGGCGAGGACGTCCTCCGGCGTCAGCGGCTCGAAGTAGAGGCGGCTCGACGTGTCGTAGTCGGTCGACACCGTCTCGGGGTTGCAGTTGACCATCACCGGCTCGTACCCCGCCTGAGCCAGCTCGAGGGTGGCATGGACACAGCAGTAGTCGAACTCGATGCCCTGGCCTATCCGATTGGGGCCCGAGCCGAGGACGATGACCGTACGCTCCCCCGCCGCCGGCGCCTCGTTCTCGTCCTCGAAGGTTCCGTAGAAGTAGGGGGTCGCTGCGGCGAACTCGGCGGCGCACGTGTCCACGGTCTTGTGCGTACGCCGGATGCCGGCGACACGTCGCCGCCGGCGCACCGCGGTCTCGTCCTCGCCCCCCAGATGGGCAAGCTGCCGATCGCCGAAGCCCAGCCGTTTGGCGCGCCGTAACCGGTCGACGTCGTCGGGTGCGGCGGCGATCTCGCCCGCCAGCTCGACGATTGAGCGCATCTGATCGACGAACCACGGGTCGTAGGCGGTGAGGGAGGCGATCTGCGCAACGCTCCAACCGCGCCGCAGCGCCTCCGCAACCGCAAAGATCCGCTCGGGTGTCGGGGTGCGCAGTTGCTCGCGGAGTGTGCCGGCGGCCGTGGCGGCAAGGGAATCCAACCCCGGATCGGCCACCAGTCCCAGCCGGCCTGTCTCCAGGCTGCGCAATCCCTTCTGCAGCGCCTCGGGGAAGGTGCGCCCGATCGCCATGGCCTCGCCGACGCTCTGCATCGAGGTACCGAGCACCGGATCGAGCGAGGGAAACTTGGCGAAGTCGAAGCGGGGGATCTTCACGACCACGTAGTCGAGGGCCGGCTCGAACGACGACGGCGTCGCCCCCGTGATGTCGTTGGCGATCTCGTCCAGCGTGTAGCCGACGGCGAGCTGGGCGGCGATCTTGGCGATGGGGAACCCGGTGGCCTTGGAGGCCAGTGCCGACGAGCGGGACACCCGAGGGTTCATCTCGATGACGATGCGGCGGCCGGTGGCAGGATCGACGGCAAACTGCACGTTCGAACCGCCGGTCTCGACGCCGACGGCGCGTAGGCATGCGATCGCTTCGTCCCGCATCGGCTGGTACTCCCTGTCGGACAGTGTCATCGCCGGGGCCACCGTGATGGAGTCCCCGGTGTGGACACCCATGGCGTCCAGATTCTCGATGGAGCAGATGACGACCGCGTTCCCTGCACGGTCGCACATCACCTCGAGCTCGTACTCCTTCCATCCGAGCACGGACTCCTCGATGAGCACCTCCCCGATGGGACTCGTGTCGATACCGGCGGCCACGATGCGTCGCAGCTCCTCCTCTGTGTGGGCCAGACCCGTTCCCCCGCCCCCCAGGATGTAGGAGGGACGCACCATCGCCGGGTATCCGATGTCGGCGACCGCGGCCAGCGCTTCGCCCAGCGACGTGACGTAGTGGGAGCGGGCGGACTGCGCACCGATCGACTCCATGAGCTGTTTGAACCGGCCCCGATCCTCGGCGGCCTCGATGGCATCGACTCCGGCACCTATCAGCTCCACGTCGTAGCGGTCGAGGACGCCGCGAGCCGCCAGCTCCATGGTCACGTTGAGCGCCGTTTGGCCCCCGAGCGTGGGCAGAAGTGCATCTGGACGTTCGGCGGCGATGACGAGTTCGACGGCTTCCGGCGTGATCGGCTCGATGTAGGTGGCGTCGGCCAGCTCGGGATCGGTCATGATGGTGGCGGGGTTGGAGTTGACGAGGACGATCCGGAAGCCGTCCTGCCGCAACACCTTCACCGCCTGCGTGCCCGAGTAATCGAACTCGCATGCCTGGCCGATGATGATCGGCCCCGATCCGATGACGAGGATCGACTCGATGTCGGTACGACGCGGCATCAGGTCACGACCGCGGCGAAGTCGTCGAACAATGCCAGCGTGTCGTTCGGGCCCGGCGCCGCCTCCGGGTGGTACTGGACGGAGAACGCGGGTACGTCGAGACACGCCATTCCCTCGAGCGTTCCGTCGTTCAAGTTCTGGTGTGTGGGCTGCACCCTCCCGAATGCGGTGTCGGCCTGCGCCGGCAGCTCCGCGGCAGTCGGCAGAGCCCCGTCGGGTCGTTGCGGCGCCTCCTCGCCGGTCAAGCTCCACAGATCCACGGCGAACCCATGGTTCTGCGAGGTGATCTCCACCCGACCATCGGCGAGCCGGCGTACCGGATGGTTTGCGCCGTGGTGACCGAAGGGCAGCTTGTAGGTGCGGGCGCCCAGCGCCAACCCGAGGATCTGGTGCCCGAGGCAGATCCCAAAGATGGGAACCCGGCCGAGTAGGCCGCGTACGGCGTCGATCGTCGCCGCCACGGGTTCCGGATCGCCCGGGCCGTTCGACAGGAACACACCGTCGGGTCGTTCTGCGAGAACGGAAGCCGCCGACGTTCCGGCGGGAACGACCTGCACGTCCAATCCCCGCCTCGCCAGTTGGTCGACGATGTCACGCTTGATGCCCAGGTCGTAGGCAACGATGTGCGCCTTCGCCGGCGGCTCGGCCGCCACCACGTAGGGCGCATCGCAAGAGACGACGGTTGCCAGATCCCGGCCCGTCATCTCCCCATGTTGGGCGGCGATCCTCACCAGCTCCTGGGGCGATTGCCCGGCCCCCACTGCCGCCGCCATGGCTCCGCGGGTGCGGAGGTGGCGGGTGAGGCGACGTGTATCCACTTCCGTGATCGCAACGACCCCATTGCGCCGCAGATAGTCCCGCAGCGAGCCCTCCGCCCGCCAGTTGGAGGGTCGCTCGGTCAGCGATCGCACCACCAGCCCGGCGCACGCCGGCTCCCCGGCTTGGTCATCGGCGTCGACGACGCCGTAGTTGCCGATGTGTGGTGCCGTCATGGTGACGATCTGCCCGGCGTAGGACGGATCGCTGAGAATCTCTTGATATCCGGTCATCGCCGTCGTGAAGACGACCTCGCCCGTCGCAACGCCTGCCGCACCGGCGCTGACGCCGGACAGCACGGTCCCGTCGGCGAGAGCGACGTGCCCGTCCGTCATGCACTCTCCTCGTGGGTCGTTCTCCCGGCCAGCAGGGTGCGTCGCACGACGCCCCGCCACGGCCGGCCCAGATATGGGCTGTTGTGCGATCGCGAGCGGGTCGATGTCGGCGTCCATTCGCTCACCGGGTCGAACACCACCAGGTTGGCGGGCTCGCCCGGCTCGACGAAACGACCGTGGCGATCGTCGATCTGTGCGATGTGAGCGGGAGCGATCGCCATGCGATCGAAGAAGCGCTCGATGTCCAATGCCACCGCCGTGTTGAC
This sequence comes from Acidimicrobiia bacterium, assembly GCA_965216945.1. GTDB lineage: Bacteria > Actinomycetota > Acidimicrobiia > Spongiisociales > UBA5794 > DATHZQ01. Next base: position 3,690,216 of record CBDCGU010000003.1, on the reverse strand, counting down.
GGCGGCCGCTGCCCACTCGAGACCGGTCACCCCCGGTGGTGCTTCGTCGAACGGCAGAGCCTTCTCGTCGTCGGCATGAGGAGCATGATCCGTGGCAACCGCATCGATCAGACCCGAGGCCAGGGCGCTGCGCAACACCGTGACGTCGGACCCGGTTCGCAGCGGCGGCATCATCTTGAACGCCGTGTCACCGTCGCCCACGTCACCTTCCTCGAAATTGAGGTGGTGTGGGGTGACCTCAGCCGTCACGGGAAGTCCCTCCTCCTTGGCTGCGGCGATGACCGCGGCGGCGCCCGCGGTGCTCACATGCTGGACGTGATAGCGGGCGCCCGTGAGCCGCATGAGCGTCACGTCCCGGTGGATGACGATCTCCTCGGCCACGGCGGGCACGCCACGAATGCCGAGTCGGGTCGCCACGGCTCCCTCGTTGAGATGGGCGCCGGCCGCCAGACCCGCATCGACCGCATGTTGGGAGATGACCCCGCCGAGGTCTGCGAGCCGCTCCATCGCCACGCGGAGAAGCGCGGAGTCGGTCACGGTATCGCCATCGTCGGTGAAGATCCGCACTCCCGCTGCCCACAACTCGTCGATTGGCGCCAGTCTCTCGCCTTTCCGGCCCACCGAGATAGTGCCGGACGGCACGACCTCGACCAGGCCTACCTCTCTCCCCCGCGCAGCGACGGCTTCCACGACACCCGCCGAATCCATCGCCGGGTCGGTGTTGGGCATCGCGACGATGGCGGTGTACCCGCCGGCGGCGGCCGCCGCAGACCCGGTGGCAACGTCCTCCTTGTGCTCTTGTCCAGGCTCCCTGAGGTGCGTGTGCAGATCGACGAACCCCGGTCCAACCCAGCAGCCGGCCGCATCCAGCTCGGTGGCGCTGCCGGCGTTCAGAGCGGAGCCGACGGCGGCGATGCGTCCGTCCCGGAGCAGCACGTCGGCCACGACGGGACCGCCCGCCCTGAGCACGAGCCCTCCCCGGATCACCATTGGTGACGAAGGCATCAGCCGCCACCGCCCGACACGCTTCGTTCGGCGACCGTGAGGAACACACCTTCGTGACCGTCGGTCTCCTCCAGCCGAACGGAGACGTGCTCAGCCCGCGACGTGGGCAGGTTCTTGCCGACATGGTCCGCCCGCACCGGCAGCTCACGGTGGCCCCGGTCAACGAGCACGGCGAGACGCACCCGGGCAGGGCGTCCCAGCTCGGCGACCGCATCCAGCGCCGCCCGTACCGTGCGGCCCGTGAAGAGCACGTCGTCGACGAGCACGACGGTGCGGTCGGCGATGGAGAACGGAACGTGCGTCGTGGAGCCAGGGGCGGTGGCGCTCGCATCGACATCGTCACGGAACGGCGCAACGTCGAGCTCTCCGACCGGCACGCTGGCACCGCTCAGTTCTGCAACTGTGGCGCCGATGCGCCTCCCGAGTGGGACCCCTCGTGTGCGCAGACCCAGAATCACCAGGCCGTCGAGATCGTCACCGGACTCGGTGATCTCGTGAGCGATACGGCGCAGAACCCGCGTCAACGTCGGTGCATCCATCACCTCACGCATCGGCGTCCACCACGAGGTTGCGCATCGCGCTCCTCCTCCCTTTCCGGCCTCACAGGGCCAGGCTTAAAGGTCGGTCGTCGCTGGACCGTAGCAGAAGAATCACACCTGTGTCATTTTGGCCGGGGTGAGTCGTTCTGGCCCGGGTGTGACGGGACGGTCCTCAACCGGTGCGGCGTCAGCCGAGCCTCGCCTGCTCGTCGGCGAGCTTGCCGAGCACGCCGTTCACGAATGCCCCGCTCTTGGCCGTCGAGTATTGCTTGGCGATCTCGACCGCCTCCGAGACGACAACCCCCACAGGCGTGTCGGTGTAGAGCAGCTCGTACACACCAAGCCGGAGCACGTTGCGGTCGACGAGCGGCATGCGCTCGATGCGCCAGCTCCGTGCGACCCTTCCGATCACGGCATCGACGTCGGCCCGGTGCTCCCAGACACCCTCCACCAGGCGCCCGGCCCGGGCGCTCAGACCGGAGGTGTCGGGCGAGACATCTCGGGCGTCCGCGGCATACAGCGCTTGGACGGCGAGCACGCGCGCCTCGACCTGGCTCACGACACCCGCGTGATGTAGTCCCCGGTGCGGGTGTCCACCTTCACGATGTCCCCCTGCTCGATGAACAGCGGCGCCTGGACGATCAAACCGGTCTTGAGCGTGACCGGCTTCGTTGCCCCGGAAACCCGGTCCCCCTTGACACCCGGCTCCGCATACGTCACCTCGAGCTCCACGGAGGCGGGAAGGTCGATGCCGATCGGGTTGCCCTCGAAGAGGTTGAGCTGCACGGTCATGCCCTCGACGAGATACCCGGCCGTGTCACCGACGAGCTCGGCGGGGACGGTCATCTGCTCGTAGGTCTCGGTGTTCATGCAGTTGAAGCCCATGTCGTCCTTGTACAGGTACTGAAAGTCCTGCCGGTTGATCATGGCCCGAGGAACGTTCTCACCTGCACGGAACGTCCTGTCGACGACGGCCCCACTGTCGAGACTCTTGAGCTTCATGCGCACGAAGGCCTTGCCCTTGCCCGGCTTGACGTGTTGGTACTCGACCACGGAATACAACCCGTCGTCCAGGTTCAGTGCCATACCCGGCTTCACGTCATTGGTCGAGATCATGCCGGTCGCATCTCCTTCTTCGATCGGGTCAGCACCTCGTGGCCGTCTTCGGTGACGAGCACCATGTCCTCGATCCGGACACCACCTACTCCTGGCATGTAGACACCGGGCTCGATCGTGACGACGTGCCCGGGTTCCAGTATGTCCTCAGAGTTCTTCTTGACCCAGGGGCCCTCATGGATCTCCAGGCCGACGCCGTGGCCAGTCGAGTGCACGAAGTGCTCCTCCAGGTCGTGAGATCGCAACACTGCCCGGCACGCCTCGTCGACGTCGTGAGCGCGCACCCCGGGCCCGACCACCGCGATCCCGGCTTCGTTGGATGCGAGAACGGCGGCGTGGACCCGCTCCATGCCGGCATCTCCGCCGTCGCCCAGCCACACGGTTCGGGTCATGTCGGAGTGGTAGCCATCGACCACACACCCGTAATCCATCAGCAGCAGTCCTTGCTGGCCGATCCGACCCTCCCCGCTGCGATGATGGGGCCGAGCCGCATTCGGTCCCACCGCGACGATCGGAGGCCAAGCCGCCGCTTCACCTCCCGCCTCGCGCATCGCTTCGACGAGGGCCACTCCGAGATCACCCTCGCATTCGGCGGAGTCGAGGAGCCCATCGAGTACGGAGAAGGCGGCGTCGCCGGCGGCGGCAGCGCGGCGCAGAGCCGCCACCTCGTCGGCATCTTTGACACGACGCATTGCCTCGACCGTGCCGCCGCCGGGAACGAGCTTCGTCTCGGTTGCATCTCGCAGCCTCCGCGCGAATGCCCACGACATGTGTTCCGCCTCGACGTCCACGGCGTCGGCATCGCCGATGAGCTCGGCGAGTTTCCCGGCGATCGGGCCGGTGTGCTGCTGCAACTCGACCCCGGGGAGCGACGCCATCAGCTCACCGGCCATCTCCACGTAGCGCCCATCCGTGACGAACACCGAGCGCTCCGGGCCGGCCAGCAGGAATGCACTCGTCCCGGTGAACCCGGTGAGGTACCGGATGTTGACGAGGCTCGTGATGAGCAACGGGCGTTCGAGCCGGCCCATGAGCCGAGATACACGGTTGCCGTGGTTCACTGGTCCTCCGTCGGAGTGGAAGCGGCCCGGACAGCCGCGCGGATCCGGCGAGGAGGGTAGTCGGCCCTGGGCGGGGCGCAGCGGGCGCGCGGCCGTCGCTCACGATCGCGACTCTCGTTCCCGGACCGGTCAAACGCCGCGTGAGCGGCAGCCACGGCACCACACCACGGTCAGCTCAGCCCGATCGCACGCAAGGCAACGGTCACGTCGTCGTCGTCGACCGGCACGACGACCGGTTTGGCAACGTCCTGCAGCAGCGTCATCCGCAGGCCCGTGTCGTCTCGTTTCTTGTCGAGGCGCACCAAACGGCGCACCTCGGCGACATCGACGTAGGGAGACACGACGGGAAGCCCGAGCGCTTCGAGGAGGGAACGATGCGCAGCCGATCCGGTGAATCCGAGTTTCCGCTCCGCGACGGCGGCAGCCGCCACCATGCCGATCGACACGGCCTCTCCGTGGCTGATCCCGCAGGCCACCTCTACCGCGTGGCCGATGGTGTGACCGTAGTTGAGGTGCGCACGGACGCCGGCCTCGCGAAAGTCGGTCGAAACGATGCCGGCCTTGACCCGCACCGCTCGCTCCAGCACTTGTTCGATGGGAGCGGCGAGGCCATGACGCCGGTACATCTCAACCAGATCGGGATCGCCGATGAGCCCGGCCTTGACCGCCTCTGCCGCCCCCTCGCGCCGCAGAGCCAGGGGCGTCGCTTCGATCACCGCGGGATCGACCAGAACACGCTCGGGGTGACGGAAGACGCCGGCGAGGTTCTTGCCCTCGACGTTCACGCCCGTCTTGCCGCCGATCGCGGCGTCGACGGCCCCGAGCAGTGTCGTGGGGATCAACACGAGCGGGACGCCCCGCAGGTAGGTGGCGGCGACGAAGCCCACCACGTCGGTGAGCGCCCCCCCGCCGACGGCGATGACGAGATCACCTCGAGCGAAGTGCAGGTGGTTCAACCACAGATAGCATTCCTCTACCACCGCCAGCGTCTTGGCGGCGTCACGATCGGGCAGGATGCGGAGCTCGGCCTCGACCGTCGCGGCGAGATCGCGGGCCAGCGGCGCCGATCCGGGCTGGCCGAAGACGGCGATGCGCTGCGACGTCTCGTCGGTCGGTACGACTCTGGCGCGGACGCACTCGGGTCGGGTGACACCGCGCTCGATCACGATCTCGGAAACGACGCCGGACTGGTCGGCGACGGTGATCACAGCCATGCAGGCTCCCCGGCGCCCTGTGCCACGCGAGACGTCACAACGCGGCCAGGCGAGCCCGGTAGCTCTCGACCGAAGTCGTGAGGTCGGCCACCGTGTCCCCGCCAAACTTCCGCTGAACCTCCTGGGCCACGACGATCGCCACCATCTGCTCGGCCACGACCCCTGCCGCCGGCACGGCGCAGACGTCGCTCCGCTCCCGGAACGCCTTGTCGGATTCCTTGGTCGTCACGTCGACGGTGTCGAGCGGCCGCATCACTGTGGAGATGGGTTTCATCGCAGCCCGCACCCGCAGCGGTCCACCGACCGACATCCCACCCTCGATGCCCCCGGCGCGCAGTGTCTTGCGATAGAACTCGTCGCCGTCGTGATAGATCTCATCGTGGGCGGCGGAGCCGCGGCGCCCCGCCGAAGCGAACCCGTCGCCCACATCGACGCCCTTGATCGCCTGGATGGACATCAGCGCCCCGGCGAGCCGTGCGTCGAGTCGCCGGTCCCAGTGCACATGGCTGCCGATACCAGGCATCAGCCCGTGCACGAGAACTTCGACGACGCCTCCCAGCGTGTCGCGATCGGCCTTGGCGGCTTCGATCTCCTTCACCATCGCTGCCTCGGCTTCCCGGTCGAAGGCGCGCACCGGCGAGTCATCGATCATGCTCAGATCATCGGGGAGCGGTACGGCGCCGGCGGGCGCCGTGGCACTGCCGATGGCGACCACATGGCTGAGCACGGAGACATCTATCGTCGCCAGCAGTCGTTTGGCCAGATACCCCGCAACCGTGCGTGCCGCCGTCTCCCGTGCGCTGGCGCGCTCCAAGATGTTGCGAGCGTCGCGGGTGTGGTACTTCTGCATCCCGGCGAGATCGGCATGTCCCGGCCGTGGCGTGGTCAGCGGACGTCGGGACTCTCCCGGCTCAGGTGACATCTCGGTCTGCCATTTGGGCCATTCGGTGTTGCGGATCAGCACCGCAACGGGGCTACCCAGGGTGAGCCCGAAGCGCACCCCACCGAGGATCTCGAGCTCATCACGTTCGAGCCTCATGCGCCGACCCCGCCCGTAGCCCAGGCGGCGCCGGGCCAGCTCCGCTCCGAGCCCGTCCGCAGAGAGTGCAAGCCCGGCGGGCAGCCCTTCGACGATCGTGACGAGACCAGGCCCATGGGATTCACCGGCCGTGAGGAATCGAAGCATCGAGCGATGGTAGTTCGGGGCGAACGCCGTCAGCCGACGTACCAGTCGACGATGGCCTCGCCCCATGCGATCGCGACGTAGGCGCCGATGACCATGGGCGGCCCGAAGGCGAAGTGATCGCGCAGGCCCCGGGAGCGAAGCAACAACAACACGACGGCGGCCAATCCTCCCACCAGAAAACCGAGAACGACCGCGGCGGAGAACTGCTTCCAGCCCAGGAAGGCGGCGAACAAACCGAGCACGACGCTGAGCTTGACGTCGCCGCCGCCGAAGCTGCGGCCCCGGCCGATGATCAGGAGTGCGAGGGTGACGAGGTAGTAGATGACGACACCGGCGAGCCCCCGGCCGAACGCGGCCAGCTCCCCCGATGCCGCCGCTCCAACCAGGAGCAGGCCCGCGGCGATGGCGGTCCCCGGATAGTTGATGCGGTTGGGGATGAGCTGCGAGTGGATGTCGGTGATCACCAGCATCATGGTGAGCGCCACGAACCACACATACGCCGGCACGACCCAGCCGTTGTCGATCAGGAGCGGAACGGCGAAACACACGGCGGCAACGACGGCGGCGTTGACGGGCCGCACCCAACTCGGCATCGGCGCAAGACCCTCGTCGCGCTCGTCGAGCACCCGGGCCGCGGCGACGGCGCCGAGCCAGCCGAGTGGGATGCCTACGAGCCCGGAGATGAATGCGGCGATCATGTCGGCACACCCGAGACTCTGCCGGCGGACTCGAGTGCCGTTCGCATCGCATCGAGCGGGGCCCTCCCGACCCAGAGCCGGAACGACTCCACGGCCTGCCCGAGCAGCATGGATGTCCCTTCCGCATGGGCCAGTCCCCGCTGCCGGCAGTGTTCGATCGCCGGCGTGACGTCGGGCCCGTAGGCCATGTCGAAGACCCCTACCGCCTGTTCCAGCACCGCGGGCGGGAGTCTCTCCCCTCGCATGCCGAGCGGTGTGGCGTTGACCACGACCGCACCCGGCACGGCGTGGCCGAACGGTACGATCCCGGCATCGATCCGCAGACGCTCCATGAGTTGTTCGGACGCTTCGAGGCGCCGGGTCGACAGCGTGACGGGACCAGCCTGGAGCGCGATGGCGGCAGCCGCGGCGGCGCCACCGGCGCCGAGGATCAACACAGGAGCGTCCCTGGGCAGCTCGGCCCAGGTCCACGCATGGAGAACACCTGCGATGTCCGTGTTGTGACCGATCACCCGGCCCGCCACGCGGACCATGGTGTTGACGGCGGCAACGCGGCGTGCAGTGGCCGCCAGGTCGTCACACAGCTCTGCGGCCAGGTGCTTGTGCGGCATCGTGACGTTGGCGCCGTCGAGCTCCCCGTGCCGTAACTCGTCGACGGCGCCGGCCAGACCGTGGGCGTCGACCGTGCGAGCGACGTATTCCCCCGGGATGCCCGCCGCGGCCAGGGCGGCGGTGTGCAACGCAGGCGACAGAGAATGGGCAACGGGTTCGCCTAGGACGGCGAGCCTCAAGGCAGCACCCCGTCCGCTCTTGCTTGCGCGACCTTCTCGTTGTGCTCCTCGAGCGTCGCGGAGAAGCCATGCTTGCCGTTCTCGTCGATGAGCACGTAGTAGTAGAAGTTCGTGTCGGCCGGACTGGCCGCGGCGCCGAGCGACAGATCACGTACGCCGGCGATCGGCGTCGGGGGCAACCCGACCACCTGGTATGTGTTCCAGGGCGAGTCGACCTCGAGATCGCTGAACAACACGCGACCCGGGTTCTCGCCGAGGGCATAGATCACAGTCGCATCGATCTGCAGTGCGATGCCGTCGGCCAGACGGTTGTGGATGACACTCGAGATGAGCGGTCGGTCCTCGTCGAGCTTCGCCTCCTTCTCGATGAGCGAGGCGATGATCAGGCCCTCGTAGGGGGTGAATCCGGCTTCCTCGACGGCCGACCAGTCGACAGCGGCCATGCGGGAGTTGAGCTCGCCGGCGAGCCGGCCCACGATCTCCGCCGGCGTCGCATCCACGACGAAGTCATAGGTGGCCGGGAACAGCAATCCCTCCCACGCGGTGAGCGGAGGCGCGTCGGGCGGCAGCGTTTCCGGGAGGAAGGGCGACGTCACCGTGCCGTCCAGCAGCGGTGCCGCCAGTTCGTCGACCGTGTAGTCCGTTTGGTCGGCGATGGCTTGCAACATCTCCTCGATCCGCAAGCCCTCGATGACGGTGAGCCGGAACGTGTCGGGGGCGGGCGGGCCGGCGATGAGCTGGCTGACGATGGCGTTGGTGCTCATACCGCCGACCATCGTGTACGAGCCAGCCTTCAGCTCGCTGGCGACGCCCTGGATCCGCACCGTGCGCTCGAACGTGCCACCGTCGGTGATGAGCCCGGCCGATTCGAGCAGCGTGCCGATGTCGGCCGCGGTCGATCCGAGGGGCACCGTCAGCACCACCTCTTGCCCTGCGGCGATCGTCGAGACAGTGACGTCCGCGGCGACACGATCGGCGAGGCGGGGCGCGATGTACGCACCACCCGCGGCGACGATCCCGATCATCACCAGTACGGCGACGACCTTGGCGATGCGGACCGGCCATGGTGTCGGCTCGGGTGGTCGCCATGGATCATCGAGGTACTGCTGCTCGTAGTACTCGGCTTCCTGGCCCGGCGGCACGGTCATGCTCCGTCTCGCTTCCGACTGTCGAGATAGCCCTGGAGCATGATGGCTGCCGCCACCTTGTCCCGCGACTCGCGCCGCTCGGTGCGACGCACGTTGCCCTCGAGCAACGCCGATTCCGCCAGCACGCTCGTGAACCGCTCGTCGAAGTAGACCACGTGGATGCCGAACTCCTCTTGAATGTCTTGCCCGAACGCTCTCGCCTGCTCGGCTGCAGCGCCCTCTTGACCGTCGAGGCCAACCGGGAGCCCTACCACTACCGTCGAGACGTCGTAGTCGGCAAGCAACGTGCGCAACGCTCCGAGAACGTCACCGCTGCGGCGGTCGAGCACCGCCAGCGGCGATGCGATGATACCGAGGGCATCGGACAAAGCGACGCCAACTCGTCGCTGCCCCGGATCGAGTCCGACGATTCTCCCGCTCATCGGTCGAGGAGCGCGCTCCGTCCCGCCGCTCGAATCGCCTCCAACGCCTCCTCGATCCGATCGCCATGGGGCCCTCCGGCCTGAGCCAGCTCCGGATCGCGGCTTCCGCCACCTCCGAGGATGCTGGCGCCCGGTCGGAGCAACTCGGCTGCGGAGAGGCCATCTGCGACGAGATCGGGAGTCACAAACCCGATGAGCGCACCCTTGCCCTCACGACAGGATCCGATGACGCCGGCACCGGTGCCGATCTTGTCCCGCACCTGGAACGCCAGTGCGCGCAGTCCGTCGGAGGCGAGGTCATCCACGGCGGCGATGAGCAGGGTCGTCCCGTTGTGCTCCTCGACGTTCTGGAGCAGAGAGGCGACGGTGGCATTTCGCACATGCTGTTCGAACGCCTCGAGCCGCTCCTCCTGGTCCTGGAGCCTTGCGGTGAGCGAGGTGGCGGCCTGGATGAGGTTCGCCGGTTGTGTCCGCAGGACATCGGCCGTCTCACGGAGCTGGCGCCGCATCTGGCTGAGATAGCCGTATCCGGCGGTGCCGGTCAGCGCCTCCACCCGCCGGGTGTTGGCCGCCACCGAGCCTTCGCCGACGAGCACGAGCGGCCCGATCTGTCCGGTCGACGGCACATGGGTGCCTCCGCAGAACTCGGTGGAGTAGTCGCCCGCCTTGACGACGCGTACCCGGTCCCCGTACTTGTCCCCGAAGAACGCCAGGGCGCCCATTGCCTCGGCCTCCTGCTTGCTGGTCTCGAGAGTGACGACACGAGCGTTTTCGATCACCCGGTCGTTGACGGTCTCCTCCACGGCCAGAAGCTCCTCGTCGGAGAGTGCGGCGAAGTGGGAGAAATCGAAGCGGAGACGATCGGGTGCAACGAGCGAGCCTGCCTGGTGCACGTGGTCGCCTACGACACCGCGCAGCGCCCAATGCAGGATATGGGTGCCGGTGTGGTTCTTACGGATCCGCTCGCGGCGGTCGGCGTCGATGGAGGTCGCGGCTTCTTGCCCCGTTTGGATATACCCGGCGGTCACCTTGCCGCGATGGCCGTGGATCCCGGGCAACGCATACTGCGTGTCCTGGATGCGCACCTCGCCGGTGGGCGTCGCCACGGTGCCGCTGTCCCCCACCTGACCGCCCGACTCTGCGTAGAACGGGGATCGGTCCAGGAAGACCTCGACGTCTTGACCTTGCTCGGCGCGATCTACGGTCTCGCCTTCACGAACGATCGACAGCACGACTCCCGAGTCGCTCTCCACCCGGTAGCCCGAGAAGTCCGTGGTCTCGACACCCGACAGCAAGGAGCGGTAGGCGTCGGCAAGTGCCGCGGCGTCACCGCCCTTGTAATGGCGGCGCGCCCGGGCTCGCTGCTCCTCCATCATGCGGTGGAACTCCTCGATGTCGAGCTCGATGCCCTTCTCGGTGAGGATCTCCTCGGTCAGCTCGCGAGGAAAGCCATAGGTGTCGTGGAGCTTGAATGCCGCCGCTCCGGGGAACACCGCCCCGTCGTCGAGCCTGGCGAGCTCGGCGTCGAGGAGTTGGTGACCCGACTCGAGCGTACGGCGGAATCCGGCTTCTTCCCGAGCCGCCATCTCGACAATGCCGTCCTGCTTGTCGCGCAGCTCGGGATAGCCGTTGGCCATGATCTCGACCGTCGTCGTGATCAACTTCGGCATGATCAGGTCGCGAACGCCGAGCAGGGACGCGTGGCGCACCGCCCGCCGCAACAGGCGTCGCAGCACATACCCGCGACCTTCGTTGGACGGAACCACCTTGTCGCCGATGAGGAATGTGACCGCTTTGGCGTGGTCCGCCATGATGCGAAGGCTGACATCGGTGCGCTCGTGGGCGCCGTAGCGGACCCCGGTCATTTCCTCGGCCGTGGCCATCACCGGCCGGATCAAGTCGGTCTCGAATACGGTGTCGACGCCCTGCAGGACCACGGCGACCCGCTCCAGACCGGCCCCCGTGTCGATGTTCTTCGCGGGGAGGTCGCCGATCACGTGATACGGATGGTCCTGGATGTTCTGCATGAACACCAGGTTCCAGATCTCCATGAAGCGCTCGTCGTCGACAGCCGGCCCGCCGTCCTGCCCGTGTTCGGGCCCCTTGTCGAAGAAGATCTCCGACGATGGCCCGCACGGGCCCGGAACGCCCATCTGCCAGAAGTTGTCCTTGTCGAGTCGCTGCACGCGGTCGGGGGGAACGCCGACGCCGTCGACCCAGATCTCCGCCGCCTCGTCGTCGGTCACGTGCACGGTGTACCAGAGACGTTCCGGATCGAGCCCGAATCCCTCGGTGACCAACTCATGGGCCCACGGGATGGCCTTCTCCTTGAAGTACTCCCCGAAACTGAAGTTGCCGAGCATCTCGAAAAAGGTGAGATGCCTGGCGGTTGTCCCGATGATGTCGATGTCGACCGTTCGTGCCACCTTCTGCACGGTCACGGCCCGCCGGTAGGGCGGCGTCTCCTCGCCCAACATGTAGGGCTTGAAGGGGACCATGCCGGCGTTCGTCAGCAGCAGCGTCGGGTCGACGGGGATCAGCGAGGCACTGGGGACCACGACGTGGTCTCGGGCCTCGAAGAACTCGAGGAACGTGCGGCGGATGTCGTCGGATCGCATGGAGGACGGAGGTTAGTGGGCGGGCGACGGCCGGCCGTTGCCGCCTCGCCCACCGGCGGGGGCGGGGCGCCTCTTCCTCCGCCACGCCGAGTGATCGCTCCGGGCCGGTCGTCGGGACGCTGAGCGGTACCGCTCTTCAGCGCCCCAGGACCCCGGCGACCGCCGTCACGAGCTCGGCAACGGGGACGGTCATCGATGTGCCGTCGGCGAGGTTCTTGATCTGGGCGGTGCCCGCCTCGCGCTCCTGGGGCCCGGCAATCACCACCAACCGATGCCCACGGCGGTCGGCGTATCGCAGCTGGGCGCTGAGCCTTCGGTCATCTGGGAAGACCTCGGCGCCGATACCGGAGCGACGCAGCTCGGCGGCTGCCCGCAGAGCCGCCCCACGGCCGTCCTCGTCGAAGACCGACACCAGCACGGGAGCCCATGTCCCCTTTACCTCGAGATGACCCAGCTCCTCCATGGCCGCAAGCAGCCGGTCGACACCGAGAGAGCCTCCGACGCCGGGCAAGCGTTGCTTGGTGTAGAGCGATGCCAGATCGGCATATCGCCCTCCGCTGCAGCAACTGCCGATCTCCGGGAGGTCGTCGAGGAACGTCTCGAACACCATTCCCGTGTAATAGTCGAGCCCTCGGGCGATCGACAGATCGATGCGCACCCGGTCTTCGCCGATTCCCAGCGCCTCGAGCGCCACCGTCAGCTCATCGAAGGCCTTCACGCCGGCCATGCCGGTGTCGCTCCCGTCGAGCACGCCGGCCAGATGCTCGACGATCTCCCGGTTCGTCCCCGTGACGCCGGCCAATGCCAGGATGGAATCGACGGCGGCCTCGTCCGCACCCGTGGTCGCATCGAGCTCATCGGCAACGGCGGCAGCCCCGATCTTGGGGAGCTTGTCGAGGGCACGCAACACGACTGCGGCCTCGTCGACCAATCCGAGGCGGGCAAGAAGCCCGTTCAACACACGCCGGTCGTTGACGCGCACGGAGAACCGCTCGAACCCGAGGGCTGCGAAGACGTCGTGGGCCACCAACACCGTCTCGATGTCGGCCAGCGAGCTCTCGGTGCCGATGGTGTCGAAGTCGAACTGCATGAACTCCCGATACCTGCCGCGCTGCGGGTTCTCCCCCCGCCACACCGTGGCGACGTGGTAGCGCTTGAAGGGGGTTCCCAGGGTGCCGATGTGCTGGGCGGCAAAGCGGGCAAACGGCACCGTGAGATCAAATCGCATCGCCACATCCCGGCCGCCCTGATCGGTGAAGCGGTAGGTCTGCTTGTCGGTCTCGTCGCCGCCCTTGCCGAGCAAGATCTCGGCAAACTCCAAGGTGGGCGTGTCGATCGGGCTGTAGCCGTAGCTGCGATAGACGTCCAGGGCTGCGGCCACCAGTTGCTCGCGGGCGATCGCCGCTTCCGGCAGGAAGTCACGAAAACCCTTGAGGGTGCGAGGTTGGATGAGGTCACTCATGGGAAGCCGGGCGGCGGATTCTGTCCTTCAGCGATGCGAGTCGACCGCCGGGTCGATGCGATCTGCAGCGCGTTCGAGCAGGGAAGCCACACTGCGGCCACCGCTGCGCGCCAGCGAGGCGGTGCTCAAGCGTTCGCGCGCCCGCTTCACCTGTGCCGCCAGATAAGCCATCGCACCGACCGAACTGAGAACGCCGACCACAAACCATCGAATGCGCAAGAACATCGCCGCGATGCTACTCCGCCCGGGTTCCCCGCTCGGCCTTTCCCAGGATCAGGTCGATACGCTCCAGCCGTTCCGCCAGTGAACGCTCGTCACCGAGGCGGCGAGGCACGAAAACGATGGCGTCGCCGGCGCCGTCGGGCAGGTACTGCTGCGGCATCACGCCCCGCGGATCCTCGTGCGGGTAGCGATAGCCGACGCCGTGGCCCAACCGGCGCTCCCCGGCCGTTGCTCCGGAGCGAAGGTGCATCGGGACCGTGGCGGCAGGAGTCTTCTCGACCAGGGTTCGGGCACGTCGCATCGCCGATCCCACCGAGTTCGACTTGGGCGCCAGCGCCAGGTAGAGCGCGGCATGCGAGAGCGCATATGCCGCTTCGGGGAGTCCCACCACGCGGAGGGCCGCAAAGGCATCGTTGGCGAGGCCGATGGCGCCGGTGTCCGCCAGGCCGACGTCCTCCGAGGCGAGGATGATCATGCGGCGGGCGATGAACTCCGGGTCCTCCCCTGCCTCGAGCATGGTGTGCAACCAGTACATTGCAGCGTCCGGATCGGATCCGCGCAGCGACTTGATGAACGCCGATATCACGTCGTAGTGACGATCCCCTGCTTTGTCGTATCGGATGATGCGACGCTGCAGCGCCTCCTGGATCTCGTCCTCGCCGATGTCCGTCCTGTCCCTTCCCTGGGCGATGCGGGCGGCGACCTCCAAGGCGTTGAGTCCCAGCCGGGCATCCCCACCCACCCTTTCGGCGAGAAGCGCGACCGTCTCATCGTCGATCGCCGGCGTCCCCCCGAGACCGCGCATCGGCTCGTCTGCGGCCCTCCGCACGATGGTGGCGACGGCCTCGGGGCTCAGCTGCTCGGTGCGAAAGAGCGTGCAACGGCTCACCAGTGGTGAGTTGACCTCGAAGAACGGGTTCTCCGTCGTGGCACCGACGAGGGCGACGACGCCGTCCTCGACACCGGGCAGCAGGGCATCCTGCTGTGCCTTCGTGAAGCGATGGATCTCGTCGAGGAAGAGGACGGTGCGGCCTCGATCGTCCTCGAGCCGCCGCGCCGCCATCGCCAGCACCTCGCGGACGTCCTTGACGCCGGCCGACGTGGCCGAGAGCTGCTCGAAGCGAGCCTGTCCGGCCGAGGCGACGAGCCGGGCCAGGGTCGTCTTGCCCGTGCCCGGAGGTCCCCACATGATCATCGACACGGGGTGGCCGGAGTCGACGATGGACCGGAACGCCGCCCCGGGCGCCGTCAGATGCTCCTGGCCGACGACCTCGTCCAGATCGCGCGGCCGCATCCGCGCTGCCAGAGGCGCCGCCGTCGCCCGCTTCTCAGCCCGCGACTCGGCAAACAGATCGTCTTGGGAGGTGGTCACTGACAGGGAAGTTAGTGCGTGCCCGACAGTCCAAACGCATGCGGGGTGGCGTCCCGTGGCCCGGCCGGCCCGACATCCCGAGCCTTGGCGCCCCGCCTGTGTGGCGCTCGAGCGTCCCCGCAGCGACAACATGGGGCAACCCGCGTACTCAACCTCCTGGCCGTTCCACCGATCCTCCCGCACGGTCCTCGGCCCAGGACGCTCGGACCTCGGGGCGGACGTCGATGCCCAGCTCGATCAACTGGTGCACTTCGACGCGGCTGGGCGATCCGGTGAGGGGATCGGAGCCCGTCTGGGTCTTGGGGAACGGGATCACCTCGCGAATGCTGGTCTCGTTCTGCATGATCGCAACCATGCGGTCGACGCCGATGGCGAACCCGGCGTGCGGCGGTGTGCCGTACCGCAATGCTTCGAGGAACCACCCGAAGCGCCGCTGGGCTGACTCTTCTGAGATCCCGAGCACCTCGAACACCTGCCTCTGCACCACGGGATCGTGGATGCGGACACTGCCGGAGCCGAGCTCGGAGCCGTTGAGCACCATGTCATAAGCCTTTGAGATCGCCGTGTCGGGATTGGTGCGCATGTCCTCCACCGAGACGGGAGCCGTGAACGGATGGTGGATGGCGACGAGATCCCCGCCCTCGGTGCGCTCGAAGACCGGAAAATCGGTGACGAACAAGAAGCCGAGCTCGTCATGCCCCTCGGGCTGCCCGAGCTCGAGCCGCAGCTGGCCGAGCACCCTGCCGGCGACGTCCGTGGTGTCGGCCACGATGAGGATCGTGTCGCCCTCGCCCGCCTCGAAGGCGGCAGCGACGCCCGCGAGCTCCTCCTGCGAGAGGAACTTCGCCACGGGCGAGCGCAACGAGCCGTCCGGCTCGACGACCATCCACACGAGACCCTTCGCCCCGAGTTCCTGGCTGCGCGTCACGAGCTTGTCGAGACCGGCCCGTGCCAGCCCGAGGCCCCCGGCGTTGATGCCGCGCACGACACCGCCATCGGACAGGACGCCGGCGAACGCTTTGAAATCGGTCTCGGCGAAAACGGCGGCGAGGTCGGTGATCTCCATGCCGAACCTGATATCCGGCTTGTCCGTCCCGTACCGGTCCATCGCCTCTCTGTACGTCAGGCGAGGGAACGGACGAGGCAGCTCGACGCCACGGACCTCTCTGGCAACGGCGGCGGAGATGGCCTCCAGCGTCTCCAACACGTCCTCCTGGCCCCAGAAGGCGCCCTCGAAGTCGAGCTGGGTGAACTCGAACTGGCGGTCCGCACGCAGATCCTCGTCCCGGTAACAACGCGCAATCTGGTAATACCGCTCGACCCCGCCAATCATCAGGAGCTGTTTGAACAGTTGTGGCGACTGGGGAAGGGCGTAGAACTGCCCCGGGCGAAGCCGGCTCGGTACTAGGAAGTCGCGCGCTCCCTCGGGCGTCGATGCTATGAGCGTAGGGGTCTCGACTTCGAGGAAACCCTGTTCCTCCATGACCCTGCGCATCGCCCCGACGGCGGCGGAGCGCCCTACGAGATTGCCCGCCATCCGGCTCCGGCGCAGGTCGAGGTACCGGTACTGGAGGCGCAGCCCCTCATCCGACTCCGAGCGCTCGTCGAGGTGGAACGGCAAGGTGTCTGCGGCGCTCAGCACCGTGAGCTCGGAAGCCGCAACCTCGACGTCGCCCGTGGGCAGGTCGGGGTTGGCGCTGCCGTCCGGCCGCATACGGACCGTGCCGGCGACGGAGATGCAGTACTCCCTGCGGAGCTGACCGGTCCCGTCCATGGCCTTCCCGGCAGTGTCGGGCTGAAAGACAACCTGGCACACACCTGAGGCGTCACGCAGATCGACGAAGACGACGCCACCTTGGTCGCGGATGCGCTCCGCCCAACCCGCCAGACGCACGACCTCTCCGGCGTGGCTCGATCGAAGCTCGCCGGCCCGTGTGTCGCGGTATTCCTGGCTGGCCATGATGGTGTCCTCCGGATTGCCCGCCGTCGCAGCGTGGGGCGGGAGCGGTTGAGCGCCGCAGCGTAATACGGGCGATCCGGGCGGCCGGCTACCAGCCTTGCAAGAACGGGTTGACCATGCGCTCGCGGGCGATCGTGGTTGCGGGACCATGTCCCGGCAGAACGTCCGTGTCGTCCGGAAGCGTCAGGATCTTGGTCTCCATCGAGGCCATGAGCTGGTCGTAACTACCTCCGGGCAGGTCGGTACGTCCGATCGAACCGGCGAACAGTTGATCGCCCGAGAACAAGATTCCCTCGTCTGCCAGGTAGAAGCAACAATGGCCCGGCGTGTGCCCCGGGGTGTGCACGACCGTCACGTCGAGACCGGCCACGGTGAGCTGCTCGCCGTCGGCCAGCGGCTTGTACGACGCCGGGAACTCGAACTGTGCGACGAGTGAAGGATCGGCAACCCCGAACAGCATCCGAATCTGGGACGCGGGGTCGAGCGCCAGGAACTCGTCGTCGGGATGGAGTGATGCCTCCACACCGAAGGAAGCCGCCACCGCACCGCCCCCGGCATGGTCGATGTGTCCATGAGTGACCAGCAGCGCCACCGGGGCGAGATCGTGCTGGCGAACCAGGGCCTCGATGGCCGGCACGTCGGGGGGAGCATCGATGATCGCACACGGCCCCCCGCGTTCCGGGGCGACGACATAGCAATTGGTCTCCGCCAGCCAGAGTGAGCGAGCTTCGACCAGCATCACTGATCGCCGGATGTGGTCTGCGGAACCAGGCGGTAGGCGTCGAACACGCCGTCGATACCGCGCAGCCCATTGATGACCACATCGATCATGGCCGGGTCGGACACCTCGACCTCGAAACGGAAGACGGCTACCCGATCGCTGCCGGTCGCCGACGACGACGCCGTGATGTTGGCTCCCATCTCCGAGAGCACGATCGTGACGTCTCGCAGCAGCTTGGGGCGGTCGAGCGCCTCGACCTGGATCCAGACGAAGTACGACCCGACGTGTTCCGGGGCCCATGAGACCTCGATCATGCGTTCGGAGCGGTCGCCGAGCGCCCCGACGTTCGCACAATCGGCTCGATGAACCGAAACGCCCCGGCCGACGGTGATGAACCCGACGATGGGGTCTCCGGGTACGGGGGCACAACACCGGGCGATGCGGACGAGAAGGTCGTCCATGCCCTCGATGATGATGCCGCCCCGGCTCGGCTCGGGCCGCCGCTTCGGCCTCGCCGGCGGCTGCAGCAGATCCTCTTCGCCGTCCACGGCAGCGAGACTGCTCATGCGCCGCACGACGTTCTCGGCGCTGATGCGGCCGTCGCCGACCGCGACGTACATCGCACTCAGGTCGCCGTAGCCCAAGTCCTCGGCGACCACCGTCAGCAACTCGTCGCGGTCCTGGGCCGCTACGCGGTCCGGAGTTCGTCGCATGGCCTTCGTCACTGCCTCTTTGCCGTCGGCGAGAGCTGCCTCGCGACGCTCCTTGGTGAACCAGCGCCGGATCTTGGCGGCGGCCCGACTGGACTTGACGAACTCCAGCCAATCTCTGGACGGGTGGGCGTCCTGCGACCTCGACGTGATGATCTCGACGATGTCGCCCGACTCGAGCTCCGTGTGGAGGGGCACCAGGCGAGCGTTCACCTTGGCGCCCACACAGCGATGCCCGACGTCGGTGTGAATCCGGTAGGCGAAATCGACCGGAGTGGCGCCCCGCGGGAGCGTGACGACGTCGCCCTTCGGGGTGAGGGCGAACACCTCCTCCTGGTAGAGGTCGAGCTTGAGGTGGTTGAGAAACTCCTCCGGATCGGTCGACTCCTCCTGAAGGAACCGGAGGTCGGCGACGAACGCATCGTCCGCCGAACCATCGCCCTCCTTGTAGCTCCAGTGAGCGGCGATGCCGAACTCCGCCCTGCGATGCATGTCGTGTGTCCTGATCTGGACCTCGAGGGCCTTGCCGTCGGGTCCGACCACCGTGGTGTGGAGCGATTGATACAGGTTGAACTTCGGCATCGCGATGTAGTCCTTGAACCTCCCATGGATGGGCGGCCACATCGTGTGCACCTGACCGAGAGCGGCGTAACAGTCCTTCACCTCGTCCACGAGTACCCGGATGCCGATGAGGTCGTGGATCTCGTCGAAGGCCAGACCGCTCGACACCATCTTGCGGTAGATCGAGTAGAGGTGCTTCGGGCGTCCATACACGTCGGCCGCGATGCCTTGCTCTTCCAGCGAATCCGTCAGCTGACGCATCACCTTCTCCAGGTACTGCTCCCGCTCCGGGGCGCGTCGCGCCACCAGCTCCTCGAGCTCGGCCTTGCGCCGCGGGTAGAGCTCACCGAAGCAGCGCTCCTCCATCTCGTGTTTGATCTCCTGGACACCGAGCCGGTGAGCCAGCGGGGCGTATACCTCGATGGTCTCCTCGGCGATACGTCGCCGCTTCTCCTCGGGCAGCGGGGCCAATGTGCGCACGTTGTGGAGCCGGTCGGCGAGCTTGATCAACAGCACCCGGATGTCCTTCGCCATGGCGATCGCCATCTTGCGGATGGTGGCCGCCTGGGCCTCCTCACGAGTCGAGAACTTGAGCCGGTCGAGCTTCGTGACGCCGTCGATCAGCGCCGCGACTTCGTCGCCGAACTCATCGGCGATCTCGTCGAGCGTCACGTCGGTGTCCTCGACCGTGTCGTGAAGGAGTGCGGCCGCCAGCGTCGCCGAGTCCATGCCGTAGGCGGCGAGGATGTCCGCCACGATCAGTGGGTGCGTGATGTACGGCTCACCGGAGCGGCGGCGCTGCCCGGAATGTAGATCGCGGGCCCTGTGATAGGCCCGCAAGATCAGGTCGGAGTCACCGTCCGGATGGAGGCGCTCGTACGTCTCCGCAAGCGACGCGTAGAGCTCCTCCGGTGCCGGGACCGGTGCGTCTTCAGTCGGCGCCATCCCTGACCACCGCATGTACCGGGATGCCGTCGATGCGCTGCCGCCCATTCAGGAACTCGAGTTCCAAGAGGACGGTGAGACCGACGACATCTGCCCCTACCTGGCGCAGCAAATCGATGGAGGCCGCGGCTGTACCACCCGTTGCCAGCACATCGTCGACGATGAGCACCTTCTCGCCCTGCCGGATCGCATCAGCATGCAGCTGCAGTTTGTCCGTGCCGTATTCCAGGTCGTATTCCTGTTCAACGACGTCGCACGGCAGTTTGCCCGGCTTGCGGATCGGGATGAATCCCGCTCCGAGACGGGCGGCGATGGGCGCAGCGAACATGAATCCCCGCGCTTCGATCCCTGCGACCTTGCTCACGCCCGCGCTCGAGAACGGCTCGAGCATCAGGTCCACGGCACCGTCGAACGCGGAATGGTCGGCGAGGATCGGCGTGATGTCCTTGAAGACGATTCCCGGCGTCGGGAAGTCGTGGACTTCACGGATGAGAGCGGTGAGCGTGGCCTCAGTCACCGCCGTAGCTTAACGCCGCTTGCGCCGCTGCCGGGGAGGCCGAGCCACGGCACCCGCATCCACCGATTCGACGGCGATCTCCGGTGTGTCATCGAAGACCTCACCCGAGCGGCGGGCGGCGCGGCGCTGCATGCGCTGCCACTCGGGTTCTGTCTCCTTCCACATCGCAAGCAGTGGTGTGGCCACGAAAATGGAGGAATACGTTCCCGCGGCGACGCCGATGAACAGCGCCAGAGCGAACTCGCGCAAGGTGGCCGCGCCGAGGAGATACGAGCCGACGAACAGCAGGCTGCCGATGGGGAGCAACGACGTCAGCGAGGTGTTGATCGACCGCATGAGAACCTGATTCATCGACAGGTTGGCGATCTCCGTGAAGGTGTTGCGACCCTGCAGCTCGTGGACGTTCTCCGTGATCTTGTCGAACACGACGACGGTGTCGTAGAGCGAATAGCCGAGGATCGTGAGGATGGCGATGACCGTGGCCGGGGTCACCTCGAATCCGACGATCGCATAGATCCCCGCCGTGATGACCAGGTCGTGGAACAGGGCGGCGAGCGCGGCGATGGCCATCTTCCACTCGAATCGCCAGGAGATGAACCCGGCAACGACCACCAGGAAGATGACGAGTGCTTGGACCGCCCGGCGGGTGATCTCGCTCCCGAAGGTGGCGCCCACCGCGTCCACGTTGGTGTCGTCGGTCTCGATGCTGGCCGTGGCCGCGACGACGCCGACCATCTCGTCTTGCTGTGCGCCGTCGAGCTCTCCGGTCGAGATGAGCACGCGAGTGGCCTCGCCCGTCAGTTGCACCCTGGCACCTTCTTGCCCGATCTCGCTGAGCGCATTGCGGTAGTCGGCAACCTCGGCGCCGCTCTCGTTCGGCGCTTCGATCAGGGTGCCGCCGGTGAAGTCGATGCTGAGCTCCAGCCCCCGCACCAGCAGCGCCAGGATCGAGATCGCCAGCAGGACGGCAGAGACGGTGAACCAACGCTTGCGTTGGGCGATGAAGTCGAAGTCCGTCTCGCCCCGGTACATGCGGCGCAGCACGCTCATGTGGTCGCCTCCAGCGGTTCGGCCCTCCCACGGCCCATCGCACCCTCGATCGAGAAGGCGCCCCCGGCCGCGATCGGTCCTCGCACCATCAACATCGTCATCGGCCTGGTGTAGAAGTAGGCGACGATCACGTCCACCACGGTTGCGATGCCGAGGGTGATCGCAAAGCCCTTCACCGGGCCGATGGCCAGCACCCACAGCAGGATCGAACCGGTCAGCGTCACGGCGTCTGCGGTGAGGATCGTGTGGAACGCCCGCTGGAAGCCGTAGTCCACGGCACCCCGCAGCGGTCTGCCCCTTCGATACTCCTCCTTGATGCGCTCGAAGAACACGATGTAGGAATCGGCGGTGATGCCGATCGACACGATGATGCCGGTGACGCCCGCAAGCGTGAGGGTCGTGCCCTGAAACTCGCTGAGCAGCGTGATCGCCAGCATCAGGAGCGAACCGAACACGGTGAGACCGAGGACGGCGACGAGACCCAGCGCCCGGTAGTAGAGCAGCAGGGCGACGGCGACGAGGATCAGTCCTCCGATTCCGGCAGCCAGGCCTGCCCGGAGCGAGTCGCTGCCGAGGCTCGCCGACACGGACTCGACCCGGTCACGTTCGAACACCGTGGGCAGGGCGCCGTAACGCAGAATGGTCGCCAGATCCTCTGCTTCGGTCTGGGCGTCCTCGGACACGCCGATCGTGATGAAGACCTGGTCGGCGTCGAGCCCCTCCCCCGGCAGTACCTCAGGCGCGATCTGTGGTGCAGAGACGACGGAACCGTCGACGACGATCGCCATCTGGCGCCGCGGATCTCCGACGCTGAAGAAGCTGAGCTGCGCCGTCGCATCCTCGAAAGAGACGGCGCCGGCGGCGCTGAACTCGGGATCGACCACATAGCCGCTGCTCGAGAAGCCGCCGGTGAAGCCCGCTTCGGCTCCTTCCACATCGACGCCGGTCAGAAAGGCCGGCCCGACGTGATAGACCAGACCGTCCTCACCCTGCAGGTAGGCCTCCATCGTGGGGTCGTCGATGATGGTCAACCCGGTTTCGGGGTCGAGGTTGGGGGGAGGCGGCGCCGGTGCGGCTGTCGTGGTCGTGACACCTTCCTCATCCTCACTCGGCGCCAGATCGGAAGGAAGCGGCAGCGTCCCGTTCGTGAAGGCGGGGCTGAGGATGTCGACCGCCAGCACGGGACGGAAACTGAGCTCGCCGGTGGTACCAATGGCTTGCAGTGCCCGCTCTCGATCCTGAACACCGGGAAGCTGCACTTGGATGCTGGATCGGCTGGCGATCACAGAGATCTCCGGTTCCTGAACGGCGCCGAGGTTCTCGATGCGCTGGCGCATGACGTCGACGGCCGTATCGAGGACGGCCTCGTCGGTTCCCTCCGGGGCAACCAGCACCACCGAGAAGCCACCTTGCAGGTCGAGGCCGAGCTTTGGGGACATGCCGGCTGCCAAGACGGCCGCCAGCGATCCCCACGCGATGACGAGCGTGAGGATCAGCGTGATCCAAAGACGGCGCCGGTTCACTGGTTCGTCACTCTCCCACGGAGAGCTTCTCGGCGACGGCCCGCTTGGCGATACGCAACGTCGTTCCCCCTCCGACGTCGATCATCATGTCGTTCTCTTCGATGGAACGCACGACACCGTAGATACCACCGACCGTGCGTACCTCGTCCCCCACGTCGATGGACGAGCGAAGCTCCTCCATTGCCTTCGCCCGGCGACGCTGCGGCATGATGAGCATGAAATAGAACAGCCCGCCGATGATGATGAGCGGCAGCAAGAACCCCACCAGCGAGCCCGACGACTCACTGGAGTCCTGAAATGCAAGCAGCAGCCCGCTAGATGCCAGGTTGACCACGGAAGCCTCCATGTGGATGTGGCGCGGGTACCACCTGCGCCGGAGCGGGCGCCAGGTTAGCCCTGCTCGGGGACGACTGCGCTCACCCCCGCCGGAGCGGTCGAGCGGCGCTCCACGGTCTCGCGGCGAAAGTCTGCGAACGTCTTTGCGGCGATGGCGGCACGGGCCCGTTCCATGAGTCGCAGCGTGTACGACAGGTTGTGCAGGGACAGGAGGCGGTGGCCCAGCAGCTCGTGTGTGTTGAAGAGATGACGGAGGTAGCCCCGGCTGTAGCGGGCGCAGGTGATGCATCCACAGTCCGGGTCGATCGGCTGGGTCGACTCGGCCCACTCACTCCGTTTGATGGAGAAGTCGCCGTCGGGGTGGAGCGCTTTGCCGTGACGAGCCACCCGCGTCGGAATGACGCAGTCGAACATGTCGCAGCCGCGCCCGATCGCATCGAGGAGTCCCTCGGTGTCACCAAGACCCATCACGTACCGGGGCGCCGCCGCCGGCAGTTCGTCGACGACAATCTCGATCGCGGCGTTCCGCTCCCCCGGCGATTCGCCCACAGCCAGCCCGCCGATGCCAAACCCGGGAAAGCCGAGGGCCGCGGTGCGGCGCGCCGACTCGCCGCGCAGCTCGAGATCGGTCCCTCCCTGCACGATGCCGAACAATGCACGGTCGTCGCGCCGTTGGGCTGCCAGCGCCCGCTCGGCCCACTGCAACGTGCGCTCCATCGCGGTCTGAACCACGGGTCGAGGCGAGGGCAATCCGACGAGGACATCGAGCATCATCGCGATGTCAGATCCCAGCTGGTCCTGCACCGCAACGGCGCTCTCGGGAGTGAGACGCACCGGGCTCCCGTCGTACGACGACCGGAACGTCACGCCCTCGTCGTCGACCCGGGGAGACAGCGAGAAGACCTGGAACCCACCGGAGTCGGTGAGGATGGGGCCACTCCAACCCATCATCCCGTGCAACTCGCCGAGTGCGGCGACGGTGGCGGCCCCGGGTCGCAACATCAGGTGGTAGGTGTTGGCGAGCACGATGGCGGCGCCCAGCGACTCGAGGTCCTCGGCGCCCACGAGTCGCACTGAGCCCCGGGTCCCCACCGGCATGAATGCCGGTGTCGCGATCGAGCCGTGCGGGGTGTGCAATGTCCCGGTGCGGGCGGCACCGTCGACCCCCACCGACTCCCAGCGCACCGGCGACGTCATCGCTGCCGCATTCCGTCGACGAACATCGCATCGCCGAACGAGAGGAACCGGTAGCCGCGTTCGAGTGCGGCGGCATACACAGTCCGCCATCTCGCGCCCAACGCAGCGGCAACGAGCGCGACGAGGGTCGTGCGCGGTGCATGGAAGTTGGTCACCATGGCATCGACCACGCGGAACCCATAGCCGGGTGTGATGAAGAGCTCGCTCTCGCCCTCCCCCGCAGCAACGGCGTCGCCGGCCGCTGCCGTCTCCAGGGCCCGCACGACCGTGGTGCCGACGGCGACGATGCGACCTCCGTTCCGCCTCGCCGCGGCGACGGCCTGCGCCGCCTCCTCCGGTACCCGGTAGCGCTCGCGATGGATCACGTGATCGCCAAGCCGGACACCATCCATCGGGCGGAACGTGTCCAGCCCCACGTCGAGCTCGACCTCCGTGATGGCAACGCCCTTTCCCCTGAGCGTCTCGAGCACACGCGGTGTGAAATGCAGGGCGGCGGTCGGGGCTGCTGCGGATCCCAGGGTCTTGGCGAACACGGTCTGGTACCGCTCGGGATCATCCAGCGAACCATGGAAGTACGGCGGCAAGGGCACTTCGCCGACGCGCGGCAGCAGGTCGTCGACGTCTCCCGCATCGCTGTGCAGCGATACCGTCACCAGCCCCCGCTGCGGCGGGCCGAGCACCGTCCCCGTGATCGGTCCCAGCTCGAGCTCGGTGCCACGCCGGATCCGCCTCGCCGGGCGGATGAGCGCCTCCCACCGGTGGTCGTCGATGCGGCGCAGCAGCAGCAGCTCCACCCCTCCCCCCGTGGCGGGCTTGATGCCGTGCAGACGTGCCGCCCGCACCCGTGTCCGATTGACGACGAGCAGATCTCCGCTGTCGAGCAATGCCGGCAGCTCTTCGAATCGCCGGTCGTCGAGCGTGGCCGTCACCAGGAGACGGGATGCATCGCGAGACTCGATCGCCGTCTGGGCGATGGCCGCTTCGGGTAACTCGTAGTCGAACTCGTCGATCAGCATGGCGGGGAGAGGCTACCGAGCTGTCCGGTTTGATCGACCGGTTGCCGGCTCGAAGCTCTCGCACTCAAGGGACCCGCCCCAGCACCAGCAGGTGGGGGCTGGCGCCGAGTAACGCCGGCTCGCTCTCGACTGCGTTGGCCATGTCCAGCATGAGCTTGCGGTCGGCCCCATTCGCCCAGCGGTCCGCCAGATTCGTGAAGAGTCCGGGAGGGCCTTCGACGCCGAGCACCGACACCTCGCTCAGACCTGCATCGCACGCCTCGTCGGCCAGCTCGTCCGGGCGGTAGAGGAACGCAGTGGTGAACCACCCGGGTCGTCTGCTCGGGTTCTGATGGTGTCCGGTCTCCAGATCGCGCCTCACGATCTCGGCGAACTCGGGATCGAACAGGAACTCCCGCTGCAACCCGTCGAGGAGCGAGGCGAACCGAGAGATCGCGGCTCCTGCAACGAGGCCTCCGGGTCTGGTGACGCGCATGGCTTCGCTCAGGGCCTGCCCGCGATCGGATCGTTTCGTCAGGTGATAGAGCGGGCCCATGAGGAGCGCGGCGTCGACTGCGTCGTCCTCCAACGGCAATTGCAGGGCATTGCCAACGACCGCACGGAAACGGGGGGACGCATCGAGTCGCCGTTTGGCGACCTCCACCTGCTCGCCCACGGGCTCGACGAGCACGACTTCGTGGCCGTCTGCAAGCAGCCATTCCGCGTGCACGCCGGTGGCGCCGCCCACGTCGACGATGCGCATCGCTCGTTCACCGAGGTGGCGGCGCAAGATCTGCTGGGTCCGCAGGAGCTCCAGCTCGGACAGTCCGGTCCGGATCCGTGCGTCCTCGTCGATCTCATCGACGTAGTGGCGGCGGATCTCTTCAGGCAGCTCGACCATGGGCAAAGGCTAGAGGGAGGCCAGTGCCGGTCGCCCGACGTCCGCGATCGGAGGAGGGTAGGGCGCCGAACCTGCCTCCCGTCCTGACGCCCGTGAGCGAGCGATCTGCCGGCTTCCTACTCGAGCAGTCTGCCCTGGGCGGAGTCGGCTCCGGGGACAGGGGGATCGAGACCAAGGTGCGCATAGGCGCGAGGAGTGGCGGTTCTCCCCCGCGGGGTTCGTTGCAGGAACCCCTCGACCAGCAGGAACGGCTCGTACGCATCTTCCACCGTCTCCGGCTCCTCGCCGACTGCGATGGCGAGGGTCGACAGGCCGACCGGGCCACCGCCGAACTTGTGGATGATGGCGTCGAGGATGAAACGGTCGACCTTGTCGAGACCACGATGGTCGACCTCGAAGACATCGAGCGCCTTGTCGGCGGTGGCGGCGTCGATCTCGCCGTCGCTGCGCACGGTCGCATAGTCACGGACTCTGCGCAGCAGGCGATTGGCGATGCGTGGTGTACCCCGGCTCCTCCGGGCGATCTCGTCGGCCCCGTCGGCGGAGATGGGCACATCGAGAATCGTGGCGGAGCGCACGACGATCTGGGCCAGCTCGACGGGTTCGTAGTAGTCGAGGCGGGCGACGTATCCGAAACGGTCGCGCAACGGCGGAGCGACCCGCCCGACCCGCGTCGTCGCCCCGACGAGCGTGAAGTGGGGCAGCTCCAAACGGATCGACCGTGCTGCCGGGCCCTTGCCGACGATGATGTCGAGCTCGAAGTCCTCCATCGCCGGGTAGAGCACCTCTTCGACCTGGCGGGGCAGGCGGTGGACTTCGTCGATGAAGAGGACGTCACCCCGGTCGAGATTGGTGAGCACTGCGGCGAGATCGCCCGGACGCTCCAAGGCAGGCCCGGAGGTCGCCCGAAATGCCGCACCCATCTCGTTGGCCACGATGCCGGCGAGCGAGGTCTTGCCGAGCCCCGGTGGACCGGAGAAGAGCACGTGATCGACCGGCTCGGCCCTGCCGCGAGCAGCTTCGACCAGAATCGACAGCCGCTCCTTGAGGGCACGCTGCCCGATGAACTCCTCCATCCGGCGCGGCCGCAGCCCCGCCTCGATCACCTCGTCCTCGGGGATCGGGTCGCCGGTGAGGATGCCTTCTTCCCGCATCAGACCTCAGTCTGGCGACCGAGCTGCTGCAATGCCGCCCGGAGCATCTCTTCGACCTCGGCGTCCGCCGGCACCTCGCGCAAGGCCCCGCGGATCTCTGCGGCCTGGTAGCCGAGGCCTTCGAGCGCCTCCCTCACCTCGGCGACGGCGTTACCACTACTCGGCAGCTCGGCGTCGGGCATGTCGAGCTTGGGCCTGAGCTCGAGCATGAGTTTCTGTGCGGATCGCTTCCCGATGCCCGGGACCATCGTCAGCGCATCGGCATCCTCGGTCAGCACGGCCCGACGCAGCTCGTCCGGCGACATGGTTCCGAGAATCGCCAGCGCCACCCTGGGGCCGACGCCGGACACGCCGAGCAACAGCCGGAAGAGATCTCGCTGGTCCTCCCCGGGGAACCCGAACAGCGCCAGTTGGTCTTCCCGCACGTGGAGGTGGGTGTGGAGCACTGCTTCCTCGCC
Source organism: Acidimicrobiia bacterium (assembly GCA_965216945.1). Classification (GTDB taxonomy): domain Bacteria; phylum Actinomycetota; class Acidimicrobiia; order Spongiisociales; family UBA5794; genus DATHZQ01. Next base: position 3,662,334 of record CBDCGU010000003.1, on the reverse strand, counting down.
GATCCCGGGGAGATCGATGAGGCCCCGTGGTGTGACGGCGATCTCATAGCCGACGCCGGCGACGTCGAGCACCACGCGTTCCGCATGCTTGGCGACGAGGAGACCGCGCAGCCGCCCGATCATCCGGCTTGCTCCACGGCTCGCCGCAACCCTACGCCCTGGAGATGGCACAGCGCGACGGCGAGGGCATCGGCGGCGTCCGCCGGTTTCGGCGGTGCCGGAAGATTCAAACGCATCGCTACGACCTTCCCGATCTGGTCCTTGTCGGCGCCACCGTATCCCGTCAGCGCCATCTTCACCGCCGTCGGGGTGTACTCGGCGACTCGCAGCCCGGCGGCCGCCATCGTCACGATCGCCACGCCACTTGCGCGCCCCACACCGACGGCAGTGTGCAGGTTGCGGTTGACGAACACCTCTTCGATGGCGGCTTCGTCCGGCCGGTATTCTTCGACGACGGCCGCGAGGTCCCGCTGCAGTTCGACGAGTCGCTCGGCGACACCGGCCTTGGGGTTGGTGCGGATCACACCGACAGCCACAGCCCTTGTGTGCTTCCCCCGTACCTCGACGATGCCGTAGCCGGTGCGAGTCAGCCCGGGATCGATACCAAGAACGAACATATGTTCTACGAGCGTAGGGGGTGCGTACGACAGAACCAAGGATCCTGCGAGATGCCGGACCGAGCAAAGCCGGCCCGGCATCAGGCTTCTCCCCAATGGCTCATCCGACGTCGGCCAGCACCTCGTCGGGGATGTCGAAGTTTGCGTAGACGGCCTGGACGTCGTCGAGGTCCTCGAGGGCATCGACGAGCCGCAGCACCTTCGGTGCTGTGGCTGCATCCACCGGCACCGATGTCGTGGGCAGTTGGGTCACCTCGGCCTGGTCGATCGTCACCCCGGCCGACTCGAGGGCGGCACGGACCGCAGCCAGGTCGCCGGCCGCGCTGGTGACCTCCCAATGCTTGCCCCGCTCGCCGTCGCTGTCGGAGGCGGCAAGCACGTCGTCGGAGGCAACCACGTCTTCGGCGCCGCCCTCGAGCGCTGCCATCATCACGTCGTCCTCGTCGCCGGTGGCGAGGATGTAGCCCTTCTGATCGAACAGATAGCCGACCGAGCCGGGTTCCCCGAGGCTGCCGCCCAGCTTGTTGAAGGCGGCTCGGACGTCGGATGCCGCCCGGTTGCGGTTGTCGGTGAGGATGTGGACGTACAGCGCCACTCCCCCGGCGGCGTAGCCTTCGTAGTAGAACTCCTCGTAGTCGACGCCATCGACGTCCCCGGAGCCGCGGGCGATCGCCCGCTCGATGTTGTCCTTGGGGACCGAGGCGTCCTTGGCCTTCTGGATCGCCGTCGCCAGCGTTGGATTTCCCGTCGGATCTCCCCCGCCGTTGCGGGCCGCCGACTCGATGGCACGGATCAGCTTGGCGAAGAGCTTGCCGCGCTTGGCATCCTGACGCCCTTTGCGGTGCTTGATGTTCGCCCACTTCGAATGTCCCGCCATCAGGCCTCCTCCACCATGTTCAGGAACATCGAGTGCACCCGGGTGTCGCTCGTCAGCTCGGGATGAAACGAGATCGCCAGGATGTTGCCCTGCCGGACGAAGACCGCATATTCCTCGCCGGTGGCAGGCTCGGTCACCGAGGTCAGAACCTCGACACCTGAGCCGATCTTGTGGATCCACGGCGCCCGAATGAAGACTGCGTGGATCGGCTCCTCGAGCCCTTCCACGTCGAGATCGGCCTCGAAGGAATCGACCTGGCGCCCGAATGCATTGCGTTCGACGACGACGTCCAGCGCACCGAGCTGAGGCTGGACGGGGCCCGTCGTCGCCCCGGCCAGGAAGATCATGCCCGCACACGTACCGAGCACCGGGAGACCGCCCTCGATGCGCTCACGCATCGGCTCGATCAGCCCGTAGATGTGCGCCAACCGCCCGATCGTGGTCGACTCCCCCCCTGGGATGACCAGCGCCTCGACGGCGTCCAGCTCCTCCACGGTCCGCACTTCACAGGCGTCTTCACCGAGGCTCTCGAGCATGGCGATGTGCTCACGGAAGTCGCCTTGCAGGGCGAGGACGCCGATACGCCGGGTCATCGCCGCACCACGATCACAGGCCCCGGTCCTGCATCCGCTCCTGCGGCGTCAGCTCGTCGATGTTGATCCCGACCATGGCCTCGCCGAGGTTGCGCGACACCTTGGCGATCTTCTCGGGGTCCTTGTAGAACGTCGTCGCTTCGACGATGGCGCGGGCGCGCACCGACGGGTCGCCGGACTTGAAGATGCCGGAACCGACGAATACGCCGTCGCAGCCGAGCTGCATCATCAGAGCCGCATCGGACGGCGTGGCGATGCCGCCGGCGGCGAAGTTGACCACCGGGAGCTTGCCCGTCTCGGCCACTTCCCGCACGAGGTCGTAGGGCGCCCGCAGCTCCTTGGCCGCACCCATCAGCTCGTTGTCGTCGAGCGTGGTCAGCCGGCGGATCTGGGCGTTCATCATCCGCATGTGCTTCACGGCCTCGACCACATTGCCCGTGCCCGGCTCACCCTTGGTACGGATCATCGCGGCACCCTCACCGATGCGGCGCAACGCCTCACCGAGGTCCTTGGCACCGCACACGAATGGCACGGTGAAGTTCCACTTGTCGATGTGGTTGTCGTCGACGGGCGTCAGCACTTCGGACTCGTCGATGTAGTCGACCCCGAGCGACTCCAGCACCTGCGCCTCGACGAAGTGACCGATGCGGGACTTCGCCATGACCGGGATGGACACCGCGTTGATGATCTCCTCGACCTTGCCCGGATCGGCCATGCGCGCAACGCCGCCCGCGGCGCGAATATCGGCGGGCACGCGCTCCAGCGCCATGACCGAGACGGCGCCTGCCTCCTCGGCGATCTTGGCCTGCTCGGCATCGACGACGTCCATGATCACGCCGCCCTTGAGCATCTCCGCCAAGCCACGCTTGACTCGATCGGTACCGCGTTCGATGGGTGCGTCGGACATGTCGAGCTCCTGGATTCCTGAGTGTCCTTCCAGTGTACAAGGGGTGGTCAGGCTGGCTGAGCGGGGTGCGCACTTGGCGACGTGTCTTCCTCGGTAGACGCCCCGGGCTTGCTCGCGGTCGTGGCGGCGTGGAGGAAACGGCGACGACAACAAGAGCGGTCAACGGTGCTGGCGGCGCTCGAGCGGCTGGCCGCGCTCGGTCCCCTCGGCGTGGACCGGGCCTGGGTGTGCGGGCGGACGGTCCGGTTGACATCGATGACGTCGTGAAGCGGATCGAGGCTCGCTGAGTAGCAGACCGGTTCCAGACACGGAGCGGCGATGGCTCGCTGCACGCGACGCGGTGTGGGCGTTCCCCCGTAGCCGTTCTCCTGCAACGGTTTCTGTCACACCCGGGTTGTACGTTGTCGGCCATGCAATCGATTCCTGACACCGTGACGGTCGATCACCTCGAGCAGGTCCTCGCCGAGGGTGAGTCGCTGATCGCCCAGGTGAGGGCCCAGCAGGCCGAGGCGCTGCGACTGCTGGATGCCGGCCAGGTCACTCAACAGGACGGCTCCCGGTCGATGGTCGAGTGGACCGCCGCCAAACTCGACGTCACCCACCGCACTGCTCGGGATCTGTTGACCCTCGCAGCGGCCTCCTCAGAGCGACCCGAACTGGTTGAGCCGTTGACGCTGGGTGACGTCACCGTCGATCGCTGCATCGCCACCGTCAAACTCGCCGGCACCGGCGCCACCGACGAGGTGCTCGAGCACTCGGCCGGGTTCGACCTCAACGGAGTGGCCCGCCTGGGTGCCCGCCAGCGCCGCACGACGAGTCGCGATGAGCGGGACGTGTTTCTGGAGCAGTTCGTGGCGATCCAACCCACCCTCGATCACACAGCTGCCAGATTCTGGGGCCAGCTGCCCGGGTTCGAAGCTCGCATCTTCGAAAAGGCACTGCAACAGCGCGCCGACCAGTTCAACGACCTTCCCGGCCCCAAACTGCACAAACGGCTGCGGATGGCGAACGCGTTGGTCTCGATCGCCCAGGACTCCATCTACGAGCCCGCGACCGCCTCGCGCTCGGCGGATCCGTTGGTGACCGTGTTCGTCGACGGCGCCCTCGCCGCCGACACTTCGGGTGAAGCCGGAGCCGAGGTGGAGTTCGGTCCCAAGGTCGGGCCCGGCACGCTCGACCGCATCCTCTGCACCGGGGCCGTCCAGGTGATCGTGCAGACCGAGGCGGGCCTGACCTCATCTCATGCTTCCCGCGCCATTCCTCCCGCCACGAGGCGACATGTCGCCTGGCGCGACGGCGGTTGCACGATCGACGGCTGCCGCAGCCGCTACCGGCTCGAACCACATCACGTCCGCCACCGAGCCGACGGTGGCGACCACCACCCCGACAACCTCACCACCGTGTGCTGGTACCACCACCACGTCGCCATCCACGGCGCCGGCTACCGCATCGACCCCGACACACCCCCGCAACGCCGGCGACTCCAACCACCCATCGGCCCGGACCCACCCGGCGGCTGAGGCGCTTCGCACCGACCCGCCTGACAGCTCATGGGCCTGCCTTGCGGCTCATCGACCATGCACGGGTCGCCATCGACAATGTGAGCTCCCGGTTCCCCGCAGGGTCTGGTCGCTTCCTCGCGCCCGCTGGGGGTGCCACCATGGCTCGATGGATCTGGCGTCGTGGAAAGCAGCGGGCAGTCGTCTCACGGTAGGCGATCACGCGATCTTCGTCATCGACACCAAGGGTCCCGGTGAGCCGCTCCTCCTGCTCCACGGATACCCGACATCGAGCTACGACTACCACCGGGCAGTTCCGATTCTGTCCTCGCAACGACGCTGCGTCGTGCACGACCACCTCGGCTTCGGGCTCACGGACAAACCTCCCCGCCATCCCTACTCGCTCCTCGACCAAACCGACCTCGCGCTCGCGGTGTGGCGGGAGCTCGGTATCGACGGGGGCCACGTGGTTGCCCACGACTATGGGACGTCGATCGCCACCGAGCTGCTTGCTCGACGGGCGGAAGCCAACCTCGACTTCGACCTCACGGGTCTCACCTTGTGCAACGGGAGCATGCACATCGAGATGGCACGACTGCGACCCATTCAGCAGATGCTGCGCACTCCGGTTCTTGGCCTCGCCATCGCCGCACTGTCGAGCCGTCGAACTCTCGCTCGCAACCTGCGCCGCATCGTGGCCGATCCGGCCTGCCTCCCGGATGAGGAGATCGATGTGATGTGGGAGCTGCTCACCCGTGACGGCGGGCGCCGCGTGCTCCCCCGCGTCACGCGCTACATCGACGAGCGACGACAACATTGGGAACGGTGGATCGGAGCGCTCCGCAACACCGACGTCGCAACGCACCTGCTGTGGGCGACGGAGGACCCCGTGGCGGTCGCGGCGATGGCCGACGTGCTCCACGACGAGATCGCCGACTCGACGCTGACGTTGCTCCACGGTCTCGGCCACTTCCCGATGCTCGAAGATCCGCGGCGATGGGCCGAGGCGGTGCTGGCGCGCGCTTGACGGCCTCAGTCCGTGGAGCCCTCTTGGTGATATCCGGCCCGCAGGAAGCCACCGACCGGTCCCAGCCGCTCCTCCGCGAGCGTCACGAGGTCATCCGGCCGTCCGTTGATGGCCGCGACCGTCGCTGTCGCCAGGCGGTCGGCCAGTGAAGCATCGACGGCGGCAAGCCGCCGGTGAAGCCACTTGCCCCGGCCCAGCCAGTGACCGGCGCGGAGCAGCTCGAAGACGCCGATCTCGGCGGCCAGTCTCGGCGCGGCGTGTGCCAGCTCCTGCCACCCGAGGCCGCCGCGGATGTCATCGACCGCATCCGTGATGGCGTACCGGATGTCGGCGATCTCCTGATCGGTGATCGGCGCCGGCCCGGCTTCGAGCACGGCCGCACACCACTCCTGCAAGCGGCCGCCGCTGCCGTCGCGGTCGACGACCACACGACCCTCTACGACAATGCGCGCCAGAGCGGGACGGCGCACAGGAACTTCTCGTTCCTCGGTCCAGCGGCGCACCGAAGCCTCCGTGTGCACGAACGTCTCGACGAGGTACCCGTCCCGGTCGAAGTTCGCCCGATACAGCACATCCGGGTCGCCTTGGATGATCAGCACGTCGAGATCGGACGTCGGCGTGGCGTTGCCGCGCACGAAGCTGCCCGACCAGATCGCAGCGAGACAATCGGGGAACCGGTCGGCCAGGAACCGATCGACTGCCGCCGCAGGATCCATGGATCGGAACCCTACGCCGGAACTACGAATGCCGGCGCCATCGCGCCGGCATCGCGTCGATCGGTCGATCACGAGCCCGCACCGTTCCCCCTCGGAAGTCGCATCCGCGACGCTACCGATGGGTGGGCCGGCTACCAAGCCCCGGACGTAGGTCCGGCCGCTGGGCGACGGTGCGGCGGTGACCGAACCAGCGGCGAGCCGAGGCCGTGTCGACGCCCAGATCCTGTCCGTCGACGAGTGTGAGCGTCTCGTCGAAGAGCGACTGCAGTGTGTCGGCCGCCGATTGCGCCGAGACCGAACGCAGCGACGTCCACCGGGCCGTGAGATCGTCCGGCGTGATCCGCAGCAGGGCCAGCACGTGCGCCGACCATTTGGGCTTCGGATCCACCAGGTAGCGTCGATTCAAGGCAAGCAGCATGCGGACGATGCGATGCTGCATCGCGCCGAGCACCGCATCGAGCGCCGGCCGGTCGTTGCGGGCGGCAAGTTGGTCGACCGACCACCACCGCCCGTCGATGGCGATCTCGCGGCTGATGATCGCCGCCGCCAATTCGTTGGGATAGCGGCTGAACCGCGCCCGCCAGTCGGCGAGGTCGGCGCCACCCGTGACGTCGATGCCGTCGACGATGGAAGCGGCCAGCATCTCGGCGTCGTCCGTGGGACTGCACTGGCCGGTGAGATCCACCACGGTGGCATCGACGGTCGAGCCGAGGAAACCGCTGACACCGACGTTCACGCCGTCGACGTAAAAATGCTCCGAGTACTCGCCGTCCTCACAGGGCCACAACTCACCGACCCGACCCGCCGTCGCCTCCATGGCCGCCGCCCAACTCGCCCGCGCCCCCTCCCGGGACCAATCGACCTCGATCGAGCCGCCGGCTCCCTCCACCGCTTTGCGTCGCTTCACGTCCGAAGGTGGCACTGCCCAGACGACCACGAGATCGATGTCCGAGTGCTCGTCGGCCCAGCCCCGGGCCACGGATCCGGCGACCGTCGTGGCGGCCACGGCGGGATCCTCGGCATAGGCGCGGCACACGGCCTCGCCCAGGCGAAGACGCCAGCCGGAGTGCCCCGTCACGACGCCATCAGTGGACCCGGGCGTCGTGGTCCGCCCACTCACCTTCCCGCAGCACGTACTTCTGGATCTTGCCGGTAGACGTCTTCGGCAGCGCCTCGAGGAACTCGACCGAGTCCGGGGCCTTGAAGCGGGCGATCCGCGACTTCACGTGCTCGATGATCGCGTCCTCGGTCGCCAACTCGCCGGGCTTGAGAATCACGAAGCCCTTGGGCCGCTCACCCCACTTCTCGTGGGGAACCGCAACCACCGCCGCCTCGAGCACGGCGGGGTGGCTCATGATCGCCTGCTCGACCTCGATGGTCGAGATGTTCTCGCCGCCGGAGATGATGATGTCCTTCGACCGGTCTCGCAGCTGGATGTAGCCATCGGGATGGTGCACGCCCAGATCGCCCGAGTGGAAGAACCCGCCCCGAAACGCCGCCTCGGTTGCTGCCTCGTCGGCGAAGTAGCCCTGCATGACGTTGTTGCCGCGCATGACGACCTCGCCCATGGTCTCTGCGTTCCGCGCAACATCCGCCATCTCGTCATCGACCACACGAATCGGGTCTGCAATGACGTACGACACTCCCTGCCGGGCCATCAGCCTCGCCTTGACCTCCGGTGGCTCCGCATCCCACTCGTCTTGAATCTCGCACACCGTGTGCGGGCCGTAGGTCTCCGTGAGCCCGTACACATGGACGATCGATGCCCCGAGCTCCTCCATCTGGGCGATGATCGTCGGGCTCGGCGGGGCCCCCGCCGTCGTGGCGATCAGGCCGCCGGCGAACGGCTTCGCCGCCGGATCGTTGACGAGCGAGATGAGCACGGTTGGAGCAGCGTTGAGATGGGTGACGCCCTCGTCCTCGATCAGTCTCCAGATCTCGTCCGGGCGCACCGCACGCAGGCACACGTGCCGCCCCCCGATGGCGGTCACGGCCCACGTCGTACACCAGCCGTTGCAGTGGAACATCGGCAGTGTCCACAGATACACGCTCTGCGGCGTGTGTCGGGAGTGGATCAGCTCACCGAGAGCGTTGAGCCACGCACCGCGATGGGTGTACACCACGCCTTTGGGCCGGCCGGTCGTCCCCGAGGTGTAGTTGATCGAGATCGGGGCGTTCTCGTCCTCCACGGCCCACGGCAGGGCCTCCCCGTGTTCGCCCGTGGCCCGAAAGGCGCCATAGCTCACCGTGCCGGCCGGGATGCCGAGCCCGGCATCGTCCACCGTCACCACCAGGGCGAGACCGTCCACGGCGGGCAGATGGCCGGCCACGACGGGATACAGCTCGGTGTCCACCACGAGCGTCTTCGCCCCCGAGTGGTTGAGGATGTATTCGATCTCGGGACCGGACAGCCGGGTGTTGATGGCAACGAGCACGGCACCCGCCAGGGGGACGGCAAAGTGGGCGACCAGCATCTCGGGGATGTTGGGGCAGAGGTAGGCAACGCGGTCGCCGGCTCCGACGCCGGCCAGACGCAAGGCATGGGCGATCGCCGTCGCCTCGGTCGCCATCTCCGCATACGTCATCCGCCGCTCGCCGTACACGACGCCTTGTTTCTGCGGATAGACGATCGACGCTCTCTCCAGGAACGAGAGCGGGGTCAGCGGCGTGTAGTTGGCGCCCGGTGCGGTCATTCTGCAGCGGTGTCCGCGGCCGGGTCGGTCCACACCGGCGTGCGCTTCTCGAGGAACGCGCCCATTCCTTCCTGTGCGTCCCTGATGGCGGCGTTGCGCGCCATGATGTCCTTGGTCAGCTCGTACGCATCCGGCTCACTGAGTTCGACCTGCTGATAGAAGGCGTCCTTGCCGATGCCGACGGTGATCGGGCTGAAGCGCGTGATCCGAGTCACCAAGCCATGGACTGCGTCGTCGAGCTCGGCGGCCGGCGCCACGATGTTGACGAGTCCCCAGTCCTGGGCCGTCTGTGCCGAGATCGGCTCCCCGGTCAGCAACATCTGCATCGCCCGCTTCCGACCGACGGCCCGGGAGATCGGCACCATCGGCGTCGAGCAGAAGAGGCCGATCCTCACACCGGGCGTGGCGAACCGGGCGTCCTCCGCCGCGACCACGAGGTCGCAGGAGGCGACGAGCTGGCAGCCCGCCGCGGTGGCGATGCCGTGCACCTTTGCGATCACCGGCTGGGGGACACCGTGGATCGCCAGCATCATCACCGCACAGGCATCGAAGAGCTTCTCGTAAAAAGCGAGGTCCCGGTCGATCATCTCGCCGAGGTCGTGCCCGGCGCTGAACGCCCGACCGGAGCCGGCAACGATGATCGCCTTCACGTCGCGGGCGGTGCCGAGCTCTGTGAGCGCGGCGGTGACCTCGGTCAACATCTCGAGGCTCAGGGCGTTTCTTCGCTCCGGACGGTTGAGGGTGAGCGTTGCGACCCCATCGGAGCGGTCGACGACGATGTGCTGATAGTGCATGGTCACCTCGACTCGGCGTCTACCGAGTGTACCGGGGCCGATCAGGCCGAACGGGCGGCAACCGCTTCGTGATAGGCCTCCACATAGGCCGCAAGGACGGTCGCACGATCGAAGCGACCCACCCGTTGCGTACCGGCGTTGCGCAAGTGATCTCGCTGCTCGTCGTTGGTGATGACCCCGACCAGGGTGTCGGCCAGGCCCTGCGGATCTCCGGGCCGGACGAAGGCGGCAGCCTCTCCGGCGGCGTATACGAATCCTGGGATGGCGGAGGCCACGACGGCACAACCGGCAGCCATCGCTTCGGCGAGCACGATCCCGAAGCTCTCGCCGTGGGTATTGGGTGCGCAGAACACGTCGCTTTCGCCGAGGACGCGCCGCTTCTCGTCTTCGCTCACTCGACCCAAGAATCTGATGCCCGGCTCGTCGCCCTCTGCGCCGACGACGACGAGCTCGGCGTCCGGTACGGAGTCGCGAACGTGCGGCCACGCCTCGAGGAGGACGGGGAGACCCTTCCGTGGATCGTCCCGCCCCACGAAGACCACTTGCCTCTGGCGGATGGGACCCGTCGGATACGCAGCGACATCCAGGCCATTCGGGATCATCCTCACCGCGACGCCCGGCACGGCCCTCGCCGCCACCGGCGACACCGCGGTCGCCACCTGCACGCGCCGCATGACCCGGCGCAGCAACCGCCGCCCGGCGCGGTACAGCCGAACCACCGAACGGGGCGGATCGGCATGGAAGGTCGCCACGATCGGCGGTGCCGCCCGCAGTGTCGCCCCCAGCGACACCGACGGCATGAGCGGCTCGTGCACGTGGACGACCTCGCAGTCGGCCACAGCCTCCGCCACGATGCCCGCCACCCGCGGATCCAAGCGGATCGGCGTAGCGGCTCCGTTCGCGGCAACCACGGTCGTGGCGCCCACGAGGGCCGCCCCGTCGGGCCCGGACTCGCCGGGTCCGACGATGAGCGCCTCGTGACCCGCATCCCGCAGCCAGTCGGCGAGTTGGATCACCTGGTGCTGGACCCCGCCGAAGCGGCCGAGATCGTAGGGGCACACGAGTCCGACCTTCATGAGTCGGTGCGATCGCTCGGCCAGTTGGGTTGGAACAGGTGCCACTGCTCAGGAGCTCGCCGGATCAGGTACTCCATCTCGTGCGCAAAGGCTTGCGTTGCCGCCGCGATGCGATCCTCGCGACGCGGCAGGTCGGGAATCGCGATCGGCGGCCGTACCTCGAAGTCGTGTCCGCGTCCGCTGCGGAAGTAGCAACCCACGGGAAGAAGAGCGGCTCCTGTGCGCTCGGCGAGTGCCGCGGGCCCGGCGGGAAGGGTGGTGCGTTCACCGAAGAACTCGACCTCGACGCCGCGTTGCGACAGGTCGCGATCAGAGACCAGTGCCACGGCGCCTCCCTCCTTGAGCCTGCCCAGCAGCGCGGCAGACGCTCGCCGGTCCTCACCGACGATGACCACGTCGATGTTCATCGCGTTGCGTGTCTGGATGAACCAATCGACGATCCTCCGGTTCGGCAGGGCCTCGGCGGCCGCCAGCATGCGAGCTCCGAGGTCGTCGGCGGCGATCCCTGCCATCTCCCAGTTGCCGAGGTGGGGCAATGCGACGATCAGACCGCGACCCGCAGCCACCGCGTCGGTGACGTGCTCCGCACCATCGACCTTGGAGTGGGCGCGGATCTCGTCGGTGCGGCGCTCGTCGATCCACAGCACTTCGGCCCAATAGCGGCCGTAGCTGGCAAACATCTTGCGCACACGATCCGGCGTTGCGTGTTCCTCGCCGACCACCCGAGCCAGGTTGCGCTGCACGAGCGAGAATCGCTTGCGGGCGAGAAACGAGGATGCCCAGCCGCCGGCCTGCCCAACCCGGCGCACGACGGGCTCCGGCAGGGCACCGAAGACGGCCGCGGCGGCCCGGTAGGCGAGGTATCCGGGGAGGTCGCTCACGAGTCGAGTTGTTGCCAGGTACGCCTGATTCGCTGCAGCACCGTGAACCCCGACAGCACGACGAACAACCACAGCGCCGGGAACAGCACCTTGGTGCCGCCGGCGATCCCGGCGACACCGACACCGACCAGGATGAGGATCATGCGCTCGGCGCGTCCCATCCACCCGCCCCGACCCTCGGCGCCCCAGCTCTCCGCCTTGGCTCGCACATACGGCGTGAGCAACGAGAAGGCGAGGCCGAACAGACAGAGCATGAGACCGGTCTCGTCGTTGCGAAGGCTGAACGCAAGCCCGGCGAAGATGGCGACCTCGCCGAAGCGGTCCGACATCGTGTCGACGAACGCACCGCGAATCGATGCCGTTCCCTGGTGGCGGGCGAGGGGGCCGTCGAGCGCATCGAGCAACGAGCCAACCGCAGCGACGAGGGCACCCCACAGGTATTCACCCGTGGCGATCAGCCACCCTCCTGCAATGGTCACGATGAGACCTGCGATGGTGACGATCGTCGGTGTGAGCTTCGCCTTGGAGAGCCCGACGGCGATGGGATCGAGAATCGGTGCGAGCCGGCTGCGGCCCCTGAGGTCCAGCACGAGGGTGTCGTCCTCCTTACCGAGCCAGAAGCTACCACGGTCGGGCCACCCCCCAGCGGTAGCTACACTCGGCGCCGCCGGCCATGTCGGCCTCCCCGGACGAAAGGGTCAAGCCATCGATGACTGACGCCACCCTGCACCTCGACGGTGAATCGTTTGAGTTGGAAACTGTTGTCTCGAACATCGGCAGCAATGGCTTGGACATATCGAAGCTGCGCGCGGAGAAGGGTGTCGTCACCTACGACCCGGGGTTTGCCAATACCGCCGGGACGAAGAGTGCCATCACGTACGTCGACGGTGGCGATGGTCTGTTGAGCCACCGTGGCTACCGGATCGAAGACCTCGCCGAGCATTGCACCTTCCTCGAGGTCGCCTACCTCCTGCTGTTCGGGCACCTGCCGACGGCCACCCAGCTCGACGAGTGGACGACGTCCGTCAAACACCACACGCTTCTCAGCGAGGAGATGAAGCGGTTCTTCGACGCCTTTCCTCGCAGCGCCCATCCGATGGCGATCCTCTCGTCGGCGACAAACGCGATCTCGACGTTCTACGAGAAGTACTACGACCCGAAGGATCCGGATGCAGTCGTCGAGAGCGCCAAGCGGCTGATTGCGAAGATGCCGACGATTGCGGCGTGGGCGTACAAGAAATCGGTCGGGCAGGCATACATCTACCCCCGCAACGACTTCACCTACGTCGAGAACTTCCTCCACATGATGTTCGCCCTGCCGGCGGAGGCGATGAAGGTCGATCCGATCATCACGCGGGCCCTCAACGTCTTGCTGATCCTGCACGCCGATCATGGGCAGAACTGCTCGACGGCCACGGTGCGGTTCGTCGGCTCCAGCCAGGCGAATCTATTCGCTTCTGTCGCCGCGGGCATGAACGCCCTGTGGGGCCCGCTGCACGGTGGCGCCAACCAAGCGGTCGTCGAGAGTCTGCAGGCAATCCACGACGACCCCGACGAGACTGTGGCGAGCGCCATCGCTCGCGCCAAGGATCGCAACGACCCCTTCCGCCTCATGGGTTTCGGCCACCGGGTCTACAAGAATTACGACCCGCGGGCCCGGATCCTCAAGAGGTTCGCCGACGACGTTCTGAGCCGCGTCGGGGGCAACGACCCGCTGCTGGAGATCGCCAACGAGCTCGAGGCGGCGGCCCTGGCGGACGACTACTTCGTGAGCCGCAATCTGTACCCCAACGTCGACTTCTACTCGGGGCTCATCTTCAGGGCCCTCGGCTTCCCCGTCCGGATGTTCACGGTCCTGTTTGCGATCGGACGACTCCCCGGCTGGATCGCCAACTGGATCGAGATGCACGAGGATCCCACGACGCGGATCAGCCGTCCCCGCCAGATCTACACCGGTGCGAGCGATCTCGAGTTCGTCCCCATCCAGCAGCGCTGACCGCGCCGCACCACTGGTTCCGTGTGAGATCGGCCCGCGGCGAGGCCTTCGGGTGCCCGTGACGCCTACAGCTCCCCTTCGGGGACCGGCTCGTGGTACTGCTCCACGACTTCGCCGCTGACGCCGTCGACCCTGACGAGACCACGGCTGCTCGGTGGATCGTCTGCGCTGAACACCAGCACGTTCCATATCGGCTTCGATCTCCAGCCGTAGAATCCGAGGTTGGCCGACGCATGGCCCACCGGAAAGCCGATTGCTCGGTTGGCCACCTCGAGCGCCTGACCCTCCCGCACCCGCAGATGCCAGCCGGCCACAAAATGCCAGGCCGCGATCACGAGCAGGAGCCCCACGAGAAACCACATCCCGACGGGGAGTCCGGCTCCGATCAGCGCCGCAGTGATCAGCGCCGCAACGCCATAGACGAGCGCAGCCCGCCGCCGTCGCGCCGGATCCGGCACCGCATACGGGTACAGGTCCGGAGCGCTGGCGTCGAGATCTTCTGGCAGCCCGGCCGCATCGGCGACCTCGGCCGGGATCTCGATGCCGCGACCACTGCGCTCGTCGCTCATTCGCCGGCGACCGCCTCCTGCTGCAGTGCGTCGTGCAGGACCTCGGGATCGAAGGGATCGTCACCACGCTTGCGATGCCACTGGTCCCACAACACCAGCATGCTCGGCAGGATGAGGATGGCTGCCAGCATCGCCAACAGGATCGTGTAGGCCGTCACGAACCCGAACTGGCGGAACGGGATCGTCGTCGACGTCACGAGAATGCCGAATCCGGCGATGGTCGTGAGCGCCGAGCCGGCCAGGGCACCCCCTGTGTGAGTGAGCGTGCTGCGAATGGCCTCGATCGCAGACGCGTTGCGATCCCGGTCCTCCAGGTACCGGTGGGTGATGTGGATCATGTAGGGAATACCGATGCCGATGGCAAGCGCCGAGATCGTTGCCGTCACCGGGCCGAACGGGATACCGAAGCCGGCCATGATGCCGAACGACAGCAACACGACCAACACGACGGGGATGGTTGTGATGAGACCGAGCATCGGACGCCGCGCTTCGAACCAGAAGTTCACGATCAGAAGCAGGGCCGCAGCAGCGAGGGTGATCAGGAGCGACTGGAACTGCGAATCGCGCAGAGTGGTGACGATGACGTCGTTGATGATCTCGTCCGATGTCGCCACGGCACCGAGCCCGGCATCTTCGACCGGAGCGAAAGCGCGGTTGGCATCGATGCGCATCTGCCCCGCACCGGACTCGCCGGCCTGCGTCGTGATGTCGAACAAGGCGGCCACATAGCCACCACCGTTGTCGGTGGTGAGAACGCTCGCCATGGTGGCCGGATCGGCCTCGAAAGCGGCGTCGTAGACGGCGCCGACGTCGGCACCGTCCGCCACGGTCAACGTCGCCGGGTCGACCCCGGCTGCCTGCAAGGCCTGCCCCACCGTGGGAGCAAACGTCGGGGAATCCTGGTTCGCCAGTTGGGCGATCGCGGCAACTGGTGACGTGCCGGAGGGAAAGCCACCAAACGTTACGACATTCTCGGTCTGGGCCATGTTGGCGTTCGACTCGACCATCGCGTTCCACGCCGAAGCCGTCGCCACATCGCCCTCGACGAGGATCTGCGTCGTTTCACCGAAGCCGCCACCGAAGTCCTCGAGCAACGCTTCGAAGGTGGTCCGGAGTGGCGAGGTCGTCGGGACGAAGTCGAGGAAGCTGAACTCCGAGTTGAGCTCTGTGAAACCATAGAAGCCCACACCACCGAGCACGAGGGTCGCGGCCAGGACCGCAGCGGGCATCTTCTCGGCGAGCCATGATGTCTTGCCGATGAGGCGAGGGAGGCTGCGCTCGTCGCCGGATCGGATGACCGAGCGGTCGAGGGTGCCCTTGCGCTCGGCCCGCCGGTCGAGCAGCTCGCGCACCGCGGGCACGAAGGTCAGCATCAACAGGAAGGACGCCACGATGCCGATCGCCGCCAGTGCTCCGAACTCGCGCAGCGCCGGGATGTCGTTGACGAGGTTGGTGAGGAATCCAGCCGCCGTCGTGAGAGTGGCGAGCACCAGCGCAACGCCGACGGTCCGGATCGCTCGAGCAATGCTGGCGTCGACGCCGGCCCCCGACGCCATCTCCTCGCGATAGCGGGAGACGACGTGAATGGAGTAGTCGACGCCGAGACCGATCAGGAGAATCGGCAGGATCTGCGCCATCGGGCTGGCCTCGCCGTACAGGAGGAATCCGAAGCCGTTCATCCACGAGATGGCGAAGAAGATCGTGATCAACGTGATCACCGTGTCCGCTGCCGTTCGGCGCAGCGGCTTCGACGTGAAGGTCCACGCCAGCAAGACGACGAGCAGGAGAAGGGCGGCGATCAAGAACAGAGCGCCCGAGTTCCAGTCCTTCAGCGCATCGGGGAACGCACTGTCCAGCACCGTGGCGAGGGTCGGCAGAATCGACAGCACGATCGCAATGACCACGGCGGTGATACCCCCCACCATGAGCCCGCGCACACTGCGACGACGAGGGATGATGAGGAACACCAGGGTCAGCACCAGGGCGATGATGAGGATGGCAGTTCCCAACAGCCGACCGATCTCAGCCTGGAACTCGTCCTGGTCCGAGAACAGCAACTCGAACGAGAAGGGGTTCGCCGAGTAGCCGTCCGGCATCGGCGTGTCGGAGATCTCGGCTCCCGCCTCGGCCGAGAGATCGACGAACGCGTCGAACTCGTCGGTCGATTCCGGCCCCGTCGTCACGATGATCATCAAGCCCTTGTCGGCGGTCAGCGCATCCGCATCGCCGCCGGCCGGCAAGAGCTGGGTCAGCAACCCCGCCTGCTCGGGGGGAAGCTCGGCGACGGCCATCGAGTACAACGCCTGCACCTCGGCGTCGGTCGTTGGAGCCGGAGCACCCTGGGCGAGGGCCTGCTGCACCGGAGCCATGAAAGAGACCACCGCCGGCTGACCTTGCGGATCGCCCGACTCGGCCAGGATCTCCCCAAACGCCCCTGAGCGCACCGTCTCCTCGACGGACTGAGTCGCCTGCAGCCCACTCAGACTGATGACGTTGCCGCCACCCGAGTCGACGATCACCTGCATCACGCTGGTGGTCGAATCGTCACCGAACAGCTCCCTGATCCGGTCCGCTGCTTCCAGCTCGGGTGCCTCCGGTGCAAAGGAGTCGTTGCTGTCCTCCTCCGGTTGGAACTGACCGCTCAACCCACCCAGGACCACGGAAATGATGACCGTGACGATGATGACGAGCCACGGAAAGCGGGCGACCGCCGCGGACAGCCCGTTGACGAGTGACTTCATGGGAGGACTCCCTTCACCTGGAACAGGTGGGTAGCAGTGGTGGATGGCAGCCGGACAAGCCTACGCAGTCCAGAGACCTGTTCAAGTTCACATGAGTGCGAATGCGTCGGCAACGCTCGGCGTTTCAGCGGGGGGGTCGACAAAGCTCGACGAGCTCCTCTTCGGCGGCGGCGAGATCGACACCGCGACGTTCGTGCTCGCTCCCCCGTAGCCGGAGCCCGACGGAGCCGGCCGCGACGTCTTTGTCCCCCACCACCAGCACGGCAGGGTGCTTCTGGGTGATGGCCCTTCGGATTTTCTCCCCTACGGTGTCGTCCGCGGCGTCGACGTCGATCCGCAGACCGGCGGTGCGCAACCGATCTCGCACGTCCATCGCATGAGCCACATGGCGATCGGCAACGGGCACGATCGTGCCTTGCACCGGGGCGAGCCAACCCGGGAACGCCCCCGCATAGTGCTCGACGAGGATGCCGATGAAACGTTCGAGCGATCCCATGAGCGCACGGTGGATCATCACCGGTCGCACCTGCTCGTTCTCCGCGTTCGTGTAGTGCAGGTCGAAGTTGTCGGGCTGGGCGAAGTCGACCTGCAGCGTGGACAGCTGCCAGCGTCTTCCGATGGCGTCGCGAACGTGGATGTCGATCTTCGGCCCGTAGAACGCACCCTCGCCTTCGGCGATCTCAAACGGCAGACGTGCGGTTTCAAGCGCATCCTGCAGCGCCCGCTCGGCCTTCGCCCACTGGTCGGTTTGTCCGACGTACTTCTCCGGCCGCGTCGACAGATCCGCCTCGAAGTCCTCGAAGCCGAAGTCGCGCAACACCATCAGCGTGAAGTCGAGCAGGTTCTGCAGCTCCTCGCCGATCTGCGACTCCATCACGAAGATGTGGCTGTCGTCCTGGGTGAACCCGCGCGCCCGCAGCAGACCGTGGACGACGCCGGATCGCTCGTACCGGTAGACCGTACCCAGCTCATACAACCGCATCGGGAGATCGCGGTAGCTGCGGCCCTTGTCGGCGTAGATCAGGATGTGGAACGGGCAGTTCATCGGCTTCAGCCGGTACTCGGCGCCGTCGTCGATGTCGATGCCCGGGTACATCCCTTCCGCATAGAAGCTGAGATGCCCGGACGTGTGCCACAGGTCGGCCTTCGCCACGTGCGGTGAGAACACGATGTCGTAATCGAAGGCGGCGTGGGTGCGGCGGCTGTAGTCCTCGATGACCTGACGCAGGATCCCGCCGTTGGCGTGCCACACGGCGAGCCCGCTTCCCAACTCTGCGGGGAACGAGAACAGATCGAGCTCGGCCCCCAGTTTCCGGTGGTCGCGTTTGCGCGCCTCCTCCAGTCTCTGTAGGTGCTCGTCGAGAGCCTTCTCGGACTCCCATGCGGTGCCGTAGATGCGCTGCAGCTGCGGGTTGTGTTCGTCCCCGCGCCAGTACGCCCCCGCACTCCGCATCAGCCGAAACGCCTTGACGTGCTTCGTCGTCGGCACATGCGGGCCGCGGCACAGATCGACGAACTCGAGATTGCGGTACACACTCACCTCGGCCCCTGCGGCACCCTCGCTCTCGTCGACTCCCTCGATGATCTCGGTCTTGAACGGCTGGTCCGAGAACACCTCGAGCGCGGAGTCCTTGTCGAGGACGTCGCGCTCGAATGGCTGGGCCTCGGCGATGATCTCGCGCATCCGCGCATCGATCCTTTCGAGGTCGTCTGGGGTGAAGGCTCGACCGATGTCGAAGTCGTAGTAGAAGCCGTCGGTGATCGGGGGACCGATGGCGAAGCTGGCCCCTTCGTACAGGTCGAGCACGGCCTGGGCGAGCACGTGGGCGGCGGAATGCCGCATGATGGTGCGTCCCTCGTCGCTGGTCTCCGTGACGACCTCGAGCGTTCCGTCGTGCATCAGCGGGCGCGACAGATCGAGGGCGACCCCATCGAGCTTCACGGCGACGGCTGCCTTGGCCAGCCGGGGCCCGATGGATGCCGCCACCTCAGCGCCCGTCGTCCCGTCCGCAAACTCGCGGACGGAGCCGTCGGGGAACGTGAGATGGAGCGTCACGGGGTTCCTTCCGTCGGAGAGCGGCACAGGCTACCCGCCTCCGGCGTAGCCTCCGGACGTCTCCAAGAGCGCGAAATCCGCGGTTGTCGGCCGAGCGCGATCTACGATGCTCGCGGTGCATCGAGGAGGCGATTGAATGATCGAGGTTCTGCTGGCGGGCGGCCTGCTTGCGGCGATCATCGTGGCGATTGGTGGGCGCAGCGAGGTGGCTTCCGGCACGGCGACGATCGTGCCCGTGTCACCCGTTCCCGCAGACGACCTTCCCTGCCCCTGGTGTGGCGCCGACACCCGCGAGGACGACGCTCACTGCCCCTCCTGCCGCCAGCGCTTTGGCTGAGCCGCCCGAGCCGGGACGTCAAACTCACGGTTGGTGAAACGCACCACGAACCCGAACTTCTCGTAGAGCCGGAGCGCACGGACGTCGTCGCCACCGACGTACAAGATCCCGCAGGTGGCCCCTCCCCGCCCCGCGAGATCGTCGAGACCGGCTCGCAGCAACATCGTGCCGAGGCCGAGCCCTTGCGCCTCAGGCACCACGCCGATGATGTAGATCTCCCCGATGCGTTCCGGGTGGAGCTTGGTCCAGCAATAGCCGACGAGATCCTTCCCACGCCAGGCGAGTAGGAACCCGGCTGGATCGAACCACGACTGGTCGAGGCGCACCTCCAGATTGCGCCGGTCGACCGCACCGTTCTCGGGATGACCGACAAACGCCCGGCGGTTCGCATCGATCCATGCCTCCTCGTCGATACCGCGACGAAAAGAGCGGATCTCGATGCCGGCCGCTACGTCTCCGGGTGGGTCGCACGGCAGAGCTATCCCCATCTGGTGGAGCTCACGCACCAGTGGCCAGCTCTGATCAGCCGCCGCCGCCACGTCGTCCTCTCGCCACGCCCAGAACGTCACCCGCTCGTCGGCCGGGACACGGTCTCGCAGGGCGGTCACCATCCGCCCGACAATCGCAGTGGCGTCCTCGCGGGTGGGCGCCACCACGACCTCCGTGGCCCAATGCCCGCCGCCGGCGGCTTCGGGATGGAAGGCAGCGTGACCGTACGCGACGACATGTCCGGCCGTCTCGCCAACCGCTTCGTGCTCGCCACTCACCCCCACACGCAATGCCTTGTGCTCACTCAGCGCCTCTCTCCCGTCGAAGACGGTGCGCCGTGCGATGAGCTGGTCGACCGCAATGGCGTCCTCGGGCCGATATGGGCGAACATGCATACGTCGCGCAGGGTAGGTGGTCCCGACCTTTTGGGGCGCACGAAGGCCCAGATCCTGGGCGGTGCGCCTTATGATCGGCCTCGATGACACGGGTAGGGCTCGTTTTGGGCGGCGGAGGCATCACTGGGGCGTCGTATCACCTCGGTGCTCTTCTCGCGATTCAAATGGCCACCGGGTGGAATCCCGACGATGCAGAGGTCATCATCGGCACATCGTGTGGCGCTTTCACCGCGGCGATGATCCGGGGAAAGGCTCTGTCGATCGAGACGTTCCTCGACGGCGCCCACGACCGGGAGGACGCCAACCGGCGGCTACGGGCGCGGGTCTACCGGCGGAGCGTGCGCCCGGCCGGTGTCGTCCGCTGGCTTCGTCGGGGCGTGCTGCCCGGCATCACCCGCCCCGATCTCCGTCTGGTCGCCGGAAGCCCCGCCCTCTACTGCACGGACGGCATCGCAGAATGGGTCGAGGAGCGGGTCGGTTCCGTGGCCCGGGCATGGCCGACCCGGCACACGATCATCTGCGGTTTCGACCTCGAAGATCGCAAGAGGGCTCCCTTCGGCACCGACGCCGCCCCGTCCGTGACATTGCGTGAGGCAGTCGCCGCATCGGTCGCCGTGCCGATGGTTTTCGAGCCGGTTCAGCTGGATGGCAGGTGGTACGCCGATGGTGGTCTTGCGTCTGGCACCAGCGTCGACCTGCTGCTTGCGTCGGAAGAGCCCATGGACCTCGTCCTCGTCATCGCCCCCATGGCTGCTGCGGAGTCACGACCGGGCGCTCGGTTCTACGAGGATGCTTTCGACCGTGCAGGACGCGCTGCGCTCACCCAAGAGTTGGAGCGCCTGCGCACGGAGTGGCCCGACACGGATGTCATCGTCTTCAGGCCCGACGAGCGGGTGCTCGAGGTGACGCGGCCCAATCCGTTGTCCACCAAAGCTGCCGTACCGGCCTTCTTGCGAACGCTCCGATCACTCAAGGACGAGCTGAGCCTTCCCGACACGTGGAACGTGCTGCACCGTCATCTCGTCGAGCGCATGGCGTGATATTCATCGATGCGAATCCACCGGCAAGGGGCAATTGGGCCTGACGACCCTTTGTGTATGCAGGAACTTCGCGTATCGTGAGGTCGCTGTCCGTTCGTAGGGCAGTTCGTCCCATGCGGGACGCAAGGGGGGGCGGACAACGGAAGGTTCGAGTGGGTAGGAAGAGCCTCGCGTGGTGGCACTGCGTAGCCGCCGATGAGCGTGGCGCATCCCTCGTGGAGTACGCGTTTCTCATCGTGCTGATCGCACTCATCGCCTTCGCGGCCGTCGAGTTCTTCGGCGACACGGTGAACAACGAGTTCAGCGACTTCACCAGTAGTTACGAGAGCAGCCGGTAGCGCGACCGCCCAGACCGGAAGCTCCCTTCACCGCGGCTTCATCCTTCGATGACAGGCACCCTCTCCATCGCCGCAGCGACCTTGTCTGCTGGATAGTCGTAGTCGATCATCTCGCCGCCCAGGTACGACTCGTATGCCGCGAGATCGAAATGCCCGTGGCCACACATGGCCGTCAAGATGACCCGCTCCTCGCCCGCTTCCTTCGCTCGGTTGGCCTCCCGGATCGCGGCCGCGATCGCATGGGTCGGTTCCGGTGCGGGCACGATGCCTTCCGTGCGCGCAAACTCGAGCGCGCCATCGAAGCACTCGGTCTGACCGATCGCCTCGGCCTCGACCAGCCCCAGCTCGTAGATGTGTGACACGAGCGGCGACATGCCGTGGTATCGCAGGCCGCCGGCGTGAATCGGGTCGGGCACGAAGTCGTGGCCCAGCGTGTGCATCTTGACGAGCGGCGCCATACCCGCTGTGTCGCCGAAGTCGTAGCGGTAGACGCCCTTCGTCAGCGACGGGCAAGCGGCCGGCTCGACACAGCGAATCACCGGGTTCATCCGTCCCGCCATCTTCTCGCGAAGGAATGGAAACGACAGGCCTCCGAAGTTGGAGCCGCCGCCGGTGCATCCCACCAGGACGTCCGGCTGGTCGCCGACTTTGGCGAACTGGAGAAGGGCCTCCTCGCCGATGATCGTCTGATGCATCAGCACGTGGTTGAGTACGCTGCCCAGCGAGTAACGCACCGTTGGATCGGCGACGGCCGCTTCGATGGCTTCTGAGATGGCGATGCCGAGTGAGCCAGGGCTGTCCGGGTCACCGGCCAGGATTCGTCGCCCCGCCTCGGTCATGTCGGAAGGGCTTGGGTGCACGGTGGCACCCCACACCTCCATCATCGTCTTGCGGTAGGGCTTGGCGTCGTAGGACGCACGCACCTGCCAGACCTCACACTCCATGCCAAAGAGCGCGGTGGCGAAAGCGAGCGAGCTACCCCACTGTCCGGCGCCGGTCTCGGTGGTCAGCTTGCGGACGCCCTCCTGGGCGTTGTAGTAGGCCTGCGGGACGGAGGTATTGGGCTTGTGCGAGCCGGATGGGCTGACACCCTCGTACTTGTAGTAGATGCGGGCCGGCGTATCGAGAAGCTTCTCGAGGCGCCGCGCCCGGTACAGGGGGCTGGGGCGCCACAGCTTGTAGATGTCCATGACCTCGCCGGGAATGTCGATGTAGCTGTCCATCGACACCTCCTGGAGAATCAGCTGCATGGGGAACAGCGGAGCCAGGTCGTCGGGACCCACCGGCTCGTGGGTGCCCGGGTGCAGCGGCGGTGGCGGTGGCGCCGGCAGGTCCGGAATCACGTTGTACCACTGTGTCGGCATCTCGCTCTCGTCGAGCACGATCTTGGTGAGGTCCGCCACGCTGCTCTCTCCTTGTGAGGCCACGCGTCAGTGTCGCACGATCCGCGGCGCCAATCCATCGGGGGGCGGCCGGTCGGCGAACCGGCAGCCCCCGATGTGTTGGTCAACTCGGTGTCACATGACGGGGCTACGCCTCCGATCGCCCCTCCACGATGCCGAGGCCCACCACGACGAAGGCGCCCAACAGCAGCATCGTCAGCCCGAGCCACGTCTGGGCGACCATCGACGACCCCGTGAACGGGAGCGTCTCCTGGAGCACTGCAACTCGAGCGTCGTTGGAGGTCACGAGTGGCGGCGCCAGGACGGTGCCACCCGTGGCGTCCGTCGGGACTCCCGTTGCCGTTGCGACATTGATCATCGATACGGCAACCACGTGGTTGTAGGCGAACACGATCTCCCCGCCTGGTGCCAGCGGAAGCGACGGATCGCCGGACACCAACGCCATGTCGCCCTCGGTGATCCCGAGCGTGCTGTCGGCGATCTGGACGGGGAAGAGATGGGTCGTACCAGTGTTGATCACACGGAAGCAGAACGTCACCCAGGAACCGACCTCGGTGGTCACGACCTCGTCTGACGCTTCCACGCCGGGGCAGGCCGCATCCCGCCCGTCGAGAACGGTCTTCTCCAATACGACTCCGACCGTCACGATGCCGGCATCGTTGGCTGCGGTCACCGGGTCGAGACCGAGCGGCGTGCCGTCGTCCAGCGCCGGGACGCCGGCGACGACCGCCTCGGACACACCCTCGACGCCCTCCACCGGCAACGTTGCGACGACTTCCTCGCCGGCGAGCAGCGGCGACACCAACGTGCCGATCTCGACGACCAGATCGTCCTCCGTCACGTCGATGTCGGGATCGTCGAGCGTGATCTGGGTCAGTGCGGTGTTGCCGGTGTTGGTGATGCGGTAGCAGAACTGCGCCGGTGCATCCGGCATCGTGACCAGCAGCTCATCGGTGCCCTCCACCCCGGGACAGCCGCCGCCGGGGTCGAGCACGGTCTTCTCGAGCGTGATGCTCGGAGCCGGCAGGCTGCCGGACGACTCGACGTCGACGCCGGCGTCGTTGGAGTCGGAAACCGGGTCCAGATCGGGAATCGGCGTCCCGGCGGAGTCCACCGGAACACCCTCCGTCACCGCCACACCCGTCAGCGGACCGTCGATGACCGTCACAAACGAATACACCAACTCCCCACCAGGAGGCAGCGGCAGTGACGGATCCCCGGACACCAACGCCATGTCCCCATCGGCGATCCCAAGACTCGGATCATCCAACGTCACCGGCAACAACGACGTCTCCCCCGAGTTCACGACGCGGTAGCAATACGTCACCGCCGAGCCCGCATCGTCCACCACCAGCTCATCGGTGCCCTCCACCCCAGGGCACACCGCAGCATCACCCGCCAATACCGTCTTCTCCAACACAACCGACGCAACCGGAACCACCACCGGCACGTCGACGCCGGCGTCGTTGGAGTCGGAAACCGGGTCCAGATCGGGAATCGGCGTCCTGGCGGAGTCCACCGGAACACCCTCCGTCACCGCCACACCCGTCAGCGGACCGTCGATGACCGTCACAAACGAATACACCAACTCCCCACCAGGAGGCAGCGGCAGTGACGGATCCCCGGACACCAACGCCATGTCCCCATCGGCGATCCCAAGACTCGGATCATCCAACGTCACCGGCAACAACGACGTCTCCCCCGAGTTCACGACGCGGTAGCAATACGTCACCGCCGAGCCCGCATCGTCCACCACCAGCTCATCGGTGCCCTCCACCCCAGGGCACACCGCAGCATCACCCGCCAATACCGTCTTCTCCAACACAACCGACGCAACCGGAACCACCACCGGCACGTCGAGCAGGAGGACAGCGCCACCGGCCCAGGCTCCCGACTCGGGAAGCCCTGGATACCCGCCGTTGTCGGGCGGTGACTCCAACTGCAACGCCACCCAGGTCGCACCCGCCGGGACCAGGAGCTCCATTTCGACGAGCGCATACTCCGGACCGACGTTGCCACCGGTGATGGAGAGCAACGGCGACACCGGAGCAGGTGCCGGGCACCCCTGCGCATCGGGACTGAAGGGGGCCACGGCGATCTCGGTCGCCCCGGGCAACACGGGGGTCCCCGCGCCATCCACGAGGTCGGTACCAGGCCCCGGTGCCTCCCCGTCACCGGTGGCGGCCCAGATCGCCGACACCCGGCAACTGTCAGCGTTGCTGTCGGCGCCGCCGTGGGACGCCCGAAGGACGGCAACCCGGTCGACGTCCGACGCCGGGAACTGATAGGCCATCGTCTCGGTTCGGCTCTCCACGGCCGCACTGCGCCCGAAGTAGTAGTCGGCGCCAACCTTCCATGTCAGTTGGCTCTCGATCTCACACGGACCCGTGTCGTACACCACCGTGACGGTGGCTCCCCACAAGAAGCCCGGGGAGGAGAATGGCTCGACGTCTACGTTGTAGGCACCGGCCGAACCGACTCCAAAGAGGTCGGTGACATCGGCGTACCAGGCGAACAGCGGTGATCCGAGCGCATCGTCGGTGGCGGACAGCGTGCCCGGGACGGCGCCGCCGTCCGACAGTCCGGGTCCGGTCACCGTCATCTCGAGGGCCGACGAGCCGGATGCCGCCGGGTCGAGACCCACCCACTCGGCGATCACGGTGACGATGGGTCCCGGCACCGCCAGATCGATGCCCGCGTCGGGAGTCTGCTCGCCTCCGAAGAGTCCGACGGCGCCGGCCACGGTGTCGAAGCAGCCTTGGATCGTTGGAAGTTCGGTGACGTCTGCCTGTGCAGGTGCGGAAATGGATACGAACGAAACAGCAAGAAGCGCGACAGCACCTAGCCATGCCAACGCTTGACGAGCTCGCCAGCGGCGAACCCCAGCCGTGTTTCGCCCGAACACATGGTGTGTCAAGGCGTATTCCCCCTGTATGTGGCGGTCGCAGCGCCCTACCCCTGGCCGCTCTGCTTCCGTTACATGCCCTACATGCCCTACATGCCCTACATGCCACTACCACATACTGTGAATCTAAGCCACCGCCGCCGCTATGTCGAGAGATTCTCCGTAACACGGTCGATCGGCATTCGGTCAACCGCTCCTCAGCGGTCGCCCGCGAGCCGGTCGAGAACCTCGATGAGTGCGTCGACATCCCCACGATCGTGATAGATGCCGAATCCAACTCGCAGCCGATCTCCCCGACGGTCCACCACCACTCCACGGGCCTGCACCGCTCGGTGCACGTCGCCGGCAGCTGAGTTGACGAACGCCAGGAAGTGGCCGCGTTCCGCGGTGTTCCAGTCGACGAGCTCTCCGAGCATCCCTGACGCGTTGGCACGAAGGAAGCGCTCCTGCAACATGCGAACGTGCTCGTGAATCACCTCCACCGAAAGACCATGGCGATTCAGCATTCGTTGCACTGCGTTGAACCGGTACCACGCCGCGGGGTCGAACGTCGCTCCCAGGAAGCGACTGCCACCTGCGCCGTACGTCACCCCACTCGACCGCTCTTCCAATGCGGCGAAGCCCGCATACCACCCGGTGTCCACGGGCCGCGGGATGCGTCCGGGCGGGCAGTGCATGAAGCACGCCCCCTCCCCCGCCATGGCGTATTTGTAGCCGCCCGCGACGTAGAAGGCTCGGTCGGCGATCGGCGAGAGATCCGTCGGTAGCGCCATGAACCCGTGGTACCCGTCGACGACGACCTCGGGATCGGGTGGCAGGGCGGCGACCAACCGGCTCAGCTCGGGCACGGCATAGCCGGAGTCGAACATGACCTGGCTGAGGTAGACCAGATCGAACGACCCCGCCGTGGCAGCCTCCAAGAAGCGGGCCGGGAACGTCGCGAACGGCTCCACCGTGATCCGGGTCACCTGTGCCCGGGCGGACTCCTCCCACCGCGCCAGCTGACGGCGGAAGCTGTGGAACTCGCCATCGGTGGTCAGGATGTGCGCCGGGTCCGGCAATCCCGATACGAGTCGTGTCACCAGCTCGTGGGTATTCGTCGCAACGGCGATCGTCGCCGCATCCGGAAGTCGGAGCCGCCCGGCGATGTGCGCCTGCGCTTCGGCCAGCACGACCTCGAAGATGTGCACCCATTTGCTGTCCGCCAGCGTCGCGGCATCGTGCCACGCAGCAGCCTGTGCCTCACGCGAGACATCAGGCCAGAGATGGTGGGAATGCGCCGCGAAGTGGAGCGGCTGCCCTCGCCGCGCCGTAGTGAACAGGTGAGCGGCGGTCAACTGCTTCCAGGGGCGAAGTGGAAACGCATGGCCTCGCTGACCGACGGGGGCAATGCCGGAAGCTCGGATCGTGGGATGAAGAACGTCGAGAGGTCGAACAAATCGGTCCACACCCGATGACGCTGGGCCGTCTCGCGCAGGTACTCGTGCCCCGACGTACCACCGGTACCGATCTTCGAGCCGATCATCCGCATCACCATGATCGCATGACGGGCTCGCCACGTCGTAAATCCCTCGTCGACATCCATCAGGGCCTGCAGCACGCGGAACGGCAACTGGAGAATCGGCTCATCGCGATAGAGATTGATGAGAAGGGCCGCAAGAAAGGCATCCCGGCTGAACCGGCGCAGCCCGGCGGCACGCAGCTGCTCGTAATCGGCGTCGTTGAACAGCGAATCGAACGAGGCAGCCGTTGCGTCGAATCGCACGAGCTGCTCGACCCGCCCGCTGCCGGTGAGGTTCGGGTTGGTCTCGATGACGCGACGGTCCGCCGCAAGCATTCTCTCGACCGCATCCCGGTAGGCCTTCCAGAAGTCGAAGTCGCCGAAGTGGAGAAAGGGCGTTCGTTCCAACCATGCTGCGACGAGGTCGAACAGCGACGGGCCCGATTGTGACGCCTCCAGCTGGGCGCGGTGCTCGGCGCTGAACCGACTGGTGTACGGCGCATCGTTGATCAGCATCCGCTGCTCGGCGGTGAGCCCGAGGAGGTTCTCGACGAAGCGGAACTGCAGGCTCTGGAATCCCGACGCGGGTACGAGATAGTCGCGGAACTCGAGGAAGTCGAGCGGCGTCATGGTCTCGAGAACGTCCACCTGATCCAGCAGCAGCCGCTGGATGGCAACCACACGCTCGAGGTGGGCGACGACGCGACCCATCTGGCGTTCCTGCACGACGTCCTGGTCGAAGATGCGGTGCACTGCGTGCAGCTCGTGGAGGATCTGCTTGAACCACAGCTCGTAGGCCTGGTGCACGATGATGAACAACAGCTCGTCGTGAGCTTCCTCGCCGAATCTCGCCGACTCGGGATGCTGCGCGTCGAGCAGCTGATCCAGTCGCAGGTAGTCGTGGTAATAGACCGGTTCCTGGCCCGGTTTCATGCTCACCTCCGTCCTGAGAGGGTCGGTGGGGGATGACCCTCCGACCGTACGTCGCCGGCTCTTCGCCTTGCGGCTCCTCGCGGGTCCGGCCGGGGACCCCGGTTGACCAACCGCGTACCCGGCGTACCCCCCGGGGACTCTCGACTCGCCTACGGCGCCGGAGCACGCCCCGGGCGACCGCACTGGGTATCATGCCGAGCCGGCTAGAGGGATTCAAACGAGCCAGATGGCCCAGACCGCTCCTCTCCCCGACGACGTCAACATCGCCCGGCGGTTTCTCACGGACCGGGTCCGGGAAGGGCGCGGCGACCGCATCGCACTGCGGCTCGACGACGGACCGCTGACCTACCACGAGGTCGAAGCCCTCGCCTCCGGGTATGCCGCCGCGTTGCGTGACTGCGGCGTCCGCCGCGAGGAGCGCGTCATCATCCTCGACCACGACGGCCCCCATTTCGTAGGAGCGCTGTTCGGGGCACTCAAGCTCGGGGCGGTCGGTGTCATGGTCAATCCCGACCTGCCGCGGGCACGGATCGCCGAGATCGTCGAGCTGGCGAGGCCGGGGGCCGTCGTCGCCGGCCATGACGTCTCGGCCAAGGCCGCTGCCGCGATGTCAGACGCAGGGACGTCCCACCCCCTGCTGGACAGCTTCACCGACACGGTCACCCATACCGGCGACTTCCCTGCGGTGGACACCCACCGCGACGATCCCGCCCTCTGGCTCTTCTCAGGTGGGTCCACGGGAGTCCCCAAAGCCGTGGTGCAGACCCATGGGTCGTTTCTGAACACAACGCTCCGCTACGCCCACGACACGATCGGATACCGAGAGGACGACATCACGATGTCGATCCCCAAGCTCATCTTCGGATACGCAACGGGCTCCAATCTGTTCTTCCCGTTCTCGGTAGGCGCATCTGCCGTTCTGTTCCCGGAGCATCCGACCGTCGACGTCGTGCTGGAGCAGATCGCCCGGCACCGCCCGACGATCCTGATCAACGTGCCGACCATGATCTCCAAGCTGCTGGGAGATCCGGCGGGAGCGTCCGCCGATCTGTCCTCGCTCCGGCTCGCAACGTCGGCGGGCGAGGCGCTGCCGGCCGAGCTCTACCACCAATGGACATCGACCTACGGAGTGGAGCTGCTCGACGGGCTCGGGACCGCTGAGATGTGGCACATCTTCATCACCAACCGGCCGGGTTCGGTCACCCCCGGGACCTTGGGAACCCCCGTAGACGGATTCGAGGTACGGGTCTGTGACGATGCCGGCCGCGTCGTACCCGATGGCACCGTCGGCGAGCTGTGGGTGCGAGGGGGCTCTCGTGCATGGGGCTACTGGCAGAACCTGCCCACGACCGCGGCGACGTTCGTCGGAGAGTGGGTCATCACCGGCGATCTCGTGCGCCGCCGGCCGGACGGCGCAATCGAACACCACGGTCGCAGCGGAGACGCCATCAAGGTATCGGGCAAGTGGTTGGCGCCGCACGAGGTCGAGGGCTGCCTCTTGGAGCACTCTGCCGTGCAGGAGTGCGTCGTCGTCGGCGTGCGGGACGCCGATGGGCTCGTGAAACCCGTGGCCTTCGTGATCGCCGCCGCACAGCACGAGGACCTCGCAGAGGAGCTCAAGCAGTACGCCCTCGATCGGCTCGAGCCGTACAAACACCCGCGGAGAGTCGTGATTCTCGACTCGTTCCCGCAGACCCATCTGGGCAAGGTCGACCGGCGAGCTCTCAGCCGGCGCGCAGAAGCCTGAAGTCTCGCCGGTGGCCTGCGGTCAACGGTAGAGATGTGTGGCGATGATCGACCGCTGCACCTCGCTGGCCCCCTCGTAGATCCTGGGCGCCCGCACGTCCCGGTACAGGTGCTCGAGCAGGTGACCGCGCTCCAAGGCCCGAGCGCCGTGGATCTGTATCGCATCGTCGACGACGCGTTGTGCCGTCTCCGTGGCGAAGAGCTTCGCCATCGACGACCGAATCGTGAGCGGAGCCACACCCCCGTCGAAGGCCTTGGCAGAATCGAGCACCATGAGCCGCGCCGCCTGCGTGGCGGTCGCCATGTCCGCGAGCTTGTGGCTCACCGCCTGCAGATCCCGCAGCGGGCCTCCGAACGCAGTGCGTTCCCCGGCATGGCGGATGGCCTGCTCCAGGGCCGCTTGGGCCATGCCCACGGCAAAAGCCCCGACCGACGGCCGGAAACGATCGAGCGTGGCCATCGCCACCCCGAAGCCGCGGTCGACCTCGCCGAGGAGCTGGGCCGGACCGACAAAAACGCCGTCCAACTCGACCGTCCCGATGGGGTGCGGGGCGAGCAGCTCGAGCGAAGCGCCGCCGACGCCGGGAGCGCTCCCCGGCACGACAAACGCCGACACACCACGGGCACCGGCGTCCTGGGTGGTGCGGGCGAACATCGTGTAGACATCGGCGTGAGGTGCGTTGGAGATCCACTTCTTCACGCCAGTGAGCCGCCAGCCGTCACCGTCCCGATCGGCACGCATCTCGATGGCGGCCGCATCGGACCCGGCCCCCGGCTCCGTGAGTGCGAATGCGGGCACGATTTCGCCGGCGGCGACCCCGGGGATCCATTTCCGTGCGACCTCGGGCCGTGCCGACTGCAGGATGGGGTAGGCCCCCAAGCCCTGCAGGGCCAGCGCCGTCTCGGCCGCCGGGGATTCCGTGGCGATGGCCTCGCGGAGCAAGCACAGCGCCACCGCGCTGACCTGGCCCGGTTGAGTGCCCCCGTAGGTGTCGGGGAAGAGCTGTGGGAGCAGCCCGGTGGAGCCAAGCAAAGCAATGAGCCGCCTGTCGAGCCCACCGTGCTGGGACGAGGCCGCCACGGGTGCCAGTCGCTCCCGGGCAATGGAGCGTGCCTCGTCGTACCGCCGCCATTCCGACTCGCTGAGAACGGTGGGACGGGGAAGGGCCTCGGGCCAGCCGCTCATTCGTCCGGCACCCTGGCGAGCGGATCCTGTTCGCGACGCCGGGCCGTCTTGCCGGAGAGATACTGATTCGGCCACACGTGACCCGCATACTCCTGATCGATGGCGGCGTTCAGAGTCCAGTAGGGATCGACGAGGTGCGAGCGCGCCAGTGCACAGAGGTCGGCGCGACCGCTGACGATGATCGTGTTGACGTCGTCGACGCTGGAGACCGCACCCACCGTGATCGTTGCGATCCCTGCCTCGTGGCGGATTCGGTCGCTGAACGGTGTCTGGTAGAGCCGGCCGTACCGGGGCTCCTGATCCGGATGGACCTGACCGGTCGACACGTCGATGACATCGCACCCGTGGTCTTTGAACACCGCCGCCACCTGCACGGCATCATCGCCAGCGTGTCCTCCCTCCACCCAGTCGACGGCGGAGATCCGCACCGACATGGGGTGTGACGCCGGCCACACTGCACGCACGGCGTCGAACACCTCGAGGGGATAGCGCATTCGGTTCTCGAGCGACCCCCCGTATTCGTCGGGGCGGCGGTTGGTCAGCGGCGACAGGAAGGACGAGAGCAGGTACCCGTGTGCAAAGTGGAGCTCGAGGAGATCGAACCCGGCCTCCGCCCCACGCTGCGCCGCCGCCACGTGATCTGCGGTCACGGTGTCCATGTCGGTGCGGGTCATGGCGTGGGGCACCTGGTTGTCCCCGTGCCAGGGGATCGCCGATGGGGCGAGCAGCGGCCAGTTGCCCTCATCGAGCGGCGTGTGGTCGCCGCCGCCGAGCCACGGCACTTTCACCGAGCCCTTGCGACCGGCATGGCCCAGCTGCAGCCCGATCTTGGCCGTGGACCGCTCGTGGACGAAGTCCACGATGCGCCGCCACGCTTGTCGTTGGGCCTCGTTCCACAGCCCGGTGCAGCCGGGCGTGATCCGCCCCTCGGGCGACACACACGTCATCTCCGTCATGACGAGCCCCGCTCCGCCGATGGCGCGGCTCCCCAGGTGCACGAGATGCCAGTCGTTCGGCAGCCCGTCCACGGCGGTGTATTGCGCCATGGGCGACACGACGACGCGGTTGTCCAACCGCAGGTCGCGCAACCGAAACGGGTAGAACATCGGGGGAGCCGTTGGATCGTCGCTTCGCAGGTCGGCCGGCACGGTGTTGCGGAACCACGCACGGGTCTTCGCCACCAGCCCGGGATCTCGCATCTCCAGGTTGTCGTAGGTGATGCGCTGGGAGCGGGTGAGCAACTGGAACACGAACTGCTCGGTCGGCAGATCGTGATAGCGATCCACCGCCTCGAACCATCCCTGGCTCGTCACCGCGGCACGCTGCAGGCTGTCGGCGACGGGCTTACGGCTGGTCTGGTACTCCTCGAGCGCCCGGTCCATGGAGTCACCGTCCAGGACGGCGTCGGCGAGTGCGATGGCGTCTTCCATCGCCAGCTTGGTCCCCGAACCGATCGAGAAGTGGGCGGTATGGACCGCATCGCCGACCAGAACGACATTGCGGTCGTACCACCGCTCGCAACGAACCGTGGGGAACGCTCGCCAGGTCGAGTTGTTGCCGATGACACCTGCACCGCCGAGATACTCACCAAAGAGATCCTCGGCGAACGCCATCGCCTCCATGTCGTTGGCCCCCGGCTCGTCATAGCGACCTTGGGTCTCATCGAGCCCGAGCCGGCGCCACGTGTCATCCGCCATCTCGATGATCACCGTGCTCGTCTTGTCATCGAACGGGTAGCAATGCGCCTGCACGACTCCGTGTTCGGTGGCTGCGAACAAGAAGGTGAAGCTCTCGAAGACGTGGGGCGTCCCCAACCAGATGAACCGGGCCGCACCCTCCTCGACCGTTGCCCCGAACGCTTCGGGACTGCCGTTACGGGTCGCGCTGTTGACGCCATCGGCGGCGACGATCAGGTCGTAGCCGGCGAGATCCGCCACCTCGACCGATTGCTCGAAGCGGACGGCGGCGCCGAGCTCCTCGGCCCGTTCGGCCATGATCTGGAGGAGGCGCAAACGCGATATCGCCGAGAAGCCGTGCCCTGTCGATCGCACCCAGCGGCCCTTGTGCAGGGTGTCGATCTCACCCCATGAGCGAAACTCCGCCGTCACCCGCTCCAGCGTTGGACCGTCGGCCGCCGCCAGGTTGTCGAGGGTCTCATCGGAGAACACGACGCCGAAGCCAAAGGTCGCATCGCGCGGGTTGCGCTCGAACACATCGACTCGAATCGACGGATCGCGTTTCCGCAGCAGCGTGGCGAGGAACAGGCCGCCGGGTCCTCCGCCGATGCAGGCCACACGCATCCTTCTCCTCCGCAGGTCGGCTGCACGGAGGTTACCGGGTACGGCGACTCCCATCCCATCCGCCGCGATGAGCCCGACCGGCCGGGGCCGGCGACCGTACGTCATCTCCACCCTCCGCCGGGACACCGAACCCCCGGCTCCCTATTGGGTCGCCCGACTCATCTTCCTCCCCGACGTGTAAGACCCCGGCGAGGGCCGGTGTCCCACCACTGAAGGGATCCTTTTGGTAGGGAAAGGATTGACCATATGACGTCTCTGAGACGCGCGCGTGGTAGGCGTGCGCTGATATTGACCGTCACTCTCGCTCTGGCGACCACATTCTTGGTCGTGACGTCTCCCCAAGAGGCAGCGGCATCGGAGGAGGCGTATCGACTCCCGTGGGATGCCTCGGAAACATGGCAGATCTCGCGCGGTCCGACCAGTGGCGGTGACCACTCGTCCTGGCCGGACTTCTCGCCGTGGGACTTCTTCCCGGTGAGCCTCGACGTTGGATTCCACGCACTTGCCGTGGGCTCGGGTACGGCGAAGATCATCTGCGATGACGGAGGGCAGGCCACCGTGGAGCTCGTCACCGATCTCGGTGACACGTTCCACTACGCACACCTCGATTCGGACTCCGTCGACGAGGCCGGCATCACCGCCGGCGGTACGGATGTCGTGATGGGTGCGAGCCTGGGCACGCTGTACGAGGACGACGACGGCTGGGCGATGGACTGCGGAAGCGGCACCGGTGCGCATCTGCACTTCGAGATCGAGACCGATGCGTTGCCCATGGTCATCGACGGCTACACGTTCAGCCTCGATGACCAGCACGACGGCGAGCAACTGACGTCGACGAACGTCCACGGCGGAATCCCCGCCCCTCCCCCGCCACCCCCGGCGGCCCCGGTTGGCGATCACCTGGTTGGTGACTTCAACGGAGACGGGAAGGACGATGCGGCCCAGTTCGACACAGGCGTCTGGAAGGTGTCGTTGGGCTCGGGCTCCGGGCTGGGAGCGTCGTCCGTGTGGGCGACATTCGGCTCGGGTTCCGGTTGGACGGCACACGCTGCGGGTGATTTCGACGGTGACGGCAAGGACGACATCGCCAACTTCAACTCGGGCAACGGCACCTGGTGGATCTCCATATCGACCGGCGAAGGCTTCACGACCACGCTCTGGGACGACTTCTACACCAACTCCGGTTGGAAGCGCCAGGTCGCGGGCGACTTCAACGGCGACGGCAAGGACGACATCGCCAACTACTACCCGGGCAACGGCACCTGGTGGGTGTCGGTGTCGACGGGCTCGTCGTTCACCACGCGTCTGTGGGCCGATTACGCAACGACCAGCGGCTGGACGACCCAGACCGTCGGCGATTTCAACGGCGACGGCAAGGACGACATCGCCAACTTCAACACGATCAACGGGACGTGGTGGATCTCGAAGTCGACCGGATCGAACTTCAGCACCCGTCTGTGGGCCGACTATGTGACCACGAAGGGCTGGGTCGCACAGCAGGCAGGCGACTTCAACGGCGACGGCCTGGACGACATCGCCAACTTCTATCCCGGAAACGGGACGTGGTGGATCTCGGTGTCGGACGGGGCCAAGTTCACGACATCCCTGTGGTCGAACTACGCCACGAACTCCGGGTGGTCGAACCAGACCGCCGGCGACTTCAACGGCGACGGCTTGGACGATATCGCCAACTACTACGCGGGCAACGACACGTGGTGGGTCTCATCGTCGACCGGCTCTGCGTTCACGGTCTCCCTCTGGGCCAGTGGTGAGGAGTCACAGGACGTCGAGGCCACCGCAGCCGACATCGACGCCAACGGCGTCGACGACATCGCCGGATACGACTCCGTGAGCGAGACGTGGCACACGGTCCTCTCGACCAGCGCTTCGTTCAGCATCACGCAGCAGCAGCCTTAGGGCCGACGACGCACTCTGAGAGGGCCGGCTCACTCGCCGGCCCTCTCAGCCGATCACGTCGCAACCCCTCAGGGTCGAGGGCCGCTCGGGCGTTGGTGCCTCGTGGGGCACCCTCCTAGTCTCGGAGCATGACGAACCAACGTCGCGTCGTCGTGACGGGCGGCAACAAGGGCATCGGGAGGGCCGTCGTTCACGAGCTGGCGGGACGGGGTCACCACGTCCTGGCGATGGGACGGGACGAGCAGGCGCTCGCCGAGACGGCGGAGGTCGCACCGGCACCCGTCGACACCCTCACCTGCGACGTCGGCGATCCGCACAGTGTCGCCACTGCGTTCGCCGCCGCCGGCGAGGTCGACGTTCTCGTCAACAATGCCGGCATCGCCGGCTCGGATCCGGTGCATCGCATCGACCTGAACGACTGGAACCGCATGCACCGGATCAACACGACGGGGCCGCTGCTGTGCATCCAACAGGTCCTGCCCGGGATGCGTGAGCGTGATTGGGGTCGCATCGTGACCATCGCCTCTATTGCGTCTCACCAGGGTGCGCCCTACATCGCGGCGTACACCGCGTCCAAGCACGCCGTGCTCGGTCTGATGCGCTCCCTGTCTGCAGAGCTGGCCGGCTCGAACATCACCGCCAACTCCGTGTGCCCGGGCTACGTGCGCACGTCCATGACGGACCGTACCCTCGCTAACACCATGGAGAAGACCGGCCGGAACGAGAACGAAGCTCTCCGTGCGCTCGTCGGCGGCACCCGGCTCGGCCGGTTGATCGAGCCGGAGGAAGTCGCCGTCGCCGTCACCTACCTGGTGTCGGACGAGGCCCAGGCGGTCAACGGGCAGTCGATCGTCATCGATGGCGGTGAGTACCAGCTGTGAGCCCGTTTCGCGCCTCCGCCGCCTTGACGGATCATTGGGAGCACTTCGATCTCACGATCGACGATGCCGTGGCCACCCTGACCTTCGATCGTCCGGACAGGCTCAATGCCCTCACCTTCGATGTCTACGCAGACCTGCGCGACCTTTTCCGGGAGCTGCCCCATCGCAACGACGTCGAGGCGCTGATCGTCACCGGTCGGGGAAAGGGATTCTGTTCGGGAGGGGACGTCGACGCCATCATCGGCGAGCTCCTCCAGATGGATGCACGGGATCTGCTTGCGTTCACGAGGATGACGGGAGCCGTGGTCCAGAACATGCGCGAGTGCCCGATCCCGATCGTTGCCGCGGTGAACGGCACGGCCGCGGGAGCCGGGGCGGTGATCGCCCTCGCCGCCGATTTCCGCATCGTGTCGCGTGCCGCACGCTTCCACTTCCTGTTCACCAAGGTGGGCCTGTCCGGCGGCGACATGGGCTCGGCGTACCTGCTGCCCCGCATCGTGGGGTTGGGTCGTGCAACGGAGATCCTGATGTTTGGCGACCCCGTCGATGCGGAGCGTGCGCTCGACATCGGACTCGCCAACCGCATTGTCGAGCCGGATGCGGTGATGACAGAGGCGCACCAGCTCGCCAGGCGCATCGTCGAGGGACCGACGCTGGGCTACCGAGCAACCAAGCTGTTGCTCTCCCGCGAGGCCGACATGGGGCTGGCGGCGTCGATCGAGCTCGAGGCGATGACCCAGGCGCTCCTCATGACGAGCGAGGACCACGCCGAGTTTCATGCCGCCTTCGGCGAGGGAAGAGCCCCCGACTGGAGGGGCCGATGACCTCACCTCATCGGATCGTGAATCCCGCCGAGCTGGTCTCGCCCAACGGTTTCAGCCATGCGGTCGTCGCCGAAGAGGGCCGCACGGTGTGGATCGCCGGTCAGATCGCCGTTGACGACGAGGGTCTCGTGCAAGGCGAGACCTTCGCCGAGCAATTCGAGCTTGCCCTCGGCAACGTCGTGACCGCCTTGCATGCTGCCGGCGCCGATCCGGAGCATGTCGTGGCCATGACCATCTACACGACATCGATGGACGGGTACCGCTCCAGCCTCGGAGAGTTGGGACCGATCTGGCGCGAGCACATGGGGCGCAACTACCCGGCGATGGCGATGCTCGGCACCACCGAGCTCGTCGAGCCACGGGCCATGCTCGAGATCCTCGCCGTGGCGGTGATCCCGCCTGGCCTGTAGGAAGCTGCGGAAACACCACCCGGTCGCGACCGGATCCCGTGCGCGGCGACTCTCCTGCCTCGGCGACGTACTGTTCGCTCGGGTCCGCCATTCTCCGACCTGGCAGCGCACGCCGGCCCCGCAGAGGGTAGGTTTGAGGGTGAGCCGATCCATGGGAGGAATGGTATGAAGCGCATGGTCTGGGTATTGCTCGCCGTCATGGCCTTGCTGGCAGCCACGCTGGCGCCGGCGGGCGCCGCCGACCACGACGACGTGCGATTCGCCACGTTCAACGCCTCGCTCAACCGCGCCAATGCCGGTGACCTGGTGACCGAGCTCTCGGCGCCGGGAAGCGCCCAGCCTGCAACGATTGCGGAGATCATCCAGCGCACCCGTCCCGATGTTCTCCTCATCAACGAGTTCGACTTCGACGACGCCCATGCGTCGCTGCAGCTGTTCCAGGACAACTACCTGTCGGTTTCCCAGAACGGCGCCGATCCGATCCATTACCCGTACGCCTTCACGGCACCGTCGAATACAGGCGTGTTCTCCGGCTTCGACCTCGACAACAGCGGGGCCGCCGGAGACTTCGTTCCCAACGACTCGTTCGGGTTCGGATTCTTCGAAGGCCAGTTCGGTATGGCCGTCTACTCGATGTATCCCATCCAGTACGACGACATCCGCACGTTCCAGCACTTCCTGTGGAAGGACATGCCACGGGCGCTGCTGCCGGACGACCCGGCCCTTGCCGGACCGGCCGACTGGTACTCACCGGAAGAGCTCGAAGTGTTCCGGCTCTCGTCCAAGAGCCATTGGGACGTGCCGATTCGCATCGGGCGCAATACGGTCCACTTCCTCACCAGCCATCCGACACCGCCGGTGTTCGACGGCGACGAGGACCGCAACGGCACACGGAATCACGACGAGATCAGGTTCTGGGCCGACTATGTGACGCCGGGACGTGCCAACTACATCTACGACGACGAAGGACGCACCGGCGGTCTGCCGAGCCGTGCCCACTTCGTGATCGCCGGTGACTTGAACTCGGACCCGAACGACGGGGACAGCATCCCGGGCTCGGCGCAACTCGTACTCGACAACCCGCGGGTCAACACATCGGTCACGCCGTCGAGCGAGGGTGGCCCCGAGCAGGCGGTGCTGCAGGGCGACAACAACCTGACGCATCTGACCGACCCGGCCTACGACACCGCGGACTTCGGCGAGGCGATCTTCGGCGGGCCGGGCAACCTGCGGGTCGACTACGTGCTGCCCTCGTGGAACATGACGATCACGGACGCCGGTGTCTTCTGGCCGCTGTCCTCTGATCCGTTGTTCTCGCTGGTCGGTACCTTCCCGTTCCCGTCCTCCGATCACCGCTTGGTGTGGGTCGATCTGGAGCTCTGACCTGAGCGGCCGAGACACCGCGACGCAGAGATAGCATCGGGGCCTCCCTGCGAAGGCCCCGATGCGCGAATACGGCGCTCAGTCCATGATCGAGCCACTGCGCACCGTCGTGGTGCGGCCACCCGACGCCGCGTTCGCCGTCGCCGAGCCGGAACGCTGGCATTACACGGGACGACCTGATGCCCACCGGGCCAGATCGGAACATGCGGGACTGGTGCGGCTCCTCGAGGACGACGGTGCCGAGATCATCTTCCACGATGCCACCCTGGAAGGACTGGCGGATGCGATCTTCGTCCACGACCCGGTGCTCGTCACCGACCGGGGCACCATCCTGCTTCGCATGGGGAAACCGCTGCGCCGCGGCGAAGAGGTTCCTCTGGCCGCTTGTCTCGAGGAAGCGGGAGTTCCCGTGGCCGGGCGCCTCGAGGCCCCCGCCATCGCCGAGGGTGGCGATCTGCTGTGGCTCGACCGGACGACCCTCGCCGCCGGCCTCGGCTTCCGCACCAACCGGGCTGCGGTCGATCAACTCGTGGCGCTGCTCCCGGAAGTCGACGTCGTGCCGGTCGAGCTCCCTTACGCCTCCGGCCCTGCGGCGTGCCTTCACCTCATGTCGCTCATCTCCCTCGTCGCCGAGGATGTCGCCGTCGTACATCGTCCCCTGCTGCCCGTGCCGTTCTGGCAGCTCCTCGTCGAGCGCGGCTACCGGTTCGTGGATGTCCCCACCGACGAGCTGGCGACACATGGCACCAACGTGCTGGCAACGGCGCCCCGGCGGTGCATCATGCTCGAGGGCAACCCGGTCACTGCCGCCGGATTGATCGACGCCGGCTGCTCCGTGCGGACGTACAGGGGCGACGAGATCACCCTCAAGGCTGAGGGAGGAGCCACGTGCCTGACCCGGCCGGTGCTGCGGGGCTGACATCCATCGAACGATCAGTCATCGACGCCGTCGACGACTCGTGGCTGCTCGCCACCCTTGCGGACCTGGTGAAGGAACGCAGCGTCGCCGGCGCCGAGGACTCTGCCCAGCGGATGGTGGGCGGCCTGATGCGGGACATGGGCCTCGACGTCGACCTCTGGCCGATCGACATCGAAGCCCTGCGGGAACATCCCGCCTACTCGGCCGAGGTGGAGCGCACGGCAGCGCTCGGTCTCGCTGGAAGCTTCGGCGGTGAGGGACGCTCGCTCATGCTCAACGGTCACGTCGACGTCGTGCCCGTCGGCGACGAGTCCCGGTGGGCTCACGACCCGTGGATGGCGACCAGGCTCGACGGCAACGTCTACGGTCGCGGCACCTGCGACATGAAGGGCGGCCTCGCCGCAGCGCTGACCGCGGTCCGCGCCGTGCACCGCACCGGGATCGAGCTCGACGGCTCCGTGACCGTCGCCTCGGTGGTGGGCGAGGAGGACGGAGGCCTCGGCACGCTGGCCACCCTCGATCGCGGCCACCGTGCCGACGCCGCGGTCATCGTCGAGCCCACCTGTCTGGCCGTCGCCCCCGTGCAGGCCGGCGCATTTGGCTTTCGCCTCACGGTGACGGGTGCGGCAGCCCACGGGGCGATGCGCACCGAGGGAGTCAGCGCACTCATGGCGGCCATCCCCCTGTTCGCCGCCCTCGAGGATCTGGAGCGCCGGCGCAACGATGCCTTCTTCGACCCGCTGTTCGCCGCCTACGACACGCCACTCTCCTTGTCGATCGGGACGGTCAGGGCCGGTGATTGGTCGTCGACGGTCCCGGAGACGCTGATTGCGGAAGGCCGCTACGGCGTCGCACCGGGAGAGGACGCCGCGGACGCACGCCGTGCCTTCGAAGCGGCGATCGACGAGGCGGCAGCCGCCCACCCGTGGCTGGAGTCGCACCCGCCACACGTCGAGTGGATCGGCGGCCAGTTCCACCCTGCCACGACCGACCCTGGCTCCGCCATCGTCGGCGCCGTCCGTGAGTCCCATGCCACGATCACCCGGCAACCTGCTGCGACCACAGCCGTGCCCTATGGGTCCGACCTGCGCCACCTCGTCAACACCGGCGGGATCCCAACGGTCCTCTACGGACCCGGCGACGTGCGGGCGGCCCACCGCACGGACGAGTACATCCCCGAAGCAGAGCTGACAGCAGCAGCCCGTTCGCTGGCGTTGCTGATCGTCAGGTGGTGCGGCACCCGATGACGTGGGCGTTGGCTGCCGCCGCCCTCGCCGCCATCGTGGACTGGCGGGCCGTGGCCGCCAGGAATCGGCGTCTGGAGTACGTCGCCAAGCCCGCCGTGATGGTGGCCCTGATCGCAGCCGCGATGCTGAGCGATGCGAGCTCTGCCACGGTACGCACATGGTTCGTCGTCGCGCTTGCGTTCAGCCTTGCCGGCGACGTGTTCCTGATGCTCGAAAGGGAACAGTTCCTGGCGGGACTCGCCTCGTTCCTCATGGGACATCTGGCCTATGTCGCAGGAATGGTGGCGGGAGGGTTGACGGTGGCGTGGCTCGGTGCGGGCACACTCGTCGCCATCGCCGCGGTCGCCACGATCGGCCGGCGCATCGGCTCGGCCGTGGCGACACGGGATGCTCGGCTCACGCTGCCGGTGGGGACATACATCATCGTGATCTCGGTGATGCTGGCCGCGGCGGTTGGGACCGGCAACACGCCGGCCGTGACGGGCGCCGCGCTGTTCTATCTGAGCGATGCGCTGTTGGGGTGGAACCGTTTCGTTGCACCGCTGCCCCGTGGGCGCCTCGCCGTTATCGTTCCCTATCACGTCGGTCAGGCTCTCCTCGTGCTGGCGATCGCCAGCCTGTGAGAGCCGGACGGCGCCGCAACCCTCGGCGAGAGATTGGGGTGTGAGGATGGCAGAGACGACTGGGCGCGTGACCGCCGTGATGCACGACACCACCGACCTCGACGGCACCGCCGCCTTCTGGCGCTCGGTGCTCGGCCTCGAAGAGCTCTTCCGCAACGAGCGTTACGTCTACCTCGGCAAACTTGGCGACGACGGTCCGCACCTGGCGTTCCAGCTCGTACCCGAGGCCAAGAGCGGGAAGAACCGCCTCCACCTAGACCTACGCACGAATGATCGAAAGGCGCTGATCGCCGGCGTCGTCGAGATGGGTGGGCGACACATACGGGATCACCAGGAGGGTGACTTCCCGCCGTGGAGTGTGATGGCCGACCCGGAGGGCAACGAGTTCTGCGTCTACGAGCCGGCGGCCGACCAGAGCTGAGCCGGGACGCGCAGCCCCGCAGGAGCGATATGCTCGCCGCATGAACAAGATCCTTGCGATTCTCGTCGGAGCGATAACCGGCTCCAGCGGCGGCTACGTTCTCCACCAGTTCCTCAGCCGGAAGGACGAGCCCGACGCCGACCAGCAACTCATCGTGGGGGCTCCCCTCACGATCGTCCTCGGTGCAACACTGATCGGCGTGGCGGCACGGCGCCGCAGCCTGCTTGTTTCCTTCCTGCTGGGCTTCGTTGCTGCGACCCTCCTGGGCACCCGTGCGGATGACGCCATTCCGGGTGTGGCCGAGGCCCGCCAGCGGGCAGTCGCCAAACTCAACCGGGGCCACGA
This sequence comes from Acidimicrobiia bacterium, assembly GCA_965216945.1. Lineage (GTDB taxonomy): Bacteria > Actinomycetota > Acidimicrobiia > Spongiisociales > UBA5794 > DATHZQ01. Next base: position 3,619,749 of record CBDCGU010000003.1, on the reverse strand, counting down.
GGCAGCCTGAGAGCGAGCCGGCTCGATGTATCAGTGCGGCGGGATCGGTCTCATGTCAGCGACCGTCGTGAGGAGACCAAATGGCGCTGGACGTTGAGCGGGCGAAGCTCACCGTCGACCTGTGTGGAATCGCATACCAGCCGACGCCCGATCGCATCGATCGAGCGATCGGTGGCGTCGGACTGCGCGACATGCTCTTCGTCACCGGGGCCAGCACACAGGCATTCACCGCTCGTACCGACACCACCCAGTTCGTCGTGTTCCGCGGCAGCGAATCGATCGCCGACTGGCTGGCGAACGCTCGTTTCCTGCCGACGTACCGGGAGCAGGGCGTACACATCCACACCGGATTCATCGACGCACTCGACGAGGTGTGGTCCGAGCTCTCCGAGGCCGTCGTTGCGTCTGCGCTCCCCGTCGTCGTCGCGGGACACAGTCTGGGCGGTGCCCTGGCCAGCCTGGCCGCCCTCCGGCTTGCAATGGGAGGCACGACGGTCGACGCCGTCGATACGTACGGCCAGCCGCGCACCGGTCACGCCGACTTCCGCAGGCTGTACGACGGGATGCTCGCCGGCGTGACCTACCGGTTCGTCAACCACATCGACCTCGTGACACGGGTCCCGTTGCTGGCCCAGAACTACCGGCACGTCGGCCGGCGCATGTACTTCGACGGATCCGGCACGCTCCATCCCGATGCGTCGGCGTGGAAGGTGGCTCGCGACGATCTTGCCTACCGCCTGGCCCATCTGGGGCGTATCTCGTCCGTTGGAATCGGCCCCCATCTCCTCGGTCCCTACAAGTCACTGATCGACTCGTTGTGATCGCCGACGCCGCCACACGCTCGCCATCGACAACGGTGCTGCCCGATCGGTAATGTCAGCTGAGCGGGCCACGGCTCGCCATGCAGGCCGGTGCGCATCGCCGGGTCCCCTCGGATCGGCGACCGAGCAGGAAGGGCGTTGATGTTCGACTCGGTGGTGGTCGACGTCGTGATCTCGCTGTCCTTGATCTTCCTCGTGTTCAGCCTCGTCACCTCGGGGCTCCGCGAGCTCATCTCCCGAGTGATGGAGACGAGGGCGAAGGAGCTGTGGCGGACGTTGCGACGCCTCGTCGACGATCCGATCTCGTCCGATCTTCGCGAGATCCGCCATGTGATCGATCAGCGGGACGAGCAAGTGAGAGTCGACCTCCTCGAACTGGTCGATCGAGCAGAGTCCGGGCTGCGGAAGCACATCGCAGCCGGCGACACAGGCGAGCAATGGCCCCAGACGATCGAGGCTGCGCTGGAGCCGATCGCCACCGCATCGTCTGGCGATGCGGAGTTGCAGGGTGCCGTCGCCACCTGCCGCAAGAGACTGTTGCTCGAGCATGCCTCGGGTCGCCGGCGGTGGCACGGCGCACAGCGGGCGACCTTCCGCGGCGGGGAGCGGCCCGTCGCTCCGGCACTGCCGCAGGCGCCGACCGTTCGCTCCCTGGCCGAGAGCATCCTCAACCGGTCGCGAACACTGACCGATGCCCTCTACGAGCATCCGCTCGTCAGGCAACTCGACCGCACGTGGCCAGGATTCCACACCAGGATGTCGAGCTTGAGCAAGGAGGACTTCTCGGAGGCGATCACGGATCTGCTAGGCACCGTCGGCATCGAGGAGGCCGCCCGCAACGCATTCGCCCCCCTGGCACGAGCCATCGAACGCTACGACCTCACCGACGACCAGAAGGCGGAGATGTGGCAGCCGATCCAGTCGGCCCTCGACGACGTGCAGAACGCCCTGCACGCACCGAATCCCGACGTGATCGCGGTAGCAGCGGCGTTCGACCGGTTGCCGGACGGGATCGCCAGGACCGTCGATGCCGTCCGGGAAGGACTGCCCGATCCCGGACAGACCTTCGGCGAGCTCGCCGATCTCGCTGAGGACGCGCGACGGTCGCTGTCACCCGAGGGAAGGGAACCACTCGACTTCGTCAGGGTCGGCGCCGCCTCTCTCGCCGGATCCGCACCCGTCGGCGACATCGTCGAGCGTCTGGCCGATCGCGTGCAGCACACGGCGGCGGGGGCCTACACCCGGATGGACGCATTGCGCTCCGACCTGGGCGACTGGTATGAGAGCCGCATGGACAACCTCAGCGAGTGGTACCGCAAGCGCAGCCGGATCGTGGCCTTTCTCCTCGGATTGCTCGTCGTTCTTGCGTTCAACGTCGACGCGGTGGGTCTGTCGACCGAGCTGTGGCGAGACGAGTCCGTTCGCGACGTCGTCGTGGCGATCGCCAACGAGTCCGCCGTCGCCATCGGCGAATGCTCGGGGCTCGACGACGGCGACGGGGCCGGGCAGTCCTCACGAGACTGCGTCGACACCGAAGTGGACCGTATCGTGGCGATCGGGCTCCCGATCGGATGGGACATCGGCACCGACTGTGGGGATTCATGTGCCGGTCTCAACGCCAAGATCGCTCATGCGTCGGGTATCGCCGGCAAGGGCTTCGGAGGCGTGCTCGCCAAACTCTTCGGCTGGGTACTCGCCGCTGCCGCCCTCGCGATGGGCGCCTCCTTCTGGTACGAGCTCCTCACCCGAGCAACCGGAGTCAAACGTCGCCAGGCGTGACCTGACCGTGAGACCGCCTTCCCCGGATAGCCTGTAGGTCGTGCGCTCTCTGGTGCCTCCAGTGATCCTCGAAGCCGTCGCGGCGGGCCGAATGCGCGGCAGGCTTCCCGGTTCGGTGCTGCTCTTCGACGCCGAGGGCTCGACCCGACTCGCTGCCGAGCTGAGCGCATACGCCACAGCCGGCGCCGAGGTGCTGGCGGACGTCCTCACGGCCGTCTTCACGCCCATTGTCGATACCGTCCACCGATTCGGGGGTTCCGTGGTGCAGTTCACCGGCGACGGTGTCCTCGCGGTCTTCCCAGGTCCGCCGCACCACACGGCACGAGCCGCCGCCACCGCCGGCGTCGAGATCCGGGATGCTCTGAGCTCACTCGACGCCCTCGATACTCCGGCAGGCTCGGCACACCTCACTCTTCGCGGGGTTGTGACCACGGGAAGCATCGAGTGGGTCGTCTGGAACGCATCGGACGTCGAGGCGCAGCAGCGTCGCATCTTTGCGTTCATGGGCAGCGCCGTCGCAGAGGCGGAGCGGGGCGAAGCGCTGGTGGCCGGCGAGCAGCTGGCGATATGCGAGGGCACGGCGTCGCTGCTGGCGTCGGGCGCCACGGTGGCAACACTCGGCGACGGGTTTCTCCTCCTCAACGGGATCGTCGAGTCTGCCGAGCCCGGCGCAGCGGTGCGCCACGTGGAGCTGCCGGAGATCGCGTCACAGTTCAACCCGCCCAGGGTCCTCCACTTCGACGGCAGAGGCGAGTTCCGCGACGTGGTGTCGGCCTTCGTTTCGGTGCGGGAGGAAGGAGAGTCGCTCTGGGGCGGCGCCGCACCCGCTCGCGTGCTCGATCTCGTCGGAGCGCACGACGGATACGTCTGCGACGTCATCCGAACCGGGAGCGACGACGACAGCTTGACCGTGTTTGCGTTCTGGGGGGCACCGACCACCCACGAACATGACGTCGAACACGCCGCCCGCTGCATGCTCGCCATACGTGAGACGCTGGGGGCGGACGCCGTGAAGGCGGGAGTCACTGCGGAGACCGTGTACGCGGGATTTGTCGGCAGCGCACGGCAGGAGGCGTATACGTGCGTTGGTTCCGGTGTCAACCTCGCCGCCCGTATGGGCAGCGACGCACGCTGGGGTGAGATCCGGATAGGGGCCCGGATACCGGCCCGGCTGCCGAGCGATACCCGCCACAGCAGTCTCGGCAAGATGCCTTACCGCGGCTTCGCCGAGCCGGTGATGACCCATCTGCTCGAGGCGGGCAGCGCCGGCCCACTGTCCGACGTGACCGATCCCATGATCGGACGGAATCGAGAGCTCGCAAGGCTGATGGAGGTTCTCCACACGGTCCAGGCCTCAGGAAGCGCCCTCACCACGCTCGTCACGGGTGACGCCGGCGTGGGCAAGAGCCACCTGCTCGACGCCCTGCATACGGCGTTCATCGCCGATGAGCCCAGGACACTGTGGTTGCGGACTCGCGCCGACGAGGTGCGCCGCGACCCGTTTGGCCCGATCCGGCTCGCCCTCCTCACGTACTTCGGGCGCGACGACGATGCCGCTGCCGCCGGGCGACGGCTCGAGAGCGGCGTTCGCACCCTCATCCGGCGCAATCCGGATCTCGCAGACGAGCTGGACGTGGGCCGGGAGACCCTGGTCCGGCTGGTGACTGCGACGCCTTGGATGGATGACGACGTGAGCGCCCGGATCCGGTTCGAGAACACCGTCCTGGCCATCGAGACGCTGCTCATCGCCGAGACCCGGGGCCGGCGCGTCATTGTCGACGTCCGCGATGGGCAATGGCTCGATCCGAGTGCGGTCTCCCTGCTGGCACGGCTGCGCGGAGACCTGGCCGATCATCCGATCACGTTCCTCATCGAGAGCCGGGAGGCTCTGGACGTCGGTGCCGACTCGACGGTCGAGCTGGTCGGGCTCGCTGCAGAGGAGACGAGGGAGCTGGCAGAGGGCCTCCTCGGCGCCCCGGTGGCGGAGTCCACGCTGGGGATCCTCATGGACCGCACCGGCGGCAATCCATTCTTCGTACACCAGGTCGTGCGATTCCTCGAGGAGCAGGACCTCCTCGTGACGGGCGCCGCCGGTGTCGAGATGCGTTTCGCCGGAGCGCGGGTACCAACCGACCTACGACCCATACTGATCGCCAGACTCGATCGCCTGACCGAGGACGTGCGTCGCACGGTCCTCACGGCTTCAGTGCTCGGCCGCGAGTTCGAACTCGCGGTTCTCAGCGCCATGTTGAACGATCACGACGGCACCGTGGCTGCGGTCAGAGAAGCCGCAAACCGGGCGATCTGGTCGGAGATCAACGAGCTTCGGTATCTCTTCCGCCAGGCAATGCTCCGCGATGCCGCCTACGAGATACAGCTCCACTCGGCGCTGCGAAGCCTCCATCGGGCCGCGGCCAACGCCATCGTGCATCTGTATGGAACCGAGTCGGCGGAGCACGCCGCCGCTCTTGCCGAGCACCTCGACCGAGCCGGTGCACCCGAAGAGGCGCTCCCCCATTACGTCACAGCAGGTCGGGAAGCGGCGCGACACTTCGCCAACGAGCAAGCCATCGCCGACCTGGAACGGGCCCGCGACATAGTGGGAGACAGCGATCCGGGTCTCCGCTACCGGATCATCGATGCTCTCGTCGACGTCTACGACGTGACGGGGGATCGGGACCGGCAGGGCGAGGCGATCTCCGAGCTCCGCAACCTTTCCGCTGTGGTTCCCAGCCGCCGGCTCGATGCGGCCCATTCGGCGGCCAACTGGCACATCGCCCTCGCCGAGTACGAAGCGGCTCGAGAGGTGGTGGACGAGGCCCTCGATGACTCCCCCGCGACCGACCCGTCCGTGGCCACGCTCCTGTTGACGAGAGCACGAATCAACCGGCACCTCGGCGAGCCGGACGGCGCCGAGCGGGCCGCCCGCCGCGCCGGAGCGCTGGCAGAAGCAGCAGATGATCTCCGCACCTTTGCCGCCGCCCAGGATCTGTTGGGCGGGCTCGCTTGGGAGCGCGGAGACTACGCCACCGCGGTTGTCGAGCACCGCGAGGCCGCCCATCTCTTCGCCACCGCCGGTGACCGGGTCGGCGAGATCAGCGCGCTCAACAACCTCGGGAGCGCGCTGATCACGTCGGGCGACTACGCCGCGGCACGGGTGATCCATTCCGCAGGCATCCGGCGCAGCATCGAGATCGGCTACCGCCTCGCCCACAGCGACCATCTCGACAACCGCGGTGGCACGGCATGGGCGGTGGGTCGCTACGCCGCGGCCAAAGCCGACTACGAAGCCGCGCTCGCCATCCGACGGCGTCTGCATGATGCGTGGGGCATCGCCATCAGCCTCGGCAACCTGGGGGGCGTGAACCGGGCGCTCGGTGACCTGGACCTCGCCAGGGCTCAGTACGAAGAGGCACTGGCCGTCGACCGCTCGATCGGGCGCAGGCGCGGTGAAGCATTCAGCCTCCACGGCTTGGGACTCGTCCATCGCGACGCCGGTGCGCTGTCCGCAGCCCGCGTCGCCCTCGAGCAGGCGGTGGCCGTGCGTACCGAGATCGGGGAGCGGCACCTGGCCAACGAGTCGACAGTGGCCCTTGCCGATGTGCTGCGACGCACCGGCGACATCACGTCGGCCGCCGCCCTCGTCGACGAGGCGATGCGCTCCGAGGGATCCGATCGATTTGGCGCCGCGATCGAGACCACTGCTGCGTTGCTGCATTGCTACCACGTGCTGGCGGAGACGGCGCCCGACCGGGCAACCGAGCTGCTGGCGACGATGGCGGCGGCGATTCAGGAGCGCTCAAGCCGTATCAGCGACGAGGAACAGCGGCGGTCGTATCTCCACGACGTGCCGTCGCACGCAGAGGTGCTTCGACTGGCCACGATCCGATGACGAAGCAGATCCCTCCCGGCGTCCGCTACCGCCTCGCCGTCACCGGTCTCGGCGTCGAGCGGCGGCCCAGCGCTGCGATCGCCGCTGCCGCGCACTGTGGCCACCAGGACGGATCTCCCCGCTCGGGCCTGCTGTCCCTCGCCGCCCGAGTCCGCGGATTGGAGCCGGAGTCCTGGCGACATCCCGAGCTGACCCAGGTGTTCGGGCCTCGGGGTGCGGTGTATCTGGTGGCGGCGGAGGATGCAGGTGTCTTCACGAAAGGCTTGCTGCCTCGCGATCCCGCTCGCATCGACGTGCTGGAGAACCTCGCATCACGCATCCATGCGGCGCTCGGCGGGAGGCCGGCGCCGCAGCGGGAGCTGATGGCGGCGCTTCCCGGCGTCGAGAACACCCGTGAGCTGCGGTGGGCGACGACCCTGGGGACGTTGCAGGCAGAATGGGACACCGTCGACACCCTCGTCGTCCCTGTGCCCGACGACGGCGTGGCTCGTGAGGATGCCCGGCTCGAACTGGCTCGACGCTTCTTTCGCTACCTCGGCCCGGCCACGGCTCGAGATCTGCGCTGGTGGCTCGACGGATCACAGAGGGACTCCGACGCCACGGTCGACGCCCTTGCGGCCGAACTGCAGCCGATCGACTCGGGGCCACGGCCACGATTCATCCTGGCAGCGGCTGCGGCGATCTATGCGGGTCCTCCGCCCCATCGTGAAGTCCTGCTGCTCCCGCCTGACGACATTGCCATCAGCCGTCTCCACCGAGACGAAGTCGTGCCCGATGCCGCCCGGAGCCGGGCGCTGTGGCCCAAAGCACCTCCGCCCGGAGCGTTGCTCGTCGACGGCGCCGTCGTGGGGACGTGGCGACGCCGAGCGCGGCGCGTGCTCATGACACCGTGGGAGCCGATCCCACGGCGGATACGCAACGCGGCGGAAGCGATCGTCGCTGACTGGCCGCTCGCCGGTGCCGCCGGTGAGGTGCGGTGGCTCGACGACGTGCCGTAGGGTCGAGCGCATCGCACCGAGATGGGATTCGAGCGCTCTCCCGCAGGACCGCCGGGTGGATCGCCAGCCGATGTCCGAACCGGCGGCGCCTCGGAACCCCACCCACTCCCTGGCGCTCGGCATGCCCGTGGTGATGCGTACCATCGAACGCATGTGTCGCAGCATCAAGACCCTCTACAACTACGACCCCGTCGCCACCGACGACGAAGTACAGGCGGCGGCGTTGCAGTACGTGCGGAAGATCAGCGGTTATCGCGAACCTTCGCGGGCGAACCGTGATGTCTTCGATCGTGCCGTCGATGCGGTGGCCGAGGTGACGCGGACGCTCGTTGATGAGCTCGTCACGGCGGCCCCGCCCAAGAACCGCGAGGTGGAGGCAGCCAAGGCCCGGCAACGGGCCGCCGACCGCTATCGCCGCTGAATGGCCCGTCGCAGCGTGGCCTTGTGGGCGATCGCCCTCGGAGCGCTCCCCGTGACCTGGGCCATCGGTTATCCGGACCATCCCTGGGGGCGTCCACCCGTGGCGGTGCTCGTGGCGGCAGCGGCGCTGGCCGTGGTGGCGATGCGCACCACTCCGCCCGAACAGGAGCCTGCTTCCCGCCTGCTCTTCCAAGCGGCGCTCGCCGCAGCGACCGTCGCCGTGCTGGCAGCCCTGTGGTGGTGGTTCATCGACTCGACCGCCATCGCCTGACAGATCGCACCGAGCCCGTCACGGCCCGGCGACTCCCAGCTTCCGCTCGAAGAACTCGACGATCGTTGCATATGCCTTGACCCGGTTGGCATGCTTGACCATGTCGTGGCCCTCGTCATCGAAGACGAGGTACTCGATGTCCTTGCCCTTGCTGCGCAGATCGTCGACCAGCATGTCGGACTCACCCACGACGACGCGCGGATCGTTGCGTCCCTGGATCACCAGCAGCGGGGCGGCGAGGGCATCGAGGTGGGTCTTGGGCGACCGCTCGACGAACATGTCGTGGTCCCGCTCCGGATGCCCGATGGCGAGATAGAAGTACGTCTTCCACGTCTCCGGCAGTGCGTCGAGGAAGGTATGGAGGTCATACGGACCGAACATGTCGACCCCGGCGGCCCACAGCTCGGGATGGCGCCCCAAGAGAGTCAGCGTCATGTAGCCGCCATAGCTGCGTCCCATCACACCGAGTCGGTCGACATCGAGTCGGGGATCGTCCCGGAGTCGTGCGACGGCCACCGTGTGATCCAGCCGGTCCGCTCCACCCCAGTCCCGATCGACCTGCTTCATGTAGTCCAGGCCGTACCCGGTCGAACCGCGAACGTTCGGGACGAACACGGCGAAGCCGCGGAGTGTGAACAGTTGGATCAGCGGCATGGAGAACCAGGTGAAGTCGGGCCGCTCCTGGGACTGCGGTCCACCATGGATGTAGTAGATCACCGGGTACGGGCCGGCCGAGTCGCCGTCCTCCGCCGGCAGATAGAGGCGAGAGGAGACCCGGGTGCCGTCGTGCGACACGAAGGAGGCGTCCTCGCCTCGCGCCATGCTCGATGCCGGGATTCCGGCGATCTCCTCGTCGGTGTGTTGTTCGACGGCGTGGCCGTCCGTGGTGAAGAGTTGGACCGGAGAGACCGCCGTCGAGAAGGCCAGGGCCCACCGGCCGCTGGTGTGGTCGTAGCTGGCGGACTGCACCACGCCGCCGGCGAGATCTCCTTCCCCCCAGATGAGCCGATCGACATCCATCCGGGGTGAGGTCGGATCGAACGTGGCCGTGTACCCGTAGGAGCAACCGTCGATGTTGTAGGCCAGTTCGTAGCGGTTCCCGTCGAGGTGCCCGAGGTAGGTGAGCTCACCGACGCCCCGGTGAGTCGTACCTGCGATGGGAACGAGTACGGGCTCTCCCCCGGCAAGGGGCACGACGGCGAGCCCGCCCCTGTCTTCGAAGAGCGTCGTCGTGACCAGCACGCCGTCGTCGCGGACGTGCGCGTCACCGAAGCCGGTCAGAGCAACCGGCTCATCGCCTCGGTCCGCCAACTCCGTCCCCGCGAGGAGCCGCCGTTGGTCTGCACCCGCCTCCCAGAGGAACAGCACGTTGTCGCCGGCCGTGTAGCCGTCGATGAGCGCGATCTTGCTGAAGTCCGCGTTGTGCCCGATCGGGAAGTTCCCGTAGTCGGACTTTCCCAGCTCCGTGAGCTCCAGCGTTGCCAGGTCGGCCAAGTACGACGTCATCGTCGGATGCTTGCGAGGATCGACGAGCAGTGTTGCCATGCCGGTTGCGGGGTCGGCGTCGACGAAGACCTGCGCACCGGGAAAGCGATCGGACCAGAGCGGTTCCGGGTCTCCACCGTCCACGGGGATGGCATGGGGCTGGTAGTTCTCGTCGCCATCGGAGTCGATGGTCAGCAGGATGCGATCGAGCTGCGGGAGCACGGCGAAGACCTGAGCGTCCACGAGCGCCGGGTTGGGCAGGGCGATGTGCTCGGGGATCAGCCGGCGGACATCCGTGCCGCCGGGCCGCATCGAGTACAGACTCAGCCGTCCGGAGCGGTTGGAGAGGAAGAACAATCGGTCGCCGGCGAGCTGCGGCGACAGGTGCAGCTTCGCTGCCAAGAGAGATTCGATGGTTCCGTGGAGATCACTCATGCTCGGGAGACTACGCCGGCGAAGGATCAATACTCCTTGGGCACGAGCTCCTTGATCTTCTTGGCGGGTGCGCCACCGACCACCCAGCGATCGGGGATGTCCTTCGTGACGACACTGTTCGACGCCACGATGACACGATCGCCGATCGTCACGTCGGGCATCACGACCGACCGGAATCCGATGACCGTGTTGGAACCGATCGTGATCGGAGCCATCGTCCTGCCCCCCATCGGCAACGGCTTCGAGAAGTCGTCGAGGATATGGCCGTGGGTGGTCAAGATGGCTCCCGCGGCGATCATCGTGTGGTCACCGACGGTGATCGGCCCACGATCGTCGATCGTGGAGCCGCGATTGACGAACACCCCGTTGCCCAGCGACGTGTTCTGCCCCGACAGGATGTAGACGTCGTGATGGAAGATGACTCCCTCGCCGAGGCTCTTGAACACCTTGCGAGCGAGGATGCGACGAACCTTGATGGCGAAATCGGCCAGTTGAGATGCCGGGGTGCGATCGAACAGCCGCCACAACATGAGGTAGTAGGCATGCTCGTCGGCGAGCAGCGAGGCGTCATTGCCTCCAAACGGATCCTCGGCGATGCCGAACCGGCCGGTGGCGAGGAACTGGTGCGCAAGCGCATCGGCGGACCGCAGGAAGTCGCTGCCTCTCCCCACGAGGTCTCCGGCGTCCACCAGGCGTTCCAGGTCGGCGAGAACCGCCGCTTCGTCGATCTCGGTCACAGATGAGTCCCTTCGGTCAGCGTGCGACTCCACCGAACACAGGGTGTGTCGCGGGTTGCCATGGCCTGCGGGCGGCGATGGCCGTGAGCCACGATACGAGCTCGCTGCCGAGCTCGCCCTCGTCGTAGAGCCGGATCGCTCGCTGTCTCCCGTCGAGTGCCATCCGCTTGCGAAGGTCCTCGTCCTCCAGCAGCCGCCGCACCGAGCGGCCGAGAATCGCAGGATCGCGCTCCGTGGTCACTCCGACCTCCCGGCTGATGATGGAATCGACCCCTCCACCGGAGTAGGCGACGGGAACCGTGCCCGACGCCAGGGCCTCGACGTAGATGATGCCGAAGTGCTCCCGCTTCTCTGGGGCCGCCACCAGCAAGGTGGCCGCGTTGATGAGAGCGGCCTTGTGGGCGTCCGACACAAACCCGAGGAATCGCCCCCGCTCGCCCAACTCGGCCTCGAGGCGTGAGCGCAGGTCGCCGTCACCGATGAAGATCGTCTCGGCCAGGTCGGCGTACTCGCGGCTGGCGGCAACGACGTTCTGCGGGCCCTTGAGCCGCGTCACCGCACCCGGACAGATGACGTAGCGCTCCGGCAGACCAAACCGCTCCCGAATGTCGCCGGTGCGGAGTGGATGGAACTCGTCCACGTCCACGCCGCACGGCAGCACGAAGAACCGGCTCAACGGGACGTCGACCAGCGGTCGCACCAGCTCATCCCTCACGTAGTCGGTGGTGACGATGATGCCGTCCGCACCCTCGAGCGCCTCCTTGATCTCCGACCAGACGGCGTCGTCGTAGCCGCCGTAGTGGCGGGGTTCGATACCGGTGCCGTGGGCGAACACGACGTACGGGATCCGCATGCGATCTGCGAAGTAGCGGGCGGCCACCGAAGTGAGGTTGGCGTGGTGGGCGACGACGACGTCCACGTGGTCGAGGCTGCTGAGGGCCGCGGCGATGTCGGCGGTGTAGCGCAGCGCCTGGACGGGCGTCATGGTCGACACTGCCTGCTGTTGATCGCCTGCGGCGGGAAGGAACTCGTGGACCGGCATCACGTCGGTGTGGAGGGCCACGTTCACGTTCTCGGCGCCGGCAACGCCGCTCCCCATGCGGGGATGCATGAACGTGACGCGATGGCCGGCGTCGAGGAGCGAGCGGGCGTGCTGGCGGGCAACCCCGCCACTTCCCCTCCCGCGATTGAGCAGGAGAACAGCAGCATGCATGGGCAGCGGCAGCGTATCGTCACCTGGCGATGAGGGTCATGTGCCAAAAGACCCGATTGTGGCGGCCGAGCTGCTGAACTGGCACCTCGTCAGAACGGTGCGATCGTCCTACAGACGACCGTTCGCCGAACCGTCAAGGTGAAAACAACGTTCGCCGAGGTAGGACTGCGAACGGCAGGCCAGGTCGCAGAGGGCATTTGCGATGCGATTCGTCACGTACAACATCCACTATGGCATCGGCCGCGACGGTCACCACGATCTCGACCGCATCGCCGCTGCCGTCGACGGCGCCGACGTCATCGCTCTCCAGGAGGTGGAGCGATACTGGCCCCGCTCCGGCATGGTCGATCAGACGGCGGAGTTGGGCAAACGCCTTCCCGACTACTGGTGGGTGTATGGCGCCAACATCGACCTCCATTCCTCGGCGGGGTTCCCTGGGGAGGCATCCGACCGTCGTCGCCAGTTCGGCAACATGCTGCTGAGCCGCTTCCCCATCCTGGGCTCCGAGAACGTACCGCTTCCCCGGCTCCCCGGGGAGCCTCGCTCCATGCGCCGCGGGGCATTGGAGGCGGTGGTCGAACTGGACGGCACCCCTCTCCGGGTGACGTCGACCCATCTCTGCTACCTCTCGGCCGCGACTCGCATCGTCCAGACCGAGACGATCTTCGACCGGCATCACGAGGTGACCGCGGTGGGTGGTGCGTGGGACGGCGAACACCCGGCAGATCCCAGCTGGTACCTCGGCGACGAACCGGTGATGCCTTCGTCGGCCGTCGTGCTCGGCGACGTGAACTTCGGTGCCTCGACCAAGGAGTATGCGGCAACCATCGGGAATGGCCATGCTCCCTTCGTCGACGCATGGCCGCTGGTGCGTGGTGGCTCGGGTGCCACCAAGGACGGTGAGAGGATCGACCAGGCGTGGGTGACACCGGACTTGGCGACGTGGCTGACGTCGGCGTGGGTCGACGGTGTCGCCGACGGGTCGGATCACCAACCGGTGTGGTTCGAGTTCGATCGCACTCGTGCTGGTCAGCGGTCGCAGGCCCCGATCGCGGACGCCACCGCCTCACCCAGCACCCGGTAGCCCTCCGCGGTGAAATGCACCCCGTCGGCGGAGAGCAGGTCTCCGGATGCAACGGTCACGACGGTGAACAGGTCGTTGATCCTCAGACTGTGCCGCTCGGCCACCGCAACCAGTACCTCGTTGTAGGCGACCACGTCCTCGAGATGGCGACGTGAGGCTCGCGTCACGTTGTGGCGGGCGCCGTCCACCGGCGTCGTGGTCGCCACGATGACACCGTCAGCACCGATATGTGGATCCGAGACCAATCGGGCCAGGATCGATTCGAGGTTTGCCCGGTACTCGTCGAGGGGCACGAGCGGTTGCCAGTTGGTTGCTTCGCTGCGGCGCAGGTCGTGGAGCCCGGCGTTCAGGTGCACCGTCACGGACCGGTCGTGGTGGGCCGGCACCACCTCATCGAGCTCGGCGTCGAGATCCCGGCTGGATCGACAGTTCCGCTCGGGGCCCCACACGTGCTTGTGAGGCAGCGCAGCCGCCACCGTGGCCTGAAAGCCGAGCCGGATCGAGTCACCCAGCAAGATCACGTTGTCCACGGCGCCGCAGCGTAGAGGCCGAATGGCCCTTGGCATCGCACGAGTCCCGGCAGATCGTGGAACACGAGCGAACGAAGGAGGAAGACGTGGCAAAACCGGACCTCAGCACACCAGAGGGCCGTGCTCGCAAGCGAGTCGAGGACTTTTCCTCGCTTCTGTGGCATGCCGGCGCCTTCGTCGTCGTCAATTCATTCCTGTGGTTCCTCGACATCGTCGGGGGCGACGGCATCCAGTGGGCCATCTGGGTCACGATCCCGTGGGCGGTCGGACTGGCATTCCACATCCTGGCGTACCTGATCGACGACCGCGGGCGCGAAGGGCGCCGCTATGAGAAGTTCCTGGCCGAGGAACAGGGCAGGCAGCCGCTCGAGCAGTAGCGCCGCCCGCGCCCATCGCATGCTGCACGCGGCCAACACCGGTGACGGGCGCGAGTGTCGCAGCGATACTGCCGAGCGATGGCAGGCTCGCCCCCGTCCGTGACGGCCCTATGCGCCACCATCACCGGCCGCGTGCACGGTGTCGGCTTTCGCTACTCGACGCGACGGGTTGCCACGGGGCTCAGGCTTGCGGGCTGGGTGCGCAACCGGCCGGATGGATCCGTCGAGGTGTGGGCGCAGGGTGCGCCCGATGGCGTTGCCGCGCTCCTCCGCTTCCTTCACGAAGGTCCACCCGCAGCTCACGTCGTGTCCGTCACCACGGTCGAGGTGGCCCCGCGACCGTCGCTCGTGCGGTTCGACGTCACCAATTGAACCGCCGGTCGTACTGCTCCTCGCAGCACTGCTGATCGCAGCGTGGAGGCGATGACGGGCCGGACGGACCAAGTCCCGCCTGTCCCCTACGAGTCCCCGGCTGCAGGCCAACCGTCCGCATCCTCGTGGGACCATCGGCCCGAGCGCATGCTTGAACAGTGATATAGAATCTCGAACATGCGTTCAATCGACCCCGTTCCGGCCCATCCTGGCGCCGACGACCGCACGACCAAGGCCCGCATCCGTGACGCCGGTATCCAGTGCATCGCCCATCACGGCGTGACCGACACCACCGCCCGCCGCATCGCCGACCTTGCGGGAGTCTCACCCGGGTCGGTGATCCATCACTTTGGCTCGATGGAGGGACTGCGGGCGGCCTGCGACGAGCACGTGGCGGCCACCATCCGCCACTTCAAGACCGATGCCATGGCGGCCGGCCCGCAGATCGACCTCCTGACCGTGCTCCGCGACAACAACCTCGGTGTCCTGCTGGGGTACCTCGCCAACGTGCTCACCGAGGACTCCCCCGCCGTTGCCCTCCTGGTGGACGAGCTGGTCGCAGACGCCGAGGAGTACTTTCGCCAGGGAGTCGATGCCGGGATCTTGCAACCGGCCGGGGACATGCGCCGCCGCGTCGCCTTGCTGACCATGTGGAACCTCGGTGCGCTCGTGCTTCATCGCCACGTCGCCCGATTGCTCGGCGTCGACCTCACCGACCCGCAGCTCACCAGCAGCCCCGAGTTCGCGGCATACGGCCAAACGGTCTACGAGATCTACTCCGGTGGCCTGATCACCGATGCGTTTGCCGCCAACGCCATCCGCTCCATGGAACAGCTGGCAGCGGAGAACCGCACGGAACCCGTGCGTGAGACGTCCAGGGAGACTCATGACTGACATCGCACTCCACACCGAACGGCTGACCAAGCACTATGGGCAGGTCGAGGCGCTCGTCGACCTGGATCTGGACGTTCGCCGGGGCGAGGTCTTCGGGTTCCTCGGGCCCAACGGCGCCGGCAAGACGACGATGATCCGCACGGTCCTGGACGAGATCTTCCCCACCGCAGGGCGCGCCGAGATCTTGGGGCTGGGCACCCACGAGCATTCCGTCGAGATCCGACGTCACATCGGCTACGTGCCCGGCGACCTGGCGATGTACCCGAACCTGACCGGACGCGACACCGTCACCTACTTCGCCAACCTCCGCGGCGGCGTCGACTGGTCGTATGTCGCCGAGCTGGCGGAACGGCTGGACGCAGAGATGGACAAGAAGGTCGGCGATCTGTCGACGGGGAACCGGCAGAAGGTCGGTCTGATTCAGGCGTTCATGAATCACCCCACGGTCCTCATCATGGACGAACCGAGCTCCGGGCTCGACCCCCTCGTGCAGCGAGAGTTCCAGACCATGATGCGCGAGGTCGCACGCGACGGCCGGACGGTATTCCTCTCCAGCCACACGCTCTCGGAGGTACAGCGAGTCGCCGACCGGGTCGGGATCATCCGCCGGGGCACACTGGTTGCGGTCGAGTCGGTTGCCGATCTGCGTTCGAAGGCGATGCGCAAGGTCGAGATGGAGTTCACCACGCCGGTCGACGCCGCCGTCTTCGCATCCGTACCGGGAGCGCGTGACGTGGCCGTGCACAACCACCGTATGAGCCTGTCGTACGACGGCACGATGGACGTGCTGCTCGAGACGGCGACGGAGCGTTACAGCCTCGTCGACATCACGTCGCAGGAGGCCGACCTCGAGGAGATCTTCCTCACCTACTACCGGGACGAGGAGGTCACCTGATGCTCGCCAACGTCTTCACCAAGACCACCCAGGATCGCTGGAAGGGGATGGCGATCGGGGCGCTGACGCTGGGTCTCTTCCTGATATTCGGGATGTCGGTGTATCGCGACATCGATCTGTCCGTGTACACCGACCTGCCCGAGGCGATGCGGGCCCTCATGAGCATGCCCGCCGACGCCGACGTGGGCGGCCTGGCGTATGGCGCCATCTATGGCTCGTACGGAATGCTCACCATCGCCGGGCTGGCGATCTCGACGGGCTCGGCCTCCATCGCCGGCGAGGAGCGCCACGGCACGATCGGGCTGCTCCTGGGCAATCCGCGGAGTCGAACCCACGTGCTGGCGGCGAAGGCAGGCAGCCTGCTCCTCGTCACCGGGCTCGGCGTCGCCATCCTGTGGCTCGTCGGCGTGGCGGCACCGGCGATCCTCGACGTCAACGTGGCGGGAATCCACATCGAGGCGTTGATGCTGCACATGCTCGTCAACGCCCTGTTCTACGGCTTTCTGGCTCTGGCGATCGGTGCCCTTACCGGAAGCGTCTCGGTGGCGTCCGGGGTGACGGCCGGCGTGATGGTGGCATCGTTCTTCGCCGCCGGGTTGCTGCCGCTGGTCGATGGTCTCGAAGACTGGGCGCGGCTCTCGCCGTGGCACTATTTCGATGGCAGCCAACCGGCCAACAACGGAGTCGCCTGGGGCGATGTGGCGGTCCTCGCCGGCGCCTCCGCCGTCTTCGCCGCCGTGGCGCTCGTCGGCGTGAACCGTCGCGACCTCAGGGAAAGGGCGGTCCGGTCGACGCTGGTAGATCGACTGCGGGCCAACCCTCTCACCCGTCAGGTGGTCGACCGTCTCGCCGGCTCGGCGCGGGTGTCCCGCATGTGGATCAAGACTGCAACCGAGCACCAGGGGCTTGCGTTGATCTCGGCCGGTGCCATGTTCCTGTTCATGGTCATGCTCGGGCCGATGTACAACTTCATCGACGAAGCACTCCAGTCGCTCACCGAGTCGCTCCCGGAGACGATGCTCGCCCTGTTCGGCGGCGGTGACATGAGCACGCCGGAGGGCTGGTACCAGGTTGAGATGTTCAGCCTCATGGCGCCGATCGCCGTGATGATCGTCACGGTGGTGCTCGGCTCTCGGGCGCTGGCCGGCGAGGAGGCCGGCAACACCATGGGGCTGCTCCTGGCCAACCCGATCGATCGATCAACGATCGTGCGCGAGAAGAGTCTGGCGATGGTCGTACTGGCGCTCGGCGTGGGTGTGGGGATCTTCGCCGGTGGCGCCCTTGGTTCGCTGGCGGGCGGCCTCGGCATGAACATCGCCAATCTCGCCGCCACGTCTCTGCTCGTGACGTTGCTCGGGCTGGTCATCGGTGCGCTCGCCCTGCTGCTCGGCGCCCTCACCGGGCGCATGCGGACTGCCGTCTACGGGTCGGTCGGGCTGGGGTTGGCGTCCTATGCCGCCAACGCCTTCCTCCCGCTCAGCGACGACCTCGCCGGTCTCGCCAGATGGACGCCCAACTACTACTACCTCACCAGCGATCCCCTGGTGAATGGGATGCACTGGGGGCACGGTGCGGTTCTGGCGCTGCTGACGGCGGTCCTCTTCGGCCTCGCCGTCGTCGCGTTCCGGCGTCGCGATCTCCGCCAGTCGGGCTGACGCACTCGCGGCGCTGGAAGGCGAGGCGGTCCCGACCGCCGAGGCGCGGCCTTCCCGGCGTCGTGCGAGTGCGGCTCGGTCCCGGCGGCGGCGTTTAGTGTCTGCGCCGTATCTCGCCGATCCAACGAGGCACCGGTGATCACAGAGGTCCGAGCCATCAACTTCCGCTCCGCTCGCGGTGTCTCCCTGGAGCTGGAGCCCATCGCCGCGTTCATCGGCGAGCCGGGCACGGGGAAGTCCAACATGCTCGCCGGGATCATCACATTGCTCGACCCCGAAGACCGCCTCGACCCCAACGACGTGCGCCACGGCACCAGTCACGCAACTCTCGAGGCCACCCTTAGCAACGGTCGAGTCATCTCGGCGGAACACAACGACGGCCTGCCCGGCCTCATCGTGATACCTGCCGATCTCCGCACCACCGACCTCCTGCTCCCGGCCAGCCGCCACCCGGATGCGCTGCGCTGCGTCGAGATCTTCCGCGAGGAGCTCGAAGGTGCTCCTGCGCCTCGTGTCGCCCTGGTCCGAGCCCTGGAGCGGTGCGCGGTCGCAGTGAGCGGTGTGGTGTTCGTCATCGAGGAGCCGGAGATGTTCCTGACACCACACGGCGATCGCTACCTCTACCGCATCTTCCGCCGGCTCGCCGGCCACGGTAACCAAGTGCTGTACACCACCCACTCCCCCGGGCTGCTCAACGTGTCGAAGCTCGAGGAGATCCATCTCGTCTCCCGAGATCGGCACGGGGTGACGGCGGTCGAGCATCTGCAGCCGCTCGACGCCGACGACGAGTTCCGTGCGGCATGCGAGTTCGACGCCGAGCGCTCCGAGCTCCTCTTCTCGAGAGTGGCGGTGCTGGTGGAGGGCATGAGCGAGAAACAAGCCCTGCCGTATGTGTTCCGCAGCCTCGGCCACGACGTGGACCGTGAAGCCATCTCGATCGTCGACTGCGGGGGCAAGACAAACCTGCCGCTGTTCATCGAGATCTGCCGCCGCGCTCACATCCCGCACGTTGCGGTGTTCGACAGCGACGTTCGAGGTAGCGAGAAGCCGACCGGCGAGCTGCTGCGTTTGAACCGTCAACTACGTAGGGCTGCTGGGCGCGATCGCTACGTGGAGTTCAACCCCGACTTCGAAGGCATCCTCGGCATACGCGGCAGGAACAAGAAGCCTGCGCGCGCCGTGGACAGGATCCGCTCACTGCCGGCCGCACAGATGCCCACGCTGCTGCGCCGCATCGTCGATCTCACGGTCGCAGCGGCGCGCCCCGTCGCGCCTTCGTACAGCTGACCAGCGGCGGCACTGTGCGGGTGCGCCGATGCTGGGCCATCACCCCATCGTGACGAACGTCGACTCGAGGTAGTCGGCGACATCCCGGAACGAGACGATGGCGACAGGGTGCGGCGTGGACCCGGTGAGGGGGATGTGGCTGAGGTTGCGATCGGCCATCAGGCGCAGCCCGGTTGCGATGGGCTCGCGGCATTCGAGCGTGACGGGTGATGCGGTCATGACGTCGGACACCGGCACTTCGTACAGATTGTCCATCTTGCAGGCGACCTTGGTCTGCGCATCGTGATCCGTGAATATGCCTGCCAGCACGCCGTCCTCGCCCGTGACCAGCACCGAGCCGATCCCCCGACCGCGCATCGTGTGAACCACTCGCTTGAGATCGGTGTGGGGACGCACCGTGATCGGCTGCGGGAGGTTGAGCCCGGTGAAGTCGACGAAGAGCAGCCCGTGCTGGGCGGCGAGATCGTGGGTGTCGAGCGATGCGTCGCTGAACAGCTCTGCGGAGGCAAAGGTCAGGAACGCATGCCGGTCGAGGTTGCCGACGAGGGCACCGGCGGCGTCGAGCACGGGCACGTTGCGGAATCGGAACACGTTCATCAGCTCGAGCGCATCGGCCACCGACTGGTCGGACAGCACGGACTCCGGCTCGGGTGTCATCACGGCCTCGACCGGCATCTCCCAGGTCATGGGATAGCCAACGACCCTCGTGAGCACGTCGCGGTCGGTGACGATGCCAACGGGACCGGCGCCCTTGGACACGATGGCGCACCTGTGCCCGGCATCGTTCATGGCGCCGACCACATCTCGGACCTTCATCGCGGCGTCGACCAGCACATAGCGGCTCAGGTCGAGCGACGTGACAGCGTGCTCGGCGAACTGGTCGGCCAGGTTCACGACGTTTCTCCCATCGATGGTCGCCGCAACCATCCCAGGTGGTCGGCCACAGCCGCTAGGGCCGTTCGCCACTGCGGCCGTGGACTGGCGGCGTCGTGGCCGGGAGTCTCGCAAACCGGCGATGTGCGCCGCAACCCGCCGGCAGGCCGGTACCGTGAGCGCCAGCCAGCCGGGAACTCGCGTGACGTCCACACAACGCTTCAAGATCGCATTCATCGGGTCGCATTCGGTGCGCAAGACCAATGCGGTTCACTCGTTTGCCGGTGCGGTGGGGAGGAGCGGGCGCAGCGTCGAGGTGGGGCGTGAAGTCATCCGCTTCAACCCGCTCGGGCTGAACGAGGGCGCCACCCCGGAGGCACAGCTGTGGGTGATCATGGCTCAGATCCAACAGGAGTTGGAGCTACGCAACCGGGCCGACGTGCTGGTCACCGACCGTGCCGTGATCGACAACTTCGCCTACTTCCTTCGGGTCACGGGCGGGGAGGACCCGTTCGACGTGAAGCCCTTGGTGCGCATGTGGTGCACGACCTACGACCTCTTCGTCAGGCTTCTTCCCGACACTCCCCTCGAGGCCGACGGTGTTCGCAGCACGAACGACCGCTTCCGCGATGAGATCGAGACGATCCTCAACTGCATCCTGCCGAACTACGTGCCGGCGGATCGGCTCATCACGATCCAGGCGTCGGATATCACGGAGCAGTTCGACTGGTCCGGCCTCGTGACTTCGCTGGTCGGTGCTCCCGACCCCGACCGGCAACCGATCCCCAAACCGGTGACCCTTCACCCCACACTCTGGGACTGAGCGCAGCCGGATCACGCGTCACTTCGTGCCGGTTGGCAAATCCGTCGGGCGAGCAGGCGTGTAGAGGATCTGGACGGCCCGCAGCCGGAAGTTGTCCCAGCCAGGGAAGCAGAGCGAGAGCCAGTAGATGTTGCGCCGGTTGTCGATCGTCCCCGATGCCGTGCCGGCGTACTGCATTGGCACCTGGGTGTTGGATCGGCCGATGAAGGAGACCTTTCCCAGAACGGTGGGCGGTCGGTTGTGGTGGATCTGGTCCGTCATGCGGGTCGTGTTGAGCTGGACGACGTGCGGTCCCCCGGCTGCAGCGGCCCACACCTGCAGGCCCATCAGTTGTGCACCGTGCGGCAGCGTCGCACCCGCACTCAGGCAAGCGCCCGGAATGTCGCTCGCCTGAACGAAACCCTGGTCGTGGTTGTGCTGCCAGTCGTTCTCGGTCTGGCGATCCGCCAGGGCGAATGCGGCGGCGGGGACGGTGAGACCCCACGTCGAGCCGTCCTCGGTCCACGCCTCGTCGAGTTGACCGGGTGGACCCTGCGGCCCCGCTGGACCCTGTTCTCCAGGAGGCCCTTGCGGGCCGGGGTCGCCCACCGGTCCGGCCGGCCCCATCTCACCCTGCGGCCCAACCTGACCTGGAGCGCCGATCGGTCCGCGCAGCGACGCCGCCAGGACCCACGTGCCGCTCCGCTTCTCGAAGACGTCACCCCGATCGAGGTCGAGGTAGAAGTCGCCATCTCGGCCGAGCTCCTGGCTGGGCAGCCCGACGCCGCTCAGCCATCGTCCCGAGGTAGGGGGTTGCGGGCGTTCCGATCCGGGACCAGGCGACCGTGGGTCTGTCCACTTGCTCATCCGCGACCTCTTTCATCACAGCTCGCTCGAACCGCACCGCGACCCAACCTACAGGGAGCAAGGCTGCGCCATCGTGCCCAACCACGACGAGCGCCAGGAGCGCCCGCACGAGCCGGTGCCCGGGGGTACTTGAGATTGCCATGCCCACTCGACCACACTGGTGGCAACCAATTGGGGGTAACAGGCCGTGAGTCAGAGCAACGTGCGCCGCGTGAGCGCCCAATCACGCCCCTTCGGGATCCTGCTGGCCGTAGCCTTGGTGCTCGCCATCCTCGTGCCGGCACCCGCATCAGCAGAAGTGATCGACATACCGGTGTCCGTCGAGGGCTGCCTCGCGACGACCGGCGTCGGTGTCGGCATGCACAACAACATCGTCGACCCGGGTGTCGTATCGCTCGATCTGCCGGGCAGCGTCGAGGCCGCCATCGTGGAGTGGACGGGCAAGTTCGAGGTCGCCACTCCGGCAGCCGCCGACCAGACACTTGGGGTCGAGATCACCGGCCCTGGAGGGACGAACGGCAACGCGGCGGTCGTGCCCGAGTTCACCGCTTCGGACAGTGCCGTGGCGGATCCCGCCGGATTTCCGCAAGTCGTCACCTACGCCTCGGTCATCACCGACCTGTTCGGCGACGGTGCTGCGGGCTCCTACACCATCGACATCACTCCCCCGACCGATCCGATCGACGCCGGCACCAGCACGTGGTGGGGCGCAACCGTCACCGTCGCATACGACACGTCGCCCTGCGACCAGGTATCGGAGATCAAGTGGAAGATCGGCGCCGATTGGTATTTCGGGGGCGGGGGCCCACTGGGGGTCGAGTCCACCACCGAGACCGTGACGTACCTGTTCGACGAGCCCTTCGCGGAAGACACGCTCGTGACGCTGCAGACGAGCCATGGCGGCGCCGATAGTGACTCGCCGCGCGCCAACGGGCAATGCCGCGTCTCCGTGATGTGGGTGGCCACCGGCGCCGGCACGGCACCGACGGCGGCCGACGACCTCGTGTTCGACGACGGCACGGTCAATCCGGCCTACGGCGCATCGCAAGGTGTGATCGATCCGTTCACACCACCCAACCAGACGGCGTGTGGTCCGGTTGTCGTCAACGATCCGGTGCAGGCCGTCCGCGGCGGCCATGTCGGTCCGGAGTGGGCCGTCATCGAAACGGACATCCTCATGACCGCCGGCTCGACGTGGCTGGCCATTCAGCTCGAGTCACCGCGCGACAACAACGGCTTCCCGACGCTGCCCGAGTCGGGCACGTGGAGCGGCGGCGGCATCCTGATCTTCACCCCCAACCAGGCGCCGGCGATTGCCTTGGAGAAGACGGTGTTGGATGGTGCCGGGGCGGCGTGTCCCGGGGTCGAGGGCACCGACGAGATCGTGGCCGGCGTGACCGGGACTGCGGTGACGTACTGTTTCCGGGTCGAGAACACCGGCGACACCGACCTGTTCCCCGTGGTCATCGACGACCCCGATCTCGGCATCACCCAAGCCGACATGACCCTGGTATCGGGTGACGACACCGTGCCGCTGCCACCGGGCGGCGTGTTGGTGTACTCCTACGACTCCACCATCACCGCCGACCTGTTGAACACCGCCACCGTCACCGGCACCCCCGTCGACGAAGAGGGACCCATCCCCGGTCTCGAGGATGTCACCGACACCAACGACGCCCAGGTTGTCATCCTGGGTGTGGCGCCGGCGATTGCGCTGGAGAAGACGGTGTTGGATGGTGCCGGGGCGGCGTGTCCCGGGGTCGAGGGCACCGACGAGATCGTGGCCGGCGTGACCGGGACTGCGGTGACGTACTGTTTCCGGGTCGAGAACACCGGCGACACCGACCTGTTCCCCGTGGTCATCGACGACCCCGATCTCGGCATCACCCAAGCCGACATGACCCTGGTATCGGGTGACGACACCGTGCCGCTGCCACCGGGCGGCGTGTTGGTGTACTCCTACGACTCCACCATCACCGCCGACCTGTTGAACACCGCCACCGTCACCGGCACCCCCGTCGACGAAGAGGGACCCATCCCCGGTGTCGGCGACGTCACCGACACCAACGACGCTCAGGTGATCGAGGGGCCCACGGGAGGAGTCGATCCGGCCCCTGATGTCGAGTTGGAGAAGACGGTGTTGGATGGTGCCGGGGCGGCGTGTCCCGGGGTCGAGGGCACCGACGAGATCGTGGCCGGTGTCACGGGGACTGCGGTGACGTACTGTTTCCGGGTCGAGAACACCGGCGACACCGACCTGTTCCCCGTGGTCATCGACGACCCCGATCTCGGCATCACCCAAGCCGACATGACCCTGGTATCGGGTGACGACACGGTGCCGCTGCCACCGGGCGGCGTGTTGGTGTACTCCTACGACTCCACCATCACCGCCGACCTGTTGAACACCGCCACCGTCACCGGCACCCCCGTCGACGAAGAGGGACCCATCCCCGGTGTCGGCGACGTCACCGACACCAACGACGCCGTTGTCATCGAAGGCGGTACCGGTCAGGTCGACCCCGAACTGCCTGCAACTGGGGCGCATTCCGATCGGCTGGCGAAGTTCGGCCTGATCCTGTTGCTGGCCGGGGCGGGTCTCGTCATCGCCGGCCGCACGGCCGGCACCGGCAAGGTGGACTGAGCGAGCCGCTCCGGCCTTGCCCGGTCGCCGTCTCAGGGAGCGGTGACCGGGCCGAGACGAGCGAGGGTCGGTAGTCATGGTGCCCGGGCCGTACCACCCCACCGGGCGGCTTCGGTCGAGCACCCCTACATGCCGGGCGAACCGGACGACCAGGGAGTGATTGGGCGGTCCAGCTCCTCACCGTCGACGACCAGCTCGACAGACTCGTTGTAGAAGCAGATCAGATCGCAGATCCGAGGGTTCCCGGGGACGGGATCCCGATAGGACCAAGCCAGGTCGTCGTGCACGACACACACGACCCATCTTTCCCGGACCCGGGACATCGGCAACCTTGCGGATGGAGTAGCTACCGTGTCGCCGTGAGCGATGAAGACTGACTCCCGACCGTCCTCGAAGCCTGGAGAAGGCAACCATGAGTAGCTCGACTCCCGCCGTCCTCGGCGGCCGAGTGGTGATAGTCACCGGTGGCGCCGGCGGCATCGGCAGCGCAATCTCCCACGCGGTCACGGCAGCCGGCGCAGCGGTCCTCATCGCCGATATCGACGCCTCCAACGCCGAGAGTGTCGCAGCTGCGATTGCCGCCAGTGGAGGCCGTGCCGAGTACTCCCGGACCGACGTGACAGATTCAGGAGACGTCGACGCAATGGTGCGTCACGCCGTGGAGACGTTCGGACACATCGACTGCGCAATCAATGCTGCCGCAGTGGAATTCGAGAATGACCCTCTCACCGAGACGAGCGACGACGACTTCGACAGGATGATCCGCACCAACCTTCGCTCCGTGTTCCTGTGCATGAAGGCCGAGATCAAAGCCTTGCTCGCTGCAGGCACCGCCGGCTCCATCGTGAATCTTGCGTCAATCAACTCGTTTCGCGCACAAGTCAATCAACCCGTCTACACCGCTACGAAGCATGCCGTTGTTGGACTGACACGCGGCGCCGCCATGGACTACGCAAAACACGGCATTCGGGTCAACGCAATCGCTCCAGGTGCCATTGACACGCCGATGCTGCAGCGCGCGCTCGATCGCCGGAACCTCGATCGGGAGAGAATGAAACACCGAATGGGTCTCTTCGGCCGCTTCGGCGAACCGAGCGAGGTGGCTGCCGCTGCCGTCTGGTTGTGCTCAGATTCGTCTTCGTTCACGACTGGCCACGTCTTGGCCGTCGACGGGGGGTATCTCGCCTACTGATAACGTGGGCTAGATGACATCCTGTCCGAATCGTCCGTATACCGAAACGAGTGCGTCGGTGATCTCTCCGACAGTTGCGTAGTTGCGAATCGCCGCAATAGTGGCGGGCACGATATTCACCTTTGCTGCGGCGTCACGCCGAAGATCATCCAAAGCCGCGCTGACCGCGGCTGAGTTGCGGCTGGCTCGCACGTGGCGGAGACGCTCGATCTGACGCTGCTCGCCCCCCGGATCGAACTTGAACGCTTTGATCCGATCCGTCGATTCGTCGACGTGGCAATTGACACCGACAATCCTCCGATCGCCCCTGTCAACAGCGACCTGCTGTTCGTAGGCGCTCTTGGCGATTTCGGCGCTGAAGTATCCAGACTCGATACACGCAAGAGCGCCACCGAGCTCCTCGATCTGCTGCAACGTGCTCCGGACACGGTCGGCGATCTCGGATGTGAGCGCCTCGATCGCCCAGCTGCCACCCAACGGATCCGCTACCTGCGCGACGCCCACCTCCTCCAAAATGATCTGTTGAGACCTGAGACCCAGGAGCGCAGCCTCGGCGCTCGGCACGCCGAGCGCTTCGTCGTACCCCGAGACGTGAAGCGTTTGCACGCCGCCCAGCACCGCACCAAGTGCTTCGATGGAGGTGCGTACCACGTTGTTGAGCGGGGACTGTGCAGCCAATGACGACCCGGCAGTGAATGCGAAGATCCTGAGGGCCTTGCTTCGGGAATCCTCGGCACCATACCGTTCCTCCATGAGGTGTGCCCATACGAGCCGGACCGCTCGAAACTTCGCAACCTCCTCGAGCACCTCGATCCCGGACGAAAGGAATGCAAAAAGAGAAGGCGCAAAGTCGTCAATGTCGAGGTGCCGGCTCACCGCGGCGTCGCAATACGCAATCCCATCCGCAAGGCTGAAAGCCAACTCATGAATCACTGTGCCGCCCGCTTCGCGGATGTGGTAGCCACTCACGGTCACAGGCGTCCACGATGGGAAATGCTCGGCGCAGTACTCGACGACGTCCGTAACAATAGATAGCCCGGCCCTGGGCGGAAACACATAGGTGCCCCGCGCAAAGTACTCCTTCAGTACGTCATTCTGAATCAAGACGCCCAACGATGCCGGATCCGTGCCCTGCGACTCGCACAACGCAACGATGAGCGCCAACCACACGTGGCCGATCGCGTTTGCGGTTGTGCGCAGCTGCCGCACGCTGCCGAGGTCGACGTCACGGAAGAGGATCTCCATGTCTGCAAGCGAGTCGATCGGGACGCCGACGCGGCCGACCTCCCCGGCTGCAAGGGGATGGTCCGAGTCGAGACCCATCTGCGTTGGCAGGTCAAGGGCAACGCTGAAACCCGTCTGACCCGCCTCGATGATTCGCTTCAGCCGTTCGTTGCTCTCCTCTGGAGTGCCAAACCCGCCATACTGACCCATGATCCATGAGGCGTCGCGGTAGCCGGCAGTTGTGATCCCACGCGTAAAGGGAAAGCTCCCGGGCGCGGCCGGCTGGGCATCGGTTCCCCGAGTCGGTCGTTCATAGAACGGTGCGAGTGGGATCCCAGAACGCGTTGTCTGCTCGGGAGGGTCGGCGTCCGTCGTCATGCACGCTCCATTCGGCGGAGTGCGCTACGGGCGGCGTCGGCGATCAGTTCAGACGTCGTCGGATGCGGGCTGATGGCGTTCGCCACGTCCTCGAGACGCAAGGCAGCTTCTATCGATATCACTCCCTGGGTGATCATCTCGGAAGCGTTGCGGCCGGCGACATGCACGCCCAACACGGTGCCACTGGAGCGCTCGGCGACGATGTCGACGTAGCCCGTTGGTGCGTCGAGCGTCAGGGCACGACCAGATTGACCGAACCGCGCCCTTCCGCGAACCGTCTGATATCCGGCTTGCGTCGCCTCGTCGAATGTGAGCCCGACAGTTGCCAACTCCGGATCCGTGAATGCAACGAGGGGTACCTCGAAGTCGAACGCCGCAGGCAACCCTCCGATGACCTCGGCCGCCACGCGACCCTGAGCGGCAGCTTTGTGAGCGACCGGGTAGCCATCGACGAGGTCACCGACCGCGTAGATCCCAGGCACGTTGGTTTCCATCGTGTCGTCGACGACCACGTGGCCGGACTCTCCGATCTGGATGCCGGCCGAGTCGAGCTGGATCTCGACGGTATTAGGTCGCCGCTCGGGCACGAGGAGGATCCGGTCGACGTCTACCGTGTCCTCGCCGGCTGGACCGTCGAGTACGAGTCGATCGGCCGTGAGCGACGTCGCGGCCGTCTCGGTCCGCACCGCCACGCCCAGAGCTTGCAACGACGGGGCCAACTCCCGCTCCAGAGCATCGTCGAATTCAGCTGCAACGCGCGGCCCTGATTCAACGACGACGACAGCGCTTCCGAGCTTCGCAAATGCGGTCGCAAGCTCGAGGACCACGTAGCCGCCACCGACGACGACGAGTCGCGGTGGCACTTCCTCCCAAGTCAATGCTCCCGCCGTGTCGAACACGATTTGGTTGTCGATCGTCAGCGCATCGTGAGATATCGGTGACGAGCCCGTCGCCAACACGCACGAACCGAACTGAATGTGAGTAACTGTATTCTCCGTCTCGACCGCGACACGACGTTCGTCGAGGAGACGCGCCGTCCCGGAGATCACCTCGACCCGAGCCAACATGGCTTCGACGCCCTGCCGGCTCTTGTCGACGAGTGCCTGCTTCCAGGATTGGAACGATCGGAGATCTCGGACCCGAGGTTGGTCGCCACCTGCGTTCGCACCCACATGATTGTGTGATCGATGAGCAACATCGGCCCAGGATGTCAGCGCCTTCGTGGGCACACAGGCGTTGTTCAAGCACGCACCGCCAAGCAGCCCGGACTCGACGAGGGTGACCTCTTTCCCAAGCGCCGCGGCTCGGGCGGCTGCCGTGTAGCCACCGGGCCCCCCTCCGACCACGAGCACCTCTGTGGACGAAGCTAGCTCTCCGACCGCCACCTCAGGGCTCCAGGAGAAGGCTCGCCGGTGCTTCGAGGAGTTGGCGTGTTCGTGTGCAGAACCCGATCGACTGCTCGCCATCGGCAACGCGGTGGTCAGCGCCGAGCACCATCACGCCCACCGAACGGACCACGATCGCGCCATCACGCACGACGGGGCGCTCGACAGCCGGTCCAAAACTGAGAATACCAACCTCAGGGGGTTTGATGATGGAAGTCCCGAACCATCCACCGAGTGGACCGTAGTTGTTGACCGTGAATGTGCCCCCCTGCAGCGATGACAGTGGGAGGGATCGATTGCGGGCTTGCTCGCCAAGCTCACGCAGCTCGGCGTCTATGACGGACAACGGTTTGGTTCCGGCATCCATGATGACGGGAACGACGAGTCCGTCTCGCGTGTTGACGGCCACCCCGATGTTCCGGTTTTCCTTGTAGATGACTGCGCCGTTGTCGACATCTACCGTTGCGTTGAGCATTGGGTATTGGCCAAGCGCTCGGGCGGTGGCTTTCACCATGAATGCAGTCATCGAGATCGGCTGCGCATCTGTTGCAAGGTCTGATCGCAGCTCGTTGAGCTTCGAATAGTCGAGCTCGTGCATCGACGAGACGTGGGGTACCGACTGCCATGACTCGAGCATGACTCGTGCCGTGGTAGCACGCACGCCCTTGAGCGGAACACGCTTGTCACCAGCGAGTGGAGCCTCGTGCAATCCAGTTGGTTCCGCGGAGGAAGGCATCGTGGAGGCGGACACGACGACCTCAGCGGCAGCGGCCCGCTCGACATCTGCATCCGTGATGCGGTCTCCCGGACCAGTGGGCGTGACGTCGGCCAGGTCTACACCGAGCTTGCGTGCTCGACTGCGCGTCGCCGGTGTCGCCCTTGGCCTGTGGGGTGTCGGCCTTCTTGACACGCCGGCCGATGGCACGTCCGAAGTCGAGGCCGGGATTACAGCGGGCGCAATGGTCTCGCTATCCGCGTCGTCACTCCCGTCATCGATGACAACCAAGATACTTCCAACCGCGATGGTCTCGCCCTCTTCAGCTCCGAGGCGAAGGATCGTGCCATCGACGGGCGCCGGGATCTCGACGATCGCTTTATCCGTCTCGATCTCAACGAGGACCGAGTCCATCGCAACCACGTCACCAGCAGCAACTCGCCATTGCACGATCTCGGCCTCGGCCAGACCCTCCCCGACATCGGGCAGCCGGAACTCCAGAGCCACCGCCTAGAACTCCACGGTCTTCGCAACCGCACCGAGGATCCGCTGCGGCGTTGGAATGTGGTAATTCTCGAGCAGCGGCATCGGGTACGGTATGTCGTATCCGGACACACGGCGGACGGGAGCCTCGAGGTCGAGGAACACGAGATCCTGGATGGTGGCCACAACTTCAGCCCCAAAACCGGCCGTCCGCGGCGCCTCCTCGACGACAACTGCTCGGCCCGTCTTCGTGACGGACTCGGCAATTGCAGCCTCGTCGAGCGGCACGAGCGACCGAAGGTCGACTACTTCCACACTTATGCCAAGCCTCTCGGCGAGCTCGGCGGCCTCCAAGGCATTGTGGACCTGGTAGCTCCAAGCGAACACAGACACGTCGCTACCTCTCCTCGCAACCCGCGCGACGCCGAGGGGCACCGTGTGATCCCCGTCGGGCACATCGTCCTTCACCAGCCTGTAGCCCTTAAGCGGCTCCATATACACCACGGGGTCGTGATCGCGAATCGACGACAGTAGGAGACCCTTCGCATCGGCGGCCGTCGACGGCGCGACGATCTTGAGCCCAGGGCCGTTGGCGAGCATGGACTCAAATGCGTCCGAATGCAGCTCCGGTGCGTGGACACTGCCGCCATACGGGGCGCGGATCGTGACCTGAAGGG
This sequence comes from Acidimicrobiia bacterium, assembly GCA_965216945.1. Classification (GTDB taxonomy): domain Bacteria; phylum Actinomycetota; class Acidimicrobiia; order Spongiisociales; family UBA5794; genus DATHZQ01. Next base: position 3,589,367 of record CBDCGU010000003.1, on the reverse strand, counting down.
GGAACTTGCCCAGCGTTCGATATCGAAACCTTGCCAACTGGAAACCGAGCTGGTGGAAGCCGTGATGGGCAAACGGAAGGAACTGAATCTCAGCGACCGGAACGAGCCCGGCAGCAGCAAGCCCGATCGTTGCGCCGATGATCGCACTCTCCGAATCCGGCGTATCGGCGACCCTCTCCGCTCCGAACCTGTCGCGCAGACCTTGCGTCGCGCGGAAGACCCCACCAAGCCGCCCAACATCCTCGCCGAACAACATCACCCGCGGATCCCGCTCCAACTCGAACTCGAGCGCATGCCGAATTGACTCGATCATGGTGAGAACGGCCATTACGCCTCTCCCAAAGAGGCTTCGAATTCCTCTCGCTGTCGGATGAGACGCTGGGAATCCTCCGCGTAGACGTGGGCGAACATCGCTGTGGGGTCGGCCTCACCGGCGGCATCGAAGACCTCGATCGCATCCTCGATCACGCGTTCGATCTCTTCTTCCGCTTTCGCCTCGAGCGTCTCGTCCCAAAGCCCTTCGGCAGTGAGCCACGTCCGGAATCGCGAGATGGGATCACGGCTCCGGGCCTCGTCGAGCTCCGCTGCATCGATGTACAGCGTCGGATCATCTGCGGTCGTGTGCGCACCAAGACGGTAGGTCACTCCTTCGATCAGGGTTGGTCCGTCGCCAGCAAGCGCTCTCGCTTTTGCGACGCGCGTTGCCTCATAGACCGCGAGGATGTCGTTTCCGTCGACCCGCTGACCGAAAACGCCCAACCCTGTAGCACGATCTGCGATTGCGGTGGCGGCGGTCTGCTCACGCGTGGGCACAGAGATGGCCCATTGGTTGTTCTGGCAGAAGAAGATCACTGGCGCCTTCTTCACGCCGGCAAGGTTGAGCGCCTCGTGAAAGTCGCCTTGCGAGCTGGCACCGTCTCCGAAGTGACACAAGACGACAGCGCTCACTCCTCGCAACCGAAGCCCCCAGGCGAGCCCGGTGGCGTGGGGCAGGTGAGAACCGAGAGCGACCTGCTGAGGGAACAGCGTGCCGTGGTCGGGGAGTTGGGCGCCGAGCGGGTGCCCGTAACGTTGGAGAAGATAGATGCCGAGAGGCAACCCGAAGCGCAACATCGCCAGCTGTTCCCGATACTGCGGCACGAGATAGTCCACACCGGGAACAACTGCGAACGCACTGCCGACCGAACACGCTTCTTGTCCCGACAGTGGGGCATAAGTGCCTAGTTTGCCTCGCCGCTGAAGCGACACTGCCTTGCCGTCGATCTCACGGCCCAAGAGCATGAGACGCATCATCGAAGTGAGCACTCCTTCGTCCAGACCCTCCGGAACAGGGCCGACAAGGTGTCCACGCTCATCGAGAATCTGCAGCAAGCGCTCTCTCCTCATGGCTGGGTCGAGACGACCATCGGTCCGGTAGAGCTTCGACCAAGCTCACCGAGCGAGTGTTCGTTCGCTTTTGCGAGAATAGCCTGTGGTCGGACCGGTGTCAGTTCCTGGCGACCAGCAATGTGCCACTCCCGGCGCCGACTCGTCATGACCGGACAGAAAGCTCTCAGCCGCCGACCCTCCTCATGAGTAGGGTCGATCGGAAGTGAATAACCGTCTCACCGTGCTGGTTGTTCACGGTGTATTGAAGCGTCACCCTGCCCCGTTCGGGTCGTGACGTCTCCGCCTGCTCGAGCACTTCGACGTCCACGTAGATAGTGTCGCCGGGCCGAACCGGTCGCGGAAGCCGCAGGTCGTCCACACCGAGCCATGCGAGGACACCGTCACCAAATATGCCGCTCTGTGTGACGAGGCCGAGCGCAAGCGCAAAGGTGAGCGGCCCGTGTGCCACCACGCCACCAAAGTGGTTCTGGGAGGAGACGTTCTGGTCAACGTGAATAGGTAGCCAGTCGCCTGCAAGATTCGCCCAACCCACAATGTGCGCTTCCGTGACGGTGACGCCACGCGTGGTGATAGACCGTCCTCTCGGGAAGTCTTCCCAGAATCGATCGTAGAGTCCTCGATCGGCGGATTCCGCCGGACCGCCGTTCTGTGGAGTGGTTGACATCGTACCTCTCAGGTGCGGCCGCATGACGATACACTGCGGCGCCGCCCCGCTCCTCCGCACACGCTCCGCACACGCCGACGTCTGCGGTTGCGGGTGCAAGTGCTCGTCCCTAGGCTCCTGATCATACGATCGTTCGTTCGTCGCTCTCAGCGTCCTGTGCCGCTGGATGCCGACGAGAAGGCTGTGGACTGCATGGTATCGAGAACTGGCGAAACACGACCCGAACACGAGTCGGTATCCGACACCGTTCGCCGGGCCAACGAGTCCGCACGGCTCGGCGGGTCCGAAGAGGCACGACGCAAGCAGCTCGTCGCGGGCAAGATGCTGGTGAGAGACAGGCTCGATCTGTTGTTCGACGACGGATGGCAGATCGAGGATGGACTGTTGGCACGCACGAGCGAGAATCTGCCGGGCGACGCGGTCGTGACGGCGTTTGGCAAGGTCGACGGCTCACTGGTGGCCGTCATCGCCAACGACTACACGGTCAAAGCAGGCACGTGGGGCCGCAAGACGTTCGAGAAGATCACCCGCATCCAAGAGGTCGCCGTTGAAGCCGGTGCGCCGGTCGTGTACCTCGTCGATTCCGCAGGTGCACGGATCAACGAGCAATTCGAGAGCTACGTCGGGCGCCGTGCGTGGGGCAACATCTTCTACAACCAGATCCAGCTGTCCGGCCGGGTACCGCAGATCTGCGCGATGTTTGGGCCGAGTCCCGCGGGGTCTGCGTACGTCCCCGCTCTCTGTGACTTCATCGTGATGGTGGATGTCCGGGCCACCGCCTACATCGGGTCCCCCCGCCTCGCCGAGATGGCCACTGGTGAGAAGGTCACTCTCGAGGAGATGGGCGGCGCGCGGATGCACTGCTCCGTCTCGGGTCTCGGCGACATGCTCGTCGAGACTGACGAAGAGGCGATCGGCGCGCTCCGCCAGTACCTGTCCTACGTTCCAGCGCGGTGGGACGGTCCCCAACGATTGATCGAGGCTAAGGAGCCGGCTCCCGGTCCATCGATCGAGGAGATCGTGCCAACACGCGAGAACCTTGCCTTTGACATGCACGAGTTGATCAAAGCGCTCGCCGACGAAGGTTCGTTCTTCGAGATCAAAGAGCTGTTCGCCAAGGAGTTGATCACCGGCTTCGCGAGGTTGGGTGGCAGATCGGTCGGCATCGTTGCCAACAACTCTCGGATTCGTGCCGGTGTGCTGTTCCCGGATTCGTCCGACAAGGCCGCGCGGTTCATTTGGCTCTGCAACGCTTTCGGCATCCCGCTGCTCTTCCTCCAGGACATCTCGGGGTTCATGGTCGGCAGTGCCGTCGAGAGGAACGGCATCATCAGGCATGGTGCGAAGCTGCTCTTCGCCGTATGCGAATCGACCGTACCCCGGATCGCCGTCATGGTCCGCAAGGCCTACGGCGGTGGCTATCTCGCGATGTCGGGCGCTCCCACAGGGCCAGATGCGCTCATCGCACTCCCCACGGCTCGGCCTGCGCTCATGGGCCCGGCGGCGGCCATCAATGCCATCTACGCCAGAAGACTGGAGGAGATCACGGACCTCGATGAGCGCAGACGATTCGTCATGAAGAAGCAAGCCGAGTACGAGGAAGAGATCGACATCCTCGAGGTGGCATCCGACAACGCCGTCGAGGCTGTCGTGCCGGGTGAAGAGCTGCGTGAAGAGCTGATCCGCCGCTTCGAGCTCTACAGCACCCGACCGATCGGTCGACGAGATCGGCGCAACGGTGTCTATCCCGTCTAGCGAGTCTTTGACATCGCTCAGTCCTCTCCTCATCGCCAATCGCGGCGAGATCGCGTGTCGCGTGATCGAGACGGCTCGCAAGCTGGGCATTCAGACCATCGCGGTCTGCTCCACCGCCGATGAGGCCAGCCGGCACGTCGCAGAGGCAGACAGCTACCACGTCATCGGCCCCCCGCCGCCGGCGGAGTCGTATCTGGACATCGCATCCATCATGAGGGCGGCCACGTTCGGCGGAGCTCGCGCCGTCCACCCCGGCTACGGGTTCCTGGCCGAGAGCGCACCGTTTGCTCGGGCTGTCGAGGCGGCAGGCATGACGTGGGTGGGACCGTCCCCGGAATCGATCGCCACTGTTGGCGACAAGAATGCGGCGCGCAGTCGAATGGCGGAAGCCGACGTGCCGGTGGGTGCGGGAGGGCCCGTTGCGGACGACAGCGACGCCGTCGCGCTCGCTGCTGAAATCGGATTTCCAGTGATGCTCAAGGCCTCCGCCGGCGGCGGAGGCATCGGCATGCACATCATCGAAGACCCCGCAGCTTTGCTGCCGGCGATCGACAAGGCTCGCGATCAGGCCCTCAGATTCTTCGGGGGTGGGGGCCTGCTGCTGGAGAAGTACTACCCGGACGCACGCCATATCGAGGTCCAGATACTTGGCATGCCGGACGGGCAAGTCGTGACCTTCCTGGAGCGAGATTGCTCGGTACAACGCCGGCACCAGAAGGTAGTGGAGGAGACGCCGGCTCCTGGCATCGGGGAAGAGTTGAGGGAACGACTGCAGACCGCGGCCAGTGAGGGAGCTCGTGCGATCGGCTACCAGAATGCAGGTACCTTCGAGTTCTTGCTGCACGGTGATGAGTTCTCGTTCCTCGAGGTGAACGCAAGGATTCAGGTCGAGCATCCTGTCACCGAGGCCGTCCATGGAGTGGACCTCGTTGAACAACAGCTTCGGATCGCGGGTGGCGGCACACGGACGCCAACGCTCGACGACGCTCAGCCCAAGGGTCACGCCATCGAACTGCGGGTCTACGCCGAAGACCCGCAACGGTTCCTCCCCAGACCTGGTCCTGTTACGGAGTGGATCGAGCCGACGGGCGACGGTATCCGCGTGGACTCTGGTTACCGCAAGGGTGACGAGATCACGCCCTTCTATGATCCACTGCTAGCCAAGGTTGTCGCTTGGGGCCAGAGTCGTCCCGATGCGATCCTTCGCGCCCGCCGCGCCGCGGGTGAGTTCGTGATCGATGGCGTCGAAACGAACCTGCCATTCCTCGAAGAGGTGCTCACCACTCCTTCCTTTGTCCAAGGCGCATACACCACCAATCTCGTATCGATGATGCGATCGTGATGACTGAGGCGCTCAATGATTGAAGTTCGAGCCGAGATGGCTGCCAACGTGTGGAAGACCGCCACCGAGACGGGGTCGACAGTCGCCGCCGGCGACACCCTCGTCATTCTCGAATCGATGAAGATGGAGATTCCGATCGAGAGCCCTGCCAGCGGAACTGCGCGACTCCACGTCACAGAAGGCGAATCCATCCAGGAACATCAGCTGATCGCCACGATCGAGGAACGCGAGCAACGAAGCGTACCGAGCTGATTCGTCGACGACTCTGCACCATCGGTTATTTCCGATTGGTCAGGGATCGGACGGCCAAGGTAGCGGGTTGGTGAGCTCGGCCACAACCTCGGGAAAGCCCGGCATCATGGCAACGGGTACGAGAGAGCGGGCGACGTATGCGAGCGTATCCGGCGTCGGCACTTCATCGAGATCGAGCAGCAGGTGCGTCGCACCCCGGTCCGCCCACTCGGTCACGCTCGGCCGATCGATCTCCGCGTCACCTGCGATACGGAGCCTTCCCGGCTGAACATGCCCCGGCTGCTGCTCTGCCAGCGGCGACGTCACGATGACCGGAAGGCCTGTGAGCTCCGCCAAATCAGAATCGGCCGCCGTACCAAGCCATATGTGTGGCTCGATCTGGGCGGGCTTTGGAGTGACAACGATGCTTCTCGGTGCCTCGTGACCGGGAAGGTTGGCCGGGACCCTCCAATGGGGACCTCGATGCCGCACCGGTCGGCCAGACCAACACTCGCGCACCAACAGGATCGCCTCGGCAGCTTGGGCGACTGTCAGCTGACCCGGGTCCACCGCAACGATCAACCGGCCGTTCGAGATGTTGTCCAGGACCGCAAGCTCTTCCGCAAGCGTGACGGGGTGCTCGCTATCCAGGCGGACGAGCACCACGATGCGCACCGCAAAAGTGCGAGCCGCGATCCCGGCAGCCACCACCACCCCAGATCCTCTTCCGTCACCATCCACCATGACACCGAAGAGCCCAGCCTCTTCTGCCGCGATCGCCACCGTCGCCTGGTCTTCCGCCGGCAGCACCAACCCGATCCTCACGGTGGCTCGGTCCCCAGAGCACAGGACATCATGCTGATATTGCAGGCCTCAGGGGAAGCCGAGCGAACGTTCGTACGCATTCGCTAAGGTTAACGTCTCAATCCGACCCTGTGCGGTGGCAGTGCAACTAACTGATTCTCTCGGGCTCCAATCAGATCCCACTGCCGATTCCCCTGAGCGGCGCGAGCTGCGATCGACCTTGCGCACCATGATTGCATCGACCTCTCCACCAGAACGTCTGGCGGCACTCGATGAAGAGGAACGTTTCGATGCGCCGCTCTTCGGCCAACTCGCCGAGATGGGAATCCTCGGTATCGGAACCGCCGAGGGAAACATCCGAGATCAGACGGTTGTTGTCGAAGAGCTGGCTGCCGGACCAACGTCGATGGCCGTGTACGTCATCGTCCACTACATGGCGGCCCACCTCTTGTCGACCGCGACCGTTCGTGGGCACCGTTCGAACATGCTCGAGCAACTCATCGACGGCGATCTCAAGGTCGCCTTCGCTCTGACGGAGCCGGGGGGTGGCACGGACGTTGCAGCAGCCATGAAGACACGTGCGACGCCTGACGGCGATGACTGGATTCTGTCAGGCTCGAAGATGTGGATCTCAGGAGCGAGCCAAGCCGATGTGCTGATAGTGCTGGCGCGAACGGCTACCTCGGAAGGTTCACCAATCGACGGAATCACGATGTTCCTGGTCGACGGCGGCGCCGCCGGTCTGAAGACGACTCCTCTTGCGACGCTGAGCATCCATGGTCTCGACACGTCCGAGGTCTTCCTCGACGACGTTCGCGTCGGCAAGGACGACATGTTGGGTGACATCCACATGGGATTCCGACAGGTCCTCGACACGCTGAACGAGGAGCGTATCAACGCCGCGGCCGCCGCCATCGGCATCGGACGTGGTGCGCTCGAGCTTGCTGTGGAGTACGCCTCGGAGCGAACTGCGTTTGGCAAGGCGATCGGGAGTTTTCAGGCCCTCCAGCACCGCTTGGTCGATGCAGCGATCGCGCTTGAGGCAGCGAGAGGCCTGATGGTCCGAGCTGCCGAAGTCGAGGCCGCCGGAGGTCGAGCTGATCTCCTGTCTTCCATGGCCAAGATCGCCGCAAGCGAGGCCGCCATCAAGGCGACAACCGACGCCATGCAGGTGTTCGGCGGAGCAGCGTTCGCTCGAGGGATAGCAGTACAACGCCATTTCAGAGACGCACGGCTCTACACGTTCGCGCCGATCTCGAACGAGATGGCACGTAACCACCTTGGTGAGCGATTCCTTGGTTTCCCTCGGTCGTTCTAGAAACGTGTGTCGTGAAGGTGATGGATGGACCGCTCGGAACAGTACCGGGATGAATGAGGAGAAGGGGCACCATGCCTACAGCGTCGAGCCGAGCCACGAACGTCGTTCCGTCCGGAATCCGCGAGATCGTGCACCTCGTGATCGAGCGCGGCGACGACATTCTCCGACTCGAGATCGGCGAGCCGGATTTCTCAACACCGTGGCACATCGTCGAGGCCGCACACAAGGCAGCCTCGACGGGATCCGGATACACGGCGAGCGGCGGCTCAGCCGAGTTGCGGTCCGCGATCCGAACCAAGCTCCGGGCGAACTCTGAGCTCGACGTCGCCGAGGACCAGATCGTCGTCACCAGTGGAGGCATGCAGGGATGTTCGCTCGCATTTGCCGCGCTGGTCACCCCAGGCAGCGAGGTGCTCGTGCCTGATCCAGGCTATCCAAACTATGGGATGCTGGCTTCGCTCTTTGGCGCCGATGCAGTCCCCTACCCGCAACGACCGGACAACGACTTCGTGCCGAACCCCGAGGACATTGAGTCCCTCGTGACGGATCGAACCGCGGCCATCTGCCTCAACTCACCTTCGAACCCCACCGGAGCGGTGTTTCCACCCCACGTCGTGCGACGGATCGTCGAGATCGCGGCGGAGCACGATATCACCGTGATCTCTGACGAAGTCTACGACGAATTGGTCTACGAAGGTAGCCCCGCCAACGCCTACCAGTACGACGAGGAGCATGTCGTCGGCGTGTACAGCTTGTCGAAGACGTATGCGATGACGGGGTGGCGAATCGGGTATGTCGTGGCACCCCGCTGGTTGGCACCGATCTTGTGGGTGCTCCAAGAGCCCCTCATCACGTGCGTGTCCTCTGTCGTCCAGGCCGCCGCGGTAGCCGCTGTGACCGGACCACAGGATTGCGTCGCCGAAATGCGTGCTGCCTATCGATCGAGACGTGACCTCGTGGTCGATTTCCTCGCCGACGCCGGTCACCCTGTGCGCAGACCGGGGGGTGCGTTCTACGTGATGCTACCGCTGGTGCCGGACACGGACTCTCGCCTGACGGCGCTGAAGCTCATCGATCACGGAGTGGCGGTCGCCCCTGGCAGCGCCTTCGGGAATAGGGCGCGAGACCATCTGCGGGTGTCTCTGGCGACCGGCGAAGAAACGTTGCGCGCCGGACTCAGCCGCATCATCGAGCGAGCACCGCTCGCCTGACGACAGCAGAGCACACCCCGGCCCAACGGATGGACGTGATCGACCCACTGCCCCGCGGAGCCGAGCCTGATGTGGAGAGAGCCATGTTGACGTTCGCTGACATCCTGAGAATCAACAGCCGACGGAGCCCCTCCAAGGTGGCGGTCATCGACGACCATGGCGAGCAACGGACCTTCGAGACCCTCGCCAGCCGTGTATGGGCGATGTCCCGAATGTTGCTCGGGTGCGGAGTCGAGCCTGGGGATGCGGTTGGTCTCCTGTCCGGCAACAGCGTCTTTGCCGTCGAGGCGTTTCTTGCTATCACATGCGCAGGTGCCGTGGCCGTTCAATACAACTCGAGGTGGGCGACGCCTGAGCTGGTCTTTGCGCTGAATGACTCGATGGCTCGGGTCCTGCTCGTCGAGAGCGAGTTCGTCGACCTCGTGACGGCGTCGCGAGACAGCGGTCAACTCGAGCTACTGGAACAGACAATCGTCGGTGGGCCGGCTCTCGATGAAACTCTCAGTTCGGCAGGCGACCCAGCCGCACCGATCACTCCCGATTCGCCGATGGTGATCATCTATACCGGCGGCACCACCGGCTTCCCCAAGGGTGTCGTACTCACGCACCAGAACGCCATGACGAACGCTCTCAACGAGACGATCGACACCAATATGCATCCTGGCGACGTCACGCTCCTGATCGCACCCATGTTCCACTCGGCATCGCTGTTGTGTTGGTTCGCTCCGCATCTCCTTCTGGGCGCAACCAGCGTGCTCATGAGAGCCTTCGATGAGGAACATGCCGTCGACTTGATCGCACGCCATGGCGTGACGAACGGCTTCTTCGTCCCAAACATGATCAGGCGACTCCTGGCGAGCGGTGCCGTCGAGCACGGCAGGATGGCGTCGCTGGCCCGCCTGTACACGGGGGGTTCGACGTGGCGCATGCCGGACAAGGACCTCGTCAGACTTGCGCTGCCGGATACGGAGATCTATTACCAGTACGGCCTCACCGAAGCAGGTCCCATCGTGACTCGCCTTCTTCCCGCCGACATGTTCCGCACCGACATCGACGGCTCGATCGGACAGGAGTTCCTGCTGACGGAGGCGACCGTCCGATCGCTCGATCCCGAGTCAGACGAAGAACTCCCGAGTGACGAGGTTGGGGAGTTGTGCGTCCGCGGCCCCAACGTGATGCAGGGGTATTTCCGACGCCCGGACGCCACGAGCGCGGCACTGCGGGGTGGCTGGCTGCGCACCGGCGATCTCGGGACCCGTGACGCCGACGGGTACTTCTTCTTCAGGGACCGGGCGAAGGACATGATCAAGTCCGGAGGGGAGAACGTGTATTCGGCTGAGGTCGAGCAGGTGTTCTATTCACACCCCTCCATCGCCGAAGCAGCGATCTTGGGATATCCCAGTGCAGAGTGGGACGAGGAGGTCCGTGCCGTGGTTGCACTTCGGGCCGGGCGTGACCTGACCCTCAACGAGCTGGATGCGTACCTGAGACGACACCTCGCGGGCTACAAGATTCCGAAGAAGGTCGCCTTGGTTCCTCTCTCTGACATCCCGGTATCCCCGAGCGGCAAGGTCCTCAAACGCAGCTTGCGGGACCGGCAGCTGCCATGGACACCCACGAGCCGGTCGACCGAGCCGAACTGACGCCCGCACGATCGGTGGCCAAAGCGCTCGATCAGAGGGCCTCTGCCGTATTGACTGGATTCCGCAGACGTCGTTACCATTATGGTTCGAACAAACGCTCGTTCTTGGGTGGGTGAAACCGTGACAAGCCATACCATCCGCCTCGGCAGCGGCTCGGCGTACTGGGGCGACTTGCTCGAGCCGGCCGTCCAGCTCGCCGAACGCGGAAACCTGGACTACCTCTGCTTCGACCACCTCGCCGAGCTGACGCTTGCCATCCTCCAGCGCCAGCGAAACTCCGATCCAAACCGCGGCTACATCCGCGACATCGTGCCGTGGATGCGGGCAATCCTCCCCACAGCCCGCACGCAGGGAACCCGCCTGATCACCAACGCCGGTGGTGCCAATCCACCCGCTGCAGCCGAACAGGTGCTTCGCATCGCCACCGAGTTCGGGCTCAACGACACCAGGGTCGCTGTCGTGACCGGCGACGATGTTCTCGAGACGATGCGGGAGCTCTGGTCCGGCGGAACCAAGTTTCCGAACCTCGACACGGGCGAGACCGATATCACCAGGATCGAGTCCCGGATCGTGGCGGCCAATGCGTACATCGGCGCAGAAGGCATCGTTGCGGGGCTCGTGAACGACGCACACGTGGTTGTCGCAGGGCGTGTATCGGACAACGCACTCTACGTCGGCCCCATGATGCACGAGTTCGGATGGACATACGATCAGCCGGAGCTGTGTGGAGCGGCTGTGACCATCGGTCACCTGCTCGAGTGTGCCGCTCTCCTCACTGGCTCCCTCTCCAACTTCTGGAATGACGCACCGGACATCTGGAACATCGGCTTCCCCATGGCTGACGTCGATGCCTCGGGCAACGCCGAGTTCCACAAGCTCGACGGCACCGGCGGGCTCCTCAACGAACGTACCGTCAAGGAGCAACTGCTGTACGAGGTCATCGATCCGGCGAGCTACGTGATGCCAGACGGGATCGCCGACTTCACCAAGCCTTCCATTCGGGATCTCGGCGACGATCGTGTTCGGGTCACGGGAATGACAGGTCGGACGCGGCCCGACCAGCTCAAGGTGTGCGTCGGGTACGAAGATGGGTGGATCGGCGAGGGCATGGCCATGTTCTCCTGGCCGGATGCACACCTCAAGGCACGCCGGGGAGAGGAGATCGTGAGACAGCGGCTGAAGACGGTTGACGTCCACCCACGCGACGTCAACTTCGAGTACGTCGGCATCGACACGCTCCACGGCCCGTCCGCTCCCGACCCCGCCTGCGAACCCAACGAGGTGGGCTTGCGGGTCGCAGCACACTGCGACTCCGCCGAGGAGGCCGACGCCGTGCGGCGCGAGGTGCTACACCTGTGGACGCTTGGCGGCGTCGGCTCGGCGATTGCGCCGCCTGGGAGGCCGCGGCGGGTCATCAGCCTCTGGCCAACACTCATCGACCGAGACGCCGTCAACGTCGAAACCAAGATGCATCGCGTCGATGATTGAGGTCGAGACTCGCGGCGCCGTTCGGCTTCTAACGCTCAACGATCCAGATCAGCGGAACGCACTCGACTACGACGGAGTTGCTGAACTCCTCAGACACCTGCAGGCGGCCGACAGCGCCCCCGACGTACGTTGTGTGGTGATCACCGGAGCCGGATCTGTCTTCTCGGCCGGTGCGGACCTCGCACAGTTCGAGCTGGAACTCGACGAATCGGCCAGCGAGATGTGGACCTCCGGCGCCGGCTGGCACGATCTCTTCGTCGAGATGCCGGCCCTCGGGATCCCAGTCGTGTGCGCCGTCAACGGCGCCGCCATGGCCGGCGGATGTGGCATCGTTGCCCTCGCCGATGTCGCGCTGTCTTCGGACCGTGCGAGATTCGGCCTCACAGAGATTCGGATCGGGCTCTTTCCGTTGATGGTTTGGCCCGCCGTGCGGCTGGCCGTCGGTGACCGCATCGCCCGCGAGCTCGCCTTGACCGGGCGGATCTTCGGCGCCGATGAAGCCGCGGCGATGGGCCTGATATCGCGGGTGGTCCCCCACGACGACCTGCTTCCGGCGGCGATGGAGATCGCAACCGGCCTCGCTGCCCAGCCCCCGGCGGCCCTCGCCCTCGGTAGGCGCTATCTGAACCAGATCAGAGACCTGACCTATCGCGATGCGGTGGCTTTTGGTCAGGCGATACGGCCGGCGTTCCTCCACTCCCCCGAGTTGAGAGAGGGAGTGCGGTCTTTCCTCGAGAAGCGTCCACCATCATGGAAGGGGAATCACGATGCAGCTTCGTGATATCGCGTTTGCCCGGTCGGGCGACAAAGGAGACGTATCGAACATCGGAGTTATCGCCAAAGAGCCCGCCTTCTACGATGCCATCGGCAAGCTGCTGACGCCCGATCGTATCAAGACTCACTTCGCCGGCTGGGTCGAGGGCGATGTCGAGGTGTACCCAATGCCGAATATCCATTCGTACAACGTGGTCTGCAGGTCCGCTCTCGGCGGCGGTGCCACGCGCACCCTTCGCCTCGACCAGACGGGAAAGGCCATGTCGACGGCCCTCCTGAGACTCGAGATCCCGGCATTTCTCGCAGGGGAACTGGAGTGACGGCGTCTGCCTTGGGCACCATGGGACTCCCCCTCGACGGGATCAAGGTACTGAGTTTCGAAATCCAGGTCGCGGGCCCCTACTGCTCGATGATGCTCGCCGACCGAGGTGCAGATGTGGTGAAGGTCGAGCGTCCTGGTACGGGTGACACCGCTCGACACGGAGCACCGATCGTCACCAATGACGACGGTGATAGTCGCAGCGGCTACTTCCTCCGCTTCAACCGCAACAAGCGAAGCATCACGCTCGACATAAAGACGGCAGAGGGTCAGGACGTGTTTCGGCGCCTCGCGGCCCGTTCGGACGTCGTGATCGAGAATTTCAGGCCTGGAGTGTTGGCGAGCCTCGGACTCGGCTACGCCGACTTGAAGGGCGACAACCCGGGATTGATCTTCGCCAGCATCACCGGTTTCGGTAGCACGGAGGGCTTCGAGGGACCCTACAGCGGTCGCCCGGCGTACGACATTGTCGCCCAGGCCATGAGCGGACTCATGAACACGTGTGGTCAAGCCGGCGGGCCGCCCACCTGGCTCGGCGTTGCCTTGGGGGACATCGTCTCCGGCATGAACGCCGCGCATGCGATCACGCTGGCTCTCTACCATCGCCAACAGACGGGGATCGGCCAGTACGTCGATGTTGCGATGCTCGATTCGATGGTGGCACTGGCCGAGCGGTCGGTCACCGCGTACTCGCTGACCGGTCGGGTGCTGGAGCGAGGCAATGAACCGTTCATGGCACCGTGGGGACCGTTCGAGTGTCGCGACGGGTGGATCGCATTGATCGTCGCCACGGAGCGGGATTGGCAACGGTTCTGCAACGCGATCAGCCGAACCGATCTCGTGGGAGCAACCGGAACGGAGTCCGGGACCGAACGTGCCAGCAATATGGACGGCTGGCTCGGCGACTTGATCCGCACATGGTTCCACGAGCGGTCCAAGGCCGAGGCGCTCGCGGCCCTCGACCAAGCAGGGCTGCCAGCCGGCCCCGTCCATACGGCCCATGACGTCTTCGACTCCCCGCACGTGGCCGCACGCCAGCTGATGCTCGACATCGACGACCCGGTGATGGGAACCGTGAGGGTCGTTGGTTCGCCGGTGAAGATGTCCGGTGCTGCCGCCAACCGTTCGGAACCACCCCCGGCTCTCGGCGAGCATACGGGCGAGGTCTTGGCCGAGATAGGACTCGGGGCATCCGAGGTACGTGCACTGGTCGAGCGCGGGATTGTCTGACTGGAGGAACGATGGATAGGACTGACATCGCCGTTGTGGGCGTTGCGCGCACACCATTTGGCCGGTTTGGAGGCTCGTTGCGCGATTTCAGCCTCCCGGAACTCGGTGCGGTCGCCGTTACTGCTGCCCTGGAACGCTCTGGACTCGAGCCTGACGATGTCGACGAGGTCGGGATGGGCGTCAACCTGCCGGGAGCTGATCGATCGGTCGCACGCCAGGTCCTGATCGAATCCGGAATCCCCGAGAGCAAAGTCGCATATACCGTGGATCGAGCGTGTTGCTCTTCGCTCGCCGCCATAACGATGGTGTCTCGATCACTCCGGCTGGACGAAGCACGAATCGGCGTGGCGGGCGGGACCGAGAACATGTCCATCGTTCCGTATTTCCTCACCCGCCAGCGATGGGGCAGCAAACTCGGCGATGTCACTCTCAAGGACCAACTCGTCATCGCCGACCCCATGACCGGAAAGCCCAGGGCCCTCCAAGCCGGCGAGGAGGCAGTCGAATACGGCATCTCTCGCGAGGAACAAGATGCCTGGGCAGTCCGCAGTCACCTCCGCGTCCAGCACGCCGTCGACGAGCACAAGTTCGTGGACGAGATCGTCCCGATGAAGATCTCGGAACGCGGCGGGATGCGGACCTTCGACAGCGATGAGTCGATCCGTCCGGATAGCTCGATGGAGAAGCTCGCTGCTCTGCCGACCATCTACGGCAGCCCCACGGTCACGGCAGGGAACGCACCTGGATTGAGCTCGGGAGCGAGTGCGCTCGTACTCATGCGGGTTGGTGAGGCTGAAGCAAGGGGTCTCGAGCCCCTGGCGACGCTTCACGGATGGTCGATGGCATCAGGGCACCCCGACCGGATCGCATCGATTCCGGCCGTGGCTGCACGCATGGCGCTCGAGAAAACAGGTACGGATCTCGAGGATGTCGACCTGATCGAGATCAACGAAGCATTCGCCGCCGTTCCCCTGGTATCGACCCTGCTCCTGGCCGACGAGGACCCGGAACTTGTCGTCGACATCCGCAACCGAACCAACCCGAATGGTGGCTCCATTGCGATCGGCCATCCCACAGGTGCAACGGCTGCCCGTCTCGTAATGACGGCAATCTTGGAGCTCAGGAGGCAGAGAGCCGCGCTCGCAGGCAGCCGTCGACTCGTCGGATTGGTGTCCATATGTGGAGGGATCGGCGAGGCTGAGGCCGTGATCGTCCGAGTGTGACACCGACGATACCGCGACGGTACAGCGACACAGAGCGCACATTTGTGCTGTTACGCCGTAGGTATGGATCAGCCGAACTCATGCCGCAGCGACGATCGAGCCGTGCAACATTCCTACTGCATCAATGATCGCGGTAGGCCCAGTCGATGGGTATTCAGCGTGACGACTTCTCTTGGCTGTCGCGCACCTGGTCGGCGGCATCTTCCAGATCTGAGAAGGGTGCGTACATCCGACGCAAGCCGAGCGCAACCTCCTCGATCGAGAGCTCACCGTCGTCTCGATACCATGTCGAGACGTGCGTGGCCATGGCGATTGCCGCGTAGGTTGCGAGACGCACGTCGCTCGGCGGCAAGAGGCCCTTCGCAGCACATGCGCGGAGTGCGACTCGGAGAATCGATTCGTACCGGTCCCTGAGACCGACAATCGTTGCTCTATTCGCCGGCGACAGAGCTCTCAACTCGGTGTTGCCAACGAACGTCTCCTTCTTGCGGTCTGCGTGGAATCGGACCGCGTGAAGAAAGAAGAGATCGATCTGCGTCGCAGGATCGCTGCTCTGCGACACCGCCTCCTCCGCCTCTTCGCACAGGGCGACCATGACGTTTCGCATGATCGAAAAGAGAAGATCTTCTTTGGACACGATGTAGTTGTAGAGACTCCCCACCTGAAGCCCGACCGCGTCTGAGAGCATTCTCAGGGTCGTTGCCTCGTACCCGTGTTCGGCAAAAAGATCGATCGCAGCTGGGTAGATCGCGTCGTTGGCTCCGGCTGTCGTACGCAGCGACATCTCCTGGTGTCCTCATCTCGGCGTTGAAATGGCGAGGCGCAATCAGGCGATCGCAAACCACCCTCACTGAGCACAGAGTATACCGAGCGTTCAGCCCCCGATCGTGCGTTGAGCATCAATGGTGCCAGGACCTCGCCGCCGTCACGTCCCGAACCTCGGCGATGCGTGAGAAGACCATGTTGTTCCCATAGCTGCGACCATCCCAGACATTGGGGAACTCCATCGGCTGGGTCTCACCGCTGCTGTTCGTGGCCCGCGACATGAGGGTATACCTACCGGCCGTCTGAGGCGTCCACTCGGCTTCCCACCGCTGCCAGGAATAGTCGGTCCGCGGCGAGAGGTGCGCACCCCACCACGTGAGACCTGCGTCGGAGCTCACTTCGACGCCGATGATCTCGTCTGTGCCGGACCACGCGGCGCCGGCGATCCGGTATGTTCCGAGCGGCACGCTCTCACCGGGGGCGGGACTCGTGATGATCGATTTGACACGCATCTCCGTCAGATACGTGTAGTAGTGCTCAGCGGCGGGGCCGTTTGCGACCATGTAACGGCTCGTTTGGTAGAACCCAGCGAACGTGTGGTCGATCGCCGTCACGCCGACCAGCCACTTGACCGAGGTCATGCCGTACCAGCCGGGAACGATAAGGCGCAGTGGTGATCCGTGCAGTGGCGGGAGGGGTTCACCGTTCATCTCGTAGGCCAACAACGTGTCCGGATGTGTGGCCTTGGCAATCGGCAGACTGCGTTCGTAGGTCACATCCGGTGGCTCGCCTGCTACTTCATCCGGCCCATGGTCAGCACCTGTGAACACCACCTCGACGGCACTCTCGTTGATGGCAGCCATTTCGAGGACCTGGGCCAGAGGCACCCCACGCCACACGGCGTTGCCGACGAGTCCGTGACCAGAGACCTTGTCCATTGCCGGTCGCGTTTGTAGCGCCCAGAAATGGGGTACTGGGCTGTTGCCACAACATTCGAGAGTGACTTCCAGTCGCTTACTGGGCAGCGCCAGCAATCTGTCCATGCTCAGTTGCAGGGGGTGTGAAACGTCACCGCTGACGTCGAGCCGATACGTGTCGCGATCGACATGAGGTGCGCCTTCCCAATGGTTGCGAACGTAGAACCTGTGATTTGGCACGACAACGTCGCGCAGCGCACCGGGTGGCGTAGCAAACGAGCGGCCATCGCCGTCCGTAGGTATCAGATGCCCTTCCTCCCGATGCGGCATCGAGGCGGTCTCATCCGCTGGCCCAGGTGACGCGAGGGTGGCGAGCCCGGGTGCTCTGCGACCTCGTTCCACCGTGGTGATCACAACGAGCCTGGCGTCAACCCAGGTGTCGTTTACGAGCTCGTGCGCTGTGTCCGCCGGCGCCAGCAGCGTCGAGCCAGCGCAGACGGTGCGGCGCTCGTCTCCGACCACCATCTGTATCGAGCCTTCGACGAGCATGTATGCAGTCTCTACCGGTTGACCTGAGAAGCTCCGCCGAACTCCTGGCTCGATCACCAACTCCGTGACATTCAACGACGTCGCCCCCTGTTGTTGGGTGACCAGGTCGCGCAGGGAGACACGGTTCTCCCCTGGGATGGCCGTATCACGGTCATGTTGAACGATCGGCATCGGTCCGCCTTCGCTGTCTCTACGCACTGCCGCATCGAGCGGCCGTTCGCGACCGCATTCCTCGAGTCCGGTGAGCCATGCGATTGCCGCCGGTGGCATAGTGGGCCAGCTCCCGCTTGCAGCGAGCCTTGCGCCCGGACAAATGGGCTACGCTGTCGTAGCACGGTCATACGAACGTCCGTTCGCGTGGTGAATCTACTCTCTCCAAGGGAAAGGTGCGAGATGCCCGACTCGAAGGCCGCCCTCTTCACGCCGCTTGCGCTCCGCTCGGTTGAACTGGAGAACAGGATCGTTGTCTCGCCGATGTGCCAGTACAGCGCAGTTGACGGCCTCATGCAGGACTGGCATCTCATGCACCTCGGCCAATATGCGGTCTCCGGTGCCGGCCTCGTATTCACGGAAGCAACCGCTGTCGAGCCCGAGGGCCGGATCAGCCCAGGGTGTCCCTCACTTCATTCCACCGCTACGGAAGACGCCATCACGCGCGTTGTTGACTTCTGCCGTCGACACGGCTCGGCTTCACTCGGGATCCAACTGGCACATGCCGGAAGGAAGGCGTCGACCCGCCCACCCTGGGAAGGCTATGGCTTCATCATGCCGGACGAAGGCGGGTGGGAATGCAGTGCCCCTTCGGCCATCCCCTACGACCCAAAAGACCCTCCCCCGGTGGCTCTGGAGTCGCAGGGGTTGCAGCGAATCGTGGCCGCATTCGTCGGAGCGGTCAGGCGTGCCGAACGAATCGGATTCGACGTCGTGGAGTTGCACGCCGCTCACGGCTATCTGCTCCACCAGTTCCTGTCGCCCCTGAGCAACAAGCGGACCGACTCCTACGGCGGGTCGCTGGTCAACAGGATGCGACTCGTACTCGAGGTGTTCGCTGCGATGCGATCCGAGTGGCCGCGCCACAAGCCGCTCGGCGTGCGAATCTCTGCCTCGGACTGGGTTCCCGGTGGGTGGGACATCGACGAGAGCGTTGTACTTGCCCGCGAGCTGCGCGAGCTGGGATGCGACTTCATCGATGTCTCATCGGGTGGTCTGGCGCCACAACAACGAATCGCTACCGGGCCCGGATATCAAGTCCCATTCGCCGAACGCATCCGAAACGAAGCCGGCATACGCGTGATCGCAGTCGGGATGATCACTGAGCCGTTCCAGGCAGATGAGGTCGTCAATTCTGGCAAAGCCGACCTCGTTGCACTTGCCCGTGGCATGCTCGACGATCCGCGCTGGGCATGGCACGCAGCCGACAGGCTGGGTATCGACCTTTCATACCCAAAGCAGTACCGCATGGCACATCCGAGCCGTTTGAAGAAGCCGGCGTGGCCCGACCCGAAGCCCTCATGAGCAGTTGCAGCATCGGCACTCGGGAATCGGCGAGTCGTCGCAAGGCCCGACATTCGCTGGTGAGTAGATCCCCCAGAGACATGGACCTCAAGATGGCCCGGCGGCTCCTTCCCCGAAACTGGATCGCCAAGCCAGGAGCAGCGTGGCACACGTTGTCAGGGCGACCTCGTTGCGTCGGAGACGCCACTCGGAACGTACGTTCGTTCGCCTCTTCGAGTATTGGGCTCGCATGAAGTTCGGCGTCGGACTCTATTGCCTTCAGTCCACGGCGACCAGGCCAATGCACCACGTCGCTGCCTACCAGCAGTTACGAGACTCTGCTGTCATGCTGGAGAGCCTGGGGTTCGACGAACTCTGGCTCTCCGAGCACCACTTCTTCTATGACGGGTACTGCCCAGCCCTTCTTCCGGCTGCAGCCAGTGCGCTTGCCTCGACCGAGCGCATCCGAGTTGGCACCGGTGTGCTGCTGGCTCCGCTTCAGGATCCAGACCGAGTGGTGCGGATCGCCGATCAACTCGTGCAAAGCTACGGCCCGCGTATCGACATCGGACTCGGCCTTGGGTACCGCGATCCAGAGTTCGACGGCAAGGGCATCCTCCGGAGCGAACGCGTGGCGCGACACGAGGCGCTGTGCTCTCGCCTCGAGAACGCCGGGTTTGGTGTGGTCGTTGGCACATCCACCACCGCGGGCGCAAGACGTGCTGGTCGCCACGGAAGGGCGCTGATCATGTCGGGAGCCACCCCGATCGAAAGGGCGCGCGACCTGCGGTCCGCCCAGCTCGACGGCTGGGCTCAGTCCGGAACGGCGCAGTCAAGGCCGGGATTCGTACTCATGCGAAACACATGGATCGTCCGTAGCGAAGCCGAGCGCGAGGCCGTCCTGAGCTGGCTCCGAGCCAGCTATGTGCTCTACGCAGGTCTTGGCTGGGCGATGGACGCACAAGGAGAGCACTCGGCGATGGATTTTCGCGCCGAGGTCGAAGACGCGCTCGACAAGGCGGTGGGCACAGCAATCGTCGGCGACGCCGACCACGTGGCGTCTGCCTTGGCAGCAATGGCTGACATCGATGCCAGCCAGATCGTCTGCAGAGTCATGCTGGAAGGAGCCTCACGTGTTGCCCAGCAGCGCTTCTTCATGGACTTCTCCGCCGATGTCATGTCCAGATTGTCGCCAAGGGATAGGAGCACCGATGCCTAAAGAGAGCTACCCGATCATCGACTTCCGAGCGAGACCAAACACCGCACAGGTCATGAAAGACTATGTCGGGGAAGGCACTGAGCGGATGTGGGAGTTCTTCGACCACCTGGCCCCAACCGGTGTTGCCTTGAAGGACTACGTCGCCGCGTTGGAAGAGAACGGCATCGATCACGCCGTCTTCACGGGCCGGCAGC
Source organism: Acidimicrobiia bacterium (assembly GCA_965216945.1). GTDB lineage: Bacteria > Actinomycetota > Acidimicrobiia > Spongiisociales > UBA5794 > DATHZQ01. The sequence continues at coordinate 3,568,838 of CBDCGU010000003.1, read as the reverse complement.
GACGCACCAACGGCGCCCTGACGAGGGGTGTCGACAATGACTACATCGCCGACTGTGTGCGACGCTACCCCGGACGCCTGATCGGGGTGGCAGGCGTCGACCCGACCGATGGCATCGTAGCTGCGGTCGCTGAAGTCAATCGGGCGGTCGGAGAGCTTGGGCTTGCCGGCGTGGCGCTGGATCCGGATGCGGCCAAGTCTTGTCCAGACGACCGCATCTTCTATCCGATCTATGCAGCGGCAGCCGAGCGAAGTGTCCCGGTCGTGCTGACCTTGGGACCGCTGGTAGGGAGATTCGCCAATCCTGCCGCCGTTGACCGGGTGGCGGAGGACTTCCCCGAGCTGACGATCGTGTGCTCGCACGGATGCTGGCCACAGGTGACAGAGTTGATTGGCCTCGCCTACCGCCACCCCAACGTCTACCTCGAGCTTTCGTTGTACGAGTTCCTCCCGGGGGCCGAGCCTGTCATTGCGGCCGCAAACTCCGTCATCCAGAATCAGGTGCTCTACGCCAGTGCTTTTCCCTTCAATGGTCTCGACACAATCGACCGGTTTCGGCAGCTTCCATTCGAACCGAACGTTCTGCGGAAGCTCCTGTTCGAAAACCCAGCGAACGTGCTCGGCTTGGCGCAATCGGCAACCACGTAGTTCAGAGCAGCAGGTGGCGTCTTCATCGAACGTACGCTCGTTCGGATTGCGAGGTAGTGTCTTGGGCGGACGGGCCGTTGAGATCACGACGAGGAGAATCGAGGACTGACATGAGATTCGGACTCAAGTTGCCGAGCCATGGGCCGTTGATGAGCGTCGAAGCGCTCACCGCGGTCGCCACGCTGGCAGAGAGCGCGGGCTACACGTCCTTGTGGTCGACGGACCACGTCGCCTTGCCAGACCTCGACGGCACCGTCTATCCCTATAGCTCCCACGGCGGCATGGAGTTTCCCCTGGATACCCCTCGGCTCGACCCGTTTGTGGCGCTGACATGGGTCGCCGCTCACACAGAGCGCGTCAGTTTGGGTATCACAGTTCTGGTGCTGCCCTATCGCCCCACGTTGGTGGTCGCCAAGCTCGCGGCGTCGCTGGATGTTCTCTCAGATGGCCGGCTTTGGCTCGGTGTGGGGGCCGGGTGGAACGAAAAGGAGTTCTCGCTCGTCGGTGCCTCGTTCGCCGACCGGGGCCCGTTCACGACCGAGGCAATCGAGGTTCTGCGCGACGTCTGGGGCAACGACCCCGTCACGTTGGAGGACAAGCGCTTCCACGACGACACGACGTTCTACCAACAGCCAAAGCCCGCACAGGGAGCCCACGTCCCCGTCCTCATCGGCGGTTCGAGCAATCCAGCACTCCGCCGAGTCGTCGCCGTTGGCGACGGCTGGAATCCCGCTGGCGACTCACCCGACAAGGTGGCCGATGGACTCCGACGACTCCGTGCCTTCGCCGAGGGTGCGGAGCGCCCCTTCGATGAGCTGCGGATCGTCGTGAACCCCTCCCTCAAGAACTGGCCGCACACCAGAGAATTGGCGGCCCAATACGAAGCACTTGGTGTTCACGACCTCGTCGTCGACGTCGACTATCGCAAGCGGACTCTCGACGAGTCGCTGCGCGCCATCGAGGAACTTGCGACCGAGCTCGAGATCGAGCCAGCGTGAAGCCGCCTCCCGGATCCGACTCCATGGAAGCTGCACCAAGGTGATTGAGCTCGACTTCGATGCGATCGGTCCGCTGGTTGGTCAAGCCTGGCCAGACTTCGAGCTTCCGGATCAGTTCGGCCGGACGGCGAGATTCTCCGATCACTGCTCGGCCGAAAACGCCATCGTCCTCTTCTACCGCAGTGCCGAGTGGTGACCCTTCTGCAAGACCCAGCTGGTCGAGTTGGAGGGAGTGCGAGAAGTGCTGGAGAGCGCCGGCTATTGCGTCGTCGCAGTGAGCCCCGATACCTCGGAGGTACTTGCGTCGTTCTCCGCGCGCCACGGCATCAAGTTCCCGCTGCTGAGTGATGCAGGAGGACGTGTCATCGAGCGTCTCGGCCTTCTCAACGTTCACGTCGAGGAACAGCACGCAGCCTACGGCATCTCGCCCAAGCCACACCACGAGGGTGTCCCGTACCCTGGCGTGTTCGTCATCAGAGGTAGCACGGTGGTGGACAAGCGGTTCCACCAGAGCTACCGCGAGCGCGAGACCGGCTCCGGCTTGCTCGAGCGAGCCCTCGGGATCGCCGCACCACATGGCGGGCCACGCGTCGACCTTGGGTCGGGCCCGGTCAACGTCACGGTACGGGCCGACTCGCCAACCTACGGACACTTCCAGCGGATCTGGCTCATCTACGACATCGAACTCTCGGACGATGTTCACATCTACGCCTCCCCCGTGCCCGAGGGATGCCAACCACTCGTCGTGCGCATTGATCCGATACCCGGCGTGGAGATCGGGGCAACGGAGTGGCCACCGGCGTCGCCGATCGTGATGAGCGACGGGGACGGGTCCTACGTCGGCTACCAGAGGATGGTGCGTGGCTACCAACCACTGACGTTTTCCGGCGAGCCAGGAGGTGGGGACGTGACGATTCAGGGAACCGTCATGTTCCAGGCGTGCACGATGATCGAGTGTTGGCCTCCGGCCGATGTCGCCTTTCGCTTGCGACTCGCGGAGCGACCACTCGTCGAGCGACCGATCGTGGGAAACAGGACCCAAGAACATCAGCAAGCCGACCGACGCAACGACTAGGGAGAAGAGGCACATGCCGACCAAGATTGGAGTGATGCTGCCCAACAGCGGGCCGCTTCCGGAGGAGATCGGTATCACGACAATGGCCCGAATCCTCGAGCAGGCCGGGTTCGATTCCATGTGGTGCCGCGACCATGTCGTGCTTCCGACGAAGATCACCACACCCAGGAGAGACCGGTTCGTCGAGGGCGGGTTCTGGGGAAAGGAGGCCGACTCCGCCTACACGCTCAACCCGTGGCACGACGCCATGACGACCCTCGCGGCCATGGCTGCCGTGACGGATCGAGTCGAACTCGGCATAACGGTCCTCGTGCTCCCCTACCGGCACCCCATCGTGGTCGCCAAACAGGTTGCCTCCATCGACCATCTGTCGAACGGGAGGGTCGAAGGCTTCGGCGTCGGCGCAGGGTGGCTCGCACAGGAGTTCGAGTTTCTCGGCGTGCCGTTCGAGGAACGTGGCAAGCTGCTGGACGAGGGAATCGCCCTGATGCAGGAATGCTGGAAGGGGCACACGTCGCCCTTCAATGGCAAGCATTACAGCTTGGGAGAGGGTGCCCTCGCCTACCCGACACCCCTGCACGAGATCCCCGTGTTCATCGGAGGAAACAGCAAGTACGCGATCCGCCGTGCGGGCCGAATACCCAACGGCGCCTGGAACCCGGTTCGTCGCGCCGATCAGCTCTATCTCGAGGAGCTGCGCGAGGGTTTCGAGCAGATGAAACACGAAGCCGAATCGGTCGGCCGCGACCCGGCCACGCTGCGTTTTGCGCTACGTTTGAGCCGGTCCCAGGGCCGCGCTGATGCGATCGCCGAGCAATGGGCCGATCTCGTGGCGACCGGCCTCACCGAGGTCGTCGTTGACACCGATTGGGCAACGGGTGACCACGATCAGGTGTGCGAGGTTCTGCGGGAAGCGGACTCGAGATTGGGTGCGTGAGGCCCGTCGCATCGTGACCGCAGCAGGTGAGTGTTCCCGATACGCACCACGACGATCGGTCGGCGTACAGGTCAGTGTCTCGCATATCGCCGGCCTCGTCATGAAGGCGACGGTTGGGGACCACACCTTCCTCGCGGACGAACCGGTAGATGCCGGCGGCGGGGACGCCCACCCGTATCCGTTGCACTACGTCGCGGCCGGCGTGGGGATGTGCCTGGCCAGCATGGTGCTCAGATATGCGGAACTCATGAAGGTCACGGTGGAGTCCGCACGCTGCTCGGTCGAGATCGATTGGGCCACCAGCGGGTCGGTACTTGCCGGAACCCTGAACTCGGAGTGTCGTGGCGTCCGCATCGAGCTACATGTCGAATCTCCAGATGACCCTTCGGAAGTGGCAGCCTTGATCCAGACTGCCGAGGCCGGGTGTCATGCGCGGGCCCTTGCGACCGCCGAAGTGCCCACCGAGACGACGGTGATGCTCAACTCGGAGCCGCTCGACCATCGCAACTACCCTCGCCGCCTCCCGAAGCATCGATCGAAGTGACGCCTCTCGATGGCATGAGCACTCCGGTGGCCGTGCTTCTGTTGCTGCTCATCGGCCTGGGAGCCGGCGCACTCGATGGCATCGTCGGCCTCGGAGGGGGACTGCTGATGATCGCCGTCCTGTCGGCCTTCCTGCCGCCACAAACGGTGGTCGTGGTGACTGCGCCTGTCTTGTTGGTCGGAAGCCTCCTCAGGTCGTGGTTGTTCCGACGCGACGTGGATGGCAAGGCGGTGGGTTGGTTTGCCATGGGGATGATCCCGAGCGTCGTCGTCGGTGGCCTGCTGCTGACGCAGATACCGCAGCGTGCCCTCGAGGTTGCCATGGGCACATTCCTCCTCGGCAGCGTGATCGTGGCCGGTGCGAGATGGCACCGAGCTACATCACGGCAGGCGATGAGCCATCGCCCATTCTCAGCGGTCGGAGCAGTCTCAGGATTCGTTGCCGCAACGGTCGGTGGTTCAGGCCCCATCATCGCGCCCTTCTTGACGCGTCGCGGTCTCGAGAAGGAACGGTTCGTCTCGACGATGGCACTGATGGCTGTCACGACAGTACTCGCCAAGACCGCTGTCTACTCGGCGTCGGGCCTTCTGGTTGCCGAATTCATACCGGCGATTGCCTTGTTATCGGTCGCAATTCTGATCGCGACCTCGTACGCAAAGCGGTTGCTCGGCAAGATGAGCCCCAGCCTCTTCAGGATCTTGCTGGCTTCCGTCGTAACGCTTGCCGGTGTTCGCCTGTTGGTGCCATGAATAGGAGTGTGATAGCCCCAGCAGTCTCGTCGGGCTGTTCGGCTCACAGGATCGGGAGGAGTGACCAATGACATCATGTGACGTGTTTCTGGCGGGTAGCGGGCTCTATGCGACGCAGATCGTGCACGATCTGGCGCTCGTCCCTGATGGCCCGCTGCGAGTCGCCGTTGGAGGGCGCCATAGTGAGACACTGACGGACCTGACGTATACGGGAAACGTACGGTCGATCGCCGCAGGTTGCGAGGTCCGCTTCTCCCCGGTTCTGATCGACTGGTCGAGTCCGTCGACGATTGCAGAGACCATCCAATCGCTCGGCCCCCGCTTGGTCGTGAATGCGGCGACAGTGCAACCTCCCCTGATGTCGCTGACCCGCGATTCGCAATGGTCGACCTTTCTCAGAGAGACCGGTCTCACGGTTGCTTCGCCTCTACAGGCACTCCTGGCCGCTCGGATCGGTCAAGCGTTGTTGCTCTTGGACGACGTGCCGCCCTACGTCAACTGTTCCTTCCCGGACGTTGTCAACCAAATCCTGGCTGCGAAGCGCCTTCCGGTCACGTGTGGTGTTGGCAACATCCAGATCCTTGCTGCCGCGTTCAGGGAAACACTCCCTGCACGGACGAAGCTTCAAATGCTGGCGCACCATAGACAATCGGCCACATGGCAGGAGCCCGCCGCCGATCGAGAAGGCCAGCCCCCGCGAGTATGGATCGATGGCCGCGAGGTCGACGATGTGTACGACCAATTCCGCAAGGCAGAGCTGGGCCGTATCGAGCCCCACAACCTCGTAGCAGCTCTCGTAACAGTGCCTTTGATCGTGGCGCTGGCTCGAGGTAGCGACCACTTCGACCACGTCCCCGGACCGGCCGGACTCCCTGGCGGCTATCCGATCAGGATCGACAAGGGGGAGCTGTCGCTCGATCTCCCCCCAGGCCTGGACGAGGACGCTGCCGTCGCCTGGAACTCCCAGTTTGAGAACGAACACGGCACCCAAGTCACGAAAGAGGGTCGGGTTGTCTACAACGGATCCGTGAGAGAAGCCCTCGCCGCGCTCGACCCTGATCTTGCCGAAGGCTTCCACGTCGACGATCTCGAAGGGGCAGCGGCAGCAATGTTGCAGCTACGTTCACGCCTCGACGTGTGAGCCGGCAGCCAGCCTCCGCTCATCTGACCGCCAAGACACCACCGTCGACGTATAGCGTCGTACCAGTCACGAATCCGGCATCGTCGGAAGCCAAGTACGCTGCAGCTGCCGCGATGTCGTCGGGAGTACCGGGACGCTCGCTGAGCAGTCGTCCGAGGATTCGTGCGCGTTGTGCCGAATCGTGGAGCCAACTCGACATGCCAGTCGCCACAGGACCTGGACCAATTGCGTTCACACGGATCCCGTCTCGGGCGAAACCCACGGCGAGGGCCTTGGTGAGCTGACGAACGGCACCCTTCGAGGCCGCGTAGTGGGCAATCTCCCCAGTGGCAACCTCGGCCTGAACCGACGAGATGTTGATGATGCACCCGCCTGTCCCCTGCTCTCGCATCTGCCGAGCGCCCGCTTGTGCGACCAAAAACGTTCCCCGTGCATTCACTGCAAATACTCGGTCCCACTCTTCCACGGGCAGGTCGTAAGGAGTGTGGTGACTCTCAATGCCGGCGCAATTGACGACAACGTCGACTCCCCCCATCTGCTCAACGCTTTCGGCCATCGCCGCAAGCACGGACGGCTTGGAGGCGACGTCCACGACCACTGAATACGTCTCGCCGAACTCGGCAACCGCAAGCGCCGCATCGACAACCCCTGTCGCATCGATGTCTGCAAGGGTTGTCAATGCACCCTCCTGCGCAAAGCGGCGAGCGACGCCGAGACCGATACCGGATGCTGCCCCGGTCACGAAGCAACGCGTTCCGATGAGTCGTTGACATCGACTCAGCTCTCCACCGTCCGATGTCGCTGTCCGTTCCATGTCAGGGTCCGATCTTCTCGTCGCAAGTGGCCGACGGCATCGAGCATCGCCAATATTGCCGAGCGCCGTCAAGTCAACACGCCGCACTCACAACCGACGAGGGGGTACGGGGCATCAGCCCCTTCGTACTGCCGCCGGGCCTTCGGCCGTGGACTGCGCTGCGCTACAGTGCCCGGACTGGCCGCCACCTTCTTGCTTCTTCCACCCCCAACCGCCCGATCAGAAACGGAAGACTATGACCAGGTCCGCAGGTGCCGCCATCGTCACCGGGGCTGCACGCGGTATCGGCTTTGGAATCGCCGAACGTCTCGCAGTCGATGGCTATGCGGTCACTCTCGGCGATGTGAGCGCCGAGGAGGCAGCGCAACGTGCATCGGCCCTGTGCGCTCGGGGCCTCGAGGCCGACTTCGCAGAATTGGACGTGACCGATGCGGCGGCCATTCACGAGCTCTGCGAGGAGGTCTCGTCGCAGCGGCCGCTGAGGCTGTACGTCAACAACGCGGGCCTCAGGTTGCGAAAGCGAATCACCGACGTGACTCCTGAGGAGTACGACCGGGTCATGGACGTCAACGTCCGTGGTGTCTTCTTCGGCATCCAAGCCGCAGCGTCAGTGATGTCCGCCGGCGACGAGCCATCGATTGTCAACATATCCTCGACTTCCGGCTTCCGAGCGTCCACGGTCCCAAACAGCGTGTACGACACGTCGAAGGGAGCCGTGCGGATGCTGACCATCACGGCGGCTCGCGAACTCGCCCCATTGGGCATCCGGGTAAATGCCGTCGCACCGGGGACGATCTCGACAGAGGCGATGTGGGCGGCCGCAGAGAGCGTTCAAGCGGTCGAGCAATCGATCCACGAGTGGATTCCGCTCGGCCAACTCGGAACCGTCAACGATGTGGCCTCAGCCGTTTCGTTCTTGTGCTCGGATGCAGCTTCCTACGTGACCGGCCACGTGCTGGCCGTGGACGGGGGCTGGCTCACATAGGGTGGCGTCGGCGCCCGGGTGGGTGGTAGCGCCATGATCCTATTGGGCCCCGGTCGTCGAGCGGTCGTTCGTCGACGGAGGCGCAGAAAGAACCGAGGCCCGAGTCCCCGAGCGGCCTGGCAGGTGGTCCATCCGCAGTGGCTTGCGGAGAGGGCTCATATGCCGATTGTCGGCCCTGCGAAGAATCCGATTGAAATCACGCGACTGGGCCAGCTATCCTCAGGAACGATTCCGACGAACGAGCGTACGTTCTCGCGACGTGAGGGCAACGTTGGTTCAGCGTCCGAGTCCTGAAGCTGAGACCAGCAAGGGTCGTCCAGCGAAAAGAGGGAGAGGCTCATGAGAGCACGCCGTCTAGTAGCAGCAGCGGCAGCGATCTTGCTCATCGCCACCGCATGCGGAGACGATGACAGTTCGACGACTGAGGGGGGCGCAACAACGACAGAAGGGGCAACAACCACTGCGCCCGCGGCCGATGATGCGGGCGCAACAACGACAGAAGGGGCAACAACCACTGCGGCCCCTGCTGACCCCATGGCTGACCTGATCGCCGCGGCACAAGCCGAAGGATCGATATCCGTACGTAGCGTGTTCCCTGAGTCCGTGGAGGCGGAGCTCTTCAAGGAGTTCGAAGAGAAGTACGGCATCACGGTGGACTACTCCCGAAAGGGCGGCTCGCCACCAACGCTCCAGTCCTGGCTAACCGAGGTTGAAGCGGGCCAGAACCTCGTCGACGTCATGCAGATTGGGCGCGCCATCGCAGAGGGCGCACCGCTGGACTTGCTGGCGGACTACGAGACTGTCAACGACGCCAACCTGCTCGACATCTACACGGTCGACGATCCGAAGTTCCATACGATCGTCTCGTCGGCATACCCACTCGTGTACAACACAGATCTCGTTGATCCGTCGGAGCTCCCAACCTCGTACGAGGGCTTGACCGACCCGCGATGGACGGGGAAGCTGGCGTTCGGCACGCCGGAGAACTCCTTCGCAGCTGCGGCCTTCATCTATGCGGCCGAGCAAGCGTTCGGTCAAGAATGGGTCGAGGCGTTCGCAAACCAAGACCTCCTCGAGACAGAGCGTGAGGTGGAAGCCGCCGACTTCGTGGCGAGGGGTGAGCGGGAGGTGGCTGTCATCAGCCAAACGGCTCCAGCAGCTCAGTTGGAGGCTGGTGCACCGCTCGGTTTCCATTGGCCGGAAGGGGTGCTGAACTCGACGTACGTCGCAGTCATTCCGACGGATGCTCCGCATCCCAATGCCGCGCGACTCTTCGTCAACTTCCTCCTGTCCGTGGAGCACCAGCAGCGAGCTGCGGACCAGCTCAGGATCAACCCGGTCGTGCAGGACGTCACACCACCTGAGGGCTTCCCGGATCTGACCCCACTCAACCCGACGGACATCCCGATTCAGACACTCATGGAAACGAGGGACCGGATCGTCGACCTGTGGAGGTCACTCGCTGGCTGATCGAAGGCCGGGAAGCGACGGCGTTCAACGATGTCACCAAGCGCAGAGGTTTGGTGAAGAGGTGCCGACATGGCTCGCGTAGAGGTTCGGAACCTCGTCAAACAGTTCGGTGCCGACGTCACTGCGGTCGGAGATGTCTCATTCACGGTCGAGGAGGGTCAGGTGCTGACCCTCCTCGGTCCGTCTGGATGTGGCAAGAGCACGATCCTCAGGTGCATCGCCGGCCTTGAGCAGCCGACGTCGGGGCGAATAAAGCTCGGTGACGAGGTCGTCTTCGACAGCACCGCGAGTATCAACGTGCCCGTCGACAAGCGAACGATCGGCATGGTGTTCCAGTCATATGCGATATGGCCACATCTCTCCGTGTTCCAGAACGTTGCGCTTCCGCTCAAGCTCACTGGCAAGGGCGAAGGGAACTCTGCTGGCAAGGACCAGGTCAGAACGAAGGTCCGAGAGGTGCTCACCAGCGTCGGAATGGAGGGCTATGAGAACCGCTATCCGTCGGAGCTCAGCGGCGGTCAGCAGCAGCGCGTTGTCCTCGCCCGCTCGCTCGTTTATCGACCGAGAGTGCTCCTTCTCGACGAGCCACTGGCGAATCTCGATGCGAAGCTGCGCGAAAGCATGCGCTTTGAGGTTCGAGAGGTTCAGCAACGGTACGGCCTGACGACGATCTACGTCACACACGACCAAGCCGAGGCAATGGCATTGTCCGACGACATCCTCGTCCTCAAAGAGGGTGAGATCCTTCGGCAGGGAGACCCCCGCGATGTCTATCACAACCCGAAGCACCCGTTCGTCGCCGACTTCCTCGGCGTCTCGAATCTTCTCAGCGGGCAAGTGGTTCGCATTGAAGCCGATCACGTCGTCGTGCAGGTCGAAGGTTGGGATCACGGCGTCCGGGTGGAGGACGAGGCCGACGTCGGTGAACAGGTCTGGGTTGCGGTCAGACCGGGCGCCGTTCGCCTCGAGCATGAGGAGGGTGCGGAGACCATCCGCGGAACGCTCAGCCGAGTGACGTACTTGGGTTCCGTGCTCGATTGCCTCGTCGAGATCCGCGATCTCACCATACGCGCGCTCGTTCCCGGCATCGAGGACTGGCGAGCCGGCGCAACCGTTCATGTTGGGTTCAGAACCCCGCATCTCTCATTGCTCCACGGAACATCCGAAGAGGTAGCCCCTTCGCGGCACGCAAACGCAAGCAGCAAGCCATGACAGATCTCACGGCTCCGACGGAACCGGAACTCCTCGGACCGGCCCCATCGAAACCGAAGGGACGACTGCTTCGACTCCTCGGAGTCCGGGATACCCAGCAGGGCACGATGGTTGCCGTGGCGGGGATCCTGCTGCTCATTCTGAACATCTACCCAATGGTCTGGCTGTTCCTCGGGAGTCTCGGTGGGACGGGAGTGCAGCCTTCCCTTGCCAAGTACGGCGAACTCCTCTCGAGCTTCGGGCCGATCGAGGCCGTCAAGAACTCGGTCATCTTTGCGTTCTTCGCACTGGTCCTGGGTTTTGCGATGGCGGTGATATCTGCGCTATCAACGACACGCCTCAACACACCATTTAGCCGATTCATCAGGATCTCGAGCGTGATCGCTTTCGTCAACCCACCGTGGATCATGGCAATGTCGTACGCCTGGCTCCTGTCACCCAATGCTGGCATCGCAAACTCGGTGATGGACAACCTCTTTGGCATCAAGCCTTTCAACGCCTTTTCGATGATCACGATGATATTCGTGGCGTCTCTGTTTCTCTACCCATATCTCTACCTGACGATCAGCTCAGCTCTCGAGAGCATGGACAGCTCGTACGAGGAAGCAGCGCTCGCATCGGGGCTCTCACCGATGAGGGTCCTTCGAACCGTGACGCTCCCGCTCGTGAAGCCGGCCATGATCACCGGAGGAATCTTCTCGATCATCATCATGTGGGGATTCTTCACCATTCCAGCCATTCTCGGCACGCCGGGAAAGGTCTACGTCTTTGCCACCTATCTCTACCGCCTGATCAATACTCCCCCGCCCGATTTGGCGCTCGCTGCCGCGATTGGTGTCTTCTTCGCCCTGACCGCGGGTGTCCTCGCATGGCTTGGGCTGCGACTTGCCCGTCGGGGAGGTGCCGGCCGTTACCACGTGATCGGAGGCAAGGGCCATCGGTCCGTTCGGATGAAGGTAGGACCGATCCGCCATGTGTTCGCGGCATTCAACGTCATCGTCGTGACCTTGGCCCTGTTCCTGCCCTACGGGGTGATCTTCTCGCTCTCGATCCGAAAGAGCATCTACCAGGGTTTTTCACTGTCGAATCTTGGCCTCGACCATTACCTCGACCACTTCACCGGCGACGTGTTCCGGGAAATTCTCGTCAACACGCTGCAGGCCGCGGTCTTCATGTCGGTCGTGGGGATCGCCCTCAGCCTGGTCATCGCCTGGACCGACCTTCGCGGCCGTGGATTCGTGAAGGAGAGTCTCACATTCGGTGGGACGTTCATGGCGGCTGTGCCCGCCGTTGCCTTCGTGATCGGTGTGGCCTGGGCCTGGTTGAGGTCGCCCGTCATCCTTTACGGCACGATGTGGATCATCATCCTGGCTCAGCTCGCCCGTTTCCTGCCCCTGGGCATCCAGCACCTGCGTGACGGGCTCGATCAACTCCATCCCGATCTCGAGGACGCGGCACGGACCTGTGGTGCGGGCACGTTCGACGTGCTCAGGTCTGTCACACTACCTGCCATCAAGCCAGTCGCGATCGCCACGTTCCTCCTGCTCTGGATGGCCAGCATGAGGGACCTTCTCACACCGCTGTTCCTCGGCACGGGAACGTCCGCGACATCCACGCTTTCGCAACGAGTCTTCTTCCTGTGGGGTGAGGGCTTGACCGGCCCTAGCTCAGCGCTCGCGATCATCCTTGTCGGGCTGATGGGAGTCGTATACGTGGTGATGCGATTGATCCTCAGTCGTTCCCGCACGCGCGGCACACTCGCCGGAGACTTCAAGGGGACTCCCGGGCAAGGGGTCTGATCCTGGCAACGAAGCCTCCGGGCTCATGTGTCCGTGAGCTTGGCCTCGACCAGCGAGCTCACCAGCTCAGGCAGCAACGGCATGTTCGCGATGTCCACACCGAGCGGCGCCAATGCATCTGCTACGGCCGCAAGCACCGCCGCTGGCGTCCCAATGCTCCCACCCTCACCTGCTCCCTTGATCCCACGCCAGGTGTTCGGAGATGGAGATGAGACGTGATATACGTCGATGTCGGGCACATCGGCAGCCACCGGCAGGAGGTAATCGAAGAGAGTCGCCGTCATGATCTGGCCGTTCTCGTCATAATGAACCCGCTCGTACAGAGCTGATCCAATCCCCTGCACAACGCCGCCTCGCACCTGACCGTCGACGCTGGCGGGGTTGATCACCGTGCCGCAATCGTCAACGACGACAACCCTCTTTGGGATGATCCGTCCGGTGTCGGTATCAACTTCGACGACACAGCCGATAGCGCCGTTGCCGAACGTCGATCCCATGTCGTACGCCCGAGTAGCGGAGAATGTGAGGTCCGGCTCGCGTTCCCGCACAAGCGGAGATCGGAATGCGTCGGCGATGACGACCTTCATGGGGGTGGCCGTCGACGGAGCCCCGACGACCATCAGCTCCCGGCCGATGACCTCGAGATCGCCCACCGCCACCTCGTACAGATGGGACGCGGCGCGGAGAATCTGCTCGCGCACCGCTTCGGCGGCTCGTCCCACGGCGCCTCCCGTGACAACTGCGACCCTGCTCGCGCGCGTCCCACCGGTGCTCACCGGGCTGGTGGCGGTGTCCGACAACACGACATCGACGTCATCGATCGAGAGACCAAGAACATCCGCCGCGATCTGACACATCGCCGTCTCGATACCCTGACCTTGCGACGTCGTACCGAAGGACACCGTTGCTGTACCCGACGCATTGAGCGCCACTCGAGCTGTCTCCATGACGGTCGTCGGACGGCCCCAGAGATGTCGACCGCGCTCGGCTCCGTCGCCGGAGGCCTCGATGAAGACGCTCAGGCCGACCCCGAGGGTGCGTCCTACCTTGCTCTCCTCGCCATGATCAGCGACACACCGGTCATAGCCGACGATGTCGACGAGCTTGTCGAACGCCTCCAGGAAACTGCCGCTGTCGAGTACGAACCCGGTGCACGACGTGTACGGCAGTTCTTCGGACGTAACGAGGTTTCGCCGGCGGATGGCTACCCGATCGACACCAACCTCACGCGCCGCGGCGTCGAGCCCAAGCTCACGAATCGTCGTCGCACACACGTCGCCGACGCCTCGGAACGGGGCGATCGGGGACTTGTTGGTGAGAATGACCTCGACCGTGTACGAGTAGTGCTCGAGGCGGTAGCACGCGGGAAAGCGTCGAGCGGCGATGAACGCCTCGACGAGGGCACTCCCACTGTTGTAGGAGTATGCACCCGCATCACCCACGAACCGCGCCTTGGCGCCGAGCAGCTCACCACGCGGTCCCAGGGCAAGCTGAACGTCCGCCGAAGTGCCGCGGGCGTGTGGCGCGGCAACCAGGCTCTCTCTTCTGTCTTCGATCCACTTGACGGGTCGATGGAGCCGCAGCGATGTCAAGGCGACCACCACCTCCTCCGGCGAAAGCGGGATCTTCGAGCCGAACGCACCTCCCACATCGTGCATTTTCACGTTGATGCGGTGCTCGGCTAGTCCCGTGAGGCCGGAGAGACTGTTGCGAAGCCGGTGTGGAGCCTGGGTCGAACTCCAAAATGTGAGTGTGGTCGTTGCCGGGTCGTACTCAGCCACGCACCCTCGCGTCTCAATCGGCGCCGCGCTCACATGGCTCATGTCCAGCGTGGCCGACGCGACGTGGGCGGCGGACGCAAACGCAGCGCTGGGGTCGCCAAAGACTGCGTCCTCCCGGAACACCACGTCGTCATCGAGGTGCGGCCACAGCGGCTCGTGGTCGTCACGGCTTCGAGCCATGGGATCGATCGACACGGGCAACGCTTCGTAATCGGCTACCACGAGCCTCGACGCATCCTCGGCGACGTAACGGTTCTCCGCAACGACGATCGCGACCGCCTCACCTACGAACCTGACACGATCTCTGGCGAGGATCGGTTGCGGCGTTTCCTGCAGACCCTCACGGCGCGCACCGCTCGACAGGGCCGTCGCCGGAAAGTCATCTGCGGTTAGAACGGCCACCACCCCGGGGAGCGCCGCGGCGGACTGGATGTCGATCGTACCGACGGTGGCATGCGCCAGCGGGCTGCGCACGAATACGGCGTGCAGCATGTCTGGCCGCATCACGTCGGCGACGAACTCGCCGCGTCCGGAGAGCATACGGTCCGCATCGATGCGATCGATCGGCGACCCGAAGACCGGCTCCCGAATCATGATGCAGTCTCAGAATCACGCGATGGTGTGATGTCTCTCGCGGCAGCAGCAGCCACGATTGCATCGATCACGCCTTGGTAGCCCGTGCACCGGCAGAGGTTCCCGCTCATCTCCTGACGAACCTGCTCCCTCGTCAAAGGTCCGCCCTCGCGTAACAACTCGGTCGCCATCATGATGATGCCCGGGGTGCAGAAGCCACACTGAAACCCTTGGTTCGTCTTGAAGGCCTCTTGGATCGGGCTGAGCCGACCGCCGTCATCGAGACCTTCGACCGTCTCCACGACGCAACCATCGACTTGGACCGCAAACAGAATGCAGCTGCGGATCGCAGACCCGTCGACGAGCACGGTGCAGGCACCGCAGACCCCGTGCTCGCATCCGAGGTGCGTTCCCGTGAGACCCAGACGCTCCCTCAAGAAGTCGGCCAGCGTCAGTCTGGGCTCCACGCTTGCACTGTGGGTGCGACCGTTGATGGTGGCCACGATGTTCGCGGTGGGGTCACTCATCAGTTGCAACTCTCGATTCGGCCGTCTTGATCGCGACGACACTCAGATGGCGGACGAGCCGGCGCTTGTAGTCGGGCCCGGCGATGAGATCCGGGTTTGGCTCGGTTTCGTCGCCAATCGCTCCGGCGACCTCTGCCGCGACATCGGTCGCGATATGCCCGACACCCTGGCCGCAAAGCCCAGCGAGGATGGCGGGACTCGCGGTGACCGGCCTGCCCGCGACGCCTGCAAGAACAGCGCGGGCCGAAATGATCTCACCGCTTGCGTCAGCGTCGAGCGCGACCGCAACACCAACGATTGGAAAGTCACCGTGCCGAACGGAGAACTCGACCCATGCAGAGCCGGAGCGGCGCGGGCTCGGGGGGATCCGGATCTCACGCAGTACCTCATCGGGAGCAGCAGCGGTTGTGAGATACGTGACGAAGAAGTCGTCCGCATCGACAGTTCGATCGCCGTCGGGCCCTCGTAAGACCATGCGAGCTCCGGTTATCAGGGCAACTGCGGGCAACTCCGCATTGGGATCTGCGTGACACAGGCTGCCGCCGACGGTGCCTCGATTGCGCACTGAAGCGTGGCCGACGTGCCGGACCGCCTCTGTCCACAGCGGCGACAGAGTCGCCACCATTTCCGAACGTTCGAGGTTCCGCTGACGGGTCATGGCACCGATCCGGATCCAGTCCTTCTCGTCAACCGTCATTGTGGAGAGATCAGGGATCCGATTGAGATCGACGAGGGTCGATGGGCTCGCCAGCCGCAGATTGAGCAGAGGTCCGAGGCTCTGGCCGCCGGCCAGAAGCTTGGCGGCGGCGCCTTCTTCGACGAGAGTCGCGATCGCCTCATCCAGGTCGGTCGGGGCGTGGTAGGAGAACGGTGCGGGCTTCACCGTGCCGCCTTCGGTTTCTCCTCGGCGAGCTCATGGCCGGACGGCACGATGTCATCGGTGCCGATCCGTGGCAGAACGTCGGTTGCGACCGTGCAGCTGAGCTCGCGAGGCAGCCGATGCGGGTGGAGACCGCGGAGGATGACGCCGTCGACGCCCCACGATCCGAAGGCCTCGATCCGTCGCGCCACGTCACGCGGAGTGCCGATGAGACACATCTCATCGGCGTACGTCGCAATCGTGGCCTGATCCACGTCGGTGGCAGCTAGCACGGCGTGGTCCCAATCGACGGCGTGACTCAAATCGGGGAACGTCCGATGACCGATGGCGGCGGCGTGAGCATTTGAGGCATGATCTGCATCCTTGGCAATCGATTGGAGCACGTGGGGACCAAGATCGGCCAACTCGCCGAGCGGCTCGTCGCCCACATGGGTCAGTGGTGCGAGCACACACTTCAGACGCGACGGGTTGCGACCGGCTTGCCTTGCAGCTTCACGCGCAAGACGTAGCGCGCCCCTCACGGCTTCCTCCGTAAACGGCCCTGGGTAGATGAGACCGTCCGCCACTCGACCGGCCAGTCGGATCATCCTCGGGCGCGACGCACCGACAAGGAGCGGGATCCGGGACCGCTGGGTGGTGTCGCTCTCGATTGCATCGAGCGCGAGCTGCTGGCTCAGGAAGGTGCGAAGGCCGTTGACGAATCCTTCGAACGTGCGCACCGTTGCCGGATCGAGTCCCACAGAAGAGGTGGCCGTTCCCCCAAGGCCGATCCCGACTTGGATGCGTCCGCCGGCCAGTTCGTCCACGGTCCTCGCCGCCGTGGCCGTAACAGATCCGTGCCGAGTCACCGGGTTGGCAACGGCGGTCCCCAGGGCGATCCGCTGCGTTGATTGGGCTGCTGCGGCCAGTGTGATCCACACGTCGCGCCAGAGCAGCTGCGAATCGGGGACCCACGCCGAAGAGAACCCACGACCCTCCAGCTCCGCCACGAACGAGGCGACCTCGTCGACCGATTCCGAACCGGGTACGCGGATGCCGACTTCCATCATCTCGACGGGCGCACACTGACACCGCCGCCGCGGAGCGCCCATCGCCCATGGGAAGAGAGCGAACGTTCGTTCACGACCGCATCTTCACCGAAGAGCTCACCCGATCGACTCCAACCCACAAATCTCAGCCCACTCCTCCATCGTGTCCATCAACATGTCGACGCTTGGATCGCTGATGAGCGTGCTGCCAATGACGCCGTCCAAACCGAGTTCAACATGGGCTGCGTGCGACTCCGGCGTCAACTCATACGTCTTGCCCGGCCAGGCAACGACAGTGATCTCATCGGGATCTCTCCCGGCTTCGTCGCAATAGCGGCGCAGCCGCTCCACTCCGTCTTGAAGCTGCGCAAGAGTGAGCTGCGTCGGCAACCACCCGTCAGCCACCTTCGCTACACGCCGTAACGCAGCGTCGCTATGACCGCCGAAAAGGATCGGAACCTTGTGGTTGACCGGCACGGGATACATACGGGCGTCCCGAAGACTCCAATACTCGCCCTCGAAGTCGATCGACTCGCCGGTCCACAGGGCGCGCATGACACCGACCATCTCAAGCAGCCGACGCGTTCGTTCGGCAAACGGCACACCGACGAGGGCGAACTCCTCCTCGTTCCAACCGGCTCCCAACCCGAGAATCGCTCGACCACCGGTCAGGTAGTCGAGAGTGGCTACTTGTTTTGCCACCAACACCGGGTTGCGCAATGGTCCGATGAGCACGGAAGTGCCAACCGCGAGGTTGGGGGCAACACTGGAGGCGACGGCAAGCGAGATCAAGGGATCCAGCCAGAGCACGTCCGTTGGGTAGTCCCACAGGTAGTTGTCGCGATAGGGATAGGGCGAAGTGATGGTCTCCGCCAGGATCACATGGTCCGTAACCCACAACGACCCGAACCCGAGCGCTTGGGCCCGCTCGGCGACCGCTTCGATGTTGGCCCTTGTCGCTTTCGGTCCTGCGTTTGGCAGGTTGATTCCAACGTCCAATGGATGCCTCAGCTGGCAAGGCCCAGTAGCCGTGCCGCGTTTCCGCCAAGGCAGCGAGCCCTGATCTCATCGGACTCGAACGGGAGCGCCTTGAATTGCTCGACACTCTGCCCGAGAGGTCGGACCGGATAGCTACTGGCGTACATGAGACGGTGGCTCAGGAAGTAGTTCGCCGATCTAACGTACTGCTCACTGCCCGGCATGTTCGGAATATGACCGTAGAAGTCGGGAACGAGGTAGAGATTAGGGTTTTGAAACGCCACGGCACACATCTCAGTAGTCCACGGCCATCCGCCATGTGGCACGACGATCGTGAGCGCAGGAAAGCGGCGAGCTACCCTCTGGATATGAACCGGCATGCAGTATGTCAGATCGGGGCCAACGAAGATGCTGCTCGTGAGGGACACGATCAGCCCAGCCACCTCGGCTTTCTCGTACAGCGGATATAGCCGTTCGTCGTCGTCATACATCGGCGGATCGTTCCAGCCATTGTCGAGACATATTCCCTTAAACCCGAAGTCGACGCACTTCTCAATCTCGCGCAGGGCGTCGGACTCGACGGCGCCGTTCACTCCGCCGAACCCTTGGAATCGTCCGGGGTAGTCCTCAACTAGGCCAGCGACGTCGCCGTTGGGGATCCATCCGTAGTGGTTCGGCGCCTGACGTCCCATGACAACGGCCACGTCGACGCCGGCATCGGTCATCTCCTCGACGAAGGCCTCCATGGACCGCTCCTCGAACGAGCGGTATCGCGGAAGATCAAGGAGAAGTCCACTCGACACCACGGGATCGGGTGTGCTCGGACGCGGACGGTAGAGGTGCAGCTTCACGAAACCCTTGTAGGGCGGGCGCACCCTGAAATCGATGATCACAGCTCACTCCAGGCAACACGATCGGACGCAAACCAGGCGGACGAACGTACGTACGTTCGCATCGAACCCTAGACCCGAGCTCACCGCGAATCAACCAGCGATGAAAGCCGACGCGGCCAGCGCCAGCCGGTCGTCGAAGCCTCGTGCCACACCGGGAACAGACACAGCAGCCTCGACTGCCGATCACCCATCGACTACGAACAGCGCCACACCGCCCTCGAGGCCGTGGCATGATCACCCAACCCAAACAATCCGGGAAACCGGGGGAACCTCACTCGGGTGTCACGGCGGGTTGACAAGTGCGGGGTGAAGTTGTCGCTCACGATGGCGATCCGCACCTCCGGCGGGGTAGAGGGACCGGAGGTACCGGCAGAACTCGAGGAACTGGGTCCGGGCCTTGCGCTTCTCGAGGTGCCCGTACAACTCGTCGCGGGTGAGGTCGTACCCAGCGAGCAGATGTCGAGCAGCTCCGGCCGGCCCGGTCGCCGTCTCAGGGGGCGGTGATCGGGCCCGACCTGAAGAACGGTCGGCCTTCGTGCCGCCCTGCGGCCGGTTCGCCTGAGAAGCGCACGTCGAGCAAGCCGGCGTGCCCGGCTATGGGGACGACCAGGGAGTCACCGGACGGCTCAGAGCCTCGCCATCGACGACCATCTCGACAGACTCGTTGTAGAAGCAAATCAGATCGCAGATCCGAGGGTTCTCGGGGACGGGATCCCGATAGGACCAAGCCAGGTCGTCGTGCACGACTCCGTCCACCGTCACGGACCAGTAGGTGGCGGTGCCCTTGTAAGGGCATTGGGTGACGGTGGCACTCGGTACCAGCATCTCCATCTGCACATCGTCCGGCGGGAGGTAGAAGCGAGTCGGGAGCATGGTCTCGAACAGCAGCAACGGTCGACGGCTGTTGGCGACCTCGACGCCGGCGACCAGCACTCGTACGTGGCGCGAGCTGGGCGCGACGTCCACCCGCTTGTGCGGATCTCGGGCATGCGCAAACAGAACTTCCTCTTCCTCCAGCCACTGCAATTGATCGGTCCAAGTGAACGAAACCATCCCGGCGATGCCTGCCAAGCGCCCATCGGCCGCTGGGTGCGTCCAAGCCCCATCGATCACCCGTCGATCACCCGCCTGCACGGACCAGCGGATCGAACCATCGTCGAGTGTGCTGCGATCCACCAGCGCATCCGTGTCGACGTCGTCCAACGGGAAGAAATATGTCGGCAACGCCGGTGGCGCCCCGTACTCGATGAGCAGCTGCGCTCTCCTGCTGTCTGCAATCACCACGTCACCCAGACGCACCCGGACCCAGCGCGCCGTCGACTCGACGGCCGGCCACCACGGGCGCATCCCGGTCGGCGACTTCGCCTCATCGGCCACCACGAGCTCCTTCACCGCCGCTGTTCCGATTCCATGGCTCGCTCCGCACCGGTGCGGCCGATCGCCCGATATGCGGATGCCGGTGGGCCGAGGACGAAGAGCTCCCCAAACGGCAACGTGCGGTGTAATACGACCAGAACGACCCTCATGCGTAGGCGCGACGGGCCCCGCCTCGCCCGAGACTGGCGCCTGCGGCTTGGACCAGCCGCCGTCCGCGGCGGCCGGTTCCAGCGAACATTCACACCGCCGTGCATCACCCCTCTCCTCGCATTCGTCTGGTTTCCTGACTAGATAATACGGCTACCTGACTGGTCCGTCAAGGTGCACTATGATCCGGCAGTCACCATGACCGATTCATTGATCACGGCTGCTTCAGCGGGAATGCTGAGCGGTTCCCCCGACTCGATCCCCTTGCCCGCGCTGCTCGATGTCCTCAAACGCTGGTGGGAGACGCGACATCTGGAGCTCATGGCCGAGGCGGGCTTCGATGACGTGCGCCGCGCCCACAATGCCGTCTTCATCAACGTGCCCGCAGAAGGGATTCGTCTCACCGACCTGGCGGCAGCTGCTGGCATGTCGAAGCAGGCGATGGGCGAACTCGTCGATGACCTGGTCGAGCGGGGCTATTTCGTGCGCAAAGCCGATCCGAGCGACGGCCGCGCCAAACTGATCACGTGGGCAGAAAGGGGCCTGCAGTCACACGAGGCGACGATGCGGGCATTCGCTTCGATCGAGAAGGATCTGGTGGACGTCGTGGGTTCCGGCGATCTCGAACACCTGCGCACGACACTGGCGTCCCTGGTCGGTTCGATCGTCAGAGGAACGCCACCCGGATCAGACCGATGAGCAAGCGATCGTTCCACACGCTCATCGAGGAAAGCCGCCCAGACCTGCCGGGCGGCTCCCTCTCCTGGTCGTTCGTGCAGTCCGTCGCTAGTCGATCGGAACCTGACCGTCCCGGCACGCCGCACAGGCGGCCGTGAGATCGAGCGGTGCCGGTCCCTGGTTGCGTACATCGAGCCGTTCGCTCGCCGTGTCCACCACAGCATCCGGCGTATGCAGGATCTCGGCGATGACGACTTCTGCCGCCGTCTCGCCCGCTTGAAAGCCTGGCGAAGCGAAGGTCCACATGGCCACCAGCACCATGAGCACCATGCCAAGCGTGATGCGTCCCGGACTCGGAGCACGCTCGTGCCGAACTTCTCGAAACATTGGCATACTCCCAACGTTGCCCTACCACTGTCGAACTTATTCCCGTGGCTGCCCGCGGCGCATCATCAAACGTGATGAAACTGGGACGGGCGCGCCAAATCACGGAAATCGTGCCGGATCATGGACTCGCGGGCCACGCCGACCCTGGTAGCTTGCCACGGTGGACACTGAAGGCGTCATCGGCGACGATGCGACGTGGACCCCGGACGTGGCCGACTTCGCTCCCCCGGTTCGCGTCGAGCCCTCACCGCGCTGGGTGCGCACCGTTCTGGGGGAACGAACCGTCGCAGACTCCAAGCGAGCCATGCTGCACGTGGCATACGGCAAGCCGGTTCGACCCGGTTCCGGCAAACCTCTCCTCCCCGGCTACTTCTTCCCGTTCGAGGACGTCGCAACCGATGTCCTCACTCGGGCCGGGAGTATCGGGGAGCGCACGTGGTGGCACGCCAGGGTTGGTGACGAGGTCAGGGAGTACGCGGCATGGGCCTATTCGAACCCGGCCGGCACCACTGCGGCGCTCGCCGATCATCTGACCTTTGATTGGGACCAGATGGATGCCTGGTTCGAAGAGGCGGAGGAGGTCTTCGAGCATGCCAGGGACCCGCAACACAGGGTGGATGTCATCGCATCCACTCGCCGTGTGGTCGTGCGCTTCGAAGGCGAGGCGCTGGCCGCATCGGATCGGCCCCACCTTCTGTTCGAGACCACGCTGCCCGTGCGCTACTACCTGCCGCCGCAGGATGTGAACCTCGACCTGCTCGAGCCGTCGGATCTCGTCACCCGCTGCCCGTACAAGGGCGTGGCCAGGTTCTGGTCGCTGGGCGATGGAGGTCGGCCGGGCCGCAATGTCGCGTGGAGCTACCCGGATCCCATACCGGAGAACCCGAAGATCAAGGATCTCATCGCCTTCTACAACGAGCGGGTCGACATCGAGGTCGACGGCGAGTTGTTGGAGCGGCCGGTGACACCCTGGTCGTGATCCCCGGACGGGTGGGACCGGCCCCTGCAGACCTCTCCGTTGTGACCTCGGACGAGGACCGTGATCACTCGGCGGGTGGCGTCTCCGCTTCGACGAGGCCGACCAGATTCCCCGCGGGATCGTGGAACATGGCGAAGGTGACCATCCCGGGGATGACCGTGCGCGGCATCGCGGTGGTGCCGCCGCCGGCCTCGACTTTGCCGAGGTGCTCGTCGATCGACTCGACCTCGATGTAGACGGTCTGGTACGCCGGCATGTGCTCGTTGCCCGCCCCGATGGCCCCGCCGACGCCGGCGTCGTCGCCCGAGATCATGGTGTACCCGCCGAATCCGGGCACCTCTTCGCCCTTCCATCCGAACAACTCGTTGTAGAAGCTGTTGAGGGCGGCTGCATCCGGCCCCATCAACTCCCAATGCACGATCTTGTGTGACGCCACGCCGGTCTCCTCTCGCTCGTCACCGGTTGATCGACACCCTATGCGATCGACCGGCGACGTGTCGCGCATTGCGACCTGAGGGGCGAGTCGACACGCATACGGACGGTCCCGCTGCCGCCGGATCGCAACGGACGTCGGTCGTGGCCATGGCGTGGCCGCTCTGCGTACCCTGATTGGATGAGCAAGGGAGTCGATCGGGAGCGATGGAACGCACTCCGTATGCCAGAAGGCGCCACAGGTGGCCACTACGAGAGTTGGTTCCTCCGTGCCAATCATCCCCAGCGTCCGCTGGCCTTTTGGATCCGGTACACGATCTTTGCGCCCAAGGGCGATCCCGGGCAGGCGCAAGGAGAACTGTGGGGAATATGGTTCGACGGCGAAGCAGCGGAATCGGTCTCCGTCTACCAGGCCCACCCGTTGCGCGAGTGCTCGTTTTCGAGGTCCGGGCTGGACCTTCGGATCGGTTCTTCGTGGTTGCGGGATGGCGAGGTGGATGGAGGCGCCCGGTCCGCCGGACGAGAACTGCGTTGGTCGCTCAGATGGGCCGGTGACGAGCCGCCGTTGCTTCTGCTACCCGAAACGATGTACGACGGAGGGTTCCCCAAGGCCAAGGCTCTGGTGGCGATGCCCAATGCCGTCTTCGACGGCGCGCTGTCGATCGACGACGATCGGCACGACGTCGAAGGCTGGATCGGCAGTCAGAACCACAACTGGGGCGTGCGCCACACCGATCGTTATGCGTGGGGCCAGGTCGCCGGTTTCGACGGCGAGCCCGACGCTTTCCTCGAGTGCGCCACCGCACAGCTCAAGCTGGGGCCGGTCTGGACCCCGCGTCTGACTCTGGCGGTTCTCCGTTATCGAGGTCACGAATATGCATTGAACTCACTACACCAGGGTGTTCGAGCGAAGGGTTCATTCGGCTTCTACGAGTGGTCGGCTGCAACCCGTGACCGCGACATCGGCATCTCGGCACGATTCGAGGGACAAGCCGCCACCTTTGCGGTCCTGAGCTACCGGAACCCGCCCGGGGGCGTCAAGACGTGTCACAACAGCAAGCTTGCGTCGTGTCGTGTCCGCATCGAGCGCAAGGGACAAGCTCCCAGGGAACTCGCGACAGAGAATCGGGCGGCGTTCGAGATCATCACCGACAGGACCCCCTCACACGGATGACGATCACCCTCGCCGACCGACGGTCTGCGCTCTCCGCGCAGCCTGAAGGGCGGCGCCGAGCTGTCCTCCGGCGATCAAGCGGCTCACGTACAGTTACCGCATGACCGCCGGTTTGGCCGCAACCAAGTACTGGCATGGCCTCGGCGACGGTCGGGTGCAGTGCGACCTGTGTCCCCGTGAGTGCAAGCTGCGCGAGGGCCAGCGCGGGCTGTGTTACGTCCGGGCCAGCCAGGATGGTGAGATCGTGCTCACCACATATGGCCGCTCCAGCGGATTCTGCATCGACCCCATCGAGAAGAAGCCGCTCAACCACTTCCTGCCGGGGACGTCGGTGCTGTCCTTTGGCACTGCCGGGTGCAACCTGGCGTGTCGCTTCTGCCAGAACTGGGACATCTCCAAGGCGCGGGACCACGACGTGCTCGCCGATTCGGCATCTCCTCAGGAGATCGCTCGAACCGCGGCGGAGCTCGGCTGTCGCAGTGTCGCCTTCACCTACAACGACCCCATCGTGTTCCACGAGTACGCCATCGACGTCGCTGCAGCCTGCCGCGAGGAGGGCGTGCGCACCGTGGCGGTGACCAGCGGGTATGTCCACCCCGCCCCTCGGGCCGAGTTCTACTCGGTGATGGACGCCGTCAACATCGACCTCAAGGCCTTCAGCGACGAGTTCTACCACCGGGTCTGCGCCGGGTCCCTGGCACCCGTACTCGACACGCTCGAGTACGTGCGGCACGAGACCGAGGTCTGGTTGGAGATCACGACGCTCCTCATTCCGGATCGCAACGACTCGAACACCGAGCTCGATACGATGACCCGCTGGGTGGTGGAGCATCTCGGACCATCGGTGCCCCACCACTTCACGGCCTTCCATCCCGACTTCAAGTTGCGCGACCCGCCACCAACGCCGGCGGCGACGTTGCTCCGGGCCCGGCAGATCGCTCGCGACAACGGCGTCCGCCACGCCTATGTCGGCAATGTGTTCGACCCCGCGGCGCAAGCGACGTGCTGCCATGCATGCGGCCACGTGCTGATCGCCCGCCGCGGCTACGAGCTCGGGGGTTGGGGGTTGGACGAAGACGGTGACTGCGTCGCATGCGGAGAACGCTGCGCCGGGGTCTTCGAGGCAAGCCCGGGTGGATGGGGATCACGACGCCGACCTGTGCGGATCAGGCGCAGCCGGCTGCGTGGTCAGCCCCCGGCTCCGAGCGCAAACGCTCCGTAGCCGACGACCCGGGCAGGGTCGCCGGCGGTCTCGCCCGAGGTGCGCCGATCCAGCAGCGCACACCGCCATCCGAGCCGGGCCGCCGCCCGCATCGCCCCCCGCACCGCGGTTCGCCCGCAGGCGCTGCCCGACGGCACTCCGGCCTCGTCCAGCGCCACGATCGCCTGCGCCGTCTCCTTGTCCAGACGTGTTGCGGTGTCGTGGTCCAGGTAGTGGGAGAGATCGGTGCTCACCACGACGGTCAGCGCCGGATCCGCCACGGCCCTCTCGATGATCTGTGACGCCGTCTCGGGATCGTCGTCTCCGGTGAGCACGGGCAGGCAGGCGCTCTCGGGCGCAATGATCTGGAGGAACGGCAGTTGCACCTCCAGACTGTGCTCGCGGAGGTGGGGTTGGGGGCGGACCGACGCCACGTCGCCCGACCGTTGGCGTAAGCCATCGCTGACTGCGACGTCGCCGAGCGGCGTACGGAACGCAACCGCATCCGAGATCGCCAGACCGGTGAAGCGGGCGAAGTGTGCAGGGCCGAGCAGCAGGACATCCCCACCCACACGCCCTTCGAGAAACGCGTAGGCGGTGGCGGCCACCGGCCCCGAGTACACGTAGCCGGCGTGCGGCACGATCACCATCCGCACGCCGAGCTCCACGACCGGCGGGGTGGCGGCGTCGAGCAACGCCCGCACCTCCCCGGCCAGGCGGCCCGCATCGGCGGGATAGAAGCTCCCCGCAACCGCCGGGGGTCGGATTGCGCTCACGTCCCAACGCTACCGCCTCGCACTTTTTCGTGATACGGCTTGACACGTCAATATATTCGTGCAACTCTTTGTCATATGAAAAGGAACGCAACGTCTTCTTCCGCACACACCGAATCGACGAGACGCTACGAGATGCGGGCCCGCCGGGACGCCGTCGACCAGACCCGAGAGCGGATCCTTGAGGCCATGACGGAGCTCTGGCTCACCCGCCACTACGACGAGGTGACGCTGGCGGATGTCGCCGAACGGGCCGGCGTGTCGCGGCAGACGGTGTACCGGCAGTTCGGCACCAAGGACGAGCTGCTGATGGCGGCCGCCGAGTGGAAGGGGCCCGAAGGCGAAGCCGAGACGCTGGTCGAACCGGGCGACGTGGACGGAGCCATATCCAGGCTGGTCGATCAGTACGAGCGGATGGGCGACGCCAACGTCCGCACCCTGGAGCTCGAGGGCCGTGTCGACGCCATGGATCACTTGCTCAAGCGGGGCCGCTCCGCACACCGCGGGTGGATCGAGCACGTCTTCGCTCCCTGGCTGCCCGCCCCCGGCTCCCCGGATAGGGAAGGACTGATCATGGCCCTGTACGCCGCCACCGATGTCATGCAGTGGAAGCTGCTGCGCCGCGACTTCGATCTCACCGCCACCGTCACGGAGCGGATCATCCGCCGCCTCGTCGACGGGGTCATCTGCACCACTACCAGCGATGAGGGGAGCGATCGATGACGGCCCACAAACTTCAGTTCCTGTTCCCCATGTGGGAGGGCGGCGGCACGATTCCGCCCCAGCTCGGCGTGGCTCGGCGGCTTCTCGATCGCGGGCACCGGGTCCATGTCCTGGCCGACCCGACGGTCGAAGACGATGCCCTCGCCGCCGGCTGCACGTTCTCGGCGTGGCAGCGGGCCCCGCATCGCACAGCGCTCGACCCGGACCAGGACATCATCAAGGACTGGGAGCTCCGCAGTCCGCTCGCCATGCTGCGCCGGGTCCGCGACCTATTCGTAGCCGGGCCCGCGACACTGTTCGCCGCCGACGCCGCCGAGGCGATCGAAACGGTGCGACCCGACGTGGTGGTGCCCGACTTCATGATCTTCGGCGCCATCATCGCCGCCGAGGCAGCCCGGCTCCCGACCGCCCCGATGATGCCCAGCATCTGGATGCTGCCCACCAAGGGGGCGCCCGCCATCGGACCGGGCTTCGCACCACCCAAGACCGCGCTCGGCCGCACCCGGAACACCGCCATGCTGGCCTTGGCCAACCGGATCTTCGATCGGGCCCTCCCCACGCTGAACGCGGCGCGAGCCGTCCACGGCCTCGCGCCGCTCGCTGCGTTCTGGGACCAGGTCCTCGTCACCGACCGCATCCTCGTCTTCACCAGCCCCACCTTCGACTTTGCATCACCAACCGTCCCGGCGAAGGCCCACTACTTCGGGCCCATCCTCGACGACCCGTCGTGGGCTGAATCGTGGGCGCCGCCGTGGCCCGAGGACAACGAGGATCCGGTCGTCTTGGTGGCGTTCAGTTCCACCTACCAGAACCAGGGCCCCCTGCTGCGCCGGGTGGTTGCGGCCTTGGCGCAGAGACCCGTGCAGGCGGTGGTCACGCTGGGCCAGATGCTCGATCCGGCCGAGGTGCCGGCACGCCGCAACGTTCATGTGATCGCCTCGGCACCCCACACACCCATCCTCGAACGGGCCGCGCTGGTGATCACTCACTGCGGGCACGGCACGACGCTGAAAGCGCTCGCCGCCGGTGTCCCGTTGCTGTGCATCCCCATGGGACGGGACCAGAACGACATCGCAGCCCGGGTCGTCCACCACGGAGCAGGGGTGCGGCTCTCCCCCACTGCCTCACCGGCGAAGATCGGCCGGGCGGTGGACCGCCTCCTCGCCGACCGTACGTACGCCGAAGCGGCTCGGCGCATGGCGGCGGCGATTGCCGAAGAGCGCACCAGGTTCGACGTTGCCGCCGAGCTCGAAGCCGTCGCCCGCCTCCACGAGGGGGTCAACCGGTAGACGCCCGGGCTCCGCAGCGCCGCCCTCCTCGCCGCGAGACTGGGAGGAAGGCGGTCGAGCGGGGGCGATCGGT
This sequence comes from Acidimicrobiia bacterium, assembly GCA_965216945.1. Taxonomy (GTDB): domain Bacteria; phylum Actinomycetota; class Acidimicrobiia; order Spongiisociales; family UBA5794; genus DATHZQ01. The sequence continues at coordinate 3,540,574 of CBDCGU010000003.1, read as the reverse complement.
AGAGGTGGCCACCGGCCCTGAGCGCGGAGACGTGGCCCGAGGACGTCGCGAGCGCTCGGGGGTCGGCGGATTCTCGTAGAGGTCCCCGGTGATTCGGCGGACGGCGTGGCTACGCTTCGTTTGTGGCGGGGACACGACCTGAGCACGTCCGTCGGGGCGCAGCCGCACTCGCCCTCCTGGGTTTCGGCGGTGCCTTCTATCTCGTCTTCCGCGACCCGGTGCCGCTCGTCGGCGTCTCGTCGATCGGCGCAGCCCCGCACTGGTTCACCGGTTCACTTCCCAGCGGGCTGTATGCGGCCGCGCTCGTCCTCGGTGCGTCGTGGGCCGCACCCGGGGCTCGACGCCTCTGGATCGCCACGATCGCCACGATCGCCGTGACGGCGATCGAGATGTCGCAGGTATATGGCCCGCTTGCGGGGTGGGGAACGTTCGATCCGGTCGACGCCATGTTCGGTGCCGCCGGCGTCGGCTTGGGGGTGATTCCGATCGGGCGACCACGGGAGAGACCTGTTCACCGGCGACGGACGGTGAGGATGGTCGCGATCGTGGTGGCGGCACTCACGGCCGCAGCGGCGTCGGCGCAACAGCATGTCCAAACCAACTTCCGGGTCGAGATCGAGGAGCCGGTGGTGACAAGCGTGGATGGGGAGACGGTGATCGTCGACGCCACGGCGGGGATGTCGGGAGGTGAGGCTCGCGAGTCGGCTCTGGTCATCTCCGCCAGCAGCGGCGACGCGGTCACGATCGATCCCGACCGATGCGAATGGTTCGACGTCGACGTAGGCGGCTGCCGGTTCACCGTGACCCGCACCGGCCCCGCACTGGGCCTCGCCACCGTCGCCGTCTCCGCCCACGCCACCAAGGGCTCTCTGACCCCCGTGGACGACAGCGTCAGCGTCACCGTGGCGTTCGCCGCCCCTCCCGAGGCGGAGGCAGAGGTCACGCAAGCGCCGTCGTGTACGGCGGTGCCGCCTGCCGAGCGGGCGTTCACCCTTGGTGGTGGACCATTGCTCGACGAGATCGTCCTCGCCACGTATCCCGAGTCGTCGCACGTCTTCACGGGACGGACCACGACGATCGACGCAGAAGGGGTGGGCGCACATCTGGTCGGCCTCGTGATGGAGGGTCACGTCCACGATCCGTGCACCGAGGGGCCGATCAACACCCTCGCCTTCGTCGTCGCCGCCACAGGACGGGAAGGCGATCGAGGAAACGTTGCCGTCCGGCCCGCATTGTTCATCTCCGGCCAGGTATACGTCGCGGCGCCATTCACCATCGCAGCCGGGCAGCCGGTGTCGGGTGAGGTGACGCTGGTCGCCGCCGACTTCTCGCCGATCGGCGACGCCGCAATCGATCTCGTATCGGGTCCCGAGGTGCAGTTCGGGCTTGTGGTGGGTGTGTCGTGCCCCGCAACGAGCACCTGTGGTGTGGTGAGCCGAGCGGCCACGATCGACGAGCTCCAGGTGGTCATCAACGCCGGAGCCGACTGAACGGGACGCCCCCAGGTCGGCTGCTGCGCCACACGGCCGAGCGAAGAATGTCGCCTATTTGATAGTCTCCGGCCCAGACCAGAGATGGAGGGACGGAGTGAAGACATTCCGCAGGCTGGCCTTGCTGGCCGCAGTCGTCGGTCTCGTGTCGGCCACGGCCGTGGCGCCGGGCTCGGCAGAGACGCCACCGGACGACCTCGTCGACATATGCGAGGCGTTGTACGGCACGACATTCGGCACACCAAACGCAGAGCCCTTGGGACCGTGTCAGTGGGACATGGCTCTGATCAACGCAGGAACCGAGAGCTACTCGCATGCCACGGGTGCCGGCGTGACGGTGGGAGTGATCGACGGAGGGATCGACACGGACCATCCCGACATCGCACCGAACCTCGATCTGGACTTGTCGTGCTCGTTCATCTTCGACGACACGCCCACGGCGGATCCAAGCGAGATCGCCAACGGCGACTGCACGAACAATGCCGCAGTGGAGGACCTGTACGGTCACGGCACGCACGTCGCATCGACGATCGCGGCGCCGATCAACGGCATCGGCATCGCCGGCATTGCTCCGGATGCGACCATCGTTGCGCTCAAGGCCTGCACGGTTGCGGGGTACTGCTTCCTCGACTCGGTGGCTGCGGCGCTGCGCTACGCCGGGGATGCCGAGCTCGACGTGGTCAACCTGAGCCTGTTCGCCGATCCGTACCTCTACTACTGCAAGTCCGACGCCGAGCAGAAGGCGATGCTCAAGGAGATCGAGGACGCCGCCACCTATGCGCGCCAGCAGGGCGTCGTGATCGTCGCCTCGGCCGGGAACCAGGCCTCCGATCTTCAGCACCCGGGGACCGACGGCATCAGCCCGGACTGGCCTCCCGGCACGGCCGAAGAGCGTGACGTGGGCAACGAATGCCGGGTGGCGCCCGCCGAGCTGACGGGTGTCGTCACAGTATCGGCCACGGGACCCATCGGCATCGAAGGCTACGACCTGTGGATCGCGGACTACTCGTCGGTCGGGATGTCCGTCGTCGACGTGACTGCGCCCGGAGGCGACTACTTCCGGGCCACCGGGACGGTGCAGGATGCGGTCCTCGGTGCGGTTCCGGTCGACGGTGGGTTGTTCGCCGGCTTCGATCCACTCAACGCGATCTTCCCCGGCATCACGACGGTCGACGCCGGAGATGGATACGTCTACCTGAACGGCACGTCGATGTCGTCACCGCATGCGGCCGGAGTTGCCGCACTGATCATCGAGAAGCATCCGAAGTGGGCCCCCGGCGCCGTCGAGGCGGCACTCCAGTCGACTGCCCAGGAGCTGACCTGCCCACCGGACTGGGAGCCTCTGGGCCCCGGCGACGAGCGTGAGACCTGCTACGGCGGGAAGGGCAAGACGTCGTTCTTCGGGCACGGAATGGTCGATGCGCTGGCAGCCGCACAGGGCTGAGCACACCGACGTCGTGACTGCACGGAGCCCCGCACCGGCGGGGCTCCGTCACATCCGGCATCGCCAACGTTCGGTACCAAGACTTGTCGATGATCAGGCGATCATCGACAAGTCGCCCCTACGCCGCGATGGTGATCCGCGGATGGAGCTCGAATGACTTCGTCCACACGGTATTCGACCGACTCAACTCAGGTGGTGTCCCGCTGAATCCTCAGGAACTCCGATATGCGATGTACCTCGGGCCATTCAGAGGTTTAGCCTCGTCGGTTACCGCAACGCGTAACCCCATCCGGACCGCGCTAGGGACGCAAAGCCCAGACCCACGTATGACCGACGTCGAACTGGTGAGACGGCGGGCGCTCACCGCAATACCCGAGACACAAGCCCGCAGCTCGGACCCTCGAGATGGTGCTCGATGGATCCGTACGCCGCCAAGACTCCGCCAGCACGCTTGCGCTGTTGTTGAGCCATCGCGATACCGGTGCAGGCACATGGAAACGCATCAAGGGACGATGGGACGAAGTAGTCGCCGCCATAGACCCTGGCGACGAGTGGCATATGCTCGACCTGGTGTACCACCGCTCGGAGCCAGGTGTCGCCGCTGACATCGCCGAATGGCTCACGGCGAACCCACTACCCGGCACCGGCCGGTACATCGCACAACAACTAGATCGTCTCGAGATCAGAGTGGCACTTCGGCGGCCGCTTGGTCGGGAACTGGGTGAGACCCTGCAGCCCTAGCGGTGTGGTTCGTCGCAGGCGCTCTACGAACCGCAACTCGTCGGATGAACCATGAACCTCCCCGAGTTCGGTGGAGGCAGTGACCTCTGCGAAACCCGGTGAGGTTCAGACGGCCCCGTCAAAACCACAAACCCAGGTGACGACACCAGTATCTTCGCTGACAGACCGTGAAGGGCAGGTATTGATGAAGTCCCGCAACCGAATTCTGCTTGCGAGCGACCTGACCGAGGCTTCCGGGCGGGTAGCCGCCGAGGCAGTACGGATGGCGAGAACCATCGGAGCAACCGTCGTATCGATACACGTCGTGACAGAGGAGGCCATGGCCGAGGCCGTCGCCGAGCTCCCCGAGGATCAAGCATTCGTCGACGTGGTCGTAAGCCACGTCGCGCAGAACCTCAGCGAACAGGCGATGGGCGCCGCTGAGGATCAGGATGTGCATGTGGACGTCAAGGTGGTGGAAGGCCAACCGGAAGTGGAGATCCTCGAGGAGTTCGAGAGGGGGAACTACGACTACGCAGTGATCGGCGTGCGGAATCGATCTCGAGTAGGCAAACTGCTCCTGGGCAGTGTCGCGCAAGAAGTTCTACTCGGGGCGCATAAGCCCATCGTGGCGGTGCCGACCGAGATCTGAGCCGCGAGAACTCTGTCGGACTCGCGCGGCATCGGCGTTTCATTCAACGGCATTCCACCCGACAGGTTCCGCAGGGCCCTTCGTCGCTCGTCTCTCCGCTGAGCTGCGAGGCTCCTTTGCGAGCCGCGTCACTTCTCACAACATGCATCCGGTATGCCACAATCGGCGGATCGGGGAGGAGACCGGTGTATGACTTACCCACGCTCTGAGGTTCGTCACGGCATGCGCATCGAATGGGACGTGCCGATCGAGATGGATGACGGACTCGTGTTGCGCGCAGATGTCTTCCGACCTGACGACAACGATACACACGGGGTCGTCCTCTCGTACGGGCCCTATTCGAAGTGGCTCCATTTCGCCGACGGGTCTCCATATCAATGGGACCGAATGACGAGCGATCACCCGGAGACCGCGCAGGGATCCACCAACACCTACCAGAGCTGGGAGGTCGTGGATCCTGAGAAGTGGGTACCGGATGGCTTCGTCATCGTCCGGGTCGACTCCCGCGGTACGGGCCGATCGCCGGGATTCATCGATCCCTGGTCGCCTCGAGAGACCAGGGATCTGTACGAGTGCATCGAGTGGGCAGGTGCCCGCGAGTGGAGCAACGGCAATGTCGGTATCAACGGCATCTCCTACTACGCAATGAACCAGTGGCAGGTGGCGGAGCTGCAGCCACCACACCTCGCTGCGTTGTGCATTTGGGAGGGGGCTGCGGACCTCTATCGCGACCTCGCACACCACGGCGGCATTCTGTGCACGTTCCCAGACCTCTGGTACCAGGGACGGGTCCTCGCCCAGCAGCACGGGCTGGGGAGTCGCGGTCAGCACAGCCGGATGACCGGTGACTGGATCGCAGGCCCATCGACCGAGATCGACGAGGTTCTGGGTGCGATGGCCACCGACTTCGGTGAGGATTTGCTCACCCATGCCTTCATGGACGACTACTGGCGAGCCCGCATCCCCGACTACTCGAAGATCATCGTCCCGTTCCTCTCTGCTGGAAACTGGGGAGGCGCCGGCCTGCATCTGCGAGGCAACATCGAAGGGTTCGTGAGGTCGGCGTCGGAGCAAAAATGGCTCGAGATGCACGGTTTGGAGCACTGGACGCACTTCTACACCGACTACGGCGTCGATCTGCAAAAGAGGTTCTTCGGGCACTTCCTCCTCGGTGAGGACACCGGCTGGACCGACCAGCCCAAGATCAGCCTCAACATCCGGTATCCCGGCAACCGGTTCGAGCTCCGCGCCGAGGACGAGTGGCCGATCGCCCGCACCCAGTGGACCAAGCGGTACCTCGACGCCTTCGACGCCGGGCTCGACGAGTCGGTTCCCGAGACGTCGCACGAGCGCACGTACGAGGCGTTCGGGAACGGGCTGACCTTCCTGAGCGAGCCCCTTGCGGCGGAGACCGAGATTACCGGACCGGTGGCTTGCAAGTTGTTCGTCTCGTCGGACACCGAAGACGCCGACGTCTTTCTCGTGCTGCGGGTGTTTACCCCCGATCTGAGCGAGATCACGTTTCGAGGCGCCAACGAGCCCCAGACTCCCATCGCCCACGGATGGCTTCGGGCGTCACATCGCGCCCTCGATCCGGACCTCACGCTGCCCTATCGCCCGTACCACACCCACGATTCGCCCGAATCCCTCACTCCAGGGGAGGTTTACGAGCTCGACATCGAGATCTGGCCCACTTCCATCGTGATCCCGGCCGGGTACCGGCTCGGTCTGAGCGTGCGGGGACGCGACTACATGAACCAAATGGCGGTGCCGCAGCCACCGGCCCGGCCGGGCAAGACGGCGACCTCAGGAGTTACCTTCACCGGAGTCGGCCCCTTCAGGCACAACGAATCACGGGACCGGCCACCCTCGATGTTCGGAGGAAAGGTGACCGTGCACACAGGACCCGATCATCCCAGCCAGCTCTTGATGCCCGTGATCCCACCGGCGTAGCGGATCCAATCGATCATCTCCCCGGCTAGGTGTACTCGGCTAGGACCCCGCCGGGGCGCCGTACATCCATTCGCGAGCGGCGCCCACGGTGATTGCTTGTCGCTGCGCATCGGTGAGGCCCTCGACTTCGTCGAGCACACGAACGGGTTGAGCATGGCGGACGTCGAACGGATAATCGGTGCCGAGGGGTACGCGATCGGCGCCCACGATGTCGACCAAGAACCGCATAGCCTTGGGCGAGTGTGTCAAGGAGTCGAAGAACATCTTTCGGAGCGAGCCGCGCCAGTCGGCGTCGAGGTCACGATGTGGCTCGTCGCGAACCTCCCACGACTTGTGCCAACGCCCGAACAGGTATGGCGCAACCCCGCCGCCGTGAACAAAGCAGAACCGGAGACCGGGCATTCGCTCGAGCATTCCCGAGAAGATGATGTTGGCGACGGCTGCGCCGGTCTCGACCGTCATCCCCATGACGTTGATGAGGTAATAGTCCCTCCACCGCTTGTACGGCACGAAGTCGGGATGGATGAGAATCGGCAGGCCAGACTGCTCGATGTGAGCGAAGAGACCCGCAAAGCGCCGGTCCGACAGATTGAGCTCGCCAACCGAGGCGCTCAGCTCGACACCGCGAAGCCCCGGGCCCCCGGTGGCACGGTCGAACTCACGCATCGCCAGGTCGGGATCCTGCATCGGGAGAGTTGCGAACCCGGTGAGCCGATCCGGCGCCTGAGCGACGGCGGCTGCGGTGGCATCGTTCAACAGCGCCGTCAGTTCCACGCCGTAGGACGGCTCGGCCCAGTAGCGAAACGTGAACGGCGGCGGGGCGACGACGCGGTGGTCGAGTCCGGCCGAGTCCATGTCCTCCAGCATGCTCTCGATCGAGCTGAGCTGGTGGATGGTTGCGCCCGTCGGCATCCCGGCGACATGGATGTTGTCGGGTACGCCCTTGTAGGTGTCGAGCGTCACCCTGGGCTCGGCGTGCCCGAGGAGCGGCATGGCTTCAGGTGTCAGGAAGTGACCATGCACGTCGCAAACACCCAGCGCCCTGGTCGTCGTTGCGGAATCAGCCATCGGTGCCGTCCATCTCCGAGAGGGCCGGGGAATCCACGTCGACCCAGTGGGCCTCGAGGTGAAGGTGCTCTTCGATTGGGATTGCAAGGCTCGAGTGCACCCGGTTGTAAAAGGTCCAAAAGCCCAGAGTGCACGCAATCTCGATGATCTCCGCAGGCGAGAACTTGTCGGCCAGGCACCTCCTGATCGCGTCGGTCACGTGCTCGGGGCCGCGCGAAGCGGCATGAACGTATGCCCACGCGGCCGCTTCGCGCTCATCTTCAGGATTCTGGAGACGGAGAATCTCGTCGATGCGCTCGTCATCGAGGCCCCACTTCCTCTTCATCACGTGGGCTTCGTGAGCACAGCAGTAGCGGCACGAGTGGTTGCGAGACACGAGAAGCGCAAGCCTGTACTTGAAGGCTTCGGGCAGCAGATTGGACGGGTGCCGCATCACGGTGTTGTTCATCCGGGTCACTTCTCGAAGGAGATGGGGCTGATGCAGGTAGAGGAGGAAGCTGTTGGGCAGGAACCCCATTCGCTCCTCGGTGCCGTCGAGCAACGCTGCGATTGCCCTATCGGAGACGTCGTTGCGATCGGCGTAGGGGATGAACGGATCCGATCTCAGCTCGGGCGGCGTCCTCTGCGGTGGTCGGGTCATGTCCGATCCTCTCGTCGTTGCGCTTCGCTGGCGAAGAGCCTATGTCGCACGCGTTGCCCGGATGGCCTGTCCGCCGTACACCGGTCATCGACCGACGACGATCTCCTCGACGGAGTCACCCACGTCGAAGAAGGCCAGGATCCGACATGGACAAGCCTCCAGGCCCTCGTACTTCCACGGCAAGGCGCCTACGATGCAGCGCTCGTTGAGCACAGCATCGATCTCCCCGCCGATGTTCTCGGCGTGCACAATTCCCCGGCCAAACATCATCTGGTGGAACAAGAACAGATCGTCTTCGACCACGCGACCGCTCAGATCGTGCGTGAACTGGTACGTGCCGAAGAACTCGGCCGCTGTCATCCCGACCTTTTGTTCGAAGCGCTCCGTTAGATCCGGCCGCATGTGGCGGATCGTCGTGTTCATCGGGTGGTCGCCGGATCCGGCGTCAATCCCCCACCACGAGATCTCCATGTCGATCATCCACTGCGCCAGCTCCATCGTGCCGCCGGGGTGCATGCAGAAGTAGCGCACGAGATCTTGCTGAGGCTGGCCCTCATAGTACCGATGCCAACCAGTGTGGATGATTAGAATGTCCCCGCGACGCACCTCGACTTTCGAGGTGATCATCTTGGGCGTGATCACGTCCCAGTCGTCGACATCGTCGGAGACGTCGACGATCACGCCCGGACCGATGAGTTGGGTCAGGGCGTAGTCGGCCATGCTCGCTCCGTCATCGGCCGCATGGAGCGCGCCGTCGAGGTGAGTGCCGACGTGCAGCGCCGTCTCGATCCTCTGCGAGACGATCCGGTTCGTCTGCAACGTCTGGGTGTAGTAGAGCTTCCCGCCCGGATATCCCACCCAACCGGGAGTGTGGATGTTCATCGTGTGCGACAGATCCGCAATACGCATGGGCTCCCTTTCTCATTCCGGCCAGCCCTCCGCCCAGGGGACGGCCGTCGACTCACCCTGGGATGGCGCCGAGGCGACGCAGTAGTCCCAGGTCGGCAGGGCATGGGCCTCCGACACTCTCGATCCGCGAGCCACGATCAGCCGCCACAGCGTGCCTCAGCCCAACCGGGACATGGACGGCGTCCCCGGCCTCGAACTCGAGGCGAACCCCGTTGGTCAGATCCTCGATCGAGCCACGCCCATCCAGGATGTAGAGCGTGTCCTCGGACGATTCGTGCACATGCGGAACGTTGCACTCGCCGGGCTGCATGTCCACGTAGTTCATGTTGGCGGTGTGGGCCCCCACACCCGGCCAGACGATCAGCCGCGCGTCGGCTGCGATCATCGGCATCATCAGATCTGGCTCGTCCCTGTGGAACACCCGTATCGCCATCACGTCCCCCCGCCTGGTTCGAGGATTGTGATGCCGTCCGACGCGGTACGCGGCGGCACGACGATGCTCACCACTTCGGCGCCCTCCGGGCCGGCCACGGCCACATGCGGGGCCCCCTCCTCGATCACGATCAGATTCTCGGCATCAACAACATCCTCCTCCCGGCCCGTGGTGAATGTCAGGCGCCCGGCAAGGACGAAGGTGACTTGCTGCTGGGGATGCACGTGCAGCGGGAAACGTCCGCCAGGCTGAAACCGGTACCGGGTGACCGTCATCCGGTCGGTGGAGATGACTTTCTTGGCGACGAGGGCGTCCACCGATTCCCACGCCAATTCCGACAGCGGGTGCAGGCGCTCGCTCACGCCGAGTCTCCGTAGAGACGAGAGTCCGCCGGACATGGACCACCGACCAGCTCGAGACCATTCGTGCCAGCCACGAACCTGTAGCCGGTCCCCGGCTCGACGTGGATCATCGAGCCCGGCCCAAGTTCGAAAGCGGCGGACCCGTCCTGGTCAAATGCCTGTCCCGTGCCATCGATGACGTAGTACACGGCTTCGGATCGGTGGCGCAGGTGCCGAGTATGAGCTCGAGCGGCCAGGGACACCAGATGCATCGACCGTTTCTCAGCGCCGACGCCCGGCCACACGACCGCCACGGCCGTACCGGCCCCTACGACGACGTCCACCGGCGGACGCGGCTGCCCGCTGCCGAGGACCCGAACACGATCAGGAGAGGGCTCCGCCGGCCGATGCGTAGTCGACACGTTCGTCACCGCAGCGCAGGGGCGCTGACGACGAGCAAGGTGGCCATCTCCACGTCATCCGGGTTTCGGATACCGTGGGACTCGGTCGCTGCGAGGATGACTGCGTCACCGCGCGTGATGTTGGCGACTCCCGAAGGAGTCTCGACTTCGAGCTGCCCGGTCAACCCGACGTAGATCTGGACGGAGCGCTCGTGCACATGTGGCTCGGCAAAGCCGCCCGGTTCCAAGGTCCCATGCCACACGCTGACAGCTTCGATCTCACCTTCGGCCCGTCCTGCGAGGAGCCGGTTCACGACTCCTTCGTGCCCCGCCGGAACATATGGCTCGGCGGTTCTCCAGCGGACCACATGCACGGCGTTGACTCCCGTTCGTCGGTCGAGCGGCGGCTCGCGGCGCTCGGTGTAGTGTATACCAGTGCAGCGAGGTGCCCGCAACGGATGATGGTGAGCGGCAATACCGTAAAGGCGCGAGTCGCCCGTCGCCGCGTCGCACCTGCCGGATCACCGCCGTCCGCCTTCGCCACAGGTCTCGCGTGATCACGCAAGCGAACCACCAGTGAGCCCGGCCGAAGATCCGTCAACGGGCGCTGCCCAGGCGCGGGCCATCGCGGAGGGTCACGGGGCCACTGAACTGGCACACCTAGAGGCCTCTCCGCTCTTGACTCGCGCCGGACTCGCATTCACCCTGTCGGCCGCCATGGTGCTCGGTGTGTTCGGCCGTGTGGCGTTCGGTGTGCTCTCCCCACTGCTCATCGGTGAACTATCGCTCAACCGAGCGCAGATCGGATATCTCGTCTCCGCGTACTCCCTGACCGGTGCCGTCCTGTCGCCTGTCGGCGGCTGGCTGGCCGATCGGATCGGCGGCAAGCGGAGTCTCGTGGTGCTCTTCGTGCTCGCCGGAATCGGGCTCATCGGCATTGCGCTGGGTATCAGCTACCCCTTGCTGATTGTGGCTTCGACTGTCGCAGGCGTCGCCCAATCGGTCGCCAACCCCAGCACGAACAAGGTGATCGCCCACAACGTGCCACCGGGTAAACGCGGCATGCTGACCGGAATCAAGCAATCGGCGGTCCAGCTAGGGGTAGTCCTCGCCGGTCTCGTCGTCCCGGTCGGGGCAGCCAGCATTGGTTGGCGACCGACGTTTGCCTTGGGTGCGCTCGCGGCCTGGCTCCTCGCCGCCTCGACCCTCGTGTTCCTCCCAGCGGACGAGGGTGCCTCGTGGGCGAAGGCCGCCCCGATGAGCCGGGTGCCGACAGATGCGTGGTGGCTAGCGTCGCTCGGCTTGTCGATGGGAGTCGTAGGGGGCGCGCTGCTCACGTATCTCCCGCTGTATGCCGAGGAGCGGGTTGGGTTCAGTGTCGCTCTCGCCGGCGCTGCGGCAGCGGTCATGGGAGGCGTCGGGTTCTTGGGAAGAATCACTTGGGGCCACTTCAGCGAACGGCTCAGCCACTATGGGAGGGCGATCGCAGCATTGTCACTCGTCTCGATGCTCGCCTGCGGCGTCATGTGGGGCGCCGAATCCTGGGGTGGGCGCTGGATCTGGATCGGAGCGGGGCTCGCCGGCGCCAGCGTGCAATCGTGGATGGCCGTCGGCATGCTCGCCACCATTGCCACGGCAGAAAGCTCGGCGGCCGGACGCGCCTCTGGGATCGTCGTCCTCGGATTCCTCGCCGGCCACACCATCGGACCGCCCGGGTTTGGTCTCATAGTCGACGCAACAAACGACTACGCGCCGGCCTTTGGCTGCATCGCTGCGGTCTCCTTGATGGCTGCCCTCCTCGCGGGGGTCTGGGCCAGAAGGTCCGGTGCTCGCATGGGCGGATCAGGAACAGCCATGGGAGCGGAACCAACGGGAAGGACGGTGCATGAGGATGGGTGAGCAGCTCGCCACGGTTGATCCAGACATCTGTGCCCAGGATGCCGCCTCCCGGGAAGCAGCGCGGGCCCTCCCAACGAGTGCGTGCCTGGCTCCGGTGGCCGTTGCGGGGTGCCAGCTGACGCCTGCCGCGGCTCTCAGCCGAATCTCCCAACCGCCGAACGTTCTAAGAACATCGCATTCCTCGCACAAAGGGTGATGTGCACGTGACTGAGCAACCCGGGCCGAGACCTTCGTCGCCACCAATGCGCGAGATCCGCGCTGCCAAGATGACCCCGCCGGAGCGCTTCGTTCGCGGCCTCGGCAGCTACGTCGACGACGTGCGACGGCCCGGCGAGCTCGCAATGAGCGTCGTACGCAGCCTCTTCGCCCACGGCAAGCTCAACGCCATCGACACCGACGGGGCTCGTTCGATGCGTGGGGTCCAAGCCGTGCTTACGGCGGGAGACCTCGCTGTCGTACCCACCATCCCGATTCGCAAATCCGAGACCATCCAGATGGCAGGCAGACGTCAGCCGGTCATCGCAATTGACAGGGTTCGATACGTCGGGGAACCGATCGCGGTGATCGTGGCCGACACACCCGCCCGAGCAGAGGATGCGGCCAGTCTGGTGATCGCCGACATCGATGCAATGCCGGCGGTCTCCGATTTGACCGCCACCGACCCAGCCCCAATGTGGGACGACGGCCGCAACAACCTGCTGTCGGAGATCACCGCAACCTTCGGCGAGATCGACGACGATGACGACGCCGTGATCGTCGAATCAGCCTTCACCACGAGTCGCCACACCGGGCTGCCGATCGAACCGCGCGGTCTCGTCGCCGAGTGGCGCAACGGCGTGCTGGAGCTGTGGGGCCCGACCAAGTTCGTCCAATTCACCCGGGCGAGCGTGGCCGACTTCTTCGGCATCCCGACGTCATCGGTTATCTGCCACCGTGTCGACGTGGGCGGGATGTTCGGTGTGCGAGGCGAGCTCTATCCCGAGGACTTCCTCGTTCCGTGGGCCGCAAGAGTCACACAGCGCCCGGTCCGGTGGACCGAGCGTCGGCGCGACCACCTCATCTCCATCAACCACGCCGGCGAGCAGCATCACCGAGCCAGAATCTCCGTCTCCGCGGACGGTCGGTTCCTCAACTTCCGCGACGATGTGCGCTATGACGTGGGCGCCTATCCTCGCCCGATCGGCGGGCGGGTGGCGGAGATCATCGTCGAGACCTTGCCCGGTCCTTACCGGTGGGAGGGTCTCGACCTTCGGTGCCGCGGTGTAGCCACCACGCAGACGCCGGTCGGAACTGTTCGCGGCCCGGCGGCGGGAGAGACCGCGTTGGTGCGAGAGCGCATGATCGACATGGCGGCGGCACGGATAGGAATGGATCCGCTCGACTTGCGTCGCCGCAACCTCATCGGCCCGGAGGAGATCCCATATCGACAGCACCTCGGACGCGACGATCACGATCCGATCTTCGACAGCGGCGATTTCCCGGCAATGCTTGACGAACTCTGCCGCCGGGAGCGCTACGCCACGTGGGTGCAGGAGCGCGAGCACCGGCGCTCACAAGGGGAGCGAGTTGGCCTCGGTTGGGGAGTCTTCGTCACGCATTCCGCACTCGGCGAGGAGGAGACCCTCGAGCTGGAGTTGACTCCGGAGGGCCGCTTTCTGTTGGGCACTACAGTCACCGACGTCGGTCAAGGCTCCGATGTGATGGCAAGCCGTGTCCTCGCTGCTGCCCTGGGCGTGTCGCCGGATCGCGTAGACGTGCTCAGCGGCGACAGCCGCGCCCACGACGGTGGCCAAGGGACCTTCGCCAGCCGCACAACGGTCTTCGTGACGAACGCGATCGTGAACGCCGTCTCCCGACTGGTCGACGAAGCCGTCGCCCGGGCGGCAACGATGCTGCAGACGACTCCAGAAGGGGTCGTCCGGACCGCACAGGGTTTTGTCGCCGGGGGCGACGAGCTCGCGTGGAAAGACCTCGCCCCGCTGCGCGTGTTGGGCCGCCACGTCATGGCGCGACCAACCTACGGCTTCGGGGCACATCTCGCCATGGTTCGCATCGAAGCGTCTACGGGGGATGTCCGGCTCGAACGGATCGCGATGGGATATGACTGCGGGCACGCCATCGACCGTAGGTCGGTCATCGGACAGCTGGTCGGCGCAACGGCAATGGGAGTCGGGGCAGCGCTGCACGAGGCGCTCCGCTTCGACGAAGAGGGTCAGCCGCAGGTGTCGACGTTGATGCAATACATCGTTCCGAACACTGGGGACGTGCCTCAACTATCGGCACATCTCTTCGAGTCGGGGCCAACCGGACACAATCCCGTAGGCGCAAAGGGAGCCGGCGAGGCGGGCGTCATCGGCGTCAGCGCAGCCATCGCCAACGCCGTCGCCGATGCGCTCGGGGAGCCTGGAGCGCACGTGGTGGATCGCCTACCCATCCGTCGCGAGAGGTTGGTCCGCAACCACCGAGCCTGAGTCCGATGCGCGGTGCCGATAGGGCGCCACCGACCCCTGCGCTACCACTTCCAACGGCGGGAACATCTCCACCTCGACCGGACCCACTCCGAGCTCGCGTCCTGCTCGTCACGACCTCGCACCGGCGAGGAAACGGCGCAACCGGCGTCGACGACGAAGCTGCCAGGGCGGCCGCCGTGGCATGGCCCCAACTCACGCATAGCCGCCGTCCAGGAGCCGCTGGGCGCGTGCTCCGAATACCTGGGCCTTGTCGTCATCGGGCAGACCGAGGTCCTCGACTGCCTTGACGTAAGGGCCGCTCCCGCCCGGGATGTGCGGATAGTCGCTGCCGTACACCAGACGTTCGACGCCGTACGTCTCGATGGCGCATCGCAGCGCAGGCACATGAGTCGTAGCCGTGTCGTACATCAACTCGGCAAAGTACTCGGTTGGGGGCTTGACGATGTGCTCCCGGCATTGTGGGAACTGGCGGTAGTAGTTGTCGAGGCGGGGGAACATGAACGGCATCGTCCCGCCAGCATGGGAGAAGACCCACCGGATCCCCTGGTGGCGCTCGAACACCCCGCTGAAAACCAGACGCGACAGGGCGAGGTTGGTCTCCTGGAAGAAGCCGAGGGCGATCGCAAGGCTGTAGTCCTCGAGATGAAGGGTGTTTGTCGGCAGCGTCGGGTGAACGTAGATGAGAGCGTTCATCCCGCTGGCCGCCTCCCAGAAGGGCTCCAACCGCCGCGAGTCGAGCATCTCACCGTCGATGTTGGTGAGCAGCATCGCCCCGGGGAAGCTGAGCTCCTCGATACACCGCCGTAGCTCGTCGATTGCGTCGTCCACGTCTTTCAGGGGAAGGGCTGCCAGCGCACGGAAACGCTCCGGGTGATTCTGAACGATGCCGGCGAACCCGTCATTGACGATCTGAGCAACCCTCACGGCATCGTCGCCTCCCACGAAATAGGCGCTGGGAGACGGGACCGACAGCACCTGCACATCGATCCCCAGCTCGTCCATCATGGCGAGCCGCACATCGACGTCGGGATGGGGCTGCGGCACGGTGAGGGTCACCCCTCCGCGCCACAACACAACGATCCGGCCGTCGCCGCGGATGTAGACGTCGAACGCATCCGCCGAGCGAACCGCGTCCACGAACTCCGGCAGGTAATAGTGGACGTGCATGTCGATGACCTTCACAGTCCTGCTCTCCCATCTCTGGTTGATGTCTTGCGTTGCGTGTCCGGCCGTCATCCGCCATGCGGGACCCTCAGGGTGTCGAGGATGCGCGGAACCATGACGTAGAAGGCAGCCGTCATCGTGAGCTCGACGATCTCCTCCGGCCGGTATCTGAGCCGCAGAGCGTTGAGCACGTCGTCGCCCACCCGCCCGGCCACAACCTCGTCGGTGAACCGAAGCAGCAGTTGCTCTTCATCATCGAACTCGGGAGCCGTCGGCCACCGGTCCAGCGCATCGATCTGCGCTTGCTCGACTCCCGCGGCGAGGGCCATGACGGTGTGGTCATTCCACTGGTAGTCATTCCCAACCAACTGAGCGCACCGCAGAATGATGAGCTCCCGCATCCGACGCGATGTCGTCGCCGCGCCGCGGAGGGTCCAAGCGAAGTCCACCCACGCCCGAAGCAGGGCCGGATGATTGCCCAGGATCCGGTACAGATTGCTCACCCGAGCTCCCACCCGCTCCAGGTGGGCCAGCGCCTCAGCGTCGAGATCGACCAACGGGACGGTCGGATTCACTCCTGCGCCGCTTCGCTGATCGCCGCCAGCAATGCCGTGAGCGCTGCATTCAGAGGGGTCTCGATATCGCGACGCGCCCCGTATCGGACCACCGCACCATTGAGAGCATCGTGCTCGAGCGGCCTATTCGCGAGGCGGTCATACAGCATCGAGCTGCCCACGTGGTCTGGTAGGGATGCCAGTCTCGCGACCTCATCGCCGGGAATCGATTCGGTGAGATCTGCCCCGACTGCACGACCGACAGCGACACACTCCGCCACAACGCCCCTCGCCAGCTCGGCGATGTCGGGACGCCGGAAGACCGAGAATCGGCGCATGGTGATCGCGGGAATGGCGTTTGCAGCCACATTGGTGCACAGCTTGCGCCACGCGACCGTTGTAAAATCGTCGGTGAGGTGCACTTCGACCGGGGTGCGGGCGAACAATGATGCGATACGACGACCTCCCGGGCCGTCGGGCACGGTGAGGAACCCGTAGGTGTAATGGTGGATCTCGCCGGGCGCCACCTGCTCACCGCCGTATTTGACCATCGTGGGTACGATCGTCGCCCCGCGCACGTAAGGCGCAACGAGGTCTTCGTGCTCGACTCCGTTCTGCATCACCGCAACCGTGGTTTCCGGTCCGCAGAGCGCTGACAGCCACGCCGCCGCCGCAGGCACCTGGTGAGCCTTCGTCGCCAACATCACTACGTTTGCCCGAGCCGTCGCTTCGGCTGGGTCGGTCCAAACCGGCGCATGCACCTCAAGCGTCTCGCCACCTGATCGCACCGTCAGCCGCTCGAACGGACGATGAGCGCACAAGACCGGCCGGTGTCCTGCACCTGCCAGTCGCGCGGCAAAGTAGCCACCAACCGACCCGACCCCGACAACGGCGACGTCTACCCGTTCTTCGGAGTCGCTCATCCCAGCGACATGCCCCGCACCACGGTCCTGTTGTCTAGCAGCGGCCACACAGCGTCGACGATGTGCTCATTGAAGTAATCCGCCGCAGCGTGAGCCTTGAACGCATCCTCGTCGTCGTATACCTCCACGAGCACGAAGACGGCGTCGTCCTCGCGTGACCGGTACACGTCATAGGATCGGCAACCGGGCTCCTCGTTCGTTTTGACCGCCATCGTCCGCAGGTGTTTCGCCACCTCTTCGGCGGCATCCGCCTTCGTCGTGTATGTGGCGATGATCACGTACTCCATCGTCATCCGTCTCCTCTCACGAGATCCGGCGTCGTTGCGTCTCCGTCGAGCACTGCGAATGGCTACTTGACGGCCACCGGGTTGATAGGCGACCCAACCGCCCGGGTCAGCGGCAGTGGCGGCGCCGCAAAAAAGAAGTCGTAGTCCCCGTCTTCGGCACAGTCGTCGGCCAGTCGCTCGAGATCGAAGATCTCGCCGAGGGTGAGGCCGAGTTGGGTGATGAGGAGGATGTGCAGCGGCATGCTCACGTCGGGCGTTTCATTGGGCAGCACTTCGGCGCCCCACGTGTCAGTAGCTACCGCGGCGAGATCCTTCTCCCGGATCCAGCGCACACTCTCCAGCCCGAGACCAGGCGCCTGTGCCGAGTACCCAGCTGCATAGTCGCCCCAATCTCCCTCGGCCTTGACCCGCCCCATGCGCCCGGTGCGCACCAACACGATGTCACCAGATCCGACCTCGACGCCCTGGGAGACGGCACAGGCCTCGAGGTCGTCTCCCGAGATCGCCTCACCTCCGTCGAGCCAGGGTTTGCCTTTCCACCGAGCGATGTCGAGCAGCACACCGCGTCCCACGAGCTTCTCGTGAGCCTTCGCGATGTCGTTCTTCAAGGCGCCGAGGCTGCTGACTTGGGTGGCGTCGTAACCGTTGAAGATCTTCCCTTCGAACACCATGTGCGCAAGCGCATCCCATTGGGTCCCGCACTGCAACGGCATGATGATGATGTCGTCATTGCCGCGTACGTATCCTTCTTTGCCGCCGTAGAAGTCCCGCACCGTCGTGCCCGTGAGCGCATCGTTGCCGTCCCGCATCATCAGGTGGATCGGATTGAAACGGCCCCACCCGCCTGTCTGGGGCCCGGTCTCGTCGAACGGTATCGCCAGAGAGATGACCTTGCCCTTGCGAATGCACGAGCGTCCCTCGAGCACCTTCTGCTCGGTCAGCAGATTCAACGTGCCGAGCTCGTCGTCCTCGCCCCACCGACCCCAATTCGAGCATTCAGCGGCAATCCGCCGGACGTCGTCGATCCCCGGCGCCTGCGACATCACGAATGCCTCCTCTGTTGCTCCGCCAAGGCGGCGTCTCGGGCGGCGCCGCCCCCACACATTACGCAAGACGCCTGCCCGGGCGCGAGCTCGATGCATGATGTATGGTGTATCAACCCCGTTCTTGGCATGCAGGATCGGACGAGTGCGGGTGCCGGACCCGACCGGTGAAATCGGTGTCCCGCCCTCATCGTGGCGCTCGACAGCGTCGGGACGTCCATCTGGCCGCGTTCCAGGAGCACCGACCCATGGGAGGGAAGATGCACCGCAGGAGTATGAGAAGGCCGCTCTGGCACTCGTTCCTCTTGATCCTCGTCATGGCGCTCATCGCAGCGACCTGCGGCGGCGACGACGATGCAGACGGCACCACAACGACGGCTGCCGCTGGAGGTGACTCAGAGACGACCACCACGGCGACGCAAGAGCTCACCGATCTCACCATTCTGTTCCCGGTGAACAGCCCAATCCTCCACGGATTCCGTGTCGCGCAGGAAGCCGGCTACATGGAGGAAGAGGGCGTACGAGCCGACTACCAGTTCTTTGGGGGCGGCGGCGAAGCCATCACACAGCTGTTGGCGGGGAACGGCGACATGGCCATCGTGCCCATCGGCAATGTCGTCGAGGCGATCGAAGCGGGCGACGAGGACCTTCGTTCATTGTGGAACTACACCTACGGGTCGATCTTCTACATTGCGGTCCCGAGCGACAGCGGAATCCAAGGCGCTGAAGATCTCGCGGGGAAGAAGATCGGCATCAGTAGCCTCTCCGGGGGCGAGGTCCCCATCGTCCGCGGCATCATCCAATCGGCGGGGCTCACCGATCAAGATGTCGAGTTGATCCCTGTCGGTGAAGGAACAGCTCTCGCCGTCAATGCGGTGGAGACCGGTCAGGTCGACGGCGTCGGTGGGTCGATCAACGACATCATCGCGCTCGAGGTGCAGGGCCTCGACCTCACGTACATCGTCCCCGACGCCCTGCTGGAACTGCCCGCTGTGGGGACCGTGGTGCGGCAGGCCACCATCGACGAGAAGGGCGAGGCCATCCAGGGATTCCTCCGGGCCGCCACGAAGGGCTACTACTGGGCCCAGGTCGATCCGGAGGCGACGCTTGCACTGCTCAAGAAGGTGACTCCCGAGCAGTTCACCGAGGACACCGGCGAGCGAATCTTCGAGGCAGTGATCCCGCTCACCTGGATCAACCAGCCCGGGGAGTTGATGGGGTTCCAAAGCGCAGAAACCTGGGGCGCGTTCTTCGACTTCGTCGGCGCTGACCGACCCAGCATCGATCTGTCCGAGATCGTCATCGATGATTTCATCGCAGGCGCCAACGACTGGGATCCGGCCGAGGTGGAAGCCGAGGCCAACGCCTACACCCCATAAGGGCGAGGCACGAACGAGGGAATCCGCGATGAGGCGGGTGACGGAAAAAGGATGACGGCGCTGATCGAAGCCCACAACGTCGTGAAGATCTTCGACAGCGGCACTCGGGGAAGGGTCGTCGCGCTCAGCGACGTGTCGCTCACCATTCGTCGCGGCGAGATCGTCGCGCTGCTCGGTCCAAGCGGATGTGGCAAGAGCACCCTGCTCGACATCATCGCAGGCTTGACGAGGCCCACGGCGGGCACCGTCCTCGTCGAAGGCACGCCGCCCCAGCCCCGTCGCGAGGTCGGTCTGATGTTCCAGAAGTCCCTCCTCTTCCCTTGGCGTAGCGTGAAGCAGAATGTGCTTCTTCCGGCGGATGTGCTGCAGCTCGACCAGACACGGGCCGAAACCCGAGCCGACGAGCTCCTGGAGCTCGTTGGGCTCGGGGGCTGGGAGAACCACTATCCCTCGGAGCTGTCAGGTGGAATGCAGCAACGCGTCGCCCTCGCCAGGGTGTTGCTACCCGACCCCGATGTGCTGCTGCTCGATGAGCCGTTCGGCGCCCTCGACGAGATGACGAGGGAGGCACTCGACCTCGAGCTGGCGAGGATCACCGCTTTGACTGAGAAGACGGTGGTGTTCGTGACGCACAACGTCTACGAGGCAGTGCTCATCTCGGATCGAATCTGCGCCCTCTCGGCCCGCCCCGGCCGCGTCGCTGGCGTCATCGATGTCCCCATCGACAGGCCGCGCTCGGCAGAATCTCTGAAGACCGATATGTTTCTGAAGAAGGTGCAGGAAGTGCGCGAGGTGATGGGGACGGGTTGAGCGACGGGAGACGAGTAGTGGACACACAAACCCGCAGCATCGCGACCGCAGGGCTCCAGGAGGGATTCCACGATCCACCCCGGCCTCGCCCGTGGAGCGAGAGCCCCTTGGTAGGCCCGATCGGCGCGCTGGTGACCGCCGTCGTCCTCTATGTGGTGTGGCAGTTGGCTTCGAGCTACAACTGGGTGGGCGACGTCATCCTTCCGGCGCCGTGGGCCGTCGTGAAGGCGCTCTACAACACGTTCACCGAAGGATTCTTCTACAGCCATCTGTGGATCACCACCCAGGAGGTCTTGATCGGCTTCGCGATCGGAGTCGTGGTGGGCTTCAGCCTCGGGGCGCTGCTCGGGGTGTCCAAGCTGGCGAGGAGCATCGCCTATCCGTACATCGTTGCCTTCCAGGGGTTGCCCAAGATCGTTCTCGCACCGATCTTCATCACGGCATTCGGATTTGGGATGGCTTCTAAGGTGGTCATGGCGGCGGTTATCTCGTTCTTCCCGCTGCTCGTGAACACCGAGGCGGGAATTGCCACGGTGGATCGGGACGCTGTCAAGCTGATGCGCTCGCTCAACGCTTCGAAGCGCGACATCTTTTTCCGGCTTGCATTGCCTCACTCCTTGCCGTCCATATTCGCCGGACTCAAGACGGCGTTGACCTTCGCTCTCGTCGGCGCCATCGTGGGTGAGTTCGTCGGCGCCGGCAGGGGCCTCGGCTACTTGCTGGACACCTACTCGTATCAGCTCGAGGTCCCCCGGGTGTGGGCGATCACGGCCGTGCTCGCCCTCATGGGCGTCATCCTGTTCGTGATCATCGATGCGCTCGACCGCAAGATCGTGTTCTGGCGTGAACGCGGCACCGATGCGGAGGCCGCGCTGTGAGCGACCCGATGCTGCCCCTCACCCTTGCACAGAAAGTCAGACGGGAGAGGACAGCTCTCGTCATCGTCGACTATCAGAACGATTTCGTTGCGAGGGGCGGGGCGTTCGACAAGGCTGGCAAATACTCGCAGGCGATGTCCGACATCCATGACGGCATCGTGTCGACCATGGAGGCCACGAGGAAGGTCGGCTCCCGGATCGTCTTCCTCCAATGCGAGTACAGCACGCCGGACAGCCGCTTCCTGTCCAAGGTCTTCCTCGACCAGACCCGACGGCGTCTCAATGGGTTGTACCACGAGATACCTGTGTGCGAGCCGGGCAGCTGGGGACAGGAGTTCTTCGGCGATGTGCAACCCGGTCCCAACGACCTGGTCGTCACCAAGCACCGATTCGGAGGATTCGACGGTACCGACCTCGACATGGTGCTGCGCACCAACGGGATAGAGACACTCGTGTTCACCGGCGTCGTCACGCACGTCTGCGTGGAGTCGACCGTTCGCGAGGCCTTCTTCCACGACTATTTCAACGTGATTCTCCGGGATGTCGTCGCCGGGTATCGGCCTGCGTGGCATGAGACGTCGCTCGAGATCATGGACTGGGGCTTCGGTCAGGTCGCCACACTCGACGAGCTGCGCGCCGCTTGGGGCCTGACCGATCTCGGCTGAGAAGAGGCCGGATCCGGAGGGGCTCGGGTGCGCCCGCACGGATGCGACAAGAGAGAGGAACCCCCCGCATGCCTGATGGGACGGAGCCGATCGACGTAGGCCCCAGAGTCGGAGAGCCGTTCCCGGACATCGCCCTTCCCGACCAGACGGGCCAAGAGAGGCACCTCCATGACCTGCGATCTGGCCGCCGGATGCTGGTCGTGTTCCACCGCAGCGCAGTCTGGTGACCGTATTGCCGTACGCAGCTGGTCGAGCTGCAGGAGGTCGTCGCCCACCTGGACGACGAGAGCGTGTCCCTGGTGGCAATCAGCTACGACCGCGTTGAGGATCTGGCAGAGTTTGCGGTAGCTCACGGGATCACGTACCCGCTGTTGGCCGACGTGGGGAGCGAGGTCATCATCGCTCTTGGCTTGTTGAACGAGCATGTGTTCGAGCAGCACCTCGCCTACGGCATCGAGCCCAAGGAGCATCACCGCGGAGTTCCTTATCCCGGCGTGTTCCTCCTCGACGAGGACGGAGTCGTAGCCGAGAAGCGCTTCTTCGAAAGTTACCGAGAGCGGGAGACGGGAGCCGGCCTGCTGGAGCGGGCACTCGGGATAGCCTCCGGCGTTCACGGCCCGGCGGCGACCGGGGAGGTGGGCCCGGTGAGAGTGAGCGTGAGGTTCGACGCAGACGATTACAAGCCTTGGCAGCGCCTGTGGATGTACATTGACGTAGACATCGCGCCCGGCTGGCACGTCTTCGCCAACGGCTCACCGAGTGAGTTCGCCTCGCTCGACGTCGCCATCGAGGAGATGGACGGCATGTTCGTGGGTGAGGCCGATTGGCCCGAGCCTCGGCTGTACGCCGTCGCCGGGCTCCCCGGCGAGTTTCCCGTCCACGAGGGGACGGTATCGGGAAGGGTGCCCGTCTCGTTCCGAATCCCGCCTGGCGCCGGCTCGATGACCGTCAAGGGCGAGGTCCAAATCCAAGCATGCAGCGAGGTCGAATGCCTGATGCCGGGGGCGATTCCGTTCGCCCTCTCGCTTGCCGAGGGCTGTTTCCTCAGGCCGGGGCGGTAGGTGACGAGTTGTCTGTGATCGCTTCGCCGGCAACGTATTCAGCCGCCGACCGGCCGGCGATCCTGCCAAACACCGTCCCGGATGTGAGGCCCGTCCCGCCGGGGTAATTGAAGTAGAAAAGGCCCCCAACCAACTCCCCTGCGGCAAATAGACCCGGGATCGGCCAGCCCTCGGCGCTCTGCACCCGAGCCTTCGTGTCGATGGCGAGGCCGCCAAACGTGAACGTGATCCCGCACGTCGTGGCGTAGGCCTCGTACGGCGGGGTGTCGAGGACGTTGGCCCAGTTGGATTTCGGTACGGCGAGGCCAACGGTACCCCTGCCGTCCAGAACGGTCGGGTTGAATGGGACGTCAGTCTTGACAGCGGCGTTGTATTCGCGCACGGTCGCCAGGAACCCCGAGGGATCCACCCCTTCGAGTTTCTGAGCAAGCTCCTCCAAGGTACCCGCCTTGGCCCTGGTCACCTGCGCAATCCGGTACTCGTCCCGCAGCAAGTGGGTGACCTTGGAGTCATAAACTTGCCAGGCGAGCTGATGGGGCTGCCTGAGAATCTCTTGGCCGTACTTGGCGTAGGTGTAGTTCCTGAAGTCGGCGCCTTCGTCCACGAATCGCTGACCCCTGGCGTTGACCATGATGCCGAAGGGGTAGCTGTGCTTCTGGAAGCCATCGCCCACCTTGAGGTCGCCGAAGGGCGGAGCGTTGAAGTCCCAACCCACGGCGTGTGAGCCCGACCAGTTACCGGTTGGGAGCGCACCGATGTCGAGCGCCATCCTGATGCCGTCCCCAGTGTTGTGGCGGGTGCCTCGCACCCTGGCGAGATCCCATCCGGGGCCGAGATACCGGGTGCGCCACTCGACATTTGCCTGGAAGCCGCCCGCGGCAAGAACCACCGCCGCCGCTCGCACCGTCGAAGGTCGTCCGCGGCGGGTGACTGCGACGCCGGCAACGGCACCGTCGTCCATCACCAGGTCGACGGCTCGAGTCTCGTAGATAGCGGTGATGCTGCGCTCGGCGGCGATCTGGTGGAGCGACTCGACGAGACCGACGCCGCCGCCATTGGCCTCCACCGTGAGGCCGCCCCAGAACTTGAACTTGCCGTCTACCTTGAAGGCCTGGCGGCCGTACGCAGGGAGGAACCTGACGCCTTGGTCGACCATCCAGCTGACGGAGTCCAGGCTCTGCGTCACGAGCAGATGCACCAGATCGGGATCAGCCCGGTACTGGGTCACCCGCGACATGTCCTCGAAGAACTTGTCCTCTGGGTAGGCACCGAAGTCAGTGCTCTCCGACTCGGCCTCGGTGAGCTCGGGCATCACTCGCAACAAGTCATCGACGCCTTCGTACGCAATCCGAAACGCCCCTGCGGTGAAGCGACTGTTCCCCCCTCGCTCGTCCTCGCCGGAACGCTCGATCACCAGGATCCGCCCAGCGCCGTGCTCGTACGCCGACAGCGCGGCGCACATGCCCGCGTTTCCCGCTCCGACAACCACGACATCGTATTCAGAATTCGCCAGCGGGTCCGCCACTTCTCCTCCTGGAATCCGGAACGTGACCATAGCCACGGAGCGACGCCGCCAGGACCCAGCCTCCGAAACGGCAGGCAGCGAGCGCAGTAGCATCGCCGTCATGCCCCAACCGGCCAATGCAGCGGAACGAAAGCCCCGCTCCCCAGACGACCTGCCGCTCGCAGGAGTGCGTGTCATGGACTTCTCCCGCATCCTGGCCGGTCCACAAGCCACGATGCTGCTCGCCGACTTGGGCGCCGACGTGCTCAAGGTGGAGAGACCCGCCACCGGAGACGACACCCGCCATTGGGGACCGCCATTCGTGGCTGCCGACGCGGCCTATTACCTCTCTGTGAACCGGAGCAAGCGTTCCGTGACGCTCGACCTCACCGACGATGGGGACCGGTCCCTCGCATTTCGACTGGCAGCCGAGGCCGACGTGGTGGTCGAGAACTTTCGCCCTGGCCTGCTCGAATCCTTCGGATTGGGCTATGAGCACCTCGCCGACTCTGACCTCGTCTACTGCTCGGTCACCGCGTTTGGACCTGGCCCCAGGGAGCGTGAACCCGGCTACGACATCGCGATGCAGGCCCTCACCGGGTTCATGAGCATCACGGGTCCCGTCAGCGGCGAGCCGGCAAAGATGGGTGTGGCGCTGCTCGACGTTATCACCGGCCTCTACGCAGCGGTTGGGATCCTCGGGGCCCTCGAGGTGCGACGCCGCACCGGCCGTAGCCAGCGGATAACTGTTCCGCTCTTCGATGCCAGCGTGGCCGCACTCGTCAACCAAGCGTCGAACTACTTGCTCGGGGGCATCGTGCCGGTGCCCATGGGTACCGCCCACCCAAACATTGTCCCCTATCAAGCATTTCGCGCGTCAGACGGCTATGTCGTGATCGCAGCGGCCAACGACCGGCTCTTCCGGCGGCTATGCGAGGAGATCGGGCGAGAGGATCTAGCGGCCGACCAGCGATTCGCCTCCAACGGCGACCGGGTCGTCAACCGGTGGGCACTCATCGAGGAGATCTCCGCGCTGATCTGCACCGCCCCAGTGGACGAATGGGTGCAACGGCTCGGCGAGGCGCGGGTGCCTGTCTCACCGGTTCGCGACCTCGGCGCGGTGTTCGCCGCGCCGGAGGCCGCCACGATCGTGGCAACCCTCGACGACCCGGAACGCGGCCTGCTTCGCCTCGTCAAGAACCCCATCGTCGGACTGCCCCTCCGTCCACCGACGCCGCCGCCACTCCTCGGACAGGACTCGGAGTACGTCCGGCGGCACGGCTGGGGCACGTGAGCATGGGTCAGACGTTGGGGTCCTCGCGATAGTTGTCCCGCCAGGCACTTCCGGCGCGAAATCGCTCATCCACGGCGTCGGGACCGTCGTCCATCCTCATCTCGATTACACCCGACCCCGGCCAGGCCCAGCATGGCTTGCCGAGGGCGATCGCCACCCTCGTTCGGATCGGATCGTCCAGGTCCGTCGCCACCACCATCGCCGACAGCGAAGTCTCATCGCGGGGATTGGCGGAGTGGCGGCAAATCGAGTCGACGCCCGGCCCATTGACGTGGTCCTGGGACAGCGCCCGAAGCTCGGCGGGGGTGATCGATCCGCTGCCGGGCTCGAGGACGCTCCGCGCCCGCTCAGCCCGGGCGGGACTTGACGCGTCGCCCGGGTCGTTGAGATGAGCCAGGGTCACGAACATGTTCGTTCGGACCACGACCCGATCCCGGATCGTCTCGACGGACAGGTGCTCGTAGGACCCCTCGATGACGATCATTCGAAGGGCGTCGGCGAATTCGATCGTACCCGACGTCGCCATCGGCGTCTCCATCACCGCGGTCGCAGTCGATCGAGCCGCCGCCGCCGCATCGCGATGTCCGAGACCCTCTCGAAGCAACTGGCCCCGGTCCAAGGCCCGCAGGTCATCCACGTCTGGTTGACGGCGACGCATCTCGATCGTCCGTGCGATGTTGCTAGCGGCCACGACCCCTGCGTCGTTGACGCCCATCTTCAGTCCGGTTGACCCGGCGGCGGCGACGCCGACGATCCTCACCCCGTCCTCGGTTCGGCCGTCGACCACTACGTTGACCTCCTTGAAGTGATGGAAGCCCTCGCCGGTGAATGAGTCCGCACCGATCTTGTCCGAGTTCTTGAGCAGCACCGTTGCGCCGGAGGCGCTGGCGCCGCCGACCGCGGCTGCCACCGTGCACTCGTCGGGCGCTAGCCGGTGCCGTGCCATCTCGTACAGGAGTTGAACTCCCTCGTCGATGCCGGCTCCGGCGGCAATGCCGCTCAACTCCGATTGAAGGGCCGCAGGCAGCCGAAGCCGCTCGCTCAGCACCCGTCGCCGAAGCGCACCTACGTCCCACCCTGCCGCCCCGGCGATCTCGAGGAAACCACCCACGTTGCTCCGCACGGCGGTGCGGAACCGGCGGCCATGCAACTCACCTCGGGTAGTGTGATGCGGGTGGTGGGGGGCGAGCCGGGCGCTCATTGCCGCGATGTTGCCTCCGGGGGAATCTCGACCAGCTCAACGAGCAGTCCCTCGAACTCTGTGGGATGGATGAACGCGATCATGGTGCCCATTCCGCCCGGCCGAGGGTACTGGTCGACGAGGCGCACACCGGCCTCACGCAGCTCCCGCAACCACCCTGCGAGGTCCTCGACCTCGAAGGCCACGTGGTGGAGCGCGTTCCCCCTCTTCCCGACGAACTGGTCCACCACGCCGGGACCGGTGACTTCCAACGTCTGCACGTAGGACTCCCCAGCAGGGAGCATCCGCTCGATGAAGCCGTCCGCTTCCTCGCGGTGACACACCTCCATCCCCAGCAGGGCAGCGAGCTTGTCGTGCAACGCAGATCGTGACCCGTGCGCGAATGCCACGTGGTGGACACGGAGCGGTGGCCGAAGCGTCATCTCGACCGGCGACTGTAGCAGCAGCGTCGGAGGTGGGCGGGGGCGTAGGATCGTCATTCAGCGCATCAGGGACCGAACGCGTGGTGGTAATCCCGTGCAGCATGCAGACGCTCGGTCAGATCGCTATGGGCATCGGCGACATGTTGGGCGGCCAGGCTGCGGAGGGTGACTATCAAGGAGCGGCGCCCTCTGGTACTCGTCCCCGCGAGACGCTGCTCAGCCCGATCCACCTCGAGCACATGTTGCGAGTGGGTCGGCTCGGCGCAAGGATCATGCGCCCGATCCCCGCCTTCTACGACCGTCAGCAGCCGATCGACGATCTCGTCGACCATTGGTGGGGAGGCTTCTCGATCAGCTCGGCATCCCCAACGAGCTCGCTGAACGTCGGGCCCCCGGCTCGGCCGAGTCGTCCCACGGCCTGACCATCACCGATCGGCGACGCCTTCCCAAACGGACATCAGGTCGTCGAGCCGGCGTTCCCGCCCACCGGACAGCAGCGGCACCGTGACCCGGTCGGGACCCAAGGCGATTACCTCTGCAAGTCGCTGCCGGCAGTGGTCGAGCGGTCCTGCGACCGCCAGCTGGGCTGCGAGCTCATCAGAGACTGCGTAGGCATGATCGGCGCCAACGGCCAGGTGCGCTGCGAAGTCGTAGTCCGCAGCTGCCCGCGCCAAGTCGCCGCGGAACGGGGTCAGCGATGCCGGAAGCCGCTTCCATCGATCGAGCCAACGAGCCTGTGCAGAGGCCCAGGACCGCACCGAGTCCACGCCATCGTCGCCAACCGCCATAGTCACCCACAAATCTACGACCACATCATCCGGGTTCCGACCGGCTGCGGATGCGCTGCGCCGGATCTGCTCGATCTGGGATCGGTAGACGTCGACGTTCGCCGGACCCATCACGATCACTCCGTCGGCGACCTGGCCGGCCAGCGCCAGCATCTTCGGCTGGCTGGCGGCGACGAACAGCGGCGGAGGCGGCGTGTTTGCGGCGGCGATGCCGACCGAACGGTCCGCCATCGTCACCTTGTCGCCCCGCAGGAGCGACCTGAGCCGCTTCAGACCAACTTCGAACTCGGCGAGCCGTTGAGGATGCAGACCGATCCCATACACCGCGCTGTCGCCGACCCCCACTCCCGCCAAGACGCGGCCGGGCGCTATCTCCGCCAGCGTTGCCAGGGTGGTGGCGACCACGGTCTCGTGCCGGGTCACCAGGTTCGTGACGCCCGGACCGACCGCAATACGGCGGGTCCCCCGAGCGAGCACAGCGAGCAGGACGAAGGGGTCCCGCATCGCCACCTGAGAGTCGATCACCCAGCAGGCGTCCACCCCCAACGATTCGGCCCGCCCGACGAGGCCGACCATCCGGTCAAGGCTCTCGCGGGCGCTCCAACCTACCGATATCCCCAGTCGGGTCATCGCACCGAGGCAGGTGGATCGCGATCGTCCGCACCGAGCGCGGCAAAACGCCGGTGAGGAGCCACCAGGTGCTCGTACACGTCTGGTCTGCGATCACGCAGAACCGGGAACGTATCCGACGCGTGCTCGAGATCGTGTCCGAGCAAAGTGCCCCGGAGTGTCTGGGGCCCGGACCCAGCCTGGGCTACGACCTCTCCATTGGCCGAAATGAGCGAGCTCTCGCCGTAGAGCATCCAGGTCCTCCCCCGAACCTCGAGCGGACCGACCCCGTTGACGAACACGACGTGGTGCTGGCCCTCGAGGGCTCGCGCCGTTGGCAGGACCGAGCCGAGCCGGCGCAGGTTGCCGATGTCCAGCCAGTTGGACACCACTACCAGCACTTCCGTTCCCCGTAGTGCGGCGTCACGTGCGAGTTCGGGAAACAAGAGGTCGTAGCAGATCATCATCCCGATGTTTCCGACCCGGGTACCCACGACCGTGATTCCGTTGCCAGGCGTGAAGTAGTGATTCTCCTCCACGGGCAGGTGCACCTTGCGGTAGACCGCGGCCACAGAACCGCTCTCGATGAGGGCCACCGAGTTGAAGAACTCGTTGCGCATCGTGGCCGACTCCATCAGCCCGGTGACCAGAATCGCCCGTCTGCCTTCGGTCTCCTTCGCCAATGCGGGCACGGCGTCGAACGTCGCCTCCTCCGCCGCGGCCGCGAGGATCCGCTTGCGCTGCTGGTCGTACCCTTTGAGTGGGATGTATCCGGTCAGCGCTACCTCGGGGAACACCACGAGATCCACGTCATCTGCCAGAGCGCGGTAGGCATCGCGGATGCGCGCCATGTTGACGGCCACCGCGCTGCCATCGGCCCAAGCCTGCGCGGCTGCGAGCTGGACCACAGCCACTTCGATGTCCCGCCTCGACACCCCGTTCTCAGTCATGAGGCTGCTCCAATAGCATCGCATCGGCCTGGCCGAAGCCGCCGCAGATGGCAGCCACCGCCCAGCGCCCACCCTGTCTGACCAACTGCCGGGCCGCAGTGAGGAGGAGCCGAGCACCGCTGGCGCCCACCGGGTGGCCGATCGCCACAGCACCGCCGTTGACGTTGGTGCGTGAGAGGAGCTCCTTCTCCACTCCGGGATCGCCGCCGCTCAAGCGATGCACGCTCACGAGAGGAGTCGCGGCATAGGCCTCGTTGATCTCGACGACGTCGATGTCGGTCGGGGCGATTCCGGCGTGCTCGGCGAGACGAGCGATCGCCAGCCCAGGCAAATAGGCCGATGAGGTCGGAGCCTCCGCCGTCTGCAGGTAGGAGTGGATTCGCGCCAGTGGCCCGACGGGGTGGGCCGCAATGGCGTCGCCGCCGGCAACGAGCAGTGCGCACGCTCCATCGTTCAGCCCCGGTGCATTCCCAGCCGTGATCGTGGGACTGTTGCGCACGGTCGGTAGAGCGGCCAGTGCTTCGAGAGAGGTGTCCGCTCGCGGTTGCTCGTCTTTCGAGACTTCACCCGCTGGACTCGTCACCGGAACGATCTCGTCATCGAAGAAGCCTGCGCCGAGCGCCGAGAAGTAGCGCTCATGGCTGGCGAGCGCCCACGCGTCCTGATCCCTCCGGTCGACCCCGTGCTCCAATGCAACCTGGCCGACGTACTCGGCAATGGAGGTACCAGTGATCGGCGATTGCATCAGCAGCAGGTCTTCAATGTCGAGCGACCCAAGCCGCTGCCCCCAGCGCGAGCCGTGAAGGAGCCGGGGCGTCCGACTCATCACGTCCGCCCCGAGGCACACCACGGCCCTGCCGTGCTGTGCCCGGCCCGATCCGGCGGCGAGACCGGCAATCGTCGTCCCCGAGCAGCACGCCCGGTCGATCGCGAGCGTGGGCAGGTCTTCGGGGAGTCCGGCGGCGAAGGCGATCTGCCTGGCGGGGACCATGAGACCGCCCTCGATCATCCCGATGCCCATGATCATCTCGGCGAGCTCATCCGCCGGCCAAGCGTGACGCTCCAGCAGCGAACCAACGACCTGCGCGCCGAGATCGACGACCGTCACGTCCCGCAATGCTCCGCCGAATCGGCCGAAGGCGCTCCTGACTCCCCCGACGAGCCACGTGTCCCGGAATGAGTCAACCCGCATCGCGCCCCTATTCGTAGGTATCGGTGCGCTCGTCACGCGTGTACTCGAACCTCGGCATGATCACACAGAAGTGCACATAGGGCTCATCTCCGATCTCGAAGCGCACTCTCGCCCCATCGGGGATCAGGTATGCGTGACCCGCCGCGAAGGTCTTGGTCACCTGCTTGCGGTGGTTCGGAGGAAGCGTGTACGACACGCGAGCCGTCCCTCTCGTGACGACATGGACCTCGTCGTGCCAGAAGGCCCAATTCACCACACTCCCCGCATCGAAAGCTTCGTAGGCCAGCGTCGCCCGGTGGTCGTTGAGAAGGAACTGGACCCGAAAGCGCTCGGTCTGACCCACTACGCTCCCCCCGAACGTCTGCAGCTCTGAGGCGAGCAGGGCGGCTTCGTCCAGTCGGACTTCTTTCACGACAGGCTCCGTTCGTCGGTCCAACGCGTGATCTTCACGAAACCCTCCGGCACTTGACGGGCGAGGGTACCCCGGGGTTCGACGGTGACCTGTGAGGTGAGCCCCGTCAACGACCGGATTGCCTTCACGACCGCTCCAGCCACCTGCGCCTCGGGCGGATCGGCTTCGAGCCGCAATGCGATCACCTCGGCACCGGCGTCGATATACACGCGTCCGCGATAGTCGCAGACTCCGTCAACGGCGAACACGGCCTCGTCCAGTCCGGCGGGCCAGACGTTGACGCCCCTGATCTTCATCATGTCGTCGTAGCGGCTCACGGTCCCGGCAACGATCCCGGGAAGCGGCCGGCCGCAGTCGCACGAGCCTGGGGCCACGAATCGCACGCGGTCGCCGGTTGCGTAGCGCACCAGGGGCGAAGCGTCGGCCGTGAAAGGCGTCACGACGAGCTCACCTTCCCCGCCGTCCTCGGCGGGTTCGCCAGACTCCGGGACGATCACCTCGCAGTAGCCGGCCTCTGCCGGAAAATGCAGCACACCCCGCTCTCCGGTCCTCAGCACTCCGCCGGGGCAGGTCCAGGCGATTGCGCGCTCGGTGCAGCCGTATTGCTCGTAGAGCGTGGCGGCCCATCGTGTCTCAATCGACCGCGCCCAGTCGATCGAGTAGGCCTGGCCGGCGACCATCATCGTGCGCACGCCCAGCGACGCCGGATCGATCCCGGCGTCCTCACACGCCACGGCGATGCGCTCCACATAGCTCGGGGTCGCCACGATGACCTGGGCGCCGTAGGCGCGCAGGATGTCCACTTTGCGCTCGGTGGGGTAGGCGCCCACGGGAAGCACGGTGGCTCCGAGCATCCGCAAGCCCGCGTAGTACCACTGTCCGGCCGCCGACAGCGCGATCGGGAGGGTCAGTAGGACCGTGACACCGGGGCCGATCCCAGCCCAGGCGAATCCGATCGCCTCCACCCGAGTGATCGCCAGCTGGTCTGCGGCACTCAGCACGTACACCTCCGTTCCCCGTCCACTCGTTCCGCTGGTTTGGACGATCATCCGAATCTGGGAATCCGCCACAACCGTGCGGGATCCATACGGCGGATCGGCTGCACAATCCGCCGCTACCTCGTCCTTGCGCGTGAGGGGCAGATGTCGAAACGCGGCGGCCGTTCGCTTGGACGACGGTTCGAGGCGGCTGCGGTAGAACGGGTTGTGGGCGGCAACGTGTTCGACGACATCCCAGGCTCGCTGCAGCTGCCATGCGCGCAGCGCCTCGGCCTCACTCGGCAGGCCCGGCGTCCATGCACCAACGAGGAGGTCCAGCTCCACACTTGACGGAAAGGAGCCTGGCGCGTCGATCGACGCCGAGCTGCGGGCCATCACCCTACGAACCCGCAGTAGTCGAGCATCGATCGGGCGTAGACGCGAGCCGTCGTGGCCAGCTCGTCCACCGACACCGAGAAGTTGCCTCCCCCCGTGGACGACGAGGGGCCGTACGTAAGGCTGGGGATCCCCGCTTCGTTGAACGGCGTGATGTCCCGCCACATCGACGTGATGGGTGGCGCCGGTTCCGACGGGTCTGACCCGAACTCGTCCCGATGCGCCCGCCGCACAACGTCGGCGAGATCCTCGATCCCCGTGGCCTCGTAGCCGCGGCGATGCAGGATGCATTCGATGTCGAAGGGAACGCCAGTGGCAACGACCACGCCGGCCAGTTCGCGTTGGATGTCCATCGGCCCGACGTCGGGTGCGGTCCTGACGTCGAGGTAGAGATGGGCCAGCTCCGGTGACTTGGTGATCTTGTCGGGACGGCCACTTCGGACGGCGCCGATGTTGGCTTTCGGGATCACTCTGCCGCCAGGACAGACGTAGTGCCGCTCGGCGTACGTGGCGGCCCAATGGTTGAGCGCGTCGATAACGGGAACGAGCCGCACGATGGCGCTCGGGTTGACCACGGGGTTGGTCTCGCTGGGAACGAACGGGGTGTACATGGGCTCTCCACCCAGCACCGTGATCTTGAAGAACGCCTTGCCCGGCTCGACCCACCCAATGGCGTTGCCGGTTGCCTCCGCGACCAGAGCTGCGTCCCCGACCACGCCATGGGTGATGGCGTACCGAGCGCCGAGGTCCTTCCCGAGGTGAGCCGGCCCTTGGAACTCGTCGACTGGCTCCAGGCCGATCTCGCCCGGCACTGCGTGGAGGAGCACGTCGCCTCGCAAGGACACCTGGGCGCGACTAATCGCAGCGGCGGCGATAAGGAAGGCCGCCATGGGCGCCTTGTCATTCACCAGCCCGTTGCCGTAGAGGATGTCACCTTCGCGCCACGCCGAGACGTAACGCGGCTGCCCCGGGTCGACGTAGACGAGGGTGTCCTCACGACTGATCGCAGTGTCGAGATGGGCATTGAGGATCAAAGTCGGGCCGGCGCCGGCGCCGCGGATCCTGGCGACGATCGAGGGACGCTCTTCGACCAATGCGATACGCCGAGGGCGAAAGCCCTCGGCGGCCATCCACGTCTCGACCGCATCAGCGGCGGGCCCTTCCGCACCCGCCGGGGCCTCGATCGCACCGAGATGGACAGCGAGGTCGGCCAGCTCCTCACGGTCGATGGCCGAGAGAACCCGCTCCTTCGCGTCCGTCATGACTCCTCCTCGGGTTCCCAGATCTCGATGGCGACACTGGAATTGGTCACCTTCTCGACGGTCCTCGTCCGTGGTGAGCCCTCGGGCAAGAACATGTGGGCGCAATGAGCACAACGGAGCCGCACGGTCCCGATCTCCCACAGCGAGCCGTCAACGACGAACCGTCCTTCACACATCGGGCACGTGAGTAGCTCGATATGCACCGCTACATCCCAACGATCGTGTACTCGTGGAGGGGGTGGGCGGCGATGGCCGCCTCGGGCACCCGAGCGGGCGGGGGGGCCGGCACGTCGAGCGGCCACGTGGCGTCGATCACGAGACCTTCGGTGACTCCGAACCCCGGATGCGAAGGATCGAGCAACGACCCCTGCACACCCTTCAGGATGTTTACGTCCTTTCCGGCGCGCACCCGAGTCGACACGGCCCACAACACCTGCTGCGCTTCGAACACGTCGATATCGTCGTCGACGACTATGACCTGCTTCACCAGGTTGCTTGCTGCGATCGTGGCTAGGGCAGCTCGCAGCGGCTGGCCGTCGGCCGTCTTGCGCAGGCTGATCACGGCCGTGGTCGGTCCGCCTCCCTTGAACCATCCGAGGTCGACGACCTGCGGCACCGCATTCTTGGCGGCCGCCAGCAAGCTGGCGTGAATGGACAAATGAGCATTGAGGTGATCGTGGTGCCCGGCAAAGATCTCCACAACGATCGGGTCTGACCGGTGGGTGACGGCGTCGACCTCCAGTACGTGCGACAGCTTCTGAGGGCCGAGGTAGCGCATGTACTCTCCAAAGGGTCCCTCGACCGCCCGCCTGCGGGCGAGCAGGCGGCCCTCGATCACTGCTTCCGCCTGTGCGGGGACCATGAGCGCATCACCGTACGAGACCGAAGGCACGACGTCGACCGGCCCACCGAGGAGTGCGCCGGCTACGTGGTACTCGTCGACCGACATGACGGTGAGCGATGCCGCCGCCAGGTTGAACCCAGGGTGGTGTCCGAGCACGAGAGCGACCGGAAGGTCCTCGCCTCGCTCCTCGGCAGTGCGCTGAAATCCCCACAGCTGCCGCGGTGAGATGTGGATCCCGGCGTGGCGCGAATCCAGGTACATGGCACGGTTCCACGACAGGTTGTACCGCGGCGAGTCCGGGTCGCGGGAAACGACGATCGGCGTGAAATAGGCGCCGCCTTCGCCATCGACGTGGCGGACCCACGGGAGGGTGCGAAGATCTACGTTGCCAGCTCGTATCACGACATCGTGGATGGGTCCCCCGTTGACTTGCCTGTGCGGCTGGGTGCGAGCCGTGCGCCGGGGAAGCTCCGCGAGAAGGTCGCGCCACTCGACCGCCTCGGACCCGAGCGCCCGGATCACCGACTCCCGTCGTGAGTAGACGTTGAACAACATCCGGAACGCTGAGTCCGACCCATCCAAGCCCATCACCGCCTCGAACAGAACGGGAGGCGCGCCGTCGGCCGTCTCGAGCTGGGCGAGAATCGCTGTCGCCTCATGCGCTGCCGCGTTCACTCGATCCCGAACGCGCAGCGTGCCCAGCGGACCACCGTTCGCGTCGAGCCACGTACGTAGCGACGCCGTCATCCATCCTCCCGCCGTCTTCGGGCTACGGGCCTGCGGACATCCCGACCGACGGAACGCCTGCGTGTGGGGCCTGCGATCGGCTCGATCATCGAGCACGTGCGCTCCGGCACCCCGGCGCGATTTGCTATATCATATCGAATCGGGGTGCAACCACCTCGAATTGGAGGGAAAACGATGAGACAGTCAATTCGAACAACCCGTTTGCTGGCGTTCCTCCTTGCACTAGCGCTCGTCGCGGCCGCATGTGGCGGAGACGACGACGGCGCTGACGGCACCACTACCACGGCGGGGGGGGAAGCCGCCACCACAGCCGCCGCCGATACGACACAGCCGGAGCAGATGGAAGAGGTCAGCTTGGTCGCCGTCCACGGCTCGAGCCCCGACTTCATCGCACTGGTCCCTGCGGCGGCCTGGAGCATCCTCGCCGAAGAAGGGATCAGCGTCGAGCAGAGGTTCGTCGAGGACGCAACCATCGCCGTCCAGGCCATGCTCCAAGGTGAGGCTCAGATCGGCACCAACATCGGCGTGAATGTGGGACTGCTTGCCGTCGAACAAGGCGCATCCATCATCGACGTGATTGCAACACAGCGCCCCACGTGGGCGTTCGTCAGCCGCGACGAATTCAGCTCGTTCGAGGAACTCGACGGCATGACGGTCGGTGTCCACAGCGAGACGTCGTTCACGAAGGCACTTTCCGAGTTCTACATGGACCAGTACGACATCACGCTGGAGCAACTGATCATTCCCGGTAGCGAGGTCCGGGCCGAGGCGCTCGCGAATGACCAGGTCGACTCTTCGGTGATCGACCTCCCGGACATCGTACGGCTCAGTGCCACGTACCCAGGCTCGTTCGTCGTACTCGAAACCGTCGGCGAAACTCTGCCCATGCTCATCGAGCAGGACATCTGGCTTTCGAAGGACTGGGCCGATGAGAACCCCGAACTCGCCCAGCGCGTGGTCGAGGGGCTCATCCTGGGCATCCGCAAGCTGATCGACGACCCGGAGTTCGGCCTGCAGCTCGCGACCGAGTTGTTGCCCGACGAGGATCCGGCCCAGCTGGAGGAGCTCATCGGCGAGTACTCGAGCCGCGGTTTGTGGGACCCGAACGGCATCCTCACTCCAGAGACCGCAGACTTCACGGTGAACTTCTTCGTGGATACGGGTGAGCTCGAAGTCGACCCGTCCACGCTCGATCTCAC
Organism: Acidimicrobiia bacterium; assembly: GCA_965216945.1. Classification (GTDB taxonomy): domain Bacteria; phylum Actinomycetota; class Acidimicrobiia; order Spongiisociales; family UBA5794; genus DATHZQ01. Next base: position 3,503,592 of record CBDCGU010000003.1, on the reverse strand, counting down.
CAAGTACTTCGCATTCGATCTGCTGTCGGCTGCCCTCGACGAGGTGGGTCGACGCTGACGAGACCGGGAGCGGACGGCAAGCCGGTGGGATCCCACCGGCTTGCCGTCTTCCTTTCGTGAGTCCGGACGCCGATAGACGCCGACATGGATCTGCAAAACAGGAGGAGCATTGGCGTCGCGCATGCCCATTGACATGATCGAGGAGCCGATGACACCCACGGAGTCGGCGGTGCCGCGCAAGAGAGCTGTGCTCGACTTGCCGGCGACGCCGTGGATCGTCCGTCTGCTGTCGCTTATGGCGTTCTTCGCTGTGTGGGAGGCGGTGGGCCGGGCGCAGGACAACCAGCTCTTCTTCGTGCCGTTCACCGACGTCGTCGCCGCCCTGTGGAACCAGCTGCAAACTGCACTCTTCTGGCAGTCCTACTACGACACCCTCATACCGTTCTTCTGGGGGTGGATGCTCGCCCTCGTGATCGGCATTCCGTTCGGCCTGGTCATCGGACGATTCCGTCCCGCCTTCCAGCTGTCGACGCCCTACCTCGCGTTCCTCAACGCCCTGCCGATCTCGACCCTGGTGCCGGTCTCTGTCGTGCTGTTCGGCATCGGTCACGCCTCTCGGATCCTCATTGTCTTCCTCTTCGCCGTGGTGGAGATCGTGCTGAACACGGCTGCCGGAGTCCGGTACACCGACCGCGAGCTAATGGAGATGGCCCGGTCGTTCAAGGCAACCGAGTGGCGGCTCTTCCGCCGGATTATCCTGCCGAACTCGCTGCCCGGGATCATGGCGGGGGTTCGAATTGGTACCGGCCGCGCGGTAGTCGGCATGGTGGTCGTCGAGATCCTGCTCGTCGCAGTTGGCGTGGGAAAGCTCATCCTCCGGTATCGCTCGCGCTTTGAAAGCGCCGATCTCTACGCCGTGGTGCTGTCGCTTGCGATCTTCGGCGTCCTCTTGCTGACCCTGGCCCGGATGGTGGAACAGCGGGTCACCCGGTGGAAAACCGAGATGGAGAAGTCTGCGTGATCGAGATCAAGGGTCTGTCCCGAACGTTCAACACCCGCGAGGGCGATTTCGTTGCGCTCCAAGACGTGAACTTCGACGTACGCGACAACGAGTTCTTCTCGATTCTGGGGCCAAGCGGATGCGGCAAGACCACTTTGCTCAAGATCGTGGCCGGGCTCATCCGCCCCACCGCAGGCTCGGTCCTCATCGACGGCACGCCAGTGGAGGGTCCGGGCGAGGACCGCGCCATGGTGTTTCAGCACTTCGTGCTGCTCCCGTGGGCGGAGGTTCTCACCAACGCCGGGTTCGGCCTCGAGATGCGGGGCGTGTCTCGCAAGGAGGCCAGGAATCGGGCGCGCCCGTACCTGGCGCAAGTCGGTCTCGAACGCTTCGAGAGCCACTACCCACACGAGCTCTCGGGTGGCATGCGCCAGCGGGTCGGGCTGGCCAGGGCCCTGACCGTCAACCCGAACATCTTGTTGATGGACGAGCCGTTCGGGGCGCTGGACGCACAGACCCGTCAGCTCATGCAAGAGGATCTGACGCAGCTGTGGGACAGGGAGAAGAAGACGGTGATCTTCGTCACCCACAGCATGGATGAAGCCGCTTATCTTTCGGACCGCGTCCTGGTGATGGATAACCACCCGGGACGGGTCAAGGAGATCCTCGACATCCCGCTAGAACGGCCGCGCACCCCTGCCATCCGGCGCTCGTCGACCTTCACCGACCTCACGACGCACATGTGGAACCAGCTCCGTGGCATGCACGGCGAAGCCAAGGATCTGGCCCCCGAATGAGATTCTTGGAACGCCTCCGCCGCACGATGAGCAACGCCTTCCTGCCCCTGCTGGGCCTCGCCGTCGGCTTCGTCGCCTGGGAGGTCATCGGCCGGATGGATCTCTCCCCCGCCCTCCCGCCGCTCACAGCCGTGTTGGGGGCGTGCGTCGACGTGTGGACCAGTGAGCGTTTCCTCAACAACTTGCGAGACAGCCTCGTCAGCGTCGGGATCGCCCTTCCGCCGGCAATTGTTCTCGGTGTGCTCACCGGCCTGGCCGTGGGTCGATATCGGCTGGCAGAGTGGGCCCTCGACATCTATATAAATGTCTTCCTCTCGATCCCGCTGGTCGCCCTGATCCCGGTGCTCGTACTCATCTTCGGCACCGCAGGCAAAGGGGCCATCGTTGCGACCATCATCATCTACACGTTCTTCGTCATCGTTGTGAACACTTCTGCGGGCGTGAGAACGGTCGATTCCGAGTTCGTGGAGATGGCGAGAGCCTTCGGAGCATCGGAGTCGAAGGTTCTTCGCAGGATCGTCATCCCGGCAGCCCTTCCCTTGACGCTGGCCGGCATCAGAATCGCCACCGGCCGCGCCATCAAGGGCGTGATCATCGCCGAGCAGGTGATCGGTCTGATCGGACTGGGCGGCATGATCCAGCGTCTCGGTGGCGCGTTCGCCGTCGAGGAACTGTATGCGGTGATCCTGGCCGTCGGGCTCCTCGGCCTGATCAGTATGGAGCTGGTCCGTTGGGGCGAGGGCGCGGCACTGCCCTGGATGCGAGGACGACTGGACAGCGGGCTAGGGCTCGATGAGGGAAGCTGAGCGGCCCAAGACGGCAACTGACGGGAGGACACATGTGCGGACCCGGCATCATCGATCGAGACACCAAGGACCTGATCGCAGCGTTCAATGCGACTCCCGGCGAGGTCTCGCGCAGCCCATTCGGGGACGACGACGAGATAGGCATGCTGAACCTGCTCACACCACAGATTGCCGTTGAGCAACTCGCCCGGGCCGACGCCGGCAAGATCTTCGACCTGTCCGTCGACCTCTTCATGGACATGCCCACGTGGACGCAGGGAGGCGAGCCACCGTTTGCGATTTGGATGGTGCATACACCACGGGGTTCGGTCGCTGACGATCCGATGGGAGTCGGGCGAGAACAGAACGAGCTCGTCGCCTGGTCCGCTGACGCGGTATCGATGTTCACCCACACCGGAACTCACATCGACACGCTTAATCACTTCGGATACCACAACCGGATCTGGAACGGCTTCTCGGCCGACGATCACCTGGGAAGCCTCCACTGGAGGAAGTGCGGCGCCGACAAGTATCCGCCTGTGATCACTCGTGGTGTCCTGATCGACATCGCCGCCGCCCAGGGGACCGATGTCCTCCCCGACGGGCATGCAATCGACGCGAGCCAGCTCGAGGACGCCCGGCGCCGTCAGGGCACGGACCTCCGTCCGGGCGATGTCGTCATGGTCCGCACCGGGCGCGGCTCGACCTGGCCCGACGCCGCCGCTTATCTTCCGAGGGAACCTGGGGTCGACCGCAACGGCTCGGAGTACCTCGCGAAAGCGGGCGCAACCATGGTCGGGATCGACAACATCGCATACGAGAACCTGCCGTCCCCCGATCCGGAGAACTGGCTACCTGTTCACACCTACCTCCTCGCCGAGGCCGGCGTACCGATCATGGAAGTGGTGAACCTGGAGGAGCTGTCTCAGGAGAAGTGCTACGAGTTCGTGTTCGTCGGCGCTTGTCTCAAGATCCGGGGCGCCACGGCGGGCCCGATCCGACCGCTGGCGATGCCCATCCGGTAGCACCGGACAAGACGGGGTCCCATCACCCGTCGTGGGTCCCCCAAACGGACCGCAACACGGCGCTGACCTCGCCTACGGTCGCACCCACTCGGGCCGCCTCAATCATGGCAGGCATGAGATTGACCCGCTCGCTCTCGGCCTGCGCCGCGATCCTCCGTAGGACTTCGTCGACGCCCAGAGCGTCGCGACCCCGGCGGTGAGCCTGGAGCCGCTGGATCTGACGATCCTCAAAGTTCCCGTCGCCGAACGAAGGGAGGCGGAACGGCACGCTCACTTGCTCCTCGCCGTTGCGAACATACGCATTCACACCGACAATCTCGACGTCGCCGCGGGCGACTGCCAGTTCCCGCTCGTACGCCTTCTCATCGATCTGGTCCTCGACCCACCCGGAGTCGATAAGAGCGAGCATTCCACCTTTGGCGTCGATCTCGGCAATCAGGGCGCCCGCCCTCGCATCGATCTCGTCCGTCATCGACTCGATGTAGTACGAGCCCGCCAACGGGTCCACCGTACGAGTCAAGCCCACCTCCGTCGCCAGAATCTGCTGGGTGCGGAGAGCCACCAGCGCCGACTCCTCTGTGGGCAGGCCGATTGCCTCATCGTATGAGACGGCGTGCATCGCCTGAGCACCACCCAGGATGGAGCCAAGTTGGTGGATGGTCACGCGCACGATGTTGTTGAGGGGCTCGACCGCAGTAAGCGACAGCCCGTCACCTCCCGAGAAGAATCGCATCATGACGGAGCGCTCGTCCTGGGGGTTGAATCGTTGAGAGACCAAGCGAGCCCACAGCCGGCGACACGCCCTGAGCTTGGCGACCTCCTCGAAGAGATCGCTCATCGTTGCGAGGTTGAAGCTGATCCTGGGAGCGAAATCATCCACGGAGAAGCCGCGGTCGATCATGGCGTCCACGTAGACGAGGGCGTTGGCGAGAGTGAACGCCACCTCCTGGACGGCATCAGCTCCCGCCTGACGCATGTGGTACCCGCACACGGACACGGAATTGAATCGGGGCAGCTCGCGTGCGCAGTACTCCATTGCGTCGGTCAGGAAGCGCAGCGACGGGCCCGGAGGAAAGATATACGTCTTGCGAGCGACGTACTCTTTCAGGATGTCGTTCTGGATCGTTCCGCGCAGCGCGGCCGGATCCACGCCTTGTCGCTCGGCCGCAACGACGTAGTAAGCGAGAATGATCGGCGCGGTTGCGTTGATCGTGAACGAGGTGGAGACCTGATCGAGAGGAATGCCAGCGAAGACCTCTGCGAGGTCCGTGGGAGAGCTGACGGCTACTCCCGTACGTCCCACCTCGTGGCGTGCCTCGGGTGCGTCCGAGTCGTATCCCATCTGGGTCGGGAGGTCGAAGGCGACCGACAAGCCGGTCTGGCCCTGATCTAGCAGGAATCGAAACCGCCGGTTCGTGTCTGCTGCGGTCTCGAGGCCGGAGTACATGCGCATCGTCCACAGCCGGCCCCGGTACATCGTCGGGTAGACGCCGCGACCGAAGGGCGGCTCGCCGGGCATTCCGTTGCGCTCCTCGATGCCCGGGACGACATCGTCCGAGGTGTACACGACTCGAACCGGGATCCCCGAGGCGCTGCGTTCGATGGGGAGGTTGGCAGCGTCTTGATGCCGTTCGAGCCAATCGTCTGTACGTCCCATGTACCCCTCCCGTGTGGCGCGGTTGCCGGAGGTGCCGTCAGAGGTCCATGATCCCTTTGCGTTGCGAACCATCGATCAGGACGTGAGCACCATTGATGAAGGAGGCGCGCGACGAAGCGAGGAATGCGACCAAGTCGGCCACCTCCTCGGGTTCTGCGATCCGCCCGAACGGGATGCTCTGGATGGCGAGCTCATGGGCCCGTGCCTGGTCGACTCCCTTGTCACGGGCGAAGGCCTTCTCGAGGCCGTCCCACCGATCGGTGTTGACCGGACCCGGGTTGACGGTGTTCACGCGGACACCGTAGCGACCGTATTGCTCAGCCATGGCCGATGCGAAGTTGATGTCGGCGGCGTTGGCTACGCCTGCTGTGGTCTCCCAATAGGTCGGCTTGATGCCATCGTTGCCAACGACCATCACGACGGCACCCGTGCGCCGCTCCCGCATGCGGGGTAGAACGGCTCGTACCGATCGGACGTATCCCATGAACTTGAGGTTGAGGCTGGAGAACCACTGATCGTCGGTCAACTCCTCGATGAGACCACCCGGTGAGCTCCCGGCGCAGGTGACGAGGATGTCGATCTCGCCCAGCTCGTCGACGACCTCGGCGGTTGCCCGCTCCACCTCGGCCGTCTCCGACATGTCGGCGGCGACAGTGAAGGTGCGGCAGCCCGTGGCCTCGGCGATTCTCCTGGCTGCCGCGTTCAGTGGTTGGATGTTGCGGGCGACCAGCGCGACGTCGCAGCCCTCTTCGGCCAGTCGCATGGCCGAGGCGTAACCGATGCCCTTGCTGCCGCCCGTGACGAGCGCGACCTTGCCGTCGATCCTCAGGTCCATTCGGCACCTCCTCTCGGATATATCATATTGCGCTGGAGCAAAGCTGTCAGAAGGCCTCGTCGCTTTGCGCCGTCACTCACGTAATGGACCGAGCCAAACTCACCCTGGATCGGGGATCGGAACCAACTCCAGGATGTGGTGCCGCACCAACTTTCCGGCTTGATCCTCGTCGCCAGCGCGAATCGCATCGATGATCTCTGCATGCTGGCGGTAGGAGACTTCGCGGGGACGGCCGACTTGCGGGCCGCCGTTGAGCATCCTCCACAGCAGATTCAACTGAGCTCGCAGCACAGGAGAAGCAGCGATCTCGTAGATCTGGAAGTGAAATGCCCTGTTCTTTGCGACGGCAGCGCCGAGGTCGGGGGCGTTCAAGAAATCCTCGTTGATTCGTACGAGGGTGGCGATGTCATCTCCGGTGGCCTTCGACGTGGCAATCCGCGTGCCCAAGCTCTCCAGCGCGGCCCGAATGAGGGCGTTCTCGTAGACGGCAGCGTCTTCAGATCTGACGACGACTGCACTGCTGTGCATCTCGTACAAGACATAGCCCTCGGCCTCGAGCCGCCGGAGCGCCTCTCGCACCGGAGTCGGGCTGACCCCCAAGAGATCGGCAATATCCCGTTGCCTCAGCGTCGCCCCGGGCTCGAGCTCGCCCGAATGGATCATGTCCTTGATCGCCCTCGCCACGAGATCCGTCTTGGTCCGATACTGGACCTGGACTCTTCTCGCTTCCACTTCGGTATCCTCACGACGTTTGAAATATCATATGTGGCGAATCCCAATAATACCGGAGTATCCCGTGCCGCATGCCCACACCGATGACGGCGTTGCCCTCTACTACGAGATCATAGGCAGCAATGGCACCCCGATCCTGTTCGTGCACGAGTTCGCCGGCGATCACCGGAGTTGGGAACCACAGACGTCCCGCTTCTCGCGGAGCCACCGCTGCATCGTCTATGCCGCCCGTGGCTATCCACCGTCGGACGTGCCGACGGACGGAAAGGCCTACTCGCAATTCCGGGCGGTTGCCGATGCATTGGCCGTGCTCGACGATCTCGAGATCGAGCAAGCCCACATCGTCGGCCTCTCGATGGGCGGCTTCACCGCCCTCCACATGGCGATGTGGCATCCCGACCGTTGCCACTCCGCCGTCGTCGCCGGCGTCGGGTACGGCGCCCATCCGGACGCCCGCGACGCGTTCCGCGACGAGTGCGAGGTGATTGCACATGCCTTCGAAGCCGAAGGGTCCGCAGAGGTTGCGTCCCGCTACGCCGAGGGACCGGCTCGCGTCCAATTCCAGAACAAGGATCATCGAGGATGGACCGCTTTTGCGCAACGTCTCGCTGAGCACTCCTCCCTCGGCTCGGCCCTCACGATGCGCGGCGTGCAGAAAGCGCGGCCTTCGATCTACGACCACGTCGACGACATGGCCCGCATCGAAGTTCCCGTCCTCATCATCAACGGGGACGAGGATGATGCCTGCCTCGAGGCGGGGTTGATGATGAAGCGGAACATCCCGACGGCGGGACTCCTGGTGCTGCCGAGAACGGGCCACACGATCAACCTCGAAGAACCCGAAACGTTCAACAACGCACTCGCCTCGCTGTTCGAGCTGGCCGAGGCCAACGCTTGGGGACCACGGGATCCGAGAACGGGGGCGAGCAGCGCCACGGGAATGAACGAGTGAGCGGCGCGGCGCGCTACCGGGTTCTCGTGGCCAAACCCGGTCTCGACGGTCACGATCGTGGAGCCAAGATGGTGGCACGCGCCCTACGCGATGCCGGATTCGAGGTCATCTACTCGGGTCTCCACCGTACGATCGCCACCATTGCAGCCATAGCACGAGACGAGGACGTTGACGCCGTTGGTCTGTCGGTATTGTCGGGCGCCCATCTCGCCTACACCGGCGAGCTGCGGGCGGCGCTCGACGAGCTCGGCCTCGTCGACGCCCCCATCGTCGTTGGCGGGATCGTCCCTTCGGGCGACATCGCCGCGCTGCGGGCGGCCGGCGCGGTTGCAGTGTTCCCGCCGGGCTCCAACCTTCTCGACATCCCCATCCGACTGCGAGAGTTGCTCGACGGTCGGAACAGCCAGAATCCTGCGGAGGTGTCACATGGCTGAGGGCCCCCTCGCCGGCGTACGCGTGGTCGACATGACGATGTACGTGTCCGGGCCGACGTGCACCAAGCTACTCGCTGACCTCGGTGCCGAGGTCATCAAAGTCGAACGACCGCCGCTCGGCGATGTGTACCGAAAGCAGGGGCCAGACTTCATCGACGACCAGTCCGTCTCGTTCCTTGCGATGAACCTGGGCAAGAAGTCGATGGTCCTCGACCTGAAGCAAGGGGCAGGCCGGGACATCATGGTCCAGCTCCTTGCTACCGCCGACGTGTTCGTCCACAACTTCAAGCCCGGCACCGCCGAGCGGCTCGGGCTCGGCGTGGACGACGTGCGAGCGATCTCGCCCCGCATCGTGTGGGCGACGCTGTCCGGGTATGGCGGCAAGGGACCGCGAGGCACCGACGGCGGCTACGACATCGTGATGCAGGGCGAGATGGGGCTCATGGCCGCAACCGGCTACCAGGACCGGCCCCCCGCCAAGGCGGGTTACGCCGTGGTCGACATCCACTCGGGGGCAATCCTCGCTCTCGGGATCACGGCTGCGCTCCGTGAGCGAGACCGCACCGGCGTGGCTCCCACGGTCGAGTCCTCGCTCTACGAAGTGGCCGCCTCGATGGGGGTCATCCTCGCCGAACGCTATCTGGCAACCGGAAAGGTGCCCGATCGGATGGGTTCGGCATCGTCACTCTTTGCCCCCTACCAGGCGTATCAAACGGCAGACGGGTACGTGACCGTCGGCGCCACCGGACCACCGGGTGTCTTCGCCGAGTTCTGCAACGCAATCGGCGCACCGGAGCTCGCCCACCGCCCCGAGTACGTCGACAACTCGAGCCGTGTGGAGCATCAAGACGACCTCACTCGCGAGATCGAGGCACGGACGCAGCTGGAGCCCACCGAACATTGGGTCACGGTCTTCACCGAGCTCGGAATGCCGGCCGGCGCGATTCGCGATATCGGAGAGGCGCTGGAGTCGGAGCAAACGGCCGCATTGGGTCTCGTCGTCGGAGCGCCGCACACCTCGCTCGGCAGCTACCAAACGCTGCGGCATCCGATCCGCATGGACTCGCAGGACCACGCTGCGCGGGGTGCCCCGCTCCTCGGCGAACACACCCGGGCTGTGCTCCGGGAGCTCGGGCGGAACGAGGAGGAGATTGCAACCCTAGAGAAGAGTGGCGTGGTCATCTCGGCGGACATTGAATGCTGATTCTCAAACGACGAGCGTGGGGCTCGACTCGCCGACCAGACCGCCGCCGGAGGACGCGGCCGACGTGCGATGGCCCCTCAGGGCCGTGAGGCAACCGGATCCGAGCTCCGGCCGCCCTTGGGCCTAGGCCGATCGCTGTGGCAGGTGAACGACGACCGCCTTGACGCGCGTGTAGAAGTGAATCGCCTCGTCGCCCTTGAAAGGCGATCCGGATTGGTGGAAGCCACCAAACGGGATGCGCACGTCTCAGCCCGAAGTCGTGGCGCTCACGGCGATTCGCCCACACTCCACTTCGTCGATGAATGCCTCGGCCGCGATGAGGCTGTCGGTGAAGACGGCTGCGGACAAGCCGAACGTCGAGTCGTTGACCGCCCCGATCGCATCGTCGACCGACGGCGAGGCCGGGACCGACACGGGGCCAACGGATCACCCACGCCTGGAACACCCATGAGGTGGACCCGGCCGGGGCACCATTCCGGCTGGTGACCGTCGACGACGCCGACGAGCACGCTTGGGTCGAGGAGGTACTCACCACCGGCTGATCGTGGAGAGCCCGGTGCGTGGACACACGCGCGCTGGGTTCGGAGGGCGGGGACGGGAACACCTGCCGCCGCAAGACGGCAAGGCGTTGCGTCCCCGACCCCCACTGATCGGGCTGGCGAACACCAAATTGGATGAGTGCCGCCGCCGGGTCAAGAACGAGACGTTCGGTCACCCGGGCCGCAAGAACGATCCGCTGTACCGGGCACGGCGCCTCTTGACGAAGGCACATGAACGGACGACCGGGGACGCACTGTGCTGGACTCCCGGCAGCCTTGTCTCACATCACCACGCGGTGGCGAGCGTCAAAGACTGTTGCCAGAGCCCTCGTATGGGGGGACGCTTCCCCCCCGGGAATTTCAGGGGACACGTAGGAAGAGTCCGGCGCCTACCGCTGCATCTTGAGGGCGGCAACGGCCAACTCCCGGCTTCTCTTCGCATCGGCACAGCTGGGGTCGAGGCGGATCGCTTCGTCGTAGTCCGCTATCGCGCGCTCTTGGTCGCCCAGGGCATTTCGTTGGTGGCCGCGGTTGTTGAACGCCGCGGAGTAGTCGGGGTTGAGGCGGATTGCCTCATCTAAATCGGCGATCGCTCCCTCGTAGTCCGCGAGTTCGCTGCGCGTCGCACCGCGCTGGTTCCACAACTCCGCGTCGCCGGGGTCTAGGCGGATCGCTTCGTCTAGGTCCTGGATCGCCCCCTCCAAGTCCCCCAGCTCGGACCGGGCGAAACCGCGATTGCTCAACGCATAGATGTGTTTCGGGTCCAGGCGAATCGCTTCGTCTAGGTCCTGGATCGCCCCCTCATGGTCGCCCAGGTTGCTGCGGGCGTGGCCGCGGTTGTTGAACGCATCGGCGTAGTCAGCCTTGAGGCGGATCGCCTCCGTGTAGCCGTCGATCGCCTCCTGGTGGTTGCCACGTTCAGCGGCGTCGTAGGCACGGGCGAAGTGCTCCTCGGCGGTCAGGGTCTCGGTTGTCACAGCAGGCGCCTTCATGGTGGCGTCCGCCTGCTGGTCGGCGGCCGTCGCCGCCACCGGCGTCACCGGGGTGAGGTCTCGGCGGATGGGTGTGAGATAGTTCTCCGCCAGTTCATTGATGGCGTACTTGAAGTACTTGGTAGGGATCTCCAACATATTGAAACCCCGCAGCGCCTTCGCCGTGGTCTCCGGGAGATACCGTTCGATGTCGTCGAAGTCGAACTCCGGGGCGTAGACCGGCACCAACATCCGGTCCGTAGCGAGGGCAGCTTCGATCTCCCGCCGGAACAAATCATCGCGCTCGACGCACTCGTTCAACGCCCCCGTCTGCAGCACCGGCACCATGTACGGACGGGCCCCGATCTGCGCCAGGATGATGGACTCGAACTGGCCGGCGTGGATCTCGAGGTCGTAGAACACATCGATGCCACGGTCGGTGAGGTTCTGCCACAGCGCCATCGCCATGTATTGGGACACGTCACGGCGGTAGCTGATGAACACATCGTTGCTCAACGGCTCCGGCATCCGTCTCCCCTCGTCCGCCACCGCAACCCTATCGGATCGCGGCAACGCCCCACCAGGATCATTCGTCTCCGGCGTCCACTGCCTGATCCCGCAGCCACGCCAGCACCTCGCCACGGTTGCCGCGGCAAGCACTCAGCTACGTCTGCCAACGTGAAGAGAGGGTCTAGCTTTGTCAGGCGCTGCTCAGATCGAATCAGTGACCTCTGCCGTGTGAAGGCGGATCAGGCCATGTTGCGTACCAGGCGATTCGGTAAGAATCCCTTTGAGGACAAGGGAATTCGCCTGTTGTCGGTTTCGCTCATCCATGGTCGTTTTCCGTTGTCCCACGGACACTTGACGGACACCACGGCTGACCCGAACTTGCCCTGTTTCGAGGAGAGCTGATGAGCCCAGGGTGCTCGGACAGCAACCGTGCGGCCGTCATGACGAGTTGAACGGACCAATCACAAAGCGCAGGTGGGATCATGAGGCGGTGCAATCACCCGCGCCGCCCATGAAGATCGTATTGACAGTCGAATCCTTGGCCACGTTTCTCGGTGTGGTCGTCTCAGATGTTCAGACCGGTCCAAACACTCGGCCTACCGCTCGGGTTCGCGTCGCCGCCGCTGCCATCGACCAGGTGCCGCTCGATTGGAATACCGACGTCGAGCTTCTGTCAGTCGAGGACGGCACCCCTCGTCTGCTTCTGCGGGGGACAGTCTGCACCGTAGAGCCGTTCGATGAAGAGACCCTGGAGCTAGACATCCGGAGTTGGCCGGATCTTCTCGAAGATGTTGGTACTCCGGGCATCGTCGTCCGGAACGCCCCGAGGGCCGATCTCGCTTGGTCGGTGCTGATGACCGCTGGGTTGGACCCCGAAAGCCTCTCGGTCGAAGGGAAGCCTGAACTCCCCATGGAAGAGTTCCGGGTCTCTGCTCCCCTTTACGGCGTGACCGTTGACACACCGATCATGCTCGACCGAGTGTCAATTCTCCCCGCCTCGGGCGCGGCTCCGATGGAGATTCCACCTGAGTTCACCCACCTCGGCCATGCGTTTCAGGCATGCGATGGAATCGCAGTCGTCAAGGTGTCAGCCCAGACGCTTTTCGATGCAGAGCAAATGGGACTAGCAGAGATCGATCACGCGTTGGGTGTTGCCCTGCTACTCCGTCGTGTCGCTACGGCGGACTCCTTGGCGCCAACGCCTCACAGCTACGCGCGGCAGCACGCCAGCGCCACTGTGGGTCGATACCCGGTCGTGGCGGTGCTGGGGCGCTGGGGGCGACAATGGCTACGAGAAACTCGGGCAGTCAGACCCACTGCGGACAGACCGGAGGCGCTGGGGGTGGAGGCGGCTGGATTGCCTACCTTCGCTGATGTGCCTGAACCGTTGAGGCAGGCGGTCACGTCATGGCGGCGGGCCACCGAGGAACTCCACAGGGTTCCACGGCTACTCGCTTTCTGGGAATCACTCGAGTTCTACGCCGCCGGGGCCAAGGTACCAAAGCGCTTCACGAGGTCTGAGATCAAGCTGCTTCAGGAACGGGCAACTGCGGGTCTCCGGCCGGACCAGGTACAGCGAGTCGAAGGGCTTATTGGCGACCTCAACTCGCCGTCACTGATGGCCAAGCTGGAACATGCTGCGGCCAGCGACGGTGTCCTCCTCTCGATGGGGGATCTCGACGTCCTCCAGAGGCTCCGCGGAGCTCGCAACAACATTGTGCATGGCCGAAGCTGGAGTATCCCGGCACACTCCGACCTCCGGAAGGGGCTCGGAATCGCTACGCGTCTGCTTTTGGCGCGCCTAGTCCAGCTGCCGCAGACTCCGGAGCGACAGTCGAGCTCCTTGTCTCGCATCTCTGACCCCTCGAAAGAGGACGGGGAGAGCACCGGCCCGTCCGAAAGCCCCACCTTCACTCAAGATGACAAGCGGTGGGCGGAGCAGGCGGCCGAGTCGATGATGATCATGATGCCATACCTAGAACGGGGCGAGTTGGTGCCGGGGTCCGAACGAAGCCGGATCCAACACCTATGGGCCAATGCCCCCGAGCATGCCCTCGTGATCGGAATGATGCGGGCCTGCGATGTTGGCATCAAGCATCTCGCCAATCACTTCCTCGGCGGATCACTCAACGAAGCGACAGCAGCAACAGCGGAGAGACTGGGCCACGCGAAGTCCGAAGACTTGGGGGGCTTTGGACCGAGCGCCTATGAGGACGGCGCCCTTGTGGTCCGGCTCATGACTGAAGCGATGGACCGCCGTGGGCCGATCGACTTCCCTGTCGATCTGTCGGCCAAGCGGGTCTTCCTAGCGTTCAATGCTGTCCTTGTCGCCCTCCTGTTCGATCTGGCCGAGCGGTATGGCATCTCGCCGACGAAAGCCGCCGGCAACCTTGGTCAAGAGATCTCGACCATCAGGCCGAAACAGGGCTCACCTGAGTAGCTGGGGCCGGCTCGCAGCGGAGAAACGGAGCGTTGCGTCCTCCGACGACGGGTGTCCGATTCTTAGCGCTGCCCGAATTACATCAATGGGATTCGGTCATCTGAGCGAGGTAGACTTCAGGATTCGAGTACTGGGGGCGAGTGACAGAAGACACCCCGTTGCAGAACCCGGCCGAAAGCCTGGCTGGTCGTAGCCTCGACGACGACTGGACCGTTGTCGAGAAGCTGCCGCGCCCCCCTCAAGCGACCGGTGGCCACTTCAGCATCAGCTATGCGGTGGAGTCGGGTGATGGCAGAAGGGGATTCCTCAAGGCACTCGACTATTCCGCAGTGTTTCAGCAGGCGGACGTCCCTCGCGCCCTTGAGGCCATGACCTCTGCGTACAACTTCGAACGTGACCTCCTGTATCGGTGTGCGCCCATGAGTCGCATCGTCACGGCGCTGGCCGACGGAGAGATCCGGGACACGGGATGGACTGTTCCGGTCAACTACCTCATATTCGAATGGGCTGACCAAGACTCGAGAGCTGTCTTGGACGCGGCGCAACGGATCGACGTGGCGTGGGCTCTCCGAACGCTGCACCAGGTTGCGGTTGGATTGAGCCAGCTACACGGCAGCGGCATCGCCCACCAAGACCTCAAGCCGTCCAATGTCTTGGACTTCGGTGGCGCAGGATCAAAACTGGCCGATCTTGGACGTAGCTCCTATCGAGGCAACGCCGGTCCCTCGGATCATCTGCCGTTCCCCGGCGATTGGACGTACGCCCCACCGGAACTTCTCTATGGGCAAGTCAACCCGGATTGGAGCGTCCGGCGGTTCGCTTCTGACCTCTATCAGCTCGGCAGCCTGGCCACGTTCTTCTTCACGGGCACTGGGATGACGGGAGGTCTCCTTGCGCACCTCGATTCCCGCCACGCCCCTCAGGACTGGGCGGGTACATATGAGGACGTCCTCCCATTCGTGCGACAAGCTTTCAGCGACGTCATGGGTGTCATGGAGTCATCCACTCCGGCAGACCTGAAGGCCGATCTTGTCGGAATCGTACGGGAGTTGTGCGAGCCGGAGCCTGCACTCCGAGGACACCCTAAGAACCGTGTGGGTCACACAAACCGCTACGGGCTTGAGCGCTACGTCTCTCGACTCAATCTTCTTGCGAGACGTTACGAACTCGGTTTGGTACGAGTGACCTCGTGATTGGCCCCGGTCGAGCGACGAGATACATCGTCCCACGATGGCGAGCTTCAGCCCTGATCGTCCTATCCGGCGAGGCCGACTCGCTGTCCTCAGAAGTACAGAGGCCGTGGCTTGATGATGAATCCGAGCTAGCGACGGCGCTCGACGCTTTCAGCGCCAAGCCGACAACGTCTCGGGCCGTGGAGCTGATCGGCGCGGCGATCCTGTATCGCAAGCCAGAGAGTGGACTGGCAGCGGCCCGCTTCGTCCTCGAGAACGGCGAGTCGGGCGAGGTGCCAAGAGCTCTCGCCCGCCGCCTCCTTGCGGAACTCGACCCATCAGAACCGCTCGACTTCGGCTTGCCGGACTTCAACGACGAACGGGCAGAGGCGCAGCGCACGATACGCAGGCTTCGTCCCGCCCTCCGCCGCAATCCGCGAAACCCGCTGGGATGGGTCGACCTGGCGCATGCCCACGCATCGCTAGGCCATACCGAGGAGGCAGATAGGAGCATGCGCGTGGCGCTCGCTTCAAGTCCTGCGAGCCGAGTACTCCTCCGTTCGGCCAGTCGCCTGTACGTTCATCGCGACGAGCCCGACCGAGCGCATTCCCTTCTCCTGCGCGCTGACAGCGTGCGGCACGATCCCTGGTTGCTCGCAGCCGAACTCGCGACTGCCTCCGCCGCAGGGCAATCGCCGCAATTTGCCCGCCGCGCACGACAGCTGCTGCGGGACGATTCGATCAGACCGTTTCATCTGACGGAACTGGCGAGTGCACTCGCTACTCTCGAGCTCGAAGCTGGGAGCACGCGCCGAGCCCGCCAGCTATTTCGTCGGAGCCTCGCCGATCCGACAGACAACAGCGTGGCTCAAGCCGAATGGGCCGCCAATCGCTTTGGTGAGTTCGTCGTGGACGAGGAGCACCTGAAGATCAGGCGCGGCTACGAGGCACGAGCACGCCATGCATCTTCACGCGCCGAGTGGCAGACAGCAGTCGATGAGTCCTGGAACTGGCTGAAGGATGAGCCGTTCTCTACGGAGCCTGCGATCTTCGGATCGTATGTTGCATCCGTCGGTCACGTTGATTTCGAGGAGAGCATCCGGCTGGCTGAAGCTGGCCTCCTTGCGAACCCGGATGACGCCACTCTGCGCAACAACCTGGTCTTTGCGCTCGCCAACCTGAATCGCCTCGATGAAGCGGAGATGCAGTTTCGACGGATCCGCGGCCCTCACGAGCCTCGCGTGCAGCTGACTCTGCTCGCTACGGCCGGGCTGTTGAGCTATCGGCGCGGTCACTCCTCTGAGGGCCGTGATCTGTATAGGCGGGCCATTGACCTGGCCCGCCGGATCGGTGACAGTCGAGCACTGAGCCTGGCGTCTACGTTCTTTGCTCGGGAGGAACTTCTGGCCAACTCGTCGAGTGCCGCTGTGGCCCTGCAGGACGCCATCAGAATCGCATCCTCCGAACAGTCGGCCCCGGAACTCACACGCTGGTTGGCCTTGCTCGACGAGCTCTTCGAACACCTGAGGCACGAGTAGCTGCCGGGCTGCCGTTGTTGGCGTGTCATGCCCAGAAGACGGCGGCGCGACCGGCGTCAGGTGAACAGTCTGTTCCGGACTTGTCTGTATGGGAGTTGTTCGTACCGGGGTTGGGCGTGCCGGGGTCGTTATCTCCGGGTTTGTTTGTACCGGGATTGTCTATTCCGGAGTGATGTCTGACACTCTGCTGACAGGGTTGTGAACACTCTGATGACAGGGCTCGCGCGGACGCTTCCTCTCGTGCATATCGAGAGGAGACCTTCGTGGGCTCGCGGTTGCCGGCGAACAGGTCGCAGCCTGAGTTGATCCGTCGGCTCGATGCCGAGTGGCGGGTGCTCGCCGGGTCGCGGCTGCTGCGTACACGGCTGCGTGCCTGGGCCGTCGATGACGAGCGGCTCGACTTCCCCGACGGTGACCAACTGGTGGCGGCGGCTCAGCGGCGAGATGCTGCTAGTTGGGCGGAGCGGGATCAGGTGCTCGACGCTCTACTCGATCGCGCCACGGAGGATGCCCTCGCTCGGCGTGTCGCCCTCCAGGTGGTGTTGCCCGGCCTCAAGAGTCTGATCCGGGGGGTCCGGGGTTGGGATGTCGAGGAGCGGGCTGCCCGGGTCGTGGCCACTGCCCTCGATGTCATCTCGTGGTGTGCAACGGAGTCGGCGGGGACGCCTCCGAGCTTTCGCATCTACGCCAACACGCGGCGACGGGTGCTGCGTGAGGCGGTTCGGGCCCGGTCTGAGCCGGTTGTGTTCGTCGGCGATTCCATGCCGTTCGAGAGCGGCGATGAGGTGCCGGACCCGCGGTCGGCTGCCGAGCAGGTCGACGAGTTGGTCGACTGGATTCGGGAGCGGGCCCGAGTCCGGGACGACGCGGCCCGCCTCGTGGTGATGACCCGTGTCGCTGGCGTCTCCGTCGAGGAACTGGCCGACGCTCACCAGGTCGATCCGCAGACGCTAAGGCAGCGCCGGCTGCGCACCGAGCGGCGTGTACGCCAGAGCTTGGCCCTCACACGATGACCCCCACGGATTTCGTGTCGCGTTCCTCCCCGCGTGCTGCCCCTTACCTCCGCAACGGGCCCACCCAACGACCAGGAAGGAGACGGCAATGCAGGCCCACCGGCCCGAAACACCGGATGACCGGGACGTCCGCACCCTGACGGAGGACGAGCTGAACCGTGAAATCCAGCTTGGCATGGACGACTGGTGCGACCTCCTCGACGATCTCCTCAACACCGGCGGCATGCTCCCCTCGCGTGACCTTGCCGGCCGGGTGGTGCGCTTCTTCGAGGACGAGTACTGGCGAGCCGAGGATGCCCGGATCGAGGCGCTGCGTCGGCAGATGCTCTGTCGTCGGCGGTGCCGCGGTGTTGACCGATCGAGGGGCATCCCGTGAATCTCAGCAACCCCCACGAGGCAGTCGCGGCTCCGCAGCCCAACCACGGGTCGCTCAGTCCGGTGGTGACGATCCGAACCGTACAGCTGATCCTGTGGCTGCTCGTCGTGTCGGGCCCCGTCGTCGGGGTCATGGTGGCGTCACACCTGGCATCCATCGGTGACCGGCTCGACGGCCTCGCAGCCACGGCGACCGTCGAGGTGCCGTCCGACACATCCGGTGTGGAGGGCTTCGCCGAGCTGTTCATCGCCGCCTACGTTGGTGCGGGCCAGGACTCGACCGATGCGCTCGACCCGTTCATGGACGGTATCGCCCTCGACGGTGTTGCGACTGGGTCGTGGTCGGCGATCAGCACGGTGAGCCTGGGCGCCGACGAGCTCTCTCCCGGCTACTTCGCCGTCGCCGTCGCCGCACAGCTCATCGCTCTCGGCCCCGAGTCCGACCGTCGGCCGGTGGGCGTCCGCCATTTCTCGGTGGGAGTCGCCGAGACCGCGACCGGCTGGGTCGTCATCGGTCCGCCCGCACTGATCTCCGCGCCCTCCCGGGCGCCGACACCCGAGGTGCTGGTCGACCGGTTCGACGGCCTCGCCGACACGCCCGGGCTGGACGAGATGCTCCACCGTTTCCTCGCCGCCTACCTGACCGGCGTCGGCGAGCTGCCCCGATACACCTCCCCGTCCTCCCCGCTCGGTGCCGTCCGACCGCCGCCCTTCACCGAGGTCGAGCTGGTTCGCAGCGGTCTCGCCGCGACCGCGGACGGCACCGAGGTCGCCGTCGTACACCGGGCTTCGCTTTGGCGAACTAGCCGCCCTGCGCACTAACGACCTCGACCTACTTCGCGGCACCCTCCGAGTCGACGAGCAACTCAGCCGACAAGCTTCATGGAGGATGGAAGCTGGGCCGCTCAAATCCAAAAAGGCGTACCGCACGATCGGCATTCCAGCATTCTTGTGCGAGGAGCTCGCGGCTCACCTGGCCCAGTACCCATCCGAGTCGGACTTCGTGTTCTCGCACGCCCAGGGCGGACCGCTCGACTACAGCCGGTTCCGCCGGCGACACTGGAACCCAGCCGTCGAGGCATCCGTCGGTAGTCCGTGCACTCCACACGACCTTCGCCACACTCATGTGGCGATGCTGATCGCGGAGAATCAGTCCCCCAGGTACATTGCTGATCGACTCGGACATACGAGCACCCGGACTGTCCTGGACGTCTACGGGCACCTCTACGAGGGTATCGACGAGGCCGCAATGGAGAGTATCGATCGCCTCCGCTCTCAGGCCGTGGCCGACACCGGCCCGACGCCGAACGAGTCAAACGTTGTGTCGATGGAGACCAGATCGAGAAACCCGTAATCCCTGGCGAGGCATCGAGCATGACCTCGAGCTCCGACCGACGGGTGCCCGCCAGATATCGATCGGAGGATGGGTTCGCCCTGGGGGCGTACGTCCGATCAGAGACGGCGACATTCGTGCGGGACGCCTTGACCATCGTCTCACTGCCGGGCGTCAGAAGCCATCAGGCTGGCAGTGGCAGCCTGCTCTCACCACCGACGTCGTCGAGAAGCGGACACTCCCGCCTACTCAGATGCATACGTGAATCTCCCCGGAATTGGTGGAGGCTCCAACCCTTGAGAGGATGGAGCCATGACAGAACAGCGACGACCGGGGAAGTACCCGGTGGAGATGCGCCAGCGTGCGGTGCGGCTGGTGTTGGATCATCAGCATGAGTACGGGTCGCAGTGGGAGGCGATCTGTTCGGTTGCCGAGAAGTTGGGTCCGACAGCTGAGACGGTGCGGAAGTGGGTTCGTCAGGCTGAGCGTGACACGGGTCGGCGGGTGGGGCCGACGAGCGACGAGCTGGCTGAGCTGAAGCGCCTGAAGCGTGAGAACGCTGAGCTGCGCCGAGCCAATGACATTCTGAAGGCGGCTTCGGCTTTCTTCGGGGCGGAGCTCGACCGCCAGTCGAAGAAGTGATTCGGTTCATCGACGAGCACAAGGATCGGCGCAGCGGGCAGCTGCGGTGGGGAATCGAGCCGATCGCCAAGACCCTTGGTATCGCCCCGCAGACGTATCACGCTGCCAAGACCCGGCCACCGTCGGCACGGGCGGTGCGTGATGCCGAGCTTCGTCCGGTGATCGCCCGGGTCCACAAGGACAACTTCGTTGCGTACGGGGCCGACAAGATGTGGGACCACCTCAACCAGGTCGAAGGCATCCGGGTCGCTCGATGCACTGTCGAGCGGTTGATGCGGCAGATGGGCCTGTCCGGTGTGCGTCGGGGCCGGTCATGGGTTCGCACCACAATCAGCGATGACGGGAACGAACGACCGGCGGATCTGGTCGATCGGGACTTCACCGTCGATGCACCGAACCGGCTGTGGCTCGCTGACCTGACGTATGTGAAGACCCACACCGGGTGGGTGTATGCGGCGTTCATCATCGACGCCTACTCCCGGATGGTCGTCGGCTGGCAAGCATCACGATCACTGCGCAGCGATCTGGCGATCGACGCCCTGGAGATGGCGATCTTCAACCGCCGCCGAACCGGTGCCGATCTGGACGGTCTGATCCATCACAGCGACATGGGCGTCCAATACCTGTCAATCCGCTACTCCCAGCGGCTCGCCGACAACGGCGTCGTCGCATCGGTCGGCTCGAGGGGCGACAGCTACGACAATGCGATGATCGAGTCGTTCAACGGTCTCTACAAATGGGAGCTCATCTACCCCCACGGACCCTGGCACGGTCTCGCCGACGTCGAGTTCGCCACCCTCGAATACGTTGACTGGTTCAACCATCGCCGCCGCCACGGAGAGATCCTCCCCGGCCGCCGCCAGTTCACCACCCCCGCCGCCCACGAAGCCAACCACTACCGTCAGACAACCACAGCCCACGAGGCAGTCACTCAATAGACCAAGCCTCCACGAAACCCGGGGCGATTCAACGGGTCGAAGTCGGGAACCTTGGCAAGATGGGAAAGCAGAGCCTGCAGCGCCGCTTCTGAGTAGCGCTGAACATGGCTTGTCCGCGACGCGCGCACCTGTTGGTGATACTTGGGATCGCCCTTGAGGCCGAGCACAGCAGCAGCCTTCGCAGTCCAGTTCAAGCTCTTGTCGATCTTGGCTGCCAGCTCGCGGGTCAGATACGGGTAGTCGACATCAATATCTGTCTTCTTGATCACCACAGGGAGCGCAGCGTCGCTTGCGCTGCCCTTCCGCAGGGTGACGTCCGCAGTGAAGTTCTTCGGCGCCTCGACGGGAACAACACGAACCATATCTGTACCCCGCACGAAGTCACCAATCTCGAGATAGGGCATGATTCTCTTCTTGCCGCGGTACTTGGCCTCGACCTGCTTCTCAGTCAGGTACGCGGTCCCGTCGAACGCGATTCCCCGCTCAAGCAACCACACGAGCCGCTTGTCGTTTGGACTGCGGCGCACGCGAGCGACAGCCTTCTGCACCTTGTCGGCGTAGGTCGTCAGATCGGTGAATGAGAGGGAAAGGAAGTTGCCTGGAAGGTCCTTTGCATGTGCGGGAAAGCTCGACTCAACGGTCTCTCTGAAGAACTTGCACCCATAGAAGAGAAGATGGTGCATCACCTCCTCGGGGACGGGAGGCAGAACATGATGGCTCGCCGCGTGCCGGAGCGAGATGATCTGCTGGATGGTCGCAGCTTGATTCGGGCCGAGAACCTTCCGATCCCGGATTCGGGCCACTGCTACCTCGGCGCCGATGGTCTCTCCTCGCTTCCCCCGTTGTATCGACTGGTGCTGCTGAACGAGCACCGCTTTGGCTAGCAACTCCCAGGCATTGGCAAGCAAGATCAGGGCGCTCTCGTCCCGGTAGGGATTTCGCACTCGGTTGAAGCTGTCAACTGCCAGTTCGACAGCGGCCTTGGCGGCATCGAGGAGTTGGAGATACTCCCGCCGGCGGCGCTTCGCCACGCATACTCCCTTCAGAGGCCTTGCCGCACCTTGAGTCGGTACGGCGATACGACCCGTGTATGAATCGGACGTCTTAGTCGGTGATGCCCAAAGCTACCCAGTTCAGGAGGCATCGAGCAGTCAATGGTGCGGCCGCGAGCCCCGCTGCCGATGGGCGACGGCTTCAACGGGAGGGCCCATCGACCGTCGGATCACAACTGCTTGCGGGCGAGAAGGCGTGGATCGAAGCCCAGCTGGCTAGCCCCGATCCGGACCTCCAACGGACACTAGACGGACACCTGACACAAAGGGAGACCCGACCGAAAATCCCGAAATGACAGAATCCCCTGTGTTTACAGGGGATTCTGAGGGTGGGCGCTACTGGGATCGAACCAGTGGCCTCTGCCGTGTGAAGGCAGCGCTCTTCCGCTGAGCTAAGCGCCCGGAGGACGCGGGAGTGTAGCGGCCATTCGGGGTCGTCCCTCATTCCCCCGCCGTGGCTTGGAGCGCTTGGCAGTCTTCGCACTCGTGGATCGGCGTGCGGGTCACGGATCGGCGCCGCCGCCGCTCCGCACGGTATGCGGCCTTGGCTCGCACCAGGGGATCGCGGCTCTCGATCTCAACTGCCACCGCCCGCTTGCCGCCTGCGATGCGCTCGATCGTCGCTGCGATGGTGGCCGCATCCTGGATGAAGCCACCGTGCGTCGTCGCAAACGAGGATCGCACGAGCGGCGCCTGTTCATCCGCCGGTGCCACCACCACGTCGAGCCGACGCTTCTTCCGCAGCTTGCGCAACCCCTTCTCACCCTCCAGGACCCGCTCCATCCCCAGGATGGCGTCGTCCTCGGTCCCGGCCCCCAGCGCCCGCGACGCCAGATACAGAATCGAGTGCTCATAGGGACCCACGGTGTCCGCCAGCTCGTACTCATCGTCGAGCACGAACACGCCGATGTGCGGCAAGGCCGCCTCCCTCAGCAACGGGCGGTACGTCTTGTCGAAGTGCTCGTCCGTCGTCGCCGGCGCCCACAGCGTGCAGCTCGTGATCTCGGCATCCGAATCCTCGGCGATCGCCACAGCCATCTCCGATGCCAGCACGTCACCGATCCCGTGGGCCACCAGATGAATCTCGAACGGATGCCGGCCATGGGCCTCGACCAGATGGTCCACCAGCAACCGCACCGCCCCGTCCGGCAACGTCACCGCCAGATGCGGGCGCAGCTTGATCTCCTGCCACGCATCCCTCGCCAGCGACCGGGACACGGCCCGCTCGAACCACTCGGCATGGGTCGCCTCGTCGCCCTCGTACTCACCTGCCTCGTCGAGCGCCTCCAACATCCCCACGAACGGAGCGAGCCAGTCGGTCTTCCACAGCACGAACAGCGGATAGATGCGCCGGTCCAGCAGCTCCTCGCGCAGCGCCGCCGCCTCACGCACGGCGGCGGACACCGGTGTGATCCCGGCACCGGCCACGATCGCCAGGCGCGGTGTCGGCCAGTACTGCGTCACGTCCTCGAAGTGCTCCACCAGGGCCACCAGATCCTCCGGCGCCGCACCGAACGAACCATGCCGGGACACGCGACCGTCGTCACCCACGACCACGACGTGCGGCCACATCTCCTGAAACAGCGCCAGCTTCGACCCATCCCCCACGGTGGCCCCTGCCGCCAGCTGCTCTCCCCGCTCCAGCCCCTCCACGTCGACGGATGCCGCCCACACGTCCATCCCGTTCTCCGACCAGTCCTCATAGGTGAGCACGGCACAGCCATCGATGCCCCACTCATCGGACCACGAGTTCTGGATCCAGAACCCCCGCTCGTCGTACCCCACGATCATGAACGCATGTCCGCCGAGCGATACGTCACCCGGCGCATGTTCGATCACATGCGCATCGTTCGGCTGCCGCCATCCCTCGTGGAGGATCGAGTTGGCGAACAGCACTCCGTATTCGGCGATCGCCCACTTCATCGCCTGCACGTCCTGGGCGTCGACCCGCATGTAGGCGTTCATCAACCGGCGGGACGCATCGACGACCCGCTGGTAGTTGAGTCGCCCATGCTTGACGCACGCCTCGTACGGCCACAACGACTCCGAGCACACGCCGTGCTTGTGCCATCCCTTGATGGCACCACGGGGATTCGAGCCCTCCAGGTCGTCGGAGAGGTGATCGTGCCGGCGGGCCATCTCGTACATCATGCGGGGGCTCACCGGCTCCGCCTCGCCGTGCCAGTGCCGCCGCATCATGTAGTTGGCCACTCCAGCCAGGGCCATCCCGGTGCACGACGGCTCCCGACCCTGGTCGTGCACCGGTCCGGCGAAGCGCCGGTACTCCTCGAGCGGGATCGCATCGGGCGGCGCATCCGGCGAGCACGCATAGAGCTGGTCCCGCATGTCCGGTGCGTCCCGCTGCACCTCGAAGCGGCGATCGGCGAACTCCGTGCCAGGCATCACATCTCCTCTCGCAGCGTATACCGCGCCAGCGCCACGGCATCCGTCGCCGCCAGGCTCTGTCCGGCGGCGAAGCGGTCGGCGAAACGGTCCTCCCCCAGCACCCCCGTCAGCTGGTCCACTGCGGCGGCGAAGTCCCGCACGAAGAATGCAGGCTGCGGCTCGGCGCTCCGCACCTGGAGCGAATGCGCCGCCCCCAGCAACTCGGCGCCCACCTCGTGATCACCGATCACCGTTGCGGCCACCTGCAGAATCCAGAACGTCAACGACGCCGTCCAGTGAGCGTCGCTGGCATCGATCGACGCCAGCAGCCGGTGCACTGCTTCTCCCCGCCGTCCGTCGGCGCGTGCCGCCAGCGCCAGATAGAAGTCGGCCTCGGCAACCCCGGGCTGCACGCCTTGTTCGAGGAACGACTGCCGCGCCGACTCCAGCTGCGGCACACCGTCGACCCCGTCCCCCCGCCGCACCGCGGTCTGCCCGAGGTTGAACGTCGCCAGGGCCACCGCATACGCATCGCCGGCCCCACCGGCCTCAGCCAGCGCCTCGGCGTATTGGGCGATGGCCTTCTCGTGATCGTCGGCGTTGAGGGCGATCTCGGCGAGGCTGATCAACTGCATGTACGACGACAAGCCGGCCGCGGAACGCACCTCGATCGCTTCCCGGAAGACCGTTTGCGCTTCGTCGACCCGGCCGGCGTCGCGCAGCAGGTTGCCGAGGTTGTTCAGCGCCGATCCGAGTGCCGCCGGGTCGTCCAGATCGCGCCGCAGGTCGACTTCTTGCTGGAGCATGTCGATGCCGGCCGCGGTGTCGCCCCAGATGCCGAGCAGCGTGCCCTGTCCGTGCAGCGCCGCCGCCAGCAGGTCATCGGCCAGCTCCGGGCCCCTGGCGAACAGGTCCGAGCCCCATTCGACGGCCTCTCGGGAGCGACCCGAGTGGTACCAGAGGAACCACAACCGCTGGAAGATCTCGGCTGCGTCCTCGAGGCGACCTTCGCCGAGCGCAAACCCGAGTGCCGTGCGCACGTTGTCTTGATCCTCGGCCAGCAGCGCCACAGCCCGACCGGAGTGCTCCGACAGGTGCAGCTCGTCGAGCTCCCCCGCCAGTTGCCGGTAGTAGTCGAGATGAGCGATGCGGGTCGGCTCGAACTCTTCGGCGGCGTGCAGCTTGATCGAGCCATAGCGGCGGAGCGTGTCGAGCATCCGATACCGGTTCTCCCCACCCGGCCCCTCCTCGGCGGCGACCATCGACTTGTCGACCAGCTCGGCGATGAGATCGAAGACGTCGGCCGGATCGAGCGGCTCGGTGCAGCACACCGCCTCCGCCGCGGCGAGCGTGAAGTTGCCGGTGAACACGCTGAGCCGGCGAAACAGCACCTGCTCGTCCGGCGTCAGTAGCTGGTGGCTCCAGTCGATGGCCGCCTCGAGCGTCTTGTGGCGGGCGACCTTGGTACGGCGGCCGCCGGCGAGCAGGCGGAACTGCTGATCGAGGCGGGCGGCGATCTGCTGCAGCGACAGCGAGCGAAGACGCGCTGCCGCCAGCTCGAGCGCCAGCGGGATCCCATCGAGGCGTCGCACCACGGCCACGACCGCATCCCGGTTCTCTTCGGTGACGGCGAACGCGGGCCTCACCGCCAGCGCACGCTCCGTCAGCAAACGCACTGCGTCGCTGTTGCGGACGGTCTCCACGTCGTCCTCTGCGGCGGGGAGCACCATGGGTGGCAGCCGGTACGCCACTTCTCCGGGCACGCGCAGCAGCTCGATGCTGGTGGCCAGGATCTTCAAGCCGGGACAGGCGTGGAGGAGCGCCTCGGCGACATCGGCGACGGCGTCGACGAGGTACTCCGAGTTGTCGACGATGAGCAGCAGCTTTCGATCCCGGAGCTTCTCGGCGATCGTGGTCACGGCGTCCTGCTCCGGCTGCAAGGTCACCCCGAGCACCTTCGCCACCTCGTCCGGCACCAGCTCCGGCTCGGCCAGCGGCGCCAGCTCGACGAGGCGAACCCCGCCGGGGAACTCATCGAGGAGATCCGCACCCAACTGCATGGCCAGGCGCGTCTTGCCGGAGCCGCCGGTGCCCGTGATCGTCAGCAGCCGCGTCGACGCCAGCAAACGGGACGCTTCACGCAGCTCGACGTCGCGCCCGACGAAGCTCGTCAACTGCACCGGCAGATTCGTCGAGGTCGCCCGGATACTGCGCAGCGGCGGGAAGCGTGCCTCCAGATCGGGGTGCTGCACCTGGTAGATGTGCTCGGGGCGCGAGAGATCCTTGAGCTGATGCTCCCCCAGGTCCGTCAGCTCGACATCCTCCGGCAGGGACCCCGCCAGCGCCTCGTGGAGGGCCCCCGACACGAGGATCTGCCCCCCGTGTCCCACCGCCATCAGCCGGGCAGACCGGTTGAGCACCGGCCCGAAGTAGTCGCCGTCGCGTACGATCGCCGAACCGGTGTGCAGCCCCATCCGCACCCGGATCGTCAGCCCGGCCAGCGGTTCGGCCAGGGCCAGCTGGGCTTCGACGGCGGCCGCGATCGCATCGAGCGGCGTGCTGAACGCCACGGAGAAGCTGTCGCCGGCGGTCGTGAACACATAGCCGCCGTGGTTCGTCGCTGCGGTGCGGAGGCAGAGGTCGTGTGCCTCGAGCGCCGCCGCCATGACTTCACCGTGTCGCTCCCACAGCGCCGTGGACCCCTCGACATCCGTGAAGAGGAACGTGACGGAGCCCGACGGCGGCGCCGGGCTCGTCGCCATAGCGTCGTTGCCTCCTGTACCTGACCACGTCACGTGATGAACCCGTTCCCCGATCCGTGCTGCCGGCCCGACCGCCGGTCTCACCAACTTAGGCGTCCGGGAACCGCCGTGCCCGACGCATCTGGTTGCTGGCGGCAACGAGGTTGTGCCACACTCGGCGGTGGGATCGACGTGCGGGCCGGTCGCCACTTCCCGGCATCGCTCTACGTCGGCTGGGCAACCGTTCGAGCCCCGGGCACCGGCTCGTGGCCTGTCGGAGGAGAGACAGCGGGCATGATCAACAAGAAGAGCAAGAAACGCGAGATCGCCGACCTGCAACGGTTCCTCACCGAGGCCGGCTACCTCGATTGGGGAGCCTCCGACGACGCGACCGGCGAATGGGGTGACGACACGGCGGCAGCCGTCGTGGCCGTCTACGAGGACCTCGGTTGGGACAATCCGAAGCCCGGCGAGTGGATCTCACCAGCCGCACTGGCAGCGCTGGCCACGACCGCCGGCCGCTCAGGAGGCGGGAGCATGACACGCGGCGTCTCCACCGGCGGCGGCAGCATGACCCGCGGCGTTCGTAGCGGCGGTGGGAGCATGACCCGCGGCGACGACGACTGACGGGCGTACGCCGCCGAGCGGGCCCGGCCCCACCGAGCCCGTTTGTAGGCTCAGCGGATGATCCGCGATCCACAGCTGCTCGACGACATGCTGGCAACGGTGCGGCGGTTCGTCGCCGAACGGTTGATGCCGCTCGAAGACGAGGTTGCCCGCACCGACCACATCCCCGCCGAGATCGCCGACGAGATGCGGCGGCTCGGGCTGTTCGGGATGACCATTCCGGAGGAGTACGGCGGACTCGGCTTCATGGCCGAGGAGGAAGTGCTCGTTGCCATGGAGCTGGGCCGCACCTCGCCGGCCTTCCGCTCGCTGATCGGAACGAACAACGGCATCGGATCACAGGGGATCCTGCTCGACGGCACCGAAGAGCAACGTCAGGCATACCTCCCCAAGCTGGCGGCAGGAGACATCATCGGCTCCTTTGCGCTCACCGAGCCCGATGCCGGGTCCGATGCCGCCTCGCTGCGTACCGCGGCCGAACGCGACGGCGACCACTTCGTGCTGAGCGGCACCAAGCGCTACATCACGAACGCACCCGAGGCCGACCTCTTCACCGTGATGGCGCGCACCGACCCGTCGCAGCGGGGCGCCGCCGGGATCACCGCCTTCCTCGTGCCCGCCGGGACGCCGGGCATCACGATCGGTGAATCCGAGCGGAAGATGGGACAGCAAGGGACGCATGTGGCCGATGTCGTCTTCACCGACTGCCGGGTTCCCGAGTCGGCCATCATCGGCGGGCCCGCCCGGCTCGGCATGGGGTTCAAGACGGCGATGAAGGTGCTCGACCGGGGCAGGCTCCACATCTCCGCGGTCTGTGTCGGGGTGGCCGAGCGACTCATCGCCGATGCGCTCGAGTTCGCCACCGGACGTGAGCAGTTCGGAAAACCGATCGCCCAGCACCAACTCGTCCAGGCGATGCTGGCGGACAGCCGGACCGAAGCGTACGCGGCTCGCTCCATGGTGCTGGATGCGGCTCGCCGTCGTGATGGCGGCGAACGGATCACGATGGTCGCCGCCGCCTGCAAGCTGTTCGCCTCGGAGATGGTGGGCAGGGTCGCCGACCGTGCGGTGCAGATCCACGGCGGGGCCGGATACATCGCCGACTACGCCGTCGAGCGGTTCTACCGCGACGTCCGCCTGTTCCGGCTGTACGAAGGCACGTCGCAGATCCAGCAACTGATCATCGCCCGCGAGATGATCAACGGAGCGACCGTCTGAGGTTGGGGGCGGTGAGCTGGGACCGTGTGCACCCGGTGGCGTCTCAGGCGTTGACGTGGCTCACGGCACGTACGCCAGACCAAACGGGTTGAGCCCGACGGTGACATCGGCGACCTCGCTCGGCACCGGGCTGCCGCTCGCCACCGCGTGCACCGTCACTTTGTCGGATGTGGCGCCCGAATGGGTGACGAAAAGCGTCTGGTTCGGAGTCACGACGATGTTGTGCGGCACCGCAAAGGACGTATCGGCGGAACCCAGCACCGTGTTCGAGGCGGTGTCGATGGCGAAGAGCCCGTCCGTGCCGCCGCCGGGCAGGTTGGTCGTGTAGAACACCGCACCGTTGGGGGACATCGCCGCCCCGTGCGCACCGGGTATAGACAGCTCGGTGACCTGCCGCAAGGTCCGGCGATCGAGCACGTGAACCACATCGCTGTTCTGTGCGGGGACATACAGGTGGCGATTGGCCGGCGTGAGCGACACGTGCGGGTCCAACCCCACCGCCGCTCGACCCACCTCGGCAAAGGAACGGGAGTCGAATCTCACCACCCAGTCGTGGTCGCCATCACCGCCGAGCAGCGTCACATAGGCGGAGCGGCCATTCGGGTCGACGATCACATCGTGCGGTTTGTACCCGGCGTCCACCAGATCGGCCGGCATCGGCACCGTTGCGATGACCTCCAGCGAACGGGGGTTGATGACTGTTGTCGTGTTGTCGATGTCGTTGTTGACCCAGAGCTGGCGATCGTGCGGGCCCTGCCACATGTGGAAAACGCCATCGCCGGCGGGCACCGACCCGATGACGGAGTAGTCGGAGCCGTCGAACGCGACGACCCGGTCGTTGGCCCGGTCGCCGACGAACACGCGACCGCCATCGGCCGACGCCGTCACATACATCGGTTCGCCCCCGTTGGGCAGGGCAACGGTGCGGAGGACCTCTCCTGACGTGGCGTCGAGCACCGAGATCGTGCCGGATGCCCGGTTGGCGACGACGACCTCGCCCCCGTGGGCACCCACGGCGGGACCTGCGATGACAAACGTCGACAGCAACGCAAGAACGGCGCCGAGTCCCAGGAGCTTTCGCATGTGTTCTTCCCTCCCGATGAGTGAGTACCGGGAACGCTATGGGCTGCTCCTTACAGAACAATGAATACGTCGAGAACATCCCATGCACGCCGCAGTACGCTCGCGCCATGAATCGGGCGGAGTTCGACCGGGTGGTGGATGACGTCGTCGACACGCTGCCGCATTGGATCGTGGACCGTGTCGACAACGTGCAGATCGTCGTCGAGGAACGACCGACCCGCCGGCAGGACCCGGACGGGCACGGTCTCCTCGGTCTGTATGAGGGAATCTCGCTTCTCGAGCGCGGTGTCGACTACTTCGCTGCGATGCCGGACACGATCTACATCTTCCGCCAGCCCCATCTCGAGCTGGGCCTACCTCCCGACGAGCTGCGCAACGAGATTCGCAAGACGGTCCTCCACGAGTTGGGCCATCATCTCGGCATCGACGACGAGCGTATGCACGAGATCGGATACGACTGACGCTGCGAGCGGCGTTCCGCCCGCCGCAGCTGTCCAAGCCGACCGCCCAAACTCGGATCCTCCCGGCCGGGTTCGTGTCGTAACATGCAAGAACTGGTAACAACACCCAAGCCCAGGAGGCTCCAGTGGACGAACTCGTCAAGCAACTACAGCAGAAGACCGGTCTCGCCGCCGACCAGGTGAAGGCGGTCGTGGAGGGTGTCATCGACTTCCTGAAGGACAAGCTCCCCGCTCCCATCGCCGATCAGGTTGCCGGGTTCCTGGAAGGCAACGGCGCCGGCGACGGTGGCGAGGGCCTGATGGACAAGGCCAAGGACATGCTCGGCGACATCATGGGTGGCGGCGACAGCTAACGCCGCATCCAACGACCTTCCTCGTCCGACAACTCGCGGCTGTTGGATGAGTTCTGACTGGAGGCTCCCCCGACCCGACCGACGTGGCCGGACCCGGTGGCGGTGCGGCCACCCCCTCGCAGGGCTCACCGCACGGATGCGTTGCGCTTTCCTACACTCGAACGTGATGGTTGACGAACGCAACCCGCTGGCATCGCTTCCGCTGTATGCCGAGCCCTCGTGGCCCGACGAGCCCGGCCCTTACCTCTTCCTGCTCGAGGTGAGCGGTGGACTGGAGCGCCGGCTCCTCGAGGCCTGGATCACCCGCAACCGTCCCGACGGAGTCGATCCGGGCGACGTCCAGATCGCCGACCTCCCCGTCACCCGGCGCAACCCGCATGCGCGGGTCGATCCCCGATTGGAGGCGTTCCTCAACACCGACGACGACCCGCTGCTCGTGCCCCTCCGCGTCGCGTGGCTGGCGCGGGAACGGGACGGCAAGCGCACCGTCGGGCTGCGTGAGCTGCTCACCTTCGGCGATCCTCGTGACCCGGATCCGCTCCGGCAGCGGGCGATCTTCTACTTCGAGCCGGAGCGCACCCGCATCGTCAGCGGCCGAACCGGCAGAGCCTCGGCAGCACGCCAGGCGTGGTCGGACCCAGCCGGTCAGGCTCAAGCCGACGGCCGCAGCTTCGCCGACTACGTCGCCCATCATGCCTGGCTGACGCTGGAGCGCTCCGAGCGGCAGCTGCGCGGCAGCCGCTACAAGGTGCCCCGCTTCCCCCGCACGTCGCTGATCGAACGGAAGTCGTTCACCAAGGGTGTCGCCTCGATGGCACGCACCGAAGGGGTGCGGTACGAGGAGATGGCGCGGCGGACAAACCGCTACGTCAAGGAGATCGCCGCCACCCACAGCCCGTACGTCATCGATCTCGTCACCGGCGGCGTGCGCTGGTTGCTGAACAAGGCGTACGTCGGGGTGCACTACGACGAGCAGGAGCTGGCAGCGCTGTACGGCATGAGCCAGCAGTTCCCCCTTGTCTTTCTCCCGTCACACCGATCCAACTTCGACCATCTGGTGCTGCAGTTCGTCCTGTACGAGAACGGCCTGCCCCCCAACCACACCGCCGGCGGGATCAACATGAACTTCTTCCCGGTCGGCCCGTTCCTGCGACGCAGCGGCGTCTTCTTCATCCGCCGCGAGTTTCGCGACAACCAGCCGTACAAGTTCGTGTTGCGCCAGTACCTCGACTACCTGCTGCAACGCCGCTTCCCGCTCGAGTGGTTCATCGAGGGTGGCCGCTCCCGGACGGGCAAGCTCCGCCCGCCGCGGTACGGCATGCTGGCCTACGTCGTCGAAGCGTTCCTTCGCGGCTCGGCCGAGGACGTCATCCTCATCCCCGTGTCGATTGCGTACGACCAGATCCAAGACGTGGGCGACTACGCCGCAGAGCAATCCGGCGGCGCCAAGGACCGCGAGAGCCTGGGATGGATGGTGAAGGCGATCCGCAGCCTGCGGAGGAGATACGGCGCCGTGCATCTCCGCTTCGGAGCACCTATCTCTTTGCGCAACTACCTCACCGACACCGGGGACGAGGAGCCACCCGACGTCGACGACGAGCGCTCCCCTGCCATCCCGAAACTGGCCTTCGAGATCGCCACCCGCATCAACGAGGCCACCCCGATCACGCCGATCTCGCTGGTGGCGCTGGTTCTGCTGGCCGACGACGGGCGCAGCCTCACGGTCGACGAGACCGTGGACAGCCTGCGGCCGTATCTGGAGATGATCGCACGGCGTGACCTGCCGATGACCGAGAAGCTCGACCCGATGAACCGGCCTCACGTGCAGGCGGCGCTCGACGACCTGGTATCCCATGGAGTCATCACCCGGTTCGCCGGCGCCACCGACACGGTGTATCGCATCGGACCGGACCAGCATCTCGCCGCGGCCTATTACCGCAACACGATCATCCACTTCTTCGTCAACACGGCGATCACCGAGGTCGCCCTGGTCGCAGCCCGGTCCCGGGGAGCCGAGGACCAGACGAATGCCGTGATCGCCGAGGCGCTGGCGCTGCGCGATCTGTTGAAGTTCGAGTTCTTCTTCTCCTCACGGGATGGCTTCGAGATGGAGATCAGGTTCGAGTTGACCGACCACCATCCGGATTGGCGCATCTTGCTCGGCGACGGGCGTGCGGAGGAGGTGCTCATGCGTTTCGACCCCTTCCAGTCCCCAGCGGTGCTGCGTCCCTTCATCGAGGCCTACCAGGTGATCGCCGACCTGATCGAGCAGGATGCGTACCACAGCAAGATCGACGAGGAACAGCTGCGCAAGGATGCGATGGCGCTCGGCAAGCAGTATCTCCTGCAGGGCCGGATCAACACCGCCGAGTCGGTGTCCAACGTCCTGTTCGAGTCGGCGATCCAACTCGCCGCCAACCGCAAGCTGTTCTCGGCCGGCCCGGACATGGTCGAGCGCCGTCAGGCGTTCGCAGAGGAGATCCGTCGCTACGTCGGCTACCTCGACTCGATCTCCGCCATTGCCGTCGGCCGGCACGCCGGCATCCTCGAGTAGACCACCCGGATCCGGGTGGAGCGTCGAATCAGGTATAGAACGGGTTCTCGCCGGCGGCGTGATTGGTGACGTCGACCACCTCGGTGATCTCCGGCACGTGCTGCTTGATCGCCGTCTCGATACCCTGCCGCAGCGTCATCGCCGCCAAGCCGCAGCCCTGGCAGCCGCCCCCCATCTCGATGAAGGCGATGTGATCGTCGACCTTCACCATCGAGGCAAACCCGCCATGAGACGCGATCGCCGGGTTGATGGCCTGCTCGAGCAACTGGCTCACCCGTTCCTCGACGGAACCGGTCAGCTCGATCTCCGGGATCTCCGGGCCACCCACGGTCGGCGAGGCAGGATTCGGGTTGCGGAGGACGAGACCGGGTGCCGCCGGATCGCTCGAGACGTCGAGCACGCTGCCCCGCAGGTTGTCGATGGAATCGGGCGGAATGGCCACGGGGAGATCGCCATGCGTCTCGACGTGGTGTTCCGTCTGGGCGACGTCCTCAGGCCGCAGGAACGCCGTCTCGTAGACGAATCCCTGGTGGCCGACGCCGGCGATCCGCACACCGAGAGACAGTCCTTCGATCGCTTCCTGCTCGCGCAAGGCCAGGATCTGCTCGAGGGCAGTCGGTGTGATCTCGATGACGGTGGTGGCCTCGACGGACCCGGAGAGCTGTGTCATGGGCACCGCATGGTAGGGCCGAACCGGTGGGTAGCGATACGTCGTCCCCCGCCTCGGTGCACTCTCAACTCCCCGCCCGCTCCATCTCCTGCGGCTCGCCGAGCGCCAAGTAGGCCCGAGTCACCAGCTCCCGCACCACCATCATGGCGATGACGAGGAAGACGACGTTCCAGAACTTCCCGAGCTCCACGTGCTCCCCGAAGATGATGTCGATCACTTCCAAGATGACGAACTTCGAGACGAACAGGACGACCCACATTGCGAAGAAGCCGAGCCATCTGGCATACCGTCCGAAGAAGCCGCGCGCCGCATGCTCGGTCAAGGTGAGCAGATCGAGTAGGAGTTTCAACACGGCCGCCGTGAAGATCGAGATCGTGAACGAGTCGATGACGACGGCGTCCGAGTACTCGACGAAGAGGTTGAGCACGACGGTGTAGACGAGAACATCGGCGGCCCATGACCGAAAGCGGTCTTGGGCAGGCGTCACGATCACCGTGCGGCTGCCGCCGCTCACCCGCACCCCCGGGATGTGGCCCGACCGAGGTCCACCTCCGGCATCAGTCGCTGTAGATGTCGTCGATCACGTCCGCGAAGTGCTCCGCCACCTTGTTGCGCTTGACCTTGAGCGTGGGCGTCAACTCGCCGCCTTCGATCGAGAGCTGGCGCGGCAGCACCCGGAACTGGCGAATCTGCTCGACCCGGGCGAAGTTCTTGTTGAGCTCGTTGATGGCGCCCTGCAGCTCCTTCTGGATCGACTCCGACTCATGAGCCGGGCCCTCC
Organism: Acidimicrobiia bacterium; assembly: GCA_965216945.1. Lineage (GTDB taxonomy): Bacteria > Actinomycetota > Acidimicrobiia > Spongiisociales > UBA5794 > DATHZQ01. The sequence continues at coordinate 3,468,776 of CBDCGU010000003.1, read as the reverse complement.
TCGCCATGTTCCTCCAGCCACGCAGGCACCGCCTCCTCGTCGAGGGAGATCAGTGCCGAGAGGAACTTCTTCCGGTCGCCGATCACGACGGCCTCCCCTACCAGTGGGTGGTTCTTCATCCCGGACTCGAGGGGCTTGGGAGCAATGTTCTTGCCACCGGCCGTGATGATGATGTCCTTCTTGCGTCCGGTGATGTGGAGATATCCCTCGTTGTCGAACTCGCCGAGGTCGCCGGAGTGGAGCCAGCCGTCGACCAGGGTCTCGGCCGTCGCCTCGGGTTGCTTGTAGTAGCCGAGGAACACGTTGCGGCCCTTCACCAGGATCTCCCCGTCGTCGGCGATCCTCACTTGGGTGCCCGGGTAAGGAATCCCGACCGTGCCGAACTTGGTCTTGCCGGGCACGGTCATGGAGGTAGGACCCGTGTCCTCGGATTGGCCGTATACCTCGTTGAGCACGAAGAACGCCGAGAAGAACTCCTGGATCTCCGGCGAGATCGGCGCCGCTGCGGTGAGGTAGACATGCGCCCGGTCGAATCCGAGGGCGGCGCGCACCTTCGAGAGAACGAGTGTGTCGGCCACCTTCTCCTGGGCGACGATCAGCGGATTCGGAGTCTGACCCTTCATGCGAGCAGCGTTCGCCTTGCGGCCGACGCCCATCGCCCATTTGGCGATACCGGCCTTTGCCCCCTCGGCTTTGGCCAGCTCCGCCTGGACGCCTGCGTAGAACTTCTCCCACACCCGCGGCACACCGGCGAAATAGGTGGGTCGGATCTCCTTGATGTTGTCCGGGAGCTTTTCCAGGGACTCGGCATACGCCACCGCAGACCCGATCGTCGTCGGGATGTGGATGGTGAACATCTGCTCGGCGATGTGCGAAAGCGGCAGGTAGGAGAGGCCGACCTCCGACTCGTCCATCCCGAAGGCACCGATGCCTTCCGATGCGGTCCAGGCGAGATTGTCGTGGGACAGCATCACGCCCTTGGGTGGCCCCGTCGTCCCCGAGGTGTAGATGAGGGTGGCGAGTTGGTCCGGCTCGAGTGCGTCGAGGCGCTCCTGCACGGTGTCGTCGGACACGTCGGCGCCCTTCGCCGTGAACTCGTCCCACGACATCGCCAGTGGGTCGTCGATGGCGGCGGCGCCTCGCATCATGACGGCGTGGCGCAGGTGAGGCAGGTCCTGCCTGACCGCGGCGATCTTCTTCCACTGCTCCTCGTTCTCCAGCAACACGACTGGTGCTTCGGAGTGATTGAGGATGTACTGGCACTCGACCGGAGAGTTGGTGGCGTAGATACCCGCAGGCACACCACCGACCACCATGGCGGCCACGTCCATGATCACCCACTCGGGCGTGTTGGAACCGAGGATGTTGACGGCATCGCCACTCCCGACTCCCAACGCGATCAGAGATTTCGCCGCGCTCCGTACCTGGTCGGCATACGCACTCCACGATGTGGGAACCCACTCGTCGTTGATGCGCTCGTAGTAGGCCGGGCTGGATGCCCGCTGTACGCCGTTGTCGAAGACTTTCTGGGGAATCGATCGGAATGCCACGGGCTCTGCCCTCTCCTCGGTCGCGCAGATCGTGGGGTAAGGGTAGTTGCCACTCGCAGGCATCCGGCAGCGGCAGGGTCCGCCTACGATCCTCGGATGGGCGGTACCCCTGAGTTGGTGACCGAACGGCTGCTCATGCGGGGTTGGCGAACCGACGACCGCAAGACATTCGCCGAGATGAATGCCGATCCTCGGGTGATGGAGCATTTCGAGCGTCCCCTCACCCCCGCGGAGTCCGATGCCTTCGTCGACCGGATCGAGGAGAGCTTCGAGCAGCGAGGGTTCGGGTTGTGGGCAGTCGAGGTTCGCGATGGCGAGCCATTCATCGGATTCGTCGGGCTGTGGCCGCCTTCCTTCGAGGCGCACTTCACGCCGGCCGTGGAGATCGGGTGGCGGCTCGGGGCCGATCACTGGGGTCGTGGCTACGCCACCGAAGCCGCCACCGAGGCGATGCGCTTCGGTTTCGAGGTGGCCCAACTCGATGAGATCGTGTCGTTTGCGATCCCCGCCAACGAGCCGTCGCGCCGCGTCATGGAGCGCATCGGCATGACGCACGACCCGCGGGACGACTTCGATCATCCCCGCTTCCCTCCCGGTCATCCCCTGCGGCGTCATGTCCTCTACCGGCGGCAACGGGCCGACTGGCCAGGTCACTGAGAGGTTTCACGCTCGGCCGCCGACCCGGTTCCTGTCACACCCTCCCCATACCTTCGTCGCATGATGTCCAGACCGCGCACCCACGGAGTCGCCGGCGCAGCACCCCGCCGGCTCGCCCGACGGAGATCCCTGGCCGCCGCCGCAGTGCTGGCGACGGCGGCTCTGCTGGCGGCCGCCCTCGCGGCGGCAGGCGCCGGGACGGCGATGCTGGCCGTCGTTGTCGTCGGATGGGCCGGGTTCCGGATGCTTCGCTCGGGAGCGGTGCGGGCTCGCGCCGGCGCTCAGGCCGAGGTCGACGTGGCTGCGGCGCTGCGCCGGGCCGGCGCCACTGCGGTGGTGTACAACGCTCGATTACCCGGCTGCCGGGGCGACGTAGACGCCGTTGTCCTCGGTCCCATGGCGGCGGCGATCGAAGTGAAGCGAGCAACGGGTCGTGTGCGCTGCTACGCCGACGGCCGGGTGCGGGTCGCCGGCCGGATGCTTCCGGGTCGGCCGCTCCGCCAAGCCATCGCAGCGGCTGTGGCTGTGCGCCGAACACTTGGGCTGGAGGGCCACGTCACCGCGATCGTGTGTATCACAGGGATGCGCCGGAGACCTCGGCTGGTGACCGTGAGCGACGTGCCGGTGTGGGTGGCGAGTCCCCGGCATCTGCGGCGGGTGCTCCGTCGATTACCAAGGCTCATCGGCAGAACTGAGGCCCGGGAAGCGGCGCACCGGTTGCGATGAGGAGCGCCGTGCGGCGTGGTGCCGAACCCGTTCGGTGACGTCGCCGGCCCGGTAGTGCTTTTCAGCAGCGGCAACCAGGGGTAAGGTGAATCTGCTGGCGTCGACTGAGGCGGGCCTAGCTCAGGCATGCTTGGAGACCGACGGTGAAACCTTGGATGAGATGGGCGCTGCTGGCGTTTGTCCTCTACATGATCGTGCAGTTCCCCAATCAGTCCGCCCGGGTGCTCGACAACACCGTCGACTTTCTCGGGAACGTGGCTGAGAGCTCGGCGAACTTCATCAACAGCGTCCTCAGCTGATGCGACTGGATTGGCGCCCCTCCGATGAGGCGCCATACCTTTCCTACGGCGAACGCACCGTCGTTTCGACGCGCCTGCACCCCATCGCCGCAGTGATGCCGTTCGTGAAGCTGGCCGTCGTCGTGTACGTCGTGCTGCTGGCCATGGGGTTGTTCGGTGCGCTCGGCACGCTGGTCGTGCTCGCCATCTTGCTGCAGTGGACGCGGCACCGTGGGTACGTGCCGTTCCTCAGCTTTGCCTGGACGGCCGCCATCTTTGCCGTCCTGCTGGCGTTGCTGGGGTTGCTCGACGACCTGAACACCGTTGTCTATCTGGCTATCGTCTTCGGGCTCTTCGTGGCGCTCTATCAGTTGGTTGCCTACTTCTTCACGACCATCTACCTGACGGACCGCCGCATCTTCCGTGTCTCCGGAATCCTGACACGTATCGTCGCCACGATGCCGCTGCGCGCCCTGACCGACATCCGCTACGACCAGACGGTGTTGGGCCGGATCCTCGAGTACGGCCACTTCTTCGTCGAGTCGGCCGGCCAGAACCAAGCACTCTCCGAGATCCGATTCGTCCCGCAGCCCAAGCGCTTCTACCGCATCATCATGAGCGAAGCCCTCTCCACCGAGCTTCCCCCGGAGTTCATGACAGAGCTGTGACGGACCGCGGTGACGACGATCCGCGGTGACGAATGTGCCATCAGCCGGCACGGACGACTGCAAGGTGGAGGCAGCGATGGGTACCCTCGGAACGAGGAGGTGACGATGTCCAAGAGCATCTTCATCAGCTACGCACACGAAGACAAGGACTGGCTGGACGACCTGCTCGTTGCGCTCGCTCCGCTGTCACGAAGACAGGACGTAGACGTCTGGTCGGACCGTGACATCCAGCCAGGCGAGATCTGGGCCGATCAGATCGAAGCCCATCTCAGCCAGGCGAACGTCGCGGTGCTGCTCGTCTCCGCCTACTTCCTCGCCTCGGACTTCATCGCCACCACCGAATTGCCCACCATCGTCGACGCCGCCAAGGCGGGCCGGGTGACTCTCATGTGGGTACCCGTATCCGCCAGCGATTGGGAATCCACACCACTGGCCGACTTCCAAGCGGTGATCTCGCCGGCGAAGCCGCTCGATGCCATGACCGACGCCGCGGCCAAGGCTGCGCTGGTCACGGTGGCCAAACGTATCGCAGGCGGTCGAACACTCACCGACATGAGCCGGATGCTGCAGGTCGCCGATGCGGTAGCGGATCCGATCGGAGAGGCCGTGGGTGTCCCCCCATCCGGTCGACCACACTCGGTCAATGCACGCCACACGGGCGAGACCATCGAGTTCGAGGACGCAAGCGGACACTCCTTGGAGACCATCACTGCTGACGACCTCGCCGACCTCGATCCCGAGGCGCATCGCCTGATCGACTCGCTCGAACAGCACATGTACGACCGCTACGAGAAGTGGACGGAATTGAACAGCAGGCGATCGCGGCTCACCAGCAGCGAACAGCGGGAGTACGAAGAAGCCGGGCGTGACATGTGCCGCGATCTCGAGAACATCCTCGACTTCTTGGCCAACGAGCTCCAGAAGTACCTGCATGACCACTACAACGGCGTTCGATTCAGCTGCTCGAAGCTCGTAGCCGGCGCAGCGTCCTGACCGTACGCCGCTCGTGTTCGGCGTGTCGCCCGTCGCCTTCGCCTGCGCCGGCACTGCTTCTCGACACGCCCGGCCTCGAGGCTTTTGAACTGCCGTCCCTCGGCGTGCAGTCCTGCGGCCGAGAACCAGATCGCAGATGTTTGCGTAGCTATGGATGACCACGACCGACCCCCGTGAGGAGAACTGATGCGCCGGCTGACTCTCATCGTGGCCATTGCTCTCATCGTTGCTGCGTGCGGCGGCGATGACGACGACGCTGCGACCACCCTGCCGACCGAACCACCCGATACCAGCGAGACGACAGCGGCGCCGGCTTCAGGCACCATCGTCATCGCGGAGATCGACTTCGACGGCGACCGCATCGTGCTACAAAATGCCGGCGACGCCCCGTACGATCTCACCGGCCACTGGATCTGCAACCGGCCCGCCTACCAGGAGTTGCCCAGCGAGGTGATCGAGCCAGGCGGGACGATCGAGGTAGCAGCGTCCTCGGTCGCACTCGACGCAGCCAGCGGGGAGCTCGGCGTCTACACGGCCCGTGCGTTCGACAGCGCCGATGCGATGGTCCGCTACGTCGCATGGGGCGCCGCCGGTCAGGGCCGACAAGCAACGGCAGCCGAGGCCGGGCTGTGGGGCGCCGACGACTTCGTCGACAACGGCAGCGCAGGCATCACGTCGACGGGCGCCAACCCGGTCAGCTCGTCCGACTGGACCGCCGGGTAGGGCATCAGAAACGGCTCAGGGACCCAGCACACCCGACTGGTGCGTTTCGGGCAGATGAGCGCTCCGATCAGGCCGATGATCGTGAGGCGCATAGGATCCCTCCCGCCGCGCTCCTCTCAGACCGTGGTATCTGAGTTCATACGCACAGACGGTGAATCGGTCGCGACACCCACCTGATGGCAAGCGACAAGGCAACGGAGGCGGTCGGAGTAGCTCGCCGTGAAGGTGGCAGACCGATCCAGCTGCGAGAGGTGACCCGCTACCAGCCTCCGTGGCCACTCCCGCCGCCTCCGCCATTCAGGAGCTTGGCCTTCTGCACCTGAAACTCCTCAGCTGTGATGGCGCCCGATTCCTGGAGATGAACGAGCTTCTGCAACTCGTCAACCGCCGAGTCGACACCCGCGTTGCTCTCTATGTAGGCACGCGTCTCATTGGCTCGGACCAACGCCTGGACGTGGCGCTCTGCCATCGTGTTGCCGCGGGCGATCAGGTAGGCGATTACGCCGAGCCACGGTATCAGGATCATGAAGCCAACCCAGAGAGCCTTTGACCATCCGCTGAGGTCACGGCTCATGAACAGGTCGGCGATCACTGAGACGAGAATCCAGATCCAGGCAACGAAAAGGAAGAACAGGAGCATCACCCAAAACACATCTACTAAGGGCACGTTGTCGCCACCTCCGACTAGTCGATCCCCAATCGCGCCCGGAACGGTAGCCGCCGGCACTCCCGTCCGGCGCCCATCTCGAAGCAGGAACTCGGTGGCGCCTCGAGGCATCGCCCAAGAGCGACCGCTTCCTACCAACAGACTCTTCGGGCGTTCCGGCCCCAGCGTGGAGTCATCGCGGGTAAGGCCGCAAGCCACCTTTGCGCTGACCCTCACCACACCGCGACGACGCCCAGGATGGCGCCACTCGCAAGGAGCCGTGTGGCAGACTGCTGGTGGCTTCAGGACGGTGTAGGCGGTTGATGCCGAGGATCGTGTTCCGATAGGCGAGCACGCGCGCATCCTCTCCCACGGTGCCGGCACGCGGTGACTCGGCTCGTTGGCCATCGCCCTACACCGACTAGCGGGCCACATCGGAGGACAATCAAGCACGCCCTACCCAATCGGTAACCACGGCCACCAGCTAAGTATGCCGCCGGTCCAGACGGCGGCCGATATCACGGAGCGGCGATATGCCCATGAAACCCCTCGGCAATGCTGGCAGTGTGTGGCGCTCTACTGGACGTGCAACGCTCAGCGTCGTATTCGTCCACGGATTCATCGGCGACCATCTGAAGACGTGGTCCTACCAAGACAGGAGCAAACTGCTCCGTCGCCCGAAAGGTCCGCCGGTCAGATTCGCCGAGCTTCTGGCGGACGATCCCGAGCTGCCACAGTGTCACTACTTCTCGGTTGCGCACGAGGCTGGCATCACATCGAAGACAGGCCTGCCGGAGGCCGCTGGCCTTGTTCGGACCTTCGTCAGGGATTACGTCGATGGTGACGAGCCAATCGTGTTTGTCGCCCACAGTTTTGGTGGTCTGGCGTGCCGGAGAGCAATCCTCGATATGATCAAGGTCGGAGAGGGGGAACGTACCCACGGCCTCCTCATGCTTGGTACCCCAAACAGCGGAACGCAGATCGCTCTGGCTGCCAAGGCGCTCGGATCGTCCTCTGGGGGCGACATGACTCCGTTCAATGCCGACCTGGCTGATCTGAACCGCGAGTGGACAGAGCGCGTCGTCAACGAGGGTGACCCGAGCGTACCTTCGGATCACCGAGCTCAATTGCTGTGCTGGTCTGTGATCGGGACGGAGGATCATGTCGTTACACCGGCTTCTGCAGCTGCTCTGGCGAGCTTCTCGACCATCGAGACGCTCAACAAGGACCACACCGGTCTGTGCAAACCGCGAGACCGGGCAGATCACAGTTACCGAGTCGTCCACCGGTTCATTCGAGCGACGGTGGACGAGATTCCGAAGCGCGAGGGCAAGCGGGCTGTGCGCAATCTGACCCACAGGCTTCGCCAAGCGTCACTCGCAGGCCGCTGGGTGAGCACCGAAGAGGAAGACATCAAGCTCGAGCATCACGTCGGCTCGCGACTCCTCTGCACCGTACGCAATGTTCGCGAAGGCGGCCTGGCTAGGCGCTACTTCAACTTCTGCGTGTGGCTGCCCGGCCACTACCCGACAGACGAGCAAGTCGACTACGACTGGGAGGTGGGGCAAGGGATCCTCGATCCCGAAGAGTTCGCCGACGTGAGCGCATTCCACGGCGACAGGTTCGACGACTTCTTCAAGGTTCACAGCCTGTCGATCGGCCAGTTGGGCAAGGCAGGCTCCTACACAGAGGTTGATCGCAAAGAGAAGCCGGGCTCAGTCATCGTGACCTACGAGGCTCCCCAGTGGATTGCCGAGAGTGAGACCTATGATCGGCTGGAAATCGCGTTCGAGAGTTGGCTCGATCGCCGCGCCGGATGGTACTTCTACGGTGCGCCCCGTACCGTCGCACGAAACCTCCGGGTCACGTTCACGTCGCCGTTCGAGGCCAGAGCGATCAACAACCTTGGAGCGAAGTCCACCGTCCATGCGACCATCCAAGTCGGCGACTCGTTCCTGCATCGGGTGACGGCCGAAGGCTCCGTCGCAATGGGAACCAACATCATCTGGGTCTTTCCGGCTGGAAGAGAGCACGACGAATAGCTTGGGCTACTCGTTGTCGCGCACTTGGAGGTGAGTCGCGCCCCTCGAGCGAGCCCAGCTGTTCATCGATGGTGAGCCCACTCTGGAATCGCCAACTCCGCGCGAGGTCGGAGGGGTAGGTGCCATGCTCTCGACAGCCCTACTGGATAAACTCGACGCTGCGAATAGCGGAGGTGAATCGTTTGCAGCCCCTCGTCGCATCATTCAGCAACAAGCGGAAGCCTGCGCCTAAGCCCCAACCGGCGCCCAAACCCAAGCCCCCACGCGAACCGAAGCCCAAGCGCGATGGCGGCGGGGGCGGCGGCGGGCGCGGCGGGGGCGGCTGGACGTCGGCGGCGTTGTCATAGGCGGCCGATCGAGCCAGGGGGTGCGCCCCGGTGGGCATATCCCGAGTAGGCCTCGTTCCTCAGGTTCGGTGGGTGATTGGTGCGGTGTGCCGTGCAGACACTGAATTTCCGCAGCAGACTTGAAGGTTCATCCTCAGCACGCACGTCCCGACCAGTGCGCCGGTGGCCGACGAGTGCGGCACCCTCGCCGGGCAATGCCAACGGCCCGAACCTCGGCAGAGGTCGTCGTTTGGTGATCTCGAATTGCAGCTCTTGCTGGTCCAATACTCACAACTGGTGAACCCGCCGAGAGCAGCGAGTAGCCCGCCGCTAGCAACCCCAACCCGTTGCGCCGCGACGGGTTTCGGGCGTGGGCGCTGGCAGGATTGAACTGCCGACCTCTTCCGCGTCAAGGAAGCGCTCTCCCACTGAGCTAAGCGCCCGTATGCGGAACCTTAGTTCCGAGGCGACGCCGGGAATCGAACCCGGGTAGAGGGTTTTGCAGACCCTTGCCTAACCACTCGGCCACGTCGCCGCACCACCGCCTGGGGCGGTGGAATCTCATCACCAAAGAGAGCGGGCGGCCAGGAGCCGCCCATGGAGCGGACGACCGGGTTCGAACCGGCGACCTCAACCTTGGCAAGGTTGCGCTCTACCAGCTGAGCTACGTCCGCCTGAAACGCCATGATAGCCCGGCACCGTCACCGTGCCGAACTTCGCTCACCGGCCCGAGGAACCAAATCCGCCCTCGCCACGCACCGAGCCCGGCAGCTCGTCGACCTCCTCGAAATCCGGCGGTACGAAGGGCACGACCACCAGCTGGGCGATGCGCTCGCCTCGCTCGATCGTGACCGGCAGCCGTCCATGGTTGATGAGGATCACCCGCAGCTCGCCGCGGTACCCGGCATCCAGAATGCCGGGTGAGTTCACGACTCCAACTCCATCGTGGATCGCCAGACCACTGCGCGGCGACACGAGTCCCACATATCCCTCGGGCAGGGCTACGGCCACTCCGGTCGGCACCAAAGCCCGCTCTCCCGGCTCCAACACGACGCTGTCCCTCGCCATGAGATCGACGCCTGCATCGCCGGGATGGGCGCGCTGCGGGGCGGGAAGATCTCGATCGAGACGGAGGAGCGGTATCTTCATGGCCGCACGATTGTCGCAACGCACCACAAGGCCAGCAACCTCGATGACGCAACGACCCGGCTCAGGGCCCTCCCTGCCAGGAAACGATGGCTCCTGGTTCCTGCGCGCCGTCGGCGGCGAAGCACCTGCTGCGACCCTCGATGACGTGGATGCCGACTCCACCACCGAGGCCGTCGCCGAGCTGTGGAAAGCCGGCCTCGAAGACGCACTCACCGACTGGTCGCCGGATGAGCTCAGTCGCACCGTCGAGAGAGACCGCCGGTTCCGCTGGCCCGTCGTCATCACGGTCGGCCTCCTCACCCTTGCCGTCATCGCCGTGGTCGTGTGGCTCCCGACCACTTCGGAGGGTCGTGCCGACGCCACCGCCAAGAACTACAGCGCAGCGTTGATCGAGATCAGGTCCGACCTCCCCGACACGCAGCAGGTTCTTGCCGTAGTCACCGAGCCTGCCGCCGACGCTACCCAGTTCGCCGAGCTGATACCGACGGTCACCGATCTCTCGGCCGACGCCGATGCGGCGCTCGCCGTGGCCGCCGAACCCCTGCCATCGCCTTGGCCGCTTGCACCCGACGAGCCGTTCCATCAAATCGCCCCGTTTCGCGATGCCGTGTCGGCACACGCCACGTCTGCCGAAGCCATCGCCCGCAGACTCGGCGACGTCCTCGACTACCGATCCCTCTTCAGCGGCTTCATGGACGTGGGCCAACTGCCGACGACCGCCAGCGACCTCAATGAGATCAATACGCGGCTGGCAACCGCAGCTGCCGACAGCTCGCTGATCCTCGGTGAGCTCCCCGAGGATGCCGCCCTCGACGAGCATCGCACCGCGGCACAGCTGTTCCTGGAGCGATTCCTCGTCTGGCAGATCGACTACGCCGATGCGCTGCGCAACGACGACACCGAGCTCGTGGCTTTGCTGATCAACGAGTTCGCAACCGAGCGCGCCAACCTCGACGCTCTCATGATCGAGGCCCTCTCCACGATCCGCGGCGAGATCGACCAGGCCATCATCCAGCTCGCCACCGAGATCGACGACACCTTGGCGGGATTGGCCGCCACCTGACGGCTGCGGCGCCTGACCGCGCCGACCGGGCTCAGCTCGACCCGTCGCCCTCCAACGCGGCGACCTCACGGCCGAAGTCCTCGACGCCCTGGAACTCCTTGTATACCGAGGCAAACCGCAGGTAGGCGACTTCGTCGATGTCCCGCAACCGCACCAAGACCTCGTCACCCAACTCGTCGGCGCTCACCGCACGACCGCCGGCGCCCACGAAGGCCGACAGATCGGCGACCAAGCGATCGACGCTGCCTTCGGGCACAGGGCGACCCGCCAGGGCTCGCTCGACGCCACGGCGCAGCTTGTGACCGTCGAAGGGCTCGAGCCGCCCATCACGTTTCTGCACCATGTGAGCAATCGCCGGACGTTCATATGTGGTGAACCGACGCCCGCACGCGGTGCACTCTCTCCGCCGCCGGATGCTGCTGCCGGCGTCGGCGGATCGACTGTCCACGACGCGCGTATCGTCACCTTCACAGAAAGGGCAATGCATTGACAGATGAGCGTACCCCGATGGCATGGGCCGAACGAGTCGACACCTTCGCCGCGACCCTGGAGGCCGTCGGCTCCGTCGTCGCTGGCGTCGAGGACGGCTCGGCACCCGGTCTCGGATCTTGGGATCTGCACAGCCTGGCGAATCACACCTACCGCGCCGTTGCCACCCTGCGGACGTACCTCGCCTCGGCTGAGACCGGAGAACCTACGGTGGCGGATGCCCCGGGCTACTTGGAGGCATACCTGGCGACCCGAAACGCCGATCCGGCAGGCATGGACGCAGCTGTGGCCGCTCGGGCGAACGAAGACCCCATCGCGATCGCTCAGCTGGCGACGGGTTTTGCGGCCGCGGCGTCGTGGGCCCGCACCGAGCTCGCTGCGACCGACCCGTTCCTGGTGATCCCGACCCGGTTCGGATCACTCACCGTCGCCGAGTATCTCCGCACCCGCCTCCTCGAGCTGGTCGTGCACGGACTCGACCTCGCAAACGCCACCGATCGCACGATCGCCCTCCCGACGGCCGCGCTCGGCGACACGCTGGCGATCCTCGGTGAGCTGGCGATCCGAACTGATCGGGCCCACGACGTCATCCGAACCCTGAGCGGGCGCAATGCGGAGCTGAGCCCGCTCATCCAGTGAAGTGGATAGGCCAGATCAGTCGCTGGGCAGTTCGAGCACCTGCCCGGCGTAGATCGTCGAACCGTCCAGATCGTTGAGACGGCGGATCGTGCTGATGGTCGCCCTGACGTCGGCATCGTCATCGACCTGCTCGGCGATGGACCACAGAGTGTCCCCGGACTCCACCCGGTAGTCGACCGTTGCAACAGGTGCGCCCGTGGCTTGCACCGCAGAAGCGAGGAGGAGCAACGCTGCCACGACGATGGAGATGATGACCATCATCCGCAACGGGACGGTGGGCTGCCGTGTCATCGTCGCTCCTCCTGCTGCTTTCTGCTGTGTGAGATGCGTTCCGTGGCGTGTTCGGAACGCTGGCGTTGTGGAGTGAGAAGTGTGACCCTCTCGCCCCGGACGGTATCTGCCGGGTGTGACAGATTCCGACTCGGTCTGGCGATCGTGGAGCCGTTTCGCCGACTCTTCCGAACACCTGTTCGAGTATTCGGCTACCGTATCGAACGCATGTTCGAGTGTCAAGTCGAACATATGTTTGGTAGGTCGCGAAATCCGGGCTACCCTGCTCCCAGCGGAGTAAGAAAGGGCTCAGACCATGGACCGAGAGCAACTCACGACCCGCCAGGAGCAGATCCTCGACTTCATTCTCAGTGCCGTGCGCACCCGCGGATATCCACCCTCGGTGCGGGAGATCGGGGAGGCGGTGGGTCTGAGCTCTCCCTCGACGGTGCACTCACATCTCTCGACGCTGGCACGGGAGGGGTTCATCCGCCGCGATCCGTCGAAGCCCCGGGCGATCGAGGTGATCGACGACGGTGGGGGGGAAACGGGCCTCGTGCGGGCCCCGGTGCGCGACGTGCCGCTCGTCGGTCGGATCGCCGCCGGCTCACCGATCCTCGCCGAACAGGACATCGAGGAGGTCTTCCCGTTGCCCACGGAGCTGGTCGGCAACGATCCTGTGTTCATGCTGCGAGTGCGCGGGGACTCGATGATCGAGGTCGGGATCTTCGATGCGGACTATGTCGTCGTTCGGCGCCAAGAGCATGCGCGGGATGGTCAGATCGTCGCCGCTCTCATCGAGGGTGAGGAGGCCACCGTCAAGCGGCTGCAGCGGCTCGACAATCGTGTCGTGCTGAAGGCGGAGAACCCCGACTTCCCACCCATGGTGTTCGCCGATGGTGTCGAGATCCTCGGCGTCGTCGTTGCGGTGCTGCGGCGCATCGAATAGACCCGAGCCGTCCATCTCACCCTATGGGTGGGCGATCGTCCCTTCGTAGACGGTCGTCCCCGGTCCGGTCATCCACGCCCGGTCCCCGTCGAAGTCGATCGCAAGCTCCCCTCCTGGGAGCTCGACGACCACGGGGCTGTCCACTCCTCGATACCGCACACTGGCGAGCGCCGCAGAGGTGGCACCGGTACCCGAGGCCATGGTCTCGCCGACCCCTCGTTCCCAGATGCGCATGCGGATCCGGTCCGGACCGATGGGAGTGACGAACTCCACGTTGGCTCGATGGGGGAAGCGCGGGTCGTTCTCGATACGAGGGCCCAGCGTGTCGACGGGCGCTTTGCCCGGATCATCCACAAAGACCACTGCATGTGGATTGCCGACGCTCACCGGGTGTACCACGACGCCGGCGATCGTCTCGGGTGCGCCGGCGAGCGCCACCCTCCCCACCAGCGCACGGACCATGCCGTCCGAAAGGACCTCGGCCGGCATGTCCCCGACGGCTGTTTGGACGACGAGGCGCGACCCGGCCACCCACCCCCGCTCGACTGCGAGTGCGGCGAGACAGCGCAGCCCGTTGCCACACATCTCGGCAGGTCCGCCGTCGGCGTTCCAGTAGCGCATCTTGATTGCTCGAGCGTCGACAGGCGTGATCTCCAGCACCCCGTCGGCGCCGATGCCGAATCGCCGGTCGCACCAGTTCACGATGGTGTCGGGCCCGAGGTCGACGGGGCCGTCGACGACGATGAAGTCGTTGCCCAACCCCTCCATCTTCACGAACTTCACGCCATCTCCCGGAGTGCCGCAAGCGCCGACGCACGGCGCTCGTCCGAGTCATCCTGCCACGGGAGCCGGCGAATCCGGGGATCGCGACCGAAGAAGGTTCGCTGCCGTTTGGCGAGCCCCATCGTCGCCCGAATCGCTTCGGTGCGACCTTCCTCGAGGTCGACGGCACCGCTGATCACCGGGAGCAGCTCCTTGTAGCCGACGGCCTGACGCGCCGTGCGCCCCAGCCTGCCGGCCAAGTCCCGCACCTCGTCGAGCAAACCGCGAGCCAGCATCGCATCGAACCGCCGCGTGACCCGCGCCTCGAGCCCGGCTCCCGGGTCGAGACCGACGGCAACGAACGCCCGGAGCGGCTCGTAGGTGCGCACCGAAGCGGCTCGCGGTGACGCGGCCCTTTGTGAAGGTGTCTGTCCGGTGAGGCGCAGCACCTCGACGGCGCGAACAACCCGACGGGGGTTCGCCATGTCGACATGGACAGCTGCCCCCGGGTCCGCACCCAGCAACTCGACCACCAGATCATCGACGTCGACCGACTCGAGCTCCTGGCGCAGAGTCGGGTCCGACGGTGCGAAGCTCATCGGATCGACGAGGGCACGGAAGTGGAGACCGGACCCGCCTGCGATCACCGCGGTCGTTCCCGCCGCAGCGAGCCGGTCGAGTACTGCGATTCCCGCGGCTTGGAAATCGGCGACCGTGAACTCCTCATCGGGCTCGGCGAGGTCGATGAGGTGATGGCGGATGCGCGTGCGCATCCTGAGGTCGGGCTTGGCGGTACCGATGTCCATGCCGCGGTAGACCTGCATCGAATCCACCGAGACGATCTCGCCGCGCAGTTCCTCTGCGATGGCGACGGCTACGTCCGACTTCCCCGCCGCCGTGGGGCCGAGTACGGCGACGATGCTCAGGGGGCGAGGCTCCCGAAGAGATGATGGGGTGCGGCTCGGTCGACGACGACCCGATGGTACGAGCCAGGCTCCAGATCGGCGGCAACGTGCAGTGGCTTGTTTCCTCGGGTCCGGGTGGTGGCGACCGATGCGTTCTTCTTCGAAGGACCCTCGACCATCACCTCCACCTCTCGACCGACGAGATCTTGGTTCTTCTCGAATGAGATCTGGTTCTGGAGCTCTACCAGCCGGTCGAACCGCTCCTGGACGATCGCCGGTGCGACCTGAGCGTCCATCGACGCCGCCGGGGTGCCGGGCCGCGGTGAGAACTGGAACGTGAATGCGCCGTCGAAGCGGGACTCACGCACCACCTGCATGGTCCGCTCGAAATCCTCCTTGGTCTCGCCAGGGAACCCGACGATGATGTCGGTGGACACCGACAAGTCGGGAACGATGGCACGCGCCATCGCAAGCTTCGCCAGAAAGCGCTCGGCGTTGTAGCCGCGGTGCATCGCGGCGAGGATGCGGTCGCTGCCCGATTGCAGCGGCAGGTGTAACTGCTCGCACACGGCATCGGTCTCCGCCATCGCCTCGGCGACGTCCTCACGAAAATCCTTCGGATGCGGGCTCGTGTAGCGGATACGGCGGATGCCGTCGATCTCACCGGTGCGACGCAGGAGGTCGGCGAACAGCGGCTTGCGCCCGTTGAGCTCCAGGTCGCGACCATAGGAGTTGACGTTCTGCCCGAGCAGCGTGACCTCGCTGACGCCGTTGCCGGCGAGATTGCGTACTTCCTGCAGGATGTCGCCCGGCCGGCGCGAGATCTCGACGCCTCGCACGATCGGGACGATGCAGAAGGTGCAGGAGTTGTTGCAGCCGATGGTGATGGTCACCCACGCCGAATGTGGCGACTCGCGGTGGCTCGGAAGGTACGAAGGTAGATCCTCGACCGACGTGGTCTGCTCGAAGATCTCGGTGACGGGCCCCCACTCGACGGCATGATCCAGGAGATCGATGACACGATGCGTGTTGTGGGTTCCGAAGACCACGTCCACCCAGCCGGCCCGCTGTTGGATGACCTGCCTGTCCTTCTGGGCCATGCAGCCACCGACGGCGATCTGCACGCCGTCACGGCGGCCCTTGATCGCCTTGAGCGCCCCGAGATAGCCGTACAGCTTCTGGTCGGCGTTCTCTCGAATGGTGCACGTGTTGAGAACGATGACGTCGGCATCCTCGGGATGTGCCACGGGCACCATGCCGTCGGCCTCGAGCAGCCCGCCGATGCGTTCGGAGTCGTGCTCGTTCATCTGACAGCCGAACGTGCGGATGAAGTAGCTCATCCCGGTGCGTTGAGGGCGGCGTGGAGTGCGAACTCCGGGCATCCCCAGCATGACGGCGTCGGACATGAAACGGCCTCTCAGGCGCGACGAACGGTCAGCGAGCGTAGTCGGTGGCCCGGTACTCGCGAATCACGGTGACCTCGATCTGTCCGGGGTATTGCAACTCGTCCTCGAGTCGACGAGCGATCTGCCGGGCCAGCTGTGCCGACGACAGATCGTCGACGATGCCGGGATCGACCACGACCCGTATCTCCCGGCCGGCCTGCATCGCATAGACACGGTCGACGCCTTCGAATCCGGCGGCGATGTCCTCCAGCTTCTCGAGCCGCCGTACGTAGGATTCCAGGGCCTCGCGCCTCGCTCCGGGCCGGGCGGCGGAGACGGCATCCGCTGCCTGCACCAGGACCGCGGTCAGCGTCCGCGGCTCGACCTCGTTGTGGTGGGCCTCGATGGCGTGCACGATCGAGGCGTCCTCCCCGAAACGGCGAGCGATCTCGGCCCCGATGAGGGCGTGGGACCCGCCGACCTCGTGCGACACCGCCTTGCCGATGTCGTGGAGGAAGGCAGCGCGCATCGCCTCGGCCGGGTCGAGGCCGAGCTCGGAGGCGAGCATCCCGGCGATGTGAGCACTCTCGATGAGGTGATTGAGCACGTTCTGCCCATACGACGTCCGGTAACGCAGACGACCGAGCAGCGTGATCAACTCGGGGTGCATGCGGCTCACACCGACTTCGAGCAGGGCCCACTCCCCCGAATCGCGGATCGTCTGCTCCACCTCGGCCTGGGCCTTCTCGTAGGCCTCTTCGATCGAGGCAGGGTGGATACGTCCGTCGTCGACCAGTCTCTCCAGGGCGAGACGAGCCACTTCCCGGCGCACTGGATCGAACGTGGACACCGAAACCGCCTCGGGGGTGTCGTCGACGATGAGGTTGACCCCGGTGACTGCTTCGAAGGTACGGATGTTGCGGCCATCGCGGCCGATGATGCGGCCCTTCATCTCGTCCGACGGAAGCGGGACGACGCTCACCGTCGCCTCGGACACCACGTTGGACGCCAGCCGCTGCACGGCGGTGGCGAGAATGCGACGACCCCGCCGGTCGGCTTCCTCCCTCGCCTTGATCTCGAGATCCCGCACCAGAACCATCGCCTCGCGGCGAGCCTCGTCCTCTACCTTGCGGAGCAGCTCTTCCTTGGCGGCCCGCGAGTCGAATCCGGCGACGCGCTCGAGGTAACCGCGAGCCTCCTCCTCCACGCCGGCCACTTGGGCCCGTGCCTCGCTGACGACACGCTCCTTGTCGATGAGCATCTCCTCGCGCTGGGTGAGGTTGGCGGCTCGTTGCTCCAGGGTTGCCTCCCGTTGCGCCAGCCGCTCCTCTAGGGCGGCGGCTTCGACACGACGGTGGTCGAGTTGGGCCTCCTCGCGCTCCCGATGGGCCTCGGCGAGCGCTCGCGCCTCGTCTTCCGCCCGAGCAAGGATCTTCTGCGCATCGACGCGGGCCCGGCCGAGCAGGTCCTCTGCAGAATCCGTCATGCGCTCTCGGCGGCGGCGCTGGGCATCACGACCTGCGAAGAAGGCAGCAACACCCACCGCAGCGGCCACCGCCACGATGATGACCCAATCCATCAGTCCTCGTTCCCGGCCCGAGAACGCAGCGTGCCGAGCCCGGCACAGGCTCGGCACACACACAAGACACGCACGCGCGACAGAAGAAGGCCTAACGGCCGGGTGGCCTCAGCCTCCTTCGGGGTTCACGTGTCATGTCGCTCCTTCTCGGTCCAAAGTCGGTTTTCAGAGTTGTCGTGTGTGTGGTCTTTCGATGCTACCGCACGATCTCTGGAAGCGGAACCGCGAAATCCGGGCGAAGCCACACCGTCGCTCTGCCGTTACGGCCGTGCGGCGGATCAGCCGTCGGATTCGCTCTCGGCCGCCTCGACCTCAGCCTCGGCCTCTGCTTCCTCGTCCACGATCACACCCACGGCTCTGAGCACCAGATCCTGGAGTTGCATCGAGATCTCCGGGTTGTCCCGCAGGAACTGCTTCGCCCGCTCACGGCCCTGGCCGAGTTGGTCGCCGTCGAACGTGTACCAAGCACCCGCCTTCTTGACGACGCCCTCTTCGACGGCGACGTCGATGAGGCTGCCCTCCCGGGAGATGCCTTCGCCAAACATGATGTCGAACTCGGCCACCCGGAACGGCGGTGCCACCTTGTTCTTGACGATCTTGGCCCGCACCCGGTTGCCGACGTTGTCGGTGCCCTGCTTGATCGCCTCGATGCGCCGGACGTCGATACGAACGCTGGAGTAGAACTTGAGCGCCCGACCCCCCGGAGTGGTCTCCGGCGAGCCGAACATGACGCCGATCTTCTCCCGTAGCTGGTTGATGAAAACGGCCGTCGTGTCCGAGCGGTTGATGGTGCCGGCGAGCTTGCGCAACGCCTGGGACATGAGTCGAGCCTGCAGGCCCACGTGCGTATCGCCCATATCGCCCTCGAGCTCCGCCCGCGGCACGAGGGCCGCCACCGAGTCGACGACGACCACGTCGAGCGCACCGGAGCGAATCAGCATGTCGGCGATCTCGAGCGCCTGCTCCCCCGTGTCCGGCTGGGAGATGAGCAACTCATCGACGTCGACACCGAGCGCCCTGGCGTAGACCGGATCGAGCGCATGCTCGGCGTCGATGAAGGCCGCCACACCACCGTTGCGCTGCGCCTCGGCAACCACATGGAGCGCCAACGTCGTCTTGCCGGACGACTCGGGGCCGTAGATCTCCACGATACGCCCGCGGGGCACACCACCGATACCTAGCGCCAGGTCGAGCGACAGGGCACCGGTGGGGATCGCCTCGACGTTGCGGACGTTGCCGTCGCTCAGCTTCATGATGGCGCCCTTGCCGAACTGCCGCTCGATCTGCGACATCGCCATCTCGAGCGTCTTGTCCCTGTCGAGGTTCTCGTTACTCACTGGGTCCCTCCTCGGGGCGTCGTCTGGGTGATGAGGCGAAGGTATCCGTTGGCTGTGACACGAACGCTACCGGTGCCGAATTGCAAGCGTGTGATTCGGGTCGACATGCTAGGCGAACGTCTGTTCGATGTCGAACATCCGGGATTATGTATTTGTCACAGGGTCCTGATACGTTGTCACTCATGGACATCATCCTCAGAAGCCACCGACTCGACAGCTTCAACGGCTTCCGGCGGGAACAGCTTCGCCAGCACTTCGGCGTCGGTCAGTTCCTCGTCGGGTTTGCCTTCGGTGGGTTCTTGCTCGTGATTGGATTTTGATGACTTCATATCCTGACCCCACTGATTCGTTGCCGGAATTGATCGAGCGTTTCGGCACAGAGGACAAGTGCCACGAGTACTTGGAGCATCTGCGCTGGCCCGAAGGTGTGCGGTGCCCCCGCTGCGACGCCGACACGATCTCGCGGCTCAAGGAACGCCGCCAGTACGAGTGCTCCAAATGCGAATATCAGTTCTCGGTGCGGGTCGGCACGGTGCTGCACGATTCCAAGCTGCCGCTGTGGAAGTGGTTCCTTGCCACGTTCCTGATGATCCAGTCCAAGAAGGGCATCAGCGCCAGCCAGCTCGGCCGCATGGTCGGCGTGTCGTACAAGACAGCGTGGTATCTGTGTCACCGCATCCGTTCTGCGATGGTCGATGACGGGCACCTGCTCGATGAGATCGTGGAAGTGGACGAAACGTACGTCGGTGGTCACCGTTGGGGCAGCGGCCGCGGCTACAAAGGCAACAAGTCGTTGGTCCTCGGTGCTGTGGAGCGGGGCGGGAACATCAAACTCAAGGTCGGTCGCAGCCGCGACGGCAAAGAGCTTGGTGACTTCATCCGCGAAGCCGTATCCGACCATGCCGAAGCGCTCTACACCGACTCGTTCTCGGGCTACGGCGCTGCGGGCCTGGACGACCACAAACACGAAACGGTGAACCACTCCAAGAACGAGTGGGTACGGGGCCAGGTGCACACCAACACTGTCGAGTCGGTGTGGTCGCTGCTGCAACGCTCCATCATCGGGTCGTACCACCAGCTGTCCAAGAAGCACCTGCCCGCCTACCTGGACGAGATCGCGTTCCGGCACAACAACCGGGACAACCCGTACATGTTCCGCGACACCATCCGCCGCATCTGCGACTCCGACACCCTGCGATACGCCGATCTCACTCATTAGACAGTCGCTCCACGAGCCGTCCGATCTCTTTGTCCTTCTCGTTGGCATAGTCGTTGAAGGCGGACCACACGTCGATAGCGTCCCACGCCTCGTCGGAGTCCCGGTCCGGTAGTTCGCGGTCCCACACCACACGATCGTGTGGCTCCCACGGAGCTTGCGCGTTCTCTGCAAAGACCCTGCCGAGATCATCGTGGTACGACATCCACCTAGACCCGAACAGTGAACCACGCAGCCCGATCGAGGAGTCGAGCGCGGACGGATCCTCGCGCAAGAATTCGCGCAGCTCCTGCAGTTGTTCCTGTTTGATCCACAGGGCCTGGATTGTTGGTCCTCGTTCCTCCCAAAGTCCGTTCTGTGCGTGGAATAGTCGAAGTTCGAGGTACCTGGCTGCTGGGATGAGAACGACGGCAGACAAGACAACCGCGATCCCGACAGCGATTTCGTCGATCACGCCAGCGGCCCCGAAGAAGCCGACGGCGACAACCGAAGCGACGCCGGTGATGACCGCGGACAGCACATCACCGGACCAATTAGCGTCGTGTCGGAGTGTGGCTCCGGCCCAAGACCGGCACAACGAACGGGAGAATCTATGACCCGCCACCGGGCAAGCGTACCGTCACCCTGCATCAGGTACATAGTCCCGCGAACATCTCGGCACATCGAACCCGGACGGCGCCATCCCGAACGGCTGTGCCCCAGGGGCTCAGAGATCCACCGTCTCGATGACCTCGTAGCGGGCGGGACCACCGCCGAGGACGCTGCGAAACAACGTCACGGCGGTGACGTCCATCGGTACCCCCGTCGGCTCACCGTCCAGCAACGACCGCAGGTCCTGCGGTGGACGTATTCTCGAAACCGTGACGTGGGGGTGGAATGGGCGCCCTTCCGGTTCGAAGCCGGCCGCCTGCGCGGCCTCTTCACAGCCCGCCGCCAGCGCCGTGAGCCCATCCGCTCCGGTGGCGACGCCGACCCACAGGATGGAGGCCCGGGCCGCACGGGGAAACGCCCCGAGACCGTCCAGCCGAATCCGAAAGGGCGACGTTTGCAGGTGCTGGTCGAGATGGGCGAGCACGGCGTCACGCTGCACCGGTGCGGCGGAGCCCAGGAAACGCAGCGTGATGTGCCAGCTTGCGATCCGCACCGGCCTCCCCGGCATGCGACCGCCATCCAACCGATCCTCGATCCGTCTCGCCAGCGCATGCCGGGCGTCGTCGGTCAACGCGACCGCAAGAAAGAGCCGGTCCCGTCCATCCCGGCTCACGATCGACGGGGTGCGCTCCATCGCTCCGGCACACTCCCCCACCACGTTCCGTCGACGGCCAGCCTGGCCAGATGCAACGCCGCGGTCGCCGTATAGACGCGCACGCGCTCGCGGTCGCCCGGCATGTGAAAGGTGCGGGCGTGGGCCGCTTCCGGAGTGCGGACGGCGATCACCATCGTGCCGGTCCCCCGCTCCAGTGGATCGGGACCGGCCGAGCCGGTGACGGCGATCACCACGTCTGCGCCGAGCCGGTGCGCCGCGCCTGCGGCCATCGCCAGCGCCACCGGCTCGCTGACGATGCCGTGCTCGCCCAAGAGCGCGTCGGGCACGTCGAGCGTCGAGCGCTTGACCGCCGGATCGTATGCCACCACCGAACCCACGAATCGTTTCGACGCACCGGGCACCGATGTCACACGGGCAGCGATCATCCCGCCCGTGGCCGATTCGGCGGTCGCCAACGACCAGCCACGTCGCTCCAGCCCGGCGAAGAGAACCCGCTCGAGCGTTTCGTCGTCGGCGCCAAACACCAGTGAGCCCAGGCGGCGCCGAATCTCGGCCTCGACCGGAGCGATCAACGCCGCGGCGGCTTCCGCATCATCCGCCTTTGCCGTGAGCCGGAGCTTGATCTCCCCGGAGCTGGCGAGGAACGCGAGCGACGGATTGCCCCCCGCCTCGAAGATGTCGGCCATCATCTCACCGACCCTCGACTCCGACTCACCCCATGTCCGGAGCAGCCGACTGACCACGACCGACGTGTCGCCCGCCTCCTCGCGGAGGAACGGGATGATCCGGTCGTCGAGGAGGGCCGCCATCTCGGCGGGCACGCCGGGCACGGCGAACACCCAGCAGGCGCCGATCCGGATCTTGAGGCCCGGTGCCGTACCCTTGGGGTTGATCAGCATCTCCGCACCGTCGGGGTACTCGGCCTGCTGCAAGTTGCTGTCGGGCATCTGGCGGCCTCGCCGTTCCCACCAGGTACGCAGGCGATCGGCGTACTCATCGCTGAAACGCATCTCGACGCCGGCGGCCGCACACAACGCATCGCGGGTCTTGTCGTCCGGGGTGGGGCCGATCCCGCCGGTCACGATCAGCGCATCGGCACGTCCGGCGGCCTGCGTGATCGCGGCCGCAATACGTCCGACGTTGTCTCCGACCACGACCTGGTGATAATGATCGAAGCCCGCATCCGCCAGCTTCGCTCCGATCGAAGCCGCGTTGGAGTTGACGATCTGCCCCAGCAGCAGCTCGGTGCCAACTGCCAGGGTCTCGACGATCATCCGGCCGCGCCGTCGCCCTCGTTGTCGCCTTCGCCGTCGCCGTCGTCGGGGTCCGCTGCCGGCGACTCGGCTTCTCCGGCCTCGTCCGCAGGCGACTCATCCGTGGCCGCCGCGGCGGCGTCGGTGACCGTGTCGGAGGCGGCGGCAGCGGCAGACTCGGCTTCCGGCTCGCCTGCCTTCCATGCGCCCTTGACCGTCTCCATCCCCTGATCGACGGCTTCGGCGGCCTGGTTGACCGCACGCTTGGCCGTCTCCCAGGCCTGCCCCCGTGCCGATTCCGTCGCCTTCCACGCCTCGCTCAGCGCTTCGGTTGCGCGCTGCAACGCCGTCTCGGCCTTCTTCAGCCATTCGTCCGCAGCCGACTTCTCGTCGTCACCCATGGCTCCTCCTCGTCGTGACTGTGCGCGCAGCCTACCCACGCCCGCCTCGACCGTTGCCGGTGGCCCGCGCCACGAGATCCGTTCCGTAACCGCCGACGACCGTCGCCGTCAGCCAGTCGCCCGGTGCGCCCCGGTCGACCAGGACGACCCCGTCGATCTCGGGGGCTTCGCGATAGGAGCGACCCACTGCTTGCCCGTCCTCCACCTGGTCGACGAGCACCTCCAGCCGGCGGCCCACCTGCTCGGCGTTGCGCAGCGCCGTGATGTCGTCCTGGATCGATTGGAGATGGCGCAGCCGCTCCGCCTTGACATCGTCGGGGATCTGATCGTCGAAGGCCGCCGCCGATGTTCCCTCCTCGGCCGAGTACGGGAAGAAGCCGGCCCAATCGAGCCGGGTGGCGTCGAGGAACTCGGCCAGCTCCTCGACATCGGAATCCGTCTCGCCGGGGAACCCGACGATGAACGACGAGCGTAGAGCGGCATCGGGTGCGGCGTGGCGGATGTCCTCGATGAGCGCCCGATGACGCTCGCCGCTGCCTGGCCGCTTCATGGCGCGAAGCAGATGGGGGGCGACGTGCTGGAGGGAGAGATCGAAATAGGGCACGACGACCGGGTTCCCCGTCATCTCCTCGATGAGCGCCGGTCGGATCTCCCGGGGATAGAGGTAGTAGAGCCGCAGCCGGCGCAGGCCGTCGACGTCGGACAAGAACCGGAGCAACTCGACGATCCCGCCGGGGGCTTCGATGTCCCGGCCGTATGCGGCGAGGTCCTGGGCGACCAGCACGATCTCGCCGACGCCGGCAGCTGCGAGATCGGCGACCTCGGAGCGGATGTTGACCGGTGAGCGCGACCGTTGCTTGCCCCGGAACAGGGGAATCGCACAGAACGTACAGGGTTTGTCACATCCTTCTGCCACCTTGACATATGCATACGGGGTCGAAGGAGTAGGTCGACGTGTTCGATACAGGATGTCCATGTGGGACGAGCGGGCGGGACGGATCCGAAGCGGGTGCCAGCCCGTCATCGCATCGAGGTGATCCACCAACTCCGGGTAACGATCCAGTGGAATCACGGCGTCGGCCTCGGGGAGCGACTCGGCGAGCTCGGTCTCGTAGCGTTGCGCCATGCAACCCATCACCACGAGTCGAGCGCCGTCCTGTTTGGTCTCGGCGAGCTCGAGGATGGTGGCGATCGACTCCTCGCGCGCCGCCTCGATGAAGGCGCACGTGTTCACCATCACGACGTCGGCCGATTCGGGAGAGTCGGCGTCGACGTAGCCCGACTCGCCGAGCAAGGCCGTCACCTTTGCGGAGTCGACCTGGTTCTTCGAACAGCCGAGCGTCGTGAGCCATACGCGGGGTGGATCGGGTGGCATGGCGTACGAGTCTACGAGTGCGGCGCCCGGTCGCCGTGTGAGGCGATATAGGCCTTCACCGCCAGGGGATCGACGTCGATGACGTCCACACGCTGCGGCCGGTCGAGCAGGCCGGCGAACCGAGCGGGTATGCGAGGTGGTGTACCGAGGGCTTCCTCGATGGTTGCGGCGAATTTGGCCGGCTGCGCCGTCTCGAGGCACACCAGCGGGACGTCCGGCGAGCGGTGCTCGAGACCGACACCGATGCCGTCGGCGGTGTGAGGGTCGACGACGACCCCGTATTCCGCCGCCAGCCGGCGGATGGTCGCCAGCCGGTCGGCGTGGGTCGAAGAACCGGCCACGAGACCGGTGCGGGCGACCGCTTCCCATGGCGGCCCGCTCAGGGTGAACTCGCCCGCGACCTCCAGCTCGGCGAAGAGAGCACGGGTGGCCTCGGCGTTGTCGCCGTGGAGTGCGTAGACGTAGCGCTCGAAGTTCGACGCCTTGGAGATGTCCATGGAAGGGCTCGACGTCGCCGCCACCTCGGCCGCACCCCGTACCCGGTAGCGGCCGTCGCCGAAGAACTCGGCGAGCACGTCGTTCTCGTTCGTCGCCACGATCAGCCGCCGGATCGGAGCGCCCATACGCCGCGCAACGAACCCGGCGTAGACGTTGCCGAAGTTACCCGTGGGCACTGCGACATCGATGGGCTCGCCCGGCCCTCCGATGCGCAGCGCGATATAGACGTAGTAGACGGTTTGGGCGGCAATTCGCGCCCAGTTGATGGAGTTGACGGCGCCCACACGATGGCGTGCCTTGAAGTCGGTGTCGGCGTTGACCGCCTTGACGAGGTCTTGGCAATCGTCGAACACGCCGCGCACCGCCAGATTGAAGATGTTGGGCTCGTGGAGGGAGTACATCTGTGCTGCCTGGAACGGGCTCGTTCGTCCCAGCGGGGAGAGCATGAAGATGGTGATGTGGTCCTTGCCGATCATGGCGTGCTCCGCAGACGAGCCCGTGTCCCCCGACGTGGCGCCCAGCACGGTGAGCCGCTCGCCGCGCCGGTCGAGCTCGTACTCGAACAGATGGCCGAGCAGCTGCATCGCCATGTCCTTGAATGCCATCGTCGGGCCGTGGGAGAGTCCGGCGAGATGGAACCCTGCCGCCAGCTCCCGCAGGGAGACGACGTTCGGGTCGTCGAACACCTCGGGCGAATAGGCCCGCCGCGTCATCGCATCGATGTCACCGTGCGGGATGTCGGTGGCGAACCGCGCCATCACCTCCGATGCCACGGCGGCGTAGGGGGCTGCGGCCAGAGCATGGAGCTCGCTGTCCGCAAAGACAGGTATCTCTTCCGGGACGACGAGGCCGCCGTCGGAGGCCAGGCCGGCGAGCAGCACGTCGCTGAAGCCTGCGGGCTCCATCCCGCCACGCGTGCTCACATACTTCATCCGCCGTCGCCGAGGGTGCGGTACCGCCCACGGAAATAGAGCAGCGGAGCGTCCACGTCATCTGTCACGATCTCGTCCAGCGTGGCTCGCACCAGCGAAGACCAGCTCTCCTCTCGTGCATCGACGACGGTGCAATACGCATACGTGCCGAAGCCGGCGAGCCGGGGGCCGTAGTCGGTTGTGACCACCTCGCGCCCGTGGAACAGCCCGCCCGGGCTGGGGCGGATCCCGGCGAAGACATCCGATACCGCCCGATCGGTCTCCGTGCAGACATGGACGATGAACCGCCCGGTGTCCGCCAGCACGTCGAGCAGATCGCTCTCGGGCCCGAGGAGGCAATACGCCACGGGAGGGTCACCCTCGGCTACGACGAGCGATGACACGGTCAGTCCCGTGCGCTGGGCGCCGTCCCCGGCGGTGAGGATCGTGACGGGTGCGGCAAGCCTGCCCCGTAGCCGTCGCACCGGATCGCGGAGGTCGGGCGGGGTCCGGAAGGGATGCTCCTCGTGGATCTCCCCCTGCACCGGCCCCTGGGTATCGCTCACCCGTCCTCCAGCGGAACGAGCCATCCGGCGCGTCGCCGGAAGCGCATGCGTTCGGTGTAGCCGGCTCTGCGGGCGGCGGCGATGGCCGCAGAACGATCGCGGGCGGCATCCTCCGGCCGGTGGGCGTCGCTTGCCAGGGTGATCGGAACACCGGCGGCGGAGAACATCTCGAGGAATTCTGGTGCGGGGTACAGCTCGCCGGCCTTCTGGTACAGCCCCGCCGTCGAGACCTCCACGGCCACGCCACTCTCCGCCGCAGCGGCGACAACGCTGCGGTACATCTCGAGAGGCGGCGTCGGCAGACGATGCCCCATCTTCTTCACGACGTCGACGTGGGCGAGCACGTCGACAGCGCCGGATGCGGCCAGTTGAGCCTCGATCTCGAAGTAGTCGGCGTACGACTGCTCGACACCGCGGCGATCGAACTCGAAGACCGAATCCGTGTGGTCGATCGACCATCCGCCCACCCAGTGCACCGACCCGATCAGCACGTCCCACGGATACGGCTCGATGAGGTCCAGCACGTCGTCGATCGTGTCGGGGAAGAAGTCGACCTCGAGACCGAGCAGGACGGGCAGTCCGGCGTCACGGGCATCCAGCACCGCGTCGGCATAGGCGTCGAGCGAAAGCGTCACGTCCTCCGCAAGGAAGCGCTCCGTTGCCGCCGCCAGGTCGGCGTCGGGCTCCCGCTCCCAGAATCGGCCGAGCACCGGGGCGGCCTCCACACAGCGGTACAGGTGCTCCGTGACTGCGATCTCCTGGGCACCCCGGCGGAGGGCCACTTCGAGATACCTCTCGACGTGACCGGCGGGATACTCCCCGGGCGGCGGACCCGCACCGGTGTGCGGTCCATGGGGGTGGAGATGGACGTGGTAGTCACCCATTGCGCGCAGCGTACCGGTTCCGTCAGGTGCGATGTGCGTCGACGGCCGCTTGCAGCGGACCCGCCGGGAGCGCCGCTCCGATCTGATCCCACGCTTCGGCCGAGATGGCACGGCCGGCATCGAGATCGGCGGATGCAGCAGCGACCGCCTCGGGCAGCGTAGCGAAGATACCGATCTGGTCGAGCTCCGCGGCCTTACGGGCGTCGGCCAACGCCCGCACGGCGTCCCCTGCCGCCAGAGCGGCGATCACCTGCTCGGCTGCCGTCACGGCGTTGCGCTGTCTCCTCCCGTCCACAAGCGCAGCGTACCGATGCAAGCACGAAGCGACACAGCAGCAAGCGCCCGAAGTGCGATGCTGCGGGGCTTCGGGCATAATCTCCGGATGCAAACCATCACATGGAAGGGCCGTCTCGGCCCCATGGAGCTTCAGGCTTCGGATCACACGTTCCAGCCGTCGACGATCTCGACCCTGGTGGCGAAGGTCCTCGAGGTCAACGAGGGCGACATCGTGATCGACGTGGGTTGCGGAACCGGCATTCTGGGGATCATCGCCGCCAAACTGGGTGCATCGAAGGTGTACGGGGTCGATGCCAGCCCGGACGTGGTCCAGGTCGGCAGCGTCAACGCAGCCACCCACGGTGTGGCGGATCGGATGGAGTTCTTCCATGGCGATCTGTTCGCCCCGCTGCCCGAGGGCGTCAAGGCCGACGTAATCATCGGCGACGTGTCGGGAGTGCCCGATGCGCTTGCCGCCGACAGCGGTTGGTTCCCGTCGAAGACCGGCGGCGGGCCACGGGGCTCCGAGCTACCGGTCCGGATGCTCGCCGAAGCACGGCGGTGGCTCAAGGAGGGGGGACGTCTGTTCCTCCCGACCGGCACGCTGCAGGACGAGAACGCCATCCTGGAGGCGGCACGCAATGCCTTCGGCACGTTGAAGAAGCTGGTGGATCGCATGATCCCGCTGGCCGCACCGCTGGCGGAGAGCGAGAGCCTGCACGAGCTGGTCGACTCCGAGGTCGTCCGCGTGACCCCCCGTGGCTCGCGGTTCGTCTGGGAAGCTCGCGTTTGGGAGTGCGAAGCGGCACCCGGTACCTGAGAGGCCGCCGGCTACGACCCCAGGGTCGCACCGCGCCCGGCGGATGACACGCTGCTACGCCGAAGCGTGAGCCACCTCGCCACCAGGCGCCATCCGAGAAATCCGAGCGCCAGGAAGAGCGATGCCACCGCGATGAAGGTGCCGGCCGTGCCCTCGTCGAACACGACGTTGCGCAGCAGCATCCCGGCGACGACCGTCACTGCCAGCAGCCCGGCACCGACGCTCAGTCGGGCCGGTCGACGCCATGCCCGCGTGACGGTCCACCCGGCGAGCAGCGCCAGCATGAAGGGCGCCGCCGTTCGCAGCACCCCCGACAGCGTCTCCGCCTCCGCGTGCCTCCGCCGCCCCAGCACGACAAAGGCGATCACGACAGCGACATCGAGCCACAGCCACGACGGGTTCTTCATGCCCGGCATGGTATGCCGGTTGGAGGGACTCCCCCAGTCCGAGGGCGACGAGAGCCGCGGCACTCGAGACAGTCTGTCTGGACCAGAGCCTCCATCATGCGTCGCTGCCACACGACGCAACGGGGCACCGGTCAGGCAACATACCGGTCGATGTGATCGGCGAGCCGGATCGCGATCGCAACGATCGTGAGCGTCGGGTTCGCAAACCCGGCGCTGGGGAAGACGGACGCTCCCGCCACGAAGACGTTCTCGCTCCCGAAGAGGCGCCCGCTGGAGTCCACCACGCCGTCGTTGCGGCTCGACGCCATCTTCGTGGTCCCCGCATGATGATGGGCACTGAGGTCGGGCGGGAGACCCAACTCGAACCGCAGTGTTCCGAGATCCGCAGCCTGCAGCGACTCGGCCACCAGCTCGCGGAGTCGGTCGAGCCGCTTTTGCTCCTGCGACGACCAGCGGAGCACGAGGCTCGGGAGCCGGTTGCCGAAACGATCCGTACGGTCCGATAGCGCGACCCGATTGTCGAGATCGGGCTGCTGCTCGACGTTGAGGATGACCTTGAAGTCGGCGTAGCTGGAGCTGCCGGCCGAGGTCTCCGACCAGCCGTAGGGACCGTGCCGGACCGCAGCCGACCGGCCGAGGGCTCGTTTGAGCCGTCCGACGACGCTGAGATCGGTACGGGGACGTGGGAACAACGTGATCGAGGCGTTGGGCAGCCGGTGGGCATCGAGCGCTTCGTCCGTGAGTGCGAGCCGCCCCCCGACCAGGGAGCCGTTCCTCGACTCGTGCAGGTCGTAGAACGACGCCGCGGAGAAGAGCTCCGGGCTGTGGGGCACCATCGACAGGCTGAAGTCCCGGGCGTGCTCCATGAAGCCTCGACCCAGCAACGGCAGGTCGGCCCCGTAGCCGGCCAGGAGCAGGAGGCGGGCGGTCTCGACCGCCCCGCAGGCCAGGATCACCGCCCTCGGCCTGAACAGCACCGCATCGCCTGCCTGGAGCACGGCACGAACCGACGTCGGCCGCACGCCGCCCACTCCACGTTCCAACCCGACGACGGTGGCGCCCGGTAGCAGGGTGACGCTGTCGAGGGCTCCAAGACTCTGCGGCAGGTCTGTGCAGAATCGCGAGCCGAACCCGAACTGGTACACGCCGTTCGTCAACGCGGTGCCGGCGAGATCGAATGGGCGACGTTCGGGAGTCGCCCAATAGCCGGGCCCGTACTGGAACGGCCCCAATCCGCACACGGCTTGGGCCTGGTGGTAGAAGGGCTCGAGCTCGGCCCATTCGATCGGCCAGGCGGCCAGATCCCGTTCGGCCAAAGGCACGTATTTGGCGCCGCTACGACCTCCCACCCGAACGTTCCAGATGTTGACCGTGCCGCCGACCTGGCGGTGGCGGGATCCGATCAAGCCGACGTATGGTTCGCCTGAGTATTCGCCCTCATTGAGATCTTGCTGCGTCGAATCGGTCAGGCCACTCTCCAAGACGACGACCTCACGACCGACCTCGCCGAGACGAAGCGCCGCTGTCAAGCCGGCGGGCCCGGCACCGACGATGCAGACGTCGCACTCTGTGGGCATCGCCACGGGCTGATCCAATCCTTCGACCCCTTGCCGACCACGCACGGCAAAGGCTACCGCGACGCTCCGCCGACCCCTGCGCGCCGTTCTGCGACGTGGCTCTCGACCTATTGCCTCGACGGGCGACCCGGCGGCAGACTGCACGCCAGGGAGCGAGGCCGGGGGTACCGCCGTTGTCAGCCAAAGTCGTCGTGCTCGCCGTCGATGCGGCCAGCCCGGACCTCGTTCGGGAATGGGCGGCTGCGGGAATCCTCCCGACGTTCCAAGAGATGTTGCGCCGCGGCCTCTCCGGATCGATCGAAGGAGTCAGGGGCTACTACATCGGCAGCACCTGGCCTTCCCTCTTCACGGGGCTCGAGCCGGCCGGGCACGGGTTCCACCGAATCGTGCAACTGCGCAACGGCACCTATGACTTCTTCCGGCCGTTGGATGAGCCCGATGGCGTGCTCGGTACACCATTCTGGCGGCTGGCGTCGGAGGCCGGGCAGCGGGTTGCGCTGCTCGACGTGCCGCTGAGTCGTCCGGAATCCGAGCTCAACGGCATTCAGGTCACCGAGTGGGGTGGACACGATTCGGTGTTCGGCTTCCAGACCACGCCTCCGGCGCTTGCCTCCGAAGTGCTCGACCTGGTCGGTCCGTACCCGATTCCACCGAACTGCGACGAGCATCGGACGACAGTCGAGGACTTCGAGCGGTTTGTTGCAGGGCTCGAGCTCGCCGTCGACAAGAAGACGACGCTGACACTCGATCTGCTGAGTCGCGAGCACTGGGATCTCTTCGTCCAGGTGTTCACCGAGTCGCACTGTGTCGGACATCAGTGCTGGCACCTCCACGATCCTGACCACCCGTCCCACGATCCTCAGCTACGCGACGTGGTCGGGGATCCGCTGCAGCGGATCTACGGTGCGCTCGATCGTGCGATCGGGCGAGTGCTCCAGCAGGTTGGTGACGCCACGGTGCTGCTGGTCTCGGCCCACGGCATGTCGTACTACCGAGGAGCCGGATTCCTGCTCCCGGAGATTCTCTCCAGGCTGGGAGTCACCGTCCGGCCGATCGCAGCCGGTACCACCGGGCGGCGGTTGCGGAGCAAAGTCAAGCCTCTCTGGAACAAGCTCCCACCGAGGGTGAGGTCGGCGCTACGGCCCCGACCCGCCACCACGGGCCCTGGATCGATGCCGGGTGTCCAGCTGCCCCGTCTCCGGTTCGATGTCGCTCGCAGTAAGTGTTTCCCCATCGCCAACGGCCAGCCGGTCGGCGGGATCCGTCTCAACCTCACCGGCCGCGAACCGCAAGGCATCCTCAACCCTGGTGCGGAAACCGATGCGTTCTGTGAGCAACTCGCACACGACCTGCGCTCCATCATCGACGAACGCACCGGGCGGCCCTTGGTGAGCGATGTCTACCCGACGAACAGCTTGTACAGGGGTTCGCGTCTCGGAGCGTTGCCGGACCTGCTCGTGGAATGGAACGACGCAGTCCCGACGGGCACGGAGGCCCATTCCGGCGGCCGCGGGGCGACGATCCGAGCCACCTCTCCAAAGATCGGCACGATCGAGGGAATCAACACCTACGTCCGCACCGGCGACCACATACCCGACGGCTGGTTCGTTCTCGCCGGCGCCGGCGTGGAATCCGGCCGGTTGTCCCGATCGGTGTCCGTGACCGACCTTCACCCTTCGCTCTGCCGGCTGCTGGGTCTCTCCGACCCGGAGGTGGATGGCACCACGATTCCCGGATTCCCCGATCGGAGGTTGGTGTGAGCATGATGATCAACTTGCTCTCGGAGATGGGGCGCTCCGGGCCCACCCGGAGACTACGTCGCACCGACCTCGTCAAGAGGGGCGCACGCAGGTGGCTGCGCCGCGAGGTTCTCGACGGGGTTTCCGACCGGCGCAACGATGTGACCGTGCTCATCGGGATCCGCAACCGGTCCGACCACCGGCTCGTGAACGCGCTGTGCGCCATCAAGAACCAGGTGTTGCCGATGGGATCGGTCCACGCCGTGGTCGTGGACTACGGGAGTGCGCCTCTCGAGGCGGCGCGGGCCGCCGCCGTATGTGCCGATCTGGGTGCGGGCTACATCCGCATCGAGGCATCCGGGCCCTGGAGCCGGGGCAGATGTCTCAACATCGGCATCCGGCGAGCGGAGACGAAGTACGTGCTGACGTCGGACGTCGATGTCGTGTTCTCGCCCGGCTACGTCGCGGACGCCGTCGCTGCGCTCGAGGCCGCACCGCTCTCCGTCGTCGTCGCCCCGATGTGGGACCTGCCGGAGGAGTCGGCCGACACATTCCGGCGGGCGGCAGAGACACAGGAGCGCATCGACCTCGACTACTGGAAGAAGCACAGCACACCGCGCTTCGGGATCGACTCCCATCCCAGCGTCACCATGACCTACACGGTGTTCTATCACCTCATCCGCGGCTACGACGAGTATTTCGAGGTGTGGGGCGGCGAGGACCGGGACCTGATGGAACGTCTCACCAACGTCGGCCTGGTTCCTGTGCCACTCGAGACGGACAGCTTCTACCTCCACCAGTGGCACCCCAAGTTCGAGGGTGTCGATGCCGGAGAGAACGCCCCGGAGATCCGACGCAACCGCAAGTACTTCGCAGACCATCACTCGATCCTTCGCAACGATGCGTCGTGGGGTCGTGGACTCCACAACGCACCGGTGGACATGCCTCAACACCGTTGAGACGGAATCCGATACCTGCTGTTCGACGCCGACGACGCAAGCGAACGTGCGGCCTGAGGATGCGCACGGCTAAGCGGTCAGCAGCATCCGGCCTGCGGCGATCAGCGCGGCACCGATCAGGATCCAGCGGACCCAGCCGGCGCCCCTCTTGATCGCAAGGTGGGCTGCGATCCAAGCGCCCGTCACCTGGCCGACCGACAGCACCACACCGACCGCCACGTCCACCTGGGAGGCGCTGGCGAAGAGGAGCAGGGCAATCGGTGTGTATCCCGCGATGAGCAGGACCTTGGCGCCGTTGGCTCGCACCAGATCCAGCCCGGCGCCGAGTACGAGACCTGCCAGTAGGAGGAACCCGACCCCGGCCTGCACGAAGCCGCCGTAGAAGCCGACAGCCAGGAAGATCACCTGGCGCCAGACCATGGGCAGAACGGCTTCACGATCCTCCACCCAGCGGGACGGCTTGAGCAACACCGACGCTGCAACGAACACGAGCACAAAGGCAAAGACCCGCCGCGTCGCACCCGGCGACAGCAGAGTGGCCGTCCACGCTCCGAAACCCGCACCGATCACCGCCACCGGCAGCAGTGGCAGCGCCGTCCTCCACGGAACCGCATCCCCTTTGGCGAACCTGCCCAGCGCCGCCAGGTTGGCCAGCTGGATGGCGATCCGGTTCGTCCCGTTGGCGGCGTTCGGTCCGATGAGCTCGGTGAGGATCGGCAGCGTGATCGCCGAACCGCCGCCGGCGAGCGTGTTGATGAAGCCAGATGCCACACCTCCCAGGACGACGATCCCGGCTTCGAACGGGGTCATGGAGCCGCCGGTTGGGACCGTGCCGCAGCTGTTTCGGACCGGAGATCTGGCATCGGGCGAGAGGCTAACGGAGTCTCAGTGGACGAGACCGTCTCCCGCGTCGATCATCACGGCCGGTCGCCAACCGCGCACCGAGTTGAGGAATGCCACCCGCCTCGCCGCCACGACGTCTTCGATGCGGATGGGTCGCTCGATGAGGACACCGGCATCGAGCATCGCCCGACGGAACACGCCGCCGAGCACACCACATTCGATCGGTGGCGTGCACCACCGCCCGTCGATCTCGACGGCGACGTTGCCGATCGTGAACTCGGTCACCGTGCCGCGGTCGTTGATGAGCAGCACATCGTCGGCCTGTGGATGCCGCTTCAGCCGCTCGTCGTAGACCCCGCGGCGAGTCGTCTTGTGATAGAGGAAGACGTTCAGCGGGTTCACCGGTGCCGAGTCGATGGCGAAGCGCACCGGGTCTCCCACCTCGTTGGGGACGGGGTGAATGTCGACCAGGTGCGGCACGCCCGTCGTCTCGATGCTCCCGTCCCGCCGCAACAGCAGGCGCACCCGTTGATCGCTGCTCGCACCATCGACCGCTTCGTCGAGTGCGGCCTCGACCTCCCCGATGTCGCAGGGGAACCCGAAGAAGTCGGCGGATGCCGCCAGCCGGTCCACATGACCGTCACGCCACCGGTAGCCGTTCCCAGGTTCCCATCTCAGGGTTTCGAGGAGCGAGAACTCCGGCCTTCGCTCCACCAGCAGCTGCGCCTTGACCCGTGCTTCCGCATACTCGGCATCGGAGAGGGAATCCCACGTGATGCCGCCGCCGACGCCGTACTCCGCGGTGCCTTCCGACGGGTCCAGCGTCACCGTGCGGATGGCCACGTTGAACGTCGACCTCGGCGGTGCATCGCCGACATGGGGGGCCGAGTAGCCAACGGCCCCGCAATACACCCCGCGCGGCGTCCGCTCCAGCTCGTGAATGATCTCTGTCGTCCGTGCTTTGGGTGCTCCCGTCACCGACCCGGAGGGGAACAACGCGGCGAACGTCCGGTCGAGCCCGACGTCCTCGTCGACCTCCGCGGAGATGCGCGAGGTCAGCTGCCAGACCGTCTCGTAGCGCTCCAAGGCGAACAGCTCGTCCACCCGCACCGATCCGAACTCGGCGATACGTCCGAGGTCGTTGCGCAGCAGATCGACGATCATCAGATTCTCCGCCCGCTCTTTCACGGACCCGGTGAGCCGCTTGGCCTGGGCCCGGTCCTCGTCCGCCCAGCGCCCCCGCCCAATCGTGCCCTTCATGGGACGCACCTCGATCCGTCCCCCCTCTCTGGCGTAGAAGAGCTCGGGTGAAGCACTGGCGATGACGTGGTGCCCGGTGTCGAGGTAGGCACCAAACGCCCCGCGCTGGGCAAGCACGAGATCGCGATACAACTCCTCGGGTGCGCCGGAGAAGGCGGCGCGCAACCGGAAGGTGAAGTTGACCTGGTAGGTGTCGCCGGCTCCGATATACCCCCGGATGGCGGCGATCGCCTCGGCGTGCTCCGTGCGGTCGACCTGCGTCCGCCACGCCGAGATGTGATAGGGAGCCGGGCGCAAGGTGCGGGGCCTGAACCCGTCGTCGTCGACTCTGCGCCGGAACAGACCGAACCAGGCAAGCGGCAGATCGGATTCCGTCGGGTGGACCCGGAACGCCGGATCGAACGCTGGGGCCGCTTCGTACGCAACGAAGCCCCCGGCCCACAGGCCGCGACGGTTGGCGGATTCCACCGCCTGGAGCGCCAGACGCACCTGCCCCAGCTCGGTGGCGACGACGACGTCCTCGAGCCCCTCGAGCTCGAATGCATGCTCTCGTCCTGGCGTCAGATCATCAAAACGCGCGCGCGCCATCTCGCCTTCGAACCCTACCGATCGCCTGGTCCTGTCGGGGAAAGGGTACCGGTCCTGAGCGACCGTCGTTCAGTCGCCGACCAGCACGGTGTCGAGCTCCTCCGCGGTGAGCAGAACCGAGCGAGCCTTCGATCCTTCGGAAGGGCCAACGATGCCCTTGCGCTCCAGTATGTCCATCACCCTCCCGGCGCGAGCGAACCCGATCCGCAGCTTGCGCTGCAGCATCGACGTCGACCCGAGCTGGGAGCGCACCACGAGCTCGATCGCCTGGCGGACGATGTCGGGGTCTTCACCTTCGAACTCCTCTTCGACTGCGGCGCTCTTCTGCGCCGGTTCGAACACCTCTTGATCTCGGTATTGCGCTTCCTGCTGGGCCTTGGTCCAGTCCACGACGGCGTGCACCTCCGCTTCGGAGACGAAGGCACCTTGGATCCGCTCCGGCTTGGGGTCGCGAGCCGTGACGACGAGCATGTCGCCCAGCCCGACGAGCTTTTCCGCCCCCGCCGAGTCGATGATGACCCTCGAGTCGGTTTGCGAGGCGACCGAGAAGGCCAGCCGGGATGGCACGTTGGCCTTGATCACGCCGGTGATGACGTTGACGGACGGCCGCTGCGTCGCCAGCACCAGGTGGATGCCGACCGCCCTCGCCATCTGAGCGATACGCACCACCGAGTCCTCCACCGTCCGGCCGGCCACCATCATCAGGTCGTTGAGCTCGTCGACGATGATGACGATGTAGGGGAAGCGGTCGAAGCCGTCCTCGTCGATGCCGCCGGCGTCCCACTTCTCTCGATAGCTGGTGATGTCACGAACGCCGGCGTCGGCGAGCAGCTCATAGCGGCGGTCCATCTCCTGAACCGCCCACTGCAGGGCGTCCGCCGCCTTCTTGGGGTTGGTGATGACGCGGGTGAGCAGATGCGGCACGGAGTTGTATTGCCCGAGCTCGACCCGCTTCGGGTCAACCAGGATCATGCGCACCTCGTCGGGGCGCGCCCGCATGAGGATCGACGTCACCAGGGCATTGATGCAGCTGGACTTCCCCGCACCAGTGGCTCCGGCGATCAGCACGTGAGGCAGCTCGTCGAGCTTGAGCAGGCGGGACCGGCCGCTGATGTCCTTGCCCAGGCCGATGCTCATCGGGTCGTGATCGGTCATCGCCTCGCCCGACGACAGAATGTCACCGAGGGTGACAAGGGATCGGTGGCGGTTGGGAACCTCGATGCCGATGGCGCTCTTCCCCGGAATCGGCGCAAGAATGCGAACGTCGGCCGACGCCATGGCGTATGCAATGTCGTGGGCCATGCCCGTGACGCGCGAAACCTTGACACCAGGCGCCAGCTCGATCTCGAATCGCGTGACCGTCGGGCCGGGCACGATACGCACGAGCCGGGCATCGACGCCGTGCTGGTGGAGCGTCTCCTCCAGCTCCGCTCCGGCCTGCTCCAGGCTGCGCCGGTTCTGGCTGCTGCCGGCACTGAGCTCGAGCAGCTCGATCGGGGGCAGCTGGTACCCATCGGCGGTGGGTGGGGCGGGCGGCGCCGGTCGCGGCGGCTGCTTCGGCCTGGCCTTCTTGGGGGCTCGCTTGTCCGGGTCCTGCGTCCCGTTCCTGGTGGCCTTCTTCGACTTCGGCTTGGCCACCGGCTCCACCGGTGGCGCATCATTGGTGACGACCGTCGCCTCGGATGCGGTACGGAACGGGGCACGCAACCAGCGCCACGCATCGACGAGCGTATGCGCAACGTCCCGTACCGTGGCCTTGGTGGCGATGAGGACGCCGAGCGCCACGACGCTGAACAGGACGAGGAAAGCGCCCCAGAACCCGATCAGGCGTCGCAAGGGGAAGGCCATCAGAGAGCCGATGGCCCCGCCGCGGTCCATCACCTGGTCCATCGACTCGGACAGGGACACGGCCCCGGTCATCAGATGGAAGAGCGCCAGCGAGCCGAAGAACATGGTCAGGAGGCCGAGGGTGAGCCGCCCGTAGTCGGTGCGGGGCATCGTGCCGACCATCGCGATGCCGACGGCTCCGAGGATGAGGGGGACGAACCACACCCAGTGGCCGAAGAGAAAGCGCAATCCGGACGTCGCCGCATCGCCTGCGGGACCGGACAGGCCGACGAGGGCCAGCAGCAGGAGTGCCGCCACGACGATGAGCACCAGACCCCAGACGTCATCCGTCTGGCGCCCGAGGCGGTTCCGCACCCGGTCTCTCATCGCTCTCAGCGCGTCGATGAGGCCCCGGCGCGGCTGTTTGCTTGGCCGCTTCGTCCTACTCCGCCCCTTAGCCCCACGGGACTTCGTCCGTGTTGCCATTGGGGTCACAACCTTACACGGGGGCCGCGCGTGGACAAACGACTCGACACGCGGTGCGGAGACACCGAACCCCCCTCATGGATGAGGGATTCGGTGTCTCCGTGTCGATTGCGCGTGCGACGCTCAGAGCTCGATGCGATCCAGCATGTCGAACGTCCTCAGGTCGTTGGCCTGGACGGTCCGGTACCCGACGGTCCACAGCACGTCGCCAACCACGATGCTGCGGCGGATCTCACCACGGTCGTAGTGCTCCGGCCAGCACACGCTGATCGGACCACGGATGTCGATCTCGTCCGACAGGGCATCCTCGCCGATACCGAGCTGATCGAGAGGCTCACAGAAGTAGCCACCGATGCGCGCCGGCGCCTTTCCGTCGTCGCAGGTCACCACCAGGCCGCCCTCGTGAGCCAACCACTCGAACTCGGTGTTCTCGAACGCGGCGACGTCCACCAGCTCGCAGCCCGGAGGCAGCGAAGGCTCGTCGAGCGGCGCCTGGCGGATGCGAGCTCGCTCGACCAGCGTCCGATCCTCGACACCCAGCGCCACCGCTCCGGCGGTCTCGGCGCCCCAGCTGCTCACCGGAACGACGGCGAGGCTCTCGGGCGCCCAGTACAGGAACGCCTTGTGGTCGTACTCGGCCATCGACGAGCTGCGCTCCAACACCCAGCGGTCGATCTCCCGTGGATCGGCGGGATCGCTGACGTCGAACAGCGACACCTTGGTGCCGATCGTGGCCCCATCGGTGGTTGCCTCTTGCCCTACGCCGACGACGAGCCCGTCACCGATCGGATGGAGATACGACGAGTACCCGGTGATCTTCAGCTCGCCTCGCACCTCGGGACCGGCAGGATCCGACAGATCGATGACGTACAGGGGATCGGTCTGGCGGAACGTGACCACGTAGCCGGTGTCACCGACGAAGCGAACGCCGAAGATCGACTCGTCGACGCCGAGATCACCCACCGAGCCCACCGTCACGAGCTCACGATCCTGCTGTGCCAGCACATGGACCGAGCTCACCGACGGCTCCTCGCTGCAGCAGAACCAGGGCGAACCCTCGGTGACTGCGACTCGTAGGTGGCCGTTGTGCTCGCTGAGGGCGAACTGGTTCAACAGGTGCCCCGGCACCGCCCCGGAGGCGACGTATTCGGCTCCCGTGTCGGCGCTGATGTCGAACTGGTGGATCGCCGTGGCGAAATCATCGTCCTGCTCGACCGAGCCGTCCTCCAGCACGATCACGTCCGGGTAGTCGAAGGTCGCCGCATACAGCGACGACGTCGAGGCGTAGACCGTCTGCCCGGCGCCGAACAGCGACAAGGGGTTTCCGTTGGTGAGTGGCGCCGCCATGTCCAGTGTCAGCACCGAGAGGGTGGACATGCCGGAGAACGCCTGGGGCGCCCGCACCCGATCGCATGATGGCAGCAAGCCGCTCGCCGTCTCGTTGCCGTCTGCATCCAGAAGGCGGTAGCTGGGGAGCCACTGCTCCAGCGTCGACTCGAGCACCACCCTCCTGTTGGCTTCGGCTGCACTGTCCTCCGCCGATGGGCTGCCGGGATACAGGAACGGAAGCGTCGACTGCGGATCGTGGCGGATCACCAGTCGAGCACCGTCGCCGACCTGGCGAGCGGTCACATAACCGCCCGAGATCTCGAGCCGTCCGCCCAGCCGCAGCCGCCCATCGTCGGTGAGCACCTCGACGACGACCAGCGTCGGCTGCTCGAACTCGGGAGCGATGGCGTCACTCGCCCCACCTTCGGCGAAAAGGACCGGTCCGTAGGAGTTCGAGAGCAGGTAGAGGCGATCCGGGCCGATCAAGATCTCGTTCGGATACAGCTCGTCGAAGCGGAGGGTGTCGCGTAGCTCGGCGCCGCCCTGCACTCCGATCGAATGCAATTCATTGTCCGTCAGCACGTAGAGGAACTCGCCGTCCGTCTTCACGACGTCGGGCTCGTCGACGCCGGCCTCCTGCACGTTGGTGGTCGAGAAACCCTCGCCTCCCTCGGCCGCTGTGGTGAACGATTCCACCGGCGCCAGCGCGCCCTCGCCTCCGGCATCGTCCGACGCGGCAAAGGCCCTGTCGACGGGGAAATAGCCGTAGCCGTCGTTGAACCCGTACGGCCC
Organism: Acidimicrobiia bacterium; assembly: GCA_965216945.1. Taxonomy (GTDB): domain Bacteria; phylum Actinomycetota; class Acidimicrobiia; order Spongiisociales; family UBA5794; genus DATHZQ01. The sequence continues at coordinate 3,428,366 of CBDCGU010000003.1, read as the reverse complement.
GACCACCTCGGCGGCCTCGGCGCGGATCCACGTCAACAACGAATCGCATTCGTTGAACTCTTGCAGCGCATGGGCGATGGCCGGGATGCCGGCGCCGGCCCCTTGACCGAGCCCGCCGCCACCGACCGTGGTCGTGCTGGCGTCGTCCCCGCCTGTTGTCGTCGATCCGGCGGCGCCGTCACCTGTCGAAGTGCACGCCCCCAGGAACAACGCCACCACCAGCAGCGTCATGTTCAGCCTGGACTTCATACCGATCTCCCTGACTCGTTGCCCCGGTACGACGCAGGTCGCCCCGTTCCAGGTTCCCGGCGACTTGCGATGATCGCCTCCGAACTCGCTCCCGGCCGCGCCGGCCCGGCACCCGAGCGTGTCGTCTCAGGCTTCGATGAGGATCGGGATCACCACCGGGCGCCGGTTGAGACGCCGCCGCACCACTTTGCCGGAAGCCGACCGCACACGACGACGCACCGCATCGGGATCGAATGGCGCCGAGAACTCGCCCATGACCTCGGTGACACGGACCGCCACCTCCTTGTGGATGGTCGCGGTGTCATCGGTGAGCCCATGGCTGTCGACGTCCGGTCCGATGACGATGTCGCCCGAGACCATGTCGACGCCGATCGTGACGATCAGGACACCGTCGTCTGCGAGATGGCGGCGATCGCGGAGCACGTCGTCCACATCTCCGATGCCGAGGCCGTCGAGGTAGACGTAGCCGTGGGGCACCGCACTCCGCTCGACACGCAGTTCGCCGGAGTCGAGGATGACGCGGTCACCGTCTTCGCACACCTCGATCTCCGGGATGCCGACCTCCGCTGCGAGAGCCGCGTTCGCCCGCAGATGGCGGTATTCGCCGTGGACGGGGACAAACGCCTGAGGCCGGAGCACGTTCATGAAGGTGCGGAGCTCGTCTGCGGCGGCGTGGCCCGAGACATGCACGTTGGCGTTGCGGCCGTGGTGGACGGTGACCCCCAGTCGCACGAGGTTGTTGATCACCCGCGAGACCTTCGTCTCGTTGCCCGGGATCGGGGTCGCAGAGATGATGACGGTGTCGTCGGTCTCGAGCGTGATCGAACGATGTTCGCCCTGTGCCATGAGCGAGAGGGCGGCAAAAGGCTCGCCCTGGCTACCGGTACAGATGATGGCAGTCTTCTCCGGGGGCATGTCCTGCAACTCGTCGATCGTATGCACCATGTGCTCCGGGATCTCGAGCAGCCCCAGGTTCTGCGTGACCTCCGTGTTGCGAAGCATGGAACGGCCCAAGAAAGCGAGCTTCCGCCCCGATGCTGCAACGGCGTCGATCGCCTGCTGAACCCGGTGCACGTGCGAGGCGAAGCATGCGATGATCACCCGGCCAGACGCCTGGGCGGTCAGCTCCCGCAGCGCTGGTCCGAGCGAGGATTCGGAGGGGGTGAAGCCCGGACGCTCGGCGTTGGTGCTGTCGGCCAGCAGGAGCCGCACCCCCATGCGACCAAACCCGGCAAATGCCTGCAAGTCGGTGGGGATGCCGTCGATCGGTGTGGGGTCCAGCTTGAAGTCGCCCGAATGGACGACCAGCCCTTCGTCCGTGTCGAACACGACGCCTGCGGCCTGCGGCACGCTGTGAGCCACCCGCACGAGCGCGAAGCGGAACGGGGCGAGGTCCACCCACTCCCCGGGTTCGACGTGGTGGAGATCGGGCTCGACTCCCAGCTCCTCGATACGGCTTCTCGCCAGCTCGACGGACAGCGCCGTGCCATATACAGGCACGTTTACGGCACGGAGGAAATAGGCGAGCGCTCCCACGTGATCCTCGTGGCCGTGGGTGAGAACGACGCACGCCACGTCCTCGCGCCTGTCGAGCACGAACGAGAAGTCGGGAAGCACGAGATCGACCCCGAGCATGTCCTCCTCGGGAAACATGAGACCGCAGTCGACGATGGCGAGCCTGCCGGCGACCTCGACCACCGCACAGTTGCGGCCGATCTCGCCGAGACCCCCGAGGAAGGTGACGGATACGGTCATACGGCGGACGCAGCCTCCAAGCCGCGCTCGATCAGCTCGAGAGTCGATGACGCCGCCGGGATCAACGGCAGGCGGGGCTCACCAACCGGCGCCCACCACCGCCCCACCGCGGCCTTGACCGGCATCGGATTCGGTTCGACGAACAATGCGTCGAACAGCGGCGTGAGCGCATCGTGGATCTTCTCGGCCTGTGGCTCGTTCCCGGCGAGGGCAGCGTCGATGAGTCGCGCCAGTTGCGGACCCACCAGGTGCGAGGCGACGGACACGACGCCCACTCCCCCGGCCGTCACCACATCCTTCACCATGAAGTCGGAACCTGCGTACACGGCAAAATCCGCGGGAAGCCGCTCCAAGCTCGACCTCGTGTAGTCGATGTCGTCGACGGCGTCCTTGACCGCCACGATGCGTGGGTGGGCGGCGAGCCGCTCCAATGTATCGATCTCGATGAGCCGGGCCGATCGGCCGGGGATGTTGTAGAGCAGGACCGGAAGGTCGGTGGCGTCGGCGATCGCACCGAAGTGACGGACCAGGCCCTCTTGGGGAGGTTTCGAGTAGTACGGCGTGACCGCCATGACGCCGTCGCAACCGGCCGCCGCCGCACGCTCGGTCAGTTCGACGGACTCGGCGGTGTCGTACGTGCCGGTACCGGCGACCACGGACAGTTTGCTCCCCACCGCATCGACGGCGGTCTGGAAGAGCATCGCCTTCTCGTCTGCGCTCAGCGTCGGCGACTCGCCTGTGGTACCGCACACGACGACGCCCTGCGAACCCGTGTCGCCGAGATAGCGGACGAGACGCCAGAAGGTCTCGTAGTCTACAGCACCGTCGGCATCAAAGGGGGTGATGGCGGCGGTGAGGAGCCGCCCGAATGGAGCCGGTCTCTCGTCCATGAGCCGGACGGTAGCACCGCGTTCCGCCACTACGATTCCTTCCTGCCGGCCACGGACGAACAGGAACGCCATGCCGCAGAACCACGACCTCATCACCGACGTCTCGACGGAGGAGTTCCCTCAGGCCGTGCTGCAACGCAGTCATGAGGTCCCGGTCGTCGTGGACTTCTGGGCGGAATGGTGTGGTCCGTGCAAGGTGCTCGGTCCCGTGCTCGAGTCGCTGACGGTGGAGGCCGATGGCGCTTTCGAGCTCGCCAAGGTGGATGTCGACGCCAACCAGGCGCTGTCGCAACAGTTCGGCGTGCAAGGCATTCCAACGGTGGTGGCGTTCCGCGAGGGAGCCGTCGCCGGGCGCTTCACGGGAGCGTTGCCGGAGTCCCAGGTGCGCACGTGGCTCGAGAGCGTCCTTCCCGACGAGATGGACAAGATGGTCGAACAAGCCCGCGACGCCGCACTCGGCGGGGACCTCCTCCAGGCGGAGCAGGTCTACCGCATGGTGCTCGACCGGCGGCCCGACCACCAGGAGGCCGGCACCGGCCTCGCCGGCCTCCTCCTGGCAAGAGGCGACTCCGACGAAGCCCTCATCGTGCTGGGCCGGCTGGCACCGACGCCCGATGTCGAACGACTGCAGGCTGCCGCACGGCTCGCCGCGGTGCGCACCGATGACATCGCCGAGTTGGAGGCTGCGGTTGCCGCCGACCCGGAAGACGGTGCCGCCCGCCTGGCTCTGGCGCGCGGCCTCGCCGCCCGCAACGAGTACGAGCCGGCGCTGGACCACATGCTGGCGTTGGTGCAATCCAAGGGTGAGCACATGGATGAAGCCCGGAATGGCATGCTGGACATCTTCGGGCTCCTCGGCGACGAGCACCCGCTCACCGGGCCGTACCGCCGCCGTCTCTCCTCTGCGCTCTTCTAGCCTCATGAAGTGGCTCTCGGGCCACTGGTCCGTCGCCCAAACAGCTACGCGGTCCCCCCGGCCCTCGACGACACCTGGGCATCGATGGCGCGACAGACCACTACGTCTTCCCGCGCACAACTCCGCGGTTCGCCACAGCGAACTGCGGGCGCGTAATCTCGCAGCGCACACCACTGCGAACGACCGCTCGTGTGGAAAGGCACATGATGCCGAAGGCCATCTTCCGAGTCTTCTCGATGGTGCTCCATTTCAAGGCTCGGCTCATCGTGTCCCAGGCGGGGATGCTGGTGGCTGCCGTGTGCATCGTTGCATTCGCCTCGCTCGTGAGCTCGCTCGTCGACGAGGGGATGGTTGCCGGCAACGCACAAGCAGCGCTCGACATCGGCATCTGGATGGTCCTCCTCGCCATCCTGATGGGAGTCTCCATCGCCGTCTCGGCGTCGCAGGCCGTGTTCTTCTCTCAGGGTGCCGCGTTCTACATCCGGCGTGAGCTCTACAACAAGATCCAGAGCTACTCATTCGAGAACTTCGACCACCGCCCCACCGGTGACCTGATGGTGCGACTCAACGCCGACGTGGTGAACATCCAGAACGCCGTGCTCTACGCGCTGCTGCTCGGCTCGCTGGCGCCGTTCCTCGTCCTGCTGACCATCGCCGTCGCCATCGTCAACACTCCGGATCTGGCCTGGGTGGTCGCCGTGGTCATCGTTGCGGTGATCGGGCTGATGGCGCTGCTCGTACCAGCGATCGACCGCGCCTACCGCAGCCGCCAAGAGGCGCTCGACGACCTCAACGGAACGTTCCAGGAGAATCTCACCGGCATCAGCGTGGTGAAGGCGTTCGTGCGTGAGGGTCATGAGATCGCCAAGTTCGAGCTGCGGGCACGAGCGTTGCGGGGACCCGAGTACCAGGCGGCGTGGCGAGTGGCCTTCATGGCGCCGCTCCTCACCGGACTCGGCCAGCTCGCCATCATCCTGGCCATGTGGGCCGGCGGCGGCAACGTGCTCGCCAACTCCGGGCTCAGCGTCGGCGACGTGAGCACGTTCACCCAATACATGGCGCTGATCATCACGCCACTCGCACTGCTGGCACAGGTGATGCCGTTGGTGTTGCGCGGCGACGTCTCGGCGCAACGAGTGATCGATGCGTACAAGACCGAGCCGACGATCACGGAGCCGGTCGAGGCCGTCGAGGCGACTGCCGCCGGCGGCCCGGCAGGTGGCCGCATCGTCTTCGAGAATGTCTCGTTCGCTTTCCGGCGGGCCGACGGCACACTCGATCCGCCTGCACTGAGGAACATCAGCCTGACCATCGAGCCGGGCCAGCAGGTCGGCTTCCTCGGTGCGACCGGCGCCGGGAAATCGGCGCTCGTCAACCTGATCCCCCGCTTCTACGACCCGACGGAGGGCCGGGTCATGGTCGACGGGGTCGATGTCCGCGACATCCCCCTGCGGGAGCTGCGCAGCATCGTCGGCATCGCCCTCCAAGAAGCGGTGCTGTTCCAAGACGCGCTGCGACCCAACCTGAAGTTCGGTGAGCCCGACGCCGAGGACACCGTGATGTTCGGGGCGGCGAGAGCGGCAGACGCCTACGGCTTCGTGTCGCGGCTCCCCGGCCAGTGGGACTCCCCGGTGGCCAGGCGCGGCTACAACTTCTCCGGTGGGCAGCGCCAGCGCCTCTCGATCACCCGAGCGCTGACACCGCGGCCCAAGGTGCTCATCCTCGACGACAGCACGAGTGCCCTCGACGCCTCGACCGAAGGCCGGGTCCAAGCCGCCATACCCGGGTTCATGGAGGGAGCGACGACCATCTACGTGGCGCAGCGCATCAGCGCCCTGATCGATCTCGACTACATCTATCTCCTCGATCGTGGCGAGATCATCGCCGAAGGCACGCATGAGGAACTGCTGACGACGAGTCCCCTCTACCAGGAGATCTACGAGTCGCAGCTCGGCGGGGGCGTCACCGCGGGCATCGACCTGGACGGGGCGACACTGTGACCGCCGACACCTCGCGCACCGAATCGCGACACCCGCAGGGCCCGACGGCGCCGGCCGAGGTCGAGTTCCAGTCCGATACGATCAGCCGGCTGGTCCGGATCATGATCGGTGGGCAACGGCGGGTACGTGCCGCGACCGCGGCGCTGGCCCTCGTCGTCGCCATCCTCGGGCTGATCGCCATCCCATTCGCCACCGGCCAAGGCATGAACGTGATCGGCGAGGGGGGTGCGCCGGAGGACCTCGCACGGTGGGCTCTGGTGGGAGCAGTGGCCGGCGCCGTCTACCTGTCGTTCAGCTTCCTGGCCAACCGGATGTTCGCCAAGCTCGCATCCGAGGCGCTGTACGAGGTCCAGACCAGCCTCTTCAACAACGTGCAGACCCTCTCGATGGGGTTCTTCTTCAAGAATCCACCAGGCGAGCTGTCGAGCAACGTGACGAACGATGCGGAGGTCGTGTCGCTGTTCTACACCACGGCGGTGAGCCAGATCCTGCGATCGCTGATCCAGGTGACGCTCATCCTGACGGTGATGTTCGTCATCAACTGGCAGCTCGCCGTCGTGGCGACGCTCACCATCCCGCTGCTCCTGCTGGTCGCCTATGTCATCGCCAGGATCTCGTCACCGGCGTTCGGCAGGTTGCAGAAGGCCCTCGGTGAGGTGAGCGCATTCCAAGAGGAGACGCTGAGCGGTCACAAGGTGATCATCAGCAAGAACCGCCGGCCGTGGGCTCAAGAGAGGCACGAAGCCGCCGTTGACGAGGTCTATCACGTTGGCCGGCGTGCGTTCATGGCATCCCTCATGCAGTTCCCGGTCACTCAATCGCTGAGCCTGATCCAATCGGTGCTCGTGCTCGTCACCGGCACGTTCCTCGTGATCAACGGCAAGACCGATCTCGGCACGGTGCTCGCCTTCTCCGGCTACTCGGCCCTGCTTGCGTCGCCCCTCGCCCAGATGGCGAACCTCATCACGACGGCTCTCAACGCGTCGGCCGGAGGAGATCGGGTGTTTCGCATCGTCGACGAGCAACCCGACGTCCGCGACGCAGCAGACGCCGTCGACTACGAGTTCAGAGGCGGGCGAGTCGAGTTCGTCGATGTCGACTTCGGATACGTTCCCGGCAGCCTCGTGCTCCGCGCCAACACCTTCACCGTCCAGCCCGGCGAGAGCATCGGCATCTGTGGGCCCACCGGCGCAGGCAAGAGCACGTTGATCAACATCATGACTCGGTACTACGACATCGACAGCGGGACGATCCTCATCGACGGCCAGGACCTGGCGAAACTGACACAGCGCAGCCTGCGCAAGCAGATCGGGGTCGTGTTGCAGGAGGCCTTCCTCTTCACCGACACCGTCATGAACAACCTCCTGTATGCCAGCGAGCACGCCACAGTGGACGACGCCATCGCCGCGGCCAAGAAGGCCAACGCTCACGACTTCATCATGGGTCTGCCCGACGGCTACGACACCATGCTGAGCGAGCGCGGGGCCAACCTGAGCCAGGGGCAGCGGCAGATGATCACGATCGCCAGGGCCATGGTGGCGAATCCCCAGATGATCATCCTCGACGAGGCGACATCCAACGTGGACACGCGTACGGAGAAGTTGATCCAGGACGGGATGCGCAAGCTCATGGACGACAAGACGAGCTTCTCGATCGCCCACCGATTGGCGACCATCCGTGACTCGGACCGGATCATGGTGCTCAACGGCGGTGCCATCGAGGAGCTGGCGAGTCACGATGAGCTGATGGCGGCCCGCGGGTTCTACTACGCCCTGTACATGAGCCAGTTCAAGGGGAAGGGCCCCGGCGGCGAACCCGAGGAGATCGCACTCGACTTCGTGAGCACCTGAGGCCTCCATGAATGCGGTCCGCACGTGCGAGCTGCAGGGCGGAGGACTCAGATGCCGAGCAGGCCTTCGAGACCCACCGTCACCGGATCGGTGAGGTCGGCGACGCCGCGCACGGCGAGGAGCACGCCGGGGAGGAATGAGCTGCGGTCGGTGGTGTCGTGTCGGATCGACAGCGTCTCCCCCGGGTTGCCCAGCAACACTTCCTGGTGGGCGACGAGACCGGGGAGCCGGACCGCATGGATGGGGACTCCCGCTGCTGCGCCGCCGCGCACTCCTCGCACCGACTCGACGCTCTCCACCGCACGGTGCTGTGCCGGGCTGACTGCCGCGATCCGGGCGGCGGTCGCCAGCGCGGTGCCGGAGGGGGCGTCGACCTTGTGATCGTGGTGAAGCTCGATCACCTCGGCGGCGGAGAAATGCCGCGCCGCCACTTCGGCGAGTCGCATCATCAGTACGGCCCCGATGGAGAAGTTGGGGACGATCAGGCAGTTGGGGGGGCCATCGCCCCACAGCTCCGCCAGGTCCTCGAGCCGGGCTGCGTCGAAGCCCGAGGTGCCAACGACGGCGTGTGCGCCGATCGACCGCCACGCCGCCACGTTGTCCATGACCACGTCGGGCACCGTGAACTCGACCACGACGTCCGGTGTTGGCACCGCAGCTCGCTCGGTGGCGATCTCCAGACCGGCCACCGCACCGCCGGAGGGGTCGTAGGCGCCGACGAGTTGCAGGTCGTCTGCGGCGGCCACGGCCTCGCACACCCGCCGTCCCATGTTGCCGCCTGCACCGGAGACGGCGACGCGGGTCATGCGACGTACGCCGCCAGCTCGTCCTCCTCGAACGGTCCCACGGCACCGATCACGTACGGTCCGGCATAGGCCTCGCGTGCGACGTCGAGCACGTCCTGGGCGGTGACCGCATCGATCTTGGCCACGATGTCGTCGACCGAGAGATGTTCGATCCCGGTCAGCTCGTTGCGACCCAAGCGGGTCATCCTGCTGTTGGCGTCCTCCAACGAGAGGGCGAGCGAGCCCTGCACGTGACCACGAGCCCGCTCCAGCTCCTCAGGCGTGAGGCCGTCCTCCATGATCTTGTCGAGCTCGCTACGGATGAGCTTGAGCACCTGTGGTGCCTGGCTCGGCGTGGTGCCGACGTACACGGCGGCCGCACCCGAGTCGGCAAACGGAAGCCGGAAGCTGTGGACGGCATAGGCCAGACCCCGCTGTTCCCTGATCTCGCGAAAGAGCCGGCTCGACATGCCTCCGCCGAGGATGTGATCGGCAACCAGCATCGCATGGCGCCGCTCGTCATGACGGCGCAGGGCCTCGGACCCGAAGACGATGTGCGCCTGCTCGGTGTCCTTGTTGCGCACCTCGACGCGGGCCGCCACCGACGCCTCGGTGGTCGGGCGATCGATGTCGGGCCCCTCCCACGCACCGAAGTGACTACTCACCAGATCGACGAGCCCGGCGTGGTCGACGCGCCCGGCACATGCCACAACGACCGATTTGGGGCTGTAGCGGCGCCCCCAGTAGCCGGCGATCGTCTCCCGCGACATGGCAAGGATCGAGTCGCGAGTTCCCAGGATCGGCGGGGACAGCGGGTGGTCGGGCCACATCGCCTGGATGAACAACTCGTGGGCGACATCCGTCGGGTCGTCCTCGTTCATGTTGATCTCTTCCAGCACCACGTGCCGTTCGGAGTCGATCTCCTCCTGGCGAAACGCGGGACGCTGGATCATCTCACCGAGGATCTCGACGGCGAGGGGCAGGTCGGCGTCCCGCAGCCTCGCCCAATAGGCGGTGTACTCCTTCGAGGTGAATGCGTTGTTGCGGGCTCCCACCGCATCGAACGCATCCGCGATCGCCTGGGCGGACCACCGCTCCGAGCCCTTGAAGAGGAGATGCTCGAGGAAGTGGCTTGCGCCCGCCTCGGGGCCATGTTCGTCACGGCTGCCGGTATCGACCCAACAGGCGATGGCGACCGAGCGGGCGGACGGCATGTCCTCGGAGATGATGCGCAACCCGTTCGGGAGCGTCGTGAGGTCGTAGTGCATCGGCGGATGATAGGACCGGCTCGACACCGGCCTCGGTGCAAACCGACAACCGGTGGGCGCCACGACTGATATACTGTCGTCTGAAAGCAGTTTGGTGCCGTAGCGAACTACTTTGGAGGCCATCATGGAGCGAGCCCGCTCCCTCGTCTTTCTCGTCGCCATCGCACTCGTAGCGGCCGGCTGCGGCGCCTCCTCGTCCACCGCCGTCGAGGGCATCACCATCACCACGACGACAGTTGCCGCCGGCACCACGGCTGCGGCGGCTGACACGACCGAGGCGTCGACCACGACCACGGCCGCCGTCACCGAGATCGACCTCACGATCGAACCCTCGGGGTGGGAAGACGTCACCATCACAACCGAGGACGGCCTCGCCCTCTACGGCCGCTTCTGGGAGGGCAACGACACCGCAGTGCTGTTCGGCCACGACTTCGACAACCCCACGCCCGGCTCCGGGGGCCAGCGAGCACCGCAGAGCTCGGAGGCCGTGCTGCCGTGGAGCTCCGCTATCGCCCGCGAGGGCTACACCGTGCTCTCTGTCGACTTCCGCGGCCACGGCCAGTCGGAGGGCGAGTACAACGTCCGCGAGTCACAACTCGATCTCGCGGCCATGTATCAATGGCTCGAGACGAAGGGCTACGACCGTATCGTCATGATCGGGTGGGTGGGCTCTGGAACCGCGGCCGTCGTTCTCGATGCCGAGCGCGACGACCTCGAATTCGACGGGATCGCCATGGTGTTCTCACCTCCGCAGGACACCGGATTGGACGCCAGCCGGGTGTTGCCCGAGATCGAGGCACCCACCTACTTCATCGGCACGGAGGCCGGCCGTTCGGCCTCGTGGGCCAAGCGCCTCGAGGCCAAGGCCGTCGACTCCCGCGGCGTGTTCGTCTTCGAGCGTGTCCCCAGCGGCGTGCAGTTCATCGACGTGTTCGGGGCCGAGCTCGCCGGACGTCTCGTCGACTTCGTGGCATCGGTGTGATCCGCAGACCGCATCTCAGTCGACGTCGGGACGGCGCCGCAGCCGCTTGACCCGTCCCCGCGCCTTCTTCTCGTCCAGCCGGCGCTGACGCGACGCTTGCGAGGGTTTGGTGGGCACGCGGCGGGCCTGCGGCGGCCCGAGGTTGTCCGCCAGCAGCCCGGCGAGACGGCTCCGGGCCAGCTGCCGGTTGCGCCATTGCGACCGCGACTCGTCCACCGCCACGGCCACGACACCGTTGCGGAGCCGCCCACCGAGCCGAACAACGAGCCGGCGTCGTTGTTGATCGCTGAGCGTCGGACTTGCGGCAACGTCGAACGAGAGCGTGACCTTGGTCGCCGAGCGATTGGCGTGCTGCCCGCCCGGACCGCCGGACGTGTCGAACCGTTCCAGGAGCTCCGCACCCGGAATCGTCAACGCATCGCTGATGCGGAGGTCGTCCATCGCACCGAGCGTGCCGTGAAACGACGATGAGCGCAAGGAGCCGGTCCGGTGCGCCGCGACACTCCCCCTCGCTGTGGGACAATCGACGGTTGTGCGTCGCCGCCACCAAACCGTGCTCGAAGGAATCCTCCCGCCCGAAGAACGGGCGATCGAGGCAGTCGTTGCGCGCTACCAGCGGGTCGCTCCGGCAGTCACGCGGTTCGCCCGCTCCATCGCCGGGGACGAGCAACTGCAAGTGCGGCTCGGCTCGCAGGCGCAGTCGGGCGAAGGCGAGATCACCATCGATCCCGGCGTGTTCCAGGCGGCGTATGCCCGCAACGCCCCGGTGACCCCCACCGAGGTCGCCCTCACCTCGGCGCTGCACGAGGCCGTTCACCTCATCGCCACAAACTTGGACGAGCGCCGGCCGATTCCCCCAGAGTGGCTGGCGCATCGTGGCGACGCACCCGCCGCGGAGCCGGAGCCCATCCAAGGCCCGCTGTCCCTGTTCCCCGGTGAGATCGCCGACGCCGACGATGAGTTTGCGGAACAACTCGGACATGCCGACTTGAGCGACGAGACCATCGGGGGCGAGCCCGATCCACAACCACCAACCACTCCAGGAGAATTCAGCCTGCTGGATGCGCTGGCCGAGGCCGGGGGCGAAGCCGCCGAAGCGCTCTTCATGAGCCTGGAGGACGCCCGGCAAGAAGCCACCCACCTGAGATCCTTCGGCGGCGTGCGTTCTGTGCTGCGCGACCTCTACGTGGCGTCGATACCTGACGCGATGAGGGACGCCCGCCCGCTCGGCCAGTACGCCCTTGCCTGCTTCCTCCAGGTCGGTGGCTATGCGACGCGGGAGGAGCTCGAGCGACGGGTCGCACCCCACGTCGCCGCAGCGCTCAACGATGCCACTCCGTTCCTGGATCAGGTGCACGACGCCGCCGACCCGTGGGCGGTCGGTACCGCGGCCCTTCAACTGCTCGAGGTTGCGAGGCTGCACCGGCTCGTCACCGATACGGGAGGCGTCGATACGGCCACAACCCGCAACTTGCAAGACGAGGCCGACACGGCTGCGATCAGCGAGACCGTCGACGCCGTCCGGATCGTGACGCCTCCGCTGCGGAACAAGGAATCGTACGAGGAGACACGGCAGGCGGCACAGACGGTGAGCGCCGAAGCCGGCCGCAAGGGCGAGGCGGACCACGCCGGCGATCCGGCCACCGAGCAAGTCGTGCGCGTGAGCGAGTCCCCCACCGTGTACCTCCCGACCGGCCAGGGCGGCAAGCTGCTCGTGTGTGACATCCCCGATCGGTTCCGCATCTTCGGCGCCGACGGGCGCGCCATGATCGAAGCCGCAGCCGAACGCTGGCAGGTGGCACAACGTCGAGTGTCCGGAGAGCTCTACCCGCTGTTCCTCGCCAACCAGCGCCGCGGCTTGCGCAGCGGATACGACGCCGGTGACCTCTCCCCCTATGCCGCCCTCTTCCTCGGAGCCGGCGTGTACGAGCGCATGTTCGAGCGACGCGACCTCCCGATGCGGCGCTCGTACGCCGTGAGCGTCCTCGTCGACGGCTCGGCCAGCATGCTCCAGCCACGCCAGGGTCCGACCGGTCGCAAGACGCCGTGGGCCCTGGCCGCCGCCACGCTGGGAGGGTGGACCCTGGCACATCTCTGCGACGAACTACAGATCGAGTTCGAGGTGGCGCTCTTCAACCGGGCCTTCGCCGCCTCCCCCGATGACTCGGAACGGACGTACAGCGATCGCCGCCACAGCGCCACCGGTGCACTGCGCCGCTCACAGGGCGGCAATGCCGACCGCCTCACCCGGACGGTCAACCACTACCTCGTGAAACCCTTCGATCAACGGTGGCGAGGCGCCGACGACGTGACGGCCGGGCTGTTCTTCACAGCCGCCTCGCCCATCGATGCGGGTCGACGGGCGCGGAACGAGCCCGAGTTGTCGCCGCCCGTCTCGATGTTCGACAAGGCGGCCAACGTCGACGAGTACAACCTGGCGTATGCTGCGGGCCGCCTCGCCGCCCGCCGGGTCGCCACCCGGATCCTGGTGGTACTCGCCGACGGCATGACACGCGGTTCGGTCCAGGAGCTGGCCGACTCGGTGCGGGCCATCGAGGAAGCGGGTACCACCGTGCTGGGCATCGGCATCGGCGATACCACCGTTCAGGCGGCATACGCCCGCAACCAGGTGGTGGAGCGCCCCGACGAGCTGGCCAGGGCGATGGTGGACGGCGTACGATCCACGCTCTATCGCACCCTGGCCACGATGGGCGGGCACGGCTGGTGGTCGCATCCCGAGCGTGTGTCTCGCATGGCGGCGACCGCACCCAGGGCCGGCTGAGCGGATGCACACGACAGGAACGACACAGGAGTCGACATGCCACAAACGGTGACCTTCGCAGATCCGGCGGGAGTGGGCGCACCGGTCGAGCTCGCCAAGGCCGAGGTCCCCGAGGATCTCCCCGACTACGAGCTGCGCATGTCGCACATCCCAGAGCCCGACCCCTACTACGTGGACCTGGGAATGTTGTACCGGCTGGCGCAGCTGGAAGCCGCCCGGCGCGACTACTTCGAGGACACGCCGCTGCACCTGGCTTTGCGTGGCCACATGGGAACGGGGAAGGATCACGACCTCGAGCAATTCGCCGCGTTGCTCCAACTCCCCCATTACCGGATACCGCTGACCGGCGAGGTGCGCGACATCACGCTGATCGGTTCGGTGAAGCTCCACGGCGACGGCAAGGGCGGCACGGAGAGCCGGTGGGAGGACGGCGACATCACCCGGGCCCTACGTGGCCCGGCCCTGCTCAATCTCTCCGAGCTCAATGCCGCAGGCGCCGAGACCCTGTTCGCCCTGCACGGCTTGCTCGACCGCCACCGCGCACTGGAGCTTCCCACCGGGGAGATGGTGAAGCTGCGGGAGGACGTACGCATCTACGGGACGCTGAACCCCACCGATCTGCGCGACTACGCAGGCACGCAGACCCTCAACAAGGCGTTCGCCGACCGCTGGATCATCTGGGAGAAACAATTCCCCGCCGAAGCCGAGCTCGCCACGATGCTGGAACGGCGCTACCCGACGCTGCGACCCGAGTTCGTCACTGCCATCGCCAAGCTGGCCGTCGAGGTGAACGCATCGTTCACCGCTACGGACGCCCGCACCCGCGTGGAGACACCGATGAGCCTGCGGTCGGTGCTGGAGCGGGTACCGGCGGGGCTGCGCATCATGAACGACTCCAGCGATCCGCTGCGGCGGTCGTGGGAGGAGTTCGTGCTGCCCCACATCGATCCGTACGACCAGGACCACTACGAAACGGTGTGGGCTGCCGTGGTGCGCAAGGGCCCCGACGGTCCCGCCTTCTCGTAGGCGGCCGTCGCACCGACGAGCTGCCGCCGCGCACTACGCTTCCGCGCATGCCGAGCTTCGACGTCGTTTCCCAGGTGGACATGCAGGAGGTGCGCAACGCCGTGGACCAGGCGATGCGCGAGATCGTGAATCGTTTCGACTTCAAGGGGACGAACACCACGATCGAACTCGGTGACGGCATCTCCGTCGAGTCGGCATCCGAGGGGCGACTCGATGCGGCCGTGGACGTGCTCAAGGGCCGTCTCGTCAAGCGGGGCGTTTCGCTGAAGGTGTTGCAGGGAGGCGACCCCAAGCCGGCATCGGGCGGCCGGGTCCGCACGGAGTTCACCCTGGCCCAGGGCATCCCGCAAGATGCCGCCAAGGAGCTCGGCAAGCGGGTACGTGACTCGAAGCTCAAGGTGCAGGTGCAGGTGCAGGGCGACCAGCTGCGGGTGCAGGGCAAGAAGCGAGACGATCTGCAGCAGGTCATCGCCATGCTCAAGGCACTCGACTACCGCATACCGCTGCAGTACGTGAACTACCGCGACTGATCCCGCGTCGCCGTCAACACGTTCTTGCGTAGATGAGCGCAGGATGCCGCGCTCATCTACGCAAGAACGAGGGTGGTGGCCGCGGGGGCTTTTCTTGCGTAGCTCACGCCGGCATGCTGCGCCGACCTACGCAAGAACGAGAGATCGCACCGAGCGGTCCCGACAGACTCCACGACAGATCAGTCACGGATCTGGTGAACGGCCTCGATATACCGATCCATTTGTGCGCCGTACGCTTTGGCGTTCTCTTTGGCCTCGGGGAAGCGCCGGCTCATCGCCACCGCGGCGAACTTGGCGCCCCGGTAGTACGCGGTGAGCGCCGCAAACGGCATGGCCTTCGGACCCGGCGCCGCATTGGCGGGCACGGAGGACTGCTGCGTCGTCGCCGGCAGGCCGAGCGATCGCACCGCGTCGAGAATCGTGTCCTCCTCGGGCCTCTCGGCGAAGTCGAAGGACTCCTTGCGCCATACCTCGTTCCCGGCGGGATCGAGCACGATCGTTGTTGGGATCGCGATCTCGCGCGGATCCCGCGGGTCGGCGACGCCGTACGGCGTGATCGCAAGCTCCCGCTGCGGATCCGACAGGATCGGGAACGGGAGTCGCAGCTTCTCGACCATGGCCGCATTCTGGCTCGGATCATCGACCACCACGGCGGCAATGATCGCCCCGGCTTCGAGGAACTCGTCGTGTCGGATCGCCACGCTGACCAGCTGGCCGTTGCAATACGCTCACCAGTCGCCGCGCAGGAACAGCAGAACGACGGCGGCGCCGCGGTGCTCGCTGAGAGTCCACGGGGCGCCACCCTGATCGACGAGGGTGAAGTCGGGCGCAGTCACGATTCCCAACCTAATGGCCGTGGCGGACGGGACGCGAATTGCCCTCCGCCTCGACAGCGACCGGAGGAGGAGACGGCAGGAACACCGTCGGCCGGGATGATCGGGACCGCCCGCGCTCGATGTCGACCTCGAGGCGTCCGCCGCCGGAGTCGTTCCGAGCCCCTGCACCCGCCCGAGCCGATCTCGGCTCAGCCCGCCGGGAGAACGGCAACGTGCAGCTTCGCAACACGCCAGCGCTAGGTTCAGGGACATGCGCAGCTACCGCCTCGGGGATGATCTCGATCAGCGACTCACGGAGTTGATTCGTGACGCGGTGTCCCAGGACGGCCACCACAGCCACGATCACGACGAAGACCTCATCGCCGAGATGCTCGTCAGCGGGCTCAAGCTGCTTCGGGACGACACGGACCGCGGCGACCTCAAGCTGGCCAACAGTGCGCTGAAGGAGATGCGCTACTCCTTCCTCGTGTTCTCGCGCTACCGCACGGTCCCCAAGGTCACAATCTATGGCTCGGCCCGTACGCCTCCGGACGATCCCAACTATGCCCTGGCAGCCGACTTCGCCAATCGCATGGCCGACGAGCACCAGTGGATGGTCATCACGGGGGCGGGACCGGGGATCATGGAGGCGGGCAACAAGGGTGCCGGCACCGAGTACGGCTTCGGCGTCAACATACGGCTTCCGTTCGAGGCGAACGCCAACGAGTTCGTGCACGAGAGTCGTCTGATCAACTTCAAGTACTTCTTCACCCGCAAGCTGATGTTCGTGAAGGAGTCCAACGCGTTTGCCATCTTCCCCGGTGGGTTCGGCACCCAGGATGAGACGTTCGAGCTGCTGACGCTCATACAAACCGGCAAATCAGATCTGCATCCCATCGTGCTGCTCGAAGCCGAGGGCACGGGATACTGGGAGGCGTGGCTGGAGCTGGTCAACAGCCTCGAGCGCCACGGAATGATCTCCCCTCACGACAGCAACCTGTTCCACTTCACGACGGATGTCGACGACGCCTGCCGCGAGATTCGCCGCTTCTACGACAACTACCACTCCCAGCGGTATGTCGACGGGAAGCTCGTGCTCCGCCTCAAGCACGAGCCGACCGAGCAGTTGGTGGCCGAGCTCAACGAGGAGTTCGCCGACCTCCTCGTCGACGGCACGATCGAGAAGGTGCCTGCATCGAAGCGAGAGCTGGCCGAGAACGACCATCCGGACCTCCCTCGCCTCCGTCTCCATTTCAATCGGCGCGGACTCGGCAGATTGCGTGCGATGGTGGACCGGATCAATGCTGCCGCCGACACCGAGCCGGTCGCCTGAGCGAGCCGCTGCCCAGCCCGCGAAGTCCGCCCAACGGCTCGGAGGCTCGCACACCGCAGTAGAATCGCGGCTCCATGCGTGAGATCCTCTCAGACCTCGTAGCCGAGCAGCAGTCTCTCGATCAGTTCCTGCAACGGATCCGTGAGCGCGACTGGAAACTGCCGACCCCCGCACCCGGTTGGTCGATCCACGACACGGTCAGCCACCTGGCGTTCACGGAGACGTTTGCCGCCGCTGCGATCGAGCAGGGTCAGGATTACGTCGACTCACAACACGTCACCGACGTCGACGAATGGACAGACCGCGGCGTGCAGCAGGGTCGCGGCAAGCGGTATCAAGAGGTCATCGAGTGGTGGCGCAACGGCCGCGCCTCCGTGGTCGACGCTCTCTCCCGCATGGAGGCGAGCGATCGCATCCCGTGGGTGATCAACTCCTTGTCGGCCAAGGGTTTTGCCACGCTCCGCCTGATGGAGACGTGGGCGCACGGCCTGGACATCCGCGAGGCCATGGACGGCAGGCTTCCCGTCGTCGAAGACGAGGAAGAGACCGAAGAGGACTCGCCCCGACTACGCCATGTGGCGTGGCTGGCTCACCGCATGCTGCCGTACGCCTTCGAGCAGGCGGGAGAGGAATACCCGAAGGAAGGCATTCGGGTGCAGGTGATGGGCCCCAAGTACGCCAGCTGGGTGTTCGGGCCGCGGGAGACCGATCAGGTGATCAAGGGTCACGCAGGCGAGTTCTGTCGCGTCGCCGTGCATCGCTTGGACCCCGCCGACACGGGCCTCAAGGCCATAGGAGACTACGCCGAGACGGCCCTTCGCATCATTCGCGCCTACTGAGCACCATGACATCGCTTCCCCGCCTCATCGGGATGGTGCATCTCGGCCCCCTACCCGGTTCGCCACGGTTCTCCGGCGGCTTCGATGCGGTGGTCGCCCGCGCCGTCTCCGACGCCGAGGTGCTGGCAGCCGCCGGTTTCGGGGGCATCGGTGTCGAGAACTTCGGCGACGCACCCTTCTTCACCGACGATGTGCCGAAGGTGACGATCGCCGCCATGACACGGGCGATCTCGTCGGTCGCAAACGCGGTCGAGCTGCCGGTCGGCGTCAACGTACTGCGCAACGACGCCGCGGGTGCCCTGGCCATCGCAGCGGCGACCGGTGCGGCATTCATCCGAGTCAACGTGCTCTCCGGGTCGATGTGGACTGATCAGGGTCTGATCGTCGGCCGTGCCGCCGAGGTGCTCCGGCTACGGCGAGCGATCGCACCCGACACGCAGATAATGGCCGACGTCTTCGTCAAGCACGCAACGCCGCCACCGGGCACCACGCTGGAACAAGCTGCCGAGGAGCTGTCGGGACGTGGTCTCGCCGATGCACTCATCGTTTCCGGGACGGCAACGGGAAGGCCACCGTCGCTCGACACTCTGCGCGATGCCCGCAAGGCGGTGCCGGAGTCGCCGCTGTACGTCGGCTCCGGCGCATCGGCGGGCAACGTCGCCCAATTCCTCGCGGTAGCAGACGGTGTGATCGTCGGAACGACGCTCAAACAGGGGTCCCACACGACAAATCCGGTGGATCCCGACCGGGCCCGCGCCTTTGCCCAGGCGGGTAGGAGGGCGTTGACCGTCTGAGCGGCGACGGCGATGGATGCCGTGAGCACACCAACCGGCGATGGCCCGGAACCGGGGTCGCCGACTCGTCCCGTGTCAACCGTCGGGCGGCGTCACCTTGTCGATGTCGAATCCCGCCTTGATCAGCAGACGAAGAAACGCCGGTGCGGGCTCTCGGAACTGCACGGGGCGCAACGCCTCCTCGTGCTCGTCGAAGAAGGCAAGGAGCCGGGTGACGATGTGGCTCAGAGAGATCACCGTGTCGTTCGACACCGGGCTGCGCCCGAAGGCGACGATACGTGTCCGCACGGCACCCCCGCCGCGCGCCTTGCCGCGATGCACCTGCCGCTGCTGGAGCCCCCGGATCACGTCGTGCAACGGCTCGGCGTAGACCCATTCCAGCCTGCGCAGCATCGAGTGCAGCACGGCGTGGTCCTTGATGCCCGCATTGAGCGTGGCCGGCCCCTGCTTCACCTCACCGATGACGACGTCGATCGTGTCGGGATCCAAACCCAGCACGGGGTCCTCGATCTCGAGCAATTCGCAGTCGTCTTCACCGTGCGGATCACCCAGATAGACCGAGCCCGGCATCCGCATCGCCATCACGTCGACGTCGGTGACGGTCTTGTAACGGCCCTCCGCATCCTTGCGTTGCACCTCGAACTCGCTGAGCGTGAGGTAGCCGGTGAGTCGCAGGTAGTGCTCGACGAGGTTGACCGCAATGTCCACGGACAGACCGTAGCCACCTACCGGCCCAGGCACGTCGCCACTGCCCTGAGGCTGACGAAAGTTTCCCTGACCCCGGCACCTCGACCATGGGTCGAGAGTCTGGCGACGCACCCACTCCCGGCCTCATCGAGGCATCGAGGTGTCGACTTCCTGCAGTGCAACGGCTTATGTAGCGACTGCGCGTAAGACGATTTTGTCATTTAGCCCAACCCTCAACCCTCGATCGAGACAGATCGAGGGTTGAGCTCGCAGGCCATCGGGCGGAGGTCGAGGTGCCGCGACGGCGTCGGAAGGCGCCACCGGGCCGACCACCGCGTTTCTTGTCACACGCACTCGGTACGCTGATCGACGTGTCCACAGCCCTGGATCGCTTCACCGAAGCCACCCGTGCCTGGTTCTCGGCGTCGTTCGCCTCCCCCACCGATGCCCAGACCCACGGCTGGGCGGCAATCGCTCGCGGCGACCACACGCTGATCCACGCCCCCACGGGCTCGGGCAAGACCCTCGCAGCATTCCTGTGGGCCATCGACGGTCTGTCGCGAGAGCCCGTGCCGGAGGAGAAGGAACGGTGCCGAGTCCTCTACGTCTCGCCGATGAAGGCGCTGGCGTACGACGTCGAACGCAACCTCCGCGCACCACTGACCGGCATCCAGAACGCCGCCGGCCGGCTCGGCCTCGACGTGCCGCGCATCACGACCGGGATGCGCACCGGCGACACCCCGAGCTCGGATCGCCAGTCGATGTTGCGCCACCCGCCGGACATCCTCATCACCACGCCGGAGTCGCTCTACCTGATGCTCACGTCCCAGGCGCGCACGATCCTGCGGTCGGTGCGCTCGGTCATCGTCGACGAGATCCACTCGGTGGCAGCAACCAAACGCGGCTCTCATCTGAGCCTGACCCTGGAGCGACTGTCCGAGCTGGCCGACATCGAGCCGCAACGCATCGGGCTGTCGGCAACGCAGCGCCCGCTCGAGGACATCGCCCAATTCCTCGGTGGCGGTACCGACGCCGGCGACACCTGGAACCCACGACCGGTGACGATCGTCGACGCCCCCTGGGACAAGACGCTCGATCTCGGCATCGTGGTCCCGGTGGCGGACATGACGCGACCCGAGGAGACCCCGGTCGACGGAATCGCCGCGGACGACGGCGCGAGGCGATCCATCTGGCCGGCGGTGTATCCCCGCCTCCTCGATCTCGTGCTCTCCAACCGCAGCACGCTGCTCTTCGTCAACTCGAGGAGCTTGGCGGAGAGGCTCGCCGCCGAGCTCAACCGATTGGCCGGCGAGGAACTGGTGCAGTCGCACCATGGCTCCATCTCGCGGGAGCAGCGGCTCGAGATCGAGAGCCGCCTCAAGGCGGGTGAGCTACGTGGTGTCGTCGCCACATCGACGCTCGAGTTGGGCATCGACATGGCCGCCATCGATCTCGTGGTTCTGGTGGAGAGCCCGTCGTCGGTCGCCCGTGGGCTCCAGCGAGTCGGCCGCGCCGGGCACCAGGTCGGCGCTCCCAGCGTCGCCCGCATCTTCCCGAAGCATCGCGGCGACTTGCTGGAAACGGCGGTGGTCGTCGAGCGGATGGAGAGCGGCTCCATCGAGGCGACACGCATCCCGCGCAATCCACTCGACGTGCTTGCCCAGCACATCGTGGCCATGGTGGCCGTCGCGCCCGCTCCGGCCGATGGCCTCTACCAACTCGTACGCCGTGCGGCACCGTATCGCGACCTCGCCCGTTCCGCCTTCGACTCGGTGCTCGACATGCTGGCCGGTCGCTACCCGTCCGATGAGTTCGCCGAGCTGCGGCCCCGGATCGTGTGGGACCGTGTCGACGGCACGGTGGCGCCCCGCCGCAACGCCAAGCTGCTCGCCGTCACCAACGCCGGCACCATCCCGGACCGTGGTCTCTACACCGTGACCCTTCCCGAGGGCGGCAAGGTCGGCGAACTCGACGAGGAGATGGTCTACGAGAGCCGTCCGGGGGACGTCTTCGTGCTCGGATCTACATCCTGGAAGATCGATGAGATCACCCACGACCGCGTCGTCGTGCACCCGGCACCGGGAGAGTCCGCGGCCAGTATGCCGTTCTGGCACGGCGACGCCTTGGGTCGCCCCCTCGAGTTGGGACGGGCCGTGGGTGCGTTCACACGGAGCATCGGTGGCATGGAAGGGCCCGAGGCGCGCACCGCCCTACAGGAGCGGTACCACCTCGATCCATGGGCGGCAGACAATCTGGCTGCCTTCTTGGAAGAGGAGCGCGAGGCCACAGGTACCTTGCCTACCGACCGCACCATCGTGATCGAGCGCTTCCGCGATGAGATCGGCGATTGGCGGATGATCGTTCTGTCGCCATTCGGCGCCCGAGTCCATGCGCCTTGGGCGCTCGCGGCCCGACACCGGCTTCGCCGGGAGGTGGGCAGCGAGGTCGACGTCATCTGGTCGGACGACGGCATCGTGTTCCGGTTCCCGGACGTCGACGAGCCACCCGCGGGATCGGCGCTCCTGCTGGATCCCCAGGACATCGAAGAGCTGCTGCTCGAGGAGGTCGCCGACTCCGCACTGTTCACCGCGCGGTTCAGGGAAGCCGCCGCCCGCGCCCTCCTTCTCCCCCGCCGCCGACCCGGCAGCCGCACCCCGCTGTGGCTGCAGCGCCGCCGCGCCGCCAGCCTGCTCGACATCGCCAAGCGCTACAGCAGCTTCCCCATCGTGCTCGAGACCTATCGCGAGGTGCTGCAAGACCACTTCGACGTGCCTGCCCTCGTCGAGGTGCTCGGCGACATCGCCGCCCGGCGAGTCCGTGTCCGAGAGGTGGAACTCGCAGGGCCCAGCCCCTTTGCCTCATCGCTGATGTTCGATTTCATCGCATCGTTCATGTACGAGTACGACGCTCCGATCGCCGAGAAGCGGGCGACGGCGCTCACGCTGGACCGCTCGCTCCTCAAGGAGCTCCTGGGGGATCCACAGTTCCGCGATCTGCTGGATGCGGACGTCATCGCGGCGGTCGAGGCCGAGCTGCAGCGTCTCACCCCCGAGCGGCACATCGCCTCGGCGGATGCCCTGCATGATGCGTTGCGCGACCTCGGCCCGCTGAGCCACGCAGCCATTGCCGTACGAAGTGAACCGGCGTCGGCCGTCGCCGAGTGGCTGGACGCGCTGCGCGACTCGCGCCGCATCGCCGAGGTCCGAGTGCACGGCGAGGACCGCATCGCCGCCGTCGAGGACATCGCCCGCCTGCGCGATGCGCTCGGCATCACCCCTCCCCTGTGGGTCCCACCGACCTTGCTGGAGCCACCGGACGACCCGCTCGGTGATGTCGTCGGCCGCTATGCGCGTACCCACGGCCCGTTCACCGTCGACGCCGCGGCCGCCGAGCTCGGATTGCCGGCTGCGGTGGTCGCGGAGGTGCTCCACCGCCTGGCAGCACATGGCCGGGTAGCTGCCGGCGCCTACCGGCCGGGTGGCGAGGACCAAGAGTGGGTGGACACCGAGGTGCTCCGCAGGCTGCGCCGCAGATCACTCGCCGTCCTGCGTGCCGAGGTCGAGGCGGTCGAGCCTGCGGTCCACGCCCGTTTCCTGCCCGAGTGGCACGGTGTGGGCTCAGACGCAGCCCACGGAGCACGCCTGATGGAGGTCGTTCGCCAGCTGCAGGGCGTGGCATTGCCGGCGAGCATCCTCGAGCGCGACGTCCTGGCGGCGAGAGTCCGCTACGAGCCGAGCATGCTCGACATGCTGCTGGCATCGGGCGAGGTCGTGTGGATCGGCCGTGGCTCACTCGGAGCGGGGGACGGCAAGGTCGCTCTCTACCTGCGGCATCAGGTTCCGCTGTTGCACCAGGAGCTGCCGGACGACCGTCCCGATGGGCCGCTCCACGGGTTGCTGAGAGCGCATCTCGAGGAGCGGGGCGCTTCGTTCTTCAACGATCTGTACGTGGCTGCCGAAGGCGGCCCCCAGGAGCAGGTGCTCGAGGCATTGTGGGACCTGGTCTGGGCCGGCGAGATCACCAACGACACGCTGGCTCCGCTGCGCGCCTTCACCGCGTCCTCACGACGCCGCTCGTCGCGCCGGCCCGCCTTCCCCACCGCCTCGCCTCCATCCGGCAGCGGTCGGTGGTATCTCGTCAGCGATCTTCTTGCGATCGGCGAGCCCATCCTCGGCGAGCAGCGAGCCAAGGCGATCGCCGACCAGTTGCTGGAGCGACACGGGGTGGTGACCAGAGACGCCGTCCTCGCCGAGGGAATTGCAGGCGGCTTCTCCGGCCTCTATCCGGTCTTCACCGCCATGGAGGACGCCGGCACGGTGCGACGGGGCTATTTCATCGAGGGACGAGGCGGGTCGCAGTTCGCCGTGCCCGGTGCCGTAGACCGGTTGCGGGCGGCCGCCGGCGACAGCGCCCCGCTGCTGCTTGCGGCTGCCGACCCGGCCAGCGTCTACGGGGCGGCTCTGCCCTGGCCGGAGCACCCGTCGGGGCATCCGGCGCGCCGGGCCGGCGCCTATGTGATGCTCGACGATGGCCGGCTCATTGCGTTCCTGGAGCGGGGTGGGCGAACGCTTCTCACCTTCGATGCCGATCCGGCCGCGGTTGCAACGGCGCTGACCGGCTTTGCCGACCGGCGCCGGCGCCGGCTCACCATCGCCACGGTCGACGGCGAGCCCGCCACGAGCGGCCCCATGGGCGATGCGCTGCGCAGCGCGGGCTTCGTACCGGGTTATCGGGGCTTGACCTACGGGGCGGCGCGGCGTCGTGCCTGAGGGCGACACTCTGCATCAGGCGGCTGAACGGGTCGACGGTGCAATTGGTGGCGAGAGGATCCTCCGGGTCCAGGGAAGCCACAGAGCGGTCCGCCGCGAGGGGCGGCGGCTGGTGGGGGCGTCGGTCGAGCGAGTGGAAGCACTGGGCAAACACCTCCTGGTTCATGTGTCGTCGGGATGGACCCTGCGGACCCATCTCGGCATGACCGGCTCCTGGCACGTGTACGCCCCGGATCAACCGTGGCGGATCACTCCGGGCAAGGCGCGGGTCGTCCTGGTCACGCCGGCGGCTTCTGCCGTGTGTTTTGCGGCCCCCCACGTCGACCTCGCCCCGACCGGGCAGGTGATGGAGGGGCTGGAGCGCATCGGTCCCGACCTCGCTCTGCGAACTCCTGCCTTCGACGAGATCGTGGTGCGGGCCCGCCGCAGCAACGCTCCGACCGTGGCGGATCTCCTGCTCGACCAAGGCGTCGCATCGGGTGTTGGCAACGTCTACAAGAGCGAGGTGCTGTTTCTGCAGCGGCTCGACCCCGGCCTCTCCCCGCGGCAACTCGACGACGATGCCGTCGGCGCCCTCTACAGGAGAGCGAATCGGCTGCTACTCGCCAACGTCGCCGACCCCCGTCGCACGACAACGGGGTCACGGGGCCGCGAGCGCACATGGGTGTACGGCCGGGGCGGCAGACCGTGCCGGCGCTGCGGGACCACGATCGCCGCGGAAACCCATGGCCCGCTCGACCGTGTCAGCTACTGGTGCCCGGCCTGCCAGGGCGGGACGATGCGAGGTGAGGTCAGCCCCGGCTGAGCTCTCGCAGTGCAGTGAATGGATAGATCCCCGTGCCATGGCCATCCGGCTCGAAGACGAACTGGAGGGCGTAGCCCCCAACCAGCTCCGCATCCGCGATCTTGACCGGAACCGGACCGGCGAGCACGGCCTGTGTCGCCGCTTCGCCGGCCGGCTCACGACAGCCGGCGCACATGCATGCCCCTCGCAAGGTGGCAGCGTCGATCTCGGTGACCAGCCCATCCTCCCACGTCAGCTCGACGACCTCGCCGTCGATGACCTCGATACGTTGCGGAACGGTGCCCATCGCTGCGACCATACCGTGCTCCCGACACCCCAGAGGCGATGAGCACTCCCACCCTGTCGATCCGGCCCGGCCACCCCGACTTCCTCGACCTCCCATGGAGTGATCGGCTGAGCGAGTGGGAGGGCGGCCGCCTCGTCGAGATCCCCACGGGCGTACACCGCCATGTCGTCCGCTTCGTGACCTATGGCGAGGAGATCTACGCCATCAAGGAGCTGCCGCGGCGCGTCGCCCGCCACGAGTACCGCACGTTGCGCGCACTGCGGCAGCGGGTGACCCCGGTGGCCCTCGCCGTCGGACTCGTCGATCGCGCCTGGGTGCCGGACGACCGGGAGCATTCGGCGGCCGTGATCACACAGTACGTGAAGTACGCCTTCACCTATCGGGAGCTCATCTCGGGCGGCAATTTCGGGCCGCGCCGCAATCAGATGCTCGACGCCGTGGCCGGGCTGCTGGTGGAACTCCATCTCTCCGGCTGCTTCTGGGGCGACTGCTCGCTGTCCAATCTGCTGTACCGCTACGACGCCGGAGCCATCGAGGCCGTGATGATCGATGCGGAGACGACGGAGCTACACGCCGAGCTCAGCGATGGTCAGCGTCACCACGATCTCGACATCATGATTGTCAACCTGGCGGGGGGCATGGCAGACATCGCCGCCGAGCAGGGACTCGATATCGACGATGCCGACCTCCGACTGGGCGAGGACGTCGCCCAACGCTACGACGGGCTGTGGGCGGAGCTGAACGAGCCCGTGCTCATCGGACCCGAAGAAGGTTTCCGCGTCCGGCAGCGGGTCGAGCGTCTCAATGCCCTCGGGTTCGAAGTGGAGGACGTCGACCTGCAACCGGTCGAAGGCGGCACGGAGCGCAAGATGCAGTTGCGAGTGACCGTGGGTGGACGGAACTACCACCGCACCCGTCTCCGTGAGCTCACCGGCATCGATGCCTCCGAGCACCAGGCCCGCCAGATACTCAGCGATCTCCGCTATTTCGAGACGACCCACGACCCCGTGAGCTCCATGGGAAAATCCGTGCGAGCGATCCGGTGGCGGGTGGACGTCTTCGAGCCGCTTCTCCTCAAGATCGCCGAGCTGGAGCCGGAAACCGCAGTCGTGCAGAGGTACTGCGACTTCTTGCACCATCGGTACGTCCTGGCGGTCGCCCAGGGACGCGACGTCCCGAACGATGAGGCGTTTGCCTCGTGGAACGAGGCAGGGCGACCCGGCTATGACCTCGACATCGCCGCCGCAGGAGGCAAGATCAGCCCGTGACCCGCCGGACCCGTACGACCCGGTCCGGCGCCTCAGTGACCGCCACGCTTGACACCGCCGTACTTCATCCTGGTGTCCTCCATCCGCGCCACGTCCACGGCTTCGTCACCCACGAGAGCGGCGTCGACGACCTCGCCGATGAAGAGGTCGTGAGTGCCACATTCGATCGTTTGCCACACCGTGCACTCGAGAAAGGCAATCGCCTCGGTGAAGATCGGGGTCCCGGTGACGCCCTCACGAATCGGACGGCCATTGAGCGCCATGCCCTCCTTCGCCGCCGGTTTGGAAAACTTCACGAACGGACGCGTGTCGGTGCGATCCCAGAGGTTGACGGTGAAGGCGCCCCCTTGACGAATCAGCCGGTTGGTCACAGCCTTCGTATCGACCGACACCGCCACCAGCACCGGCTCCATCGATACCTGCGTGACCCAGCTCTGGGTCATCCCGTTCCATTCGTCGCCGCTGCGTGAGCCGAGCAGACACAGCACGTTCGGGATCTTCCACAACACCTTGTTGAGCGTCTCGGGTGATGGTTCAGCCATGGCCGCCTTCCTTGCGCCGGGGTCGAGCACCCTAGAGTTGCTCGACTGTCTAGTGGTCCGTCTCATGACGTTGCACCAGCGGGGAGCGGCCGGTCCGTTCAGTTGAGCGCCGGTTCGGAGGGCGGGAGCCGGAAACTCACCCGGCCCCCCGGTCCGGGTTCGGCCCAGATGGCCCCACCGTGGGCGTCGACGATGCCGCGGGCAATGGCGAGTCCCAGACCGGCGCCGCCGGCAGTTCGCGAGCGAGCCGGGTCGTCGGTGACGAACTCTTCGAAGGCGCTCTCGACCATCGCAGGCGAGAAGCCTGGTCCGTCGTCTGCCACCTCAACGGTGGCAGCGGCGCCGTTGCTGACCCGCACCACGACCTCGGCGTGGGCAGGGCTGAAACGAATCGCATTGTGGAGGAGATTGCGCATGACCCGTCCCAGCGCCTCGGGTCCACCGATCGCAGGAACGCTCCCTTCGGCGTCCAGAGTCAGCTCGATTCCTTTGCCGGATGCCACCGGCTGCAGCGCCTCGATCGACTCATCGGCGAGCTCGGCGAGATCTACGAGCTCGGCGACGATCTCGAGGCGACCGGCTTCGATCGTGGCGAGCAGGAAGAGGTCATCCACGAGATGTGCCATCGCGTCCACGTCGGCACGCATCGACCGCAGATACCGCTCCGGGTCCGGGGCGAGGCCATCCTCGAGTGCTTCGACGGCGGCGCGCAGCGCGGCGAGCGGGCTGCGCAGGTCGTGGCCGACGGCAGCGAGGAAACGACGCCGGGCCAGCTCGTTGGCCTCCCGTTCCGCCTCGGCGGCCGCGAGCTGCTCGGTCATCCGGTCGACGGCGGCGGCGGCATGCCCCAGCTCGTCGGTCCGCTCCACCCCGGTGCGCGCCGTCAGATCACCATCGGCGACGCGGGCTGCGGTGCGTCCGATGTCGTCCAGCCCCTGGGTGAGCTGGCTCGCCAGAGTCGTGGCGAGCACCACACCCAGCCCCACCCCGAAGCCGAGCACCACAGTGAGCAGCTGGAGATCGTGGGATTCCAGAAACATCAGCCGGGCCGCCACGCCCGTCGCTACGGCAACGGCCAGAACCGATGCGATCGCCATCACGACGACCGATGCGCGCAGCGAGCCGAATCGCCTCGCCACCTTGGGCAGCAGCCAGCCGAGCAGCACCGTGCCCGCCGCCATGGCTACGAAGATCACGAGAAGCTCCGTGCGCTCGCCGGCGGATGGCTGCATCGTCACTTCGAACAGAGCTATCGCCCCGACGATCGCGAGGATGAGTGCGGCAATCGCTCTCATGGCTCGAACCGATATCCGACGCCCCACACGGTGTGGAGCCAGCGGGGATGCTCCGGGTCCGGCTCCAGCTTGCGTCGCAAGCGGCGAACGTGCACGGTGACGGTGGATGGATCCTGATAGTCCGCCGATGAGTCCCACACCTGCTCGAGCAGCTGTGCCCGGGAGAAGACCTGCCGCGGTGACGCTGCCAGGAAAGCCAGCAGGTCGAACTCCTTGGGCGTCATCTCGATGACTTCGCCGTCGTGGACCACCTCGCGAGTGACGGGGTCGATGGACAGACCCGAGAACTCCATGCGAGTCGGTGCGGCATCGGCGGGTCGTGACCGCCGCAGCACCGTGCGTACCCGAGCCGCCAGCTCCCGAGGTGAGAACGGTTTGACCACGTAGTCGTCCGCTCCAAGCTCGAGTCCCAGCACCCGATCCGGCTCTTCGGTGCGGGCCGTGAGAAGGATGACGGGCACGTCGGCGCGGCGGCGAAGCTGGGCCAGCACGCTGAAGCCGTCGATCTCCGGCAGCATCACATCCAGCACCACGAGATCTGCCGGGGCGGCGTCGAAGCTCTCCAGGGCGGTCCGGCCGTCTGCGGCGGTCGCCACCCGAAACCCGTCACGTTCGAGGTACGCAGTCACGACTTCGCGCACCATCGGCTCATCGTCGACGACGAGCACGCGGCCGGACACCCCGTTGGTTGACATGGCACAATCGTACGGCATCGGGAGTGCTCGGCCAGACTCCGTCGCTGGGATTTCATGGATTGTTCACTCGGCAGAGAGAGCCCCGGTCGCAGTACCATGGCGCCCCATGCACATCCTCGTCGCCACGTCCGGCGTGCTGAGCCCAACTTCAGCCGTGGACTTCGTCCAGCGCCTTCTCGGCGAAGGCGGTCAGGTCACGGTCACGACGGTGATCGAGGTGCCGCGCACGTTCCTCGACGACCTCCGCTCCGAGCGCTGGCACCCGTTGCAGCACGGTGCGGAGCCGGTGTGGACCCCACAGGACGATGCGGTTGTCGACCGCTACGTAGAAGAGCGAGGCAGGCGCATCTGCGAACCGGTCGTCCGGGCACTCATCGCAGCCGGCATCACCACCAACGCCGAATACCTGGAGGGCGAGGATCCCGCAGCCACGATCTCGGGACTTGCCAACAAGCTCGAGGTCGACATGGTGGTCATGGGGGCGACCCGCCCGATCTTCGACCAATCGGCATGGGAGAGCGTCTCGGCACGAGTGACGCTCGAATGCGCCAAGCCCGTGCTCGTGCTGCCTCCCCCGGTGCGCGGCGGCGGCGTGACGATCACCGAGTCCGACGAGTAGCAGGACCGAGCGTGGCCCGCAGGATGGCCGCCGCCTGCCAGACGAATGCCTCCGGCTCGACGACCAACAAGGACCGCACGTCGTCGACGTACCACCATCGTGGATCGGCGGTCTCCCCGGGCACAGGCCGGGGCTCACCCTCGCCGTAGCACTCGAACACCACGTGCAGCGAAGGATACGTCCCATCCGTACCCACGACGACGACTGCAGGCCGCGCCGCGGAAGTCGCAATGTGAGCCGCATGGCGAAGATGCTCGACGCCGGCGGCGACGGCGGTCAGTGCGACTCCTGTCTCTTCGAAGACCTCGCGAGCGATGGCGACATCGGGAGGTTCACCGGCGCGCCAGCGCCCTCCCGGCACCTCGAGCCGTCCCCGCACCACCTCACCCGGCTTGTCGCGGCGTTGTAACAACACTCGATGTCGTTGCGGTCCGTCGAACACCACGGCGTTCACATTCGGGACGACCACGGACTCGCCGCCGCTGGTCGGCACCGGGAGCTGAGTCCACTCTGCGCCGGTCCACACCGGATGATCGGCGGTCACGACCGATCCGGGACGGCGACGGTCAGCATGTCACCACAGAAGCCGACGACGCTGTCGCGAGCGGCGAGCACGACTTCGGTCACATCGGCCGGGATGGTCACGTCCCCGAGGCTGCGCGTGAAAGGCTGCTCGGTCTCGTGCGGATGCGCCAGCTCCCGCACACCGAGGACCTCGCCGTCGGGCGTGCGCACCTCCCACGCGTCGGCATATTTCTCCCAGCCGGTATCGGCCGACAGCACCGTGGCGCTCACCGTGGCCGTCTCCCCCTGCCACACGATCTCACCGCCGATCACGTGGGCACACTCGTCGCTTTCGCCGGCAGACGGTGCGGTCGACTGCGCAGGCGAAGTGCCTTCCGCAGGCGACGCCGCTTGCGGCGTGGTGCTCGCCGGCGTGCCGGCCGACGTATCGGACTCGCCCGCTGCGTTGCCGGCATCGTCTGCCCCACCACAGGCGGCCACCAGCAGGAACAGAGCGACGAGGCGGCGCAGCATCGTCCCAACCTACTCGGCGACGCCCTCTATCCCATCGGGGCAATCGAGGTCGACGTCGATACCGGCGCCCTTGGCCGCGTCCTCGAGGTTCTGGCACGCGATTCCGAACCGCTGGGCCGCCACGGTGAACGGTGATGCGTCGATCGTCTCCTGCAGGTTCTCGATCGAGTCCAGGCTTCGAACGGCCTCGATCGTGATCGGCATCGCCGCCGCCAGTGCCTCCCCTGCCGCGACTGCATCCTGGTGTGCGGGGACCAGACCGTCCGGCGGTTCCAAGGCGTCGAGCGCGTCGATCAGCGTGCGCAGCTCCGCCCCGGTATCCGTGAAGAGATCCGCGGTCTTCACGATCGCCACCTCCTTCGCCTGATTGAAGTAGGCATCGACTGCGGCCGTGTCGGTCAAGTCGCTGCCCTCACGGAGGGCGCTCAGCTCCTCGTCCAGCGCCGCACCGTAGTCTTCCCGAAGCTGGGCGATACTCTCGTTGTACGCCCGGGTCTCGCTGCCCAAGTCGGCGAAGTAATCCTGCGGACTCGACGACCCTCCGCAGGCGGCGGCGATCAGGGCCAGCGCGGCGAGCCAGCGCCACGAATATCTGGGAGCACCCATCACGACCCGCAGGGTAACCGGGCCCGGCGCCGGGACGGTGGATCGACCGTGAGGAGATCGAGCCCCAGGGCTACGCCGTCAGGGTGTCACCCCAACTGCGAACTGGGTGCGATACAACGATGCGTACAGCCCGCCCCGGCCGATGAGGTCCTCGTGGCTGCCCGACTCGACGAGACGTCCCCCGTCGATCACGAAGATGCGGTCTGCGGCGAGGATCGTGGACAGCCGGTGGGCGATCACGAGCGATGTCCGATTGCGCATCACCCGCTCGAGCGCCTCCTGGATCAGCGCTTCCGAGTGGGCATCGAGATGGGAGGTGGCCTCATCCAGGATCAAGACCCTCGGGTCTTTCAGGATGACCCGAGCGATGGCCATCCGCTGCTTCTCGCCACCAGAAAGGCGGTAACCGCGTTCGCCGACGATGGTGTCGAATCCTTGCGGGAGGCCACGGATGAACTCACCGAGGTTGGCCGCTTCCACGGCTGCCCGTAGCTCGTCGTCCGTCGCATCGGGTTTGGCATACCTCAGGTTGGCCGAGATCGTGTCATGGAACAGGTAGGACTCCTGCGTGACGACACCGATGGCGCCTGCCAGCGCCGCCAGCTCGTAGTCGCGGACGTCGCGCCCGTCGAGCAAGACCCGGCCGCGATCGGCGTCGTACAAACGGGGCACGAGATAGGTCGTCGTCGTCTTCCCCGCGCCGCTGGGTCCGACGAGCGCCGCCAGCTCGCCGGGTGCGACCTCGAGACTCAGGTCCTGAAGAGCCCAGCCCTCGGGGTCGCGCCGAACTCGTCCGTCTTCTCCTTCGGTCACACCGCTCCAGCCGTAGCGACGCACCGACTCGAGACCGTTGGCGCCCCCATACGAGAACCACACACCGTCGAGCTCGATGTGGCCCCGCACCTGCTGTGGACGGTAGGGAGTGTCGGACTCCTCAATGTCGTGTTCCATGTCCAGCACCTCGAACACCCGCTCGAATGAGACGAGCGACGTGGCGAACTCCACACGGGCGTTGGTCAGGGCCGACATCGGACCGTAGAGATTGCCGAGGTAGGCGGACAGCGCCACGATGGACCCGATCGTCAGCGAGCCGTTGATCACGAACACGGCACCAAACCAGAAGACGAGGGCCGAGCCGAGAGCGCTCATCACTCCGAGGGCCATGAAGAACCAGCGGCCGATGGTCGCCTGGCGGACCCCGAGGTTGCGCACTTCGCCTGCATGGACCGCAAAACGCTGATCCTCGTCGCGGGTGCGCCCGAAGAGCTTCACCAAGAGCGCACCGGAGACGCTCAGTGTTTCTTGCATGTGGGCGCTCATCGCGGCGTTGTGCTCCATTTGCTCGCGCCGGATGACGCGCAACGTCTTGCCGACCCGGCGGGAGGCGACGATGAAGAGCGGCAGGATGGCGACGGCGAGGAGGGTCAGTCGCCACTCGATCCGGAACATGATGACGAGCGTCAGCACCGTCGTGACGATGTTGGAGGCGAGCGTCACGAAGGTGCCGGTAACGGCCTGCTGCGCCCCGACGACGTCGTTGTTGAGGCGGGACATCAGCTCACCGGTTCGGGTTGCCGTGAAGAATCCCAGGGACATGCGTTGCAGGTGCCCGTACAGCTGGCAGCGCAGATCGAAGATGATGCCCTCGCCGATGGCGGCGGATGCCCAGCGCTGCAGCACGCCGACGGCTCCGTTGATGAGTGGCACGGCCACCATGCCGACCCCCAGCCACGTCACCATCCTCAGATCCTCCTTCGGGATGGCGGTGTCGATGAGGCTGCGCATGATGAGCGGCGGTACCAGCGTCAGCCCGGAGATGACGACGATCGTCGCCAGCACGAGTGCGATCTTGCCTTTGTAGGGGGCTCCGTAGCCCAAGACGCGGCGCAGCAATGCCCGGTCGAGTTTCGGCCGGTCCTGGTCTTCGTCGTACCTCAGGTACGACCACCAACCACCCGAGTGAAAGATGCGTCACCTCCAGCGTTCACCGCGATGGTACCCGACGGGATCGTGGTGTAATACGGATTACCTGAGCAGCCCGGGGCCCCACCTGTGGGTCGATCGACCCATATTCCGGCAAACATTCCACGACGGCCACCATTGCCCGCGGATCGCGCCTACCGTGCGTGGTGGGAACAGGGCTGCGGCCCAGGGGGAATACAGGGAGGCGTCATGCTCGACATGATTCGCTCGATCGAACGATTGCCGAAGACGGTGCTCGTCGCACTCATGCTGCTGATCGCCACGATCTCGATCGCCATCGCTCTCGCAGGCTGAGCATCGACAGAAACTCGGTGACGCTGCCGGCGCACGGCGACGTCGTTTTCCGATAGGGTCCGGCCATGACGACGATCAGACGCCTCACCGACTCTTGCGTATCCGTCACCACGGGTGAGGGAACGACCCTGTTCGATCCGGGATTCCATACCTGGGAATCCGACCGGTTCGACGTCGAGGAGATCGGGGACATCCAGCGTGTCCTCATCACGCACGAGCACGGCGACCACGTGAGCCCTGCCTTCGTCCGATGGCTCGTCGACCGCGGCGACGACGTGACGGTGCACGCCAACCCTGCCGTCACGGCACTCCTGGCACAGCACGACATCGCAGCGACAACCGACGCACCCTCGGGAGTGACCGCCGAGGACGTCGTTCACGAGCGAATCCCAACCGGAGCACAGCCCCCGAACCGCGCCTGGACGATCGAAGGCGTCTTCACTCATCCCGGCGACAGCTACCAGCCCGAAGCCTCGGCCCCGGTGCTCGCCCTCCCGTTGCTGGTGCCGTGGGGATCCATGACTGCATCCGTCGATTTCGCACGCAGGCTCGCACCACAGCAGGTGGTGCCGATCCACGACTTCTACACCAACACGGGCGGACGGCGATGGGCGATGGGTCTGGCCAAGACCGTGCTCGCAGATTCGGCCATCGAGGTGGTGACCCTCGACTGGGGCGAGAGCTACTCGTTCTGAGCAGCCGCAGTGTCGTAGGCGGCGACCTCCGACCGCTGAGCGTCCGCCCTCCTCCGCCGGTGAGCCGCTACACCGAGACCGCCAACCAACAGTGCGATCACGATGGGCACGACGACGCGCCAGCCGTCGTTGAAGCGCACCCCCAGGGTTCGCGCCAGCGCACCCCCGAGAAAGCTCGTGAGTGCGATGAAGAAGCCAACGGCACTCGTGAGCATCACTCCGGGCATGCGCGGCCACAAGGGCCCCGCCCCGGCAGCTTCCCGGCTCGCCGCCATGGCACCCAGCGCAAGCGCACCGAGCGCAAACCCCACGGTTGCGAGATAGGCGACCGCTTGCTCTTCGGCGATCACAGCAGCGACGGCAACCACCACGGGCGCCAGCACCATTGCCGCGCTGAGCGCGGCGTAGGGCACCGCGGCGACCGCATGGCCAATCCCGTTCGGCCGCTCTCCGGCAGGAGGTTGGAATCGCTCCAGCCACCCCAACGCAAACCCGCCCGCGACAACGGCGGCGGCGGGCAGCAGCACCAAACCCGAGACGAACAGGATGTCGGCGATGAGCTCCATGCGTAGCCCGATCGTAGGCTCTGGGGCACTCTCTGGGTGCTGAGATTTCCAGAGCGGCCCAACCCGGGAGCGTGGGCCATCCACCCGAGCGATCGGCTGGTTGCGCAATAGCTCCGCGCTCAGAGGCATTTCGAGTCCGTCTCCGGCAAGGGGCGGCTGCCGAACGGTGGGGCCGACCCGAGCACCGAGTATCTCGGGGACGTGTGGAGGTCGCCGCCCCGCCGTTCGGGTCCCGACCGGTGCCTTTTGGCACCCTTCTAGGCCGATCGACTCATTGACGGGAATCCGACACTCTTTAACGTTCGCCGGGCTATGATCTCCCTCGGGAGTAGAAGGGGTCCCGATCGGCGTAGCCGACGGGTGACGCCGCACCTGCGGCAAGGGGGAACTGAGATGAAGAATCTCGTTCGTGGTGGACGCGTTCGCCTACTGGCGGCGCTCTTTGCAGCGACGATGCTGCTCAGCGTGCTTGCGGCGGTGCCGGCTTCGGCGCGCCCGTCCGGCGACCGACCAACGGTGACAACGCTCACCAACGCCGACTTCACGTACGGCACGTACATCATCGACAAACCCGGGACCTACCGGCTCGGCGAGGACATCAGCTTCAACCCGAACTCGCCGGCCGCACTCACCGCAGCGGTCGACAGCGGCGAGATTCCGACCTGGGTGGCCGAGGCGCTGCAATGGCCGATGCCGGTCGACGCATTCAACGCAGGCTTCCCCCTCTTCACCCAGTTCGCACCGGGTGGCACCGATGACTTCTCGCCCGCCGGTCCCATGGTGGCCCAGTACGATCCGGCGGCGTACGGCGTCGGCTTCTTCGCTGCCATCGCCATCTCGGCCGACGATGTGGTGCTCGACCTCAACGGCTACACCATCGAGCAGAGCGCGGAGCACGCATTGCTGCAGCGCTTCTTCGCCGTGATCGAGCTCGCCGACCAGCCATTTCTCAGCGGCCAAGGGCCTGCCGATTTCGGCGATGAGATCGACCCGGCCAAGAACGTCGTCATTCGCAACGGAACGATCGGACTCAGCTCGCACCACGGGATCCACGGCAACGGCAACGAGAACGTCACGATCTCGAACGTCGACTTCGTGGACTACGAGGTGGGCGCCGTTGCACTGAACGGGGTGCAGGGTCTGACCATCTCCAACTCGACCGCGGAGAATCGCAAGGACATTCCGGTGCTCGGCACCTTCTCGTCTGCACAGTTCATCAAGCTGTACATCAACGAGCTCGTGCGGCATGGATCGACGACGACACTCGAGGTCAACGGCGAGGTGTTGACGGCGCTCGACATCCGCGCCGACCTCATCGAGGCCATCAACAACGTGCACGAGGACATCATCGCCGATCCCAACATCGTCGGAGATCGCGCCATCATCGATTCCGCGGCGCATCCCGACGAGTACGCCGTGTTCCACAACGCATCGGGCTTGCTCGACGGAAACTCGTACTCGTATCTCGTCAATGGTCTGGGCGTTGCCGTCAACGGCTTCCCGCACGCACCGGGCGAGGACGGGCTGCCGGCACGTGACGTCACGCTGCGCAACGTGCACGTGATCGATCAGATGGCCCAGATCAACGAGATCCCGGCCCTGGACGCAGGCGGAGCCGCTGCCATCGATCCTGTCGGCGCCGTCTTCCAGACGCAGAACCGCCATCCCGACACCGGCGAGCTGGTGACGATCTCCAGCGATGCGGTGGCGCGGGCCGAGTACACGGGCAATGTCATCGCCAACGCCCAAGCGTTCGTCGCAAAGGCCAAGGCTGCCGGTGAGTTCGACGGATCGACGCTCGACGTGAGCCGGGTCAACCTCACGGCAGACATGCTCGCCTGGGTCGAGGGTGCGCCCGGGTCGGAGACGCTGGGCCGGATCGACGCCGGCTACCTCTGCAACGGCGACTCGATGTTCCACGTCAACAAGGGTGTCATCGCCTTCAAGATGGATGCTGCCGAGAACGTCCGCCTGACGAACACAAGCGTCGACGGCCTGGTGAATCTGGGCAGCGCCGGAACCGGACTGTGCGGCAACTATCTCAATGGCGTCTCACACCCGGCCGCCACGCTGTACGGCTACGGCGGCTCGACCGTTCGCGGCTACTCCTTCTCGGGTACCCACGGAGCCACGCTGCAATCTGCCACGATCGAGGGGCTGCGGACCGAGTACGGCTCCGCATTCGGCGTTGACGTGATCACGGACGCCTCCGACATCAAGCTGGTCAACGCCACGGTCGACGACGTGATTGCCGGCGTCGGTGGAACGCCCAGCACGCCGACGCCGACGAAGGACCCGAAGGCCTACGGCTTCTACCTCGGCGAAGAAGCCAGTGGCGTGACCCTGGTGCGTGTGTGTGCCACGAACATGACCGGTACGTACGGTGCCAGCTTCATCGATGATCACACGGCAACCGGGGCCCAGATTCTCGGCAGCTGCGAGTCGTAACAGCCGGCGATCGACGAGAATGTGGCCGGGCCGCGCAGGCCCGGCCACATCGCGTTCGATGTCAAATGATCCGAATCGGTGTGGCCTTCCGTACACACACAGAACGGACCTTCACCGAGGAGAGCCATCGTGCGCAGATCATTGCTCGTCGCCCTGACGCTCATCGCCGGCCTTGCCTTGTCGGCGCCGGCGATGGCGGCGCCCCCGCAGAGCCCCGACATCATCCCTCTTCCCGATGGCTTCTTTCCCGAAGGCATCGTCATCGACGACCAGCGGGCGGTCTACGCCAGCTCGCTCGCCGATGGTGCCATCTGGAAAGGCGATCTCCGCAGCGGTGAGGGAGACATCCTGGTTCCCGGCGTTCCCGGCCGGCTCGCCGTTGGTATGTCATTCGACGCTCGGTCCGGGTACCTCTTCGTTGCCGGTGGCCCGGACGGCAACGCCTACGTGTACGACGCCCAGACCGGTGCCGCGGTCGACGTTGTCAGCCTCACACCCTTCGGGTTCGTCAACGACGTGATCGTCACACACGACGCCGCCTACTTCACCGATTCGTTCGCACCACAGATCTACACAGTGCCCCTGGACGCCGCAGGCGCAATCGATGGGCCACGGGCGACGATCCCGCTCGGCGGGGACTTCGAATTCGAGCCGGGTCAGTTCAATGCGAACGGCATCGAGGCCACAGAGGTGGGTGGTCTCCTCGTCATCGTGAACAGCTCCGTCGGCGAGCTGTACACCGTGGATCCCGCCACCGGTGTCGCCTCGACGATCGATCTCGGGGGTGCCGTTGTCAACGGCGACGGTCTCGTGCTGCTGGGCCGCACGCTCTACGCCGTCGAGGGTGGCAAGAACCAGATCACAGAGATCGCTCTCGCTCCCGATCTCTCCAGTGGTGCGATCGTATCTGCCTTGACCAGCCCGGCGTTCGACGTGCCGACGACGGCGGCCAAACAAGGCGACAGCCTCTACGCCGTCAACGCAAAGTTCAACACCCCGCCCCTCCCCACCACGCCGTACGAGATCGTCCGCGTGGCCCGCTGATTTCGCAGCGGGCTGATCCGGACAGGCGGCCCAATCGATGGTGGATGTGAGGCTCGTCCCGTGGGACGAGCCTCACACGTAGAGTGGCGGAAGCAATCACAAGCCGAGGAGACGACCCATGGCGCGGGTGACCGGTATCGGCGGGGTCTTCTTCCGGACCGGGGACCCGGAGACGCTGCAGGCGTGGTACGTGACACATCTCGGGCTGCCCGTGGACGACGAGGGCTACGTCGTGATCACCTGGGGCGGGGAGCATCGCGGGGAGACGGTGTGGGCCGCATTGCCGCCGGACGGGAAAGATTTCGGAGAGTCCGACAGGCAGTGGATGCTCAACTACAGGGTCGATGACCTCGATGGACTGTTGGGTCGGCTCCGCGCCGCAGGGGTGCGGGTCGACGAGCGCACGGCCGAGGACGAGAACGGCCGGTTCGGGTGGGCATGGGATCCCGCAGGCAACAAGTTCGAGCTGTGGCAACCGGCGCCCGGACATTGACGTATCGGGCGTTGTCGTCCTGCGAAGGATGAACGTCGTAGCCGGCGTCAGCTGGACTCGACGATGCCCGGAGGAGCCACGGACGCAAGGGGTGCCATGACCTCGGCCATCTGCCAGCACACATCCTGGTCGAGACCCGGATAGCACTGCAGGTCGTATCGGTAGGCACCGGAGCTCCACACCAGATTGAGGCCGGTCTCGTTGGCGGCAGAGTTGATACCGGTGGATGCGTTGTCGCGCGCCTGCCCGACACGAAGCACCGCCAGCCGCCCGGCATCATCGGTGTACGGCGGCACGCTCCACAGGCCGAACGCGGCGAAGGTGTTCGGATCGAGCGTCGCCGACGCCGGGTCATACACGAGCTGGCTCGTGACCCACTGCGACGTTTGCGGCACGACCGCCGGGAATTCCATGCCGGGAAGTGCGATGTTGATCTCGGCGGGGCTGGCCTGCACGAACCGTCCTTCCTCGCCACCTCGTGCCCATACGGTGGGGATCACGATGTTTGCCTCGCCCAGCTCCTCGCCTTCGATTCCCTCGTTGAACCAGCGCACGTCCTCGATCGGAATCACACCCGGCCCTGCTGCCAGCGTGTTGGCGGATGCGACAAACAACGTGGTGGTGGTAGAGCCCACGACGTACTCGTGCGAACGTTCGCCCAGATCGTCCATCAGCGTGGAATCGCTGCACGCCGCGGCGACGAGCGTCACTGCAATGATCGCTGTCAGACGTTTCACCCTGGTCTCCAACATCGTGAGTGCTGCCCCCGCGCAGGCGTGAGGTTACTGGCGTGATGCAACAACTAGAGCATCGTTACGCTGGAAGCCATGCCCATGACGTCCCAGCTCCGGCTCGTCCGCGATGCCTTCAGCTCGGTTCCGGAGCTCGACACGGCCATATCCCGAGCCCTGCTGCTGCGGGCTTCGGACGGTGCGATCGGCGAGACGTTCCGGCTGCACGTCCCCGCCAACGTCGTGGCGTTCGGCAAACGCGACACGCTGGAGACCGGCTACGCCGATGCGGTGACCGTCTCCCGCCTCAAGGGCTTTGCTCCGATCGAACGGCTCGCCGGCGGGCGGGCCGCCGTGTTCACCAACAACACCCTCGCCTTCGCCTGGACCGTGCCAGATCACGACCCGCGGAGTCGCATCTACGAACGTTTCCGGACGCTTGCCGGCATCATGGTGGGAGCGTTTGCCCGCCTGGGGGTGAGCAGCGAGGTGGGCGAGCTTCCGGGCGAGTACTGCCCCGGCGACTACAGCGTGCATCACGGCGGTGCCATCAAGTTGATGGGTGTCGGACAGCGGCTGGCGCGTCGCGCCGCTCATGTGGGTGGAGTCATCGTCGTCGACGGGAGCGCCGAGCTGCGGGACATCCTCGTCGACGTTTATGCGGCACTCGGGCTCGATTGGGATCCGACGACGGCGGGGGCGCTGAGCGATGTGCTTCCCGGCATCAGCCTCGAGAGGACGGCTGCGGCGGTCGTCGCCGAACTTGCCGAGCGCTGGGATGTCGTGCCCGCCTCGATCGACTCCGCGACGGTGGCGCTGGCGGAGACGCTCGCACCCGACCACGTCCCCGCATGAGGATGCGTGCTCGCTCAGGGCCTCAGGTGCGGGGACGTGTCGGATCGAGGTGGGCGTAGGCCCCGGTGCGGAGATGACACGCCGCCATGTGGCTCCCATCGCCCTCCACTCCCAGCAACATCGGTTCGTGCACCGAGCAGGGGTCGGCGAGTGCGATCGGGCAACGGGGATGGAAGCGGCACCCCGGCGGCGGATTGATGGGACTGGGGACGTCGCCCTGCAGCACCACCCGATCGCGGCGCAACGTGGGGTCGGGAATCGGTATCGCCGAGAGCAACGCTTGCGTGTAGGGGTGGGTCGGGTTCCGATAGAGGCTCTCCCGATCCGTGATCTCGACGATGCCGCCCAGGTACATCACGGCAACCCGGTCGCTGATGTGCTCCACCACGGCGAGGTTGTGGGCGATGAACAGCAACGTCAGGTTCAGCTCCTCCTGCAACTCCTTCAGCAGGTTGAGCACCTGCGCCTGAACCGACACGTCCAGAGCGGACACCGGCTCGTCTGCCACGACGAAATCGGGGCGCATGATCAGAGCCCTGGCGATGCCGATGCGCTGCCGCTGACCGCCGGAGAACTCGTGCGGATAGCGGCCGGCGTGGCTGGCGGAAAGGCCGACCAGCTCGAGCATGTCGCTCACCCGCCGGCGCCGCTCGGCCCTGTCGCCGATGCCGTGCAAACGCAGACCCTCGGCGATCGAGTCTCCCACCTGGGTGCGAGGATCGAGCGAGGAGAAGGGATCCTGGAAGATGATCTGCGCCCGGCGCCGGAAGGGCTTCAGGCGGCGGCCGTCGAGATGGGAGATGTCCTCACCATCGAACCGCACGGTGCCCGAAGTCGGCTCGAGCAGGCGGACCAGCATGCGACCAAGCGTGGATTTCCCGCATCCCGACTCCCCCACCAGGCCTATGGTCTCGCCGCGTGCGATATCGAGATCGACGCCACTGACTGCATTGACGGTGGCCACCTGGCGCTGGAAGACACCGCCCTTGACGGGGAAGGTCTTCACCAGGTCGCGCACCTCGATCAGCGTGTCACTCATCGATGTCTCCCCCGTCGTACAGCCAGCAACGGACGTTGTGCCTCGGCTCCACCTCGCGTAGGTCCGGCTTGCGTTCGGTGCAGATCTCCAACTCGTTCTCGACGCGGGCGACACAGCGGGAAGCAAACCGGCATCCGACGGGGAGGTCGATCAGCGACGGCACGACCCCGGGGATCGTCTCGAGGACGTCGGTGAGCGCACCCAGCACAGGGATCGACCCGATCAGGCCCTTGGTGTAAGGGTGCAGCGGCCGGCTGAACAGCGTATCGACGTCGGTCTCCTCGACGATCTCCCCCGCATACATGACCGCGACGCGATCGGCCATCTCGGCAACGACGCCCAGGTCATGCGTGATCAGTAGCACCGCCGTGTTCGACGACGCTTGCAGCTCGCGCATCAAGTCGAGGATTTGCGCCTGGATGGTGACGTCGAGCGCGGTCGTGGGCTCATCGGCGATGAGAAGCTCCGGCTCACATGCCAGCGCCATCGCGATCATCACACGTTGGGCCATGCCTCCCGACAGCTCATGGGGGTAGGCACCGGCGCGCGATTCCGGGTCGGGTATGCCCACCTTGGCCAGCATCTCGACGACGCGCTCGCTCTCGACGTCCTTCGACCAGTCGCGGTGGAGCTTGAAGACCTCGCGGATCTGGACACCGGCCCGTTGCACGGGGTTGAGCGCCGACCCGGGCTGCTGGAAGATCATCGAGATGTGCTCTCCACGGAGCCGGCGCACGTCGTCGGGCTTCATCGCCGCCAGGTCGCGGCCGTCGAACAGAATCTGGCCCGCAACGATCTCCCCGGGGTGGCCGATGAGACCCATGATCGAGAGCGAGGTCACCGATTTGCCGCAGCCGGACTCCCCCACCAGACCGAGCACCTCACCCCGGTCGATGTGGAGCGAGACCTCGTCCACCGCCTTGACCACACCGTCCCTGGTGTCGAAGTGGGTCTTCAGCCCCTTCAGCTCGAGCAGATGGTCGTTGCTCATCGGTTGAGGGTGGGATCGAGCGCATCGCGCATGCCGTCGCCCATGAGGTTGAAACCGAGCACCGTGATCATGATGGCCAAGCCGGGGAAGAAGACGAGGTGGGGAGCGGTGAAGACCTGGTTCCGCTCCGATGCGAGCATCGAGCCCCATTCGGCAGTCGGCGGCTGCGCTCCAAGACCGAGGAACGAAAGCCCGGCGGCCTCGAGGATCGCCGTGGCGATACCGAGCGTGGCCAGCACGACGAGAGGGGTGAGTGCGTTCGGCACCACTCGCCGCCACAGGATCTGACGCGCCCCTGCGCCAAGTGCCAGCGACGCGGATACGTAGTCCGACTCCTTGATCGACAGCACTTGGGCACGCATCACGCGGGCATAGGCGGGGATGGTCACGATGGCGATGGCGATCAGTGCGTTCTCGAGCCCCGGCCCGAGCACTGCGACGATCGCGATGGCGAGCAGGAGCGAGGGGAACCCGAGGATGACATCCATGACGCGCATGATGACATTGTCGAACCAGCCTCCCGCATAGCCGGCCAGCGCCCCCAGGAGACTGCCGACGACCAAGGCGATGGTGACTGTGAAGAAGCCCAGGGTGAGGCTCACCCGCGACCCGAAGATCACTCGGGAGAACTGATCGCGCACGTTGCCGTCGGTCCCCATCACGTGCTGGGGCTCGGCCTCGTCGCAACCCAGCAGGTGCACGCAGGGCGGATCACGCGGACCGACGTCCTCCTTGCCGATGAGCACCTCGTTGGGGGGGTACGGCGCGAGCAGGGGAGCGAAGATCGCCATGAGGACGAGCGCCACCACGATGAACAGCCCGATCATCCCCGACTTGCGCTGGCGGAATCGCCGCAACGCCAGCCGCCACTGACTCGAGGGATTGGTCATGATCAGGTCGGCCTCGGAGGCCATCGTCTCGAGTTGTTCGATGCTCTTGCGCTGGGTCGTCATCACTTCACCCGAATTCGCGGGTCGAGGTATCCGTAGGAAAGGTCGACGAGGAGGTTCACGAGGACGTAGCCGGCGGCGATGACGACCGTGAAACCCTGCACGACGGCGTAGTCGCGTCCGGTGATCGCATCGAACAACGCCCGACCCACCCCGGCGAGATTGAAGACGGTCTCGGTCAGCACGGCACCGCCCAGCAACAGACCCATCTGCAGGCCGATGATCGTGACCACCGGGAGCATGGCGTTACGCAGCGCGTGACGGCGCACGACTCGTTTCTCTCTGGCGCCTTTCGCCCGGGCAGTGCGGATGTAGTCCTTCCCCATCACCTCCAGCAGCGAGCTGCGGGTGATTCGGGCGATGATGGCGAGGGGGATGGTGGCCAGCGCGACTGCAGGCAGGATCATGTGCCGAACCGCATCGTCGAGCACGGTCCAGTCGCGGGTGATGACGGAGTTGAAGATGTAATGGTTGGCCACAAACTCGTTGTACTTGGCCCAGAACGAGCCCTCCTGGAGCTGCCATCCCCAGACCTCATAGTACGGAGTGGAGAACACGCCGGCCGTCAGCCGGCCGGACGGAGGTAACGCAAACGCCGTGTCCTTCAACACCACGGCGAAGATGTAGGCGAGCATGAGCCCGAGCCAGAACACCGGCATCGAGACGCC
Organism: Acidimicrobiia bacterium; assembly: GCA_965216945.1. Taxonomy (GTDB): domain Bacteria; phylum Actinomycetota; class Acidimicrobiia; order Spongiisociales; family UBA5794; genus DATHZQ01. The sequence continues at coordinate 3,384,185 of CBDCGU010000003.1, read as the reverse complement.
GACGTTGGCGAACGCCATGGTCGCCGTGTCGACGGCCGAGTTGTGGCGGCGGGCGGCGAGGATGCCGAGCGGAACGCCGACGGCCACTGCGATGGTGAGTGCCGACAGCGCCAACTCGATCGTCAGCGGAAGCCGTTCGATGAGCAGCTGGTTCACCGGACGAGAGAAACGCACGGACTCGCCGAGATTGAAAGTCACGACGTTCTTCATGTAGATCCCGAGCTGGGTCCAGATGGGCTCGTCGAGCCCGTTGGCCTCGTTGAATCGTTCGCATGCCTCTTCCGTTGCCCGCTCACCGAGCAGGGCCGTACAGGGGTCGCCGGGTATGGCGCGGATCAAGAAGAACACAACGATCACGATGCCGATCAGCACCGGGATGGCGAGCAGGGTGCGGCGAGTGATGAAGCCGAGCATCTACGTCCCAACCGCTCGGTTCGAGCCGGAGCCGCCGGAACGTCGAGCGCACGACTGTGCGGCAGACCCGCTCGTACGGCCCGGCATGGTGCCTCCTGATTCAGCTGGTGGCATCGGGCTCCTCACTCGCCCAGACCCAACCGGTGTCACCCGACGTGACCCCCGGCATAGGGAGGGGGAGGCGCACGATGCGCCTCCCCCTCACTCGACAGCAGTGGACTGCCTATCCCTCCCCTCCCGGGTCGTTGATCAGGCCGTTCCACAAGTACGAGTAGTAGTCGAACGCACCGCTGTTACCGGTGTGGAGCGGGCTCGCCGCATCCAGTCCGGCGGTCAGCGACACGACCACGTCGTTGGCGTCGAGCGTCGAGCCGTCGTGGAAGAGCACGTTGTCGCGCAACGTGCAGGTCCACACGCTCAGATCGTCGTTGGGCACGCACTCTTCGGCCAGCTGTGGCTGAACGTCACCGTCTTGGGTGTAGGAGTACAGACCCTCGATCACCTGGGCGCAGGCACGGAGCGACTCACCGTCCGACTCATCCGCACAGTACAACGAGATGGGCTCGTTGCCCTGCACGAACACCAAGGTGTCGGTGCCGTTGTCCCAGAAGTTGAACAGCACCTGACCCCACGGCGGGGCGTAGGCGCCGCTCACGTCGGCCGTTGCCGCAAAGGCACTGCCGGCGTGGGCGATGGGAACCATCGGCACCAGGTCGCGGATTGCGTTGTTCGCCGTCTCGTAGAGCGGCGCCGCATCTGCGGCCGAGGGGATCTGCGAAGCCTCGGCGAGCGCCTCGTAGATCTCCGGGTGGCCATTGCCGAACTGAGTCACGCCTTCACCGAAGTGGAAGTCGAGGAAGTTCGTCACGTGCGGGTAGTCACCGGTCCAACCAAGCAGGTGGATGCCGTCGCACTGGCCGGCACTCGAGCACTGCTGGATGAACTCGCCGGATTCCATGACGACGACCTCGGCGTTGATGTTCAGGGTGTCCTTCAGCTGGGCCTGAATATCGGCGGCGACGTTGCCCGGGGTGGGCAGGTAGCCACGCGTGACGTCGCGATAGAAGATCTGCGTGTCGAAGCCGTCACCGAGCCCTGCCTCTTCGAGCAGCGCCTTGGCGGCATCGACATCCTGATCCGGCCACGGCTCGCCCTGGCAGCCGTTCTCCACAGAACAGGGCGTGAAGTGCGAAGCAACCTCAGAGCCCGGTGGGTAGAACGTGTCGATGATCCGTTGCCGGTCCATCGCCAGCGAGATCGCCTGACGAACCCGAACGTCGTCGTAGGGCGGGAAGATGTCCGTGAAGCCCATGTAGAAGATGTTCGGCTCCGGCTTGTCGAGCAACACCAGGTTCGGATCGCCTTCGATCACGCTGAAGTCCTCGGGGCCGGGGAACGTCATGCCATGGGCGGTACCCGATTGCAGCTCCAGCAGGCGGCCGGCGCTTTCCGTCGCCCACCGCAGCACGGCAGTCTGGTGCGGCGCCACCTGGCCGTAGTAGTCGTCGAATCGCTCGAACACGACCGAGTCGCCACGGACCCATTCCTTCAGCTTGTACGGTCCGGTTCCGATCGGGTTGTCGATCGGAGCGCCGCCCGTGGCCTCGAGATGCTCCGCCGGCTGGATGCCGAACACGATGAACGCCATCTGTGCGAGGAACGCGGGGTGCGGTCCGCACAGCACGAACTCGACGGTCTTCTCGTCGAGGGCCGTGATGGTGTTCACCCGGCCGCCGTAGTCACATCCACCGGCATCGAGGACGGCGCCCTCGAAGTCGGCCATGGCCTCGGCGGTGGTTGTCGTTTCGTCACCGCCACTTTCGGCGGCAGTCGTGGTGGTCTCGGCAGCGGCAGCTGTGGTTTCCGATCCACCCTCATCTGCTCCGTCGTCATCTCCGCCGCACGCGGCCGCCACGAGAGCGAACACGAACAGCAGAGCCAGTAGACGTTTTGTCAACGCCATGGAGTGAGCCTCCTTTCAATGTGGCGATTGGGAGAACCGCCACGCCCATCAAGCTAGCGCCTCGAACCGGCGGCTGTCGCATTCAAAGGCCCGTTGGATACCGTACGACGGGCGCAATAGCCTGCCGGGATGCACCGCATCCTGCTGGTCCATGGCCCCAACCTGAATCTGCTCGGCGTGCGAGAACCGGACGTGTATGGATCGACGACGCTCGGTGAGCTCGTGACCCGGGTGACGGCGTGGGGTGAGAAGCTGGGATTGGGGGTGTCCGCGTACCAGTCCAATCACGAGGGAGCGATCATCGATCGGCTGCACGCCGCTCGGGACGAGGTGGACGGGCTCATCCTCAACCTCGGTGCCCTCTCCCACACGAGCTATGCGCTCCACGATGCCATCGTTGCCACGGACCTCCCTGCAGTGGAGGTCCACATCTCCAACGTCAAGCGCCGCGAGCGGTGGCGCAGACGGTCAGCCACGGCGCCCGCATGCCTGTATGCCATCTATGGCCGGGGCCTCGTCGGCTACCGCGATGCGCTGCGGGTGCTCCAGATCCGTACCGCCGACCCTCCAGCCCTCGTGCGGTATGGGGACGATGCCGAGCAGGTGATGGACCTCCGCTCCCCGTCGGGAAACGGCCCCTTCCCCACGGCCCTCTTTCTCCACGGAGGCTTCTGGCGCAGCGAATGGACCCGCGACACGATCGACGGACTCGCCGCCGATCTCGCCCGTCGCGGCTGGCTGTCGGCCAACGCCGAATACAGGAGGCTGGACGTCGGCGGGGGCTGGCCGCAGACCGTCGACGACGTTCGCTCGGCGCTCGAGGTGCTGGCCGCCAGACCCGACGCCGACATGACCCGGTTGCTCCTCGTCGGGCATTCAGCCGGTGGACATCTGGCGCTGCTGGCGGCCCAGCACATTCCGGCAACGGTGATCGGTATGGCAGCCGTGACCGATCTCACCGCCGCCCACGAAGCCGGGACGGGCGAGGACAGCGTGGCCCGCTTCATGGGTGGCTCTCCGGCAGCCCGGCCCCAGGCCTACGCTGCGGCCGTCGCCGGCGTCTCAGGGGACGTCATCCTCGTCCATGGATCGGACGACCAGCTCGTGCCGCCCGAGCAGAGCCGTGCGTTCGCCGACCGGCACTCCGAGGTCGACCTGGTCGAATACCCCGACACGGGTCACTTCGAGCTGCTCGACCCAGCCCGCAGCCCGTGGCAGGACGTGGTGACGCGACTCAACTAGCCCACCACCGGGCGGACGTTCCGAGACGGGGTACCAGCAGGCCGAAGACCGTCTGCGCACCACACCGGCGCAACCGTGCCGGGCGCTTCAGCCGGCGAGCTCTTGGAGACGTCGCAGCCCCTCGGCGAGATCGTCGTCCCCGAGGGCGTAGGAGAGACGGATGCAGCCGGGGGCTCCGAACGCCTCACCGGGAACCACCGCGATCTTGATCTCGTCGAGCAGGTGCGCCGACAGCTCCAGCGTCGTTGACGCTTCGCCCGAGCCCAGCTTCCGCCCCAACAGACCCCCGACGTCGGGGAATGCATAGAAGGCGCCTTGCGGCTCCGGACAGTCGACGCCGGGTACGGCGTTCAGCATCTCGTACATCGTGCGGCGGCGCCGGTCGAATGCTTCTCGCATCGCATGGGCGTCGTCGAGCGGACCGGACACTGCGGCAGCTGCAGCGAGCTGGGCGACGTTGTTGACGTTGGAGGTCATGTGCGATTGCAACCGAGATGCCGCCGCGGCTGCGGCGGGTGGTGCGATCATCCAGCCGACCCGCCACCCCGTCATCGCATAGGTCTTGGCAACCCCGTTCACGACGACACAGCGGTCGGCCATCTCCGGGGCGACAACCGGCATGGAGGCGGCGGTGGCGCCTCCGTAGGTGAGGTGCTCGTAGATCTCGTCCGTCATGACCCAGACACCGTGCTTGGCCGCCCACTCCCCGATGGCTCGCACCTCTCCTTCCGGGTAGACGGCACCGCTGGGATTGGACGGCGACACGAACACGAGCATCTTCGTCTTGGGCGTACGGGCGGCCTCGAGCTGGTCGACTGTGACGCGGTAGCCCGACGCAGAGGAGCTCGACACCACCACCGGCGTACCGCCGGCGAGCCGGATCGCTTCGGGATAGGTCACCCAATACGGTGCGGGCAGCAGCACCTCGTCACCAGGATCGATCAACACCTGGCACGTGCTGTACACCGCATGTTTGCCACCGTTGGTGATGACCACCTGGGAGGAGTCGGCCTCGTACCCCGAGTCACGCCTTGTCTTCTCCGCCACCGCCTGGCGGAGCGCAGGCAGTCCCGGGGCGGGCGTATACCGGTAGTTGCCGGCATCTCGCAGCGCCGCCTCTGCCGCGGCGACGATGGACGGCGGTGTGGGGAAGTCCGGCTCCCCTGCTCCGTACCCGATCACGGGGTGGCCGGCGGCCCGCATCTCCTTCGCTCTCGTCGATACGGCCATCGTCGCGGAAACTGCAAGGGACTCGACACGTTGCGACAGCTCACTCATGCGGCGGAGAGTACTCCGCACCCTCCCGTCCCCAAACCCTGCGGCGGCCGTTGCCACGACGCCCACCGCTTCTGCACGCGGTACGCTCGACGCCTCCGACCTCCGATCGAGACAGGCGGCCACATGCCCGATCCCACCGACATCTCCCTTCCCCCCGAGCTGATCCCTGGCGACGGGCGATTCGGCTCCGGGCCGTCGAAGGTCGACGTTGCCGCTGTCGACGCGCTGGCTGCCACGGGGCCGGAGTACATGGGAACGAGCCACCGGCAGAGCCGTGTGCGGGAGGTCGTCGGCGGCATCCGAGCCGGGCTCCGCGACCTGTACAAGCTCCCCGACGGCTACGAGGTGCTGCTGGGAGTGGGCGGTGCGACGGCCTTCTGGGATGCGGCCGCCTTCGGGTTGATCCAACGCCGCAGCCAGCATTTGGTATTTGGAGAGTTCTCGGGCAAGTTCGCCGCCGTCAGCCGGGGTGCACCCCATCTCGACACTCCCGACATCGCGGCCGCAGAACCGGGCACCCACCCCCACGACGTACCGGCATCGACGGCAGACCTGCTGGCGTTGACCCACAACGAGACGTCGACCGGCGTGATGATGCCCGTGAGCCGACCCGGCGGAAGCAGCGCTCTCGTCGCCGTGGATGCCACTTCGGCGGCAGGAGCGGTCCAGGTGAACCCGGGCGACTTCGACATCTACTACTTCTCCCCACAGAAGGCCTTTGGTTCTGATGGAGGGCTGTGGATCGCGCTGTGCTCCCCGGCCGCCGTGGTGCGCATCGAGCTCGTGGCTGCATCGGGCCGGTGGATCCCCCCGTTTCTGAGCCTGAAGCTGGCCCTTGACAACTCCCGCAAAGATCAGACGTACAACACGCCTGCGCTGGCGACGTTGTTCCTGCTGCGACATCAGATCGACCGGATGCTCGAACACGGTGGCCTGGCCAAGATCGAGCGCCGGGTGCGGCGCTCCTCCGGTGCGATCTACGAGTGGGCAGGATCCCGGGACTGGGCGCAACCGTTCGTCGCCGCCCCGGACGAGCGCAGCCCGACGGTGGCCACGATCGATTTCGACGAGTCGGTCTCCGCCGACGACGTCGAATCCGCGCTACGCGCCAACGGCGTGCTCGACGTATTCGGATATCGCAAGCTTGGCCGCAATCAGCTCCGCATCGCCTGCTTTCCGAACGTCGACCCGCAGGACGCCGTCGTGCTCACGCAGGCGATCGATCACATCGTCGCCAAACTGCACACCTGAGCACGCCGCCGCGTGCGCATCCTCGGTCGCCCGGCCAGACTGCGAACATGACCGCCGCGGCCGACGAGCGACACGAACACCACGGCCTCGAGCATCTGCTCCTCCACGATCATCCGCGAGCGGTGCGATTTGCGCTCGTGCTGCTGTTCGTCGCACTCGGCTTGTTCCTCGCGATGGCGATCCCGCAGATACGCGATCTCATCGACGAGTTCGACATGACGATCTATGACGTCACGTACCCGATCAAGTGGGGTCCGCTCACCGCGCTTGCCTACGGCCTCGACTTCCTCGGCAGTGCGTACTTCGTGTGGCCGCTGCGGTTGCTCATGACGATCTATTTGTCGTGGCGGCGGCGCTGGGCCGCACTCACCACGTGGCTGCTGGCCATTGCGCTCTCCGAGCCGTTCATCGGACCCCTCAAGGAGGCCTACGGTCGCTCCCGACCCCCTGTGGCCCTCGTAGATGTCGCAACCGGATCGTTCCCTTCGGGCCACTCCGTCGCCGGTGCGGTCGTGGCCGTCTCCCTGGTCGTTTGCCTGGTGTCCGCCGGTCCGGCGCGGCGCAACCTGGAGCTCGCCGCGGCGGCCTTCGCTGTGATCATGGGTGGCAGCCGCATCTACCTGGGCGCCCACTGGTTCACCGATGTCGCCGCAGGCGTGGCGTTTGGTGCCGCGTGCGTCCTGGTGTCGGCTGCGGTCGTGCACTGGGGGCGAGAGCACGATCGCGTGCGTCGGGGCACCCCGGCGCCGTGAAACGGCCGGCGTCGCTACCGGGATAGAGTCGGCTCATGGCGAAGGGCATGCCCGAGCGGTCTGGAGAGGTGCCGGCCGGTGACGGCGGCGATCCATCGCGGGCCGGTGGGCGATCGTTGACGATCAAGATCCTCAGGGCGGCGATCTCCATCGCGATCGTCGCCGGCATCTTCCTCGGCGTCATGCCGCGGATCGCCAACTACTCGGATGTGTGGGCCACGATCGCCGACATGACCTGGCTCGAGGTCACCACACTCCTCCTGATTGCACTCTGGAACCTCGTGACCTACTGGTTCGTGCTGGTGGCGGCTCTGCCGGGGCTCACCTACCCGCAGGCCGCAGTCGTCAACCAAGCGTCGACGGCGATCTCCAACACGCTGCCGGGAGGTGGAGCGATTGGTGTCGGTGTGACGTATGCCATGTACACGTCGTGGGGGTTCTCCGTCGCCTCGATCACCCGCTCGGTCGTCGTGAGCGGTGTGTGGAACAACTTCATGAAGCTCGGCTTTCCGGTCGTCGCCCTCGCCCTGCTCGCCCTCACCGGCGACGTATCCGCGGCGCTCGTGACCGCAGCCGCCGCCGGTGTGATGATGCTCCTCCTGGCGATCGGGCTGTTCGCCCTCGTCCTGCGGAGCGAGGGCATGGCTCGCAAGGTGGGCGACGGCTTGGGCCGCACTGCGTCTGCGGCCCTGCGGCTCCTCCGGCGTCCCCCGATCACCACGCTCGGCGACGGCGCCGTACGCTTTCGTGGCGACACCATCGATCTCCTGCAGGACCGCTGGCTCTGGCTGACGATCGCATCGTTCGTCAGCCACTCGTCGCTCTACCTGGTGCTGCTCGTGGCGCTACGCCACGTCGGCGTGTCCGAGGCGGAGCTGAGCTGGATCACCGTCCTGGCCGCATTTGCCTTCGTGCGCCTGATCTCGGCACTGCCGATCACACCAGGGGGCGTCGGTGTCGTCGAGTTGGGGTACGCCGCAGCGCTGACCATCGGCATGAGCGACGCCATGAGCGCACAGGTGGTGGCGGCGATCCTCGTGTTTCGATTCCTCACGTACTTCCTGCCCATTCCCCTCGGGGCAGCCGCCTACGTGTTCTGGCGGTCCAACAAGAGCTGGCACAGGCAGGCACCGGATCACGAGGAAGCGTCGATTCAGACGTCGAACCCCTGAGCCGCAGCATTGCGGCGGAGATCGGCAAGGGGAAAGAAGCCCATCACGTCGTCGATGTCTGATGCCACGGTCTCCGCCCCCGACCCCTCGGCATCGATGCGATACGTGATGCAGCCGCCGTCGAACAGATGGAACCACGTCGCCCGATATCGCGGTTGGCCGAGATCGTCCTCCAACTCGTCGAGCGCATCCTCGATGGTGACGCCGACCTCCGGTGTCTCTCCCGTGCGCCGCATCTCGACGGTCCGGCTGGCCTCCTCGCGATCGTCGACGATCACGGCAACCTGACCGTTGTTCAGCGCCCGCTCGATCTGAACCGCCGGCGCCGCGTTCGACACGGGGACGAACGCCACGACGTCCCGGCCCTCGAGAGTCTGACCGTCGAGCTGGGCGAGCACCTCACCGGCATAACTGCTGTGACGCGGCGCCACCGGAATCACGGCGATTTGCACAGGGCGGGGTGCCTCTTCGACTTGCACCAGCCGCTGGATGTCGGCGGCAGGACTGAACGCAGGCATCGCACCCGTCGTGTCGCACGTCGACGCCAAGGTGGCCTCGAGGAATCGGTCCCCCATGCGATCGGAGTCCAACCAGAAGGTGGCCCGGCCCGACTCCGTCAGGTGCTCGTCGTACTCCCAACCGACCTTGAGCTCGGCGATGCACGGCCCCCAGGTTGCGTCCGGCACCGCTTGCAGCTGCAGGATCGTGATGGCGTCGATGCTGTCCGCAGGATCTTCGAGACACGCCGGCGTCCCGGGACCGAGATCACCGGCACAAGAGATTGCCAGAAGGCTCAACCCACACACGAGCCCGATCGAGCGAAGCCGGCTCACACCAAGCCCCCGGAGCTCAGGTTCTCGAGGAAGAGGCTCACCAGGATCGCGATCACGAAGGCCGCACCCAGTGTCAGCCCGATCCGCCGGGCACTCCAGCGCTGGATGGCGATCGGCTCCCGGGGCGGAGCCAGATTGCGGAACGCCTCGATGACGTCCTTGCCCGCCCGGCGCTGGTCCTTCAGCTGTGCCCGCGACTGCGACGGGATGGTGACGCTGCGCGTTGCGGCGAAGGCCTCGGCGATGTCCTCGGGGGCGAAATAGCGCAGCGCACGGTTGTAGACGCGCTCGGCATCGGTGCGGAGCGCCAGGATGATCAGCATGTTGGCGAGGTCCACCGCCTGCCGCCACGGCGTCGGGCGGATCGTCGCAAACGCCACATCGATCAGGCGAATCCGGCCATCCTTGACGAGAACGTTGGCCGGCTTGATGTCGCGATGCGCCAGCCCGGCGTCCCAGAGCCGGCGGATCATCAACAGGCCGTCGTCGATGATCGCATCGTCAACCTCGGCGTTGGCGAGCTCCTGCGCATCCTGGAGGAACTCCGTCACGATCACGTACTCGCGCTCGGGAGTGATCTCGACGAAGCCATAAGGCTCTGCGGATGGTACGCCGGCGGTCTTCATGCGCAGCAACATGTAGTCCTCGTATTCGACGAGCCGTCGCACCGACGTGAACCGCACCTCGTCCTCGAGGGCACCGTAGAGGATCGTCCTGCCAACCTTGTACCAACGGTCGGCCCGTAGATGGCTCGTGGAGTAGAGCTTGGCGAAGAGATGGGTGTCCGGATCCCCGACGGCGGTGATGCGCAGCGGGGTCGATCCGCCTGACCCCTCGAGCCCGAAGTGCTCGATGTGGGTCACCTCGATGCCGATCTGGTCGGCCATCGCCCGCCGGATCGCCTCGCCGCGGGCACCCGTGATGTCGAGATGAGCCGTCGTTCCCCGGGCGTAGGTCACCGGGAAGACAGAGTCGGGGGCAAACAGACGAAACACCACGACCGCAAGGGCGATGCCGAAGATCGCCGCAACCGGCCCATCCGAGATGTGGTCGACGCCGAGGTAGGTCCTTGCGATGATGAGCGCCAGGAGCACCACTCCGCTCCAGATCGCCCACCGGTTCCGCCACACGCCCCGTGGCACCAGCGCCAGCCCGATCACGGCAAAGGTAGCGGCCACCGAGGCCACCGGGGCGGAGGGATGGGAGAAGCCCCGCCACGGCGCCAAGATCTCGACGAATGGCCTGGGCCGTCCGATGCTCGAGGCCATCGCCCCGATGATGATCTCGACCAGCACGATCACGAGGATCGCAGCGAAGAAGTGTCGCCACCGCTTGAAGAAGATGAGCGCCAGCAACATCGCCCATCGCAGCGGGCGGAAGAACCACACAGAGCCGAGCGCATGGATCGCATCCATCACGGCGGTCAGCGAGTCGGTTCGCTGTGCGGCAAACCACTTGTTGACGGTGAGGTCCCGCATCTCCCACCACTCGCGGGACCCGGGAAAGGCGTACAGCGACAGCCACACGAGCACGGTGACCAACCCCATCAACAGCCAGAATCGCCCGCTGGCGCGTAGATCCCGGGGCAGCGCCGCCTTCTCTCCCGACGGGCGGCGGCGCCGTCCTGCCAGCCGGAGCCCGGCGACCCGTACCTCGCGACGATCTCCGACCGTCGCCAGCTCTGCACTCACCCGCTCCCCGAGCTCCAACTCCTCGAGCGTCAGCGCCCTGGGCAACCCGAACGTGGGTTCCTCACCGATCGGCTCCCTGGCGTAATCGATCGCCTCGGCGAGCGACATCGACCGACCGCCGGCCCGCAAGCTGTCGTAGACCTGCCCGCCGAGCCGGGCTCTCGCATCGATGAGCGCCGGCTCCGGATCGGCCGCCTCGGCCATCACCAGGTCCGTGCGGGGCACGCTCTCCAGTCCTTCGACGGTGGCGAAGAGGGTCACGGCTCGCTCCAGGTAGCCGCAGCGCAGCGACCACCAGGCCAGACTGGTCAAGGCAGCCTTTGCGGCACCACGCGCCTGGTCGTCATCGGCGTCGGCGGCCACGGCGAGCGCTTCGTCGAGTGAGTCTTTCGCATCCTCCATCTCGCCGGCGCTCAACTCGCTCTCCCCCTGGAGGTAGAGCAGCTCGGCCAGCCAGGCGCGATTGCCGAGGCCCCTGGTGATTCGAATGGCCTCGCCGAAGTTCAACACCGCCAGGTCGAGCTCACCTGCGTCGCGGTACGCCAGACCCAGCGACGCCGATGCCGATGCGATGCCGAGCCGGTCGTGAGCTGCCGTCAACAGGTCCAGGCTCTCCTTGTGCATGGAGATGGCGCTGCGAACGTCCCCCTGGAGCCGCCGGGCCCCACCCAACATGGACAGGGCGTTGGCGACTCCGTACAGACTCGGGATGTCCCGAAAGATGCCGAGGGCTTCCTCGAGGAACGGCTCCGCAGTATCGGGTGCCCCGGCCATGATCTCCGTGACACCGAGGAACCACGCCGACCAGCCCATGCCCCATGCCGTGCCGCTCTCTTCGAACCGGCGCTTGGCAGCGGTGAGCTCGGCCCTCGCCTCGGCGGGTCGATCGGCTTGCTGCGCCACGAAGCCGAGGTACATGGTGGCTTCGGCTGCGATCTCCGACAGCCCAGCGTTCTCTGCGATCTCCCGGCCGCTACGCAGACGGGCTTCTCCGAGCTGAGCACGATCGTCGATGACGTCGAGCAACCCGACTCCGACGAGAGCGCGGGAACGCATCGCAGGCGGCACGTGTCCCTCCATCTCGATGACCTGCGTCGCCAGCCTGGAAGGTGCCTGATGTCGCCGAATGAACCAGAAGAGGTAGAGCCCGGCGACGAACTCGTGGGCGGTCGCGGCATCGCCCGCCTCATAGACGAACTGCATGGCCGCCATGAGATCCGGTAGTGACCAGTCGAGCTGGTCGAGTGCCTCGACGTCGAAGCTCTGCCGAACGGACTCGGCGCGGGCGGCGACGTAGTCGCGGTGGTAGAGCGCGTGGCGGCGCTGAGCATCCGCCATCTGACCCTCGGCATCGAGACGGCCGAGCGCAAACTCACGCAGCGCCTCTCCGATCCGGTAGCGGCGTTCCCCGGTGTCGCCCTCGGCGGTGATCATGGACTTGTCGACGAGCGAACCGACGAGGTCGATCACCTCGTAGCGGGCGGCGCCATCGACGGCGCCGACGGCCTCGGCTCCCTCGAGTAGGAAGTCGCTGCGAAAGACCGACAACTGGGCGAAGAGCTGTTGTTCTTGCGGGGACAGCAGATCGAAACCCCATTCGATCGCACCCAGCAAGGTTTGATGGTGCCCCGTCGCTTGCCGCCCGGAACTGGCCAGCAGTTCGAGGCTCTGGTTGAGCCGGATCGCGAGCTCTTCGACACCCAGGCTCTTGACCCTGGCTGCAGCGAGCTCCAGAGCCAGCGGATTCCCCTCCAGACGGCGGCAGATCCGCACGATGGAAGGCGCCGTATCCGGCTCCAGCTGCAGGCTGGCTCCGGCAGCTCTCGCCCGATCGAGGAACACCCGCACCGCATCGGAGGCAGCGATCACGTCGATCGGGTCGCCCGGCTCGGGGACGTCGAGCGGCGGCACCTGCCACACGAGCTCTCCGCCGACGCTGAGTGCGACGCGGCTGGCAATGAGCACCCGTACCCGCGGCGCCCGCTGTAGGAGATCTGCGGCGAGCCGAGCCACCGACGACGCTGCATGTTCTGCGTCGTCGAGCACCAAGAGCACCTCACGATCGGCCGCGTAATCCGCAATCGAGTCGAGCGTCGAGCGCACCGCCGTCGAGCCGGGAAGGGCGACGGGCACCGCACCGGCGACCGTCGACAGCCGCAGTGCCGAGGCGATCGCCTCCGCCGTCGGCTCGTCTGCAGTGCAAGCGGCCAGGTTTGCGTAGCGCACCCCATGCTCGTACCGGGCGGCCAGGGCTCGGGCCGTTTCGATCGCAAGGCGCGACTTGCCCGAACCGGGGACGCCCGTGACCGTGACGAGTCGCCCGGTCTCGAGGAGCTGGACGACCTCGGTCACTTCCCTGCCCCGGCCGACGAACGAGGTCAGCAGCACGGGCAGGTTGTGCGGGGGCGGACCCGCCGCCGGCGCATCGACCTCCACAATGCCCTCGTTCACGTCACGAGTCCTCTCGAAGCAGCACCTTGGATGGCACCTCCCGCAAGCCGCCTCGGAGCCGGCTCGCGGGCTCCAGCCTATGCGTCAGGTGTGAGCGTCCGCCTCACTCCTGCGTGAGTTGACGTGCTCCCAGCTCACGGTCGAGCATCAACAGCGTGTGGCCGGTCGAGCCGGCCCGCTCGAGATCGTCGATGATCTGCGTGACCGTCGCTTCCTCCTCGACCTGTTCGTTGACGAACCAGTCGAGCAGGGGAAGCGAGGCGTAGTCGCGCAGCTCGGTGGCCAGCGCATAGAGCTCGTTGATGCTGGCGGTGACCGCCTGCTCCGACGCCAGGGCCGCCTCGAAGGCCGCATACGGGCTGTCGAAGATGTGCTGCGGCGTTGGAATCTCGCCCAGCTTCACCGCGCGGTCACGATCGAGGACGAACTGGTAGAAGCGCATCCCGTGGTCCCACTCCTCCTGGGACTGAATTCGCATCCACTGCGCCATTCCCGGCAGCGACTCCGACTCGAGCCAAGCCGCCGTGGCGAGGTACTGGTAGGCCGAGGAGAACTCGAGCGTGATCTGACCATTGAATGTTTCAGCCAGCTTGGGGGGCATCGCCATCGCAGTCTCCTTCGTTCTGTCACATTCAGTCGTGTCGAGCCGTCATGCTATCCGCCCTGGGTAACCTCTCGGCGATGGCGGGAATCCTGTGGCAACCCATCTCGGGTCACGGTGCGGAACGAACGGTGGTCGACACGACCGCAGACGGGAACCGGATCGCAGGGACGACCTTGCTCGCGCTCGACGGGGCGCCGTACGAGATTCGCTTCAGCGTGCTCACCGGCAGGGCCTGGCGCACCCACACGGTGGGAGCGCACGTCCAGGGTCCCGACAATGACAGGCGCCTGGCCCTGCATTGCGATCGGAACGGCACCTGGAGCGTCGGCGAGGAGCCCATCCTGGATCTCTTCGGCGCGACGGACATCGACCTGGCGTGGACACCGGCGACCACCGTCATCGCCATCAACCGATTGGCTTTGGACGTCGGCGAGTCTGCTGAGATCGTTGCGGCCCTCGTGTCGTTCCCTGAACACGCCGTGCGCCGTCAGGCACAGCGGTACGAACGGCTGAGCGACACGACGTACCGGTACATTGGCCGGGGTATGGATGTGGAGCTGACGGTCGACGCGACCGGTCTCGTCGTCGACCATCCGGGGGGCTGGCGAGCCGTCACCAACGGGTGAGGCATCACTGCAGCGCGTGGAGGAGACCTTCTGGGTTCCACAGGCCGGGAAACTCGTACACGTGCTCACCGTCGGGTGCGAAGAACAGCAGCCGCGACGGGCGAAGGAAGTTTCCTTTCACGAACTCGACACTTCCCACTCGCCCCAGTGGGAAGGAGTCGAGGAGTCGACCCGGCTTGCCGAGGCTCTGCGGCTCGTAGATCAACACACGCTGTCGCGTGACACCGATGTAGACCTGCAGGGCATCCGCTTCAAAGGGATGATCTCGGGCGCCGCGCTTGGCGAGGGCACGGCCGACGACGGCCCCGATGGCGGCGCCGAGGCCGGTGACGATCAATCCGTTCAGCCCGATCGCGGACGCCATGCCGGCAGAGAGGGCGGCTGCGACGACGATCGTCCCGAGGAACGGGACGTAGGTACCTCCTATCCACACCGGCAGCGCCTGCTGCACCGTCTCGCCGCGGCGCAACTCGTCGCCCACCATGCGCTCCATGCGCACCACCGCCCGCGGTGCGGGGTCGAGGGCCATCAGTCCCGGCCGCCCTGCCGGGTGTAGTTGCGCAGCATCACTCCTGCCGCAGGGGTCAACCCGAGGTGTCGGTAGAACGGCTGCAACTCGGGATCGCAGATGGCGTCGACCGCGTAGATCGGTCCGATGATGTCGATGAGGCGCCGGATGAGCTCGCTGCCGATTCCCCGGCCCTGGTAATCGGGTACGACCTCGAGCAGGGGAATGAACGCCGCGAGGACACCGTCGGTGATGGCCGTCGTGAAGCCGACAACGCGATCGTCGCCCTCGTGAATCGCCAGCACGACGTGATCGCTTCCTTGGAGGAGCCGAAGGTGCGTCTCCGCGTCGGGAGGGTTCGGCCAGCCGACGAAGAAAGGGCCCTCGAGATCGACTGCCGTGACGCCCGCGAGATCGGTGATGTAGCGAATCATGAGTCACCTGCCACAGCGGTGAACAGCGTACCGAGCAGACGAAGGTGCGAGCCGCCACGTGTGGCCACATGGACGACGCGTGCCGTTCGCCGGCATGAGAGCGCACGGCATCAACTGAGATTCTCGTCTCGCAATGCGGCGACGCGCTCGAGGCTTGCGACGGCGAACTGCTGAGGGTCGAGGCTGTAGTCGTTCCACGTCGCGGTGATCGCCCGGATGGCGGGATCGGCGTTGTGGAAGGCCTCGATGATGAGGGGCCCGTCGTAGCCGAGGATTGCGAGGGTCTCGAAGATCTCGTCGAAGGGCACGTGGCCTTCGCCGATCGTTCCACGGTGCGAGTCGGCGAGGTGGATGTAGCCCAGCCGGGGACCCAGCTCACGGATCGCATCGGTGAATGACGGTTGCTCGATGTTCATGTGGTAGGTATCGAGATGGGCGTACACGTTGGGTGCGTCGATCCGGTCGATCAGGGCGACGGCTTGGTCGGTCGTGTTGAGGATGTAGGTCTCGTACCGGTTGATCAGCTCGAGCCCGAGCTTGACTCCACAATCCGCGGCGCGGGCCGCCACCACGTGGAGTATGCGAGCGACGGCGTCCAGCTCCTCGTCGGTGGGTTCCGACCCGGTGAGAGTGCCGATGTTGGCGTAGAGGGCGCCGGTGAGCCACGGCGAACCGAGCTCGGCCGCCACGCGGATGGCCTGGGTGAGGAATGCGAGGGCCTGCTGTGGCGCGGCGGGGAGATGGGCGGCCGCAGGCAGGCCGAGCGAGCAGGTACAGCTGAGCCCGAGATCCTCGAGCAGCCGGATGGTGTCGCCGGGATCGACGACCGAGGGATCGAGGAGGGGGATCTCGATGAGATCGTATCCGGCAGCGGCCGCCTGGGCCGCCGCATGGCGAGCTCCAGTGCGATCCCAACGCGGGGACCAGATGAACGTGTGAGCGCCGATCGGTGAGCGAGTCGCGTTCCTCATGTGATGCCATCGTCCTGCGGCTGCGTCGATTGTTGCCGCCAAGGGAACTCTATGCGGCCGGGAGCGACGGCCAGAGGCGGTCAACGACCAATTCGGCAGCGCCCACGATGCCTGCGTTGGCGCCGAGCTGACTCGGCTCGACGACGAGCCGGCGGCTGGCGAGGGCAAGTGGTCGACTGTGCACCTCCGCCCTCACGGAGGTGAGAATGAGGGGCTCGATCCCGAGGTCTCCCCCGAGCACGATCACATCCGGATTGGCGAAGCTCACGACACCGGCGAGCACGGCGCCGATGTGGCGTCCGGCGGATCGAACCATTGACTTTGCCTCCGGATCTCCGCCATGGACGAGCGATGCGACCGCCCTCGCGGTCTCCGCCCGCCGACCCAAGGCCGAGATCTGAGCCGCAAGCGCCGCACCACCTGCCACGGCCTCGAGGCAACCGTTTCGCCCGCACTGGCAGAGACGGTCGCCGAAACCATCCAGTTGGATGTGCCCGATGTCGCCGGCGGCGCCGTCGACGCCTCGATACAGGCGGCCGCCGAGGACGATGCCGGAGCCGATGCCGGTGCCGACTTTCACGAAGACGAGCGCACGGGCTCGCGGCCAGTGGCGGCGGTGCTCACCCACCGCCATCAGGTTGACGTCCTTTTCCACATACGTTGCGGTCGAGGACTCGGATCGAATCGTTTCGGCGAGGGGAAAACGGTTCCAGGTCGAGAGAATGGGTGGGTCGACCGGCCGGCCAGTCTTGGCATCGATGGGGGCCGGCAGCCCCATACCGATTGCCAGCGGCGCGGAGTCTGCTCGCTGCATGAGGCTTGCAATCGTGTGCTGGATCAGCGGGAGGGTCTCGACAGGACCCGTAGTGAGATCGATCTCGAGATCGATGGGCGGTTCGAGAGGGTGACCGAGGAGGTCGACGAGAGCAATCCGAGAATGCGTGATTCCGAGATCGGCGACGACGAGTGATCCGGCGTTCTGGTTGAAGCGAAACTGCTCCGGCGGGCGACCTCCAGTCGAGCTGGCCTCGCCGCCGAGGACGAGAAGCCCAGATTCGAGAAGTGCATCCACTCGTCGGGTCACCGTCGACCGCGCCCATCCCGTCGCTGCGCCGAGGCTCGCCCTCGTATGTGACCCGTCCTGTCGGACGAGCCGCAGCACGAGCCCGTCGGCGGGGTCACGCTCAATCGCGCTGGCATTCATGCTGCTGCACCTCGAAGCTCGACTTCTGAGTATTATGGAGCATAAGAGAGACCTATCCCAACAAAAGTGGGGAGGTTTCGGAGTCGTTTGCGGCGCGAGGCTGGTTGTGTATCTCGGGATCGATTTGGGAACGGGAACACTCAAAGCCGCGATCTTCGACGACGACGGCGCATCGGTGATGGCAGCCGAGGAGCCCTACGACACGCCGGTATCGACCGCGGCTGGAGCAGATTTCGATCCGAAGGTGTGGTGGAACGTGTGTCGACGCGTCGTGCGCCGGGTCACGGCCTCGCATGGACCGGAGGTGACATCCATCGGTGTCGCCGGGCAAATGCACGGCGTCGTACTGATCGACGGCCAGGGCCGGCCCGTGCGCGATGCGGTCCTGTGGCCGGATCAGCGCGCAGCGGGAGTCCTGAACGAAGTCGCCCGATTCGATGAAGAGCACAGAGGCGTGCTGGGAAATCCGATCGTGCCGGGAATGGCCGGGCCGATTCTGGCGTGGATGGCTCGAACGGAGCCCACGACGCTGCGGAATGCCCACAGGGTCGTACAGCCCAAGGATTGGCTCCGCATGCAACTGTGCCAAGGCGATGCCGTCACCGATCCCAGCGATGCATCGGCGACGCTCCTGTACGACATCGCCGCAGACGATTGGAGCGACGCCGTATGTGCGGCCCTCGGCGTGGACCGCGACCTGCTTCCGCACATCCGTGCTTCGAGCAGCGTCGTCGGTGCCGTGGATCGTGCCGTCGCAGAGGACCTGAATCTGGCGGCGGGTGCTTCCGTGGTCACCGGGGCCGGTGACGCACCTGCTGCCCTGCTGGGTGCCGGGATCGAAGAGCCGGGGGTTGCGCTCATCAACACCGGGACTGGTGGCCAGGTGATGACTCCCATCGCGGCGCCGGCCGCCGGACGACTCGGACCGGGTGTGCACCAGTACCGCTCCGCATCGCATACGACCTCGTGGTACGCCATGGCGGCCGTGGCCAACGTAGGGCTTGCCCTCAGGTGGGTACGAGACATCGTGGGCTACGACTGGGAGCAGATGTACGCCACGGCGGACGCCGTCCTGACCGGGCACGACGAGGATCCCACATTCCTTCCTTTTCTGAGCCGCGAGCGAGAGCCCTCACATGGGAGCTTCGGGGGTGGAGCGTGGAGCGGCCTCACCCTCGTCCACGACCGGGCTGCACTGGCACGCAGTGCAGTGCGTGGTGTCGCCTTCTATCTCGGCCTTCGTGCCAAGGCGCTCATGGATCTCACCGACGTGTCCGTCGCCACCATGTCGGGCGGAGCAGTGCGCCATACGCAATGGGTCGAGACGCTCGCAACGGTTCTCGGACTCGCCCTCACGGTGACGGCGGACGCCCACCTGACCGTCCGCGGCGCCGCTCGCCTCGCCGCACGGGGGATCGGAAGCGATCTGCCCGACCCACCCGCGGGGCGCTCGATCGAACCCCGCTCCGACATCGATGTCACCGAGCCTCTACGCGCCTTCGAGGCCACCCTCAACGCACTTCGCCAGTTCTGATTGACAGCAGACAAAAGTTTGCGATATGTTGTTCATAAGCTCTTTGGCGGCAGACGACGCAGGTCCTTCCGTGTCGTCGCTTCCAGAACACAGAGGAGAGAACCGATGACACGACGTTGGTTGTGGATGGGGTTGATGATCGCGGCGCTGGCGCTCGCGGCGGCGGCATGTGGCGGTGACGACGATACGTCGGAGACCACCGCCGCCGAATCAGACGCAGGCGAATCGGACGCAGGCGAGGCACCCGCAGGCGGTGATGTGATCGTTGGTCTCATCACGAAGAACGAAACCAACCCGTTCTTCGTCAAGATGCGTGAGGGTGCGGAAGCTGCAGCGGCCGAGCAGGGAGTCGAGTTGCGAGCCTTCGCCGGAGAGGGCGATGAGGACAATGCGTCGCAGGTGTCTGCCATCGAGGACTTGATCGCCGTCGGAGCTGCGGGGTTCATGATCACCCCGGCCGACACGGTCGCCATCGTGCCCACTGTCGAGCGGGCCCGCGAGGCGGGTCTCGTGGTGATCGCACTCGACACCCCGCTCGATCCGATCGACGCCGCCGACGCCACGTTTGCCACGGACAACTTCCGTGCCGGCGAACTGATCGGACAATGGGCGGCCGCGACGATCGCCGATCCCGACAGCGCAAAGATCGCACTCCTGAACATCAACGAGAGCCAGCCAACCGTTGGTGTCCTGCGCAACCAGGGATTCCTCACCGGGTTCGGAATCGACATTGGAGATCCGAACCAGTGGGGTGACGAGACCGACCCCAGGATCGTGGGACAAGACGTCACTGACGGCAACGAAGAGGGCGGGCGCAGCGCCATGGAACGACTCATTGCGCTCGATCCCGGAATCAACGTGGTGTACACGCTCAACGAGCCGGCCGCCGCAGGCGCCAAGCTGGCCCTCGACGCGGCGGGTATCGAGGCGTTGATCGTGTCGGTTGACGGATCTTGCACCGGGGTGAGCGACGTCGCCGATGGCAACATCGGCGCCACGTCGATGCAGTTCCCCCTCCTGATGGCGTCGCTCGGAGTCGAGGCGATCGCCACCGGTGAGATCCCGCCAAACTCGCCGGGTATCGACTTCTTCAACACCGGTGTCGAGTTGATCACCGATGGCCCGGTGGATGGGATCGAGTCCCAGACGAGCGAGTGGGGCTTGGACAACTGCTGGGGCTAGCCGGCAACACGGCACACACCTGACCCGGACGTGGGTGCGGTCCCGACAGGGCCCGCACCCACCGGAGACCACGAAGCCGGAGTCAACGGAAAGCGAGAGCGGCGATGGCTGATGAACCGAGAGTCGAGAATACGGAGAGACGTTCAACGGACCAATTAGCCGCAGCTGAGGGAATCGCCGGCTCCACCGGAGGAGATTTCGCCGTCTTCGAGCAGGGCCGGTCCCCCATCGATCGGCTTCAACGATTCCTTCACAGCCGCCCGCTGGCGAGCCCATCCGCGGTGCTGCTGCTCGCATTCCTGTTCTTCAGCATCGTCGGTGACAGATTCCTCACCGCCACCAATGTGTCGACGATTCTCGCCCAGGTGATGATCATCGGGACTTTGGGTATCGCCCAGACTCTCGTGATCCTCACGGCGGGTATCGATTTGTCGGTTGGTGCCATCACGCTCTTCAGCTCGGTCACCATGGGGAAGCTGGCGGTCACGTGGGGCTGGAACCCTCTGCTCGGGCTCCTACTCGGAATCGCTCTCGGGCTGGCATGCGGCTACGGCAACGGGCTGCTGGTCACCCGTCTCAAGCTGCCGCCGTTCATCGCCACGCTGGGAACGCTGAGCGTCTTCGGCGCACTCGCACAGTGGTTCTCCGACAACGCAACGATCCGCAACGCCGACGTGGTCGCCGAGGCCAACATCCTGCTGTGGTTCGGCAACGTCTGGGAGCCCGTGTCCGGGTTCCGCATCACGTACGGGGCGCTGTTCATGCTGGTCCTCTACGCGTTCTTCACGTACGTGCTGCAACGCACCGCTTGGGGCGAGCATGTGTACGCAACCGGGGACGAACCCGAGACCGCCCGCCTCGTGGGCATCCGCACCGACCGTGTACTCGTGTCGGTGTACGCCGTGGGCGGCCTGTTGTGCGGGATTGCAGGGTGGCTGTGGATCGGGCGCATCGGAGCGGTGAGCCCGATTCCGATCGTCAACGCCAACCTCGAGAGCATCACGGCGGTGGTCATCGGCGGCACCAGCCTGTTCGGCGGACGAGGTCGCGTCGTCGGTACGCTCATCGGTGCGCTCATCGTCGGCGTCTTCGACAGCGGGCTCTCTCAACTCGGCTTCGAGCCACTCTGGCGAGTCTTCGCAGTCGGGGTTCTCGTCCTCGTCGCCGTTGGGCTCGACCAGTGGATCAGGAAGGTGGCGACATGACGACTACCACAGTGACCCCCGTGCTCGAGGGGCGCCGACTCACCAAGCGATTCGGGCACGTCACCGCCATAGAGAACGCCGACTTCGAGCTGCTGCCCGGCGAGATCCTCGCCGTCATCGGGGACAACGGCGCCGGCAAGTCGTCGCTCATCAAATGCCTCTGCGGTGCGTACATCCCCGACAGCGGGGAGATGCTCCTCGACGGCGAACCCGTCCAGTTCAAGAGCCCGCTCGACGCACGCGCTCGCGGAATCGAGACGGTCTACCAGAACCTTGCGGTGTCGCCTGGTCTCGACATCGCCCAGAACATGTACCTGGGGCGGGAACGACGCAAGCCTGGGATCTTGGGGTCCCTGTTCCGGCTCCTGGACCGATCTGCGATGGAAGCGCATGCCCGAAAGCAGCTCGGCGAGCTCGGGCTGCTCACGATCCAGGACATCGGACAGGCCGTCGAGACGCTGTCCGGGGGCCAGCGCCAAGGAGTGGCGGTCGCCCGGGCGGCCGCATTCGCCACGAAGGTGGTGATCATGGACGAGCCGACCGCGGCCCTCGGCGTCAAGGAATCGCGCCGGGTCCTCGATCTCATCAAGGACGTACGCGATCGCGGCCTACCCATCATCCTCATCAGCCACAACATGCCTCACGTGTTCGAGGTCTCCGACCGCATCCACATCCACCGCCTTGGACGTCGGGTTGCCGTGGTGTCGCCGGATACGCACACCATGTCGGACGCCGTTGCGATCATGACAGGGGCCAGAGAACCCACGCCCGAGGAAGCCGGAACGAACTGAGCCGGCCCCCGCCACGATGCGGCGGCGAGCGGCAGGCCCCGGGCCCCGCCTTGCCCCCGGTCCCAGCCGCCGGATGCGGCTGATCGTGCCCTGCTCCGTCGCGGCGCCATGCGGGATGGCGTTCGCATTGGCCGGCGGCGGCCGGCGCGTTCGGCGGGCCGGGTGCGGGCCGATGCGTTCGGCCGCGGTCTGGCGTGCGATCAGCGCCTGCGTCGATGGGGACGCTCTAAGGTCGGCGCCATGAAGCGATTGCTCGTGATGCGGCACGCCAAGTCCGACTGGTCGGCGGGCGTCAGCCTGGATCACGACCGCCCGCTCAACCGGCGCGGAACGAAGGCGGCGCGGCGCATGGGCAGACTGCTCACCGAGATCGACGAGGTTCCCGAGCTCACGATCACCTCGTCGGCGGTGCGGGCCCGTCACACGGCCGAGCTCGCCGCCGAGGCCGGGGCCTGGGGAACGCCGGTCGAGGTCGAGCCGGATCTCTACGGGACCTCTGTGGAAGGCACGCTGGCCGTGGTCGCCGGGGCCGCGGAATCGGTGGATCGGCTGATGATCGTGGGTCATCAGCCCACGTGGGGCGGGGTGGTGTTCGCCCTCACGGGAGCATCGGTGCAGATGAAGACCGCAACGGTTGCGATCGTGGAGCTGATGCTGGGGCGCAGCTGGGAGTCGGTGGAGCCACCGATGGGTGAGCTTGCGGCTCTTCTCCAGCCGCGCCACTTCACACACGGGCCCGACAACGAGAACCGATAGCATCCGCTGCCGCAGCCACCGACGAACGAGGATGAGATGGGAAAGATCCACGGCGGTCGATTGATCGCCAAGGCACTCAGGGCCGAGGGCGTCGACGCACTGTTCACCCTCACCGGCGGGCACATCGTTCCCATCCTGGACGGATGTGTCGAGGAGGGCATTCGCATCGTCGACGTCCGGCACGAGGAGTCGGCGGGTCACGCCGCCGAGGCGTACACCCGGCTCACGGGACGACTGGGCGTCGCCGCGGTGACGGCGGCACCGGGCGTCACCAACACGGTCACGGCGGTGATGAACGCCTACATGTCCCACACCCCGATGCTCGTTCTCGGCGGGCGCCATCTCGTCCGTCAGGAGCTGGCCGGCGGGCTCCAGGAGATGGACCACCCACCGCTCTTCCGCACCATCACGAAGCTGGCGACGACCGCCTGGGAGACCGCTCGCCTGGCGGACTACATCGCCATCGCAGCCCGCCATGCGTTCAGCGGCCGGGGTGGCCCCGTCTTCCTCGACGTGCCGCTCGACGTGCAGACTGGGCTCGTCGACGAGGACACACCGCTGCCCGAGGGCTATCGCGCCACCGAACCGGTCGGCGCCGACCCGGCAGCCGTCGAGTTCGTGGCTCACGTTCTCGCCGGGAGTGAGCGACCCGTGCTCTTTGCGGGGAGCGGCATCCGCGGCGACGGTGCGGCGGCCCTGCTGGCGGTCGCCGAGGCGCTACACGCCCCGGTGTTCACCAACGCCGGTGCCCGGGGCGCCCTCCCCCACGACCATGCCCTCCTCGGCGTCCGCGGTCGCAGCCACGCATTCGCCGGAGCCGACGTGGTCGTCGCCCTCGGCGTCGACTGGGACTTCCGCACCGGCTACGGCCAGAAGATCAACCCCGAGGCCACTGTCATCCAGATCGACGCCGAGCCGACCAAGCTCGGGTGGAACCGCCCGGCCCACCACGCCGTGATCGCCAACCCAGGGCGCTTTCTCCGCCAGCTGTCCGCCCACGCCGCCGTCTTCACCCCCGCCGGGGACCGGCCGTGGACGGCCGACATCCAGCGGGTGGAGTCGGAGCGGCGAGAAGCTGCCAAACAGGCTGCAGCCGGCGGCGACGGCCTCGTACAACCCGAGCTCTTCGGCAGAGAGGTGGGCGAGTTCTTCGGCCCGGACAGCATCGTCGCCGTCGACGGCGGCGACATCGTCGCCACGACGGCCAAGTGGCTCCAGGTAGCCACACCGGGTCACGTGCTCGAACCGGGACCGGCCGGGACACTCGGCACGGGTCCCGGCTTCGCCCTCGCTGCCGCGGTCGTGCACCCTGAGAAGCGAGTCGGCATCGTGTTCGGTGACGGCGGTTTCGGGTTCAACGGCTTCGAGTTCGACAGCTACGTCCGGCACGGCCTCCCCGTCATCGGCGTCGTCGGCAATGACGGGGTGTGGAACAACATCAAGAACTTCCACCGCATGTTCTACCCCGAACGAGTGGTGGCGTCGGATCTCGGTCGCCGCCCCTACCACGACGTCGTGAGCGCCCTGGGCGGCCACGGCGAGCTCGTGACCACGGCTGCAGAGCTGGGTCCCGCCCTGCAACGAGCCGCCGACTCGGGGAAGCCGGCACTCGTCAACGTCCACATCGAAGAGACCTTCCGCGCCTCGTCGAATTACGCAGGCTGAGCATGTGATGGACAGCCCGCTGCATGCGATCACCGCCGCGGGCCAGACGTGGCGATTCTTCGACGCAGGCGAGGACGAGCCCGGCTTCATCACAGCGCTCACGACGTTCCGCGCAACGGCTCGCCCCTGACGGCCAGGCGATAGCATCGCCGGATGATCGACCTCCGCTCCGATACCGTGACCCGCCCGACGCCCGACATGCGGCGGGCCATCGCCGACGCCGACGTTGGCGACGACGTCTACCACGACGACCCCACCGTGCTCGCCCTCGAGGCCACGGTTGCCGATCTCCTCGGCAAGGACGATGCCATGTACGTTCCGACCGGCACGATGTCGAATCAGGTGGCGCTCCGCACTCACACCGAGCCCGGCGACATCGTGCTGGCGTCCGACGATGCCCACATCCACATTCATGAGCTCGGCGCTCCCTATGCGCTCTCCGGTGTCACGATGCAGTTCCTGCCGAGCGACCGGGGCGTCTTCAGCCCCGATGCGGTGCGCCGTGCGGTGCCGGAGATCCCGGCTTCGCTACCCCCGTCGCTCTTCCAGCCCGTGACCCTGCTGTGCACCGAGAACACGCACAACGCCGCAGGCGGCGCCGTCTGGCCCCGGGCGGGCCTCGACGAGGTGGCCGCAACGGCGCACCGGCTGGGCCTCACGACCCACATGGACGGCGCCCGATTGTGGAATGCAGCGGTGGCGAGCGGCGAGTCACTGTCGGATCTGGCCGACGGCTACGACACCGTCAGCGTCTGCTTCTCGAAGGGTCTCGGGGCCCCGATGGGATCTGCGCTCGTCGGCGACGGAGACCTGGTCGCCCGAGCCCGTCGGTTCAAGCAGATGTTCGGTGGCGGATTCCGCCAGGCGGGGATGATGGCGGCCGGCGCTCTCTTTGCCGTGAAACACAACATCGATCGGCTCGGCGAAGACCACGCCAATGCGGCTCGCCTCGCCGCAGGGCTCGCCGAGACGCCGGGCATCGAGGTCGACCTCGATGCCGTGTCCACCAACATGGTCTACTTCGACGTCACCGCCATGGGGGCCAACACCTTCGCCGAACGCTGCTCGGCCGGCGGGGTGCGCATGCTGCCACTCAGTGCAACGTCGATCCGAGCCGTCACCAACCTCCATGTTTCGAGCGGCGACATCGACGTCGCCCTCGGCATCATCGGCGACGTGCTGAAGGACGGCTGAGGCCGCACGACCAGATCCGTCGCCGGGAGACGAGGGCCCCACCCCACGGCGCGACGACCGCATCGAGCGGGCGAACAGGGCACTCAGGCGGGCTCGCCGTATTTCTCCTCGTGAAGCCGGGCCGCCGAGGACATCCAATCGTCCCGCTCGATGCGATCGGGGAACGAATCGAGGGCGGCGGCGACGCTGGCGATGTCATCCCGCTCGAACCTGGCGATCTGCCGGAAGCTGGTGATCTCCATCCCGTAGAGCATCGCTGCGATCTTCGGCCCGATGCCGCGGATCCGTTTGAGGTTGTCCTCCACCCGGGGCTCGCCACCTCTTGTACGAGCGGCGATCTCCACCACCCGGCCCATCGCAGCCTCTCGTTCGGGGGAGGCGGTGCGCGGCGCCTTCACCGTCTCCCCTGCGCTCGCCTCCTGCGGTTCCGGAGCGGGGTCTCTTGCCGGCTCGACGACGGTGACCCCGGCAGGAGCAGCGGCAGTGGCAGCGGTTGCGGCGAGCCGGGAGATCTCTGCGTCCTTCTCGCTGCGCAAGGCGGAGAGCGAGCCTTCCAAGTCGCGGGCGCGGGCAGATGCCGCCGCAAGCTCTCCCTCGAGGCGTGCAACGTCGGCACGGGCGCTCTCGAACGCTCCACGGTCTCCCTCCAACTCTGCAACCTTGGATTGGAGCGGTGCGAGTTTCGCCACCTCGGCGGTGAGCTTCTCGATCTCGACCTCCTTCTCCATGCGCTCGTTCTCCAACGCGGTCTCCAGATCGGAAGCCTTGGTCGATGCGGTGCGGAGGTCCGATTCGAGACGGACGATGCCGGCCTGCGCCGCCTCCAGATCCGTTGTTGCGGTCTTCAGACGTGAATCGGTGTCGGACAACCGGGCTCTCGTGTCGGCCAGGTCTGTGGCGCTCTCGGCCAGCTTGCTCTCGTATTCGTCACGTAGCCGCTCGCCAACGAGCCACGGACGGAACATCCAACCGAGCACGAATCCCACGGCGACCGCCGCGAGCCCCCATGCAAGGACCGTCGTCGTCGTGAACTCTGCCGCCATGACCACTGCGCCACGCTCCTTCGCCGCGATCTCACGATCCTACGACCTCGGGCCGTTACGGGGGCATCTGTCGAAGGAGGGCCGGGGGATCAACGGAAGTCGCGGCTGGAGATACCGTCGACGGGCCAGTGCTCGAAACGGTGGGCAACCAGGTTCGTGACGCCATCACGGAACTCCAGCACCCCGCCGATGACCACGCCGATCGCCTTGCGAGCGATCTCGTAGTGCGCCTCCCACACCTGGGGCAGGACCACCACGTTGAGCAGACCTGTCTCGTCCTCGAGATTCAGGAACCGTACCCCCCGGGCAGTGCCGGGACGTTGCCGGTGAGTGATGATGCCACCGACTCGTGCCCGGGTGCCGTGTTTGTGCAGGTTGAGCGCATCGACGATGCGCATACAACCCGATGCGTCGAGACGGTCGCGCATGAAGACGACGGGATGGGTCACCGAGATGCCCGTCGACCACAGATCGGCCTGCACCGCCTCGGGCCGGGACATGGACCGCAGACCGGGTGCCGAGGTCCCCGATGCCAGCGGCAGCCGGTCCGGGCCCATTCCGGCGAGCGCCCCCGCCGCCCAGATGCCCGCACGGCGCCCCAGCCCTATCGACTCCATCGCACCGGCCGCAGCCAGCGCCTCGAGGCCATCGAGTGGCAACCCGGTGCGCTGGGCAAGATCCTCGGCGGACTCGAAGAGGCCTCCCACCTGGCGCGCCGCCTCGATGCGGGTGATCTCGGCGTCGCCCAGATTTCGTACGTAGCGCAGACCGATCCGCAGCGCCACCGGCGATCGCACCGGATCGTCCACCGCTCCCTGCCCACGCCGCCATCGCATCCCGAGATACTCGGTGACGTCGTCCTCCCCTGCGTCGTTGAGCTCGATGGTGCAGTCGAACTCGGAGGCGTTGATGTCCGGAGGCAATACGACCACACCGTGGTGGGCTGCGTCCTGAACGAGAGAGTTGGGGGTGTAGAAGCCCATCGGCTGGGCATTGAGCAACCCCATGAAGAACTCGGCAGGCCAGTGGTACTTCAGCCACGACGAGGCGTACACGATGTAGGCGAACGACACCGAATGGGACTCTGGGAAGCCAAACGAGGCAAAACCCTGCAGCTTCTCCCAGATCTCGTCGGCAGCCGGGCCGATGATCCCGTTGCTCGCCATGCCGTCGTAGACCTCTTCGCGGAGCGTCGCCATGGCCTCGTCCGAGCGCTTGTGCGTCATTGCCTGCCGCAACCGGTCGGATTGCCCGGCGGAGAAACCGGCACACACCCTGGCGAGCTCCATCAGCTGCTCCTGGAAGACAGGCACCCCCATCGTCTTCTTCAGGATCGGCTCGGCGAGCGGGTGGGGATACCGCACCGGCTCCTCACCGTTGCGACGCCGCAGGAACGGATGCACGGAATGACCCTGGATGGGTCCGGGCCGGATCAGCGCCACCTCGATGGCGAGGTCGTAGAAGGTCTTCGGCTTCATGCGGGGCAAGGTCGCCATCTGGGCCCGCGACTCCACCTGGAACACCCCCACCGTGTCTGCCCTGGTGAGCATGTCGTAGATCACCGGCTCCTGGGGGATGGTGGCGAGGTCGATGTCCACGCCATGGATCCTGCGGATCGCATCCACGGAGAGATGGAGACCGTTCATGGCCCCGAGGGCGAGAAGATCGAATTTGACGATCCCCATGGTGGCGCAGTCGTCCTTGTCCCACTGCAGCACCGACCGATCCTCCATCCTCCCCCATTCCATCGGGACCACCTCCCACAGGGGGCGCTGCGCAACCACCATTCCCCCGGAGTGGATCCCCAGGTGACGGGGGAAACCATCGAGCCGGCTGCAGACGTCGTAGATCAGCTCGGACGTCAGACCGGCGGGGAGATCCACCTGGGTGGCGATGGCCTGCGGGCTCCGCGTGTCGAGGTACTTGGTGAGGGCATTCACTTGCGCCTGGGTGAGCCCGAAGGCCTTGCCCACGTCCTGCAGCACGGAACGTGCCCGATAGGTGATGACGTTGGCCACCATCGCCGCCCGCTCTCTCCCGTAGCGGCGGTAGCAGTACTGGATGACCTCCTCCCGGCGCTCCGCTTCGAAATCGATGTCGATGTCGGGGGGTCTGCCCCGCTCCTCGGAGAGAAACCGCTCGAACGGAAGGTTCAGACGGATCGGATCGACGCGGGTGAGACCGATACAGCGGCACACCGCCGAATCGGCGCCCGAGCCGCGGATCTGGCAGTAGATGTCCTGTGAGCGTGCGAAGGCAACGATGTCCCACGCCACGAGAAAGAACCCGGCGAACCCGAGCTCCTCGATCACCGACAGCTCGTGTTCGAGACGCACCCGCGCCTGGGGGTCGATCCCATCGTCCCCCATACCGGGATAGACCGTCCGTGCTCCCTCGAGTACCAGATGACGCAGATACTCGTCCTCGGTGGTGAACGCACCAGGCATGGGAAAGTCGGGTAGCTGTGGAGCGAGCAGATCGAGGTCGAACGCCAGCGCCGTCCCCAGCACCGCCGCTCGCTCCACCGCCCCCGGGTAGCGGGCGAAACGCACCGCCATCTCCTCGGGGCTGCGGAGATGTCTCTCGTCGGTTGCCGGCCGGAACCCGTCGGCGACATCGAGGTCACGCCTCCCGGCAACCGCCGCCAGTACCTCTGACAGATCGGCGTCATGGCGGTGGGCGTAGTGGACGTTGTTGGTGGCGATCGTCGGCAGACCCGTCCGGGATGCCACCTCGACGAGAACGTCGTTGCGCAGGTCGTCCTCCGGCATGCCGTGATGCCACAACTCCACATAGAGGCGGCCGGGGAAGAGGTCGCGGAGCCTCGAGGCGGCGGCGATCGCTCCCGGCAGATCACCCCTCTGGGCAGCCCGCGGCACCTCACCTTGCCAGCAACCGGTGAGGGCTACGAGGTCACCGTGGCGGGACGCCTCCTCGAGCTCCGCATAGCCGTACACGGGCCGATCCTTCTCCCCCCGGTACTGCCCCCGTGTCACGAACCGGCTGATGGCGCGGTATCCCGCCGGATCGGGAGCCAGCAGCACGAGATGATGGGTGGGGTCCTTCGTCACCGGCTTCGACCCGTGCATCCGTCGAATCCGACCCCGCCGAGGTGGATTCGGCTCGGCCTCACTCCCCCGGACCCCCTTCGGCTTGCTTCGCTCTCCGACTTTCCCCGAGGGAGGATCAATCACCGGCAGGCCCACCTCCGTGCCGTAGACAACCGGCATGTCGAGAGAGCGGGCGGCCTGGTGCACCTTCACCGCACCACGAAAGCCGTCGTGATCGGTCACCCCGAGAGCTGTGTACCCCAGCTCGGCGGCCCGTTTCACCAGCTCGGCAGCATGCGAAGCCCCGTCGAGAAAGCTGAAGTTGGTGTGACAGTGCAGCTCTGCATACCTGGCCATCGCTGCATGGTAATCGAACATGTGTTCGATGCGCCAGGGTGCGGTCGTGCCCCCGAGATCCGGGAGACGCCGGCCAGATGGCCGACCGTTCGGCGGAACGGGCCGAACTGCGCTCTACGCTGCCGACCATGTCGGACACGGAGCGCAGCACCGCAGAGGTTCCGCTCATCAAGGTTGCCCTGCCCACCGAACACGGCGGGTGGAGCCTCACGTTGGAGCCCGTCATCCTCGGCCTCATCGTGGCGCCGACGTGGTCGGGGGCGGCACTCGGCGCCGCGGCCCTCGTGGGGTTCCTCATCCGCACGCCGCTCAAGTTCAGCCTCGGCGACCGGCGCCGGCGGCGTCTGCTCCCCCGCACCGTCAAGGCCGATCGGGTCGTCCTCGTCGAGGCCCTCATCCTCGCCATGCTGCTGGCGGCAGCGGCGGTTGCAGCACACGGGCCGTTCTGGGCCCCCCTGCTCTTCGCCGTCCCGCTGTTCGCCCTCGAGCTGTGGTTCGATCTACGCAGCAAGAGCCGCCACTTCCTCCCCGAGATGGCCGGCACAGTGGGAATCGGCTCCATCGCCACGGCGATCGCGCTGGCGGGCAACACCGACCCGCCGATCGCCTGGGGTCTCTGGGTGATCGCCACCGCCCGTGCCGTCGCCGCCATCCCGTTCGTCCGAGTCCAGCTGCGCCGCGCCAAGAACCAGGCGTTTCGTGTTGCCGGCAGCGACACCGCCCAGGTGATCGCCGTGGCGCTGATCGTGATGACGACGGCCGGCGGGGCGACGTCGGTCGCCGCGGCCGCCGCGATCGCCGCCCTGGCGCTCATCCATCTGGCCCAGGTCCGGATGGCGGCGCCGAGAGCACCCGTGCTGGGGGCGCAGCAGGTGGCGCTTGGCCTGGGCGTCGTCGTCACGGCCGGGCTGGCCGCCATCGCCCCTTGATGCGACCGCCGGCCGCACATGCGCCACCGCCCCCGCGTATGCTGGCGGCATGACCGAGTTCACCGTCCACATGGCAAACCGGCCCGGACAGCTGGCCGCACTTGCTCGCAAGCTCGGCGACGCCGGCGTGAACATCGAGGCACTTGCCGCCTTCGCCAGCGGTGAGGCGGGGGTCGTGCGCTTCGTCGCAGACGACGAGCCGTCGACTCGAAAGGTGCTGGAAGATGCGGACCTCGATTTCGTCGAGCACCGAGTCATCGCAACGATGGTGCCCAACCAGCCCGGCGCCTTGGCCGCGATGACCGAATCCCTGGCGGACACCGGCATCAACATCGATGCCATGTATCTCCTCCACACCAACGGCGACCATCAGCAGTTCGCCCTCGCCGTCAACGATCCGGACACAGCAGTGGAGCATCTGGCGGTATGACGCAGTGAGCCTCGGATTCGGGCTGCTGTCCGCACAGACCGCACCGGGGGTCTCCCGCGACTGGGAACAGGCGTATGCGGAGACCCTGGCCATCACAGAGGACGCCGAGCGGCTCGGCTTCTCGTCCATATGGACGACGGAGCACCATTTCATCGACGACGGCTACATGCCGTCCCTCCTCGTGACGAGCGCGGCGATGGCCGCTCGCACCACCGACATCGAGATCGGCACCGGCGTGCTGCTGGCACCTCTGCATCGCCCGCTCCGCCTGGCCGAGGACGCCGCCACGGTGCAGCTCCTCAGTGGCGGCCGCCTCACCTTGGGTCTCGGCCTGGGCTGGAACGTGCCCGAGTTCGAAGCGCTGGGCATTCCGATGCGCAAGCGGGGCCGCGCCATGACGGAGATGCTCGAGATCCTGCCCAAGGCCTGGAGCGGCGACGTCTTCCGCCACGACGGCGACGTGTACACGATCCCCGAGCTTGCGCTGCGCCCGACGCCGCAGACTGCGATACCGGTCGTCATCGGTGGCGGAGCCGAGGCCGCAGTGCGGCGAGCGGCCCGTCTCGCCGACGGGTTCTTCTCCAATGCGCCGCCGCACAAGTTGCTCGAGCAGGTGGCGTGGGCCAACGACGAGATGGAATCGGCCGGTCGCGATCCGGCGACGTTCCGCTGGATCTACTACACGATCATGTATCCGGGCACCTGGAACGAGATCGCCGACCACGTGTGGGCGATGAGCTGGAAGTACTCCGACATGGAAGCGTCCACGACACGAGCGGGACCGCTGCCGGTCCCCCCGGATCCCCCGCCGGACGTCGTCGAGAAGGTCCGGAGCCGCGGGGTGACCGTTGGCTCGGCCGAAGAGATCGTCGCAACACTCGGACGGCTCCGCGACGACGCCGGTGTCCCGATCGACTTCATCGCCCGCTCGTACTTTGCGACCCTCGACTACGGACGACAGCGTGAGCTGCTCGAGCAGCTGGCAGTGGAGGTGCTGCCACATCTGTAGCCCTCAGCGGGCATCGACGGCACTGACGACCCAGGCCATCCCGATCTCGGGGTCTTCGACGGCGAGATGAAGCGCCCATCCGCCGATCTGATCGCCCGGATCCCACACCACCCAACGCAACCTCTGCAGCGCCGCACCGAGCTCGTCGCCGTCCACCGGCCAGTCGTCGTCCAGTCCGGCCAGCGTCGCCAGCGCCCACCAACCGGCGGTCCTGCCCGCCGGCGTGCCGCGACGCCTCCCGAACGCTCCACCCGATGCCCCGGCGAACGCCATCAGCTGCAAAGCCGTGGCGGTGTCGACGCCGGCGAGACGCACGCGGTGCGGCCCGAGAGCCCGAATCGCCTGTTCGGCGGTTCCCTCGACGGCGAGCGCCTCGCCCCGCCCGCTCGAGTCGTCGAGCCACGGCCGCACCACACCCAGCAGCGCATCGCAAGCGTCGGTGTCTTCGACAAGCGGAGCCGCTTCGGGTAGATCGATCCACTCCAGCTCGGGCAAGTCCGGCCCGGGCATGTCGACTCCGTCGCTGCGATACGTCGCAGCCGCGTAGTCCGGCTCCCACGCCAACGGTCGCAGAGGGACCTCGGCACCCGCACCTCCCGCCTCGTCGGGCACATCGTCGCCGCGCAGCGCCCGCTCGGCGGCGATCAGGGCGCGCATCTGCGGATCATGCACATGGGGCGAAAGCTCTTCCCACGTGTGCGTCGACGCAGCGACCTCCCACAACGGACCCGCAGCGTGACGTCCGGCGCCGGGCCGGATCACCGTCGCAGCCACCTCCGCCGGGCTTTCCAGCGCAAGCCGGTATTCGGCGTAGTGCACCGCACCCCATACCTGCTTGCCACGCTCCATCGCTTCGTTGCAGCGTGCGATGAGGCGCCCCACCTCTCCCCAATCGCGGCGGGAGCACAAAGCGTCGATGTGCCGGACCAAGCCGTCGAGGTCGCTCGCTTCGATCAACTCGATGGTGGCGTCACCAGACATGAGCACAGAGCCTACGTCCGGCCACGGCTCCGGGACCGGGCATGGCCGAGGCGACGCCATCGGCGCCATGCGGGGTGGGGCTCAACCGTTCACCACGTCCGCGTGCCGGTTGGCGTCCTCCCCGGGCAGACCGAACGCAACCACCAGCGCGATGCCGCCACCGATCGCCATGATGAGGGCCAGGGAGCGGTACCCGAACTCGGCGGCCGCCCAGCCCGCAAGCAGCGCACCGACGATTTGTGCCGCGGCCAGAGCGAAACCGTAGCCACCCTGGCCGCCACCAGGCCCGAGCGGCGACGCGCCGGCCGCCAGCATGGACCCGGGAAGCTCGATGAGCGGGAAGGCGATGTGAGCGATGCCGTACAGGACAAGGGGAAGCAAGGCCGGGATGTCCGCCTCGGCCGCCAGGATGAACAAGGACACCCCCACCACCCCACGGATCGTGATCGCCACCAGCAGTGGGAGCTTGGCCGGAGCCGACTGGATCCACCGGCCCACGGCCGGGTAGAGCGGCACCGACACCAGCGTCGCAACCGCCAGCGCCACGGCGGCAAAGTCGCCATCGATTCCGAACACGTCGTTCATGAAGTTGGGGTACTGGCTCTCCAAGGCGCCGTGAGCGACGAATGCGATGAAGAGGGCAACCAGGAGGAGCCCAAAGGACGACATCAACACCGCGCCCAGCGAGATGGTTTCCGGCTGGACCTCTGCGGTGCGCTCGGCCGTCGCCACCGCCAAGCGTCGCTGACGGCGAGCACGAGCGGCAGCAGGGGCGTTGGCGGTGGCCGTGGCCAGCGCCCCGACGACGGCAAGCACGGCGAGCACGAGAAACACGCCGGAGAACCCCACATCGATCGCCAGCAGCACGGCAACCGTCAGGAGGCCGATCACCTGCCCGGCGGGTACCGACATCTGGAGCAGCGCAATCCGCGACGCCACCTCCTCCTCGGAGAGACCAGCGCCGGCCATCATGCTCAGGTTGGTCGTGACGACCAATGCGGCTCCGACGCCCAGGATCAGCGCCCCGGCGGCGGCGCCCACGAGATCGGCTGAGATCGCCAGCACTCCGAAACCGACTGCAAGCGCACCGAGGCCCAAGTGCTGGAACGCCCGGAAGCTGCCAAAACGGTCGAGCAGGCCGCCGACCACGGGAGCGGCAAGACCGATCAACGGCAACACCGCCATCACGACGCCGACGTCGCCGGGGCTCGCTCCGTCCAGCGACAAGACGAATGGCGGAAGCAGGAACGTCGCCCCGCCGACGAAGACCGCACCGAACGTCAGCTGGGCCACCATCCACAGCTCGTAGCGACCGATGGATTCCACCTCGATGGGTCCAGCAGCGTGTGCTGTCAATGCGTCTCCCGTGCCTCGAGTCTGGCGCGGGATCATAGGTCCCGGGGCCGTCGCCGGGCGGTAGCGTCGCCGCCCCCCACATCACTTCGACAGATAGGCTCGCCTGGATGCGCCGGTCCCCCACCGCAGCCCAGCTCGACGCAGCCGACCCCCTGGCCGGCTTCCGCTCCCGATTCGTGTTCCCCGAGCCCGGTCTCGTCTACCTCGACGGAAACTCCCTCGGCCGGCTGCCCGCGGCGGCTGCGGAGCGCGCTCGCAGCATCGTCGAAGAGGAGTGGGGGCGGCGACTGATCCGCTCGTGGAACGACTCGTGGTGGGAAGCGCCGCTGCGTATCGGAGATGCCATCGCTCCCCTGGTCGGCGCCGCCCCGGGCGAGGTCGCCGTCGCCGACTCGACTTCGGTCAACCTCTTCCGGCTGGTCGCTGCTGCTCTGCGCCGCCAGGAGGGCCGGCACAGGATCGTGACCGATGACCTGAACTTCCCCTCCGACCTGTATGTGCTGCAAGGAGCGGCCGAGCTGGCAGGTGCGGACTGCCACGTGGATGTCGTCCCGTCCCCGGACGGCATCCACGGGCCGCTCGAGGGTATCGACGCCGCTCTCGACGAGGATGTCGCCCTCGTGACCCTGTCCCACGTCACGTACAAGAGCGGCTACCGCTACGACATCTCTGCCATCACCGCCGCCGCCCACGCCGTCGGGGCGATGGTGCTGTGGGACCTCAGTCACTCCGTTGGTGCGGTGCCGATCGATCTCGGCAGCGCCGGCGCCGATCTCGCCGTTGGTTGCACGTACAAGTACCTCAACGGTGGCCCGGGCGCCCCCGCATTCCTCTACGTGCGGACGACCCTGCAGGAGGAGTTGAGCAACCCGCTGTCGGGGTGGTGGAGCCACAGCCACCCGTTCGAGTTCTCCCTGACGTACGAGCCCGGCACCGGCATCCGAAGATTCCTCACCGGCACCGCACCGGTCATCTCCCTGAGCCTCATCGCACCCGGCGTGGCGCTCGTGCGAGAGGCCGGGATCGACCATCTCCACGCCAAGTCCCAAGCGCAGAGCGAGTTTCTCATCGGGCGCTGGCGAGACGAGCTCGCCCCCCTCGGCTTCACCTTGAACTCACCACAGGATGCCGCATTGCGGGGGTCGCACGTGTCTCTTGGTCATCCCCATGGCCTCGGGATCGACCTGGCCCTGATCCATGACCACGGCGTGCTGCCGGACTTCCGGCCGCCCGACAACCTGCGCTTCGGGATCACCCCCCTCTACACGTCGTACGGCGATCTGGACGCTGCCATCGATGCCCTCGCCGACATTGCCGAGAACGGGACATATCGGCGGTATGCCGACGAGCGGCCGATCGTGACCTGATCGCCCCGGACGGCGTCTAACCTCCCGGCGGTCCCTTCCTCCCCCGGAGCCTCCCATGGGTTTCAAATGCGGCATCGTCGGCCTGCCCAACGTCGGGAAGTCGACCTTGTTCAACGCACTCACGGCGGCCGGCGCAGTGGCCGCCAACTACCCGTTCGCCACGATCGACCCGAACGTGGGCATCGCCGCCGTACCTGATCCCCGCCTCGACCGCATCGCCGCCATCGTCCAGCCCCGTTCGGTCGTACCGACGAGCGTGGAGTTCGTCGACATCGCCGGTCTGGTCGCCGGGGCGTCCGTCGGCGAGGGACTCGGCAACAAGTTCCTCGCCCACATCCGCGAGACCCAGGCGATCGCCCACGTGGTGCGTTGCTTCGAGGACAGCGACGTCTCCCACGTGGCCGGCTCCATAGATCCGGCGGCCGACATCGCAACGATCAACACGGAGCTCGCCCTCGCCGACCTCGCCACGATCGACCGCGCCTTGGAGCGTCA
Organism: Acidimicrobiia bacterium; assembly: GCA_965216945.1. GTDB lineage: Bacteria > Actinomycetota > Acidimicrobiia > Spongiisociales > UBA5794 > DATHZQ01. Next base: position 3,347,447 of record CBDCGU010000003.1, on the reverse strand, counting down.
CGCCCGGCGCGCCCGCGCCGGTGAGAAGGACTCCCAGGCAGCCGCCGGTGAGCTGGAGCGGTTGCAGGCCCACATCGCAGACGGGGAACCGGCGCGCACCCTCACGCCACCGCCGTCCGGCGCCCCGTACGTGCGCGAACTCCACCTGCTGACCCTCAAACCCACCATGTACATCGCCAACGTCGACGAGTTGGGGACCGACAACCCCCACGTCGCCACCGTCGCCGAGATCGCCGCGGACGAGGGTGCAGCCCTCGTCACCATCTCCGCCGAGATCGAAGCCGAGATCGCCGAGCTCGACTCTGCCGACAAGCAGGAGTTCCTGGCCGACCTGGGGCAGACCGAATCCGGCCTCGACCGCGTGATCCTGGCTGGTCACGAGCTCCTCGGTCTCGGCACCTTCTTCTCTGCGAGCGAGAAGGAGGCCAGGGCGTGGACATACCGCCGTGGCATGACCGCACTCGAGGCCGCCGGCATCATCCACACCGACTTCCAGAGCGGATTCATCCGGGCCGAGGTCGTCGCCTTCGACGACTACGTTGCGCATGGTGGCGAGGCCGGTGCCAAGGAGGCCGGCAAGTGGCGTCTCGAGGGCAAGGACTACCTGGTGCAAGAGGGCGACGTCATCCGCTTCCGGTTCAACGTCTGAGTTCGCTGCGAGGCGGGCTCGGCCCGAGCGGATCCGCTTGCCGGAGGGTGGTGCGCCCTAATATCTGGGTGTCGCTCTATCCCGAGGTGACTGGTGATGCGTTGGCTCATGAGGGCAATGCGCCTTCCGATCACTGCCGCGGCGATCCTGGCGGGCCAGGTCCTCCATGCCGCACACCGGCCGGACATGCCCGGGTTGCCCGACCAAGACCCTTCCGGCGTCTTTGGTCATGCGGGAAATCGACACGTCCGCATCCTGATGCTGGGCGACAGCTCGATCACGGGGCCGGGCGTCGAGCCGCTTGACGCCATGTGGCCGCGCGTGATCGCTCACCGATTGAGCGACCGCTATCGCATCGAGCTGGTATCTGTGGCGTCCGGTGGATCCAAATCCCGGGACGTCCTTGCAACGCAGCTACCCCAAGCGCTCCGGATCCAAGCTGACCTCGCCATCCTGTCGGTCGGAGCCAACGATGCGCTGCGAGCGACCCCGCTTGCCCGGTTCGAGCACGAGATCCGGCAGATCCTCAACGGCCTCGTTTCCCACGTCCATGCCGTCGGTGTCTCGGGTGTCGGCGATCTCGGTACCGTTCCGCGCCTCCCCACGCTTGCCAGGGGCATCGGCCGGGTGCGGGGCCGGTCGTTCGACCGCGCCGTCGCCCGCGCTGCAGCGGAATTCCCGAACGTCATCAAGAGCGTCACCTGGGGATCCCATTGGAGACTCTTCGAGGACGGCGACCCGGACGAGGTCTTCGCCGCCGACCGCTTCCATGCGTCTGCGGCGGGACACACCGTGTTTGCGGACGCTTTCACACCCACGTTCGAGACGATCCTCGGCTTGCTCCCCGACGAGGACGTGATGCGACGGACCGCAAGCTGACGATCCACCGGCGGCGCTGTCAATCGGCAAGAGCGCCGCAGACCGCCGTCCGACCGTCCGCCGGCACGGCGCCGCGGCGCCTCAGCAGACGACGCTCACCCGGCAAGCACGTCGCGGATCATCGACGTGACCGTGCCGACGGCGCTCTCGTTGTAGCCCTCCGGCACGATGATGTCGGCGTAGCGCTTCGACGGCTCCACGAACTGGAGATGCATCGGTCTGACCGTCTCCAGGTACTGGTTGACCACGGTCTCGACGCTTCTCCCCCGCTCCACGAGGTCACGCTGCAGACGCCGCAGTACCCGAAGGTCGCCGTCGGTGTCGATGTAGATACGCAAGTCCATCATGTCCCGGAGCTTGGGCTCGGCCAGCACGAGAATGCCCTCGACGATCACCACCGGTTCGGGCTCGACGCGCAGCGTCTCGGTGGTGCGTACGTGATTGGAGAAGTCGTAGACGGGCCGCTCGATCGCATGACCCTCCCGCAGCATGCGAAGGTGCTCGATGAGAAGCTCGGTCTCGAGCGAGTCGGGATGGTCGAAGTTGGTCTGGATGCGCTGCTCGAACTCGAGATGTGCGAGGTCCCTGTAATAGGCGTCGTGCTGGATGAAGACGACCCGATCCGACCCGACCGACTCGACGACGGCGGCAGCGATCGTCGTCTTGCCGGATCCCGACCCACCCGCAATGCCGATGATCACCGGCCGATCCTCGCCGTGCGTCGGCCACTGGAATCGGGGAGCAGGTGCATGGTGCATGTCCCGCCACGATACCGCCATCGGCCCCGGGCTAGCCTCAGCCCCGGCTGCCTCGGCAGCGACGTCATCCACTCCCCGAGCGAGTCCCGTACACGAAGCGTGAGCCTCCCCACACCACCTCAGACCCTTCGGAGCGCACCGTGAGCGACGAGCGCAGCGACGCCGCGCTGGTCGTCTCGATCGGGCGCTTCGACGAGAGCGCCCTCTCCGAAGCCTATGAGCGGCACGGCGGGGCCGTCTTCGCCCTCTCCCGGCGCCTCCTCAAACGCCGCGATCTGGCCGAAGACGTCACCCAAGAGATCTTCATGCGGCTGTGGACGAAACCGGAGCGATTCGACCCGGACCGGGGTTCGCTGCGGACCTTCTTGCTCGCCGACACGCATGGCCGGAGCGTCGATCTGCTGCGGTCCGAGATCGCACGCCGCGCCCGCGAGGAGCGGGAAGCACGTTTGGTTCCCGTGCCCCCGAAGGACACCGAGGCGGAGGTGCTGACCAGCGTGACCAACGCCCGGGTCCGCAATGCACTCGACGTGCTCTCGGAGAACGAACGTGCCGCCATCGCCCTCGCCTACTTCGACGGCTACAGCTACCGCCAGGTGGCGGAACGCCTGGGGGAACCGGAGGGCACGGTGAAGAGCCGCATCCGCACCGGGATGCGACGTCTCCGTCACGAGCTGGCCGAGAACGGGATGGCGGCATCATGAGGACGAGGGACGAGATGCTCCAGCTGGTGGCGCTGTATGCGATCGATGCGCTCGAGGGCGACGAGCGGCTCATCGTGGAACGTGCGCTCCGGCACGACGTGGAGCTCCGATCCGAGCTCGATGCATACCACGGAGTCGCCGCAGCGCTCGCCGAGGCCGTCGAGACGGCACCGTCGACCCCATCCCCCGTCGTGTGGGAGCGCATCGCCGCCGAGGTGGACGGAACCCGCGCCGAGGACGTCCCCCGGCTTGCTTCCGTGAGCGACATCCGCAAGCACCGTCGGTGGACGTGGATTGCCATAACCGTTTCCGCCGCTGCCGTCGTGGTCTCAGTTGCGTTGGGCGCACGCGTGCTCGACCTTCAGGAGGGAATGGGCGAGACGTCCATCGAGGACCTCGCCACCGCGGCCATCGCAGCTCCGGGCTCGCGCATCGTCACTCTCGAAGCCGCCGAGGGCTTCGAGGGTTCGCAGGCGACCATCGTCCTACAGGAAGACGGCACGGGATTCCTCCTGACGGACACGCTGGAATCCATAGCCCCGGATCGCACCTATCAGCTGTGGGCAGTGGTTCGCGACGGCGAAGAGACTCGAGTCATCTCGGCCGGTGTCCTGGGACCCGACCCCGGCGTGTCGCAATTCTCCGCTGCGGGCGCCGTCGAGGCCTTCGCCATCACCGAGGAGGTATCCGGCGGCGTCGTCGTGTCCGAGGGTGCCACCGTCGTTGTCGGTGCGGTCGACTCCTGAGACACGATCGCCGTCCGCTCAGCCCGAATTGGCCTCCCGGATCGCCGCATAGGCCGCAAGCGCCCGTTCCCGGGCCGCGGCATGGTCGACGATCGGCTGCGGATACGTTTCCCCCAAAACGACGCCGGCGGCCTCGAGCTCGAGCGGGCCGCATTGCCAGGGCGAGTGGATTCCGGGGGCCCCGAGCCGCACCAGCTCGGGCACGTACCGGCGGATGTAGTCCCCGGCCGGATCGAACTTCCTGCTCTGGATCACCGGGTTGAACACGCGAAAGTATGGTGCGGCGTCGGTACCGGTTCCGGCAACCCACTGCCAGTTCCCCACATTCTGTGCCACGTCACCGTCGAGGAGGTGGCGGCGGAACCACCGCTCGCCGCGCCGCCAGTCGATCAGCAGGTCCTTGACCAGGAACGACGCAGCGATCATCCGCACCCGGTTGTGGATGTACCCCTCGGCCAGCAACTGCCGCATACCGGCATCCACGATCGGATATCCGGTCTCGCCGCGTGTCCATGCCGCAAACCCGGCCGCATCGCTGCGCCACCGCAGACCGCGATATTCGGGGCGGAGCTCCCGATCGATCGACGCCGGGTGGCTCCACAACACCTGTAGGTAGAAGTCCCGCCATGCCAGCTGTCGCACGAAGGCCAGCCGGCCGGGCGTCGCTTCCCCGATCTCGAGCCTCACCCGCCGCGGGTCGAGCACGCCGAAGTGAAGGTCGGCGGACAAGCGTGACGTCGCATCCAGATCGGGACGTTGCCGATCCTCGGCGTAGGCATCGACATGCTCGAGGAAGGCTTCGAGGCGGGCTCGCGCTCCGTCCTCGCCGCAAGGATGCGGCGGGGGTCCCTCATCGGGAACGCCGGCACCCGCATCGGCGGCGACGTCCACATCGCAGGCCTCGGGCCACGGGCCCCACGGCCGCTCACGCCACTGCTTCCAGTACGGCGTGAAGACGAGGGGTGGCGTTCCCGACTTTGTCGTGATCTCTCCGGGGGCATGAACGGCGACGCCGGCAAACGATTCGAGTGCGACCTGTGCCCGAACAGCCGTGTCGCGCCGGATCGAGTGGGGCGAGTAGTCCTCGTTGACGTAGACGGCCCCGGCGCCGAAGCGGCGGGCAGCCGCCGGTACGATCTCGGATGCATCACCGGTTTCGATGCGGAGACGGCCGCCGCGTTCACGGAGCGAGGCGTCGAGTGCCGTGAGGTGCCCGGCGAGCATCGCTCGGCGCATCGGCCCCGCACTCCGCCACAGGCGGGGCTCGATCACGAACAGGGCGATCACCCGATCGTGGTCATGGCTGGCCCCCGCCCACGCCGGGTTGTCGGCGAGGCGAAGATCACGGCGAAACCACACGATGGCCGGCACGCAGCCATCTTGGACCGCTGCGATTCGCTAGTTGAAGCGCCTCAGCGAAACGTCGACCACTAGCGTCACGCCCCCGAGCCCTTGGAGTCGAGATGCCGGCGAAGCGACCGTTCCACGACGAGGCGCGATCGAGCATCGTGCAGCGTCGGGCTGTGTCCGTCAGCCGGTCGGTGCTGCTGTTCATCACCGGCACGCTGCTGCTGCCGCTCCTGCTCGTCGGGGCGATAGCCGTCGATGCCGTGCGCTCCGTGCTCACCCGGCGGCCATGGATGTCGGTACGCATCGTCCTCTTCGGATGGACGTTCATCGCCACGGAGGTCGCCGGCTTGCTGTGGCTGTTTGCCACCTGGGTGACGAGCGGCTTCGGCTTCAACTGGGATCGTCTCGTTGCCAGGACGTGGCCGGTGCAGCGCTGGTGGGCCGGCACGCTCTTCGTGGCGGTCCGCCGTCTGTTTCGAATCGAGTTCGATGTCGAGAACCACGACGTCGTCGCTCCCGGTCCGGTCCTTGCGCTGTTCCGCCATGCCAGCATCGTCGACAACCTGCTGCCGGCCGTGTTGCTCACCAGCGCCAAGCAGATGCGGATGCGCTGGATCGTCAAGCGCGAGCTGCTGGCACTGCCTTCCCTCGACGTGGCCGGGACGCGCCTGCCCAACTACTTCGTGGACCGGAATGCGGACGACCCGCGCCGCGAGATCCGGGCGATCAAACACCTCGGCGAGGGTCTTGCGGATGACGAAGGCGTACTCATCTACCCGGAGGGCACCAGATTCACGGAAGGACGCCGCAGCCGCGCACTCTCCGGCCTCGAGGAACGGATGCCGAGCCTCTACGAGCGGGCAGCCCGGCTGCGATTTGTCCTCCCGCCGCGGATCGGTGGAACGCTGGCGCTGCTCGACAGCGGCCACGACGTCGTGGTGTGCGGCCACGAGGGCCTGGATGGATTCGCTCGGATCGGAGACATCTGGTCGGGAGCGCTCGTCGGCCGCACCGTCAGCGTGCGGTTCTGGCGCACCGCCGCCCGAGACATCCCGACCGACCGCAAGGCGCGCATCGAATGGCTGTACGACCAGTGGGAGCGCATCGACGACTGGATCGCCGCCAAGAAGCTCGAGAACAGAACGGTCCACACTCGGTGACTCGAGACCGGGTTCGGACCAAGGCTTCCTGTTCTTGCGTACATGGCTGCAGCATCCCGCACTCAGCTACGCAGGAATCACCCGGCGGGCCGGCGTCATCGTTCTTGCGTAGGCGGCTGCAACATCCCGCACTCAGCTACGCAGGAAGTACGGGCCGCCTGGTCGGCCACCGCCGCCACTCCGCGACCCGACCGGGCGCCACGACTAGGCGCCCCGGAGAGTGACGTCGCCCGACACGGTCGTCAGCCGGAGCGAGACCGAGCGTTCCGGGTCCGAGCCGTCGCCTTCGGGAAGCCGGTTGCGCAGCTCACCGCTCAGAGTCTGCAGATCCACGTCCAGCAGACGCCGTGGCGGGATGCCGATCCGCAGGTCGCCCGACAGGGTCTTGACCGAGAGCTCGGTGCCATCGAAGCGATGCACGCTGATGTCGCCACTCGCTGCCTTCACGCTGGCGGTCTCGCCGACCCGATCGACGTAGACGTCGCCGCTGCCCGACGTGGCCGTGAAGTCGCGTCCCACGTCACCCGCACGCACCGTTCCCGACGCGGTGGTGACGGTCAGCTGCTCTCCGACCCCGCCGACCCAGACGTCCCCGGAGGCGGAACGCACCTTGACGGAGCGGGCAACGTCGTCGATGCGCACATCGCCGGACGCAGACGACACCTCGACCTCGCGGACGGGTGTATTGACGAGAACATCGCCCGACGTGCAGTGGAGGGCGAGTTCGGCGGAGCCGGGAACCGCAAGATGGATATCGGCGCTGGCAAAACGGCTGAAGAATCCACTGCGGTTTGGCTTGATGAGGATGAGGTCACCGCTCTGCTCGACCATGAAGTTGCCGAGACCGTCCTCGATCCGGATGTCGACCACGCCGGGCTCTCCCGGCGACACGATGATGTCGCCCGACGTCGTAGAGGCCTCGATGCGGACCCGCTCCCCAACGGTGAAGACCTCGTGGATGTTGCTGGTCATGTTCGAAACGTCCCGGTGATACGTCTCCCACCGCGCCGACCGCTACGGCTGCTCGATGTCAGCGCCTTCACGACGTAGGTGTTGATGGAGTCCCCCGACGTGCCGGCCGCCTCCTCGAGCTCCGACTTCAGGGCTTTGGGGAGCCGCAAGGTGATGCGCGCCTCCAGATCCTCCGCGGTGAATCGAACCTCGAGCTCCTTGGTGCGCAACCGGATGCTCGGCTCGCCCTCCTCCAGGATCACGTTGACCTCGTGGTCGGGAAGCTGAGCGCCTACTTCGAGTGCCGCCTGCTCCGCCAGTTCGAGTGCCGCCTGCGCCAGAGCCGGCCGGAGCGCCGCCACGAGAGTCTCCCCCGCTGCCGCCACCGCGGCGTTGTCGCCGGCCAGGTAGACCTGGTCGGTCAACGCCGATTCGATGTGGCTCAACACGCTTTCTGTGTCCATTGGTGTCCCTGCTACTCGCCTTCGTTGCTCGACCGCTCAGTGACGCTCGTAGGGGCTGCCCGAGGCGACAAGCCGCATCAGTGTGCGCTGTTTGCGGTCCTCGTGGAGCTGCCGCATCGTCTGGTTGTGAAGGGCGGTCACTGCCTCGGGGTTGTTGTACCACAACATCGTGTTCTCCTGACACTCTCGTGGTGCGCTGTTGACATCATGATGATGTCATAGTGATGTCACAATGTCAACCCCTTCTTTGTGGGAAATCGGAACGTGGTGAGGTACAACGTGGTGAGGTACACTGTGTCTTCACCCACCCCGGGGAGTTCGAGGACGTCGAACTGAGAGGGTGGCCGGAGCGACAGCGCACACGCCACCGACCCGCGGAACCTGAACTGGGTCATGCCAGCGGAGGAAGCGTGTGGAGATGCCGATTGCATCACCATCAGATGTGAGCGCGGTGATCGTCGCCGGCGGCGATCCGATCGATCCCGTCGTCCTGGAGCGGCTGCCGGATCGTCGCTATGTCGTTGCGGCGGACTCCGGGCTCGACGAGGTCGCACGACTGGGCCTCTCCCCCGACGTGGTCATCGGCGACATGGACTCGGTGTCCGCATCGGCCCTGCGGGCGGCACAGGCCGACGGTGTGACGCTGCATCGCCATCCGAGGGACAAGGACGCCACCGATCTCGAACTGTCGCTCCGGCATGCGGCGGAGCGGGGCCACCGTCATGTGGTCGTGTTCGGCGGATACGGAGGTCGAACGAGCCACCTACTGGGCAATGCCCTCGTGCTGGCGGCCGACACCTTCGCCACCATGAGGATCGAGTGGCACGTCGGCGCCACCACGCTGACCGTGGCTCACCCCGGTACCGGTGCCACCGCCAGCGGCGAGCCCGGCGATCTCGTCTCGCTGCTCGCCGCGGGTGGCGACGCCTCCGGCATCGTCACCACGGGGCTGCGCTGGCCGCTCCGAGCGGAGACGCTTCGCTCAGGTTCGACACGTGGGATCAGCAACGAACTCCTGAGCAACACGGCCAGCGTCTCACTCGAGCGCGGCTCGTTGCTCGTCCTTCACGAGAGGAAACACCCATGACACGCAGAGCTCGCTGGCTTCTCCCCTTGGTGGCCCTCCTGGTCGCGGCGTGCGGCGGCGACGACGGAAACGCCGGCACGGCACCGGCCTCCACGCCGGCGACAGGCGCCGGCGACACGACGACACTCGTGCTCCTGACGCACGACTCCTTCCTCGTGTCGGACGGCGTGCTGGAAGCCTTCACGGCTGAGACCGGAATCGGCGTCGATCTGCTCGCCGGGGGCGACGCCGGGGCGGTGTTGAACCAGGCGATCCTCACCAAGGACAATCCCATCGCGGATGTCGTCTTCGGCATCGACAACTCCTTCCTGTCGCGAGCGCTGGACGAGAACCTCTTCGTCGCATACGAGAGCCCGCTCCTCTCGGCCGTCCCCGCCGAGCTCGTTGCGGATCCACAGCATCGGGTCACTCCGATCGACTTCGGCGACGTGTGCATCAACTACGACCGCCGGGGCCTCGAGGAGGCCGGGATCGAGCCGCCGCAGAACCTCCTCGACCTGACGGATGCCCGCTTTGCCGGCCGGTTGGTCGTGGAGGATCCGGCGACGTCGTCTCCCGGGCTGGCGTTCCTGCTCGCCACCATCGCCACGTTCGGGGAGGAAGGCGACTACACGTGGCAAGATTTCTGGTCGGATCTGGCCGCCAACGACGTCCTCGTCACCTCGGGATGGGAGGAGGCGTATTACGGAGCGTTCAGTGGAGGGGCCGGCGAGGGCGACCGGCCGCTGGTCGTCTCCTACGCCAGCTCTCCCCCGGCCGAGGTCTACTTTGCCGATCCGCAGCCCGCAGAAGCCCCCACGGCGAGCCTCACGGAAGGCTGTTTCCGCCAAATCGAGTTTGCGGGCATCTTACGCGGCACGGACCACGAGGAAGAGGCGCGAGCGCTGATCGACTTCATGCTGTCGCCGACCTTCCAGGCCGACATCCCCCTGTCGATGTTCGTGTTCCCGGCCAACGGGGACGTGTCGTTGCCCGAGGTGTTCGTTGCTCACGCCACACTGGCGGAGTCGCCGGCGGAGCTCGACCCGGCCACCATTGCTGAAAACCGCGAGCGCTGGTTGCTGGAGTGGACGGACTTGCTGCGGTGACCGCCCGCAGGACCGGCTGGCTGCTGCTGGCGCTGCTTCCGGCCGGCTTCCTCGCCTATTTCTTCGTCTACCCCCTCGTCAGCATCATGCTGACTGCATTCGGTGTCTCGTCGAGTGATGCGTCGGTGCTCGAGACGCTGCTGCGTCCTTCATTGCGCGGGGTCGTGTGGTTCACGCTGTGGCAGGCTGCCGTGTCGACGGCGCTCACGCTGCTGGTCGGCATCCCCGGGGCATACGTGCTCGCCCGCTACGAATTCAGGGGTAGGCGCCTGGTTCGGGCGCTGACCGTCGTCCCGTTCGTGCTGCCGACCGTCGTCGTCGGATCGGCGTTTCTGGCCTTGCTCGGTCCACGGGGCGTCGTCGGCGTCGACCTCTCCCGCTCCGTCGCGGCGATCCTGCTGGCCCACGTGTTCTTCAACTACGCCGTCGTCGTGCGCACCGTGGGGGCGTTCTGGGAGGGTCTCGACTCTCGAGTCGAGGACGCCGCCCGGACGCTCGGTGCGACACGCTTCCGGACATTCCGCCACGTCACCCTGCCGCTGCTCACCCCCGCCATTGCTTCGGCGGCCTCGATCGTGTTCCTCTTCACGTTCACCTCCTTTGGCATCGTCCTGATCCTCGGTGGCCCGGGCCATGCCACCGTGGAGGTCGAGATCTGGCGACAAGCCATCGGGCTGGTGAACCTCCGCACCGCCGCCGCCCTCGCCCTGCTGCAGTTGATCGGGGTGGCGAGCATCCTGTGGCTCTATTCGCGCTCGCAGAGGCTGGGCGGCCGGCAACTCGCGACACCGGCCAGGACGATGCGGGTACGCCCGCGGGGCCGGCAGCGCTGGCTGCTCGCGGGGAACCTGGTGTTCATGGCAGCACTGCTCGGCGCCCCGCTTGCGCTCATGACGGGACGAGCGCTGGGCGTGGGCAACCGCATCGGCGTCGAGGCCTTCACCGATCTGGGAGTCCGCGGCGCCAACAGTCCGCTCTTCGTGCCGGCGTCCACGGCCATCACCAACTCGGTTCGGTTTGCCGTGGCGGCAACGGTGATCGCCGTGATCGTGGGGACCGCCGCTGCGACCGTCGTGGCATACCGGCGGGGTGCGCTGGGGAGGTCCTTCGACATCATGCTCATGCTCCCCCTCGGCACCTCGGCGGTGACGCTCGGATTCGGATTCCTCGTGGCGTTCGACGATCCCATCGATCTGCGCACCTGGCCCTGGCTGATCCCGATCGCCCATGCGCTGATCGCGATCCCATTCGTGGTACGCACCTCGGTGCCGGTGATGCGGCGGGTGCGTCATCGGCTGCGTGAGGCGGCGGCCACCCTGGGAGCCGATCCGCTGCGAGCGTGGAGGGAGATCGACCTGCCGCTCGTGTCCCGCGCCGTCGCCGTGGCTGCAGGGTTCGCCTTCGCCGTGTCGCTCGGTGAGTTCGGCGCCACGTCGTTCCTCGCCCGCCCCGACACACCAACGCTGCCGATCGCCATCTTCCGTCTTCTCGGCCAGCCCGGTGTGCTCACCTTCACGAGGGCCATGGCGCTCAGCGTGATCCTCATGGTGCTCACCACTGCAGCCATCTTGCTGATCGAGCGGGCGCGCCCGGAAGGCGGTGACGGCTTTTGACCTTGTCGTGCTCGGAGCTGGAGGTGCGGTTCGACGAGACGGTGGCGCTCGACCGGCTGAGCCTGCGGGTGCCGGAGTCGCACATCGTGTCCGTCATGGGACCCTCCGGCTGCGGGAAGTCGACGCTGCTGCGGGTGATCGCAGGTCTCCAGCCTCCGGACGCAGGCTCGATCTGGTGGCACGACCAGAACTTGACGGCTGTGCCCGCCCACCGGCGGGGCTTTGGCTTGATGTTCCAGGATTACGCCCTGTTCCCCCACCGCAGCGTCGCCGAGAATGTCGCCTTTGGGCTGCGCATGAGCCGCTGGGCATCAGGCGACATGGATGCCCGCGTGGCCGAGATGCTGGAGACCGTTGGGCTGGCCGGCTACGGCGATCGTGGTGTCGACCAACTCAGCGGCGGGGAGCAGCAACGGGTTGCCCTGGCCCGGACGCTTGCCCCGCGGCCACGGCTGATCATGCTCGATGAGCCGCTGGGCTCGCTCGACCGCACACTGCGCGACCGCCTGGTCACCGAGATGCGGGAGACCTTCTCCACGCTCGGGGTCACAGCCATCTACGTCACTCACGACCAGGACGAGGCGTTCGCCATCGGTGAGGAGGTCGCCATCATGGAAGACGGCCGCGTCTCGGCGATGGGTGCTCCTGCAGCACTTTGGGCGGCACCGGGCACTGCATCGGTGGCTCGGCTGATCGGCCACGACAACGTTCTCTCGGACCAGGAGGTCGAGCGCAACGGAATCGGCTCCGTCCACGGGAACGCCGTGGCCATCCTCGCCGATGCGATCACCGTCGTTCCGGACCCGGGGGGTGCAGGCACCATCATGGCCAAAGGCTTGCGCGCTGGCCGGCCACGCACCGAAGTGAGCCTGAACGGGACGCGGCTCGTCACCGCGCAGCCGACCGATGCAGCAATCGGTGAGCGGGTGGCGGTGTCGATCGAGACCGCCGGGATCATCCCATTGCGAGGTTGACTCAGCCGCCGTCCTCGGCAAGCTCGGCCCACGTGGCTCCCGTCACCGAGATCAGTGTGTCCAGCGGGATCTCGAACACCGTCGTCGGAGTCCCCGCTGCCACCCAGACCGGATCGTTGCGCCGCAGACTCGTGTCGGCGTAGGTGACGATGGGCTCGGGATGACCGATCGGTGGGGTGCCCCCGGCGACGAAGCCTGTGTGGGTGCGCACTTCTTCGAGCGATGCGCGCCGCGCCTCGCCGCCATGCCGCGACGACAGCTTGGACAGGTCGACTCGGCGATCGCCCGACATCAGCACGATGACGGGCTCATCGCCGACCATGAGCACCATCGACTTGGCGATGGCCGCAAGCGGACATCCGATGGCATCGGCGGCGTCTTGGGAGGTCTTCGTCCCGGCGGGAAAAACCATCGGTTCCACCGCGATGCCCATGCGCACCGCTTCCGCCATGAAGCGCTGGGTTGCTGCCGGGATCTCCATGGGACGGAGCTTACCGGCGCCACTCCTCGCCCATGGCACCGTCAGTAGGCGACACCGACGACACCCTCTTCGGCCGCCAGCCACTGGACGGGCACATCATGCTCCTCTTTCGGGATGCGGTCGGCGACGAGTTGGGATGGGACGATCCCGACGCGAACGATCCCCGCTCGCAACCGGGCCAGAAGCTGATCGAAGTATCCCATGCCCCGGCCGAGCCGATTGCCATACAAGTCGAAGGCCAAGCCGGGAACGAGCGCAACGTCGATCTCCACCGAGGGGATACGGGGGGCGTCCGCCTGCGGCTGCGTGAAACCCAGGGCGTGGACCTCCATCGGTCCATCGATCTCGTGAATCGTGAGCGGGCCACGCTCCGGGGTCCTCGTTGCCGCCCACCGCACCGGGAGATCGCTGTCGATCAGGTCGGCGAGATCGATCTCGTCCTCCATCGCCAGGTACACGAGAACGGCGGCCGGGTGCCTGAGCGGGGGGAAGTTGCGCAAGCCCGCACAGACCTTCTTGGACAACTCGGGAAAGTCGATGCCGGCGCGCACGGTGCGGGCCCACGTCCGCCACTCGCTCTTGCTGGCGGCGGGATCGGGTGGCGCAACCTCAGCCAAGGAGCATCGGCCCGAGTTTGGCGAACTCGTCCTGTGACGAGAAGGGTACGACGTAGCCGTCCTCGTCGCGAATGTCCTCGAGATGTGCGGCGACGTCGTCCACAGTCAGCGGGCCCTCGTGGATCGGATGCTTGAAGTAGCCCTGCGTGAGCCCGATGAAGAAGCGGCTGATCGACCCGCCGCCGACGGACCAGATCTCGCCGTTCACCACACATTCCTCCGAGGCGAGATAGGCCACTGCCGGTGCCACGTACTCGGGATCGAAGTACGCCACGGCATCGCCGAAGATGTCCTCGGTCATTCGGGTACGGGCGATCGGTGCGATGGCGTTGACCCTGATGTTGTACTTGGCCCCTTCGATCTTGAGGACGTTCATGAGCCCCACCAATCCCATCTTGGCGGCCCCATAGTTCGCCTGACCGAAGTTGCCCATGATCCCCGAACCGCTCGAGGTCATCACGATCCGACCGTAACCCTGGTCCTTCATGTGGGCAAAGGCGGGACGTGTGACGTGGAAGGCCCCTCTGAGATGGACGTCGAGCACAGCTCCTACGTCGTCGAGCGTCATGTTGGCGAAGGACTTGTCCCGCAGGATCCCAGCGTTGTTGACGACGATGTCGATGCGGCCGAACTCGTCGATGGCCCGCTGCACCATCGCCGCCGCATCGTCGGGGTCGGAAACCGATCCGTGGTCGGCGACGGCGACACCACCATCGGCCCGAATCTGGTCGACCACCTGATCTGCGGCGCCGGCGCTGGCCCCGGCGCCATGCACATCCCCTCCAAGGTCGTTGACGACGACAGCGGCACCACGTCTCGCAAGGAACACAGCATGCTGACGGCCGAGTCCCCCACCTGCGCCGGTGACGAGCGCTACGCGGTCCGCAAAGTCCACCATCGATTCCTCTCCTCTAAACCGAAGCGCGCACGATAGCGCCCTCCTCCTCCCCTCGGCCTCAACCGGCGACGGGCCTACCATGTCGGCGGACATGGAGGCAAGGGAGGAGCCGGGACGCATCCGGCCGCTACCGCCCGAGCTGCCCGAGATTGCCGCCTCGGATGGCTCACGGCCACCGCCGCCGGACCGACGATGGGTCCCGATCGCGGTGGCTGTGGTTGCGCTTGCCTTCTTCGGCCTGCTCGCCGGGCTGTTCTCCGGCCCCGTCGACGACGAGTCGCCGCAAGCCCGACCGGCGGCCGAGCCGGCGGACACCACTTTGCCGTCGCTGGGAGGTCCGGCTCCCCCGTCCACGACGACGACCACGGCGCCTCCGACCCTGCAGCAGACGGCGTCGATCCTCTCCCGGCCTCTGCAGATGATCTACCGCAACCACGCCGGAACGACCACGAGCCGGGCCACGTGGAATCTGGACGACACGGAACCCTCGGACCAGCGGACCACCGGAGCTGCGGCCATGGAGGCGGCGTACGACGCGTCCTACCAGCAGACGCTGTGGATCACTCAGGGACAGAATGACACGCTCTGGATCGGGCAACCGCCGATTGCCGAGCCGGTATTCGTCGACGTTGCCGGTGCCCACTGGCACCCGACTCTCCCCCGCGCCCTGGCGTGGGTCGGGACGCCGCCCGGAGCGGACGAACCCCACCTCTATCGCGCCAGCTCCCTCGCCACCACCGGCCTCGAAGGCCTCATCGACATCGGCCCCGTCCCGGGCAACAGCGAGCTCGTCGGCTGGGGTGATTGGGGATTTGCGTTACGCGTCGGGGTTCCGGTCTCGCTCCGCCAGTGGGAGGTCCCCGACCCGGCGGGCAGCGAGGCTTCCGTCTTCGAGGTACTGGAGTTCACGGTGCTCCTCGATCCGCTCGGTGCCGTGATCGCCGCCGTGCCTGCGTCTCCTCATGCGGTAGGCCCCAACGGCGAGCTGGTTCTTCGCCCCGCCAACGGCGCCATGGCTGCCGCGACGGCCGCCGGATTCGATCCGGGCGACATCGGCATCACGATCGAGCCCACTGCGATCGACATCGGGTCCGCAGGCGAACCGGTGGTCGCCCTCGCACCCGGCTTGGCGCCCACGGGCGTCGGTTTCGAGCCGCCGGCACGGGTGAGTTACTTCGCCTTCTCCCCGGACGGCAATCTGGTTGCCGCGTTGGGTGAGTTGGGAGGGCGGTTCGCGGTGACCACAGTATCCCTCGACGGCAGGGTGCGCCGCATCACCTCGGTGGAGAACGTCAACGCCTCGCTCGGGTTCTCCCGCGACGGTGCCCTGCTCGTGCTGCACAACCGCGACAACGGGGACATCGTCTTCCACGACTGGAACCGGGGCGCCAGCTTCCGGATCCCCTTCAGCGACGGAGTCGTGCTCGCCGTCGACGTCTGAGACACCTGGAGGAGAACGGCGATCGAAGAGGCCGCCCGACGACGAACTGGAACCCATTGCGGGCTCCTGGCCGATCTCATCTGACAACCGAAGGGAGTTGGATGAAGCTCTGACTAGCTCATCATCCGTCGCAGCGGCGCGGACAGCGCGCCCTTGTGCGCCACCGACACATCGTCGAGACCGAGCCAACCCGCCATGGTCTCGAGCTCGGTGGCCAGCGCCTCGGCGACACGGCGCGTCTCCCGACCGTCCTCGATGTAGGCGCCCCGCACCCGCAGGACCCGTTCCTTGCGGTCGGACTTGAGGTCGACCCGTCCGACGAGCTCACCGTCGAGCAGGAACGGCAGCACGTAGTAGCCGAAGACCCGTTGTGGCTCCGGTACGTAGATCTCGATGCGGTAGTGGAAGCCGAACACGCGCTCGGCCCGCTCCCGGAGCCATACGATGGGGTCGAAGGGGCTCAGCAGCGCCGTGCCCCGGCTCCGCCGCGGCAGGCGTGCCGCAGGATCGAGGTAGACCGGTCCTTTCCACCCGGGAACGTCGCAAAGCTCGAGCCGGCCCTCGTCGACGAGCGATCGGAGCACCGGACGGGCCGTAGGTCCATGCAGCCGGTAATAGTCGATGAGATCGGTCGCAGCTCCTATCCCGTGGTGCGCCGCCGACTTCAACAGCAGCGTGCGATAGGCGTCGGTCTCGTCGACGGGTGGCTGAGCCCTGATGCTCTTTGGGATCACACGATCGGTGATGTCGTACACCCTGCCGAACGAGCCATTGCGCCACGCCGTGATGCGACCCGTGGCAAACAGCCACTCGAGAGCGAGCTTGCCGCGCCCATAGCCCCACCACGAACCGGTGCGCCTGCCGGGGTCGGCCAGATCGGAGACGGTCATCGGTCCGTGCTCTGCGATCTCCGCGTACACATCGTCGACGTATCCCGGGTGCTCCTCTTCGAGGCTCCGGATGCTCCCCCAAGGCTCCCTGCCCTCCATCCGGAAACGCCACAACGGGAAGGTATCGACCGGGAGCAGCGATGCAGCATGTCCCCAGTACTCGAAGACCTCGGTGGGATCCGTCGTGTAGGCATCGAGCCGATCGCGACCGTACCTACCCAACCGTGAGAACACGGGCAGATAGTGCGAGCGTTCCAAGACATTCACCGAGTCCAGCTGCAGCAACCCGATCGTGCGGAACACCCTGCGGAAATGACGTCGGTCGACCGCACCACCGGGCCGGGGGTCAGCCAGTCCCTGGGCGGCGACCGCGATCCGGCGAGCCTGATCCTGGGTGATGCGTCGCACTGAAGCCATTCGTTCGGACTCGATAAGCTACCCGGATGAGTCACAAGGTGCGTGCGGCGCTGCGAACCGCCATCGCCGTCCCCACATTCTTTCTCTTCACGCTGCTCATGGCTACGGCCGTGATCGTCGTGTCCTTCGCCAACCGCGACAGCCCGCTGATCGACTCGATCATTCGCTCGTGGAGCAAGCTGTTTCTCACCACCGCACCGCTGACGCTGGAGATCCACGGCCAGGAGGGGATCGACCCAAACCGGCAGTACGTGTTTGTCGCCAACCACCTCTCCAACTTCGACATCCCGGTGATGTTCAGCACGATCCCCGTGCCGATTCGCTATCTCGCCAAGAAGGAGATCTACCGGATCCCGCTCGTGGCGCAGGCGATGAACCGAATCGGCATCGTGAAGACCGACCGGCAAGCCGGCGGTGCGGCTCATGCCCTGATCAACGAGGGCGTCGCCGCCGCCACGGCGCGCGGTCACTCGCTGATCATCTTTCCCGAGGGAACGCGGAGCAAGGATGGCAAGCTCGGTTCGTTCAAGAAGGGTGCGTTCCGGATCGCCATTGCGAATCAGCTACCCGTCGTGCCCATCACCGTGCAGGGAACCTGGGAGGTCTGGCCGCCGGACGCCAAGATGTTCTTCCCCGGCCACGCCGTCACGATCGTGCACGACGTCATCGAGACCGAGGGCATGGACCTGAGCCACATCACACAGCTCAGGGACGCATGTCACGCCAAGATCGCCTCGGTCCTGCCCGCAGAAGCGATCCGGGAGTAATCACCGCCGAGGTGGCCGCGGTTGCGGATGGTGGGTCGTGAGCCGCAACGGCGGTCGCGGTGGGCGCAGCTCGCATCAGGGGGCGAGGGCCAGGAAGGCCTCGACTCGCTCCGCGTCACCGCCACGGGTGGCGGTGGTGGCCGCCAGCATCGCCGCAAACGTGCGGCACCAATCCCACACTCGCACCGGGTCGATGCCGAGGGCGGCAGCGAGCTCGCGGCACCGGGTTGGCCAGTGCTTTGGATCATCCGCAGGCCAGATCACCCAATCCACGGCGTCGAAGGCCGCATCACCCACACAGGGACGGGGGTCGATCGCCACGAGACCGCGGGTGCCGCCATCGAGCACGTTGGCCGGATGCAGGTCACCGTGCAGGAGCACTGCCGGCTCCGGGTCGCTTGCCAGGGCTCTGGCCAGCTCGTAGCCGCGGCACACACGATCGACCGAGACGACTCGGGCCTCGTCTGCCACGTCGCGATACCTCGCGGCCCAATGGTCGAACATGAAGTCGATGCGATCGCCGAGGGCCACGATGCCGTCGCCAACCACCGGTGCACCGCTGTGATGCAAGGCGGCGATGAGCCCGGCGACGTCGTCGAGGGCCACGGCCGTGTTCAGCTCGGAGAGCGGCGTCTCGTTTGGCATCGCCTCCAACAGCAATGCACCGTGAGCCGGGTCGTCACCCCACACCTCTGGGACCCGACCCGACGATCCCCAGCTGCGCAAGGCCGTCGCCTCGGCGCGAACCATCGCGGCATCGGGGATCATCTTGAGAACGGCGGCACGGCCGTCGAATCGACGGCAGCGGATCACGAGCGAGGTATTGCCGCGGCCCACCGGCTCGCCCACCTCCAGCCGCCAGCGGACCGCGAGGTCGGCGAGCACGTCGGGAAGGCGCGCCCACCACGGATCCACACCAGCTCCAAAACGGGTGCGGAGCCGCTCGAGGCTTGCTCGGGCCACGTCGGAGGAGAGTTCCACGTCGACCCCAGCATGGCATGCCGCCGGTGGTCACATCGCCGGGCCCTCGAGGGCCTTGCGACGAGGCCGAAGCCATCGCACCAACCTGGGGGCAGCCAGCAGGGTGCACAGCGGTGGCGGCCGTCAGCGTTCTCCCAGGTCGAGGTTGAGGGCTTCGTACACGAGGTCCGTCTGCCGCGCCCGGCAGTGGTGAAGTGCACTGATGATCCAGCTGGCCCGCCGGCGCAGGTCGGTCGAGTCGGGTGGACTCTCGTCGGCGTGGGCGAGCTGGTCGCGAAGCGAAGTCACCTGACGGTTGATGTCGTCGTACTGTTCCTGCAGGTTACGAATGCGTGATCCGAAGCGGCGGGGATGATCGGCGGCGATCATCGCAAGGAGGGCATCAGGGCGACGCAACTCTCGCCGCTCCTCGGCCATGACCGACTCCAGTGCCTCCAGGTCCTTCGTGACCTCATCGAGCCACGTCCCACCAGCCGCCGCCATCGCCAACGCCGTCTCGAGACGGTGCATCGCGTACAACGTGCGGTCTCGATCCAGCCGGCTCGCCGCAAACGCGGCCTCGTGAGCTGTTGGGTCGTTCTTGCTCGCCATCGGGCTGTGGATGAGATACGAAGTCGGGGACCGGGGTCCCACCGCGTGCCCTTCCGAACCGAAAGCTCGGAAGGGCACGCTCAGAGACTCAACGGGGAGGCGTACCGACCGGCTAGGCGCCGACTCCGGCGGTGATCTTCTCCGTCGTGGAGTTTGCCGATGAGATCGAGACCTTGTGCGGCTTCGCCTCCTCGCGCATCGGGATCGTCACCGTCAGCACGCCGTTGTCGTAGCTTGCGTCGATGGCGCTCGAGTCCAGGCGATCACCGAGGCGCACCTCGCGGCGGTGCATTCCCGACGGCCGCTCCCGGAGCAGCCACGTCACATCGTCGGTCCTCTCGATGGGTCGTTCTGCCGTCACCGTCAAGACGTTGCCCTCGACGGTCAGGTCGACTTGATCCGGATCCACGCCCGGCAAATCGAACCGCAGCGTGTACAGGCCGCCGCGCTCGAAGGCGTCCATCGGCATGATCCCGCCACGCAGACGGCCACCAAACGACGACATCATTCGATCCATCTCCTCAACCGGATCCATGAAACGCATCATCGTCACGATCACTCCTTTCCTCGCTCTGTGATCTCTCGATTCTGCGGTCCATCACCCTCAAGGTGAGCGTCAGATAATCTATCTATAGTGAACTCAGGTTTGCCTGTCAAGACCCTTCGGGATGCGGTGCGGGCGGCATGCGGGCGAGGTCGTCGGCGACCGGCTTGCGGTCGTCACAGAGTGCGGTCCTAGTCATAGATCGCGGTCAGATACGTACGGCCCTGACGGACCTCGCAGAGAAAAGCGCCGGCCGATGTGACGAGTTGGTAGCGGTCGGCAGAGGGCTCCCCTTCCCACCAGCGGCCAACCTTGCGCCAGGGACCCGCCCAGGACACGACTTCGACCCAGCGACTTCCCAGCCGGATCCGCACCGGCATTCCCCCATCCCAGTCAACCTCGAGAACCGGAGGATGCGGAGGGGTGAGCACCGGCAACGGGGCAGGCACCGATCCCGGCCAGGGTGAGGCGACATCACGCCCCTCCCCCGACAGCCCCTCCCCCCAGCGATGCCACAGCACCCGCTCCGCAGGGTCTCGACCACCCTGGGGACGAGCCTGCAGCACACGATCCGGCCCAACGAGCGCCTGAGTCTGAATCAAGGTGCGGTGCGCCTCTGCGGCCGTCTGGGCATCCTCGTGCAGTGCCAGCTGACGGCCCCGATCGGAGATGTCGGCAGGAGCCAGCCGGATCCGCACCACCCCACCCCGGATTCCCGGACCACTTCGCAACCTGGACTCGTCCAACCAGGCCCGCAACTGCCACCGCACCCGCTCTGCGAGCGTCAACTCGTCGAACGGATCGGCATTGCGCCATGTCCTGGTTCGCACCTCGCCGTCCGCGGCCTCCACTTCGACCATCACCCGATGGGGAACAGCTCCTTGCATGGCAGGCTCTGCAAGCAACCGGTGCGCCAGCGACCGGCCGACAAAGGCTGCCTGCTCCAGGTTCTCGAGAGGCGGTGCGAACCGCTCCTCGACATCGAGATCCGGCGGCACGTCTCTCGCCCGGATCCCCCGATCTTCTCCTCTGGCCATCTGGTGAGCCGCAATGCCGTCGCTACCGAACCGGGACACCATCGCCTCCCGGGGAAGTGCGGCCAGCTCTCCCAGCGTGGTGATCCCCAGCCAGCGGAACGTCGCCGCCAACTCCTCTTTGCCCACCGCCGAGATGTCGAGCGACTGGAGGAACTCGGCGTCGTTCTCGACTCGAAACACCGGTTGCTCTGCTGTCGCCAGCTCGGCAGCCCGCTGGGCGGCGAAGGGCCCAACGGCGAGACCAATTCGGTACCCACCCTCGGTGACGGTGTCGAGCTCCTTCACGACCCTGTCGAGCAAGGCAGCCTCGTCGCCGTAGTACCGCAATGCTCCCGTCACGGGCACCAGCAACAACCCGGGACCGCCGACCTCGACTCGAGGAATCAAGGACTCGACGGCCACCACGACGGGCTCGAAGGCGGCGGCCTCTGCCCCGGGATCGGCCGGCAACGTCACGATCGTGGGGCAGATGGCCTCCGCCTCCCTACGACGCATACCGACCATCACCCCGGCATCCGCCGCAGCAGCGTTCACGGCAACGGTGCGATTTTCCTCCCCGACGGCTTGGGCCGGGTCATCCCGTGGCGCGTCCGGCCGGCGCAACGCCCAGTCCGGATACCACACGCAAAGCGTGCGTTCCATCGTCCTCCACCTCGATGATCCGGGTCATGCCTCGCATGACCTTCCCCGTCGCCTCCATCACCAGACGCCTGCCGGCGAGACGACCGAACCCGGTTGCCGTCCCTTCCCACGAGATCTCCTTACCGGCGAGACGCAGTTGTGTCACCCCAGGGGGAAGCTCACCTCGCACCGGACGCAGCACGAGCGGTTTGTGATGGGAGCGAGCGGTCGCCGCCAAGGTACGAAGCCGTGCATCTTTGATCCGGGCGGGCACTTCGGCAAACACGGCTTGCATACCCTCCAGCAAGCCCGTGACCACCCTTCCCCAGGTCACGGGATCGTCGCAGCGCACGACGACGAGCTTGGCGGGATCGATCCCCAGCTCCCATGCCGCCGGTGGGCACAACCATCCGCGTACGTCGACGTACGCCACCGGCCCTTTTGCGGCGACGGTCGCCAGCATCGACAGCCCCAACCGGGTGAGACCTAGTCCCGGCGGCCCCTCGAGCCCGACGACCCTTCCCGGCACCAACGCCAGCACGTCGGCGGTAGGCATCGGCGAGGGCGAAGGCAACAGTCCCGCTGCCACCTCCGCCCTCGCCATACCTGCTCTCTTCCGCCCGTGTCGCCCCCTCGAGGGATAGCCACTCTATCGAACGTATGTTCGATCCGTCAAGTGCAGAACGCCACCCGGCGTTCGGAATGTGCTCGCCCGGCATCGGGCAGCAGCGCTCCACACCCCGGGACCTCGATTTGCACACGACGGCGAAGCGGTACCCTGACCGATGTGTCCCATCGTGGGGCACGTCGACGAAGGCCCACCGAAAGGAGCCACTTCGTGTCGGTAGCGAAGGTCATTGAGATCACCTCCACCTCCCCCGGATCCTTCGAGGATGCGATCCGCAAGGGCTTGGCCAAGGCCCAAAAGACGGTCGACGGGATCCGGGGCGCATGGATCTCAGAGCAGAAGGTCGAGTTGGCCGAGGACGGCACCATCAAACACTTCCGAGTCGACATGAAGTTGACGTTCCTCCTCGAAGACTGAAGGTTTTTCGCCCCCGAGCGAATGCTCGGGGGCGAGTTTGTTTGTCGGCCCTTCGGGCCGTCGATTGTTGCTCCGTTCGGCGGCGAAGCCACCGAACGAAGGTTGAAGGGGGAGGCGCAGAGCTTCCCCCTTCAAACAACCCCCTCCTGGCGACATCGCTCCGCTCGTCGCCCCAAGTCACTCGAACCGCGTGAGCCTCCGGGGCGGGTGCCGGGGTGCTCGAGGGGGTGGAGCTCCGCGGAACCCCCTCGACGTGGGGTGCAGCGACCCGTGCGGTGCACCCCACCAGCAACACAGCGCGGCGCAGCCGCACATCACAAAACTCGATCGAGGCCTGCCTCGATCGACATGCTTGAGGCTAGAAGCCGCTCTCGAAGTCGTCTTCGAAGCTCACCGCCGTGCGCTCGCGGTCGCTGGACTTGCTCCGGGACTCGCTGCGGTCACGCCCGCGGTCACGGCCTCCGTCCCGACCACGGTTGCGATCGCGACCGCCACGGTCGCGGCCACCCCGGTCGCGGTTGCGTCCCCGGTCCCCGTCGCGGCGGCGATCACCACCGCGCCGGTCGCCGTTGCCGCCTTCTGCCGGCTTGGCCCCGGGCTTCATTTCGAGCTCCACGCCGTCGGCCAGGTCGAGACTCACCTTGCCCCGGTCGTCGATCTCACGCACGACGACCTGCACCGTGTCGCCCAGCGACAGCACGTCCTCCACCTGGTTGATGCGCCGGCCGCCGCCCATCTTCGAGATGTGCAGCAGACCGTCACGGCCCGGCAGGATGTTGACGAACGCACCGAACTTGGTGATGTTGACGACCTCACCGTCGTAGTTCTCCCCCACCTGTGCCTCCGGCGGGAAACCAATGGCGAGAATGCGCTCGCGAGCCAGCTCCATCGATGCCGTGTCGGCGGCACCGACACGAACGGTGCCATCGTCATCGATCTCGATGGTGGCGCCCGTCTCTTCCTCGAGCTCGCGGATGACCTTGCCCTTGGGCCCGATGACCTCACCGATCCGGTCCTTCGGGATCGAGATCGCTTCGATCTTCGGAGCGTTCGGCGCCAGCTCCTCTCGGGGAGCGGCGATGACCTCGGCCATGGCATCGAGGATGAACAGCCGCGCCTCACGTGCCTGGCTCATGGCGCCGATCAGCACATCGGCGGGAAGACCCTCGATCTTGGTGTCGAGCTGGAGCGCCGTGATCATGTCGCGGGTTCCGGCCACCTTGAAGTCCATGTCGCCCAGCGCATCCTCGGCGCCCAGGATGTCCGTCAGCGTGACGAACTGGTCGCCGTGGTGGATGAGCCCCATCGCCACGCCGGCCACGGGAGCCGCGATCGGCACCCCGGCGTCCATCAGCGACAGCGACGAGCCGCACACCGATGCCATCGAGGAAGAGCCGTTGGACATCAGCACCTCGGACACGAGCCGGAACGCATAGGGGAAGTCCTCGACCTCGGGGATCACGGGCAGCAGTGCTCGCTCCGCCAGCGCACCGTGGCCGATCTCGCGACGCTTGGGACCGCGCATGAAGCCGGTCTCCCCCGTCGAGAACGGCGGGAAGTTGTAATGATGCATGTACCGCTTCGACTCTTCGATCGAGATCGTGTCCAGCATCTGCTCCATGCGGGTCATGCCCAGGGTCGAGACATTCAGCACCTGCGTCTCGCCCCGCTGGAACAGCCCGGAACCGTGAGCCTCGGGCACGACGCCGACCTCGATGGAGAGTGGGCGGACGTCCTTCAGCCCGCGTCCGTCCATGCGGACTCCGGCTTCGACGACACGCTCGCGCATCACGGCCTTCTGCACGGAGCGGAAGGCCTTCTTCGCCATGGCCATCGTCTCTACGTCGTCTTCGGCGATGTTCATCTTCGCCAGCACGACCTCGCGGATCAGATCCTCGATCCGCTGGCGTTCCATCTTGTCCGTGATGACACCCGAGTGCTCGATGGTGATGCTGGTGTCGCCGATGTCGTAAGTCTCGGACACGGCATTGCCGGCAGTGGTGGCGACGAGCATCGGGCGCGCCAGCGCATCCACCTGGTCGTACACCTCTTCGGTGTAGTCGGACACCAGCGGGAACTCCACAGGATCCGGCGTGCCCAGCTGAGCACGCAGCTCCACCTGGAGATCGATGAGCGTGCCGATATGGCGCTTGGCCTCCTCGAGGCCCCTCGCCACCGTTGCCTCGTCGCTCGCCGGCTGACCGCTCGACACATGGCGGTGGCCGTTCTCCGTCGCCCCGGCCTCGACCATGGCGATGTCGACATCACCCTGGCTGTTGCGCTTCCCGGCGACGATCAGGTCGAACACAGACTCCTCGAGCTCCTCGAACGTCGGGAACGGCACCCATTCGCCGTCACGCAGCGCAAGCCGCACCGCACCGATGGGTCCCAGGAAGGGGATCGGGCTGAGAGTGAGAGCGGCCGATGCACCGTTGAGCGCCGGAACGTCATATGGGTTCACCAAGTCGGCGGACAGAACGGTGGCGACGACGTGGGTCTCGCTGCGGAATCCATCCTGGAACGACGGGCGGAGCGGGCGGTCGATCAGGCGCGCCGTCAGCGTCGCCTTCTCCGTCGCCCGGCCCTCACGCCGGAAGAACGAGCCGGGGATCCGGCCCACGGCATACATGCGCTCCTCGACGTCGACCGTCAATGGGAAAAAGTCAGCGCCCTCGCGCAGACGCCGACTCGATGTCGCCGTCACGAGGACCCTGGTGCTCCCCACCCCGACGACGACTGCTCCGTCGGCGAGTTGGGCGAGCTTGCCGGCCGAGATCGTGACCTCCTTGTCACCGATCTGACCGCGTACGGTGGTCTCTGCCACGCGTGTCTCCTTCGATTGTGGGAGGAGACGTACCCAATTGGCAGTCGTCGAGGCTCTCGCACGCGGGAGCGTCGGCCACTGTCAACTGGGTGTCAGGCTCCTCCGTCTGATATGCAGAAGGTGGCCCTGAGGCCACCTTCCCGATGTGTCACCGCCGCAGGCCAAGCCGGGCGATGAGGGAGCGGTATCGCTCCACGTCCTGGTCGTTCAAGTAGTTGAGCAACCGGCGCCGCTTACCCACCATCATCAACAAACCGCGGCGACTGTGGTGATCCTTCTTGTGGGTCCGCAGATGCTCGGTCAGATGATTGATGCGCTCGGTCAGCACGGCGACCTGGACCTCGGGCGAACCCGTGTCGGTCTCGTGAGTACCGAACTCTTCGATGATTGTCTTCGTGTCCTTCACGACAGCAAACAGTTCCTTCGCAGGAGTAATCGGCGGACGAACGTCCGAGGCGGAAGTGTAACACGATCGCGACTCCCGTCGAACCGCCGTCTCCACCGCCGGACCTCCGACCTGGATGCGAGCTACGCCGTGCTGCAACACACCCCTGGCACCTCAGCCGACGAGCGCCTCCACCTCGAGCTCGATCTTCCACGCCGGGTCGATGAGAGCGGCAACGACCATGGTTGCCGCAGGCGCTGCATCACCGAACAGCTCGCGGTGGGCCCTGCCGACCTCATCGGCATCTGCCGCATCGGTGAGGAACATCCTGGTGCGTACGACGTCGGCGGCGCTCCCGCCCAGCTCCGCGACTGCGGCGAGCGCGATCGCACCACACCGCAGCATCTGGTCGTACGCCGAAGCTCCCAGCGTCTCGCCCTCGGCCGGAATCGGTGCCGTGCCGGCGACAATGATGCTGTCCCCGACCCGAACCGCACGGCTGAAGCCGTAGCGCGACTCGTAGGGCGATCCGGATCTGGCATGTTGTCGTGTCATCCGGGGACCCTACCGCCACCGCCGTCGGGGGGCGCGGCGGTGGAGGCGGCGACGAGGCAAGCTCATCGAGACCGGTATGCTCGCTCAGATGATCCCGCAGCCCTTGCCAGACGTCCCGACGGTCTCCGTCACCGAGGCAGCCACGCTCCAGGACAACGGGGCCCGGATCATCGACGTGCGCGAAGCCGTCGAGTTCAACGCACTGCGCGTTCCCGACTCCGAGTTGCGTCCGATGTCCACCATCCAGAGTTGGTTTCAGGATCTCGGAGCAGACGAGCATCTGCTGTTCCTGTGCCGCAGCGGGAACCGCTCTGCCAACGTCGTCAACGCCCTCATCGAGCAAGCCGGCTTCACCAACGCATGGAACATCGCCGGTGGCATCATCGCGTGGGGCGAAGCCGGGCTCGACGTCGAATCCTGAGGACGATCCCGTTGTGCCGCGACGTTCCTACACGAGGGCCCGCGCCGCATCGATGTCACGATGAATCTGGCTCACGAGCGCCTCCACGCCGTCAAAACGGCGCTCGTCCCTGATGTGGGCGACGAAGCTGACACACAGGTCCAGGCCGTACAGCTCGGGCTCCCCGTCGAGCACATGCACCTCGAAGACCGTGCGGGTTCCCCCAAACGTGGGGCGGGTGCCGATGTTGGCCACGGCCGGGTGGGCCGTCTCTCCGATGTGGGCCCGGACGGCGTAGACGCCGGCGGCCGGGAGCGCTTGATGCGCGCCCAAGCCGAGATTGGCGGTCGGCACACCGATGGTCCTTCCGCGCCCGTCTCCAGGCACCACGGTCCCGCACACCGCAAAACGTCTTCCGAGGCTGGGCTTCGACCGTCTCGAGATCGCCTGCGGCGAGCGCTTGCCTGATCCGCGTCGCCGAGAACGGCTCGGACTCCCCCACCAGGGGCACGGCATCGACCACGAAGCCCCGTGTCGCACCGAGGGCGTCGAGCAACTCGAGATCCCCGGCTTGCCGGTGCCCGAAGCGGAATCCCGTGCCGACGGAAACCAGGCGCGTATCGAGGCCGCTCACGAGCACCTCGTCGACGAACGCCTCCGGGGTCTGACTGCGCAGTCTCTCATCGAAGTCGAGCAACGCCACCTGGTCCACGCTCAGCGACGCAAGGAGCTCGAGGCCGCTGCTCCAAAGTCGTGAGCTGAGGTGGCACACGATCTGGAGCCAGCACGAATGCCGGATGACGGCGGAAGGTGACGACCGTCACCGCGAGATCTCGCTCTCTCGCCGATTCGGAAAGGCCGTGGATGACGCGCTGGTGGCCGCGATGGACGCCGTCGTACACGCCGATCGTCACTGCGGCGCCTCGGTCGGGCGCCGGCCATGTATCGAACGGCCCCTCGATCACCTTCATCCCAACACGACCTCCGGTCGGATCGTGTTGCCGTGGCGGCCGTAAACGGCGAGCAGGCGCCCGGCGTCGTCGACCATGCGGTAGGGACCCTTCCCCTCCACCGCGCCACCGAAGGCGCTCTGCGGAAACGACATGCCGTTGCGGACGGCCGCGGCACGCCGGCTGTCGAGCTGCAGCGCGTCCATGTGGCCGAGCCCCTCGGCAGGATCGATGACCGCATCGGCAAACCGCCCCTCGGCGGCCAGCGCCTCCAACGTCTCGACGGAGTGTGCGTGCTCGACGCGCATGTCGCCGTTGGCCGTGCGCCGCAATGCCAGGAGATGGGCTCTGCCACCGAGTGCCATCGCAATGTCGTCGGCAAGCGTGCGGACGTACGTGCCGGTCGAACAGCGAACCCGGAGAGTGAGCTCGGGGTAGTCGGACGGAGCAAACTCGAGGATCGCGATCTCATCGATCGTCACCGGCCGCGCCTCTCGCTCCACCTCGGTTCCCTCACGAGCCAGCTGGTAGAGCCGGCGTCCTTCGACCTTGCGGGCCGACACCATCGGTGGGACCTGGTGGATCGTGCCCAGAAATCGAGGCAGGACGCTCCGTACGTCGTCGACGGTCACCGGCATCGGCTCGCGTGACAAGACGGCGCCGTCGGCGTCGAGACTGTCGGTGGCAACGCCGAAGCAAGCTGTGGCGACGTACTCCTTCCGTCCGGCTTGGACGAACCGGAGGAGACGCGTGGCCCTGCCGAGGCCTTCGACGAGCAGCCCTGTGGCCATGGGGTCGAGAGTCCCGGCATGCCCGACCTTGCGTTGCCCGGCGAGCTTGCGCGTCTTGGCGACGACGTCGTGGGATGTCCACCCGCTGGGCTTGTCGACGAGCACGAACCCGACGTGCGGCTCGTCACGGCTCACTTCAGTGCCTCCCGAATCCGTGCAATCGCCTCCTCGATGGTGGCCTCCACGGTGAACCCCGCCGCATTGTGGTGGCCGCCCCCACCGAGCGAGAGAGCGACGGCACCGACGTCGACCGCACCACGGGATCGCAGGCTCCCCTTGGTCCGTCCCGGACCGACCTCGCGCAGCAGGCAGGCGACCTGCGCTTCTTCGGCGATGCGGATGAGGTCGATGAGCCCGTCCGCCGCCTCGTAACCGATACCGGCGTCGTCGAGATCGGCGATCGTGAGGCTCGACCACACGAGGCGCAACTCTGGTTCCAGCCGGGCACGCGACATGACGGCGCCCGCCACCCCGAGGTAGGCGAACGGTGACGAGGCGAACAACCGCTGCCCGATCACGTCGGGCTCGACGCCGGCCTCGAGCAAAGCCGCGGCGATGGCATGGACCTCGGGGCTCGTCGACGAGTACTGGAACCGGCCGGTATCGGTGACGATCCCCGTGTAGAGCGCTCGTGCCATCTCCGGGCTGATGTCCCATCCGAGATGGACGAGCAGGCGATGGACGAGCTGTGCGGTCGCACCGGCATCGGGTTCGACCCAGCAGGCGTCGCCAAACCCACCGTTCGTGCGGTGATGGTCGATGACGGCCACCCGGGCAGCGGCATCGGCGAGCTCCCCGGCACTGCCGAGCCTGCCACGATCTCCGCAGTCCACGACGACGAGCAGATCGAGCGGACGGGGAACGGCCGACACCGGCACGAGGGTCGTGGTATCCAAGAACTCCAGCTGATGCGGCAGCACGAACGGCTCGCCGAAGGTGGCGTACGCCTCCTTGCCTGCGGCCCGCGCCCCCGCCGCCAGTGCCAGCATCGAGCCGAGAGCATCGCCATCGGGACCAACATGGCCGACGACGACGAGCCGCTGGGCCGACTCGATTTCGGTTGCCACCGCGTCGATGGCGCTCATTCCCCGTCCTCCGTCTCGATCTCTCGCAGCAGCTGGCTCATGCGGAGACCGTGCTCGATGGCCGGGTCGATGCGAAACTCGAGCCGGGGCGTGTACTTCATCCGTACCTGCGCACCGACGCGTCCTTGCAGATGTGGTGCCGCATGCTGCAGGGCCTCCCCGGTGGCCTCGACCTCGGCATCATCGCCGAGCACCGAGTAGAACACCGACGCTCGACGAAGATCCGGAGACGTCTCGACCCCCGTGATCGTGACGAACCCGATGCGGGGATCCTTCAGGAGGCCCACCTCCTCGGCGAGGACCTCCCGCATCAGCTCGTCGATCTTTCGCATGCGCGACGATCGCTCCTGTTTCATTCCAACCCCTCGCACTGCCCCTCGCTGATGCGCAGGACCTCGACGTCCGGACGCCCCTCCAGGTGCCGGCGAACTCCGTGAAGGACGCGGGTGAGGTGCCCTGCCTGGGGCCCCACCGCGGCAACACCCAGCGTGGCCTTGTGCCATTTCTCATGGTCGTCCACCTCAGCCACGGCGACATTGTGGCTGCTGCTGAGCTGGGCGATGACCGACTTCACCGTGTGCCGTTTCTCCTTGAGGGATCGCGCCTCACGGATGCGCAGCTCGATGCGTAGCGCCGCGGCGTGCATGGCTTCCTCAGGTGCGGGCGACCTCGCGCACTTCGTACGACTCGATCGTGTCGCCTTCCTTGATGTCTCGGAAGTTCTCGAGACCGATGCCGCATTCGAAGCCCGCGGCCACCGTTGGCACGTCGTCCTTGAAGCGTCGCAGCGAGGCAATCCGGCCGTCGTAGATGACGACGCCGTCACGCACGAGCCGCGCCTTGGCGTTGCGGTTGATCTCACCTTCGGTGACGTAGCACCCGGCGACCAGACCGTAGCGGGGGGCACGGAATGTGGCGCGAACATCGGCGACGCCGAGGAAGGACTCGACCTCCTCCGGCACCAGCTCACCGACCAGCAGCGACTCGACGTCCTCGAGCAGCTCGTAGATGATGGCGAACGTGCGGATGTCGATGCTCCGTTCCTTGCCCGCCTTGCGGGCGCCGGCATCTGGACGGACGTTGAAACCGTAGATGATCGCCTCGGACGCTTCGGCGAGCGTGACGTCGTTGGCGGTGATACCCCCGACGCCACCGCGGATGAGATGCACGCGGCCGTCGTCGCGGGTGATCTTGCCGATGGCGTCGCGCAATGCTTCGAGGGAACCGTGCGCATCGGCTTTGACGATGATGCGAAGCTCGGCGTGATCCTGGGTTCGCAGCTGCTCGAGCAACTGACCGAGCCGCTCCGTCGCCGAGGGCACGACGAGCTCTTCGGCGCGTTGCCGGTCGAGCTGCTGCTGGGCCAGTTTGCGCGCCGTGCGCTCGTTCTTGACGACCTGGAACATGTCGCCCGCCATCGGGACATCGTCCCAGCCCATGACGAGCACGGGCGTGCTCGGCGTTGCGGTCTTGAGCTGATTCCCGTTCTCGTCGAACATCGCCCGGACCCGCCCGCTCACGGCTCCGGCGGCGATGGCGTCGCCACGCTTGAGCGTGCCGCGTTGGACGATGACCGTCGCCACCGGACCGCGGCCCACCTCGAGCTGGCTCTCGATGACCGTGCCGACGGCGGGCGCCTTCGGGTTGGCCTTGAGCTCCTCGAGCTCGGACGTGAGGGCAACGACTTCGAGCAGATCGTCGATGCCGGTGTTCTCGAGCGCCGAGACCTCCACCGATTCGACATCTCCGCCGAGCTCGGCGACCACGATGCCGTGCTGGGTGAGCGCAGCCCGGACCCCGTACGGATCCGCCGCCTCGAGGTCCATCTTGTTGATGGCCACGATGATGGGGACCCCGGACGCCTTGGCGTGATCGATGGCCTCGACCGTCTGCGGCATCACGCCGTCGTCGGCGGCCACCACGAGGATGACGATATCGGTGATGTCGGCACCACGAGCCCGCAGGGCCGTGAAGGCCTCGTGACCCGGGGTGTCGATGAATGTGATCTTCTGCCCGTTGGCAGCCACCTGATACGCACCGATGTGCTGGGTGATGCCACCTGCCTCGCCCGCCACGACGTTGGCACGCCGGATCGTATCGAGCAGCTGAGTCTTGCCGTGGTCGACGTGACCCATCACGGTCACCACCGGGGGACGCGGCTCCAGGCTGGCCGGATCGTCGTCGTACTCCACGGTGAACGGTTGCCGGGTGTCGTCCTCGACCTCCTCGGGTGCCTCCTCCACGAGCACGTCGTAGCCGAACTGCTGGCCGAGTGTCTCGAGGGCGCCAACCGGAATCGCCCCGCCACCGGGGATCATCTCGCCCATGGACATCAACGTGCGGACGACCTCACCCGTCCGCTGGCCGATGAGCCGGCCGAACTCGGCGACGGTGATGCCCTCCTCGACGGTGAGGATGCGGTCCTCCTCGTCGGCGCCGGCGCCCGGCGTATCGGCTCGTGGTGCGGGCTCGGGAGCAGGGGCGGGCGCCGGCTCTGGTTCGAGCGCAGCGACGGGTGCGGGCTCGGGGGCCGGTTCCTCCTCCGGCTCGGTCCCGGCAGGAGCCTCGGATGCGGGCGCAGGCGGCACCGTCGCCTCGGCGGCGGTGGCCTCGGCGGGGATGGCCTCGGCGGCGACAGCTCCGTCGTCGTAGGAGAGCCTGATGAGGTCGACAGCCTCCTGATCGAGCCCGGACGACGCGGTCTTGACTGCGATCTCGAGCTCCTGGGCGCGCGCCAGCACCTCCTTGGACTCCAGCCCAAGTTCACGTGCCAGCTCGTACACCCTCTGTTTCGCCACCCTCACCTCCGGGCTCGGCGCCGCCTCGATCACTCGATGTGAGCGGCGGTCTCCTCTACATCTTCGTCTTCGTCGTCACCGGCATCATCGGCGCCGGCCTCGGCTGCCTCGGCGGCCTCGGCTGCATCGGCTGCATTGGCTGCATCGGTCTCCTCGGCGGTGGCCGCCTCAACGGCCGTGTCGTCACCGGCGGGTTCGCTCTCGGCCTCCGCATCCGATGCGACGCCAGACTCTGCCTCATCCCCTGCAGAGTCGGCCACGGCGGCTGAAGGCTCGGGAGCTGCGGCCCCTGCGGCCTCGTCGCCATCGGCGGGGCCGGCGGTCGCGGCGGCAGGCGTCTCGGCGGTGCCGGCTAGCGACTCCGTGGCTGCCGCCCCTTCGCCGTCGGGGCTGGCGGGGCCGGCGGCAACCTCGGCTTCCTCCTCACGATCGAGACCGAGATCTTGACTCTCGGATTGGATGTCGACCTTGTACCCGGTGAGCCGGGCGGCCAGCCGGGCGTTCTGCCCTTCCTTGCCGATTGCTAGCGAGAGCTGGTGATCCGGCACGATGACGGTGGCGATGCGCTCGTCGTCATCGAGCCGCACCTCCTTCACCCGGGCCGGGCTGAGCGCTTCGGCGAGGAAGGACGATGGATTGTCACGCCACTCGACGATGTCGACCTTCTCGCCGCGGAGCTCGTTGACGACCTGCCGGACTCGTGACCCGCGAGCGCCAACGCAGGCGCCGACGGGATCGACGTTGGGATCGTTCGACGCCACGGCGATCTTGGTACGGTGCCCCGGCTCACGGGCTATCGCCCGGATCTCCACGTCGCCGTCGACGAGCTCGGGAACCTCCAGCTCGAAGAGTGAGCGGATGAACTCCGGGTGGCTCCGGCTGACGACGATCTGCGGCCCCTTGCCTTCGCTACGAACCTCGAGGATGAAAGCCTTGACGCGGTTCCCACGCTCCAGGCGCTCATAAGGAATGCGCTCGGAGGACGGCATGATCGCCTCGGCGTTGCCGAGGTCGAGGATGGCGTAGCGATGGTCGGACTGCTGCACGATCCCGGTGACCAAGTCGCCTTCCCGACCCTCGTAGAGATCGAACACCTGCTCCCGCTTGGCGTCGCGAAGCCGCTGCAGGATCACCTGCTTGGCGGTCTGGGCGGCGATGCGGCCGAAGTCGTCGGGAGTGTCCTCCCACTCGCTGATGACGTTGCCGTCCTCGTCGAGCTCCTGGCCGTAGACGATGATCTCGCCCGTGTCGGCATCGATGGTCACCCGCGCCTCTTCGGCCGCACCCGGGGTGCGCTTGTAGGCCGAGACGAGCGCGTTGGCGAGCGCATCGAGAATGGTGTCGGCGGGGACACCCTTCTCGCGCTCGAGCAGCTCCAACGCTTCGAGCAGGTTGTAGTCCATCATCTTCCTCTCAGTGCTCGGCGGTGCCGGGCTCCGTCGCACCCCACACGAAGATCGTGCGGGCCGACGTCACGTCGCGGTACGGGATCGTGCGTGATCCACTGTCTGTCTCGATGGTGAAGTCATCGGCTGCGGCGACGGTGAGCACGCCCCTGTGAACCCGATCGCCGTCGATCGGCATGCGGCTCTTCACCTTCACCTCACGTCCCACCGACTTGGCGTAATGTCGCGGTCGCCGCAACTTGCGCTCCAGCCCCGGTGAGGTCACCTCGAGGGTGTAGGCGCTGCGGATCGGGTCCTCTTCGTCCAGGATGCGCGACACGCCTCGCGAGATCCTGGCGATCCGGTCCACGTCAACGGCGTCTGCGGCATCGATCGTGACTCGCACGATCGACGCACCGCCCTGGCCGACCACCTCGATGTCATCCAGCTCGATTCCCTCGCGAGCGACATACGGCTCGATCACCTCCCAGAGGCGCTCTGCCGTGCCGCTCACCGTCTTCCTCCTCACCATCTTTGGCCAATGAGCCATCTCTTGGCCAACAGGTTTTGGCCACCAACAAACGAGGCGGGCACCTGCCCACCTCGACACACAACATCTCAGTTGCGAGGGGAGTATACCAGCCGACCTGGGTCGCCCGACCCAGGACGGAAGCGTTGCAGGCGGGCCGGGGCAGCCGGTGCGGCGGCCCCGTCAGCGTTCGGCCAGGACCCGTTCGGCGAGGGCGCCGACGACGTCGGCGACGGCCATCGTCTCTGTCTCACCGCTCGCGCGATGTGTCACCTCGACCTCGCCGTTCGCCAATCCGCGGGGCCCCACCGTGACCCTCCACGGGATCCCGATGAGCTCGGAATCATTGAACTTCACCCCGGGACGCTCATCCCGATCGTCGAGGATCACATCCACCCCGGCCCCGCGGAGACCGTCGTACAACCCCTCGGCGGCTTCCACGGTCGCCGCGTCGCCGACCTTGACCACTGTGATCACCGCCTCGTACGGGGCGAGGGACATCGGCCACACGATTCCCTTGTCGTCGTGATGGCTCTCGATCACGGCGGCGATGTTGCGCCCGATCCCGATGCCGTACGAGCCCATGTAGATCTCGCGCTCGTTGCCCACGTCGTCGAGCACGGTGGCTCCAAAGGCCTCGCTGTACAGGGTGCCGAGTTTGAAGATGTGAGCCACCTCGATCATGCGGCGGATCTCGAGCGTGCCATCGCAGTGGGGGCACTGCTCCCCGGTGCGCACCAGCCGCAGCTCGAGCCAGTCATCCACTGCGATGTCGCGGGCGACGTCGACTCCACGCACGTGGAAGTCGTCCTCGTTGGCGCCGGTGACCATGTTGCTCCGACCTTGCAGAGCCGGATCGGCGACGATGCGGAGATCGCTCACGCCGACGGCACCGAGGCTGCCCGCATCGGCGCCGAACGCCTGGCGGATCTCATCACCTTCGGCAGGGCGAATGTGCCCCGTGCCCAGGCCGTCAACCAGCTTCTGCTCCATGAGCTCGTGGTCGCCGCGCAGCAATACGAGCGTGAGCGATCCGTCCACCACGTAGACGAGACTCTTGATCTGCCGCTCGGCGCTCGCAAAGTCGAACCCTTCGGCGAGTGCGGCAATCGTGCGAATGCCGGGGGTGGCAAACCGCTCGGGAGCGCCTTCCCATGGATCATCGATGACGGGGGCGACCCGTGAGCTGGCGCGCTCCACGTTGGCGGCGTAGTCGCCATTGGTGCAGACTGCGACGTCGTCCTCCCCGGCGGCGGAGGCGACCATGAACTCCACCGACTCCTTGCCGCCCATCGACCCCGAGCTGGCCTCGACGGCGAGCGTGTCGAGATCGAGCCTCGCAAAGATGCGGTGGTACGCCTCCCGATGCCGCTCGAACTGTGTCGTGAGCCCCGCGTAGTCGATGTCGAACGAGTACGAGTCCTTCATCGTGAACTCCCGCACCCGCAGCAATCCTGCCTTGGACCGGGGCTCGTCACGAAACTTCGTCTGGATGTGATACCACGTCTGCGGGAGGTCGCGATAGGACTTCAGCTCCGTGGCGATCAGGGCGAAGATCTCCTCGTGGGACATTGCCAGCAGCAGATCGACGCCCCGCCGGTCCTGGAACTTGACGAGGATCCCCTCGACGTCGTCGTAGCGGCCAGTTTGCCTCCACGCCTCGGCGGGGTGGACGACCGGAAGGAGGAACTCCTGGCCTCCTATGGCGTCCATCTCCTGTCGAACGATCGCCTCGAGCTTCGTCGCCACCCGCATGCCGAGGGGAAGCAGCGAGTACGAGCCCGCCATGAGCTGACGCACGAAGCCGCCCCGCAGCAAGAGGCGATGACTCGGCGCCTCGGCGTCGGCGGGATCGTCGCGGAGCGTGGGGATGAATGCTCTTGACCAGCGCACGATTGATCTCTCTCGAAGGATTAGGAAAGGCCAACAATGAAAGGCCCCCGCCGACAGGCTGGGACTCTAGCCCCGATCATTCATGGGGTGTGATCTGGGTCGTGTTGGGGGTGCGCGAAAACGCCCTCCTGGTGCGGGATACTGAGGTTGTCGAAGCCGTCAGTTTCCGAGAACAGGAGGGCATCTCCGAGATGAACGGTACCAGCGTCGGCAACGTGGCTGTGGAAGCCGGCGGTACTCAGGTTGTTGGCCATGTTGGACTGCACGCGTTGGGGGCTTTCGCGGACCGGCTCGGTGTCCCAGGGGTGCTGTCATCAGCGGTCGGCTGGGACGGTCCAGGGATCCCGACACATGACCGGGGCCGGGTCCTATCTCATGTGATGTTGATGCTTGCTGGTGGCGGCGAGTCGTGTGCCGATATTGAGTTCCTCGCTTCTCAGGGTCGGCTGTTCGGTGAGGTGGCGTCGGACACGACCATGTATCGCACTTTCACCGAAAGTCTCACTCCCGACGCGGTCGGCAGGGCCTGTGAGGCGTGGGCCGAGGTTCGTGCCGAGGTGTGGCGACGCACCACCGTGGTCGACGGTGACGGCCCGGTGATGTTGGATGTTGATGCGTCGCTGGTTGAGATCCATTCTGAGAACAAGGACGGCGCCGCGGCGCATTTCAGGGGCGGGTTCGGGTTCCACCCGTTGTTCTGTTTCGCCGATGGAACCGGTGATGTCTTGTCGGGGATGCTGCGGCCCGGCAATGCCGCGGCCAACGACACGACGGATCTCTTGGCTGTCGTCGACGACGCCGTCTCACAGCTCCCCCCGGATATCGCGGCCGGTCACCAGCGAGGCGACGACGCCGAGCTCGTTACGCGCCGGGTGGTGGTGCGTTCCGATTCGGCAGGAGGCACCCACACGTTCACCCACGGGCTCCGGGAACGCAACATCGGGTTCCAGGTCGTCGCCCGCGCCCAGGACGCGGTGCGAGCGGCGATCGTGGCCGCGAACGAAGACCCCGAACGGTGGGAGAGGGCGCTGGGCCAGAACGGCGAGCCGGTCAAACCGACCGACCGGAGTCTGGTCGCAGCCGTCTGCGAAGTCACTGACCTCGTCGACATGACCCGCTGGCCCGAAGGGACCCGTTTGATCATCCGCCGCCAGCCTCATCATCCTGGCTCTCAGACCAGCCTGCTTCCCGATCTCGACTACCGGTTCTGGGGCCACTACACCGACCTCGCCGGCGACCCGGCCGAACTCGATCGGCAGATGAGAGCCCACGCTCATGTCGAAGACCACATTGGACGATTGAAGAACTCCGGGCTCCAACGGTTCCCGTTCACCGACTGGGAAGCGAATCAGGCATGGCTCCAGACCATCATGTGGGCTTCGGATCTCGTTGCGTGGTTCCAGCTGCTGTGCCTCACCGGCCCGTTGGCGAGAGCGAAACCAAGACGACTCAGATGGGCCCTCTGGCATACCCCGGCCCGCATCATCCGAACCGCAAGACGTGACATCGTGCGTATCGTCGACGGCTGGCCCACGGCCAATCAGATCGTCGCCACCTACCGAGCCATCGCCGCGCTCACCTGACCAACCCGCCCCAAAACGCAGGCACGACCACCGTCGACGGGTCGATCACACACGCCCCGAATCATCACGGAACCACCCTCGACACGATCATCCGAACCCATCACGATCATCACCGCAAACACCAGCCACCACGGCGCCCTCAACACACCCAGAACCCCTCATCACCGAATCCCGTGAATGATCGGGGCTAGTCCTCTGGCGGGTTGCTGAGAAAGCCGGAGAGCCCGTGCGGTAGACAACGTCAAATCGTCCGAGACAATGTCACGTCATCGATCATCACACCGGGAGACCTTCTGTCTCCGCACACTGCCAGTCCAGTCGGCCGATCAGCTCACGCTGATGCGGTACGTGCCGAACTGCGCACCCACGTCCTCGACGGTGACGACGTAGAGGCCTTCGGCCAACCCCTCGACCTCGAGCGCCGGATCGTCGAAGAAGAAGCCCCGCTCGTGCACGACATCGGCGATGACATCCCCGGAGCTCCTGTCGTACAAGGCGATGCGGACGCGGGTCTGTGCTTCGACCTCGATCCGGGCGGTGACGTCGTCGCCGGTGACCTCGAGATAGAACCAGTCGCGGTCGCCGGGCACGTCCACGAACCCGCTCAGACCGTGGCCGGGGAGCAGCGAACGCGCATCGTCGGGGTCGTCGAGGGCCACCATCGGACGGCTCACCTCGACCACGGTCGATGTTGCCCGGCTCGCCTCGCCGAGCACGACCCCGGGAGTCGCCAAGGCCCAGAGAACATCGAGGCTCCCCTGGCCCGAGTCGAGCTCGGTCCCGAAGGGATCGAGCGCCCTCCAATCGATGGCGGCGTCGCTCGTGAGCTGGGAACGGGCGCCGGGGCTCAGCCACGTCACGAACGCCGCCTGCTCCCAGGGCCCCTCGAACTCCAGATCGAGTGAGCGCCTCCCGCCGCGCCGCGGTGGCAGGCGCTCGTCGATACCGCCGAGCTCATTGGCGTCGAGCGCATCGAGCCGGCTGCGAACGTCCTCGACGCTGAGCGAGTAGATGTCCGTCGGGCTGCCAAACGTCGTCACGCCGACGAGTCGCCCGTACGTGTCCACGAGGGCCCCGCCACTCTGGCCTCCAACCGCCGCCGACCCGCTGTGAACCCAGGAAGCCCCGGAGAACTCCCACTTCCGGACCGCCCGGAACGGCCCAACGTCGATCGATGGATCGGGAGCGAAGTCGATCGCTGCGGGGTAGCCGACCACAAACAAGGAGTCTCCATCCTCCAGCTCATCGGTGGCGCCAAACCGCACCGGAGACGGAAGGCGCGGGCTGTCCACTTGGAGAAACGCCACATCTGCCTGCGGGTCGATGCCGACGACCCGCCCCGCTCTGCGGCTGTCGCCGGGAAACAGGACGCCGACCGTGGTGAATGGCCACACGACGTGGGCATTGGTGACCAGGATGTCGTCATCCACCAGCACGCCGCTACCGGTGCCGTTGAACGTGGTGATGAAGGCGACCGTGGGGGCGATCGCCGCCCGAATGTCCGCAGGCGTGAAGACCTCGAGCGGGGTCGCCGGCTCTTCGACCATCGAAGTCGTCGTGGTCGCCGGCGTCGCGACAGGCTGCGGGGCGTCGACGGTCGTGCTCGTCGCCTGGGGGGCATCCGGCACCGGCGCCAGCGCCGCGGGCTCCTCGGTCTTGGCCGGCCCGAACAGCAACGCCAGCATGGACACGAGTCCGGCGACCGCCAGGAAGCGCGTGAGGATGCGCAGCTGGGTCTTCGGGTGCGGGCTCATTGCCCTCTGGCCACCTCGACGACCGCAGAGCGTCGCTCTGCGGTGCGGTTGGCGTCACCCTGAGCCGATCTCAACTCGAGTGCCGTCTCGGTGGCCTCGTCGGCGGCTGTTGCATCGGCTGCGGCAAGCCTGGCCTCGACACCCTCGTCCGCGAGCCGGCGGGCTTCTGCCACCAGGGCATCCACCATCTCGTCCTCCGGCACAACCCGGACCACCTGGCCCTTGATGAAGAGATGCCCTTTGCCACGGCCTGCTGCGATACCGATGTCGGCCTCACGCGCCTCGCCGGGACCGTTGACGACGCACCCCATCACCGCCACCTGGATGGGGAGCTTCTCCGCCTCCAACGCCTCCTGAGCGGCGGCGGCCACCTCGATCACATCCACCTCTGCCCGTCCACACGACGGGCAGGCAATGAGGTCCAGGCCCTTGCGCTCGCGCAGCCCCAGGTACTCGAGGAGTGCGCGACCCGCTTTCGCCTCCTCGACGGGATCCGCCGTGAGCGAAAACCGGATCGTGTCGCCGATGCCGTCCAGCAGGAGGGTGGCGATGCCGGCCACCGACTTGATCAAGCCCCCCGGTGGTGGCCCGGCTTCGGTGACGCCGAGATGTAACGGGTAGTCGACGGTATCGGCGAGCAGCCGGTACGACGCCACCATCGAGGGCACGTGGCTGTGCTTGACGGAGATCTTGATGTCCTCGAACCCGACGTCCTCGAGGTAGGCGATCTCCTTGAGCGCCGAGTCGACCAGAGCTCGAGGCACCGCTGCCCCGTATTTGTCCATGAGGTCCTTGTCGAGCGAGCCGGCGTTGACTCCCACCCGGATCGGCACCCCGGCATCTCGCGCCGCCCGCGCCACCGCCTTGATGTGTGCTTCCTTGCGGATGTTGCCTGGGTTGAGCCGGAGACCTGCGACGCCCGCCTCCAGCGCGGCCAGCGCCAGCCGGTATTGGAAATGGATGTCGGCGATGATCGGCACGGGAGCCCGCGGCACGATTTCCGCCAAGCCCTGCGCAGCATCGACATCGTTGCACGTGATCCGTACGAGATCGGCGCCGGCACCGGCCAGCGCATAGACCTGGGACAACGTGGCGTCCACGTCTGCGGTCTTGGTGGTGGTCATGGACTGCACCGTCACCGGCGCACCCCCACCGACAGGCACGTCACCGACGTGCAACTGCCGCGTAACACGACGTGGTGGCAAGGTCATGACCGTAATCGTAGGCAGGCGCCGGGCTTGCCAGATATCACCGCAGGGCGCGGATCAGCCGGGCAGCTCGATCGGAGAGACGATGTCGAAGTACAAGCCGAGCACGCCCAGCACGACGATGAAGGCGAAGACCGCGGCAGCCACCGGCAACAGCTTTCGAACGTCGGCACTCCTACCGCGGATGCGCTCGTACAGCGCAACGGCGAAGTGACCGCCGTCGAGTGGGTAGAGCGGCACGACGTTCAGCACGCCCACGAACACGTTGACGAGAGCAAGCAGCGCCAGGGCGATCTCGACGTTGGAGGCGACCCTGGTCAGCCCAATGGCGCTGATCGGCCGCACCTCGTCGAGCGCCGCGCTGTCGCTGTTCACCGTCGCCCCGAGCAGATCACCGAAATTGACCACGAGGGAGGCGAGGCCCTGGACGCTCTGTTGGATGGCTGCACCCATGTCGCCGGCCGCCACCCCGACCGCTTCGATGGGACCGATCGACGTCGACGAGAAGCCCGGAGCCACACCGAGGAACCCGACCGGTGCGCCCCCATCCTCGCTGGGCCGGCTCGCCAGCACGGCGGTGTACGTCACTTCGTCACCGTCACGAATGACCGTGAGGGCCGTCTCTTGGGCGGGGCGGGCGTGTGTCAGCTCGACGAACTTCGCCCATGTCTCGAACCGTATCCCGTCAACGGCGACGAGAACGTCGCCTTCCTCGAGCCCCATCAACATCGACGGTGTCGGGACGACGGTGTCGGTCGTGGTCAGCGTGATGCGCTGCCCGTCGCGAATCAGGACCACGTCGACCGGGGTCCCGTCGTGGCGGGCTGTGGACGAGAGCTCTTCGAATGGCACCCCGCCGACGCTGAGCACCTCGTCGTCGATGGTCAGATCGATGGGTTGGGCGTTCTCGACGTCCGACGTGATCACGAGCGCCGACGACACTGCGGCAACCTCGGTCGTGGGCTCCTCGCGGCCGTATCCGACCGCCAGACCGTAGAACAGCAAGAAGGCGATGATGAAGTGGCTGCCGATACCGGCCAGGACCACGATCGACTTCTGCCAGAACGGCTTCTGCCGGTACGTGCGGTGCTCCTCGTCCGGGTCGACTTCCTCGAACGGGTTCATCCCGATGATGCGCACATAGCCGCCGAGGGGAATGGCCTTCACTCCATACTCGGTCTCGCCCCGCTGCATCGACCACAATTTGGGACCGAACCCGAAAAAGGCCTCCGTGGCCTTCATGTTGAAGGCCTTGGCGGCCACGAAGTGCCCTGCCTCATGGATGATCACCATGAGGATGACACCGACGATCATCACAACGGGACCCACGTCACCTCGGTTTCTGTGGTCGAACGATATCTCGCGCTGCCGAGAACGGTACTCGCTCCGGGTGTCTACCTCATCCTCAATTCGAACGATCCGGCCCCGGGGGATCAGACCTCTCTGGCCATGCCGGCAACCACCTTGCCGGCCGCTGCTCTCGCCCACTCATCGGCTTCCAGCACGTCGGCCACGGTGCTCGGGACGTGATCGGGGGTGGCTTCGAGGACGGCTTCGAGTGTGCGGGGGATGTCCAGGAATCCGATCCGGCCATCGAGGAAGGCGGCCACCGCAACCTCGTCGGCCGCATTGAGCGCCGCAGGAGCAATTCCGCCGCGGCGCCCCGCCACGTAGCCGAGACGAAGGCACGGAAACGCATCGAGATCCGGCGCCTCGAAGGTCAACGCCCTCC
This sequence comes from Acidimicrobiia bacterium, assembly GCA_965216945.1. Classification (GTDB taxonomy): domain Bacteria; phylum Actinomycetota; class Acidimicrobiia; order Spongiisociales; family UBA5794; genus DATHZQ01. Next base: position 3,304,822 of record CBDCGU010000003.1, on the reverse strand, counting down.
CGGCGAGGTCGAGCAACGGTACCGGGGCCTCGGCCCTCTCCGGGCTGGTGATCGCATACTGGATCGGCACTCGCATGTCGGGTTCGCCGAGCTGCGCCTTCACGCTGCCGTCCACGAACTCGACCATCGAGTGGACGACGCTCTGGGGGTGCACCACGACGTCGATGGAGTCGTACGCCACGTGGAAGAGGTGGTGGGCCTCGATGACCTCGAGCGCCTTGTTGAGCATCGTCGCCGAGTCGATCGTGATCCGCCTCCCCATGTCCCACGTCGGGTGGGCGAGCGCTTCTTCAGGTCTCACCTCGCGCAGTTGGCGCCGGGTCCGACCGCGGAACGGTCCGCCCGAAGCGGTGAGCAGGAGACGTCGCACCGAGCCGTCCGGTTCGCCGGCGAGACATTGCCAGAGCGCCGAGTGCTCAGAATCGACGGGGATGATCTCTCCGCCGTTGCGGCGGGCGGCATCCAGGAGCACCGGTCCGCCGGCCACGAGACTCTCCTTGTTGGCGAGGGCCAGTCGGTTGCCCGCGGCGACGGCCGCCACCGACGGCGCCAGACCCGCTGCCCCGACGATGCCGTTGACCACCGTGACCCCGGGGGTTGCGGCCATCTCGAGCAGTGGTTCCAAGCCGGCGGCGGTCCCCCCGGGATGACCGGCGAGGCTGGACATGTCTGCCCCCTGGTCGGCGGCGACCACTCGAGCGTCTTGCCAGTCGCCGGCCAGGACCGCCAGCTCGTCGCTGGCACGGTGGGCGGCGATCCCGACGACACGAAGACCTTGCTGTTTGGCAACATCGAGCGTCTGACGGCCGATGGAGCCGGTCACCCCGAGGACGATCAGGGGGGTCAGCTGATCAACCCGGTGGCGTTGTAGATGAGCCACGCCGACGGGACCACGAACAACAGAGCATCGATCCTGTCGAGGATCCCGCCGTGGCCGGGCAGCAGCGTGCCCATGTCCTTCACACCGATCTGGCGCTTGATCGAAGAGACCACGAGATCGCCGAGCGGGCCGATGACGACGGCGGCGCCGGCCACCAGCATTGCGCTCATCCGGGTGAATGGCCCGAAGAAGCTGAGCCCGAACCCGATGAGCAAGGTGATGAGGGCACCGCCGATCCACCCCTCGACGGTCTTCCGCGGCGAGATGACCGGGGCAAGCGGTCGGCGGCCGAACGTGCGACCGGAGAAGTATTGACCGACATCCATCGCCGCCACCAGCACGACGGCGGCGGCGATGAGCCAGCCGTAGTCGTCACTCGAGATGATTGGCATGGCAAACGCCCCGAAGCCCCCGATCCACGCCATGCCGACCAGCGTGAGTGATGCGTCGCGTAGCGTGTCGTTGCGTGGCGCCGATGTGCCGTAGAAGAGCGCAACCGCGATGAGGGTGGCGATGATGGCGATCGGGATGGCCACCTCTCCCCAGACCCAGGCACCGACCAGACACCCCAGCACCCCGGCGAGCCCGAAGGCGGCGATCGGGGCATGCCCCGTGCGGCGGAGAACGGCGTAGAACTCGAACGCCGCAAGCGTGAAGACGACGACGGCGAGCATGCCGAGCGCCAAGGGGGTCAGCAAGCTCAGGAAGAACAATGCGAGCAGTCCCAGACCGGTGGCGATGCGGATGCCCAGCTCCGTGAGGGAGGGCGGCGCCGGCTCGCCGTCGTACACGGCTTCACCCGTGACGTCCTCCAGCCCGACGACGCCGCTGTCGATCCCCGGCATCGCAGCGGCGACGGCACTCGGCTCGTGCTGGTCGAAACGGCTGCGTTCCAGCTCGGCCGCAAGTCCTTCGTAGTCCTGCGTCGACGATGCCATGTAGTCGTCGTCGGTGAAGCGGTCCCAGTCGGTGTCGTCGGCCGGCGTGGGGAACTCGAAGATGTCGGCTGCGCCGGGTGGGGATTCGGTGGGCTGCTGACGCTCGGGGTCCGACGGTGGAGACTCTGCGGGGGAGGAGGGACCACCCGTTGCATCACCTTCCTCTGCCAGATCGGCGAGCGTGAACCCCGGATCCGTCGGGTCGGCGAGCTCGAACGGCTCGAGGGGATCGATCGCAGGGCTCCGTAGCTCGGGCGGTACCGCCTCACCAACCTGCGGCTGCACGGCGAAGCTGGCCTCATCGATTCCCGTGGGCGCCATGTCGCCTTCCGGGATCGCATCGACGTCGGCCTCGCCCGCCGTCTCGACCTGGAAACGGGTCTCGGTGGGGTCGCCGGTGAAGACGTCGGTGCTCGTCTCGTCGAAGTCGCCGGATGGGCCGTCCCTGTGTTGGTCGGTCACGCCGTCCCGCTCTCGTCGTCTGCCGTGTCCTCCACGGTCAGACCTCCATCAATTCCTCCTCCTTGTGCAGGAGGAGTTCATCGAGCCGCTGGATGTGCTCGTCGGTCAACTCTTGTAACTCGGCCTCGGCGCGGTGGATGTCGTCCTCGGAGACATCGCCCTGGAGGGCCTCGAGATCGTCCTTGCAGTGGCGTCGCACGTTACGGATCGCGATCCGGCCCTCCTCCGCCATGTGACGGGTGAGTCGAATCAGCTCCTTGCGCCGCTCTTCGGTCAAGGCGGGGAACGCAAGCCGGATGATGTTGCCGTCGTTGGACGGGTTCAGCCCGAGGTCGGCGCTGCGAATCGCCTTCTCGATCTCGCCGATCGCCCCCTTGTCATACGGGGAGACGATGAGCATCCGGGCCTCCGGCACCGAGAAGCCTGCGAGTTGTTGGAGCGGCGTCTGCGCACCGTAGTAGTCGACCATGACGCGGTGCAGCAGGTTCGGATTGGCGCGTCCGGTGCGGACGGTGCCGAACTCACCGGCCGTATGGGCAACGGCCTGGTCCATCTTGCCTGCCGCTTCGTCGAGCAGCTCTCCGATCACGGCCCACCTCGTCAGTGCACTAGCGTCCCAACAGGCTCTCCTCGCACCGCCGCAGCGATGTTCCCGGGTTTCATCATGTTGAACACCCGAATGGGGAGCGAATTGTCCATGCACATCGTAATGGCAGTGGAGTCCATCACCTGGAGTCTCTTCGAGATCACGTCCATGTAGCTGACGTCGTGGTGGAGTTGGGCGTCGGGACTCGCAACCGGATCTGCGCTGTACACCCCGTCGACCTTGGTGGCCTTCAACACGGCATCTGCATTGATCTCCGCCGCTCGCAGCGCCGCCGTCGTGTCGGTCGTGAAGAACGGGTTACCCGTGCCGCCGGCAAGGATGACGATGCGGCCCTTCTCCAAATGACGGATGGCGCGCAGGCGGATATAGGGCTCTGCGACCTGCTGGATCGTGATCGCAGTCTGCACCCGGCAAGGAGAACCGGCCCGCTCCACACCGTCACGCAGCGCCAGTGCGTTGATGACCGTGGCCAGCATGCCCATGTAGTCGGCGTTGGCGCGATCCATTCCCTTGGCTGCGGAGCTGAGGCCGCGGAAGATGTTGCCACCCCCCACGACGACGGCGATCTCATGACCCTCGGCATGGACCTCCGCGATCTCGTGGGCGACGTGATCCACTGTGGCCGGATGGATGCCGTAGTTCGTGTCCGGATCGGCGAACGCCTCGCCGGAGAGCTTCAGGATGACGCGACGGCTCACTCTGCCCCGTCGCTCTCGCCGATCTGCAGGCGGGAGAAGCGGGATACGGAGATGTTCTCACCCATCGCAGCCGCCAGCCGTTGCACCATCTCGCCCACCGTGCCTTCGAACTTCTCCGACCTGACGAAGATCTGGTCGAGGAGCACGTTGTCCTTGTAGAACGACTCGATACGGCCGCTTACGATCTTCTCGACGATGTGCTCGGGCTTGTCCTCGTTACGCGCCTGGGCGGCGAGAACCGAGCGCTCCTTCTCCAAGATGTCCTCGGGAACATCCCCACGGCGCACCCAGCGCGGCTGGGCGGCGGCGATGTGCATCGCCAAGTCGTTGGCCGTGGCCTGGAAGTCGTCGCTCTTGGCAACGAAGTCGGTCTCGGAGGACAGCTCGACCAGCACCCCGATCACCGGCCGGCCCGCTTGGTGGTGGAGGTAGGAGCCGATGGCCCCCTCGCTCTGCTCTCGACCATCACGTTTGGCGGCGGCGGCGAGACCTCGCTCCCTCAGCAGATCGGCGGCCTTGGAAAAGTCCCCGTCGGCGTCCGTGAGGGCACGTTTGGCGTCCATCATCCCCGCACCGGTGGCCCTGCGCAGCTCCTGTACTTCTCTCGCGCTGATTTGGGTCATGACGCCCCCTGGGTGGCTTCCTTGCGGCCCGCCTCGAACAGCTCTCGTCCGCTCTTGGCAGCGGTCGACATGATCTCGGAGAGGAGCTGTGACGAGCGGATGGCGTCGTCGTTGCCGGGAATCACCATGTCGATGTCATCCGGATCGCAATTCGTGTCGACCACGGCCACGATCGGGATCTTGAGCCGGGCGGCCTCGGTGATGGCAATGTGCTCCGTCTTCACATCGATGACGAACACGACGTCGGGTGGCCGGTGCAGGTTGCGTACGCCACCGAGGACGGTTTGCAGCTTCACGAGCTCGCGCCGCAGGCGCAGGCGCTCCTTCTTGGGCAGCGCATCCATCTCGCCCGAAGAATCCATTCGCTCCAGCTCGAGCATGTAGAGAATGCGCTTGTGGATCGTCTGGAAGTTGGTGAGCATCCCGCCGAGCCAGCGGTGATTCACGTACGGCATGCCGGCGTTGTCGGCTGCGTCCTTGATGGCCGCCTGGGCCTGCTTCTTGGTGCCGATGAACAGCACCGTGCCGCCTCCGGCCGTGGTCTCCTTGATGAATGCGGCGGATTCCTCGATGCGCTCGAGCGTCTGCCGCAGATCGACGATGTGGATGCCGTTGCGCTCGGTGAAGATGAATGGACGCATCTTCGGGTTCCAGCGCCGGGTCTGATGGCCGAAGTGAACTCCGGCCTCGAGAAGCTGTCGCATGCTGACGACGGCCACGGTTCCTCCTGTGGGTTCGGGTTGTGCTTCCGCCCTCGGGTTCTCACATGCACACGCGACGCTGCTGGTCACACGTGATGATGTGGAGCCCGTCCCCTACGAAGCAGCGCTTCGACCCTCGGGACCAAATGGGCGTGCGAGTTGGCGGCCAGTGTACCGGTCACCGCGAGCGCGCCAAATCCCCACCTGGCGGTGCAGGCAGCGTGGTTCAGCGGTTGCGCATCGCCAGCGCCAGCCGGTTACGCAGGCTGAGCACCGTCTTGGCGTGGATCTGCGAGACCCGGGACTCGGTCACATCCAGCGCAGCGCCGATCTCCCCGAACGTCATCCCCTCGAAGTAGTAGAGCGCCACGACGGTCCGCTCTCGCTCCGGAAGGCGGCGCACCGCATCTATCAGCACGTCGCGCAGGGCGTTCTCGACCACGGCCGAGCCAGGATCGGCGGCGCTGGGGTCGACGAGGAGCGCGGTCACGGAGACGTGGTCCTCGGTCGCACCCATCTCGTCGAGCCCGACGACGCCCCCCGCCGTCACCGCATCGAGCGCTCGGTGGAGCTCGCCGGTCGTCATCTCGAGGTGTGCGGCGAGCTCCTCGTCGCTTGGCGTGCGCTGCAGCTCGTGTTCGAGCCGGCCAAGTCCCTCGGCGATGCGGCGTGCCACCGCACGCACACTGCGGGGCACCCAGTCGACGCGACGCAGCTCGTCGATGATCGCACCACGAACCCGCGGAACGGCGTACCCCTCGAATCGAACGCCGCGGGTCTCGTCGAAGCGGTCGATCGCATCGATCAGGCCGAACATGCCGTAGCTGACCAGATCCTGGGGATCGACCGAAGGCGGCAGCCGGCTCCCCACCCTGCCGGCCACGTGTTTGACGAGCGGTGCGTAGTAGAGGATCAGGCGCTCACGCGCCGAACTGTCACGCCGGCGGCGCAACTCCCACAGCTCGTCGATCGACGGCCCTCTGGCAGGGTGCGGAGAAAGCCCGAGAGCCCGTTCGGCAGACTTCGTCATATCATCCGCGACATGTTGCGTGATCGGCCACCGAACCGGCGGACCCCCTCTTTCTGCACCCTGCTAGGCGCGTGGGTGGCTGCGGTCATACGTGGTTCGCAGGTGGCGGCGTGATACGGACGTGTAGATCTGTGTCGTGGCGAGCTCTTCGTGACCCAGAAGCTCCTGCACGCTTCGCAGGTCGGCGCCGTGCTCGAGCAGGTGGGTCGCAAAGCTGTGACGGAGGGCATGGGGGAAGGTGCCGAGCCGGGAGCGCACGATGCGACGGATGCCACGGGAGTCGAGCCGGCCACCCCTCACGCCGAGCCAGAGCCAGCCGGCACTGTGATCGCTGACGAGAGCGGGCCGAGACTCGGCGAGGTAGCGATCGACGGCACGACGGGCCGCACCGACGAGCGGGACATCTCGCTCCTTGTCCCCTTTGCCGCGGAAGCGGATGAACGTGCCGTCGGTCACGTCCGTCAGCGTGAGGGACGCCAGCTCGGCGACTCGCAGGCCGGTGCCGTAGAGGACCTCCAGGATGGCGAGGTCGCGCACGGCCACGGGGTCGGTGTCGGCCGCAAGAGCGTCGAGCGAGAACGAGATCGAGTGCTCCGGCAACGCCTTTGGCAGCGTCTGGGGCCTCCTGGGCCTGGCGAGCAAATCGGCAGGGTTGACCTCGATGATCCCATGACGCAACGCATCGTCGAGAAACCCGCGCACGGACGACGCCTTGCGGGCCACGGTCCGTGCGGCATAGCGACGCGTCCGCAGCTGGGCCAGATGCCGTCGCAGCGTCGTGCGCTCCACTGCAGCGAGCTCGGTGATACCGAGGCGCTTGCAGAAGGTGGCGAATTGGGCGAGGTCGCTCCGGTAGGCCGCCACCGTGTGCTCCGACAGATGCCGCTCTGTGCGCAGTCGCCGGAGGTAGCCGTCGATAGCGTCTTCGAGGGGAGTCGAGGGCCGGTCGTCCATGGCGTGATGGTCCTTGGTGGGGGCCGCTTCGTCAACGACCCTCGTCGCCACCCACCTCCGCGCTCTGCAGACGACCGGTCCCAGCCGCATCGAGATGCCTCCACAGACTCCCCGTTGCCCAACCTCCCGGCTCCGTCGCCCAAGCAGGTGGGGGCGCAGGTCGCCGTGCGGTCAGCCGAACATGGACAGGAGGACCGGCGACAAGAGCCCGCTCGGTCGGCCGATGACAACAACGGAGTCGTCTCTGGTGTTGGCGACCCACACGACACCTGCCCCCACGGCGATGCCGTCCGGACCTTCGCCGACGGTGAACTCCTCTTGCTCGATCCTGCTCTGATCGATACGGGTCACGGTCGAGTCGTCGCCGTTGGTCACCCACACGGACCCCTCCCCGACGGCAACCCCGTCCGGGGCGAGGCCCACCGGAGTGGAGGACACAGTGTTGGTTGCACTGTCGATGATCGACACCGTGTCGGATCCGTTGTTGGCAACCCACACCATTCCGTCGTCGGCGACGGCGATCCCAATCGGTGTGTCGCCGACGGATATCTCCTCGAGGGCCTCGTCGCCCTCGTCCTCGATCACGGCTTGCGGATCGATTTTGATCACGAGGTCATCGTCGAGCAGGGTGACCCAAACTGCGTTGGGACCCGTCGCGATGTCGAATACACGACCCGGGAGACTCAGGCTGTGCGTCACGCGAAGATCGGTCACATCGACTCGGTGAACCCAACCGGCAGATGAATCTGATCCATCGGGTTGGTTGGCTTTCTCTGTCACCCAAACGGCGCCGTGCCCCACGGCGAGTTTGTTGGTCGCAAACGCACCAGACGCAACATCTCCCCGAGCCACGTTCACCTTGTCATCGAGGCTGCAGGCAGGAGTACATGTGGCAGTGTCGATCCGGTAGAGGTTGCCGCGCGTGTCGACGAGCCACAGAGTGTCGCCGGTGACCGCGATGCCGTCCGGGGAGCCGGCACCGGGGTCGGTCTGGGGGTCGAGCCGAACGGCCTCGGTCACCGCCAGATCGTCGAGATCGATGCGCGACACGCTGCCACCCGGTGATTGCGCTGCCAGGCCCTCGATGTTGCTCACCCACACTGCCCCGGCTCCCACAGCCAACGCGACCGGATCGCTACCGACTGGGATCGCTTCCTGGGCGACCTCGAAGGGAACGCCCTCCACCCCTACTCCGGTCAGGTCGGCGACCTTGTGTTGCACGACACCCGCAGACTCCGAGCCGTACTTGGCAAGCAGCTCCGCCGAGAACCTGTCGGCTTGTGTCGGGGAGAAACGCACAGTCACCGCACACCCGGCATCGCCAACAGGCGCGCTGGCACACTCGTTCGACGATATCGAGAAGGCATCTGTCTCATCGCCGCCAATCGTGGCCACGAACACCGCATCCTGGCCGGGCGGATTCTCGATCTGGATGATCAACGCGTTGGCGCTACCGATCACAACGTCCCCGAACGCGGCCCGCTGCGGAAGCCCGACGGGTGGCAGCGGCTCCGGGCGACCGACGCCGCGCAAGTCGATTTCGAGATCGAGCTCCCCCGCTCCGGTCGTGTATCGAACGACGAGGACACCCTCGCTGATGCTGGCATCGCGTGGTTCGTAGCTGACGACCATGTCACACGTCTCCCCCGACGCCAGCTCGGCACGACACGAGGTGGACAGAAACGACTCGCTCTCGAGGTTGACATCGATCGCAAGGGCCGCTCTGTTGCTGTTCGTGAGCTCGATCGTCCGCGCCGCCGATGCGCCCACGAAAACCTCGCCGAAGTCGACCATCTGCTCGTCGGCGGGCGGGTTCGGCGCCGCAAGACCCTCGGCGACGATGCGGGGGCCCGAGAGCCGTCTCTCCTCCTCGGGATCGCCTTCGTACGCATACGCAAGCGTGAGCTGCTCCTCCACAGTCCTGATCTCAGACGGGGTGAACGCCACGGTCGCCGAGCACGTCGCTCCCGGCGCAAGCGATCGGCAGTCGTCATCCGAGATGCTGAAGGGCCCATTGGACGGACCAAGGCCGAGCTCGGCGCGCATCGGTACGACTTCCGGGTTCTGGACGGTGATCGTCGCGCTCGACATGGCCCCCACGACGACATCGTCCAACTCACTGATCGAGAGGATCGGCTCCAGGGGTCGGTCCGCGGTTCCTGTGAGCCGGAGCGAGAGGTCTGTACCGTCCGCATCCTCGTAGGAGAATGTCGCGGAATGGGTGCCGACCTCCTTCGGAGCGTACGTGACTTGGACACATGGGGCCTCGCCATTGCATCGGTCGGCGCTTGTGAACGGCCCGTTCACGGTGAAGGCACCCGACGACCGTTCTTCCGCATCGCCGGTGATGGGCAGGCTGAAGCCGATGGTGCTCGTGGCCGGCGATTCGACGACCCGTATCGTGATGCTCTCCTCCTGGGCCACCACCACCGGTGAACTCGTGAGCAGCCGCCCAACGAGCCAGACGACGATCGCCAGGGGCACGATCACCGCCAACGCGGCGAGGCGACGGCCACGTCGGATGCGCCGCTCCTCCTCGATGGCCTCACGGTGAGCGAGAATTGGTTCTACCAACACGTCGTGCGCCAACTCGTAGTAGACGCTGCCGAGCCGCGGCTCGGCGCGCAACAGATTCAGCTCCACCAGTCGGTTGAGCGTGGCGGGTCGAACACCGAACTGCTCCGACACGACTTCTTCATCGAGGCTCAAACGCCGACCGCCGCTCATGATGAGACCTGTCTCGCACAGTGCCCGCACCCTGGCGACGACATCGTCGGGCAGCTGCGCCAGCTGATCCCGGTAGAAGTGCTGCAGGATGCGGCTGATGCCCTCGCGACCGTCGAGGTCGGCGGCCGTGATCCGGATCTTCCCGTCTCGGTCTTTTGCCTTGGAGGGCACGATCTTTCGCTCAACGTGTGAACAGATGATCTGCATCTGCGTCGCCGCGACCGACTTGGTGGGGAGCTCTTCGCCGCGCACCTGCCGGGTTCGCACGAAGTCCAGGATCAACTTCAACGCAAAGATGTCATACGTGAACGCAGGACTCGTCAGTCCCGGGGCCTCGAGTGCCGCCGGCTCGCACATCGCCACGCCGGCGCTCCTGATTCCAAGAGGCAGCAGGCGAACTCGATTCGTGAAGACTTGGGGCACGTCGTTGGCGAGCGCCTCCAGATCCCCCAGCGAATCCTCACGAATGGATACGACAAACCGCGCATCCGGCGGCTTGTCGAGATCCAGGAGCTCACCCTCTGCACCGTCGCCTCCCGACCGAGGCCGGTACCCACGCGTCACCTGGCCGAGTTCGGCAATGAACCTGCGCCGGACGCGGCTCTCCCATGCGAGGTTGAACAGCTCCTCGAATTGGTCGAACACCAGGATCGGCGTCAGCAAGACGTCGTCACGCCACACATCCACCCGTGTCAGCAAGTCCCAGACCGTGTCCGTGGTTCGCTCGGCTACCTCCACATCGACGTCCATCGATGCTGCCGCCGTCAGCATCGCGTCGTGGATCAGCTCGGTCGGGTTGCGCGATGGTTCGTTGAGCCGGACCAGCACGGGAAAGAAGTCACGGTCACGCAGCAGATGCATGACGCTGGCTTCGAGCAACGAGGTCTTCCCAGATCCCGACGCCGCGTACAGCACGGTGAAGTTGCTGCCCAGCACCGAGTACAACAGCTCTTCCGCCTCTTCGTCACGCCCACGAAACAGCTCACGCTCCAGCTCCGAGTGCCCGAAGGGCCTCGAACCCGGGTACCGAAACGTGGGGGTGTCCGGTGCTGCAGTCATGCTTTCGCCGCGCGAGCCCGGTCGCGCTTGATGGCGAGAACGAGGTCGTCGAAGCTCTCGTCCGAATCGAGATCGATGCTCTGCAGATGCTCGAGGTCCGGGAGGCGAGCATCGGGACCGTCGATGGAGACCGGGATGAGGAATCGCCGACGTGAGCCTGCGAGGAATGCTCCCTGCCGCTCGAGCGCCAGATTGATCTCCCGATTGACGTACGACTCACCGGACGCCTTCTCCGCCAGCGCTCTGCTCTGCAGCACGACCACGTACTGCACCACCTTGTCGGTGATCAGGCGTTTGATCTCGTGGTTCCAGTCGTCGCCGCCTCGCAACCCTTTGGCATCGACCCAGGCACGGATGCCCTCCGCCTCGAGCTGGCCGGCCAGCGCGATGGCACGCTCCTTGTCCTCACTGGCGTGACAGATGAAGACGAGCGGTGCCTCCGTCTCCAACTCGAGCGCCCGGCGTTGCCGTGGTGCCTCCGGCTGCACCTGTGCGACGAGCTCCTGGGCGAATCCGAGAGTGTCCAACTCGTAGAAGCTGATGTTGTGACCCTGTCGGTAGAACTGCTGGGTGGTGAGGTCCGGAGTGCGGTCGATGGCCTCGAGGGCATAGGACCGGCTGGACGACTTGTGTGCCGCAAGAGCACGGAGAAGCACCCGCAGCGGCCACTGGCGCAACCTGAAGCCCAAGAAGAGAAAGGTCTTGGTGTCGCTCAACAGGGCGCTGGAGACCTTCTTCGGAACTGGCGGCGTCTGCGAGATCACGCGTACGAGAAGATCGACGAGATCCGACTCGGACAAGATGAGTGAGTGGATGTTGTCGAGCGATCCGAGTAGGTGGTAGATCAGCGGTGCGTCTCGGGTACCCACGGAAACGACCGGGGCACCACCTGCTGTGCGGTCGTAGAACGCGACCTTGGTGCCGGGCTTCCCGGGCCAGGTGCCGTCGCCCTCGAGCCACGCTTGCTCGATTGCGACCCCCGGGACCGTGTTGACGACGAGCTCGAACGGCAGCTGTGCCAGCAGGCTCAATGCGGATTGGTCGAGGGTGCGATCTTTGAGGTACTTGCGCGCCCAAGCCTTGAGCGTCCCCTCGCTGCCCGTCCGCGCCATCACCGCCTGCGCCACGCTCCACGGCGGAGCGTCGCTCGAGATGTGGTCGGAGTCGTCGAGTTGCGCCGCGAGATAGTCGGAGAGCCCGGTGAGAACCGGCTGCGGCTTGCCGTCGACGACTTCGGTCACCGCATCAGGCCCCAGCATCAAGATGCAATCGCCCCGGCCGACTTCGTCGACGAGCGAATCCCAGTCACCAGAACCAACGATGGTTGTACTAGCCACCCAGCACTCTCTCCCGCCGCAATCCTATCGAAACCACGCCGGCGCCTGCGGTACACGCCTTTGCGGTTGTGGATCTCACGGATGCGACGATGCGCTCACCTCCCGGGTCGCGTCGATACCCGGCAGTTGCGACGAACCTCGGGGCGGACCCAGCACCAGTGACAGCTCCTCGATCAGGTCTGCCGGGTCGAGCACAGGATGTGCGCCATCCCGGATCAGCAGGTTGCAGCCCTCGGAGCTGACACGACGGACGTCACCGGGCACGGCGAAGACGGGTCGATCGTGTTCCAATGCATAGTTGGCCGTGATGAGGGCTCCTCCCTTCACCGCGGCCTCGACTACGACCACCGCCTGAGCCATACCTGAGATGATGCGGTTGCGCGGGGGAAACCGCCACCCCTCCGGTGGCGTGCCGGGTGGGTATTCGGAGATGACCGCTCCCCCGTTCGCCACGAGCGCACGAGCGAGATCCCCGTGCTCGGCGGGGTACAACACGTCGAGACCGGAACCGAGCACCGCCACCCCGATGCCCCCGGCGGCAACGACACCACGGTGGGCGGCGCCGTCGATGCCCCGCGCCAGGCCACTGACGACTCCCCATCCGGCCCGAGCAACTGCCTCCCCATACTCGAAGGCGAGGTGACGTCCGTACGTCGTGCAGCGTCTCGTGCCGACGATCGCCACCATCGCACGATCACCGGGGTCGCTCCCCCTCACGAACAACCCAGCGGGCGCATCCGGCAAGGCGGCAAGGCGCACCGGATAGCCGGACCCGCCCATCTGCACGAACCTGACCCCCTCGCCCACCATCTCCGCCCGGCGAACGTGCGCGGGCACGTCGATGGCACGCCTCGCCCTGTCGTTGACCTGCACGTTGCCCGCCCGCATCCGGCGCAACGTGCCGGCGACGCCGAACGACCCGACGAGGTCGCGCACCCGATCGGGATGCAACCCGGCATATGCAAGCTGCAACACCTCTTCGCCGCTCATCCCGACCCCCGGAAGGCCAGCGCCTCGGCAACATGGGTCTGGCCGATGGCCGCCGACTCGTCGAGGTCGGCCACCGTCGCCGCAACTCGTCGCACCCGATCCCAGCCTCGACCGGTGAGCGCCGCAGACCGCACCGATCGATGCAACAGGTGTTCGGCCGCCTCCGTCCACCCCAACGCATCGAGCGCCCTGCGGGACATCGCGGAGTTGAGACAGCCCCGTTCGACCTGCCGCTTACGTGCCGCCCGCACTCGCTGACGCACTGCGGCACTCGACTCACCCTCCGGCCCGATCAGATCCTCACCGTCGAGCCGCGCCACCCGCACCCGGAGATCGATTCGGTCGAGCAGCGGCCCCGAGAATCGCCGTCGATAGCGATCCGTGGCCCGCGGCGTGCACCGGCATGGGATCAGGTGGTCACCGGCATAACCACACGGGCATGGGTTGGTGGCAGCCACGAGCTGGAAACGACAGGGGAACCGGACCGAGCTGCCCTTGCGGGCGACAACGACGCTCCCGTCCTCGACCGGCTGGCGCAACGCATCCAGGAGCGACACGGGGAACTCACCCAGCTCATCGAGAAACAAGACACCACGATGGGCCAAGGTCACTTCGCCTGGGACCGGGACGCCGCTGCCGCCGCCGACCAGTGCCGGGAGCGTTGCGGAGTGGTGTGGTGCCCGGAACGGCGGAACCTGGCTGCGACCACGGTCGAGACCCGCCGCGCTCCAGGCCAGAGCCACCTCCATCGAGGCCTGGTCACTCAGCGGCGGAAGGATGCCGGGCAGGCAGCGGGCAAGCATCGTCTTGCCTGCACCTGGAGCGCCCGAGAGCAACAGATGGTGTCCGCCCGCTGCTGCGATCTCGAGAGCCCTGCGAGCTCCGTGCTGACCACGCACCTCTGCCAGGTCATCGGCAGCCCTCGGGCGAGACGGCGCGGTGGCGAAGGGGCGCTCTGGGTCTCCACCGAGGGCGGCGGCGACGGCCTCTTCCAGACTGGCAACTGGCACGACATCGACCTGGCCGTCGAGTGTCACCGTCGAGGCGACTCCGGCCGGCAGCAGACATCGCTGGCCGGTGTCCCGGGCAACGATCGCCGCGGCCAGGTCCCCGACGACCGGGCGAACCCCGCCGTCGAGGGCCAGCTCGCCCAAGGCGACCACTCTCACGGCGGCCTGGCCGAGCTGCCCGGTGGCGGCCAGCACACCGAGGGCGATGGGTAGGTCGTAGGCGGAGCCCGCCTTCGGCAGATCGGCCGGTGACAGGTTGACGATCACGTTGCGACTCGGAAACTTGCGGCGCGATGCGATGAGCGCCGCCCTGACCCGCTCCTTGGCCTCGCGCACCGAGGCGTCGGGCAGCCCGACGATGGTGAATCTCTGACTCCCGGCGCCAACGTGGACCTCCACGCGTACGGGGCGGGGCTCGACTCCGACTAGGGCAACTGAGGTGACTGCAGCGAACATGCTGACACCGTATGGGGTGGGTGTGACAGGCGGCGGTGAGCCCTCAGCGACCGTTCCGGGAGAAGTGCATCCAATCCTTGAGGCTGCTCCAGCGGCCGCCCCATTCCCAGCCGATCTCGGCGAATGCGCTGTCGACCACGTCACGGGAGAAGATCATGCCGGGACGCTCGTTGCTCCGGTCCACATAGGCCGATGCCAGCTCGGGCAGCACCAGATCACCCTTCAGATACGGGTTGTGGAAAGGGTTGAGGTCGATCGCCAAACCGAACGCATGCTGGGACCAGCTTCCCGAGCCGACCGCGGGCCGGCACACGAACGAGGTCGTATCGTTCCAGTCCCCAGTGGGATGGGCATCGATCTCTTCTGCCGTGATCACACGCATCTGCTCGATCGGGAACCGGGCGGCATGCAGCGCACGGAAAACGCCCACGATGTCCTGCCCCACTTCGGCGTTGACGATCATCTCTCCGGTGTGGAACTCGCCGTCGAAGCCGTAGTGCGACACCGTGAGATAGACGAGATCGTCGACCCCGACCGGGCACTCCTCCCGCCAGCTCGATCGCGCCAGCACCTCCTCCGGCACCGGTCCGAGGGTCGACGTGAAGGTGTCACCCTGCGGCGGTGGGAGCAAGTCGAGTGTCTCCAGCCGCCGGTCGACCAGTTCCGGCGGGGTCGGTTGCACCTCTCCGAACTCGTCGCTGCGGAGTGGGAGGAGCCGTGTGCCCAGCCATGCCGGCCGGGCGAAGGGCGATTCGGTCGTCGACGTCACCCGGGTCGTGCTAGGGAGAGGTGCGGTCGTGGTCGGGGCGGCGGTCGTCGTGCTCGACTCGGATGACGTCGACGTCGTTGCGAGTGATGGGGGCGGGGTGTCCGGCGGCGACGCACGATCCGCAGCGGTTGCGCCAGCCGAGCAGGCGGCTGCGACCAGGCATACCACGGTGACGGCGGCGCTAGCGAAGAGACGCATTCCGCCAAGTTAGAAGAGCTGTGACGACAAGCGAGCCGCCGGCGATCACCGGGGCCGCTTCACACCGTGTCACACCGCCGCGGTAGCCTCGATTCCATGGCACATTCATTCCAGGTCACCCTCGACGCCAACGACCCCGCCCGACTCGCCGATTTCTGGATCGAGGTGCTCGACTATGTGATCCAGCCACCACCCGCAGGCTTCGATACGTGGGATGACTGGGCCCGATCGATGGAGATCCCCGAGGAGAAGTGGAACGACGCTCAGGCGCTCGTCGACCCCGATGGCTCGGGTCCCCGCATCTTCATCCAGCGCGTGCCCGAGCCGAAGACGGCGAAGAACCGAGTGCACCTCGACGTCAACGTGGGAGGCCCGCATGGCACACCCGCCGCCGAACGCCGCGACAAGGTCGATGCTGCCGCAGAACGCCTGGTTGCGGCCGGCGCCGCGGTCATCGGGCCGATGGAGCAGCGTGGCGAGTACTGGGTGATCCTGGCCGATCCCGAAGGCAACGAGTTCTGCTTGCAGTGAGGTTCAACGACTGAAGGTCTGGACGAAAGCGTCAGCGGCCCTCGAACTCCGGGGGACGCTTGGCGACGAAGGCGGCGACGCCCTCGGCGAAGTCTCGAGACGTGAGCAGCACGGCTTGGGCCTGGTCCTCGAACTCGATCGCCTGCTCCAGGGTCATGTCGAGCGAGCGGTTCAGGGCCTGCTTGGCGAACCGCTGCGCCAGCGGCGCACCTGCGACCAACGCCGCCGCCGTCTCGGCCGCAGCCCGTTCCAGCTCTGCCGGTTCGACCACCCTGCCGATCAGACCCATGTCCAGCGCCTCGGCGGCTCCGACGACCCGGCCCGTGAGAGCCAGCTCGCGGGCCCTGGCGAGACCGACCAGACGGGGCAACAGCCAGGTGCCGCCGAAGTCGACCGTCAGCCCACGCCTGACGAAGATCTCCGAGAAGCGGGCACGGGACGTGGCGATCACCACATCACACCCCAGCGCCAGGTTCATCCCGGCTCCGAAAGCCACCCCGTCGACCGCGGCGATCGTCGGCTTGGACAGGCGGTGCAGGGTCACGGCGGCAGTACCGGTGCGCTTCATCTGCGCCAGGTTGCGGGCTGCGCTCACCGCGGCATCCGCAACATCCTCGGCGAGGTCGGCACCGCTGCAGAAGTCGTCGCGACGACCGCGAATCACGAGGACTCGTGCGTCGGACTCCTCGAACGCCCGCAGCGCACGGGTCAGCTCGGCCCAGCCACCGGCCGGAATCGCGTTCTTGCGTTCCGGACGCTCGATGGTGAGCCACCGAACGCCATCGTGGTCTTCCGCGGAGAGGAGATCGGACATGGCGAATGAGCCTACTCCCCGGCTCGGCGCCTCCCCCCACCCGATGAACCACTGCCACATGCGCTGGGCCTACCATCGCACCATGGGCTTCAATCCCTTCCGCAAGAGCCGGGCCTCGACCTTGGACGTCGCCCTCGTCGTCGGCTTCGTCGTGCTCACGTTGGGGCTCGTCGCGTGGGGATTCTTCGGATAGCCCCGTGCCATTTGCGGAGCAGGTCGTCACGCCCGTACAGCCCTATCAGGCGCGCAAGCCCTACCTGTGTCCAGGATGCGAGACCACGATCGCACCCGGCGTCGGGCATGTGGTGGTGGTTCCCGAACATGCGCCGGATCTGCGGCGCCACTGGCACCGCGGGTGCTGGCACCGGGAGATGCGACGCTCCGGGTATGACGGACGCGGCAGTGGCTAGAGCGAGCGCAAACCGGCGCTCGCCCTCACGTCGTGCTCCCGGCTGATCTCGGTGCGATCCGGGCCCCATTTCCAGGATCGCCGAGGCCGCGCCCAACGGCGCGCTCTTTCGGCACTCAGGCGATGTTGGTTCGCCAGTTGACGACGACCCAGTCGTCGCCGAGCCGCACGCCCACGAAGTCCACCCGGCGCACCGCGACACGTCCCGCCAGCCGGCGCACCTGCCGCAGTTTGTGGTCACCGATACGCTCCACGGGATCTTCGGCCAGCGCACCGCACCCGATGGTCTTGACCTCCACGGCCACTCGCTCGCCGTCGTGGTGCATGAGGAGATCGATCTCGCCACGGCCGACGTGGAGATTGCGCCCCAAGATCCGTGCGCCGCGGTCCTCCAGGAATGCGGCGGCGATGTCTTCACCAAGCCGGGCCAGCTGATGGCGATCAGCTACGGCAGCGCCGAGCTGAGCTCCAGCTCCTCGATGTTGACGTCCCGGAACGTCATCACCTTGACCCGTTTCACGAAACGGGCCGGGCGGTACATGTCCCACACCCATGCGTCGTTCAACTCCAGCTCGAAGTACACAGAGCCGTCGGCCCGGCGGGTGTTGACCTCGACACCGTTCGCCAGATAGAAGCGCCGCTCCGTCTCGATGACGTAACGAAACATCGGGAGGACGTCGCGGTACTCCTTGTAGATCTGCAGCTCGACGTCGGTCTCGTACCGCTCGAGGTCTTCTTCGCCCATCGGGTGCTCTCCTCGTCAAGCCGGCGAACCGAAGGCATGCATCCCGATCGCTGGGATCGGGCGCCGATCTTACGACAACCTTCGACGCCGCCCGCGCCACCATCAGTATCAGATCGTTGTGACACGCTGGGTCAGAGACCGCTCCAGTGGCTGGGAGGCCACAGCACGACGAATGCCTTGCCGACGATGGCGTCGGCGGAGATCGGTCCGAACGAACGGCTGTCCTGACTTCGGTTCCGGTTGTCGCCCATGACGAAGTAGTGGCCGTCCGGTACGACCTCGGGCCCGAAGTCGAACATGTCGCTGTTCGGATGGATGTACGGCTCGTTCAAGACGGCACCGTTGATCAACAGCTCTCCGCCCGAGATCTCGACGATGTCTCCGGGCATGCCGACCACTCGCTTGATGAACTCCGACTTGGGTGTGGAGAGACCCACCGACTCGGCGAGGTTGCGACCGATCGACTCGACGACCGACTCTCTCTCCTGCACCCCACGGGGGTCGTCGAACACCACGACGTCGCCGCGTTGCACGTCACCGAAGCGGTACGACAGCTTGCTGACGAGCACTCGATCCTCGATGTCGAGGGTCTCCTGCATCGAGCCGGATGGAATCCAGAAGGCTTGCACTGCAAATGTCTTGATCAAGACGGCGATGACCAAGGCCACCAGGATGAGGATCGGCAGCTCCCGCCAGAAGGAGCGATGGTGCCGCGCGTCCTCATCGCCCGCGTCGTCTCCGGCTTCCTCGGCAGCGGGGGTATCGGGAAACAGCACGTCGTCGGGCAGCGGCGGTCTGATGTCGGATTCGGTCACCAGGGCACGTTACTGCACCCCTAGACGAAAGAGGCGGGGTCGTATGCGCGCCCGCCGAGGTAGTCGTGCCAGAGCAGCCGGGCCGCCACGGACCGCCAGGGACGCCAGGCGGCAGCCATCTCGTCGGCCTCGGCGTACGACGGTGGTTCCGCTCGCTCCAGGGCGCGTCCCAGCGACACCACCAGCGCACGATCACCACTCGGCCACACATCGGGCCGGCCCAACGCGAACAGCAGATAATTCGACGCAGTCCACGGACCGACGCCGACGAGCGCCGTCAGTGTGGCGATGGCCGCCGCATCGTCCATGGCGGCGAGCGCATCGAGATCGAGCTCACCATCGACGATGGCGGTGGCGAGCAGCCGCACGTAGCGAGCCTTCTGCCGGCTGAAGGCCGCTTGACGGAGCTCCCCGGCGGAGAGGGTGAGAAACGATTCGGGCGTGACGACGCCGATCCGCTCCTCGAGACGCCGGTAGGCCGCCGCACCAGACGCCAGCGACACCTGCTGCTCCAGGATCAGCTTGACCATCGTCGGGAAGCCGGGCTCTCGCCGCCACAACGGAGGAGCTCCGTTGCGTGCGTAGAGCGCGGCGAGGGCGCGGTCGGAGGCGGCCAGCGTCGTGCAGCCGGTCTTGATGCTTGCGGAATCGAGACGCACCCCTGAAGGGGAGCGACGATCGGTCAGGTCCGCTTCTCCTTGATGCGGGTCGCCTTGCCGATGCGATCCCGCAGGAAGTAGAGCTTGGCGCGGCGCACGTCGCCGCGACGGGTGACCTCGATCTTCTGGATGATCGGGGCATGCACAGGGAAGATGCGCTCGACGCCGACTCCAAAGCTGATCTTGCGCACCGTGAAGGTCTCCCGGAGGCCACCGCCGCTGCGCCCAATCACCACGCCTTCGTAGACCTGTACCCGCTCGCGGCCACCCTCGACGACGCGGACGTGGACCCGGACGGTGTCGCCTGGGCCGAAGTCGGGCACGTCGTCGCGCAGGTACGCGGCCTCGATCTGATCGAGCGTGTTCACAGGAGTTCCTCCAGAAGGAAGATCAGGAAGCGGAGCGAGTCTAGACGTCCGAAGCGCTCTCCGAGAAATCCCCGCGGCGTGGGTACGTGCGTCGCTCCTCGGTGCGGCGCAGCCGTTGCTCCCGCCGCCACTCCGAGATTCGCCCATGGTCGCCCGACAGAAGAACGGACGGCACCGACCAGCCTCGAAACTCGGCCGGCCGCGTGTACTGCGGTTCCTCGAGGAGCCCATCGCGAAAGCTCTCGGTGACGAGCGACTCCGGGTTGCCGACGACACCCGGAAGGAGGCGGGTCACCCCTTCGATGATCGCCAACGCTCCCACTTCGCCACCCAGCAGCACGTAGTCACCCAACGACGTCTCCTCGTCTACGAGGTGCTCGGCCACCCGCTCGTCGACGCCTTCGTAGCGTCCACAGACCAGCGTCAGCTCGTCGAGCTCCGCCCACCGGTCCAGGGTGGCTTGGGTCAGCTTGCGGCCCGCCGCCGACAACAGCACCCGGTGGGACGCATCCAGCGGGTCGAGCGCATGGAAGAGCGGCTCGACCATCATCACCATGCCGGCGCCGCCTCCGAACGGGGCATCGTCGACAGTCCCGTGGGCACCCTTGCCCCACTGGCGCAGGTCGATGACCTCGACCTGCAGCAGGCCGTCACCGCGCGCCTTCCCAACGAGGCTGACCTCGAGCGGCGAGTCGAAGAACTCGGGAAAGATGGTGACGACGTTGATCTTCACAGCACCAAGGGTACGGCGACGCAGCGCAGCGCGGTCCCGACCCGAGACGGTCTCGACGCCGACCGCGCACCGCGCCGGCCCGGCGACCCGATGCGGGTCATGCCTCTCGCGAGGCGGGTAGCGGTTCGTACGTGGTCGTCCGTTGCAGAGGATGGCGGCCCGCCGCAACGATGGCCGCCTCGAACTCGGCCGCCTCGAGGAACGTGCCGTGGGCAGCTCCCGCCGAACGCGAGATGATCTCGTCCATCAAGGTTCCGCCCAGGTCGTTGCACCCGGCATCCAGCAACCGGGCGCCGGCCTCGAGACCGAGCTTGACCCAGGACGCTTGGATGTTGTCGATCAGACCGTCGAACGCGATACGGGCGACGGCGTGGATCAGGACGACCTCGTCCCACGTGGGGCCCGGTCGACTCTTCCCCATCGTGTAGATGGGAGCCCCCATGTGCACGAAGGGCAGCGGGACGAACTCGGTAATGCCCCCCGTCCTGCGTTGCACGTGACGCAGCGCATCGACGTGGTTGGCCCACGAGGCCGCATCGTCGATATGCCCGAACATGATCGTCGAGGTGGAGGGCAGCCCGAGCTCGTGCGCCGTGATCATGACCTCGGCCCACTGTGCGGTGCGGATCTTGTCCGGGCACAGATGCTCCCGCACACGATCGTCGAGGATCTCGGCCGCGGTGCCCGGAAGCGTGCCCAGACCGGCGTCGCGCAATCGGCTGAGGAAGTCGCGCACGGAGACTCCGAGCGTCTCCGCCCCCTGCCACACCTCGAGCGGCGTGAAGCCGTGAATGTGCATGTCCGGGAGATGATGCTTGATCGATTCGACGACGGTGACGTAGAAGTCGCCGGTGAACTCCGGGTGGATTCCACCTTGCAGACACACCTCGGTGGCGCCGCGTTCCCACGCCTCGACGCTGCGCTCGACCACCTGGGGGACGGTCATCAGGTACGGGTCCTCGCGGAGGTTGAGCGAGCGGGGGCCCTTGGAGAACGCACAGAAACCGCAGCGGAAGTAGCACTGGTTGGTGTAGTTGATGTTGCGGTTCACGACGTACGTCACAACGTCGCCGTTGGCCCGCTCCCGCAACACGTCGGCCACCTGGGCGATGACGTCGACTTCCGCACCTCGAGCCCGAAACAACCGCTCGATCTCGTCACGGCTCGGTGCGACCCCGTCGAGCGATCTGCCGAGGATCGCAGCGAGACCCGGCTCGACGAGCCCGAGATCCAGCGCCGGCATGGCAGCGCCCATCCACGCAGCATCGGTCCACGCCGCCGAGAACCGCTGCGGAGGCACCGGAGCATCCATGTTCTTTCCGGGTGCCCACTCGTACCGGGGCCGGACTGCGCCGCCGGCATCGACCTGATCGAGATAGGCCCTGAACATCGGTTTGTCGAACGTCTCACGGGCCACATCGACCGAAAGGCGCAGCGGCACAGCCGTCCTCTCCACGAGCATCCGATCGCCGAGGGCGTCGCGCAGCGCACCGACCCGATCCGTGTCCCAGCCCCGCAGGAGCACATCCCCCGCACCCTGGCTCACCGCAGCCACGGCATCCTCCACGGAGTCGACGAACACCGACACCACTGCGGAGACCGCAGGCAAGGAGACGAGCTCGGCGGCTTCGCGCACCCGGCTACGACCTGTGCGCAGGTAGGCGGCTTGGGTCCGCGCCAGCGCATCGAGCGTCGCCATTCGGTCGTCGCCGTGGGTCACCGTCAGACGCCATCCCGGTACACCTCGAGCGTGGAGTCCCAACGCCCCGGCCGGGTCGACCACCCATGCGGTCGGCTCGGCCTCTCCCCCGGCGGCCACCGGAAGCAAGCCTCCATCCAATGCCTGCTGCCGGTCGGCAACAGTCAGCTCCGGGACCTCGACTGCCGTCGAACCCTCGCGCCTCCTGGTCGCCGCCCACAGTTGATTGACGTGCTCGGCGGGACGAAGACGCAGGAACGTCACCTCCGTCATCGGGGGGCGTCCTGCAACTCCGGGACCACGGCGTAGCCGTCGCCGTCGACGGCGTCGCGGACCTTGGGGAGCAACCTCGGGTCGATCCATCGATCCGAGATGAACTCGGGGTAGACCGGCAACCGGGCGCGGAGGGAGAAACCGGCGGCCGCGGTCACGCCCCGCAGTGCGTCGAGGTGGGGCCACGGCGCCTCCGGGTTGACCCAATCGATGGTGAGGGGCGACACGCCACCCCAGTCGTTGATCCCTGCGTCGAGGTAGACCCCGAACTCCTCTGTGAGATTTGGCGGCACCTGGAGGTTCATCTCGGGGCCGAGAATCCAGCGAGCGGCGGCAACGACGCGGGTGAAATACTGCACGGTCGGTTCCGGGTCCCACCGCTTGCGGGTGTCCGCCTTGGCGCGGAAGTTCTGCACGATGACCTCCTGCAGATGGCCATGGGCTCGCTGCAGGTCGGCCAGCGCAAACAGCGAGTCGATGATTTCCCGCGGCTCCTCGCCGATGCCGACCAGCACCCCTGTCGTGAACGGGACCCGCTGTCTCCCTGCAGCTTCGATGGTGGCGACACGCACATCCGGATGCTTGTCCGGGCAATTGTGATGCGGCATGCCCGGCTCGAGCAGCCGGGTCGAGATGTTCTCGAGCATCAACCCCATCGAGACATTGGAAGGCCGTAGTGCAGCGATCGCATCTTCGCTCATCACACCGGGGTTGGCGTGGGGGAACACGGATGTCTCGGAGGCGACCCGCTCGCTCATCACCCTCACGTAGTCGAGGGTCGTCTCCACACCCTGCTTCGCCAGGAAGTCCCTGGCCTGCCGCCAGCGTGCCTCGGGGGCGTCGCCCAAGGTGAACAGCGCTTCCGTGCAGCGGTGCGATTCGCCGGCACGGGCGATGGCGAGCACGTCCTCGGGACTGAGATACTCCCCGCCCGCACCCGGCGGCTTGGCGAACGTGCAGTAGGTGCAGGAATCCCGACACAGCGTCGTCAGCGGGATGAACACCTTGCGGCTGTACGTGACGGTGCGGCCCTTGCCCTCGTCACGCAAGCGCGCAGCCTCGGCGAGGAGCGGCGCCGGGTCGCGCCGCCCCGTGATCAGGTCGACGGCCAGATCGGGGTCGGGCGCCGGGAACGACATGGCGGGAACGATATCAGTCGGCAGCGACCTGGATGACGCTCTGTTCCGGGGTACGGCGAGCCGGCTCAGACGTCCGCCAGCAGACGCACCACGTCCTCTGCACAGCCCCACGACAGGATGAATCCGGCTCCACCGTGACCGTAGTTGTGCGCCACCGCCACGCCCGAGGGTCGGCGTTCCAGCTCCACTCTCACCTCGGGCCGGCCGGGTCGCATGCCGACACGGGCGCCGATCACATGCTGCCCTTCGATCCGCGGATCGAGCACACGACAATCGGCGAGGATCCGTGCCGTCGTCGCCGCATCGGCCGTGGCGTCGTCACGGTGCGCTTCTCGCACACCCCCGAGGATGATCTCTCGGGAGCGGGGGTAGACGTACGTGATCCGGTCCGGGTTCGATTCGTCGGAGACGGCGTCACGGATTCCGGGGTTGTGCACGGCCACCACCTGACCTCGTATTGGATACACGGTGCCGTCGCCGGCGACATCCCGGGCGCCGAGCCCGGTGCAGTTCACCACGACTTCGCCGGGCCCTTCGAGGTCCTCCACCCGGCCGAGCGCAACCGTCCCACCCATCCCGTGAAAGTGGGCGAGGAGCCAGTCGAGGTAGATCGGCGGCTCCACCATGAACCCGTCGATGAGCCATCCGGCGGCATAGCCGTCGGGAAGCTCGGCGGGTTCGAGCCGGCGCACCCACGTCTGGTCCTCCCACCACGACGGGCCCGGATCGATGGGCTCCAGTTCGCGCTGGCGCAGCGGCACGACACCGGTGGCCGGATCCGCGGCCAGCTCGCTGAAGACCTCGCGGCTGCGGATCGCCCACAGCCGCGCCTTCGCCACCGGCGTCGCTTCCGTGGTGGTCCACACGGCGGCCGCAACAACGGACACCGTGTCATGGGGCATCCGCTCCGCAACGATGTGGGCATCCCACCCGGCCTCCCGTAGCCGGATCGCCGTGGTCAGGCCCGATACTCCGGCACCGACGACCGTGCACGACCGTGACGACTCGCTCACTCCCGACCCCTAGAAGTCGAAGGTGAAGCCGTCATGGAACTCCTCGAACTCGGCAAACTCCTCGTCGCTCATCAATCCGAGCCGCCAGCGAATCTCGGCGGCTTCGTACTGGAGCTCACGCAGCGCCTCCTTGTTGGTGATCACCCGCTGGCGGCGCTCCAGCAGATCGAGTCGCTCTCTCAGCTCGTCGACTTCCGCCTGGTCCAATCCCTCACCCATCAGCCGACCCCTGCGAGCTCTCCCGATGGGTGCGCCCTGGTGACGATGATCGGGGGTGAGCCCTTTGCCTGCATGGTGGCGGCCCGCTCCAGGTAGTGGGCGCGCTCCGGCACGCACGCATCCACCGGACACGCCCATTTGCACCGCGCCACGGGGTAGTAGCCCTCGCACTCGATGCACACCGACGGGTCGATCTCGTACTGGCTGGGCCCCGGCGTGATGGCCCGCACCGGGCATTCCATGGCACACGCAGAGCAGTTGATGCACTCGGCGGTGATCATGAACGACATCAGACGGCCGCCATGACTCGCTTGGCAAAGATGCCGGACATCCCTGCCGCCTCGACCCGTGCGGCGATCTCGGAGTGATCGGTGGTGTACAGGCCCAGCTCCTTCATCCGGGTGAAATAGACCGATCCGGAGAACGTGTACTTCTTCTTCATGCCGTCCGCGGTCTCCATCGACTCCCGGACGTGCGAGATCGCATCCCCCACGGCCAGGCTCGACGGCAGCTCCAGCAGGTTCTCGCCGGCCACGTGGCGGACCGCGTTGTGCCCCGCCAACGTTCCGGTGACCATCGCCTCGGTGTGCCCCACGAGGAGCCCGGCCTTCTCCCCGCAGCAGAAGAGGTTGGGTGGGCCGCCGGCCACCCGCATGGCGTTGTCGCGCGGCGAGAGCGCGGCATACCGCATCGAGTTGCCGACGGTACCCGAGTAGGGGTCCTCGTACCGCACCCGCTCGAAGCCTGGAACCTGGCGCAGCTCGTGCAGGGGCATGTACGACGTCATGAGCTTGGCTTGCCCCGTGTCGAGCACGATGATGTTCTCGGCGTACGCCGCGGTCGCATACTGCTGGCATGCCTTGGCGCCGAGCTTCTTCCTGTTGACCAGCCGCTCGGGGAGCGGGACGATCACCAGCCCTTTTTCGTCCAGCTCCCTCCGCAGCGATGGCTCCATCGTGTCTTTGTTGAGTTTGCAGGAGCCGCTCATCGCACCGATGCTCCCGTCGCCCTTCCGGCCGACGCGCTCCTCGACGCCGGCGAGCCCGCTGATGCTGACCCTCGGCCCGAACGTCGGGCATCGCACGATGCACATCACACAGCCGTTGCCGTTGTCGGTGCAGTAGCTCTGGGCTCCGGATGTGCCCGTTGCGTCGATGAAGACGTCGCCTTCGAGGCGGGTCCCGCCTTCCAGCACGATCCCGTCGATGTCGCCGTCGGTGCGGGTGATGTCGGTGACCCGGCTGATGAGCCAGATCTCGATGTCGTGCTTCAACAGCTCTTCGCGAACGCCCCAGGAGATCGTGTTGACGTCGTACAGCGATGCGTGCTTGTGACCGGGAAACTCGAAGTCGCGGTGGCGGGAGTGGGCGTCACAGACTTCGAACAACTCCCCGGCGCCGAGGGCGATCATCTCCTCGGCCGCCGTGTACCGACCATTGTTGCGCATGATCCCGCCGACGAGACCCGATCCCAGCAGGTCGTCGGTTCGTTCCAGGACGACCACCTCGTCTGCGCCGGCCTTCTTGGCGGCCAGCGCAGCCGAGCACCCCGACCAGCCGCCACCCACCACGACCACTCTGTTCGTCATGTTGCTCCTCCGATCAGGTTCTTCGTGAACTCGTACGCCGCCTCGAGTGACGCCGTGTTGGACTCGACGGCACGCCGCGGGACCCGCTTGGCGACTGCGGCAACCACCGCATCCAGCGACACCGCGCCGTTGAGCGCGGCCACGCAGCCAAGCGACGTCACTCCTGCTGCGATCGGCTTTCCGGTGTGCTCTCGCGCCAGCCGGACGATCGGGACCTCCAGTGCACCATCCGGCACCGGATCCAGGCTGCCTTCGTCGACGACCACATGCGTCCACGCCTGGCGCGAGCCGAGGTTGGCGTCCGCGGCACCCTTGCTCAGCAGCACCAGGACGTCGGGCCGGTCCGCTCCGGCGTACGTGATGGGCTCCGCCCCCATCACGATGTCGACCTTCGAGGGCCCGCCCCGCGTCGCCGAGCCGTACTCCCCGTAGTGCGTTGCCCATAGCCCTTCGCCGAGGCCGGCGGCCTCGCTGAGGATCGTGCCCGACAGCTTGACACCCTGGCCGCCGATTCCGGCGATCCGTACCTCGACCCGGGCGGGAGCTCCGTCCCGGGGCTGCGGTGCGTCGATACCGCGGCGCGCCTGGCCGGTGCCTTCGAGCGGTCCGACCAACTCGCGATAGGCCGAGAAGTACTCGGGCCAAGCCACCTCGCTGACGACACCGAGCGGCAACGCGGGATCAGAGGTGACGCCGATGACGCTGAAGCCGTCGGCCTCGATCGCTTCCTGGATCAGGTCTGCCAAGCCCGCGGGATCCCGAATCGAGCCGCGGGCGACCAAGGCCGCCTGGAGCGCGGCCGCCCATTCGAGGGGGGTGCCGCTGGCCTCGAGCGACGCCTGGTTGGCAGCGTCGCCCCAGCCGGTTCGATCGAGTTGCGCTTCGTGGGCGGGCAACACGTCGGAACGCAACAGCAGCAACGTCATGCCGATGTTGCGTCTGGCGGCATGGATGAGGTGATTGGTGCCGATGGTGATGCTGTCGGCTGCACCGACCAGTAGGAGTGGGACATCGGGCAGTGCCGCCCGGAGCCCGATGGCCACGGCGATCAACCGGCCCGGCGGTCCGAGCACCAGCGAGAAGGGCGTGTGTCGATGGTCTCCCTCCGGCATGTAGGGCAAGCTCGAGAGGATGATCGGCTCACGACCGCGGGCGGCGACGAGCTCGAACGTGGCCTGGAGACTCTCCCAGGTCGCAGAGTACGGAAGCGTCAGCATCAGCTCACCGGTGCGCCGGCGCGCAGCGCTTCGAGAATCTCGTCGGGCGTGATCTGCCTGCCGTCGGCACGGTGGATGCCACGCACCGCAGCTCGACCGGCGGCGACCCGCTCCACCTCGGCACGGATCTGCCCGAGATTGAGCTCCGGCACCAGAAATCGTTCGACGCGATCTGCCAGGGCATCGACGACCGGATCGGCAAACGGCCAGATCGTCTTGAGCTTGAGCAGGCCGACCCGGAGGCCTTCGTCCCGGCCGAGCGACACGGCGTGGGCGGCTGCTCGGGCCGTGCAACCGTAGGCAACCACGATCACGTCGGCGTCGTCGACGTCGACCTCGTCGTAGTCGAGGATCTCATCGAGGTGGTCATGGAGCTTTCCATGCATGTAGTCCCACCACCGAGCCACCAGCTCCGAGTCTTCCGTCGGCGCCCCCCGCTCGTCGTGGAGGAGCCCCGTGACGTGAAAGCGGTAGCCGCTGCCGAAGGTCGCAAGCGGAGGCACGTCTGTGCTGGTGTAGTCGAACGGCTGATACTCGGCAGGTGACACGGTCGGTCGCGGCCGGTCGACGACCTCGATGTCCGACTCATCGGGGATCTCGACCTTCTCACGCAGCCCGGCGACGACGGCATCGGAGAGGAGGACGACAGGCGTGCGGAACCGCTCGGCGAGGTTGAACGCACGCACCGTGAGCTCGAACGCTTCCTGAGCGGAGCTGGGATAGAGGGCGATGATCGGGTGGTCGCCGTGTGTACCCCACCGAGCTTGCATCACGTCGCCCTGGGCGACCTTCGTCGGGAGACCCGTCGACGGCCCGACCCGCTGGACGTTGATCACGACGCAGGGGATCTCTCCGACGACGGCGAAGCCGAGATTCTCCTGCATGAGCGAAAAACCGGGTCCCGAGGTCGCCGTCGCCGACTTCAGCCCACCGAGCGAGGCGCCGATGACCGCCGCCATCGAGGCGATCTCGTCCTCCATCTGGATGAACACGCCACCCACCTCGGGCAGCTTCCCGGACAGCGCCTCGGCGACGTCCGAGGACGGGGTGATCGGGTATCCGGCGTAGAAACGGCAGCCGGCGGCGATCGCCCCTTCAGCGATTGCTTGGTTGCCCGTCATGAATGAGGGCGTTGACATCGGCCACCTCCGTTCCTGGGGCAATGATCTCGATGGCGAAGTCCGGGCAGTGCCACTCGCACAGCTTGCACCCGATGCAATCGTCGAGCCCGGGAGTGAGCGGGTAGTTCTCCTCATCGGGAGCCAGCACCTTCTTGGGACACCAGGCCACGCACAGACCGCACGCCTTGCACAGCTCCTTGTAGACCTTGATCTCGTAGATACCGGGAGTGATGACGTCGCTCACGAGCCGGAGCCGTCCTTGCGGCGGGCGGCGATATCCGTGCGGTAGCGGCTGCTCAGGTCGACCGAGCCGGAGCTGGTCCAGATGACGCCGCGCCCGGAGCGATCGTCCTGGGAGACACCCTCCCGCCGCCGCAGCTCGTCCGCAGATTGCACCCCGTCCGCTGTGACCCGGATCGACTGGTCGGCCCGCTTGAGCAACGCCGGGTTCGTGCGCCACGTATCCCCGTCCATGGCCGCGATCATGTCGGAGGCCTCCGGCATGCCGTTCATTCGCCCGTAGATGACATGGCAGTTGCTGATGACCTCGACGAGGGCGAATCCGTCGATCTCGAGGGCCTTCTCGATCGCCATGGTCAACGATGCGGTGTGATTGACGGTGGCTCTCGCAAAGAAAGGAGCCCCGGCGGTGCGGGCAAGCGACTCGAGATCCATCGGTCGCTCGAAGGATCCCTCGGATGCGGTGGTGGAGACACCGCCGACCGGTGTGGTCGGCGACGTCTGGCCCCCGGTGAGGCCGTACACGTTGTTGTTCACGACGATGGCCACCATGCCGATGTTGCGCCGCATGGCATGGACCAGGTGGTTCCCGCCGATGGACATGGCGTCACCGTCGCCCATCACGGTGATGACCGTCATCTCCGGTTTGGCCAGCTTGATACCCGTGGCAAAGGCAGGCGCTCGGCCGTGCGTCGTGTGGACGGTGTTGCAGTCGACGTAGCCCGACATCCGGCCGGTACACCCGATGCCCGAGACCATCGACACCTGATCCATGTCGAGGCCGCGAAATGCGACGGCCTGGACGATGGCGTTCATGATGATGCCGAGCCCGCAGCCGGCACACCAGGTCGTGGGCAACCGGTCGGCGCGCAGGTAGTCGCGCAACGTGATGGAGATTTGGACGGTGGCGTTGCTCATAGGACTTCCTCGGGGACCGCCGATCCGCTGCGACCGGCCGCCACGTGAGCGACGAACGAGCCGCGATGATTGCGGAACGCCTGCTCGACCGCCTCCGGATCGCGGTCACGGAGCGCGGCCAGGATGGCGCGATGCTCGCGACCGGACCTCTCGGCACGGTCTTGGTGGTGCCCCGACATCGCACGCAGCCGCTCCAGCTGGAGGTTGAGCGTCTCGAGCATCGTGGCGACGTGCCGGTTGGCCGATGCACCACTCACCAACCGGTGGAACTCCTCGCCGAGCCGCCCGGCTGTGGCGAGGTCACCTTCGAGCACGGCCGCGTCATAAGCATCGAGCAGCTCCTCGGCACGGTCGAGCATTCCGTCGTCGACCACATCGACGACGGAGCGAGCGGCGAGGCCCTCGAGCACGGCGCGCAGCTCCAGGATGTCAGACGCGTCGGCGGGGTCCAGATCGGCTACGTAAGTGGCTTTGTAGGGGATACGAACGACCAGCCCCTCCCGCTCGAGGCGTGCCAGCGCCTGGCGGACGGGAGTCTTCGAGATGCCGATCTGCTCGGCGAGATCGTCTTCGACTATGGCGTCGCCCGGCTTGAGATCGAGCCCGATGATGGCGTTCTTGATCGCCTCGTACGCCTGGTCGGCGAGGGTGGCATGCAGCGTGGCTTTGGCGATGGGCATGACTGACTCGGTAGCTGAGTGGGATATCGTATACGATGTACGACCGGAACGACAACGACCCTGCGAAGGAGCACCACCATGCTCGGCTCGGATGTTCTCGTCGAGATGCTCGTGGGCTATGGCGTGCGCCACGTCTTCGGGGTTCCCGGCGACACCAACGTGCCCTTCTACGAGGCCCTGCAGCGCCGCGGCGGTGACATCGAGCACGTCATGGCCCGGGACGAGCGCTCTGCGGGGTTCATGGCGGATGCGTACGCCCGGCTCGGGCAGCGTCCCGGTGTGTTCGAATGCCCATCGGGTGCCGGCTCCATGTACTCGCTCCCGCCGGTCGCGGAGGCCAACGCCTCGGCGGTGCCGGTGATCCTCCTCACGATCGACATCCCGCTGCCGGGCGAGGGCCGCGGCGTGATCACGGAGCTCGACTGCGCCCGGCTGTACGAGCCGGTCACCAAGATGTCCGAGCTGGTGAAATCGGCCGACAAGATCCCCGAGGTCGTCCGCCGCGCCTTCCGCACGGCGACGTCCGGGACCCCGGGCGCCGTGCACCTACAGATCCCGGAGGATCTGCTGTTGACGGACGTCGACCTCGACAAGGTGTCGCTGCACGTCGAGGAGGAGTGCTCCAACTTCCCTGCATTCCGCACCCTGCCCGTGCCAGCCAAGCTGCAACAGCTGGCCGCACTCCTCCAGGAGGCCGAGAAGCCCGTACTGGTCACCGGCGGGGGGGTACGCCGGTCCAAGGCCGGTGTCGCCGTGACCGCCCTCGCCGAGCGCCTCAACATCCCCATGGTCACGACGATCACCGGCCAGGGTGCGGTACCCGCCGACCATCCGCTGGCGATCGGCGTCATCGGTGACAACGGTTTCCACCCCCATGCCAACCTGGCGATGGAGGAGGCCGAGCTGGTCGTGTTCCTCGGGTCCAAGATCGGTTCGGTGGTCACCGTCGGCTTCACGTTTCCCGAGGTGACTCGCACCAAGCGCATCGTCCACGTGGACATCAACCCGCTGGCGCTCGGCAACAACTACGAGAACGTGCTCTCGGTGGCGGGCGACGTCGGTGCCGTCGTCAACGATCTCCTCGAGCGCCTGCCGGAGACGGCCGACACCACGACCCGCGACCCCTGGGTAGCTCACCTCAACGACCTCCGTTCGACGTTTTGGCTCAACGCCAGCGTGCTGCTCGAGCGTGATGATCCCCCGCTGCGTCCCGAGCGCGTCGCCCACGAGCTGAACGAACGGCTCGCCGCGTATGGCCGCCCGGTGCACGTGCTGTCGGACGCCGGTACGCCGACGCCGCACATGACGCGCTTCCTCAAGACCAACCGGCAGGTGTCACTGACGATCCCGCGGGCCTACGGCGGACTCGGCTATGCGATCCCGGCGGTTGTCGGGGCCTGGTACTCCGACCCGTCTCGCCGCCCCGTGGGTCTCTTCGGCGATGGCTCGCTCGGCATGGCCGCCGGCGAGCTCGAGACTCTCGCCCGCCTCGACGTGCCGGCGGTGCTGTTGCTGTTCACCAACGGCAGCTTCGGTTGGATCAAGGGCCTCCACCGGCTGCGGGGCCATCGTGAACCGATTTCCGTCGACTTCACCCCTCCGGACGGCAAGGCGATCGGGGAGGCCTTTGGTGTGCGCTCCTGGTGTGTGGAAACACCGGGTCAGCTCGCCGATGCGCTCGAGAACGCGTTCGACGCCTCGGGCCCAACACTGATCGATGTTCGTGTCGAGTCGATCGCAGATCGCGTGCCGCCGGTGTACAGCTGGCTCCGCAAACGTGACCGCAACCCGCTGTCGCTGGAAGCAGAGGATGTTCTGTACTTCGCATGATCGGCCTCCACCTCCTTCATATACTCCTGACATGAAGCGCCGCATCACGGGGTCGTTCGTGGCCCTGATCACCCCGATGAACGAGGACTACTCCATCGACTTCGGTGGATTCGACGAGCTGATCGGGTTCCAGCACCGGCATGGGACGAGCGCCATCCTGGTGATGGGATCGAGCGGCGAGGTGTCGATGCTCTCACCGCAGGAACGACACACCATCGTCAGCAAGACGCTGACGATGCGACGCCCCGACGTGGAGATGTGGTATGGGTGCACCGGACCGACCACCGAGGCGACCGTCGACTACGTCCAACAGGCTGCTGCGGCCGGCGCCGATGGTGCGATCATCGCGGCCCCGCCCTACATCTCGGCCGGGACGGATGACATCGTGCGCTTCTTCCTCGACGTCGCCGACGCCGCTTCGATCCCACTCGGTATCTACAACAACCCGCCACGCGTCAAGACCGACCTCACTTGGGATGATGTGCTGACGCTGGCGAAGCACCCCAACATCCTGGTGCTCAAGGAATCGACCAGCCGGGTGGTCCAGGTCGCCCAGATGGCGGCGGCGGACGCCGATCTGTCGTTGATGTGCTGCTGCTCCCCCGACCTCGGGCTCATCGTGCCGACCATGTCACTCGGCGGCCACGGCACCGCCAATGTGTCCGGCAATGTCATCCCCGAGGAGATGGCGGTGATCTCGACGCCGTGGGAGACCATCGAGCACGCAACGGACTTCCGAGCTGCCTATCTCCGCAACCTCCCGATGCTCCACTTCATGTACAGCGCCGTGAACCCCATCCCGGCGAAATCGCTCCTGGCGGCGGCGGGCATGCCGGCGGGCCCAATGCGGCGGCCGTTGCGAGCACTGGAGGGCGCTGCACTGCAGCGAGGCATCGACATCGCACGGGATCTGGGCCTCGACCGCCGGTACGGCTACGACCTGAGCTGAGCGCACCGCCGCGCCCGGGGGCATGCGGCCGGTCCTCGTCACCC
Source organism: Acidimicrobiia bacterium (assembly GCA_965216945.1). GTDB lineage: Bacteria > Actinomycetota > Acidimicrobiia > Spongiisociales > UBA5794 > DATHZQ01. The sequence goes on along the minus strand of CBDCGU010000003.1, from coordinate 3,271,379 downwards.
CATGTCGGTGGCGAGAAGGTCGTCATACGTCTCCCGGCGCACCACCAGCCGGGCTGCGCCGTCTTCGACGAACACGACGGCAGGGCGAGGCACCTTGTTGTAGTTGGAGCCCATCGAGTGCCCGTACGCCCCGGTGACCGGCGTGGCGATGATGTCGCCTACGCGTAGCTCTGCAGGCACCCGCCCGTTGCGGACCAGCACGTCGCCTGACTCGCAGTGCTTGCCGACGAGACGAATCGACTTGTTGCGCGGCAACTCGACGGCCCTCGGCAGGAACGTCTCATACCCGCTCTCGTACAGCACGGGCCGCGGGTTGTCGCTCATCCCACCGTCCACCGCCACATAGGTGCGAATCCCGGGGAGCTCTTTGATGGTCCCGACGGTGTAGAGGGTCACGGCCGCCCCCGCCACGATGGCCCGCCCGGGCTCCACAGAGAGACGAGCGGCCACACCGGTGCGACGCTGGGCCTCCTGCAACACTGCCGCCCATTCCGTCAACGTCGGAGCGCTCTCGCCGGCGATGTAGGCCACGCCCAGCCCACCGCCCGTGACGATCTCCTCGAAACCGTGCGGGGCCGCAAACTCGGCGACGACCCCGAGCGCCTCGGCAAACGATTCCACCCTGAACACCTGGGACCCGATGTGGGCATGGACACCGCGCAGTTCCAGACCGGGGATGGAGCGAGCCCGGGCCACTGCCTTGGCGGCGAGCCCCGACGAGACGGTGAACCCGAACTTCGTGTCGTCGTGACCCGTCGACGTGTACTCGTGGGTATGGGCCTCGACACCGGGGGTGATGCGCAGCAGCACCGGCACCGGCACCGTGCGTCCCGCCACGATCTCCTCGAGGAGATCGAGCTCGTCGAAGCTGTCGACGACGATGCGGCCGACTCCCGCATCGATGGCGGAGCGCACCTCGGTGCGCGACTTGTTGTTGCCGTGCATGACGAGGCGACCGGGTGGGAAGCCCGCCTCGAGGGCGATGTGCAGCTCACCACCCGTGGCCACGTCCATCCCCAGCCCCTCCTCGGCGACGAGCCGCGCCATGGCCCTGCAGAGAAAAGCCTTGGCCGCATACACCGCCCCGTCACCGAAGGCTCGTCTCGCCTCTGCGCAGCGGGCACGGAGGTGGATGACGTCGTAGACGAAGAGCGGCGTCCCAAAGCGCTCGGCCAGCTCGAGCGTGTCACATCCGCCGATCAGCAGATGACCGCTGGAGGAGACGGTGGCCGTGTCCGGCAACAGGTGGGTCGGCAATGGTGACATCTGGCTTCGGCTACGCGGCGGCGATGCGGCGGAATCCGTCGGCCACCGCATCCACCAGGGCATCCACCTCCGAATCGCCCATCACCGTCGAGATGGTGAGCGAACAGGTGTTGATCATGATGAAGCCGCTCTCGAACAGGTGGTCGAGCATGAGAGCCAGCCGGTGTCGCTCCGCAGCCGAGCTGAACGCCTGCCGGTAGTTCTTCGGCAGCTCCGCCTTCATGTGGATGCGCAGCATCGAGCCCCCTCCCGAGACGCATGCATCGGCTCCGGTGGAGCGAATCGCCTCGCCCAGCCCGGACCGGGCTCGCTCGGCGAGCCGGTTCACGCGTGTGACGGCGGTCTGATCGAACAGCTGCATCGCGGTGAGGCCGGCCGTCATCGTCACCGGATTCGCCGAGAACGTTCCCGAGTGGGGAAAGCGCACTTCGGACGACAGCGGGTTCATGACCTCCATGATCTCGGTACGTCCCGCCAGCGCCCCCACCGGGAAGCCGCCCCCGATGATCTTGCCCATGGCTGTGAGGTCCGGCTCGATGTCGTACCAGTCTTGCGCTCCACCGTACGCCGAGCGGAACGTGATCACCTCGTCGAAGAGCAAGACTGCCCCATTGCGGCTGGTCCAATCCCGCAACATCATGACGAAGTCGGCCGTCGCCGGCACCAGGCCGACTCGGTGGGGCATCGGGTCGATGAGCACGCAGGCGATCTCCTCACGATGCCGGTCGAGAATCGAACGTGCGGTCTCGGGATCGTTGAAGGGGATCACGACGACATCCTGCAACGCCTTCTGGGGAGTGCCGAAGGCAACCGGCACGCTCGCCGGGGCGTCGTCTTTGCCCCAATTGGCCGGGGTCGACGTCTGGCTCACCTCGGCGTAGTCGTATCCGCCGTGATACGCCCCCTCCACCTTGGCGATCTTCTCGCGCCCCGTGAATGCCCGCGCCGCCTTCAGCGACGCCATCACGGCCTCGGTCCCGGAGTTCACGAACCGCACCTTCTCGAAACCCCGGCTGCGCTCGCAGAGGTGTTCGGCGTAGCGCACCTCGACCTCGGTGGCCAGAGTGAACCCGGTGCCGCGCCGCAGCTGGGCCGCCACGGCGTCCATCACGATCGGGTGGGCATGGCCGTGAATCAGCGACGCCATGTTGTTGGCGAAGTCGATGCGAGTGACCCCCTCGATGTCGGTGACGCGGCACCCACTGGCCCGGTCGACATACAGGGGATGCGGCGAGCGGAGCACGGTGTTGCGACTCACCCCGCCCGGCAAGACCTGCTTCGCCCGCTCGTACAGCCGGCCGCTCCTCGTAGCCCGTGTCTGCGGTTGCGCCGTCATCACGATCCCCCTGGCATCGGCACGAGGGCGCCCTCGGTGCGCTCCTCGAGGTACTCGAATGTCACGCCCGGTGCGAGCTCGAGAACGTGGAAGCCCCCACGACCGATGTCCATCACCGCAAGATCGGTGTACACGCGGTCGACGACACGGGGCCCGGTCAGAGGGTACGAGCACTCCCGGACGAGTTTGGGATCACCGGACTTCGTCGTGTGCTGGGTGATCACGTGGATGGTCTTGACACCGGCGACGAGATCCATGGCGCCACCCACGGCGGGGATTGCATCTGCGGCGCCGGTCGACCAGTTGGCCAGATCACCGGCTTGTGACACCTGCATGGCCCCGAGCACGCAGAGGTCGATATGCCCGCCGCGGATCATCACGAAGCTGTCGGCATGGTGGAAGAACGCCGCCCCCGGCACTGCCGTGACCTGCCGCTTGCCGGCGTTGATCAGCTCGGGGTCCTCCTCGCCGGGGTCAGGAGCCGGCCCCATGCCGAGCAGGCCGTTCTCGGTGTGATAGATCACTTCCCGCCCAGCCGGAACGTACTTGGCCACCCGCTCCGGAATCCCGATCCCGAGGTTGACGTAGGAGCCGTCTGCGATGTCGAGCGCGGCTCGCTGCGCCATCTCGTCGCGGGTCCATCCGACCTGAGTGTCCGTGGGCATCATGGATACGTCGCTCCGGCCGCCACCAGCTCGCTCTCGACCGCGGGGTCCGGCACCGTGACGATGCGGTGGACGAAGATGCTCGGCGTCACCACCGCCTCCGGATCCAGCTCGCCGGGTTCGACGACGACCTTGGTCTGCACGATCGTCGTCCGCGCCGCCGTGGCCATGATGGGGCTGAAGTTCCTCGCCGTCTTGTTGTAGACGAGGTTGCCATGGCGGTCGGCTCGCTCGCACTTGATGAGGGCGAAATCGGCCGTGAGCCCGCGCTCCATGACATAGTCCCGATCGCCAAACCGGCGCACCTCCTTGGCGCCCTGGAGTGGCGTCCCCACCGACGTGGCGGTGAAAAACGCCGGAATGCCTGCTCCACCCGCTCGGATCCGCTCGGCGAGCGTGCCCTGGGGCACGAGCTCGAGCTCGGTCTTGCCCGCCCTGTAGAGCTCGGGAAAGACCGTCGAATTGGCCGTGCGGGGAAACGAGCAGATCATCCTGGCCACTCGCTCTGCCTTGATGAGCGCCGCAAGGCCCACCTCACCACTCCCGGTGTTGTTGTTCACGACGGTCAGGTTGCGCGCCCCTTGATCGATGAGCGCATGGATCAGCTCGATCGGGCTCCCCGCCTCGCCGAAACCGCCGACCATCACGGTGGCACCGTCGGGGATGTCGGCGACCGCCTCCGCCACCGATGCGACCCGCTTGTCGATCATGGCGCCCTTCTGTCCAACATGGGCCTCGACCTCCGCTACCGACCACCGACGCCGATCGACACGGGTACCTCGCGGGCATATTCCACGCGGCTGTACTCGAAGAGACCTGCCTCGTCGAAGATCACTCGATCCTCGTAGTCGTCGAACCAGATGGCATCCGGGTTGCGCCCCACGATGCACACCTTGCCCCGATCCTTGGCATCCAGGGCGTTGCGCAGGATCTTGAAGATGAGCACTCCGTTCTCGGCGCCGGGGATGCCGGGAAGCGGCTCGTTGGTGACCGCGGCGACCTCGGTCTTGCCTTTGTAGTGGGTGATGGAGAGGCGGGCATGGTTCTCGACGCCGGAGAGACCTTTCTGCGACTCGTTGAGGATGTTCCACGCCGTCTCGATCGGAACGTTGAAGGCCCGGTAGGCGACGATGTCACGGCCACAGAAGAAGTAATGGTTCTCGACACCGACTCGCTTCAGCGCCCGCTGCATGATGCGCAGCGCATCGGGGTCGTCGTTGATCCCCTTGATGATGGGCGCCTGGTTCTCGACGCTGATCCAGCCGCGGCCGACGACGGCGTCCATCGCACGCCGGGTGGCCGGATGCCACCGCAAGGTGCCGTTGTCGTTCTCGGTGTAGTTGCCGTCACCGTCCTTGAGGAGGAACTCGTCAGGATGGTTGAAGTGCACCATCAGGCGGAACCCCACCTCCGGATAGGTCGCGTGGAAGTTGTCGAGCATGGTGAGGAAGGCTTCATCGAAGCGATCGGGATGGAACGCCATCTCTTTGGTGCCGAGGCGAATGGACTCGACCCCGGCCTCGGCGAGCGCGGCGAACCACCCGGCGATCTTCGAGTTGGGAAGCACCATCGGATCACCCCCCGAGAGGAGGATCTCACGGAGCTTCTCGCGGCCCGACTCCGGGTGGCGCCCCCCGTTCTCGGCGACGACGGCGTTGTGGGCTCGGATGTAGTCGGTCACCTCTTTGACCTGAGCGAGACCCTTGGGGGCCACGGTGCCGTCGGCCCGCTCGATGTCCTTGCGGGCGATCAGCTCCTCGCGGTAACAAAACCGGCAGTGGGCCGAGCACGTGGAGATCACGTACATCAGCCCCATCTCGTATTTGTGGAGCAGACCCTCGACCGGGCTGTAGTCCATCTGGTGTCCCGGGTCCTCTGCGCCGGCGAGGTCGTTGGTCTCCGCCGGGCTCGCCTTCACGAGGGTCTGGAGCGCCCGACTGTTCCTGGCCAGCTCGAAGTAGTGACGGGTGACCTTCACCGGCATCCGAGCCTCGACATCACGCTCGGTACCGCTCAGGGCGCGCAGCGCAGCGAGCTCGTCTCCGGAGTAGAAGCCCTTCATGTCCTCCGGCTCGCGGCCCTCGAAGAACATCTTCAGCCCGTTGACGATCTGGCGGTCGTACTTCGGGTTCTCGACCGTGTCCAGGAACGCCTGTTCCCGTTCTGAGGGAACGTACTTCACCCTGCCCATCGCGACACCTCCACACGTCCGCCGTCGCCTCCCGCTAGCGTACACATGTGCACACCGCACGGCAATGTCTGTAACGTAGTGCTCACGACCCATGTCACCAACATCCGTTTCTCAGCTCATCGCAGCGGCGAGCGACCGACTCACCCGCACCGAACGGCGCATCGCCGAGGCGGTGGTCGCCGACCCGACGCTGCTGGCATTCGGCACGGTGTCGGACATGGCCGATGCAGTCGGTACCAGCCGGCCCTCCATCGTCCGATTCGCCGCCAAGCTGGGGTTCTCCGGCTACCCCGAGCTGCAGGATCATGTGCGGCGAGACCTGACGACGCAGCTCAGCCGTCCCAGCGTGCGAATCCGCCGCGACGTCGAGGGCAGCGATGCGAGAACGGCCATCGAGCGGTCGATCGCGTCGGTGTTCGACGCCACGGCGGGTGGACGCCTCGCAACGCTCGCCAAGCCGATCGCCGCCGCCGAGCGCATCCGGGTCGTGTCCGGCGAGACGTCGCGTGCCGGCGCCCATGCACTGGTCAGCGGCCTCAGCATGGTCCGCCCCGACGTGGGTCTCCTGGAGGAGCGCAACCTGGGTCGAGATCTCGCCGACCTCGGCGCCAGCGACGTGCTGGTCGTCATCGACTTCCCGCGCTACCGCAAGGCGGTCGTCGAAGCCGCATCGCTGTTCGCCCAGAACGGGGGGCAGCTCGTGGCGATCACCGACGGTCCCCTCTCCCCACTGGCGTCATTGACCGATACGTGGGCGGCCGTCGAGGTACCGGCCATCGGACCGTTCGACAGCTCGCTCCCCGCCGTGACGCTGGCGGAGTTGCTCGTCATGCAGGTGGCCACCGACCTCCACGACGAAGCCACCCGGCGCCTCGATCGCCTCGAGGACATGTGGTCCGCCACCGACACCTTCTACGCCGACGGCACCGACTGACGGCTCACGATCAGCAGGGTCGCCAGCGACACGACTCCGACCAGCAACAGGGGTCGCAGACCGATGGCGGCACCCCCCAGCCCGACGAGCCACGCCGACAACCCGGCGATCGCCATCTGTGCGGAGCGGAACACACCGAGCAGGGCGCCGTGACGGCCGAACCGGTCGATGGCCACGACGTTGGCGATCGGGAACATCGCCCCGGCCGCAGCGGCGAAGACGACCGCCCCAGCCGCGGCCACGGCCGTCACCGGGACCACCAGCCATGCGGCGCCGCTTGCGAGGAGAGCGAGCGTGACGAGCCGCGCCGCTCCCATCGACCCGTGGCGATCCGCCAGCCGCCCCGCCCACGCCTTGGCCGGGATCGACAGCACGCGCCCCGCCAGCAGCACGATCGCCGCCGAGCTCGCCGTCATCGTCCACTCGTCGACGGCGAGCGTCGGGATGTAGGCCACGAGCCCGAATTGGGCAACGGCTGCCACCGCACCGACAGCAACGGGGATGGCGAGGAGTCGCAGCCCGTCGTGCAACGGCCGTCGCCGCACGGGCTCACGGGGCGGCAGGTCGGTCAGCAGCACTGCCAGCAGGGCAATCCCACCGAGCCAGGCCGCTACCGAGAAGACGTTGCGCCAGGCATCGGGGCCGATCCACGCCACGAGACCGGCTGCCAGCGCCAGGGCCAGCGAGTAGGCGATGCCGAACAGACCCATCGCCCGCCCCCTACGGTCGGGATCGGAGAGCCGGCCGATCGAGAAGATCCCGCCGGCGAAGAAGACACCGGCTCCGAGCCCCAGCAGAATGTGAGCAACGGCGAATCCTCCGGCATGCCCTTCCATCGCGGCGAGGGCGGCGCCCGCGGTGGTGAGCGCCACCCCGACGGCCGACGACCACCGAGCCCCGAGCCTGGCCAGCAGGAACCCGCCGGCGAGGTTGCCCACGCCTGCCGACACCGAGACCAGGCCCAGCAGCTGCCCGGCTTGTGCCTCATCGATCCCGAGCTCCGGCGAGGCGATCGGCAGAACGGGCGCCAGGATGGACTCGCCGACCGTCACCGCGACATACGTGAGCGTGACCGCGGCCATGGCGAGCCGGCGCTGCAGACGAGCCATCGTGCTCCTGAGGGATTCCGGAAGGGCTGTTCGGGTTTGACATGATACCCGTCGATGGGTACGTTGGATATTGTATCCAAAGGAGGCGCACGGTGTCGGGACGGGTGGTCATCATCGGAGGAGGATGGTCGGGGTGTGCGGCCGCCTTGGCGGCCTACCAAGCCGGCGCCGGATCCGTGGTCATGGTCGAACGCACCGACTACCTGCTCGGCACGGGTCTCGTCGGCGGCATCATGCGCAACAACGGCCGCTTCACCGCTGCGGAAGAGATGATCGCCATGGGGGGCGGAAGGCTTTTCGAGATCTGCGATGAGCTGTCCGTCCACACCAACTTCTCGTTCCCCGGCCACGAGCACGCCTCGCTCTACGACGTGACGCTGATCGAACCGGCGGTGCGGAAGTGCCTGCTCGAGACGGGCATCGATGTGCGACTGGTCCACCGGGTGACCAAGGTCAGCCGCGACCATGGCTCCATCACGGGCATCCACCTGGAGAACGGCCGCACCGTCGAAGGTGACATCTTCGTCGACGCCACGGGCACCGTCGGGCCACAGAAGAACTGCAAGAAATACGGCGCCAGTTGCGTGATGTGCATCGTCCGCTGCCCCACCTTCGGTGCCCGGACCTCCATATCCGGCCTCGTCGGCGCCGAGGACCGCAACGGTCAGCGTGCGGACGGCCAGGTGGGCGTGATGAGCGGCTCGTGCAAGCTCAGCAAGGACTCGCTCGCACCGGACCTCCACCGCCGGCTCGACGAAGAGGGCCTCGTGATCGTGCCGCTTCCGGAGCCGCTCGCCGACAAGAACCGTGCGAAACTCGGCGCCAAGGCATGCCAGCAATATGCTCTCCCGGCATACGCCGACAACGTGATCCTGCTCGACACCGGCCAGGCCAAGCTGATGACCTCCTACGTGCCGCTCGACGATCTGCGCACGGTTCCCGGCTTCGAGAATGCCCGCTACGAGGACCCGTACGCCGGATCACTGGGCAATTCGATCCGCTACCTCGACGTCACCCGGCGCGACGACACCATGAAGGTGGAGTGCGAAGTCGACAACCTGTATTGCGGCGGCGAGAAGGCCGGGTTGCTGGTGGGCCATACGGAGGCCATCGTCACGGGTACGCTGGCGGGTCACAACGCGGTCCGTCAACTGGCAGGGCAGCACCCCGTCGAGCTCCCCCACGACCTGGCGACCGGCGATGCGATCACGTATGTGCGCGAGGAGATGGACCAGCCCGGAGGGATGGCCAAGAAGTACACGTTCTCAGGGTCGGTGTTCTTCGAGCGCATGAAGCAGCGCGGGCGCTACACGACCGACATCGAGCTGATCCGCAAGCGGGTGGACGCCATGGGGATGACCAACGTGTTCGGCAACGCGGTCAAGAGACGGCCGATGCTCGTCTGAACCGCAGCTCTGCCGGCACCGGTTCAACAGCTGCTGGTTCAACTGGCGCTGGTCGGCTCCGGATCGGCCGCCGGTCTTTGCGCCGCATCGACCTCATCGAGCGAATCGACCACCTGCTCGCTGTGGAGCCGGGTCAGTTGCTCGGCGAGCTCTGCGTCCCCGGCCGCCACCGCGTCGAGAATGTCCTCGTGCTCCTTCCACGAGTACTCGGATCGCGATTTGAGCAGGCTCGATACGATCCACTCGGTGCGTGCCGGCATCGATTCCAGCTCCGTGTAGAGGTGGGTATTGCCCCCCGCCATGGCCAGGTCCAGATGGAATCGGGTGTGGGCCTCGCTGGCCAGGGCATGGTCTCCGCCGGCGCTCGCCTTCTTCCCTACCTCCACCGCGTCACGCAACCCGGCGATGACATCGGGCGTCACCCGCTCGGCGGCGAGCCGGGCGGCGAGTCCTTCGAGAGCACCCCGAACCACCAGCACTTCTTCGGCGTCCTCCTTGGTGAGCTCGACGACGACGGAGCCCCGGCCGGGCCGGTTGATGATGAGCCCCTCTGCTTCGAGGACCCGCAGCGCCTCGCGTACGGGGATACGGGACACCCGCAGGTCGGCTGCCAGCTGTTCCTGCTTCAGACGCTCCCCCGGTGCGAGGTCCCCGGCGAGGATGGCGGTGCGAATCTCCGCGGCGACCAGATCACCGAGATTGGCGTGGGACCGACCGAGCTCCCGCATCGAATCAGAACCCCCTGGTGAGCCCGCCATCGATGCGGACGGTCGTCCCGGTGATGTAGGCCGCCCGGTCGCTGACGAGAAAGGTGACCAGGTCGGCGAGCTCCTCGGCCCGCCCCAGTCGTTGCAGCGGGATCGCCTCGACATGGGCCAGGCGCACGTCCTCGACGACGCGGTCCTCGGCTGTTGCGATCGCACTCTCGAATCTCGCCAGAGCACCGGTGTCGAACTGGCCGGGCACGACGACGTTCACGGTGACCTCGGGGGCGAGCTCAAACGCCAGCGATCGAGCGGCAGCCGCCACGCCACTGCGAAACACCGAGGAGAGCGCCAGGTCCGGAGAGGCCTCGAGCACGGAACGGGCGGTGAGGAACACCATTCGCCCGCCGCCATCCTCGCGGAGCGCCGGAATGGCCGCTTGGGCGGCCTGCAACTGCGGCCGCAACATGGTCCGGTAGCCAGCGTCGATGGCGTCGAAGCCGCCCTGCATGAGCCCCCCGGGCTTCCCCCGCCGGTATTGCCCACGAAGATGTCGAGCCCGCCGAGCGTGGCGATCGCCTGGCGCACGATCCGCTCCGGCCCGCCCGGCTCGGTCAGGTCACCGGTCGACCATCCCTCGGCGCCGATGTCTGCGGCGGCCGAGGCCAGGCGCGCTTCGTTGCGTCCGGTCATCACGAGCCTTGCCCCTTGCGCGGCGAGGCCCGCCGCGATGGCCCGACCCATACCCGCCGACGAACCGAGCACCAGGGCCCGTTTGCCGGTCAGCCCCAGATCCATCATGCGCCGTACGCCAGGTCGATTGGCGGTATCTCCTCGACAAAATGGCAGGCTGCCTCGTGACCGACCGCCACGGGCCGCAACTCTGGCGACTCCTCGCGACATCGGTCCTGGGCGAACCGGCAGCGGCTGGCGAATCGGCAGCCCGGCGGCGGATCGATCAGGTCGGGCACGTCGCCCTCCACCATGACTCGCTTCCGGCGCGACTCGATCTCGGGATCCGGTATCGGTACCGCCGACAGCAGGGCTTGGGTGTACGGGTGAGCGGGGCGGTCGTAAACGGAGTTCTTGTCCGCTACTTCGACGAGCTGCCCGGCGTACATGATGGCGATCCTGTCGGAGATGTGGCGCACGACCGAGAGGTCGTGGGCGATGAACAGATAGGTCAGGTTGAGCTCCGTGCGGAGATCCTGCATCAGGTTGACGATCTGTGCCTGGATCGAGACGTCGAGCGCCGACACCGGCTCGTCGGCGATCACCAGCTCGGGCTTCAGCACCAGAGCTCGAGCGATGCCGATCCGCTGTCGCTGCCCGCCGCTGAACGCATGCGGGTACCGGTCGACGGTGTCGGCGGGCATGCCGACGATGTCGAGGAACTCCTGCACGTCATCCCTGGCATCTTCGATCTTGTCGATCAAGCCGTGGACCAGCAATGGCTCGGCGATGATCTCGAGGACCGACTGTCGCGGGTTCAAGCTGCCGTAGGGATCCTGGTGCACCGGCTGCATGTGCTGCCGCAGCATGCGCAGCTCCTCGCCCTCCAGGTTGGTGATGTCCCTGCCGCGGAAACGGACCGTACCCGTCGCAGCGGGGACCCGACGCAGGATGGCTCGCCCCGTCGTCGTCTTGCCTGAGCCCGACTCCCCCACCAGACCCAGCACCTCGCCGGGAGCGATCGAAAAGCTGATGTGATCGACCGCCGACAGGTACTGCCGTTCCGAACCCCAGAACCCTTTGCGGCCTACATCGAACGCGACACTGAGGTCGGAGACCTCCACGAGAGGCTCAGCCATGGGATGCGTCCACCTCCTGACCGGGCGGTGACAGCGGGAACCGGCATGCGACACCGGCTGCACTGGTGGCGTCGGGAAGCAATGGCTCCTCGTGCAAACACTCGTCACGCGCATAGTCGCATCGTTTGTGGAACGTGCATCCCCTCACCGGGATGCGGAGATCCGGCGGTGCGCCATCGATGGCATAGAGACGGGGCACGATGACATCGAGCCGCGGCGTCGACTTGAGCAAGCCGGCGGTATAGGGATGGCGCGGGCTGCCGAACAGCTCGTCCGCAGTACCTTGCTCGATGAACCTGCCGGCATACATCACCTCGATGCGATGGCAGACACCGGCGACGACCGCGAGGTCATGGGTGATCAGGATCACCGCCAGCCCCAGCCGTTGCTGGAGGTCGGCGAGCAGCTCGAGGATCTGGGCCTGAATCGTCACATCCAAGGCGGTGGTCGGCTCGTCTGCGATCAGCAGCTCGGGCTCACACGCCAGCGCCATGGCGATCATTGCTCGCTGCCGCATGCCGCCGGAGAACTCGTGTGGGTACTGCTCGATGCGCTCTTTCGGATTCGACATACCAACGAGACGCAGCAGTTCGATCGAGCGCTCGGTGGCCTGCCGCTTGCTCATCCCGAGGTGATGCCGCAGCACCTCGTTGATCTGGTCACCGATGGAGATGAGCGGATTGAACGAGGTCATCGGATTCTGGAAGACCATCGACGCCTCGTTGCCGCGCATGTGTCGTGCCAGGTTCTTGGCCTTGCGACCGTGGACGAGCGACTCCCCTTTCCACAGGATGTCGCCGCCACTGATCCTGCCCGGAAGCTCGACGAGACCGAGGATGGCTCGAGCGGTCACGCTCTTGCCCGACCCGGACTCACCGACGATGCCGACCGTCTCTCCCGGTTGCAGCGTCAGATTGACGCCGCGCACCGCCCGCACGGTGCCCTGTTCGGTGAAGAACGAGACGGCGAGATCGCGCACCTCGAGGAGCGGTGCGGTCATGTCACAGGGTTCCCGGCGCGCAGCGTGTCGGCGGCGAATCGCTTCGCTCGCGCCAGCGGGTTGGTCCGGATTCTCAGCCAGCTCGCCACCATGTTGGCGCTCAAGACCGTCAGTGCGATGGCGATTCCGGGGAAAGTGACCAACCACCACGAGTTGAACAGGTAGTCCCTACCGATGGCGACGTCGAGACCCCATGAGGTCTGGGGTGGCTGGATCCCCAGACCGAGGAACGACAGTGCCGCCTCGGCCAGGATGATGCGGGCGAACTCGAGGATGACCAGGGTCAGCAACGGAGCGGCGAGTGCGGGCAAGATGTGCCGGAAGACCACGCGTTTGGACTTGGCGCCGATGAGCTCGGCTGCTTCGACGTAACCGCGCTCCTTGACCGACAGCACCGCACCCCGAGTGACGCGGGCGTACACCATCCATCCGTTGATGGACAGCACGATGATCACCGTCGTGGCGCTGGGCCCGACGACGGCGAGGATGATCAGCGCCAGGAGCAGTCCGGGGAACGCCACCTGGGTGTCGACGATCCGCATGATGATCGAGTCCGTCTTGCCTCCCCGGTAGCCGGCCACCAGCCCGGCGACCACACCGACGGTGCCGGCGATGATCACGACGGCGAAGCCGACCGTGATGGAGATTCGGGCACCCATGATGAGCCGCGACAGCACGTCGCGGCCGAGGTTGTCGGTGCCGAGGATGTGCTCGCTGGTGCCTTCGGCGGTCCATGCCGGTGGTTGGAGCCGCGCCGTCAGGTTCTGCTGCGCCGGGTCGTACGGCACGATGAGCGGTGCGAACACCGCCAGCAGGATGAGCACGACGAGGAACATCAGGCCGAAGAACCCGGCCTTGTCTCGCCACAGGTCACCGAGGAAGCTTCGCGTCAGGACCTCGCTCGGCTCGGGCGGCTCGATCGTGTCGAATGCGTCGGGTGTGGTCGCCGTCATGCGAATTGGATCCGGGGGTCGATGGCTTTGTACACGAAGTCGAGGGCCAGGTTCACGATCACCACGATCACGGCCACGACGAAGACGATGGCCTGCAGCAGGATGAGGTCCTGCTGCTGGATGGCCTGAATGGCCATGAAACCGATCCCGGGCCAGGCGAAGACCGTCTCGACCACCACCGAGTACCCGGCGATGGCCCGGATGAGCTCCCACCCGCTCAACGTCACGACCGGGTTCGATGCGTTGCGGAAGGCGTGCACCGACACCGTTCGCCACTCCGGCATGCCCTTGGCGCGCGAGGTCTCGACATAGGGTGATTGCAGCTCGTCGATCATGGACGAGCGCACCATCATCGTGAGGCGGCCGAAGGCGGGCAGCGCCAGTGTGAGCGCCGGCAGGATGAGATGTTGGACCGTGCCCGATCCGGACGTTGGTAACACCTTGAGATAGACGCCGAAGAAGAGGATCAGCATCAGCCCCAGCCAGAACTGAGGGATCGACAGACCGAGGAGGCTGCCCCCGACGAGCGCCCGGTCCATCCACGAGCCGGGCCGGAGGGCGGCGAAGATCCCGACCGGGATCGCCAGCACCACGGCGAGACCCAGCCCGGTGACCACGAGCACGACGGTGCGTGGCAGGACTTCGGCGATGATCTCCAAGGCAGGACGGCCCTGCCACAGCGATTCACCGAAGTCGAAGCGGAGCGCCCCCTTCAGGAACTCCCAGAACTGGACGAGGATCGGCTCGTCGAGACCGAGAGCGGCCGCAAACGCGGCTCGCTCCTCGGCCGTCGCCTCCAACGGGAGCATCAGAGACACCGGATCGCCGATCAGGCGGGTCACCACGAACACGATCACGGTGACGCCGAAGATGACGACGAGGCCCTGCAGCACCCGTTGGAGGGCAAACCGGCCCACTCCTTCAGCCTTTCATCAGCCTGACACTGCCATCTCGCTCACCAACAGCTTGGCGTCGACCCGTGGCTCCCAGATCAGCCGCTCGCTCGTGCCGTAGCTGTCTTCGATATTGAGCAGGAATGTGAAGTATGCACCACTGCAGGCCCGTTCGGTGGCCCGGTGGTACAAATCTTCGCGGACGTCAACGTCGGTCTCGACTGCGGCGCTCGTCACCCACTCCAGCATCTCGGGATCGTCGTTCGACGAGCCGATGCCCTCAGGTGAGTAGTAGGTGCCCAGCTGCCGGCTCGGATCGAGGAGATCGTTCGAACTCGAAACGAAGATCGCCGCAGCTCGCGTCTCCCGGTCGAAGAGCCGGTTGAGGTACTCGCCGAACTCGAAGATCTGGACGTTGGGCTCGAGCCCGACTTCCGACCAGTAGTTCGCCACGGCCTCGATCAGCTCCCGGTCCTTCAGCCAGCGACCCGACTCGCCCACGAGATCGATCACCGCGCCCTCCGCACCGGCTTCGGCGATCAACTCGCGCGCCCTGTCGGGATCGTACGGGTAGGCCTCCAGATCGGGATTGAAACCGAACACCGTCGAGCTCAAGATCTGGCATTGGTCCACTGCGGCTGCACCGCCGTACAGTGCATCAGCCAGCGCTTGCTTGTCCACGGCGTAGTTCATCGCCTGCCGCACCCTCTCATCGGCCGTCGGACCGTCGAGTGTGCTGAGGATCATGATCGGATGTTCGAGCCCCACGACGCTTGCGGAGTCCGGCGCCACCGCTGCATCGTCGGGCGACAGGTTGGTGATCAGGTCGAACTCCCCGGACAGCAGCCCGGAGAGCCGCGTACCGGACTCCTCGATGAACCGGAACGTCACCCGATCGATGGTGGGTGCTCCGCCCCAATAGTCCGGATTGGCCTCGAGGGTCACCGAGGTGCCGCGCTCCCATGAGACGAACTGGTACGGGCCCGTCCCGACGGGGTTCTCGTCGAAGCCCTCGCCGACCGCGCTGGCGTCGATGACCTTCAGCCAGTAGAGCTTCGCCGGCAGGATCGGGTCGGGACCGTCGGTCGTGAACCGCACGGTCATGTCGTCGACTGCCTCGACGCCGACGATCGACCCGAAGAAGCCGGACTGCTCGGACTCGTCGCCCAGGCCGATCAGCCGCTCGAACGACGCCACGACCGCGGCCGCATCCAGCACGTTGCCATTGGTGAAGGTGACCCCGTCGCGGATGGTGACTTCCCATGTCGCGTCGTCGAGCTGCGTCGGTAGATCGACCGCCAGGGAAGGCTGCAGGACGCCCTGGGCGTTGCGGGCGAGGAGCGTCTCATAGATGTTGTCGTTGATCGCTCGCTCACCACCGTCGTCCCGGAGGTGAGGGTCCAGCGTCGATGGCTCGGAGCCGATGGCGATGACGATCTCGCCTCCGGCCGCGGCGTCACCATCGGCCGCCGCGGTCGTCTCGGTGCCACCTCCGGACGCCGTGGTCTCGGTGGTGTCGTCGTCGTCGCCGCCACACGCTGCAGCGACGAGGGCGAGGACCATCAGCAGCATCAAGAGTGGTCGCCACGCACCTGCTCGCGATTGTCTCTGCATTCTCTCTCCTCCTCAGCTCTCACGATGATCGCCGCAAGGACTGCTATCGCCCAGCGTGGCGACTCGCTGCGTTGCCAATTCGCATGACCCCCGGGGCCCCCGATGGTGACTCATCGGGCCGGGGCGATTCGAGGTCCGAACCTCCACGTACCGTAATGTATACTGTAGCCAGAGAGCAACCGACTGTGCTCTCACGAGGAACGGCACCGCCTCATGACCCGCTCCGACACCAGTAAGACCACCAAGCGAGCCGCGGGCACCGCCGGCGAGCGTCATCGTGCGCTGCACGAGTTGGTCACCGACCAGTTGCGGGACGCCATCCTCCAGGGCGAGCTCTACGCCGGGCAACGTCTCGTCGAGGACCGGCTGGCTCAGCAGTACGAGGTGTCGCGTCATCCGGTGCGGGAGGCGTTGCGCACCTTGCATCTCGAGGGGTTGGTCGACATCTCGCCGCGACGCGGCGCCACCGTCTCGCAGGTCTCTGCGGACGAGGCCGCCGAGCTCTTCGAGGTCCTGGCGGCACTCGACGCCCTGGCCGCACGACTGGCATCGGCCTCGTGCGACGAAGCCACGGCAGCGGCGATCCGGGGGGTGCTGGAGGAGGCGTCGGCGGTGCTCGGGCCCGCGACCGAGGACCTCAGCTCTCACGATCTGACGCGTCTCGCCGAGCTCAATCGAGAGTTCCACACGCTGGTCACGAAAGCGGCGGGCAACCGTCATCTCAGCGATACGATCATGCCGCTGCGCGACCGCATCCATTGGATCCAAGCCGCAGTGGCTCGTCGCCGGCCGGAGCTGTCGTGGGCCGAGCACGACAAGATTTTCACCGCCATCAGCAGTGGCGATGCGCAGCGGGCCGAGATTCTGGCCCGTAACCACATCGATGCGGCCCGCATCCTGTACCTCTCCCACACGGCGGGCCGGGCGACCTGAGACGTACGTGGCCGCCCCGCCGAGGTTGTCGACACTCGGCATGACGAGCCGGAGGGCAACGATGTCGCCGCGGCGCGGGCCGGTTCTGCCGTTCTTGCGTAGCTGGGTACGGGATCGCACGGCCAGCTACGCAAGAACCGGACTACCCGCCGCCGCGGGGCCGTTAGTCGTCGAGCTCCAAGCTCTCGACGGTCTCGACGATGCCGAGCATCTCCTTGCGGTCGAACGCCCGCATCGCGACGGTGCGCACGTTGCCTCGTTTGGAGAGGGCGAGCTTCACCGCATGTGCCGTCTCGTGGTCCGGTGCTTCAGCCATGAAGACCAAGTCGTAGGGACCCGTCGTCCAGTAGACCTCGTAGATGCGGGCACCCACCGCCTCCATGTCATCGATCGCCTTGGTGGCGCGGTGGATGCTGTGATCTGTGTCCTTGGCGCCCTGGTCGGTCCAGTTGGTCAGGTAGATGTACGTCTGCACGCCGTCACTCCTCTCCCCGTTCTGGATACAATAGCCACTCGGGCGCCGGCGTGCCCACACCCCCGTCCCCGGGTTCAGCCTCCCCGCACCACGACCTCGACCCGGCGGTTCTTGGCACGGTTGTCAGGGTTGTCGGAGCCATCAGGATTGGTGTTGGGCAGGAGCGGCTGCGACTCGCCGAGCCCGACGGCAACGATGCGGTAGCCGGCGAGATCCGGCTCGGCCCCGAGGAGAGCTGCAACGTTGTCGGCGCGCCGCTGGGAGAGGTCGAGGTTGTACGCCGGATCGCCGACGGCATCCGCATGGCCCCAGATCTGGATCTCCACGTCGGCGTCGAATCGCTCGACGATCGAGGCCGCGATCACCAGGAGCTTCGACTCCGCCTGCGCCGTCAACACGTCGGAATCGAAGTCGAACAGCACATCATTGGCGATCGTGTAGGTCGTGAGGCCGTCGCCTTGCCGCACGGTGATGTCGCCGTCGTCGATCTCGCCGAACGACACCTCGGGCAGATCGAGCGCCGACCGGCTGCCGAGACAGGTACCCCCTGCGACGTCGCTGTTGACGCCATTCGGGCAGACCGTGTTGACCCAGCGCACGTTGGTGAAGCTGGCGCCCGTGAGATCGGCGCCGATCAGGTTGGCATCGCGAAACTGGCTCTGCGTCACCTCGGCGCCGGCGAAACTCGCCCCAAAGAGGGACGTGCGGTCGAATACGGCCTCCGCCAGCGTCGCACCCGAGAAATCGGCTGCCGAAGCGTCGGCTTCGGAGAAGTCGCTGCGTCCCACCGCCGATCCGGCAAACGAGGCGCAGCGGAGATCGGCTCGCCGGTAGTCCTCGCCGGCCAGCTCCTGGCCGGACAGATCATCCCCGGATCCGGGAGCACACAGCGGAGCGAACTCGAGGGGGGCGATGGCGACAGGGTCGGCGGGCTCGACGACTACTGGGAGTGGTGGAGTGCCGAGATCGCATGCGCCGCCCGTCGCCTCGCTGGGAAGACCGTTGGGACAGATGACGCCGTCCCAGCGAATGTTGCTCACCTCGGCATCGAGGAAATCAGCGCCGCGCAGGTCGGCACCGGTCAAGCGCACCCGGTTCAGCGTGGCTCCCGTGAAGTCTGCGCCCACGAGCACCGCCCCGTCCATGCGGGCGTCCGAGATGAGGGTGCCGGCAAAGCTCGAACCTGTGGCATCGGCTCCCTGGAACGATGGGCTGTCGAGGGTGGCTCCGTCGAATGTGGCGCACCGCAGGCTCTGCCCCTCGAAATCCAGGTTGGCGAAGGTCTCCGCGGAGAAGTCGGCACCACTCCCGGGCTCGCACGTGATGACCACCGGCGTCGCCGTGTCGGCCGGATCGGCGGCAGTCGTCGGGGCGGTGGGCGGCGGCTGGGTCGATGTGGTTGCCGTGGGTGCGACGGACGTTGCAGGCGCTCCCGTCGTGGTGGCGGCATCGTCCGTGGACGAGCACGCTCCCAGTACGAGAGCGACGCAGACGATCGACCATCCCGCCCGGCACCACATGCGGGCACCCTACCCGAGGTCCGGAGCCACCTCCCGGGAGTGGTCACCGGAAACCGCCGAAGCCGGGTCTTCGATCGACCGCTCCGGCGGCGGCGCCTCGTCCCAGTCCGGCAGGTCCTGCTCGACCTCCCGCAACGGGCGATACAGGTAGCCCACCACCGTGACGGCAACGGTAGCGACACCGATGATGAACATCATCAACGCCGCCCCGCGCCCGGCGCCCGTGCCAAGCACCGAGCCGATCGGAGAGGCAAGGGCACCCCCTTCGCTCATCGCAGGCTCGAAGACACGATCGATCAGCGGGCCGACGCAGAGGATCGCGATCGGCCCCGTGATCT
Source organism: Acidimicrobiia bacterium (assembly GCA_965216945.1). Lineage (GTDB taxonomy): Bacteria > Actinomycetota > Acidimicrobiia > Spongiisociales > UBA5794 > DATHZQ01. Next base: position 3,252,231 of record CBDCGU010000003.1, on the reverse strand, counting down.
GGGCAAACAAGCGGCGCACGGCGAACACGCGGCCCTGAACATCGGGCTCGACCTTCGCCTGCCAGATGGCCTGACTGGAGCCATTTGCGATGGGGATCACGGCAAATCCGGCGAATCCTGCCGCCGCCACGAGCCCGAGGGAGGGCCGCAAGCCTGCGATGGCCAGCGCCAGACCGAGACCGGCGGCGCCGAGGAAGACACCGTAGATCCTGGGCTTGGGCCCGCCCCAGGCGCTCATGGCGAGGCTGCCGACCACCATCCCGACCGAAGCAATGGAGACGACGGAGCCGGCAGCGGCCTCAGAAGCGAAGCCGAGGATGAGCGGGAAGAACGCAACACCGGTGGCGCCCAGCGTCAGGTTGAGCCCGGCGAAGTAGAACAGCATGACGAGAAGGCCTCTTCGCTGCCGGAGATACGAGAAGCCGAACCTCGTCTCACTCCACAGCGATCCGCTTCCCGCGGCACCGGCAGCCGACTCTTCCGGTGCGGGAAAGCGGACGGCGAGCAGCGAGCCGACCGCCACGAGGAACGTGACGACGTCGATCATCAGTACGGCGGCCAGTCCGGAGAGGGTGAGGACGGCGCCCGCCAGCGCAGGGGCGATCACCTGCCCCACGGCCTCGGCCAGCTGGACGAGGCCGGAGGCGCGTCCGTACTGCTCCTTGGCGACGAGAAGCGTCGTGGCGGCGGAGTAGGCAGGCCACTGGAACGCCTGGAACGCCGAGGCGATACCGAGCAGCGGATACAGATGCCACGTCTCGAGGTTGTCGCTGAACAGCAGCACCGCGATCACGAGCGTCGTCGCACCGGCACCCGCATCGGAGAGGATCATCGCCCAGCGGCGATCCCAGCGATCCACGAGCGCTCCGGCCACGGGCGTCATCAGCAGCTGCGGAACCTGGGATGCCAGCAGTATGAACGAGAGTTGGGTCACCGAGCCGGTCTCGAGGAACACGAAGATCGCCAGGGCGAAGCCGGTCAGGTTCGTGCCGATCAGCGAGACGAGCTGCCCGGCCCACACGACGAAGAACGTCCCCATGCCTTGCCGCTCACCTGCTGTGCTCAATTCGAACCTCCCGGTCGGCGATTATGGTCGAACAATCCCGACTTGTCGAGAGATTTCGTCAATTTGCGCAGCGCCGTGGTGATGGGCAACCCGGGAGAGCACCCGGCGGGAGGGCTCTGCACCGACCGATCGTCGGAGGAGCCACACCCCTCGACTCCGCCATCACTCGGGAAACAAACCTTGCGGGGGGTGGATGACGATGTGGTCGGCGGTGGGCGCATCGACCATGGCGGCGACGAACGGGACCTCGACCTGCGACCCCAGCGGCGTGGTGACGACGAGCCGGTCCTGGGCGGCGCCGAGGATCACGTCGCTGATCGTGCCGAGTGGCGCACCGTCCGCCGCAACCGCCCGCAGACCCACGAGTTGATCCGGCCAGAACTCACCCTCGTCGAGCCGGCGTCGATCTGCGGCCTCGATGCAGAGAGTCTGCTTGCGCACCGCCTCTGCGGCATCGCGGTCGTTGAACTCGGCGATACGGAGAATCACACCCTCGTTGTGGGTGCGCACCGCGGTGATCTGGACGGTCTCGGGGGGCTCACCGAGCAACAGCCGGGCGCCGGGCACGAACCGGCCCGGATGGTCGGTCAGCGGGACGACGAGAACGTCGCCGCGGACGCCGTGGGCCCGTTTGATGTAGCCGACGGGGATGCGGTCGGCATCCTGCGGCATCTCAGTCGAGGAACTCGACCTGTACGTCGATGCCCTCTTCATCGCCTGCGGCGCCGGCGACGGATCGAATGGCCCTGGCGACCCGGCCGCGGCGGCCGATCACGCGGCCCATGTCCGACTTGGCGGTCCGTACTTCGGCGACGACGGCGTCCTCACCGTCATCGACGATCTCGACCTCGACAGCCTCGTCGTCGTCGACGATCTGCTTGACGACGTAGTCGACGACCTTGCCGACGATCTCTCCCTTGCTCACGTCGTGGCCTCCTCTGCGGCGGCGGCGGCTGCGGAGGCTTCCTCGGTCGTGTCAGCGGCGGGGGCCTCGGCCACCTCGGCAGCCGCAGCCGGTTCATCTGCAGCCGGCTCATCTGCAGGCGGCTCCGCCGCGGGTGCGGGAGAGGCGTCGATCGTGTGGATGTCGCCCTTGTCGACGCGGAAGCGGGTCCAGGCGCCGGAGATCTCCAGGAGCTTCTTCGCCCGATCGGTGGGCTGAGCGCCGTTGCGCAACCAGACGAGTGCCCGCTCGTTGTCGATCTCGATCAACGAGGGCTCCTGGCGGGGGTCGTACCGACCGATCTGCTCGATGAAAGCGCCATCGCGCGGCTTGCGCGAGTCGACCACGACGACACGGTACGTCGGCTGCTTCTTCTTGCCCATCCGCGTCAGGCGGATCTTCACTGCCATGTCTCGAGCTACCTCTTCTTGTTGCGACCCATCCCGGGCAGTGCGAGCCCCGGTATCGGGCTCTTTCCACCTGCGATGGCTTTCATCATCTTCTGCGCTTCGGAGAACTGCTTCAGGACGCCGTTGACGTCCTGCGGCCTGGTTCCCGAGCCTGCTGCAATACGGCGCTTGCGGCTCCCGTTGATCATCTTGGGATTGCGCCGTTCCGCCGGCGTCATCGAGCGGATGATCGCCTCGACCCGGTTCAGATCGCGCTCGTCCACCTCGACGTCTTTGAGCATCTGCCCGGCGCCGGGCAGCATACTAACCAGCGATTGCAGCGGACCCATCTTCCGCAGCTGCTGGAACTGCTCCAAGAAGTCCTCGAGGTCGAAACTTGCGGTGCGCAGCTTCTCCGCGGCAGCCTTGGCCTCCTCCTCGTCGTACGCCAGCTCCGCCTTCTCGATGAGCGTGAGCACGTCGCCCATCCCCAAGATGCGCGACGCCATGCGCTCCGGGTAGAAGACGTCCAGATCGTCGAGGCCCTCGCCGAGACCGACGAACTTGATCGGCCGGCCGGTGACCTCGCGTGCCGAGATCGCAGCTCCCCCGCGGGCGTCACCGTCGAGCTTCGTGAGGACGAGGCCCGTGAGGTCGGTGTGCTCGAGAAAGCCCTGAGCGACGTTGACGGCCTCCTGACCGGTCATCGCATCGACCACCAACAGGACTTCGTCAGGATCGACCGACTTCCTGACGGCTGCCAGCTCCCTCATGAGCTCCTGGTCGATCTGGAGGCGCCCTGCCGTGTCGATGATGACGACGTTGTGCCCTTCGGTGCGGGCCTCCTTCATCGCCGCCTTCACCAGCCGCGGCGCCTTGGCCTTGCGATCGACGTAGACGGGCACGCCGACGCGTCTGCCCAGGGTCTCGAGCTGGTCGATGGCGGCGGGTCGTTGCAGGTCGGCGGCGACCAGGAGCGGCCGGCGGCCCTTCGACTTGAGATGCTTGGCGAGCTTGGCCGACGTGGTCGTCTTGCCCGACCCTTGCAGTCCGGCCATGAGGATCACGAGCGGGGGGGCGGACGGCCGTGCGAGGGGGGCTTCGTCGCCCAGCGTGGTGATGAGCTCTTCGTGGACGATTTTGATGACCTGCTGGCCGGGCGTCAGGCTCTTCGTGACCTCAGCCCCCAGGGCGCGCTCTTTGACGCGCCCGAGCAATGACTTTGCGACGGCGACGTTGACGTCGGCCTCGAGCAGCGCCAGCCGCACCTCTCGCAATGCCGCGTCGACGTCCTTCTCGTCCAGCCTGCCCTTCGCCCGCAGGCGCGAGAAGACGTCTCCGAGTCGGGAAGAGATCGTGTCGAACATGCGATGGGAAGTGTAGGGAGATCGGCGATCGAACTCGCCGCGCCATGCGGAGTCGATCGGCCGTGCTGTCGGTATCGTGCTGTCCGTGGAGCCCAACGTGAAAGCCAAACTCCGTCTCGCCTACGACGCAGACGCGGAGCGACGCAACGCCCGGGACCCCGAGGCGTGGCGTTTCGCAGCGGTCGACGATCTCGTCGAGCGGATGATCACGGCCGGCCTGCGGTCCGTGCTGGACGTCGGTTGTGGCACCGGCCAGATCGCCGAGCGGATGGCCGCGGGCGACCTCGACGTGATGGGGCTCGATCTCTCCCCCGCCAACGTGATGTGTGCCCAGGCCCGCGGCGTACGCGCCGTCGTCGGCGATTTCCACGACATGCCCTTCGAGGATGCGACCTTCGACGGCGCTCTCGCCTTCAACTCTCTTCTCCACGTTCCCAAGGCCGAGCTCGGTGGCGTCCTTGCCGAGATCCGGCGCGTGCTGGTGGCCGGCGGCCTCGCCAAGATCATCGTGTGGGGCGGGTTCGACCACGAGGGACCTCACGAGGACGACTGGCTCACGCCACCACGCTTCTTCTCGTTCTTCACAGACGACGACTTCGCGGCAGTCGACGCTCCCGGATTTGACGTCGTCACCACGGAGCTGCTGCACGATCAGGCGGATTCGGCCGGTCTGCACCCTCAGGTCAGGCTCCTGCGCGTCACGTGAAGCTGACACCCGCTCCCCCACCGCCCGACTTCCGCTCGTCGCTCGCCGTTTCGTACGATGCTGCGGCCGGGCGACGGGACGAGATGGGGGAAGCCGGTTGGCGCCGGCCCATCGCCGAGCGCTTTCACCAGCTGATGGTGGCAGAGGGCAAGGGAACCTTTCTCGAGATCGGCGCCGGGGTCGGCTACACATCGCAGTGGTTCGCCGCACACGGAGCCACCGTCACCGCCATCGATCTCTCCCCCGCACAGGCGGAGCTGTGTCGCGCCAAGGGGCTCGATGCCCATGTCCGCGACATGTACGAACTCGGGTTCCGGCGACGGTCGTTCGATGCGGCTTGGGCGATGAATTGCGTTCACCACGTTCCGTCCGCAGACTTCCCCGCCGTCCTGGCCGGCATCGCCGACGTGCTGGCACCGGGAGGGCTGTTCTACCTGGGCGTCTGGGGTGGCGTCGACGACGAAGGGATCTACGAGGACGATTTCTACCCTCCGCCTCGATTCTTCTGCATGCGCAGCGACGACACGCTGCGGCGCGAGGTCGAAGCGGTCTTCACGGTGGAGACCTTCGACACCTTCGTGCCCGACATCCACGAGCACGACGGGGACGAGCGCCACATGCAGTCACTGATCCTGCGCCGGCCGTGAGCGACGAACCGCCGGCGTTCACCGAGGCGGTGGTCGCGGTCATCGAGGCGATACCCCGCGGGCACGTCATGGCCTATGGCGAGGTGGCAGACGAGGCGGGCTACCCGGGAGCTGCCCGGGCCGTGGGCAACGTTCTTCGCACGGTCCGCGGTCTCCCCTGGTGGCGTGTCGTCACCGCCACGGGTCGGCTGGTCCCGCACCACGAGAAGGAGCACGCCGAACGCCTCCGCACCGAGGGCGTCCTCGTGAAGAAGGGTCGTGTGGTGAGCCGATAGGAGCCGCCACCTGGGGTTCTCGCGGTGGTGCATGGCGGTGCCGTATCCTCCGGAGATGGCCACTCACTCCAGCACCGAGTTGATCGAACGCAAGCGGGACGGCGGTGAGCTCTCCGCGGACGAGCTGCGCTGGATCATCGCCCAGTACACAGCCGATCGGCTGCCCGACTACCAGATGTCGTCCCTGCTGATGGCGATCTTCTTCTGCGGGATGAGCCCCGACGAGCTCGCCGTGTGGACCGAGTCGATGCTCTACAGCGGTGAGGTCCTCGACTTCGACCACCTGCCTGCGCCGAAGGTCGACAAGCACTCGACGGGTGGCGTCGGGGACAAGGTCAGCATCCCACTTGCTCCGATGGTGGCGGCGTGCGGAGTGGCCGTCCCGATGATGTCGGGCCGCGGTCTCGGACACACTGGCGGCACATTGGACAAACTCGAGTCCATCCCCGGTTTTCGCACCGCCCTCGACCCCGACGAGTTCCGCCGGGTCCTGGAGAAACACCACCTGGTGCTCGCCGGCCAGTCTGAGACGCTGGTGCCGGCCGATCGGCGGATCTATGCGCTGCGAGACGCAACCGGCACCGTGCCGTCAGTCCCGCTCATCTCTTCGTCGATCATGTCCAAGAAGCTCGCCGAGGGCCTCGATGCATTGGTGCTCGATGTCAAGGTGGGCAGTGGCGCCTTCATGAAGGACGAGGCTTCGGCCCGCTTGCTCGCCGAGACGATGGTGGGTATCGGCGCGTCCCACGACACGCCGGTCGTGGCCCTGCTCACCAACATGGATCAGCCACTCGGCAACGAGATCGGCAATGCCAACGAGCTGACCGAGTCTCTCGACGTGTTGCAGGGCAACGGACCCGAGGATCTCGTCGAGATCACGTATCGACTCGGCGTCGAGATGCTGCTCGCCGGCGGCATCACCAACGACGCATCCGAAGCGCGCACTCGCCTGGAAACGGCGGTGTCCACCGGCGCTGCCCTCGACAAGTTCGCCGAGGTGATCGCCGAACAGGGAGGCAACGCCAACGTCGTGCTCAACCGGACGCTCCTGCCTTCAGCATCACGAAGTCACCCGGTGGCCGCTCCGATCGCCGGTGTGGTCACGGTGTGCGATGCGCTCGATCTCGGCCTCGCCTCGGTGCGGCTCGGCGGCGGGCGCCAGCAGAAAGAGGACGACGTGGATCCCGCGGTCGGCATCTCACTGCACAAGAAGGTCGGCGACCCGGTCAGTGCGGGTGAGCGCCTGGCGACCGTTGCCTACAACGACGAGGGCCGGCTGGCGTCGGCGCTGCCTCTCATCGAGCAGGCGTGGACGATCGCCGACGAGCCGGCTCAGTCGCCGGAACTGGTGCTCGACGAAGTGCGCGGCTGACGAGCGCCCATGGCCCGTTGGCGGAGCCTCGAGTCGATTTGAGCGCACACGGAGAATCGGCGACCATCTCGCCATTCAGGATTTGAGAGAGGAGCCTCATGAAGATCGCCGTCTGCGCCAAGCAGATTCCCGATCCGGCGACACCGTACGAGCTCGATCCGGCGACGCACTTCGTCATGCGCCCCGACGATCAGGTCCTCGACGACACCGACCGGTACGGCATCGAGGTGGGCCTCCAACTCGCCGAAGCAGCGGGCGAAGGCTCAACCGTCACCGTGGTGTCCATGTCGCCCTCCGGCTCACTGCAGGGCATCCGCCAAGCCCTCGCCATGGGTGCGGACAAGGCCGTGGTCGTCGATGACGAGGCGCTGCGCGGCTCGGATGCGCTGACAACTGCCCGTGTGCTCGCCGCAGCGCTCGCCCGTGAAGAGGTCGATGTCGTGATCGCGGGTACTGAGTCGACGGACGGGTACACCGGCGTCGTTCCCCAACAGGTCGCCGAACTGATGGGCGTGCCGTCGTTGACGTTCGCCCGCAAGGTCGAGCTCATGGACGGCGGGCTTCGCATCGAGCGCCAAACCGCGGCCGGCTACGACGAGGTGGAGGCGACCACGCCGCTGGTGCTGTCGGTGACCTCCGGTGTCGTCGAGCCTCGCTACCCGACGTTCAAGGGGATCATGCAGGCGAAGTCGAAGCCGGTGGACAAGGTCACGGCAGGCGAACTGGGCGTCGACCCTGCCTCCAACCAGCAAATCCAGTCGGTGGAACCCGTCCCCGCCCGCCAAGCCGGCGAGGTCGTCGAGGACGACGGTGAGGCCTACACCAAGATCGTGGCCCTCCTCGAGCAAGCGAAGGTGGTCTGACATGTCGCAGTTGGTCTTTGCAGACGGTACCGGTGGCGACGTGCCGCAGTCGGCGCTCGAGAACCTCACGAAGGCCCGCACGTTCGACGGGACCACGGGAGTCTTCCATGTCGGCCCGGCGTCGGATGAGGCATTTGCCGCCTATGGCGCCCACGGTGCCGACCGGATCTACCACCTCGACACCGACCATGCGTTGCCTGCAGCGGAAGCTGCAGCAGCCATCTCGGGAGTGCTCGACGGCAGCGACGTCGCCCTGGTCGTCTTCTCGATGGGCAATCTCGACCGCGACGTTGCGGGACGGCTCTCGGCGCGGTTGGGAGCTGCGGTCTTGGCGAATGCCGTCGATATCTCGGTTGACGGCGGTGCGGTCGCCGTGACCAACGAGATTCTCGGTGGAACCACCCGGGTGACCACGACAACGACGGATGGCGGTGCGGCTGTCGTCGTCGCCCGACCGAAGGCGTTCCCTGCCGAGCCCGGTGACGCAGCGACCCCTGAGACGATCGCCGTCGACGTGCCGGACGTCGGCCACGCCGGTGACGTCACCGTGAAGGCGCGCCATGTCGAGGAGAGCGAGGGCCCCGATCTGGGGGCGGCCAACGTGGTCATCGCCGGTGGCCGCGGTCTCGGCGGTGCGGACAAGTTCGAGATGATGCAGGAGCTCGCCTCACTGCTCGGTGGTGCGGTCGGCGCCACTCGTGCGGTTGTGGATTCAGGGTGGGTGCCGTACTCGTTGCAGGTCGGCCAGACCGGGAAGACGGTCAAGCCGGATGTATACATCGCCTGCGGCATCTCGGGGGCGATGCAGCACGTGGTGGGCATGAAGGACTCCTCGACGATCATCGCGATCAACAAGGACGCAGAGGCTCCGATCTTCGGTCTCTCCGATCTCGGCATCGTGGGAGACGTGCACAAGGTCGTGCCGGCCTTGATCGAGGCCCTCAAAGCCCGAGGCTGAGCGCACAGCGGCGGTATTGGCCCACGGTCCACCCGCCGGCGAGCACACAGCAAGGTCAAGGCACAATCAGCAGCTGATCTCGGTACGCCGGCCGGCTCAGTCGAGTGCGTCGCGCAGGCGGGCGATGCGGTCGTCCCACGCCGAACCGACATCGGCAAGCCAGGCCGCGGCGTCACCCAGCGGACCGGCGACAAACGTGTAGCGCACTTCTCGACCGTGTTTGGCCCGATCCACCAGACCGGCGCCGTACAGCGTGTCGAGATGCTTCGACACAGCCTGGCGGGTCATCGGCAGTTCACCGGCCAGCTCCGTTGCCGTGGCCGGACCGCGGCGAGCGAGGCGAGCCACCAGGTCCAGGCGGGTCGGGTCCCCCAACGCGGCGAAGACCTCGCGCGGCGCCATCAAGCGGCGGCGAGCAGCCGCCAGGACGCCTCGGCGTGCGGCCCTCGCCCGGGCAGCCAGGTGGGCCGCACATGATCCGTCTCCCACGGCAGCAGCGTCTCGCGGACCGTGAAACGGGTACCGGTGCGGTCCGCCTCGATCTCGATCTCGACCAGGGTCGGCATCCCGTCGTCGCTTCGCCATGCCCATTGGATGCGGCGCCCGGGTATCACCTCTTCGACGGTCCCCCACACCGGCTGCCCGCCATCCGGAGTCATGGAGATTCGCCCTCCGGGCCGGGGGTCGATCTCGACGGGGGAATCCATCCATGCCGAGAGGAGATCACCGTCGCTGAGGTGACGCCAGACCTCCTCCACCGGTGCGGCGACGTCTGCGCTGCGGACCACCGCGATGTCCCCGCTCAGCTCGTGTGATGTCTCGTCTCGCATACACGCAACCTAGCAGTTGCGCATAGGCTAAGGTGCATGTGCAACCGATGCGTTGCATATTTGGGAGGTGGACATGCTGGTACCCACGGTCGTCGAGCAGACGGGTCGCGGTGAACGGGCCTACGACATCTACTCGAGGCTGCTCAGTCACCGAGTGGTCTTCCTCGGGAGGCAGGTCGAGCCCGACATTGCCAACCTGATCGTCGCTCAGTTGCTCCACCTCGAGAGCGATGATCCCGAGAAGGACATCGCCCTGTACATCAACTCGCCCGGTGGGGAGATGTCCTCCATGATGGCGATCTACGACACGATGCAGCATGTCAAGCCAGAGGTCGCCACAACCTGCATCGGGCTGGCGGCTTCGGCCGCGGCGGTGCTGCTTGCCGCCGGCGCCCCCGGCAAACGATCCGTGCTGCCCCACGCCAGGGTGCTGATCCACCAGCCCCACCTGCCCGGTGGGGGTCTCGGGGGCCAGGCGTCCGATATCGCAATCCATGCACAGGAGATCGTCCGCCAGAAGGAGGAGATGCACGCCGTCCTCTCCCGGCACACGGGCAAGCCCATCGACGTCGTCGAGCGCGACACCGATCGAGACCGCTGGCTGACGGCGGTCCAGGCCGTCGACTACGGCCTCGCAGACGCCGTGATGGCGCCCGCTCGTATCCCCGGCGGAGCCGCCGCACCGGCGATGTGAGCACGGCGGCACAGAACACGCCGCGGAGGGCACCCCAGCAACCCGGGCGGACAGCGTGCGCTACCCCAGGCTCTGCGGTCCGAACGAGTGGGGCAACAACTCCTCCAGCGTGTGCACCCGCATGCGACCGCCCTCACCTTGGACGATCACACGCTCGACCTCGAACTCTCGCATCAGTTGCCGGCAGTTACCGCACGGATAGCACTCGTCGGCATCCAGACAGCCGACGGCCACCGTGTGCAGCCTCCGCACCCCGGCCGCAGCGGCTGCCGAGATGGCGTTGGCCTCGGCACAGATCGTCGCACCGTATGCCGCGTTCTCGACGTTGACACCGTCGAAACTCTCACCGTCGACGCCCACCGCCACGGCCCCCACCCGGAAGTCCGAGTACGGGGCATAGGCGTTGGTGGCGACCTGCCGCGCTCTGTCGAGAAGGCTGCCGGGCTCGTCGGTCACGCGGTCGCGATCCGTCATATGCCGAGCAAGGCGTCCACGAAAGCAGCGGGATCAAAGGAAACGAGGTCATCCATGCCTTCACCAACCCCGATGAACTTGACCGGGATTCCCAACTCTTCCTCCACCGCGATGGCCATGCCACCCCGCGCCGTGCCATCCAGCTTCGTCACGATGATGCCGGTGACGCCGACCGCCTCGGTGAACGTCCTCGCCTGCTCGATGGCATTCTGACCTGTCGTACCGTCGATCACGAGCAGCACCTCGTCGACCTCGTCCGCCTCCCTCCGCAGGACGCGCCCTACCTTCGACAGCTCGTCCATGAGGTTGGCTTTCGAGTGGAGTCTTCCCGCGGTGTCGATGATCACCACGTCGGCGTTGTCCGACTTGGCGGCGTGGTAGGCGTCATAGGCCACCGAGGCCGGGTCGGCCCCTTCCTGGCCACCAACGACCCGCACCCCCACCCGGTCGCCCCAGGTGCGAAGCTGGGCGCCGGCGGCGGCGCGAAACGTGTCGGCGGCACCCAACAGCACCGAAACGCCGTCCGACTGGAGGTGGGCGGCCAGTTTGGCGATCGACGTCGTCTTGCCGGTGCCGTTGACGCCGACCACGAGGATCACCGACGGTTTGTGGTCGCGGGTCAGGCGTCGGTCGCGCCCGTCGAGCATGCCGACGAGTTGGCGTTGTAGCTCCGCCTGGGCTGAGGCACCATCCTCAGGAGACGCCTGGCGTACCCGCTCGACGACTCGGGTGGCCGCGGCTACGCCGAGGTCCGCGGCGACGAGAGAGTCTTCGAGATCCGTCCAGAACTCGCCGTCGAGCTTGTCGGAGCGCAGCAGCGTCCCCAGCCGGTCCGCCAGAGCACGTCGCGTCTTCCCGAGCCGCTGTCGCAGGGTCCGCACCGGCGGCGCCGGAGCGGCCAGTTCCCCACGACTGTCCGGAGGCGCGACGGTGGTGGAGTCGCTGCGTCGCAGCAGGACGAATCCAACTACCACGATCAGCAGGACCACGACGATGACGCCGATGACGATGGGATCCACCCGAAACCTCCGCCGTTGTGTCTGGGGGGCCCGGAATGGTAACGGACCGCGGCTGCGCTGCGATCCCTACCGGGCCGACTCCGAGGATGCGACCCGATCCAGCCGCTTTGCCAGGACCTTGGACGAATCGGCCGGCTCCATCGTGACGCCGTACAACAGGTCGGCAGCTTCCATCGTCTGCTGCTGGTGGGTGATGATGACGAGCTGGGCCTGCTCGCGCAGCGTGCCCACGAGACGGAGGAACCGCCGCAGGTTGGAGTCGTCCAGGGCCGCCTCCACCTCGTCGAGGACGTAGAACGGGCTGGGGCGCGCCCGGAACACGGCGAACAGGAATGCCAGCGCCGCCAGCGACCGCTCCCCGCCGGAGAGCAGCGATAGTCTGCCGACCTTCTTACCCAGCGGCTGTGCCTCGATCTCCACACCAGTCTCGAGCGGACGATCGGGGTCGGTGAGGCGCAGGCGGCCCCGACCCCCGGGAAACACCAGGCTGAAGTTCTCCTCGTAGAGTGCCGCGATCTCGGCGAAGGCGGCTTCGAACAGGCGCGCCATCTCGGCATCGAGCGCTGTGATCACCTTGCGCAGCTCCCGGCCCGACTCCTCGAGATCGGCCATCTGACCTTCCAGCAGCTCGACGTGCGCCGCAAGCTCCTCGTATTCGGCAGCGGCCAGTGGGTTGATGGGCCCCATGCGGCGAAGCTCCGCCTCACGTGAGGCGAGCAGCTGCCGCAAGTCCGTGCCCTCGGCCACGTCCGGTCGGGGGGCGGTCAGGGCCACCTCCTCCGACGCATCGGCATCACGTCGCAGGCCTTCCGCAGTCGCCTCGTGACGCACCCGCAACTCGGCCAGCTCGATGGCGAGCGTCGACACCTTCTCCTTGGCTTCGCCAATCTCGTGGTCCAGTTCGCGCTCCCGGCGATGGGCGGCGTCGAGGCGCTCCCCGGCGACGCCGGCCTCGGTGCGCAACGCCCGTTGCCGCTCGCGGAGTGCGGCGACATGCTCGCGCACGCTGCGGTCCGCTCGACGCGCCCACTCCTCGATGGCCTCGAGCCGATCGATCTGCTCGGGCTGGACCGGCGCCTCATCCAGTCCCTCCAATTCCCTTTCGGCCGACTCCCGCCTCGTCACGAGCATGCGATGCCTCGCCTCGGCGCCGGCCACGGAGGATGCGGCGTCTTCACGGGCGCGCCTGGCCTCGTCGCGGCGGCGCACGACGTCCTCGCGGGTCCGCATCAGCGCCTCCCAAGCCTGCTGCCGCTCCCGCTCCTCCCCTTCGAACTCTGCGATACGGGCGCGCACGTCGTCCAGCCGCTCCCGGCGGAGGCGGTCTGCGTCCGCAAGCGCACGAGCGCGCTCGTCGAGCCGCACGATCTCGGCCTCGCCCTCGGCGCGAGCCCGACCGTTGATGCCGAGGGCCTCCGAGTGGCCCGCCAGCTTCGCTTCGATCCGCTCCAGCGCCTCTCGGGAGGCCTGCTCCTGGCGGCGAGCCGTCTCGAGCTCGCGCGTGGCGGTCAACAGCCGGCTGGCAGTGCGAGCCGCCTGCGTTTCGGCCTGTTCGAGCTTCACCCGTGCGGCTTCGAGGGCCGCATGGCCTGCCCCGTCGGCGTCGGCGAGCCGAATCCCGTCGACGGAAATCACATCGCCTTCCGGAGTCACGGCTCTCACCTGGGGGTGACGCTCGACGAGCCTCCATCCGGAGGTCCACCCTTCGACCACGACGACATCGCCCAGCAACCGCCGGGCAAGCTCCTCGTCGGCGTGGGGCCCCAGCTCGTCGACCAGGGCGACGGCGCCCCACGACGCCGCGACCTCGCGGGCGGGTGCGCTGGTCGCGACGCCGCGGCCGACCACCAGCGTCACACCGCCGTAGCCCTGCGACTTCAGAGACGCGGTCACATCGTTCAACGCATCGGGACCGGCGGCAACCAGGGCATCGGACCAACGCCCGAGACCGGCGTCTACGGCGGCCGCCAGGCGTTCGGGCACGTCCAGACGGGCGACCACGGCACCGATGACCCCGTCGGCGCCGGCGGCGCGTTCCCGAGCCTCCGGATCGCCAAGACCGTGCAACGCCGCCTCGACAGCCTCGGCCCGAGCGGAGGCGTGAGCCAGAGCCAGCTGTGCCGCCCGGTCGGCCTCGGAGTGGGTCTCGTGAGCCGACTCGCTGCGCTGGCGCAGGTCGAGCGCTTCCTCGTAGACCTCCTGCGCCTCGACGGCAGCGACGTCCGTATCCCGGATCACCGCCACCAACCCATCGCCCTCCGCTTGCTGAGTCATCAGGGTGCCCTGCACCACATCTCGGCGCCGGTCGAGGCTCGCCAGCTCACGGCGGTCGCGCTCGGCGGCAACTTCGAGCGCCCGCAGATCGCCGCGGAGGTTGGCGACGATGCCCTCGGCAGGGAGCTGGACCTGCTCGGACAGGGAGCGTTCTTCGTCCTCGAGCGCTTGCAACTCGGTCTCCCGACGTTCTGCGAGCATGCGCGCCGACTGCAGCTCCTCTGCAACGGCGGCGAGTTGTTCGGCGACGTAGGTTCGCTCCGACTCGAGGTCGGCGCGCCGCTCGCCCGCCCCCCGCAGCCGGCTCTGCATCGAGAAGCGTCGCTCACGAGACACCATGGCGATCCGTTGGAACCGCTCGGCGGCGGTTTCGAGACGGGCCGCCGCGGCGGTATCGCGTTCGAGGGCTTTGCCCACCTCGCCGGCGGCCACGCGCAAATCGTCCAGCGACGCACGCAGGTCGCCGAGAGACCCGGAGTCGGCGGCGATCGCGGCGTCGAGTGCGTCCTTCTCAGCGGTCGCCTCTGTCATCCGTGCCGAGAGTCGCCGCAGCTCCTCACCACCCAGCCACAGCCGCAGCGCCTGCGCCTCGGCCTTGACGGAATCGTGGCGAGCCGCTGCGTTCGCCTGGCGCTTCAGCGGGCGCAACCGTCTGCGTTCTTGGTCGAGCAGGTCGGCGAGACGCTCGATATCGAGCGCAGTCTGCTCCAAGCGACGCAGCGAGCGGTCGCGACGGCTGCGATGTTTGGTGACCCCCGCAGCCTCCTCGATGACAGCGCGGTGCTCATCGGGCCGGGCGTTCAGGATCGTGCCGATCTGGCCCTGGCCGACGAGGACGTGTTGGTGGCGGCCGACGCCGCCATCCGAGAGCAACTCGTGCAGGTCGAGCAGCCGGCACGGAGCGCCGTTGATCTCGTACTCGGATCGACCGTCGCGATACAGCCGTCTGGTCATCGAGATCTCGTCGAGGTCGAGCGGGAGAAACCGGTCGTAGTTGTCGAATGTGACGGTCACCTCGGCGCGACCCATGGCGGGCCGAGTCGCCGTCCCGGCGAAGATGACGTCTTCCATCTTTCCCGTGCGAAGGGTTCGGGTGGCCTGGGTCCCCATCACCCACGACAGGGCATCGAGCAGGTTGGATTTGCCGGACCCGTTCGGACCGACCACGACGGTGACGCCGGACTCGAAGTCCAGACGGGTCCGGTTCGCAAACGACTTGAACCCGGCGAGCGAAAGCGATTTCAGCAGCACGGTTGGACGAGCTTACCGTCTCGGAATCACATCAGTGGGATTCTGCCGGAGCGGACCGGGCGCCCTGCCTACCGTTGAGGTCGCGAAAACCATGGTACGATCCGCCGCCGCCTCGCTAGGGCCGGCACGGGCGGAAGGCGAATCAAGATACCTCGAGTCTGGGTTGTTCTCGATGCGCATTCTCAGCCGCGCGTGCATACTCCTCAGTGTCACGGTGCTCACCGCGCTCGTCACGTCCGCAGCGGCCGGGGCCCAGGAACAAGACGGCCGGTGGCGGCTGATCGATGAAGACACGGGCGAGATCACGTTGCGGGGCTACCGGGCGATCGAGACGCTGACGTTCACCGTCCCCGCCGGCATGGCGCCCACCGCTCCGTTGCGATTGCAGCTTGCAACCACGCCCACCCAGCAGGCGGCCGCCGACGCCGCGATCGTCGTGTCGGTGAACGGCGATCCCGTCGACACGATCCTTCTTGCAGAGCAGCCACCTCACGTGATCAGCATCCCGCCTGGGCTGATCTCGACCGGCGAGAACACGATCGGCCTCAGTGCCTCGATCGGTCTCGACACCGATGGTGAGTGTGTCGACCCGAACCACCCGGCGCGCTGGGCCATCGTGGGCGTGGACACCGAGCTGCGCGGCACCTTCGTGCCGGTGCGCGAGCTGGCGATCGATGACTTCCCTGCGGCGATGGCCCCGCTGGGCACTGCTCTCGAACCCGCGGTCGTCGTGCTGCCGTCGAACCCCACACCGGACGACTTGAGTGCAGCCGCTGCCATCGTCTTCGCCATCGCCCGCGTCGACGACACCGCGGGGTGGGCCGTGGCGTGGCATGGCGATGCGGCTGCCCCGAGTACGACCGCACCGACCGTTCTCATCGGTGGCACCACGAGCGAATCCTCCGCTCGCGAAGGGTCGGCAACGTTGACGCGAACTGCGGCGGGAGGGCCGCATTTGACCGTCAACGCCTCCGGCGACGGCTCGGTGATGGCGGTCGCCGACACCTTGATCGACCCGCTGGCAGTGATGCCGCTCCAAGGCAACACCCTCGAGGTCGAAGGCGCCCCGTTGCGATCACCCACTCCCCCACCGTCCCAGTTCACCCTCGGCGAGATCGGCTACGACCAGCGGACGGTTCGTGGCATCGGCGAGCGCTCCGTCATCTACCGCTTCGACGTGCCGTTCGAGTGGGAACCCGACAACGGGGTGCTCCGTGGGCAAGTCGTGGCCGACCCCAGCCGTATGAGCGTCGCCCTCAACGGCCGCCAGATCAGCACCACCGAACTCAATGCCGCGGACGGTCAACACGAGCTGCGCTCGACGGCGCTCCCGGCGGACCTCATGCGCCCCGGGCTCAACTTCCTGCGTTTCACCTTCGATCTGACGGCCTCGGCGCAGTGCTTGCCCTCCGACTCGAGTCCCTCGGCGGCGATCCCGCCGTCCATGGCGATCGAGTTGCCCCACCGGATCAACGGCGGCCGGCTCGATCTGAGTGATTTTCCGTTCCTCTTCTTCGCCGAGCCGGACATGGCCATGCTGACGATCGTCCTGCCCGATCGGCCAACGCCGGGAGACATCGAGGATGGTCTCGAGATCGTGGCGGCCTTTGGCGGCTCAACCAGCCGATTTGCACCGCGCATGGTGACGAGCGCCGATGTCGATGAGACGGTCACGTCGGGTCATGTCATCGTTCTGGGCGAGGCCGGGCGCCAACCGTTGCTGGGCGACCTCGAGAACGCCCTTCCTGTGCCCCTCGATGCCGGCGGTCAACCACTCCACATCTCTGATGTGGCAGCCGGTCAGACGGTCGGCCCCGGAACGGCCCAACTGCTCGGCTCTCCGTGGGCGGAGAATCGCGTCGTGCTGGCCGTCACCGGGCCGACCACAGCCTCCTACGCATCCGCGCTCGACGCCATGCTGGGTGCGCGGGCAACAGCGGATATCGCCGGTCCGGCAGTGCTGGTCGGGGACGAGAACGCCCGCGGCGAGTTGCCGGTCATCGTGCTCCGCAGCGAGATCCCACCGCTCGAGGAGCCGTCGGAGAGCTTCATCGCACGCGTGCCGCTGGCGCTTCGGATCGTGTTCTTCGCCGGCGTAGCGCTGGCGGTGGCGGCCGCATCCCTGCTGTTCCGCCGCCAATCGCAAGACGAGGGCCTCGCCAACGAACATTGAGGAGATCCCAGGCCACGGTTGGTGGGGTGCGAGGCTCCCGACCGACATCGGCGCCTCCGAGCGCCACCCAGGTGCGTCAGGCAACGAGATAGTCCGGTTCCGGCGGCTCCTCGACCGCCGCCAACTCGACGGCCTCATCCTCCTCTGCGGGCGCCACCGGGCTCTCGGTTCCCGCAACGTCGGTGGACTCGCCCGTTGGCGGTGCGATCTCGTCGGTGATCTCGATCCGGCGCTCGGGGAGATGTACCTTGAATCCGCGCGGGGTCAGCAGCCACAGCACGGGGAATGCCAGCTGGCGATCGAAGATGATGCCACCGGTGACCATGGCCACGGCCGCGGTGGCCCACACGGTCAGTGTGCTGCCCCCGTGGGTGAGCTCGTAGAGCCAGGTGACCAGGCAGAACACAAACGTGGCGCCAAGCGTCGCACCTGCCATCACGCGACCTGGGCTCGATCGCTCCATGTCGTTGGCCAGCAGACCGGGAAGGAAGAGAGGTGTGAGCGCAACCGAAGCCAGGTTCGAGAAGGCTCGATCCTCCAGCCCGAGCGCGGCGATCGCCACCGACAGCGTGAACCAGGACAGCAGTGAGCCGACGAGGAGCATCGCAGAGAACTTGCGACGCCCGAAGAGGATGATGACCCGGGCCACCACCTTGGTGACGAAGAACCAGGTGACGATTGCTACGCAGAACAGGAATGCCACCTGCCACCACGTGGCGGACAGCATGGCGAGATACGCAACACCGATGAAGCCGCCGGCCCGCAGCGAGTGGTTCGCCTGGAGGGCCCAGGAGACGATGGCGCCGACCAGCACGGCAAGCGGCACCCAGCTCGGCTCGAACGCAAGTGCCGCAAAGTTGACCAGGGGCCGCGTCGCCTGAGCGCCGGGCACGAACAGGAGCGCAGCGAGGATGGGTCCGGCCACTATGACTCCGGAGGCCAGCACCGCCTTGGTCGTCGCCTTGAGCCCTTGGCGGCCCATGTCATGGGCGATGAGTGCGGGGATCACATATCCGGCGCCGACGAGAAGCGGGACATCCGATTCCCAGAGGTACGGTGCCGAGGGGCTCACCTTGAGCATCAGCGCCTGGATGATCACCGAGGTCAGGACGAGCACGGAGAACTTGGAACGACCGTACAACAACATGAACCGCGGCAGGAGCTTGTTGATGAGCCAGTACGACGCAAGAGCGTTGGCGAACGTGGCGGCCAGGACGAGTGGATGGAGGATGAACACCGCGATATAGCCGGGCACAACGATGCTGCCCGTTGTGATGTGGCGACGTTCATAGAGGTACATCGACATCACGACGCCGAACACGAAGGCGAACCGGACCGCCTCCATGCCGAAGAGATAGTCATGCATCAGGCGTTCACCGCCTCGTGGGCGTCGACGGATGCGCCGGCGCCGCCGGCGTCGCTCCGGCCCAGACCCTCGAAGTACTCGAGCATGAGCTCGGCCTGATGGGTGTGGATGTTGACGAAACCCACCACGAGTACGTGTTCCGTCGGCGCCTGATGCACCATGCGATCGATGATCTCTTCGACCGAGGGATTGCGCGTCTCGCCGAGGTTGATGATCGCGGCGGGCGGGTAGCCGTTGGCGATCAGCCGCTCCGTGACCAACTTCTCGTAGGCCCCGAACGTGACGAGCCTGTCGAAGTCCAGGTCGTCGACTGCGATGTCGGCGAACTGCGTCGCCCGCCGCTCACGGTCGGATCGATTGTTGAGGATGCCGACCGTGGTTGTCTGCGGTGTGCGGTACGGCTGGAGCCGTTCCGTCGCCACGATCATCGATTCGCGGTCGTTGACGGCGAACAGGTTGGCCCACGTCACGCTCTTGTTCCCGATCGTGAGGTCCCTCATGCGCAGCACACCCGGGTCCGGCGGCGCTGCGACCATCCCCCGCATGGCGACGTCACGGTCGATGCCGAGCATCGACGCCACCGTGAGCCCGATGGCGACGTTGTCCTTGAACGCGATGTAGTCGAACGCGTCGATGTCCTCGTCCGTGACCTGATCTGCGTCGGCGTACACCACGCGCGTGCCGAGGCTGGATGCCACCTCTTCGATCACCGTGGTGACCTCTGGGTTGCGCTCGGCGGTCACCAAGACGCCGTTTCGGGGGCAGGTGGAAAGCAGCGACCTGGCGATCTCCGGAAGTGTCTCGCCCATCACGTCCTGGTGGTCCTCCCGGACGTTCGTCAACACACCGATGGTGGACCGCACCATCTGACGCTCGCTGATCTCCTGGTACGCGGGTTTGAGCGCCATGCACTCGATGACGAGAGCGTCGACGTCATCGGTGACATGCTGTTCGACGATCTCGAGCTGCTCGAGAATCGTGGCCGGTCCGGGCCGGAAGATGGGTTCGTCCTCTCCGCTCGGGGTGATGACTGCGGCGGCGGTGCCGGTGGACTTGCCCACCGTCTGCAGCCCCGCTTCACGCAACATCCCGGCCAGGATCCGTGTGACGGTCGATTTCCCGCGAATGCCGTTGACGTGGATGCGATGGGACAGTCCCGCCAGGCGATCGAGGTGTGAGGCGGTCTCTCGATACCAGCGGAACAGGCTGATGACGGCGATCGCCGCGGCCGCACTCAAGAAAACGACGACTGCGCTCATGGTGTCCGGGACGTCCCGATCCCAGGGCGCGACGCGCCGCCACCCTCAGCGGATGTCCCTACGGCCCTTCTCGAGCGCACGAATGCGCATGCCGGCGCTTGCGCGCTCAGCGGGTGAGTACCTACCACAGCCCCTACCAGCTTGACTCACGGCCAATCTACCGACGGGAAACGGCCGGGTGAATGGGTCGACGGCCTCAGCCTCCACGGCCGTCGCAGACGACCGCCACACGATCTCCGCGACCGTTGCCGCCCTCTCCGTCCCTTCCCTCGGAGCGTCGGCCCCTGATCGCCGGGCGAATCACCGCTGGCAGTCGGGACACCAATGGGCGCTGCGTTGCCGGATCACCTTCCGGCGAATGGGCGTCCCGCAGCGCGGACAGGGCTCATCCGGCTTCCCGTACACACGGAGGCGACCGGCGAACTCACCGGTCCTGCCATCCGGGAGCAGGTACGCAAGGTCGTCGAGAGAGGTGCCGCCCCATCTCAGCCCGGACCGAAGACTCGCCCGGATGCCGTTGCGCAACCGGTTGATCTCATTGCGATCCAAACTGCCGCCCCGCCTCAGCGGCGAGATCCGAGCGCGGTGCAGCGCCTCGTCGGCGTAGATGTTGCCCACCCCGGCGATGATCGTCTGATCGAGCAGCAGAGCCTTGATGGGCGCCGATCTGCCGTGAAGCCGGCCCGCAAGCTGTGAGGCCGTCGGCATGTCATCCAGCGCATCCGGGCCCAAGCGGGACAGCGGCGATGCCGCCAGCTCTTCCGGCGTGTACACGACGACGAACCCAAAGGTACGTGGGTCGACAAAACGCACCTCGACACCGGAGCCCACCCTCACCACCACATTGGTGTGTGGCGGCTCGGGATCGCTCTGCGCGGCGATTGCGAGGCGACCCGACATGCCGAGGTGGGTGACCCACGACAGGTCCCCGCTCAGATCGGCGATCATGAACTTCCCGTGCCGGCGGAGACCACGAACCGTCCGGCCCGTCAGCCGATCTCTGAAGTCGGACGGGGCCGGCTGGCGGCGCACCATGCGGTTGCGACGCACGTCGACGTGCATGACCCGCTTGCCGACCAGCGCCGGCTCGAGACAGCGGCGCGTGGTTTCGACCTCGGGAAGCTCAGGCATCGTCTCCGAGTCCGGCGGAAGCGTGTTGGGCTGCGGCCTGCTCGGCACGCTTCTTGGACGTACCCGCCCCCCGACCGAGCAGATCGCCTGCGGCGTAGACGGCCGCGGTGAAGGTCTTGGCGTGCTCGGGGCCCTGCTCCTCGACGACATACTTGGGTCGCAGCCCGATGCGGGCCAGATGCTCCTGCAAGCGGGTCTTGTAGTCACGCTCACCGGGGGCTACCGCTCTGTCGTCGATGACGTCGCTCCAATGAGCGATCACGATGCGCTCAGCGGCAGTGAACCCGGCTTCCGAGAAGACGGCTCCGACCAGTGCCTCGACGACGTCGCTGAGCAGCGAGTCCTTCTCCCTTCCGCCCGACATGTCCTCGCCCTTGCCGAGAAGCAACGCCGGACCCACACCCAGCGTTCGGCCCAGCCTGGCGAGCGTTCGCTCGTTGACGACATCTGCCCGAACCTTGGCCATCTCGCCTTCGGACATACCGGTGTGCTGTTCGAAGAGGTGGCGGGTCACCGCCAGCTGCAACACAGCATCGCCGAGGAACTCGAGCCGTTCGTAGGACTCGGCGAGACCCTGCTCACCCGCATAGGAGCGGTGCATCAAGGCTTGGCGCAGCAATTCGCGATCGATGAAGACATGACCGAGGCGTGACTCGAGTGTTGCAACCGCGGCGACCCAGGAATCAGACACGGGCACCAATCGTGAGGCCCGTGGCGATCTTGCCGGGGAGATCGTCGTCAGCTCCCTCGGCGGCCATCTCGATGGCGTTCTTCACCGCTACCCGCGACGACGAGCCATGGGCGATCACCACCATGCCCTTGACCCCGAGGAGGTGGGCCCCGCCGGTGGTCTCCGGATCGAGCCGTATCCGGAAATCGGCGAGAGCCGGCGCCAGTGCCGCGAGGGCTTCTTGGTACTCGGGACGGCTCACTGCGTCGAGCAGCATCCGCTGCACCATGTGTGCGGCACCTTCTGCAGTCTTCAGGAAGACATTGCCGGTAAAGCCATCGGCGACGATCACATCGGCCCGCTGCGTTGCGATGTCGTGACCCTCGACGTTGCCGATGTAGTTGATCCCCGGCATTTGCGACAGCACCTGTTGGGCCTCACGGTCGAGATCGCGGCCCTTGCCGCTCTCCTCGCCGATGTTGAGCAACCCCACCTTTGGGTCGTCGATGTGGAGATGCGATGCGGCCAGCGCCGCACCCATCACGGCGAATTGCGCCAGCTGGTCCGCACGGCAGTTGACGTTGGCGCCGCTGTCGAGCACGACTTTGTCGCCGGGCATCAGGGTGGCAAGGCCCGGCCGGGAAACGCCGGGAAGACGCCCGATGATGAAGGCTGCCGCAGCGATGGCGGCTCCGGTCGAGCCGGCGGAGACCATGCCCTGGGCTTCGCCCCCGGCGACCAACTTGGCCGCAACGCTGACGGATGCGTCCTTCTTCTCCCGCAGCGCCGCCGCGGGGTCGTCGCCCATCTCGATGACCTCCGAAGCGTGGACGACGGCGACGTCGCCGATGGACCCCGCGGGAAGGAGCGGCCTGATTCGGGATTCCTCACCGACGAGCACCACGTCGATACCAACTTGGGCGGCATCGAGCGCTCCCCTGACGATTTCTTCAGGCGCCCGATCGCCGCCCATTGCGTCGACTGCGATTCGGGACACGGAGCCGGTCAGTCCACTGCGATGACGTCGCGACCGTTGTACGTGCCGCACTCGGCACATGCCCGGTGCGGCAGGTGCTTCGATCCGCACTGCTGGCATGCGACCAGCGTCGGAGGAGCGACCTTCCACTGCGCCTTGCGGCGCCGCGTCCGCGAACGCGACATCTTCTTCTTGGGTACCGCCATGCGAAACCTCGTATCGGGATCAGTCCCCGGGACCGAACAGGTCCTGCAACACGGAGAACGGTGAATCGGTGCGACCTGCGTTCCCGGGAGCGGCAGTATTCAAGTCGCTTTCCGAATCTGTAACAAGTCCCTCGCATTCGGGCTCACATCGCGGTCGCAACGGCATCGCCAGGAGCACTTCGTCGCGGAGAATGGGTTCCAGATCGAGCTCGTCGCCGCTCGTGTGGTACCGGTCGTCGTGATCGTCGTCCTCGGCGCCTGCACCGTCCTCGACCAACTGCGCCACCTCGACATGCATCGGCGTCGTGATCTCGGTCAGGCACCGAGAGCAGGTGAGGACCGCTTGGACGTCCACGGCACCACGCACCAGCAAGCCGCCTGACATGGACGCCAGCTCGAGGTCTGCCGCGATGTCCACATCGCGCTTCACCGCCGCAAGCTCGACGGCCCAGTCGACAGGTGTTTCGATCCGATGGGAACGGGAGGATCCCGGGTTCGCCAGCAACGCACCAACGTGGATGAGAAACGGGGTCATACGAAAAGTGTAGAGATGACCGCGAGCGACGTCGCGACCACAACGAGCTGCGTCCCCGGGCCAACTTGGCTGCGCGCTGCGACAACGGCGATCCCCTGGAACCATACGGCCTCCGGTCTTCATACAAGTTTGGATGTCGATCCAAGCCGACCCTTCGACCGAGACATGTACTCGAAGGCCGATACCGGCCCATTGGTGAAGTGGGGAGCCGGCGTCTGACAACGCCGTAGGCCACGTGACGTCGTGAGTGACCCGTCGGCATTCAGGACCATTGGCCCTACATACTGCCGCGCCACGACGCGGAGCATCAACTCTGGAGTGTGGCAGCCCTCTCCGCACAGGACCCCGGTTGCGCGCAGAAGGCCGGCCCCGGTATGGGCCCCGGCCACGTGTGGCTGCCCCCGGAGGTGACGTGACGAGGCAACGGGTAGTCATTGCATCAGGTCTTGGCATGGTGGTGGCTGTGCTGTGTCTGCTTGCGCTGCGAGAGTTGACCCAGGACTTCTTCGGTGGTCTTCGGCGTGCCGGCGACGGAGAACTACGCGGACCCCTGATCTGGTTTCTGGTCCTCGGCATTCTCGTCGGAGGAGCCGTGCGAGCGGCCCGGTATCACTACCTCGTTGCGGCAATCCCGGCAGTCTTCATGTTCTTGGTCTATCTGCCGTTGCTGGTCGATTTCAGTGACCCCTCCTGGTATCCGGACTGGCTCAGGGTCATGGCGGTCCGCAGCTTCGGCCCGACGCCATACGTCATCATCGGGGTGTTCGCTGCCGCAGCGGGCATCGAGGTCTACGCCGGCTCATTGGACACTGGTCAACGCTCGAGCACGAAGTCCACCCCGACCTAGTGAGGCTCACCGGAGAGACGTGGTGCGCTCGACCGACGGCGACGGTGGTCCAACTGCCACAACCACACAGGCAGTGCCGTTTCAGCAGCCAGGTCCTGCGTGGCGCCTGACTCCCAGCCGGCCCACACGGCGCCACCACGGCTACTGGGAGATGGGGGGCTCCGGGGTTGGGGGGAGTGAGCGATGCAGCTCCGCTCGGGACTCCTGGACGTAGCGGAGCAGCTCGCCCAGTACCGCTTCTGCTTCGGCGAGGTGGCGCTCCGCGTAGTCCTCTGCTTCGAGCCGGATCCGCTCGGCTTGCGTTTCCGCGTTACGGACGAGCCGGTTGGCTTCCTCTACGGCTTCAGCGACGATGTGGTTGTCGCTGACGAGCTGCGCCGATCTCGCCTGTGCCTTGGCCAGGACCTCGCGCGCCTTCTCGTTGGTACGTGCGATGTACGTCTCCCGTTGGCGGACCATCCACCGGGCGGCACGCAGCTCTTCCGGCAACGCATGCTGCAAAGCACGTAGCTTGTCGATGAACTCGTCGCGACCAAGCATGATGTTGCTGGACAGCGGAACGGGTCGCGCCTCCTCGACGTCGACGATGAGCGCCTCGATCTGGTCGATGATGTGCCCGGGAATCGGGGGTGGGGGTGGTTGGTCGTTGCCCGGATCAGTCATGGCCCAATCGCTCCTTGAGTGCGCGCATCACGGGCGCAGGGACGAGGGAGTCGACGGAGCCGCCGAGACCCGCCACCTGCTTGACCAATGACGACGAGAGGTACCCGTATTCGGGTTTGGTGGCGACGAACAACGTCACGATGCCGGACAGATGACGGTTCATCTGCGACATCTGCAGCTCGTAGTCGAAGTCCGTCATCGCACGCAGACCCTTCACGATGACGTCGGCGTTGGTCTGCGCCGCATAGTCGACGAGCAGCCCGCTGAAAGCGCCGATCTGGACGTTGCCCCATCCGCCACAACACTCCTCGAGCAGTTCCATGCGCTCGTCGTCGGTGAACAGCGGCGTCTTGGAGGGGTTGCGCACCACGGCGACGATGACGGTGTCGAAGATGCCGGCACAGCGCTCGATGACGTCGAGATGGCCCTTCGTGGGCGGATCGAAGCTTCCGGGGATCAGGGCGATGGTCATCGGTCACCCTTGGAGAATCGCCACAGCTCGGCGTCGCCGTAGCGACGTCGATCCACCAGATGAAGGGATCCGGCCTCCTCAGGGGGCGCCTCGCCGTGCCGGCGATGGACCACCACGATCGCTCCATCCGCCAACGTTGGCTCCAATCGCTCCATGACCTCCAAAACGGACGCTAGCGGCAGGGCATATGGGGGGTCAACGAATGCCAGATCGACCGGCGGGTGTGGCCTGCTCAGATACCTCATCACGTCCTGAGTCACGACCGATCCGCCGCAATCGACCTCGGCGACGTTCTTCCGGAGCACCGCTGCGGTTCGCCCGTCCATCTCGACGAACACCGCCGATGCCGCACCGCGACTGAGCGCTTCGAGCCCGATCGAGCCGGTACCTGCATACAGGTCGAGGACGTTTGCGCCGTGAACAGCCGAGCCGAGCGAAGAAAAGAGGGCTTCGCGGATCCTGTCGGTGAGCGGCCGGGTCCCTTCGCCGGGGGGACCGGCGAGCCGCCTTCCCTTTGCGGCGCCGGCGATGATCCGCATACGTGTCTCGCCCCGACTTCAGCTACGCAGCAGCCACTCGACGTCGGCGCCGAGCAGAGCGCGCACCTCGTCGCGAATCTCGGGATGGCCCTCGAGATTCGGATCGGACTCGACGATGGCGAACGCCTCACGCCGTGCAGCCACGAGCACGTCGGCGTCTCGCAGGATGTCGGCCAGCTTGAGGTCCTTCATACCGGCCTGCTTGGTACCGAACACCGTGCCCTGGCCGCGTATTCGCAGGTCCTCTTCGGCCAGCCGGAAACCATCGGTGGTGCCGATCATGGCGTCCATGCGCTGCTCGCCCTCCGCTGTGGTGGGCTCCGCGACCAGGACGCAGGTGGCGGCGTGCTCGCCACGACCGACACGACCTCGCAGTTGATGCAGCTGGCTCAGGCCGAAACGGTCGGCGTCTTCGATGACCATGACCGTGGCGTTGGGGATGTCGATGCCGACCTCGATCACCGTCGTAGCAACCAAGACGTCGAGCTCGTGTGCCCGGAAGTCGTGCATCACCCGGTCCTTCTCGTCGGGCCGGAGCTGGCCATGGAGCAAGCCGAGCCGGAGCTCTGGGAAGACGCCCTGGAGGCGGACATACTCGGCGGTCGCGGACGAAGCGGCGAGCTTGTCACTGTCTTCCACGAGCGGGCACACCACGAACGCTTGGCGTCCCGCCCCCACCTCACTGCGGATCAGGTCGTACACCCGCTGGAGGTCCGACTGTGCCTTGCTGACAAGTCGCGTTGTCACCGGTGTTCGACCGGGGGGCATCTCGTCGAGCACCGAGACGTCCAGATCGCCGTACAGGGTCATCGACAGGGTTCGGGGTATGGGGGTCGCCGTCATGATCAAGAGATCCGGGTCGTAGTCCGCCGCCTTTTCCCGCAGCCGAACTCGCTGGTACACGCCAAACCGATGCTGCTCGTCGACCACTGCGATACCGAGCCGGTGGAAGTGCACTCCTTCCTGGATCAGGGCGTGGGTGCCGACCACCAGGTCGATCGAACCGTCGCCGACCCACTCCACGACGTCGGACCGCCGGTAGCTGCCCGGCGTGGCGAAGTTCACAACCGCGTTGTTCGAGGTGAGCAGCGCCGTGCGCACGGCCGGTCCGTCCGGCGCAGGCCCGGTTAAAAGGCTGTCTTGTCCCGCGGCTGCGCCGGCGTCCACAACCATGGGTGCCAGGCCGGCCTCGTCGACGAGGTCGGCCATGCCGAGATAGTGCTGTTCTGCGAGCACCTCGGTCGGCGCCATCACGGCTCCTTGGAACCCACCCTGAACACCGGTGAGCAGCGCCACGAACGCAACGGCCGTCTTCCCCGAACCGACCTCGCCCTGAAGCAAACGGTGCATGGGGTGGGGTGACGCCATGTCGCGACGGATCTCCTCGACGGACCGGCGCTGCGCCCCGGTGAGGTCGTACGGCAGCGCCGCGATGAAGCCGTTCACGAGAGGGCCGTCGATCGAGTGCTCGACACCGGACGACTCTTCGATCTGGCGACGCTTGCGCAGCGCCAGCGCCACCTCGAGCCGGAACAACTCGTCGAAGACGAGCCGCTTGCGGGCCGGTGCCACCTCTGCCAGCTCCTCGGGGAAGTGGATCGACTGCAGCGCCGCGCTGCGGTCGATCAGGTCGAGCCGGTCGAGAAGCGTTTCCGGGAGGACCTCTGTCACCGGCTGGGAGCGCCGCAGGGCGTTGTGCACCGACACGCGCACCTGCCGGGAGCTCAATCCGGCAAGGCTGGGATGCACGGGCACGACCCGCCCGGTGATGAGCGACTCCCCGCCGCCGTCGAGCCGGTCGACGTCGGGGCTCTTCATCTGCAGCTTGCCGCGATAGAGCTCCACCTTGCCGGACAGTGCCACGTCGGCACCCTCTTCGAGGCGCAGGTACGGGTTGAACCACACACCCTCGACGACACTCGTTCCATCGGTGATGCGAGCGTCGATCATGGTGCGATTCCCGCGGATTCGTCGCTTGCGGACGCTCAGGACCGTTCCGCCGATCGTCACCTCCTCGCCCAGCGGAACCGCAGCGATGTTGAAGAGCTGCGATCGATCCAGGTACCGGCGCGGAACGTGTAGCAGTAGATCGGCGACACTGTGGACGTCGACCTGGCCGAGCTTTTTGGCGGTTCGGGGCCCGATGCCCTTGACGGCGTCGACGGGCACCGAGACGAGGTAGGAGAGGGGGCGTCCGGCCATGGCGCTCGCACGGTAGTGGGTCGCCGCGACACGGCGGTTCACCACGACTTTCGCAGGAAGGCAGGTCCGGCCCTCTACGCTCCGCGATCGGAACCTCCCTGGCCGGCGAGAACCGGCCGGCGGCGGCGACTGCTACACTCCGACGCCGATCCGGTCGCAGATGTCGCGGCCGGCGGGCCCATCCGGCCGGCTGGGTCCCCTCAGGAGGTCTCCCTTTCCATGTCATATCGCTGTGAAGTCTGCGGGAAAGAGCCGTGGGTCGGAAAGCAGGTCAGCTTCTCCCACAAGCGCTCCAGCCGCCGCTGGCTCCCGAACATCCAAAAGATCCGGGTGAAGCACGGCAGCAACAGCAAACGCATGCGCGTCTGCACGTCGTGCATCAAGGCCGGCAAAGTCGAGAAGGTCTGACCCCGTGCAGGGTGTCGTGAAGGTCTACGACCCCGAGACCGGCATCGGTGTGATCGTGAACGACGACGACCGCACCGAGATTCTCCTGCGCCCCGGCTCGCTCGCCGGGTCGCTCTTTCGCACGCTCCGCCAGGGCCAGCGCGTCATCTTCGACGTGGAAGAGGCCGATGGACGCACATATGCCCACCGGCTTCGCTTCGGCTCGGACGGCTACTGAGCCGTACCGGGGCGACTCGCTACAGCTTCACCACCGGGCACGTGAGGGTGCGGGTGATCCCGTCCACCGCCTGGATACGAGCCACAACGAGCTTGCCGAGTGAGTCGACATCGTCGGCCTGGGCGTGGACGACGGCATCGTACGGTCCGGTGACTGCCTCTGCGGACGTCACGCCGCCGATGGTGGCGATCTCCGTTGCCACCTGTGCGGCCTTGCCGACCTCGGTCTGGATCAATACGTAGGCCTCGACCATGAGAGAGGACCTCCCGTTCGTTCGACGTGGGGCTGCGAATGATACCGGGCGGCGCCGAATGGGCGAGCTGAGCGGGTGAATCGGCTCAACGGCGAAGGGCCATCTCCACGAGCTCGTTGCACAGCTCCGGATACGTCATGCCGCTCGCCATCCACATCTTCGGGAACCCGGAGATGGGGGTGAATCCTGGCATCGTGTTGACCTCGTTCAGCAGGAATCCCCGACCACCCTCCTCGAGGAAGAAGTCGACCCGGGCGAGTCCGCGGCACTCGAGCGCCAGGAACGTTCGGCGCGACAACTCCCGCACCTCTGCGATCTGCGCATCGCTGAGGTCCGCCGGGGCGATGAACTGGCTGGTTGCGTCGTGGTACTTCGCCTCGTAGTCGTACCAGCCTTGTACGACGACCTCGCCGGGCAACGAGGCGCGGGGACCGTCGAGTACCGCGACCTCGATCTCGCGGCCCCGTACCTCTTCTTCGACGATCACCTTGTCGCCGAATCCCAGTGCCGTGAGGATGCCGTCCTTCAACTCGAGCTCCGTTGCGCATCGCGTGATACCGACGGACGAACCCAGCTCGGCAGGCTTCACGAACACGGGTAGGCCCAGATCGTCGCAGATGTCATCGGCGACTCGGCTCGGGTCGTCGAAGTCGCTCCGGCGCACGACCCGCCACTTGGCGCTACCAACACCCGCCTGCACGGCGATCTGCTTCGTGAGATCTTTCTCCATGGCCAGGGCAGACGATGTGACGTGACACCCGACATAGGGGATCCCGGCGATCTCGAACACACCCTGAATCGTGCCGTCCTCGCCGAACGGCCCGTGCAGCACCGGGAACACCGCATCGAATCCGATGCGAGCACCGCCGGCCTCGAGAATCCCGCCAGGCAGGCTCAGCGATGCCCTCTTCCCCGCCGCCTCCATCGGATCCCGCTGCGGATCGGCGAGCCACCACAGGCCGTCGCGATCGATGCCGACGGGGATGACCTCGTGACCGGCACCCTCGAGGGCGGCGACCACGGCCACCGCGGAGACGCACGACACCTCGTGTTCCGCCGAACGGCCGCCAAACAGCACGAGAACTCGGGCCATGCCCGAGAGGTTACCCCGCAAGGTGAGTTTCACGACGGAATCGGGTGCGGCGTCTACTCCCCTGCGTCGACCGCTGCTGCGATGGCGTTGAACCCGCCGTCGACATGGACGACCTCGCCCGACGTCATGGGTGCCCAATCGGACAGCAGCACGGCGACCATCTGCGCCACAGGAGTCGGGTCCGAGGAATCCCAGCCCAGCGGAGCACGGGAGCCCCACACGTCGTTGAAGGCGGCAAAACCGGGGATGCCTTTGGCGGCGACCGTGGTGAGCGGACCGGCCGACACGGCGTTCACCCGGATGCCGTCGCCGCCGAGATCTCGTGCCAGGTACCGAGTCACCGACTGCAACGCAGACTTGGCGACTCCCATCCAGTCGTATGCGGGCCAGGCCTGCGAGTTGTCGAAATCCAGCGTGACGAGGGCACCACCGCCCGCCTTTCTCATCAGGGGCCGCAACCCGACGGCGAGGGTCTTGTAGGAGAACGCCGACGTCAGGAACGCGGTGGAGGCGCTCTCGGCCGGCGTGGCGAGGAAGTTGCCACCGAGCGCATCCTCGGGGGCGAATGCAATGGCGTGCAGCGCACCGTCGACGGAGCCCCAGCGGCGGTCGAGCTCTGCGACGAGCGTCTCCATGTGGGCCGGTTCGTTGATGTCGAGCTCCACGACATCAGGCGGATCCGGAAGACGTTGTGCCGACCGCTCTGTCAGCCTCATGCCGCGCCCGAAACCGGTCAACAGGATCTCCGCCCCCTGTTCCTGGGCGATGCGAGCCGTGTGCCAGGCGATCGAGCCATCCGTCAGGACTCCGGTGATGACCAGGCGCTTGCCATCGAGCAACACGGGACTTCCTTCCTGTCAGGGGGAGCCGGGATGGTAGTGCCTCCGGCCTCCGATCAGCCGACGTTGGCCCAGGCCCGCAGCCCGAGACCCATGACGAACAGCAGGAGCAGACCGTACGAGAGCGCCGGCCGGCGGGCCATCGTCGCTCGATAGAGGTAGGCGAGCGAGAAGGTGATCGCGATCACGACGCCGTAGAACACGTGGAAGCCGTCTCCCGGCCGCAGACCCTGCCCCCACAACCACAAACCGGCACCGACCTGCACCAGCATCACGGCCGTCGCCACCGCCACCGCTCTCCCAAACCAGACGTCCGGTTGTCGCTTCATCGCGGCGAGTCCAAGACCCCAGATGCCGACGAGGCCAGTCGCGATGACGGCCACATAGAACCAGTTCTGGTGAAACGCGAGCATCGGCGTGAGGTTAGAGCGCCCGCGGCATGGTGGGGGAACAGGGAGTGCCGCGGACGCTCTGGACTGGCGATCTACGAGGAGGCGAAGCCCTCCGGGGGCTCGAGGAGAGCGTCAGCCATGAGTTCCATGGCGACGATCTCAGGCTGTGAGCCCACGGAGACTCCACCCGTGCGACGCGGCCGGGGGGCGCAGGCCGCTTCGGCCCGCCGCAAGCCTTCGAGAGAACCCGCACCTGCCACGAAGTCACCCGGCAGGAGAAGCGAGGCAACGATGATCATGGCCGGTGCCGCCACCACGGCCATGACCGTCGATATGGGCGGAACGATGCTGGCCACAGGGAGCCCGGAGGCGAGCAGCAAGCCGAACAGTGTCAGTCCGCTCATCACCAGACCACCGACGATTCCGCGATGTCTCGCCACTCCTCTCCCCTCTCGAGTGCTCGTGGCAGGCACCCCTACCAAGGCGCCTCTTTCCCCTGTTAGACACGCCACGGTCGAGGTTCTGACGCGTTTTCGCCGATTTTCTGGGTCGAGCGACCCAATTTCATTTTGAGGCGGGCGGCCCAGAGGAATGAGCCGCCACCGCAGGGACGCCATCCGCCATACTCCGACGATGCTCCAGGTCACCCCCCACGACGTCGCCCACGGTGGCGAGGCCGTTGCCCGCCACGAGGGGAAGACGTACTTCGTCGCGGGTGCGATGCCGGGGGAGCTGGTTTCGGGAGATGTCACACAAGACAAGGGAAACTGGGCCAGACTTGCGTTGCGGTCCGTCGACGAGCCGTCGCCGCAGAGGGTCGAACCGGAGTGCGTCCACTTCGCCGAATGTGGTGGTTGCCAGTGGCAGTTCGCCGACCATGCAGCCCAACTCGAATGGAAACGCAACATCGTGGCGGGCCAGCTCGCCCACCTCGGCGGCTTGGCCGACGTCGACGTTCGGCCGACGGTCGCACCCGGGGCCCCCTTCGGCTACCGCAACCGCATGGACTTCCGCATCGCCGACGGGAAGCCCGCCCTCTTCCGCCCGAAGTCGCGGGAGCTCGTCCCGCTCGATGTCTGCCATCTGCTCGCTCCGTCGCTCGCCGATCTCTTTCGCCGGCTCGGGCCACTCGACGGGTTGCGACGCCTGACACTCCGCACGGGTGTCAACACCGGGGATGTGCTCGTCGTGGCGTCCGGGAAGCTCCCCGAGCAGGTGTCGACCTGGGGTGCCAGCGTGGCCGTGGCTACCCGGGACGGCGTACGACCCTACGCCGGAAAGCCCTCGATCACCGAACGTGTCGGCGACGTCACCTATCGCATCTCGGCGCTGGCGTTCTTTCAGAACAACACCTCGGGGGCGGAGGCCCTGGTCCGCCTCGTGAAGGATGCGGCGGAGCTGGACGCCGGCGACGTGCTGCTCGACGGCTATGCAGGCGGCGGGCTCTTCACCGTCGCTCTCGGGTCGGCCGTCGACAGGGTGATCGCCGTCGAGTCCGACCCGACGGCGGTGCGCGACCTGCGAGCCAACCTGAAGACGGCTGACGCAGACGTCGACGTGCTGAAGGTCCCATTCGAAAGTTCGGTGACCCGGATCGGCGAGCCTTGGAGCGTGGCGATCGTCGACCCACCACGAACCGGGCTCGGGCGCGGGGGCGTCGACGTCGTGACGGCCGCCGACCCCACGCGCATCGTATACGTCTCCTGCGACCCGGCCAGCCTGGCTCGGGATGCCCGCATGCTGGCGATGGGCGGATATCGCCTGGACTGGGCAACTCCCGTCGACATGTTCCCGCACACCTTCCACGTCGAGACGGTTGCCCGCTTCACGCTGATCGGAGCGGAAGAGTGAGGGTCACCGGCATCGTGTGGATGGGTGTCCGCAGCGCCGCTCAGCCCGAGATGCACCGGCTGTTTGCGGACGTGATGGGTCTCACCGTCGTCAGAGAGACGGCAGGCGTGAGCTGGCTGGCCCTCCCCGGTGGCGAGGAGATCCAGCTGTACGACGACACCGACCAGGATCACACGTTCTTCCCGGAAGGTCCCGTGATCGGTTTTCCGTGGAGGACTACGACGCCGCACACGCCGAGCTCAGCGCGGCGGGTGTCGAATGGCTGAGCGACGGTGACCACGACGACGAGCTGCGCTGGCGCCACTTTCGCGGCCCTGACGGGAACGTCTACGAGATCCTCGGTCCCTGACTTCGTCCGTCAGCCGAGCGCCTGTTCCAAGTCGGCGATCAGGTCGGCGGGCGATTCGAGCCCGATCGACAGGCGAACCAGACCCTCCGGCGCATCGGGGTTCACCGAGCGACGCCACTCGGCGAGGGATTCCACACCGCCGAGGGAGGTGGCCGTCCGAAACAGACGGGTCCGGGCGACCACCCGCCGAGCAAGGTCCGACGTCTCCATCTCGAACGACAGCACTCCCCCGCCCGAGGCCATCTGACGGCCGGCGATGGCGTGGCCGGGATGGGTCCGCAGCGAGGGGTGCCACACGACCGGGACCCGCGGCGCCAGCCAGGACGCAACCGCGGCGGCGGAGGCCGATTGCCGCTCGACCCGCAGCGGCAATGTGCGGATGCCGCGAAGCGCCAGCCACACATCGAGCGACCCGGGAACGGCGCCGTCCTGCATCCTGGCAAAACGCAGCGCCCCGGCGGTGGACTCCTGTGCGACGACCACCGCACCCCCCAGCGCATCGGAATGCCCTGCGATGAACTTAGTCGCGGCATGCATGACGACATCGGCGCCGAGCGCAAGCGGCTGCTGCAGCACCGGAGTGGCGAACGTCGAGTCCACCACGACGATCACCCCACGTTGGCGGGCCACCGCCGCGGTAACCGCGATGTCGGTCACGAGGCACCTGGGATTGGATGGCGTCTCCACCCACCACATGTCGCCCTCACCGAGCCGGTCGGGATCGACCGTCCGCAACGTTCCCCGCCGCGCCTCCGTGTCGACCAGGCTCCGCACGCCGTGATAGACGTCCTTGGGCAACGCCACACGATCGGGGCGGAAGTGGCGGAGGATCGCAAGCACGGCGGACATGCCGGAGGGATAGGCGACGGCGTGCCCACCTTCGAGAGCCCCGAGCACCGCCTCGAATCGCTCCGTCGTAGCGTGATGGCTACGGCGGTATTCGCGTTCGGTCTGGTCGGTCCGGTCGAAGGTGGTCGTGACTCGGATCGGCGGAGCGACGTCGAAGCCGTCGGCCACGATCCGATCGGCGTGCACGGCGGCGGTGAACGGATCGATCGCCACGTCGCCTACGAGTCTGGCTCTACATAGGTTCCCGGCGGTTGCAGGTCCCTACCCTCTTCGACACATCGCAGATCACCGTTGGGGAACCGGAGCACCGGCCCGTTGCAGGACCGGCATCGGATCGAGCCCGGCGTCGCCGGTACGCGGTGCGTGGGTGGGCTCGTGGCGACCCGCTCACGGTCCTCGGCGGATACCTGGCCCGGGGTGGGGAGGTCGTCGGTCATGGGCCGCACTCTACG
Organism: Acidimicrobiia bacterium; assembly: GCA_965216945.1. Taxonomy (GTDB): domain Bacteria; phylum Actinomycetota; class Acidimicrobiia; order Spongiisociales; family UBA5794; genus DATHZQ01. The sequence continues at coordinate 3,217,361 of CBDCGU010000003.1, read as the reverse complement.
GCCGATCGCCGTGGGCAGATCATTCCTTGAAGTACGGGATCACGTACTCGCCGTAGGCGTCGAGCGTTGCCTCTTTGTCGTCGTGCATCAGGTAGATGCTGAAGTGGTCGACTCCGAGATCGTGGAGCTCCACCAGCCGGTCGATGTGGTGCTGTATGGGGCCGAGGATGCAGAATCGGTCGACGATCTCGTCCGGCACGAAATCCGTCGTCGGGTTTCCCGCCTTACCGTGGTGGGCGTAGTCGTACTCCTCCCTCGCCTTGATGTAGTTGGAGAGGGCGCGCGGGATCTTGGATTCGTCTCCCGCTCCATACCGGTTGACGAGATCCACGACGTGGTTGCCGACCATGCCGCCGAACCAGCGCAACTGGTCGCGCTGATGCGGCAGATCGTCCCCCACGTAGGCGGGGGCCACGACGGCGACGGTCAACGATTCCGGGTCCCGCCCGGCATCTTCGGCGGCTCTGCGGACCGTCGAGAGAGTCCACTTCAGTATCTGCGGGTCGGCGAGCTGCAGGATGAAACCGTCGGCGACACGGCCGGTCATGGCCAGCGTCTTGGGCCCGTACGCTGCCATCCACACCGGCAGATCCCATCCCTGGTCGATCCAGGGGATCTTCACGGGGGTTCCCTGATAGTCGACTTCCTCCCCCGCCACGAGACCCTTGATCACCCCAATCGAGGCTTCGGTCTCCGCCAGCCGCCTCGGTGTCTTGCCGATGACCCGCAGGGCGGAGTCGCCGCGGCCCATACCGCACACCGTGCGATCACCGAAGTGCTGGTTCAACGTGGCGAACATCGAGGCGAGCACCGTCCAATCGCGGGTGCCCGGATTCGAGACCATCGGCCCGACGATCATGTCCTTCGTCTCGTTCAACATCAGGCTGTAGATGACGAACGGTTCCTGCCAGAGCACGTGGGAATCGAAGGTCCACCCGTAGGCGAACCCGTTCGACTCGGCCCGCCTGGTCAACTCGAGAACTCGCGAGACGGGCGGATCGGTTTGCAGTACGACACCAAACTCCATGACTGCAACCTACCGGATACGCTCGTACGCTGTCGGGATGCGTGCTGCCCGATATTCCGAGTATGGCGCTGCGATTCCGGTCGTCGAGCTGCCGGAACCGGACGCACCGTGCGACGGCGTCGTCGTCCGTGTCGACGCCACCGGGGTGTGCCGGAGCGACTGGCACGCCTGGCAGGGCCACGATGGCGACGTCTCACTCCCCCACGTTCCGGGCCACGAGTTCGCCGGTACCGTGGTTGCGATCGGGCCCCAGGTGCGATCGGTTGCCCGCGGGATGCGCGTCGTCGTCCCTTTCATCCTCGGTTGCGGAGTGTGCGACCGTTGCGAGGGAGGCCAGGGACAGCTCTGTCCCTCACAGCTGCAACCCGGTTTTCATCTGCCGGGCAGCTTCGCCGAGCTCGTCGCCGTGCCGCGGGCCGACTTCAACGTCGTCCCGATCCCGGACGAGGTGTCGGCGGCCGCGGCCGCCGCCCTCGGCTGCCGCTACACGACGGCGTGGCGGGCCGTGGTCCAGCAGGGCGGCATCGGCCCCGGCCGGCGCGTGGTGATCTTCGGCTGCGGTGGCGTCGGCCTGGCGGCGACTCAGATCGCTCTTGCCCACGATGCCTGCGTCACCACGATCGATCCTGCCGAAACCGCCCGCACACGCGCTGCGGCACTGGGGGCCGACGCCCTCTCCGTTCCGCCGGGATCCCAGGGCGAGTTCGACCTGGCCGTGGACGCCGTCGGCGACGCCGCCGTCGCAGCTGCCGCATTGCCCCTGCTCCGTCCGGGTGGACGGCTGGTTCAGGTCGGCATCCTCCCGGGGCCGGGCGAGGCAACCGTGCCGCTCAACCACGTGATGCGGCATGAGCTCGAGATGGTCGGCAGCCATGGCATGGCCGCCGCCGGGTTCCCGGAGCTGATCGAGCTCGTGGCGTCGGCCCGCCTGGATCCCGAAGCGCTCGTGACCGACCGCGTCGAACTCGAGGCGGGACTCGACCACCTGCGCCACATGCCGGAGCGACCGGGACGAGTGGTGCTCGTCGAGAGGATCGGCCTGTGAGCAGCGACGCCGTCGCATGGCTGCTCAACGGAGACCCCGCCGTGCGCTGGCAGACGGAGCGGGATCTGCTCGACCGGCCACCGGCGACGTGGCGCACAACCCGGCGTCGTATCGCGACCGAAGGGTGGGGCGCCAGGCTGCTGGCGGCTCAGGACCCGGCGGGCACGTGGGCGGGTGGTCTGTACTCCCCGAAGTGGACGTCGACAACGTACACCCTGCTGTTGCTACGCCGTCTCGGCCTCGATCAGGCAAACTTGCAGGCCATCGCCGGGTGCCGCCGGCTGCTGGACGGTGCTCGCTGGATCGACGAAGGGGTGTCGTATGGGAAGACCCACGCCTACGCCGAGCGGTGTGTCAACGGCATGGTCCTCTCGCTGGCCTCCTGGTTCGATGTCGACGACACCCGGATCGACGGTCTCGCCGCTCTGCTGCTCGATGCCCAGATGGAGGATGGCGGCTGGAACTGCCGGGACCACGAGGGAGCCACCCACGGGTCGTTCCACACGACGATCTCGGTTCTGGAGGGGCTGATCATCTGGCAACGTCGCGGCAACACGGGGGTAGCGGCAGCGGCCATCGGCGACGGACACGAGTTCATGCTGCGACACCGGATGTTCCGCTCGCACCGGTCCGGGAGCGTGATCGACGGGGCCTGGCTGACACCGGCGTTCCCCCCTCGCTGGCACTACGACGTCATGCGCGGGCTCGACCACCTCCGCGACGCCGGGGCCAACAGGGATGATCGTGCCGCAGAGGCGATCAAGCTCGTTCGCTCACAGCAACGGGCCGACGGGCGCTGGGCAAAGGGAAGAACCTATTCGGGCAAGCAGTGGTTCACGATGGAGCACGGCCGCAACCCGAGTCGGTGGAACACGCTGCGGGCACGGCGCATCCTGAGATGGTGGGACGGCGGGCGCTGACCGATTCGAGGCGGTTGACCCATGGGCCGGCGGCGTCACGCCCGGTAGGGTCTCCGCCAGGTAGGAACAACCAGGAGGACACTCATGGCCAGGCTTGGCGGGTACCTGCTCATGTTCGGAGTCGGTTCGGCGATCCTTCATTTCTTCAATCGCGAGTTCGCCGTGCTGATGTGGGTCGACAACTGGGGCGCGGCGGCCGGCTGGGCGATCCGAGTCGCCATGGTCGTCGTGGGTGCCCTCTTGATGGTCGCCGCCCACCAGCCCGCAGAGCGGGCCGACGCCGGTCAGAATCCCATCATTCGTTGAGAACGTGGGCACAGCGCACCACCCGCTGCGGATCGGTGCGCTGCGCCCATAGGTCGGCGCCACGGCGCACGTCAGCCGTGTTGGGGGAAACCGAGATCGACGCCGCGATGGATCGGGTCAGGCCAGCGTGAGATCACGACCTTCTGCCGCGTATAGAAGTGCACGCCCTCGGGGCCGTAGATGCCATGGCTGCCGAAAACCGAGTCCTTCCACCCGCCGAAGCTGTAGAAGGCGAGCGGCACGGGAATCGGCACGTTGACGCCCACCATGCCGACCTGGATCTCGTTCTGGAACTTCCGCGCCGCCCCACCATCATTGGTGAACACGGCTGTGCCGTTGCCGTACTGGTTGTCGTTGATCAGCTTGATGGCGTCCTCGTAATGGTCGGTGCGCACCACCGACAGCACGGGGCCGAAGATCTCGTCCGTGTACACGGACATCTTGGGATCGACGTTGTCGAGCAGCGTGGGCCCGACGAAATAGCCGTTCTCGTTGCCTTCGACGGTGAAGCCGCGCCCATCGGCCACGATGGTGGCCCCCTCCGACTCTCCGGCGTCGACGTAGCCGAGCACCCGCTCCTGGTGCTGTTTGGTCACCAGGGGCCCCATCTCGGCGCCCGGAGTGTCCCCGGGAGCGACGACGAGACCGTCGATGCGCTCCTGGACCTTGGGGATGAGCTGGTCGGCGGCATCGCCAACGGTGACGACGACCGAGATGGCCATACACCGCTCCCCTGCCGATCCATAGCCGGCGGACACTGCGGCGTCGGCGGCGAGATCCATGTCGGCATCCGGGAGCACGATCATGTGGTTCTTGGCTCCGCCGAGGGCCTGGACCCGCTTGCCGTGTTTGGTGCCCTGGTCGTAGATGTACTGGGCGATCGGCGTCGACCCCACGAAGGACACCGCCGCCACGTCCCGGTGCTCGAGCAAGGCGTCAACGGCCGCCTTGTCGCCGTGCACGACGTTGAAGACTCCGTCCGGCAGCCCGGCCTCGGCCAGCAACTCGGCGGCGAGCTGCGACGCCGACGGGTCCTTCTCGGAGGGCTTGAGCACGAACGTGTTGCCGCAGGCGATGGCGATCGGGTACATCCACATCGGCACCATGGCGGGGAAGTTGAACGGGGTGATCCCGGCCACCACGCCGAGCGACTGTCGCATTGTGTACGTGTCGACGCCGCGAGAGACCTGCTCCGAGTAGTCGCCCTTGAGCAGATGGGCGATGTTGCAGGCGAACTCGACCACCTCGAGCCCGCGTTGCACCTCGCCTGCGGCGTCGTCGAGGGTCTTCCCGTGCTCGGCCGTGAGCAGCGTGGCGAAATCCATCTTGTGCCGCACCACGAGCTCACGGAACTGGAACATGATGTTCTGCCGGGTGGTCAGGGCCGTGTCCCGCCACGACTCGTGGGCCTGTTTGGCGGTGCGGACTGCGAGGTCCACGTCCTCGGGGGTGGCAAAGGCGACCTCGGCGCTCTGCTCGCCCGTTGCCGGGTTGAACACAGGCCCGGTGCGATCCGGGCTCGTCGTGGCGTTCTGACCGTTGATCCAATGATTGATCAGCTTCATCGGGATGCTCCAAGCTCGCCCAGGCGGTACGTACCGCTCAGTATGTCACGCGATGCGGCGGCCGATGGAGGCCGCACCGGCAGCGCCGGCCACCGGCCGGCGAGACGGCACGGCCGCGGGCGACTGCCACCGGTGCGATCGGCGGAACGCCTCCGAGCGCCAGCATCGCCGGCGCCCTCGGCACCGTCAGATCAGCATCTGGCTCGGGCCGCGCTGCAGGTACTGGCCGTCGCCTTTCGTCCCTACGTAGTTGCCCTGGTCGACGACCACTTTGCCGCGGGAGATGACCGTGACGGGCCGGCCCGAGATCTCCATGCCGTCATACGCCGTGTAATCGACGTTCATGTGGATCGTGTCGGCGCTGTAGGTGAACGGAGCATTGGGGTCGTAGACCACGATGTCGGCGTCGCTGCCGATCGCGATGGCACCCTTCTTGGGGTACATGCCGAACATCTTCGCCGGGTTGGTGCAACACAGCTCCACCCATCGGTTGAGGCCGATGCGCCCTTCGACGACTCCCGCCTGGTACATCACATTGAGCCGCTCCTCCACGCCCGGCAACCCGTTCGGGATGAGCGTGAAATTGCCCTCGCCGAGCCGCTTCTGCCTGCCGAGCTTGCGGGGCCCGTCGAGGTCGTCGTCGTAGAAGAAGCCGGCGTGGTCGGTCGAGACGATCTGCAGGTCGCCACGGGCAAGGGCGTTCCACAGGTACTCCTGGTGGCCTTCGGAGCGCGGGCGGATGGGTGTCGAACACACATACTTGGCGCCTTCGAATCCCGGCGCCGCCACATGATCCTCCCAGTCGAGGATCATGTAGTGCGGACACGTCTCACCGAAGACATTGGCGCCGCGGTCTCGCGCACGGGTCAGCTCGACGACGGCCTCCTTCGCCGACATGTGCACGACGTACAGCGGGCACCCGGCCAGCTCGGCCAGCGTGATCGCACGATGCACCGCCTCCGACTCGGTCGTGGGTGGGCGCGTCGTGGTGTGGTACTTGGGATCGGTCTGCCCCCGCTGCACGGCCTGCTCCCGCAGCACGTCGATCGCGATGCCGTTCTCGGCGTGCATCATGATCGTCGTCCCGCTGTCGGCGGCCTGCTGCATCGCACGGAAGATCTCGCCGTCATCGGAGTACAGGACGCCCGGGTACGCCATGAACAGCTTGAAGCTGGTGACGCCCTCGTCGACGATGGCGTCCATCTCCTTGAGCGTCTCGTCGTTGACGTCGCCGACGATCATGTGGAAGCCGTAGTCGATGGCGCAATTGCCTTCTGCCTTGGCCATCCAGTTGGCGAATCCGTCCATGATCCGCTCGCCCTTCACCTGGACGGCGAAGTCCACGATCGTGGTGGTCCCGCCATGCGCCGCGGCCCGGGTCCCCGTCTCGAAGTCGTCCGAGACGTAGGTGCCGCCGAAGGGAAGATCGAAGTGGGTGTGCACGTCGATGGCACCCGGGATGAGGTATTTGCCGGTCGCATCGATGACGGCGTCGGCTCCGAGCTCGACGGCCGTCTCGGCGAGACCGGCCAGCACCCCTTCGGCGCCGCGTGCGTAGATGGCAACGATCTTCTCACCGTCGATGAGTACGTCGGCCTCGGTGGTCTCGGTCGCGGTGACGACCGTTCCTCCCTTGATGAGCGTCCTCGCCATGGCGGCTCCCTTCATATGCGGGCGATCGTTCGCCCCACCGATACTACCGAGCCGGATACCGCCCCCGTCTTCGCCCGGTGGCTCCCGCGGGCGGAGCCGGACGTGGGCAGGCGGCCGGGCCGGGGCGGCCCGGAAGAACGCTCTCAGGGGTCGACGACCGCCGGCTCCCCATCTACTCGGTGGCCCGCCGCACCGCTTCGCCGAGGAGACCCAGGCCGTCCTCGGCCTCTTCCGTGGTGACGCTGAGGGGCGGTGCGATACGCAGCACGTTGCCGTGGAGCCCGCCCTTGCCGATGAGCAGCCCACCCGCCTTGGCCTCCTCCATCACCCGTGTGGTCGTCCGAGCGTCGGGGTCCTTTGTGCCCGGCACGACGAACTCCATGCCGAGCATGAGGCCCTTTCCCCGCACGTCGCCGATGTTGGGCACGTCTTGGGCGAGATGGTGGAAGCCATCCTGGAGCTGCTGGCCGACCTTGTAGGCGTTCGTCTGCAGGTCGTGCTCCAGGATGTAGTCGAGGTTGGCGAGTGCTCCGGCGGTCGACAAGGGGTTGCCGCCGAACGTCGAAATCGAGTTGGCGGGAATGCAGTCGATGATCTCGCTCGTGCCGACGACGCCCGCCATCGCAAGCCCGTTACCGAGCCCTTTGGCGAACGTCAGGAGGTCGGGTGTCACTCCGTGTGCCTGGTATCCCCAGAAGTTCTCCCCGGTGCGGCCCCACCCCGTCTGCACTTCGTCGGAGATGAAGAGGATGCCGTGCTCATCGAGCACCTCCTCGAGCCGGCCGTAGAACCCGTCCGGTGGTGTGGCGAACCCGCCGACACCTTGGATGGGCTCGGCGATGAGGCACGCAACGTCGCCGGCCGTGGCGATCGCCAGCAGATCACGCAGGTCGTCCCGGCAGGCTTCGATGTACTCGTCGTCGGGCAGATGACCGAACGGGCTGCGGTACCTGTATCCGCTGTGCACGTAGGTCGTCTGGAATGGCGACAGCGAGGTTGCCGACCAGGACTTGTTCCCCGTGATGGCAACCGTCGAGTGCGACTTTCCGTGGTAGCTGTTCCGCATCGCCAGCACCTGGTTCGAGCGGCGGTACTGCGTCGCCATCATGAGTGCCGTGTCGTTGGCTTCGGTCCCGGAGTTCGTGAAGAAGACCTTGGCGTCGGGGATGCCGGACAGCTCGGCGATCTTCTCGGCGAGCTCGATCTGGGATTCGATCAGATAGAGCGTCGAGGTGTGCAGCATCTTGTCGGCCTGGGCTTTGATGGCCTCGACGACCTCTGGGACCTTGTAGCCCGACATCGTGGTGAGGATGCCCCCGAAGAAATCCAGATACCGGTTGCCCTCGGCGTCCCACACATGGCGCCCGTCGCCGTCGACGAGCGCGATCGGCTCGTCGTAGTACAGCGCCAGCCAGGACGGCAGCACCTCCCGGTGCCGAGTCAGCAGATCAGCGTGGATACCCATGGAGCGAACCCTTTCCACCGTGTCGATGTTTGCACGCTAACGCTTGCGCAAGGCGACTGACGCATGCAACGCGTCTGTCGGCGTTGCTCGGATCGGGTGGAAAGCGCTAGTGGTCCGTCGCGCAATTGATGCCGCGCTGTCCCCGAGGCATCGGCGTCGACCGGCAAGGACGCAGGACGAAGGCGCATTCGGGCAATGCGTCGAGGCGTGCCGCAAGCGGCACGTCGCAGTTTCCGCAGGAAACCTGCCGACGAACCGGCGTACGCCAGTTCGCGAGGTCGCAGCCGGCGGCGTCGAGGGCCGGGGAGACCACGCAGCTATTTGGGCGACGGGCCACTAAGAGGGTGGAGTCCCCGGGGCGGCCTCGTCTTCGACGGAGGGGAAGAGTCCGCCGGAGACGAGGCCCCGGGTATTGCCGTAGGGGCGCACGACACTCAGCACGTCCCGTTGCGACGTGCGAGCGAACGGGGACGTGACCGAGCTCACGGCATCGGCTACAGATACGCCAGCCGCGGTTCCCGAGGGTGCGCCGGGGGAAGGAACGGCGCCCGCGGCATCGGATCCTCGTCCGATACGCACCGCGATCTGGGGAAGAGCTGCGGCCATCGGGACCGCCATCAGCGCATCACGAGACATGGAGATCGAGACTCCTTCTCGCCGCATCAGCTCCTCCTCCCCCTGGTGACGCTTGCGGAGAGTGCTTGCGCCCGTTGGGGTCTCACGTCCGGCCGGTCGTCCGGCCGCCCTACCTGCGTGATCCGCCCGCCACCGGCACAATGCCGGCGACAAGACCGAGTGGCTGACGGGTTCACCTTCTGGCTGGCTGAACCCGGCGCTACCGGATCGCTGCCATCGTGGGCTCAGGGCGTCGCTGGCGTCATCGTCAATATTGATGAACCCCAGGCGCTTCGGCGTGTACTGCTCGCAAGGGGTGCCGAACCGTCTCGGTCGCATGGTGCCGACCCACCAACCATTCGATCATCAGGCGACATCAGTCCACGAGCGAGGGGCCCGGGATCGATCCCGGGCCCCTGTGGTTGCTTGCTCTACGTCCAGACAACTAGCCGCAGAGGTCTCCGTTGTTGTAGGCGTCGAGGATGGCCGCCAGCTCGTTGGCTTCCTGCTTCTGGGGCGAGTTCTTGTCCTTGCCCTTGAAGTAGTCGCCGGTGCCGTCGAATCCGATGTCGGCCAGAAGCGTCTGACCGGCGTTCACCGCATCGACGACCGCTTGGCAGGTCTCGGCACCCGCCGAGAGGTTGAGCTGTGCGGCGAGCAGCTGGGCCGCCAGCCCGTATGCTGCGTCGCTCGCCTTCTTCTTCCCGTTCTGGATGTCGCGCTTGTCCAGGATGTCGACCGCGTCCTCACAGTCCGAACCATCCAACTGCAAGACACCGATCGTGTATCCGGGGTTGTTCAGCAGGTCATCGAGGATGAACCAGCCGGCACCGGGGCCGCCGTTGTTTGCAGCCGTCGTGGGCTGGTTGCCACCTGTGCAGGTGTTCCAGTTCTTCCAGAACCCGATGGTGCGGGGTTCCCCGCCCGGGAACTGGTTGTCGATCTGGAACGCCAGCGTCTCTCCGACGTCGACCACGAAGTTCACACAACGGGTGTCGTTCGACGTCTGCTGACCTTCCACGAAGTTCGGGTCGTACACACGGCTGTAGCCTGTGGCCGGATCAACGGCGTCGTTGTTGACGCCCGCCACCATCGGGATGATCGTGTCGGGAACGCCGTCACCGTCGGTATCCACCTGCCACTCCAGCGTCCAACCTGCCGGGATCCCGGTCTCGCACAGCGTGTACTCCTCGCCCGGGATCAGCTTGACCCCGCCGAAGTCCACGGTCGTCGGCGGAGACGAGTCGCTCTCGTCGACCCCCGGACCCGTGAGCGTGAAGTTCCACGTCATGGTCTGGTTCTCGACACCGTTGGTGAGCTTGAGGAGGCTCACCATGCCCATCGCCGTGTTGGTGATGGTGCAGGTGACGTCCTCGCCGAGCCCGATCTCGACCGTGTCGCCGTCGGTCTGGTTTCCGCCGCCGACGCACACCCAATCGCTCGCCAGATAGCCGGCAGGGCCGGTCTCCGACAGGTCGTAGGTGCCGGCATCGAAGCTGACGCCGTTGTTCACGGTCGGACCCACACCGGAGAACCCTGTCGGGCCGGTCGCGATGAGCGTGAAGTCCGCTTCGGTCGCCGTGCCGCCTGGGTTGGCCCCGTTGTCCACGACCTTGACGAGCGTGAGCGACGGCGCATCATCGTCATTGACGAACGTGCACGTCACCGTCTCACCCAAACCAATGGTCACCGAATCCGGACCATCACCGTTGTCACACGTGACCGACGTGTTCGTGTAGTTGCTCGGACCCGACTCAGACAGGTCATACGTCCCCGCCTGATCCGTCGCCACGGCACCACCAACCGAACCCGTCACATCGTTGCTACCAGCAGACAGCGTCCAATCCGACGCCACCGCAGTACCACCATTGTCATTCACAACGTCCTTGGCCAGGATCAACGACGGCGCATCATCGTCATTGACGAACGTGCACGTCACCGTCTCACCCAAACCAATGGTCACCGAATCCGGACCATCACCGTTGTCACACGTGACCGACGTGTTCGTGTAGTTGCTCGGACCCGACTCAGACAGGTCATACGTCCCCGCCTGATCCGTCGCCACGGCACCACCAACCGAACCCGTCACATCGTTGCTACCAGCAGACAGCGTCCAATCCGACGCCACCGCAGTACCACCATTGTCATTCACAACGTCCTTGGCCAGGATCAACGACGGCGCATCATCGTCATTGACGAACGTGCACGTCACCGTCTCACCCAAACCAATGGTCACCGAATCCGGACCATCACCGTTGTCACACGTGACCGACGTGTTCGTGTAGTTGCTCGGACCCGACTCAGACAGGTCATACGTCCCCGCCTGATCCGTCGCCACGGCACCACCAACCGAACCCGTCACATCGTTGCTACCAGCAGACAGCGTCCAATCCGACGCCACCGCAGTACCACCATTGTCATTCACAACGTCCTTGGCCAGGATCAACGACGGCGCATCATCGTCATTGACGAACGTGCACGTCACCGTCTCACCCAAACCAATGGTCACCGAATCCGGACCATCACCGTTGTCACACGTGACCGACGTGTTCGTGTAGTTGCTCGGACCCGACTCAGACAGGTCATACGTCCCCGCCTGATCCGTCGCCACGGCACCACCAACCGAACCCGTCACATCGTTGCTACCAGCAGACAGCGTCCAATCCGACGCCACCGCAGTACCACCATTGTCATTCACAACGTCCTTGGCCAGGATCAACGACGGCGCATCATCGTCATTGACGAACGTGCACGTCACCGTCTCACCCAAACCAATGGTCACCGAATCCGGACCATCACCGTTGTCACACGTGACCGACGTGTTCGTGTAGTTGCTCGGACCCGACTCAGACAGGTCATACGTCCCCGCCTGATCCGTCGCCACGGCACCACCAACCGAACCCGTCACATCGTTGCTACCAGCAGACAGCGTCCAATCCGACGCCACCGCAGTACCACCATTGTCATTCACAACGTCCTTGGCCAGGATCAACGACGGCGCATCATCGTCATTGACGAACGTGCACGTCACCGTCTCACCCAAACCAATGGTCACCGAATCCGGACCATCACCGTTGTCACACGTGACCGACGTGTTCGTGTAGTTGCTCGGACCCGACTCAGACAGGTCATACGTCCCCGCCTGATCCGTCGCCACGGCACCACCAACCGAACCCGTCACATCGTTGCTACCAGCAGACAGCGTCCAATCCGACGCCACCGCAGTACCACCATTGTCATTCACAACGTCCTTGGCCAGGATCAACGACGGCGCATCATCGTCATTGACGAACGTGCACGTCACCGTCTCACCCAAACCAATGGTCACCGAATCCGGACCATCACCGTTGTCACACGTGACCGACGTGTTCGTGTAGTTGCTCGGACCCGACTCAGACAGGTCATACGTCCCCGCCTGATCCGTCGCCACGGCACCACCAACCGAACCCGTCACATCGTTGCTACCAGCAGACAGCGTCCAATCCGACGCCACCGCAGTACCACCATTGTCATTCACAACGTCCTTGGCCAGGATCAACGACGGCGCATCATCGTCATTGACGAACGTGCACGTCACCGTCTCACCCAAACCAATGGTCACCGAATCCGGACCATCACCGTTGTCACACGTGACCGACGTGTTCGTGTAGTTGCTCGGACCCGACTCAGACAGGTCATACGTCCCCGCCTGATCCGTCGCCACGGCACCACCAACCGAACCCGTCACATCGTTGCTACCAGCAGACAGCGTCCAATCCGACGCCACCGCAGTACCACCATTGTCATTCACAACGTCCTTGGCCAGGATCAACGACGGCGCATCATCGTCATTGACGAACGTGCACGTCACCGTCTCACCCAAACCAATGGTCACCGAATCCGGACCATCACCGTTGTCACACGTGACCGACGTGTTCGTGTAGTTGCTCGGACCCGACTCAGACAGGTCATACGTCCCCGCCTGATCCGTCGCCACGGCACCACCAACCGAACCCGTCACATCGTTGCTACCAGCAGACAGCGTCCAATCCGACGCCACCGCAGTACCACCATTGTCATTCACAACGTCCTTGGCCAGGATCAACGACGGCGCATCATCGTCATTGACGAACGTGCACGTCACGATGTCGCCGGCAGCCAGTGTCAGCTGATCCCCGACGAGGGTGCCGCCGTCGCAGGTCAGCGACGTGTTCGTGTAGCCCGTCACTGCGCTTTCGGACAACGTGAACGCGTCAGCCTGCACGAAGCCACTCACGCTCGGTCCCTGACCCGACAGGTCGTTGGAGCCCGTGCCGTCGGCTGTCAGCGTCCAATCCGACGCCGCCGCAGTACCACCATTGTCATTGATCACGGTCTTCTCCAGCGTGAGCGTCGCCAGCTCGGAGTTGGCAAACGTACACGTGGTCTCGCGACCGATCTGGATCTCGAAGTCCGTCACGGTGTTTCCACTGAAGGTGCCGGTCGCAGTGCCGTCGCTGAGGACGCACGACGCCGTGTCGAGCTGCCATCCGGCAGGGACAACCTCACTGAGGTCGTAGTCCGTGCCCGCGGCGAACCCAATCAGGTCGACCGAGCCGCTGCCATCGATCGAGAAGCTGGTGTCGCCGTTGTTGGCGGCCTGCCCGGCTCCGAGGTCGAAGGTGAAGGTCGTGTTCGGGTCGTCCGGATCTGCGACCTTGACGATCGTGAGGAAGCCGCTGTTGGGCGTGACCACGCAGTCCGACGGATCCGATCCGGGAACCTGGGACGGGTAGCTACACACGTTGGTCAAGAAAGCGTCGCCGCCGCCGAAGTCGTCCAGCTCGATGTTGCACGTCGCCTGGGTGTCGAAGTCGGTGTCGGCCTGGGGGCTACCACCCCGCGGTCCGAAAGTGTCGGCCACCGTCGAGAGCGAGCAGGTCGAGTTGTACGGCCCGCCGATCAGCGCCTCACCTGCGTCGAGCAGGTCGCCGTCACCGTTCATGTCCTCGGCCAGCAGATTGCGCGGCTGGTCGCACTTGTCGGCTGCGCCATCCCCACAGTCGTAGAGCCGCGTGGTCTGATAGGACGAACCGTTGTCCCAAATCACACATAGCGAGAAGTTGGCGTTGCCGTCGTTGTCCGTATCGAACAGAGCACATGCATCGCCCGTGTTGGCGCCGGACACCGAGATCACGTCCCAGTTCCACGTCAGGAGGATGTCGGCGATACCAGAGTCGAAGTCGACCGTGTACTCGTTGAGGTCCTTCTGTCCCGGCTCGTCGTCCGGACCTGCGTCGTCCACGACGGTTATCGGTATGGCGGACGCCGAAGGTACGGCGAATGTGAACATGAGGAATCCCGCCAGCAGCAGCACGAGAACGCTTCCCCACACGCCGCGGCGGCTCCCGAGCCATCGCCTTCTGATCTGTGTCATCCCATGCCTCCCCAGGTCGCACATCGACGCACAATCCTTTGGTTCCACGCGTTGAGCGCCCCCTGGTGCGCACCTCTTGTATCGTGGCCGCGACCGATGGGCGCGACGACATGGCCTCTTCGTTGCAACATTTCTTCCCCGTTGTAGATCACTGGATGACTTGCGTCCCAGACCCCGTAAAGACCGCTAGACCCCCCTTCGAGCTCGGCTCGCGACACGGCAATCGGCGCGCTCGAGCTTGTCTGAAGAGATGAGATACCCCCGAGCCGCTATGTGGTCTCTTGCGACAACCACTGACAAGCCTTCCCCTTGCGCCGATCCCGCGGTACCCGCCGCACCGTCGATCATGTCGGCCAACCGAGCATACCGAGACAGCACCCGCCGAGAACGTCAACGCAACGTCAACACGCCGGTTCCCGGTCTGCGCTGCCGGCGCACGATCCGCGCTCGCCGAAGGTCGGCCGGCTGCCGACGAGTTCCCCAGGGTCGGCGAAGCGCGGGAGAACTCAACTCCTCGCACGTCGGAGAGGGGTTGAGCGCGACCCTCGATCAGATCTCGAGGCGGTATCCGCGACCGCGATCGGTGACGATCAGCTGCGGGGAGCTGGGATCGTGTTCGAGCTTGTGGCGAAGGCGGTAGACGTGCTCCCGAATCGTGCTGATCGACTGCCAGTCCCGCGTCGAACCCCACACGGCGTCGAGCAGCTGGTCTGCCGTGAACGCCACACCGGGGAACGAAGCCATGAAGGAGAGCAGCTCGAATTCCCGGTGCGTGAGCTCGACGGATTGACCGTCAACGACGGCCGTACGGCTGTCCCGATGGAGATCGAGCCGGTTCGAAGCCCCGTTGATGTCGTGGTGAGCGCCGTTGCCGTTCTGGGTTCGCAGCCGGATCCGTGCGATCACCTCACGTGCGGCTGCGGGCCAGGCGATGCAGTCCTCGGCACCGAGCTCGAGACATTGCCCGGCCATCTCCGAGTCGTTGCCCGTGAGCATGAGCACCGGAGCAGCCGTGTGGCGGCGTAGCTGTGTCAGCACCCCCGCAGGATGGGCCGCCGACCCCCGCACGTCCGCCAGGACCACGCTGAGCGGATGCCGCTCGGCGATCGACTTGGCCTCAGCCATGGAACCCGCCGAATAGAACGTGTACTCGAGAGCGCGCAAAACGCCCTTGAGCTCATCGACGGTTCCCCCGTCACCCGAAACTACCAGCACACCCATCGCGCCGGTCATCTCGCCTCGATTCCCCTCGGGACCTGTGCAGAACGCCCTAACGCCGTCCCCGCGCCTCCACGAGCACAGGGTGCGAAACCCGGCCGCCGCCCTACGAGTCCCGATTGCCGCTCGACCCGCTAATTCACATCAGCCCCACATCGACAATCTAACGGAACGTAGGTGCCCTCCGCCACTGGCTCCGGTCACGACGGCTGATCACCGATCTGACGGAATGCGCATGTGCCACTCGACGAACGACGTACATCGACCCTCGTCGAGCCTGAGCTCGAAGAGGTTCGCATAGCGATGACCCTCGGCGGGGTACGAGGTCGTGCCCTTGACGATCGCGACATCACCGCTGACGTAGGCAGCGACATACTCCGCCTCCCACGAACCGGGCGGGTCGGGTGCGGCGAGCCAGTCGGCGACGATGGCATCGACGCCCTGCAGCGGCTCCTTCCATGGCGAATGGGCATACGTGGCGTCTGCCGTGAACAGCTCGGCGATGGCGTCGCGATCGCCGGAACGCCAGGCTGCCACGTACGCATCGGCCCATTCCTGGACGGCAGCGAGGCTCAGTTCGTTCAGGGCGTCACCAGGTCGTCATAGGCATCGGGCCGGCGATCGCGATAGAAGGCCCACGTCTTGCGCACTTCGTCGATCTCGTCGAGGTCGAGATCGCGAACCACGAGCTCCTCGTCGGTGTCCGAGGCGGCGTCGCCCACGGTCTGGCCGCGAGGGTTGACGAAGTACGACGAGCCGTAGAAGTCGTTGTCGCCGTACGGCTCTCGACCGACCCGATTGATGGCACCGATGAAGTACTCGTTGGCGACGGCCGCTGCCGGCTGCTCCAGGTTCCAGAGGTACATCGAAAGCCCGCGGCTGGTCGCCGACGGGTTGAAGACGATCTTGGCTCCCTTGAGACCGAGGGCGCGCCATCCCTCGGGGAAGTGACGGTCGTAGCAGATGTACACACCGATGCGCCCGGCATTCCTGGTGTCGAACACGGGGTAGCCGCCGTTGCCTGGGCGGAAGTAGAACTTCTCCCAGAAACCACTCACATGCGGGATGTGCTGCTTGCGGTACTTCCCCAGGTACGTGCCATCCGAGTCGATGACCGCGGCCGTGTTGTAGTAGAAGCCGTCGTCTTCCTTCTCGAAGATGGGGATCACCAGCGACATCTCGGTCTCGCGGGCGAGATCCTGCATCAGCTTCGTGGTGGGCCCGTCGGGAATCGGCTCGGCGTAGTCGAAATGCTCGTTCTCCTGCACTTGGCAGAAATAGGGGCCGTAGAACAGCTCCTGGAAGCACATCACCTGTGCATTCTGCTCCGCCGCTTGCCTGGCGTAGTCGGCGTTCTTGGCGATCATCGAGTCCTTGTCGCCCGTCCACTCCGTCTGGACGATGGCAGCCTTCACGACGTTGGCCATGCGCTTCTCCCTTGTGCTCTGTCTTGCGAATGTACCAGTGCTCCGACCCGTGGCGTCTGCGGCGTTACCGGAACTGGACGGAGCACGAGGGGGGTGCCTCCCCGGCACCCCCCTCCCACGTCACGCCCGGCTACTCGCCGCCCGCACGCAGCTCGACGTCACGCCGTTCGAAGCTCGCCCCGGTCACGTCGAGCCCCGCTGCCTCCAGCGTGTCGACCGCCCGCTGCGCGATGTCGGTCCGGAATGCGTCGGCGGAGATCTCCACGCCCTGGAGCTCGGGGATCTGGCCCGTGGCCACAGAGACGGTCTGATCCCACAGCGCCTGATTCATGACGCCGATGCCGTTGGTGGCCGGGAAGATCAGCGCCAGGATCTCGTTGAGCTGCCACTGCTGATGGCTCTCGCCGAGGGTCGACCCGTTGTCGAGCACGACATCGACACATTCGTCGAAGTTGTCGATGCAGTGGATCCATCCGCGGAAGGTCGCGGTCAGGAAGCGCTCGGCGATGTCCTCGTTGCCGTCCTGCCCGATCCAGTCCGCATTGACCCACACGGCATCCTGCAGCATCGCGGTGCCGACGTCGTTGAAGTCGATGACGTTGAAGTCCTCAGGCGTGTAGAGGTCACCGGTATCGGGGTTCTCCGCCTCGAGCACCTGGGCGTATTCGTTGTAGATCATCGCTTCGGCGACATCGATCTCGCCATTCAACAACGCCAGCATGTCGAAGCTCTGCGCCACGTCCGTCACCTGGTCGCGAACCCCGGCTGCTTCCATGGCGGCCGTGAGCTCGTACTCGTTGCCGAAACCCCAGTTGCCGACATTGCGGCCGGCGAAGTCCTCGACCGAGGTGATGCCCTCGCTGGCGAAGGACACCATCAACGTGCCGGATCGCTCGAAGACCTGGGCGATATTGACGATGTCCGCCCCGGCCTCACGGGAGACCAGTGCCTTGGGGACCCAGGCCAGGCCGAACTCGGCACCGCCGGTGGCCAGCACCTGTTGTGGCACGATGTCCACGGCGCCCTCCAGGATCTCGACATCGAGGCAGGCGTCCTCGTAGAAACCGAGGTCGTTCGCCACGAAGTACCCGGCGAACTGGGCTTGGGCAACCCATTGCAGCTGGACACGGACCTCGTCGACCGTCTCACAGTTGGTGCTCAGGGCCGCATCGTCGTCGTCGCCGCCACACGCCGCGGCGACCAGCGCCACGATCGCGAGCAGCACGAGCAGTCGTTTCCACATGCCACGCATCATGTGAGCTTCTCCCTCCAGAGTTGAAGTGATGAGCCTATCCGCAGTGCCGCCGCGATGCTGGCAATGCGCCGGGCGCAACGGCGATGGCACACCGTCAGCGGTCGTCGACGGATCGGAACGCGACGTGCCACGGCATGACGAGCCGTTCGGCGATCAAGATCAGGACGTAGAACGCGATGCCCAGGATGGAGGCGACCATGATCGCCGCCCAGGCCTCCGGGAACAGCAGCTGGAACGCACGATTCAGGATGTACTGGCCCAGCACGTCCTGCGGGCCGCCGAAGTACTCGGCGACGATGGCGGCGATGAGCGACAAGGCGCTCGATACCTTGAGCGCCGAGAAGAAGTAGGGCAATGCATGCGGGATGCGGACGCGCCGCATCACCTCGCGTGGCGTCGCCGCATAGGACCGCAGCAGCTCGAGCTCGGATTCGTCCACCTCGATGAGACCGCGCGCCGTGTTGATCATGACCGGAAAGAACACGACGACCGCCACGACCGCCATCTTCGACACTGGGCTGGTGAGCCCGAACATGGCATTGGCGATCGGGGCGAGGGCGATGATGGGCACGGCGTTGGCGGCGATGGCAAAGGGCATGAACCCCTCTCGCACCCGCGCCCACCGCACGGTCGCCAGCGCAACCACCACGCCAAGTGTGGTCCCGATGACCAGACCGCCCAGAGCCTCGTAGAGCGTGTTGAGCCCTGCCTGCCATATGACGGCAGCGTCGGTGAAGAACCTGGTGAGGATCTCAGTGGGCTTGGGCAGGATGAAGCTCTCGATGTCGAACAGCCGCGTCACGCCTTCCCAGAGGACCACGATCACGAAGAAGGCAACGATCGCAGGCCCGACGTGCCGCAGGCGATGCGCCAGGGCGGATGGTGTTCTCGTCCCCGATGGCACGTCGCCCTCGAACGCAGTCAGCAGGTCCGACTGGTGGTCTTCCAGAATCTCCTGGTCGCGACCGGCCGCCGGATCCCTCACGCCCTGGATTCCTCCCGGCGCAACGCTTCGCGCACCTCGGTGATCTTGGCGTAGTAGTCAGCCGCCTCTCGTGTGTCCTCGTCCCGCGGATGCGACAAATCGACGGAGATGATGTCGGCGATCCGCCCAGGTCGGGGCGACATCACGACGACCCGGGACGACAGGAACACGGCCTCGGGGATGGAATGCGTCACGAAGATGACGGTGATGCCGGTCTCGCCCCAGATGCGAAGCAGCTCCTGTTGCATCAACTCGCGCGTCATCTCGTCGAGAGCGCCGAACGGTTCGTCCATCAGGAGCAACGCCGGCCGGAATGACAATGCTCTGGCGATGGCGACCCGCTGCTGCATACCCCCGGACAGCTGCCACGGGTAGTGCTCTTCGAACTCGCCGAGCTGGACGAGATCGAGCATCTCGCGAGCCCGGGGGGAACGGTCGTCCTCGTGGGTGTCGAGGATCTCGAGGGGCAGCTCGACGTTCTTGCGCACCGTTCGCCAGTCGAGCAGCGTCGCCTGCTGGAACACCATCCCGTAGTCGTGGTCGAGCCGGGCCTGATGCGGGTCCTTTCCGTTGATGCGCAGCTCACCTTCCGTCGGTGTGAGCAAGTCCCCGACGAGCCGAAGCAGGGTGCTCTTGCCGCAACCCGACGGGCCGATGAGCGAAACGAACTCTCCGCGCTCGATGGCGAGGTCGATGCCCTGCAGCGCCTCGACGCGACCCGCCGCACCGGCGCCGAACACCTTGGAGAGCCGTCGCGCCTCGACCACGAGCGTCATGTGCCCTCCTCTCTCACGCCCGCTGCACCCCGGACGTGACGTCGGGTTCGATGCGCCTCGCCGAGGGAATGGCCCGATGCTCGGCGAGCGTGATGACGCCCACGAAGAGGATGCCGACGATGCACGTCATGATCACGGTCGCATAGAGCTTGGGCGACTGCACGGCGAACCGTTGCGAGTAGTCGAGCAGGACGCGGCCGAGACCGGTGCCGACGCTGCCGGGCAGCTCGCCGATGAGCGCCCCGATGACGGCCGCCGTGGCCGACACCTTGAGTGCGGTGAAGATGTAGGGCAACGCAGCGGGGAACTGGAGCTTCCACAAGACGTCGTGGGGTGTTGCCGCATACGAGAGCATCAGCTCGGAAGCGGTGGGGGCCGGCGAGCGCAGCCCCCGCAGCGTGTTGATCGCCACGGGGAAGAAGGTGAGGTAGGACGCGATGATCGCCACGACCAACCACGACGGAAACCCCAGCTCTCTCCCCCAGATCACAACCATGGGTGCGATGGCCAGAAGCGGCACGGTTTGCGATGCGACCACGTACGGCATGAACGCACGCTCCGCCATCGTCGAGCGGACGAAGAGCACACCGAGCCCGAACCCGATCGTCGCTCCGATCAGGAAGCCCACGACGGCCTCCCCCAGAGTCACGAACGAGGCCTTGAGCAGCAGCACGATCAGCAGCTCGCCACCGCGCCGTGCCGGCTGGGTGAACTCCCAGAAGATGTCCCACACGTGGGGCATCGTCACGTTGTCGGGACGCACCGGGACTGTGACATCGAGCGCCGTCCAGATGACCTTGTAGAGCTCCCAGGCGACGATCAGTACGACAACCACAGCGAGGACCGAGATGGCGCGGTCCAACTTCGGGTTGAAGAATCGGCTGCCCGTGAGTTCCACGGACGCCGCCGGGGCGCTCGCCGTCATGCGGCGAGACACTACCGGATCCGGCGGTCGCCGACCGGGCTGTGATCAGCGCGGTGCGAGCACCTTGCGGGCAGCAGACACCGCCTCATCATGAAGGCCCACCTCGAAGCCGCACCGTGCGAGCAATCCCTCGATGGCCTTGTTCTCCGGGAGATACAGCGCCGTCAGCTCGTGGATGCCGTGGGCGTGCGCCGCCTCCTCCAGCATCTGGAGCAGCAGCAGACCGAGACCGGAGCGTCGCCATCCGCGGTCGACGACGACCGCGATCTCGGCGACGCCCTCCTCGATGGTCTCATACCGGGCGATGCCCACCCCGTCGCCATCGGGGGTGAATGCTGCCAGCGCCATGCGCTTGTCATAGTCGAGCCGCGTGAGGCGATCGAGCGTTTTGGCATCCAGGCGGACCGGTGCGCGAAAGAACCGCTGGTACACGGTTGCCGCGTCGGCATGGGCCAGAGCGTCCTCGAGCGCGGGTGCGTCGTCGACCACCACGGGACGAACGAAGACGCGCCGGCCACATCGCAGGTTCACCCAGCGTTGCAGATCGACCGGGTAGCCGGGGGGCGGCCGGTCCGGAGTCAGGAGAGATTTCATGGCCCTCTTACAATTGTACGCAATCTGCTTGCAATTGCAAGCACCATTCACCGGCCGGACGAGAAACGGCCGCAGGACGGTATCTTTGCGCCGATGCCGGCCTCACCTTCCCCGCTCGCCCGCATAGCGGCTCGAGCAGCGTCCCATCTCGAGGAAGCGGACGAGTTCGTCGACCGGTTGGCCCGCCAGGGCGAAGTCGCCGTCGAGCACCTGACCGCTCTCTATGGCGACCTGCCGGGGTTCACCTCCGTGCTCAGCGACATATTCGATGTGGCGATCGAAGCTGCCGGCGGCCGGAATGCAACGCTGCGACATCGCGACCGGCTGCGCGAAGCCGAACCACGCTGGTACCTCCGCAAGGACCTGATCGGGGCGTGGTGCTATGTCGACCGGTTTGCCGGGACCCTGCCTGCGTTGACCCACCGCCTGGACTACATCGACGAGCTCGGTGCCCGCTACCTCCATCTCATGCCCGTGTTCGCCCGACCCGAGGGGAAGAACGACGGAGGTTACGCCATCTCGGATTACCGGCGGGTCCACGCCCCGCTCGGAACGATGGACGACCTGCGCACCCTGGCGGCGGCACTGCACGACCGTGGCGTCTCCCTCGCCCTCGACTTCGTCTTCAACCACACCGCAGACGACCACGCCTGGGCACTCGCCGCCAAGGCGGGGAGTGAGGCCGACAGGGATTGTTATCTCACGTTCGAGTCGCTCGAGGCCACCGCGGCATACCAGTCCTCGCTGCGAGCGATCTTCCCCGATGAGAAGCCCGGGTCGTTCATCTACGAGCCGGCCCTCGGGCGCTGGGTGTGGTCGACCTTCCACAACTACCAATGGGACCTCGACTACCGGAACCCCGAGGTGTTCCGGAGGATGCTCGGCGAGATGCTCTACCTCGCCAACGTCGGGGTGGACATCCTCAGGCTCGACGCCGTGCCGTTCATCTGGAAAGAGCCGGAGACGACGTGCGAGGGCCTGCCCGAAGCCCACACCATCATTCGCGCCCTCAACGCCATCGTGCGGATCGCCGCACCGGCGATGATCTTCATGTCGGAGGCGATCGTGCATCCCGACGAGGTGCGCGGCTACCTCGGTGGCGTCGATCGCATGGAGCGCGAATCGGAGCTCGCCTATCACTCGTTGCTGATGGTGGAGCTGTGGGAGGCCCTCGCCACCGGTCACACCCATCTCCTGCGCCGTTCGATGTGCGAGCGGTTTGCCATCCCACCCTCGACCGGGTGGGTCAACTACGTGCGCAGCCACGACGACATCGGCTGGGGGTTTGCCGACGAGGACGCTGCCGCCCTCGCGATCGATGGGTACCGCCACCGGGAGTTCCTCACTCAGTTCTACCTCGGTCGGACAGAAGGCAGCTGGTCCATCGGCGCCGAGTTTCAACGCAACCTGGTGACCGGCGATGCCCGTCTCTGCGGTACCACGGCATCTCTTGCCGGCTTGGAGAGGGCACTCCTCGATGCTGATGCCACCGGAATCGAGCTTGCGATCCGGCGGATCCTGCTGATACACGGGATCGTGATCGCCACCCCGGGCTCGCCGCTGTTGAACCTGGGGGACGAACTGGGGACGCTGAACGATTCCGGCTACCTGTACGACCCGGAGTTGCGCTCCGACGCCCGTTGGATCCACCGGCCGTCATTCGACTGGGAGCGGGCGCAGCGGCGCCACGATCCGACGTCGATCGAAGGCCGAATCCATGGGCCGTTGACGCACATGCTGAGGACCCGAGCCACCATCCCCGACTTCTGTGCCTCTGCGGCCTTCCGTCCGCGCGACGTCGGCAACGACAACCTGCTCGTCGTGGACGTGGGGTCGGCGGTGATCGTCGCCGGCAACTTCAGCGCAGTACCCCACGATCTCGACCTCGGCGAGGGTGAGCTCCACGACCTGCTGGGTCGAGGAGTCGTGACCGGCCCCATACAGCTGGAGCCGTACGGGCTGCGGTGGCTCACCTCCGAGCCGCCTGCCTGAGGCTCAGGAGCGAGCGAGACGTGGACACCGCAAGCTCACCTGCGGACGGGTTCGCTGCGGGCTGCCCCACCGCGGCGATCGAGGTGGGACGCGCCTGTGCCCTGATCCGCTCGATGACTCAGATCTCGTCGAGCAGCTTCTGCTTCTTCTCGGCGAACTCGTCGGCGGTGAGGGCTCCCGACCGGTACAGCTCATCGAGCTTGGCGAGCCGGTCGAGAGCGTCCGACTCCCCGCTGCCCGCCACTGGCCGGCCACTGGACATGTTGGATGTGCGCTGCTCGCGGGTGCGGTAGAGCAGCGCTTGGAACTGTTCCGGATCGGGGATGTCGGCGAACCGGCTCTGCCCACTCTCCCCCGCCGACTCGATCAGCAGATCACCCGACTTCAGCAACCGCTCGATGACGTTCTGACTGAAGAGCACGTTGTTGATGTTCTCCAGTGGGATCTCGATGCCCTCGCGGGCGACGACGCCCGACCTGGTGATCAGACGCTCGTTGGTCAACACGTACGAGGTGAACCACCAATCGATGATGGGCTTCCCCGCCAGTGGCAGCAGAGCCAGCACCACGAGGATGGTCCCGATCAGGGGCCAGATCCCCTCCACGGGGATGACCGTCCAGATGAGCCCTATCGCAACGGCGCCCAAGAGCACCCACAACATCGGGACGAACAACATCCGCCAATGTGGCCGGAACTCCCGGACGACCTCTTCGTTCTCGGTCAGCAGCTTCCGTGGGTATGCCATGTGGCCATTGTACGTTGTCGGAGCTGAGGCACGCCGACCGGGTGACAGACGCCCGACCGCGAACGACGCCTCGACCAACCCCGGCGGCGTTCTGCGGGCCAAGCCCCGCCTCCAACCGGGTGCGAACCCCAGCCTGCGTGGGCGCATGAACGCCCCCCAGAGGGAAAACACAACGACGCCTCGACCAACCCCGGCGGCGTTCTGCGGGCCAAGCCCCGCCTCCCACCGGGTGCGAACCCCAGCCTGCGTGGGCGCATGAACGCCCCCCAGACGGAAAACACAACGACGCCCCCAGGAACTCCCTCCGCGCCGGCGACGCAGAAACGAGAAAACCCCGAGGGAGCTCTGCCGAAGCTTCGCCCTCTCGGGGTTCATCTCTGCTCGGCCGCACCTTGCGGTCCAACCGAACCACCTGCCGCAGCCGAAGCCTTGGCTGGCTTGTCCGCTCGGCCGGCGTCCGACCCGAAGGTCTTCCGCCCAGACCCCGAAGGGCCCGTCCTTGCGGACCTCGCCGGCTCCCCCTTGCGGGAGCTCCGACTCGGAAACCCGAAGGCTTCCTTGGTTACCGCCGACTCGGCGAACCTCGCCGGCGACACACGTAACGTACGACGTCGTCACCCTCGATGCAACCCAGAGTCGTGGTTGGTTTTCGCGATAAAGCCAATTGTTTCGCGTACTGGTTTCGCGTATTGGAGTGGCGACGTGGCAGACTTCATCGCAACCGTTGGGAGCGTGCTCTGATCCGGATCGCCTTGCTTGCAGCCTCGTCCGTTCTCGTCGTCTTGGCAGCCTGCGCAGCCTCCGAAGACGCCGTCGACGCCGACCCCGTCGCCGACCTTCCGCTGGCCGCCGATGCGCTCGGCGACATCGTGCTCGGCATGAACCCCGACGACGTGCTCGCCTCGTTGTCGCCGCAGCTCGGAGGCCCGAGCACGGACACCGGGTGGCTGCTGGAGGGCAGTGGGATCTACGGCGAGTGCCCGACGCCGCTCCGGGTGATCAGCTGGGGCAGTCTCACCACCTTCCACATGGGAGGACCGCTCGACGGTACCTTCTTCGCCTACAGCTACGGGTTCGACTTCGAGGAGGCCCTTTCGGGGGTCGATCCGCGCAACCTCAACATCGCGACCCCGGATGGCATCGGCGTTGGGTCTTCGGTTGCCGATCTCCGTGCGCTCGACGCCGACGTCGTCCTCGACGGCGACGCCGCGATCGACGTGTGGACGTTTGCCATCGACCCCCACGAGAACCCCCATCTTCGAGGCCAGGTCTCAGGTCCCGACGAAACCGACACGGTGCTGTTCCTCGAGACCTCGACAGGGTGTGAGTAGACCACCGGACATGCCCCAACATGAGAAACCCCGAGGGAGCTTGGCCGAAGCTGCCGCCCTCTCGGGGTTCTCGCCCGAAGCGGCCCGAGGGCCACTCCAGTCCGCCTTCGCCGGAGCCTGAGCTCCGCCGTGGCGGTGCGCCGAGCCGGGAGTCTCAATCGAGCTTGCGCCCGCTTGAACCGCATGCGGCTCTCCCGTCCGGCGATCCAACACCTCGCCCGGCTGCCACCGACCGAAGCCGCCGGCAGGCCGGCATGGTGCCGAACCTGTCCCGTCCCTGACCCCGAAGGATCCGTTCCAGGACCATCCCGCCCGGCCGAGGCCGCCCGGGACCGTTCGGTCACCTGACCCGGAGGCCAGACTCCCGAACTCCCTCTCTTCGGGGTAAAACCCCGGTCGAGGTCGTTGCTCTTTGGGACGAATCCCAGCGAGCTGTTCGCCAGAGCTTGCGCCCTGTTGAACCGTTCTTCCGAGCCGAAGCTCTTCTGAACGTCGAAGCTGCTAGCGCTTCTTCACCCGTTGCCGTGACGAAGCCACGGCTCGAGGTGTACCGCCCAAGTCGGCGAGTGGACGTCCGACGGAAACCGTCTTCTGTACCAATCCGCCCGTCTCCGAGGAGACTCTTGGGGCGTTCCCCGGCGGACACGTCCGCCGAGGGAGCGCAAAGGTACGCGACCCGGCGAGACGGCGTCAACTCAGATCCGTGGTTAGTTTTCGCGCACTTCGCGAAGATTTCGCGTGTCACCGCGATGAGCCGTCACCACCGGCCCACGTATGCTGAACGCACGGGTCGAGGAGAACTACACAAATGTGGTTTGTGTCACAGGTGCGCCGTATAGTCGATCGCATGAAGGCGATGACGGCTCCCCCGGCCACCGAACCCCAGCTCCTCGAATCGTTGTCCCCGAGCCGGGCCAGCGATTTCAAGGTGTGTCCGCAGCTGTTCAAGTTCCGGGCGATCGACAGGATCGAGACCCCTCCGACGATCTACCAGGCCCGGGGTACCACCGCTCACCTGGCGCTGCAGAGGCTGTTCGACGACCCCGCTCCACAGCGGACGCCTGAGCGCCTCTTCGATCTGTTCCGTGAGGCCTGGGTCGAGTTGCGTGAGACCGAGTTCAACGACCTGTTCACCTCCGCCGAGGACGAGCGGGAATGGGGAATCGCCAGCATGGAGGTGCTGGCCAACTACTTCGGTATCGAGGATCCTCAAACGCTCGAGCCGCTCGAGCGAGAGCTGGACATGCTGCAACCGGTGGGCAACATGACCATCCGCGGCATTCTCGACCGTATGGAGGAGACCGCGGACGGGCTCGTGATCACCGACTACAAGACCGGCAAGGCACCTCCCGAGCGCTATGCCATCCCGGCGTTCTTCGCCCTCAAGATCTACGCCCTGTTGATCCGGGAGCGCACCGGCCGCACTCCCGACAGGCTGCGGTTGATGTATCTCAACGGGCCGACGGTGTACGAGATCCCGATCACCGAACGTCAGCTGAATGCGATGGAACGCCAGCTGGGTGCGCTGTGGACGGCCATCAACCGGGCCATCACGACCGACAACTTCCCCCCACGACCGGGGCGTCTCTGTGATTGGTGCAGCTACCGAGACATCTGCCCTGCGTGGGTCGATCAGACGGACACCGAGGCACGGGTCGAGACCCCGCGTGGCGACGCACCGAACGGCAAGACTGACCCCTGAGCGGACGCCATGGTGAGCCGGATGCGCCGCCTCCGAAACGTCGCGGCACTCGCTCGGGACGTCTGCGGAGCGCCCGCCCCCGCTCGCGACGCGTTACGGATAGATGCCGCGAGCCAGCTTGGCGTCGGTCACACGCGAGATCCCCTTGATGAGGGCCGCCGTTCGCAGATCCACGTTGTGAGAGGCAGCAACGTCGAGTACCTCGGACAGCGCCCGGTTCATGATCTCGCGAAGCCGGGCGACGATCTCGGACTCCGACCAGAAGTAGTTCTGCAGATCCTGTACCCACTCGAAGTAGGACACCGTCACACCTCCGGCGTTCGCCAGGATGTCCGGCACCACCACGATCCCGGCATCGCGAAACGCCGCGTCCGCCTCGCCGGTGGTGGGTCCATTGGCTCCCTCGAGGATGACCTTGGCGCGGACCGACGCCGCGTTCTCCCCGTTGAGCACTCCACCGACGGCCGCCGGGATCAGGTACTCGCATTCGAGGGCGAACAGCTCTTCGGAAGTGATCTCATCGGCATCCGGGTATCCCTTCACGCCACCCTGGACGTCGGCGTGGGCGATGACCTCCTGGATGTCGAGGCCGGTGTCGCTGTGGATGGCCCCGGTCACGTCCGCCACGGCGATGAC
Source organism: Acidimicrobiia bacterium (assembly GCA_965216945.1). Lineage (GTDB taxonomy): Bacteria > Actinomycetota > Acidimicrobiia > Spongiisociales > UBA5794 > DATHZQ01. The sequence continues at coordinate 3,189,784 of CBDCGU010000003.1, read as the reverse complement.
GCTGCACCCGAGCTGCTGGGCGGCCAGCGCTGCATACCGGCCCACGTTGCCGAATCCCTGTACGACGACCCGCGCTCCTTCGGTGGTGACCCCGACGTGACTGCCCACGAGCGGCACCAGGCTCACCAGCCCACGGCCGGTCGCTTCACGGCGTGCCACCGACCCCCCGAGCGCCGGCGGCTTCCCGGTGACAACCGCAGGCTCGGAGTGCCCGACGTGCGTCGAGTACGTGTCCATGATCCAGCCCATGGTGTGCTCGTCGGTTCCCATGTCGGGTGCCGGGATGTCGCGCTCCGGGCCGATGAAGTTGATGATCTCCATGGTGAAGCGTCGCGTGAGTCGCTGAATCTCGGCGCGGGACAGATGGGTCGGGTCGACCCGCACACCGCCTTTCGCCCCACCGAAGGGGAGGCCGACAATGGCGCACTTCCACGTCATGAGCATCGCAAGCGCAGCGACTTCGCCGAGGTTGACGTCCGAGGCATAGCGGACGCCGCCCTTGGTCGGGCCCATCGTGAGGAGATGCTGGACTCGGTAGCCCCGCACCGTGTCGACCTGTGCGTACTCGTCGCGGCGAAACGGGAACGTGACGGCCAGCGACCGTTGCGGAAATGTCAATCGTTCCCGCACGTTGCCGTCGAGATTCATCAGCTCGGCGACGCGCTCGAACTGTCTCCGCGCCTCCCGAAAGAGCGGCGACCTCCACTCATGCTCAACGTCGGTTTCGAGCGACCGGTCCACTCGGTTCCTCCCTCGCCGCCGGCGCCGGTACCCTACCGGTTCGCGGCACGAGGAGTCGGGTGTCCGTCGCCCGGAAGACCGTCTACACCATCGGACACGGCACGACCGACTTCGCCGCTCTTGCCGCTCGCCTGGGATCCCACGACATCGGGATGATCGTGGACGTGCGCTCGACGCCGTATTCGAGGCGTGCTCCCGACTTCACGAAGGACGAGCTCACCCGTCTCGCTGCCGCGTTCAACATGGGGTACCGCTGGCTCGGTGACCGGCTCGGCGGAAGGCCGTCAGATCCGAGTCTGCTGCGACACGGCACTCCGGACTGGGAGAAGATCGCTGCATCCGACAGCTTCTCGGCCGGCATCACCGAGTTGGAGGGACTCATCGACTCATCGACTGTCGTGCTGCTCTGTGCGGAAGTCGACCCGAGCCACTGCCACCGCACGCTGCTCATCGCCCCCGAGCTGGAGCGGCGTGGCTACCACGTCATGCACGTGCTGGGAAGCGGCGAAGTCGATCGCCACCAGCCGACGCTCCAACTCGACTGAGGACCGTCTCACTCCTCCAGGAGATCCGGGACGCCCGGCTTGCCGACGTGCTCGAAGATCAGGGCGGTCTCGATGTGGGCAACCTCGCGCAGCGTCGTGAAGCCGCTCACCGCAAGGTCACGAAGGTGCCCGGCGTCTCGAACCACCACCTGGACGAGGAAGTCGTTGGCGCCGGTCACATGCCACAGCCCGATGACCTCCCGCATCGCCAGGGCGTGCTCCCTGAACCGATCGACCTCGTCTGCGGCATGGCGGCTAAGCCGGATCGACACGAGCGCCCGCAGGCCGACACCGAGCGCTGCCTCATCCACGTCGGCGTGGTAGCCGGCCAGCACACCTTCGTCCTCGAGACGCCGCACCCGTTCCGAGCATGTCGACGGGGCGATCCCGACGGCAGCCGCCAGTTCCTTGTTGGAACGTCGCGCATCCTCCTGCAGAAGCGCCACGATCGTGCGATCCGTTCGGTCCAATGCCCGCACGACGACCTCCTTCCGAATTATCTACGGATCATGGCTCATCCTGTCGCATATCACATAAGCTGTTACCAAGAATACCGCACGGCACTACGGCGACGGCGCCATATCGTCGAACAGTTCGCAGAATGCGACGGAGAGGATCGGAGCGATGGACGACTCCAAGAGCGACACACTGGACGGCCGGAAGCTTCGCCCCGAGAGCCTCATGATGAGCTATGGCTACACGCCGGCCTGGTCGGAGGGAGCCCTCAAGAGCCCGATCTTCCAGACCTCCACCTTTGTGTTCGAGACGGCGGAAGACGGCAAGCGCTTCTTCGAGATCGCCACAGGGCAGCGGGAGTGCGCCGAAGGTGAGCACGTCGGCATGATCTACAGCCGGCTCAACAACCCCGACCTCGAGATCTTGGAAGACCGCCTCCTGCTGTGGGACGGCGGCGAGGCGGCACGTGTGTTCGCCAGCGGCATGGCGGCCATCGCCACCACGCTGCTCGCCCATCTCCGCCCCGGCATGGTGTTGCTCCACTCGGGGCCCCTCTACGGAGGCACCGACCACCTCGTCAAGGACGTGCTCCCGGCGATGGGCATCACGACCGTCGAGTACACCGCGACGATGGACCGCGATGCCATCGAAGCCGCCCTCCGCAAGCAGGCTCCACGAGGGAAGCTCGGCATGGTGCTCATCGAGACACCGGCCAACCCCACCAACGACCTGTTCAGCATCACCGCGGCTGTCGCGATCGCCGCCGACCACGCCACCCCCGACCAGAAACCCATGGTGGTGGTCGACAACACGTTCCTCGGCCCGATGTGGCAGTCGCCGCTGGAGCACGGCGCCGATGCAGTGATCTACTCGTGCACGAAGTATCTCGGGGGCCACAGCGACCTGGTGGCCGGTGCCATCGTGGGCACTCACGAGGCGGTGGATCCGGTGGCAGCCTTGCGCACCTACCTGGGAACGATGGCCTCGCCGCTGACCGGCTGGCTGTTGCTCCGCAGCCTGGAGACCCTGTCGATCCGGACCGCACGTCAAGCTGCGACCGCACAGCGTATCGCCAACTTCCTCGTCGGGCACCCGGTGGTCCACGACGTTCACTACCTCGGGTTGCTCGAACCCGGCCAACCCGGCTTCGAGATCTACAAGCGTCAGTGCACCGGTCCGGGCGCCATGATGTCGTTCGAGGTCGACGGCGGAGAGGAGGGAGCCTTTCGCTTTCTCAACAACCTCCAGCTGATACGGCTGGCCGTCAGCCTCGGTAGCACCGAGTCCCTCGCCGAGCACCCCGGAACCATGACCCACTCAGGGGTCGACGCCGAGGCCAAGCTGAGGCTCGGCATCACCCCCTCGCTCGTGCGCCTGTCTGTAGGCGTGGAGCATCCCGACGACCTGATCCTGGATCTCAGCCGCGCCCTCGCAGCGGTCTGACCATCCGGGATCTCGAGAATCCACAGCGAACGGAGAAACAACAATGAGGAAGAGCTGGGCAGAGCCCTACAAGATCAAGATGGTCGAACCCATCCGCATGACGACCCGGCCGGAGCGGGAAGGTGCGATCACAGGTGCGGGGTACAACACGTTCCTGTTGCGCTCCGACGACGTCTACATCGATCTGCTGACCGACTCCGGCACGTCCGCCATGTCGGACTACCAGTGGGCCGGCCTCATGCTCGGCGACGAGGCGTACGCAGGCAGCCGCAGCTTCTACAACCTGGTCGATGCGGTGCGTGACGTCTACGGCTACGAGGAGTTGGTACCGACCCACCAAGGTCGCGGGGCCGAGCACATCCTCAGCCAGATCTTGATCTCTCCGGGCAACTACGTACCGGGCAACATGTATTTCACGACGACCCGGTACCACCAGGAGTACGCCGGCGGCTCGTTCGTCGACGTGATCGTCGACGACGCCCACGACCCGGCCAGCCTGTTCCCGTTCAAGGGCAATGTCGACCTCCAGAAGCTGCAACGGCTGATCGATCGAGTCGGCGCCGACAGGATCCCGTACATCTCGGTCGAGACCAACGTCAACATGGCCGGCGGCCAGCCGATCTCGATGGAGAATCTCCGTGCCACGTACGAGCTCTGTAAGGCGCACGGCATCTTGGTGATGCTCGACGCCACCCGGGCGCTGGAGAACGCATGGTTCATCAAGCAACGCGAGTTCGGCTACGCGAGCACCGCCGTCTCGGAGATCGTGCGGGAGATCTGCTCATACTCCGACGGAGCGACGGTGTCGTCGAAGAAGGACAACCTCGTCAACATCGGCGGTTTTCTCGCGCTGCGCGATCCCGAACTGGCACGACGTGCCCGTGCTCTGCTGGTCGCGTTCGAGGGGTTGCACACCTACGGCGGCATGTCGGGCCGCGACATGGAGGCGCTGGCACGGGGCATCCGTGAGATGGTGTCCACCGACGACCACGTCATGGCGCGCATCGGTCAGGTCGAGTATCTCGGCAACGCTCTCATCAAGGCGGGCATCCCGATCGTCCAACCCATCGGCGGTCACGGCATCTTCCTCGATGCGATGGCGATCCTCCCTCACGTGCCGCAGGACGATTTCCCGGCACAGGCCCTGGCGGCCGAGATCTATCTCGAGTCCGGCGTGCGCGGCATGGAACGCGGCATCGTGTCGGCGGGGCGGGACCCCGAGACAAATGAGCACCACTACCCGAAGCTGGAGCTCTTCCGTTTGGCGATCCCTCGCCGCGTCTACACCCAGGCGCACATGGACGTCGTGATCGAGTCGATCGTCGAGGTCTACGAGCACCGCGACCTGGTCAAGGGGCTGCGCTTCACCTACGAGCCGCCCGAGCTGCGTTTCTTCCAAGCCCGATTCGAGCCGATCGCCTGAATCGACGCAGCGGTGGAACCGGCCGGGGCGGCGATCCCGGCCGGTTTCGCGATGCGCCGCCGGGCGAATCGGCAACGACGTGAGAGCCCATGGACCGTGCTGCCCTCGGGCCAAGCGCCGATTCGAACGGTCCGTTTGCCGGCGCAGACCGCATACGGGCTTTTGTAACGTTGGGAGAGTTCCACCTTCAGCCCCGGGGAGTGTCCATGCGGACGGGCCGCCGAAAAGGCGTTCTGCTTGCGATCGTCGTGCTCTCGCTGACGTATGCGGCGTGCGCCGAGTCTGAGGCGGGCACGGACGGCCCCGACATCGTCGTCGGGTCCTTCGCATTCGCCGAGAGCGAGATCCTCGGCGAGATCTACGCCCAGGGTCTGGCAGCCGATGGGTATCCCGCCGTGCATCGGGCACAGATCGGGCCGCGCGAGATCGTCAAGCCCGAACTCGAGGCCGGGACGGTCGGTCTGGTCCCGGAGTACGTGGGGAGCGCACTCGAGGTCGGCTTCGGGCTCGAACCGGGGTCGGACGGCGAGACGGTGCGGGCCGAGCTCGCAGTTGCCTTCCAGGAGCAGGGAGTGTCGGTCCTGGACCTCGCCCCTGTCGACGTGACCAACGCATTCGTCATGAGACGCTCGATGGCCGACGATCACGGCATCAGCACCCTCAGCGATCTCGCCAGGCTCGGCACCGTGCGGCTCGGTGGCCCCCCCGAGTGCCCGGAACGCCCTCGTTGCATGGTCGGGCTCGCGACGTTGTACGGGCTGGACATCTCCTTCACCGCGCTGGACGCCGGCGGGCGCCTCACCGTGGCGGCGCTCGAGAACGGTGAGATCGATGTTGGTCTGTTCTTCTCGACGCTCATCTTCGACCCGGGTCTCGTCCAACTCGAAGACGACCGGGGACTCCAGCCTGCCGAGAATGTGGTCCCGGTCGTCCGGACGGAGCTCGTCGACAGCTACGGCGACGACTTCGTCGACCGCATCAACACGATCAGCTCGAAGATCACGACCAGCGCACTCACCGAGCTGAACCGGCAGTTCCTCGTCGAGCAGCGCGACGCCACGCAAATCGCCGCTGCGTGGCTCGAGGAGGTGGGTCTGTAGCCGACGGCGTGACAGGATCCGGTAGGTTGCCGCCGATGGATCACGATCTGTTCCCGCTCGACGCCGAAGAGGCTCGGGTACTCGGGTGTCTCATCGAGAAGGCGATGACCACACCCGACCAGTACCCCATGTCGCTCAACGGGGTTCGTGTGGCCTGCAACCAGGTCTCCAACCGCAGCCCCGTCGTCGCCTACGACGAGACGACCGTGTCCCAAACGCTGCGCCGCCTCGCCGACCGGGGGCTTGCCAAGATGGTGCACCGGCCCGGCGACCGCGTGGTCAAGTACAAGCACGCCGCCGACATCGTGCTGGAGCTCGACCATCATCGCGTCGCCCTGCTGGCAGTGCTCCTCCTCCGCGGTCCGCAGACACCAGGCGAGCTCCGCCAGCGCACCGGCCGGTACGCGGAGTTCGTCGACCTGGCCGACGTCGAGCGGCGCCTCGACGATCTGCGCAAAGCCGGGTTGGTCGAGGAGCTGCCACGCCACCCCGGCCAGAAGGAGAACCGGTGGCGGGACGTGATCACGACGGAGCGGGCTCTCGATGCGGGCGCTCCCCCGGCAGCGGAGCCCGCCGCTCCCTCCCCCGCCGCCGTCACACCCGAACCCAGCCGGATCGACCACTTGAGCGAGCGGGTTGCCGCCGTCGAAGCGCGGTTACAAGCGCTCCTCGATGCCCTGGACGTCTCCGACATCTGAGACGCTCAGGTCCGTGTCATACCAGTGCGATACCGTGAGCGCATGGTGAGCGAGCCGGCAACCGCTGCAGTCGACGAGCTGCGGATCGACCCCGAGGGCTGGGACGCCGCTCTCTTGGATGTCGACGGGCCGCAGATCGTGGTAGGCGGGCCGGGGACGGGCAAGACCGAGTTCCTGGTCCGCCGTGCCCGTCACCTGGTCACCGACCGGGCCGTGCCGGCCGAGCATGTGATCGCCCTCTCCTTTGGACGGCGCGGCGTAGCCGATCTGGAGGAGCGCATGCGTGTAGCCGTGCCGGGCTCGGCACCTCCTGTGGCGACGGCGACCTTCCACTCGCTGGCCGCCGGCATCGTCGAACGTCACGCCACGCGTCGCGGCTGGACGGACCCTCCGCAGATCCTGACGGGACCGGAGCAAGCCGCACTCGTTCGCGAGCTGCTGAGCGCATCGCCGCCCGACATTTGGTCGCCGGCCTTTCGCGGGCTGTTGCGCACAACGACGTTTGCGGAAGAGGTGACCGACTTCCTCCTCAGGGCGAGCGAGCAGATGCTGGAACCGGTCGACATCGCCGCCATTGCACAAACGCGCGACGACTGGCGGGGCCTCCCGGCCTTCGTCGAGAGCTATCGAGCCGAGCTGCGACACCGCGGACGCATCGACTATGGAACCCTGCTCTCGGAGGCGGCATTCATCGCAGAGGCCGCACCCCGGCCGGTGACGCCGCATCGGTACGTGCTCGTCGACGAGTACCAGGACACCACCGAGGCGCAAGTGCGCCTGCTTGCAGCCCTGACAGGCCCGGATCGCAACCTCACCGTTGCCGCCGATCCGTACCAGTCGATCTACAGCTTTCGTGGCGCGGCCGTCCAGAACGTGGACCGTTTCCCGAGCGTGTTCCGCAACCGGGCAGGCGGTCCGGCGAGACGGATCGTGCTGACCACGTCGTTCCGGACCCCGGCAGCCATCCTCGAAGCTGCGGTACGGGTGACGTCCCGCGACCTCCCCGGAGCCGCCGGCACCGTGACCCCGGCACCCGGTGACGGCCGTGTCGACGTTCACATCTTCGAGCAGCAGACGGCAGAAGCGGAGTGGATCGGCGGTGAGACGCTCCGCCTCCATCTCGAACACGGCGTGCCCTATTCCAGGATGGCCGTGTTCGTGCGCAGCAAGCGGAGACTGCTGCCCGAACTGTCACGCACGCTCCACCGGCTGCGCATCGCCCACGACCCACCTGCCTCCCGGCTGGCGGAGCAACCTGCCGCCCGGTTCGTGCTGGACCTGGTGGCCGCCACGTGCGGCGACGAATTCGAGGCAGTCCGCGCCCTGCGCCGCATACTCCTGGGCCCGTGGTTCGCCATGCCGTTGGGGACGCTCCGCGACATCGAGCGCACGGGGGCTCGCAAGGGATCCAGCCTCACTCGAGCTCTTGCAGCCGGCCGACCATCGCTGGTGGCGCTGGCCGAACTCGTCGAAGACCCGTCGTGGGCAATGACCGCCACCGCCACCGAAGGCGTGTGGCGTGTGTGGTCGTCCTTGCCCCAACTCGCCATCGTCGCCACGGACCCGGGTCGAGCGAGCGAGCGGGCCGCTTGGGCTTCGCTGAGCCAGGTGCTCGGCCGGTGGAACGAACGCAACCCGCACGGGACGCTGGCTGAGTACCAGCGACTTGTCGTCGACGAGGAGTTCGAAGCCCGCCCGCTGCTCAGCTACCGGCTCCCGGACGACGACCGCTTGACGGTCACCACACTCCACCAGGCCAAGGGCCTCGAGTTCGACGTCGTCTTCATCGCCGACGCCGTCGAAGGGGTCTTCCCCGACTTGCGTCTGCGCGACTCCCTCCTCGGCGTTCGCCATCTTCTGCCGGACGTGCCACACGAGCCGGCCGCCTATCGCCGCTTTCGACTCCAGGAAGAACGCCGGCTGGCCTACACCGCGATGACCAGAGCGGCGCAGCGTGTCGTGTGGACGGCGACATCGACGGGGTTCGAGGAGGGCCGGGGCGTGCCGTCTCGCTTCCTGGCCCTCGTTGCCGGAACGGCGACGGTCGAGGCGGCGGCCACGTCCCCGCAGCTCGACCGCCAACCCGTCACCGCTGCCGAGGCGGAGGCGACGCTCCGACGCCGGGCGTCGGATCCCACTCGCAGCGAGGTGCAGCGGCTCGCTGCGATCGACGTGCTGGCCCGGGGACCTCGCTGGCGCATGCGGGATCCTTGGTCGTTCGCCGGCATCCGGCCCCGCGGACCGGACCACGGGTTGATCGGACCGACGCCGAAGCTGTCGCCCACCCAAGCCGACGCATACACCGAATGCCCGCGCCGGTATGCCCTGAGCCGGCGGCTCGGCATCGGCAACGCTGCGGGCCCCCATGCCGCGATGGGCAGGTTGGTGCACGGAGTGCTCGAAACCACCGAACGTGCGGCCCTCGAGGCTGCGCAGCCGCACGGAACGCTCCGGGAGGCGCTGACGGCTCTGCTGGACCGTTTCGATGCGGATGAGTTCGGCGGCGATCCGTTTGCGGAGGCCTGGCTGCGGCGTGCGGCGGTGACCCTCGAGTCGCTCTACGAACGGTGGCCGGGGGCGGGCGCAGTGGTGGCGGTGGAGCACGAGGTGTCTGCCGAGATCGGTGGTACCCCTTGGGTGGGCTACATCGATCGTGTCGAAGGCCGGGACGGTGCGCTGCGTATCGTCGACTACAAGACCGGCTCGACGGTGATGACCAAGGCAACGGCGGCAGAGTCGCTTCAACTGGGCTTCTACCTGCTGGCGAGCGCCGATGATCCGGTCCTGTCGACCCTCGGCATCCCCGTGGCGGCGGAGTTCTGGTATCCCTACGCAAGCCGGGCTCAGCGTTCGGTCAGCGTTCGCGCTTTCGACACCGCAAACCTCGACGACGTGAGCCGGAGGCTGGCCGCCGCCGCCGAGGGCATCTGCGCCGAAGACTGGACACCGCTCCCGTCTGCGGCCTGCGAACGGTGCCCCGTACGCACCGTGTGTCCTGCACAACCCGAGGGCGCGGAGGGATTTGCGACATGACGACGCCGACCATCGTCCTCACCGAGGAGCAACAGGCCATCGTCCGCCATCCGCTCGAACCGCTGCGTGTGGCCGCCGGGGCCGGAACCGGGAAGACCACGACGATCGTCGCCCGGCTCGCAGCTGCCATCGATGGCGGCCTGGAGCCCGAGGCGGCGCTCGGAATCACCTTCACCAACAAGGCGGCGGAGGAGCTGGCCGACCGACTCCGTGGCGAGTTGCGAACGCTTGCGGCCGACGGCCGCGAGGTGGAGGTGACGACCTATCACGGCTTTGCGCTTCGCATCGTGACGGAGTTCGGCCCAGTCGTGGGGATCGAGCGCGATCTCCAGGTGGTCGGGCCGGGGTACGTGCGCCAGTTGCTGCACGAGAGCGTCGGGGCCGGCGGCTTCGATCACCTCGACCTGACCGCGCTGCCGTGGCGTATCGACGAGGCCGCGACACTGCATGGTCAGATCGCCGGCAACCTGCTGGAGCCGGAGGCCGTCCTGGCGGCGGCCCCCATCGAAGCACCGGATCCGTGGCCGCGCCGCATCGAGCTGGCTCACCTGTTACAGCGGTACCGAGCCCGCAAGCGGAGCGTCGGCGTCGTCGACTACGGCGACCTGATTCACCTCGCTCACCAGATCGTCGCAGGGCACCCGGAGCTCGCCGCCCGAATCCGCAGCCGCTACGAGATCGTCGTGCTCGACGAATACCAGGACACCGATCCGGCACAGCGCGAGTTGCTGCGCTGCATCTTCGATTCCGGATTCCCCGTCACGGCGGTCGGCGATCACGACCAGACGATCTACGAGTGGCGCGGTGCGTCGCTGGAGAACTTCGCCGGCTTCCCCAACCACTTCCCCACCGTGCGGGACACACCAGCCGCAACGTTGCCGTTGACACTGAATCGCCGGTCGGGTCCGACGATTCTCGCCGTGGCCAACGCCGTTCGCACGGAGTTGCATGGAGCGACCCCGATCGACCGGCTCCGCCCCGCCGGGCAGATCGACGACCACGTCTCCTGCGCCTGGTTCCGCACGGCCTGGCAAGAAGCCACCTGGGTCGCGGGCGAGGTGCGCAGACTCCACGACGACGAGGGTGTCGCCTGGAGCGACATGGCGATCCTGTTTCGCAAGAACCGCCAGATCGCCCTGGTCCGTGATGCGTTGCATCAGGCCGAGGTGCCGCTCGAGGTGGCGTCACTCGGCGGGCTGCTGAGCGTTCCAGAGGTCGCCGACGTCCACGCCTGGCTGCGGGTCCTCGGCCACCCGGATGACAGCGTCGCACTGGCCCGCATCCTGCTGGGCGCACGGTACCGGCTGGGTCTCGGCGATCTCGCACCGCTTGCCACCTGGGTGAGGCGCACCACTCGTGAGGCCGACGAGGTCGTTCTCGACTACCCGCTGCTCGAGGCGATCGACCGCCTTCCGGACGTCCCCGGGTTGTCCGACGTGGCGCGGCAGCGGTTGGGCGAGTTCCGTGCCACCTACCGCACGCTGCTCAGCGACGCACAGGGTGCGACGCTGGTCGAGCTCGTCCGCCGCATCGTCGATGCTGTCGATGGCTGGGCGGAGATCGAGGCCATGCAGCCCGCAGCCGCCCTGTCGGCCCGGCTCAACCTGTATCGCTTCCTCGACCTCGTCGAGGACTGGAGCCCGCTCGCCGGCCGACCCTCGCTGGAAGGCTTCCTCGGCTATCTCGAACTGTTGGAGGAGGATCGAACGTCCGACGAGCTCGACACGGCCCGGGTTGGAAGTCAGGATGCGGTGTCGTTGCTGACGGTTCATCGCGCCAAGGGTCTCGAGTGGCACACGGTCTTCATGCCGGCCCTCGCCAAAGGCACCTTTCCGGCCCGCAGCCAGGGATTCGACGACCCACAATCGAGCCCCAAGTGGCTGCCGTACGAGTTGCGTCTCGACTCCGCACACCTGCCGGCGCTCGACACGGACGAGAAAGAGCGCAAGGAGATCCTCCGACTGCGCCACGTCGCCCAGGAACGGCGGACGGCATACGTTGCGGTGACTCGGGCCCGCCGCCGTCTCATCATGACAGGTGCCGCCTGGTACGAGGGACTACGGCCGAAGGAGCCGAGCGAGTTGCTCGACCTGGTGCGGCGCCAGCCCCACTGCGAGGTGGTGGAATGGTGCGACGACCCCGGTGAGGCGCCGATCGACCGACCTGGTGTTGCGGAATCTCCCGACCCACACTTTGCCGGCGGATGGCGGGCCGCTTTGCGGGCGACGCTGGCCGACCCGGAATGGCCCGCACGAAGGGCGGAGGACGAGCGAATGTTCGATGACCATCGTCGCCAGCTCGAGCTCATGCTCGATCAGCTGCCGGAGCCACCACCGCCACCCGAACCCCCCGGTCCCGCAACGTCGGTCACCGGCCTCGTCACGCTGGCGAGCTGCCCGCAGCGCTTCTACTGGAGCGAGATCGACCGGCTGCCGCGCCGTCCCTCGCCATGGCTGATGCGCGGCACGACCTTGCATCGCCACATCGAGCTCCACCACAAAGGCGTGGCTCCCCTCGACCTCGAGACGGATCCCGTCGAGCTCGCCGACGCCGCCGGCGATACCGACCCCGCAGAAGGCGTCGACCCCTTCTCCGTCTTCCTGGCGTCACGTTTCGCCGCGGAGAAGCCGATCCTCGTCGAGGCGCCGCTCGACCTGACACTGGCCGGCACCCGCATCCGCGGACGCATCGATGCGGTGTATGAACCCGAGCCGGGCGTGTGGGAGATCGTCGACTACAAGTCTGGGCGCCGCCGTGACACGGCCGAAGCGATCGTGCAACTCCAGGCATACGCCATCGCCGTCGAGGCCGGTGCGGTTGCTCTGCCGCCCCCCGAGCGGCTGATCGTCACGTTCGCCTACTTCGGCACGGACCCCGCACAAGAGGTCACGGTGGAGGCCACCGAGCAGTGGAGGGAAGACGCCCGGGCCAATGTCCGCCGGCTCGCGGCTCAGGCTGCAGGCGACACCTTCGACGCAACACCTTCCGCCGCGTGCCGGCATTGTGATTTCCTGACGTTCTGCGAGACCGGGCGCACCTGGGTGGCGGCAAACGGCGATTAGTCGTCGCCAGGTGCAAGCTGGATGATCAGTACGGGTCACCGCTTCACCGCACGCGGCCGTCGGCGACGTCGAGCACCAGCGTCACCGGCCCGTCGTTGACGAGCGAGACCTCCATGTGGGCGCCGAACGTCCCCGTCTCGACGCCGACCCCCCGGGCCTGGATCATCCCTGCCAGCCGTTCGACGAGCGGCTCCGCGAGCGAGGGATCGCCGGCCTCCGTGAAAGACGGCCTCCTCCCCCGCCGCACGCTTCCCAGCAGAGTGAACTGGCTGACCAGCAGGATTGCGCCGCCGACGTCCACGATCGACCGGTTCATCAGGCCCTCGTCGTCCGGGAAGATCCGCAGCCCGACGATCTTTTCCGCCAGCGCCGCGGCCTCCGCCTCACCGTCACCATGCGCAACGCCCACCAAGGCCAGCAAGCCGCCTCGGATCGCACCCACGACGGCCCCGTCGACGGTGACGGCAGCCTCGCTCACACGCTGAACAACGGCTCGCACGATCTGGATCTCCTCTCGAAGGCTGGTGCCTGGGCTTGCCGGAGCGACGGTACAGTACGCCCGTGCGCCAGGTCCCCACGAACATCGTGCGTGGCTTCCTCATGGGGGCCGCCGACATCGTCCCCGGGGTCTCCGGCGGGACGATTGCGCTGGTGCTCGGCATCTACCGCCGGCTCGTGGCCTCGATCAAGGCAGGAAGCTCTGCGCTCGGCGCCGTGGCCACGTTCAAGTGGCAACGCACGGGAGAGTGGTTACGGCGCGTCGATTGGGCCCTGCTCCTGCCACTGCTCCTCGGGATCGTGCTGGCCATCCTCACGCTTGCGGGCGTGCTCGAGCGCCAACTCGAGGAGCGCCCGATTCAGATGGCGGCGCTGTTCCTGGGATTGGTCGCGGGGTCGGCGGTCGTCGCCTGGTCGTTGGTCCAACGCCGCGACCCGAAACGCCTGGCCGTCGCAGCCCTCACCGCAGTGGTGGTCTTCGTGGCGCTCGGGCTCAGAGGGGGAGCCACCGAGGATGCAGTGGCGCAGGTCGCTGAGCCGGCCCGACTGGCTTTCCTTGGAGCCGGGGCCGTCGCCATCTGGGCGATGATCCTCCCGGGCATCAGCGGCTCGTTCATCCTGGTGCTGCTTGGGATGTACACGCCGGTCCTGTCTGCGGTCAACGACCGCGATCTCGTCGATCTCGGCGTGTTCGTGCTCGGTGCGATCGTGGGCCTCGCCCTCTTCTCGCAAGTGCTCCACTGGGCCCTCGACAGGTACTACGACACCGTGATGGCGATGCTCATCGGGCTCATGGCCGGCTCGTTGCGAGTGCTGTGGCCTTGGCCCGGCGGTGTCGAGTCGACCGAGCTGGGTTCCCCGGACGAGGCGATTGCCGTTTCGATCGCGCTCTGCGTTGGAGCATTCCTCGTGGTGCTGGCGATCAATACCTTTGCCGTGCGGCAGGCGCCGACGACGCCGCTGCTCGACTCGGCGTCTACGCGTTCTTGAACCGCGCCGCCAGCTCTCCATAGGCAGCGATGAAGTCGGGACGCATCCGGGAACCGGGGACCACCGCCATCAACCCGGACACACCGCGGTCCGCATAGGCCCGCACTCGCTCCTCGGCCTCGTCGACGGTGCCCACGATGCCGATCTGATCGAGGTCCCCCATCCAGGCCAGGTGCGTCGACCCGACCTGGCGAGCCGCCGCAGCTTCCTCTGCGGTGCGCCCGACGGCCACCGGCACCTGGATGGTCGTGCGCACCGGCCTGCCGTTGGCCGCCGCCAGCACGACGCCCTGCGGTTCCTCGAGCCGGTCCAGCAGGCGGGCGGGACAGTTCCACACGTCGGCGAAACGTCCGGTCGCTTCGAGCATGTGCGGCCGGGACGCCCCGACGACGATCGGGGGATGTGGCTGCTGCAGGGGCGGCGGATTGCACACGGCGCCGTCGAGCACGACACCCTCGCGATCGAACGTCACAGGACCGCCCGCAAACAGCTCGATGAGTGCTTCCACGTACGCCTCGAACGCCCGCCGCCGATCACCACCGCTTCCATACAGATAGCCGAACGCCCGGTACTCGGCTTCGTACCACCCGGCGCCGAGACCGAGGTCGAGTCGCCCGTTCGAGGCATGGTCGGTCGTCGCTGCCATCTTCGCCATCAGCCCGACATTGCGAAACGAGACACAGTTGACGAGATGCCCGAGCCGAACCCTTTCGGTGATCCCCGCCAGGTAGGCCAGCGCCGCCCATGCCTCGAACACCGGGCGTTCCGCACTGGCGACGTCGAGGAGGTGGTCGACGAGCCACACGGAATCGAGGCCGGCATTCTCCGCGAGACGGGCGTCTCCCTCCACGTCGTCCCACCGATCGGTGAACTGGCTCAGCAGAAGTCCGAACTCCATTGGCGCTCCTCGTCGTGGCGGGAGCGAGAGCCTACTGAGCGTATCCGTCTTGGAGTGACGGTTGCTCGTCGGCGATGTCGAGAGGCGGCAGCAGGAGTTTGAACACGATCGGCGAGAAGATCGCAGTCACGCCGACGAGGAGGATGGCACCGGCCTCGAGACCGTCGTCGATGAGCCCCAGCTCGTTCTTGCCGTACTCGGCGAGGGCGATGATCACGCTCAGCTGTCCGGCGAGTAGCACGCCTGAGGCCACCGACTCGCGGAATGTGAACCCACGGATCTGCAGAAGGAGCGACGGGATCAGCTTTCCGACGACGGCGATGCCGATCAGCAGCACGGCCCGTGTCAGCACGTCGGTGTCCTGGAGCACCGAGAGCGGGAAATTCACTCCAACGGCGATGAAGAAGATCGGGATGAAGAAGCCGTACGCAAAGCCGCCCAACCGTGTCTCCAGATCGCCGGAGTTGCGGAACACGAAAGCAAACGCCGCTCCGGCCAGAAACGCGCCGAGGATGGCTTCCACCTGCAGCGCCTCTGAGATGCCGACGAACACGAGCAGGAGCGCCAGGCTCGCCCTGATGCCGAGCTCGTCCGGGTCGTGGGTGGTGAACAGTCGCTCGAAGCGCTCGGGGAACCACCACGCCATCCGGCGGACGACCACGAGGATGATGGCGAGGATGGCAAAGAGGCCCGGCACCTTGAGAAGGCTCCAGGTGAAACCGGTCTGGTGCACGACACCGAAGATCACGATGGCGGCAGCCGACAGGAACTCGGCGATGACGCCAATGACGATCGTGATCTGCCCGAGCGGCGTCGACGATCGCCGGGTGGCGCGTAACGCGGGTATCACGATGCCGAGCGACGCCGCCGACGTCAGCAGCGTGAGGAAGATTCTCTGGTCGGTGCTGTCGAGCGTGAGGAGCCCGAACCCGAACCACATCGCGGTCACGAACAGACCGAAGATGACGAGTCCGAGCACCACCGGTTTGGCCCCCTGGCGTTCCAGCCGCTCGAAGTCGATCTCGAAGCCGGCCAGGAACATGAGGAGCAACAACCCGAGGGCGGCGAGGAGCTCGATGAACTGGAAGTCGTTGGTGCCCCTTCGAACGATGTCGAGCAGCTCGGGACCGATGGCGAGACCGAACAGGATCTCGAGCACGACCGCCGGGAGACCGACCCGGCGTGCGATCAGCGGGAGAAAGAAAGCGCCGGCTCCGATCAGGATGAGCGTCGTCGCCCCGGGGAGTGCCTCGGAGCCTTCGGCGGCCAGCAGCAGGGCGCCGTTCATTCCGGCGTCGGCACGAGGAGGACCGAGCTGTGCACTCGCTGGACGAGATGCCCTGTGATCCCGAGGCGCCACGGAACCATGGGAAGCTCAGGCATGGTGAGGACGAGAAGGCTCGCCCCGGCGGAGAGCTCGTCGATGACCCGCACCGGGTTGCCACGCCGTACCCGGCGTCGGACGTGTACACCCTGCACGGCAGCCTCCTCCCGCAGCCAGGCAGCCGAGATCCGGGCGTCCTCCACGGCTTCGACACCGCTCACGAAGGTCGGCGGTACCACCGAGACACCGACGAGGGTCGCCCCAGACGTGTGGGCGAGGTCGATGGCCGAGCGGCCGGCGGTTTCGCCTGACACGGTGCGCCGGGCCGGCACGAGGATGCTCGAATACGGATGCCGGCTCCGGCACAACAGCACCGGGATGCGGGCCTTGCCGTAGAGGTTGACGGCCCGCGTGACGCGGAGCCGGCCAAACCAGCGTCCCGGAGCAGGGGCGGGAACGGCGATCGCACCGATGCTCTCGTCCTCTGCGAGCCGGACGAGAGCGGCCTGGAGCGGACCCGTGACGGGGCGAACATCGACCGCCACCCCGTCTGCCTTGGCTTCGAGCTGCTCGAGGAGCTGCTCCACCGCCTCGACTCGCGTGATGTCACGCTCGGCGACCAGGTCGCGGTGAACCACCATC
Organism: Acidimicrobiia bacterium; assembly: GCA_965216945.1. GTDB lineage: Bacteria > Actinomycetota > Acidimicrobiia > Spongiisociales > UBA5794 > DATHZQ01. The sequence goes on along the minus strand of CBDCGU010000003.1, from coordinate 3,172,931 downwards.
AGCTCTTCGGCCCGCGAGTTACGGACCAAGCTCGTGGCTTCCGCCACCGAGGTCTCGAGGTCCCGCTCGGTATCGAGCACCACCGCCACCTTGCGGCCGAAGTTGAGCGGAAAGCGCGACTCTCCCGAGGTGAAGGTGTTGACGATGCCTGCGTAGTCGGCCGCCGCCCCGACGACCGTGACTCGGTCACCGGCCTCGAACCTCGTCGAGCCTTGGGGGATGATCAACTCGTTGTCGCGCAGGACGGCGGCGACGACCCATGTCTTCGAGTGGAGAGAGCGGAGCCGCTTGCCCCGCACGGGCGAGTCGGGAGCCACCACGAACTCGATGGCCTCGGCCTTGCCCTGGGCGAATGCGGTCGATGCCACCCGTCTCGGCTCCAACAGCACCTCGACGTGCCGTGCCGTGAGCTGATGGGGGGCGAACACCGGCACGTCGAGCGCCCGGTAGTCGGCCAGGCGGTCGGGATCTGCCGCCACGGCCACGACCCGCAGCAGCCCGGCCGCTTGAGCGAGCTTCACCGCCTCCAGGTTGAGATCGTCGTCGTCCGACGCCGCGACGAGCGCATCGGCGTCGTCGATGCCCGCCCGACGCAAGATGAGCGCGCTCGACCCGTCGCCAACGATGGCATCGAACTTGCGGATGCCTTCCGCGGCGGCGAATCGGTGCGGATCGGTGTCGATGACCGACACATCCCAGAGCTCACCCAGACGGCGTAGCAGCTCTCTCGTTGTGCCCCCGGCCCCGACGACAATGGCTCTCATGGACCTCTCCAGCGGGTATTGCGGCAACCCGCAGTTGTCGTGTGGCAGCCATTATGGCTGGTGCTGCGGGCTTGGTCCCCTGCCATTTCCCGGCAACGGTGCCGTTCGCTCCTCATGCGTCCCGCACGACGGCTTCTGCAACGACGTGACGCGACACGAGATCGGCGATGCCGGCGTCCGCATATCCCGCCTCCCGCAGGAGCTCGATCGTGTGGGCGCCGGGGCGGGGGGCAGCGGAGGCTTCCGGCGACGGCGGCGTACGGTCGAACCGCGGCGCCGGCCCGGGACGTGACATCGCCGGATCGCCGAGAAAGGTGCCTCTGGAGGCGATGTGGGGGTGGCGGGGTGCCTCTTCCATCGTCAACACGGGGGCAACACACGCATCCGAGCCGGCAAAGACCTCTTCCCAGGCCTTGCGGGTTCTCGCCGCAAAGCGGTCGGCGAACACGGTATGGAGCCGCGACCACCCGCTCCGATCCCATTGGGAGGGGAGCGTTGCCGGGTCCAGCTCCAACCGGGCGAGCAGCTCTGCGTAGAACTGCGGCTCGATGGCGCCGACTGCCATGTAGCCGCCGTCGGACGTGGGATAGCACCGATAGAACGGAGCACCACCGTCCAGGAGGTTCGCCTGCCGTTCGTCGCGCCACATCCCCGCAGCCTTCATCTCGTACGTCATCGACATCAGCGAGGCGGCGCCGTCGACCATGGCGGCGTCGACGACTTGCCCCTTTCCGGATGACGTCCGCTCGAACAGGGCAGCAAGGACGCCCATGGCCAGGTACAGCGACCCTCCACCGAAATCGCCGAACAGGTTGAGGGGCGGCGGGGGTGGCGCATCCGCCTCGCCAACGGCGTGCAGCGCTCCGGTCAGCGCGATGTAGGCGATGTCGTGACCAGCCTGGGCGGCCCAGGGGCCATCCTGGCCCCAGCCGGTCATCCGGCCGTACACGAGCGCCGGGTTGGCGGTCAGGCACACCTCCGGCCCGAGACCCAACCGCTCCATGACGCCGGGGCGCATGCCCTCGAGCAGAACGTCGGCGGTCGCGAGGATTCGCAGCGCAACCTGGGCGCCTTCCGGCTGCTTCAGGTCGATCGCCACGGAGCGCCGGTTGCGCCCCATCAGCGTCCGGAGCGGATCGCTCGACCCTCCCGGCCGGTCGATGCGGATGATGTCGGCGCCGAGGTCTCCGAGCAGCATCGCACAGAACGGCACGGGCCCAATCGCCTCGATCTCGACGATGCGGAGTCCGGTGAGAGGTCCCATGCGCCGGGACCGTACCAGTCCACCCAGGCGTCACGCTTGCCAAGCGTGTCACAGTGGCCCGGTAGTGTGCTCCGTCCCATGCAGAACGCACTCGTTCGCGCCCGGCGCCTGACCAAACGCTTCGACGACTTCACGGCAGTCGATGCGATCGACTTCGACGTGCACACCGGCGAGGCATTCGGGTTCCTCGGCCCCAACGGTGCCGGGAAGAGTTCGACGATGCGCATGATCGGAGCCGTGTCTCCGCGCAGCGAGGGCGAGCTCTCCGTGCTCGGGATGGATCCGGAAACCCACGGTGCGGACATCCGCGCCCGCCTCGGCGTCGTACCGCAGGAAGACAACCTGGACACCGAGCTGCCCGTCGGCGAGAACCTGATGATCTACGGAAGATACTTCGATCTCCCCCGGCCCGTGATTCGCCGGCGGATCCAAGAGTTGCTCGAATTCGCCCAGCTCGAGACCCGCGAGCATGCCAGAGTCGACTCGCTCTCCGGTGGGATGAAACGCCGGCTCACCATCGCTCGAGCGCTCATCAACAAACCGGACCTGCTGCTGCTGGATGAGCCCACCACGGGTCTCGACCCGCAGGCCCGCCACCTGCTGTGGGACCGGCTCTACCGACTCAAGCAGGACGGCGTCACCCTGATCATCACAACTCACTACATGGAAGAGGCAGAGCAACTGTGCGACCGGCTCGTGATCATGGACAGGGGGGGGATCGTTGCAGAAGGATCTCCCCGAGAGCTGATCGAGCGCCACAGCCCGCGCGAGGTCGTCGAGCTACGGTTCCCGGTCGGTGAGCAGGAGCGCATGCTCGATCGGCTGGAGGGCACGTCGAAGCGGCTCGAGGTTCTCCCTGATCGAGTGCTTCTGTACACCGACGACGCCGACGGCACGACAGCGGAGGTTCACGCCCGCGGACTGCAACCGGAGACCGTCGTCGAACGCCGCAGCAGCCTGGAAGACGTGTTCCTGCGTCTCACCGGGCGATCCTTGGCGGACTGATGACAGCCCGCGGCGCTCTGCGGTTCTTCGAGACCCGCGCCCGTGTCTACCGCCATGTCTGGCGGGGCTCGGTGATCTCGACGTTCCTCAATCCGATCATGTTCCTCGCCGCGATGGGGCTCGGTCTCGGCACTCTGGTCGATCAGGGCAACGGCCAAGCCTCGCTCGAGGGGTTCACGTACCTCGAGTTCTTGGCACCGGGGTTGATGGCGGCGACGGCCATGCAAACCGCCGCGGGCGACAGCTCGTGGCCTGTCATGGCGGGAGTCAAGTGGCTCAAGACCTACGACGCAGCCCTCGCCACCCCGGTCGAGGTGCCCGATCTCGTCGTTGGTCACATCTCGTTCGTCACCGTCCGCGTCGGCTTCGCCACGGCCGTCTACGGGCTCATCGCCGCGGCCTTCGGAGCGCTCGACGTTCCGGCGGCGCTGCTCGCCTCGATCCCCGCTGCGCTCACCGGCTTGGCCTTCGCCGCTCCCGTGACCGCCTACACGGCGAGCCTGGAGCGAGAGAACGGGTTGGTCTCGCTCTTCCGGTTCGCCATCGTGCCGATGTTCCTGTTCTCGGGCACGTTCTTCCCCATCACCCAATTGCCCGAGTTGATGCAGCCCATCGCCTACATCACGCCGCTCTGGCATGGTGTCGAGCTCACCCGAGCTGCCGCATTGGCGACTGCACCCGCCTGGAACCCCGCAGCCCACATCACGGTCCTGATCGTGTTTGCGGTCGGCGGCACGATCCTAGCCTCTCGCCGGCTGGGCGATCGGTTGAGCACGTGACGACCCAGACGTGGTTGCCGCGCGTGCTGCCGGTTCGGTTCGCTTCCAAGCGCGCTGCCACGTTGATCGAGCGCAACCTGCTCGTCTACCGCCAGATGTGGGGAGTGCTGGTGTCCGGCTTCTTCGAGCCGGTCTTCTATTTGTTCTCCGTGAGTGTCGGGCTCGGGCAATTGGTGGGTGACATCAGGTTGCCGGACGGAACCGTCGTCTCCTACGTGGCCTTCGTGGCCCCCGCCCTCCTCGGAGCGTCTGCCATGAATGGACCAGTGTTCGAGTCATTCGGCATCTTCTTCAAACTGAAGTACGCCAGGATCTACGACGGCGTGCTCGCCACGCCGGTGACACCGCAGGAGATCGCGATCGGCGAGATCACGTGGTCGCAGATGCGTGGCGCCCTGTACTCGTTGGCGTTTCTCATCGTCATGGCGGTGATGGGCGTCGTCGAGTCGTGGTGGGGACTGATGGCGTTGCCGGCGGCGATGCTCACCGGGTTGGCGTTCGGCGCCGTGGGCACGGCGGCCACCACGTACATGCGCTCGTGGCAGGATTTCGACCTCCTCACGCTTGTCACGATGCCGATGTTCCTGTTCTCTGCGACCTTCTATCCGCTGGAGATCTCTCCAGATTGGTTGCAGTGGGTGGCGCGTCTGTCCCCGCTCTACCACGCCGTCGATCTGATTCGGGCTTTCACCCTGGGAGTGCTCGACGCCAGCATCGTGGCGCACGTGGCATTCCTGCTGGGAATGGTGATGGTCGGACTGGCCGTCGCCGGACGGAGAATCGAGACGTTGCTCCTCAAGTGAGGGCGGCGCAACCGAGTCGCCCGATCAGCGCTGTAGCACCCGCGTGTCGCCCGTCGCCGGGTCGCGGTCGAGCACGATGAGGTCCTCGATACGGTGGCGCAGCTCCGGCACGTGGCTGACGACCACGACGAGCCGGTCCGACGTGCCCGCCACCAGCGCTTCGATGCCCTCCATCGCCAGATCCAGGTGTTCGGGATCGAGCGATCCAAAACCCTCGTCGAGGAAGAAGGCGTCCAGCCGCCCGCCCGTTCGCATGACCATCTCGGCCAGGGAGAGGGCCAGAGCCAGCGAGGCCAAGAACGTCTCGCCGCCTGACAGGCTGGCCGACTTGCGCACCGCGTCGGCGGCTGTGAGATCGACGATGGCGAACGTGCCGTCGTCGGTGAACCGATACCGGCCGGAGGAGAGCCGCTGGAAATGCTCGCTGCCCAGGTGACCCAGCCTGGTGCGCTCGTCATCGAGGAGGAACCGTACGAACCGCGCATTGGTGAGATCGGCGACAAGACGGTCGTAGCGGCCGTGCTCGGCCTCGAGCCGAGCCTGTTCGGCAAACAGGTCTTCGGAAGCGTCGATCTCGGCGGCGTCGCGGCGAACCCGCTCGGAGAGGTGCTCGGCGGTGGCTTGCGCCGCCCCCAGCGCCGATCCGAAGTCCCCGGTGACGCCGGCATCCCCGAGAAGGACTGCTCGTTCCTCCTCGGCGGAGCGCTGCTCGATCTTGGCGTCGTTCATCACGGTCTGCAGCTCCCTGACGTGGGCGTTCCACGCCTCGAGCACCTCTGCCGCGGCCCGGCCGATGGCGGTGGCGTCCTCAGACTCGACAACGATGTTGGCGCCAACCCTCGCCGCAAGGTCGGCGAGCTCGATCCGCAACGCAGCAAGGCGCTTCCCCACCGCTTGCTCGTCCCGTATTGCCTGATCGTGCGACGCCCGTACCTGATCGACGTGCCGACGCGCCTCGGCGATGCGGCTCGTGAGACCAGTCATTTGGCGGCGCAAAGCATCCAGGAGGGCGGCCGGATCACCCTCGCCCAACGTTGCGACGATTCGATCCATGGTCGCTGACAAGGTGTCGTGTGCCGCAGCGTGATCTTGCTGCAGGCGGACCATTTCGCCGCGAGCGGCGACCACCGAGGCCTCGAGCGCATCTCGCTCGCTGCCTGCGGCGGATGCGGCCGCCGCCGCCGCGGTGTGTGCCGCTTCCGCACCGGTGCGAGCGGTGCGAGCCTCGGTGGCTGCACGTGTGGCCGCAGCGACGTCAGCGGCCGGATCGGGCGCCGGCACGTCGCCCACCACCTGATCACACACGGGGCAGGGCTTGCCTGCCGCCAGTTCCATCCGGAGTGACGCTGCCATGTCGGCATGCTCCGCATCGTGAAGCGCCTGCGCGGTTTGCTCCATCGCCAGCGTCGCCCCCTCCACCGCGACGACCATCTCTTCGAGATGCCGGTCGGCTGCCTCGGCCGCCTCGACCGCCCTGGTGTGCTGAGCTTCGAGCTCGGCGAGACGGCGCCGGCTCGTCTGGAGACGGGCTGCCGCCTCCTGCACGGCCCGACGCTGCGGCTCGGCCGTCGCCAGGAGCTGAGCAGCCTCGTCGATGCTTCTCTGCATGCCGTCGGCCTCGGCAGCTGCCAGCGCCGCATCGGCCGCCACCACATCGGCCTGAGCCTCCTCCAGTGCGGCGGCGAGTCGGGCCCGTTCCTCCGCATGAGCAGCCGCATGGGTGACGAGGGCGTCGATCGATGCCGGCTCGGGCAGCCGCGAGGTGTGCGGTTCCAGTTCCGCCAACCTGGTCCCGGCTCGTTGCCCGCCGTCGACGGCCCCGGCGATGCGGGTGTTCAGCTCCTCCAGCCGGGGTTCGATCTTGCGGAGCGCCGCCACCCGCCGCTCGGCGCCATCGAGCGCCTCCCTTGCTTCGGCCAGCCTGACGGCGACCCGCTCGAGTTGCTCGGTGCGGACGGTCAGGTGGGCGAGGTCCTGGGCGATCGCTTCCACTCTCTGCTTGGCGATCTGGCGCATCGTGTCGATCTTGTCGTGGCCGAACACGCCTTTGAGCACCGCATCGCGCTCAGCGGGACGCGACTTGAGGAATTCGGCAAAGCGACCTTGGGCCAGCAGGACCGAGCGACCAAAGGCGTCATAGTCCAATCCGAGCAGGTCGGCGATCCTCTCGTTGACATCGCCCTCGAGGGTGATGCGATCCACCGGCTCCGCCTCGGGCGTGTCCGTCTCGTAGCGGTAGAGCGCATGCTGGCTTGCTCCTTTGCGACGCAGAGATCGGACGACCTCCCAAACCTCGCCCTCGACTTCGAAGCGCAGCATGACTGCTCCGTCGGCGGTGCGCTGGTGGATCAATGACTTGGTGTTGGCACCTGCGGTCGCGGTCTTCCCGTAGAGGGCAAAGGACACGGCATCGAGCAAAGACGACTTGCCGCTGCCGATGGGGCCGACCACGCCTACCAATCCACGATCGCGGAAGTCGAAGACGTGTCCGTCACCGAAGTACGACCGAAAGTTGCGGACCGTCAGCTCAAGTGGCCGCATAGCCGGCCTCTTCCATCACGGAGCGAAACGCCTCCATCAATCGGTCGTCGGCTGCCACCCCCGTGTCGCTGAGGACAAAGGATGCGTACAGCTCGTCCAACGAACGGTGCTCGCTGTCGGCCTCCGCCACATCGGCCCGGGGATAGTCGGCTTGCACCTTGACGACGAAGTCGAACTCCTCACGCACCCGCTCGCCGAGTGTGGCGTCCGGACCCGCCGTCTCGACCGTGAGGTCGAGGTACGCCTCCCGCAGATCGTCACGAACCAGCAGGTCGTGCCAGCTTCCTCTGGCGCGAACCAGACGCCGCCCCGCGGTGAGCGGCTCCGACCGGATCGTCGCCGGGCGCCCAGGTTCCGCCTCCACCACGACGACTCGTTTCTCCTCCCCCGCTTCTCCAAAGTCCAGTTCGAGCAGCGAGCCGGCGTACTGGGCCGGCACCTTGGCCCCCGGCACCGGCTGCGGTGCGTGGATGTGGCCCAGCGCCACATATTGCGGTCCTGGAGGGATTGCCTCGCTCGTCGCCGCATATGCCTCGCCCATGTGAAGCTCGCGCTCACCCCGCGGCGCACCGTGGCCGTGAACCCTGGCGCCGCCGACGAGGAAGTGGGCAACCAGGAGGGTGACGCCATCGTCTTCGGCCACCTGCTCGGCATGCGCCGCATAGGCCTCCGAGATGGCGCGGAGCCGATCGGCGTACTTCTTGTAGTGCTCGTCGATCTTCTCCCACGCATGGAAGGCGCGGCCCTCGCGCAGAAACGGGAAACAACTGACGACCGCACGGCCCGAAGCGGTTTGGAGATCGAGGACGCCGCCCTCGTCGGGTCGCTTGATGTCACCCACCAGATGGATGCCATGACGCGCCACGAAAGGCGCCAGTGCCTCGAACAAGCCGGGCGAGTCGTGGTTGCCGGCGATCACCACCACCGGTCGGCGTCCGGCGCCCGTCAGCCGGACGAGACCGTCGAGACCGATGTCGAGCGCCTCGACCGGTGGGATCGGCCGGTCGAAGAGGTCGCCCGAGTGCAGTACCAGGTCGACATCCTCTGCATCGGCCACTGCCACGACCTCGTCGATCACGGCGCGATATTCCTCAGCGCGGTCGTACCGGCCCAAACGCTTGCCGACGTGCCAATCGGAGGTGTGGAGAACCCTCACAGCCCGGCGAACGGGTCAGAGCCGGATTCGTCGACCTCTTCCTTGCGAGTCGCCCAGGGCGGGAACGGGAACTCGAGCACCAGCGGCACCGGGATGGCGGGCTGGGACAGCACCATGGTGCCGGGCTTGAGCAAGCGGGCACGCGCCCGCGTCGATGGGAGCATCCAGCCGTACTCGGCGCGTTCGGCTTCGGCGGCGTCGAGCCGTCCGGCGACCTTGATGGCGGCGTTCTCCATCACCTCGAGCGCAACGCGAGATGCAGTCTGCTGGGCGCCGACGAGCAGAACCCCGAGAGAGCGACCCCGCTGAGCGATGTCGATGAGCATGTCCTTCAAGGCGCTGGTGCCATCACGCGGAGCGTATTTGTTCAGCTCGTCCAGAACGATCACCGACAGAGGCAACCGCTGCCCCGTCTGCTCCTTCTCGGCGAAGGTCTCGGCCAGCAGGGCGCCGACCACGAATCGCTGCCCAAGATCGTGCAGCGACTGGATGCCGACCACCGTGACCTGTGCCGCCGTACGGTCGATCCGGCGGCTCTCCCCCGCTCGCACCAGGTGGCCCAGGCGGTGGACGGCAGAGTGCAGCCGTCGGACGAATGCCGAGACGGTGCCCATCTGCACCCTCCCGGTCCACCTCTGATCCGGCTCCCCATCCTCTGGGTCTACGAACTCGGCGATCGCATCCACCAGGCTGCGCAGATCGGAGATCACGCGCTCGCCCCGATGCGGCACGACCCGTTCTCCGGGACGGATACCCTCGATGGGGTCGCGCAACACCACGGCCCCTGGGACACCGTCGACGTCGACGGCGAACCGAGCGAGCTGCGCACGCACCCGCTCCTCGATGAAGGGGATCTGGTTGCGGTTCCCGTCGGCGTCGGTGAACAGGAACCGCAACAGCCCCTCGTCGATGAACTCCCGCGGCGTCCACGTGAACGCAGCGACGCCTTCCTGCCGACCCCCCGTGTCGGGGACGACGACATCGCCGGTGCCGGAGCGGGGTGGCGCCCAGAACCCGACGGAGGGGAACGGCCCTGGATCGACCTCGAGCTGCTGCCATACCGCCGTCGCCTCGTCGTCGAAGAACCGGTTGCGCTTGTCGAGCCACAGCAGGTCTTCACCCTTGACGTTGAAGACCAGGATCCGCAGATTGGCGGCCCCGGCGCCCAGCACATCCGGTCGTCCGCTGAGCAGACGCAGGAAGAAGAGTGCGAACGAGGTCTTGGTGGCAACGCCCGAGATGCCGGAGATCGACATGTGGCCACCCTTGCGTCCGTCGAAGAAGTCGAGGTCGACGAACACAGGCTCGCCGTCCCGGCCCATGCCGACGGGGAGGGGCCGGTCCATCTCGTCGACGTAGAGCGCCTTGCGCCGCTCGTCGCCTGTGGCCCGCTCGACGACTTCCCCGGGATCGGGCGACACCCAGACCTCCGGGTCGACTCGGGTCACGGCGACCTGCGCCGAGCGGACCTTGGCTGCCGGCAGCGTCCCCTCGGCGGCGATGCGGTGAGTGTCCGACTCGAATTGCGCTCCTTCGTACACCGCCTCGGCCTCGGTGACCACCCCATAGGTACGGACTTCGCCTCTCTTCGGCACTTCCGTCCGCACGACGACGAGATCGTCCAGTTGGAGGTAGTCGTCCTCGTTCAGGGCGACGCGAAAAGCCCTGGTCGTGGCGTGCTGCGTACCCAGGACGCGACCCACTCCGTGGTCCGATCGGTTCGGCTGATCGCTCACGAGGCGGCTCCGAGCTTGCGGTCATGGGCCATCACGGCAGACCGTAGCGCACGATGGATGAAGGCCGGATCACCCATACGACGCCGCAGCGAGCGCTCCAACGCCGCGATGGGCACGAGATTCTGCGGCGCCCGCGGGTCGACGTGCGGCAGCGAGGCGACCAGAGGCAGCACCGCGGTCGTGCGATTGGCCACCCGGACTGCCACGTCGAGCGGCAAGTGGCTGGAGAGCTCGGCGCGCACCACCCCTGTCCACGAGTGGCCTCCGGGGAGGTCGGCAAGACGCAGATACCAGGAGTAGCGAGGGAACGCACCGCCCTTGCCGATCAAGAACAGCGGCGTCCGCTGCCCGGTCCGGATCCGGCCCACCACCCCCGCCCGCTCCTCGGACAGGTACGGGGCGCGATGCGTCTTGACGTAGCCGACCTTCTCGGTGGCGGAGAGATCGTTGATCGGACCGTCGGCGACAACGAAGGCACCTCCCTGCGCAAGCTCCTCCGACGTCACGGCCTCCGCCTTGCGCATCGCACCGTGAAACCGCTGGATCAACGCCTGCGGGTCGACATCGGCAACAGCTTCCGAGCGGTAGGCGAGTTGCGGACCCGCCACAGGTATCGGCACCGCTCGGCCGTGCCCGAACACCGCCATGCGATCGATGCGGAAGCGCTCGATCTCCGACTTCGGTACGCGCCGATCCCAACACACCGCCCCCACGGCAAACGTGCCGCAGATCCCTGCAATGGGACCGGCAGCCTCGTCGAGTGTGAGACGGGCATCGATCCTGCGGACACCGTCGACGAACGCCACTCGCTCGATCCCGTCGTCGACACCGGCAATCGGCTCCCACGTGCCGGAGATCTCGACCGATTCGTCCACCTTGCCCGGCTCGGCGAGATTGTCGTCGGGATCGAAGGGGCTCCCGTAGTCAGGTGACCAGCCTTCGACGTACAACCGCGTCATGCGGCAGATGGTACCGATGGGGAGTGACAGGATCGGGGAGATACGAACGACGTGACGCCGGACACCGGCGCGCGCCATCGGGGCGCCTACAGGCGCTTCATCATCTCCAGCTCACCCCCGTGCTCGCGGCCCGTGTTCTCATAGCCGCAAGCGGCGTAGAAATCACCGGGACCACCGGGGGCAGGGACATGGCTCAGAAAGAGCCGGTCGCCGCCGGGCCGGGAACGGACGTAGTCCTCCACCAGTTCCATCGCAGCCTTGCCGAAGCCCCGGCCCTGGTAGCGGTGGTCGATCATGAACCTCCGCAGGTAGTAGCGCGGTTGCTCGTGATCGTCGGACAACATGACGAACCCCACCGGCTCCTCCGCGGCGTAGACCGCCCTGGTCCACACCATGGTCGAGACGTATGCCTGGGCCAGCGACACGGCGTTCGGGGCGACGAAGCTCTTCTGATGCACACCTACGTCGAGCGCGACCACCCCCCGCACGTTCTCCTCCGTGATCGGCCGCAGCTCGATCGGTGCATCTGCAGCGATCGTGGGTGCGGCGATCGCATCGACCAGCCGCTTGGCGAAGTGAACCGCCACCTCGACCTCGCGGAAGCCGACTGCACCGTGAGCGATGCGGGCGAGCTCGTTGCTCGCCCACGTGTCCGACCCCATCTCCGTGCACCCCTTCGAGCGCACCCAATCCTCGGCGGCGGCGACGAGCGCCTCGCCCACTCCACGACGGCGCAACTCGGGCACCACGTACCACGCCTCGAGAAAGCCCACCGGGGACGTCTCACACCCGTCGGCGTACCTGCGGATCGAAGCCTCGACGAAGCCGCCGAGGTCGCCGTCCTCGGTCTCCCAGACAAAGGCCACCTGCTCGGCGCCCTGATAGTCCTCCGGGCGCTCCCTCAGCCCTTCCGGCAGATCATCGGGAAAGAGCTGGTTCCGCAACCCCCACCAGCGGACCAAGTCCTCGACGGCGAGCATACGGACCGTCATGGCAGGCGCCCGACTCGATCGAGCAACAAGTCGTAGAAGCCATCGTCGTCGACCTGATTCATCACCATCGCGTTCGCCTCTCTACCCATGACACCCCACCAGTCGACGAGCGTCATCCCCATCGTCGCCTCCGAGTGATGCTCGATCTCGACATGGCACCTGCGACCGCCGAACAGCTCGGGCCGGAGGAGATAGGCGATCACACACGGATCGTGGAGGGGGGCGCCGTCCGTGCCGTACTTCGCCTCGTCGTACCGGTCGAAGAAATCCAGCATGCCGGCGACCGCCACGCCGGACGCCGTGCCGAGATCGCGAAAGCGCTGGATCCGCACGTCGCTCGTCAGCGCCTTGTGGGTCACGTCGAGCGGCATCATGGTGATGGGAGCACCACTCGAGAACACGACATGTGCGGCGTGGGGGTCCACGTAGATGTTGAACTCGGCCGCGGGCGTGACGTTGCCACCTTCGAAGAAGCCGCCCCCCATCATCACGATCTCGTCGATGCCACCGACGATGTGGGGGGCCTTCACGATCGCCATCGCCAGGTTGGTGAGAGGCCCCAAGGTGCAGACGGTCATACCGCCGGCGCCGATGAGGCGAATCAGCGCATCGACGGCGTGAGCCGGATCGGCAGAGATCGACGGCTCGGGCCGATCGACGCCGTCGATACCGCTGGGGCCATGGACGTACTCGGCGGTATGGAGCGGCCGCACCATCGGGCGGCTGCATCCGGCATGCACGGGAACTTCCTCCCGACCTGCCAGCTCCACCATCATCAATGCGTTGCGCGTGGTCAGCTCCAGCGGCACGTTGCCGGCGACGGTGGTGATGGCAGCCACCTCGAGCTCCGGCGAGGCGAGCGCCGTCAGCAGCGCAACGGCGTCGTCTTGCCCGGGGTCGGTGTCGATGACGATGCGGCGCATGACTCAGACGCCACCAACGACGCGGCGCACTCGCTCAGCAGTCGGCAGTGCGGTTTGCGCACCCAGCTTGGTCGTGGCAACCGCTCCGACGGCGGTGGCCCACCGCACGGCATCCTCGATCACGAGACCGCGAGCGAGTCCGTCGGCGAGACCGCCGCAGAAAGCGTCTCCAGCCCCCGTCGTATCGACAGCTTCGACCGTCGGGGAGGCGATCTCGGTCACCACTCCGTCCGCAACGACGACCGCACCCGAGGCGCCGAGCGTGGCGACAACCGCGCCGCCGGTCTTCAGGGCCCGCGCCTGGGCGATGACCTGAGCCGCACGCGTCGGCTCCGGTTGTCCGGCGAGCTGTGCCAGCTCCGAGCGGTTGACGACGAGCACGTCGACCAGCGACAGCAGCTCGGGGCCCAGAGGCTGCACGGGAGCAGGGTTGAGGATGAACGTGCCCGTCGTCAGCCTGGCGGCTGCCTTCACCGCATCGAGCGGCACTTCGAGTTGAGCGAGCACGATCTTGGCACCGTCGAGCTGTGCCGCCCTGGCCACATCCTCGACGCTCATCCGACCGTTGGCGCCGGCCACGACGGCGATCGAGTTCTCGCCATCTCGGTCCAGCATGATGAACGCCTGGCCGGTCGGCACATCGATGTCGACCTGGACGCTCTGGACGTCGATGCCTTCCTGTACGAGAGCCCGCAGATACCCCGTGCCGTCGCTGTCGGCGCCGACCTTGCCGATGAGCGCCACCTCTCGGCCCAGCCGCGCCGCAGCCACGGCCTGGTTGGCGCCTTTGCCACCGCGGTGCTGGCTGACGCTCCTCCCCATCACCGTCTCACCGGGGGCAGGGAGACGCTCGACCTGGACGACGGTATCGCGGTTGAGGCTGCCCACGACGGCGATGTGGCCATGCATGGCGTTGGAGACTATCGCGTCAGCCGTCGCCGCGGGCGAGGCGGAACACCGAGCCGCCGAGACCCATGACGTAGATCTCTCCGGCGTTGTCGACACCGAACGACGACAGGCTCGGCACCGTGCCGGCACCAAACCACTCGATCACTTCCCCGCTCGGGGAGATGCCCCGGATCCACCCCGAGCAATGGTCACCGAAGAGATAGTGACCGTCCAGCTCAGGTATGGCCGCCCCCCGGTAGACGTAGCCGCCGGTGATCGAGCAGCCCTCCCGGTGCGGGTACTCGTGCACGGGTGCCACGAACCGGCTGCCGTCGCAGGAGCTGCTGAGATGACAGTTCGAGCCTTCGAACTCGGGCCAGCCGAAGTTCAGATCGGGCGTCGTGCTGCTCACGACGTTGATCTCCTCCCAGGCATTCTGACCGACGTCGGCGATCCACAAGTCCGACCCGTCGAAGGCGAACCGCCAAGGATTGCGCAGCCCGATCGCCCACACCTCGGCGGCGAGGGTTGCACCCGAAGGATCGGGGTTGTCGCCGGGGATCGTGTAGGGATCGCTCGTGGGGTCGATCCGCAGCATCGAGCCGAGCAGTGATCGACCGTCCTGACCGTTGCCGAACCGGTCGTTGCTGCCGCCGCCGTCACCCATCCCGATCCACAGCAGCCCGTCCGGACCGAACGCGATCATGCCGCCGTTGTGGTTGGTCGCAGGCTGATCGACGCGCAGCACGATGCGCTCACCGGCGACGTCGACCTCGCCTGCGGAGACCGTGAACTCCGACACGAACGTGTCGTTGCCGCTCCCGGTGTAGTTGACGTAGAAACGACCCGAGTCGGCGAAGGCAGGGTCGAAGGCGAGACCGAGCAGTCCCCGCTCGCCCCCGTACACGACGGCCTCACGGATGTCGAGGAAGACCTCCGGATCACCTCCCTCGAGGACCCAGACCACCCCGGGCTGGTCGACGACGAACTGCCGCGGGTCACCCGGCGGCGACGTGATGAAGACAGGTGCGGAGAATCCCGCGGCCACGGGGTCGAGTCGCAGCGCCAGCTCATCGAGAGGGACCAACGTCGTGGTGGTCGTGGACGACGTGGTCGCGGATGACGGCGTGGGGACCGGGGGGTTCGTGGTGGTGGCTTCCGGCGTCGGGGCCGTCATGGTGGTCGCCGTCAGGTCCGGAGAGGTGGTGCTGCCTGTCGCCGCCGTCGGCTGTGGAATGTCTCCACCGGTCTCGCCGCCCGAGCACGCCGCGATGGCGACCGCAAGGGCGACGACCGATGACAGCAGCATGCCGCGCATGAGCGCAAGCTACTGCGGTTCGCCGGTTACTCCTGGGGCGACTGAACGCTCGTCTCGGTTCATCGCAATGCGCCCGGCGTTGCTCGAGATACCGAGCCGCCGTGCGGGCCCGAACCCAGTGCACCTCGGGACACGTGAAAGTGTCTGACAGCACCGGCTCGGTTCCCGACCGGTGCCGTCAGACACCCACTACCGATACCGCCAGACGATCCGGCCCCGGGCGGGATCGTACGCCGACACCTCGATGTCGACGCGATCCCCCGGGATGATCCGGATCAAACGGCCCTTACGCATCTTTCCGGAGGCGCGGGCCACCACCTCGTGCCCGGAATCGAGCCGGACGAGGAAGGTGGCGTTGGGCAACGTCTTGGCGACCGTGCCCTGTGCCCGAAATGTGTCGTCCCCCGAAGCCATGATGTCAGCGGCGGCGGGGCTGCGCCTCGTTCACCCGCAGGCGCCGGCCGTCGAAGTCATGGCCGTCGAGCTCTTCGATGGCCTTACGGGCCTCGTCGTTGTTCGCCATCTCGACAAAACCGAAACCGCGGGAGCGGCCGGTATCACGGTCCATGATGACAGCGGCAGAGTCGACCTGACCATGTTGGGCGAAGAGTCGCTCCAAATCGTCGGACGTGGAGCTGAAAGGGAGATTGCCCACATAGATGTTCATACGGCGTAGCGCCTTTCTGTAACCGTCCCACGAAAAACAGGACTCAGCCAACTCGAAGGGGACGTATCAGGGAGAAAGCAGCCGCCGGCCCTTGCCGGCAGACCCCCAGGTTACCCGGTATTCCTCCGGCAGCGTTCATTATGCGCCTTCGACCTCGGCCGCGGCCCCATCGAAGCGCCATCGCTCCCGTGAAGCGCGGGCTTCGTCGACGTCGACGCGACCCAGCAGGACCAGCCCGACGATGAAGAACGCGGCGACGGAGAGGATCGCCGCCCGGCCGGAACCAGTCGCTGCGCTGACGGCACCAAACACGAGCGGGCCGATGCCGGAGAGCTTGGAGAAAACGGAGAAGAAGCCGAAGAACTCGGCGGAGGCCTCTTCTGGGATCATCGAGGCGTAGAGACTGCGCGACAGCGCCTGGACGCCGCCCAGCACGAAGCCGACGATGGCCGCCAGCGCCAGGAAACCTGCATTGGAGCCTTCGGGGAGGAAGAACGCCATCGCGGCGAGCCCGGCCCACACCACGAGGGACACCATCACGGCACGCTTCGGACCGATGCCTTCGGCGAGCCTTCCGAACATGAGCGCTCCAAAGAACGCGATGAACTGCACCAGGAGGAAGGCGAGGCCGATGATCTCGAGCTCGAGTCCCAGCGTGTCCTCGGCGTAGGGCCCCGACACGGCGATCACCGTGCCGGTACCGCTGTTGTAGATGATGAATGCGACGACGAAGAGCAGCAGTTGGGGAAAAGCCCGCAGCTTCCTCGTCGTGTCCAGCGTGCGCTGGAACCCGATCGAGGCGTACTCGCCGAGGGACTTCGTGTCCGCCGCTGGAGAGTCCTCCGGCAGCCGGCGCAGCGAGAACAGCGAGAACCCGATCCACCACAGCCCAGATCCGAAGATGGCGATCCGCGCCGCAAGCGACTCCGTCAAACCGGCGTCGGGCTCGTCGCTCGACATCAGGATCAGGATGAGGGCCAGCAACAGGTACAGCCCGCCGCCGAGGTATCCAAGCGCAAAACCCTTCGACGACACCCGGTCGACCGTCTCATCCGTTGCGATCTCGGGAAGGAACCCGTCGTAGAACACGTTGGCGGCCACGAACCCGAACTGCGAGACGATCACGATCAGGAGGAACAGCGGCACCTGGCCGTCCGGGACGAAGGGCACTGCGAGCGTGAAACCCGCACCCAGGAAAGCGAAGTTGCGCAGGAACCTCTTCTTCGACCCGGCGTAGTCGGCCATGGCCCCCAGCACCGGCATCGCCAGCATCAGCAGGATGGAGCCGATGCCGACCAGGATCGAGAAGAGGGCCTCGCCGGACAGCCCCCAGTAGCGATCGTCCGGCATGATCGTTCCGGTGAAGAACGCACCGATCACGGCCCCAAAGATCGTGATGTAGGCCGAGTTGGCCCAGTCGTACATCGCCCATCCGAAGATGGTCCGTGAATCGTTCTTCGGCGTCACGCCACTCCTGAGCTGGGCTGCGGGGAGCGTACTGCACCCGTGGCGGACCCACCACGACGTTCCTCCCGCGGTCATCGGTGCCGCCTCCCACGGAAATGTGCGGATATCCGCGCCTGCGCGCGATGGGCGCGGTACATTGGATGAAACCCCCTTGCATGGAGGCCCGATGGTCTTTCCGACGAGCGAACACCCGGCAAATGTGGCCCACCTCGCCCTCGCAAAGCGACGGGCTCCGAGCATCGCCCTTCATGCCGGTGAGGCCCTGGCGACAGGCATTCCCCGTATCGCCATCGATCAGCTGGATTGGATGCTGTTCCAGCTCCGCAAGCAGCCCGACCGTGATCTGGGAGTGCACCAGGCCCGGAAGTCGGCCAAGCGGCTGCGGGGCGTCCTGCGCCTCGTGCGCGACGAGCTGGGCTACTTCAGGTACCGCCAGGAGAACGTCGTCCTCCGCGACACGGCTCGGCGTCTGAGCCCGGTGCGAAGCTCGGCCGTACTCGTCGAGTCGGTCGATCATTTGCTTGCCGCGGGGCGCGATCCGCTGCCGGCCGAGAGCACCATGAGGCTGCGCGCCAAGCTCGAGGAGCGCCATGTGTCGACGGCGGCGTCGGTGTTCGAGCACCCGCAGCTGATGACGGACGTGGTCGTGACGCTGCTCACCGCAAGATCTCGTTATGCGGCATGGCCCACGAGCTATGCGGACCGCATCTCGGGTCATCCCGATGTACGGGCGCTGCGCGACTCGTGGGATGCCATCGGCCCGGGCATCCACCGGACGTATCGCCGGGGACAGAGGGCGATGAGCCAAGCCGTTGCAGAGCGAACGATCCACAACATGCACGCCTGGCGAAAGCGTGCCAAGTATCTGTGGTACCAGCTGTCGGTGTTGCAGAACATGCGGCCCGAGGTGATCGTCCCCATGGTCGACGACCTCGACGCGCTGGGAGAAGCCCTCGGCGCCGAGCACGACTACGCCGAATTGGGCGAGCTGATCGCCGCCGAACCGTCGTTCGTGCCGGACCCACACCAGCGGTTCCAGTACCTGACCGCCATCGTGGCCCAGCGGATGGAGTTGCAGGCTTTGGCCGTGCGTCGTGGCGCCCGCATGTTCGACGAGACGCCCGGCGCCTTTGTCGCCCGCCTCGGCATTCATTTCGGCCGAAGCAGGCTTCGGCCGAGCTGAAACCGCGGGCCCTCAGGGCCGGCCGCCCCCCTCCTCCGACGACCTCGCTCCGCTCGTTGCGGGGGGTGTCGGTGCGGGGTTCTAGAGTCGGCTCATGGAAGCGGTGATGGTTGCCGTCGACGTCCCACTCGTCGGGGACGAGCGGCGCAAGAACTGGGCCAAGATCGTCACGAACGTGGACCCGTCGAAGGCATCGGGCTGGGCGTTCGAAGGCGACTTCATCGCGGCCGGTGGGATTCAGGACGTGCCCGCCGGATCCGTCGTCCTCGTCTACGGCGAGCGGGGCAGCCGCACCAACCCGGCGAGCGAGGCGAAGGTCTTCACGGCCAACGCCGACGGCACCCTCTCGCCCGAGGCACAGGCTTCGGGCCGTGCCTGGGCTCGAACGCTGCGTGACACGGTCGAGGCGCTGCTCGATCGGGACCGTCCCCTGCCCCAGGGGCTCGACTGGTCCCCGGAGCTCATGCGGTACACGAATACGGCGATACTCGAGGAAATGCGCCGCCGCAGACTCGACGCAGGAGGGCCGCTTGCCGGCGATTGACCTCGACGGCGAGTCGCTCCACTACATGGAGCGAGGCAGTGGGCCCCATGCGCTGTTCATCCACGGATTCCCGCTCGACTCCACCATGTGGCTCGACCAGATGGAGCGCCTGTCCGATCAGCGGCGCTGCATTGCCGTCGATCTCCGGGGATTTGGAGCGTCGTGCAGAGTCACCGACGGCGTGCTCCCGATGGAACGGCACGCGGCCGACCTCGACGCCGTTCTCGGCCGGCTGGCCATCCACCGTGTCGACGTCGTCGCCCTGTCGATGGGTGGCTACGTGGCGCTGGCGCTGGCCCAGCTCTACCCGGATCGCCTGCGGACGCTGGCGCTGGTCGACACCAAGTCCGGTCCCGACAGCGCCGAGGGTCGGGAAGGTCGCGATCTGGCGATCCGCCGGCTTCTCACCGACGGACGACGTCACTTCGCCATTGGTCTCATCAGCTCGCTCGTCGCACCCGGCGCCTCCGACATCGTCAAGGCACGGCTGCGAACGATGATCGAGGCGACGCCGTACGAGACCATGATCGCCTCGCTCGCCGCGATGCGCGACCGGCCCGATCGATCGGGGATCCTCGGCCGGATCGAAGTCCCAACGGCCGTGATCGTCGGCGAGCACGACGCCATAACCCCGCCCAGCGCCGCACGGGAGATGGCCGATCTGCTGCCCAACGGCACCCTTCACATCATCCCCGACGCCGGTCACATGTCGCCGATGGAGACACCCGATGCCGTCGCCACGACCCTCCGCACCCTCTGGGCGAACGCCGACTGAACCCGAGCTGCACCTGTAGGCGTATCGATGGAGGCGGCGTCAACCGGTCCTCGCGCCCGCTCGGTCCGAGGCTCAGACCCCCCAGCGGCCCACCATGGCGACCACGGTCACCAGAATGAGCGCCGTGTCGATCAGTGCGAACGGGACCGTGCTGTTGACCACGGCAACGCCCGTGGCGTCGTCGCCTCCGCCGAATGCTTGGGCCGCCTGGTCGCCCTTCGGTCCGAAGATGCGCGCTCCGAAGACCCCACCAACGATCACGGTGAGAACGCCGAGGACAACGAAGACGTGCTCGAACTCGTAGAGATCGGAGTCGAGAACGAGGCCGATGCCGGTCAGCAAGATGACGATTGCTGCCGGTGTGTAGAGCAATCGGCCCATGCGGACGACGGACGCCATCCATGCCGCCGCTGCTGCACCGCCTTGGTCACGCAGCTTGGGCGTAACGACGAACTGCGTGACGTTGGCCCCGATCCATGTGCCCACCGCGAGGATGTGAATCACGAGTAGGAAATCCCGCACAACATTCTCCTTTTCTTTTCTGATCGCGGCGGCGAATCTAGTGCTCCGGCGCCTCGGCAACGAGGCGAGAGGTCCATACGGCGATCGATCACTTCACCCAGGCAAGTTTGTCCGGGCTGATGACGCTGCGGATGGTTTGGATGCGGTCTTCGACGACGCGGAATGCCATGACGCCGTACGTCTCGCCGCCGATGTCGAGGCGCACGCCCGGATCGCCGCCGATGGTCACCGACGTGACGGTGAGTGGCAACCCGACACCCTGGCGAGCGATACCGATGAGGAACCGGCCGACGCGTTCGGCACCGATGACGGGGTGGCGGGCGGCGCGACGCTTCGGTCCGCCGTCGGACCAGGCAACAATGTCCTGAGCCAGGACGGCGATGAGCCCGTCGAGGTCGGCTGCCCTGACGGCTTCGAGCGCCGCCATGACGACCACACGCTCTCGCTCTGGGTCGGCGTCGCGGCGGCGGGCGGGTTCGGCCACGTGGCCGCGGGCCCTGGCCGCGATCTGGCGGCAGTTCTCGGGACTCTTGCCGACGATGTCGGCGATCTCGGCGTAGTCGTAGTCGAAGCCCTCCCGGAGGAGGAGCACGGCTCGCTCGACCGGAGTCAGGTTCTCCATGGCGTGGAGGAACGCCAGGGAGAAATGCTCGGCCTCGGCAACGATGTCGGCGGGGTCCCCGGCCTGCTCGACGATGGGTTCGGGCAGCCACGGCCCGACGTAGGCCTCGCGCCGGTGTCGGGCAGAGCGGAGCCGGTCGATCGACATGCGGGTGACCATGGTGGTCACGTACGCCACCGGCGACCGGACGCTGTCGTGGTCGACGCCTTGCCAGCGGAGCCACGAGTCTTGGACCACGTCCTCGGCCTCGGCCATCGAGCCCAACATGCCGTAGGCGACCGCGATGAGGCGGGCACGGTGGGTGGCGAACGGGTCCGTCATGTGCCCGCCGGTAGAGCGTGCCGAGCCGGCGTCGGCCCCGGCCGCAAGGTGCGGACGAGCATCCAAACCAGCAGTGCTTCGGCGGCGATCAGCGCGATGAACGTGGCCACGCCGATCGCGACGGGGTCGGTGGCTGTGATGTCGACCAGATGGTTGAGGGCATGGGCACCATTCTGGACCGCGACGATGGCGAACACCGGGAGCCGCCACGAACGACGATCGGCGGCGATCCACAACCCGATCACCAACGGCAGCGTGAAGGTGGCGACGTCACGGAACAGATGATCGTTCGCATCGCCGAACGGGGCCACCGTGCTGTGGAACGTGGCCGGGGACACGGCCATCCACACCGCCGTTGCCAGGAGAACGAGGGCGGTGAGCAGCGACAGCCTCCCCACCAGATCGCGGGAGGCACCGATCCCGGCGACGTAGTCGGCCCACCGCTGACCCCGTTGTGTAGGTGTCGTCAGCATGCGACCGTCCCGGAAGGCAGTGCCGAGGCGGCGCGGCAATGGCAGGGGAACGATGAGTCGGCGGAGGCGCTTCGCTCGCATCACGTCCCTCACCATCGTGCGCAACGGCACGACCTGCGGTCCCCCCAGGTCGGCGACCCGGCCCGATGGTCCCGCCTCGACCAGGTCCGCCAGCCGCTCGGCCACCACGGCAACGTCGATCGGCTGCAGGCGCACGCCCGGCGGCACGGGAACGAGCCCCACTGCAGGCAACATGTCCAGGAAACGCGGGATCAGGCTGTGGAACTGGGTGGCCCGCAGGATCGTCCATGGCACGTCGCCCTCCTCGACGATGCGCTCCATCTCCGCCTTGGCCCGGTAGTACGGATACGGGTGATCGTCGATACCAACGATCGAGATCGCCACCAAGTGGCCGACCCCGGCCGCCGTGGCGGCGTCCAGCAAACGCTGCGTCCCTTCGACATCCACTCGCTGTGCCTCGAACGGATCGCTGGCCAGATGCACCACGGTGTCGTGACCCGCAACGGCCTCCAGACCCATCCCCGTCGCCAGATCCACTTCGACGGCGGCGACGTCCCGCATCGGGCGTGCGGACCGCGACGCCACCGTCACGCCGTGACCCCGTTCCGCCAGCACCCTGCTCAGCCCAACACCCAACTCGCCCGAACCACCCGTGATCAACACTCGCATCAGAACCTCCAACGATCTGTCCTCACCCCTATGACGAGACAGTCCTCCGATCTGTGACAACGATCACACGACCCGAGCCACCGCTCCCCTGCCGATGCCTCTCTCCCGTCGTGTCGTTCTCGATGCCGGGCGCTGTGCGCTGCACTGCACCCACGGCTGGTGAGGTGGGATCTTTCCCGCACGGCCGCACGAGACGCGCACCAGGGCGGCCGGTGGCAGGACGCCTCGGGCGATGGCCGCAAGGCTCGCTGAGTACCGCTGATCAACTGGGACATCGCTCTGCTGCTGGATGGGACCTGCCCCACTGCCGGCGGCCGGCTACCCCGCTGCCGGCCCTAACCTTCTTGCGGCGATGCGCACGACCTCTCTGCTGCTGTTGGTGGCGCTCGTGGTGACCGCATGTGGTGGAACCGACACTTCGGATGCCGCCACGACGACCACGACGACGTCTCCCACCTCCCCGGATGGCGAGTTGATCGGTCTGGCGCTCGACCTGCTGGCCGATGGATTGTCCACACCGGTTGCCGCGGTGGCTCGCCCTGGCGACGGCCGCATCTTCGTCGTGGAACAAACCGGCACGATCCGCGTGTTCGACGGCACCCGAGTCCTCGACGAGCCCTACTTGGACATCACCCGCTTCGTCGAGGACGAGGGATTGGAGCAAGGCCTGCTCAGTCTTGCATTCCACCCCGACTTCTCCGAGAACCACAAGGCCTACGTGTCCTTCACCAACGCCGACGGCGACACACGGATCCTGGAGTACGAGGAAGATCGAGATGATCCGAACCGCCTCGATCCGGGAAGCGGGCGGCGTGTCCTGGCGGTCGACCAGCCCCACGAGTACCACAACGGCGGCACGGTCAAGTTCGGCCCGGACGGCTACCTCTGGGTCGGGCTGGGCGACGGCGGCGGCATCGGAGACCCTTTCCGCAATGGACAGAACCCCGAGTCGCTGCTCGGGACGATGATCCGCATCGACGTCGACGGGCGGGACGGCTCGACGCCGTATGCCATCCCGGCCGACAATCCCTTCGTCACCGGCGGTGGAGCGGCGGAGGTGTGGGCGTACGGGCTCCGCAATCCATGGATGTTCGACTTCACCGGCAGCGACGTCGTCATCGCCGAGGTGGGCCAGGAGCGGTGGGAGGAGATCATCGTGGCCGGCCTGGACGAAGGCGGTCGGAACTACGGCTGGCCGGTGGTGGAGGGTCCCGACTGCTTTCTCGAAGACCCGTGCGATCCCACGCCGTACGCCCCGGCCACGCTTCTCGTCGAGCACGTCCGCACCTGCGCCCTCGTCGGCGGTCCGGTGTACGAGGGTTCGGCGATGCCCGAATTACAGGGTCACTACTTCTACGCCGACTTCTGCGTCGGATGGGTACGCAGCGCACCGCTGGAGGACGGGACCTTCGGGAGGGTCACCGACTGGAGCCAGGATCTCGGCGACATCGGTCAGATCACGGCGCTCGGCGAGGACGGCGCCGGCGAGATTCTGGTGCTGACCGCAACCGGCGAGATGTACCGCATCGTGCCGAGTCGTGCCACGGAGTAGGCGGGGCCTCCGAGCCTCCGCCGGCGGGCAGGCTGAACCCCTCAGCTCTCTCCTGAATCCAGGCGGAGCGCCGCGGAGTTCATGCAGTAGCGCTGTCCGGTCGGACGGGGCCCGTCGGGAAACACGTGGCCGAGGTGGGCGCCGCAATTGGCGCAGGTGACCTCTGTTCGCGGCACGATGAGTTTGAAGTCCTTCTTCGTGGAGACGGCGTCGTCGGCCAGGGGCTCCCAGAACGACGGCCAGCCGCTGCCGGAGTCGTACTTGGTGTCGCTCGAGAACAGCGGCTCGTCGCACACCACGCAGCGATAGGTGCCGGCGTCCTTCGTGTCCCAATACTCACCCGTGAAGGCGCGCTCGGTGCCGGCCTCCTGGGTGACGTGGTATTGCATGTCGGTGAGCCGCTCTCGCAGCTCGGCGTTGTCGGTGCGCTTCATGAGGAAACAGTACTCAGAGCCCATCGCTAACGAAGACGTTCACTGCTGCGCCGCAAGCCCGGCGAGAGCGCACTGCCAGATCTCATCGTGGGGCTCGCCTTCGCACGAGGCGAGTGCCGTCGCCCCCGCCACCGACTCTCCGAGACGCTCGAGCGCAGCGGCGTAGTCCAGATCTCCCTGCACCTGGAGGGTCTCATCGCCGGTCGTCCGTGCCAGTGCCCAATGTTGCCGGGCGCGGCGCACCAGCAGCGTTGCGATGCCGAACGGATCGATGCGCTTGTCGATGGCACGATCCAAGGCATCGATCGCATTCCGCCTGGCCACCTCCGATCCGGTGAGATCCTCGATGCTGCTCCGTATTCGCGCTTCGACGATCCAGGCATCGGCGCGTCGCTCGGGGCGGTTGGTGGCGCCTCGCACCGCGGCGAGTTGCCCGAGCGCACCGTCGAGCCACGAGCCGTCCACCCGATCCACGAGTGCGAGCTGCTGCCGATCGGGGGCAGTGGCCGCATGGGCGAGGAACTCGTACAGCAGTGCCAGTTCGAAGTGCGCTTCGGCGACCACCTCGGTCACCGGTCGTCGCAGCTCCGGATCGTCCGGGACGGTCTCGGTCACTCGAAGGAACTCTCGAATGGCCCCACCGGCGGCGTCCGCATCGGCGACGGGCGACGACCTCACGAGACAACCGCGGGCGCGCGCCTCCCCGAACGATGCCGTGAGAGCGATCAGCTCGTTGCTCTGCTCCACCCGAATGCGATGGAAGCGGTCTGCGACGTCGCGCACCGCGGCGCGGTCGATGGAGCCCGGAGCGCAGCCGCCATGGCTCGCCAGATAGGCGACCTCGACGAGACCCAGCTCCGCCCGCACGAAGTCCGGCTGAGATGCGAGAGCCAGCTCGTAGTGAACCCTCGCTTCGTCATGATGATCCAGTGCGGCGTGGCTGTTCCCGATGAGCTGGTGGAGCACCGCACCGGAGAGACCACGCCACTCGCGGTTGTTCGCTGCGTCACCAAGAAGGTCGATTGCCCGCTCGAACTCGCGGCTCTGGTAGGCCCCGACACCCGTCAGATAGCGGACCATTCCATAGAGCTCCTCGACGAGACCATCGAGGAGCCGCACGGCATCTCCGTCCACCACCGCCACGTCGCTGTCGACCAGGGCGCCCCTGGCGTCGAACTCGAGTTGACGCCCTGCAAGCTCCTCGAGATCGACCACCTCGCCGAGATAGATCTCCGGCGAGAGCCTGCTCTCGTTGCTGCCACGCGTGAGCGTCGCAGTGACGATCACATCGGCGTGCGTGGTTCGAGCAAGCCCCTGAGCCTGCAACCGGCGATCACCCTCGGCAGGTGCAGCGATCGAGTACTCCGGGTGGAGCTTCGTGACGTCTATGTCGCCACCAAAGCCCTGGTTGAGCCGGGATTCCAGCTCGGCACTGAGCGTCTCGGTGAGGGTGGTGGTCTCACTTCGCCCATCCACGGACTCGGTGATGCTGGCGAGCGCCGCCTGCAGACCCAGCTCCTGGGAGAGATCGGGTGGCGGCGGTGGGCCGAGCCACAACAGGCCTGCAACCAGTGCCACGACCGCCGTGACGCCTGCCGCCGATACGAGCCAGCGATGCAGCCGCCGCGCCCACCAGCCGAGGGCGAGATCGGTCTTGCGCACGAGCCGCCGCATGACTGCCTTGAGCTCGGGGATGTACAGCTGTGTCGATTGCAGGTCGTCGAGAAAGGCGAGGTCGGCCGGCAAGGGCCGGTGGGGAGCGAGATCCTTGGCCTCGGTGATCAGGGGGAGGACCTCCAACTCCCTGGCGTTGGCCTGCACCAGCTCGTAGCGAACCATGTCGTCGGCGTGGTCGATGCGGCGCCGCCCGGGCTCACCGGCACCGGCCCAATCGGTGCCGACGATTGCAACCACGACGGCTGCTTCGTCGAGGGCCCGGTCCAACCGTTCCCGCCAGTCCTCCCCCGCCTCGATGCTCTCGACGTCGCGGAACACACGCTGCTTGCCGTACCGCCTGCGCAGCCGCTCGTCGACCAGCGCCGCAAAACCGCTGGCGTCCGCCCGGCGGTAGCTGATGAATGCGGGGCGGATGCGTACGAACTGCCGCAGCCTCGCCGGCAGCGAGCGGGTCATGGCACCACTACGGTCGACCGCTCGCACTGCCACCTCAGCGCTTCATCGACCCAGGGCAGGAACACGCAGTACGTGCCGGCGCCCGCACCGCCCAGCAGGCCCACATCGAGATAGCCGGTACCGCTGGCGTCGATCTCGATACCGTCGGTCTCCGCGTAGTGCACCCAATAGACGGCGTCGTCCTCGGGTCGCTCCTCTTCGACGTAGATGTGCGCCTGCAAGCGACCGGGGGGGACGCCCGCGATCTGGAAGCGGGGCGGGTCGTCGGGGGCGCTCACCCGCTGGAAGACGACCCGATCGGTCGGAGCCACGATCTCCAGAAATGCCTTCGCCGCTGCACCGCCGCCCACTGCGAGGATCTCGTACGAGCCGGGCGGCATGTCGATTCCGGCGTTGGCGAAATGCAGCTCGCCCATGAGCGACACCGATACGTATCCGTCGGGGTGCACCAGGGAGACGTCCGGCTTCGGCTCGCCGAACGCCGACGTGTCGATGAACAGGCCGCCGCCCCAGGACAGTGTCGCCGTCTCGCCGAGTCCTCCCGGAGCCATCTCGATGGGGACGATCGAGATGGACGGCAGCGTCGAGACAGAGAGAGACAGCGACCTCAGGTACTCCTCCGCCGGAACGTCCGCCGAGGTCGGCCTCGGTCCCGCGATGTCGAGTTGCGTCTCGGGTGGCCTGCGGAGGACGAGGGGTCCCAGTGGGGCTTCAGTCGTCGTGGTCGTCGTGTCCGCCGGTGAGGTCGTGGTCGTGTCATCGCCCGGCGGCACCGTGGTGGCTTCGATCACCGGATCGACGACCGTGCAGTCGATGATGAGCTCCCAGCCGACCTCGATGAGGTCGATGTCGACGAGGGCGTTCCCGTCCTGTTGGGAGCGCCCGACGTTCGCGGCATAGATCGCGGGCAGGGCTTCGACCGTGCCGCAGTACGCCTTGGTGATCTGAGCGAGGGTGTCGCCGCGCACGACCGTGTGCACCACCGTGCCCGGAGGGAACGTCGAGCTCGTCGTCGATCGTGCGACCTCGCCCGTCGGCTCAATTCCGCTCGCAGTGTCGTTGGTCAGCTCACATGCGGCGAACGCAAGCGCCGTCGCAGCCGCCAAGACCAGGACCCTTCCTATCCGTGGTGACTGTCTCGCTCCCATACCAGAGAAGAGATGGCGGTGCATCGATAAATACGAGAGAACCCGTCACCGTCTCGCTGGGTTCGGGCACACCCCTACCCTGAACGCATGGAGGGAGACACGACCCACCGCCCCAAGACACTTGGCGAGCTTCGTGCATCGGGGTGGCGCGATCGCTCGATCAAGGAAGAGCTACGTCACAATGTGATTGCCCGGCTGCGCCGCGGCGAAGGCCTGTTCCCCGGCATCCTCGGCTTCGAGGACTCCGTGCTTCCGGCGCTGGAACGTGCGTTGCTGGCCGGTCACGACATCGTGTTGCTCGGCGAGCGGGGCCAGGCCAAGACCCGGTTGATTCGCGGGCTCGTCGATCTCCTCGATCCGGTGATCCCTGCGATCGCCGAAGGCGAGGTGAACGACTCACCCTATGCGCCGGTGAGCGCACGGGCCGTCGAGCTCATCGCCGAGATGGGCGATGCCACCCCCATCGCCTGGCTGCCACGGGACCGCCGTTACGGCGAGAAGCTGGCTACGCCGGACACGTCGGTTGCCGACCTCATCGGCGATGTCGACCCGATTCGCGTCGCCGAGGGCCGGTACTTGTCCGACGAGTTCGTGATCCACTACGGCCTCGTGCCCCGCACCAATCGCGGCATCTTCTCCATCAACGAGCTTCCCGACTTGCCCGCCCGTATCCAGGTGGCACTGTTCAATGTGCTCGAGGAGCGCGATGTGCAGATCCGGGGCTTCCAGGTGCGCATGCCGATCGACCTGCTGCTCGTCGCCACCGCCAACCCCGAGGACTATACGAATCGCGGTCGCATCATCACGCCGCTGAAAGACCGCTTCGGCAGCGAGATCCGGACGCACTACCCCGTCGATCCCGTCCACGAGATCGCGATCATGGATCAGGAGGCTCGACTGCCGGCGGCCGACATCGAGGTGGCGGTCCCCGAGTTCATGAAGGACGTCCTCGCCGAGTTCTCCCGTCTCTCCCGCCGCTCGCCACACATCAACCAGCGGGCCGGTGTTTCGGTCCGGCTCTCGATCGCCAACCTGGAAACCGTGATCGCATCGGCGGTACGTCGGGCCATCCGGTGCGGAGAAGACGAGGCCGTGCCGCGCACCGCCGACCTTCCCGCCACGCTGCAGTCGTCGGGTGGCCGCATCGAGTTCGAAACGTTCGAGGAGGACCGCAAGGACGACATCCTCACCCAGCTCATGGGGCATGCCGTGCTCGAGGTCTTCGTCGACCGCCTCCAGGGACACGACTTCCGCTGGATCGTGGAGCGATTCGACTCCGCCGGCCTCACCATCGAGGCGGGTGACCTGACCCCGGCAGCGGAGATCGCCGGGCCCTTTGCGGAGTCGCCGAACCTCGCGGTGCTGCTGAGACGCCTCGGCATCGAACGACCGACACTCGGAACGACGGCCGCCGCAGTGGAGTTCGCACTCGAGGGCCTCCATCTGTCGCGCAGACTGAACAAGACGAGCGTAGGGCGAGGCGGGGGTCGGTACTCGGCGAATCTGAGCGGCCTGTGACGAATCCGCACGGCGCCCGCTGGCGTTACTCGGCATGGGATGGCACGCAGGATCCTCTCGCCGAGATGCCGCCGGCGGATCGCCTGGCCGACGCCTTCGCCGACCGCATGCTTCATGGCATGAGCCCGGAGCGAGCCATGCGCCGCTTGCTCGAGGAGGGGCTGCCGGGGCGGTTCAGCGGGCTCCAGCAGCTGCGGGAACGGCTGCGCGAGTTGCAGGAACGGCGCAGCCGGGAGAGCCGGCTCGGCGGGGCACTCGACGAAGTGCGCGACGAGCTGGACGAGATCGTGGCAACGGAGCGAGCGACTCTCGCCGCCA
Organism: Acidimicrobiia bacterium; assembly: GCA_965216945.1. Classification (GTDB taxonomy): domain Bacteria; phylum Actinomycetota; class Acidimicrobiia; order Spongiisociales; family UBA5794; genus DATHZQ01. The sequence goes on along the minus strand of CBDCGU010000003.1, from coordinate 3,143,436 downwards.
CCGACGACATCGACGCCCGGTTCTCCGAAGCCGTTCTCGACAATCTCCCTCGCAATCCCGCCGGCCAGATCCGGGAGCTCCGCGGCTACGAGTTCGCCTCCACCGAGGCCCAAGCCGGGTTCGACGACCTCTTGGAGCGCCTCAGGCAGCAGATGCTCGACGCCTACCTCGGTCAAGTCGCCGAGGGCGTGCAGAACATGAGCGAGCAGGACATCGCTGCGTTGCGTGACATGCTGGCCGATCTGAATCTCATGATGGAGCAGCGACAGGCGGGCATCGGCCCGAGCGACGAGATGTTTGCCGAGTTCATGGAGCGCCATGGCCGCTTCTTCCCGGAGAACCCGGCGAACTTGGACGAATTGCTCGAAGTGCTGGCCCGGCGTGCCGCCGCGATGAGCAGGTTCATGGCTTCGCTCACCCCCGAGCAACGGGCCCAGATGCAGCAGCTCGCCGAGGAGTTGATGGGCGACATGGACCTGTCGTTCGAGGTCAGCCGCCTGAACGCCAACCTGCGCGGGATGATGCCGCAGCTGGGCTGGGATGAGCGGGTCGACCTCCAAGGCGACCGCAATCTGGGCATGGGCGAAGCGCTCGCCGAGATCGAGGCGATCTCCCAGATGGAGCGTCTCGAGACGGCCCTCCATCAAGACTATGCAGGAGCATCGCTCGACGACATCGACAGCGCCGAGGTCGCCCGGATGCTCGGTGAGGAAGCCGGCCACGACATGGAGGCGCTCAAGGAGATCGAGCGGCTGCTCCAGGAGGCCGGGATGATCGCCCGTGACGCCGGGAGGATCGAGCTCACCCCCCGCGGCGTACGCAAGCTCGGCGAGCGGGCATTGATCACCGTGTTCGAGCGGCTCGAGCTCGACCAAGCCGGGAGCCACGAGATCTCCGAGGCCGGTGGGTTCGGAGAGTCGACAGGACAGAGCCGGCCGTGGCGATTTGGCGATCCATTCCGCATCGACCTGCAAGGCACCGTGACGAATGCAGTGCTGCGAGAGGGGCCGACCACCGGCCGGCTCCGGCTGGTGCCCGACGACTTCATGCTGGCCGAAGCGGAGGCTCGCACGTCGACGTCGACCGTGCTGCTCCTCGACATGAGCCGCTCCATGCCGATGCGCGGGCATTGGGAGCACGCCCGCCGGATGACCTTTGCCCTCCACACGCTCATCGCAAGCCAGTTTCCCGAGGACCGGCTCCACATCGTCGGCTTCGCCGACTACGCACGCGTGTTGCGTCCGACCGACCTGGCCGCCGTCGAGTGGGAACCGACCTACGGCACCAACTACGAGCACGCCTTCATGCTGGCCGGACGGCTGCTGGCCAAGGAGTCATCTGGTGCTCGCCAGGTGATCCTCGTCACGGACGGCGAGCCGACGGCACACCTCGTCGGGGGGCAAGTGTTCTTCAACTGGCCGCCGGTGCGGGAAACCATCGACCGCAGCCTGCGGGAGGCGAAGCGACTCGCTCAAGGTGGGGTCACGATGAACATCTTCATGCTCGAGGACGAACCCCGCCTCGAGCGGTTCATCGATCGGCTCGCCAAGCTGGTACGGGGCCGCGTGTTCGCCGTGCCCGACAACGACCTCGGCAGCTTCGTCGTCCACGACTACGTGCGTGGCAAGGCACGCTGACGTCGGCCGGCTCGCTCGTCCTCCCCCACGGCTCATCCTGCACCTCCCAGTACGCCCGCCCGAGAACCAAAGGACTCCTGGCCCTATCCGGTTGGTTCCTCTCCGGCTACTTTGCGGTACAAAGTACTTTGTAGGACGGAGACCATGAGCTACTCACCCGACCTCGGGCAACTCGAATCCGATGCCTACCGATCGTCCTATGACGACGGCATCATCGACCTCTTCGTCGGCCTCTCGCTCGTCTGGATCGGTGTCGCCTGGATGTGGATCCCGAGCTTGGCGGGGGTCGCCGGAGTGTTCCCGGCGATTCTCGTGACCGGCGTCCTCGCAGCACGGAAACGACTCATCGAGGCCCGCACCGGCTATGTGCGGTGGCGCGAGGACCGTCGGATCTGGGAGCGACGCAACCTCTGGATCCTGCTGACCGCAGGGACTGCGCTCTTCCTCCTCGGTGTCGGCACCTTCGTCACCGTTTCCGATGCCTCCGCAACACTCGACCTCGAGTGGGTGCTACCGGGGCTTCTCGCCATCCTGCTGGCTCTCCTGGCGCTGGGCCTGGTCTTCGTCACCGGACTCCGGCGCATGGCGGGATACGCCGCCGTGCTCCTGGCAGCCGGCCTCGTAGCCGCGGCGAAGGAGACCAACCCGGGTATGCCGCTTCTGGTGGCGGGCGGAGCCATCACCGTCGTGGGTGCAGCGCTGCTGGTCCGGTTCCTGCGCCGCCACCCCGCCCCGGATGCGGCGTGAGCGCCCCGCAGCATGAGCTCGATCGGGTGATCCACGAACCCGCACGGCTGACGCTGGTCACACACCTGTACGTCGTCGATGAGGCCGACTTCGTGTATCTGTCGACCCGGACCGGCCTCACCGCCGGCAACATCTCGACGCATATGAGCCGGCTCGAGTCGGCCGGCTACGTCGACATCGAGAAGACGTTCGTCGACAGGCGACCGCGCACGACGTACCGGTTGACCGCAGAAGGGCGGAGGGCGTTCGAGGCATACCGAACGCATATGGCGGGTCTGCTTGATCGCACTCATTCCTCGGGGTGAGCGCGAGGCCCATCGGACCCCCGGCGGATAACCTGCGCCCATGGCCGAACTCCCCGACTATGTGCTGACCAACCGCGAGCACTGGGACAAGTGGGCGCACGACTGGGTCCAGGGCGGCGAGAGAGCCTGGCGAGGCGAACCGAGCTGGGGCATGTGGGGCATTCCCGAGACGGAACTGGGGCTGCTCCCGGACGACATGACCGGTATGGACGCGGTCGAGCTCGGTTGCGGCACCGGCTACGTGGCGGCATGGATGATCCGCCGCGGTGCCCGGGTCGTCGGCATCGACAACTCCGAGCGGCAATTGGCGACGGCCCGCCGGCTCGCGGACGAGCACGGGGTGGAGCTCACCTTGATCCACGGCAACGCCGAGGAGGTCCCGTATCCGGACGAGTCATTCGACTTCGCCATCTCCGAGTATGGGGTGGCCATCTGGGCGGATCCGTACAAGTGGATACCCGAGGCGTGGCGCGTGCTCCGCCCCGGGGGTGAGCTCGTGTTCCTCGGCAATCATCCCCTCGTCATGGTGACGCAGCGCCACGACACCGACGAGCCCGTGACCCGGGAGCTCCTCCACCCCTACTTCGGCATGCACCGTATCGACTGGGACGACGGCGAGGATCGCGGCACCGAGTTCAACCTCACGATCTCGGGGTGGCTCCGGCTGTTCCGGGACGTCGGATTCGAGTACGTCGCTTTCCACGAGCTGCAGTCACCCGAGCGCGGCGACGAGGTCCGTTTCTACGCCTCGGCCGACTGGGCGCACGACTACCCCACCGAACAGGTGTGGAAGGTCCGCAAACCGAGCTGATCGAGCGCCGGCTCCGCACGACGGGGCGGCCCGCCTGCGCCGGCGCCAGACTCCACGATCTTGCGGGAGCCAGCCGGTAGCGTGCGTGGGATGCCCGATGCCAGGCCCCCGCTCGAATACGTCCACATCGCCGACGCCATCGTGCACGATCGGACCGGTGCGTTGCTCGTCGTGAACCGGGACGACGGCACGTGGTGGATCCCTGGCGGTCGCGTTGAGCTCGGAGAGACCTTTGCGGAGGCAGCAGTCAGAGAGGTGGCCGAGGAGACCGGTGTCGTCGTACGCTTCGAGGGCATCGCGTGTGTCGTGGAGACCTCGCTGCGGGACCAGCATGCGGTGTTCGCCACCTGCGTCACCACGATGCTCGGCGGCGAGGCACACGTCACGGGGGCGGACCCCAAGATCGTTGGCGTGCGCTGGGTGGATCTGGCCGAGGCTGCGACCTTGCTTCCCGATCACGCCGGTCGGGACGTGATCCTGCGCACCGATCCGCCCCACGTTCCCCACTACGTCGACCCCACCGACCACCGATGACGCCGAGCCTGGCATTTACGATGCGCTGATGCAGTTCACCTCTGAGCACCACCAGTTCCGCAAGCTCGTGCGCAGCTTCGTCGAGAACGAGATCAACCCGCACGTCGACAAGTGGGAAGACGAGGGGATGATGCCGCTCCACGACATCTTCTCGCACATGGCCGAGCTGGGCCTCATGGGTCTCGAGTACGACCCGGCGTACGGCGGGCAGGGTGCCGACCACTCCTTCTCGGTGATCGCCGCAGAGGAGTTCGGTCGGGCTGCCCACGGGTCGATCGGGATGGCGGCCGGTGTCCAGGTGGGTATGGCGACACCGTCGCTCCATGACTTCGGCTCGGAGGAGCTCAAGCAGAGATACCTGGCGCCTGCGATGAGGGGTGAGATGGTGTGCTCGATCGCGGTGACGGAGCCGGACGCAGGATCGGACGTGGCATCCATCCGCACGCGCGCCGTGCGCGACGGCGACGAGTACGTCATCAACGGCTCGAAGATGTACATCACCAATGCACTCCAGGCGGATTGGCTCTGCTTGCTCGCCCGCACGTCCGACGAGGGCGGGTACGCCGGGATGAGTCAGATCGTCGTGCCCACCAGCTCCCCCGGGTTCGAGATCTCCAAGAAGCTCGACAAGCTGGGAATGCGGGCGTCCGACACCGCCCTGCTGTCGTTCACCGACATGCGAGTGCCGGTGACAAACCTCATCGGCACCGAAGGCATGGGCTTCCAGCAGCAAATGGCGCAGTTCGTGATCGAGCGCATGTGGGCTGCCTACGGGACCGTTGGAGCGTGCGAGATGGCTCTCGAGAGGACGCGCGACTACCTCAAAGAACGAATCGCCTTCGGGCGGCCGTTGCTCGCAAACCAATACCTGCAATACCGGCTCGCCGAGCTCGCCGCCGATGTCGACATGCTCAAGCACTACAACTATGCGACGGCCGAAGCCCACATGCGCGGCGAGAACCCGACCCGGTTCGCCACGATCGCCAAACTGAAGTCGGGCAGGCTCGTACGAGAGGTCGCCGACTGGTGCCTGCAGTTCCACGGCGGCATCGGCTACATGGAGGAGACATGGACCACACGGTTCCTCCGCGACAACCGTCTCGGGGGCATCGGCGGCGGCTCAGACGAGACCATGCTCCAAGTCCTCGCCAGAATCGATGGCTACTGGGCCTGACCAGCTCCGAGGCAGGCGACACCAGGGGATCGCACACGATCGGTGAGATCGTGAGTCTCAGGGCGCCTGGACGTCGAGGAACTCGTACAGCTCGGTGAGGTCGACACCGGGTATGGTCTCGACCGGCATCGCGGCCAGCACGTGGCTGTTGGGACGCACCGACGGCCAGGCCCACCCCTCCCAGCGGGACGCCAGCTCGCCCGCCGGATTGCGACAACAGGACGGGTCGGGACACTTCGACACCGAATGCCGGTTGGTCTGCCGGCCGCGGAAGAACTGAGCGTCGTCGAAGGCGGCGCCAACGGTGATGGCACTCATCGGCTCCCGCCCCGCCTCGACGTGCGTGCAGCACCAGAACGTGCCCCCTGACGTGTCGGTGTACTGGTGGTGCATCGAGAACTTGTCCTCGGAGTGAAACGCCTGACGCGTGCCCCATTCCCTGCAGAGCCGCTGCCCCTCGATCGCTCCCACCGAGTTCTTGGGGAACGGCACGTCATTGTTCTCGTAGGCCTTCCAGATGATGCCTTGCTCGTCCGAGCGCACGAAGTGGACCCGCAATCCGAGGTGCTCGGTGGCGAGGTTGGTGAAGCGGTGGGCAGCCATCTCGTAGGAGACGTAGAACGCATCCCGCAGGTCTTCGATCGACAGATCCCGTTGCTCCTTCGCCTGACGCAACACCGGAACGACCGCCACCTCGGGGACCAGCACGGCGCCGGCGAAGTAGTTCACCTCCACCCGTTGCCGGAGGAACTGGGCGAAGTCCCTGGGCTCTGGCTGGTCGAGCGCAAAATGCCCCAGCGTCTGCATCACGACCGAGCGGGCACCCCGGGTCGACATCGAGTCCCGCTGCGGTACGTAGATGCGGCGGTTGCGCAGATCGGTCACAGACCTCACCGAAGACGGCACCCGTTGCGACCTGTGCAGCGTGAAGCCGAAGTGGGCGGCGAGTCCTTGGATGTCACCTTCGGTGAGCGCTGCCTGCCCTCGATACCCGACTGCGGCCACCACGTCACGGGCCACGTCCTCGATCTCGGCGAAGTAGTTGCCCCGCCGACGCATCTCGGCGCGCAGCTCGGCGTTGGCGATTCGGGCCTCCTCCCGCGTCACGATGGTCGGGTGGGTTCGTCCCTTGAGCTCCCGGAACAGCGCCACCAGGTGCTCGAGCACGGCGTCCGGGACCTTTGCCGACGGCCGGAGATGGGGAAGACCGAGATCGCGGTACACCGGGTCGTCTTGTGCCCTCTCGAGCGCGATCTCCAGTTGCGATCTCCGGTTCGGCGCCTCGGCGGCGAGGAGATCGGTCACGGCAACGTCCAACGCCTCCGCAATGGCGTTGATCAGACCGATACGGGGCTCCCGCTTGCCGTTCTCGAGCATCGACAGGTACGGCGCGGCCTTGCCCACCCGATCGCCGAGCTCGTCGAGCGTCAGTCGCCGCTGCCGGCGGTAATGCCGGATGCGATGACCGAGCACCAGTGGATCCACCACCTGCACGGACATGTCGGAAGATCGCTCCCTTTCTCGACGATGTGAAGATCCGTCGATCTTAGCGAGCTGCTCGCTTGCAACAACGGCCGCTCTTCACGATCGTCACAACTACGCCCGCTGACGCTATCCATGGAGAAACATCATGCCGACCGGTGTCGAGATCCTCGGTGACCGCACACCGCCATTCGACGAGATCCTGACGGACGAGGCGCTCGCCTTCCTGGCCGACCTCCAACGTCGCTTCAACCCCCGGCGCCTCGCCCTGCTCGCCGCACGCACGGAGCGACAGCGCGACATCGACGACGGCAAGCTGCCTGACTTCCTTGCGGAGACCGCCGAGGTCCGCAACGGCGACTGGCAGGTCGCCGCCCCGCCGGCGGATCTCGCCGACCGCCGTGTCGAGATCACCGGGCCGACGGATCGCAAGATGGTGATCAACGCCCTCAACTCCGGCGCACGGGTCTTCATGGCCGACTTCGAGGACGCCAACTCCCCCGGCTGGCACAACATGGTCGATGGCCACATCAACCTGAGGGATGCGATACGGCGCACCATCGATTTCACCAGTCCGGAGGGCAAGTCCTACTCGCTGAAGGAGCAGACGGCAACGCTCATGGTGCGGCCCCGTGGCTGGCACCTCCACGATCGCCACGTCCTCGTCGACGGCGAGCCCATCTCCGGGTCGCTGATGGACTTCGGTCTGTACTTCTTCCACAACGCCGCCGAGTTGCTCGAGCGCGGCTCCGGTCCCTACTTCTACCTGCCCAAGCTCGAGAGCCACCTCGAGGCCCGGCTGTGGAACGACGTGTTCGTGCACGCCCAAGACACGCTCGACATGCCACGAGGCTCGATCCGGGCAACGGTGCTCGTCGAGACGATCCTGGCGGCGTTCGAGATGGAGGAGATCCTCTACGAGCTTCGCAACCACTCGGCCGGTCTCAACGCGGGGCGCTGGGATTACATCTTCTCGATCATCAAGAAGTTCCGGAACTTCCCCGACAAGCTGTTGCCCGACCGGGCCCAGATCACGATGACCGTGCCGATGATGAAGTCCTACACCGACCTCCTCATCAAGACCTGCCACAAGCGGGGCGCCTTCGCCATGGGTGGCATGGCCGCGTTCATTCCGAGCAGGGACGAGGAAGTGAATCGCATTGCATTCGCCAAGGTGCGCGAGGACAAGGAACGCGAATCCCGCGACGGCCACGACGGGACGTGGGTGGCTCATCCCGGTCTCGTGCCACTGGCCACCGAGATCTTCGATGGTGCACTCGGCGACAAGCCCAACCAGATCGACAAGCAGCGCCCCGACGTGGCTGTGACTGCCGCCGACCTGCTCGACACCACCGTCGAGGGAGGCGAGATCACCGAGGCCGGTGTGCGCACCAACGTCGACGTCGCCATCCAGTACATCGCATCCTGGCTGCGGGGCAACGGCGCCGCCGCCATCTACAACCTGATGGAGGATGCCGCCACCGCCGAGATCTCCCGCAGCCAGATCTGGCAATGGGTCACGAACGGGGCCACGCTACCCGACGGCACCAAGGTCGGCCCCGACTACGTCCGCGGCATCGCCGAGCAGGAGATGGCGCGGATGCGCGAGGAGTTCGGCGAGGAGATCTTCGACAATGGCAAGTTCGTCGAAGCGGGCCGGCTGTTCGAAGAGGTGGCGCTCTCGCCCGACTTTCCGGAGTTCCTCACCCTCCCCGCCTACGGAATGCTCGATTGATCGATAGCACCAGCCATCGGATCCGCACAGACACCAGAACAGATCACATACACAACAGAACTGATCACCAGGAGACACACATGAATCGCCGGCAACGGATCGAAGCGCTCGAGGCCCAATGGCAAGACGACCGCTGGAGCGGTATCACCCGCGAGCACACGGCGGAGGACGTCGTGCGGCTGCAGGGATCGTTCACGGTCGACCACACGCTCGCCCGGATGGGAGCCGAGAAGCTGTGGAACCTGCTCGGCTCCGAGGACTACGTCCACGCCCTCGGTGCGATGAGCGGCGGGCAGGCCGTGCAGATGGCCAAGGCCGGTCTCAAGGCGATCTACCTGTCCGGCTGGCAGGTGGCCGGTGACGCCAACGAGGCCGGTCAGGTCTATCCGGATCAGTCGCTGTACCCGGCGAACTCCGGGCCCAGTCTCGTCAAGCGCATCAACAATGCGCTGAGCCGCGCCGACGAGATCGAGTGGGGCGAGGGCAACGACGATGTCGACTACATGCTGCCCATCGTCGCAGACGCCGAAGCCGGCTTCGGCGGCGCCCTCAACGTCTACGAACTGACGAAGGCGTACATCGCCGCCGGTGCCGCCGCCGTGCATCTGGAGGACCAGTTGGCGTCGGAGAAGAAGTGCGGCCACATGGGCGGCAAGGTGCTCGTCCCCACGAGCCAGCACGTCCGCACGCTGAAAGCGGCCCGTCTCGCCGCCGACGTGTCCGGCACGCCAACCCTGGTGGTTGCTCGCACCGACTCGCTTGCGGCGACGTTGCTCACGAGCGACATCGACGAGCGCGACCGGCAGTTCACGACCGGGGAGCGCTCGGCCGAGGGTTTCTTCTACGTCCAGAACGGAATGGACGCCGCCATCTCCCGCGGGCTCGCCTACGCCCCCTACGCCGATCTGATCTGGTGCGAGACGTCGACCCCGAACCTGGAGGAAGCAGCGCAGTTCGCCGCGGCGATTCACGCCCAGTACCCGGGCAAGCTCCTGGCGTACAACTGCTCACCGTCGTTCAACTGGAAAGCTGCGCTGGACGACGCCACGATCGCCACCTTCCAGAAGGAGCTGGGGGCGATGGGGTACCGTTTCCAGTTCATCACCCTTGCCGGATTCCACGCCCTCAACTACTCGATGTTCGAGCTTGCCAAGGGCTATGCGGCCGAATGCATGACGGCGTACGTCCGGCTCCAGGAAGCCGAGTTCGGTGCGGAGAATGCCGGCTATTCGGCGACCCGCCACCAGCGCGAAGTCGGCGCCGGCCACTTCGACGACGTGGCGACGGTCGTCTCCGGCGGCCAGGCATCGACACTGGCCCTGGAAGGCAGCACAGAACAGGAGCAGTTCTAATCGCCCGTGCGGCGGCCCGGGAGCGGGACCCGGGCCGCACCGCGATGAAGCGCCGGCCGGAGACACGGCCCGCCAGCTCGATGCACTGGTGGCCGCAGCCACCGACCGAGCCGGAACCACGCCGCACCGTCCCTGGCGCGGCGTGCACTCGGAGGCAGAGCCGCCGAGCAGCCCGTGAGCCCGACTCGCACCAGGCCGTGAGTTGCTACTGGTCCGCGACGAAGAGTTGTAGAGGATCGGTGGACCGGCTGCGGGGTGGGGGCCAGGTGGCGATGCGTTTCCCGGGGGTCGCCATGATCTCGAACGGCACGATGTCACCGGTCGGGGTATCGACCCGTCGCCAGGTGAGACCACCGTCCCCCGACATCCAGAAGGCAAGGAGACCGTCGTCGTTGCGGCGGGCATCGAAGTCGATCCCGGCGGCCCACACGGTGTCCCCTTGCACGGTTGCGGTCTCCGCCATCATGAAGGCAACGCTGGGGTCGGTGCTCTCATCCGGATGGGGCGACCGCTGCCAGGCAATACCGTCGGACGACGTCCACGCCGTCATGAGCCCCGTCGTGAAGAAGTCGCCGCCCACCGCCACGAACCCGTGCGGGGTTGCCACAACGTCGCCGATGATCTTGTCGTTGAAGTCCGCACTCATCGGCGTGACCCGTCGCCACACCACACCGTCGGCGGAGGTGAACACCGCTGCCGTCGGCACGAACTCCCCACCCGGTGACGCCCCGACCGCCAGCAGACCATCGCCGCCTGCGATCACGTCGGCGATGTCCGACGAGTCGAAGTGGGCCGCCGCACCAGAGGGGCCCGCCGCCCACACCGTTCCGTCCACGGTCGTGACCAGGGTGGCGATCGTGCTCTCGTTCTCCGCAGCCCTGCTGTAGAGAAGGGTGACCCGACCGCCGTTCGGATCATTGAAGATGGCCTGGACGTTGCCGAGCTGTCCCTCGAGCTCCAGATCCAGTTCCTCGTGCAATTGCAGGGTTTCCCAGGTGCGACCGTCCTCGGACCAGAGCGGGCGCCCCATCCCCACGGCGAACACCCCGAAGGCCGTCGACTCGACCTGTGTGATGCATCCCACTCCGCTCGGGCCGTCTCCTCGCTGCCAGGTGGCGAGGTCGCTCGACCACCACAGCGGCACCGGCGCCGCGTCGCCGGCTGCCGTGGCAAAGTCACGCCGGCAGCCACCCAGCACATATACCCCATCGAAGTCAGCTCCGGACGTGATGGTCACCGAGCCGAACACGGCACGGTCGACTGGGATCCGGTCCCAGCCGGCAACGGGCGGCAGCGTGGAGACCAGCGGTGGCATCGTGGTGGTCGTGCCTGCCTGCGTCGTCGTGGTCGCCGCCGTCGTGCTGCTCGTCGTCGGCGGTTGGGTCGACGTCGGGGCATCTATCGGGTCTTGGGTGGTTCCCGACGAGCCCGAGTCGCTGCAGCCCGCCAGCACCAGAGCCAACGTCAGCAGTCCTGTGGTGAGCGGTCGTACCGGCATGACCCCATGCAACCCGCGGTGATCGTCGCCTGCCACGGGCAACGGACCCTTCGGCGCAGGGGCGGTCGTACCGGCTACCCGGTGACGGGGACGCCGATCTCTGCGAGGAGCGTGCGCACTCGCTGTTCGATCTCGTCTCGAATCGGGCGCACGGCCTCGATGCCCTGACCGGCGGGATCGTCCAGAGCCCAGTCCTCGTAGCGCTTGCCCGGGTATACCGGGCAGACGTCGCCGCAACCCATCGTGATCACGGCGTCCGCCGACTGTACGGCAGCGTCGGTCCACAGTTTGGGGGACTCGCCGCTGATGTCGATGCCGACCTCCGCCATGGCTGCCACCGCAGCCGGATTCACCTGATCGCCCGGCTCGGACCCACCAGAGAACACGTCCACGGCATCACCACCCAGGTGGCGTGTCCACCCCGCTGCCATCTGGGAGCGACCGGCGTTGTGCACACACACATACAGGACTGCGGGCTTGGTTGGCGTCACGATGTTGCTCCTTGTCGGGCTGTGGATTCGCGATGGGAACAGATACACGGCCGTTGCCGCCGCGGCCACGCCGGCGATCAACTGGACCGCAACGAAGGGCGCTGCCGAACCCGGATCGATCCCGGTGTAGGTGTCGGTGCCGATGCGAGCCAGCGTAACGGCCGGATTGGCGAACCCGGTGGAGGCGCTGCCGAAGATGCCGGCCGCCACCCACGCTCCCACCGCCGGTGCAACGGCCCCGATCCGTTCGCTGCGGACGAGACCGAGGATGAGGAGTACGAGCACGAACGTCACGACGAACTCGGAAGCGAGGACCCCGCCGCCCAGCCGCACCGTGGACGACACGACGATCGCCTCCTCGCCAAACGTCCAGTTGGCGAGCACCACGCCGGCAACGGCCCCGACGACCTGTACTGCGACGTATCCCAGCCCGTCGATGCGCCGGATACCACCCACCCTCCAGAACCCGACGGTGACGGCCGGGTTGAAGTGGGCCCCCGACACCGGCCCGAGGAACGCGATCAGCGCCGCCAGGCCGAGACCGACCGTGAGGGCGTGGGCAAGGAGTTGACCTGCCCCGTCCCCACCGAGACCCTCCGTGGCGATGCCGCTACCCACGATGACGAACAGCAACAGCGCGGTGCCGAGGAACTCGGCAGTCAGCCGGCGCGGGAGATCCAACACGGCCGAGAACCTAGTGGACCACCAGCGGTCCGTCGCGTACGGACGATCTGTCAGCGGGTCGGCATCATCTCGACGTCCTGTGCCTCTGCCATCTCGGGACGGCCGTGGACGGCAAACCATCGGCCGTACCGCTCTGACAGCGGATAGGCACTGGCACCGTGGAGCAGCACGCTGAAGATCACCGTCCAGATCACGACGAGCAGGATGCTGTCGGCGGAAGGCAACGTCGCCTCCTCGAGAACGAACAGCCCGAACAGGATCGAGGCGAGGCCACGGGGGCCGAACCACCCGAGGAATGCCACGGTCGGCAGCTTGAGGCGGGTCCCGAGCAGGGCGAGCACCACCGGGACAACGCGGATGACGGTCAGTGCGAGCAGTGCGTATACCGCGATCGGCCACGAGAGCTGGTCGAGCGCAGGTCCGGCCAGCGACGCACCGAAGAACAGGAAGGTCAGCAAGGCCAGGAGCTGGCCCTGGTCCTCCGCAAAGTCGTAGGCTCCCTCGCACTCGTCTCGCGCCACCACTCCGAACGCCATCCCGGCGACGAATGCGGCGACGAACCCGTTTCCGTGGAGCAACTCGGCGACGGCGAAGGCCCCCACACCGATGGCGAGGGTGGCGAGCTGGCGAAAGGCACCGTCCACCCAGCCGCGCCGCCCCGCCGCGTGCAGCAACCAGCCTCCCCCGGCTCCGATGGCGACACCGGCGGCGACACCAAACCCGATCTGGGCGGCAACGAACTGGACCCAGAACCGGGGCGTCTCGATGTCACCGTCGACTGCGGCCAGCGCAAGCAGCACGGTGATGATCGGGAGCACCAGCCCGTCGTTGAGCCCGCTCTCGACGTTCAGCGCCTGGCGCACGCGCACCGGCACCCGCTCGCTGCTCACGACGACCTGACCCAGTGCCGCATCGGTCGGAGCGAGGATCGCCGCCACCAGCGCCGCCTCCCACACACCGAGGCCGGGAAGCACCCAGGCCGCCACGACGGCACCGGCCAGCACCGTCAGCGGCAACCCGACTCCCAGGAGCCGGCCGGGCAGCTCCGCCTGGTCGCGCAGGCGGCCGACATCGATGCGAATTGCGTCCGTGAAAAGCAACAGAACCAGCGTCGCCTCGGCGAGAATGCGCACGAGCCCTTCGCTCATGCCCGATTCGAGCAGGTCGAACCCACCCTCTCCGAGCAGGATCCCGGTGGACAGGAAGATCATCGGCCCGGTCACCCAGGTCGTCCGCAGCCGCTTGGACACGAGTGCGTAGACGAGCACGAATCCTGCGAGAACGGCGAGATCGGCGATGAGGGGCTCCGGACCGGGCCGTTCAGGGTACCCCGCAAACGCAAGAAAACGGGGCCCCTACTGCCCCGCTTTCCGCATTGCCCTACCGGTGTGCGGGACCCCTCGTCCCGCGTGTTGGCCCGCCGCTGCAAACCTTGCTCGACACATGTAGGACACGCATGACGGACAGTTCTTACACGTTGCGGGGTGATTTGTCCGGACGATGTTCCGGCCGGGCAGGGGGTCTCTCCAAACCTCCGGCTCACAGATCTCGAACATCGGGCCCGCATCATGGTCCGTATGGGTGGTCAGATCTCCCCTCAGGAGCGAGTGTCTCACGTGGTGCGCCGGCTCGGTTTCGGTGCCAGACCAGACGCCGCGGCATCGCTCCCCACCGTCGAGGACGCCATCGCCGAGTCCCTCGACCTCACGCCACATCAGTCGCTCGACCCGCTGCCGGCGCCGGCCGATCCACAAGCTGCCCGTGACCGCACGCTGGTGCGGCAGGTGTACGGACGCTGGCTCGAGGCGACCATTCCGGGCGTGCGACCCATCGAACAGCGCCTGGTGTGGTTCTGGCACGATCACTTCGCCATCGATCTGCGCAAGGTTGGGTTCGCCAACCTGGTCGACCGGTATCACCTGACGCTGCGCCAGCATGCAACGGGCAACTTCGCCGATCTGCTCAGGGCGATGGCGTCGGACCCGGCGATGCTCCTCTATCTGGACGGGGCCCGGTCATCGGTCGACGCCCTCAACGAGAACTTCGGGCGTGAGGTGCTGGAGCTCCACACCTTGGGGCACGGCAACTACACGGAAGCAGACGTGCTGGCCGCGGCACGTGCGTTCAGCGGCTGGGTCGTTGCCGTTCCCAACGGCCGCAGCGACCGCTTGCTCGACCGGTTCGATGCCGCGCCGTGGGATGCCGTGTTCGTTCCGTTTCGGCACGACTCCGGCACCAAGACCCTGCTCGGCGTAACCGGTGCCCTCGACGCCGCCGCTGCGGTCGACATACTCGTCGACCACCCGACGACAGCGACGACAGTGTCGCAATCGCTCTTTCGGCACCTCGTGGGCACGGAGCCCGACCCGACGACTCTCGAATCGCTCGCCGCAACTCTCCGCAGCACCTACGAGGTGATGGATCTCGTCGAAGCCATCGTGGCAACTCCCGAGTTCACGGCGGACGGGGCGATCCGGAGCAAGATCAGGTCGCCGCTCGAGCAGGCGATCGGCGTCGTCCAGGCATCCGGCGCCAACCCAGCGGTCATGAGGGCAGTCGTGGAGACGGTCGGAGACATCGGCTACGTCCCTTTCCGAGCGCCGAACCCGGCCGGGTATCCAGAGGGCGACAGGCTCCTCTCGCCACACCGCCTCGTCCGCACATTCGACCTCTCCGCCGCGGCGCCACCGGAGATCACGGGCCTCGACGCCCGGCAGATGATGGAACGGCTCGGCATCTTCGACGTGTCCGCTACAACCCACGGCGTCCTCGAGCGCACGAAGGACGGTGCGCTGCGCTGGGCGCTCGCCGTCAACAGCCCGGAGCACCATCTGGTATGACCACCATCGATTCGCACCAGATCGACTGCCAGTCGGTGACCCGACGCCGGTTCCTCGCCTCGTTGGGCGCAACCGTCGCCGTTGCTACGGCGGGCTCCTTCGGCATCAGCGTGTGGGGTAGGGACCCGAGTCGCACCTCGGCGACGGCGGCACCTCCCCTGTCGCTCGGCCCCGGCCTCGACCGCACCCTGGTCGTGATCGAGATGGGCGGCGGCAACGACGGCCTCAACACTGTCGTACCGTACGCCGACGACAGGTATCACGACCTGCGCGGCTCACTGGCGATCGCCGCCCCGCTCGAATTGGACAGCTCGGTGGGCCTCCACCCGGAACTGTCGTTCCTCGCCGCCGAGTACGCCACAGGCCGGGTGGCCATCGTCGAGGGCGTCGGCTACCCCGAACCCGATCTGTCCCACTTCTCGTCGATGAGCACGTGGTGGTCGGCGGCAGATGCGGGCGTTGGGGGCACCGGCTGGCTGGGTCGCTACCTCGACGGCACAGTTGGAACGAGCGATCCGCTGGCAGGGGTCACCATCGGGCAAGGTCCATCCCCTGCGATGCGCGGCGACCATTCGTTCGCCGTCACGATTCAGGATGTGTCCGGCATTGCTCCGGCGGCACCGGCTTGGATCGATACGAAGGATGAGCTGCTGGCGATGTGGGAGGGCTTCGCTCCTGCTCCATACGACGACGTTGCCACCATCGATCGGGTGCGCAAGGCCGTGGCCGGCACCGTCACCGCCGCAGCCGCCGTCAATCCGATGATGGCCGGCATCGAGGACGGCCCGAGTGAGCTGGCGAACTCGCTACGCATCGCGGCAACGCTCATCGCATCTCCCTCACCTCCTCGGGTGCTCCTCATCCACGGCTGGGGTGACTTCGACACGCACCAGGGCCAGGAGGTACGCCATGGGGCGATGATGGCCGACCTCGATTCCTCGCTGTCGGAGTTCTTCGACGCTCTCGACGCGGCGGGCGTTGCCGAACGCACGGCCGTCATGACGACGTCCGAGTTCGGGCGGCGAGCGGCCGGCAACGGGAGCGGGACGGATCACGGAACCGCCGCTGCGCAATTCGTGATCGGACCAGGGGTCGCCGCTGGTCGATACGGGGAAGCGCCGTCGCTCTCCCGCCTGGACGACCGGGGCAACCTCGTCCACGCCGTCGATCTGCGCAGCTACTACGCAAGCGTGTTGGACGGCTGGCTGGGTGTGCCCAGTGAAGCGATCCTCGGAGGCGTCTACGAAGCGCTGCCCATGTTCTGACGCCCGGTCCGTACTACCGGACCGCGAGGGCTTAGGGTGCAGGCATGCCAACTGCGTATCCAGGGCCACCCATGGCGGCGCAGCCACGTTCGCTGCCGGGCGGGCGGTTTGCCGCCGAACGTCGCGGCGATTTCGCTCGTTTGGCGGCCGGCGTGGGTTGGTTGTTGGGACCCCGGGCATGGTGGCTGACGCATCGGGGAGATTCGCGCCGAGCTGAGCGCAGGTGGGCGGCCGCAGCCCTGCGCTGGCTGGATGCACGATGCGACGTACGCGGCCTGGAGCATGTCGATCCCCGCCGCTCCTACGTGATCGCACCGCTCCACGAGGGCTTCGCCGATGCCCTGATGCTGCTGTCGCACCTACCCCTCGACGTGCGCTTCGTCGCCCGCACCGAACTGGGAACGTGGCCGCTTCTCGGCACGGCGCTGCGGCGGGGCGGCCATCCCATGATCCGGCCCGAGTCCGGGGCCATGTCGTACCGGAGGTTACGGCGGAGTGCGCCGTCGATTCTCGATACCGGTGAGAGCCTCGTCATGTTCCCGCAGGGAACGATCCTCGGCATCGAGACGGCGTTCTCGCCCGGCACCTTCCAACTCGCCGCAACGCTGCGGCGGCCCGTGCTCCCCGTCGTTCTGACCGGAACACACCGCCTATGGGAACACCCCTTCAGCCCGGTTGTGCGATTCGGTCAACCGGTCCACATGGAGGTGTTGCCCCCGGTCGAGCCGGGCGATGCGGTGGCGATGCAACACCGGCTGGAACGATCGATGAAGCGGCGTGCCCTGCTGGCGCCGTGCGCCCCGCGACGGTTCGAACCCGAGCGCGATGGTTGGTGGGACGGCTATGCGTACACGATCGATCCTCGGTTCGAGGACCTTGCGGCGAGAGTCGCCGCACACCGCGCCGAGGTCGCCGCGGCCTGACCGGCGCGGGCGTCAAATACCGGCGTGGGCGGCCGCAAGCGGTGGAAGGGCACCCGCCAAGGCTGCGGCGAAGCGGTCTCGGTCCGGCCGGCGACGGAGATCGGGGGTCAGCTCGATCTGCACACCTCCCGCCGGCGGCAGGTTGACGGGGTTGCGCTCATGCCTCCCGCGCAGTGGAGCCGGGATGGCCGCCGGATCGCTGACGGCGGTGAACCCCTGTGCAGCCAGTGCTCGGGCGAGCCCGTCTGCGGCCGCGTGGTTGCGGCCACCCAGCAGCGCAGTCCGGGTGAGATGGCGACGGCCGAACCCGTGGAGCGAGACCACGAACTGCACCGAGTCGACAAAGCGGCGCAGGGCCGGGCTCACATTCGGGTCGAACCGGGTCGACGGAACATGCCACCGCAGGTCGTCGGGCTGCACCACGGCGTACAACGAGGCCCCGGTGGTTGCGGCCACCTGGCTTGCGATCTCGAACGTGCCGGCCTCCAACCCGCCGTGGAGCGCGGCGACCCCGATGGCGCTACCGGGCTCGTAGACCTCCCGTACGCCCCGGCTCGCCAGCAACTCGTCGAACATGGTTCGAGCGTAGGACGCTGATCGTGACAACTGCGACGCCGCTCCACCGGGTCCGCCGGGCCCTTGTCGCCCGGACCCGCACCGCGATAATGGAGTCGTGAACCGGAGACGTGTGCTCGTCGCATCGCTGCTCCTCTTCGTCGTGGCCTGTGGGGAGGCCGCCGGAGGCCCCGATGCGGGCAGCGACGCCGGCGGTCCCGGCACGACACGCAGCACCGAACCACCGGCGACCACGAGTGCCACAACCACCACGGTCGCCGCCGCAACGACGACGGCAGCGTCCCCGGCGCCGGCCGGCCCGGGCTACGGCGGAGTCGTTGTGATCGGCGACGACCAGCAACCGCCGACCCTGAACCCGTACGCACCGGGCGGCGAGCACTTCATCGTGTCGATCGTCGGGCAGGCGATCCACACCGGTGCGTGGGACATCGATGCCGGCACGCTGCAGCGCATACCGGAGGTGGTCGTCGAGTTGCCCACCGTCGGCAACGGCGGGGTGACGGTGAACGAGGACGGAACGATGACCGTCCGCTACGTGATCCGCGACGAGGCGCGGTGGGCCGATGGAACACCCATCAGCGGCGACGACTTCGCCTTCACCTACGAGACCCTGACGACGCCCGAGATCGCTGCGGCGCCGGGCGACAGGTTTGCGCCTTACGACCTCATCGACGGCGATTCGCTCGAGATCGGTGCCAAGACGTTCGCCTTCACGATGGCGCACCCGACGCTGTCTCACGAGGAGCTGTTCGCCTGGTTGATTCCCCGCCACCAGGTCGATGGCACCGACGTGCTCAACGATTGGAACACCCAGCCGTGGATGTCGGGTGGGCCGTTCGTCGTCGACACGTGGGACCGGGGCGGGTCGGACGGCGTCACCTTCGCACCCGGCCGGTTGACCCTCGTCAGAAACGACAACTACTGGAAGACCCATCGAGACACCGGCGATCCGCTGCCCTACCTCGACGGGGTCGTGTTCGAGTTCATTCCCGAAACCGAATCGATCCTGCGTGCGTTTGCGGCTCGCGAGCTCGACGTGATCAATCCCCCGCCGTTCGTTCCCGAGCTGGAGCGGGCGCTGGGAGAGGCCGCGGCATCGGGCGCTGAGGTGATCATCGACAGCGGACCGGTGTGGGAGCATCTCAGCTTCCAGTTCGGCGAGCTGAACCGAAACGCAGATAGCTTCAACCGGTACCTGCCGTTCCGCCGGGCCGTGGCCCACGCCATCGACCGGCAGGCGCTCGCCATCGAAGCCCAACACGGCTTCGGCGAACCCCTCGGCTCCTATCTCGACGTGTTCATCCCGGGCCTGTCGACCGGTGCGTGGAACCGCTACGCCTACGACCCGGCGGAGGCTCGCCGCCTCCTGACCGAGCTGTGCGCCGAGCTGGGGCGGGATTGCAACGCAGATCCTCCGGTGGCGGTGTTGTCGACCACGAGTAACGCCGACCTGCGGCCGCGCATCGCCGACTTCCTCGTCGCCGCGCTCGGCGAGGTGGGGATCGAAGTCGCGCTCGACCTCGAGGACTCGCAGCTCTACTTCGGGCGAACCCTCAACCGGGGAGATTACGACGTCGGACTGTGGGCCTGGGTTGGGCAGCCGGGTTATGCGGCGACAGTGGCGATCCACGACGTGTTCGATCCGGATGCCCCGCCCCTCGAGGGTTCCAACTACTACCGGTGGGGCACACCGGCGACGGCGGGAGCCCTCGAGACCGGACCCGAAGGCGAATACGACGTCGATCAGGGACCGTCAACCGTCGTCGACGAGCACACGGCACGGTTCGCCGAGCTCGTCGACCTGATGTCCGTCACCGTCGACGAAGCCACGCTCGACGACCTCATCCTCGAGGCCGAGGAGATCCTGGCCGACCAGGTCGTCATCATCCCGCTGTTCTCCCGGCCCGTCGCCGCCGCCTACTGGGCAGACGAGATCGCCGGCTTCCAGATCAACCCCACCCAGGCGAGCCACACGTGGAACATCGAAGAGTGGTATCGCGTCGACCGGTGAGACGCGCTACGGCATCCGGCTGAACCAGAGGAGGCTGGCAGCGGAGGCGAGGAGGGTGAGAACGAGGCCGGCGCCGGTGAACCAGTCGGTGATCTCGCGTGTCTCCTCCTCGAGCGCAACCCGGGATCCGAGATCGTCGAGAATGGCCTGGAGCTCGTCTGCGGTGGCGGCCTCGAAGAACTCTCCACCGGTCGTGCTGGCGACTTCGCGCAACGCTCCCTCATTGACCGGCACCGGGATGACGTCGCCCTCGATCACGACCTCGCCGCGGGCCGTGCCGAACGAGATCGTCGAGACGGGTATGCCGGCCTCGGACGCCGCATCGGCCGCCTCGAGATCTGCCCGCCCCATCGTCGTCTCTCCGTCCGACAGCACGACGATGGCCGTCGCCGGGACCGTGTCCTCATCGCTCTCGGGAGCAGCGTCCTCGCCCTGGTCCTCCTGGATCTCGCCGAGCCGGGTCTCGAGCAGCTGCACCGAGGTGAAGATGCCCTCGCCGATCGCCGTTCCCTCGCCCAACTCGAGCTGGTCGATGGCACGCAGCGCCACCTGCCGGTCGACCGTCGGGGCGAGCACCGGGATGGCAACACCGGAGAACGCGACGACGCCGATCTCGAGCTCCTCGGGTGCCAGCTCGATGAAGTTGCGGGCCGCCTCCTGGGCCGCGGCGATCCGCGATGGCGACACGTCATCGGCCTCCATCGACAGCGACACGTCGATCGCCAGTGCCACCGTTGCCTGCTCGCGAGGAACCTGGACCGCAGTGGCGGGCTTCGCCACTGCCAGCACCAGCACGACGAGCCCGGTGAGCAGGACCACCGCAGGTACGTGGCGACGCCACCCAGGCCGCTCCGGTGCGACTTTGTCCAACAACTCGAGGTTCGTGAATCGGACGGCGTACTGCTCGCGGCGCCGCAGCGACACGAGGTAGGCGATGGCAGCCAGCGCCGGAAGCAGCAGCAGCGCCAGGCGGGCGGGCTCGAGGAACGTCATGGCTTCCGTCCCGTGGTCTGGCCGGTGCGGCGCAATACAACATGCTTGATCAGGTCGGCGACCCAATCGCGATCGGTGCGCAGGACGAGGTGGTCGACGCCGGCTGCCCGGATGTGTTGCCGGTTGTTCTCCCGCTGCTCGGCTGCGGCCGCGGCATAGTCACGGCGCAGCGTTGCCGAGGCGGTATCGACGAATCGCCGCCTGCCGGACTCGGGGTCCGTCACGGTGATCGTCCCGACATCGGGAAGCTCCAGCTCGCGAGGGTCGATGACCTCGATGGCGAGTACGTCGTGGTGGGCTGCCAGTCCTCGCAACGCGTGCGGCCATGGCCCATCGTCGAGGAAGTCGGACACCACGGTGACGAAGCCGCGCCGTTTCGCCAGCCGCTCGGCCGTATCCAGCATCAGTGCCAGCTCGGTCTTGCCCGAGTTGCGCTCGACGGCATACAGCTTGCCGAGCAATCCCATCAGATGGGTCCTCCCAGAGCGGGGTCGCACCCACTCGGGCTCATGACCTGCTGCGACGATCCCGCCGATGCGGTTGCCGCCCCGTGCGACGAGGAAGCCAATGGCGCTGGCGGCAGCCAAGCCCGTATCACGCTTCTCCTCGCGAGCCGTGCCGAAGGACATCGAGGCGCTCATGTCGACGACGAGGGTGGTCTCCAGCTCGCGGTCGGCGATGGTGTCCCGGACGTGGGGCACGAGCGTACGCGCCGTCACGTTCCAGTCGATGCGCCGCACGTCGTCGCCGGCTTGGTAGATGCGCGCCTCGCCGGCATCGAAGCCGTGGCCTGGCAGCAGACCGCGGTAGTCGCCTTGCAGGATGCCGTCGAGACGGCGGAGCACCGTCAGCTCCAGTCCGCGTAGTGCGGTTTGACGGCGTGTGTCGATCATGACGAAGCGGGTTCGTCGCCCCGGGCCGCAGGATCACCCGCCGCAGGCGACGGCTCACTCGAAGACGTGGCGGGCGCCGAGCCGCCCGGCTCGGGCGGGATCGCCGGTATCTCCATGGCCGGCGTGTCATCCGTGCCGTGGTCGTCCTCGGGGGGCCGGAGGTCGCCCGCGAGGACTTCGCTCGTCGGGGTGGGAACCTCCGTGACCGTGGCGGGATGGGGAGCCACAGGGGGCGGTGACTCCGGCAGCGAGGAAATGGGTCCCGGCGCCGTCGGGATCACCGGCGGTGCGGGAGTGGTGGCTCGCGTGGGCACCGGTGCGCCCCACTTGCCCGAGGCGTGGGCCTCGGTGACGGTGATGCGTGGCGCCGGCAGCTTCGACAGCAGCTCGACGAGCACGTCGTCCACCGTCACGCCGTCCGCCAGTGCCTCGTAAGACAGCACGATGCGATGGTTCAGCACGTCGTAGGCGATCTCGTAGACGTCCTGCGGGAGTGCGTAGCTGCGACCCCGCAGCAGGGCCATCGCCGCCGCACCGCGTATGAGAGCGATGCTTGCCCGCGGGCTGGCTCCGTATTCGACCAGGCCGTCGAGCTGCCCCATGCCGACGTCCGTGGGGCGGCGGGTTGCGGTGACGATGCGCAGGGCGTAGTCCGTCACCTTCTGATCGATGAAGATCTGGCGCGTGGCGTTCTGCATGGCCACCACGTCGGCCGGATCGAGGATGGGATCGGCGGTGGACGCCCACACGTCCATGCGACGCACGATCTCTCGCTCTTCATCGATCGATGGGTAGCCGACGGGGACCCGCATCATGAAACGATCGCGCTGTGCCTCGGGCAGCGGGTACACGCCTTCGGATTCGATGGGGTTCTGCGTGGCCATCACCAGGAACGGCTCGGGCGCATCGAACGTGCGGTCACCGATCGTGATCTGGTGCTCCGCCATGACCTCGAGCATCGCCGCCTGCACCTTGGCCGGCGCACGGTTGATCTCGTCGGCGAGCACGAAGTTGGCGAGCACGGGCCCGGGCTCGACATCGAACCGCTCCTGGCTCGCCAGGTAGATGCGTGTTCCCGTGATGTCACTGGGAAGGAGATCCGGCGTGAACTGAATCCGGGAGAACGAGCCGCCGAGGACACGGGCCATCGTCGACAGCGTGAGCGTCTTCCCGAGGCCCGGCACGCCCTCGAGCAGGCAGTGGCCGCCGGCCAGCAGGGCCACCATGAGCCGCTCCAGAACCCGATCCTGGCCAACGACGACACGGCGCATCTCGAACAGGGCTTGCTCGAGCTGCGCCGAGCGCTTGGAGAGTTCGTCGATCATCAGCCTTCCCCTTGGAACAGGTCGAACAGGTCGTTGAGGTCTTCCGACCCCAGCTCGCCGCCGCCGCCCAGCAGCAGATCGAGCAGGTAGTTCAGCAATTCGGGCGGGAGCTCGCCGGTGCCGCCCGTGCCATCGTCGAAGAACGATCCGAAGTCGTCGAGCAGGCCGTCGAGGTCGCCCTGACCACCGAGAAAGTCCTCCAGCAAGCGGTCGAGGTCGCCCTCTCCACCGAGGAACTCCTCCAACAGACGGTCGAGGTCGCCTTCGCCGAGGAAGGGGAGCTCACCCGTGCCACCACCGCCGAGCAGGTCGTCGAGGAAGTCCTCGAACTCGGGCGGGAACAAGCCCGGAGCGAGGAGACCACTGTCCTCCACCGTTTCCGGTTGCGGATTGTCTTCTGTGAACCTGTCGGCGATCTCGACCGCTTTGTCGATTCCAACGGCGAAGCCGAGGCCGTCGCTGCCACCGGACGCGCTGGCGATGGCGACATTGACCCCGATCACCCGACCGTCGCGATCGGCGAGCGGGCCCCCGGAGTTGCCCTGATTGATCGGGGCATCGGTTTGGATCAGCCCGTCGAGCACGGTCCCGCCGATCGGAAGCTCGCGGTCGACTGCCGACACGATGCCCGAGGTGACGGACTGCTCGAATCCGAGCGGGGAGCCGATCGCCACCGCAAGCTGCCCCACCTGGGGAGTCTCGCCGAGCGCCAGTGGCGCCACGGGCACGTCCCCGTCGATCGACACGACTGCGATATCGGCGACCGGATCACCACCCAGCACCGTGCCGGTCAGCTCCCTGCCGTCCGAGGTACGCACCGTCACCTGCTCGGCGCCGGCGACGACGTGAGCGGCCGTGAGGATGCGGCCATCGTCGTACACGAAACCCGAGCCGACCGCACCGAACGTGCCGCCGTGCTCGATCTGGACCACGGAGGGCAGGAGGCTCGCCGCAACGTCGGCCACCGGCTCGTCCCCCGCCACAAGGGCGGTTCCGTCCGCCGAGGGGGCATCGTCGCTCCACGGCGACCAGGCGAACAGAACGGCCACGAGCGCTGCTGCGGCGGCCAGGGCGATGACCCAGGGCCACGGCTGGCGCGAGTCGGGCTCTGCCGGGGAGACCGGAGCGACCGGGGGGCTGGCGATGCGGTCTGCGGGGAGGGGGATGGTGTCGGTGTCGGTATCGGCGTCGGTGTCCACCGTGCCGACCGCGGCAGCGGTGGGGCGGGCCATCTCGACGGGGACATCCCGGATGGAATCCGACTCGGGGGGCTCCGCCGGCAGGTCGCGCCAGGTGCGGCCGGTCGCGATCGGACCGTCGGTGTCGAGCGTCATGTGTGTGGCCTCCGCATCGATGACGTGCGCACCGTATGGGAAGCGGCGTAAATGCAGCGTAAAAGGCCGGCGGTCCGGCTACTCCGGTGGAGCGAATGGATCGAACACGGGATGAACACCGTCCTCGGTGATCGACTCGAGCCGGGCGTCGGCCTCCACCGGCAACCACAACACGAAGGCGGCACCGGCGCCGCGCACCGAGCGAACCGTCAGCGCACCCCGGTGGGCGTGCGCCACCTGGCGAGCGATCGCCAGGCCCAGCCCGCTGCGACGCTCGCTGCGCAGGCTCGACCCGTCCCCACTCCAGTAGCGCTGGAACACCGAAGGATGATCGCGGGGATCGATGCCCGGGCCCTCGTCGTCGACGCCGATCCATGCGTAGTCGCCGTACCTGCCTGTGGCTACGCGGATCGTCGAGCCGGTGCGGGTCAACCGCACGGCGTTGTTCATGAGATTGCCGACGACGCGCTTGACCGCCCCGCGCTCGGCGCTCACGACAGCATCCTGCGGTGCCAGGTCGATCGTCAGTCCCGCCTCGTCGACCGGGCCCTGGTACTCGTCGATGACCTCGAGAGCCACGTCGCGCAGCGACACGTCCTCCCGGGCGGCCTCGGGAACGTCGGTTCGTGCAAACAGCACGAGGTCGTCCACGGTCCGTGTTGCACGATCCACGGTGCGACGCACCACATGCGCCGTGCTGCGCAGCTGTTCCTCGCCCGCATCGGGATCGGCGAGCACGACGTCGAGGTTGGTCGCCATCACCGCCAAGGGATTTCGCAGCTCATGGGACGTGTCCTGGATGAAGTCGCGCTGGCTCTGCACGCCGGCCTCGACCCGGTCCAGCATCTCGTCGAAGGTATCCGCGAGCTCGTGCAACTCGTCTTCGGGACCATCGAGGTCGATGCGGCGTGTCAAGTCGGTGGCTTGGATCTCCCTGGCAACCGCGGTGATGCGACCGATGGGGCGTAGCGCCCGGTCGGCGATGAGCCAGCCGGCGCCGATCGACACCGGGAAGAGCCCGAGAAGCGCCCAGAACGAGTAGCGGCGGAGATTCTCGATGGCCCGGCGGTTCACCAGTTGCTCGAGCGTCACCATCTCGCGCTCGGTCTCCTCGGCGAAGGTGAAAACGTCGCCGCTCGGCCCGATGAATGTCGTGAACAGCACCTGGCGCGAGACGGGTTGGTCCTCCAACGACTCGGTGAGGGCGTAGTTGATCCCGAGGATCACGAGCAGGGCAAGGCCGAACATGACGACCGAGTACGTGAGCGCAAGGCGAAACTTGATCGATCGGAAGAACGGTGGAACGCCGCTCACGGCGACTCCACCAGCCGGTAGCCGGCGCCGACCACCGTCGTGATGACGTCGTCGGCGCCCGTCGCCCGCAACTTGCGCCGCAGATTGCTCACCGTGACCCTGACCGTGTTGGTGAACGGGTCGGCGTGCTCGTCCCATACGTGCTCGAGAAGCCGCTCCGCAGACAGCACCTCCCCGGAGTGGAGCATGAAGTAGCGCAGGAGAGCGAACTCCTTGGCGGTCAGCTCGAGCGCCTGGTTGTGATGCCACGCCTCGCGCCGGGCCGCATCGAGCGCAAGTGAGCCCACTTCGAGCCGGGCTCCGCGCGAGGCCACGTCGCGACGCACGAGCGCCCGCAGCCGGGCAAGCAGCTCGGGGAAGGCGAAGGGCTTGACCAGATAGTCGTCTGCACCGTCGTCCAGGCCCGCCACCCGCTCTTCGAGGGAGTCGCGGGCGGTGAGCATCAGCACCTTGGGCTCCAGCCCGTCCAGCGCCTCACCGTCGCGGATCCGGCGGCACACCTCACGCCCGTCCATGTCCGGGAGGTTGAGATCGAGACAGACCAGGTCGTAGTTCGACACCCCGACCTTCTCGAGGGCGTCGCTCCCCTCACCGGTGACGTCGACGGCATAGCCCTCACGGCGCAGGCCGGTGGCGATGGCCTGGGCGAGATCCGGCTCGTCTTCGACTACGAGAATGCGCATGGGTCTCTTCGGTTCGGCGTGGGGCCAGGGTAAAGCTCTGCACGCCCTTTCTCGCCGCTACCGTCGCACCCGATGCGCAGTCGGATCGCCCTGTTCCTCGTCTTCGTGGTGGCCGCGGCGGCCTGCGCAACCGAGCCCGCGGTGGACCCGGGCTCCCAGCGAAGCTCTCCCGCCAATGTCGAGTCGACCACGGCGCCCGCTCCGGTGGATACGCCTGCCACCTCCCCAGCATCCACAGCCACCCGTCCCGATGACGCGGAGCTCGTGCCGGTGCAGATGGTGCTGGATGGGGACTCGCTCGCCGTGGAACGGGACGGCCGGCGCACCGAGGTGCGACTCGCAGGCATCAACACCCCAGAGTCCGGAGAGTGCTTCGGCGACGATGCGCGCAACCTCACCCGCCAACTCGCCGGCGACGAGGTCGTCCTGGTCCCGGTCGAGGGCGAGGACGACCTCGATCAGTTCGGGCGGCTCCTCCGCAACGTTTGGGCCGATGAAACATGGATCAATCTCGAGCTGGTCAGGAACGGGGCCGCCATCGCCCTCCAAACCGGCACTCCCGACGAAGCTGCCCTCGTCGCAGCTGAGGACATCGCTTGGCAAGAGGGGCGTGGGCTGTGGGGCAGCACGGTGTGTGGCGGGTTCACGGCCGGCCCCCGTGTCACGGACATCCGCTTCGATCCGCCGGGCCGCGACTTCGAGAACAAGGAGGAGGAGTTCCTCCTGATCGCCAACGAAGGCGACGAACCGGTGGATATCGGCGGCTGGATCATCCGCGACGAGTCGTCGACGCACCGGTACAGGTTCCCGGCCGGCACGACGCTGGCACCGGGGGAAGGAGTCCGGCTACGCACGGGATGCGGCTCCGACGGCGAGCGAGATCTCTACTGGTGCGCCGATGACGCCGTGTGGTCGAACGGCGGCGACACCGCGATCCTGCAGACTGCGTCGGGAACCGTCGTCGACCGCTGGAAATACCCCGGCGACGACTGATCCAGTCGCCACACGGCACAGGCCCTCACGGCTGCGCCGGGATCTCACACTCCGGC
The DNA here is from genome assembly GCA_965216945.1 of Acidimicrobiia bacterium. Lineage (GTDB taxonomy): Bacteria > Actinomycetota > Acidimicrobiia > Spongiisociales > UBA5794 > DATHZQ01. Next base: position 3,115,780 of record CBDCGU010000003.1, on the reverse strand, counting down.
CTGGCTCCGCCCCGGCCGGAGAAACCCTCCCAGACCTCGGGATCGTGGCTGGGCGCCGCACCGGGCTCGTCGGTGGTGAGGAACCTGACGAGCGCCCGGTACACGGCGGCGGCGTAGGCATGCTGGAACTCGGGCGTCGCCAGCAACGCCGCTTCGGTCGGGTTGGAGAGGTAGGCGCCCTCGGCGATGACGGTGGGCACCGCCGAGGCCTTGAGCACGCCGTAGTACTGGCTCACGCCGTCCCGTGGGCTGATGCGAGACTTGGCGCCGAGCTGCACGGCGCCGACCCAGTCGGCGGCGAATGGACCGAAGCCGCGGCGGAACTCCTCCACCAGCAGCGTGGCGAGCCGGCGCGACTCCTCTTGCAAGGGAGCTTGCGACTGGTAATACACGTCGCTGCCGGGCACGTCGAGACCGAGTTCGTGTCCGGCGTTGTTGTGGATCGAAACCATCGCGTGGGCGTTGGCCTCATTGGCGACAAAGGCGCGAAAATCCAATCCGGCCTCGTAGTCGGCGGCATCGCCATCACCGACCCGGGTGAGGATCACCGTGCGGGCGGCAGGGATCGCCTCGCCCGCCAGGATCTCCCCCGTCTCCCAGTTGATCGAGTTGGGCCGCCGCAGCATCTCGACCAGTCGATTGGCGATCTCGGCATTCACCACCTTCTCCACGAGGCCCCCGGCAACGGCCCCGGTGTTGGACGGGCCCCCGTGACCGGGATCGACCACGATCACGGCATCGGCGAAGTCGAAACCTTCGCCCACCGATGCCGGCTCGGCGGGTGGCATCGCGGCGATCTCGCCGGCTCTGATCCATGCCACGCCGTCACACATGTGGAACACCCGCACCCACTCGCGATCGACGCTGATCCCCCGGCCTGCCAGGACGAGTCCCTCGCGGATCCTGACGAATGGGTCGGCCCCGGGAGCGGACGCCATGTCGGCACCACCGGCCGCCACGGTGACGACGCCCTTTCCATCCCAGTCTGCGGGTAGTCCGGCCGTCGGTGCCACGTCGCCGAGGACGACCCGCTCCGGGATGGCGACGGCGGGTGGCATCGTCGACGTCGACGTAGTCGACGTCGTGCTGGTGGTCGTCGTGCTCGATGGGGGTACGGAGCTCGTGGTCGTCGCCGCCGCTGTCGCAGTGGACGACGCAGCGGCAGCCTGCTCGGCGGCATCGGAGTTGATCTGCAGCAGGAGCAACCCGGCGGCACCGGCCACGAAGACGGCGGCTCCGATCATGAGCATGCGCCGAATCACGGTTGGGCGGGCACCTCGCACCCCGATCCGGCAACCGTTCCGGCGTCGTCGGGGAAGGGCTCGGGTGCGTTGATCGACGACCCGGCGTCGTTCGTCGTGAGGAACCGCACCACACCCCGGTAAACGCCTTCTGCGTATGCCTGCCGGAAATCCTCCGTTGCGAGCAGCGCCTCCTCTTCCGGCTCCGAGATGTAGATCCCCTCGACGATCGCGGCCGGCATGGCGGCTCGCCGCAGGATCCCGTAGTAGTCGTCACCGGTGTCCGGATCGATCCGTGCCCGCGCCCCGAGCAGCTCCCCGCCCTTCCAGTCGGCCGAGTAGGGGGCGAAGCTCCGCAACAGCTCCTCGTAGATCAGGCCCGCCAACCGGTCGGAGTCCTCAGCACCCACGGAGTAGAAGACCTCGGTACCGGGAATGTCGGTCGAGACCCGCGGCACGGTGTTGTTGTGGATCGACACGAACGCATCGGCGCCTGCCGCGTTGGCGAACTCGGCACGGAAACCCAGACCCAGCTCGAAGTCGCCGCCGTTGGGACCCGTCTCGGAGCGCGTGAGCCACACGGCGCCAAACGCATCGACCCCGGCGCCCGGTGAGATCGCACCGGTGGTCCAGTCGACGTCGTGGGGAGCGAGCATGAGGCGTCGCACCCGTTCGGCGATGTCGAGGTTCACCGCCTTCTCGGCAAGACCACTCGGCCCGACTCCACCCCAGTCCCGATCACCATGACCCGGATCCAGCACGATCGTCGCCGCCGTCAGATCGAAGCCCGTTCCGGGAACCCCCGGCGTGGACTGGCCGGTGACCTCGACGGCGCTCTCGTGCACCCAGGCGGGATCGTTGCAGGTGGTGATGACCTCGAGCCACTCACCGTCACGCCGTTGGAACCCCATGGCCAAGCCTTCGCTCGCCTGCATGAAGGGCGCTGCCCCGGGCTCTGCCGACAGCGCGGCGCCTCCGGCGGGGAATACGGCGATGCCGGCTTCGGGCTCCTCGTCCCTGGGGACGGTGGAGGACATGACGGCGGCTTCGGGCGCTTCCTGAGCTTCGGCCTCACCGATCGCGATCGGTCCGCCCAGCGCCGAACTGGCCGAGGCGTATGCGGTCGCAACGAAGAGGAAGGCGACGAAGACTGATAGGGGGCGGGTCATGAGGTGTTCCGAAGTCGTGAGTTCGGGGATTATCCCACTCCCCTGCGCAATACCCGCGGATCACCTCTGCCGGGTGACGGACTTCATCTCCATGAACAGCCGCAGGTAGTCGGGGCCACCCGCCTTGGCGTTCGATCCAGACATCTTGAACCCGCCGAACGGCTGGATCCCCACCAGCGCCCCGGTGATCTTGCGGTTGATGTACAGGTTGCCGACATGGAACTCGCGACGCACCCGGTCGATACGACCTTCGTCCTGCGAGAACAGCCCCCCGGTGAGTCCGAACTCCGTCCCGTTTGCGATCGCCAGAGCATCCTCGAAGTCGGTCGCCCGGATCACGGAGAGCACGGGCCCAAAGATCTCGTGCTGGGCCAGCCGAGCTCCCGGGGCGACGCCGGCGAAGATCGTCGGTTCCAGGTAGAACCCACCGTCCAAGTCCACGGTGTTCCCGCCGGTGACGAGGTCCGCCTCCCGCCTCCCCATGTCGATCTCGTCACGGATGCTGCGATGCTGGGCGGCCGAGATGACGGGCCCAACGGCCAGGTTCTCGCTGGGCGAACCGATCTCCAACGCCTCCGTCCTCGCTACGACACGCTCCAGCAATTCGTCGTGGACGGCGTCGACGGCGATCAGCCGGCTACAGGCCGAGCATTTTTGACCCTGGAAGCCGTACGCACTCCGCACGATGCCATCGGCCGCCGCATCGAGATCGGCGGTCTCATCGACGATGATCCCGTCCTTGCCGCCCATCTCCATGAAGGCCCGTTTCATCCAGCGCTGACCGGGTTGCACGACCGCCGCGCGTTGTGCGATCCGCAGACCGACCTCTTTCGAGCCGGTGAAGTTGATGAAGCGAGTCCGGGGGTGATCGATGAGCGTGTCCCCGATCTCACCACCCGGACCGGGCAGCAAGTTGATGACACCCGGGGGCAAACCCGCCTCCGTGGCGATTTCCACGAATCGGGCGGCGAGGATCGGAGTGTTCGATGCCGGTTTGAGCACCACGGTGTTGCCGGCGGCGACGGGGCCGACCGACATCCCCACCATGATGGCCACAGGGAAGTTCCACGGCGGAATGGCGACACCGGCTCCCATCGGCACCAGGAACGACTCGTTGTCCTCGCCGGGGTACTCGTAGACCGGAACCGGCTCGGCCAGGGCGACAGCCTGGTGGGCGTAGTACCTGCAGAAGTCGATCGCCTCGGCGACGTCCGCCTCCGACTCGGCGTAGTTCTTGCCGGCTTCGATCGTCATCCATGCCGCGAGCTCGTACTTGCGGGCCGCCATGAGATCGCCGATGCGATGGACGATCTTGGCTCGCTCGGTTGCCGGCGTCGCTCCCCAACGGGGGAAGGCATCCCAGGCCGCGTCGAGAGCCTCCTCCGCCATGGCCCGGTCGCCCGAGGCGGCATGGCCCACGATCTCGGTGGGATCGGCGGGGTTGACCGAGGCGATCGACGTCTCGGTCATCCGGGGCACACCACCAATCACGGCCGGCGCCTTCTCGCCGAGCGACCGGCGAACAGTGGCGATCGCATCCCGATACCGGGCAACGTTGCCGGCATCTGCGAAGTCGGAGTACGGCTCGGTAACGAAGGGGGGGAGCACGTTGCAGTCCTCTCGGCCGGGGTTCGACGTCGCGAGGTTACAGGCCGGCGCCGCCCCCCGATTCGGGCCGGGTCGCCCCACGCAACGCCGTCACCACCTCCGCATCGGTGTTCTGGCTGAAGTCCACGTACCAAGAGCCCACCGCACCGAACCGCCTCGGTTGGTGCGGGCACACCACCGAGTCGCACAGGTCGCCAAGCATCACAACGGCCTCGGGGGGCGCCACGGGAACCGCACAGACGAGACGGCTCGGGTCGCGGGCCCGGACGGTCCGCAGCACGGCGCCGAGCGTCGCCCCGGTCGCCACGCCGTCATCGACGACGACCACCACCCGCTCGTGTACCTGCGGTGGCGGGCCGTCGCGGTACCGCTGTGCTCGCCGCTGCAGCTCGCGGGTCTCCTGCTCGATGACGTCGTCGAGCCACCGGCCCTCCCCTCCGATGCGGCTCAACAGGTCTTCGTTGCGCCAGAGGACGCCTCCCTCCGCCACCGCTCCCACAGCCAGCTCGGGATTGAACGGCGCTCCCAGTTTGCGAGCGAGCGCCACGTCCAGCTCCAGCCCCAGGGTTGACGCAAGGGCTGCGGCAACGATGACGCCACCGCGAGGCACGCCGAGCACGAGACCGTGTGCCGCCGCACCGGGCTCGGATTGCTGCAACGCCTCGGCCAGAACAACGCCGGCCTCGCTGCGATCGCGATACCGCATACCGCCCAAGCTACCGACGGAGTACGCTTGCGCCGAATGCGCCGTCTTCTCCTTGTGGCCAACCCGTCGGCATCCGCGTTCACGGGTGCGCTCCACCGCAACGTGGTGGCAGAGCTGCGCGAGGTCTTCGATGTCACTGCGGCCTGGCCCATAGGGCCGGACGAGGCCCGCGAAACGGCAGCCGAGGCCGCCCAGGACGGATTCGGCGTGGTGGTCGCCATGGGCGGTGACGGAGTCGTCCACCACGTCGCCAACGGCATCGCCGGAACCGACACGGCCCTCGGGATCATCCCGGCCGGAACCACCAACGTGGTTGCGCGCATCTTTGGCCTTCCATCCCGGCCCGACAAGGTGGCGGCGGCCTTGTGCCGGGCAGAGGTGCGTACCGCTCCCCTTGCGCACCTGGCGACCCACAGCGCATCAGGCGCCCGCTCCGAGTTCGCCGTCTTTGCCGCCGGTATCGGATACGACGCCGAGATGGTGCAGATCGCCGAGCAGCGTCCCACGTCGAAGTACTACTTCGGATCGGTGCACTACGCCCGATCGGCGGCGAGAGCGCTGCTCACGGATTTTCACTCCCGCCCGGCCAACCTGCACGTCCACTGTGACGGCGACCGCGTGCATGCCGTATCGGTGATGGTGCAGGTCCATGACCCGTACACGTACTTCGGCAAGATGCCGCTCCGTTTGTCGCCCGAGCCCGGGCCCGGCCTCACGGTGCTGGCGATCGAGACCCTTCGCATGTCACGAGCCATGAGGGTGCTGGCCCGCTCTTCGACGGGCCGGGAGCTGTCCAAGATCCCGGGAATGCACGTGTGGCACAACCCCAAGAAGCTGGTTGTCGAGGCGGATCCCCACACTCGCTTCCAGGCCGACGGGGAGCTGCTCGGCGTCACCGATTGGCTCGAGGTGACACCCGCCGAGAACGGATTGAAGGTGCTCGTCTAGTTGGTCTTCATCCATCGATCTTCGGTTGATGGATGAGTTCCTCACAGGAGCCTCGATCGGGGCCCCGTTCGTACTCGGGCGGCCTCTCGGCCGCCGCTCCTCCCCCACCCCACCGGCCGTTGAAGGCATCGGCAGCTCACTGACTTGGTTCCGGCGGTCGCTGCTGAACCACGGTCAGCTTCTGGTACGGAATCTCGATCCCATCGGCGTCAAAACGCTTCTTGATCCGGCGCAGGAACTCGCGGCGCACGGTCCAGCGGAATCGCGGCTTCACCTTGAACACGACGCGAAGCACCACAGCCGAGTCGGACAGGGACTCGACGCCCAGGATCTCTGGCTCGGCGAGGAAACCCTCGGCCCAGGCCTCGTCTTGGGCGAACGAGCCGACCTCGTCGTTCACGACGGCGAGGGCGCGATCCACGTCGGTCTCGTAGGCAACACCGACGTCGACGACGACTTGGCTGAACTCCTGCGTGAGATTGGACGCAACAGTCACCTGGCCGTTCGGAACGTAGTGGACGTTGCCGTCGAGGTCGCGGAGCACGGTCGTGCGCAAGCGGATTGCCTCAACCCGGCCGGATACGTCGGCGATCTCGACGAAGTCGTCGATGGCGTATTGATCTTCGGCGATCACGAACAGCCCGGCGATGATGTCGCGCACGAGATCTTGGGCGCCGAAACCGAGCGCCACGCCGATGACGGATCCGACGGCGACGAACGGCGTCGTCGGGATCCCCCAGATGCCCATGATCACGAGGACAACGATCACCAGGAGGGTGACGAGGAGCACCGCCCGTCCCAGCGACCACAGCGTCCGGATCCGCTGGGCTCGCTCCTCTCCCTGGACGTCCGCCCGGTCGGCATGACGATCCACGATGCGCCCGACCAGACGCCGCCCGATGCGATCCAAGATCAGCCACGCAACGATGGCAGCACCGACGACGACACCGGTCTGCACCAACCCCTCCTGCCACGGTGGGCTCGAGATGGCGAGCGCGGCGCTCAATCGAGGGTGACTCCGTAGCGCATGGCCACGTCGCGCACACCGATGTGGGCCTGGGCGACGAGCGCTGCGTAATAGCTGCGGTCCCACAACACCTGACGGACCGCGACGGCCACAGATTCGTCGAGCGCCCGGCGGGCGCGCCCACGGTCGTCCGCGGCGACCGCAGCCTGGGCCGCCGTGAGGCCCTGCAGAATCGTGTCGTGGCCCACGCGGAAGCGTATCTCGTCGGCGCTGGGTCCCCCGATCTCGGCGGCCGCCGCAGCCACGAGATCCTCGATCCGGCACAGAGCGTCTTCGCTCGGTGCGCGGCTGGTGGGCCGCAGCGATGCGAGCGCTGCCTCTCGTGTCACGGTCCATCGACCCTCGAACCTGATGCTGCCGCCACGCCACACACCACTCAGATCGCCGAGCTCGCGGACCACGGCGGCAACGTCCGCCAGCAGCTTGCCGTAGGCCATGCGCTTGGCGTCGATGCGCCCGGCATAGTGTGCGAGAAGCGGATCGATCCCCTCTGGCTCACCGCCGTCGTGCGGGGCGGCGGCCACCGGGAACAGCGTGGGATCGGCGTAGCCCGCCGCCACCAGCGCCTTGGCGGCATCTGCGGCCACCCGCGGGTATACCTCCTGGTCGAGCAGATCGATCTTGTTGAGCACGAACGCCGTCTGCCCCGCGTACGGCGCCATCGGCACCAGGAACTCGTGATGCAGCAGCCGGTCGTGGTATTTCTCGGGATCCAGAACCCACAACAGCCCGTCCACCTGAGCGATGATCTTCTCCGCGATCGCCCGGTTCTCGAGCACGATCGAGTCGACGTCCGGCATATCGACCAGCGCAAGCCCCGGGATCTTCTCCTGGCGTGCCCGCAAGTGGATCTCGAGATCGTCGAGCAGCGCTTCCAGACCATGATCCCGCATCGACGGGATCCACGCCATCGGTTCCTGGGTGTAGGGACGGATACGCCCCGCCTCCGAGACAGCCTCACCTGCAATGGCATTCAGCAGGCTCGATTTCCCGCTGCCGGTGCCCCCGACGATCGCCACGATGAGGGTGGCATTGGCCTCGGTGGCTCGCGTCCTCAACTCGGCCAGCCTGTCGGCTGCTTCGTTGCGCACGTGCTCGTCGACCCGATCCTTGGCGCGGCGCACGACCAGGTCGCAGACGTCGAAGATGTCCTGCAAGTCACGCATCGAGAGCCACCTCCTCGACATTCTCGTCCTCGGGGAGGTCCGGCACGACGCGCAGCCCGCTCCGGATGTTGGCGTTTGTGGTCACTGCGAGGTCGCGCAACTCGGCCACGGCCTCGGCCGACGGACGCGCCCCCATACGGTCGAGGAAGCGTTCCTCGTCGTCGGTGACGATCGACGCCGCCAGTTCGGCGAGCCGGGTGCGCGCCTCGGTGGCGGCCGGCGGGATGCCCTCCCGCAGCCGGCGCCTGACACGCCATTTCACCTTGGGATCTCCACCGAGTGCCAGCGACTTGACCACGGCAACCACCTGGCCGAGCGGCTTCGGCTTGAGATCACGACGGGAGCGCCGATGCACGATCCGGGCCACGTCGTGCTCCCAGTGGAGCAGCCGGGCGTGTGCATGATGCGCGGTGTGGGGAGGGTGCCGCCACAGCTGGTGCCCGTCGCCGGACAGGAGCGCATTGCCGTCGTCGAGGGTGTGCCACACGGATGCGGTCCGTTCGGCGGCCACGCCGACGCGACGGGTGACGACTCCGGCAAGCCGCTCTGCGACGTCGGGCCATGGGGCGGCGGCGGCGCCGGGGCCCAGCCCACTCTCGATGATCAGTTCCGACAAAGCGGTCGCTGCGGTCGAGTACTCGGCGTCGGCCAGCCGCTTCAGACGCTCTCCCCGGACCCGCAACTCGTCGAGGAACGGCGCCAGTTCCGCCGTGCGCTGCATCGCCTGCTCGGTGCGATCGCGCAGGGCACGTTCGAGGAGCTGTGTCCGTCCCGGCCCTGAGGCGTCCACGAGCCGGGCCCGCAACACGTCGACGAAGGAACCGTCGTCTCCCTCGGGCAACAGGAACACCGGCACTCTGTGGCCGGCCGCGGCGAGGCGTCGCTTGAGGTCGGCGCCGACCTCATCGTCTGGGCCTGTGGCGCGGTTGACGACGACCCACACGGGTTGTGCTGCGTCGCGCCGGCGGGCGACCAGCGCCCAGGTGTCGGAGTCGGCATACCTCGTCGGAGATGCGACGACGATGACCAGATCAGCCAGCGCCAGCATGCGCCGCGTTGCCGCATCGCTCAGATCGGCAGGAAGGTCCACCAATATCGTGTCGACCGTCACCGCAGACTCGTCGCTCACGGACCTTGCTCCAGGGGCAGCCGCTCGCAGCCGGCGCAGCCATTCCTCGTGGTGTTGTGAACCCGCTGCCACGATCAGAGGAGCGCGGGTCGTGGGCCGCAGGGAGCTTTCGGGGCTGTGTTGCCTTTTTGTCAACGCATTGACGAGACGAGACTTGCCGACACCGCTCCCGCCGACAAAGGCAACGACCACCGGTGCATCGGGCTCTTCCAGCCGCGGAGCGATATACCCAGCGATCTCTCGCACCAGGTCTCTGCGCTCCTCGTCATAGCCGGGATGGACAACCGGAACTTTGCCCAAGAGTTCTGCGATACGACGAAGGCGATCTGCGTCGACACCCCTCACGGCCGATAACCCCTCGATTAGGCCATATGAATTACACCACACGCGGCAAGTTGTTTGCCCTCAAATGTGGGCAAACAACCCCTGAGACTCTTCCCCAGGGGCTATACGGTCGCACAGGATCTCGAAATCCTCAAACGGATACGTCTCGGCGACGAGCTCAGTTGGCAGTTTGAACCAGAATCCGGTGGGGTCGACCTGCGTGCGATGGGCCCGCAGCGCATCCCTCCCCACCTCGAGCCACTCCGCCACATTCACCTGCACCAGGGGTTTGCCGTCGTCGCTCACGTCCTCGAGCGAGTCGATCCAGCGGGCGAAGGGAGACTCCAAGCCCCGGTCGAGCGCGGCCTCGTGGAGCGCTCGCATCCTGCGCACCGGGAACACCGGGGCCACCACCCGTGGTATCGGCCACGGTTCACCGGCCTCCGGGAACCGCTCCGAATCGGCGGCGGCGTCGAACACGGCGAGCGACAGGTCGTGTACCCGCAGATGATCGGGGTGGGGATACCGCTCGTGGTCGTCATAGCCGAGTACCAGATCAGGCTTGTAGTGACGCACGAGGCGTACCAGGCGCTCCAGCACCTCCTCGAACGGAACGTTCACGAACGCCTCGGGATGAGCATTGTCCTTGGTGTCGGGCATACCCGAGTCGCGATAGCCGAGCTCGATCACCTCGTCGTAGCCGATGATCTTCGCCGCTTCATGCAGCTCGGCCCGACGCAGCTCGGTGAGCTGGGCCCAGACCTCGGGTGCGTCGAGGGCGGGGTTGAGCACATCACCCGCCTCGCCCCCGGTGGCGGTGACGAGTAGGCAGCGCACACCCTCGGCCGCATACTTGGCAACGGTGCCTGCCCCCTTGGAGCTCTCGTCGTCTGGATGGGCGTGAATCGCCATCAAGGTCTGCATCGGACGGGAAGTATGGCAGCGCGACCGGCCTAACCGAGTACACCTGACGGGGATTGCTGGCCCTCCCGCTTCACGACCTCAGCCGGGCAGCCCGGCGGCCCTGCCCTCGTCGCACGATTCCAGCAGCGGGCAATGGCGGCACCACGGACCGGCCGTCTTCACGCATTCGGCGCCTCGACCGAGAGCGGCTCGCAGGTCACCGACCATCTCGGCGATCACGCGGGCGGTGTCTGCAAGACGCTTGGAGTCGGGTCGTGCCGTGAAACGTTCACCGGTGGCCACGGATGCGGCCTCGACCTCCGCTGGGGCGGAACCCGTCGCCAGTGTCCACAGCAATGCATAGAAGTCGAGCTGCGGTTCGGCCGAGCCCAGGTGACCGGTCTTCCAGTCGACGATCCGAATGGAGCCATCCGCGGCGGCAAAGACGGCATCCACGACGCCCCGCAGGGTCACGCCGGGGGCGGGCTCGTGGACGATCTGGCGTTCAGCGGCTTCGAACCCGTCGGAGGGAAACCGGCTGAACCTCTCATAGAGATCCTGGACTTCATGGACGACCGCGCTCACCCTGCTCGGTTTGAGCCGCAGCGACACCATCTTCGGATTGAGCGATTTGCCGATCTCCTCACGGCAAACACGAGCGAAGTCGTCCCGGTCGACCGCACCGTCTGTCAGGTGACGGGCAAACACCCGGTGCGCAAGGATTCCGCGAAACGACGACTCGCTGTCCTCCGGATACGTCCCCATCACCCGGGCCCGGGCCTGTTCGGGGCACCGCAGGTACGTCGTATAAGTGGTCGCGGAGACAACAAGCGGCTCGCCCGGAGGCATCGGAGGGAAGTCGATCACCCCGCGATCGTACCGACGGGGCGTGACGGAAACCGGACCGTCGCGGCGGATACGACGGTGGCGCCGGGCGGCGAGCGTTCCGGCGACTCGCAGGTGCGGCAATCAATTGGGACAAATAGGGATCCCGCTACAATCGCGCTCCTGGGCCAAGAGTCTTCTTCCAGCTGAACGTCCTGTCATGAACCGTCACCTCAACCTCGCGGTTTCGGGCGCGATCATTGCGGTCGTCCTCGTCCTGCCTCTCCTGCTGTTTGCCGTCGCCCGCGCCCTGGGCACCGACGAAGTCGCTCCCAATGTCACCGTCGCCGGCGTCCCGATCGGCGGGATGAGCGAGGCAGACGCCATCGCTGCGTTGCAGGCGCACGAGACGGCGCTCAGGGACACGCCGGCACCCGTCATCGTGAAGACCCGGCAGTTCAACCTGGATCCCTCTTTCGTCGACCTGGCGGTCGACGAGCAGGCCGCGGTGGACGAGGCAATGCAAGCTCGCCGCGAGGGAGGCTTCCTCGACCAGTTTGCTGCGTGGATTCGGGCATTCAACACCCCGATCGAGATTGCCATGCCGGCGACGATCGACGAGCCCGCCCTCGACGCCATCATGACCCAGTGGGAGGAGGCAGCCATCGGGTTGCCTGCCGAGGAGGGCGGTATCACCGTGGTGGACGGCGAGATCGTGGCGCAATACCCGCGAGCAGGTGAGGGGATCGATCGCTCCACGTCGACGCGGCTCATCACCGATGCCCTGCAAACCCTCGAACGGCCGACCGTCACGCTGCCGACGATGGAGCTGATCCCCATGGTGACCAACGCCGATGTGGACAACGCGGTAGCCCGCGCCGCGATCCTGGTCGACGGACCCGTCACGCTGACGGCATCCGATCCCGAGCTGTCGATCACGATTCCAACCGACGTACTGCTCGATGCTGTCGAGTCGACAGTGACCACCCAATCGCCTGCCGTCATCGAGCTGGGCTTCAACCCCGATGTGTTGGAAGCCTTCCTCGAGCAGTTCCGCAACCAGATCGAACGCGACGCAGTGGATGCCCAGTTCGTGCTCAACGGCGGGACCGTCATCATCGAAGCGTCGAAACGGCAGACGTTGCTCGATGCGGGGTTGGTCGCCAGCACACTGCGCGACGTGGCGGCGGGGCCCGATGCCGGTGTCTTTCCCTTCCGCTTCGGCGATGAGGCCAACTTCACGACCGAGGACGCCCGAGCCATGGGCCCGATCACCCAGGAGTCGGTGTTCACGACCGAGCATCCGGCCGGACAAGCGCGCGTGACGAACATCCACCTGATGGCGGACGCCGTGGACGGCGCCGTCGTGTGGCCCGGGGAGACGTTCTCGCTCAACGAACACGTCGGGGAGCGCACCACTGAGAAGGGCTATGTCCCGGCACCCATGATCCTGCGTGGCGAGTTGGTCGACGACGTCGGGGGCGGGGTCAGCCAGTTCGCCACGACCTTCTACAACGCCGTGTTCTTCGGCTGCTACGAGGATGTCGAGCACAAACCACACAGCTACTACTTCTCGCGCTACCCCGAGGGCCGCGAGGCCACGATTTCGTGGACGACGCCCGACCTCAAGTTCCGCAACGACTCGGATGCCGTCATCGTGATCGACACCTCGTACACGTCCTCCTCGATCACCGTGGCCTTCCTCGGGAACAACGGTGGCCGGGAATGCGAAGCCGAGAAGTCGGACCGCTTCAACCTGACGGAGCCAACCGTCGAGTACGTCGGCGACGAGGCTGTCAACCCCGGCACCGAGATCGTCGACCAGAACGGCTGGGGCGGATTCTCGGTGACGGTCACTCGCATCATGACGATGCCGGACGGTGAGGTGATCGAACAGGAGTGGCCTGCGCGCTACCTGGCGGCACCTCGCATCATCAGGGTGCATCCTTGCGAGGTCCCAGAAGCACAGAGCGAATGCCCGGTGCCGGTGCCGTCCGTCCTTGGGCAGACATGGGAGGGTGCTCTTGCGACGCTGGACGCCGCCGGCTTCACCATCGCAGACGGCGGATCAGTCGAGGTCTCGGACCAATCCCAGGACGGCCTCGTGCAGAGCCAGAACCCGGGTTCGGGCAGCTTCGCCCAGCCGGGCACCGCGATCAGCGTCGTCATCGGCGTGTATGTGCCCCCGCCGACCACCACGACGCCTCCGACGACGACACTGCCACCCGACGAAGGGTGATCGTCCGTCCGACGAGCCCCGCCGTCAGCCGGACACGGCCTCGGGGTAATACAGGAAGAAGTTCTCGACGACCTCGGTGGCGGCGGCGATGTGGGATTCCGACCACTTGGTATCCCGTCGAACCACGATCTGGTTGGACGCCACGAAGACGTGGTTGACAGCATCGTCAGCGTCGAACAGCCTCACCGCAAGCTGGGCCGGGAACCGCGTCGAGGTGTTGGCCTGCTCCCTCGAGCCGTACACGCCGCCGTCCTGGCCCGTGATGGAGCGGTCGGTTCCGAAGATCACCACGTCGCCGAGCTGAGTGGTCTCGACCTGAATCGGTTGACCCATGTCGACTGGCTCCTTGCTGAGGGGGATTCGCAGACGGGCGGGCATGGTAGCCGTCTGTCGCCGATCCGCACCGTCGTCAATCGCCGCCGGGGACGCCGATCGTCGTCGATCCGATCGAGTGCAGCTTCATCAGGTTGGTCGAAGAGCTCTGGTTGGGAGGGATGCCGGCGGCGAGCACGACACCATCGCCGGCCTTGACAATTCCGGTCGCCAGCAGGTTCTCCTCGGCGTAGGCGATCATCTCGTCCGTGGACTCGACGGGATGGAACGGCAGAGGAGTCACGCCGGCATACAGGGCCATGCGGCGGTACGTCCGCTCGTGAGGCGTGTAGGCGAAGATGTCGGCACGGGGCCGGTACTTCGAGATCAGCCGCGCCGTGGATCCACTCTCCGTGAACGCAACGATCGCCCCCAGGCTCAGGTTGGCTGCCGCGTCGACACATGCCTGGGCCGTTGCCGATGCGAATCGCGCCCGGTCCTCGAGAAAGTGGATCTCGGGACCGCGGCCGTAGTCCGGGCTCAGCTCGGCTTCCCGGCAGATCCGGTCCATCATCTTGACCGCACGCACCGGATAGTCGCCCGCTGCCGTCTCCGCCGAGAGCATCACGACGTCGGTGCCGTCGAGGACGGCGCTGGCCACGTCCGTCACCTCGGCCCGGGTCGGGCGGGGCGAGTGCGTCATCGATTCGAGCATCTCCGTTGCGGTGATGGAGACGCGTGCCATCGCGTTGGTGCGCGTGAGGATGTCCTTCTGTGCTCGCGGCACGCTCTCCATCGAGAGCTCGACGCCGAGGTCACCCCGGGCGACCATCGCTCCGTGTGCCTCCTCGAGGATGTCGTCGAGGTTGCCATAGCCGACGGCGCTCTCGATCTTTGCGATGACGGGCGTGCCCGGCGCCAGCTGCCGGATGCGGCGGACGTCGGCGCCTGACGACACGAACGACGCTGCAATGAGATCGACACCAATGGAGGCGCCGAACGCCAGATCGATCTCGTCCTTGTTCGTGACGGCCGGGATGCGCAGGACGGTGCCGGGGAACGCAACGCCCTTGGTGTCGCGCAGCGTCCCACCGTGGATCACCCGTGCCACCACCTCGGACCCGCGGTGGCGCACCACCTCCAGAGCTATGAGGCCGTCGGCCATGAGGATGGGTGCACCGGCCGCCAGCTCTGCATCGTCGAGGTGCCCCACGTAGAAGCGCTCTGCGGTGCCCTCGCCCTCACCGGGTACCAGAGTCACGTCCATTCCCGGTGTCAGCTCGACCGAACCACCGGAGAAGGTGCCGACCCGGATACGCGGCCCCTGGATGTCCTGCAGCACAGCCACCGGCTCCTCCAGCTCCTCGCCGGCGCGACGCACCCACAGGAGAAACTGCTCGTGAGTCTCGTGGGTCCCGTGGGAGAAATTGAGGCGAGCGACATTCATCCCGGCCGAAACCAGCTCCCGAATCGCATCGTATGACCCAACCGCCGGACCGAGCGTGGCGATGATCTTCGTCTTGCGTTTCACGCAGCCCCCTCGCTGGAAGCGCTTACGGCGAGCTTACCGGCGTGCCGGACTCCGCCACACGATCCTCAGCGGAACTCGGGCGCCACCACCTCGGCGAATCGGCGCATCGAGTCGCCCCAAGTGGCATCGGCGAAATAGACGATGACGTAGTCGACACCGCGGCTCTCCAGTGCGGCGACTCTCTCCGCCACCTGCTCCGCCGTGCCATACAACGATCGTTCGGCCCATGCCTGCTTGCTAGACGAACCGGGCATCCTCCACAGATCGAGCTTCTTCGCCGCCTCGGTCTCGGTGACACCCATCAGGCAATCGACGTTGGATGTGAGTGTGATCTCGTCGAAGTCCCTCCCCACGTCCCGGCAGTGGCGTTGCAACACCTCTGTCTTGTGCCGGAAGATCTCGTCGCCGCCGGAGTAGTTGGCATAGTCGGCATACTTGGCCACGGTTCGCAGCGTCAGCTGCTCCCCTCCGCCTGCAATCCAGAGTGGAGGGTGTGGAACTTGAACCGGCTGCGGTCGATTGATCGCTCCATCGAGCCGGTAATGCCGCCCATGGAAGGTGGTCGACTCTTCGGTCCACATCATGCGCAGGATCTGCACCGCCTCATCCAGCATCCCGATCCGATCCGGCGGTGCTGGGAATTCGTACCCATAGCCGCCGTACTCCCTCTCATACCAGCCGGCCCCGATCCCCACCTCGAGCCGGCCCCCGGACATGACGTCCACGCACGCTGCGATCTTCGCCAGTAGGGCCGGCGGGCGATACGAGTTACAGGTGCACATCTGGCCGAGTCGCACTCGCTCCGTCGCTTCGGCGAGACCCGTCATCAGGGTCCACGCCTCCCACGTCGAGTGCCGGCCGGCGTCGGGAAACGTGTGGAGGTGGTCGTAGACCCACACGGAGTCGTAGCCCGTTTCCTCGGCGACACGGGCAACGGCCACCATCGTGTCCCATTGCTGCGGCGGTGGGATGTCCTCGAGGTCCAGTCGCCACCCCTGGGGGACGAAGGCTCCAAACTGCATGGGCGGGAGCGTAGTTGGAGGGTATCGGCGGGAGCTCCGGTGCCTTCCGGACAATCCATGGTGAGGTTCGCTCCCGACCTGGCGGGGCGCTCTTCCCGGGTAGGCTCCTCCGCCCATGACGACCCCTCCCCTGCCCGAGGAGATCAACGGTCTGTTCGAGCGTTTTGATCACCTTGCGCTCGCAGTCCGGGACATCGGTGCTGCGCTGCCGTTGCTGCGTCTGATCGGCGGCACCTATCGCAACGGGGGTCACCATCCCACCGCGGGCTTCCGCTGGGTCCAGTTCAACCTGCTCGCGGGCCCGAAGATCGAGTTGCTGTCGCCGCTGGATCCGACGGACGGCGACCACTTTCTCAACAGGTTCTTGGCCGAACGCGGTGAGGGACCCCACCATGTGACGCTCAAGGTCACCGACATCCGGGCCGCCGTCGCCGAGATGCGCAGCCTCGGCTACGAGGTGGTGGGAGAGAACCTCGAGCACCATGGTTGGAAGGAGGCGTTCGTCCACCCCAAGAGCGCACACGGGCTGCTCATCCAGCTGGCGCAGTGGGACGATCGAGAACCACAGCCGCAGCGTCCGCTCGAGGATGTCCTCGGCGGCGCCGCGTGATCCCGGCCGTCGTCGGCATCCCGATCAAACCGTTCGGTGTCGCCAAACGGCGTCTGGCGCCTGCGCTCGACGCCGCCCAGCGCTCGATGACCGGACGGGCCATCGCCCGCCACACCGCCGAGATCGTCGACGCCAGCGGAGCCAAGCCGGCCGTCGTCACGGCAGACGCAGCCGTCGCCACCTGGGCACGCAGGCTCGGTCTCGCGGTGCTCGACGAGACCGCCGGACCCGGCCTGAACGGTGCGGCGAGATCGGTCGTGGCCGCCGCACCGGCCGGCTGGGCGGTGCTGCACGCAGATCTCCCCACCATCACGGCGGAGGACCTCGCCACAGCGTGGTCGGCCGACGGGTTCGTCATTGCCCCGTCCCGGGACGGGGGCACTTCCCTCATCGCCGGCGTCGGGCCCTTCCCCTTTGCGTATGGGCCCGACAGCTTCCATCGCCATCTCGCCGCAGCGCCGGCCGCCACCGTGCTCACCCGGCCGGGATTGGCGCTGGACCTGGACACACCTGCCGACCTCGACCTGGCGTTGACGTTGCCGGCAGGTGGGTGGCTCCGCCGGCTCCTCGCCGTCCAGCCTGCGGCGGCCGCCCATGAGAGAGATCGATAGGGTGCCGCCGTGACGAGCGATGTCTACGGCGACTTGCGGGACCGTCCTCCGCCTCTGGAGCGTCCCGACCGTGTGCTCGCCGTAGGCGCCCATCCCGACGACATCGAATTCGGAGCCGGCGGCACGCTCGCCCGCTGGGCACGCGATGGCTCCCATGTCACGATGCTCATCGTCACTGATGGCTCCAAGGGCTCGTGGGATCCGGACCGCACGGCTGAGGACCTGGCAGCGCAACGGACAGCCGAACAACAGGTCGCCGCTGCGACGCTCGGTGCGGGTGCGGTGATTCACCTCGGGGAGTTGGATGGCGAGCTCGAGGTGAGCATGCGGCTGCGGCGCGAGCTGTGCCGGCACATCCGTCTCGCCAGACCCGACGTGATGCTCACCCACGACCCTTGGCAGCGCTACCAGCTCCATCCCGACCACCGCGCCACAGGCACGGTGGCGATCGACGCAGTGATCGCAGCCAGAGACCCGCTGTTCTATCCCGATCAAGGACTCGAACCCCACCGACCCGCCGCGGTGCTCCTGTGGTCCGCCGACGCCCCCGACCACGCCGAACCGATCGGCGACACGGTGGAGACGAAGATCGCCGCGCTGCTGTGTCACTCCTCGCAGGGCACGACCACGATGGGTGGCGCAGAACAGGGCGGGGAGAAGGCGACCGCCTTTGCAGATCGCATCCGTCGCTGGGCCACGGAGTCGGGTAGCCACGTGGGGTTGCCGATGGCCGAACTGTTCAAGCGGCTGACGCCGTAGCGCCTCCATTGTGGGCGGACGACCCATGGGATGAGCCCTGGGGAGGGCTATCGTGGGCCTCGTGCACGATCAGCAGGTCGCAGTCGTAACCGGAGGTACCGGAGCCCTGGGAAGGGCGCTGGTCCCGCTGCTGCTGCGCCGCAACTTTCGATTGGCCATCACGTACCTCGTCCCCGACGAGGCCCGCCAGCTCGAAGACCTCGTGGATCTCGACGACGACGAGACGCTGCTGCGACGGGTCGACTGCACGGACCCGGAAGCGGTCAACCGCTTCATGAAGGAGACGGCCGAGGCGATGGGGCACATCAACGTCGTCTATTCGCTGGTCGGCGGTTGGGCGGGGGGCCGGGACGTCGGCGAGACCGACGACGTGCGCTTCGACCGCATGCTCGACCTCAATCTGCGCTCGGCGTTCTACACGATGCGGGCCGCCGTCCCGTACGCCTTGGCTGCAGGTTGGGGCCGCCTGATCGCCGTCGGCAGTCGCGATGCCGTCGATACGCCGGCCGGCCAGGCCGCATTCAACGTCGCCAAGGCCGGAGTGGTGGCATTGATGAAGACGCTGGCCAACGAGCTGGCCGGAACCCAGGTCACTGCCAACGCCGTCATGCCGTCGGTGATCGACACCGAGGACACACGGGCCGCCCTGCCGTACGCCGACTACGTGCACTGGCCGAAGCCGGCCGACATCGCCACGGTGCTCGAGTTCCTCGCAAGCCCGGGCTCCGGCGTCATCAACGGGGCGACGATCCCGGTGTACGGGCAGACGTGATCGAGGCATCGTGACCGACCGCGGTGGCGGCTTCAGCTCGGAGGACCTGATTCGCCAGGCGCGCGAGTCGATCGCCTCCGAGGACCTCGTTGCCAAAGCGCGCGCTCATCTCGACATCTCCGAGCCCTCCGAGAACATGGAGCGCCACGTGGACCCTCGGCCACCGAGCTCCCGGGAGGACGAGGACGGCGCTGCGCCATCGCCGCTCGACCTCATCCCCGACACTTTCCCACGCCGCCCGAAGGCGTCACAGGCGCAACCCCGACCGCAGCCTGCAGACGAACCCGTTGCCGAGCGCATCCGACGCGTACCGCCGAGCCGCAGCCCGGTCGAGCCCGAAGCGGTGCGGGGCGCGGGCCTGGCGGCGTTGCGAAAGCTGGTCGGTGTAGCAATATCCGTGGTGCTGGCCCTCGCAGCCATCGGTGTGTTCTTCGGTGAGGAGGAGCCGTCTTCTCCACCGGCGCCGGCGACGCCGACCGCGGATGTCGAGGTCGCACCGGCTGAGGTATCGATCGAAGGCCTCGAGCCAGGAACGTGCCTCCAACAGCCCGCAACCGACGTCTTCTTCGAGGTCGACACCGTCTCGTGCAACGAGCCTCACGACTTCGAGGTGATCGGAACGGTTCTGCTGACCGGCTCCGACTTCCCCGGAGAGGATGCCCTCTATGACCGGGCCATCGGGGCATGCATCGCCGAGTTCGAGACCTACGTCGGCACGTCCTATGACACGTCGATCTGGTGGCTCCACACCTTCACCCCCACCGTGGCGGGATGGGCCGAGGGCGATCGCCGCGCCACCTGTCTCGTCTTCCAGTACGCCAACGAGGATGAGATCCTGCGGGTCACCACGTCGGCCCGCGGCGATGGCCGCTGAGCCTTCGAAGTCGTGGCCCGGGGCCCTGCCGACGCTGGGGCTGCTGCTCGCCATCGTGGTGGGCGCCATCGTGATCGCTGCTGCGTTCGACGACGCCCGCAGTGTCGCCTCACTCGAGGCGGGCGACTGCCTGCGAGCCCCGGAAGACGACCAGGTCACCCAGGTCGACCCGGTCGGTTGTGACGAGCCCCACGAGCTCGAGGTGGTCGGCAGCGTGGCCCTCGACGGCGAGGCATATCCCGGCGACTCCCAGGTCTTCGCGGACGGGTTGGAGGCGTGCCGGGGGGTGTTCGAGGACTACGTCGGCGAACCGTATGACACATCCCGCTGGTTCCTCAATGCCTTCACCCCGTCGGAGGAGGGCTGGAATGCCGGCGACCGCTCGGCAACCTGTCTCGTGTTCCAGTTCGACGACAACCTCGAGTATGTGGTCCTCACCGAATCGGTGCGGAACGCAGCCGGCTGAGACGGCCCCGAGGAGAGGTGCGTTCGGCGCTCAGCCCCCCTCGGCGTAGGTGAGGATGGCGTCGTATTTGGGCGCTTCACTGCGCGGTTGCATCAGGTGCTCCCGAGCCCCGAACCTCCCAAAGCCGGTCCACGCCCCGGTGTTGGTGTAGTGGGAGAAGTGGTCGATGCCGGCGAACTCGACTGCGGCAAAGAAGTCGAGATAGATATCGCCCATTCGCGGGTCGCGGTTGGCGGCGTCGAACAGCTCGCCGATGGAATCCTTCTTTGCGTCATCTCCGGAGCAGCCGTTCACCCTCAGGTGCTGCCCACCCTCGTAGACGCCGATGTCCAACCCGTACTCGTCGGCGACTTCGATCTGGGCCTCGATGCCGTTGAGCGCCCGTGGCACCGCGTCTTCTGCCAGGTACACGAAGAAGTCGTCGAGCGACATGCCTGCGATCTCCTCACAGCTGGCCGGCCAGTTGGCTCGGCCTCCGAAGTAGCCGGCGATGGCCAGCAGATCGGCGTGTTCCACTGCGTTGTCACTGTCCAACGCCACCCGAGACACGGCATCGGGATCGCTCGTCTTGCTCCCGACAACGGCTACGAAGTCACGTGCACCGGCAAACACCTCGTCCCAGATGGCGAAAACCTCCCCCGAGCGTTGCCCGTAGAACTTGATGGCGGCGGTGAACTCGTCACCATCGAGGCCCAGGGCCAGACCCTGCTGGCGGGAATACTCGTGCTGGTCGAATTGGGTGTTCCACACCTCGTTGGAGTACTCGAGGTACGGGGTCAAACGGGGGTCGAGTTGGTCGCGCACGACGGCGGCGAACTCCCGGACGAACTCGTCGGTCGCCAGGTGCGGCAGCGTGAACCAGGGGTCGGTTCCGGACTTGTTGGCGAGGTCGACCATGACCTCCACCGGCACGCCGTCGATGGTCCAGCGGGCGTCGGAAGGCAACGGCCGGTCATCCCAGGCCGCGACGGTCGAGTTGTTGGTGAGCATCCAGTTCATGTAGCGCACGGACGCATACCCCTGGAGGCTTGCGAGGAAGTCGGGGTGGAACACCAGGTCGGCGTAGTGCTCTTCGAACGACAGGTAGTCGCTCCGCCCGCTCTCCGGCTCGAGCACCAGCGTCGCAGGGTCGTCTGCGTAGACCCCGCCGGGCATGATCACCCGGATGTTGCGCAGGTAGTCATCGGGGTCGACCGCGGTGATGTTGAGGGCGATCTCTCCCGTCTCCACGACGTCGATGACGTCGCGCCCCGGTGCGGATTCCACGAGCGAGGCCCCGCCGGTGTACTGCATGGTTCCCTGACCCTCGTACAACACGATGTAGCGCCCCGCAGGACGGATCGGCAGCGGGCCCGTGAGCATCGCGGTCCTCGCCACCTGGTCCGGGAGCAGCGATCGCACCCAGCCGTCGTCGTCGAGGTCGAGCTGCCGCTTGTCGTTCCAGACGGGTTGGCGACCCTCGCCGGCCGGCGTACCGGACACCCAGCTGCGTGAGAACCGGAAGGCGTCGATGAAGGCCCACTCCGCAAAGCTCGACGCAACACCGAGGTTCGTCCCCATCCAGCCCCGGGTGGGTGGAGTGGCCACTTCGCCGTTCGATCCGTCGCCGAGCGTCGTGAGCGATCGCAGCGACGGGGTTTCCCGCGAGCCCGTGGTCTCGTCCTCTGCGGAGGACCCGGGTGCCGCGACCGCGGAACCCGCATCGCCACCACCAGCATCGCTGCAGGCGGCGGCCACCACCACGACGACGAGCAGCGCGATGGCGATCGCAGAGATATTCGACCGGCGTTTCACTGCTCGCTCCCCCTCTCCGTTCCCTCGGATGCGAGCCGGCTGCGAAGTCTATGGCCATCTCCAGCCTATCCACGGCGCCGCTCGTGCACCGATTCCCCCGGGGCCATGGAGCGGCCGGCTGCCGTGGCGGCGTCCCGCGACGCACCCCCTAACATCCGGACCATCCCCCGGGGGGCGACGAGGGGCCGATCGGGGAACGACCGTCGTGTGCGACGATGGAACGCCAGACCGATCGTGCGGAGACCGACCGACAATGCCACTTCCGAACTGCCTCGTGATCGGGGCGATGCGCTCCGGCACGTCGACGCTGTACCAGCTGCTCGCCCAGCATCCCGACGTGTTCATGAGCACGCCGAAGGAGCCCAACTACTTCGCCTTCGCCGGGGAGCCGGGTATCGAGGTCGAGGCTTCCCACAGCGTGACCGACCGCTCCGACTACGAGGCACTGTTTGCGGCCGGGAAAGGGTTCGCGGTGCGTGGCGAAGCCTCCCACAACTACTTGTACTACGCCGACGTGGCGGCGCCACGGATCCACGAGGCGGTCCCCGACGTCAAGCTCGTTGCCGTGTTGCGGAATCCCATCGACCGTGCGTTCTCCCACTACATGCTGCACGTGCGGAACGAACGGGAACACGCCGAGTCCTTCGCTGCAGCCTTGGAGCTCGAGGATGCGCGGGTCTCTGCCGGCGAGCAGTTCGGCCACTACGTGCGACGCGGGCTCTACGCCCGCCAGCTCCGGCCCTACATCGATCTGTTCGGCCGCGATGCCCTGCGCATCTACCTCTACGACGAGCTGGCAGAGGATGCGGTGGCGCTGACCCAGGACGTCTACGGCTTCGTCGGGGTCGATGCCGGCTTCGTGCCCGACACGACCGTGCGCAGCAACCCGTCGGGCGTTCCCCGCAGCCGTACCGTTCACGCATTCCTCGTCAAGGACAACCCGGTGAAGCGCGCCATCCAACCGCTGCTCCCGAGATCGGCGTACCGCCTGGCAGCTCGACTTCGAGATCGAAACCTGGACCGGCCCACGATCGACGAGGAGAGCCGGCGCAAACTGGCCGCCGTATACCAGCCGGAGATCGAGGAGCTCCAAGATCTGATCGGGAGAGACCTCGGCGGCTGGCGCACCTGAGCCACGGGCCGCAACATTGACGGATCGTGTAGTGCGCTGGGACAATGGCGCACGAGCCGGAAGGTTCCGGGCCGTGGGGGCCGACGGACCGTGGTCCGCCGAGGTACACAACCAGAGGGGAGGTCGGACAGCCGTGCCGGTCCAGCAGACGCCGCGTGTTTCGATCGGTCTGCCCGTCTACAACGCGGGTGAGCTTCTCGAACCGCATCTCACGTCGGTGATGGAACAGACGTACGAGGACTTCGAGTTCATCATCTGCGACAACGCCTCGACGGACGGAACGAGCGAGCGGTGTCAGGAGCTGGCCGAGTTCGACGACCGGGTGCGGTATTACCGCCATGAAGAGAACCTCGGAGCCGCCGTCAACCACAACCGTGTGGCCGAGCTGGCACGCGGCGAGTACTTCAAGTGGTGCGGCCACGACGACCTCCTGGAGCGCACATTCATCGAACGCTGCGTCGACGTCCTCGACGCCGATGCCGCCAAACGCTTCGTCTTGTGCTTCACGCTTCTCGATCATCTCGACGCCGACGGCGGGACGGTCGGGGAACCCATCCAATCCCCCGTGTTCGACGATCCGACACCGCAGGGGAGGCTTCGCGAGTTCTGGGCCGCCCCACGGATGCACCAGGTCATCTACGGGCTGATTCGACGCCGCGAGCTGATGAGCACCGGGCTCATCGGCGAGTGGTACGGGTCCGACCGCCAGACACTCGTCGAGCTCGCACTCCTGGGCGGGTTTGCGCGGGTCGACGAGGTTCTCTTCCACCATCGCGAGCACGCCGGCCGGTCGCAGTACGTCGAGAACAAGCGAGGCTGGATGACTGCTGTCGACTCGACGCAGGGTGAGCTCGGCTACTGGCGGAGGGTGGCTTACCTCTGGGAAATCCTGAATCGCGACTACCTGTCACCCCGAGATCGGACCGCCGTGGCCGGCGCATACGCCAGATACGCTGCGATGCGTGCCTCCCACTGGATCCCGCAACTCGGCAAAGAACTGACGGCGGCTGCGGCCGGACGGGCCCGAGCCATGGCCGGAGCAGGGACCTCGAGCGACTGACCGGCAGGCGGTCGGCCGGTCTGCTCTCGGCTCAGCGCTCCAACCAGCCGGACAGGTCGTGCCCGGAGACTCGCTGGAGCAGCTCGATGTCCGCTCGCAGCGTCTGGGTGATTCGCCTCGCCACATCGAGATCGAGCGGCGCCCGGCCAGGCACGGAGACACGCCGGGCGATTCGGGACGCGAGCGCACGACGTATACGACTGGAGTGACGGGGCCCGGCAACCCGCGCCGCCGCCCACGACATCCATCGGTTCGAAACGGTGCGGGCTTCGTTGTACCGGGCGTAATCGTCCAGCGGCCGCTCCTCGACACCGAGTGCCTGCAGCAGCTCCAGATGTCGCTCTCGAGGCCGCTGCGCCATGTCCTTCACGGAGATGAAGTGGACACGGCCCTCGGGAAACAACTCCACGAAACGGGCCGCCTGCTCCCCGAACCGGCCGACGGCGAGGTAGTCGAGAGATCGCCTGAACTCTGCGGGGTCGTCCCGCCGCCGACCATCGAACACCGCGGTGGCGAAGTCCGGCTCGGGCTCGAGCCCGACGAGCACATGCCGGCTGTGGAGCGATGCGAGTACCTGCACCGGGTTGCGCAGATTGATGAGGATGTGGGCGTCGGGCGACATGTCGTGAATGGAGGCAGCGGCCCTCTGCGAGTACAGGTACCACGGGGTGGCATCCACGTAGTAGCGGGCGTCCTCGAGCTCGTCGTACATGGCGAGATAGACGGCACGGTCGGCGACTCTCTGCGGTGTAGCGAGATCCGGCGCATGGAACATGGGTTCCTTGAGATGGGGACGTCCGATGTCCGGATGCACCGCAAGCCACTCGATCAGTGACGTCGTGCCGGACCGCGGCGGTCCGACGATGAAGAGATTCGGTACGTTCACGACTTCCCCTGAGTTCCCCCTGCGTCCCCCACCACATCGGTGCAGGTTCCACCTCGCGGCCTGCAGCCTACCCACGCGGGACGGGGCCGCCGGCGAGCCGACCCCACGGCGATGGCGGCTTGATGGACCGCAACGGCCGCTACGCTCGCCTCCATGTGTGGGATTGCGGGGATCTACTGTCTGCCGGCGCTGCTCGATGCGGCGCCGTCGATGCTCGAAGCCATCGCCCATCGAGGCCCCGATGCGGCCGGCCTGCACGTTGCAGAAGCTCCGCACGGCACTGCGCTGGGCAACCGGCGGCTTGCGATCCTCGACCCCCGGGAAGTGGCGAATCAGCCCTTTCGCACCGAGGGGTTGACCGTCGTCTACAACGGCGAGATCTACAACTTCCACGAGGTGCGACGCGATCTCGAGGCTGCCGGATACCGCTTCGGCACGAACTCGGACACCGAGGTCGTCGCCAAGGCGTGGCGCCACTGGGGACCTGGCTCGTTGCGTCGATTCCGCGGCATGTTCGCCTTTGCCATCCTCGATGAGCAGTCAGGCACACTGGTCCTGGCCCGCGATCCTCTCGGGATCAAGCCGCTGTACGTCGCTCGCCGTGACGGTGGTGTGGCCTTCGGATCGGAGATCAAGGCGATTCGGGCAGGGTTGCCCGATCTCGGCATCGACTACAGCGGCGTGGTCGCATCTTTGATGTACTACTGGATTCCGGAGAGCCACGGTGTCTTCCGCGGCGTCGAGCGACTGCCGGCGGGCCACTGGGCCGAGGCGACCCCTGACGGCGGATACACCGTCCGCTGCTACTGGGACGCCAAGGAGGAGTTGCTCACCGACCCCGGACCCGAGCCGTCGCAAGCGGAGCTGGAGCACATCATCGAGACGTCGATCCGCGCCCACATGGTGTCCGATGTGCCCGTGGCCACGTTTCTCAGCGGTGGGCTCGACTCGAGTCTCGTGACGGCGGTCGCTGCCGACGAAGCACCGGACATAGAGGCTTACACGATCGCGTTCCGCGACGAGGACCAGAAGTTCGAGGCCATGCCCGACGATGCCGCCTATGCGCGGAGATTCGCAGACGAGTTGGGCATCACGCTCAACGAGATCGAGATCAACCCGGACATCGTCGACACGTTGCCGCGCATGGTGAGCATGCTCGACGAGCCGATCGGCGACGCTGCGGCGATCAACACCTTCATCATCTGCGAGGCCGCCCGTGAGGCGGGTATCAAGGTCATGCTGTCCGGCATGGGCGCAGACGAGCTGTTCGCCGGCTACCGCAAGCACCTCGCCGCACTGGTTGCCGCCAGATATCGTCGCATCCCCGGTGGGATGCGACGCAGCTTGGTCGAACCCGCGGTTGCGGCACTCCCGGTAGCAGGCAAGCGCCGTGGCTATCGCTACAGCCGCTGGGCCAAGAGGTTCATCAGCTTCGCCGGTCGTGACGAGGCAGCCAGCTTCCACGGCAGCTACAGCCTGTTCGGCGACAGCGAGCTCCGTGACCTGGTTGGCCCGGATCTCCGTG
Source organism: Acidimicrobiia bacterium (assembly GCA_965216945.1). Lineage (GTDB taxonomy): Bacteria > Actinomycetota > Acidimicrobiia > Spongiisociales > UBA5794 > DATHZQ01. The sequence continues at coordinate 3,089,141 of CBDCGU010000003.1, read as the reverse complement.
GCGTCGTCGACGAGCTTGCCGCTGAGCACACCGCCGTCTATTGGGATGGGCCGGCGGACGATCACATCAATCGCATGACGTACACCGATGTCCAGATGTTCCTCGTCGGGCTCAACCTCACGTACACCGACCGCGCCAGCATGGCCGCCTCGACCGAGGTGCGGGTGCCGTATGTCGACATCGAGGTCGCCAAGGCGGCTTTCGCCATTCCGGGCTCCAAGAAGATCGTCGGACGCAAGGGCAAGGTGCCGCTCAAGATCGCCGCCGCGGGCTGGGTGCCGGACGAGATCATCAACCGGCCGAAGGGCCTGTTCAGCGCCCCGCTTCGAGCCTGGATCCGCCGCGATCTGTCGACGATGGTCGACGACCTCGTGCTGGGCGGCGAGCTGGTGGGCGATGGCGTGCTCGATGCGGCAGTCATTCGACGTATGGTCGAAGCCGACCGGTCCGGCACGGAGGACCGCTCCAAGGAGATCTGGCAGCTCCTCACGCTCGAGACTTGGTACCGCGGGGCCAAACCCGCAAGGGTGTCGCCCATCTGAGCGGCGCACCGCATACACGGAGACGGGGGTACACGTGAAGCAGGTGGTCCAGAACTACAAGTCGGGGGAGCTGAAGCTCCTCGACGTGCCGGCGCCGCTGTGCCGCCCGGGCGGCGTCCTCGTCCGCACCGAGCATTCACTCGTCTCGGCCGGCACCGAGAAGATGAAGGTGGCCGAGAGCCGGATGTCGCTCGCCGGCATGGCCCGGGCGCGGCCGGATCAGGTACGAAAAGTGATGGAGACGGTGACCCAACAGGGCCTGGTATCGACCTACCGCAAAGTCATGAACCGGCTGGACTCTTTCACACCGCTCGGTTATTCGCTTGCCGGCGTCGTCGAGCAAGTCGGCGAAGGTGTCACCGAGTACGCGATCGGGCAACGTGTGGCCTGTGGCGGCAACCAGTTCGCCCACCACGCCGAACTCAACTGGGTGCCGCTCAATCTCTGTGTACCCGTGCCTGATTCCGTATCCACGGAGGACGCCGCCTTCACGACGGTCGGCTCCATCGCCATGCAGGCATTCCGCCAATCCGACGCCCGGCTCGGCGAGGTGGCGTGTGTCATCGGTCTCGGACTGATCGGCCAGCTCCTCGTACAGATCCTGCGCAGCGCCGGGGTACACGTGGTGGGGATCGATCCGAGCGAATCCCGCCGGGCGATGGCGGCGGCATCCGGTGCGGCGGCGGTGGCCGGTGCGGGCGACGATGGCACGAGCGCGCTGCGGCGCGCTCTCGGTGACCTGACCGACGGCGACGGCGTCGACCACGTGTTCCTGGCGGCATCCACCGACGACCGTGGACCCCTCTTCACGGCGGCCGAGCTTGCGCGCGACCGGGCGCGCATCGTGGACGTCGGCAAGTGCAATCTCGATCTGCCGTGGGACAAGTACTACGAGAAGGAGCTGGACGTTCGTTTCTCCCGCTCGTACGGCCCCGGTCGCTACGACCCCCTCTACGAGGAGGGCGGCATCGACTACCCGATCGGCTACGTGCGGTGGACCGAGCGTCGCAACATGAAGGCATTCCTCGATCTCCTGGCCGACGGTCGCGTCGACCTCGGCAAGCTCGAGGCCGCCAGCCACCCATTCGAGCAGGCGGTGTCGGTATACGACGATCTGCACGCCGGCACGATCGGCGACGTGGCGGTGGTCTTCCGCTACGAGACCCCTGCATCCGCCACCACCGTTGTCCGCAGCGGCCGCGCCGATGCGGCAATCGCACCGCCGAGCGGCCGTGTGCGCATCGGCGTGATCGGTGCGGGCAACTACGCCTCGACCATGCTCCTGCCTCATCTGGCAGGTCGAGAGGACGTCGATCTGGCCACAGTGGCAACCACCACCGCGCTGTCGAGCGCCACCGCCCAGTCACGCTTCGACTTCGACTCCGCCACCACCGACTACAAGCAGGTCGTGGAGGACGACTCGATCGACGCCGTGCTCATCGCCACCCGTCACGACACCCACGCCAGGATCGCCGCGGAGGCGCTGCGGGCGGGCAAGGCGGTGTTCGTGGAGAAGCCGCTGGCCGTCAACGAGGCCCAGCTGGCATCGCTGCTGGCCGCCGTCGAGGAGTCGGGCAACGATCGGATCCAGGTGGGCTTCAACCGCCGTTTCGCCCCGTTGCTGACCAGGATGCGAGATGCGTGGGGCCGGCCCATGGGGCCGTCGATGCTCACCTATGAGGTACGGGCCGGGTCGCTCGCCGCCGACAGCTGGTATCGCCAGAGCGACCAGCACGGAACGCGCTTTGTCGGCGAGGGTTGCCACTTCGTGGATACGGCTTCGTGGTGGCTCGGCTCGGACCCGATCGAGGTGGTCGCCACGGCAAGCTCCGACGACCCCGACAATCTCGTCGCAACGCTGCGCTACGCCGACGACTCGACCGCCACCATCAGCTATCTCACATCGGATGCGCCGCGGCGCTATCCGAAGGAGACCATGACCGTGCACGTCGCGGGCCGCACGGCCCGTTTGACCAACTTCGCCCAGTTCGACGTGTGGAGCGGGAACCGTCGCAAATGGCGGCGCTCGGTGACGGGGGTCGACAAGGGCCAGGCGGAGCAGATGGCCGCCTTCGTCGACGCCGTTGCCGGCGGCACGCCGATGCCGATTCCATTCGAGTCACTCGTCGCCACCACGATGGCGACCTTCGCCACCCACGAGAGCGCTGTATCCGGTGCTCGAGTGTTCGTGCGCACGCTGCCGCTGGCAGGCGGGTGATGGATCTCGGTTGGTATCTGAGGCGGCTCCGTGCGATGTCGCCACAGGAGGTGGCCCGGCGCGCTCGTGACGAGTTGTGGCACCAGGCGCTGCGGGTGGCCGACGGCCGCCTGAAACCCGGCGCAGTGACGCCGACCGGCCCCGCCCCGCTCCCGGCAGGAGCCGCTGCCGACATCGACGCCCGCTTCGCCGCAGAGCTCGTCACTACCGCCGATGCCATCGTTGCCGGCCGCTGGAGCGCACTGGGCACGACGTGGACCGACCTCCACCCCGCACCGGATTGGTTCCGCGATCCGGCGACCGGGGTGCGAAGCGATCCCGAACGGTACGCCTTCGACCTCAACCCGCGGGATCCGGCGCAAGTCGGCAACGTCAAGAACGTGTGGGAGCTGTCACGCCACCACCACGTGACACAGCTGGCGGCGGCCTACCACATCAGCCGCAACCCGGTATACGCCGAGACGGCGGCTCGCCACCTGCAATCGTGGTGGGAGCACAACCCCGTGTTGCGCGGCCTTCATTGGACCAGCGGGATCGAGCTGGGCATCCGGCTCATCTCGTGGATCTGGGTGCGGCGGCTGCTCGACCCGTGGTCGCAGGCTCCGGCGCTGTTCGAGGAGTCCGATGTGTTCGCCGGCCAGCTCTTCGCCCACCAGGCATTTCTGGCGACCTTCCCCAGCCACGGATCCTCCGCCAACAACCACCTCGTAGCCGAGGAAGCGGGCCGCTTCACCGCCTCTTGTGCCTTTCCCATGTTTGAGGAGTCGGAGGGTTGGCGAACGTCCGCCGCCGCCGCCCTCGAGCGGGAGATCGAGACCCAGACATTCGCTTCCGGCCTGAATCGGGAGCTGGCCGCCGACTACCACGGCTTCGTGACCGAGCTGTTCCTCGCCGCGGCGATCGAGGGCGAACGGGCGGGACATCCGCTCGGTGAGTCGTATTGGAGTGCGCTGGCCCGCATGGCGGATGCAGGGGCGGGCTTCCTCGACCGGGCCGGGCGTGAGCCGCGGCAGGGAGATGGCGACGATGGGGTGGCGTTGCAGCTCGACGGGGGTCACCGGCCCCGCTGGCACAGCCTGCTCCCCACGTTGGAACGCATGGTGGGGCGAGCCTCGTGGTGGCCGGCGACCGGGGAGGCTGACGTGCGCACCGTCTTGTGGACGGCGGGGCTGGCCCCACGCCCGGTCAGGTCGGGCCGGCCCCGGCTGCGGCCGAACGTGTTCACCGACGCCGGTGTCGTGCTGCTGCGGGATCTCGACGACCGGCCCGACCAGATCTGGTGCAGGATCGACAGCGGTCCCTTTGGGTTCCTGTCGATCGCCGGCCACGCCCATGCGGATGCGCTCTCGCTGGAGATGCGGGTCGGTGGCGTCGACCTCCTCGCCGATCCGGGCACCTATTGCTACCACGTCGACGCGGAGTGGCGGAGCTACTTCCGCAGCACGCGTGCCCACAACACGCTCGAGGTGGGCGGGTGCGACCAGGCCGAGCCGGCCGGGCCCTTCAACTGGTCGACCCACGCAGACGCGGAGATTCTCTCCGTGGCCGGCCTCGACGGTGGCCCGGTAGCGACATGGACGGGGCGGCACACGGGATACTTGCGCCTCGATCGCCCCGCGATCCACCAGCGGTCGGTGACCTTCGATCGGAGTGGGCGCAACGTCACGATCGGTGACACGCTCCATGGCGACGGGACCTACCCGGTGCGATTGGCGTTCCACCTCGGTCCTGCGGTGGAGTGTCGGCTCGACGGCGCCGTTGCCACGATGTCGTGGGACGACGGGTCCGCCCGACGGGCGGCGACGATGCGCCTGCCCGACGACCTCGATTGGGACGTCGCACACGGTGACACGTCGCCGCACCGGGGATGGTACTCCCCCCGACTCGGGGTTATCATTCCGGCATTCACGTTGTTTGGGGTGGGAACGTTGGACGGCGGGAATGAGCTCACGACGGTGATCGAGCTCGATACGGTATGAGTCCACAAGAGGGGGGACGGCCATGCGAGTGGCCATATTCGGCCTGGGGTACGTCGGGAGTGTCACCGCCGGCTGTCTGACTCGAGACGACCACCATGTCGTCGGCGTCGACCCCAACCCCGCAAAGCTGGAGCTGCTTCGCCGCGGCAGGTCGCCCGTTGTGGAACCGGGGCTGGATGTGCTCATCGAGTCGGCGGTTGCGGGCGGAAAGCTCGAAGCCACGGATTCCGCAGCTGCCGCCGTCGCCGCCACCGATATCGCCTTCGTGTGTGTTGGCACCCCGAGCCGCAAGAACGGTCAGATCGAGCTGGACCACGTGCGCACCGTCATGGCGGAGATCGGGTCCGCCCTGCGGGACCGGGAGAATCATTACGTGGTCGTGCTTCGCAGCACCGTCCTCCCGGGAACGACGCGCAACACCGTCGTGGCCGTGCTCGAGGAATCCTCCGGCAAGGGAGCAGGCGCCGAGTTCGACGTGTGTTTCGTCCCGGAGTTCCTGCGGGAGGGCTCTGCGGTCGCGGACTACTTCGATCCACCCAAGTCCGTCATTGGATCGCTGGACGGGAAGGCCCCGGAGCCGGTGCACGCCCTGTTCGAACGCTTCGATGCACCGCTCATCGTCACGGACATGGAAACGGCTGAGATGATCAAATACGTCGACAACGCATGGCACGCGGTGAAGGTCGGCTTTGCCAACGAGGTGGGCCGCATGGCGCGTGCGATCGACGTGGACGGGCGGCGGGTCATGGACATCTTCATGGAGGACACCAAGCTCAACATCTCACGGAAGTACCTCCGACCCGGCCAGGCATTTGGTGGTTCGTGTCTTCCCAAGGATCTCCGCGCCCTCGAGTACCAAGCAAAAACGCTGGATCTCGACCTGCCCATCATCACCTCCGTGCTGCCATCGAACGACGTGCACCTCGACCAGGCATTCGACATGATCCAGGAGGCCGGATCCAAGCGAGTCGGCATTCTCGGCCTCAGCTTCAAGGGGGGCACCGACGACGTTCGGGAGAGTCCGATGATGGAGCTCGCCGAGCGGCTCATCGGAAAGGGACACGAGGTGCGGATCCACGATCCGGTCGTCAGCCTCGCCGGCCTGCTCGGCGCCAACCGAGAGTTCCTGATGGCCCAGATCCCGCATATCTCCAACGTCCTCGTGCCGAGCATCGACGACATCGTCGCCCACGCCGAAACCATCGTCATCGGCACCGACCACGCATCTTTCAAGGACGTGCTCTCGCTCCGCCGCCCGGAGCAGATCATCGTCGATCTCATCGGCCTCGTGCCGTACAACGAACGACCGGAGCGCTACTTTGGCATCTGCTGGTAAGCCCCGCCGGGCCCTCATCCTGGTCCAGAACCTGCCCGTGCCGTTCGACCGGCGTGTCTGGATGGAAGCGACGACGCTCCACAACGCCGGATATGGCGTGTCCGTGATCTGCCCGAAGATGAAGGGATTCAATCGTTCCCGCGAGACGCTCGACGGCGTCGACATCTACCGCTACGCAATGCCTTTCGACCCGACGACCCGGCTCGGATTCGTTGCCGAGAACCTGCTGGCGTGGATCCGCACGTTGCTGCTCACCGTTCGCGTGGCGGTGGGCGGCGCCGGGTTCGACGTCATCCATGCGTGCAATCCGCCGGAGACCTTCTGGGCGATCGGGCTGATGTGGCGGGTCTTCGGGAAGCGGTTCGTCTTCGACCACCATGACCTGTCCCCCGAGTTGTACGAGGTGAAATTCGAAGGCAGTCGCGGCGGTGCCATCGACCGAACATTGCGCTTCTTGGAGCGCGCAACGTTTGCAACGGCCGACGTGGCGATCGCCACCAACGAGAGTCACAAACGGGTCGCCGTCGAGCGCGGAGGCATGGATCCCGACGACGTCTTCGTCGTGCGGTCCGGGCCGGCGGTGCATCGGTTCACCGAATATCCGCCCGATCCGCAATGGAAGCGGGGAAAACCCCATCTGGTGGCGTTCCTCGGTGAGATGGGCACGCAGGATGGGGTCGATCTCCTGCTCGATGCGGTCGCCGGGCTCGTCGCCCAAGGCAGGGACGACTTCCACTGCGTGTTCATCGGTGGCGGTACCCACCGTGAGGCATTGATGGCCCGCAGCGAGGAGCTCGGGCTGGCCGATCGATGCACCTTCACCGGTGTCGTGAGCGACGACGATCTGTGCCGGATTCTCTCGTCTGCCGACATCGGAGTCGACCCGGTGCCGCACAACTCGTGGTCCGACAAGAGCACGATGAACAAGATCATGGAGTACATGTTCTTCGGATTGCCGATCGTGGCATTCGACCTCGCCGAGGCGCATGTGTCCGCCCAGGAGGCCGCGGTCTACGCCGCGCCCAACTCCGTCGACGAGCTCGGCAAGCGCATTGCCGAGCTGCTCGACGACCCGGAACGCAGGCGCCGCATGTCGGCGTATGGCAAGCGCAGGCTCCGCGACGAACTGGCATGGGAGCACTCCGCCCCTCATCTCCTCGATGCCTACGGCAGAGTGTTCTCGTGAGCCATCTGCCGGGGTGCACCAACATGCGCCGGCCCGCCTGGACCTCGCTCCTCGTACATGCGTCGCAACACTCGCTGGTAGTGGGCGCCGCGCCATGCGTTGGAGGCACCGAGGCTGAGCGGTCGGGCGAATGCGCCGGTGAGGCCCGCCGTCGCTGAGAAGAGAACACCAAACACGTTGGCGGCCACGTCGATGAATGCGAGGCGCTTCTCGTAGCCGCCGCCGTAGAGCTCCCGCTGGTTCGGCAGGACCGCACCCGCCATCGCACTCGCCAGGATGGTGGCTGCTGCAAGACCGCCGATCTCGTAGGCCTGGGGGACGAGTCGGGTCAGCGGGTTCCACGGCCACGCCGCCCCGGCGACGAGGAAATAGCCGACCATCGCCGCACCGATGATCACCAGGAACACCTGGGAGACCCGCCTCGCCTTCTTGGTGTTGCCTTCGTAACCGGCCTCCATCGAACGTGGCCCGAGAGAGGCGTTGAGACCGACACCCAGAACCATGAGCGGCTGCGCCACGAGGCGCGCACCCTCCGCATAGCCGAGCGCCTCGGTGCCGGCGAGGTTCCCGATGAGCGCTGCGATCGCAAATCCCGCCAGGTTCGGTGCCATCCCTGTGACGAGCAGCCAGCGCCCGGAGGCTGTCAGCTCTTTCCAGCGGACCGGCTCGTCGGTGGTCTGCCCGAGGGAGGCGGCCAGCAGAACACCGGCGAGGAGCGAGGAGGCGGCGGCGATACCGAAGGCGCCGAACGGCACGGTCGTGTCCGGGGCATCGAGCATGACGAGCAGTGCGATACCGATGATGGCGGTGGTGAACTGGATTGCCGAGATCGATGCGGCGCGCCAGGAGTGGCCCGCGATGTGGAGCATGCGCCGGATGTGGGCCTGCGCCGGCATCAACACGGTCGGGATGATCGCGGTGGCCGCCAGGCTCATGACGGTGCCGCGCTCCGCATGACCCCACACGACCAAGGCGGCCAGGCTGACCGACACGAGGGCCAGCAGCGACGCCACCAAGCCGATGGGGATCGACGATCGCAAGATCCCGAGCCGCTCCGCCATGTCGCGGGCGACCGCCTTCACCTCGGCGGGTAGGTAGATCAGGAACATCGGCAGCACGAGCCCGAGCTGATACGAAGTGAAGAAGACGGCGTAGACGCCCAACGTGGCGGCGTCGAAGAGCTGTGCAGCCGCAACACCCACCGAGAAGGTCGCCAGCGAGCTGAGACCGGCGTCGACCAAGCCGGCGGGGACGCGCTTACGGAGACTCCCCTGGCTCATGCCGGTCCCGCCCCGGCGGTCTGCCGGCACCAACGGCTCGTGGCGAGCGCACGGTGCGTCGAAGTCGGTATCATCCTGGCCATTCCCCCCTTTCTTGGCCGCACCCTACTGCTGCAAAACGGACACCGATGCGCATATTGCAGATCCACAACGCGTATCGCCAGCGCGGGGGCGAAGATGCCGTGGCCGACGCCGAGGCGGGCCTCCTTTCCGAGGCGGGACACGAGGTGCGCCGGCTCATTGTCACGAACCCGGAGGGAGCGGCAGCCGCCGCGGGACGACTCGCCTTCGCCGCCTGGAACCCTGCGTCTGCCCGGCTCGTGCGCTCTGCGCTCGACGATTTCCGTCCGGACGTCGCCCACGTCCACAACACGTGGTACTCGCTGACGGCGTCTTCGACCGCAGTGCTCCGCGCTGCCGGCATTCCCACCGTGATGACGCTTCACAACTACCGCTTCACGTGCCTCAACGGCCAGCTCCTCCGCGACGGGTCGGTATGCGAGCTGTGCGTTGGCAGCAGCACCATGCCCGGCATCCGTTACCGGTGCTACCGCAACTCGTGGCCGAGCTCTGCGATCGCGAGTGCGGGTGTCGCTTCGGTGCGCCGCAGGTGGGCGCGTGACGTGGACCGATTCATCGTGATGACCGAGTTCGCACGCGACATGTTCGTGAGCAGCGGCCTGCCCGCTGAGCGTTTTGCTGTCAAGCCGCACCATGTCCCGGACCCGGGTGCCCGTCTCGACACACCGGCGGCATCGAACCGCGTGCTCTTCGTCGGTCGTCTCGCACCAGAGAAGGGCATCGATGTGCTCGTCGAGGCCTGGCGTAAGGCGGAGCTCGACGGCTACGAGCTCGTTGTCGTCGGCGAAGGGCCGCTGGAGGCAACCCTGACTGCGTCCGCCACCTCGTCGGTGCGCTTCACCGGGTGGCTCGATCCGGCCGCGGTGCGCCAGATGATGCTCTCCGCACGGCTCCTGGCGTTTCCATCGATCTGGTACGAGACGTTCGGTCTGGTGATGGTCGAGGCGATGGCCGCCGGCACGCCGGTGCTCGCCTCGGATCTCGGTGGCACACCCGAGCTGGTCCCAGATCGCGGGGTTCTCGTCCCGCCCGGAGATGCCGAGGCTTGGGCGGCGACGCTGCAGGCGCGAGTGCCGGACGACGGCTGGGTCGACGCGGCCGGCCGGGCCGTACGCCACCGCTACGAGGACCGGTTCACCCCGTCACACACCATCGACGCGCTCATCGCGATCTACGAGAGCGCGATTTCCAACTCTATATCGGGACGCTGAGGGCGCACATTTCGGTCGGTTGGCGGAACGCCGGGCATGCGCTAGCGTTCGCGGTGGACCAACCTTGTGTGGCGGGCAAGGGGGCTCCAGGGGAATTGCAGCACCACAGGGGATGAGGGGATGGGGGCTCAAACCGAGTCCGCGACAGCCGCAGCGGGCAGACCGCAGCCGACGCTGTTGCGCGACGGCCAGGGCGCACAGCGCTATCTACACGACCCAGAGAATTCGATCTCGAGTGCCGAGATCATCGCGCTCCATGCGGCGCAGGCGAGTCGAGCTCGATTGAGCGAGAACTCGCCCTTGACCAACGGCCCGCGCTGGAGACTCGCCGTGAAGCGTCTCGTCGATATCGTCGGCTCGTTGAGCCTGATCGTGCTCCTGTCGCCTGTCATGGCGGCAGCGGCAGCGGCGGTGCGGCTGACGTCGCGGGGGCCGGTGCTCTTCAGCCAAAAACGTGTCGGCCGAAACGGGACCGAATTCGAGATGCTGAAGTTCCGCTCGATGTCGCTGGACGCCGAAGAGCGGCTCGCCGACGTGTACTCCCTGAACGAGCAAACGGGTCCCGTGTTCAAGTTCAAGAACGATCCCAGGGTCACGAGGGTTGGACGCCTTTTGCGGCGCTCCTCGATCGACGAGTTGCCGCAGCTGTTTCACGTGCTTGCGGGCACCATGAGCCTTGTCGGGCCCCGTCCTGCACTGCCGGCGGAGGTGGAGTATTACACCCACTACGCCCGGCAGCGGTTGCTCGCCAAACCGGGACTGACGTGCATCTGGCAGGTCAATGGACGCTCCACCGTCGACTTCGACCGATGGGTCGAGATGGACCTCGATTACATCGAGCAGTGGAGTCTGGGCATGGATCTGCGGCTGCTGTCGGCGACGGTGCCGGCCGTCCTGTCCGGCGACGGAGCGTATTGACCCGCAACCCGGGTCGAGCTGACGAGCCCACCGCCTGGCGGCTCGACGCCCCGGCGTCCGCTACCAGCGCCGCAAGCGCAGCTCGCTGGCACCGACCGGCGGAGCGACCCTGGCGTGGGCACGCAGCCGGGAGAGCACGATGCGCCCGATGCCCCGAACCTCGATGAGCTGATCGACGCTGACGAAGTCGCCGTGGCCCTCGCGGTAGGCAACGATACGCCCGGCGATGCGTCGCCCCACTCCGGGCAGCGCGGTGAGCTCCTCGACCGATGCAGTGTTGATGTCCACCGCCACCGGCTCGGCCGACTCGCGGGACGGCTGACGAGACCACACCCCCAGGCTGCGGCGGCCGAGCGGCGCCGGCTTGAACCAGCCGGCCGTCTCCGCGGTGGCGAGGGCCGTCTCTTCGGTGGACTCGATCATCGTCGGGTGCATGCGCCATTGCCTGCCCATGTCGGCGATGATCACGGTCAGCATCAGGATGCCGACCTCCCAGCCCACCGGGCCGGCGAAGCCGTCGGAGATGACGCCCTGAACCAGGATCATCGTGATGAGGGCCGCACCCTCCGCCGGGAGCCCCGTGAACCGACCGGTGCTCGTCTTCAGACCGAGGTACATGCCGCGGATGATCACCAACACGAGGGTGAGGAATGTCGCCAATCCGACCAGTCCAGTAGACATCATGATCTCGAGAGCCACGTTGTGAGCGTGGCCGGCCCACTCGAAATGCGTGCGCAGCAGGGTCCCGGGAATCATGTATCCGTGGCCGAAGATCGGTTTCTGTGCGAAATAGTCCATTCCGATGTCGAAGAGCGTCGTGCGCTGCGACAGCGAGAGGACCTGCTCTGTCGTCTGTCCCCGATTGACGAAGGCTTCGAGTTGGGAAGAGCCCGCCTCGGACAAGAAGTAGGCAACAGAGAGCCCGATCACGGCCACCAAGACCAGGAGTGCGAACCGGCGTAGCCGCCGCCGCGGTGTCGTGACCATCATCATCACCATGGCGGCGAGCGTCGCGACGATGGCACCCCGCGAGTTGGTGAGGATCAGAAGGATGAAGAAGATGCCGGCCGACGCAAAGGTCCCGACGCGAATCCACTTGCTGTTGAGAACGCGGTCCGGAAGACCGAGGTACGCGCCGAGGATCGCCAGCATGGCGATACCGAGCATCCCCGCCGTGGTGATGGGATGAATCTCCATCCATCCGTAGCGATTGATCCCGCGGTCATCGAGCGAGCCGTCGAAAGCGGGGACGATGGCCGTGATGAAGGTGGCGAACAACGCGAACAGCACGAACCCGCGCCGCACGATTCGCCAGAACGACTCGAAGAACACGACATCGCCGCGCGCCTCCCACCAAATGAGCAGCGCAGTCGTGGCCATGACGATGTACTGGACGGATCGGGTCAGCGACCGGCTCGACACCGCCAGCACCCCGGTCGTGACCAGCAGCAGCGCCGCGATGACGAGCACGAGCCCGGCGGGTCCGATGGTTTGCAATCGGTATCGCTCCGACGACCAGCCGCGGATGAGATGCCATGCGGCCCACAGTCCGATGCCGGCATACAACCCCAGTTCGAAGAGCGTCTGGAGATCGGCCGAACCCGCTGCCGAGGCGCCCGGGTCCCGCAACCGCCATTTGGCCTCAGGGGCGATCGCCAGCAGGAGAAAGAACACGGCGGCAACCTGCGGCAGCATGCGCCGCGCCATCACACGATTGACGGTTCGGGTGATCACCGCAGCGCCGGGTGATCCTGCTGTGGGAGCTGGTTGGGGCGGGTTGCCGTCTCAGCTCCCGTGAACCGCATCGTGCTGCTCCTTGACCTCGCGCCCGATCTCCATCACGTCGCTCCATCCTTCGACCGCGGGATCACCCCGCAGCGCGGAACGGTGGGCGAGCAGCGAGCTGCCGGGCACCGCACCCTCGGTGCGGCGCGGTGCCTTGTTGTAGACATACCCGGCGACGGCGGTCGAGCTGAGGTCCAGCCGATCCTTCTCCTCCTCGAGCTCGGCGACCCGACTGCCGTGAGGCACGACCACGAGCGCCGTTCCGGCCTGGCTGGCGATGGTGCCGGCGTATGCGATCTGGAGCAGGGGCGGCACGTCGATGAACACGAAGTCGTACTCCCCGGATTCGGCGACGCTGAGCGCACGGGGCAGGCTCTCGCCAACCAGGCGGGCAACATCGGTGCGCTCGCCGGAGTCCGCCAGGCTCACGAGGTGGATCGCTCCTGAGTGGCTGCCCTGAATGAGCTTGCCGCTCACGCCCCGGCCCCCGGCCAGCGGCAGCATGACCGTTCCGTGGAAATGATCGCGCAGCGTCCTGGAGAGATCCTGGTCGGCAATGTCGGCGTCGATGAGGAGCACGCGGTGACCCTCGCTCGCGGCCGCCAGCGCCGTGTTGGCAGTGACGACCGTCTTCCCGTCGCCGGCAGCGGCGGATACGAATGCGATCCACGGCGTGTCCGCGCCCGGACCGGTGACGACCGTCCCGTCCGGGTAGTGCGCCGGGCCGGAGAAGCGATGCCGCAGCGCGGCCACCGCAAAGCGGAATCCCTCGGCGGCCTCGGACGCCGGGGCGTCGAGGATCGGCAGGCTCGAGAAGATCCGCTCTTCCTTGAAAGCGGGAACGGAAGCCAGGAGCGGAGCACCCAACAGCGCGGCGGGCTGACCGGCGTCGGTGAAGGTGCGTCGCCGCAGCGCCATGAAATACGCCGCGATCGCACCGAGAGCGAGTCCGACGGCCAAGCCCAGGACAACGTTCCGCATCGGGTTGGCGGCCGCCGGTTCCTCCGCCGTGGTCGCCGGCGAGAAGAGGAGCACACCGCTGCCGAGCAGCTCCGAGTCGATGGCGATCTCGTCGCGAGTCTGCGTGAGCCGGGAGCGGCGGGCGATGAGGTTTTGTTGCTCCTGGATGAGGAGGTCGATTCCGGACTGGGGGGAGGTGAACGTCATTGCGGCTTGCAGCGCCGCGATCTCGGCTCGGATCGCATCGAGATCATCCGCGCTCGCAAATGATGATCCCTGCAGGGTGATCAGCCGGTCGACTGCGGCGTTGTACTGCTCCTGGAGATTCGTACCGACGCCGGCGTCCAGTTCCGCATCGATCTGCATCTGCAGCGCGACCAGCTGCTCGTCGGTCGTCGCGATGAACACATCCAACTGGTCGATCGACGATTGGTAGTTGCTGCGGGCTTCCGACCGCCGCACCTCTTGGTAGGCGACGCCGATGGCGTTGGCGCCGGCGATCGCCGCAGACTCGCTGTCCGTGGAAAACACGACTTCGATGACCTCGCTCGACCCGGTCGTCGCCAGGACCTCGGACAACTCGAGCACCTCCTCCGGAGTGAACGAGAAGCCCTGCTCGGCGAGGATCTCCGACGAGCGCTCGGCAACCGGAGTTGAGCGCAGCACCGCCACCTGGTTGGCCACGTAGCGGCCGCGCGTGTTCTGCGGGACCGCATCGAAGAGGGCAGACGCCCGCGGGTCCTCAACCACCAAGACGGATGAGGCGGTCCACTGATCGTCCGACGGCTGCAAATAGGAACTGGCAAATCCAAGTGCAGCAAACCCGATCACAAACAGCAGAAAGACCCAGCGATACCGCCAAATCGATGGAAGCACACCGGGCTCGAATTGCGTCGCGTCAGCGTTGTTCATAGCCCCCAAGTCCCCTCCAGGAAACGGGCGGTCGCCTGTGTCGGTTCCCCTCCCGAGTCCTCGGAGTATACCCAGGACGCCGGTTACGCAAGGGAGAACTTCGCGAGCCGCGACGGCGTGAGGTTGTGGCGGCGGGCGAGCGTTTTCGGGGAAACTTGCGGTTTGGTGAGGCGTTCCCCGCCGCCGATCGGTCCTGGCGGCCGGTGCGCCGGCCCGGGGACGAGCACGTCGAACTCGGATAGACGGCGGCTGCTCCGGCGTCGGGCCAGGTGCGAGCGTACGATTGCAGCATCGATCGCCAACGGAGGTGAGTGGTGTCCCGACGGATGATTGGATACCTCGCTCTTCTCGCCGGTGTGGCGCTCACGGTGGCACTGGTGATCCTCATACGGGACTTCGTCGCAAATGAGTACGCCGGCTACGAAGTGGGCCTGCAACGAGGAGCCATCATCGCTGCCGGCATACTGGCCCTCGGTGCGTGGATACTCGGCTCGGTCCTTCTGGCCCGGTCGAGACACAACGGCACACGCATCCGTGAGCCGGGAGACAGCGAACAGGACGAGGGCTCTCAACCGGCGTAGCGGTCGATCGAGCCCACCACACGAGGGACCCCACCGTGCGGCGGCGAGGATGCCGAGCCTCTGTCATGACTCCCAGATCGCCTCCAGCCGGTCTTCGAGTTCGTCGCTGTCGGCGATGACGGTGTAGCCAAAGTGTTCCAGAGGTTCTGGGAGCGCCTGCCAGGATGCGTCGGGCCCAAACAGGAGGCTGGCGTCCCACACGAGGTGCCCACCGAGGAATCTGAGATCGAGCTCGTCTCTGCGGTCGCCGAACCATCGACCGACGACGCCGTCTGGATCCCAGTACTCGGTGACTCGACGGTCGGTCAGTATCTCGGAGTTCCATTCACCGACGGAGTCGCCGGGGAGGACGTTGAACCACACCGCGTACACGGCGAGATCCCGGCCGGGGTTGGTGGTGAGGATCTGATCTTGTACCCAACTGGCACCTGCGATACAGACGGGTCAGGTGGGCGACAGCAGCACGATCAGACGAGGACTACCGGCGTCGTCGTTGAACCGCTCCTTCAGCTCCTCGACGCTGCCGAGCTCGACCAGCTCGTTGGCCTCGATAGCTGCCGCAGGACCCTCTGGTTCGGAGCATGCCGCCGCGACGAGCATGACCACGCCGATCAAGATCATCGCTCTGATCGGATTCATCAACCGGGCGTGGGAGAGTTGGCGCAACGCTCATACCAACGCTGTGCGGCTCGTTCTGGTTCCAGGAGCGCGACATGTGCGGCTTTGCTCGTGATCGCCAGACAATCGCTGTGTCGCTCGTCGGTGTGGACACCAGCCACGTGGCTGTCGGGAGCTGACGGGTCGGGGGTCACCGTGCAGCGAGTCGGCGGATCAGCCAGCTCGCGCTCTCGGCGGCCTCGTCGACCGTGATGTCGAGGTAGTCCTGCCAGTAGAGGAGGCTGGTCGGCGAGGTCAGTAGGAGGAGTCCTCGTAGCAGAGCGTCGGACTCAGCTGGGGACAGGTCCTCGAGAGAGGCGCTCAACGCTTGACGCAGAATGGGGAGCCGTTCGGTGGCGGAGGGTCGGATCACGTCGTCCTTGGGGGCGGCGAGATTCCAGCGTGCGGTGGCCTCCATCTCCGAGAACTGCTCGTACAGCGTGGGAACGAACTCGATCAGTTCGTTGAGGTTGGACGGAGCGACGCCCGCAGTCGTCTTCCTGAAGAGGTGCGAGCCGAGGGCGCCGAAGAGGATCCGCTTGGTCGGGAAGTGACGATAGAGGGTTGGCTCCGACACGCCGGCGTGTGCAGCCACTGCAGCCATCGTGACATCCAATGGGTGGTGCGTTTCGATGAGCTCGCTCAGAGCCGTGATGATCCGGTCGCGGGTCACGGCCCGCTGCTGCTCCCGCAGCGACATCGTCCGTTTCCGGTCCTTCGCAACGGTGGTCGACGACCTTGACATCCTGCACAAATCCTCTTGACAAGAGTAATACTATCTTTACGATAGTAACACTATCGTAAAGATACACGACCATTGCGCCGGGTTTCGTCTCGGTGCGATCGCCGACCAATAGGAGCCTCGAGGGCCATGACCATCACAGAGCACATGCATATCGATTGTCCGCCGGCAACGGCGTTCGACCTGATGGCAGACGTCCGGAGACTCCCAGACTGGAACGCCGGCGCCTCGAGGGCAGAGATGAGAAGCGACGGACCGATCGGACAAGGCTCTCGATTCATCGCAGTCAATCGGGGTCAGGAACTCGAGTCGACCATCACGACGTTCGCCCGACCAGAACGTCTCGACTTCTCAGTCACCGGCAAGGCCATGGACGTGGCCGCCGCATTTCGCTTCACGGAAACCAGTACCGGGACCGGGCTCGTCATCGAGTTCGACCCCAAGCCGAAAGGCATCATGAAGGTCCTCTTCCCGGTGCTCATCCCTCTGATCCGCCGCGACCTCGCCAAGCAGCACCTCAAGTTCAAGAAATTCTGCGAGTCGCAGAGCCAGTCAGACGACACCTGAGATCCGGCCGGATAGCACGAGTCAGCGGCGTTGGGGTAGCGGACCTCGAGCATCCCGACCACCTGCCGGAGCTGGGCTCTGGTGGCGTCGGGATCGGGTTGGGCGAAGATGGTGCGCACGGTGGCGGCGATCATCTCCTTGTGGCTCTTGGGAATGGTGGCGAGGAGGTTGCGCATCAGGTGCACCTTGCATCGTTGCCATGCGGCGCCTTGGATCACCCACCGGCGGGTGCGATGCCGCGCACTCCCAAGCGCTCTGGATCAGACATCATGCAATCTGCGCCAGCAAGCCATTATCTGGAAGATCATCCGCTCTGCTGCTGGCCGGGTAGGCCGTGGCAGTGCTTGTACTCGAGAACCGATCCGCACGGGCATCGTTCGTTGCGTCCGGTCTTGGTCCGGGCCTGCACCGACTGCGATGCTCACTTCGTCACTGCCTCCGCTCGCCGCTCATGGACCTCGATCGCGTGCTCCCGCCCTCGAAGATGCTCGCTCCACCCGCTGATCCGTTCTTCGGCTGCGCCGAGCTCGCTCTCTCGCTTGGTGAGCACCGCCTCGCCGTCCGCCAGGCGCTGCTGCCCCTGCTCCTCGAACACGGAAGGAGCGGCGCCCCTTCGAGTCGTCGAGCACCGCGGCCATTGCCTGATCCATGAGCACCGCGATGGCTCGTCCCATCGAGACCCCTGCGGTTGTCAACACCGCCTGAATTTTGACCCCCTGGCACCGGGTGAGAATTGACCCCCCTGGGTGGGTCTGTGGTGGCTAGTCGGTGTTGTCGGTGGGCACACTCCCGGATGCCGATCCCGGACACCTCGCGGAATGTGCGTTTCTGCGCCGTATCTGGCGATCGGCGGCCCCGTGATACGGTTCGGCATGGACGACTCGGCTCGTCGGAGCAACAACAATGGCTGGTGAGATGCTTTGGCTCGTTGAGTGCCCGTTTCAGGACCAGGGCCTGGTACGTCCCTTGGTCACTTCGTCGGGTGCTGTTGTCCTCATGTGCGACGAGGGCGGCGAGGTGTGGCTCCACACTGACGACGTGTCTCGCGAGACGGCGATAGTGCCGGACCGCCCGGACGGGCGAGTGGCCGACGAAATCGACATCATGCCGGGAACGACCACCTGGGCGTCCCGCAGCGACCTCGAGACAGTCGGGCTTGAAGTGCAGTGGCGAACCCAACCGAGCAGCGCCCGATAGGTGCCTGCTATGCGTGGTTTGAGGACGCGCTCGTTGTGGCGACAGAAATGTTGATCGGCGTCGCTGCCCTGCCCGTCAACCGACACAGTCAACGGCGACGTTGACCGCTGTGCAGATCTGGCGCATCCGCTGATCGCTCAGGCGCCCCAATCGCTGCGTGAGTGTTCCGACCGAGACGCTCTCCATCGAATCGAGATTCACCGCTGAGGCCCGGGGGATGGGATCCTGGGACGGCTCGAGAAGGACTTCACTGGGTAACCCGCGGATGGTGGTCGTACAGGGGGCGATGATCGTTCGACGTAGTCTTGGGATGGCGACATCCCGGGACAACACCACGACAGGTCGGCGAGGGACCTCGCGTAGCTCACACCACCAGACCTCACCCCGAGCAGGCAGGGCGCTCACGACAACCCGGCGGCTTCGCGGAACGATGCCAGGTCACCCCAGTCGTCGGGTTCGTCAATTGGATGAGCGTCGTACGCGGTGTAGGCGTCGTCGATTTGGGCGGCGCGGTGCCGAGCGAGGAGGGCAGCGAGCGCCTCATCGAGCAGGGCGGCATCGTTGCTCTCAGATCGCAATCGCCGCGTTTCCTGGAGAAGTGATTCGTCCACCGTCGTGCTGACTCTCACTCGTGGCATGGCATGAATATGCCACAAATACGCCATAGGCGCAACCGGGTCGAACCCAACGGCACGCATCAGTGATGCCGCTATGCGCTAATCGGCGAATTGCGTGTTATCGAGCCTGATCTCGTGATCGGGGCGGCGATCGAGTTCGGTGCGCCTGCGCCGTACAAATCCCCCTGGCGATTGTGCGAATCCGCCGAGAGGCCTAGCCCGTGGGACAGAGTCGGATTCAGGGCTGGGTGTCGGGAGTCGACCCAAGGGGATCCAACGACCTTGATGGCCTCGTCTCGCCCGCGCAACGACACGATGATCCCGTCCATGGCTTCGGGTCCGACGCCAACGAGTTCGCAACTCATCCGGCGTTTGCCCTCATCCTCAATCATGGAGATCCGTTGTACTTGTGCGCCGATGGCGTTGAGTGTTTCAAACAGCGGGGTCAAGGTCCCGTGGCCCACCTGATACTCGATCTGGAGGGGTTGGACCTTGCCGCGTCGGATGTAGTTGCGGGCAGGCGCAAATCCCAGCATCGCCACCAAAGCGACTGCCAGGGACACCGTAGCGACGACAAAGAGACCAAATCCGGCAGCCACGCCAAGAGCGGCTGCAAACCACAGTGTGGCTGCGGTGGTGATTCCGGTGATGGTGAACCCGGTCTTGATCATGCCCCCGGCTCCGATGAAACCGATACCGGTGACGACCTGCGCTGCAATGCGAGTCAGGTCGGTGCCATCTGCCGACACCGACGCACCGGCAACGGCGAACAACGCAGCACCGGCCGCCACCAGTGTGTGGGTCCGCAGCCCAGCGGTCTTGTGCTGGACCTCCCTTTCGATCCCCAGGGCAGCACCAAGCCCGGCCGCCAGCGCGACCCGAACAACCTTTTCGAGATCAGTCAATTCCATCTTCGCCTCAAGGGCCGACCGGCAGAGATCGCCGCAGCGGCACGCCGCAGAGGGTGGCGAACGCTCGCTCATTCTCCCAAGCAGCAGGGAGTTCGGCCCCGATTTGCCGAGGCGCGGATCCGCAGACGCTCGAGCAGCGGCACGTCGAACGCAGAGCCAGCTCCCACACCCAAATCGCGCCTTGCCCCGAACGATCTCACACAGCAGATCCCGAATCGAACGGCGAAGCTCGTCCCGGCTCGCGCTATGGAGCACTCCATTCCGCTCACAGCCGGCAGTTCTGTGCGGGGAGCTGACACGCTGGGTGGTGTCAGCTCCCCGGGTTTGGGTTTAGCGGCTGGCGCCAGCGACGAAGGTGGCCACGATGTAGGTGGCGTGCCGATCAAGCGAGCGCCTGGCGCGGTCGTAGCGCATCGTGGTTCTCGGGTCCGCGTGCGATGCCGCTTCCTGTACATCTCGGAGGGCGACACCGGCATCGAGGGCAGCGGTGATGAACGAGTGCCGCAACGAATGCGGCGAGATCGTCTTCTCAATCCCCGCCCGTCGAGACAGGCGCTTCACAATCCGGGTCGCGGCGTGGCGGTCGAGGCGTCGGGTGCCGTCCATGTTCAGGAAGATCGGCCCGTCCTCGCGTTCGTCAACGCACAGGTCGACGGCTCGGGCGGTGCGGGGTGCGAGGGGAATGTGGCGATCTTGCCGCCTTTGCGGGTGATCGTCAGCGTGCGGTGCCCGCGCTCCATCCCGAGATGCTCAATGTCAGCGTTCAAGGCCTCGGAGAGAGGAACCAACCTGCACGAATACACCCAAGTCAACACCCACGGGGGCCGAGGAACCGCGGATTCATCACACCCAGATGGTTGAATGACACTGAGAAGGAGAGGCCATGGTCGAGCAGCGAGATCATCTCAGGTTCGAAGTCCCGTTGTACACCGTCACCGACGCAGCCCGAATCGTGGATGTGCCGGTCTCGACGCTGTCAACATGGGCCAAGGGATACACGCGCCGATTCCCCGATCGTCCTGACGTTGTCGGTGACCCAATCATTGCGTACGTGAGGCCGGAGGGTCCGCGACGGCCGTCGATTCCCTTCGTTGGACTGACCGAAGCAACCGTCCTCGCAGCGATCCGACGCAGCGGTGTCCCGATGCAGCGAATCCGGCCAGCGTTGCATGCCATCGAGGCACGGATGGGCATCGATCACGCTCTGGCCTCACGAAGGCTCTACACCGACGGCGCCGAGCTGCTGTACGACTACGCAGAGAGCCACCCAGACTCAGAAGACGGCCGGGCCGCCCTACACCTAGTCGTTGTCCGAAGCGGGCAACGGGTCTTCACCGAGATCATCCAGGAGTACCTCCGTCGCATCGAATACGCCTCCGACGGCTATGCCGAACTGATTCACGTGCCTGCCTATGAACATGCAGAAGTGGTCGTCGACCCGAAGCGAGCCTTCGGAGCGCCGATCTTCGAACGCGGCGGTGCACGCATTGACGATGTTCTCCACCGATTCTGGGCGGGCGAATCCCTCGACGAGCTCGCCGCCGAGTTCGGCGTCCCCCTAAGCCAACTGGAAGACGTACTCCGTGTCGCATCGAGACGGGCTGCCTGATCTCTTCCTTGACCGCAGCCTCGGGCGCATCAAGGTCCCCACCCTTCTCCGGGCAGCCGGGCTACGTCTGACGACGCTGTCGGAGCACTACGGCATGCCAGCCGATGAGACCATTCCCGACGAGGCGTGGCTCGAACTGGCAGGACAAAACGACTGGGCAGTCTTCATGAAAGACACACGCGTCCGCTACAACAGAGCCGAACGCGAAGCTGTCCGCAACCACCAAGTCAGGTGCTTCTGCCTCTCAAGCCAGAGCCTGAACGGTGACGAGATGGCCGTTCGCTTCCTCGACAACCTGACAAGAATCACCGTCGCCTGCAGCCAGCCCGGACCATTCATCTACGCCGTCCACAAGAACCGCATCGAAAGACTTCCCCTCGGCAACCGATAGCCACTGAGTGTCACCGTTGGAGGCGAGCGCGAGGTGCCGATCCCGGGCACTCGGCGAAGCGATCGTTATGGCGCCCGATTTGCTGATCGGTGCGGGTGCGGCCAAGGACGCGTGGCCCACGTCAGGTCGAACTTCCTCTGCGCGCCCCGACCGCGACGATGCCTGCGACACAGGCGGCCGTGGCGACCGCAGCGACGATCGCCGCAAGTCCGTTGGACACGTTGGTGGCAAAGGAGTCGATCTCGCAGTTGTCCCAGCCATCCGGACAAAGCGCGTCGGACACACCCTCGTACCACGATCGCCGTCGCAGCGGCCCCGACCCATGACGCAAGAAGGGCAACCAAAGCCGTGCTCGTACGGACACCTCGCAGCCTTGGCAAGATGGCGGCGAAGACTCCGATGGTGAAGTGAGCCAGGCCAAAGGACACGACGTTCTCGAAGACGTCAGACTCGCAGTAGTTGCGCCCCTCCTGCAGGAAGAACCACGCAAGCAGCCCGACGTGCATAACTGCGGCGACGACGAAGACTCCGCCAGTCGTCGCCCAAGAGATGGAAGCCCTGGCTGCTTCAACCGACTACTCATAGGTCGCAGTGTCGCGCACGCCGGAGTATCCCCCGTGTCTTGCACGAGCTGCATGAGTGATTCGGGACGGCCCGGCGACGTTGAGCGGACCGTTCCGCTCATGGCCGACATATTCTGCCCCGCTCGCTACGTGCCGATCGGCGTGGTTCGGGATTCGGCGTGCTACCGCTCGGGATCTGTCGATCGGGTTCACACGACCGGGCGTTACATGTAACATGAGGCCATGGCCACACCACACGAAGATCCCTCCGTCACGCGACGCGTCCGCAGCTACCGACAACGCATGCGCGCCCAAGGCATGCGCCCCATCCAAATGTGGGTCGCCGACGTCCGCGCCCCCGGTTTTGCGGCAGAAGCCCACCGTCAATCGGCAGCAGTCGCCGACAGCGACCGAGCCGCCGACGATCAAGCGTTCATCGATGCGGTGAGTCTCGACGAAGCGTGAGGCGCGCCGAGATCTGGACGGCTGCTGCAGGCAGCGGCTACACCGGCAAACCGCGCCCGGTGGTGATCATCCAAGACGACCGCTTCGATGCGACCGGTTCGGTGACCGTGTGCGCTTTCACCACCGATCCGACCGAGGCACCGCTGATTCGGCTCCCGGTGGTGCCCGACGATCAGAACGGCCTGCGGATGCCCTGCAGCTTGATGGTGGACAAGATCACCACAGTGCCACGCGCCAAGCTCGGCGAGCGAGTCGGACGTCTCGCCGACGAGGACATGGTCAGGCTGGGGCGCGCGATCGTGGTCTTCTTCGGACTCGCAGGCAGCTGACATACCCGATCCTCGATGTGCCGATACCGTGCACTTGGCGGAATGTGCGATATCCGACCCGATTTGGTGATCGGCGCTACCGATTGACCGATCACAGGCCGAAGCTGGGCACGTCTGGGTCGAACTTACGGCTCGTCGGCAAAGCCAACCGCACTTCGGTGTGGGGGAATCCCCCGGTGTCGGCGGGGTGGGATCTCACGATCTGCATCCCGTGTTTCAGATAGAGGTTGATTGCGGGGTCGTTGCCCAACTTGGTCAGTGTCCACGCCTGGTCGTCGAGCGCGGACATGGCTTCGGCCAGCAGTCGAGTGCCGATTCCATGTCGATGGAACGCTGGATCGACGTAGAGCCAGGACAGGTAGCCGCTATCGCGCCACTCACCGCGGTCTCGCCACGCGACGAGCCCCACGACCCGGTCGTCCGCGCAGGCCACCATTGCAGTGTTCAGGCGCTGGAACTCGTCGAGGTCCTCCACTTCTGACAGGGGCCGAAAGCCGCGCGGATCGATACCCGACAGCGCCAGCTCCTGCCGGGCTGCCGGTTCGTACAGAGCGCAAAGCGCACCCCAATCGGCGGGTGCGAACGCGCGAATCGTCGCTGCGGCGTTCGTCATGTCCCAGATCCGCTCGCTCCGTAGAACCCACAACTCACAGCCATAGCCACATTCTCGTCGGCTCGGGCTTCGAGCGCTCCTGGGCGAAGTGAACTCCGATCGAGTTCAGTCGTCGTCGCTGTTGTTGTGTGCGGTGGTTGACTCGAGCATGCCCCGGGCGTACCCGATCTGTCCGAGGTGCTGCAGGGCATCGACCAGCACCCCGGAGACGCGCTGCTCAACCGTGGCGATGTTCGAAAAGGTGGGGCTCAAGACTTCACGGCGAAGCTCATCGGGGGATACGTTCTTCAGGTAGCCGAGAATCATCTCGACGACCGCATCGTGATAGTCGAGGATCAGCTCGGCTTCGGGACAGTTGAATGCTGCAACCTCGGCGGGCGAGTGCCCAAAGCCAGTGTCCGCCGGGTCAGGGTTGCGGCCAAACCGGGCGTGCCATCCATCGGCGATCCACAACTGCTCTCGCCCAAGGAGCTCAGACATGTTGCGGTCATGGCTGCGCGTCAGATGCCACCCGATCCACCCGATCGGGTTCGCTCCCGGAGCCGGCAGCTGGTCGAGATGACCCGGATCAATCAAGCGAAGAAGCGCGTGTAACTCGCGCTGGATCCGAACAACCATCACCGCCACCAGCGATGCCCACTCACTCACAGCCTTCGCCTGACAGCGGGGCACTCTGACTTCACACTTCCCAGTGTCGCACGGTCACCGCCGGACGAGTGGCAACGTCCGTTGTCGTCGCGCTCGGCGATTCCCGCTGAACGCAGTCGATGCGGCTGCGGTGCCGAGCAGGCTCACACGGCGGGAGGGGCATTGGTGCTCGGTGTCGAGTCATCTGGGCGGCTGACCGGCGACCGATGGGCGAAAACGGGTGTCGCTCGAGGAGACGGGTTGGGTACTTGGGGTGACCACTGGCAGGATTGCCGACATGAAACGACAGCCCGCGGACAAACGGCTCTCCTTCAACGAAGTCCCGGATGTCTACGACGAGATCAGGCCGTCGTATCCCGCAGAGTTGTATGTGACCTTGTTCGCACTGCTGCCGCCTCATCCGAGCATCCTGGAGGTGGGCCCTGGCACTGGGCAGGCAACCAAGGCTCTGCTCGCTGGAGGGGCATCGGTACACGCGATCGAGATTGGCCCGGCGATGGCGGACAAGCTCCGTTCCAACCTTCCCACCGATCGACTCCACGTGACCGTTGGCGACTTCGAGCACACCGCGATCGATTCGTCGAGTGTTGACGCCGTGTTCTCAGCCACGGCCTACCACTGGATCTCGCCGCAGGCCCAGACGGACCGGCCCGCCGAACTCCTGCGTCCCGGCGGTGTCCTGGCCATCGTCGATCTCATCCAGGTGACCTCTCCTGAAGACGACGGCTTCTTCGATGCTGCCCAGCCGATCTACGAGAAGCACGGAGAGGGACATCAGGGCCCACCCGCACCAACCCGTGATGCCGTCGACCCACCGATCCGCAAGCTCCTCGAGGCCGACGATCGCTTCGAGGAGGTCACGGTCCACAGGTGGGACTGGGACCAAACCTACAGCGCAACTGCCTACCGGAAACTGATGTTGTCCTACTCGGGGACGCAAATGATGACACCTACGGACCGACTGGGTCTGCTCGACGACATCGAGTCCTTCATCAGTGAGCACTTCCACGGCCAGGTGACCCGACCGCTCGTGGTGACGCTCACAACCGCACGCCGCTGCTGATCTACCAGGCCGCGGCCGGCGTCTATGCCGCTCCGCGGGCGGTCTGCGCCGTCCTCACCAGGCCCACCTTGCCACGATGCGTAGTCACGATCTACGGCTGCGATAGCGCTCGTATGTGCCGCTCTGGGCGGTTGGCCTAGACGGGCGTTCGTGCACCTGATTTGGTGATCGGTGCGGCCGGATCTCTGTTCGTCGCCGTATTGGACGCCGCATCGTGGACCCTCGTCTTGTCGCACGGCTTCGGCGAAGGACTCGCCTCGGCTTGTCCAAACACCTGCGAACACTTCTCGTGCTCAAGGTAGCGGACCACCCACCGACAACTAGTGACGTGAATCCAGGAATCATGCCCGTCGGCTTCGACAGGACGACGCAGTTCACGCAACCCGGCGTTGTTCCGCGCCCTGGCGCTTTCGCAGCTGCCCTTGAGGAAGCGAACGCCGGAACGGGAACTGCACTTCAGGCGCAGTCGCTCGAAGGCGCGACGGTGACGGGTCCTGGCTGTGGATGCGGGACGATGGTGGCATCCTCACTCCAGGTGCCCGAGGCCGACGTTGACCGGGTGGTGGACACCGCAAGGCGAGTTGCCATCCAGCCGTCGGTGGTTCGCCCCGGTGACATCCTCATCCTTGAGGGCGGCAAGCACCTTGCCATCGCCCTCGACGCCTTCCGCGCTATCACCGTTTCTGAGGCGAAGATCGTCGAGGAGATCCTGACGCCCTGGAGTGACGTGACCGGCGTTCGTCGACCGCATTAGGGCACCGATCGGGATCACCGGGCGTGGACCTCATTCTCCAACGATCAGGAGCCTCCGGCCTCTGCAGGGCGATTCGCACAGAGAGAGTCGGTAACTTCACAATCTGGCGGCACAGGATGGTTCAACGGTGTCCGGTGTTGCCTTAGGATCTCCCGAATGAGCGGCTCCGTGGACCCCGTGACGACTGTCGACGTGGCGGTGTCCGATCCCGCTGACCACACCCACGGCCACGGGCGCACCAGGCGCGCGTTCGGACCGTGGACGCTGCTCGTGCCGCTGATCGCCGCGTTGCTCCTGCGGAATCGTCTCGAGTTCTTCCAGAACGAAGAGTTCCGTCTGTGGTCCACGCTCTTCGTTTCGGTGGTCATCCAGGCGATGCCATTCCTGGTTCTCGGCGTCGTCATCAGCGGCCTCATCGCCGCCTACGTGTCGCCGGACCTGGTCCGCCGCCTGGTCCCTCGCCGGACTGCCCTCGCTATTCCATCGGCGGGCCTCGCTGGGCTCGCACTCCCGGGATGCGAATGCGGATCAGTGCCCATCGCCGGTCGGCTGGTGGGGGCCGGAACGCCCCCGGCGGCCGCGCTCACCTTCCTGCTCGCTGCGCCCGCCATCAACCCGGTGGTTCTCGCGGCCACGGCCGTGGCCTTCCCCGGCAACGGTCGGCTGGTCTTTGCCCGATTCGCAGCCTCGCTGCTCGCCGCCGTGGTGGTCGGCTCGTGGTGGGCTCGCCGCGGAGGCGAGTCGCTGCTCGACACACTCCGCAACGACGAACCGCAATCTGACAGCCGCTGGAGCCGCCTGGTCGACGTGGCCGCACGGGACCTCGTTCATGCAGGCGGGTATCTGGTCGTTGGCGCGATGGCGGCGGCGACGCTGCAGCTCGTCGTTCCCCGGTCCGTGATCAATGTCGTCGCTGACAGCGAGCTGCTGTCGGTGCTGATGTTCGCTGCGCTCGCCGTGATCCTCTCGATCTGTTCCGAGGCCGATGCATTCGTCGCCGTGGGTCTCCCCCAGTTCTCGCTCACGTCCCGGCTCGTGTTCCTCGTGGTCGGCCCGGTGATCGACCTGAAACTCGTGGCAATGCACATCGGTGTGTTCGGGCGCCGCTTCGCTCTTCGCTTCGCGCCGGTCACCCTTGCCGTGGCGATCGTCAGTGCCGTCGTCGTCGGGCAGGTGCTCTTGTGAACCGGCTCGCACGAGCAGTCATTCTCTTGTGGCTCGGTGGCTTCACCGTCCGGATGGTCTGGACCGGCGGCTTCGGCTGGTTCGTGCAACAACGGATGCGCTACCCACTCCTTGCAGCCGCCGTCGTGCTACTGACGTTCGGGCTCTACGAGACACTACGCAGCTCGAAGGACGAAGCTCGCGATCCCTCGTCGGTCACGTCGTCCGTGGCTCCGAGGGTCGGCTGGCTGCTCATCCTGCCCTTCCTCCTTCTCATCTCGGTCGCACCGACCGGGCTCGGCGCAGCAGCCGCCGATCGCGTCGAGGCCTTCACTCCAACGGAGTCGAACGACGAGTTCGCAGCCATCGAGGCCGCTTCCGGACCGGTGGAGATGCGAGTGTTCGAGTTCCTCGACCGAGCCATCTGGGACGTTGCGCAAAGCCTCGAGGGAATGACCGTCCGGCTCGAAGGGCTCGTCGTCAACGATCCGTCGGTCCCCGACGGTTTCAAGCTCACCCGGTTCATGGTGAGCTGCTGCGCCGCCGATGGCATTCCGCTCCAGGTCACCGTACACGGCACCCCGGCCTTCGAGGATGACACATGGGTGATCGCCGACGTCGTGTGGAGACCACTGGATAGGCCCTATGGAGAGCTCGAGGGCGAATGGGTGGTCGAGGCAGATGCGATCGAAGTCACGGCAGTCGAGGACGCTCCCAGCGACCCGTACGAGTCGCCCTGGCTCTGAATCAGTTGGCTTGCGGGGACCGCAGGAACCGCCAGACCGATTACCGAAACCGTACTGCCGGCTGCGTCTGACTGTGGCTTCTCGACTGGCGCTTCGGACATCCTCCCATCACTACAACTGATGCGACGACTACGTGTCCGTGCGGATTCCTCGAGCACTGCGAGTTTCCGGCCCACGGACGACAGAGGAACCGGATTCGCCGATGACTGGCTCAGCTTGATCACCCGGCACTCGCTCTTTCCGTATTGGTTCTCCCTTGCTACAGTCCAGTGCGAAACCAAGAACGATTCTCATTATCGATATGCAATTGGGAGGGACAATGAACAGGACCACGTCAAGACTTCTCGTGCCCCTGATGGTGTTTGCCTTGGTGGCGGCCGGCTGTGGCGACGACTCGACCAGCGCCGGCACGGCCGATGACGCCGCGCAGGCAACCCAGAGCGGCCGGCTCTCTGTCGTGGTGACCACCACGATCTGGGGCGACGTCGTCTCCAATGTCGCGGGGGACGCGGCGACCGTAGAGGTCCTTTTCCCGGTGGGCGCCGACGCCCACGACTACCAGTTGTCTTCCGCCCAAGTGGCATCCATGCAGGAAGCAGATCTGGTGGTCGTCAACGGCTTGCAGCTCGAAGAGGGACTCCTCGATGTGGTCGAATCGCTCGAAGCCGACGGGGCCAACATCCTCGAGGTCGCTCCCATGCTCGATCCCATTGCCTTCGGGGCAGGCGGCCACTCACACAACGACGAGGAAAGCGATCACGCCGACGAGGGTGCGTCGACCGTCGGCGAGTGCGACCCGGATGCCGGCCACGAAGAAGGCAACCACAACGAAGGAGAAGACGGGCACGCGGAAGAAGACGGGCACGACGAAGAAGAAGCCGAGCACGCGGAAGAAGAACGAGCACGCGGAAGAAGAAGCCGAGCACGCGGAAGAAGACGGCCACGCCCACGAAGAAGGCAGCTGTGATCCCCACATCTGGATGGATCCCCTCCGCGTCGCCACCGCGGTTGAACTAATCGCCGAAGAACTCGCTGCGCTGGACCCGAGCGTTGACTGGATCGCAAATGCCGTGCCGTACGCCGATGAGCTTCGGACTCTCGACGAGGAGGTCATCAGGATGCTCGAGGTCGTGCCCGAGGATCGGAGGAAGATGGTCACCAACCACGAGGCGTTCGGCTACTTCGCCGACCGCTACGACTTCGAAGTGGTTGGCGTCGTCATCCCGGGTGGTTCCACGCTGGCCGATCCAAGTTCGGCAGAGCTGGCCGAACTGGTCGAGATCATGACCGAAGAGAACATCGACGTGATCTTCGGCGAGACCGTCGAGCCATCAGCCCTAGGCGATGCCGTTGCCGCCGAGGTGGGAGCCGATGTCGAGGTGGTCGAGCTGTTCACCGGGTCGTTGGGTAGCTCTGGCTCTGGTGCCGAGACCTACGTCGACATGGTCCGCACCAACACAGCCCTTATTACAGAGGCGCTCTCCTGAGTCTGGACAACTGGAGATCCCGGTCGAGTCGTCGCGGATCCGGCCAACCCCAACAGGCCGTTCTTGGTCTGCGAGGCCGTTGCGGGACGGGGAGACCCGGGCGTTCCGGCCGGAGCCCCGGTTCAGGTGCAGCAGGTGTCGGACAGTGACGGCGCCGTCCAGGTAGTGACGGCGGCGTAGCCCGCTATCGCCGCGATCATCAGGGCGGCGAGAGGATCCGCCCACCACCAGCCGAGTGTCAGGTTGAGTCCGAGACCAGCCAGCAGGGCTGCCGAGAGCGCAGCGCACAGGTCGGTTTGGGCCGCCTCGGCCATCGCGGCCCGGGATCCAATAGCGGGAGCCACTCTGCGTTTGGCCTGGGCGATCACCGGCATCACCGCTAACGAGACAGCGGCGAGGACGACACCCACAAGCGACGCCTCAGGAGCCCGACGCCCGACGAGGTCGGCCAGGGCGTTGACGGCAACGTAAGCCGAGAGAAGACCGAATGAGACAGCCACGAGACGCTGTGCCAACTGGTCGTCGTCCCGACGGCAGTCGTTTCGCTTCTCCCGAGACAGTCGCCACGCCAGAGCCGCCGCTGCCGACACCTCGATCGCCGAGTCGAGACCGAAACCAACAAGGCTCACCGAACCAGCGGCAATCCCGGCCGCCACCGCCACGATGCCCTCGACCGTGTTCCATCCGATCGTGACGGCGTTCAGCCCCCGGGCCCGGCGAACAGCCGCCGGCCTCGTCAGCTCAGCGACCATGCCCTACCACCAGAGACGCCTCATCGACCGCCTCCTCAACGATCGCAAGCGCCTCCCCGAGCCGACTCGTAACCAGTTCATAACGCACGCGCCGACCCTGCCTCTCCGCAACCACCAAGCCACAGCCGCGCAGACACGCAAGATGATTGGAGAGATTGGAACGACTCGTGTTGACCAGCTCCGCAAGCTCGCTGGGATACGCCGGTCCACGAGACAGACGACGCAAGATCGTCTGTCGGATCGGCTCGCTCAACGCAACACCAAGCCGCTCCAGCGCCTGCGACGGCCGAACACACTCGACTGACAGTTCATCCACAACTGAACAATAACGCATCCCCACCGTCGACGCGGCCACCCGTCAGCTCGCATCATGACCCTCACACGTCCGTGCGCCAGCTCGAACAAGAGACGTCCCGCGCACCATCACCCCCCTCAACGCAAAGCAACTGCCCTGTCAGGTCCCCATTCGACGCTCGGCGGCGCACATATCACTCACCGGCCGGCGCGATATCGCGCACTCCATTCCGAGCCGAACCGGCAATCTGCGCTAGCAAGCCATTATCTGGGAGCACGCCTCGCTACCGACCAGGCAAGCTGCGGCAATCCTCGTTGGTAGCCCTCCCGAGCATGCAAAGACCCCCGCACCGCGGGGGTCCTTGCCAACGGTCTCGCCTCCGGCGAGTCCACGTAGCCCCGACCGGATTTGAACCGGCGTTACCGCCTTGAGAGGGCGGCGTCCTAGGCCGCTAGACGACGGGGCCAAGACGCAGCGATGGTAGCTGCATTTGTTCGCCCACAGAAGCGCGGACACGAGCCGCGGCGACTGCTGGACTCAGAGCTCGGGGGGGAGGACTCGAACCCCCAATGACGGGACCAGAACCCGGCGTGTTGCCAATTACACCACCCCCGAAGGGCAGCGGGGAGGATAGGTCAGCGACGGCGGAAAGACCAAGCGGGCCTCGCATTGGTGACGGCCCGGGGTACGCTCTCCTCAGGATGATGGGGATCCGACGAATCGGGGGGCTCCTGGTCGCCGTCGCACTTGCGACCTCTGCTTGCTCCGGCACCGGCGACGACGCATCGTCGTCGGAACGGACCGCGACCACAACCGTGGACAGTCCCACAGACGAGACGCTCGCAGCGGGATCGCCCACGACCACTACCCATGCAGCCGCCTCCGCGGAATGCCCCTCCCCCAGCGAAGAAGTCGAGGAGTGGACGGGCGGGGTGACCGCGCAAGCCGTGACACTCCAAGAAGCAGGAGACGGCCGGGCCGGCGTCGCCGTCGTGCAATACCCCCGGCCCGACTACGCCGGCAAGCCGTGGTCACATTGGGGGCAAGGCATCGCTCTCGGCGACGGCCGGTTCATCTCGGGCATCGGAGATCACCACGGCGCCGACGGCAACTCGTTCATCTATGAGTACGACTCCGCAACGGGCACGCTCACCCAGATCGCCGATGTCCTGTCTCTCGTCGACCACACACCCGGTGATTGGGGTTTCGGCAAGATCCACGCCGCGATGGTGCCCGGGCCCTGCGGGGAGGTCTACGTCTCCACCTACTGGGGCTCACGACGCGGGCTCGAGTTCACGGACGGCTACCAAGGTGACGTATTGCTACGGCTCGATCCGTCGGAGCGCACCATCGCCGACCTCGGTGTCATCTACCCCGAGCACGGGGTGGCGTCACTTGCCTCATGGCCCGAAGGCGGCCTGCTGTACGGCGAGGCTGCAGACCCGTTCGGGCAGAAGACCGGCGCCTTCGTCGTGATCGACACCGCGACGAACGAGGTGATCTTCGCCGACACGGACAACTCCCACGGCGGCTATCGCAGCATCGCCGTCGACGATCAGGGCCGCGCCTACATCACGTGGAACGACACCGGGCTGGCGCGCTACGACCCGGCGACGAACGAGCTGACCGAGCTCGACGCCACGATGCCTGCGTCGATGCTGCGTTGGGCGACGCCGCCGGTTGCCGACGGGACGATGTACGCCGTCACCCGCAACCCTCCGGTGCTGTTCAGCCTTTCGCCGGATGGGGCCATCGAAGCGATGGGAGAGGCGCGGGGATACACGACATCGCTCGGACTGCATCCTGATGGGGACCGCTTCTTCTACATCCCGGCTGCCCACGGCGGAGCATGGCAGCAGGGAACACCGCTCGTCGCCGTCGACCCGGCCACCGGTGCGGAAGAGGTGGTCGTCGAGCTCAACCCCCTGATCGAGAACGAGCTGGGACTCCGCACCGGCGGCACGTACAGCGTGGTCGTCGACCCGAACGGTGAGCAGGTCTACGTCGTGCTCAACGCGGGCACTCCGGAGAGCGGCGAGACCTTCGGCGAGGTCGTGCTGGCGATCGTCACGTTGCCGTGAGGCACCTCGCCGTCACCCTGGCTGTGGTGCTCGCCCTCACGGCTTGCTCCTCGGGGGATGACGATGCGGCCGCCGGCTCGGCCGGGACGACAACAGACCCGACCGGCGAATCCACGACGGCCACCGACGAATCGACGTCCTCGAGCAAAGGCACCACATCCGCAGACGGAGTGTGCTGGGCTGCGGCCGCCGCAGGCGGTGCCGGCGAGCTGGTGTGGGAGGACATCACAGAGGAGTGGGGCCTGATCGATCCGCTAACCGGGATGCACGTGCATGCGGGAGCTTGGGGCGACGTCAACGGCGACCACCTCCCCGACCTCGCCGTCGGCACCTTCGCCACGGCCCGGGGCGACGTCTACGCCGTGCGAGGCGCCACGGCCGCATCGCCCGATCGCATCCTCCTCGGCGGAGCCGACGGTTACACGCCGAGCGATTCCGTTCCCGAGATGTTCGGACGCACCAGCGGGGCTGTCTTCGCCGATCTCGACAACGACGGCGACGACGATCTCGTGCTGTCCCGCAACGTTCGCAACCGGGACACCGGCGCCGCCGTCACCGAGATCCTGGAGAACGCAGGCGGTCGACTCAGCCCTGCCGGATCGGGCATCGACCCCACGCTTGGCGGGCGATCGGTGGGAGTGCTCGACGTCGACGAGGACGGTCTGCTCGATCTGATCATCGTGGAGGACCGCTATCGCGGAGGGTCTACCCGGGTGTATCGCAACCTGGGCGGCTTGGCGTTCGAGGATGCCAACACCGTGTTCGGCTTCCCGGATGACGTTCACGGGCTCGGCGTGGCCACAGGCGACCTCAACAACGACCGCCACACCGACGTGTTCATCGCCGGCTCCAACCGCTTGTTCGCGGGGAGCGGAGTCGGGCTGGTGGAGGTGCCGAGCGATGCTTTGCAATGGGAGACGTTCGGACCCGAGGACGACGTGGCGGGTGCCGCCATCGCCGACGTCAATCGTGACGGTTGGGCCGATCTCGTCGTCGGCCAGCACTACAACAGCACCCTCAGCCAGGATCGGGCGGTGCCGGTGCGGCTCTATCTGAACCGCACCACCGGACAGGGCGAGCCGCCGAGCCTGGAAGACGTCACTGCGGCGGCGGGTCTGGTCGGGATTCCCACCAAGGCCCCCCACGTGGAACTCGCAGACTTCGACAACGACGGCTGGCCGGACATCCTCACAAGCGCCTCCAGCGAGGGCGGCGAGGCACCCGCGGTGTTCATGCACGAGGGTCTCGACGGGGACGTGCCCCGCTTCACCGCTCCGGCCGGGCTGGGGTCGGCCCAGTACTGGGTGGGAGCCCCCACGAGCGACGTCGATCGGGACGGGCGGCTCGACGTGTTGTTGCTGGAATGGGACCCGAACATCCCGAGCCGCCTCGTCGCCAATCGAAGGGCATCGGGACACTGGCTCGAGATCTCCGTCGGTGCGGATCTCGGTGGTGGCATCGGCACACGGGTCGACGTCTACGCAGCGGGAGGAGCCGGCGATGCCGCAGCCCTCATCGGCAGCCGCGAGATCGTTGCGTCGCTCGGCTACACGGCCGGGGTCGAACGCATCGCCCACCTCGGGCTCGGCGAGATCACCGACGTCGACGTCGTGGTGACGCCCCCCCTCCCCCACGAACCGATCACGCTCACGGCGGTTGCGGCCGACCGACACGTGCGTGTGGGCGGCGTGTGCTCCTGACTCGGTGTGGGCGGGTGAGCGGCCACCAGAGGTTTGGTCGGTGAGGGTCTAACCGATGCGGTCGGCGGCGCTCGCCAGACGCTCGAGAGTCCGTTCCCTGCCCAACGCCGCCATGGACTCGAAGAGCGGAGGGCTGACCGAGGAGCCGGAGATGGCGACACGCAACGGCTGCAGGCCCTTGCGCGCCGACAACTCGTTCCGGTCGAGCATGGCGCGCAGTGCCGCTTCGATCGATGCGGTGTCCCACGTGGCGAGAGTCTCGAGCGAGCGGTACGCCTCTCCGACGGCAACGCCGGCGTCGGGTTTCGTCATGATCTTCTGCCAGGAGCCCTCGTCGTAGTCGATGTCGCCGAACAGGAACTGCACCTGAGGGCCCACCTCGCTGAGCAACTTGGCGCGCTCCTGGATCAGCGGTGCGATCTCGGTGATGGTGTCGACCTCGGAAGCGGTCAGCTCGCGTCCCAGCATCTCGGTGACGTACGGCAGCGATCGCGCGACGAACCCGTCGGCCGGCAACTCCCGGATGTAGACCCCGTTCATCCACTCCAGCTTGGCGAGATCGAAGGTGGCGGGATTCTTCGATACAGCATCGAGACTGAACCGCTCGACCATCGTGTCCAGCGACACGATCTCCTCGTCCGGACCGGGCGACCACGAGAGGATGGCGAGGAAGTTCAGGACCGCCTCGGGGAGATAGCCGTCGCTGCGGTAGGCGTTGATCGAGGTGTGGCCGTGACGCTTGGAGAGCTTGGCCCCGTCGGGCCCCATCAGCAGCGGGAGATGGGCATAGTTTGCCCGGTCGTGACCCATCGCCTCCGTCAGCAGGATGTGCTTCGGCGTCGAAGCCAGCAGGTCCTCGCCTCGCACGACGTGGGTGATCCCGAAGTCGACATCGTCCACGGTGCTGGCGAGGTGGTAGGTCGGGGTCCCGTCCGAGCGGAGGATGACGAAGTCGTCGACCTGGGAGTGGTCGAACCGCACGTCGTCGCGGATGGCATCGTGGAAAGCCGTCTCGCCGGGACGCGGGACGGCGAATCGAATCGGTGCCGGTTCGCCGCCGGCGCGCCGCCGCTCCGCCTCCGCGTCGGACACCCGGAAGCGCCCGTCGTACGCAGGCGAGCGACCTTCACGCTGGGCCTCCGTGCGGAACGCATCCAGCTGCTCGGCAGTGGCGTACGAGTAGTAGGCCCTCCCGGCGGCGAGGAGCGCGTGCGCCACCTCCCGGTAGCGATCGAGTCGCTCACTCTGCCGGTACGAACCATGGGGACCACCCACCTCGATGCCCTCGTCCCAGTCGAGACCCAACCACCGCAGGCTGGCAACGATGTCGTCTGCGTACTCCTGGGTGGATCGCTCCCTATCGGTGTCGTCGCTGCGGACGATCAGCGTTCCGCCCGCGTTGCGCACGTACAGCCAGTTGTAGAGAGCGGTTCTCCCCCCGCCCACGTGGAGGTAGCCCGTCGGCGACGGGGCAAAACGCAGCCGCGGCGTCATCGCGCCACGACCGGGTTGACGAGCACGCCGATGCCTTCGATGTCGACCTCGACACGGTCGCCCGCTTCGATGGGGCCGACACCGTCGGGCGTGCCGGTCAGGATGACGTCGCCGGGCAGCAGCGTCATCACATGCGAGATGTAAGAGACGATCTCGCCGACACCGAACACCATGTCGCTGGTCGAGCCGCTCTGGCGGATGTCGTCGTTCACCCGGCAGATCACCGACAGGCCTTCCAGCGGGTCGAGCTCGGTGTCGATGGCGGGGCCAAGCGGGCAGAACGTGTCGAAGCCCTTGGCCCGGCTCCACTGCCCGTCGCTGCGCTGCAGATCGCGGGCCGTGACATCGTTGGCCGCGGTGTAGCCGAGGATGTGAGGGCCCACCTCCTCGATGGCGACGTCCTTGGTGACCTTGCCGATGACGACCGCCAGCTCCGCCTCGTGGTGAACGTTCTCGGAGGCTGCGGGCAGCCGGATCGGTTGCAGTGGACCGACAACGGAAGTGGGTGGTTTCAAGAAGATCAGGGGGCGCTCCGGCACCTCGCTGTCCATCTCGGCGGCGTGATCCACGTAGTTCTTGCCGATCGCAACGATCTTGGTCGGGATCACCGGGGCGAGCAGGCGCACCTGGTCCCATGCCACGACCGTCTCGGTCGGCTCCCAGGCGATGAACGGCGAGCCGCGGTGGAGGCGGATGCCCTCGGGCTCGACGGCACCGTACGTGATGTCGTCGACCTCGGAGTCGACGCGGACGATCTTCATGTCTCAGCTCCGTGGGTCGTCTCGGTGGGGTTTGGTCTCAACGCAGAATGAGCCGCTCGCCGAGAGCCATGCGGGCTCGTAGGTCTTCAAACGGCGCCGCCAGGTTCTCGATCGGCACCGATGCGACCAGAGCCCGGGCTCGCCCCGGGTCGTGAGCCAGATTCGAGGTCCACTCTTGCCGACCCTCCCGCAACGCATCGATCAGGTCGCCAGGCAACCCCTCTGGCATGAATCCGAGGATCGTCATTGCGACATCCACGTCACGACCCGTCGGGGCACGGCCGAAATGGGACGCCCGGGCACCGGCGAGAACGGCGACGCCGGACTGAGCGTTGTGCCGGCTCTCACCGTCGACGAGGTCGAGGTCGCGGTCGGCGATGAGCCTGTAGACGTACCCCGTGTCCGGCCCCGTCGTCCCGAATGCCCCACCCCAGGGCACCTGCTCGGGGGCGCTCAGCTCGCCGGGCCGGTTCGGCTTCCACCGCCGTGCCGGCTCGGGCGCCGGTTGCGGCCGCGGCAGGTCGGCGATCTCCAGCTCGATGTTGGGCTGCTGTCCCATGGCACCTCGTGTCGATTTCGGCCCGATGCTACCGGCTCGGGTGTGTCGCCAATCTGTCGAATCGAAACGGAACCCGTCACTCGACGGGCAGGAGCCAGCCGTGTCGATCCTCGGCGTTCCCCACGTGCAGATCCGTCAGCGCGCTGCGCAGCCGCAACGTGTGACTGCCCACCTCACCTGTGCCGACGGCAATCTCCTCGCCGTCCGTCACCAGACTGCCCACCGCTGCGAGCACGGCAGCCGTACCGGACAGCGCCGCCTCCGACTCTTCGTGCTTCGACCACTCCAGCAGCTCGTCGACCCTCAGGTTGGGGTGCTGCTCCACGTCGTAGCCGAGGTCCTTCCCCAGCACGAGCACGGAGTCACGAGTCACACCGTGGAGGAACGCCTCGTTGAGGGCCGGGGTGATGATGCGTTGCGAGTCGATCATCAGGAAGTTGGCGGCGCCGGTCTCCTGGATGACACCCCCGGGGGCGAACAGCACCTGGTCGGCTCCCACCTCCTGCTTGGCTCGCATGGTCGGGCCCAGCGCCATCACGTAGTTCGCCCCCGACTTGACCATGCCGAACTGGGGTGTTGTCCGTGGTTGTTCCGTCTCGAGCATCAGTTTGAGGGGACGGACGCCGCCCGCGAAGTAGTCGCCCACGGGGCTGGCGAGCACGTACAGCAAAGCCGACGGCGAAGGCACGGCGGCGGCGCCGATGTTGGGAACCGTCCCGATCAACGTGGGACGCAGGTACAACGAGCCCGGGGCCGCCGGCACCTCGTCGAGGCATGCCCGGACCACGTCGATCGTCATCTCGGCGAGCATCTCGGTGGGTGGCACGGGAAGCATCAGGATCTCGGCGGAGCGTTGCATCCGGCGGACGTGGGAATCGAGCCGGAAGATCCTGACGACGCCATCGTGCCCGCGATGCGCCTTCAATCCCTCGAAGCATGCGCTGCCGTAGTGCAACACGTGCGTTGCGGGGTGAAGAGCCAGCGGCTCGACCGGCCCCAGCTTGACTGCGCTCCACTCGCCATCGGTCCATTCCGCTACCGCCATCGTGCTCGCAAAAACGCTGCCGAACGGTGCGTTTGGGGCGGGCGGGGCGGATTGGGATGTCATGGATGATCCTCCGACACGACGGTTGAGACCGCAACTGTACTGGAGAAGCATTTCGAGCATTTCGATCGAGGCAGGCCTCGATCGAGCTTTGTGACGTGCGGCTCCGCCGCCCTGTGTCCCTGGTGGGGTGCACCGCACAGGTCGCTGCACCCCACAACGAGGGGGTTCCGCGGAGCTCCACCAAGAGTGTTTCCATCGAGGCAGGCCTCGATCGAGTTTTGTGAGGTGCGGCTCCGCCGCGCCGTGTCTCTGGTGGGGTGCACCGCACATGTCGCTGCACCCCACATCGAGGGGGTTCCGCGGAGCACCACCCCCTCGAGCACCCCCGCACCCTCCCGAAGGCTCACGCCCTTCGAGGGACTTGGGGCGACGAGCGGAGCGATGTCGCAGTGGAGGGGAGTCTGAGGGGAAGCTCCGCGCCTCCCCTCAGATCTCGTCGCAGCCACTTGCTGCTGCGACGAGCAAAAGACAGCCGGCCCGAAGGGCCGACAAACAAACTCGACCCCGAGCATTCGCTCGGGGTCGAAACAACTCGCCCGAAGCCTGCTTCGGGCGAAACCCTCAGCGCATGTGTCGTTCGTGCCACTCGAGGATGATCTCGAAGCGCTCCACTCGGTGCTTTGGTTTGCCGCTTCTGCTGAGCTCGTGCCCCTCGCCGGCGGGGAACCGAACCATCTCGGTCTCGACGCCGGCGTGCTTGAGCGCAGCAAACAGCTGCTCCCCCTGCTCGATCGGTGTCCGCCAGTCGCTCTCCGAGTGCAGCACGAGCATCGGTGTCTCCACCTTGCCGGCATGTGCCAGCGGACCCGACCACCACGTCCGCATCGGATCCTCGTGGTTGTGGAAGCCGAGATAGGCCTTGCCGAACCACATACCGATGTCCGACGTTCCGGCAAACGACGCCCACGAGTAGAGCCCCCGCTCGGCGACGGCGGATCGGTAGCGGTGGTCCGCAGCTACGACCCGCAAGGTCATGAGACCGCCGTAGGAGCCGCCCATCACGCCCACGTTGCCGGTGTCGAGGCGCGGCTCCACGCCGCCTGCCACGTCGACCGCAGCCAGCAGGTCGGCGAGATCGGGCGGCATGTCATCGTCCCAACGGCCGACGACGGCGGCTACGTGGTCATGGCCGTACCCGCTCGAACCCCTCGGGTTCGTGGCTACGACGCCGTAGCCCGCACCGGCGTAGACCTGGAACTCGTCGAAGAAGCCGTAGCCGTACTGGGCCGCCGGGCCTCCGTGGATGTTGAGGAGCACGGGTACGCGGCCGTCGCCGGGGGGCAGGTAGATCCATCCGGCGATGGACACGCCGTCGTGGTCGATGGTGAAGGGATGCGGCTCGGCGAGAGTGGTTGCTGCACGGAACTCGTCGTTGAGGGACGTGAGCCGGCGCTCGCCGTCGTCGTCGAACCAGTACAGCTCGCCCGGATCTGTCGCAGTGGTCGCCACAAACGCAAGCGCCGTGCCGTCCTGGCGGGGGGACGCACCCGTTACGACACGGTCGCCGCCGACGACGATCGGTGCGTTGTGTCCTGCCAGGCGTGCAATCTCGATGCGACCCTCGTTCTCGACGAGGCAGATTGCGGCGCCGTCGTCGAGCCACTGCGGACCGGCGGGCGCCAAGGGCGGGGCGAAGGTGATGATGCTGCGATCCAGGAATCCGGTCAGATCGTCCAGTGTGTCGAGCCGGCGCAACACCGGCACTCCCGGCCAGGCCCATGGATCGGGATCGCCAATGGCGTGCAGCACGCCGTTACGGTCGTAGTTGGGCACCTGCCATGTGCCCACGGGGCTGCGCTCGGTCGCGTCGCCGCCGGACATCGCCACGGTGAACACCTGGCCGCCCGGATCGGTCTCGCGGGTTTCATGGCGGCGGCTGATGAACGCGATCTCGTCGCCGTGTGGACTCCAGGCAAGCCCACCTTCGTCGTACTCCCCCGGCGTGAGGCACTTCGCATCGTCGTTGCCGGTGGGGTCGACGAGCCACAGGTGGCTGCGACGGTCCCCGATCCAGCCGCGATTGTCGCCCCGGTAGGGAATCTCCGTGTAGCGCCGGGGGCGGCGTTTGCGCTCCTTATCGTCGAGGTCGGCGAGCTGGGGCGCCCACTCGACGGCGACTACCGCGATCAGCGATCCATCCGGCGACCACTCCGCCTCTGAGACGCCGAGCTCGAAATCGCTCACCACCTCCGCTTCACCGCCACCGACGGGCAGGACCGCAACTTGTGCTTTGGCGTCCTCGTCCGGCCCGGTACGAAGGAACAGCAGCGAGACGCCGTCGGGTGACCAGCGGGGCCGCCCGTCGCCTGGCCCACCGGTCAGGGGCCTGGCCTGCGCTCCGTCCCAGAGCCAGATCCGGCGTACATAGCGGTCCTCCTCCAAGTCCATCTGCGTGACGACGAATGCGACGCGACGGCCGTCCGGATGCATCCTCGGATCGGACGGAACTCGGTAGTCACCAAGCTGATCGGGTCGCATCGGGTCTTTCCTCCTGAAAGTCGGTCCGCCGAGGCTACCGCTACGACGGCGCGGGAGCGCTCGGACGGCCGAGGACCATTAGGTTGCCCCGGTGATCGCAACCCCGACTTGGACGACCGAACCACACGACCGTCTCCGGCATGGCGGCTGAGCGGATGGCCGAACGACTTCGTCGCTGGGTGGCGGCCGGGTTCGGCTCCGGTTGGATCCCGCGACGACTGTGGGGGTCGGACAACGGCGCGGGAACGTTCGGTGCGGTGGTCGGTGGGCTGATCGGCGTCGTGTCGTGGACGTCGGACTGGTGGGTGGGCCTGCTCGTCGCACTCGTAGCCATCGGCCTGTCGATCTGGGCGTCGGCGCCCGAGTCGCACCGCAACGAAGACCCGGGGTGGATCGTGATCGACGAGGTGGCCGGGGCGCTCGTTGCAGTGATCGGGCTGAGCGGTGTCGCCTGGTTCGTGGCATGGGGTGTGGCGCGGTTGGGCGACATCTTCAAGGTGCTGCCGGGGGTGAAACAGGCCGAGTCGCTGCCGGCTCCGTTCGGGATCACGGCAGACGACGTCGTTGCCGGTCTCTACGGTTTGGGAGCCGGCTGGCTCGTCGTCCTCCTCGGTGTGTGACCCGCGCCGGGACGAGGGGGTGACAAGTCGAGACCTACCGGTCGCGGCAGGCGTTCTGCCGCGACCGGGGTCACCCCACACCAGGTGGTTGGTCCTCAGCTGAGGAAGGCTCCATTGCGCTCATACCCGAGTTGGGCAAAGAACCCGGCCTCGGAGAGCTCGCCGGTTTGGAAGTGGAATCCGGTTTCCCGCCCCGCGCCACGTCCGCGGCAGGTTGCGTCCGAGAAGTGCCCGGTGAAGGCCGCCCAGTCGTCGGGCGGTACGGAATTGCCTTTGCCGCGCTCGACCGGAGCCGCTGTCGCAACCCACGTGACGTCCACATCGATCTCGGCGGACACCGATACGTTGTTGGCAAAGAAGAACGTATCCGGGATCGGCAGGTGCTCCACCGCCAGATGCGCACGATCGGCGCTGTGGCGGAAGGAGTCGTCGGGAATGGCCATCGTCCAGAACAACCCGTTTTGCATCACTCCGGGATTGAAGTCGTGGACCTGCCCAGCTCCTCCCTGACCAGGGAGGAACAAGTCGAATCAGAAGAATCCAAACGTTCCGTAGTGCGTGCGCCCGTCCTCCCCGATGTAGTGGCCTTGCATCACCCGAACGTCGAGCTCGGTGTCGTAGCTGGCGCCTGTGCCGTCTTGAGCGGTCCCGGCGACCACGGCATACGCCACAAAGCCGTCGAAGTCCGTGATCGTGCTCGGATCCACGTCGAGGCCGAACGCGGGCAGTTCGAGGATCTGTGTCGATGCGCCCTCGGGGCCGGGCAACAGCCAGTGGATGAAGTGGAACGGATCGGGTGGCGGGGGAAACCCGGGCGCACTGGCGTCGACCACTTGGGGGATCGGGTTGGGGCCCGACTGGCGGGGGAAGACCGGTGCGCCGCCCTGATGCGCCGCCGCCGGGGCCGCCAGCCCGAGGGAGGCCACCGACCCGGCCGCAGCCGCCGCCCCAACGCCGGTGAGGAACCTCCTACGACTCAGGTGTACGTGGGGTACCAAAGCTCTCGGCGCCATCCGCCCTTCTCCTCCCATCGGCCTGGATTCGAGGCTACGCGGCGATCTTCCGGTCCGGTATGCGAGATTTTCGCGTTCTCCGATTAGTCCGGACTATTACGACAGCGCTGCGCCGAGGGCGCGATGCGGATCGCCGGGTGCCCCCGCCTGCGCAAGCGGCACGCACCCGACCCCACCATTCTCCGCGGCGGAGCTACCGCAACTGGATGTAGCGCACGGCGAGCACTCCGGCCAGGTTGCGGATACGCTCGACCAACTCGGCCCCGATGGGCTGGTCCATGCTGATTCCCATCATCGCCCCCGATCCGGGGCCGCGCCCCACCGCCATGTCGGAGATGTTGACTCCGGCGTCGCCCAACGCCGTGCCGACCCGCCCGATCTCGCCGGGCGTATCGGCGTTGCGGACCAGCAGCATGTGCTTGGTCATGGGAAACTCGATCTCGTAGCCGTCGACACTCACCAAGACGGGTCCCTTGTGCGCCATCACCGCACCGGCGATCTCGCGCTCGACCCCCTGCACCGTGCCGCTGAGCCGGACGACGGCTCGGTAGTCGGCGGCTTCGGGCAACGCCTCTTCAATCACCTTCATGCCGTGGCGCGCCGCCAGCACCGGGGCGTTGACGTAGGAGACGGGCTCGTCGCTTGCCTCGAGCAGGACGCCCTTTGTCGCAGCCAGGGCAACTGCCGAGAGCGCCTCCTCCATGTCGCGCCCGCGCGCCGACA
This sequence comes from Acidimicrobiia bacterium, assembly GCA_965216945.1. Lineage (GTDB taxonomy): Bacteria > Actinomycetota > Acidimicrobiia > Spongiisociales > UBA5794 > DATHZQ01. The sequence goes on along the minus strand of CBDCGU010000003.1, from coordinate 3,046,045 downwards.
CGAGCAGCTCGCCCGGCAGCGCGTGCGAGAAGCTGGTGAACACCTGGCCGAGCCCTTCGGCGAGGCGAACGTATGGCTGCGCCGTCTCCCCGATGCGACCCTGAAACGAGAGGTTCACCGCCGACGGCACCAGCTCGCCCTCGAGCGCCGCCACGACGGCCTCGGCCACGGCGAGACCCGCCTTGTCCTGGGCTTCCTGCGTCGACGCACCGAGATGCGGGGTCACAACCACCTCGGGCAGGTCGAAGAGCGGGCTATGGGTGATAGGCTCCGTCGCAAACACATCGATCGCAGCTCCGGCCACATGGCCTTTACGGATGGCATCCGCCAGCGCTTCTTCATCGACGATGCCACCCCGCGCCACGTTCACGATGCGGACGCCGGGCCGCATGCGTGCGATGGCATCGGTGCCGATCAACCCGACGGTCTCGGCCGTGCGCGGCAGATGGATGGTGAGAAAGTCCGCGGCGCCGAGCGTCTCCTCGAGCGTCGCTCGCGTCGCTCCGATCATGCGCACCCGCTCGTCGCTCACGTAGGGGTCGTAGGCCAGCAGCCGCATACCGAATGCGCTGGCTCGCATCGCCACCAGCGTGCCGATCCGCCCCAGCCCGAGAATGCCGAGTGTCTTGCCGCTCAACTCGACGCCCTTGAACCGCTTCCGCTCCCACGCACCGCCACGCAATGAGGCGTCGGCGCGTGCGATGTGGCGCGCTTGGGCGAGGAGCAGAGCAATGGTGTGCTCGGCGGCGGACACGGTGTTGGCGTCAGGGGCGTTGACCACCATGACTCCCGCATCGGTGGCCGCAGCAACATCGATGTTGTCGACCCCCACCCCGGCCCGCCCGATCACCGCGAGCTCGGGGGCGGCTTCGATCATTGCGCTGTCGACCTTGGTGGCGGAGCGAACGATGAGCCCGGAGGCGCCGCGCAGGCAGCGCAACAGCTCGGCACGATCGGCTCCGGCGGCGTCGTCGACATCGACGTGGCCTGCCAGGAAGTCTATCGCCGCCTTGGCAATGCTCTCAGCTATCACGACAGTGCGGCTCATGGCGCTCCCCCTCGGAAGGAGCGAATGATGGCAGAGCACCGGGGGCCTCAGAAACTCCACGTCGGATGTGTGACCCGGAACGGCCCGCGACACCGGTACGCTCATGCCATGGAGACCATCGAACGACCGCCGCTCGGCCGCGCGCTGTGGCGCGGGGCCACCGCCCGCTGCGCCCGTTGCGGCTCCGGCGGGATCTTCCGGCGCTGGATCTCGATGGTCGACGACTGCCCCCGGTGCGGCATGCACTTCGAGCGCACGGAGGGCTACTGGCTCGGAGCGATGCTCATCAACCTCTCCGTGACCATGGGTGCGTTCATCGTCGTACTCGTCCTCGGCATCGTGCTCACCTGGCCCGACGTGCCATGGACGGGCCTCTTGATCGCGGTGATCGCCGTCAACGCCGTCGTGCCGATCCTCTTCCACCCCATCGCCCGCACACTCTGGGTGGCCATCGAACGTCACTTCCGCAGCAAGACCGAGGCGTACGAGTAGCGCTGAACGCCGGGCCATGTTCCCGAGCGCCGGCACTACGCTCGCCGCCATGTCCGATCAGCGGTCCGACCGCGATACTCGCCTCCGCGCCGACATCCGACGTCTCGGCAACCTCCTCGGTGAGACGCTGGTGCGCCAAGAGGGACCCGAGCTGCTCGATCTCGTGGAGGAGGTGCGCGCCCTCACCAAGCGAATCCGCGGCGAGGAGGGAGACAGCGACGATGCCTCCGCCGCCTCGGCAGAGTTGACGGAGCTACTCGGTGAGCTGGACCTGGACACCACGATCCAGCTCGTTCGTGCGTTCAGCGCCTTCTTCTACCTGGCGAACGTCGCCGAACAGGCCCATCGCCTGGACGAAGAGGGCGCCCGCGCCGACCAGCAAGGCTGGCTGGCCTCGACCGTCGACCGCATTCTGGAGGCAGGGGTTCCGCGGGACGTCGTCGCCTCGGTTGTCGCCAAGCTCGAGCTACGCCCGGTATTCACCGCTCACCCCACGGAAGCAGCGCGCCGCTCGATCCTCACCAAGACCAACCGTGTCGCCGAGCTGCTCGAAGAGCGGGCAGACCCGCGGCTCTCGGCGTCCGACCTCGACCGGATCGAGCGCAGGCTGGCGGAAGTGATCGACCTCATCTGGCAGACCGACGAGCTCCGCAGAGAGCGCCCGAAGCCGATCGACGAGGCCCGCAGCACCATCTACTACTTCGACGAGATCTTTCGCGACGTCGCCGCCGATCTCCTCGACGAGCTCGACCACCAGCTGGCTCGCCTCGGCGTCGAACTCGACGTCATCGCCCGGCCCCTCCACTTCGGGACATGGGTGGGTGGCGATCGTGACGGCAACCCCAACGTCACCCCCGACGTGACGAGCGCCGTGCTGCGGATGCAACACGATCATGCGCTCCGTGAGCTCGTCGCCGCGGTCGAGCAACTCGCCACCGACCTCAGCCCCTCGAACAAGATCGCGGCGATCAGCTCAGAGCTGGCCGCATCGCTCGAAGCCGACGCTGCCCATCTGCCGTCGACGGCGGTCGCATACGCCGACCTGTCGGCCGGCGAGGCATATCGCCAGAAGACCGGCTTCGTCCATCAACGTCTGCTGAACACGCGCCGCCGCTTGGCGGAGGACACCCCGCACCGGCCCGGCGTCGACTACGCCGCCCCCGCCGAGATGATCGCCGACTTGCTGATCATGCGGCGCTCGCTGATGGAAAACCACGGCGTGCTGATCGCAACCGGCTCACTCGATCGGTTGCTGCGTCGGGTGGCTGCCTTCGGGTTCCACCTGGCCACCATGGACGTCCGAGAGCATGCTCGGGCCCATCACGTGGTGCTCGAGTCGCTGTACGCCCGGCTCGACGAGAACTATGCCCAAGATGGTCCCGGCAGGGTCGCCCAGCTCGAGCTCGAGTTGGAGAGCCGGCGTCCGCTGGCCTCGCTGACCACCTCGCTGCCGGGAGACGCCGCTCGCACGTTCGAGACGTTCCACACCATTCGCCGCGCCCTGGACCACTTTGGAGAGCACACGATGGAGAGCTACATCGTGTCCGAGACGACAGGACCCGAGGACATCCTGGCACCGGCCGTTCTCGCTCGAGATGCGGGTCTCATCGATCTCCACGCCGGGTTCGCTCGAATCGGGTTCGTACCGCTGTTCGAGACCATCGACGAGGTACGCAACGCCGGAGCGCTCCTCGACGCCATGCTGGCGAGCCGCTCGTACCGCCGGATCGTCGAGCTGAACGGCAACCTCCAGGAAGTGATGCTCGGCTATTCCGACTCGAACAAGCATGCGGGGATCACGACGTCCCAGTGGGGGCTGTACAAGGCGTCGCGCGACCTGCGCGACGTTGCGCTGCGCCACGGTGTGGAGCTGCGGATCTTCCACGGTCGTGGGGGCACCGTCGGCCGGGGCGGCGGCCCCACGGGGGAAGCGATCATGGCACAGCCCTGGGGGACGGTGGACGGGCGGATCAAGATCACCGAGCAGGGTGAGGTGATCGCCGACAAGTACGGGCTTCCCTCGCTGGCGGCGTCCAACCTGGAGCTCGCCCTGGCGGCGACGCTGGAAGCCTCGCTGCTGCACCGCACCGCCCGTAAGCCGAGCGAGGTCCTCGCCCGATGGGATGCCGCGATGGATCAGATCAGCGAGGCGGCATTCACCGCGTACCGGGCGCTGGTCGACTCCCCCGATCTCGTGCCCTACTTCATCACCTCGACGCCGGTGGAGGAGCTGGCGGCGATGAACATCGGCTCGCGCCCGGCCCGCCGCCCCGGCGGCGGCGACGACAACGTCGGGCTGGGAGGGATGCGGGCGATTCCCTGGGTGTTCGGGTGGACACAGTCACGCCAGATCGTGCCGGGATGGTTTGGCGTGGGCTCCGGCCTGGCTACCGCCCGGGCGGCGGGTCTCGGCGACGTCATCGACCAGATGTACCGGGAGTGGTCGTTCTTCCGCACGTTCGTCTCGAATGTCGAGATGACCCTGACCAAGACGGACCTGGCCGTGGCCGAGCGCTACGTCACGACGCTGGTCGACGCCGAGTACCGCCATCTGTTCGATGTCATCCGCAAGGAGCACGCCACCACTCTGCGTGAGATTCTCGGAGTGACGAAGCAGGACCGCCTGCTCGATCGTTACCCGGTACTGCAACGCACCCTCGGCATCCGCGACGTGTACATCGACCCGATCTCCTACCTGCAAGCAGGGTTGCTCCACCGGGCACGGGCGTCGGCCGAGCCGGATCCGGCCCTGTCGCGAGCTCTGCTCCTCACGGTCAACGGGCTGGCGGCGGGGCTGCGCAACACGGGCTGACGCCCCCGCCACTCAGCCCCTGCGGCGGAGGAAGTCGATGAAGTCCCGGGCCTGGGATTCCTCCGCCGGGGTGAGGGGGCGCCCTGCGTAGCGGATCTCATGAGCCGTGGCCTCCGCCGGCCGGTCCCCCGGCAGCGCCGCCAGCCCCGATGCGTCTCCCAGCGCCTGCCCCAGCCGTGCGAGGCTCCACTCCACCTGCCCGCACTCGTCGCCAAGCGCCGCAACCACCGACTCGGCCAGGGTGGCATACCCTGCTTCGGCCTTGGCCAGCACCTCCTCGCCGGACGGACTGAGTCGCAGCAGCCGGGAGCGAGCATCACTCGGATTCTCCAGCTCGACGAGGTGGCCTCGCTCCCCCACTCGCCGCACCATCTTCGAGATGGTGGTGGCGGGAACGCCCGACGTGCGGGCAAGCTCCGTCGGAGTCATCGGACCTGCACGATCGAGCAACGCATACAGCACGAACTCGCGGGCGATGAGTCCGGAGGGAGCGATGGCGTCGTCCATCGCCACTCCGGCCAGCCGCGCCAGGACCCACACGTCCAACAGCATCGTTTCGCTCATCACTCAACTACTGTCGCAGCGAACTCAACCACTGTCGAAGTGTAGTGACGTCCCCTGCCGATCAGCCGAGCCAGTGCATGATGAGATCGGCGTCGAGGCTCGAAACCACGGTGTGCCGGGGCGATAGCGAGCCGTCGCGGAGGATCTGCACCGTCCGCATTCCGGCCGCCACGGCCGCATCCGCCCCGAGCTCGGTGTCGTCGATCGCCAGGCAGCCGCCGGCAGCTACCCCCAGAAGGCGTGCGGCCGCCAGGAACAGGTCGGGGGCGGGTTTGCCGCGTTTGACCTCGTCGCCGGCGACCGTTGCATCGAAGTAGCGGGCGAGGTCGAACTTGCCGAGCTTGAGGTCGAGGTTGGCCCGGCCGCTGGACGAGGCAACTGCCAGCGGGACGCCTTCGGCCGCAAGGGTACGCACCGTCGTCACGGCGTCCGGGAAGGCCTCGAGCTCGGATTCGAGAGCCGCCCGGCGCTCGGCGTCCACCTCGGCGAGCAGGTCGTGACTCGGATCCACCTCGATGAAGCGACGGTAATACGCCGCAGTGTCAACGCCCGTCGTACCCCGGGTTGCCGTGTGGTCGCCCGCGGAGGGTGAGTACCCGTATCGCCCGAGCACGATCTCCCACGACCGCTCGGAGATCGGTTCGCTGTCGACGAGTACACCGTCGCAGTCGAAGACGACGGCTCGCAGCACGTCAGCTCGACGCTCGGGAGCGGAGCAGGTCCGACACCTTGCGGGGATCAGCCTTGCCCCCGGTGGCACGCATCACCTGACCCACGAGGAACCCGACCGGCTTCATGTCGCCCTCCAGCATCCGGGCGAGCTCGTCCGGATGAGCCGCCAGCACTGCATCCACCTCGGCCTCGATCAGCGAATCATCCGAGATCTGGATGAGGTCTCGGGCCTCGGCCACCTCCTCCGGTCGCCCTTCTCCGGCGAGAACGCCGCGGAGCACCTCCTTGGCGGCGGATGCGGACACCGTACCGTCCTCCACCATGCCGTGGAGAGCAACGATGTCGCCGGCCGTCACGTCGGTGTCGGCCAGGTGCACCTGCTCCTGCCGCAGATAGGCCACCACCTCCCCCGTGATCCAGTTGCCTGCGGCCTTGGGTTCGGCTCCGGCGGTGACGGCCTCGTCGAAGAGCGCACCGAGGTCGGCGTCGTCGACGAGCGAGGCCGCGGTAGCAGCATCCACCCCGGCGGCTCGATAGCGCTCCCGGCGCACCGCCGGCAATTCGGGCAGCGAGGCCTGCACTCGCCGCTGCCATGACTCGTCCACCTCGAGCGGCACCAGATCCGGCTCCTGGAAATAGCGGTAGTCCTCCGACTCCTCCTTGGAACGCATCGAAGACGTTGCCCCGGCACCCTCGTTCCAATGACGCGTCTCTTGGACGACGGCCCCTCCGGCCGAGACGAGTTCGACCTGGCGATCGATCTCGAACGCCACCGCCCGCTGCAGCGAGCGCATCGAATTCATGTTCTTCACCTCGGCCCGCGTCCCGAACGCGGCCTCGCCGGTTGGCCGGATCGACACGTTCGCATCGAAGCGCATCGACCCCTCTTCGAGGCGAGCGTCGGAGACACCCAAGCTGCGGACGATGCGCTGCAACTCCGCGGCGTAGGCACGGGCCTGCTCCGGGGAGCGAATGTCGGGTTCCGTGACGATCTCGACCAGCGGGACGCCGGCTCTGTTGAAGTCCAGGAGCGAGTGTTCGGCATCGTGGATCCGGCCGCCCTCGCTTGCGTGCAAGCTCTTGCCGGTGTCCTCTTCCATGTGGACGCGGGTGATGCCGACACGCACGGTGTCGCCGTCGACGGTCACGTCGAGGTGGCCATCCACACACAGCGGCACGTCATATTGGGAGATCTGGTAGTTCTTCGGCAGATCCGGGTAGAAGTAGTTCTTCCGGTGGAACAAGGAACGCTCCACCAGCGTGCAGCCGAGGGCGGCGCCGATGCGGAGAATGCTCTCGATGGCCTCGGCGTTCGGCACGGGAAGGGCTCCGGGAAGCCCGAGGCACACCGGACACACTCTCGTGTTGGGTGGGGCCCCGAACTCCACGGCGCAGCCACAGAACATCTTGGACCGTGTCCGCAGTTCCACGTGAGTCTCGATACCGATCACGGGCTCGTACGTCGTCACGGCAGTGTCACCTCCGACGTCGCCAACGCCGGTCGGTGGTCGAACCTCGCAAGACGCTCGATCTCGGCGGCGACGCGAAACATGACGTTCTCGCCGAGGGCCGGCGCCATCACCTGAAATCCGATCGGCAGTCCGGCTTCGTCGAGGCCCACCGGCAGCGAGATGCCCGGGTCACCCGTCAGGTTGATCGGCAAGGTGAAGACGTCGGAGAAGTACATGGCCAGCGGGTCGGCCGTCTTCTCTCCCAGGCTGAAAGCCGTCGTCGGGCTGGTGGGTGAGACGAGGACGTCGACTTGCCGGTAGGCGGCGGCGAAGTCACGCCTCAACAGCGTTCGCACCTTCTGCGCCTGCCCGTAGAAGGCGTCGTAGTAGCCGGCACTGAGCGCGTACGTACCGAGCAGGATGCGGCGCGTGACCTCTGGACCAAACCCCTCGGCCCGGCTCGCCGCCATCATCTCCTCTGTCGTGTCGCCGCCGACGCGCAGTCCGTAGCGAACTCCGTCGAAGCGCGCCAGGTTGGCGGAGCACTCTGCGGGGGCGATGAGGTAGTACGTGGACAGCGCATCCACCGCCGTCGGCAGCGAGACGTCGACGATCTCCGCCCCGGCGTCGGCAAGGGCATCGACGGTTCCGCGGAAGGCTGCGGCGACCTCTGCCTCGATGCCGTCCCCGGACATCTCGGCGGCAATCCCGATCCGCAGCCCGGCGACACCGCCTTCGAGCGCCGGCGTCACTTCGGCGGCGTTCTCACGGATGCTCGTTGCGTCCTGAGGATCCCAGCCGGCGATCGCATCGAGCAGCAACGCCGCGTCTTCGACGGTTCTGGTCAGCGGGCCGATCTGATCGAGCGAAGAGGCAAACGCAATCAGCCCGTACCTGCTCACCCGGCCGTACGTCGGCTTGGCCCCGACGATGCCGCACAAGGCTGCCGGCTGCCGCACGGATCCGCCGGTGTCGCTTCCCAATGCCCCGAACGCCGAGCCGGCGGCGACGACGGCGGCGGCGCCACCGGATGACCCACCCGGCACCCGGCTCGTGTCCCACGGATTCGTGGTGGGACCGTAGGCCGAGTTCTCCGTCGACGAGCCCATGGCAAATTCGTCGAGATTGGTCTTACCCGTGATCACCGCCCCGGCCTCGCGCAGCCTTCGCACCACGGTGGCGTCGTAGGGAGGCACATAGCCTGCGAGGATCTTGGAGGACGCCGTGGTCTCCACACCCCGCGTGCACATGTTGTCCTTCAGCGCGATCGGGATCCCGTGGAGCGGACCCCGATCGATGCCTTCGCCGAGCTCTGCGTCGGCCTTCCGTGCTGCCGCCCCCGCCCCTTCCCTGTCCAGGGTGAGGTAGCCGTGCAGGTGCGCTTCGGTGACGGCTGCCCGTTGTACGACGGCGTCGAGCAACTCGACGGCGCTCACTTCTCCCCGTCGCATCGCAGCCGCCGCCGCGGCGATGCTCAGGTCGGCCGGATCCGGCATCACGGCTCTCCGAGGATGCGGGGCACCCGGAAGTAGCCGTCGACTGCGTCGGGGGCCTCCGCCAGCACCTCGTCACGATCGAGCGAAGGGCTCACCTCATCGGGTCGGAAGGCGTTGGTCATCGGATACGGATGCGCCGTCGGTGGCACATCTTCGGTTGGCATGGCCTGAATGCGCTCGGCGTGACCGAGGATCTGATCGAGCTGGGCTCCATAGGTCTCGAGCTGCTCCTCACTGAGGGCGAGCCGGGCCAGCTTGGCCACCTTGGCGATGTCGACGTGCTCGGGCATAGCGCGGGAGGTTAGTTGTCGGTGTCTCCGCTCCCATCTGCGGTGAGGAAACGGTGCATCACGTCGTAGGCGACATCGACATTCGCCAGCGGCACGCTCTCATCGGCCTGGTGAGCGAGCAGCGGCTGGCCCGGCCCGTAGTTGACCGCAGGGATGCCGTGGGCCGTCAATCGAGCGACGTCGGTCCAACCCTGCTTCGCCGCGATATCGCCACCCACCAGGGCCTCCAGCCGGGTGAGCAGCGGATTGCCCTCCGGGATCGAGCCGACCGGAGCTCGATCCTTGATCCGAACGCCGTCGGCGGCGGCCGCCACCTCGCGCAGTCGCACCTCGGCCTCGTCGAGCGAGTACGCCGGAGGAAAGCGGTAGTTGAGGTTGATGACGAACTCGGAAGGCAGCACGTTGTTGGCGATCCCACCCTCGGCCCGCGTCACGGAGAAGACCTCACGATATTCGAGCCCGTGCAGGACATGGAGCTGGGGCTGGCGCTCGTGGAGCGCTTGGAGCCAGGCCCCCGCCTTGGTGATGGCGTTCTCACCCATCCAGGGCCGGGCACTGTGCGCCGCCTTGCCGGTGAACACGACATCGGCGTTCATCGCCCCGTTGCAGCCCAGCTCCAGCTTCACGTCGGTCGGCTCCATGACGACAGCCAGGTCGGCATTGGTGAGCCAGCCCACCTTGGCGAGCACGTCCTCGAGGCCGTTCTCGTCCGCCGGGCCCTCCTCCTTGTCGTAGAACACTCCGATGACGTCGTACGGCCCGGAGCGCACCGACGGATCCTCCAGCAGATGGAGCATGACGGCCAGCCCTGCCTTCATGTCCGTCGTACCGAGGCCGAACATGCGGTCGCCCTCGATGCGGGCAACGCCGTTTCCCTGCTCGGGCACCGTGTCGATGTGGCCGTAGAGCGTGATCAACGGCCGGCCGGTCCGCTCGCCGACGACCAAGCTGTTGCCGATGCGGAGCGTGGCGTCGAGCCCCCAGGTCGCCATGAGCCGCTCGGCGAGCGCGGTGCACAGACGCCCTTCCTGGCCCGTCACCGAAGGCGTGTCGACCAACTCGGCGAGCGTGGCGTGGAGCCGACTCATACGTCGACGCCGAAGACGCGAAGGGCTTCGTTGAGTGACGTCTTGCGATCTGTCGTCTCGTTCCGCCATCCGATGATCAGGGGGGTCTGCACGTAGTAGCGGCCGGCCGGGAACTCGCGCGGCCGGGCTCCCGGCACGACGACCGCATTCGCAGGTACCCGGCCCCGTATCTCGATGGGCTCCTCCCCCGTGACGTCGATGATCGGGATGGATGCGCTGATCGTCGTGTTTGCGCCAAGGACCGCTCCGGTCTCGACGACGACACCCTCGACGACGATGCTGCGACTACCGATGAAGGCACCATCCTCGATGATCACCGGCCGGGCCGAAGGCGGCTCGAGCACGCCACCGATCCCGACGCCGCCCGAGAGGTGGACGCCGCGGCCGATCTGGGCGCAGGAGCCGACCGTGGCCCAGGTGTCGACCATGGTGCCCGATCCGACATACGCGCCGATGTTGACGTATCCGGGCATCACAACCACACCTGGTTCACAATGGGCTCCGTAGCGGACCGTTCCGGGCGGTACCACCCGGATGCCCTGGCCGGCCAGATCCCGCTTCGGTGGGATCTTGTCGTGATACTCGAAGGCGCCGCTCTCCATCGTGCCCAGATCGGCGAGGCGAAAGTAGAGCAGGATCGCCTCCTTGACCCAGGCATTGACGACCCACTCGTCCTCGATCTTCTCGGCGACACGGAGCCGTCCGGCGTCCAGCGCCGCGATCACCCGGTCCACGGCGGGCCGTACATCAGGCAGCCGGTCGAGATCGGCGTATGCCCGCTCGATCGCCTCCCGGTCGCTCAACCAGTCAGACACTCGGTCACCACCTCTGCAGCTGCTTGACATTCGTCGAGTCCGGGAACCAGTGCGAGACGCAGATAGCCCTCGCCCCCCTCACCGAAGAACCTACCCGGCGAGACCACGACCCCGGCGGCAAGGAGCCGATCGGCTGTTGCCAGATCGTCTCCGACCCTGATCCACATGTAGAGGCCGGCGTCCGAGGCCACGGTCTCGTAGCCCAACTCGTCGAAAGCCTGTCGCAGGATCGCTCGCTTGGCGGAGAAGATCGCCCGTCGCTCGGCGGCATGGTCGTCGTCGGACCAGGCGGCGATGGCGGCGGCCTGGACGAATTCCGGCGACGCCGTCCCGGTGGCGGTGCGCAGCCTCTTGAGTGCGGCTATCGCTTCGGCGTCGCCGACGATGGCGCCGGAACGGTATCCCGTCATGCCGGAGCGCTTGGAGCAGGAGTAATAAGCGAGCACGCCTGCCGCCCCTTCCCCTGCGACCTGGAGCGCCGACGGCGGCCCCGCCGGATATGCGGCTTCGTCGTACACGTCCGAGTAGCACTCGTCGGACAGGAACAGGGCTCCGGTGGAGCGTGTGCGGGCAACGAACGCCTCGAGTGTGCCGCGGTCGGTCACCGATCCGGTCGGGTTGTGGGGCGTGCACGTCCACAACATCCGCACCCGCTCCCAAGCTGCAGCGGTGATGTCCTCGGGCCGCATCACGAAGTCGCCGGACAGTACGACCGGCGCCACCGCAGCCCCGGCGAAGAGGGCGCCGCGCTCGTAGATCGGGTAGCCGGGCGTGGCGTAGACGACCACGTCTCCTGCGTGCCGGTCGACGAAAGCCAACGGTGTGGAGAACACCGCCTCCTTGGAGCCGGACGTCGGGATCACCTGAGTGTCGGGGTCGATGGCGACGTCGAACCGCCTGCCGAGATACGCGGCGATGGCGCGGCGGAGTGTGTCGAGACCGGCAGTGGTGGGGTACTGCGAGACTCGAGGCACCGCGGCCTTGAGCGCCTCCGGGATGAATTCCGGGGTGGGCTCCCGCGGATCGCCGATCGAGAAATCGATGACTCGGCGGCCTGCGTCGCGCAATGCTCGCGCCCGCTCGTGCACCGTGGCGATGGGATGCGCACCGAGTTTCTCGAGCACGGGGTTGATCCGCATCCCACCAACGCTAGTTGTATTGACTAAGGATTCAGGCCCGCAGTGTGAGCGGCGGCGGGACGATATGCCGTGGTGGGATGGGGGTGGCGACGCGGAGGCGCGAGCGGGATCTCGTGGCGTGTGCCGGTCCTCTGGGGCGTCGGGGCGAGTCCGACCCCCGCACAGCTCACGTCCGCAGCGAATCCGATCGGCCCGATCGTTTCTACCATCGCGGCGGTGAGCACCACTCGCTACCGCGTGATCCTCTCGATCCTCGGTGTCGTCTTCGCCGCCATCGTCGTGCTGGCGGTGTTGCTGGCGCCGAGCGGCGACGCACCCCGGCTGCCGGACGCCGTCGATCTCTACTCCCCCACCGACGGTGCGACGGTGCTGCGCCAGACGCAGGTCGTCGTCGACCTCGACGTCGGCTACGACATCGATCTCGTCGTCGACGGGGTCCCGATTCCCGACGACGAACTGGATGTGATCGAGGAAACGGGCCGGTTCGTCTGGATCCCCGGCCCCGGCAAGACGTTCGAGGAGTGGGCACCCGGCCTCCACGCCATCGAGGTCACATGGGAGCGCACCAGCGGCCTTCCCGATCCGGGTTCGTTGCGCTGGAGTTTCCGCGTCCAGTGAGAGACACAAAGAGGCCCCGCCCACAGGCGGGGACTCGGTCGGCTGGGGCTGGGGACCCCGGCCGACACCGCGATGAGCCACAAGGCGAAGAGCCAAACAACACAGGCCCGCCCACAGGCGGGGACTCGGTCGGCTGGGGCTGGGGACCCCGGCCGACACCGCGATGAGCCACAAGGCGAAGAGCCAAACAACACAGGCCCCGCCGACAGGCGGGGACTCGGTCGGCTGGGGCTGGGGACCCCGCCGACACTGCGATGAGCCAAACAACACAGGCCCCGCCGACAGGCGGGGACTCGGTCGGCTGGACTCGGCGCGGCGGGTGCCTACCTGCTGACCCTCGGCGGTGGTGCCGGAGTATGCACCGCATTGCGCCGTTCTCGAACCTCGTGAACGAGTCCGTAAGCGGCAAGCGCCAGCGCAAGCGCCATCAGGCCGGCGACCACCAGCATCGTGTCGCGCAGGCCGGCGACCTGGTGCACCCGTGCCGCCTCCGTCGGATCGCCGCCCCCGCCTGCGGCGCTCACCCGCGTCGACCACACCGTGGCCAGGATGGCGATACCGCTGATCTGGCCGGTGATGCGCGTGATGGACAGCATGCCCGACGTCACGCCGAGCCGTTCAGGGGGTACCGACCCCATCACGGCGCTGTTGTTCGGAGATTGGAAGATCCCCATTCCAATGCCGATCGGCAGTGTCACCAGCACATACCGGAGGCCGCTGGTGCCCAGGTCGAGAGTTGCGGCACCCAGGTACCCGAGCACGAGCACCGCAAGCCCCAGGACCAGCACGGGACGGGGACCGATCTTGTCCGACAGGGCCCCGCTGAGGGGTGCGGTGACACCCAGGGCGATCGATGCAACGGCAAGCAGCTGGCCCATGGTCCGGGCGTCGTAGCCGAGCACGTCCTGGAGGTAGAAGGGCATGAGGACGAGCAGCCCGGCGATACCGACGAAGCTCAGCCAGCCGGTGATCAGATTCACCGACAGCAACCGGTTGCGGAACAGCGAGAGGTCCAGCATGGGCTGGGGAACCCTCCTCTCGGTTCCGATGAACACGACCACGCCCACGACGAACACGGCGAGCAGAGCGACCACGGCCGGATGGCTGAAGCCCATGTCTTGGGCCAGTGTGAGGCCGAGCATGACAGACAGCAGCAGGACGAAGAAGGCGGCCGCACCCTTGAAATCGAATCGCTCACCTCCGGGCGGCACGACGGCCGGGATGAACTGCCGCGCCGTCCAGACCCCAACGATGCCGACCGGCAAGTTCACGAGGAATATCCAGCGCCAGGACAGCGCATCGATGATGAGGCCCCCCACCGCTGGGCCGAGAGCGATCCCCACGGACACGATCGAGCCGCCGATTCCCAGCGCCTTGCCCCGCTCCTGAGGGGGAAATGCCTCGGTGAGGATCGCAAAACCAAGGGCGAAGATCATGGCGGCGCCAACACCCTGGACGAGGCGAAATGCGATGAGAAACCCGATGGACGGCGCCAGCCCGCACAAGACCGAGCCAACCGTGAAGAGGGCGAATCCGGCCGTGTAGATCGGCTTCTTGCCGACCATGTCGCCGAGCCGCCCGATACCGAGCGTCAAGGTCGCCAGCGTAAGGAGATAGCCCAGCACGACCCACTGCACAGCCGAGAAGGTCGTGTCGAGCTCCTCCGCCAATGTCGGGAGCGCGGCGTTGACGATGCTGCCGTCGATCGTCCCGAGGAAGATGCCCATGGCGATCGCGATCATCACGAGCCACTTGCGGCTGTAGTCCACCGCTGGCGGGGTTGGCTGCATCTTGATCGGTCTCTCGTCCGGCGCTCGGAGTCCTGAGGCTACCGGCCGCCTACCCAGGGTCGGTCGTCGCTACGAGGTCACGGCTCGATCGGCCATCATGGCGCCATGCAGGTCGGAGGACCGAGACCGTGACGGAGCGACAACGGCTGCGCTGGGCGCTGGCGGTGCTCGTCGCGGTGCTGGTCCTCGGCACGATCGGCTATGCGCTGATCGAGCAGCTCGACGTCCTCGAAGCGCTGTACATGACGGTCATCACCGTCTCGACCGTCGGGTTCGCCGAGCCCGCCGGTGGGTTCAGCCGCGGCGGCCAAGCCTTTACGATCGTGACGATCCTGTTCGGTGTCGGTGCAGCCCTCTACACGCTCGTGGCCGCGCTGGAACTACTGATCGAGGAGATGGTTGGCGGAAACCGCCGCCAACGACGGGAGGAGAAGATCATCGCCGGGCTCGAAGGGCACGCCATCGTCTGCGGATACGGCCGGGTCGGCACGAGCGTCGCCAACCGGCTGGCCGCCCGGGACACGGAGCTGGTCATCGTCGACCACATCGAGGACCGCATCGAGACGGCGCGGGCACAGGGCTATGCCACCGTGCGGGGCGATGCGACCCACGAGGACGTGCTCAGCGCCGCAGGCCTCGACCGGGCCCGAGTGCTGATCGCATGCGTGCACAGCGACAGCGACAATCTCTCGGTCGTGCTGTCGGCGCGATCCCGCCAACCCGATCTGTACATCCTGGCGCGTGCATCGGACACGGATGCCGAGCGGCGCCTCAAGATGGCGGGTGCAGACCGCGTGATCACTCCACCCGAGGTCGGGGCGGAGCGACTGGCGGCGTTGGTGCTGCATCCCGGGCTCACGGAGTTCGTCGACATCGCAGCCGGGGGCACGTTGTTCGAGTTCC
This sequence comes from Acidimicrobiia bacterium, assembly GCA_965216945.1. Taxonomy (GTDB): domain Bacteria; phylum Actinomycetota; class Acidimicrobiia; order Spongiisociales; family UBA5794; genus DATHZQ01. Next base: position 3,030,867 of record CBDCGU010000003.1, on the reverse strand, counting down.
GTGTCGAGGAGCTGACGGTCGGCCCCAAATCCGAGCTCGCCGGCAAGCCGCTCGCCGAGTCGCGCGTACGCACGAGAGTCGGCGCCTCGATCCTCGCCATTCGCCACGCCGACGGCCACATCACCACGAACCCGGCACCGACCATCTCGATCGACGGGGGCGATGTGCTGGTTGCGATGGGCACCGTCGACCAACTGCGGGAGTTGGAGAAGCTCGTGTGACACCGAGCATCCTGGCGACCACCACGTACAGTGGACGGCGCCATGGGATTGCCTGGTTTCCTCGCATCGCCGCACATCTTCATCAGCTACCGCCGCAGTGACGCCGGGGGCTATGCCGGACAGCTCATGGCGGCCCTGGTCGATCACTACGGCGAGAAGGCGGTCACGCTCGACCATGCTTCGATCGGCGCCGGCGAGGACTTCGCCGTCGCTCTCGACCGGGCACTGAATACGACGGACGTCCTCCTGGCCGTCATCGGCCCCGAGTGGGTGACCGTCGCGGAGGCCGGTGTGCCCAGGCTCCACCAGGACGGCGACTGGGTGCGGCGCGAGATCGCCACCGCCTTGGGCCGAGACGATGTCCGCGTCATACCCGTGCTGGTGGGTGGCGCCGAGCTACCCCGGGCCGAGGACCTCCCGGAGGACCTCGCCCCGGTGTGTGCCCTGCAGACCCTCGAGGTGCGGCCGGACCGCTTCGACGACGACACCTCCCATCTCATCGACTCCATCGGGGGTTGGCGGTCCCGCTGGAGAGGAGTCCCGATCTACGCATGGCTGGCCGCTGCAGCGCTGGTGGTCGCCACTGCGATCGGTGCCGTCATCCTGGCCAGCGGCGACGACAACGCACCGCCTACCGTCGCGGTGCCGGGCCGCATCGACGTCGTTGCCGGCGAGGACGTCACGGTCGACATCCTGTCGTGGGCGTCAGACGACAGCCCCGGCCCGCTCGCACTCACGGTCGACCTCCGCTCCGAGCAGGGGGCGGCCATCGATGACCTCGGCGACGGCAATGTCGTCTACGCGGCGCCACGCGGGTTCAGTGGCGCAGACAGCTTCGAGTTCTCCATCACAGATGGAGGAGGGAAGGCCACAGATGGCACGGTGTTCGTCGACGTCCGACCGGGCGCCCTGGACGGCGCCTTCAACATCGTCGTACCCGGGTTCGACGCAACGGCTCCAGAAGCCGCCGAACTGGCTCGTGTCATCTCCAACCGCACGTTCGAGCAGACCGAGAACGCCATGTCCGGCCTGACCGACCTCGGCGTCGCCAGCGCAGGACCCGAGGCCGTCGGCAGCATCGACGGCGATGATGCAGAAGCGAGGGCGGCCGCCGTTGCCGGGCTGGCGGATCAGCTCAACGCAAACCTCGTGCTCTACGGCACCGTCGACAGCAATGACGGTGTGTCATCCGTCACGGTCGAGATGTACATCTCCGAACGGGGCATGACCGGCGCCACCGAGCTGGCGGGGAGGTATGCGCTGGGCACGGTCGAGCGGCTGACCGCCAGCCCGGCGGCATGGGAGCTGGCACTCACCGAGTTCCTCGACCCCCGAGTGCGAGCGATCGGTGAGATGTTCATCGGTCTCGCCCACTACCAACTGGACGACTACGCCGAGGCCGAGCGACGGTTCGAGAGCGCCGAGGCCACATGGCCTGTCGACGGCAGCGCGACGAATGGCAAGGAGACGGTGCTCCATCTGCTCGGCAACGTTGCCGGGTTGCAAGATCGGCCGGAGGACGCCGCCGCCCGCTACGCAGCGGCACTCGAACTCGACCCCGCTTACGCGCGAGCCGAGTTCGGGCTGGCGGAGGTGCGGTTCCAGGAGTTCCGGGGTGCCAGATGTGGGGGTGAAGGCACCGAGGATCTCGACGAGCTGGCAGCGGCGCTGGCCGACTTCGAGCGCATCGCCGGGGAACCGGCTCCCCCCTTGTCCTTCCTCGCCGAGCGCGCCGAGGTCGAACAGGCCCGCATTGCGTTGTGCATGAGCCTCTACGGAGAAGATCGCCTGGACGGGGCGAAGGCAACCTTGGACCGCGTGGTCACAGAAGGGTCGGGGAACCCGCGACTCCGCAACGTGATCGGCGAAGCCCACTCCAGCCTGGCGACCTATCACCAGTTGCGCAACGAACCGGAGAAGGCAATCGACGAATACCGGCTCGCCATCGAGACATCGCTGGACGACAACCGCCGTGCCTTCTACCACTCGGCTATCGGCGATCTCCTTGCCTGCGTGCTCGGCGAACCGGAACTCGCCCGGGTCGAGTACGCCATGAGCGACGCACTGCTCGACGAGCCTCGCCCCCGTGCCGTGTGTGAAACGGACTGACCCGCCCAACTCGTCGACCCGCGTATGCTCGGCTGAGCGGTGAGCGTGAGAGGGGAGAGATCGCGTGAGGCCGGGCAAACTCGGAGCGATGCTTGCGGCGCTGACCATCGTCGTCGCCGCCTGCGGTGGGGACGACGATCCGGTCGGGGGCATCGATGACGGCATCGTCGACCTGCGCACGACGACCAATGCGCAAACGACCACCACGGATGCCGCCACGACCTCGCAAGCCACCACGACCACGGCGCCGGCGACAACTGCGGCCCAGAACACCACGACGACCGCGGGCGCCACGACCACCGTCGTCGAGATCCTCACGACGATCGCCGCCGGCGCCTTTGACTTCGCAGCAGGGACGTCGCCCCGCTTCAGCCTGGAAGTGGGCATCTCGACGGAAGGCCCAGACGGTCCGTTCACGGCCGCGGGTGTGGCGCCCGGCCCCACCCTTGCGGTCGGTGACGCCTACTGGCTCGAGTTCGTCGTGAACAACGACACGACCTCCGCAACGGTTACCGACGTCGCGGTCGAGGTCGAGGCGCAAGGCAGTGCCACGACGTGTCCATCCGAACCGGTGCCTCCGGGAGAGGCGACGACGTGTGTCACGGAGGGGCTCAGAGCGGAAGAGGGAGCGCAGGAGCTGACGTTCACGATCGACGTCAGCGGCTTCCGCCAGGGTGAGAACTTCGAAGACGTGATCGATCCGCCGCTTCCTCCTCAACTCCCGCACGGCGGCGTCCCCACATCGTTCGAGCTCGTGTTGGAGCTGTCCGAAGCCGACGGGATCCGCCTCAGCGGCAGCACCAACCAGACCGCGATCGTTGTCGACCTCCCGGAGATCTCGCTCAGCCAGCCCGTCGCCGTCGATTGCTCGGACACGTTCGCCTCTGGCTTCTCCGACGGTTCCGGCAGCCCGCAACCCGGGGAGCCGCGGATGGTCGCCTTCGTGATCACACAATTCGACGCCGGCGGCGCCGTGACGAACAACTGCAGCAAGATCCCCATCGTGGAGCTCGACTTCCTCGGCAACGCCGACAACCCGACACAGATCTTCTACGTGGGCGAGTGAGCCTCCCCCGCGGCGCCTCAGGCGGAGGCTCCGGCGGCGTCGAGGTATGAGCCACCCGCCTCCAAGAGCTGGACGAAGCCGGCTTCGTCCAATACGGGCACGCCGAGTTCTTCCGCCTTCTGCAGCTTCGACCCGGGACTGGCCCCGGTGATCACTGCCGACGTCTTGCGCGACACGGACCCGGTGACCTTGCCTCCCCGTTCCTCGACTGCGGCCTTGGCTGCGTCTCTGCTGAATCCTTGCAACGTCCCGGTGATGACGACTGTCACACCGGCAAGCGTTGCGGCCTGCGCACCGCCTTCTGGCTCCGGATCGTCGAGCCGGAGGCCTGCGGCGCCGAGCTTCTGGACGAGCCGGATGTTCTCGGGCTCGACCGACCACTCACGAACCGAGCGGGCGATCTCAGGCCCGATCCCTTCGACAGCGGCGATCTCCTCCTGCGTGGCCGCCATGAGGCGAGGCAGCGACCGGAAGCGGCGGGCCAGCGACCGGGCCACCGTGCCCCCGACGTGGGGAATGCCGAGTGCGGTGAGCAACCTGCCGAGCGGCCGGTCCTTGGCAGTTTCGATGGCCTGCATCAGATTGCCGACGGAAACCTCGCCCCAGCCGTCGCGCCCCAGCAGTGCCGCGGCATCCAGCGTGAAGATGTCGGCCGGGTCCGAGATGAGACCCTCCGACAACAGGAGGTCGACCGTCTTGTAACCGAGACCCTCGATGTCCATCGCCCCGCGTGACGCCCAGTGGAACAGGTACTCCCGCAGCCGGCTGGGACACTCGTACCCACCGGTGCACTTGGCCTTGGCCTCGCCCTCCGGCAGCACTATCGGGTTGCCACAGAAGGGACATCGGTCCGGCATGCTCCACACCCGTGCGCCCTCGGGTCGGAGGGAGAGGACGGGCCCGACCACTTCCGGGATCACGTCCCCGGCGCGGCGGACGATCACCGTGTCGCCGATACGGACGTCCTTGCGCTGCACCTCGCCCTCGTTGTGGAGTGTGGCATTCGTCACCGACACTCCCCCGACGAAGACCGGCTCCAACACGGCATACGGCGTCACCGCACCGGTGCGGCCGACGTTGACAGCGATGTCGCGCAAGATCGTCGTCTTCTCCTCGGGCGGCATCTTGTAGGCGATCGCCCATCGCGGGCTCTTTGCGGTGAACCCGGTGGCGAGTTGGTCGGCCAGCGCATCGACTTTGATCACGACACCGTCCGTCTCGTAATCGCGGCTGTGGCGCTGGTCCAAGGCTCGAGCCACATAGGATTCCACGCCGGCGATGTCCGGCACGACCTCGTTGGCCGGGTTCACTCGCAGACCCAGCTCCCGCAGCCACTCCATCGACTCACTGTGCGTGGTGAAGGCGGGGCCGCCTTCGATGAAGCCGAGCTGGTAGACCCAGATGTTGAGGTTCCGCTGTGCGGTCTTGGCAGGATCCTTCTGGCGGACCGAACCAGCGGCCGTGTTGCGCGGATTGACATAGGGCCGCTCCCCGAGCTCCGCCTGGCGGGCGTTGAGGGCCTCGAACGCCGACACGGGCATGTAGATCTCGCCCCTGACCTCCATCAGGGCCGGGGGCGTGCCTCGCAGCCTGAGCGGCACCGAGTCGATCGTCCGGACGTTCGCCGTCACATCCTCTCCGGTGACCCCATCGCCCCGGGTGGCCGCCGTGACGAGGAGACCGTCGGCGTACGTCAGCGATACGGCGAGACCGTCGATCTTCAACTCGCACGAGTAGCCCGATGGTCGCCGCTCGAGAACGCGCTCCAGTCGCGCTTCCCACGCCTCGAGCTCTTCGGTCGAGAACGCGTTGTCGAGCGAGAACATGCGCTCGCGATGGTTCACCGGTGCAAACGTGTCGGCGACGGGACCACCCACGCGTTGCGTCGGCGAGTCGGGGATCACGAGCTGAGGATTCGCCTCCTCCAGCTCGATGAGCTCGCGCAGCAGCATGTCGAACTCGACGTCCGAGATCTCGGGGTCATCGAGCACGTGGTACCGGTAGTTGTGGTGGCGCAACAGGTTGCGCAGCTCATCGACGCGGGTGGCGGGATCGCTCATGCCCGGCCATTCTGGCACCGGCGTCGGACACGTTTGGGGGGCTCGAAGCCGGCTCTTTGTCGGCCCCGAGCGCAGGAGCATGCCGGGGATGCCCCCACCATGTCGTCGGCGCCGCGCCTCACGTCTCCACACGCCTCGCTGTTCAGCGACGGCGGTCGTCGCGCACGTCGGAGGCGATCCCGCGCACCTGGTCCACCCAGCGACGCACCGCAGACGGCAGTGACGTGCCCCGCTCGACGAGGTGAGGGCTACGGATCGCATCGATGGCCCGAGCCAGCCCGTCGCGGATACGTTGCGCCCACATCTTGATCCCGATGACGACGCCGCCACCGAAGATGGCAGCCGTCGCGACTCCCGCGGCGACGTTGTCGGCCCCGAAACCCGATGCGTCGACGACGCCGCTTGCAGCGGCCACGGCTCCGCCGGCAACGGCCGCTCCGGCGAGTAGCCCCAGCGCCAGGCGACGGAGGTTTGTCGTGTCGGCTTCGAGAACGACGACCTGCTGGCTGTCGGTGGCCTGACGAACGGACGACGACACACCCGCGGTCGTACGCAGCGAACGTTTGCCCCGAGACATCTGCATCGCCTTGCGAACGAACGCCCCGAACCCCTCGTCCTTCTCCCATCGCGTGACGGCCGCATTCTCCGCCCGCTTGCGCATTCCCTCGTGGTTGGTCATCCAGTCGTCGACCGTCTGCCGCACGGCGCTGGCATTCCCGGAGACCGGGCCGTGTGCAGTGATCGCCTCCGGCACGAGCAGGCGATCGAGCAGCCCGGGCTCGTCCACCTCGACCCGGAACAGCTCCTCCAGCAGCGCCTGCTGGAGGTGGCGCTGATCGATGTCGAGCTCCTCGGCGATCCGGGCGAGCACGTCGGTGTCGAGTGTGTCGGCTGGGTCGGCGCCGGGGGCGTTGATCTGGAGATCGATCGCCCGTTCGAGAACGCGCTCGGCCTCATCGACACTCAGCTGCTGCAGTCGGTCGGCGACGCGCCTGGCCTCACTGTCGAGACCCCGTGGTTGCCGCGCACGCGACTGCTGCCGATCCATCTTGCAAGTATCGCGCTCCACGAGGTACAGCGGGAAGGCTCCGACAGCCGGTGCGGGCGCCGGGGAGGGTTCAGACCGGCGAGGTCGAGTCGATGATCCCGCCTCCCAGCACCTCTTCGCCTCGGTAGAACACCGCCGCCTGGCCGGGAGCAACGGCGAGCTGAGGCGAAGCGAACGTCACTTGCCACGCCGAACCGAAGGCCGTCAGCATGGCCGGCACGGGCGTGGAGCGATAGCGCACCTTCACCGTGACGGCGGGGTCGGACGGGGGCTCTCCCGCGACGAAGCCAACGTCGGTGACGGTGCATCCGCCTACTTCGAGGTCGCCACGACGTCCGATCACGACGGTGGCAGAGGCGGGCTGGATGTCGACGACGTATCGCGGTTCCCCCACCGCCACTCCCAGGCCCTTGCGCTGGCCGATGGTGAAGTTGACCGTGCCGTCGTGACCGCCGATGCGGCTGCCGTCCATTGTCACGATGTCGCCGGGACGCGCCGCCTGCGGGAAGCGCTCACGCAGGAACTGCCGGTAGTCGCCGTGGCCCACGAAGCACAGGTCCTGGCTGTCGGGCTTGTTCGCCGTGCGCAACCCGAGGGCCGCCGCTCGTTGTCGTACCTCGGCCTTCGTCATCTCCCCCACCGGGAGCCGGATACGACCGAGCTCGCGCTGGCCGAGCATGTGCAGCATATAGGACTGGTCCTTGGAACCGTCTACGGCGCCGAGCAGCCGGTGCCGCCCACCGGCGTAACGCACCCGGGCGTGATGTCCGGTCACGAGCACGTCGCACCCCAGCTCCGAGGTGCGTTCGAGGAGGGCGCTGAACCGCACGGTGCGATTGCACTCGATGCACGGATTGGGCGTCTTGCCGGCCATGTAGGCCTCACCAAAGCGGTCGACGACACGGCTGCGAAACTCGTCGACGTAGTCGAGCACGTAGTACGGCATGTCGAGCTGAGCCGCAACCCGCCTGGCATCCTCGGCGTCTCCCACGGTGCAACAACCGGCAGTCGGCAGCGCACCGCCGGGGCCTTCCCACTGCTTGAGGGTGACCCCCACGACATCGTGACCCTGCTCCAGCATGAGTGCGGCGGCGACGGAGCTGTCGACCCCACCGGACATCGCCACCAGCGCTCTCATCGCAGCGTCTCGATCACGTCCAGCACCAGGCGAGCCGCCTCTGCTCCGTCACCGGCCTCATTCACCCATCCGAAGCTGAAGCGGACGCACTCGGCGGCCGCCTCGGGCGTCATGCCCATGGCTGCGAGAACGTGCGAGATGTCGATGGCTCCGCTGTGACACGCCGATCCGGCCGCGGCGAAGACTCCGGCCTGGTCCAGCCGGATGAGCAGCGTCTCGGCGGGGATGCCGGGAAATCGTACGTGGGAGTGTTGCGGGAGCCTGTGGTCGAGCGGGGCGTTCACGATGATGTCGGGCAACTCGGCCCGGAGCGCCGCCTCGAAACCGTCGCGAGCGGCACCGACCCGCGTGCGGAATCCGGATCGATCGCCTACCGAGCACTCCATCGCCGTCACCATGCCCACGATGCCGGCGACGTTGTGCGTGCCGGAGCGACGACCCAACTCCTGCCCACCACCGTGAAGCACGGGCTCCAACTCGACTCCACTGCGCACGTACAGCAACCCGACGCCCTTGGGACCCCCCAACTTGTGGGATGCGAGCGAAATGAGGTCGGCGGAGGTCGATGCGACGGTGACGTCCTCGGCGATGAATGCCTGAACGGCGTCGGTGTGCACCAGGACGTCCGGATGTGCCGTGCGAACCGAAGCCGCGGTCTCGGGCAGCGGCTGCAGCACACCGGTCTCGTTGTTGGCCGTCATCACAGACACGACGGCCGTGTCGGCGGTAACGGCAGCGGCGACACTCGCCGGGTCGACCCTCCCGGCGCCGTCGACACCAACGACCGTGATGGGCCGCCCCAGGCGCCCGAGAAACCGCACCGTCTCCAGCACGGCTTCGTGCTCGATCGCCGTGGTGACGACGCTCGCTCCACCGGCCGCAGCGAGGGCGGGCCCTGCCACACCGAGATTGTCCGACTCGGTACCACCGCCGGTGAAGACGATCTCGAGCGGTTGGGACCCCAGCAGGCCGGCGGCACGCTCCCGTGCCTCCTCGATCGCGTTCTTGGCGCGCTGTGACACCCGGTGGACACCGGAGGGGTTGCCGTAGTGCTCCGCCAGGTACGGCTCCATGGCGGTGCGCACCTCCGGCCGTAGCATCGTGGTGGCCGCGTGGTCCAGGTACATCGCCATCAGTCTCGCAGCGGCCGGAGCCGTGGATGACGGCGGCTCGATGACCCGAGGCAGTACCCTGCCCGGGCGTGGCCGAGCTCGAGATCCGTCCTCAATCCGTGTCGCAGACGATCGACGCCGTGTTCAAGATCTATCTGGACCGGTTCGTCCCTCTCGTGACCATCGCACTGGTCGTGACCGCTCCCGTCCTCGTCCTGCAGGGCATCGTCAACATCGGGCTCGTCGAAGCCATCGAGTCCACAGATTCCGAGGCGATCACGGAGTTCCCCGACATATGGAGGGTGATCTCACCGCGCGACGTCACGACCAGCATCATCCTCGCCGTGTTGGGATGGATCGCCACCGCTCTCGCCAGCGGGGCGACGATCGTTGTCGTCGCCGATGCGTATCTGGGACGCAGCACTGCATGGCAGGACGCTCTCCGACGCACCGTCATCCATCTCGGTCCGCTCCTGCTGGGCTCGCTGCTCTTTGCACTGGGCGTCGTCGCAGGATTCCTCATGCTCATCGTCCCTGGGATCATCCTGGCGGTGGGGTGGGGAGTCTTCGGACCGGCGGTCGTCATCGAGAACCTCAGGGGATCCGCCGCTCTGGGCCGCTCATGGCGGCTCACCCGCGGGAGGCGGTGGCCGGTGCTGGGAGCCCTCCTCGTTGTGTTCATCATCGTGACCGTCATCAGCTCGGTGATCGCATCGGCGCTGACCGATTCCGATGACTACACGGTCTACGACGTCCTCGTCAACGTGGGGATCAATGGTCTCACGGCGCCGCTGACGGCGGCAACCGCCGGTGTGCTCTACATCGAGCTCCGGGCACGGAATGAACCGTTCGACAGGCTGTTGTTGTCCTCAGAGCTGCAGCGTCCCGAGGACCCACCATCGATCATCAGATGACCAGATGACCGGCGTAGTACGACAACCCACCGTCACCGTGTACTGGCGGCCGGGCTGCGGGTTCTGTGCGGCCTTGCTCGCCCGCCTCGGCCGGTCCGACATCGTCTACTCCACAGTGAACATCTGGGACGATCCCGATGCGGCCGCATACGTACGGTCCGTGGCCCGTGGAAACGAGACCGTGCCAACCGTGCGTGTCGGCGACACGGCGCTGGTCAACCCGTCGTACGACCGGCTGGTTGCGGCAGTGACCGGAGAGGAACCACGCCGGCGTCGTCTCCGCGGCTGAAGCACGCCGCCGCGGGGCGAGCCGGCTACCAGGCGTCTTTCTCGTCGCCGGCCATCTCGACCATCTCGAGCAACTTGTCCCTCACGGATCGACCCGGCTGACGGGCTGGTGTGTCCGAGATCCTCCAACCCTTGCGCGACGAGTAGGTGAGTGCCGGCTCCTTGAGCCTCCCCTCACCGACTCGCACGACTTCGGCCACGAACAGAGTGTGATCGCGAATCTCGACCCGATCGATGACGCTGCACTGCAGCCACGCCACGCAATCACGGACCACGGGCAAACCGTCGACGTCCTCCAGGTAGTCGCCCACCCTGCGGAACCGGTGGGCCGGATACGAGAAGTACTGCGCAGGCTCGATCTGGTCCCCGGCGAGCAGCGAGACCGTGAACCAACCCTCTCGCTCGATGAGCGGATACGTGTCGTGCTTGGGCGACGATGACGTCGCAACGATGGGATGCGCAAAGGCCAGCTGGTAGGTCCACGTGCTCGTATACGCCCGCGTCACGTCGTCGGACCGGCAGGCAACGACGTTCACCCCGTAGGTCATCTGGCCGAGGCATCGTTTGAGATCCGGGTCGATCACGGGCGACAGTCTGCCATGGGCGGCGCGGGACGGGAGATCGAACGACTCGCCTACGCTGAGGGGACAATGGTGCTCTACGTTCTGCACGAGACCGCTGCGTTGGTGGCGCCCGTGCTCATCGTGGCCTTCGATGGCTGGGTCAACGCCGGCGATGCCGGTACCCGCGCCGCCGAGGTGATCGCAGCCGGCGGGGACACCATCGCCGACTTCGATTCCGACGCCCTCTTCGACTATCGGGCCAACCGGCCACAAGTGGCCTTCATGGAAGGCGTCATGGAGGACATCACATGGCCGCACATGTCGCTGCGGCGGATCGAGCACGGTGGCCGTGACCTGCTGGTACTGACGGGAACGGAACCCAACTGGAACTGGCAGCAGCTGGCCAGAGAGGTGGCCGATCTCGCCCTGCGGTTCGGCGTCGTGGAGCACATCTCGCTCGGCGGCATACCGTGGGCCGCACCGCACACCCGACCGGTGTCGACCATCGTCACCGCCTCGGACCGCAGCAGGGTAGACCCCGACGACGACCACCCCGAAGGCCGTCTCGTCGTGCCGGCCGCAGCCGTCACCGCCATTGCCCACTCCGTGGCCGCCACCGGCATCCCGACCATTGGATTCTGGGCCCGGGTCCCCCATTATCTCGGTACGGTGCACCACGCTGCGGCGCTGGCGCTCATCGACCGCCTCGCCATCCATCTCGGCGTGCACCTGCCGGTCGCCGGGCTGACGGACGAGGCCGCCGAGCAAGCTCGGCAACTCGACGCGATCGCCGAGAGCCGGCCCGAGGTCAAGACGCTGATCGAGCAGCTCGAAGGGCTCTCGGATCAGAGAGAGGTCTCGGGCGAGGATCTCGCCGCCGAGATCGAGCGCTATCTCAGGGATCAGGACGAGCCTCGGTAGACCACGATGGCGAACATCCGCGTCGAACAGCACATCTCGGCACCGCGAGCGCAGGTGTGGGACGACCTCGCCGACGTCGCGTCCCATGCAGAGTGGATGGCCGACGCCGAGGCGATCGAGTTCGCCGGGGACCAGCGGGCGGGTACCGGCACCCGGATCGACGTGCGCACCCGGGTGGGCCCCTTCACGCTGACCGATGTGATGGAGTTCACGTCGTGGGAACCGCCGGAGCGCATGGCGGTGGACCATCGCGGCATCGTGTCGGGAACCGGTGCGTTCCGGCTCACGGAAACCCCGTCGGGCACGTTGTTCGTATGGGAGGAACACCTTGCGTTCCCGCGGTGGCTGGGCGGACCGGTGGCGGCGTTCTTCGCCAAGCCGGTATTGCGCGGGATCTGGCGGCGCAACCTGAGGAGGCTGGCGGCCCGATTCGAGTGAGCGGGCCGATCAGCGCCCTTCGAACTCGGCCTGTTCCTTGTTGACGAAGGCCAGGATGCCGGTCTTGGCATCCTCCGTCCCGAAGACCCAGTTGAAGGCGTCTCGCTCGATGTCGAGGGCGACGTCGATGGGCTGGCCGTAGCCGGCGCCCATCGCCCGCTTGACGGCGGCGTAACCCTTGGTCGGCCCGCCGGCCCATTCCGCAGCGTCGGCGAGCGCGGTGGCGACGAGCTCGTCTGCGGGCACGACCTTGTCGGCGATGCCGAGATGGAGTGCCTCGTCGGCGGGAACGTGACGTCCGGACATGTTGAGCCGCTTGGCCGCCTGGTAGCCGATCAGACGCTGCAGGCGCTGGGTGCCGCCGGCGCCCGGAATGATGCCGAGCAGGATCTCCGGCTGGCCGACCTTGGCATCATCGGCCATGTAGCGAAAGTCCGCACCCATCGCCAGCTCGAGACCACCTCCGAGGGCGAAGCCGGAGATCGCCGCAATCGTCGGCTTGTCGAGCGACTCGAGCCGGCCGACGACTGCTCCCAGACCCGATGCCATCGGCTCGTCGCCGGCGCTCTCGAAGGCATCGACGAAGCGTTTGATGTCCGCACCGGCGGCGAAATGCTTGGCACCGTGAACGACGACGGCACGGATCGCATCGTCTTCCGCCATCCCGATCGCTTCGTCGATGTCGCCGATCAGCGCCGCATTGAGTGCATTGACGGGAGGCCGGTTGAGGGTGATGCGGGCCACGCTTCCCTCCACCGCATAGTCGACGAGTTCCACCGTGGGCTCCACTTCTCGAGCTTGCCGGACCGAGAACGCACCCTAGTTCTCACCGGCCAGGGCTGGTGGTGACCGATGCTGTGGGGCCATGCCCTACGGACTCCAGACGGCCGAGGTTGTCAAGAACGTCGGGGAGTGGTTCTCCTATCCGGAGCCCAACAGGTCTGTGATCTGCCGGGCTGCCGCCCATGGATCGAGCCGGCGCGCCGCCACCTCGTCCACGAGGCGGTTCCAGGACGCGTCGTCGAGCCGATCGTTTACCCGCCGACGAACCGTGAAGCCCACAGCCTCCCGCACTTCGTCGGTGAGCCGAATGCGCCGCCCCTCTGCCAGCTGTCCCGTCTCCGTGAGATGACGGCGATGAGACTGCACCGCCTCCCACACGTCGCCAATCCCCTCGCCGTCCCGAGCGATGGTCGGCACGATGGGCGGCCACCAAACTCTGTTGGCCGCGCCGAGCTCCAACATCTGTCGTAGATCTCGAATCGTCTCGTCGACGCCGGGGCGGTCGGCTTTGTTGACGACGAACACGTCTCCGATCTCCAGGAGCCCTGCCTTGGCTGCCTGCACGCTGTCGCCCCATCGCGGGTTCAGCACCACGAGCGTCGTGTCTGCCTTGCCGGCGATGTCGACCTCCGCCTGCCCGACGCCGACGGTCTCGACGAGGATCTCGGGGAACCCGACACCGTCGAGCACCGCGAGACCCCGCGGCGTGCCCTCGGATATGCCGCCGAGGTGGCCACGGCTCGCCATCGACCGGATGTAGACACCAGGATCATCCACATGGCCCTGCATCCGCACCCGGTCTCCCAGAATGGCTCCACCGCTGAAGGGGCTCGACGGATCCACGGCCAGCACCGCGACTTCGTCGCCCTGCAGCCTGATCTGGCCGATCAGACCGTCGGTGAGGGTCGACTTCCCCGCACCGGGGGCACCGGTCAACCCGGTGGTCCAGGCCCTCCCGGTGCCGGCGAACACCTCGGCCAGCACCCGCTCTCCCGCCGAGCTTCCGTCTTCGACCAGCGTGATGAGCCGAGCGAGAGCCCGCCGATCACCATCTCGCGCCCGTCCGATCAGCGTCGAGGGATCCGTGGGCCGCACCATGCCGCCGGAGATTAGAGGTGGTGCGAGACCTCGGACGTCAGCCCGACCGCGGGCGGCCTCTCTGCGAAACACGAACGGCGCTCTGCGGGCCGGGCCGGTCGCAACGCCGGGATCGTGCCCCCTGCCTGCGTGGCGCCCGGACGCCCTCGGAGGGACATGGCAAGCATGGTGCGGAAACGGTGCAATTGGCACTCGTCAGGCAGCGTCGATAGCCCGCCCATCAACATCGTCTGCCGCCGCTACGAGTGCGCGACCCATTGTCCGCACCCTGCTAGATCGCGACGACTTCCTCTACGCCCGGGACGCGGTCGCGGAGGATTCGCTCGATGCCGGCGGTGAGGGTCATCGTGGAGAGCGGGCAGCCACCGCAGGCACCCACCAGCTGAATCGTCACCTTGCCGGCGTTGGTACCGAGAAGGACAAGGTCGCCGCCGTCGGCCTGGAGGGCGGGGCGGATGTACTCGAGGGTCTCCTCGAGAATGCCGAGATCGATGTCGCTATCACCGTCGATCGCGCCCGAGTCGGCGTCCTGTGGGGACGCCACCTCGATGATCGAGTTCTGTACGGCTGGATCGGTCATCGGCACTGCTTCCGTAGTCGGCCCCTGGTCAACAACACTCGCACGGAGAGCCTATTCCTCCTATGAGTGTAGGGAAAATCACCCCACTACCCGGCGCTCAGCGCGGCCACGGCCTGAGGTTCGACAGGAGGGTGGACTGCCACGGCGGGATGGCATCGATGCCGCCTTGCGCAACCCGAAACGACCACGTCCCGCCGTCATAGCGGGCCACCGGGACACCGTTCGCACGCAGCTCGAAGGGGCCGGAGGCGGTGATGCCGACGTCGTCGCGACCCCAGGCAAGCCCGACGGCCACAACCTCCGGCACTGCGCCTCCGCCATCGACCGGAGTGAGGCCGGCGTAATAGTGGCCGAGGATCTCCGCATATCCCGTGCCCTGATCGCCGAGAGCCTTGGCTCCCCACTGGCTCATGCCGATTCCGTGCCCCCAACCCTCGCCGATGAACCTGACGGTGCCTGCGGATGGAAGATCCTCCGAAGGCAACAGGGGCGACAGCGGGCGTACGGCGCCGGGCTCGAACTCGACATCGAACGTGTACGAGAGGAACGCCTGCGGCCAGCGGTTGCCGTTGGGAGCCGTGGCGGGAAACAGCCCCGGATACAGCACCGGGCCGAACCGGTTGAATCGACTCCTGACCTGTGTGGCGTCGATCTCGACCCGCCCTGTGTTGCTCTCGACCACCAGCCGTGTGGGTCCGTTCCCCTCCCCCGGGCTCTCGGTGTAGACCGCCGTGACCGTGGAACCGATCGGCGTGCCGGCGAGAGCGAACACACGACGCATCGCCTCGACCTCGACGTCGAGCTCCCAGCGCTCATACGGCGTGACTCCGGACTCCGGCGAGTCGACGGGCTGGAGATAGGGCTTCGCATCGCCGCCCCAGATGTCCTGGTTGGCCCTCGTCCTGCTGCCGGCGCTGGAGGAGTACAGGGTCTGCGCCGGCTCGCCGCCGAACACGAGGATCTCGCCGGTGGTGTCATCGATGGCGGACAGCCAACGTGGCCCGTCGTCGGTGCGCACCACTCCCGTACCGGCATACACCTGACATTGGGTCGTTGCGCAGATATCGAAGTCGTACCGGGCACCGTCGCGGCTGCGGCCCCGGGTGAGTGTCCATGCCAGATACGTGCGAGCCGCCACGGCCTGGGCCTTCAGCGTCTCTTCCGGCCACGACAACGGCACCTCGCGGATGCCGGCGAGGTAGCCGTCGAGCGGCACCGATTCGACCACGGCCAGCCCGTCGCGATGCCACGACACCGAAATCGATCCCCCGTAGGTGCGCTCCCCGAACCGGAACTCGGTGCCCTGCTCCGGCACGAGGTCAAAACGCACGACATCAGAGGTCTGTGCGGCCGCCGGTGCGCCGGCCAGTGCGAGGAGGAGCGGCACGAGGAGCAGGGCGCTGAAGCGGCGGTGCATGACGCAAGCCTGCCACGTCGCCCCACCCACGCAACCTGCCCCTCAGACCCGACCGATGTCGGCTCCGAGCGCGGCGAGCTTCTCGACGAATCCGTCGTATCCGCGGTCGATGTGGTGAGCATTCGTCACACAGGTGACACCGTCCGCACCGAGTCCGGCAAGCACCAGGGCCGCTCCGGCACGGATGTCACACCCGTCCACTTCGCAACCACTCAGTTGATTGACGCCGCGTATCACGACGTGGGAGCCGTCCGTGTGGATGTCGGCTCCCATCCGGTTCAGCTCACCGATGTAGCGAAAGCGGGCGTCGTACACGTTCTCGGTGATGAGCGACGTGCCGTCTGCGGTTGCCAGCAGCGCAACCATCTGCGGGTGCATGTCCGTGTGGAACCCGGGATAGGGCAATGTGGCGAAGTCGACGGCGGTGAGGCGATCCGGGCCCTTCACCGTAACCCAGTCGAGACCGGTGTCGATGTCGCATCCGGCGTCGCGCATCTTGCGGATCTCCATGCGGAGGTGGTCGGGCACACAATCGCGCACCGTCACCGCACCGCGCGAGATGGCACCAGCGATCGCATAGGTGCCCGCTTCCAGCCGGTCGGGTACGACCCGATGATCGGCCGGCTCGAGGGATCGCACGCCCTCGATCTCGATCGTCGAGGTGCCGGCACCGCCGATCCTTGCTCCCATCTTGTTGAGCAGGGCAGCCAGGTCGGCGAGCTCCGGCTCCCGAGCGGCATTGCCGATGACGGTGCGACCCCGCGCCAGGGCGGCGGCCAGCAGGATGTTCTCGGTGGCCCCGACCGAGGGAAACTCGAGGAACACTTCGGTGCCATACAGGCCGTCGGGTGCGGAGCCCTCCAGCACGCCGTGGCGAAGCTCGAAGTGGGCGCCCATGGAGCGCAGACCCTCGAGGTGCATGTCGATCGGGCGCGAGCCGAAGTCGTCTCCGCCGGGCAGGGCGACTCGTGCTTCGCCGCAGCGGGCGAGCAGTGCCCCGAGCACCAGGATCGAAGCCCGCATTCTGCGCACCAGGTCGAGCGGCGCCTCTGGATTGGGTCGCTCGGGCACCTCGATCGTCAGGGTGGTCCCGGTGAAGGAACAGGTAGCGCCGACGTGCTCCAGCACCTCACCCATGATGTGCACGTCGAGGATGCCCGGCACGTTGTGCAGCTGGTGAGTGCCCGGGGCCAGCAAGGTCGCCACCATGTGCTTCAGCACGGCGTTCTTGGCCCCGAGTACGGCGACTTCGCCGTCGAGCGGGTGCCCGCCGACGACTCGTATGGTCTCCATCGCGGCGCAGTGTACGCCGGCGGGAGGCTGGATCACGGGATCGCCAGCACCAGGGATCCGAGAATGAGCTCGGCGTGGGTCTCCCAGCTCGAGTTCGGGCCGCGGACCTCGACACCGACAGCACGCCGCCCCTCGAGCGGGGTCAGCCGGTACCAGAGACGGCCGCCGGCGAAGGTTCCAAAGCTCTCTACGGAGCCGTCCTGCAGTGGCGTGACCGTCGCCAGCTCGGCGCCACCGCCATCGATCAACGTCCAGAAGCTGCGCACGACGCTGTCCGTCGTCTGCGGCCATTCTTTACCGGCGCCGTTGACGATGCCTTCCATGTTGACCTGGCCCACGGTTGCGACGACGTCGTCGGGGGCGAGAGGGTGGCGCAGCGACACGAACTCGGGCGTCTGTTCCACGAGCTCCCACGAGGTGGGGTATTCCACGCAGAAGTTGCCGCCGCACACCAACTCCGCAGTCCCCACGGGCGGCGCAGCCGGCCCGCTGGAACCGCACGCAGCTGCGATGAGTGTGAGCAGACCAAAGGCGGCGAGGGCGAGCCGGTGCATCGGTCGCAGGCTACCCCCGGCGGTTTGTCGTGCAGTTCGGCCTCGTCGCAGACGGGACGACTCGTATACGATGACCCCATGGTCCCGGCCCCCGAGAACCTGATCAACCGAGAGCTCTCGCTGCTCGCGTTCCAGGAACGCGTGCTGGCGATCGCCGAGGATGCCGACCTGCCGCTGCTGGAGCGGCTCAAATTCGTAGCGATCGTGGCCCAGAACCTCGACGAGTTCTTCCAGGTGCGTGTCTCCGGCATCCGCAACCAGGTGGCAGGTGGGGTGACCACGCCGACGGCCGACGGTATGACGCCTCGCGAGCAACTCGCGGCGATCCGCACGCGGGTTGCCGCACTCTTTGCCCGGATGGACAGCCTCTTCGTCGACGAACTGATGCCGTTGCTGGCCAAGTCGGACATCCACATCCTCGAGTACCCCGATCTGACCGACGACGAGATCATCGAACTGCACGATCGGTTCGAGCAGCACGTGTTCCCCGTCCTGACGCCTCTTGCCGTCGATCCCGCTCACCCATTCCCCTACATCTCGGACCTTTCGCTCAACCTCGCCGTGGTCGTCCGTGACCCACACCGTGATGAGCTGCAATTCGCCCGGGTGAAGGTGCCACAGCTCCTGCCCCGATTCATGCGGCTGTCCGAGGAACGGTTCGTCCCGATCGAAGAGGTCATCGCCCACAACGTCGAGCGCCTGTTCCCGGCACACCCCGTCGTGGCGACGTTTGCGTTCCGCGTCACCCGCAACGCCGACCTCGCCCTCGAGGAGGAGGAAGCCGACGACCTCCTGGAGGCGATGGAGTCGGTGTTGCGCTTCCGGCAACGCTCGGCCGGTGCGATCCGCCTGGAGGTGGAGCCCGGCGCCCTGGCAGAAGGCCTTGCCCTGCTCGAACGAGAGCTCGATCTCGACAAGGAGCAGGTGTACACCAGGACCGCGCCCCTGGATCTCGGATCGCTCTTCGAGCTGTACGGAATGGATCGCAGCGACCTGAAGGAGCCACCGTGGGTGCCGCGTACGAGTCCGCGCCTCACGCCGGCCGTCGACACGACGCTCAACTTCTTCGACGTCATCCGGTCAGGCGACATCTTCGTCCATCATCCCTACGAGTCCTTCGCCGCCTCGACGGGAGCCTTCCTGGCGCAGGCAGCGGCCGACCCGGACGTGCTCGCCATCAAACAGACGCTGTACCGCACCTGGGCGCCGGAGGACCCGGCGAGCGGCGGCGAGGAAGCCATCGTCCAGTCGCTCATCGCTGCTGCGGGAGCCGGGAAACAGGTGGTCGTCCTCGTCGAGTTGAAGGCTCGCTTCGACGAAGCCGCCAACATCACGTGGGCCAAGATGCTGGAGAGCGCCGGCGTCCACGTCGTGTACGGCGTCGTGGGCCTCAAGACGCACGCCAAGGTCCTGCTGGTCGTGCGCCGGGAGGAAGACGGGTTGCGCCGCTATGCCCACATCGGCACCGGCAACTACAACCCCAAGACCGCTCGGCTGTACGAGGACCTCGGGATCTTCACCGCTGACCCCAAGTTGGGGAGGGATCTGTCCGAGCTCTTCAACGTGCTCACCGGCTACGGCGAGCCCAGGTCGTACCGGCGCCTGCTGGTTGCGCCGAAGAAGCTCCGGCACAAGTTGACCAAACGCATTCGCGAGGAGGGCGCCAAAGGGCGCGATGGCCGCATCCTCTTCAAGCTCAATCACCTCGTCGACCCCGGCATCATCGGCGAGCTGTACGAGGCCTCACAACAGGGGTGCGAGATCGACATCATCGTCCGCGGCATCTGCTCCCTCCGCCCCGGCGTGCCGGAGCTGTCCCCCACGATCAGGGTGCGCTCCGTCGTGGGCCGGTTCCTCGAGCACTCCCGGATCTACAGGTTCGGCGACCCCTCCGAGGGCGCCGTGTACTACACCGGCTCGGCCGATCTGATGACCCGCAACCTCGACGGCCGGGTCGAAGCACTGACACCCGTGATCGATCCGCGGCTCAAGCTTCGGATCGAAGAGATCCTCGACGTGCTCATGAACGACGATGCGCTGGCCTGGTCCCTAGAAGACGACCGGTGGTCCAAGGTGCCGCACACTGCGGGTCTCCACACGCACAACCGCATGCAGGAGCTGGCGCTCGAACGAGAGCAGGCGGAGGAACACATCCGTCGATGACGAGTGGGGATCTCGAAATAGCCAGGGCCGCGGGCGCCGTTGCCCACCGGACGGCGGGACACACCACTGAGGTGCTCCTCATTCACCGTCCGCGCTACGACGACTGGTCGCTGCCGAAAGGTCATCTCGACACCGGCGAGACGTATGAGGCAGCGGCTGTGCGCGAGGTCGAGGAAGAGACGGGTTACACCGGCGAGCTCGGCGGCGGGCTCGGTGCCGTCGGTTACCGAACCAACAGCAAGCAGAAGGTCGTTCGGTACTGGCTGCTCACGGTGACCGGCGGTGAGTTCCGGCCGAACAAGGAGGCCGATGCGATCCAGTGGCTGCCGATACGGAAGGCGAAGCGCTTGACGTCTTACGCACGGGATCGCAACGTCCTGATGCGGGCGGAGCGGGAGCTCACTCGATCGAAGAGCGCCGTCGTACATTTGGTGCGGCACGCCCACGCCGGTCAACGCAAGTCCTGGCAGGAGGCAGATCATCTGCGCCCGCTGTCGGCCAAGGGTCTACGCCAAGCCGCCACGATCAAGGAACGGCTTCTCGAGCTCCCGGTCGACACGGTGCACTCGTCGCATTACGAACGGTGCGATCAGACGGTGCGCCCGTACGCACAGGCGCTCGACCTCGACGTCGCGCACGAGCCGTCGCTCGTCGAGGGCGCTGCGCCCGAAGATCAGCTGCAGTTCCTGGGGTCGTTGAGCGACACGGCGGCGGTGGTGTGCACGCACGGCGACGTCATCAGCGGGCTACTCGGCCACCTGCAAGCCGAGGGAGTCGACTTCGCCGACCGCCTGCAGTGGAAGAAGGCTTCGATCTGGACACTCGATCTCCTCGAGGGACGGGTGCGCGGCGGCCTCTACACGCCTCCGCCATCGTCCGGGTGACGCCGCCGAATCGACCGGTGAATCCACTCCCCCGTCGTCGCGGCTAGCCCCTGCAAGGTCTCAGCCGTGGTCCGCCCGGACCGCTTCGGCACCGCGAAGGAGTGATCGGCGTCGGGGATGACCACCAACTCGGCGTCCTTCGCCCCGCTCGCCACCTTGGAGACCAGGTCTGGCGGGCTCAGCCGGTCTCGGGTTCCGGCAAAGAACAGCTGCGGCACACCGATCCGGCCGAGATGATCGGTCGGTCGAGGGGTTCCCTTGCCGAGCGGCACGAGGGGATAGCCGAAATACACGAGGCCTGCCACCGGATCAGTGGTGTCTGCGGCCAGATGCGACGCGATCCGGCCGCCCATGGACTTCCCGGCCAGGACGACCGTGTCGACGTAGCGGAGCATGCGCTCGAGTGCGGCGGAGTGAACGGCCAGCAGCTTCGGCGGTCGATCCGGGGCCTTGCGACCGCCCTCGGTGTAGGCGTAGTTGAAGGTCATCGTCGGGAATCCCTGAGCGGCGAGCGACTCCCGCATCGTCACCATCCACGGATGGTCCTGTCCGGCGCCCGCTCCGTGTGCCAGAACGATGCCGATCTCGGTCCCCTCCACCGGCATCGCCAACCGGGCAGTCACCGTGATGTCCCCTGCCTCGAGCTTCAGCCGTCGCGCCATGCGTTGAGTATCTCATCTCCTCTTGGACGGGCCGCGACCCGCGGCGATCGCACGACCGGCATACCCGCTACGCCTCCGCTACGGTCAGCGAATGCTTGCGATCCACCCCACCGCCGCTGACGTGGCTCATGCCGTGGCGTCGGAGATCGAGCACGATGTGCTGGCAGCGCAGCACCTCACGATCGGTCTCGCCGGCGGATCGACGCCGGAGGCCACGTATGCTCTCCTCGCCGAGCGACCGATCGACTGGAACAAGACGACCCTCTGGCTGGGTGACGAGCGTTGGGTCGCTGCCGATCATCCGGATGCCAATACCGGGATGGTGCGCCGCACCCTCGGTGACCGGGCCGCCGAGCGCCTGCTGGCGCCCGACTACACCTTGGGCGATCCCGAGATCGCCGCAGCGGCGTACGACGAGACACTTCGACGGCTGTTCGAGCGACATGACACGGAGGCGCGGCCCGGACTCGTCCTGCTTGGCCTCGGGGACGACGGTCACACGGCGTCGCTGTTTCCGGGGACGGCCGCATTGGATGTCCGAGACCGCCACTACGTCGCCAATTGGGTCGACGCAAAGCAGACTTGGCGTCTGTCGGCCACGTTGCCCCTGCTGTGGGCTGCTCGGAAGGTGGCGTTCATCGTCACGGGCGAGGGGAAGGCGTCGATGGTTGCCCGGATCATCGACGGCAGCGAGCCGTTCCCGGCTCAGCGGGTCGCGGCGGGCAACGGTGCGGTCACCTGGTACCTGGACGAAGCGGCCGCCTCCCGTCTCGGGCAGACGCCGCCGATCACGGAGATACCCGGGTAGTCGGTGGAGGCGGGGGCAGGTCGGACACAACGCCGCCCTCGACGATCTCGAGCAGCAGATCGGCTACCGCTCCCTCGGTCTCCATGTCGCGTTCGGCGAGCTGCGCCAGGACCTCGTCGTTCATCTGCTGCGGGTCGCAACCGAGGCGACTCGCCCGCTCGTCGAGATCGGCACCGATGTCAGCGAGCTCGACGAACTCGGGCGGTGGCTCGCCCGTGAGCAACTCGTCGATCGGCACTTCGGTGAGCACGTCGACCCACACCTCGACGAGCTGCACGCTGACGTCGACCAGCTCGTCACACGTTTCGACGTCCACCGGCACGGCCACGGGCAGCTCATCGCCGGTGCAAGCCGGCAGAATGAGCACCGAGGCCACCGCCCCGACCATGGCCTTCGTCCGGGCCGCACGCCGCAACGAGGTCATCGACTCACCCGCTGAACAGGTCGTCCGAGAGGAACTGGTCGATGAAGATCTGGCCGACGTCCGAATCGGACGTCAAGCCACCCACCCTGTCGCGAATCAGGTCCGTCATCTGGTCGTCGCCGCAGTTGGCGCCGTCGGCGTCGTCCACGAGCTGCTGGACACCGGCCTCGAAGTCGGCGGTGAAGCTCTGGTCGAGCGCGGCCAGATCTTCGAGCGTCATCTCGTCCATCTCGTCGATGAGATCCTGGACGAGCTCGATCGCCTCGTCGGCGATTCCGCCACACGTGTTCCCATCGCCGCCGCAGGCACCAGCGACGAGCGCGACCGCCGCCACGGTGGCCAGCAGGCGATTCGTCATCCGCCTCTCCCTTGCTCGAGAAGTACGGCGAGACGATACCCCCATGCCGGCGGAAGACACCTCACCCCGAGTTGGCGATCAGCCCCCTGCCGACCAGTCGTCGACCACCCCGACGACCACGGCCCGGATCGCGCCCCAGCTACGCCCGAGGATCTGACGCGCCGAGGAGCCCTCGTCGAGGATCAGCACGGTTTCCCCCACTCCCGCATCGACGACGTCGTAGGCGATCGTGTACCCGCCGGCGCCGCCGTCCGGCTCCACCAGGTCGCAGACGAGCAGGCGTGCGCCGTCGAACAGCTCCACGCTGATCGTGGACACCACCGTCCCAACGACACGCCCGACCTTCATGTGCCGGCGTCCAGGTGCACGTCGTCGACGATGCCGACGATGGCGTGGTCGACCGGAACGAAGCGCTCGTCCAAGGCTTCAGCTGCCTCGCGTGATGCCACGAAGTAGACCAGCTCGCCGGGGCCCGCCATGTTGACGGCATCGGCAGCGATCACCGGACGCCCCGTGGGTACCTGCTGCTTGTCGAGTGGTTGCACGACGAGGAAGCGCACGCCCTCGAGACCGACCACCTTCTCCGAGGCCACGACCGTTCCCATCACCCTCCCAAGCTGCACGTCAACGCCTCTCGCTGGGTCGGGCCTCGACCCTGGCGAGGAACCGGAGGTCCCTGGCGAGGTTCTCGGCCATCGACTCGTGCAGCTGAGGGATCACCCGCTGAGCCACGAGATGCTCGGCGGCGCGCTCGACGGCGGCCTCCATCGCAGCCTCGACCTCGGCCACGACACCAAAGAAGAGCACGTAGCCCTTGCCACCGAGGCCATCGGCCAGACGTACCGTGCCGACGTCCACGTGAGCTGCCTTCACACCGGCATCGGCGGCATCCATCACGGAGGCAACGGTCTGGGTCTCGACGATGCCCAGCGACGTGTCCTCGGCCCAGGCACTCTGCGATCCGTTGACCAGTGCGCCCGTCACGGCGGGATGAATGTCGGGAAGGAACAACTCGCCGAGCAGGGCCGCCGAACCGACCTCTCGACCGCTGCCGAGTGCCTCCTCGACGCTGGCCGTATCTCCGCTCACCAGCACCAGGTATTTCCCGGGGTGAACCGTGCCCGCATAGATCGAGCCGACGGGCGACGACTTCACCATGGCGTCGCCCGCAGCGATCCCGACTGCGATCGAGGAGAACTCGAGAAGACCGACTGCGGGATCGGGCTCGGGTGGCAACGGCTCAGACAATCCGCAACGCCCCAACCACGGTGACGCGCCGGATGCGCGAGAAGGTGCGCGGCCGGCTGAGTCCCTCCCCGGTCGGGCTGGCGATGGAGAACGAGGAGAACCCTTCGCCGCCCTGACCCAGCCCGGAGTAGTTGGGGCCGTTCGCCACGAAGATGCTGCAGTTCATGGCTCGTGCCATACGCGTGATGGTTGCCACGTTCGTGGAGTGAATCGACGCGGTGTGACGGAAACCGTGCTCGGACCGCACCGCAAGGTCGATCGCGACGTCGACGTCCTTCACTCGCACGACCGGCATCACCGGCATCATCTGCTCGGTCCACACCAGACTGTGCTCCCTGGGCACCTCGGCGACCAGCAAGCGAGTTGCCTCGGGCGCCGTCACGCCGATCTCCCCGAGGATCACACGGGCGTCCTTTCCGATCCACGCCGGATTCACCACTCCCGGTTTGTCGGGTGGCCCGAGCTCCTTGAAGATCACACGCTCCAGCCGCTTGATCTCGTGCTCCTTGAGCCGGTACGCCCCATTCGCCGCCATGGCCTGCACGAGACGATCGGCGACGGTATCGACCACGATCGTCGTCTTCTCGTCGGTGCAGATGACGTTGTTGTCGAACGATGCACCGCGCACGATATCGGCGCCTGCCTTCTCGACGTCGGCCGTCTGATCGACTACCGCCGGTGGGTTGCCTGGACCTGCGGTGATCGCCTTCTTCGAGGTGCGGAGCGCCTCGCGCACCACTCCGGGACCGCCCGTGACGAGAAGCACGCGCACGTCTGGATGAGCCATCATCTCCTTGGCGGATTCGAGCGTGGGATGCGGCGTGGCGGTGATCAGGTCCTGGGGACCGCCGGCGGAAACGATGGCTCGGTTGAGCATCTGAATGTTCTCCACGGAGACCCTGCGTGCATTGGGATGCACGTTGAACGTCACCGAGTTGCCCGCGGCGACGATCGCGATCGAGTTGTTGATGATCGTCGAGGTGGGGTTGGTCGTCGGCGTGATGGAACCGACCACGCCATAGGGGGCGTACTCGGTCACCATCATTCCGTCGTCGCCGGTGACGACCTGCGGCTCGAGATCCTCCGGTCCCGGCGTCTTCGTCGTCACCAGCAAGTTCTTGGCGACCTTGTCTTCGGCTCGCCCCATGCCGGTCTCCTCCCATGCCAGGTACGCCAGCCGCTCGCCCTCCCTCAGCATGGCGGCGCGCATGGCATCGACGACGGCGTGACGCGTCTCCAGACCCATCTCTCGGTAGGCGACGAAGGAGCGGCGTGCCGCCGCGATCGCCTCGTCGATGGTGGGGTGAATACCGTCGCCGAGCTGGACGTCGGACGTCTCGAGACTCTCGGCCGCCTCGAGAGCCGGACCGGTGCGGGCGGCGAACTCGGCCGCCGCCACCCGACCCTTCACTCGGGAGATGATCGCCTGGATCTCACGGTCGGTCAGCATGGGATCAGCCACCGCTCGCTTCGCGGCCCTTGTGGTACTTCGTCTCACCCGAGACGTCCCACATGTCGACAATCGCCATGATCACCGCGTCGCACGGCCGATCGCGCGTCATCTCGGTCTGGCGGGCCGAGCTACCCGATGCGTACATCACGACTTCGCCGACGCCGGCCCCCACGGCGTCGACCGCTACGACATAGCCACCGGTCGGCTCGTTGTCGACATCGAGCTGACGGACGACGAGGAAGGTCATCCCCTCCATGAGGGGCTCCTTGCGGCTCGCCACCAGCGTGCCGGCAACCCTGCCTAGGTGCATGCGCCCACTCCTCTCTTGGACGTTCGCAACGCGGCGACGGAAGCTATGCGAGGTCTTCTTCGGCTGATTCCTGTCGACCCAGCGGGAGTACGGAGTCGATGTTGACGTGAGGGCGTGCGATGACGTGAGTGGCGATCACTTCGCCGACCTTCTCCGCACCGCGGACCCCGGCGTCGACGGCCGCCTTGACCGCCGCGACGTCGCCGCGCACGACGGCCGTGACATAGCCGCCTCCCGTCTTCTCCATGCTCACCAGCTCGACCTTGGCGGCCTTCACCATGGCATCGGCCGCCTCGACCATCGCCGGAAAGCTGCGCGCTTCGATCATCCCAAGGGCTTCAGCCATCTGCTCGATCTCCTCTTTCTTCGACGTTGTTCACGACATTCCATGTACTCCGGCGTGGCCGGCGGGAAGACGTCGGAGCGCTCGTTGCGCTCACTTCCCGGCGCCAGAACCGGACAGAGCTCCCGCCCTCACGGGTCATTTGTTGGCTTCCCGCCCATCGATGCCCTCGAGGGCGGCCACCGCAGCCTGCCAGCCGACATCGATGTCTCGTTCCTCGCCTCCGAGGTAGACCCGGCCCATGGATCCGAAACTGCGCACCTCGAGCACGTTGATCTCTGCGGCCTTCTCCGCCTCGTTGGCCGCCAGCGACGCATACGCCGCAGGCTCGCATTCGAGCACGTACAAAGTCTGGCCAGGGATGATCATCTGCCCGTGCCGGGTGCGGTTGATGAGCTGGGCATGGTGATCATCGAGCCGGCGGATGATCTGCGACGACAAGATCCGCGGCTTGATGCGCTCCGACTCGGTGTGCTCGATCGCATCGAGGATGGCTGCTCCCGCGGCGCGGGTCTCGGCCTGGTCGGGCGAGTGCACCTCGAGCACTCCGTAGTAGCGCTCGATGATCTGCAGGCCGGGCTTCACGGCCGTCGCTTTGAGGGCGATGTCGCTCAGCGCATTGATCTCGATCCCGGGAGCCACCTCGACCCACAGGGAGGCATCCCCCGCAAGCGGCAGGAACCCTTGGGCGATCGTCCCGAGAAAGGCGGCGTATTGGGGTTGCAGGCTGTCGAGGAACGCAAACGACCGCAGCTCAATACCTCTCGTCACCCGAAGCTCCTTCCGTGCCGCTCACGATTTGCACGCCGGCGGACGCCCCGATCCTGGTGGCACCCGCTGCGATCATGTCCTCTGCCTCTTCGGCCGTGTGCACACCGCCCGAAGCCTTCACGCCCATGTCGGGCCCAACCGTCTCTCGCATCAGAGCCACGTCATACACCGTGGCCCCACCGGCGAGGAACCCGGTCGACGTCTTGACGTAGTCGGCCTTGGCCGCCTTCGACAGCGAGCTGGCGATGACCTTCTCCTCGTCGGTCAGCAGCCCGGCTTCGATGATGACCTTGCACAACGCACCGGCCTCGTGGGCCGCATCGACCACTTTGGCGATGTCGGTTCGGACCAGGTCGTGCTGACCCGATTTCAGCGCCCCGATGTTGATGACCATGTCGACCTCGCGCGCACCGTCGCGCAACGCGCGTCGTGTTTCCATCGCCTTGATCTCCGGTGTCGTGGCGCCGAGGGGAAAGCCGATGACGGTGCACACCGGCACTCCACTCCCGCGGAGACGGATGGCCGCCCTCTTCACCCACGTCGGGTTGATGCACACGGAGGCGAAACCGAACTCGCGTGCCTCGTCGCACAGCTCGTCGATTTGAGCGGCGGTCGCCTCGGCCTTGAGCAGTGTGTGGTCGATGTAACGCGCCAGATCCAGCGGAACGTCGGCCGCCGAGCCGTGGAACGCCACCCGGTCCGCCCCGTTGGCCACCACGCTGCGCACCTGCTCCGGTGTGCTGCAGATGTCGTACCCGGCGGCGAGGGCGGCGAGCACCTCCCGGGTGACGGCCTCGATGAGCTGATGTCGGTCCATGTCGCTACTTCGTGTATCGCTGTTCGATGGCTGTGATCTTGTCGACCCGGCGGGCGTGTCGATCGCCGCCCCACGGCACCCGCAGCCATTCCTGGAGGATCTGCCACGCTAACCCATCGCCGACGAGCCCCGCACCCAGAGTCAGCACATTTGCGTGGTTGTGCTCACGACTGTTGCGTGCGGTCGACAGGTCGTAGCACAGGGCGGCGCGGACTCCCGGCACCTTGTTGGCGGCCATGGCCGAGCCGATTCCGGCGCCGTCCACGATGACTCCCGCCGCACAGTCGCCGGAAGCAACCTTCTCGGCGACGGCGTGGGCGAAATCGGGATAGTCGACCGCGTCGTGGGAGTGCGTGCCGCAGTCGACCACGGCGTATCCGGCTTCCTTCAAGCGAAAGCCGAGACGCTCCTTGAGGGCATAGCCGCCGTGGTCGGCTCCGATGGCGATGGGCCCTTGCGGCGTGGTTGCGGGCGCCGGGGCGGGTGACGTGGCGGGCGATTCCGCCGGGGGCGCCGTTGGCACCGCCATTGGATCGTCATCGAGCACCGCATCGACGATGCGGGAGACCAGCTCACGCACGTCATCCTCGCTGGGAACATTCGCAGGGCCCGGGGGAGCGCTCACGCCGTCATCCTAGGAACCGCACCGGTGCGGCGTCCGGTTCGTATGATGGCGGGGATGAGTACCGATGACGCAGCGTTCCTCTGGGAGACCGAAGCCATCCGCCAACGGCGGCAGGTGCAAGCCCGGGGAGCGATGCCACCCAGCCCAGGGTGGGTGACGCTGCGACAGGCACACCGCTCCACGGGTGTCCCGATCGACACACTGCGCAAGTGGGGCAAGCGAGGTGCAGTGCCGAGCATGGTGATCGATGCCGATGACGGGCTCCGCCGCCTCGTGCGGCTGGAGAGCGTCGTCGAGCGGGCCAGGGCCCAAGGCCGCACGCTGCTCGCCGGGATGGGAAACGGTGGAGCCCAGCCGGAGCCTCCCAGCCCGAGCGGGGCCTCCACCGCCGAGGCTGCGTCCACCGGTGCATCACCGAGCGTCTCCGCAGCTCTCGACTCGGCGAGCACCGATGAGCCGCGGGCCGGCACGATGCTCGTGCCGATCGAGGCGTGGGACAAGATGCTCATGCAACTCGGCAACCTCCATGATGCAGGTCAGCAGCTCGCCGCAGCCAGAGAGCGTGCCGCCAAGGCCGAGACGGAGGCCAGATTCCTGCGGGAGCGTCTCGCCGAGCTGCGGGAAACGCAAGCCGCAGAATCGCAACAGACGCCCCCGCGGCCGGCGGATCCGCGGGCAGCGAACGACGAGTTACCCGTGTCTGATCCGGTACCCCGCCAGCACGAATCGATCTGGGACTATGCGTTGCGGCGCTGGCGGTCGCGCCACAGCCGCTGACCCGTCCTCCCGATGATGCCGTCGGATCGGTCTGCGCTGCTTGAATGTCGGCGCCAACGACGTTTGCGAGGAGCACGCACATGAAGCTCGTGTGGAGACTGGTGCTGAATGCCGCCGCGATCTGGGTCGCCGCGGCCGTGATCCCCAAGTTCGACTTTGATGGCGGTTTCCTCGACCTCGTGATCGTGGCCGCCATCTTCGGTCTCGTGAATGCATTCATCCGGCCGCTGGCGAAGCTCCTGACGCTGCCGATCAACATCGCCACCCTGGGACTGTTCACGTTCGTGATCAATGCGGTCATGGTGATGATCACGGCGGCCATCTCCGACCCGCTGTCGGTGGGCGACGGATTCGGTGAGCAGTTCGTCACGGCACTCCTCGCAGCAATCGTGATCAGCATCGTCAGCACGGTGCTGAGCTGGGTCCTGCCCGACTGATTCACGAGAGAGCCGGTCGAATCCGCCACCGCAGGACGGCGCCGCACGATCCGTGAGCGCCCCTGCCGCCCCGTTCGGGATCGACCGTTGCTCTCCGAACGACCCCTACCCTGCGCCGGTGCAGGCACGCATCTGGTCAGCGATCGGAGGGGCAGCCCTCGCGTGGGGTTCGGCGGGTGTCGCCACGCGGGCGGCCCTCGGGGCCGGCGTGCCACCGATCGGGATGGCAGCGATCCGGGCCATCCTGGCCGCCTTCCTCCTCTATGCCATCATCCGCGTCCGCGGCGGGCGCATCACCCGCAGCCGGGACGTATGGAAGACGGGCTTCGTCGCCGCCGTGTTCCAACTGGCCACGCCGTTCGTCATGTTGACCCTCGCCTACCAGTACGCCTCCGTCGGGTTCGTCGGCCTGATCGTGGCACTGATCCCCCTGGGAACCGCAACCATCGCCCACTTCCTGCTCCCCGACGAACCGCTCCATGCGACGAAGATCGCCGGGCTCTTCGTGGCGTTCGCAGGGGTTGCGTTCTTGCTGGCCTCGGGCGACAGCGGCCTCGACCAGGGCGGGCGGCCCCTGCTCGCCGCCGCTCTCTCGATCGGTGCGGTTGTCTCGATCTCGTTTGCCAGCGTTCTGGCCAAGAAGAGGGCGGGAACCTATGACCCGACGGATCTCACCTGGATGCAGTTCGCCATGGGGGGTGCGTTGATTGTGACGCTGGCTCTCGTGGCGGAGGGAATCCCGAGCGATCTGACGGCATGGGGCTGGTCGCTGATCGGCTACCTGACCGTCGTCGGCAGCGTGGTCCCGTTCTTGCTGTTCTACTGGGTGCTCCGTCATGTCTCCACGACGAAGGCTGCGTTGGTGGGCTACATCGTGCCGCTCGTCGGTATCACCGGGGGGATTCTGCTGCTCGACGAGCAGTTGCAGCCAGGCATCGTCATCGGTGGACTGCTGATCCTCGCCGGAATCGTTCTCACCAACTACGCGGAGACACGAGGCGCACCGGAAGCACGCGCAGAAACCGCCACGCGATACCCGGCGTAGAGCAGCACGGCACCTACGAGGAGCGAAACGGCCAAGCCGCCGCCCTCGCCGAGCGCCGTCAACGACCCGCCCAATGCCGGGGCCAGCGCACCAACGACGATGAGGACGTTGCCGAGCGAGAGCCGGCGATTGCCGGGCCACGCTCGGATTGCCGATGTCGCCGCAAAGCCGACGATGAGCAGCGTTCCCACCGAGCCCGCAACGACGGCGAAGACCCGGGGCCCGGGAACCGTCACTGTGCCGATCTCCACCGTGAAGTCGAAAAGTTCGGAGCCCTCTGGGACCGCGACGCCGGTAACGGGCTGGTTCAGTGGCGCCAGGAGCGTCACGACGCCACCGAGAGCGATGAAGACCGCAACGACGGCCGCCATCCGCCTTCCCCACGTCTCCCCCGCGCTGAGCGCCACCGAGCCCGCGGCAAGCAGGGGGATGTTGGCGATCGCTCCCAGCCAGTAGAACGCACGGAAGATCGGCACGGTCCAGCCGAGGCCGAGGCCCGCAGCAAGCGCCCACGTGGCGAGGGCGAAGAAGGTCATGGCCACGGCCCACACTTTGGCGTGGAGACGGGGCCGCTGCACGGCGCTGCGGCTCAGGTCGACGGCGAACGCCGAGGCTACGGCGGCGGCGAGTACGGCGAGCACGGTCTCCATCGAAGACTGCAGGCTACGACGTCTCGCACCCCAGCGGCCAACGAGCGGCCGGCAGCATCACGGGGGAGGCGCTGCCAGCAACTCGGCGTACCGTGCCGCGGTGATCCGGCGGTAGTCGGTGTTGGCGTCGCGGAGGCGGCGCAACGACTCCAGAGCGGCGTCAGAATCCTGTGCTTCCAGGGCGGTGGCGAGCGCAGCCGTGTGCTCGTCCCAACGCTCGCTGATCTGGTCGAGCTGAGCTCGCACCCCCTGGTCGGGAAAGCTCTCCTCCAGCACGCCGGCATCGAACGTCCCCAGTGCCTTCGCCTCCACCTTGATGCCTTCCATGGCCTCGCGCACGTTGTGGATGAAGTCGTCAGACAGGCGAGCATCTGCCCGGAGATAGGGGTCGAAGACCTCCGCCTTGTATCGCTCCGACACCCGCAGCAAGTTGAAGACAGGTCCGCCGACCTTGGTCGGTGCGACCTCCTCTGTGACGACCACCACGGCCGACACGGGGCGACCGCCGGCAAAATCGAGGCGGTAGAGCTCCGGACGGAAGATCCGGGCGCCGCCGTACGCCCGGAACGTGCGGGTGGTCGGAGCCACAACCCGGCGTCGTGTCGCATTCAAGAAGGCGGCATCCAACTCGGACAGCCACGCAGCCTTCTCACCCCCCGGCTGTACGAGATGGTCGGCGATCAGCGCACGCCACTCGTGCTGGCCGTCGCCCAGGCCGAAGAGCGCGAGTGTCGCCCCGCTGGCGCTCACCACCGCTGTCTCGGGAATGCCAACTTCCAGGTCGGCGTCCGGTGGAAACATCATGTCGATGCGATATGAGGCGTAGTAGCGATCGACCTTCGACGAGAACTGGTCGCAGATGCGAAGAGCCGATCGTTCGATCTGCTCGTCGGTCACACGATCGTTCAAGGCAGAATCCAACTCGGTGAGCTCGGTCGTCCTGATCAGCTGATCGATGAAGCGCCCGACGGCATCGGGCCGGGCCGGTACTGCCTGGAGACTCGTCAGCGGAGCCGGAGGTTCATCGTCGACGTTGTGGATGCAGACGATGGGCTCAGCGGCCTCGTCGAGACTCGTGAACAGACCGGCCTCATAGAGACACCAATCCCAATGGTGGGCCGAGCCCGTGTACAGGAACAGAAGCAAGTCGCTGGTCGCCAACTCCGTACGAATCCGCTCACGCCAGTCCTCGCTCGGGACGATGTTCTCACCCGAGATGAAGAAATCGAGACCGCTGGAGAACTGGCCGATCTCCTCCTTGATCACCGCAGCGGCCTGCTGATCCTCGTGTCGGTGGCTGATGAAGATCGTGAAGTCACCCACTGCTCGTCCTCGCATCGCTCGCAGTGAACATGAGAGTGCACGCCGCACTCTGATACAGCAAGTCGGCGCTCCTCCACCAGGGTGCGGAACAGGGCTGTCGCCGGTTTGGCCGCTGAAGTAGCAGAGTGTCCTGCGCGATTCGACGTGGTCCGCCGAACCGGCTCCCGAGCGCTTTCAGCACCCTGCGGGCTCAGCGCGGGTCTCCCCGGCCCGGAGCGAGGTGTGCCGCCCCCAGACGTTCGAACGCCCGGATGATCGCTCCCACGAGGCTCCGCCGGTGGCGCCACAAGAGGGTTGCGTGGCCGGCCGTCACCCACTGGATCTCCGACCCGGGCCAATGGGCGTGAATCGCCTCTGTGGCGGCGGGAGGCACGAATCCGTCACGAGTCGCACCCACCGCCACCGCCGTCGAGGTCGCAGGGGTCGGCGGCAGCCGCAGGACGCTCGAACGGCCCAGCTGCTCGAACAACCGCTCCCGGCCGTTGTCGCCGAGCGCATCCCACGCGATGGATGCGCTAATCACACCTTCGACGAAAACGGGAGCCGGTGCGTGCGCGGCGGCCAGCGGAGCCACCGCCACAGGGAGCTCTGTGGTGGCTCCCACGGCGGCTGCCAAGCTGCCCCCCATCGAGAAGCCGGCCACACCGGCGGCGATGTCGTGCGCCGTCAGCCACGCCAGCAACGCCCTGCCTTCCTCGACCACGGCTCGAGTCATCAGAGCGAAGTCGGACACGGTTCGGACGGGACTGCCGCCGTGGACGCATCGGCGGGTCCCGTAGAAGGGCGCCTCGAGCAGGATCGTGCCGATCCCGGACGCAGCCAGATCCTCAGCGAACTTGCGACGCGTCAGGTAGCCCTCGTCGTTCCATGCGGGAAGCATCACGCACACCTTGCCCGTCGCCGCCTCCCGTTCGATCCCCAAGACAAAGGCGCTCGCGGCTGCCGCCGGCAAGCCGGAAATCGGGGATACGAATGTCCCGTGACGCAGACGCACCTCACCGTCCAGCCGGGGGCGTTCCCAGACGACCTCGATCGGAGGCGGAGCTGCCGTGGTGGTGATGTCGAGCAGGTCGAGCAACGCCGGGTCCCCCCAGCCGTCGATGAAGACACGCCGGCGCCGCGGGAGCAGATGCAGCACCCCGCGAGCGGCGAGATCGATCGGATGCATACAGAGAAGCTACTGCGCACAGATGCGTACACTTCGAGGGACCATGACCGACGTCGAAGCTGGGCCGGAGCGCTCAGAACCCTCCTCCTCGCACCGCCTGCTGCGCCGGATCGCCGTACTCGCCATCGGCATCCCGGTCTCGCTGATCGGCATCGTTCTCCTCGTGGTTCCCGGACCGGGGACGCCCGTCCTCGTCGCCGGGCTTGCCATCCTTGCCATCGAGTTCCAGTGGGCGCAGCGCCACATGGATCGCCTCAAGAGGCTCGCCCGAAGGGCCCTGGGAACGGAGCGAGCCTCGACGGACTCCTGAGCCGTCTTGCACCGCTCCCGGCGGGGCGTATGGTGCCCCCCAACATGGACAGGATCGTCGCCACGGACAACCTCGGCCACGCCTACGGCGACGTCGTAGCGCTCCACCACGTCTCGTTGGAGATCCCGGCCGGTCGTATCGGACTCGTCGGGGCCAACGGTGCCGGGAAGTCCACGTTCATCAAGATCCTCCTCGGCATTCTGGAGCCCACGCTCGGCTCGACGCGGGTCCTCGGCCACGACCCGCAACGGGAACCCACAGTGGTTCGGGCGCAGGTGGGCTACATGCCCGAAGGTGACTGTCTCCCGGTGGCGCAGACCGCGGCGGACTTCATGGTGTACGCCGCCGAGCTGGCGGGCATCCCTCCCAAGGCGGCCAGGCAGCGGGCCTCCGATGTGCTGACGCTCGTCGGACTCGACGAAGAGCGTTTCCGCCAGCTCGGCGAGTACTCGACCGGTATGAAGCAGCGAGCCAAGCTCGCCCAGGCCATCGTTCACGATCCCGACCTGGTTCTGCTCGACGAGCCCACGGCAGGGCTCGATCCCGACGGGCGTGAGGAGATGCTGGATCTCGTGGGCCGGCTCGGCAGCTTCGGGATCAACGTGATCACGTCGTCGCACGTGCTCACGGACATCGAGCAGACATGCGATTGGGTGGTGATGCTCGACGGCGGCTCCGTTCTGCGCCAGGGCCCACTGGACACATTGCTCGACAGCGAGACGGTGGAGCTGGAGCTGTTCGACGACCCGGAGGCGGTGCGGCGGGTCCTCGAGGACTCCGGTGCGGCCGTCACGGTGAACGGCCAGACGCTCACGGTGCGTATCCCGGCCGACGACGCCTACGACGTCGTGCGAGACGCCGTTGCCCGGTCGGGCGGCAGCATTCGCCGGATGGGCACGAGAGCGCAGAGCCTGGAAGACGTCTTCCTGCGTGCCGAGGGGGTCGGGACGTGACCGATCAGGGCATCGTCTACGACCTCGGCTACAAGCCGCACGACGGACCGCGGCTCGGTAGGAGCGCCGCGATCCGAGCCACCATCCGCGACGGCGTGCGGCGGGTCTTCGGCATTCGGCGAAGGGCCCGGAAGAAGATCCTGCCCTGGATGCTGTTCGTCATCGCGCTCCTGCCGGCCATCGTGTTCGTCGGCCTCGTGTTCCTCACCAGCCAGATCGCGGCGGGCGAGTTGGTGGACACTCCCTTCGCCAACCATGCGACCTACTTCGACATCACCGCCGGGACGGTGCTGTTGTTCTGTGGCCTGGCCGCTCCCGA
This sequence comes from Acidimicrobiia bacterium, assembly GCA_965216945.1. Classification (GTDB taxonomy): domain Bacteria; phylum Actinomycetota; class Acidimicrobiia; order Spongiisociales; family UBA5794; genus DATHZQ01. Next base: position 2,995,416 of record CBDCGU010000003.1, on the reverse strand, counting down.
GCTCCTGATCCCGGATCGGGTGGACGGCGTCCTGGCGGTGTACAGCTCGCGCCCCATGACGGTTCTCGACTACCTGGGAGCCCGCGGCGGCGCCCTCGCCATCGCCGTGGCCGGCTTCATGCTCGTGCCTCAGCTGCTCCTCTACTTCGCCTTCGCCGCCCTGGGCAGCGGCGGCTTCGCCTCAGAGGTGATCACCAATGTGGACGAGCTCCTACGCATCCTGACGGCGACGCTCGCCTACCTCCTTGCGTTTGGAGCTCCGGCGTTCTTGGTCTCGGTGGTCGCCAAGCGCCTCGCCCCTGCGACCGGGATCTATCTGGGGCTGATGTTCGTGTCGACCGGCGTGGCCGAGGCGTTCTCCAACAACGGCACCGAGTGGGCTGCAACGCTGGCGCTGGCCGACCATCCGTCGGTGATCCGTGATTGGCTCTTCGACACGACCAGCAACACCGTGCCGGCGGGGGCAGGTCTCGAGCCCTGGGTTTCCCTCGTCGTGATCGTGGCGGTGGCGGTCGCCTCGATGCTCGCCGCGGTGCGCCGCTACCGGAGCCTGATGTGACGACCTCCGCAACCACTCACGACCCTGCACACGTGGCATCTCCGACCGTCGCCGTGAGCGGCGTGTCGAAATGGTTCGGGCAGAAAGTCGCCGTGTCCGACCTGTCGTGCTCGTTCGGACCGGGCGTCGCCGGACTGCTCGGGCCCAACGGAGCCGGCAAGACGACTCTGCTGCGCATGCTCACGGGGCTGGCGCTGCCCTCGGAGGGCACGATCCGTGTGCTCGGCAGGACACCCCGTACCGATCACGAGCTCTATCGCCTGATGGCGCTGGTTCCGGAGGAAAGTGCCGTCTACGCCTCTCTCACCGCGCGCCACCTGGTGCGAACCGCCGCCGTGCTGTCGGGCGTCGACGGCGCCGACGCCGCAGCCACCAGGGCGATCTCCCTGGTCGAGCTGGACGAAGCCGCCGACCGCACAGTCGGAGGATTCAGCAAGGGCATGCGGCAGCGAGCCAAGGTGGCCGCGGCATTGGTGACCGACCCCCAGGTGCTCGTGCTCGACGAGCCGCTCAACGGCACGGACCCGGTGCAGCGCCTGCGGCTGATCGGCTTGTTCCGCAGGCTGGGCGATGAGGGACGCACCGTCATCGTCTCGTCCCACGTGCTGCAAGAGGTCGAGCGAATGACCGACCGCGTGCTGGCCATGGTCGACGGCAAGCTGGCCGCGGCGGGCGACATCACGGCGATTCGCAGCGCCATGGCCGACATCCCGTACCGAGTCCTCATCGAGGCGGACGATCCGCGTAGGCTCGCCGCCGCACTGCTCGACCTCCCCAGCATCTCCGGACTGGAGCTCGACGATCGGGGGGTCCACATCGAAACCAGCGACATTCGCACGCTCGGCTCGGCGGTGCCGGCGGTGGCCGAGCGCCTCGGCATTCGCCTGCGTGCCTTCCTCCCCGAGGACGACTCGTTGGAGAGCGTGTTCCGCTACCTGGTGCATCGCCGATGACCGCCGCAACAGTCATCGTTCGGATGACCACGACCCAGGTGCTGGGCTTGCGTCGCCTCCTCAGCCTCGGGGCCCTGGCGGTGCTCCCCGGCGTCATCGTGTACTTCTCGACCGCACGCGCCACCAGCTCCTCCCGAGTCGAGACGTTTACCGGTATCACGGTCGGCCTCTTCTTCAGCGTGGTCGTCCCGGTCGTGACGCTCATCCTGTCGGCGTCGGCGCTCGGCGATGAACGGCGGGATCAGACGCTGTCGTTCATCGTGCTGCGTCCGATCAGCCGGACGGCCATCGCCGTCGCCAAGATCGCCGGCGCCATCGTTGCCTCCGGAGCAGTGGTCGCGATCGGGGCGCTCGCCCTCGGAATCGCCATGGGACTGCGCCATGGCGACTGGGGCTACGTCCTGCCCCTGCTCGTAGGCGGCTGGATCGCCGTCACCGCATACGCCGCAGTCTTCACCCCGCTCGGCTATCTCACCGAGAGGGCCACCCTCGCGGGTCTCGCGTTCGCTTTCCTCTGGGAGGGCGCCGTCGCCGGTGCGGTCGGTGCTCTCGCTAGCTTGTCGCCGTGGCGCATCGGGTTCAGCGCCTTCGTCGACCTTGCTCCGGACGAGATCCAGTCGATCGATCTGAGCTTCGCACTCGGAAACGTCGAGCAGGGCACGTTTGGCGCTCTGGCCAAAGCCCTGGTCGTTTTTGCGATCGGCGCTGCGATCACGACGTGGATCCTGCGCACCCGCGACCTGGCGTAGCCGCGACGCCAGACGGCTGACAGCAGGCGTCGGTTTGGGGCTTCGTTCCGCCGATCGTCCGCATCCAACTCGATCGACTCGAAGCCGAGCGATGTGACGGTTCGCCACTACCGTCCTCGCCATGACCAGCGCGCTCAACCGGCGGATGGGCACCGCGGCCGTGATCGTGTCGGGTGGCGTCCTGTTGTCTCGCGTGCTCGGGCAACTGCGCGACATCATCTTCGCCTCGCTGCTGGGGGCGAGCGGCATCACCGACCAGTACGTTGCGGCCTTTCGAGTGCCCGACTTCCTCAACTACCTCCTGGCCGGCGGTTTCCTCTCGATCACCTTCATCCCGATCTTCTCCCGCTACCTGGCTCAGGACGACGAAGAGGGCGGCTGGCTGGCGCTCACCGCGGTGCTACGACCGATCGCAGTGGGCATCGTTGCGCTCGTGGCTCTCGGCTGGATTGCGACGCCGTTCGTCGTCGAACGTATCTACCCCGACTTCACCCCCGAGCAACTCGCCGCCACGATACGGATGACCCGCATCGTGCTGCCGGCACAGATCTTCTTCGTCCTCGGCGCCCTCTTCACGGCCGTGCAGTACGCCAAGGGGATCTTTGCGATTCCGACGCTTGCACCGATCATCTACAACCTCGGCATCATCGTCGGCGGTGTTGCCGATGCCGTGCTCACCGATGCACCAGGCCCTGAAGGGTTCATCTGGGGTGCCGTCGTCGGTGCCTTCGTCGGCAACTTCGCCCTTCAGTGGTGGGGAGCCCGCCGCGTCGGCATGCGGTGGATCGCCGGAACTCCATGGGCGCATCCCGTCTTGCGTGAGTACCTCACCATTGCGCTGCCGCTCATGCTCGGGCAGTCGATCGTCGTGCTCGACGAGACGTTCATGTCCATCTTCGGCAACCGTGTCGGGGAAGCAACCCAGACGCACCTGCAGTACGCCAGACGGACGATGCTGGTGCCTGTGGGTGTGATTGCCCAGGCGGCCAGCGTGGCCGCCTACCCGTTCCTCGCCAGACTGTTCGCTGAGGGCAAGATCGGCGAGATGCGGGCCACGATCAACCGCACACTCGGCTACGTGATCGTGCTGTCCATGGCGGCGACGGCGTTGCTGGTGGCATTGACCCAGCCGGTGATCCAGACGCTCTTCCAGCGTAATGAGTTCACCGCAACCGACACCGTCTTCACGGCGCGTGGCCTGTTCTTCTACGCACTCGCCATCCCCATTTGGGGTGGCTTGCAGATCCTCACCAGAGCCTTCTACGCCACCAAGGACATGTGGACTCCCGTGATCGTCGGCACCATCGCAACGGTGTTTGCGATCCCCCTCTTCTTCATCTTGGAGGGGCAGTTCGGGCTCGAAGGGGTCGCACTCGCCTCGACACTCGCCCTCGGCGGTTACACGATTGCGCTCGGCGTTCTGTGGTATCGCGGCGCCACGACCCGCCGCGGCCTCGCCGCCGCCGTCGAGCCCTCGGTACGAGCGGTGCCCATGGCCGTGGCCGGGGCGTTTGCGGCGTACGTCGTCGCCGCCGGGACAACGGCGCTGCTCGGCAACGGCTGGATCGCCGCCTTCGCCGCAGTACTGCTCGGCACCGCCGCGTTCGCCGCAGCCGCCTTCGGCGGCGGTGCCCTCCTGTTCCGGTGGTTCGGCCCTCCGGAACGCCTCAGATCCTCCGTCTGAACCCTCGAGAGCACCGTCGCCGGCGGCGGCAAGCGAGGCGCGAGCGCGAGGATGCTCGAAGGGGGAAGCGCTGGGCATCCCCTCTCGAACGCCGAATCAGGCCGGCGGGTAGACCCCCATGTCCTTCGCCTTCTCGGTCTGCCAGAAGATGTCCGAGATCTCCTGGATCAGATCGATCAGCTTCTGCCCGTCTGCGGGATCGACGGTCTTCTTGGCGGTCCCCGCCTGATGAATGGCACGCCAGAAGAGATCGTCGAGTTCGGGGAACTCGGCGCGGTGGTCGGCAGTGAAGAAGTCCGCCCACAACACCATGAGGTGGTGCTTGACGTCCTCGGCCCGCTCCTCCTTGATCGCCAGTGCGCGGGCGCGGAATACCTCGTCGTCCGACGCCTGATACTTCTGTGCCACCTTCAGCACGGACATGGCTTCGATCATCGCCTGTGCCGGGTCGTAAACGCCGCAGTACAGGTCGCAATGGGCATGGGCCACACGCTTCGGCTTGAAGAGACCCACGGTCACCTCCAGATCGTCCTTCGTATACGCGCCGACCCTACACCGACCGGTGCGGCCGGATCGCGGCCGTACACTCGCCGCCGTGAAAAGCCACCGACCATCCCTGTGCGTCGCCGGCGCTCTCGCCGCATCGCTAGCTCTGACATCATGGCTACAGAAACAGAGACGGCGGACACGGCGCTACGAGATCGCCGAGCAGTCGATGGGACCGGCACTGCTCCCCGGTGACTACGTCCTCGCCCGCCGCTCCGGTGCGACGTTCCTCCTGGGCGACATCGTCATATATCCCCACCCCAGCCAGCCCGATCTCGAGCTCGTGAAACGGGTCGTTGGGCTGCCCGGCACCACCGTCACGATCGACCGAGGGACGACCATGATCGACGGGGCCGTCCTGCCCGAACCGTGGGCGGAGCCCGATCCCGCCGATGACGGCGTGTGGCACGTGGCGCGCGACGAGATCTTCGTCATGGGCGACCAGCGCCGCCGGTCGTCGGGCGACAGCCGGAGAGTCGGTCCACTCCCCGTCTCGCAGGTGCCCTGGACCGTGCGTGCCCGCTACTGGCCGCCCCGTCGCATCGGCTGGTTGTGAGCAACGCTCACGCCGCCGGCTTCATCCCGATCATCAGCACGTCGATGGCTTCGGCGGCCTCGCCGTCGAAGCCATCGACCGGCCGGACGACCTCCTCGAGGGTCATGATGCTGAGGGCGGAGAAGTCATCGGCGAGGTCCGCCTCGGTGAAGAGGACCTCCGGCGACGGTGGTCCTCCATGACCCCTCACGAGGTTGTCGCGATGGTGGGCGATGACGAACACGGTGCCGCCCGGTGCGGCAGCACGCACGGCCGCAGCGTGGACGGAGCGCCGCAACGCGCCGGGAAGTTGGAGATAAGAGAGCAGCACCAGGTCGTAGGCGCCGGGTTCGGGCTCCCACGTCGTCAGATCTGCGGTGATGAAAGTGACCTCGACGCCGGCCTGCCTGGCCAATTCCTCGGCCTGCGCCGTCGCAACCGGGGATAGATCGACGGCCGTCACCGTGTGACCTCCCGTGGCCAACCACACGGCGTTGCGCCCCTGACCGCTGCCAAGATCGAGCACTCTGCGCGGTGTGAGCCCGGTGAGATGCTCCGCGACGAACCGGTTCGGCTCGACACCCCACACGTAGCCCTTCTCCGTGTATCGCTCGTTCCACCGGCGGCGTGCCTCGTCGCTGCTGTCGTACACACTCATGAGCCCAATCGTAGGGAACACGCCGGGGCGCTGGTTCACCCTGGGGGGGATCAGCGGGCGGGGACGTCGAGGTGCTTCGTCGCCTCGCGATACGTGAGCCCGGACCATGCGTCGCGGTTGGCCAGCACGAACTCCGTCACGGTGTCCGGTGCGGTCTTGGCGTATTCCCGCAGCGCCCAACCGATCGCTTTGCGGATGAAGAACTCGCGCTCGTGGGCTCGGGCCAAACAGAAGCGGAACAACCGCTCCTCGTCGGTATCGGCTTTGTGGCGGAGCTGCGAGATGATCGCAGTGCGCCGCAGCCACATGTCTTCGTGATCGATCCACCGGTCGAGCCTCCCCGACATCGCCGGTCGCTGGCGAAGGAGCACCCGCCCGATCAGATCTGCAGCGATGGCGTCGACGAAGTCCCACCAAGCCCCCTGGATGATCATGCTGCGGTACAGCGGAACGCTGCTGAGCGTGACGTAGTCGTCGTAGTGGGCGGCGACGCCGATCGCGAGGTACTTCTCCTCACGATGTGGCTGCCGCCACAGCGACCGCACGGCGGCCTCGTACTCCTGGCGCGTCTCTGCAGGGAAGCGGCGCAGCATTTCCCTGAAGATGGGCGTTCGTCCCGGCTTCTTGACGCCGTAGAAAGGCATGCCGGTCTTCATGTAGGCCGCCATCGCCCGGGCATCGTCGGGATCGCCCATAGAAGCCAGCTCGGAGCGGACGAAGGCGAGGCGCTCGGCCACACGCTCCGGTGTCGATGAGCAATGCTTGGCGTCGGCCACCGTGGAAGGGTAACGGCCCGGCGGACAGGTTCCCGAGACCCCCGATGGTGCCAGGACGCCGAAGGTCGTTTCTGTACACTCACCGAATGCCCGGACGGACCACGAAGATCGCGGTGCGGCAGCTCTCCGAGAGCGACTTTGCGCCCGTGCGCGACATGTTCGACGACTGGGACTTCCTCGCCGGCACGATGAGGTTGCCCCATCCGACGCTCGAGGACGTGAGGAAGCGGCTCAGCCCGCGCGACGGGGTCTACCGCTGGGCAGCCGACGTGGAGGATGATTTCGCCGGGCTGCTCGAGATGGAGACATATCCTGACGTTCCGCGCCACCGCCATGCCGGTGACGTCCATCTGATAGCAACCCACCCGAGCCATCGGGGCAAGGGCGTGGGGCGTGCGTTGCTGAATCTTGCGACAGACATGGCGGACAACTGGCTGAACCTCAGACGTCTCGGGTTGACCGTGTGGGTCGACAACACCAGGGCGATCGCCCTCTACGAGAGTTGTGGGTTCGAGGTCGAGGGCACCCTGCGTGAATATGTGTACCGCAACGGCGACTACGTGGACGGCTACGTGATGTCGCGCATCAAGCGCTGACCGCGACCGGCCAACCGATCTTCGCCGGCCCGAGTGCGCGTTCAGCTGCACGACCACGATTTCCGCCTACACTTCCCGACTCGTGAGATCACTCCGTCTCCTCACCCTTCTCGTCGTGATGGCTCTGCTCGCCGCTGCTTGCAGCGGTGGCGACGCCGGGGACACAACGACGACTGCAGCCCCGACGACACAGGCGCCGGTGGAGACGACGACGTCCTCGACCACCACCACGACGACGACCGTGGCGACCACGACGACGCAGCCGGAGAACGCGCCATCGCTTCTGAACGGCATGCCGGTCGAGGACGAAGCCAACCTCGATCGCCGCGTCATCGCCGTCAAGATCGACAACCACCCCAACGCCCGCCCTCAGTCCGGGCTGCAGGACGCCGGGGCGATGATCGAGTTGATCGTGGAGGCGGGCATCACCCGGTTCATCGCGTTGTTCCACGACACGGACTCCGAGTACATCGGGCCGGTCCGCTCGGGGCGGCCCACCGACCCCACCCTCGTCCGGCCGCTCGATGCCGTGTTCCAGATCTCGGGTGCCCAGTCGTGGGTGCAGAGCATCATCCGCAACTCCGGCGTGGTCTTCTTCGGCGAAACCCGGCCCAACACGTTCCGTATCCCCCAGGGGAACCGCGCCTACGAGCGCACGCTCTATGCCAGCAGCGTGGCCATCCGCGAGGTGGCGGACGGTCGCGACGTACCGGACGAGCCGCCGACCGGGCCGTGGTTCACGTTCGGCGAGCCGACGCCGGCCACCGAGGACGCCATCGATATCGCCCTCAACTGGTCCGGCGACTGGCCCACCGTGCATTGGATCTGGGACGGCGAGCAATACCTGCGATTCAACGGCGACCGCGAGCACGCATGGGTCGACCAGGAGGGCGAGGGCGAGCAGATCGCCGCCGACACCATCGTGGTCCTCACCGCCCGCCGCTACACCGCATCAGGATCCACCGGCTCGTCGGTGCCGGCCCTCGACACCGTCGGCAGCGGCGAAGTCTTCCTCTTCTACGGCGGCAAGGTCGTCCAAGGGACGTGGAACCGCGAGACGATCGAGGAGTTCTTCCAGCTCACCGACGCCCAGGGCGAGCCGATGGTGCTGCCACCCGGCCGGTTGTGGGTGAACGTGTTCCCGGACAACCGGCCGATCACGTGGGATGAGTGACTCGGGCGCACACGTCGCCTCTGTCGCCGCCGACGTGCGGCACGGCCGCCGCTCCGCACTCGAGATCACCACCGAGACGCTCGACCGCATCTCGGTCTCACAGAATCGGCTGAATGCTTTCACATCGATCATGGGCGAGCCGGCACTACGCCGGGCGGCGATGATCGACGAGCAGGTCGCTGCCGGTCAGGATCCGGGCCCACTCGCCGGCGTGCCCATCGCAGTGAAGGACCTGATCGACCAAGCGGGCATCGCAACGACGAACGGCTCGAGCTTCCCGACCGAGCGGGCCAAAACGACGGCGCCCTGCGTCGCCCGGCTCGAGCGAGTCGGGGCCGTCGTCGTGGGCCGCACCGGTCTGCACGAGTACGCCTTTGGGTTCTCGTCCGAGAACCATTGGTTCGGCCCGGTGCGAAACCCGTGGGATCCGTCGACGTCACCCGGTGGTTCGTCGGGCGGATCGGGCGCCGCCGTTGCCGCCGGTTTGGTGCCGGTGGCACTCGGCACAGACACGGGTGGCTCGGTGCGGGTTCCCGCCGCGTTGTGTGGGGTCGTCGGCCTCAAGGTGACTCATGGCCGGGTGCCCCTCACCGGGGTCACACCCCTCGCCGCCTCCTTGGACACCGTCGGCCCCCTGGGTCGCAGCGTCGCCGATGCCGCAACAGCATACGGGGCGATCGCCGGGCACGATGCGAGCGATCCGTGGTCACTCCCCCGGCCCGTCGAGCTCCCCGGCACTCCCGCAAGCCTCACGGGTCTGCGCTTCGGCGTCCCGGAGCAGTGGGTCGACCGGCCGCTCTCGACCGAGGTAGCCGAAGGGTGGGCGGCGTTCCGCACCATGGCTTCGGATGCCGGGGTGGAGGTCGTGGGCATCGACCTGCCCGAGTGGACCTTCCCCGGGCTCGTCACCGAATCGATGTACCCGGAAGTTGCGGCAGTACACCGCAGAGCCTTCGCCGCGACACCCGAACGGTACGGACCCGAGGTGCGCGAGCGAATCGCCCTCGCCCTCGAAGCGGACATGGACGGATACCTGCAGGGACTGGCCTGGCGACGGAGGATGCGCTCGACCGCCACCGAAGCGCTCCGAGCATGCGACGTGCTCGTCACCCCGTCCGTCGCCGCGCTGCGCAAGCCGATCGGGATCGATACCATCGAGATCGAGGGGGAAGCAGTGGGATACCGGCTGGCGCTCAGCTGCTTCTCCGCTCTCGTCAACCAAACGGGGCTACCTGCGCTGTCGGTCCCACTGGCGATCCCGGGGACTCCCCCGCCGAGCGTCCAACTCATCGGCCGTGCCTGGTCCGAGCACCGGCTGCTCGAGATCGGGCTCGCTCTCGAGGAGGCCGGCATCGTGGCCGTGCCACGCCCACCCGGTTGAGCTCGGGACTGTTTCGGCGCAGGGCCGTTCGGGTCGGCAAAAGGGCCGAGCGGCCCAGTCGAGGTGCGCCTGATCCCGGTCCGGCAGGCATAGACTGGCCCGGCTAGAACGCCGCAACATCACGCAGGCAGGAATGTGCGCAGTCGGGGGCTCGTGCGGCAACCCCTGAGGAGATGATCGACGTGCCAGACGACACCCTGACCGCTCCCAACGAGCGCGAGACCCTCGACCGGGTCGTGCTTCGGTTTGCCGGAGACTCCGGCGACGGCATGCAGCTCGCCGGGACACGCTTCACCGCGGCGTCCGCCCTGTTCGGCAACGACCTCGCGACGCTCCCGAACTTCCCCGCCGAGATTCGCGCCCCGGCCGGCACCCTCCCCGGCGTTTCCTCCTTCCAAGTCCACATCGCAGATTGGGACATCCTCACCCCGGGGGACGAGCCGGATGTGCTCGTCGCGATGAACCCCGCCGCACTGAAGGCCAACCTGGGCGACCTCAGAAAGGGCGGGTTGATCCTGATCAACAGCGATGCCTTCGACGAGCGCAACCTCGCCAAGGCCGGTTACGACACCAGCCCGCTGGACGATGGCAGCCTGGACAGCTACCACGTGCTGACGGCGCCGATGGAGGAGCTCACCAAGCTGGCGGTCAAGGACACCGGGGTGAAGGGCAGAAGCATCCTGCGCTCCAAGAACTTCTTCGCACTGGGTCTGGTGTCGTGGATGTACAACCGACCCACCGAGCCGATCATCAATTGGGTCAACGACAAGTTCGGCCTGGACGACCCGGTGGGCGGCGCCAACATCGCCGCCTTCAAGGCCGGCTACAACTTCGGCATCACCACCGAGGAGTTCCACCACACGTACGTGGTCGAACCGGCCAAGCTGCCGCCCGGGGAGTACACGAACGTCACGGGCAACACGGCGCTCGCATGGGGCCTCATCGCCGCCGCCGGCGCCGCCGATCTTCCCCTGTTCTACGGCTCGTATCCGATCACGCCCGCCTCGTCGATCCTCGAGGAGCTGGCCCGCCACAAGAACTTCGGTGTCCGCACCTTCCAGGCCGAGGATGAGATCGCCGCCGTCGGAATTGCCCTCGGTGCGTCTTTCGCCGGACATCTCGGTGTCACCGGGACCAGCGGCCCCGGTGTTGCGCTCAAGAGCGAGACGATCAGCCTGGCGTTCCAGACCGAGCTCCCCATGGTCATTGTCAACGTGCAGCGAGCGGGACCCTCGACCGGCATGCCGACCAAGGTGGAACAAGCCGACCTGTTCCTGTCGCTGTACGGCAGGCACGGCGAAGCTCCGATGCCGGTCGTGTCGGCGCAGTCGCCGAGCGATGCCTTCGACGCGGCGATGGAAGCGTGCCGGATCGCCGTCAAGTACATGACGCCGGTCATCCTCATGTCCGACGGCTACATCGCCAACAGCTCGGAGCCTTGGTCTCTCCCCGAGGCCAAGGATCTCCCGCGGTTCCCCGTCGAGTTCGCCGGAAGACCGAACGCCGAGGGCGACTTCCTCCCGTACCTGCGGGACGGAGCCACCCTGGCGCGGCCATGGGCGATTCCCGGCACCGCCGGACTAGAGCACCGCATTGGTGGGCTGGAGCACGAGAACGGCAGCGGGAACGTGTCGTACAACCCCGAGAATCACGAGCTCATGACGGAGTTGAGGGAGCAGAAGCTGGCACGACTCGCCGACGACATCCCGGAGGTGGACATCTACGGCCCGGAGGACGCCTCCCTGCTCGTCGTGGGGTGGGGCTCGACGTTCGGAGCGATTCGGGCAGGTGTCAACAACGCCGCACAAGGTGGACATAAGGCAGCCCATGTCCATCTGCGTCACCTGAGCCCGTTCGCACCGAACCTGGGCGAGATCTTGCACAGCTACGACACCGTGCTCGTCCCGGAGCTGAACCGGGGCCAGCTGGCGCGGGTGCTGCGCAGCGAGTATCTGGTGCCCACGACCTCGCTCAGCAAGGTCCAGGGTTTGCCGTTCAAAGCAGCGGAAATCTCCAGCAAGATCATCGAGATCCTCGACTCCAAGGACAGCGCATGACGGACACACGCTACGAGCGCAGCGACTTCCAATCGGACCAGGAGGTGCGGTGGTGTCCGGGGTGCGGCGACTACACGATCCTTGCCTCGGTCCAGAACTTCCTGGCTGGTCTCGACGTCGACAAGGAGAAGCATGTGTTCATCTCGGGCATCGGGTGCGCCGCCCGCTTCCCGTACTACATGAACACCTACGGCATGCACTCGATCCACGGGAGAGCGCCGGCGATCGCCTCGGGGGTCGCCGCGGCCAACCCGGACCTGACCGTATGGGTGGTCACCGGGGACGGCGATGCCCTCTCCATTGGTGGCAACCACCTGATCCATGCGCTGCGCCGCAACGTCAACATCAAGATCTTGCTGTTCAACAATCAGATCTACGGTCTCACCAAGGGCCAGTACTCGCCCACCTCCGAGCCCGGAAAGCGGACGAAGACGAGCCCGATGGGCTCGATCGACTACCCGTTCAACCCGGTGAGCCTTGCGCTCGGTGCGGAGGCGTCCTTCGTGGCCCGCACCATCGACATGGATCGCAATCACACCGCCGCCATGCTCGAAGCGGTCTACGCCCACGAAGGCGCTGCGTTCCTCGAGATCTACCAGAACTGCAACGTGTTCAACGACAAGGCGTTTCTCCAGCTCACCGGCCGCCAGGAGCGCGACGCCAACCGCATCTACCTGGAGGCGGGCAAGCCGCTCGCCTTCGGCGCCAATCAAGAGCTCGGTGTCGTGATGGGCCCAGAGGGTGCGACCGTGGTCAACGTGTCCGACGTCGGTATCGACAACGTGCACGTGCACGACCCGGCACATCCCTCCCCCGGTGTCGCCTTTGCGCTGAGCCGATTGGCGCACGGTCCGTACGGACCCACACCCATCGGCATCTTCCGCTCGGTGCAGCGGCCCACCTACGGCTCCATGATGCAACAACAGCTCGTCGATGCCCATGCCACCAAGGGCCCGGGAGACATCGACACGTTGATCCGATCCGTCGGCACCTGGAAGGTGGATTGATTTCGATCGAAGCAAGCTTCGATTGGATTTCGATCGAAGCGGGCTTCGATCGAGTTGTTTCGACCCCGAGCTTTCGCTCGGGGTCGAGTTCATTGGTCGGCCCTTCGGGCCGTCGTTTGTTGCTCGTCGCAGCAACAAGTGGCTGCGACGAGATCTGAGGGGAGGCGCGGAGCTTCCCCTCAGACTCCCCTCCTGGACTCGCTTCGCATCGGCCCCATTTCGAGCGTCGGGCCCAGACACCAATCCACGGGGACCGATCTGCGGTCGGGCATCTGTTGTAGCGTCCCTCCCGTGAGCAGCGTTCACGTCGACTTTCGCAAATGGCCAGACGCCCGGCACTGGCAGTTCCGCATGATGCGGCTGGGCGAGGATGAGCACGGCACCTGGCTGTGGGCCCGTCCCGGCATGGTGTTCTGGCGCGGAGACGAGCCGCCGCGGGTTGCCACACGACTGCATGTGAAGCTCATCACCGAGGATCGGTGGTGGACCGCGATCTGGAATGGGGATGGCCACGACATCGACCTCTACGTCGACATCGCCACCCCGGCGAGATGGGTCGCCGACAAGGTGACGATGATCGACCTCGATCTCGATGTCGTGAGGTTCGCCGATGGGCGCATCGAGGTGTTGGACGAGGACGAGTTCGCCGAGCACCAGCGGACCCTCGGCTACCCGCCCGAGATCGTCGATCGGGCTCGCACCACGACGGCGCGGCTGTTCCTCGATGTGGAAACGGGTGTGCCGCCGTTCGACGGCACCGGCAAGCGCTGGCTGGAGAAGGCGTTCGCCCTCGATGCCGCCTGAGCTTCCCTCTGTCTCCGTGGTGATACCGGTCCGCAACGACGCTGCGGCGATCGAGGCCACCCTCGAGACGTGTCTCGGGCAGACATACGCCGGCTCGCTCGAGGTGGTCGTCGCCGACGGTATGAGCGACGACGGTACGCGTCGCGCCGTCGAGTCGGTCGCCGCCCGAGACGCTCGGGTGCGGCTGGTCGACAACCCCGCCCGCACCGCTCCCGGCGGGCTCAACCGCGCCATCGCAGCGGCGCGGGGGGAGGTCATCGTCCGCTGCGACGCCCAGGCGCAACTCCCCGATGGCTACATCGCGAGGGCTGTCGACGAGCTCCGCCGGACCGGCGCCGCCAACGTCGGCGGTATCCAGCGCGCCGTTGGCCGCGCTCCGACGCAGCGGGCAATCGCGATGGCCATGACGTCGCCGCTGGCGGTGGGTGATGCCCGCTTCCGGTACGGCGGCAACCCTGGCCCGGTCGACACCGTGTATCTCGGGACCTTTCACCGCACGGCCATCGAAGCCGTCGGCCTCTTCGACGAGCGGATGATCCGCAACCAGGACTACGAGCTGAACTACCGGCTGCGCCAGATCGGTGAGACCGTGTGGTTCGATCCCGAGTTGGTGGTCGAATACGCCCCACGGCGGTCGCTGCGCAGCCTGGCGCGACAGTACTTCGACTACGGGGTGGGAAAGCGCCGAATGCTCCGGCTCCACCCCAGATCGCTTCGCTGGAGACAGCTCGCCGCCCCGGGGCTCGTCGTGGGACTCGTGGCGTCGGCGGGCTCGGCGGCGCTCGGAGCGGGCGCCGCCGCAGCAGTCATCCCCGCCGTATACGCCGCAGGGTTGGCAGCGGGCACGATCTACGAGCTGGTGAGGAGCCGCGACATTGCAGCTCTCCTCTTCCCGGCCGCCGTGGCCACGATGCATGGGGCGTGGGGCACCGGATTCCTGGTGGAGAGCCTCGGGTTGGCACCCACGGCGGATCCCCGATGATGCTTGACAACCTGAGACTTGGCCTAAGGTTTCGCGAGCATGGTCGGTCTCGCCCATCACCGCACCCTTCGCCTGTCCCTCGTCGCCTTGCTGACGGCGGTATCGTCCGCCGTCCCTGGCGCAACCGAGGCGACGGCTGGACCGCCGGCCCCAGCGGCGCACGTGTTCCAGGACGACTCCGCCGCGGCCGCCGAGGAGCCACCGGTTGGTGCGCCGACCATCTCGCTCTCCGAAGGCGAGACGGAGACTGCCGTGGGTCTCACACCGACCGAGGACACGGCATGGATGGAGACGGACGTCGTCGAGACCCCGGAGTTCGGAACGACAGGTATCCGGTGGGAGACCGGTCAGCCGGTCGCAATCGAGGTCCGCACCCGTGACGCCGGCGGGCGCTGGTCGGGGTGGACGCCTCTCGACGCCATCGAGGGTGCGGAAACCGGCGGACCGCAGCCCAATGCCAGCGAGCCACTGTGGGCCGGGAGCGGCTCGACGGCGGTCCAATACCGCCTGATGGGTACGTTCACCACACCCACGGTGGTGGTGATCCCCAGCGTGAGCGAGTCTGCAGACGAAGGCGGCACGCTGAGCCCCAACTCGACGACGACCACGGAGAACGGCGTTGTCGTGAACCTGCGCGACACATGGGATGACGGCTGTCGAGATCCGGATGCAGAGGTCGGCTACTCGGACATCAACGTGATGGTCGTGCACCACACGGCGGCCAGCAACACGTACACCGCGGCCGACGTGCCGTCCATCATCCGTGGCCACTGTCACTATCACGTCGACTCACTGGGATGGGACGACATCGCCTACAACTTCCTCGTCGACAAGTTCGGCCAGGTGTGGGAGGGGCGTGCGGGCGGGATCGACCTCCCGGTGCGTGGCGCCCACTCACAGGGTTTCAACACGCTGAGTTCCGGGGTTGCGCTGATGGGAAGCCACGAGTCGTCACAGCCGACGTCGGCCGCCCTCACCACTGT
This sequence comes from Acidimicrobiia bacterium, assembly GCA_965216945.1. Classification (GTDB taxonomy): domain Bacteria; phylum Actinomycetota; class Acidimicrobiia; order Spongiisociales; family UBA5794; genus DATHZQ01. Next base: position 2,979,972 of record CBDCGU010000003.1, on the reverse strand, counting down.
CGGCAAGATCGTCGGATGGAAACTGTGGCTCGAAGGATTGCCGGCCACGGGTTCGGTGGAGGTCACCAGCAAGGGATCGGCGAAGTGGCCGGCGGGCACCGTTGTGACGCTGAACCGGGTGAGCGGCCATCGTGACGTGCAGGTGACGACCTGTCCGGGGGATGCCGCCTACGACGATCTCCCAGGTATCCGTACCACTGCTGCCGCAGAGATCGCATCCCTCCCCAAGCCGAGCGGGTTCGTGGTTGGCGACTTCACCGGCAACGGATTCGATGACGCCGCCGAGTTCGACAGCGGCTTCTACGTCACCACCAACTCCACGACCGATGTCCTCTGGGCCGATTACGCCACCGAGTCCGGCTGGGCGACACACATGACCGGAGACTTCAACGGTGACGGCAAGGACGACATCGCCTCCTTCCACCCCAGCAACGGCACATGGTGGATCGCCGTGTCCACGGGCAGCAGCTTCGCCGTCCAGTTATGGGCCGACTACTCGACCAACAGCGGATGGTCCGCCCACCGCGTTGGCGACTTCGACGGTGACGGCAAGGACGACATCGCCTCCTTCCACCCCAGCAACGGCACATGGTGGATCGCACGATCCAACGGATCGGGCTTCACCCTGTCGTTGTGGGCCGACTATTCCACCGCAGCGGGGTGGTCGTCCCACGTCGTCGGAGACTTCAACGGTGACGGCAAGGATGACATCGCCTCGTTCCACCCCAGCAACGGCACATGGTGGGTGGCACGATCCAACGGCACGAAGGTGACCCTCTCGCTGTGGCTCGACTACTTCACCGCCACCGGTTGGCACACGCACATCGCGGACGACTTCAACGGAGACGGCAAGGAAGACATCGCCTCGTTCCACCCCAGCAACGGCACGTGGTGGGTTGCGGTGTCCAACGGCACAGGCTTCACGTCGACACTGTGGGCCGACTACGTGACCCCGGAATGGACGATGCACATCTCGGGCGACTTCGACGGCGACGGTCGAAGCGACGTCGCCAACTATTTCGCCGGGAACCGCACGTGGTGGGTCGGCCTGTCCGACGGCACAGAGTTCACGACCACGAACTGGGCGGAGATCCCCCGAACCCCGGCCCTGGCGGCTGCCGGCGCCCGTGACGGTGACGGCAGCGACGATCTGTACACGGTGACACATCCGGGGCTGTGGATCTTCTACCGCTCGACGGGGTCGGATTTCGAAGTGCCGACCGGCTGACATGGATGTTCTGATCGCCACGACGGCGCACGACCGCGCCGACGGCCGCCTCGCCCGCCACGTTGCCGTGCTCCGCGCCGCCGGCATCACGGCAGATGTGGTCAGCCTCGCGGGGCGGGGCCGGCTGCGCCGGTTCGTCACAGGTCCGCTGGCGTTGTCCCGTGAGGTGAGAAGACGGGGCGCACCGGTCGTGGTGCTGCCCGACCCGGAACTGCACGTGCTGCTGCCGGCGCTCCTGCGCAGACGGCGTTCCATCGTGTGCGATGTGCACGAGAACTACCGCGCCGTGGTGTCGGACCGGAGTTGGATCCCCACCATCCTGCGGCCACTGGTCCGCGGCCTCGTCGGCGTCGGGGAACGGATACGCGACCGGTGGGCCGACGCCGTGCTCGTCGCCGATCGCTCGGTGATTGCCTCCGCCGGAGTTCTGGTCACGAACCGACCCGACCCGGCGGTGCTTCCCGACCCGGTGCCCGCCGGCGAACGGCCGGCCCTGATCTACGTCGGCGACATCAGGGAGAGCCGCGGTCTGACGGCGATGCTCGATCTCGTCGTCGCCACCAAGGGTGTCTCGCTCGATCTGATCGGCCCGGTGGCCGACGAGGCGCACGCCCGGAGGCTCATCGCAGACCGCAAGCTCGAGGACCGGGTGACCCTGGCGGGCCGCCTCCCCTACAACGAGGCATGGGTGCGGGCCGCCGGGAGCCTCGCCGGGCTTTCGCTGCTCCAACCAACGCCTGCCTTCGTCGATGTCGTCCCCACCAAGGTGTGGGAGTACTGGGCCGTTGGATTGCCCGTGCTGGCCACGCCCCTGCCGGCCCAAGCCGCCCTGATCACGGCAGCCGGTGGTGGATGCGCCGCAGATGCCGCAACGCTTGCGGCACAGGTCGAGGCGTGGCGCGACGATCCTGGTGCGGCCGCGGCGGTTGGCCGGGCCGGCCGGCGCTACTACGAGAACGCCGACGACGGCAGCCGCGACCGCCTCGTCACGACGGTGCGAACCATGCTCGATCTCGCCGCAACCCGGCGGAGCTGAGTTCGGTGCAGCGCGACTGCCGGAGTCCCGGCGATCGGTCGTTGCGGCTCAGATGTCGTCGCGCAGCAGCTCGAGACTGCCACCACTCTTGACGAAGTCGTTGTAGGCGTCGATCACGTCGCCCGGCTCCCCCCGCTTCACGACCAGCCCGTTCTCGAGCCAAATGCAGTGGTCGGCGAGGGACCGCACGGCCGACAGGCCGTGGGATACGAACACGATGGCGCCGGCCCGCTCCTGTAGGGCCTTCATCTTCTGATAGGAGCGTTCACGAAAGCGTGCGTCGCCCGCCGACATGGCCTCGTCGATCAGGAGGATGTCGGGATCGACATGCACCGCCACCCCGAATGCCAGGCGGCCGCTCATGCCGGACGAGTAGGTCTTCATGGGCAGGTACAGGAAGTCTCCGAGGTCGGCGAATGCGGCGATGTCGTCGAATCGCTCGTCGATCTGCTCCTCGCTGAGGCCCGCGGCGAGACCACCGAGGTAGATGTTCTCCTCGCCCGTCAACTCACGGTTGAAACCCAAACCGATAGCCAGCAGGGTGGTGGTGCCCACCACCTCGATCTTGCCCTTCGATGGCGGCAGGATGCCCGCCATGGCGCGCAACAACGTGCTCTTCCCCGAGCCGTTGCTGCCGATGACGCCGACGAAGGAGCCGAAGGGCACTTCGACGGAGACCCCGCGCAGCGCTTGGATCCGCTTGTGCACGACGACGTTGGTCTTCCGGGCGTTGCGCCGGCCGAGCGACGCCAGCTTGCCCTTCAAGGTCTGGCGCGGGTCGATCGCGCGGTACTCGACCCACAGGTCGGTGGTCCGGATCGCCGGGCGGTCAGAGACGGATGGCGAAGTCATGTTCTCGTGGTTGGAACATCAGGGTGCCGATCACCAACGTGCCGACCGCCCAGGCGACGGCTCCCCAGAAGATGTACGGCGAAGGCCACCGTGAGTTGACCACCACATCGCGCCACGCACCGAGGATGGGAACGAGGGGATTGAGGATGGCAAACGACTTGATCGTGTCCGGCAGCGAGTCGATGTCCCACAGGACCGGCGAAACGTACAACCAGATACGGGCGAGGAACGGCTGGATCGTCGCTACGTCGCGAACGTAGACGGTGGAGACGGCAAATATCAGCGCCAGCCCGAGTCCGAACACGAACATGACGACGACCAGCACCGGAACCAGCACCCAGGGAGCTCCGAAACTGCCGCCAAACGGCAACGAGAGGACCACATAGATGAGGATCTGCGGGAGGAAGAGGAGCAGTGAGGCAACAGTGGCCGAGAAGGGCAGCACGGCTCGTGGGAACTTGGCGTTCATCACGTAGTTGGTGCCCGTACCCACGATCGACGCCCCGCCCATCGACATGCACAGCCGGATGAACGTGAAGGCGAACAGCCCGGCCAGAAGGGAACGGATGAACTCGAGCTGGTCGCCGCTGCGGGGCAGGATGATGGCGAAGAGGAGGTAGTACACCGCCGCAAGCAGCAAGGGGTTGAGCAGGTGCCAGATCTGGCCGAACACCGAGTCGTAGTGGCGAGCCTTGAGGTTGGCCTTGGCCATGGCGTACGCAAAGCGGCTGTGCTGCAGGACCTCCCGCCAGTAGGCGATCGGGCGAAAAGTGAAGCGCCTCGGTACGTAGACGGTGGTGTTGGTGTCGGTTGTCATGCCGTGGCCCATGCCTCGAGCGCCGCCACCGTACGCCCGCCATCGTGGTGATCGGCGGCAAACGCCACGCCCGCCTTTGCCGCAACCACGTATGGCTCGCGGTCGGCCACGATTCCCCGCACCACGTCCTCCAGATCCTCGCCGGTCGCTTCCACCACCGGCACGGTGGCGGCGAACCGGCTGCGCACGTCGTCGGCGACGTGGCCGACCACGACCCGACCGGCTGCCATCGCCTGGACCGCTTCCACGCTGTAGTCGCCGGTGCCCAAGCCGTCGATCACGATGTCGCTCTCGGAGAGGAGCTTGTGAAAGGCCGCACCGCCGAGCCAGCCATGACGGGAGTATTCGATGAGCCCATCGGCGGCAAGGCGTTCCATCGCCTCGTCCACGATGTCAGACCGCGTGCGATGAGGCTCGCCGCTGGAGTGGAGCACGATCGGGACGGCGCGCTCCAGCAGTGGCGCTTCGACATGCCATCTGTCCAGGTCGACGGCATACGGGGCCCACTCGGCCTCCGGCGCATAGCGGAGCAGCTCCGGCGAGGACACGAAGACCGGGGCCCCCGAGGCGGTCACCACCTCCCGGACGACTCGCAGTCGTGCAGACGCCGCTTCGAGCTCGTCGCCGGTCATCGTGGAGAACATCGAATCGATCTCCAGTCCGGCATGAACCGCCGGTAGCCGCAGGGCGGGGCCGTGGAAAACGAAGGCGGGCGAGATGCCACGATCGGCCAGCGTCTGCAACATGGTGTCCAGGTGGCGGTCCTGCGCCCCACCGATGAGGCTCATCGCTTCTTCGATCAGCATGTGCGTCGCCCACCCGAGCAGTCGCTCCGCTCCCCCGTATCGCCACTCCGGTCCGGACCACTCGGCATTCGTCAGCACGACATCGGCCGGATACCGGCCTGGGGCCTTCCGATCCACGGCCACGACGCGAGTGCGGGCGAGACCGCTCACCTCGAGCGCTTCGGCGAAACCGACCGCCTGCCCGGCGCGGTTGTGGGGACCGATCGCGACTTTGACCTTGGCATTGCGGGTGGCAGGGAGGCCCAGCAGGCGGCTCGGCCGCTCCTCGACGGATGCGATGGGCATTGTCTTGTGCGCGCCGGCCGGGCTGCCGACACAACGGTCGAGCAGGTCGACGAGCACCTCGGCCTGCCGCTCCCAAGAGCACACCTCGAGGACCTCAGGAGTGATGGCGGCGACATAGCCGTCTCGATCCTCCAGCACCGCCATGATGGCGCGACGCAGGTCGTCGCGATCGTCGATGTCGAACACCTCGCCGTAACCGTGCTCGCGAATGAAGGGGCCTTGAGCGGGAAGGTCCGACACGACCACCGGCACTCCCGCATAGGCGTATTCGAACAGCTTGTTGGCCAGCGCCACCTCGTTGTTGATGTAGCCGCTCCGGAGCGGGCACAGCCCGACGTCGGCCTCGGCCAGGAACTCGGCGACCTGGGCGGGATCGACGAACGGCACCAGGTGGAATCGATCCGAGACGCCGAGCCGTTCCGCCTGCTCCTCCAGCTCGTCGACGACGAGATTGCGCCGGGTCACGAGCACGAGGTGGATGTCCGCGGGCAAGGTCGGCAGAACATCGAGCACGAGATCGATACCGCGGGCACGAGTCGTGCCCCCTGAGTACACGATGATCCGGTCGTAGGGCCCCACGCCGCTCGTCTCCCGCAGTGATGGAGGGTGCGGGGCCCCGGCGACAGGGAGATAGGCATTCAGGACCACGGCATCCACAGGCCGGCGGAACCGGTCCTCCAGCAGCGTGGCCAGCTGCGGCGACACCGTGACCAGAGCATCCGCATCGCCGACGAACTCGTCTTCCATCTGAGTCAGCAGCGGAGCCAGCTCCTTGCGGGTGCGATCCTGGCCCGGAACGAACTCGTGGACGTCGTAGATGAGCGTGCACTTGCGGCCCTCGGACAGCGCACGTGATTTGGCTCGCGCCGCCACGGGCAGCAGATGGACGTCGTGGGCGTAGATGACATCGGGTTGGTACTCATCGAGCAGCGGCCCGATGACGAGCTCGTAGTCCTGGAAGATCGGCATCCGGCGCCGCCAGCGCATGGGCGCCCACCACCGGTTGGGGATCTTCTTCGCCAGCTTCTCCATGTCGAACGCAACCCGTTCCCGGATCGCCACGACGCGCATCCAGCGGCGCCAGATGGCCCTCCGCAGCTTGAAGAGGTAGGTCGGGATCCGGGGATTCCCCCGGCCGCGCAACTCGTCGATCCGCTTCAGGTAGCGGTGGGTGGTGTCCGCAACTCGAACCCGGCGCTTGGCACGCGCACCGTTCTTGATGATGTTCAGCTCCAGGGCCAGGTGCTTCGAGAGAAGCTTGGGAACCTCGTGGGCCGAGCGGAGCGGCGTCTTCACGAAGGGGCGAACCACCTCCGCTCCGCCGACGAACCCACCAGGGAGGGGCTTGGCGGCGGGCACGACGCCGTACACGCGCACGTCGAAGCCGGCGGCTGCTGCGCTGGCCGCAGTCCGCTTCACGCGGGTGTCGATGGACACGTTGTTGCCGACGAGCATCGCCACCTTGGGGCGTGCAGCCGTCTCGCTGGTTTCCATGGTGTTCCGATCAGTCACGGGTCGCCCGCATCCAGTGGGTCAGGATCTCGACGGAACGGCGGCCGTCGTGGATCGCACGGGCGTATTCGAATCCTCGGAGGGCAGTCGCCCGGTAGGTCTCGCGCCGCTCTGCGATGTCTCGTATGACGTCTTCGAGCGTGGCGGGAGTCGCCTGGACGATGGGGAGGTCTTCACCGATGCGGGATCGCACCCGATCGGCGACGTTGGCCACCACGACGCGCCCTGCCGCCATGGCCTCGACGGCGGCTACTCCATATTCCCCGAGCGCCAGCTGGTCGATCACGATGTCGGCCGACTGGATGTGTTTGGGCACCTCAGTGTAATGCAGGTCCTCCAATCGCCGGTACGTGACCGGCAGGTGGGGATCCTCCGCCAGCCTGGCGATCACTCGGTCGACCACAGCCGTGCCCTTCATGGTGCCGCGCGACGGAATGTGTGTAACGACGATCTCCTCCGTCTGCAAGGGCTCAACATCGGTTTGCCAGCGCGCCATGTCGACGACTGTGGGCAACCACGTGCCGTCGACATAGTCCATGAGGTCGTTCGTCGTCAGGAACAGCGGGATCTCCGAGTCGATGAGGCGGCGAGCCAGCTGCTCGGCCGACACTTGCAAGCGTTCGACCTGGTGCGCAGGCATCGCATTGAACGGACTCCACGGCTCGAGCTGCCGATGGCGGTCGGGGTGGCGGATCTCCGAACCGTGCAACACCACGGCCATGTGCAAACCTGCCTTGGCCAGCATGGGAACGTCGCCGGAGGCCCAACCACCATTGAGGGCGCCGAACAGACTGAGACCGTTCTCACACAGCAGGTGGGTGGCCCAACCGAGCAATGTGTCCGCCTGGGTGCGCTGCCACTCCCGCGACGCCCGCATCTCGTTCGTCAGCGTGACATCGGTGGGAAAGCCGTAGCTGGTCTCCCTGGCGAACTGGAACGTACGAGTGGCGACGCCGCCTGCCCGCTCCAACGCCTCGGCCCATGCGGTGCCCTGCCCGGCCATGTTGGTTGGACCGATGGCGAGATGGAATTCGGCCGGCCCCCTCTGCGTGCGCACCGACAGCTCGGCGGTGGCCCGCTCTCGGATGGTGTGGAGCCGCGGCGTGGCCGCCGGGTGGAATCCCGTCAAATCGGTGAGCACGGCAAGCATGCGCGTCGCCTGCGTATCCCAAGACGTCTCCTCGACCACCGCATCGTCGATGGCTGCGCGGTAGGTGGCACGCTTGTCGACGACGGTGCGCAGTGTGCGACGGAGCGACACCACGCTGTCTCCATTGAACGTGGCGCCGACGAAGTGTTCGGAGAGGAATCGTTCGATCTCCGGTGTGTGCGGAGCGACCACCGGCACCCCACCGTGGACGAGCGTCAGGAGCGACCGTGGCACGGCACCCATGCCCGGGGCACCCGTGAGTTCCGTGATGACCCCGGCGTCGGCACCCGCTGTGAAAGCGGCGAGATCATCCGGCTCCGGTGGCGTGACAACTCGCATCCGCTCGCCCATCCCCAACGCATCGGCGTGGGCGACTGCCGCCTCGATGGAAGGAGTGCGGTGACTCAGCACGACGACGTAGGGGGCTCCAGGCATGTCATACGTGGCGTCGACGAGATCCTCGAGGCCGTTGGCATTCCCTGCCACGTCGATCCACAGCAGCAGGATGGCATCGTCCGGCACGTCTGCCGCCGTACGCACGGTCCGGTGGCGGGGCGCCGGCTCCACCGGCAACGGAGCGTCGAGGACGACGGCGTCGGGCCGGGTGACCGCCGGCTCGGGAATGAGAGATGCAGCGGGAGCCAGGACGGCGTCGACTGCGCCGAGGAACTCCCCTTCCAGTTCGGTGCGGGCCTGGTCGGCCGGCGAGTCTGGGCTCGCAAGCTCGCGCCTCCGGTCGTAGACCAGATGAGCGGCGTCGCCGGCGGCCCGGCGCCGGTAGACCGCCCTGGCCCCAACGCCGAGCAGCTCCACACCGCACGCCAGAACGACATCGGGCCGGAGCTCGTCGAGCAGGGGCCCCAGCACGAGCTCGTAGTCCTGGAGCTCGGGCAGCACGCGTCGCCAGGACCCCTTGTGCTCAGGCTCCGCCTCCTTCTCGTCGAGAGCGGCGACGGCGGCGGTGAGCCGGCGATGGGAGATACGCTCGGGCATCTTCACCGCCTCGTATTGGAGCTGCCAGAGCCGGCGGCGGGCCTTGACGTAGAGACCACCGACGCGGCCTTTGCCGGCCATCTCCTCCTTGAGCCGGAGCAGCATGTAGGTGCCGTCGCGCTGGTACACCATGCGACGTGCCCGGTTGGCCCTGTGCGTGCGACGCGCCCGCGTCACCCGCTCGGAGGCCGATCGGCGCAGACGCCCCATGGCGTGGCGGTTGGCGGCGGTGAGATCTGCCCGTACCGGGGGCCGTACGATCTCCGCTCCGTTGACGAACGTGGTTCGCGGCGTGCCCTGCAGCGACACCCCGAAGACGGTCACGTCGAACCCTGCTCCCGCGGCGCTGGCCGCCATCTGGAGCACCCGTTCGTCGTTCGACACGTCGTTGGCGACGAGGAAAGCCAGCGTGGGTGCGGAGTCAGGCATCGTTCACGGGCCGCTCGACGAGATCGAGCGAATCGGCAGGTTCGCCGATGGCGTCGGCGCAGCCCGCAGGCAGGATCGAGCGGTAGGCGTCGAGCAGCACCCGGGCCTGGGTACCCCACGAGAACTTGCGCAAGAGGTCGGGGTCGTCCACCCGGTCCGCAAATGTCGCCAGATCGTCGAGAACCTTCATCGTTGCGGTTGCGAATGATTGCGGGTCGCCGGCAACGAACGAGACACCCACACCGAGCCGATTGACCAGCTCGTCCATGGCTTCGCAATCCGAGACGACGACGGGCAACCCGGCATGGATGTAATCGAAGAGCTTGTTGGGGAGGGCCACCTCGTGGTTGTCACCGGCGCGCGCCAGCGGATGTACGCCGACGTCGGCCTCGGCGAGGTACTGCGGCAGGATGGCTGGGTCGACGAAGTCCGTGGTGTGGATCCGGTGGGCATAGCCCGCCTGCTTGCCCCGTTGCAGCATGTCGACGACGAGGCTGTTGACCCGCTTGATGATGAGCACGGCGTGCACGTCGTCGGGCAAGAACTCGAGCCCGGCGCACATGGTGTCGACCCCGCGGGTGGCGTCGAGCCCACCGCTGTATGCGAGAAGTCGCACACCGTGCGGAACGCCACCGTCCTGGCGCAGCGAAGGCACCTCGAGGCCGTGGGTGGATGGATCGAGTACGGGAGCGTTCATGACCTCGCCGAAGACGGCGACGCCATAGTCGCGCTGCAACCGTTGGCTGATCGGCCTCGACACGGTGACGATGGCGTCCGCATCACGAATGAACTCGGCCTCGAGGTCGATCAGCCCTTGGAGCTTGTTGCCCTTCCACGTGGCCAGACCCTGGATGTACTCGTGGCTGTCGTACAGCAGCGCGGTCTGCAGCCCCCTCCTTCGCAGCCGCGCCTTGGCTCTGGCCGCAATGGCCAGCATGTGCACGTCGTGTGCATGAATGATGTCAGGCGCATACGCGTCGATCTCGCCGGCGAATGCGAGCTCGTAGTCCTGGAACTCGGGGAACTCGTGGCGCCAGCCTCGATACCGCGATCGCGCCTTTGCTCGCTCCCCGTTCCCGACGTTCTGAAGCCGGTAGGTGAGGCGCTCGGGCATCTTCACTGCTTCGTGTCGAACCCGCCACCAAGCCTTCTGTGCCTCGAGTCGAGCCCTGTCCGCAGCAGATGACCCAGCCTGCTCCTCGAGCTTGGCCAGGTGATAGGCGCCGTCCTGTTCGTGAAGCAGGCGCCTCGCCCGGTTGTACCGGTGCAGCTCTGCCACTCGCTCACTGCGCGGGGCCTTGGGCGGCTTGGCAGCACGGCGAACGCGATGGGGGGTGGGGATGCGCACCACGGTGGCTCCTCCGATGTGCACCTCCTCTCGACCGGCACCCTGCGCCAGGGCGAAGACTCGCACGTCGAATCCGGCCGAGACCATGCTCGCAGCCGCCTTCTTCACCCGAATGTCGACCGTCACGGGATTGGCGACGATCATGGCAATCCGCGGCCGGCGGGGGTTGGTGTTGTCTGCCATCACAATGCTCCGAGACGTCGGTAGCCCTCGAGGAGTGTTGCCGCTTCGGGCCCCCAGTCCCACCGTCCGGTGGCGACGGCGGCGCGGTACCGGGCTCGGTTCTCCTGGACCCTGTGCAGGGCCGCCAGGATACTGCCCGGCCGGGTGGGATCGAAGAACTCGCCCACTCCGGCCGCGGACAGGAGTGATCGCATGGATGTCAGGTCGCTGACCGCCACCGGCAAACCGGCCTGCAGGTAGTCGAACAGCTTGTTGGGCAGGGCGTACTCGTGGTTGAGGCAGGTGGGGAGTAGCGCATGAACACCAACGTCACCGGTGGACAGGTACGCAGGCAACTCGGCCGCAGGTCGCGGCTCGAGCACGTGCACTCGATCGTCGACGCCGAGGGAAGCGACGAGGGGTGCGAGCTCGGCGGCACCGGGCCCGCCTCCGACGATGGCGAGATGCCAATCGGCCGACCCGGCGATCGCTTCTACGACGTGATCGACACCTCGGACCGCCGTCACCCCCCCGGCGTACACGGCAAGCGGGGTGTCCGGTCCCACACTGCAGTCGGAGCGCACGTCCGACGCGCTGGGAACACCACAGGGCGGTGCATTCTTCACGACCAAGGGCCGGTTGCGGAGCGAATAGCGTCGGTGCAGCTCATCGGCGATCTCGGGTGACACGGTGACGACCAGGTCTGCCTCGGCGATCCACCGCCTCTCGAATCGCTCCCACAACCATTTCTCGAATGCGTTCCAGCCGACGCCGATCTCGGTGTAGAGCTCATGACTGTCGTAGACGAGCGGCACACCCCAGCTCTCCGCAAGCCTCGCTCCCGTCTCGAGGGTCATCAGATCGTGGGCGTGCACCACCTTCGCCTCGGGTACATGCGGAAGCATCGAGCGACGGTACGCCCGCACGCGATGCCGCGACACGAACACCGTTTGCAGCACCTTGCGCACCGACTTGATGCCGAGGGTCACCAGCTTCTTGGCGAGGCTCGGCTTCGTCGCACTGCCATCGAGCGAGCTGCGCTTACGAACGGACTCGGGCACCCAGTCGTAGTGGATGCGCTTGATCTCGTAACCGCCACGCTGCTCGTGCTCAGCGAGACCCTCAGCGGCCAGGGCCACGACAACGACCGACAGCCCCGCAGCGGCGAGGGTCTCCGCTTCCTTCTCGACCCGCGAGTCGTTGGTCATGGGGTTGGTGAGCAGCATCGCCACGTCGTAGGCAGCCACCTCCGTCACATCCCCAGCCGTTTGTAGACGTCCAGCAGCGCCGCAGCATCCGCCGACCAGTCGATCGACCGCCGCGCATGCTCAACCGCCGCGACGTGGTGGGCGTGCCGGGTGCGCATCCTGTCCACCGCGGCCGCAAACGAATCAGTGTCCCCAGGGTGATACGTCGTGCCCACATCCCACTCGCGCACGAACGCCCCGAGCTCGGGAAGCTCAGATGCGATGACGGGGACACCGGCGGCGATCGCGTGGAAGAGCTTGTTGGGAAGTGCGAGGCGGTGGTTGAGGCACGAATCCTCCAGCGGCACGACGGCCAATCCCCCGCCGCGCAGGAACTGGGAGACCTCACGGGGTGCAGCCGGTGGGGCGACGGCGGTGACGACAGCCGGGGCATCCGACATGCGCGACCCCATGAACCGCACGTCGACGCCGGCGCGACCAGCGCCCGCCACGACCGTCTCCAGGTCGCGCCCGCCGGTCACGTTGCCGGCGTAGGCGACATAGCCGATGGACCCGGGCTCGGCCCGCTCCGGCTCGGCCGGAGAGGTGTTGCGCACCACGACCGCATCGTCGATGCCGTGCTCGGTGGCAAACCACGTGGCCAAGCCCGGCGACACGGTGATGACTGCGGCCGTCGACGCAGCAAGCCGCCGCTCCTCCGCCAGGGCTCGCCGGTCGCCCAGTGGCGTGGGCCGCCACGTCCGCTTCCTGCCGACCCAGCACTCGTGGGCGTCGTAGACGACAGGTCGCCCTGCGGCGAGGTTGGTCACCAAGGGCAACGTCGGCAGGTCGTGGGCGTGATACACATCGAAGACCTGGCCTGCCACGGCTTCACCGACCGCGTCGCCGAACTTGCGTTCGATCATGTGCAGGCGCTCCGGTTGGGCGACGTAGCGCGCCGCATTGCGCAGCCGCGACGGACGCCGCTCCCCCGCCCGCGACGCATCGGCGCCCACAGAGATCATGTCGACGCCGGCGAGAGGTTCGCCGACGGGACCACGTCCGACCACCGTCACGGTATGTCCGGCGCCGGCGAGGGCGCCGGCCTCGCGCCGCACCCTTCCGTCGTGGGCGAGCGGCGACATCACCACCATCAGGACTCTCATCAGAGCAATTCGCCCAGCGCCTCCACAACGAGCCCGGCGGCGTCACCCGTGCCGTAGGGATCGGTGTCCACTTTCGCCACGCTGCGTAAAGCCACGCTCGCAAGGTCGCCGAGCGACTCCGGGGCGAGCATATTCATCCCACCGGCGAACGTCTCCGGCCACTCGGTCTCGGTTCGCACCGTCGTGCATGGCGTGCCGAGGACGAAGGCTTCCTTCTGCAGACCTCCCGAGTCCGTCACGACGGCGGTGGCTTGCGCAGCGATGGCGAGCAGCGTCGTGTACGGCACCGGGTCATGCGACTGCAGTGCACCGGTGTCGAGTTGGGCACCAAGCCCCAACCGGTCGGCGGTATGGACCAGCCGGGGATGCGCCAGCAGATGCACGGGGAGGGGAAAAGCGGCGAGCGCGGAGAGGATCGCCGCAAGTCGATTTGCGTCGTCCGTGTTCTCGGCGCGGTGGATGGTGGCGACCACGTAGCGGCCGTCGGCCCATCCGGGACGCTCGACGGAGTCGAGATCGACCGAGAGCAACATGTCGACCATCACGTCTCCCACCAAACGGCTTCGCTCGGCCAGGCCCTCACTCGCCAGGTTCTTCATGGCCAGCTCCGTTGGTGCGAACAGCAGATCGGAGAGATGGTCTGTGGCGATCCGGTTGAGCTCCTCCGGCATCACCCGGTTGTGGGATCGCAGGCCGGCCTCGACATGGGCAGTGGGCACGTGGAGCTTGGCGGCGGCGAGCGCCCCGGCGATGGTCGAGTTCGTGTCGCCGTACGTGATGACGGCAGCGGGCTCGTGCTCGACGATCACCTCTTCGATGCCGGCCAGCATGGCACCGGTTTGGGCACCGTGCCGTCCGGAGCCGACGCCGAGGTTGATATCCGCTTCGCGGAGATCGAGATCGCGAAAGATCGCCTCCGACATCGCGTCGTCATAGTGCTGACCCGTGTGGACCAGCAGCTCGCGGTACCCGGCGGCCTGCAGAGCGGAACCGATCGGCTTGGCCTTGATGAACTGGGGGCGCGCCCCGACGACCGTGAGAATTGGCGGCTTCACGGGCGATGAGCGTAGCCGGACCAGGGACACCAACCGCCTCGGGAAGTTCGCGGCTCACCCGGCACCGGGTAACATTGCCCGCGCACATGGACCCGTTCATCGCTCCCTCCGCAGACGTCGACTCGCGCGCCCAAATCGGGGCGGGTGCCAAGATCTGGCATCTCGCCCAGGTTCGGGAAGGCGCCGTCGTCGAGGAGGGGTGCATCGTCGGGCGTGGCGCCTACGTCGATCATGGCGTGCACGTCGGTCGTAACACGAAGATTCAGAACTATGCGTTGGTGTATGCGCCCGCCGACGTCGGCGAGGGTGTGTTCATCGGACCCGCGGCCGTACTCACCAACGACATGTATCCTCGCTCGATCGAGCCGGACGGGAGCCTCAAGGACGCCTCCGACTGGGAGGCGGCAGGTGTCACGATCGGCACAGGCGCAGCCATCGGCGCTCGCGCCGTCGTCGTACCCGGAGTCACGATCGGCCCATGGGCAACGGTAGCCGCCGGCGCGGTCGTGACACGCGACGTCCCGGCCCACGGTCTCGTCGTCGGTGTCCCGGCCCGCAGAGTCGGCTGGGTTGGTCACAGCGGGCGACCGCTGCGCAAGGACGGCGACGGAAGCTGGATCGACGATTCCAACCAACATCGCTACACCGAGACCCTCGAGGGTCTCGAACGAGGAGCCTGATGAGCATTCCCATTTCTCGCCCGATCATCGGCGAAGAAGAGATCGAGGCCACCGTCGACGTGCTGCGAAGCGGCATGCTCGCCGGTGGTCCATCCGTGAGCGCCTTCGAGGAGGCGTTCGCCGAGTATTGCAGCAGCGGCGAGGGCGTCGCTGTCGGATCGGGCACCGCGGCGCTCGTCATCGGCTTGCTCGCCGCCGGTGTCGGACCGGGCGATGAGGTGATCGTCCCCTCGTTCACATTCGCCGCCACCGCCAACGCCGTGAGCCATATCGGGGCCACTCCCGTGTTCGCCGATGTCGACCCGGTGACGTACTGCCTCACCGCAGCCGATGTCGAACCCCATCTCACGCCGCGGACGCGGGCGATCATGCCGGTGCATCTGTTCGGTCACCCTGCTCCCTGCGCCGAGATCCGCCAGCTCGTCGCCGACCGCAACATCCTGCTGTTCGAGGACGCCGCCCAGGCCCACGGCGCAACGTACGGATCCGAGACCGTTGGCTCGATGGGCGAATTCGCCGCATTCAGCTTCTACCCGACGAAGAACATGACGACCGGCGAGGGCGGCATGATCACCACCTCGAATCCGGAGCTCGCCCGCATGGCGCGCATCTACCGGAACCAGGGCATGGAGGAGCGATACGTCCACGATGTGATCGGTCTCAACGAGCGCATGACCGCCGTCGAGGGCGCCATCGGGCTGATTCAGCTGCGCAACCTGCCGGGCTGGACCAAGCAGAGGCAGGCACACGCCGAGTTCTACGCCGAACACCTCCCTGAAGCGGTGAACGTGCCGCAAACGGCGCCGGATGCAACACACGTGTATCACCAATACACGATCCGACCGCCCGACCGCGACGCCGTGATTGCCGCCTTCGAGGAGCACGGTATCGGTTACGGCATCTACTACCCGATCCCCACCCACAGGCAGAAGCCCTTCGCCAACTTGCAGGTGTCGCTGCCTGTCACCGAGCGGCTCGCATCCGAGGTGCTCTCGATTCCCGTCCGGCCCGACCTCACGGCCGACGAGCTGAGCCTGATCGCCGAGGTCGTCACCAAGGCCGTCTCATGATTCGCATGGGCAGCGTCGGTCTCGGCATGATGGGCCGCCATCACGCCAGGCTCCTCCAGCAGGTAGATGGCATCGACTATGTAGGGTCGGTCGATCCGATGGGTGACCAGCACGGTGTGGTGCGTGGCGCCCCGGTCCTGGACAGCGTGGACGAGCTCATTCGGCGCGGGATCGATGCCGCCATCGTCGCTGTTCCCACCCACTTCCACTTCGAGACCGCGATGCAGCTCGCCGGGGCCGGCGTGCATTGCCTCATCGAGAAGCCCCTCGCCGAGACGACCTCGGAGGCGGAACAGATTCGAGATGCGTTCGCCCAGCGTGACCTCATCGGAGCGGTCGGGCACGTCGAGCGTTGCAACACGGCGCTCCTGGAGCTGCGGCGCCGGCTGCGGGAGGGCCAGTTGGGCCGGATCTTCTCCATCGCCACCACCCGCGTCGGCCCATTTCCATCCCGCATCCAGGACGTCGGGGTGGTCAAGGATCTCGCCACCCACGACATCGACATCGTCCGCTGGCTGTCGGACTCCAACCTCACCCACGTGGCCGCATTCACGTCGCACCGCATGGGCAGGGATCACGAAGACCTCCTCGAGGCGATCGGCGAGACGGCCAACAACATCGCAGTCTCGATCAAGGTCAATTGGATTTCCCCGGTGAAGGAGAGAAAGGTCGTCGTGCTGGGCCAGGCAGGTGCGCTCGCCGCCGACATGCTGACTGCCGACCTCACGTTCTTCGCCAACGGTGAGGTGCGTTCCGACTGGGACGCCATCACACGGCTCCGTGGCGTGAGCGAAGGCGATGTCACCCGCTATGCCTTCCCGAAACACGAGCCGTTGCGCACGCAACTCGAGTCGTTCCGCGACGTCGTCGCCGGGCGGACCGCAGTAGCCGATTCACCGATGGTGTCGCTCGACGACGGTGTCGAGATTCTCCGAACAGCCGAGCGCATGCTCGCAAAGGCGACCGTATGAAGGCGGCCGTCGTCGGATTGGGCAAGATCGGCTTGCCCATCGCCACCCAGATCGCTCTCTCCGGCGTGCCCGTGACCGGCGGGGACATCTCACAACACGTCGTCGACCTCGTCAACGCGGGGACGCCCCCATTTCCCGGTGAGGCCGAGCTCGACACGAAGCTGCAGGAGGCGGTCGATTCGGGGCTCCTCAGCGCAGTCGCCGACAACGCCGCAGCCGCCGCGGGCGCCGATGCGATCATCATCGTGGTTCCCATGTACGTCGACCAGGATGGGGTGCCCGACTTCTCGATCCTCGAGTCGGCTTCACGGGATGTCGGCAGCGTGCTGCGTGCCGGGCAGATCGTGATCTACGAGACCACGCTCCCGGTCGGCGCCACCAGGCACCGATTGGCCCCGGTCTTGGAGGCGGCCTCCGGCCTCGAGGCCGGCTCCGACTTTCACGTCGTCCATTCGCCCGAGAGGGTCTTCTCCGGGCGGATCTTCAGCGACTTGCGCCGCTACCCCAAGCTCGTCGGTGGTATGACCGAGACGTGCGCCCAGAAAGCGGTCGAGTTCTACGAGCGAATCCTCCAGTTCGACGAGCGACCCGACCTGCCGAAACCGAACGGCGTGTGGAACCTGCACTCGCTGGAGGCAGCCGAGATGGCGAAACTGGCCGAGACGACGTACCGCGACGTGAACATCGCCCTCGCCAACGAGTTCGCGACGTTCGCCGAAAAGCAAGGTCTCGACGTCCACGCCGTCATCGAGGCCGCCAACAGCCAGCCGTTCTCCCACATCCATCGCCCCGGCGTCTACGTCGGCGGCCACTGCATCCCGGTGTATCCACGCTTCTACTCGTCGGTCGATCCCGACGCCCGGCTCCCCCGTCTCGCTCGCCAGGTCAACGACTCCATGCCGCGCATCGCGGTGCAACGGCTCGTGGAGGAGATCGGCGAACTCGACGGAAAGACCGTTGCCGTCTTCGGCGCCGCGTACCGTGGCGGTGTCAAGGAGACGGCCTTCTCCGGAGTCTTCCCCGTCGTCGATGCGCTCCGCGCCGAGGGCGCCGTTGTGCGTGTTGAAGATCCCCTCTATACCGACGATGAGCTCGAAGCGATGGGGTTCACTCCACATCACCGCGGCGAGCCGGCGGATGCGATCGTCGTACAGGCCGACCATCCCGAGTATCGGGTCCTGACGGACGCCGATCTCGGAGGCGCCAAGATCGTCTACGACGGCCGGCGGGTCCTCGACAGCGATTCGGTCGACTCGACGCTGCTGGTGATCGGGCGAGGGACCCGCTGAGCGACAGACGCCGGGCTCCTTGTCCGACGGCGTTGCGGCATTGCGCAGCCAACAACCGGAGAGTCTCTGGTTGAACCGACAGCCGGGCAGGGTCAATGAGGGTCCGCCGGTGCGGTGACCGATGAGGTGACCATGTTCCCGGACAACTCGGCGCTGTCTCCCACGCGGGCTCTCGGGCTCTCCAGCCCGTGCTACAGCGGCACCACGTTGTCGCACACGATGCCGGCTCGGCGGTAGGCGCCACGGGCGTCGAGAACCACCGGCACGCCGTTGGCGATCCGCTCCAGATCGAGAGTCGAGTGGTCGGTGAGGATCACGGCGATCGCAAAGTGGTCGAGACGTTCGTCGGCGGCCACGGGGGTGAAGCCCAGCCGGGCGATGCCCTGTTCGCCCACCAGAGGGTCCATGACGCTGATGTTGGCACCGCGGCGCCGTAGCCTCTCGAGGACCTCGATCGACGCAGATTCCCGATCGTCCGCGACGTCGGGTTTGTAGGCAATACCGACACCGAGGATGTCCATCCCGAACACGGGCTTGCCGTGGCTGTTCAAGAGATCGGCGATCCTCCCAGCCGTGTAGCCGGGCATTCGAGTGTTGATCTGCTCCGCCAGGTCGACGAAGCGCACCGCGAAGTTCGCCTCACGCGCCCGCCAGGCGAGGAATTGTGGATCGAGCGGGATGCAGTGCCCGCCGACGCCCGGGCCCGGATAGAACGGCTGATAACCGAACGGCTTGCTCGAAGCGGCGTCGATGACTTCCCAGATGTCGATGTCCAACTCGTGCGCCAGCATCGCCATCTCGTTGACGAGTCCTATGTTGACGGCGCGATAGGTGTTCTCGAGCAACTTCGCCATCTCTGCCGTCTTCGCCGACGACACGCGGTAGACCGAGTCGACGATCCGCTCATAGGCGGCTGCCGCGACGGCGGTGGAGACCTCCGTGACGCCACCAACGACCTTGGGAATCTGACCCGTCTTCATGTCGGCACCGGGGTTGACCCGCTCCGGCGAGAACGCCACGAACACTTCCTTGTCGAGCTCGAGGCCGGACGCGGTTGCGGCGGGCACGAGGATGTCTTGCGTCGTGCCCGGATACGTCGTCGATTCGAGCGAGACGAGCATGCCCGGCTGGGCGACGGCGGCGACCGTCGCCGCGGCCGCCCGGATGAAACTCAGATCGGGCTCACGATTCCGTCCGAGGGGGCTGGGCACACACAGGAACAACGCATCGGTCTCCTTGAGCGCCTCTTGATCGCTGGTGACGACCAGCCCGTTCGCCAGGGCGTCCTGCAACTCCTCGTCGGTGACGTCCTCGATGGGAGACACGCCGGAACGCAGCAGCTCGACCCGTTCCTGGGAGACGTCGAAGCCGATCGCACCGAGGCCGCGCGACACGATGGTGACGGCCAGCGGCAGCCCGACATAGCCCAGGCCGACCACGCCGCCGACCCATTCCTCGCTGCGGAAGAACTCGGCACGCGTACTCATCATGTAACTCCCCCACCGCGGTAGCTCCGGGGATTCCCCCGCCGGCGAATCGCCTTTGAAAGTGTACTCAAGGACCGCTCAGAATCCGCTGGGCCGTCCGCATCATCCATCACGGCGTCGGAGCGTTCGACCACTACCATCCCGCCGGCCGCCGACAGCGAACGGCGGGGTTCCCCACCCGTGCAACGAACACTCACGCGCACCACGACACAGACGCCTCCGCCCTTGCGATTCCGCCCCGACATCGAGGGGCTGCGGGCGGTTGCGGTGCTTGCCGTGCTCGGATATCACGCCCGCGTGCCCGGCTTCGGCGGAGGCTTCGTCGGAGTCGATGTCTTCTTCGTGATCTCCGGCTTCTTGATCACGGCACGCCTCATCCAAGAGCACGAGACCACCGGCTCGATATCGCTCTCTCGCTTCTACGCGAAGCGGATCCGGCGGCTCCTGCCCGCCAGCGCCGCCTCCCTGGTGATGGTCGCCGTCCTCACGCTCGTCGTACTCCCCGTCAACCGATGGGCGTCGATTGCGAGCGACATCCTCGCCAGCGCCATCTACTTGGTGAACTGGCGCTTTGCGGCCCAAGCCGTCGACTACCTCGCGCAAGATGCTGCAGCGAGCCCGGTTCTGCACTTTTGGTCACTGTCCATCGAGGAGCAGTTCTATGCGGTGTGGCCGCTGCTGATCCTGGCTGTTGGCCTCGTCGCCTCACGACGTGGTCTGCCCGTCAGACGTGCCGCCCTCGTGGTGCTTGCAACCGTCGCCACATTGTCGCTGGCGCACTCGATTGCGTTCACGGCCGCCGACGGGGGAAGGGCCTACTTCGTCACCACGACGAGGGTGTGGGAACTGGCTCTCGGCGGTCTTCTCGTGCTGGGCCTGGAGAGCGTACGGCGTCTGACCCCGGCGGCGGCACCTTGGCTCGGCGTC
Organism: Acidimicrobiia bacterium; assembly: GCA_965216945.1. Lineage (GTDB taxonomy): Bacteria > Actinomycetota > Acidimicrobiia > Spongiisociales > UBA5794 > DATHZQ01. The sequence goes on along the minus strand of CBDCGU010000003.1, from coordinate 2,959,522 downwards.
GCCGGCATCACGGCCGTGATCCTGGCGATCGTCGCCTACTCGGACGCAACGCCGTTCCCGGCTGCGACGGCTCTGCTGCCAACCGTCGGGACTGTCGCCGTGATCGCCGCCGGCACCGTGGCTCCGGAGGCCCCGATCGGACGGCTGCTGTCCGTCCGCCCGGCCCTCGTCGTCGGTGCGCTCTCGTATTCGCTCTACCTCTTCCACTTCCCCTTCATCGTCGTCGCCGACGTCTGGTTTCCCGACGGCCCGGGCTGGATCGGTAGCGCCGCCGTCATCGCATCCGCAGTGCCTGCCTGGCTCTCGTACCGCTTCGTCGAGGCTCCGATTCGTCGCATCGACAGCCTGGTTCGCCGGAGCCGTCGCGGTCTCCTGCTGGGCCTGGCGCTGACCGCGATGAGTGCAACGGCCGCTCTGACGATCTTCGCCGTCATCGAAGTACGGGAGGCCGAACACCTAGGTCGGGCTCTGGGCCCCTCTGCCGTCTTGTCGACCGCGGAGACGGGGACGGACGTGTCGGCCGGCGACGTTCCGGAGGCGATACCGGCCGACCTGCGTCCGCCGCTGTCGTCTGCGGGCGACGACGTGCCGGTCGTCTATGCCCTCGGCTGCCATCACGAGCGGTTCAGCACGGACCTGCAACCCTGCGTGTTCGGCGATCCGTCGGGACCGCTGGTGGCCCTCGTCGGCGACTCCCATGCGGCTCAATGGGTACCGGCGCTGCGCGAGATCGCCGCCACCCGGGGTTGGCGGCTCGAGACGTTCACCAAGTCCAGCTGCCCGTACGCCGAGATGCGTCCCGCCCTGGAAGGGGAGCCCAACGACGCTTGTGTCGAGTTCAACGACACGCTCACCGACCGCCTACTTGCGGCGCAGCCCCGGCTCGTCATCACCACGTCCTCGAACGAGTATGTCCCGTTCGTCGAGGGACGGGGCCCGCTTGCCGGCGCCGCCGGACAGGCTGCGTTCACCGATGGGCTGGAGGAGTCGGTCGCAACCCTCCTCGATGCCGGTATCGACGTGGTCTTGATCGCCGACACGCCTCGTCCAGATATCGACGTGCCCGACTGCCTGGGGCGACTCGGCGAGGTCGCGGCCTGCACCGTGTCCCGCACCGACGCCACCGTCGCACCCCTCCAGGCGTCCGTCGCGGACCGTCTTCCCCGCACCCTGCTCGTCGACATGACGGACTCCATCTGTACCACCGAGGACTGCCCGCCCATCGTGGGGACAACACTGGTGTGGCGGGACTCCCACCATCTCACGGCAACGTACAGCCGCTCGCTCGCGGCGACGCTCGAGACACAGCTGCCCCCACCGTGAGCGACGACAAAGCGCCGCTCACCGGGCTCATTGGGCGCCGAAACCGGAGAGCACCGTCCACATCGATTTGCCGAGGACGGTGAGATCGAGCCACACGGACATGTGCTTGACGTAGTACAGGTCGTACGTCAGCTTGTCGATCGTCTGTGCTTCGTCGTCGGCGTACCCGTAGTTGACCTGCGCCCAGCCGGTGACCCCGGGACGCACCAGGTGGCGCTGGCCGTAGAACGGGATGCGCCGTTCGAAGCCGTCCGTGAACTCGGGACGCTCGGGTCGTGGGCCGACGAGGCTGAGGTCGCCCTTGAGGACGTTCCACAGCTGCGGGATCTCGTCCATGCGGAATCGCCGCAGCCACCGCCCCGAGCGGGTGATACGTGCGTCGTTCCTGACAGCAAACTGGGGACCGTTGGTCTCGGCCCCGACCACCATGGTGCGGAACTTGTAGAGCGTGAACTCGCGGCCACCGCGACCAACCCTGCGCTGGGCGTAGATCGCAGCGCCCCGCGTGTCGAGCCGCACCAGGAGCCATGCAATCCCTCCGATGAGGAGCCACAACGGCAACGTGAGCGCCGTCAGCGTGAAGTCGATGATGCGCTTGAACGGGGCGTAGGCGTTGCGAGCGACGGGGGCGGCCAGCTCCCACCCCTCGGCGAGGTGCACGATCGCAAGACGGCCGGTGTGCTGCTCGTAGACGGCCGTGAACGTCCGGACCGGGTAGCCGGCGATGTTCCACGACGAGACGAACTGCGCCATCGGCTCCGACAGGACCTGCCGGATATCCACGACGAGCGAGACACCCGCCACGTCATCGAGGAGATCGGGCGGTTCCCCGCCGGGGTCGTAGACGGAGAGAATCTCGGCGTGAGCTGTCTGCCGAATGTCGTCAACGAGGCCCTTCTCGCTCGTGACGATGACCATGCGCTCGGTCCACGGCCGCCGCCGCCGCAGAGCCCGATGGCTCAGGGCGATCGCCAGCCACAACACCGTCGTGATCGCCAGCACGCCGTTGGAGTGGTAGACGCGGAAGAAGCCGACGCCCAACCCGGTGAAGGCCGTCGTGAACGACACGATTGCCAGTGCCCGCCCGTAGGAGGGTCGGGGCGTGGCGCCGCCCCACATACGCATGCTGAACAGGGAGCTGACGAGCAGGCCGCCGAACATCAGGCCGAGGAAGGGCCACACCGTGCTCCCGGCGGTCGCAGGCAACGGCACCGTCCACGGCGCCCACGTGTCGAAGATGACGAACGAAGCCACTGCGAGCGACGCCGCCAGCCCAATGAGGTCGCTGGCCAGCACGGACAGCATGAAGCGATTGCGCATGGCGCAGCAACATTACTGCTCCACGGGAGCGAGGCGCCGGATCCGGCCGGGGCCCGAGGTGGCGACGGGCGCTACGGCCGGCAGACCTCGGCTCCTGCCCTCAGATATCCGCCGGTCGTTGCGGCGGCGGGGTTGGCTGCCGCCAGCGTCCTCCACGTGGCAGACGGCCACCCGATCCGCACACCAACGGCGATCCAGCCGTCGCCCGATCGTGCCGTCGTGCAGCTGCTCCCTGCCGACCCGGCATTGCCGGAACCGGGAATGCACACCGTGGCCCCCGACCGCAACCGGCCGGTGGCGGTGACCGCACCGCTGTTCGCAGCGACCAGCGTGGGCCATTCGTCTGGGTCGAGATCCAGCTTGAGCGCTTGATGCCACCAGCCCTCCCCGGACAGCACCACGGTGCATGCGGCGGTGCGAGCCGGGTCCGCGGCAGCAGATGCCCCACCCGCCGTGCTTGCACACACCTCGGAACCCCTGCGCAGGAGACCCCCTCCCGTCATCGCATCAGGGTTGGCGTCACGCACGGCCTGCCACTGCGAGCCCGGCAGACCGAGCCGCACGGTCGCCGTCCACCAGCCGTCCCCGGGCGTCACGGTCACACATCTGCCGGACCCGCTGAGTCTGGTTGAGAAGAACTCCGAGAACAGCCCGAACGTCGTGCGGGTCCACGAGCTCGACCGGCTCACGACGGTTCTCTCCCCTCGGAGCACTCCGACGAAACGCACCTCAGAAGCGCTCTCGGAACCGGGACGGCGTGTGCCGACCTCGACACCGGTCAACTGGTCGAGACCGACCGCGGCCGCCACCTCGGCAGCACCCACAGCCACGACCCACGAGGCCTTCGGGTTGTCGACAGCGCGGCTCAACCCGTGACGGTCGTCCACGGAGGTGAGGTACTCGGCGGGTTCCAGCCAACCAAAGCGATCGTGCCCGTTCTCCGTCCGCCCTCCTGAGGACGAGAAGAAGTACGTTCGGACGATGCGGTTGGGTGCCTCGGGATGGGTCACGACCTGCCCAGCCGTCTCCCGCACTGCGGCCACCCACTCGGGTGTACCGTGACCCCAACCGACGTACCGCTGGTCAAAGGTCGTGTCCCGCACGTGGCACCACGCATCGCACGAGTTGGCCGCCGGATCTCCGCGGGTGAGCTGAAGCTCGCGTGCGTACGAGCGGGCAGCGACGGCCTGGGCTCGCAACGCGGCCTCGCCGCCCCCGGTACCCCAGTGATACGGCATCTCGGACACACCGAGGACGTAGTCCTCCATGAGCATCTCGGCACTGAGATCGAGCCCGCCCGTGCCGGCGCGCACATGCATCATCCCGCGGGCGTACTCGCACGGCCGCCGTTGCATCGGCTCGACGTTCCAGTCGGCCTGGGTACACCCGGCGACGACCAGCTTGATTGCCGGCGACACGCCGACCGTGCGCCATCGATACCAGACGAGGTCGGAGGCACAGTGCGACTGTGTGCGGGACTCGGGCCGGCGGCTTGGATTGTTCACCACCACCACGCAGCCGCCGGCTCCCGACGCTGTGAAGTCGATCGAGGCGCCGATCTCGGCCACGACCTCCTCTCCACCAACGGTCATGACCACGGCGCCGGTGGCGCCGGTGCGCAGCGGCTCGACCCGTAGGCGCAGCTCGGTGGCGTTGCGCTCGAGGTTGACCCACAGAGGCGGGGTCTCCCCAACCGATTCGACGCTCGTGCCTCGGTAGTAGTGGCTCAGGATCTCGCGATGGCCGGCACCATCCAGGGCCATCGCATACGCCCCGTACTGGGAAAGACCGACGCCATGCCCCCAGCCACGGCCCTCGAACACCACTCGCTCGTCGTCAGAAGCAGCCGCAGCAGCCGCGGGGACGGCCACCAGCAACGTCAGCGCCGCCGCCATCGCACATGCGAGTCGCAGAGGGCGCAGGCGTAGAGAGGGCGTGCGAACGCTCATACAGGAGAAGATCGGCACGCGGCCGAGCCCACTTGAGTGGTTTGTGCCTCGGTGGCGAGGAACGGCGGCGACGTGCGGTACCCGCTACGCTCGCCGCCATGCCGTCAGCACGTTTCACCCACGCCGCCGACACCGGGCGCCGTCCGGACGAGGTGTGGGAGCGACTTCAGGCCGTGGACACTTGGGCCGGCATCGGGCCGATCGACGAGGTGTGGGATCCGCGGCACGACGAAGATCGCCTGCGCGGCTACCGCTGGAGCGCCACCGTCGGTCCGACGAAGTACGCCGGAACCGCCGATGTGGTCGAGTCCAGCCGGCCGAGTCGCATGCGCCTCGTGCTGGATGCCAAGGAGATGGCAGGCGAGCTGACGACGGACATCAGCGCCAACGGCGCCGGGATGGCGCGTATCACCGTGACCCTGCAGATCGAGTCACGCGGCATGCTCTCGACGCTGTTCTTCCCCGTGGTCTCCGAGGCCGTGGGCAACGGGCTGCCACGCCAGGTCGAGCAGTTTGCGGCGAGCCTCGCAGGGAGCTGACTACCTCGAGCCGTCCCTCCGAGGCTCTCCGCACCGCATATCAGCCGACCTGGCCGCGAAGCGCACCGGCCGGATACTCGGCGTTGTGCACGTTGAAGTAGTAGCCGGACGGGTTGCTGCGAATCGCGTCGAGGACCTCCACGTCCGCAATCACACAGCCGCTGAGACCATTGGCCGCAACGTCGAAGTCCACCACGATCCCTCCGTTGACGCCGGCAGCGCCTTCGTGGATGTGAGCGGCCAAGATCGGCGCCACATCCTGGACGCCGATGTCGAAGCACACCGATCCATCCTGGGTCATGATGACACGGGCAATTCCGTGACCGTCGGCGTCTCCCCCGCCCACCTCGTTCGCACCGAGCAGTTCAGACTTGAATTGCTCCGCCGCCTGCACCGGCAGCGCCATGGCGAGCAACGTGACCAACGCCGCCGCCAAGACAACGATCCGTCGCATCGGACCACTCCCTTCTTTCGGACACCCGTCGGGCGCCTCGTTCAAGGAATACGCAGACCGGCACGCATTCGGTTCACACACCACGAGGCGCATCGATCCAAGTGGCCATCCAGGCCTGGTTCTCGACCGAGATGGCGTCCTCCGCCTCCGTCACGAGACGGTCCTCTTCGGCCGGATGCAGGGTGTGGTCGTTGATAGCCGCCAGCCAGTGAGCATGGACTGCTTCGAGTCGCTTGGCGGTGACGGTGTAACTGATGGCGAGATACTCGTACCGCTCGGCCTCACGGTGGGCCAGCAGCGACCCCGACGTGGTCGTGACCACGCCGATCCACCCGATCGCCGAGCTCCACCCGGCGGCAGCCGTCACCACCACGGCCAAAACCGCCACGCCTGCCAGGATCCACTCCCATCGCCGGAGCGCTCGCTCTCGCCGGGCCATCACGGCGGCCTTCGGTCGGTAGTAGTTCTCGAGCTGCGATTTCACACGATCCTGGAGGTACGTTGCGGGATCCATGGGCTCCGGAGCCGGTCGCCGGCGTGCGTCGCCCAGCGGCACGATCTCACCGAGGTCGGCGACCCGTTCGACGATCCCGGCCGTCGCTGCATCGAGGGCACGATCGCGGCCGGACGCGTCTCGGTAGGTTCCGGTGCCGGTGAGGTACTCGTAGACCTCCTGCTTGAGGGCCTCCGATGCACTGCGGGCTCGCGTCCAGTTCTGGAAGGCGCCTTTCGACAGGACGGCGGCTCGTACGAAGGGGACGGCGACGACCACGACGACCGATGTGACGCCGAGGCCTGTCTGCAGCCCCGCGTTGGAGTCGATGTGACCCGCCAGCGCCGCCAGCACGGCGGCGACGATGAGCGACAGGAGAATGGCTCGGCGCCAGTTCACGAGCCTGCGCTTGAGCTTGCCTGCGATCGCAGACCAGCGCGCTTGCTCCTGCCAGGTAGCGAGGAGAGCATCGTTGCCGGCCATCACGACGACGGTAATCGTCGCGACCGCGCCCGGCGGGGAAGGCTCGGCTCCGAGCCGTCTACCCGGCCGCCTCGGAGCCGTCGTCGAGACGGGCGCGGTCCGTGATCAAGGTCACCTGATTGCGCAGCACCTGGAGGAATCCACCCTCGACGTCGACCTTCGTCCGGCCCTCGCTCCCGTCCACCGAAACGACGCCTTGGACGAGCGCAGCCATCACCGGCTCGTGATCCGCCATGATGCCGATCTCACCCTCCGGCGTTCGAGCGACGAGGAACTCGGCGTCGCCGGACCACACCAGGCCCTCGGGCGAAACGATGTCGACGGTGAACGACTTGGCCACGATCACTCACACCCCAGCCTTCTCCAGCTGGGCGGCTTTCGCCATCGCCTCTTCCGCTCCGCCGACCATGTAGAACGCCTGCTCGGGCAGGTGGTCGAGATCGCCGTCGAGGACCGCCTTGAACGATTCGATCGTCTCGCCGAGCGGCGTGAAGACACCATCCTGACCGGTGAACGCCTTTGCGACGAACATCGGTTGGCTGAGGAAACGCTGGATGCGGCGGGCCCGACCGACGATGAGCTTGTCCTCCTCCGACAGCTCATCGATGCCGAGGATGGCAATGATGTCCTGAAGATCCTTGTAGCGCTGCAGCACACGCTGCACCTCGGTGGCGACGAAGTAGTGCTCCGAACCGATGATCTGCGGATCGAGTGCCCGGCTCGTCGAGTCGAGCGGATCGACCGCCGGGTAGATGCCCAGGGCGGTCAATGGCCGGCTGAGCACCGTGGTGGCGTCGAGGTGGGCGAACGCGGTGTGCGGCGCCGGGTCGGTGATGTCGTCGGCGGGCACGTAGATCGCCTGCATCGAGGTGATCGACCGGCCCTTCAGCGACGTGATGCGCTCTTGGAGGAACCCCATCTCACCGGCGAGCGTCGGCTGGTAGCCCACTGCGGACGGCATCCGGCCGAGCAATGTCGACACCTCGGACCCGGCCTGGGTGAACCGGAAGATGTTGTCGATGAACAGCAGCACGTCCTGGCGCTGGACGTCACGGAAGTACTCCGCCATCGTGAGCGCCGAGAGCGCCACCCGGAGACGCACTCCGGGGGGCTCGTCCATCTGGCCGAACACGAGAGCTGCCTTTTCGATGACCCCGGTCTCGGTCATCTCGAGAAAGAGATCGTTGCCCTCACGGGTGCGCTCGCCGACGCCGGCGAACACGGAAACGCCACCGTGCTGCGTGGCCACCCGGTTGATCATCTCCTGGATGAGCACCGTCTTGCCCACACCGGCACCGCCGAACAGCCCGATCTTGCCGCCCTGGAGGTATGGGGAGAGCAGGTCGATGACCTTGATGCCCGTCTCGAACATCTCCTTGGTCGGCTGGACGTCTTCGAAAGGCGGTGGCTGGCGGTGAATCGGCCAGCGCTCGCCGAACTCGGCGTCCGGGTCGTCGAGCGACTCGCCCCACACATTGAAGATGTGGCCAAGCGTCTGATCGCCGACAGGTACCGAGATCGGGGCGCCCGTGTTGCGCACCTCGGCGCCGCGGACCAGGCCGTCGGTGGGGGCCATGGCGACGGCGCGAACGTTGCTACCGCCGAGATGCTGGGCGACCTCGGCCATGACGGTCTTCTGCTCGCCGCCGAGCTCGAAGTCGATCTCGAGGGCATACGTGAGCTCCGGCATGCCGTCCGGCGAGAACTCCACGTCAACCACAGGCCCGGCGACCTTGGTGATGCGTCCGACGCTCTTGGCTTCTGCCACGTGAGTGCTCCTTGTTTCCCTGTGACTTACTGATTCAAAGCTTCTGCGCCGCCGACGATCTCGGAGATCTCAGTGGTGATCTCCGCCTGGCGGGCGCGGTTGGCGACGTTGGTCAGGACCCTGATGAGCTCATCGGCGTTGTCCGTGGCGGCCTTCATGGCGCGACGCCGCGCCGAGTGCTCGGAGGCCGAGCTCTCGAGCAGCATGTTGAAGACGATCGCCTCGACGTATCGGGGCAGGAGACGCTCGAGGATCTCTCCCGGCGACGGCTCGAAGCTGTAGTCGACGGACGCCACCTCGCCTTCGGCCTCGCCGTCCGCCGTCGGTGGCTCGACGGGCAGCAGCTCGAACGACACGGGCGTCTGGGTGAGCGCCGACTCGTAACGTGTGTAGAAGGCCTCGACGGCGTCAACTCGACCGTCGGCGTACGTATCCATCACGACGTTGGCGATCGCACGAGCATCGCCGTAACCGGGTGTGTCGGTGATGCCGGTGAAGGCCCGCTCGATGTGGTAACCGCGGTAGTCGAAATACCCCTGCGCCTTCTTGCCGACGACGAACAGCCGCACCTCGCGGCCGGCCTTGCGATGGGCGATGATCGCCGTTTCAGCCAGGCGGATGATCGAGGAGGCGTACGCGCCGGCGAGACCACGGTCGGCCGAGACGAGCAGCACACCCACCGTTTTCACCGCGCGCTTGTCGAGCAGCATGTGGCTGGCGCCCGCAGAAGCTGCACCGACGTTGCGAATCACCTCGATCAGCTTCCCGGTGTACGGTTTGGAAGCGGTGACCCGGGCCTGCGCCTTGGGGATTCGGGAGGCGGCGATCAACTCCATGGCGCGGGTGATCTTCATCGTCGCCTGCACCGACTTGATCCGGCGCCTGGTGTCCCGAAGCTCGGCGGAGGCCATGGTGAGGGGTTACTCCCCGTCCCCGAGATCGAAGGTCTCCTTGAAGGCAGCGACTCCGTCATCGATCACGTCGCCTTCGGGAAGCTTGCCGGTTTCTCGCATGCGGGCGAGCACCTCGCCATGGCGGGTGCGGAAGTAGTCGCGCAACTCGACCTCGAACCGGGCGATCTCCTCGACGGGGATGTCGTCCATCAGGCCGTTGGTCACTGCGTAGATCGCAAGGATCTGTTCTTCGACCGGCACCGGCTGGAACTGGCCCTGCTTGAGCACTTCGACGACCCGGCGTCCTCTCTCGAGCTGAGCGAGTGAGGCGGCGTCGAGCTCTGAACCGAACTCGGCGAACGCCTCGAGCTCACGGAACTGGGCAAGATTCAGACGCAGCGGCCCCGCAACCTTGCGCATGCCGTTCACCTGGGCTGCACCACCCACCCGAGACACGGAAACACCGGCGTTCATCGCCGGCCGCACGCCGGAGAAGAACAAGTCGGTCTCGAGGAAGATCTGCCCGTCGGTGATCGAGATCACGTTGGTCGGGATGTAGGCCGACACGTCATTGGCCTTGGTCTCGACGATCGGGAGACCCGTCAGGGAGCCGCCGCCGAGCTCGTCGGACAGCTTGGCGCAGCGCTCCAGGAGCCGGCTGTGGAGGTAGAAGACATCACCCGGGTAGGCCTCACGGCCGGGCGGGCGGCGCAGCAACAGCGAGATCTCGCGATAAGCGACAGCTTGCTTGGAGAGGTCGTCGAAGATGACGAGCGAGTGCTCGCCCTTGTACATCCAGTACTGCCCGATGGCCGAGCCTGCGTACGGTGCGTACATCTGGAGGGCGGCCGCCGATGAAGCCGGGGCGTTGACCACGACGGTGTATTCCATGGCGCCGGCCTGCTCGAGGGCGTCGACGACCTCGGCCACGGTCGACGACTTCTGCCCGATCGCGACGTACACACACTTGACGGCGTTGTCCGTGCCCCAGAACTGCCTCTGGTTGATGATCGTGTCGACCACGATGGCGGTCTTGCCCGTCTGGCGGTCACCGATGATCAACTGGCGCTGGCCGCGCCCGATCGGCGTCATGGCATCGATCGTCTTGATTCCGGTTTGTAGCGGCTCGCTCACCGGTTGCCGCTCCACCACGGACGGCGCCTGGGTCTCGAGGAGCCGGCGCTCGGTCGCATTGATCGGACCCTTGCCGTCGATGGGGTTGCCCAGCGGGTCGACGACCCTGCCCAGCATTGCGTCGCCCACGGGCACCGAGAGCACGTTGCCGGTCTGCTTGACGGCGGCGCCTTCCTCGATGTGCGATGAATCGCCCATCAGCACGACGCCGAGGTCGTGCTCGTCGACGTTCAGCGTCACCCCGATGAGGCCGCCCGGGAACTCGAGGAGCTCGGAAGCCATCACGCTGGGCAGGCCTTCCACGCGCGCCACACCATCGGCGATCGCAGTGACGTAGCCGACGGTCTCCTGCGAGACGTCGGGGCTCCAGCCTTCGAGATTCGACCGGAGGGCGGCTGTGATGTCTTCAGCCCTGATGGTCAGCTCTGCCATGTTCTGCTTCGTCCTCCTCGGATCAACCCGCTCGGAGCGCCTGCCGGACCGAATCCAGGCGGCTACGCACCGAGCCGTCGATGACGGTGTCACCCACCCGGGCGACGATGCCGCCCACGACGCTGGGGTCAACCACGACCTTCACTTCAACCTGCTTGCCGGTGGCCCGGCCGAGCGCCTCCTCCAGTCGCCGGACCGTGGCGGCGTCCAACTCGACGGCGCTGCGCACTTCGGCCACCTCTCGCGACCGCGATGCGGCCGCCGCCGCCGCCAGACCGTCTGCGATCCGGGAGAGCTCCCGCCCATTGCCCGTGGCGACGACGAAGTCGACGGCCGCCACGGTGACCCGGGACGCACGCCCTCCGAGGAGGTCGTGGATGATCGCCTTCTTGCGGTCTATGGGGATCGCCTGGTCGGACAGGGCGTTACGGAGCTCTTCCGAGCCGTCGAGCGCCCGAGCGACCCGAAACAGCTCCGACTCCACCCGGTCGAGCTCCCCCTCGGCGCGGGCGATCTCGAAGAGCCCTGCGGCGTAGCCCTTGATGCGATCGGCGCCTTCCATCCTCTATCCCATCCGATCCAGGTCGGCGAGATATGACTCGACGAGACCGCGCTGGGCGTCACGATCGAGAGATCCACCGACGACCTTCTCGGCCAGATCGAGAGACAGCGACGCGACTTCCTCGCGGGCCTCCTGAAGCGCCCGCTCCTTCTCGCCTTGTGCCTCCGTCCTCGCCTTGGCGAGGATCTCCTCGGCCTCTGAGTTGGCCTTGGCGACGATGTCGGAGCGCAAGCTCTCGGCCGAGCCGCGGGCGTCCTCGACGATCTGATTGGCGTCGTCGCGGGCCCCCTTCAGCTGGGCCTTGTAGTCCTCGAGCAGCGTCGCCGCTTCGGACTTGGCCTGCTCGGCCGCTTCCAACTCACCCTTGATGGCCGCCTGGCGGTTCTGCAGCATCTCGTTGAACGCCGGGGCGGCGAACCTCCAGATGACAAAGAACACGATGGCAAACGCAATCAGCCCTGCCCAGACCTCGTTGAGGTCGGTGGGCAGCAACAGATCGACCCCAGAGGCCTCCTTATTGCCCTCTTCGGCCGCCAGAACGACGGATGCCAACTGGTACAGCATCGCGACGACCTAGCCCGACAGGAAGAAGAGCACGAAGCCGATGAGGGCGAGCGCCTCAGTGAAGGCGATACCCAGGAACATCGTCGTGCGCACCATGCCTGCAGCCTCGGGCTGGCGGGCCATCGCCTGCACCGCGTTGCCGGCAACGATGCCGATGCCGACACCAGGGCCGATGGCGGCGAGCCCATAGCCGACGAGGGCCAGCGAACCGCTGATGTCCCCCTCGAGCTGGGCGAGGATCGCTTGCACTGCGAAGAGTGCTTCCATCCGGTGTTTCCTTTCTCGTTACCGACGTAGTGAGATCAGTGCTCGGCGTGGACGGACGTCTGGACGTACACGGCCGAGAGAAGCGTGAAGATGTAGGCCTGCAAGATCGCAACGATGACCTCGAAGGCGTAGATGGCGATGCCGATGACGAACCAGCCGATTCCGACCGGGATCTTGGCGAGTCCGCCGGATGCCGTGATGAAGACCCACCCGGAGACGAGCAACAGCGTCAGCATCACATGGCCGGCGACCATGTTGGCGAAGAGCCGCACCGCAAGGGAGAACGGGCGCACGATGAACACCGAGACCAGCTCGATCACGCCCACCAGCGGTTTGAGGGCGGTGGGAACGCCGGGAGGCCAGGCGATGTCGCGGACGTAGTGCCAGCCCTGCTGGCGAAACCCGGAAACGACGAAGATCACCCAGGTCAGGAGAGCCAGGACCGCCGGGATCATCCACATCCGGGACGACAGCGGGAATGCGATGAACGGCGTGACTTCGAAGAGATTGGCGACCAGCACGAAGAGGAAGATCGACAGCAGCCAGGGGAAGTACTTGAGCCCGTGCTCGGGGCCGATGATCCCGACCGCGATCTCGTCACGCACGAAGCTGACGATGCTCTCGACGAAGGCGCCGAACTTGCTCGGCACGAGGCGCTTCTTGGGGCGGATGATGCCGAAGTAGAGAATGGCGATCACGATGATGGCGGCCAGGACGGCCAGGGTCATCGAGCGGTTCCAGAAACCCAGGAACGGCAGCTCGAACAGCTCGTTGACGCTCTCGGGAACGCAGATGATCTCGTTCTCGGCGTCGCACGCTCCCGCGGCGAGGATCACGTCCACTCCAACTCCCTTTCAGCACCTTTGGCGACGGCCAACGCTTCCCAACTCAGCAGCACCAGGTAGCTGATGACCGCGGAGACTCCCAGGGCAACCCTGTCCACTTCGAACACCTGAGCGACAGCGAACATCGCCACCATGATGAGCCCAAGGCGCAGGAAGAAACCGAACAGGGCGGCGGCATGATACAGACCGAGAGAGATTCGCGCAGATCGAGAGAGGACAACGCCTGCGAGCCAGAAGTTGCCCGCAACGATGACCACGCCGACCGCCGCGGCGGCGGCTCCCTCCCATCCACGGAACAACCCGAACACCAATGCCATCACGGGGAGCACGAAAACGGCTCGCATCGCCGTGTGCTTCCCCAGCACCGCCTCGACGTCGGCCTGCTGCGGGATCGGCTCGAAGCGTGAGAGCTCCTCGTTGCGGTCAGTCACGGCGCCGCTCCCTCGCCTGGTCTTCGAGCACGGCCGAGGCCCCCCACAGCTTGTAGAAGCCCGCCACGAAGCCAAGGACGATGCCGAGGATGATGAAGAGGGGCCTCGTGTCCAACCACCAGTCGAGGCCGATCCCGAGGAGAAGGCCGGCCACGATCGACGAGATGAAATCGAGCGACTCGGAAGCGGCGCCAATTCCGCGGACTGTCTTGGTGACCTCGTGTGTCATCGATTGATCCGGTTCGTGCGGTCGTCGGTTGATGTGGGAGGGGTCTTCGTTCATGGTCGAACCCCGGATGGCTTGTGAACCTCTTCACAAGGCGCCGCCACCATACAAGACCGCGCCCTGTGGTCGCAAGGAACAATTACCAAGGAGGTAGTGAGCCCGCGCCGACGTGCCGCAAAGGCACGTTGCAGTTCCCCGGCGGGAACTGCAACGCGGAGCGGCGAGGCCGATGTCCATCGTGTAGCTCCTCAACCTACGGCACGGCTGGCGACGCCGACCCTGAGCAGCTCGCTCGAAGCCTGCTTCGAGCGAAACTCCATCACACGTGGCCGGGGAAGCCGTCGGGATAGCCGGGGAACTCGGCTGAGAGCTCGGCGATCCTGCCTTCGAGTTGCTTGAGGGCAAGATCGTCCTCGTGATTGCGCAGCACCTCGACCATCAGCGCACCGAGCCGCCGCATCTCCGGCTCCTTCATGCCGGTCGTCGTCACCGACGGGGTGCCGATCCGCACGCCACTCGCCACCGCCGGCTTGCGCGGATCGTTCGGGATCGTGTTGAAGTTGAGCGTGATTCCGACATCGTCGAGCGTCCTTGCCGCGGTCTTGCCGGTGAGCTCGGGATCGATCGACCGAAGATCCACGAGGAACATGTGGTTGTCGGTTCCGCCGGCGACGATGCGTGCCCCCTCCCCCGCCATGCTGTCGGCGAGCTCGGCTGCGTTCTTCACGATCTGATGGGCGTAGTCGGCGAACTCCGGCTTGCTCGCCAACTCGAAGCAGAGCGCCTTGGCGCCGATCTGGCTGTTGATGGCCCCACCCTGCCCGAGAGGGAATACGGCCTTGTCGATGCCCCTGGCGTATTCCTCGGTCGAGAGGATCAATCCGCCCCGGGGGCCGCGCAGCGCCTTGTGCGTCGTTGCCGTGACGATGTGGGCATGGGGCACCGGGTTGGGGTGGGCGCCACCGGCGATGAGCCCGATGATGTGTGCGGCGTCCACCATGTAGACGGCGCCGACCTCATCTGCGATCTCCCGGAAGATCGACCAGTCGATGATGCGCGAGTACGACGAGTAGCCGGCAACGATGAGCTTGGGGCGGTGCTCGTGGGCCAAGCGGCGGACTTCGTCGTAGTCGATGCGCTCGGTCTTCTCGTCGAGTCCGTAGGCAACGACGTTGAACAGCCTTCCGGAGAAGTTCACGGGCGAGCCATGGGTGAGGTGACCACCCTGATCCAGCCTCATGCCCAGAATCGTGTCGCCAGGTTGCAGCAGGGAGAGATACACGGCGATGTTGGCTTGCGAGCCACTGTGCGCCTGTACGTTGGCGTGCTCGGCGCCGAACAGCGCCTTGGCGCGGTCGATCGCCAGCTGCTCGATCTCGTCGACGACTTGACAGCCCTCGTAGTACCGCCGTCCCGGATAGCCCTCCGAGTACTTGTTGGTGAGCACGGAGCCCGACGCCTGCATCATGGCGTAGCCGACCAGGTTCTCGGAGGCGATGAGCTGGATCTTGGTCCGTTGCCGCTCGGCGTCTCGCTCGATCAGTGCGGCGAGCGTCGGGTCGACCTCTTCGATGGGGCGGGTGTCAGTCAAGTGGAGCCTCCGAGCCGTGTCCGCGGGAGGCTAGTGCCCCGTCGCACAACATTTGCCGCGTTCGGGACGGCCAGGACCGCAGCTGGCGGCGTCCTCGTCCTTGACGCATTGCACGAATGCGCCTGCGTCCTGCGTTCTTGCCAGCAACGCCGCTGACTCGCCCGAAAATCGCCAAGGTTGAGACGGAGCACGAGCTGAGCGGAGCTCGGGCGCTGCCGGACGTCAGATCGGATCGAATACCAGCGCCGCGTGACACACGAGCGGCGTCCCACCTGCGAAGCCGCGCCCGGCAACGACAGTGCGTCCAGCCTGGCGTGGCGCCCGAACGCCCCCGGAAGGACAGCAGGGCTCAGGCGGGAGGGACCGGGCCGTCGCGCAGCGTGAGGGGGCTGGGTTCGGTGAGATCGATGATCGTGCTGGCCTGACCACCCGGCGCTGTGCCTTCGAGGTAGACGGCCACGGCGTCGCCGAACAGGGCGGCCGCCTCCTCGTCGTCGACGACGGACTCATGGCCGCTCAAGTTGGCTGAGGTCACCACGAGGGGGCCGGACTTCTCCAGCAGCGCCAGCGCCGTCGGGTGGTCCGGACAGCGGAGGCCCACGGTGCGACGTCCTTGGTGACCGAGCCAGTCCGGTGCGGTATCGAGTCGAGGCAGGACCAGGGTCAGAGCCCCCGGCCAGTGCCGTTCGGCGAGCTCGAGCGCCCGGTCCGAGAAGGAGGCAAGCGTCATGCCCTGCTCGATCGAGGCGCACAGGATCGCCAGCGGTTTGTGGGCCGGACGGCCCTTGAGCTCGAAGATCGCATCGAGAGCGTCCTCGCGAAACGGATCGGCGGCCAAGCCGTAGAGCGTGTCCGTCGGCACGCCAACGATTTCTCCGTCTCGAAGCGCCGCTATCGCCTCGTCGATGGTCCTCATCGTTCACCTCGCGCTGTTAGCGAACTCGACTTTGACGCTAGCAACCGCTGCGAGATGCGAGCCGCCGATCACGGTGCCCTTCCGACCACGAATCGGGCACGACCCGTCAGGTCGGGCAGGACCTCTGCACCGTATCGCGCAAAGAGGGCCCCCGATTCCTCGGCGCGGAACTCCGAGATCTCACAGGCGATCACACCTCCCCGCCGCAGCCACTGCGTGGCATCGGAGGCGAGGCGGTCGAGCACCTCCAGCCCGTCGTTCCCGGACACCAACGCCTCGATCGGTTCGTGTTCACGTACCTCGGTGTCGAGGGTCGCCAGCTCTCCCTTCGACAGATACGGCGGGTTGCTGATGATCAGATCCACCGCCCCGGTGAGCGCGGCCGGCAGCGCCGACAGCAGGTCCCCCAACAGCAGCGTGACATCGAGACCGGTCAGGGCGACGTTCTCCGCCGCCAGCGTGAGCGCTGCCTGGGACGTGTCCGTGGCGTAGACGACGGCGGATGGCCATTGGTGTTTGCATGCCAGCGCCAAGCACCCGCTACCGGTCCCGACGTCGACGACGATGCCGGGAGGCTCGACAAACTGCGCAACGGCCAGCTCCCAGAGCTGCTCCGTCTCCGGCCGCGGAATCAAGGCTCGCCCGTCACACCGCAGCGCGAGTGGTCCGAAGTCACAGGTTCCTTCGATGTGCTGGAGCGGCTCGCCACGACGACGCCTGGCGATCATGGCGTCGAGTCGCTCTCGCTGGTCGTCGGTGAGCTTGCGTCCCGCATACAGCTGCTCGCTCGACCAGCCGGTGGCGGTCAGCAGAAGTCTGCGTGTCTCGTGCTGAGGCAGGTCCCGGACGCCCGCGATGACATCGAGCCCGCGACGGGCGACGTCGCTCATCCCGCGTCGGGTTCGGCCTGAGCGAGCCGTTCCGTGGCCTCCTGGGCGATCAACGCCTCGTGGAATCCGGTGAGATCGCCGTCGAGGATCTCGCCGAGGGCGTGGAGGGTGAGCCCGACACGATGGTCGGTGACCCGATTCTCCTTGAAGTTGTACGTGCGGATCTTCTCGGACCGCTCGCCGCTGCCCACCTGCTCCTTGCGAGCCGAGGCGCGCTCGCCCAGTTGCTCGCTGAGCTGCGCCTGGTACAAGCGGGCGCGCAGCACGCGCATGGCCTTGAGCTTGTTCTGCAATTGGGACTTCTCGTCCTGACAGGACACGACGATGCCCGTCGGTATGTGCTTGATCCGCACGGCCGAGTCGGTGGTGTTGACCGACTGGCCACCCGGACCGGTGGAGCGGAAAGTCTCGATCTCGAGATCGTTGTCGTGGATGTTCACTTCGACGTCTTCGGCTTCCGGGAGGACGGCGACAGTGGCCACGGAGGTGTGAATGCGCCCCTGCGATTCCGTCTTCGGCACGCGCTGTACGCGGTGCGGACCGGCCTCGTACTTGAAACGGGAGTAGGCACCTTTGCCTTTCACGGCGAAGGTGGCGTCTTTGAGCCCGCCGCCGCCGGTGACCGACGTGCCGATGGGGTCGATCTTCCACCCCATGCGCTCGGCGAACCGGGAGTACATGCGATACAGGTCGGCACCCCAGAGTGCCGCCTCGTCACCGCCCACCGCAGCGCGCAGCTCGACGATGACATCCTTGTCGTCGTTGGGGTCCCGGGGAACCAGCATCCTTCGCAGCTCGCCGTCGAGCTCCTCGAGCCGCGACCGATGCTCCCTGGCCACCGTCTCGAAGTAGGCCTTCGATTCGGGATCCGTCTCGGTCTCGGCGAGCTGCTCGGCCTCCGCGATCTCGGCCGCCGACTCGTCGTAGCTCGTGTAGGCATCCGCGACCTGTTTGAGCTCGCTGTGGCGAATGGAGACGTCGCGGTAGCGGTCCTGGTCGGCCAGCACCTCGGGGTCCGCCAGCTGCTCGAGCGTCTGCTCGTATGCCGCCTTGAGCTCGTCGAGCTTGGAGCGGAGTTGCGCATCCATCAGATCGACTCGGGAGCGACCTCGACGTCGAGCGCCCCCTCTGCGACCGGGCCCCGGTCCGTCACGTCCGCCCGCTCGTCGTCGGTCAAGGCAGCCAGCAGGCTGGCGACGGCAACCTCGATCTGCTCCCCGTCCGGCTGCTTCGTCGTGATCGCCTGAAGCCAGATCCCCGGCTTGCTGGCGAACGCAAGCCAGCGTCTCCCCGCCGCGGCCTTGAGCACCTCGTAGGAGGCACCCGCGATCACGGGAATCATGACGATGCGGGCCGCCACCTGCCAGCCGAACGACAGCGGGGCCAGCAGGAGGAACACGAAGAACGCCACCATCGCCACGATGATGATGAAGGAGGTCCCGCAGCGGGGATGGCGCGGGCTGTAGCCGGAAATGGCGTCCAGGGTGAGTGGGTCGCCGTTCTCGTAGGCATGGATCGTCATGTGCTCGGCGCCGTGATACTCGAATACGCGTTGGATTTCCTTCGCTCGAGAGATCGCCCAGATGTAGCCGACGATGAGGGCGATCCGGATGAGGCCGTCGATGACGACGAACGCGATCGACGAGTCGTTGACGAACTGCTTGAGGAAGTTGGCGGCGAACACCGGTGCGCCGACGAAGAGCACCAGTGCGAACACGATGGCGAAGCCCATCGTCAAGAGCACCTGGCCGCGGGAAAGCTCCTCCTCCTCGTCCCCTGACTTCTGCGCCGACCACGACAGCGCCCGAAAGCCGAGCTGCAGCGACTCGACGAGCACCATGATGCCTCGAAAGAACGGGATCCGAGCCCACACCGAGCGGGCCGACAGCCGCGGCAATTCGTGCGCCACCGCCTCGATCACGCCATCTGGCCGGCGAACCGCGACCGCCCACCGATTCGGAGCACGCATCATGACGCCCTCGAGCACAGCCTGCCCGCCGACGCTTGCGTTGGGTGCCCTACTCATGTGATCGCAATCCTCTTGTAGCCGAGACGTGAGTCGTCAGATCGTCATGATCTCAGATCTGGTTCTTTCTCTGGACGTCCGGCAGCGAGGGCAGCGGGCGTTCCAACGTCGCGGCGCTAGGCCTGATCGGCCGGGGCCCCGGGCGCCTTCGCCTCCGTGTCGACACCGACCTTGGCGTAGCGGCGGCGGAAGCGCTCCACACGGCCCCCGGAGTCCACGAGGATCTGCTTGCCGGTGTAGAACGGGTGGCTCTGGCTCGAGATCTCGACCTTGGCGAGGGGATACGTCTCACCGTCTTCCCATTCCGTCGTCTCCGACGTCCGAATGGTGGAGCGGGTCAAGAAGCGGAAGTCAGACGAAGTGTCCTGGAACACGACGTACCTGTACTCCGGATGTAGATCAGATTTCACGTTCGATTCTCCTGGTCGGCCGCAAACTGTAGTCGCTGCGATCAGCCTGCTACTTGCCGCTCTTGGCGATGCTGGCGAGGAACTCGGCGTTGGACTTGGTGCTCTTGAGCCGGTCGATGAGCAGCTCGAGAGCCGCTCCCGGCTCCAGGGCGAGAAGCACCCGGCGCAGCTTCCACACCTCGACGAGCTCGTCCTTGTGGAACAGCAACTCCTCGCGGCGGGTGCCGCTGGCTTCGACATCGATCGCCGGGTAGATGCGCTTGTCGGCGAGCTTGCGGTCGAGCCGCAACTCCATGTTGCCCGTGCCCTTGAACTCCTCGAAGATCACCTCGTCCATTCGCGAACCGGTCTCGACGAGGGCAGTGCCCAGGATGGTCAAGCTGCCGCCCTCTTCGATGTTGCGCGCCGCACCGAAGAACCGCTTCGGCGGGTAGAGCGCCGTCGAGTCGACACCACCCGAGAGGATCCGGCCACTCGCCGGTGTCGCCAGGTTGTGGGCACGAGCAAGACGTGTGATCGAGTCGAGCAGGATCACGACGTCGGTTCCGACCTCCACCAGACGCTTTGCCCGCTCGATGGCGAGCTCGGAGACCTGGGTGTGCTCGTCAGCGGGCCGGTCGAAGGTGGAGTAGATGACCTCACCCTTCACCGACCGCTGCATGTCGGTGACCTCTTCCGGCCGCTCGTCGACGAGCACGACCATGAGATGGCATTCGGGATTGTTCGCCGTGATGGAGTTGGCGATCTCCTTGAGCACGGTCGTCTTTCCGGCCTTCGGGGGCGAGACGATCAGGCCGCGCTGACCCTTGCCGATGGGGGCGATGATGTCGACGATACGGGGCAGGATGTGGTTGGCCTGCCCGTCGACCTCGAGGCGAAGTCGCTCGTCGGGGAACAGCGGTGTCAGGTCGCTGAATCGCTTGCGATCCTTGGCCTCTTCCGGACCGATCCCGTTGACGGTGACCACACGGACCAGGGCCGGGAACTTCTCCTGCGCCCGGGCGGGGCGCACCGGGCCGGTGCAGATGTCACCTTTGCGGAGACGGTTCTTCCGGATCTGGTTGGCGGGCACGTAGACGTCCTTCTCACCAGGCAGGTAGCCGGTGCACCGCAGGAAGCCGTAGCCCTCGGGAAGGATGTCGAGGATGCCTTCACGCACTTCGAGTTGTGATTCGTCGATGGGCTCCTGCTGGCCGCCGCGGCCGCGCCTGCGACGCCGCCGGCCTCCCTCGCCGCGTTCACCCTGCTGATTGCGTTGCTGGCCGCCACGTTGCTGTCGATCTCCGCCATCGGACTTCTCGGCCTTGGCAGGGCCTCCGCCCTTGCCGTCTGCAGACGTGCCGGACTGGTCCGCCTCCTGGTCGCCGCCGGCAGCGTCCGCGGCATCCCCGTTCTCCGACTCGGCGGTGTCAGGCACCATCGAGGCGTCGAACTTGTCGGACTCGAGAATCGCCGCAATGAGCTTCGACTTCTGAAGCCCCTCGTGCTCGACCTCCACTTGGCCGGCCATGGCACGCAGCTCGGCAAGACCCAACTCTTGCAGCTTGGCCCGTGTCGTCATATCGACTGACGCCCCTTTCGGCACTTGGAATCAGGTCGGAACAACCCGATGCTGGAGTCTCCTTGCGGATACCGGACGTGATTCGCGAGCGAGGCTCGTGGGGTATCCGGGCGCCGTAGACGTGCGGACGTCCGGCGCGGGATTGGAGAACGAGGAGAAGTGTAACGCACCCACCGCCGGACGCAAGAAACGGATCTGAAATCGCTCGAAGCAGGCTTCGAGCGAGCTGAGACGTCCGGCTTCGCCGGGCTGGTTCCCCAAGCGGGCCGCACCGCACATGTCGCTGCGACCCGATTGAGGGGGTGCGCAGGAGCCCACCCCCTCAAACTCCCCCTGAGGCCCGCTGCGCAGGCACGCGGGAAACTCACGGCAAAGCTGTGCGACGCTCGAATCCGCCGACGCCCACCGGCGGACGCAGGAAACGGATCTGGATACGCCCGAAGCGAGCTTCGGGCGAGGGCTACGGCTCGTTGCTCTCGACCCGGAGTGTGGCTGCCACGCTACGCACGACATCGAGGCCCCGAATGGCGTCGACCGCCTTGCGTTGCTGGATCTCGGGCGCCCGGTGCGTGATGATCAACAGCGTGGCGCCGCTGTCCTCGTCCTCCTGCCACATGGACTTGATGCTCACGTCGGCGCGGCCGAAGGCTGCGGCGATCTGCGCCAGCACGCCGGGGCGGTCCTCGACCTCGATCCGTGCGTACCACTTTGTGGCGATGTCGCCGAAGTCGGCGATCTCCCCCGGCGAGAATCGGATGCGTGGCGCCACCTCGGCGCCGGCGAGGATCTCGCGCGCCGCATCGATCACGTCACCGAGTACGGCTGTCGCCGTCGGCTCACCGCCTGCGCCGGGCCCGGCGAACAGCAACTCGTCGACCGAGGGCCCCGTGATGAAGATCGCGTTCGTGGCACCCCGAATCGCCGCCAGCGGGTGTCCGGTGGGGACCATCGCGGGATAGACCCGGGCGCTCGTTCCGGCGTCGGTCCGGGAGGCGATCGCCAGGAGCTTCACCTCGTAACCGAGGAACCGGGCCATCTCGATGTCCGTCAGCGAGATCCCATCGATGCCTTCGTGATGCACCATGTCGAGGCCGACCCACGTACCGAAGGCCAGCGACGCCAAGATCGCCGCTTTCGCTGCGGCGTCGGCGCCGGTGACGTCTGCTGTCGGATCGGGCTCGGCGTAGCCGAGCGACTGCGCATCGGCGAGAGCGGCGGCGTAGTCGTCGCCCTGGCTCATCCGGGTGAGGATGTAGTTGGTGGTCCCGTTGACGATGCCGGCGACACGCTCGATCTGCTCACCAGCGAGTGTCTCCGCCAGTGGGCGAATGATGGGGATGCCGCCACCAACCGCCGCCTCGAACAGCAGCGGCACTCCGCTCTCTTCCGCTGCGCCGATGAGCTCGGGACCACGCGAGGCGATGAGCTCCTTGTTGGCTGTCACGACCGGCTTGCCGCCACGGAGTGCCGCCAGCACCAGATCGCCGGCCGGATCGCGACCACCCATCACCTCGACAACGAGGTCCACGTCGGGATCTGCCACCACCTGGTGCGGGTCCAGCGAAAGCACCCCCTCAGGAACCGAGAAGGGTCTGGGTTTCGCTGCGTCGCGAACGGCCACTCGCTTCACGTTGAGATCGAGCCCGGTCTTGGCCGCGATCGCCTCGTGGTCCTCGACCAGGCGGCGCACCAAGGTTCCCCCTACCGTTCCGGCTCCGAGCAAACCGATACCGACGGCCGCACTTTTGTTCGACATGGCGTCGATGGTAGAGCCCCACACCGCCGCCGGATCAGGTACCGGAGGCCGGCTCGATCCTGTAACATCCCGTCGCATTTGTCCGGACATTATTCCTGAGTGGCCGGAGCCATCCGCACCGGGAGGCACGGAGAACGCTGTCGAAGCGCAGAGCCGGCCCACGCCGACAAGAGGAAGGCACGATGAAGATCCGATTCGCCGTTCTGGTGGTCGCCGGGGTCGTGGCGATCGCCGCCTGTGGCGGCGAAACCGCCACGATCGAGCTCGTCGACACAGGCGAGGCCGTGGAGCTGCTGGCGGGACCACCGGCCGACCTCGTAGTGCTCGACGTGCGCACGCCGGAGGAATACGACACGGGGAAGATCGAGGACGCCGTCAACATCGACTTCTACGCCGAGGACTTCGCCGCACAGCTCGAAGAGCTGGACAGGGATGCGCCGTACTTCGTCTATTGCAGATCGGGCAACCGATCTGCGACGACGATCGAGACGATGCGAGAGCTCGGCTTCACCGACGTCCACGAGCTCGACGGCGGGATCGTTGCTTGGACCGAGGCGGGTCTACCGCTCCAACCCTGAGCGGCTCACATCCGCTCGGGAACCTCGATGGCCAGCAGGTCGAGCAGTGTCCGGAGCATGCGCAGCGTCAGCTCGACCAACCGCAGCCACGATGCCTGGCGTGCTGCGCTCTCCTCGCTGAGGATGTGGCACGCCTCGTAGAAGCGGTTGAAGTCGGTGGCGACGTCGTAGGCGAACTCGGCAACGTGATTCGGCGCCCGGAACTCGACGGCACGATCGATTACGTCGGGAAAACGCACGAGCTGGAGCATCAGGTTGCGCTCGGCCTCGACGGTCGGGGCCACGAGCTCCCCCGGAGCCAGTCCCCGCCCGGCGGCGTTGCGCAGGATCGAGCTGATGCGCACGGCGCTGTAGAGGAGATAGGGACCCGTCTTCCCAACGAAGGAGACGAACCGGTCGAGATCGAAGACGTAGTCCGATGTGCGGTGGTTCTGCAGATCGCCGTACTTGAGGGCGGCGACGCCGACCAGCCTTGCGATCTCGGCGCGCTCTGCCTCTGAGTAGTCGGTGGCGAGATCACTCTCCTCGAGCCGCACGGCGGCCCGGGCCCGGGCGTCGTCGATCAGACCGCGCAGCGCCGGCAGGTCACCCTCACGGGTCTTCATGGGCTTGCCGTCCGGGCCGTTGACCGTGCCGAAGGGGTCGTGCTCGAGCACCACCCCCTCGGGGGCGATACCCCCGAGGCGCGCCGCTCGGAACACCTGCTCGAAGTGGAGTGCTTGGCGGGCGTCCACGACGTAGAAGATCGCTTGGAAACCGAGATCGTCGACGCGCTCCTCGATGGTGGCGAGGTCGGTCGTCGAATACATGAAGGAGCCGTCGCTGCGCGTCAGGAGCAATGGCGGGATGTCGGCCTTGTCGTCCCGCCTGGCGACGCTCACGACCAGTGCCCCGTTGCTCGTCTCCACGACGCCGGCGGCATCCATACGCTCGATCATCTTCGGGATACGATGGTGGACGCGGGCCTCGCCGTACCACAGCTCGAAGTGGACGTTGAGCTCGTCGTACGTGCGCTTCATGTCGGCAAACGAGATCGCCCGAATCCGGTCGAGCAGTGCCAGATGGCCCGGATCACCCTCCTGCAAGGCCACGTTGGCGGCCCGAGCCCGCATGGCGAAGTCGTCGTCGTCCTTCGTTCGAGCGGCCGCCTCGGGATACATGGCTTCGAGATCGGCCTCGGTGAACGGAATCTCATCCGGGTACGGTCCGTCGTGGTCCGGGTCGAAGAACGGAAGGTCGGGATCACGTTCGGCGATCAGTGCGATCATCTGACCCATCGGCGTCCCCCAGTCACCGACGTGGATGTCCCCCGTCGTGCGATGCCCGACGAAGGCGAACAGTCGCTTGAGCGCCTCACCGATGATCGCCGGACGCAGATGGCCCACGTGGAGCGCCTTGGCGACGTTCGGCCCGCCGTAGTCGACCAGGACCTTGACAGGCTTGCCAGCGCGCCCGGCACCAAGCCGGTCGTCGCCACCCATCGTCCTCACTGCCGAGGCGAGCCAGGCATCGGTGACTTGGATGTTCACGAATCCGGGCCCGGCGATGGACAGCGCACCGAGCATCTCGCCCCGGTCGACGGTGTCGATGATGTCTTGCGCCAGCTCGCGCGGATTCTTGCCCGCCACCTTGGCCGCGGCGAGGGCACCGTTGCACTGGAACTGGGCCAGCTCGGGCCGCGAGGACACGACGACCGATCCGTAGCCGGGATCGAGCCCGACCGCCGCAAAGGCGTCGCCAAAGCGGTCGCTGAGTTGCTGTGTGACGGAAGCCATACGGGTCCAAGTCGGGGTCGGTGAGCTTAGAGCCCCCGCAGGTGAGCGAGACTCGGCCGGTGCCGGGACCGGTACACTCCATTGTCCCGCCCCAGTAGCTCAGGGGATAGAGCACCGGCCTCCGGAGCCGGGTGCGCAGGTTCGAATCCTGCCTGGGGCACAATCAGAGCCGCTTTCGAGCCCTCCCGGGCTCGCAGAGCTAGGGGTTCGGGCTCGTTCGCAGCTCCGAGCGAACCGACACCACGGGGAAGGTGTAGCCCTCCGCCACGATCACGGGGTCGTAGTAGTTGCGCGGGCCTACGTCGCCGTCCGACGAGGTGACGAAGTACCAGCCTCGCCACTGCGCTGCCGTCGACAGCGTGAAGTCGCCGATCTGCTGGTACACGTGCTCGTAGGCAGCCTGGTCGTCCGCCTCGACGCCACCGTCGTACACCGGTGCGGGACTGTTGAGGGTGTCGGCGAAATCGAGGACGTATTCGTAGCCGCTCGCATCGAAACCCGCAGCCATACCCTTGTAGTCACATGCGGACGTGCAGTCGACGTCCCACATCACCTGGTCCATCCAGGCGAACGCGGTGACGGTCCACGTCTCCCCCGCCGCACTCACCGTCGTGGCGTCATACGGACCGAGTTGCGACGACGCCGGGTCGGAGAAGTCGTACCAGAGCCAGGTGTCGAGCCCCGTCAACCCCTTGATGTACGGGTTTGCGTTCACCTGCGTGGTCGGCACCGAGTCCACCACCTCGGCCACGTCGGTGCCGGGATCGAAGATGTCGAGACAACGAAACTCGATGTCGGTGCTGAACAGCACACCGCCCCCAGGGAGATCGGTCCAGTTCGTGCCGAAGCCCGAGGTGAAGGCGCCCGCCTGGTGGTCACGGAGCCCTGACAGATAGTTGTAGTAGTAGGTCGCCGAGGCCATCATCACCTGCCCATAAGAGCACGTGACGGTCTCCCCGTTGACGGTGATGAGCACGATGTCGTCGTCGTTGTCGGTGAGGTCGATGATGGTGTCCGTCGCCACCTTCCACCCATCCTCGTGAGTGTTCGTACACCAGTTGACGTCTCCCCAGCTGAAGTCCGACGTCACACCGAGCTCGACCGAGATCTCGTCGATCAGGTCGGGATTCGCATCCATCCATGCAATGAAGTCATTGATGAGCTGATCCCACCAGTCGTAGTGGAGTCCCCAATCCTTTCCTTGCGACTCGTACCACTCGTCGATGAACGTGTGTACGTCATAGCAATGGTGACTGATGGCCTGCTGGGCTTCCGCGGAGCCTCCTTGCTTGAACACGTGGGCGGTCATCTTCCACGCAGTCAGCGACCCACCGTGTTGCACATCCTGATCGTCGGCGTCTGCCATCCCCACACCAAGCCCGACCAGGAGAGTCACCAACGCAAAAACCGCGAGCCACCGGACTGTCCACCTCACGCTGTTCCCCCAAAGTCCAACACGGTCCCCCACTCCCGCCAACCGCCGGCCGTTGCCACGACAATCTTCAGCACGGGCATGTTCGCCCAGCCGTCTGTCAAGACTTCAACCGTGTCGCCGGTATCGCGATCTACAAGATGAAGCGGACCTGAGGACGAGGAATACAGAACGCCCACAGCATCGGTCGGCATGCCTTCTACGAGTTCGATGGGCAGCGACGAAACATCGAAGTCAAGGACCTCTCCGCCGTGGAACTCGTAGCCAGCCTCCGGGCGCACCCGAACCAGATTTCCGAACAGGAGACGATCGAAGTTCTCGACGCCGATCGCGAATGCGGGCGAACCCTCATACGCCGTCACACTCAGCCAATCGCGGAACGGCACATCAGCTGCAACGAGCTGGTCGAATTCGTTGATGGCCTGGGCAGCGACCACCGGATCGGGGTTGGTGAGATCGGGCACCGGCACCTCGATGGAGTCATCGGCGTAGACGATCCGCACCTGTTGCGTGACCTCCTCGACCAGTGCTTCGAGGGCTGCCGGGTCGCCGACCGTGTCGCCGGCGGGCTCGGTCGTGGTGGTTTCCGGCGGCGTGGTCGCCGTGGTGGAGGGTGACGCGGTGGTGGTCGTGGCCGGCGGTGCCGTCGTGGCTACGCCAGAGGTCGTGACCGGTGCTGCATCGTCGCCCGAGCACGCAGCGATCACCAGCAGGAATGCGCCCACCCGAACCAGGATTTCCCTCCGCATTGTGCCGCAGAATAACGACATGTGGCTACTTTGCCAAGGGGTTGACATATATCGTTACATATCGCAACGATCCCCTGTGCGCAACACCGGCAGCAGCATGGTTGACTCCACTGCCGTCGTACAATCGTGCCCACCTCGACGTCGTGGGGGACGTGCACTACTCAACGGGTCGCTCGCTTCTCGGTCTCCTCGCCACGTTGGTGGCGCTGGCTTCGCTGGTCCCGGCGCCGGTGCTCGCAGAGGAGACCGCCCCGTTCGAGGATGAGGCGCTGGCGGTACGGAACTGCCGACCAAGGAAGGACATCTCGGCCCCGGGCTCGGAAACACCGCCACCTGAGTTGCTCGCCGTCATCGAAGAACACCTCGCAGACGAGCGGTTGGACAACGTGGGGCTGGGCCTCTCCCTGTGGATCGAGGGGTACGGCGAGGTGAAGGCCGTCGCCGCCGACCTCCGGCTCAAGCCGGCCAGCAATCAAAAGCTGCTGACGGCGATGGCGGCGCTCGAGATTCTCGGTCCGGATCACCGCATGGAAACCACGGTCGCAACCGACGGGCTGCTGGCCAACGGCGTGCTGGACGGTGACATCTATCTGATCGGTGGCGGCGATGCAACGCTCACCTCCGACGACCAGCATTCCCTGGCCACGCTCGCCGAGGAGGTTCGCCGCAACGGCATCCAGCGAATCACCGGCCGCGTGCTGGGGGATGAGAGCCGCTACGACGACCTCCGCGAGGCCAACGGCTGGAGGGAGCTCAACATCCCGGAGTCGATGGGCAGCCTCTCGGCGCTCCTGGTGGACGAGAACCGCTACCGCGCCGACTGGCCGTTCATCGAGGAGCCGACGCCGTACAACGCCGCCGCTTTCGCTCGGGCAATGCGCGACGCCGGCATCATCGTGGAGGGCGTGGCCACCGAAGGCGTGGCGCCCGAGCACGCGGTTCCCATCACCCGGCTGCTGTCGCCGCCGGTCGGCGAGCTCGTGGGAATGATGCTCACCGATTCGCACAACATGATCGCCGAGACGCTGACCAAGGAGATGGGTCTCGTCACGTCGGGCGTAGGCTCCACCGCGGCCGGCGTGGCGGCGATGCGGCAGGTCGTGAGCGACTTCTGTCTCCCCAACAGCGTGCTGCAACATGACGGGTCCGGGCTGAGCCATGCCAATGCTCGATCGGCGCGCGGCTGGCGATCGCTGCTCCAAGCTGCCCAGGACCGGCCGTGGTGGGAGCTCTTCGTGGAGGGACTGGCGGTGGCCGGCGAGACCGGAACACTCGAGCGGCGATTCGTCGAGACCGCCGCCGCGGGCAACCTCCGCGCCAAGACGGGAACGATCACCGGCATCAGGGCACTCAGCGGCATCATGACGACGGCCGGCGGCCGCACGGTGTTCTTCTCGGCCATCGTGGACGACGACAACCGGCCCCGGGCCGCCATGACTGCGGTGGACGACCTCTTGATCGCGATCGCCGAGGACGAGTCCTGACGGCGCACCGCGACCGGCAGACTCCATCCCGGGGATGTCGCCTCACAAGATGTTGCCCAATCCTCCCGTGCGCGCCAGCACCAGTACGTCCATCGTGATCGCGACCCCGACATGGAGGAACACGCCGGGCACGAAGCTCTTGGAGCGCAGCGCCATCACACCCAGTACCAGACCCGCCACGATCGCCGCGGTCGCCTCGGGCATGGGCTTGGCGAAATGGATCATGGTGTACGGCACCGTCATGATCGGCACCGCCAGCAAGCCGAAGCGTGGTGCCAGGCCAAAGGTCATGAACCCGCGGAAGAAGGCTTCGACACCTACGAACTGCAGTGCGTACCCGATCTCGTAGACCCAGAACCCCATACCGCCCTCACCGGCCCGTTCGTAGAACGGGTAGAACGTCAAGAACGAGTCGAAGCTGGACACCCAGACGAGCACAGGCAGCATCACCAGGTACATGGCACCGTAGGCCGGCAGGTGCGAGGCAATGCCACGGAGCCGGAACCCGAGGTCGGCGGGCCGCCACTTGAGGATCCACACCCCGATGGCCAGCGGAATCCCCACTCGCCACAGCAACGAAGACAGACCCCACCACAGGTAGGCGGCGGCGTCGGCCAGATCGGCGTAACTCCCGCCATCCAGTTCGCCGACCCACCCGATCAGCCCGGATCGGGTGTAGAAGCTGGGCCGCCCCCAGTACGAGAACACGAGGAGCAGGATCGTCGACGAGAGGAGCACGATGAACGCCTCGCGATCGGCGCGGTCCAGCGTCAGGTCGTCGAACTCCCGGCGCAGTCGGTGACGAATCACGGCGGCGAGTGTATGCAGCAACACTTTGCCGGCCGTGTCGCACGGCGACAACAGCGACTATCGTTTTTCGCGAGCCGGAGGTTTCTCTTGCGTTCCATATGGAAGGGCGCCATATCTTTTGGCCTGGTGACGATTCCCGTCGGGCTGTACACCGCGACGGAGAACAAGCGGCCGAAGTTCCGTCAGCTGCGTGAGTCCGACCACAGCCCCATCAAGTACAAGCGTGTCGCCGAGGTCGACGGCGCCGAAGTGCCCTACGAGAACATCGTCAAGGGCTACGAGGTCGACAAAGGCCGTTTCGTGGTCTTCACGAGTGACGAGCTGAGCGGGATCATGAAGGGCATCTCGGGCGGGATGGTCGACGTCATCCAGTTCGTCGACGCATCCGAGATCGACCCGATCTACTACCGGTCCTCGTATTACCTCGCACCGGAGAAGACCGGTGTGAAGGCGTATCGCATCCTGCTCAACGCTCTCGAGGAGAGGAACATGGTCGGCCTCGCCAAGGTCGCCATTCGTGAACGCGAGTATCTCGCCACGTTGCGAGCAGACGAGGGCGTCCTGATCATGGAGACGATGTACTGGCCCGACGAAATCCGCGAACCGCAGTTCGAGACCCTCGAAGAAGACGTCGAGGTGCGCGACGACGAGGTTCAGATGGCCCAGATGATCATCGACAACCTCACGGCAACGTTCGACCCCTCGGCCTGGCACGACGAGTCCCGCGAGGCAGTCGAGGCCGCGGCCCGACAGAAGGTCGAGGGTCAAGAGATCGTCGCCCCGGAGGCGCCGCAGCCGACGGGGGTGGTCGACCTCATGGAGGCGCTCAAGGCCAGCGTCGAAGCCACGAAGGCGAAGAAGGCGGGATGAGATTTCGCCCGAGGCAGGCCTCGGGCGAGTTGAGCCCGATCGGGGCTCCTGTTCGAGCTCATCCCGGGGCGGTGGGGCCTTCGGATTGCCACGTGATGGCTGTGGGGATGTCGCTGGTGAACCCCTTGAACGAGGGGGCGCGAAGACGGCCCGCCACCGTCCACTCCTTGTACTGGACGACCGCCACGAGCTGGGGATGCACCCAGGTCACCGGGCGGAGGGCTTCGACCCGGCCGGCAAACGGCGACTCGGCTGTCGTCATCTCGTCGAGTGCAGATCGGATCGCCGACAACTCTTCGTCGCTGAATCCGCTTCCCACCGATCCGACCCACCGCAGGTCGTCGCCGTCGTAGAGCCCCAGCACCAGCGATCCGAACGAACCGGTGCGCCGGCCGTCGCCGACGGTGAAGCCGCCCACCACGGCCCGTACCGACCGGAAAACGGAGATCTTGCGCCAATCGCCGGATCGTGTTCCCGGCCGGTACGGACTGGCGAGGCGCTTTGCGACGATGCCCTCGATGCCGCGCTCGTTCACAAAGCGCCACAGCGGCTCGGGATCACGATCGACAGGTTCGGAACGAACGAACGGCGCAGGCAAATCGACGGCTGCCAGTCGATCGCGGCGTTCCCGCCATGGCAGCTCGAGAAGAGGCTCGCCGTCGTACAAGAGGTCGAAGACCACGTAGGTGATGGGCACGTCGGCGGCCTTCGTTGCGACGAGAGCAGGGGCACTCACGTTCATCCGCTGCTGCAGCCGCTCGAACGACGGCCGTCCCGCCTCGTCGAGAGCAACCACTTCGCCGTCGAGGATCATCGGCCGCCCGGGATCGAATCGGGTCAGCTCGGGATAGGTCGCCGTGGTGTCGTTGCCGGCCCTGCTTCGCAGCCGAACAGCCCCGGCGTCGGTGTAGAGCACGGTGCGCACACCATCCCACTTGATCTCGAAGCCCCAGTTGTCGCCGGCGAAAGGCGCCTCCCAGCGCACCGCGAGCATGGGCTCGTAGATGGGGAGTTCGGCGGCTATGTCCCGAGCTCTTCCCGCACGAGACGGTTGACGAGAGCTCCGTCCAGGCCCGTGGCCGACTTCATCACGTGACCGATGACCCTGCCCATCATCTTCGGGTCGTCCGCCTTCAGCTCGGCGATCGCAAAACGCACGATGGCCCGTGTCTCATGCTCACTCGGGCCGATCGGCAGCCACTGCGCCAGGTATTGGATCTCCCACGCCAGCTGCTCTGCTTGTGCCTTGCCGCGCTCACCTGCGGCTTCGTACTCCCGACGCGCCTTGTCCATCTTCTTGACGTACGTTGCGATCGTCTTCAGATAGAGAGCATCGTCGACGTCGCCGTCGAACCCCGGGGCCGCCTTGGCCATCGAGACCTCCGTCTCGATTTGGCGGATGACATTGATGCGCGCCTTGTCCTGCGCCCGCATGGCATCCTCGAGTTCGGTTCGGAGCTCCGTCTGGACGCTCATCGAGCTTCCTCCTGTTTCATTGCGGGGCTATTCAAACACCCCGCAACGATCCCGCTGCCCATCGCCGCGCAAAAGTACGGAAAAATCCCTTGCCTAGCCACCACAGCGGGTTTACAGTCTGCAGCGAGCCGGAAAGCGGCTCTTTCTAAAGATCAGATTTGTGAAAGAATTCACATTCACATTCGTGAGCACCCCCCGACGCCCAAGGAGCTGACCGCATGCTGACGCTTACCGACTGGCGAGAGCTCTCCGCCTGTCGCGACACCGACCCCGATCTCTTCTTCCCGATCGGGACCACCGGTCCTGCCGTCCCCCAAATCGACAAGGCCACCGCCATCTGCGGACAGTGCTCCGTGCAAGAAGCCTGCCTTCAGTACGCTCTCGAAACCAACCAGGAAGCCGGTATCTGGGGCGGCTACCCCGAGGACGACCGGCGCCGGCTGCGCAAGCGCTGGCTCGCCGAGCGCCGCCGCCAGCGCCAGGCCAGCTGACCCCCTACAACAGATCTCCCTCCGACGAGCCCCGATCCGCATCGGGGCTCGTCGCCGTTGAACCGCCGGTCAGCTCCCGAACCCGATGCCGGTGCCGCCGGATTCGCCCTCGACCTCGATGAAGGCGAGCTTGGCAACGATGAGCCCGAACTCGTGTCCCCGGGAATCGGTCAGCCACACCATCCGATCCTCAGCGGCGACGCCGTCTTCGATCGTGGCCCGTGCGTCGGCTGCGTCCTCGACCTCGAGCTCCAACTCCCGTGCGCCCTCGAACCCGATGCGCATCTTCGTCGTGTCGCTCACCTTGCCTGCCTCCGGTTCTCGATCTCAGCGAACAATCAACTCGGGATGAGTCCTCACACGAGGCTTGCGAGCCTCGACGGCGTCGGCAAGATGCTCGAACGCCTGTGCGGCCTCACCCCCAGGATCGGCGATCGTAACCGGCTGCCCACGGTCGGCGCCCTCGCGGAGCGCAGGAACGAGCGGGATCTGACCGAGTAGGTCGACCTCGAGCTCGGCGGCGAGCGCTGCGCCACCGCCCTCACCGAAGATGGGGTAGCGCACCCCGTCGTTGCCCGTGAACCACGACATGTTCTCGATGACGCCCATCACCTCTTGGTTCACCTTGCGCGCCATCAGCCCGGCTCGCTTGGCGACCCGCTGTGCCGTGATCTGCGGCGTGGTCACGACGATCGCTTGCGCACGGGGGAGGAACTGTGACATCGAAATGGCAATGTCGCCGGTTCCGGGCGGCATGTCGATGAGGAGATAGTCGGGGTCGTCCCAGTGCACGTCGGCGAGAAACTGCTCCAGGGCTTTGTGCAGCATCGGTCCCCGCCAGATCACAGCCTGATCCGGCCGGACGAAGTAGTCCATCGACATCACCCGCACACCGTGCACCTCGGGCGGCAGCAGCGTTTCGTCGATGACGGTCGGCGGTCGATCGATACCCAACATCTTGGGGATCGAGAATCCCCACACGTCGGCATCGATGATCCCCACGGTCCTGCCGAGACGGGCCAGCGAGACGCCGAGGTTCGCCGTCACGGACGACTTGCCGACGCCACCTTTGCCCGAGGAGATGGCGATCACACGGGTCGCGCTCCCCGAACCGCCGATGGTGATCTGGCGGGTCGGTGCACCACGGACATCGGACACGAGCTGGGCGCGCTCCTCGTCCGTCATGTGGGTGAACTCGACCGCAACCGCGGTGACGCCGGGAACGCCCAAGGCGGCCCGAGTCACGTCTTCGGTGAGCTTGTCCTTGAGCGGGCACCCTGGAATGGTCAGAGCCACCAGCACTCGCACGGCGCCGGACGGGTCGACATCCAGCTCTCGCAGCATGTTGAGGTCCGCCAGCGAGCGATGGATCTCAGGATCCTCGACCTTGCCGATCGCCGCCCGCAGGGCTTCGAGATCCACGGTGCTCATGGGGATGCATACTCCTATCTGCGTAGTGGATAGAAACTATAGTGAGGGCAAGATCGTCCAAATCTGAGGCTGGCGATGGACACCAAGACGTTCGACGAAGAGGTCGCCGCACTTGCGTCGTCGCTCGGTGACACCACCCGTCGTGGCATCTACATCAGTGTCCGCGAGTCCGCCGAGCCGGTGACGGTCGCCGACATCGCCGGGTTGTTCGACCTGCACCCGAACGTGGCTCGCCATCACCTCGACCGCCTCGTCGCCGACGGCTGGCTGCAGGTGAGCCACCGTCGTCGCAACGACCGCCGTGGACCGGGAGCCGGCCGGCCGGCCAAGCACTACGAACCGACCGGCAAGGAGGTCTCGCTCCAGTTCCCCATGCGGCGATACGACCTCCTCGCCGAGTTGCTGTGCCGAGCGCTGCAGCGAGTGGCTCCGGAGACCGCACCCCGCATCGCGGTAGAGGTCGGAGAGGAATACGGCCGGGAGCTCGCCGCACAGATCGGGCTGCCCGAGGAGGCCGGCTTCGACGCCGCGGTGCAAGCGGTGGCCCGCACCATGATGGGGATGGGCTTCGACACCGAAGCCCGACCGGATTCCCGCACCCTGCTCACCCACTCGTGCCCCTTCGGCGAGACCGCCACCAACCATCCGGAGCTCGTGTGCAAGCTCGACCAGGGCATCGTCAGCGGCCTACTCGGAGCCACCCACCAGTCGACGGCCGTGCTCGTCACCCCACACTCGGCTGCGGACGAGGACTGCGTCACCGACGTGTGAGGACCCTCGCCGGCGACACCGGCGCTCAGGGACCGTTCGCTCGTTCCAGACTCGTCACGAATGCGTGGACTTCGGATGGGGTTCGGAGCCGGATCCAACGCTTGTGCGACCACTCACCGACCTGCATGGCCTCGTAGCGGCGGACTCGACCGTCGTGAGTGGTCCACGTCCACCGGATCATGTTCTCTTCGGGATCCCGCCGGAACACGCTGCGCCAATCCTCGTGGTTCTCGTTCCACAGACCTTGCTTGGTGATCCCGCGTAACACGGTCCGTCGTGTGATCCGTGACATCACGAGCCACTTCGGGAGATCGAGCCACACGATCACGTCGGCGCGCTCCCACACGATGTCGCGGACCAGCGAGTAGTTGCCGTCGACGACCCAGCGATCGCGGGCAGTGACGGCCGCCACGCGCCGGCGGAACTCCTCGACCGGCAGCGGCGTCCACTGCGGCTGGTGGTACACGGCATCGAGGGCTGTCACAGGTGCGTCGATCGCCGCGGCGAGGCGATGTGCCACTGTCGTCTTGCCCGCACCGGACGACCCGATGACGGCGATGCGCCGCATCAGCTGAACAGCACCAGATCCGCCGGTTCCCCGCTCTCGAGCCAGTAGCGATCGGGATCGGGACGACGGTTGCCGGTCAGCCGGACGAACGTCTCGAGATCCGTTGCGAGATGTGCGCCCGGGTCGCCCACACCGAAGCGGTGCGGTTGATGATCGATGAGCAGTGCCACCGCCGGCCTCTCCATCGTGCGGCTGCGCTCCAGGAGGAGTTGCAGCGCCAGATCGCTGCCGTCGCCGACGTATGCACCGGGCTCGCCCAGCGCATCTCGGACATCGCCACCGTGCATCCACTCGCCGATGCCCACGCCGTCCAACCTGCCACCCGCCGCGTCGATGGCCGCCGCCCCGGCCTCATATCCACGCCACAGCTCGTCGAGGACGGCACGGAGCTCCCACTGCCGCCGAATCTCGACATCGCGCTCGTTGTCGTCCGGGGTGAATCGATGCACCGTGCCCTCGGCCACGTGGCTGAGAGCCGCCCCACAATGCGCTAGCACATCTCGGACACTCCATCCGCTGCACACGGTCGGGAGGTTGAATCGCACCTCGGGAGTGCGCTCCAAGATGGGACGGAGTGCGGCAGCCTCGATGAGCAGGAGATCGGCGGCGGGACGCATGACCGGCAGGCTACCGGTACCCTGCCGCCGCCATGCCGCCGCCGGACTTCGCCGCCATCGCCCGACGCATTCACGCCGACCTCCCGGTCGTGGATGGTCACAACGATTTGCCGTGGAAGCTGCGCACCGCGTGCGACGGCGACCTCAGTGCCTGTGATCCTCGCCGGCCGCTGCCCGAGTTCCACACAGATGTCCCGCGCCTGCTCGAAGGAGGTGTCGGCGGACAGTTCTGGTCGGTGTACGTCCCCTGCGGGATCGGGGAGCCGTTCCGACGCACTCTCGACCAGATCGACCTCGTCGAGCGCATGGTGGCGAGCGACGAACGCATGGAGATGGCTCGAACCTCCACCGATGTGCAGCGCATCCGCCGGTCCGGCAGGATCGCCGGAGTGCTCGGCGTCGAAGGAGGTCACAGCATCGAGGACTCCTTCGACAAGCTGGAAGCGCTGGCGGAGCGTGGCGCCAGGTATATGACGCTCACCCACAGCGACAACACGACATGGGCCGACTCGGCAACCGACGATCCCGAGCACGACGGCCTCACGGAGCATGGCCGCAGAATCGTGCGCCACATGAATCGCCTCGGTGTCCTCGTCGACATCTCTCACGTTGCGGCCACGACCATGCGCGCTGCCCTGGACACCAGCGAGGCGCCCATCATCGCCTCCCATTCCAACTCGAGGACGCTGACGCCTCATCCCCGCAATGTGCCCGATGACGTGATCCGAACGATCGGGCAACGCGGCGGGGTGGTGATGATCGTCTTCTTCCCCGGATTCCTGATCGCGGAGACTGCGACGACGATGCTCGACCTGTTCGACCGCTGGCGCACGATCCGCACCGAGTTGGGCGACGACGAAGCGGCCATCGCGGCCGAGATCGCCTCTGTGGAGTCGCACCTCGACGTCGATCGTGGTGGTGTCACCGACGTCGTCGACCACATCGAGCACGTCGCAGAGACGGCCGGCGTCGATGCCGTTGGCCTGGGCTCCGACTTCGATGGGATGACGATGACGCCGGAAGGCCTCCAGGACGTGTCGTGCTACCCGGCCATCACCGAGGAGCTGCTGCGGCGATCGTGGAGCGAGGGGGACATCCGCAAGGTGCTCGGCACCAACACCCTGCGGGTCATGGCTGCTGCAGAAGCGGTGGCCGATTGAGCGCCGCGACTCACCGGTGGCGCCGTCAGTGGGGAACCTCGGCCCCGCGAGCGGCCCGCTCGATGACGATCAACTCGGTGATCGGGATCGACAATCCCGCCCACTCGAAATGCCAGGGTTCCTGACTCCGCGAGCCACAGCGTGCCCACGCGGGAAGCACCCAGCCGAAACGCTCCCCGTTCTCGACGAGCCAGAGGAACTGGGGGTCCCGGCAGCTCAGAATGTGCGCCTTGCGTGTCGTCGTGTCGACGACGTCGACCGCACGACCCCAACCATGATTCGAGGTGCCGGGAAGTGCCGTGGGGAGTTTGCATTCGCGGTACGGAGGGGGCGGCGGAAGCGGCTCTTCCCCCTCGACGACGGGGGGCGCGGGCGGCGTCACCCATGGGCAATTGCGGTTGTACGTGCGCTCCTGCTGCTCGAGGTCCCGGTAGCACCATCCTGCCGCGAAGCCGGTGACTCCGTCGTGCTCTGCGGCCAAGACCAGCAGCTCCCACGCCACTGCTGCGTCGTGTTCGAGATAACAGCGCTCGGCGGTGCCGGATTCGACCTCGTCGAGCGATGCTCGTGGAAGTCTTCCGTTGCGGAACCCCTGCGACTTGAGGTCGCCGCGCATCGCCTTGGAGCCCAACGGCTCGGCAACGACCGTCTCTACCGGTTGCTCGTCGAACGGGTCTGTCTCTTCTCGCCCCTCGATCACGTCTTCTTGTCGAAGCGCTTCTTGCGCAGCCGCGGGAGCGGCTGCGCCAAGAAGCATGATGATCGCAGCGAGTACTGCGTATCGTTTCATTGCCTGCCCCCGCCCGGATTGCCGGGCAGCCCTACCTACGTGACAGCCAACTGGAATTCGGTGCCACCACGCGCCTTCACTCCAAGTTGTGGCCAAACCATCGCGCCGCTACCCGACCACCGCATCGTCAACGTTGATGATTCGTGAGACGTGTTTCCCGACTGTGCGTCGTGAACGCACGAGCGGGTCTGCTCATCACGGCGCCGTCCGGTCGGGCATCCGGTTGCAGGAGTCGACAATCCCCCGCACAGCCCGAGGCCGGCAGAAGCGTCTCCTCGCTCGTTTCAGGATCAATCGGGAGGAAACCCCGTGAGTCGTACGGCCGAACCGGCGGACCCTCTCATCCCGCACCCTGTCGAGAGAGCTCCGGGATCACCTCGGTGGCGAAGAGCTCGAGCCCGCTGCGGTCGGCGGCGGCCTCCTGGAAGTAGACGATGGCATAGGTCAGTCCCGCAGCCTCCCAGTTCCTGAGCCGCTCGACGACCTGTTCGGGGGTTCCCGCCATGCCACCACCCTTCACGTAGTTGCCATCGAACATCGCGTCGACCTCGTCGGCCCCGACCACAGGCGTGAAATGCTCCTTGATCCAGGCGACGCGGGCGGCGACGTCCGACTCGGTCTCGCCGATCACGAGGTTGAAGTTGGTCGTCCTCGTGATCGCACCGAAGTCCCGTCCGACGTCGGAGCAATGCTGGGCGAGGATCTCACTCTTTCTCTTGAACTCATCGAGGGTGTAGCCGAAGTTCGTGTAATCGGCGTAGCGAGCGGCAACGTTGAGGGTGAGCTTCTCTCCCCCGCCTGCGACCCACATCGGAATCATCGGGTCCTGGACCGGTTTCGGCTGACAGCGAGCACCGTCGAGGGTGTAGTGCTCACCCGCATAGTCGACGACGTCCTCGGTCCAGAGACGCCGCATGATCTCGACTCCCTCCCGCAGCATGCCGATGCGCACCGACGCCTTGGGGAACTCGTAGCCGTAGCCGTCGTACTCGTGCTCATACCAACCGGCTCCGATGCCCATCT
Organism: Acidimicrobiia bacterium; assembly: GCA_965216945.1. GTDB lineage: Bacteria > Actinomycetota > Acidimicrobiia > Spongiisociales > UBA5794 > DATHZQ01. The sequence continues at coordinate 2,920,664 of CBDCGU010000003.1, read as the reverse complement.
CGAGCCGTCCGCCGGAGATGGCGTCGATCGACGCGGCGACCTTCGCCAGATACGACGGCGGGCGGTAGGAGTTGCAGGTGCACATCTGACCGAGCCGGACGGTGTCCGTAGCTGCGGCCAGTGCCGCCATCAACGTCCATGCCTCATAGACCGGCTCCTGTGTCGGACGCGGCACGGGGTGGAAGTGGTCGTAGACCCACACCGACTCGTAGCCGAGAGACTCGATGTGCTTGGCGACGCCCAGAATCGTCGACCAGTGCTGTTCGACCGGCACACCCACGAGATCGTGGCGCCAGCCCTGGGGGGTGAAGGCTCCAAAACGCATGGGCCGGACACTACAAGCGGTCCGGCGGTCGCAGCCGAACCAGGTTCCGCCGGCGATGCGACCGACCGGCGGTCGACGACGTGACCTCCTCCTCTACCCGGTGCGAGACCGTGCCCGAGATGCTGGAGCCAACAGCACGTAGGAGCGACTCATGCCCACGATCACTGAAGCTGCCGCCGAGTTTCTGGATTGCCACCGCATCGCCGTGACCGGCGTGTCACACGCGCCGAAAGGTCATGGCAGCAACGCGGTCTACGTACGGCTACGGGACCGCGGCTACGAGGTCTTTGCGGTCAACCCCAATGCGTCGGACGCCGAGGGCGATACCACCTATCCGAACCTCGCCTCGATTCCAGGCGGAGTGGATGCCGTCGTCATCGGCACCCGACCTGAGCACGCCGAGACGACGATGCGGGAGTGCGCCGAGCTGGGCATCCAACATGTGTGGATGCACCGCGGGTTCGGCGAAGGGAGCGTGTGCGCCGACGCCACCACCTACGGTCGAGACAACGGCATTCAGGTGATCGACGGGGGGTGCCCGCTGATGTTCGGGCCCACCGCAGACGTCGGCCACAAGATCATGAAGGCCATGCTGTCATTCACGAGCAACGTCCCGAAACGGGTGTGACGATCTGGTAGCTCACGGCCGGGGACGTGGGCGGCTCCTGCGCATGTGGTGCCCGCCACGATCCGGGTCAACGGGCGGCAGCGCAAACGCGTGTGTTCTGCCGCCCTCCTCCGTCACGTGATCACGATTCGCCGGCCATGCGGCGGAGGACCATGTGCAGGATGCCACCGTGGCGCAGGTATTCGACCTCAACGGGAGTGTCGCACCGGCAGGTCGCCATGAACTCGATGGTTGCCCCGTCCGTCCGGGTTGCGGTCACCTTGACGAGCTGTCGCGGCTGAAGTTCGTCGTCGACCGCGATCGAGAACGTCTCCGTGCCGTCCAGCCCCAGCGAATCCGCGTCCTCCCCATCGGGGAACGTCAGCGGGAGCACCCCCATCATCACGAGGTTGGAGCGATGGATCCGCTCGAAGCTCGTGGCGAGTACTGCCCTGACGCCCAGCTCGAAGGTCCCCTTGGCGGCCCAATCACGGGACGAGCCCATGCCGTAGTCCTTGCCCGCGAGCACGACGAGCGGCGTGCCCTCGTCCTTGTAGCTGAGGCTCGCCTCGTAGACCGTCTTCACCCGTCCATCCGTGAAGTCCAGCGTGAACCCACCCTCGGTGCCCGGGGCCAGTTCGTTGCGGATACGAATGTTGGCAAACGTGCCACGGGTCATCACTCGATCGTTGCCACGCCGCGAGCCATAGCTGTTGAACATGCGCCGCTCGACACCGTTCTCGATGAGGTAGCGACCGGCCGGTGAGTCGGGGGCGATGGAGCCGGCGGGGCTGATGTGATCGGTCGTGACAGAGTCCCCGAGCTTGAGCAGCGTCCGCGCTCCCTCGATGGGAGCGATCGGTGTCACCTCCGGACCGAGACCCATGAAGAACGGGGGTTCCTGCACGTACGTGCTGTGCGGGTTCCACGCATACAGCGGGTCGTCCGAGCTCGGGATCGCCAGCCACTCCTCCGAGCCTTCGAACACGGCCCCGTACTCGGCCGTGAACTGCTCGGTCTTGACCGACCGGCTCACGATCTCTGCGATCTCGTCCTGTGTGGGCCAGATGTCGCTCAGGAATACGTCGGCGCCGTCGGTGTCGACACCCAACGGCTCCGCCGTCAGATCGATGTCGACCGTTCCGGCCAGCGCATATGCAACGACGAGAGGGGGCGACGCCAGGTAGTTGGCTCTGACGTCCGGCGAGATGCGACCCTCGAAATTGCGGTTGCCCGACAACACCGACGCAACGACGAGATCGTGCTCGTGGATGGCAGCGCTGATCTCCTCGGGCAGCGGACCCGAGTTGCCGATGCACGTCGTGCACCCGTATCCGACGAGGTAGAAGCCGGCCGCCTCGAGATCTTCCATGAGACCGCTGTCGGTGAGGTAGTCGGTGACCACCTTGGAGCCGGGCGCCAGCGAGGTCTTGACCCAAGGCTTGCGAGTGAGGCCCCTTTCCCTGGCCTTGCGCGCAACCAGCCCGGCGCCGACCATGACGTCTGGGTTCGACGTGTTGGTACACGACGTGATGGCGGCGATCGTCACGGCGCCGTGGCGGAGGGTGAAGGTCGCACCGTCGGATTCGACCACGGCGCGATCCTCCGCCTCGGCTGAAGGCTCGTCGACCACGGGTCCGCCTTCGTCGACCATGTCTTCGACCGTGCCCGGACCCGCCGGAGCCGCCTTGCGGAACGTCTCGGCCAGGTCGTAGCGCCACTGGTCTTTCATCCCGCTCAGCACGATGCGGTCCTGCGGGCGCTTCGGGCCGGCCAGTGCCGGCTCGACGGTCGACATGTCGAGTTCGAGGTTGGCGGAATAGACGATCTCACGGGCGTCGTCGCGCCACATGCCTTGCAGCTTGTAGTACTGCTCCACAGTCTCCACCAGCGCCTCGGACCGGCCGGTGAGCCGCAGATACTTGAGCGTCTGATCGTCCACGGGGAAGAACCCCACGGTCGCTCCGTACTCGGGCGCCATGTTGGCGATCGTCGCCCGGTTGGCGAGCGGCATGTCGGCGAATCCGGGCCCGTGGAACTCGACGAACTTCCCAACGACGCCATGCTCACGCAGCATCTGCACAACGCGCAGCACGAGATCGGTGGCGGTGGCGCCTTCGGCAAGCTTGCCGGTGAGTCTGAAACCCACGACTTCCGGCAGCAGCATGTAGATCGGCTGGCCGACCATCGCCGCCTCGGCCTCGATGCCGCCGACACCCCAGCCGACCACACCGAGACCGTTGATCATCGTCGTGTGGGAGTCGGTGCCGACCAGGCTGTCCGGATACAGCGTGGTGCCGTCATCCCAGGCCACCTTGGCGAGGTACTCGAGGTTCACTTGATGCACGATGCCGGTGGCGGGAGGAACCACACGGAAGTTGCTGAAAGCCGACTGACCCCACTTGAGGAACTCATACCGTTCGCGGTTCCGCTCGAACTCGCGTTGACTGTTGATCTGAAGTGCCATCCCCGAGTTGAAGGCGTCGACCTGGACGGAGTGGTCGATCACGAGATCGCTGGGAACGAGGGGGTTCACCTTCTGCGCAGCGGCCTCGTCCCCGGTCATGCGAACGACGGCGGCCCGCATCGCAGCGAGATCGACGACGGCAGGTACGCCCGTGAAGTCCTGCAGGACGACCCGCCCTGGCGTGAACGCGATCTCCGTCTCCTCCACCTTGGACGCGTCGTACTGGGCAAGCGCCTGTACGTCGTCGTCGGTCACGACGTGGCCGTCGTGGTTGCGGAGCACCGATTCGAGCAGGACCTTGATCGTGTAGGGAAGGCTGTCGATGTCGCCGAGGTGCTTCAGCGCATCCAGCCGGTACACGATGCGCTCCCCCAGCGGCGTGTCGATCGTGGTGCGTGCCTCGAAGGGGTCGTGTGAGCCCGACATGGATGCCTCGTTTCGTCCGGTTCAGCGGTTCATGACCTCAAGTACAACCATGGTACCGGCGGCTCGTGTGGCGCTTCGTGGTCCGGAGGTAGCCGACCTTTCCGCCGACCGAAAGAACGCATCATCTTTCGGTCGGGACGTCGTCCCGCCTGCCTACGGACCGCAGGTCGACCGGTCGCAACGCTTGCAGGTCCAGCGGAGGTTACGTGCGATCTCTCCTCGAGATCAGGCTTGCCGACCGGCAAAGCGCGAAAAACGGGCCCGTCTGGGGCCAGGGCGCGAAAACCTTGCCAGGATTTGGGGTCCTTTGAGGCGCGCGGCCCATGGTTTGTGTCACACCCTCCCGCGAAGATCGGCCCACGAGCGGCGAGGGAGACAGCGGGTGGTTCAGCTTTCGATGATCGGCACGGCGGTGGCATTGGCGTGTTTGTTCACCTCCATCGCCGGCTGGCAACAGGTTGCCGGGCTCTTCAAGGAGAGCGAGCAGGAACGCTTCGACCGGGAGTTCTTCGCCATCGTGTCCAAGATCGACCTGGACGTCTGAGACCCGAGCGCCGGCGGCGCCGTCACAACAGGTCGTCCAGGGATTCGACGACGACGGTCGCCGTCCGGGCCTCCGGCCACGATGAGTGAACCCGACCCCACGGTCCTCTGGCGACCAGCGCCGTCCGCATCCCGACCCTCGCCGCAGGCAGGATGTCATTGTCGACTCGATCACCCACGTACACGATTTGAGTCGCCGGCAGGCGGAGCTCGCGGGTGATGCGTTCGAAGAACGACGGATTCGGTTTCTCGACCCCCCAGCGTTGTGAGGAGCCCACCAGGGCAAGCTCGGCGCCGAGACCCCGCAGGAAGGGTTCGATCGCCTCGGGTTGGTTGCCGACGATCCCGATGACGTAGCCGGCCTCCTGCAGCCGCCGCAGCGCCGGCATCGCATCCGGGTAGAGATCGTCGGGGCCGGGCACGTACGTGAACTCGCCGGACACGAGCGGACGGCCGGCTGCGGTTTCGAGCGCCTCGCGATGATGGCGCCCCTCGGCCGCCGCACGCTCCAACTCGCCCACGACACGTTGCACCGGCACCCCCACGTGATCGGCAAACGCACGCCACGAGCTCATCTCGTCGATGAGCGTCTCGCCGACGTCGAACACGACGGCTCTCACGGAGCTCAGATCACCTCTCACACGGGCCCCAAGGATCAGATCCGCCGCCGCCAGTGCGCATCTGCGGACGATGTGTCAGTCCCCCCAGAAACGCTGCTCCTTGAAGGGGTCGCCATACATGTGATAGCCGTTGCGCTCCCAGAAGCCCGGCTCGTCATGGTCCATCACGGTGAATCCACGTACCCATTTGACGGACTTCCAGAAGTACAGATGAGGCACGACCAGGCGCAGCGGGTAGCCGTGCTCGAGCTCCAGCGCTTCGCCTGCGTACGTGTGGGCGAACAGGTTGCCTTCCCGCAGGAAGTCCTCGATCGGGAGGTTGGCGGTGAACCCGTGATACGCGTTGATCAGCACGTGGGTCGCCGACGGGTCCGCGTCCAGCTGCTCCCAGACGTCCCGCACCGGCACACCCTCCCAGGTGGTGTCGAGCTTGGTCCACTTGGTCACGCAGTGGATGTCTGCGGTGAGAGTCGCGGCCGGCATCGACCTGAACTCGTCCCATGTCCACCTCCGCGGCGTTGCCACCAGACCATCGACAACGAAGTCCCAAGTCGTCAGATCCACGTCCGGCACAACGCCGGCGTGGAGCACGGGGAACCGGTCGGTGTGGTATTGCCCCGGCGGCACACGAGCCGGATCGATGCCCTGTTCGATCAGCTCTTCGCGCTTGCGAGTGAAGAAGCTCATGGCGGGATCGTACCTCCGGTTCGGGTCGCCCCGGCAACCACCCGCGAGGCTCCGTTGTTCCGACCCATGGCTAACGTCGGCGACGATGACGGACTCCGACATCACCGAAGAACCAGCACCGCGGTCCGCTGCTGAGCCGCGCCGCGGCGCCCGGCTCGTGATCGCAGCTGCAGTGATGCTCCTCGTCGCCGCCGGGGTGTGGCTGGTGCTGGACGATGCCGAACAACAGCAGGCCGAGGCACCCGGTGCTGCGCTCGATGACGCTCCGACCCTCCAGGAGCTCGCTGCACAGGCGGACGGGCCGTCCGGTGACGACGCCGCTCCCGATTTCTCGGTACCCACCAACACCGGCACCGCCTTCACGCTGTCGCACCATCTGGCCGAAGACGGCCGTCCCGTCATCCTCAACCTGTGGGCCTCGTGGTGCTTCCCCTGTCGGGCCGAGATGCCCGCGATCGATGCGTTTGCCACCGCACACCCCGAGGTCGCGGTCATCGGAGTGGCCGTCCAGGACGATGTCGTCGCAGCCGAGGAGTTCGCCGAAGAGATCGGCGTGGCCTACCCGCTGGGTTTCGACGAGAAGGACGAAGTCAACGACGAGTACCGACCGCTCGGTCTCCCCGCCACCTTCTTCATCAGCGCCGACGGCACGATCGCCAAACGCCACTTCGGGACCGTGACCGAGGAGTCACTCGCCGCCGACGTTGCTGAGCTCTTCGGCTGAGCAACGGTCAACCGAGCTGTACGAGCGGATCGCCCTCGTCGACTGATTGGCCCTCAGCGACCAACACGCTCGCGACCACGCCGTTGGCCGGTGCGTACACCGGAATCTCCATTTTCATCGACTCGAGCACGATGAGCTCGTCTCCCGCAGCCACCTGGTCGCCGGCGGCGACCCTCACCCGCCACACGGTCGCCAGCATGTCGCAGCGAACGAGCACGCTCCCCTACCGGCCCTTCCAGACTGGCTCTCGCTTCTCGAGAAAGGCCCGGATCCCTTCCGGCCCGTCTTCTGTCGCAGCGACCGCCGTCAGCCCGATCTGGAGATGGTCGAGCGCCACGTCGAGCGGCATGTCCTCGACCGCATAGAACGCCTGCTTGCCCAACGACAGCATCGCCGGGCTCGTGGCGACGAGCGCCTCGACCGTCTCATCAACGGCGGCGTCCAGCTCATCGGCCGCCACGACACGAGACACCACGCCGATGCGCTGTGCATCGACGGCGTCGATCCTGCGGCCCGTCGCCATCAGCTCGAACATGATCCGTTGTGGCACCAGCCGCGCCAGCACGGCGCCGATCATCATCGGCCACAGTCCGATCTTGATCTCCGGGGCGCCGAACGTCGCGCGGTCGACGGCGATGACGATGTCGCAAGCTGCGGCGAGCCCGAACCCGCCGGCGAGGGCATGGCCATTGACGCGGGCGATCACCGGCTTGCCGCACCGCCGCATCTCGCGCAGCAGGTCGGCCAGCGCTCCGCGCGCTCCGTGGCTCTCGATCGGATCGTCGACAAAGCCGGAGGCAAGGTCGCCACCGGCCGAGAATGCCTTGTCACCGGCGCCCGTGATGACGATCACGCGAACGGCATCGTCCTCGGCGGCGGTGCGGATCCCATCCAGCAACCCCTTCATCACGTCGGTGGACATCGGATTACGCCGCTCGGGATCGTCGATGGTCAGCACGGCTCGAGGACCGATCGTCTCATAGCGAAGCATGGAACCTCCCGCGGCGCTCCCGATGCGGCGAGCATAGGGGTGTGACACGCCCCGCTCCGTGGCGACCACGGCGACCAGTGTTAGCCCCGGTGTTCCAAAGAGCAGTCGCCGCGCGGTGATGCCGGCCAGATGACCTGGTCGGAGAACGCTCCAAGGGCACTAGATTCGGCCTGTGGCATGGGTTCTCTTTGTCCTGGCGATCTCGGTGGTCGTCGGCCTTGCCAGAGGTGGTCGGCTCCAACACCTGCTCGATGTCGAGACGCGAGCATGGTGGCTGCTCCTGCTCGGGTTTGCGATGCAGCTCGTGGCGGCGCAGCTTCCCGCCGAGAACAGCTCGCTCGCCGTTGGCCTCTTGCTGCTGTCCTACGTCTCCATCTTGGGGATGGTGGCCATCAACCGCACTGCCCCTGGCATGTGGATCGCAGGCATCGGCATCCTCATGAACTTCACCGTGATCGCCATGAACGCAGGTATGCCGGTCCTGCCGGCGGCTGTCGAGATCGCCGGCGGCAGCGCCGATCCGGTGCTGGGCGGCAAGCATGTGCTGCTGGACGAGTCGACTCGCCTGCCGTTCCTCGGCGATCTGATCCCGCTGCCCGGCGCCGTCATCTCCATGGGTGACGTCTTTCTCGCCATCGGCCTCGGTGTATTCGCCGAGGCGATGACACGGCGGCGGCCCCGTCTATTCCGTCACGGTGTCCATGGCGAGGGCGGCTCCGCTCTGGAGCGCTGACCCGGACACAATCACACCGTCCTCTCCAAGAACGGCCGCCAGGGCCGCGGTCACTGCTGCCTCCTGGGGTGGCGTCTCCCGACTCACCAGCGCGAATGCAGCTGCCGGGGTCATGCCCATGCCGTTGCGCGCCTCGTCATAGGTCGCGGCGACGTCGACGATCGCAGCGAGCACTCCGCTCCCCTCCGCACCGGCCAATTGGGCGACCTCGTGGAGGGAGTCGCAGCTCCCGACGATCGACCGGGTCCACCGCGCCACGGCGTTGTGATCAAAACCGGGTCGTATTCGCGGTGGCTCCTCCCGCCCGACGAGACCCACCGTGTGGACGCGGGCAGCGGCAACCACCGTCGCCATCTGCTGCTCACCGAGATCCAGCTTCGAGCCGATGCGATGGGCCAATTCGGCCGTCCGCCGGCTGTGCCCCTCGACCACCGCACCGTTCATCTCGCTGATACGCCCGAGCGACCCGAGCAACTGCTGAGCCGTTGCATCTGCGGACTGCGCTTCGACGAAGGCTCGAAACCCTGCCGCGTACACCACTGTCGCCACGAGCACCATCCACCAACCGACGGCCGGCACGGCGAGCACCAACATGGCGCAAACGGCGGGCAGCGCCACCAGCACCGGCCAGTCACTGCGCACGGCAGCGTGAGCAAACGGGGCGGTCGCGGTATCAGAGACCCGCATGAATCGCCTCGGGAACGTCGCTCATTCCCAATGCGGCAAGCCGCGCAACCGCATCCGACTCGAATCCGACGGCTGCGGGCCACACATCGTCTGCTTCGAGCCGGCGCCGGAATGCTGTGACCACGTCGGCGTCGAACTGGGAGCCGGAGTGACGGAGCAACTCTGCCACGGCGTAATCGCGGGTGAGGGCGCGGCGGTAGGGCCGGTGGCTGGTCATCGCGTCGAAGGCGTCCGCCACCGCCAGGATACGAGCCTCCACGGAGAGACCCCCGGCGCCCGCCTGTCCGTAGCCATCGCCGTCGACGCCCAGGTGATGTTCGAGAATGACCGGCACTGCCGGCCGCAGGAAGTCGATACCGTCCAGCAGCACTCCTGCGGCGTCAGCATGTTCTTGAACGGCGCAATACTCCGCTGCATCGAGCCGGTCACGCTTGCGCAGCAAGCGGCGAGGTATCGCCACCTTGCCGACGTCGTGCAGGAGGGCGGCGTGGCGTAAATGCTCGAGGCGCGATCCGACGAATCCCATCTCGCGTCCGATCATCTCGGCGTAGCCGGCGACTCGCTCGCAGTGACCCCGGGTGTACAGATCCTTGGTCTCGACCGCCCGGAGCAGACTGCGGATGGTGCCCTGGCGTGCCCCGGCGGCTTGGCGACGAGCGGGTTCGATCGCCGCCAGCGCCATCACGGCCACGACGACCAGCGGCGTGAACAACGGCCCGATGATGGCCACGGCAACGCCCAGCATGGCGGCGGCGGCTCCGCGCAGGCCGTGGTCGAGCACCGCACGAATGCGGACCGCGACATCCCCCATTGCACGATCCGAGACCGCTTCCGAGAGTGCATGGAAGAGGACGCCGGCGAGAGCTCCCCCGGCGGCGAAGAAGAGCGGGGGTACGGCGCGCCCCGCGGCCAGCGAGATGAGGACGGACAGCGCCACGGCGGGGATGGCCATGGCGAGGACGATCCGGACCGAGTAACGGTCGGGACGGCCGGCGACCACGACTCCGAGAAATACAGCAACGACAACACCGCTGATTGCCGTCGGTGCCGTGAGGGCGGTGGCCAGCACGACGAGGGCGAGCCACGCAGAACCGGGGCGGCCCTCGGCCATGCGCACCAATGCAACGTGGGCACCGGCCAGCATGATCCAGGTGAACAACGGCGCCGGTATTCCCATCACCCAGACCGCCCCGGCCAGGGTTGCGATAGGCACGCCGGCGAGAACTGCGGTAGAGGTGGGCGGTTGCATCGAGTGGTCCTGTACCCCGCCGCCACCAGCCGGCAAGTCCCGCTGCGCACGAGGAACCCGGAGTGGCGACCGGAGATGGTCGCTGTCACGTACAGGCCCTACCCCGACACCCGAAGGGCGTTCCGCCCGGGGGCGGATCTCGCAGTGGCGAGACCGCTACCCGTAACCTACCGAGCGAGGCCGCAAAAACAAGGACCCTCGCCATGACCACGGCGCATCCCCCGTCACGACCAGCCGACATCCCGGTGACCCTCACCACGAATCCGGCCAGCGGGGTTGCCGTCACCACGCACGATCTGGCCACCAAGACAGCAGTCCAGGTGATGCGGCGCGGAGGCAATGCCGTCGACGCCGCCGTGGCCGCCAACGCAATCCTCGCCGTGGTGCGGCCGGACACCTGCGGACCCGGCGGCGATCTGTTTGCGCTGGTCCACGGTCCGGGTATGGATACACCCGCTGCGTTGAATGCCTCGGGCCGAGCCGGATCGCTCACCTCGGCGGCGCAGCTTCGTAGCGCGGGGTACGACGAGGTGCCGCTGCGTGGCGGAGCGTCCGTGACGGTCCCCGGGTGCGTCGACGGGTGGGAGGCCCTCCTCGAGCGGTTTGGATCTTGGTCTCTGCGCGATGTCTTGGAGCCGGCAGTCGCTGCGGCCTCCGGATTCGAGGTGTCACCGGAGCTTGCGGCGTCGCTCGCCGTCGTTGCCGATCTCGTCCGGGGTCAGGCCTCGGCCGAGCCGCTGTACCCCGATGGGGAGGTGCCCAAGCCCGGAACCAGGCTCACACGACCGGACCTGGGAGCGACGCTCACCGAGCTGGGGCACAGCGGTCGCACCGGCTTCTACGGTGGTGCGGTTGGCGAAGCCATCACGGCGGCGACCGGCGGCGTCATCACCCCAGCCGACCTGGCGGCCACTCAGGCGGAGTGGGTGGATCCGCTGGGTATGCGGGTCTACGGGCTCGATGTGTGGACGGTCCCGCCGAACAGCCAGGGTCATCTGACGCTCACCGGCTCGTGGCTCGCGGAGCACCTCACGTTTGGGGGTGAGCCGGGGTCGCCCGAATACACCCACGCTCTCATCGAGGCATACCGCGCCGTCGCTTGGGAGCGAGACCTGCTGACGACCGACCCGACGACGATGCCACTCAGCCCCGCCGAGCTGCTGTCGCCGGACCGCCTCGATGCCAGGCTGTCCCGCATCCAGAGCGATCGCACCGTTCCGTGGCCGTCGAGCCGCCCGGTGCCCGGCGGCACGACCTATCTGTGTGTCCGCGACGGCACCGGCCTGGGGATCTCCCTGATCCAATCGAACTTCCACGGCATCGGCGCCGGTGTCGGTGCGGATGGCACCGGTGTGTTCCTGCACAACCGTGGAGCCGGCTTCACTCTCGAACCGGGCCACCGCAACGAGCTCGTGCCCGGCCGGCGCCCGCTCCACACACTGTCACCGACTCTGTGGACGGCAGCCGGGGAGTTACGTCTGCTGTTGGGCACGAGGGGAGGCCAGTACCAGCCGCAACTCCTCATCCAAGTGGCCCACCACTTGCTGGCGGCCGGTATGCCCCTCGATGCCGCCCTCACCGAGCCGCGCTGGATCGTCGACCACTTTGGCCCCGACGAGTCCCACACGGTCGCCGTCGAGGACCGGATGGAGCAGGCGACGATCCGCGGATTGATCGACCGCGGCCACTCGGTGGAAGTGGCCTACGGCTGGCAGCGCGGCTGGGGGCCGGTGGCGGCCATCGAGGTGGAGCCCGAAGCGGTGACGGGGGCCGGCGATCCGAGAGTCACCACGTCGGGCGCCGGCATCACCTGAGGGCGCAGGCGGGCCGGTAGATGCGGACCTGATTGCCGTCCACCCCGGTCCACGAGGAGGGCCGACGGACACACCGGTTGCCGGCGACATCACGAACCCCGCTGCATACGATCTCGAAGAGAGAGCCAACCGAACCTCGGCCACATCCGCCTGCGGGTCAACGTCAGCGCAGGAGAAATCCGGCGGCAAGCGGATCGGCGGGGTCGACGAGGAACTCGTGCCTTCCCGTGATCCAGGCCCGGCCGGTGACCTCGGGCACGATGGCTGGAACGCCGCCCACGGTGGCGACGTCGACGATCTTGCCGGTGAACGTCGTACCCAGAATGCTCTCGACGACGATCGGCTCGCCACATACGAGCTCTCCACGGGCGTGGTGGATCGCAAGGCGCCCGCTGACCCCCGTACCGGTCGGGCTGCGATCGATTTCGCCGTCGGCGAACACGCACACGTTGCGACTGTGCGACGACGAGTCGTGAGGTGGACCCACGAAGATGGTGCCGTAAAGGAAGTCGAGGTCCGAGCTGCCGCCGGGATGCTCGATCGCCACCGTCTCCGCCACCGCCCGCTTGATCCGACGACCCACGTCGATGAGCCGCTCGGTCTCGGCAACGGACAGGTCGACGCCCATCGCCGCGGCGTCGACGTATGCATAGAAGCAGCCGCCGTAGGCGATGTCGCACACGAGGTCGCCCGTCCCGTCCACGGTGACGGGGAGGTCGCGGTGGAGGACGAAGGACGGCACGTTCCGGAAAGACACACTGCCGTCGACGTTGACGTTGGCGGTGACTCGCCCGGCAGGGGTGTCGAACCGCACGACCGGTGGATGGCCGACGCCGTACCACCCGGCGGTGACGCCAACCGATGCCAGCGCGATGATCCCGTGACCGCACATCGTGCTGAAGCCCTCATTGTGGAGAAACAGCACGCCGACGTCTCCGTCCGGCGTCGCCGGTTCGGTGAGAATCGCCCCGTACATGTCGGCATGCCCCCGCGGCTCCCACATGAGCATGCGCCGCAATCCGTCCAGGTGGGCGACTGCATGAGCACGCTTGTCGAGGATCGACTCGCCGGGAATGTGCGGCACACCGGATGTCAGGATGCGCAACGGCTCGCCGGCAGTGTGGGCGTCGATCGCAGCGACGCGCCGCCAATCCTGGGGTGGTGTCCAGTCGTTCATGGGACCTCCGCCATTGGATCGTAGGGCAGCCGGCGGTCGCCAGAGCTACCAGAACATGGAAGGATCGGCTTGATGAATACCGGCCGCCTCGCCTAGCCTTGCGGCCCAGTGGTCCAGCGCTGTGACCCCGTTGCACCCACACTCGCAACGTCATGACAAGAGCGGAGTCTTCTCGCCCCCGTGCGTAATCGATCGCCTCTGGCATTCGCTGGTGTCCTCATCATCATGCTGCTCGCAGTGATGGGTTTCGCCGCGTTCAGTGCCACGCCGATCGAGACGGCCCAGACGGCAGACGGCGTAGTGCTCCCTCCAACCGCTTCCGGCCGCATCGCCGGCTCCGTCATCGCCGCCGAGCTCGCAACCGCCGTGACTCCGGTGCCGACCGAGGCGCCGGCCGAGGCACCCTCCTTGGATGCGAACACGCTCACCACCGAGGTCGAGACGACCACGACCGCCGCCCCGACGACCACCACGGCGGCGCCCACGACCACGACAGCGCCACCGACAACGACGACTGCGGCGCCAACCACCACCACCAAGCCTCCGCCAACCACGACGACTGCTCCCCCGACGACCACCACGGCGGCGCCCACGACCACGACAGCGCCGCCCGACACACCTATCACGCACCCGCCGGAAGTCGAGCAGTGGCGCGGTCTCGTCGAGGCGTACTGGCCGGCGAGTCTCGTCGACGAGGCGCTCAGCGTCATCGACTGCGAGAGCAACGGCGACCCCAATGCAGTGAACCCTTCGAGCGGCGCCGCCGGGCTGTTCCAGTTCCTCCCATCGACGTGGGACTCGGCCTCCGTGCAGGCGGGCTGGGACGGTGCGGACGTGTTCGACCCCGAGGCCAACATCGCAACCGCCTACTGGCTCTACTCCCAGTTCACCGAGCCGTGGCAGCAGTGGAACTGCAAGCCATAGGAGGAGCCGGCTGCGTGTGCGCTCCCCATGCGATACTCGCCTGATCCCCGGCCGGTGAAACGTACGTCGTAGACTGCGTCCCGTGAAGAAGCTCGTCCGCATCATCCTCATCCTTGCCGTTTGGGCGACGGTCACCTGGATCTTCCGAGAGAAGCTCCTACCCATCCCCCGGCCCGACCCCAACCCCCCGCCGCACTTCCGCGACGAGGCTGCAACTCCGGCGCCGCCTTCGATCGCCCCCGCCGAGAGCGACGCCTCGGATGAGACCGAAGACCTGACGGAGGTCCGTGGCATCGGACCGGTCTACCAGCATCGCCTCGCCGAGATGGGCGTCACGACTCTTGCCGAGCTCGCCACCGGTGACCCCGCTGCGATCGCCGACCACGTCGAAGTGAGCGAAACGCAGGTCCGCGAGTGGATGGATCAGGCGCGGGACCTGACGGGCTGACCGCCATGGCCGACGCGCCACCGGGCACCCCCTACTCGCCGTACCTGATCGCCCCAGAAGACCTGGCGGCGGCGCTTCCCGACGAGCCTGGCTACCGCACGGATCAACTGCGAGCGTGGCTCTACGACACTCCGGTCCTGGACGTCGACGGCATGAGCAATCTGCCCGGCGAGATCCGCGACCGGATGCGCGACTCGCTGTATCCCTTCACGGTCGAGGTGGCCCAGTCGGGGGACGCGGGCCGGACGAGAAAGTGGCTCTTCCGCACCGCAGACGGAAAGTCGATCGAAACGGTGGTGATGGGTTACCCCCGACGCACGACGTTGTGCATCTCTTCGCAGGCCGGCTGCGCCATGGCATGCACGTTCTGTGCCACGGGCCAGTTCGGCTTCGAGCGTCACCTCGACGCCGGAGAGATCGTGGCCCAGGTGGCCTACGCCAACGCCGACCTCCGCCAGAACCCGATGCCCCAGTCGCCTCCACGGGTCGGAAACATCGTCTTCATGGGCATGGGTGAGCCCCTCGCCAACTACCCGCGAGTTCGCGAGTCGCTGCGACGCATGATCGAAGTGATGCGAATGGGTGCCCGCTCGATCACCGTGTCGACCGTCGGCGTCGTTCCCGGAATGCGGAAGCTCGCCGACGAGCCGTGGCAGGTCAACCTGGCGGTGAGCCTGCACGCCGCCGACGACGAGCTGCGATCGGCGCTCATACCCCTCAACGACCGTTACCCCCTCGAGGACGTCATCGAAGCGGCTCGCCACTACACCGAGCGCAAGGGCAGACGCGTCTCGATCGAGTGGACGCTGATCGGCGGAGCCAACGACAGCGACGACCAAGCCCTCAAGCTGGCATGTATCGCCCGCTCGCTGCGTGCCCACGTCAATGTCATCGCCCTCAATCCCACACCTCTGACGAGCGATCAACCCCCGGCGGCCGTCGACGTTCACCGCTTCATGGCGACGCTGACGGAGGCGGGAGCCAACGCGACGTTGCGCGACACGCGGGGGCAGGACATCGATGCGGCATGCGGCCAGCTCCGCATCAGGAGCCCGCGGGCAACCACCGGTTGAGGACCACGCGCCACATGGCAGACTCTTGCCGACCTGAGAGGACGGACCCAGATGAGACTCGAACCGGGCACAGAGGCGCCCTTCTTCAACCGGCTCAACCAGGCAGGCGAGGAGGTCACGCTCGACGACTACGCAGGACACCGCCTCGTCGTGTATTTCTACCCGCGAGCCTTCACACCGGGATGTACCACCGAGTCGTGTGATTTCCGCGACCGGCACGAGGCGTTCTACGCCGCCGGGTACGAGATACTGGGCGTGAGCCCCGATCCGGTCGAGAAGCTCGAGAGATTCAGGCAGGAGCACAACCTGCCGTTTCCGCTCCTGTCCGACGAGGATCACGCCATGGCCGAGGCCTACGGCGCCTGGGGCATCAAGAAGAACTACGGCAGGGAGTACGAGGGACTGATCCGCTCGACGGTCGTCATCGACGAAGCCGGCGTGATCGAGCACGCCTGGTACAACGTACGAGCCAAAGGCCATGCCTCCCGGGTGGAGTCGTCCATCCTGGCGAGCTGACCATCCCGGACTCTCCCAGGCGGACATAGGATGAGCGCCGCCTCACCGGCAACACCACGATTTGCGACGGAGGGACACAGCCGGGATGACAGCATCGCTCGGGAGCGCGCTCCCGCCAGATCTCGCACAGGCGCTCGAGAGCGCAGGACAGGCACATGTCGCTGACGCCATCTCCCGCCTCGACCCCACCCACCGCAACGGGCTAATCGATCAGGTGGCAACGATCGACTGGGACACGGTTGCCGAGCTGAGGCAAAGGGTCCTGCGCGGCACTCCTCCGTCGCAGACGCATGACTTCCAGCCTCCCGAGGTGTTCCCCCTCGACCGGAGTCCTGAACAAACCGCACGAGCGAAGACGGCAGTAGCCGAAGGCGAGCGGTTGCTCTCCGCCGGCAAGGTCGCCGCCCTGGTCGTTGCCGGCGGCCAGGCCTCGCGTCTCGGACTCCATGGTCCCAAGGGCACCGTGCCCGCCGGGCCGGTGACAGGGGCCAGCCTCTTCGAGATCTTCGCCCGCAAACTGGACGCCGCCCGGCGCCGCTTTGGGAGCCCGGTGCCGTTCTATGTGATGACGTCACCTGCGAACGACGGTCCGACCCGGGTGTTCTTCTCCGACAACGCATTCTTCGGTCTGGATCCGGACAATGTCGCGTTCTTCACACAGGGAGCGCTCCCGGCCCTGGACGAGTCGGGACGAGCGCTCTTTGCCGCAAGCGACTCGCTGGCGTTGGCTCCCACGGGACATGGCGGCGTGTTCTCGGCGCTGCGAGACTCCGGCTCGCTCGACGACATGCAGCGGCGCGGAGTCGAGCTGATGTCGTACTTCCAAGTCGACAATCCGCTCGTGCTGCCGACCGACCCGCTCTTCTTGGGGATGCACTCGCTCGCCGGGGCGGGCATGTCGTCCAAGGTGGTCGAGCGAGCCGGCGCCGAAGAGAAGGTCGGCGTCATCGGGCTCATCGGTGGCCGGCATGGCTGCATCGAGTACTCGAACCTGCCCGACGAGCTGCGCGGCGCCCGCAATGAGGATGGCTCGCTGCGCTTCAGCGCCGGCAATATCGCGATGCATGCGATCTCCGTCGAGTTTGCCGCCAAAGAGGTGGGGAGCTCGTCCGGCTTGCCATGGACGCTTGCGCACAAGCGGATGAAGGTGGTCGACGGGCACGGACGCCCCACTGAGCAGATGGCGTACAAGGCCGAGCGATTCGTGTTCGATGCGCTCCGCCTGTCGGACGAGACCGTGACGCTGGAGGTCGACCGCTCCACCGAGTTCAGCCCGATCAAGAATGCCGACGGGGAGAACTCACCGACGACATCCCGGCGGGACATGTGCGCACTCGCCGCTCGCTGGGTCACGGCGGCGGGGCTGGCGCTCCCCGAACCCGGCGCCGATGGCGTGCCCGCCGTCGAAGTGGACCCCAGGTTCGCCATTACCGAGGCCGAGTTCCTCGCTCGGATGCCCGCCGAGCCAAAGATCTTGGACAACGGCCACCTGTACACCGTGGATGGTTGATCGTTCGAAAGTGGGCATACCGGCGCAGTGGTACGGTTGAAGATCGCAACTCCGTCACCACCTGCAGGAAAGGACCGCGGTCCGATGAGCAAGCTTCATGAGCTCCACACGGCCGGCCAATCGGTCTGGCTCGATTTCATACGCCGCGACATGCTCGGGCCCAAGGGGGAGCTGGCCGACCTGGTCGCCGACGGCATCCGGGGGGTCACCAGCAACCCCAGCATCTTTCAGAACGCGGTTTCCACGTCACAGGCCTACGACGGTCAGATCCAGAGCGTGCTGAGTCGCAACAACGCGGCCTCAACCGAAGCCGTCTTCGAGGAGCTGGCGATCCGTGACATCAGGGGCGCCGCCGATCTGCTGCGCCCGGTGTACGACGAGAGCAACGGTGGCGACGGGTTCGTGAGCCTCGAGGTGGCACCCTCGCTTGCCTACGACACCGAAGGCACGATCGCCGACGCCACGCGGCTGTGGCGCCTCGTCGACCGCCCCAACCTCATGGTCAAGGTGCCCGCAACCGATGAAGGCATACCGGCCATCGAACAGCTCATAGCCGACGGACTCAACATCAACGTGACACTCATGTTCTCGCTCGACGACTACGAGAACGTCGCTCAGGCATACCTGCGCGGCCTGCGTCGGACGGCCGACCCCTCGAGCGTCGCGTCCGTAGCCTCGTTCTTCGTCTCGCGCGTCGACACCAAGGCCGATGCGGCGCTCGAGAAGGTCGGCTCGGATGAAGCCCTGGCACTGCGGGGCCGCATCGCGGTCGCCAACGCCAAGCTGGCGTACCGCCGCTACCAGGAGCTGTTCGAAGGAGAGGCTTTCGCCGACCTCGCGGCGAAGGGCGCCTCCCCGCAGCGGGTGCTGTGGGCGAGCACCTCGACCAAGAACCCCGAGTACAAGGACACGCTCTACGTCGACGAGCTCATCGGGCCCAACACGGTCAACACGATGCCGCCCGCCACGATCGACGCTTTCCGCGACAAAGGCGTGATCGATCCGGGTGCGCTGCTCGACGATGTCGACGGCGCTGCCGCCGAGATCGCATCCCTCGCCGAGATGGGTATCGACTTCGACGACATCACCCGAGCCCTGCAGACCGAAGGGGTGCAAGCGTTCGCCGATTCGATGGACGAGCTGTACGAGACGCTCGCGGAGAAGATCGACGCACTCCGGGCATAGCGTCCACACGACATGGCGATCACCACACTGTTCTTCGACGTTGGTGGTGTCCTGCTCACCAACGGATGGGACCGCAACAGCCGGCGCCGAGTCGTCGAGTCGTTCGGGCTCGACTACGAAGAATTCCGCGATCGCCACGAAGCGCTTGCCCACGGTTTCGAGACGGGACAGATCGATCTGGCCGAGTACCTGCGACGAACGATCTTCTACCGGGCCCGTGACTTCACCCAGGACGAGTTCGTCGCCGCCATGAAGGCGGAGAGCGCAGCGTTGCCCGGAAGCCTCGAGCTGCTGGACGAGCTTGCCGGGTGCGACGTGTTCCTAGCGACGCTCAACAACGAGTCACGGGAGCTGAACGAGCACCGCATCGAGACGTTTGGGCTGCGGCGCCACTTCAGGACATTCCTCAGCTCCTGCTACCTCGGCCACAAGAAGCCGGAGCCGGAGATCTACCGGCTGGCATTCGCCGTGACACAGGCAAGGCCCGACAACGCCCTCTTCATCGACGACCGCCTGCTCAACATCGAATGCGCTCATGACGAAGGCATGCGTGGTGTCCATTTCACGAACCCCAGCCGGCTGCGCCGAGACCTCGTCGCCGAAGGCGTGCTCGCGGCCTGATCCGGGATCCCCGGCGCGCACCCTCGGGCTCGCCAGGTCGCGGCGAGGGGTCATCGTCCCGTCACGTCAGGTGGCCGCTTCGGTCTCGCGAGACTGCTTTGCGTGGAGGTTTGCGTAGAGGCCGGCCAAGGCGAGGAGCTGATCGTGGGTGCCTTCCTCGACGATGCGGCCCTCGTCGAGGACGAGGATCCGGTCGGCGGTGCGCACTGTCGACAGGCGGTGTGCGATCACAAACGCGGTGCGGCCTTGCATGAGCGTGTCGAGTGCGGCCTGGACCACCGCCTCCGAATCGCTGTCGAGGGAGCTCGTTGCTTCGTCGAGAATCAGGAATGCGCGGATCCTTGAGGAGTGCGCGCGCGATGGCGACGCGCTGCCGCTGGCCTCCGGAGAGCTTGACGCCACGCTCGCCCACGATGGTGTCGTAGCCATCGGGGAAGGCCTCGATGAACTCGTCCGCGTTGGCGGCGGCAGCCGCCGCCCGTAGCTCGCCCTCCTCGGCGTCCGGCTTGCCGACTCGGAGGTTCTCCATGATCGTCCCCGAGAACAGCTGCGTCTCTTGCGGGACGGCCGCCATGAAGCGCCGAAGCTCATCGCGACGCAGCTCCCGCACATCGACACCGTCGATGCAGACGGCGCCGCGCGTCACGTCGTAGAACCGGGGAATGAGCTGCACCAACGTCGACTTGCCCGCACCGCTGGGGCCGACCAGCGCCACCATCTCCCCAGGCGCCGCATCCAGAGTCACGTCGTCGAGAACCTCTACATCCCGGTCCGAGTAGGAGAACCCGACACCGTCGAACGTCACCCGTCCCCGGACGTCTACCAGCGTGCGAGGCGACGACGGTTCGACGAGGTCGTTGTGCTCGTCCATCAGCTCGAAGATCCGCCGGGAGGCTCCCAGCGCTTCCTGCAGCTCGCCGTACAGACCGGTGAACGTGCCGATGGCTCCGGCGACGATCAAGGTGTACAGGAGGAAAGACACGAGGTCGCCGGTGGTCATCCGGCTCTCGATGACCAGGCGGCCTCCCCTCCACAGCACGAAGGCCAGCGTCCCGAACGCAACGAAGGTGACGATAGGCCCGAGCAGCGCCCGTACTCGTGCGCGGCGGAGGGCGACGCGGTACGACTCTCCGACGGCCGTGGCATACCGGGCCGTCTCCAAGTCCTCTGCGCTGAACCACTTGACGACACGTACGGCGGCGATGGATTCCTCAGCTCCTGCGTTGGCATCGGCGACCTTGTCCTGGAACTGGGTGGAGATCTTGCGCAACCTCCTGCCGAAGAAAGCCGCCAGAACGATGGCGACCGGAAGGAACGCCAGCACGGTGATCGAGAGCTCGACGCTGATGACGAAGAGCAGAATGACACCGCCGATCAGCGTGATCCCCTGCGCCAGCGCCGCCGCCAGCGAGGTCGACACGGAAGATTGGACGACGGCGACATCGGAGGTGAGCCGTGACGTGATCTCACCGGTCTTGCGGGTGTCGAAGAACTTCACTGGAAGCGTCATCAGATGGGCGTACGTGTCCCTCCGCAGGTCAGCGACGATTCCCTCGCCCATCGCGGACAGGAAGTACACGCGCACGAAGTTGAAGGCCGCCTGGAGCAGGAACACACCGACCAACAGGAGTGCGGTGCGGTTGAGCGCCGCCGTGTCCGTTGCCTCCTCGACGACGTTGTCGACCAGGCTCCCCATGATGCGAGGGAAGACGAGCCCCAAACCACTGGCGAAGAGCACGCCGACGAAGGCAATGACCAGCTGGAGCCGGTACGGCCTGACGTAGGTGAACAGCCTGCGGAACTGCACGAAGTCGGCCCGGCTCGGCCTCTCGGCTGGTTGGTCGCCGGCAATACGACGGCGTGGGTTACGTAGCACGGGAGCCGATGGTACGACGGCTCGGACCGCCCGGATTCGTCCGACTCAGTCGGACTCGCAAGGGCCCCGACTCACGACGTCTGCCCGGTTGTCGGGGGTGGGCGGCGCAAGGGAGGCGGCGAGCCGCCGGGGGCACGTCACAGTTCGCGACGGGAGCTGCCGCCGGACCGGCTCGAGCTGCCCGGAACTAGAACGGGACTCCCAGGGCGTCACAGAGGAAGCGCATGAACGGCGTCCCGCGTTTACAGAGCTTGAAGTAGTCGTCGATGAAGCCCGGGGACGTGACCTGCTTCTGCGTGAGCCGTGTGCCCGCGGTGAACGACTTTCGTTTGAGGTCCTCGACATACGGGTGGTCGGGGTCAAAACCACGAGGCGGGCGCTTCAGTTTCTCGTCGTCGCCAAGCTCGAATGCGTCGGTGAACCGCTTGCCGTATGCGGCCTTCTTCCACGCACCCGGGTCCTCGGCGATGGCCTCCCGGATCTTGCGGGTGGTGGCGCCGTCGGGCATCCAGATGCCCAGCCCGACGAAGCACATGCGTGGCTGGAGATGGAGGTAGTAGCCCGGGGCGTGGACATCCTTGGCCATCTCATGGCGGAAGTGCACACCGGTGTTGGTCTTGTACGGCGTCTTGTCCTTGCTGAACCGGGTGTCGCGGTAGATGCGGAACAGCGAACCGCCGACGGGACGCGAGTCGGCGACGAAGTGGGGGCTCAGCTTCTCCAGGTACGGGGCGAAGTCGTTGATGAACTGGAGACCCGGCTCCTTGACGACGGCCTCGTAGCGTGGCTTGTTGTCGGCGAACCAGTCCCGGTCGTTGTTCTCCGCCAGCTCGCGGAGGAAGGTGAACATTGCTGGTCGAAAGGAAAGGGTCTGTGACATGCGACCGAGACTACCGATCGACTGTGACAGGTCGCAGGGTCAGCCCGCTGCTCCATCCCGCGACGCCTGCCTCACGGCATGCCGCTCCTGCAGCATCGCCTCGACCCGGCTCGGAGCGGCGCTGCCTAGCAGCCGGTCGCGCCGTGCATGCAGCCACCTGACCAAGAAGATCGATGCCGCCAGCCCGGTGAGCGCGTAGCCGAGCAGCCACGGATCGGTCCGGAGCTGGGGCAGGAAGATGGCCGTCGAGACAACCTCCAAGGTCGCCATGATCGCCAGGAACGAGATCAAATGCCGCTCGTTGAGCGAGTGAACGAAGATCGTTCCGAGCGGCGCTCCCCAGATCACAGCGGGAACGGCGGCGATCCACAGCCCCCAGAGGTCGTATTGCGCCGCCGGCACGGGGTCGATGGCGGAACCACCAACCGCCACCACCATGCCGTCGGCGACTTCGGTGCTGAGCTGGCCATCGATCACTCCGAGCACGAGGGCGCCGACGACCGACACGAGGGCCATGATGATGACACTCGTCGGCACGGCGATGCGAGGATGGAGCCCGGCGATGATGACGAGGAACAGGAATGCGAAGACATCGGCGCCGGAACCTATCAGCGACGTGATCAGACCTCCGGCCACTCCGGCGAGACCGAGGCCCAGCCACACCCGCTTGTTCCAGACAGGAAGAAACCACACGCCACACTCCCCCTCCTCGAGGGCGAGATAGACGATGTAGGCGAGCGCCCCGAGAACGACGGTGAACGTCACCTTGACATAGCTCTCCGGGATCCGGGATTGCCAGAACGTCGTCATCGGGTCGGCAAGGACGAACAGACCGATGAGGAAGCCGATGATGGCGGCCCCGCCCCCCACACCAATGGCGCGGCGCGAGACCGACTTGCGCGACAAGAGGATCGCGATCGAGGCGCTCCCCATGCCGATCGCCTGAATCGACAACGAGAACGTCCGGGCGACCGCCGCAGGCATCTCGAACACCTTGGTGAACACCGGGAACGCCACCGCACCCCCGCCTTGGGGCGTCGAGCCGGCGACGAAGCTGCCGAAGATCATCGTCAGGGACGAGCGCCAGTTGGCGGTGACCGTCTCCCAGTGATCGAAGATCGAAACGAACAGGACCCACGCCAACGTGCCGGCGATGGGCAGCCCGATCAGCAACGCACGACGGCTCGCCGACATCCCTCTCGTTGCAGTAGCCGTGGCCAGCAGGGCCCCCTCTCGCACGGCCGGATGGCCGGTTGCACCTCTCCGGCCACGGGTACGTGATGCTCCCCGGATCGGCGGTGCGATCACCGCGGGGAGGCCCACCATTCCCGGACCACCAACCGCATGGATACTACGGACACCGCCGCCTGCCAGGAATAGGTCGGCCGCACCGGCCGGGCCCGACCACATCGCTAACGTCGCAGTCGCATGACGTGGCGACCGGAGCTCGACGACCTGGAGAGACGCAAGGAGGCTGCGGCCCGCCTCGGCGGCCCGGAACGTGTCGCCCGCCACCGGGCGGCGGGCAAACTCACGGTGCGAGAGCGCATCGATGGACTCGTCGACCCCGCCTCCTTCGCTGAGGTCGGCAGCACCGCAGGATTCACCACCTACTCGGACGGCGGCGAGCTGGCGGATTTCACGCCGGCAAACTTCGTCCTGGGCGACGCCACGATCGCAGAACGGCCGATCGTCGTGGCCGGTGATGACTTCACCGTGCGAGGGGGCGCCGCCGACGCCTCGATCTGGGAGAAGCTCGTCCATGCCGAGCAACGCGCCCGCCGGTTGCGGGTGCCGATCGTGCGGCTGATCGACGGTTCCGGCGGCGGTGGCAGCGTCAAGTCCTACCACGACCTGGGTCGCACCTATGTTCCGCCACTCCCGGGGTGGCGCGACCAGATGGAGATCCTCAGCGAGGTACCCGTGGCGGCGGCGGCGCTCGGATCGGTCGCCGGGCTCGGAGCCGCCCGCGTCGCCGGTTCCCACTTCGCCGTGATGGTCGAGGGCCAGTCTCAGGTGTTCGTTGCCGGCCCACCCGTCGTGGCGTATGCCACCCGAGAGGACCTCGACAAGGAGGAGCTGGGAGGAAGCCATGTCCACGGGAGGAACGGAACCGTCGATCTGGTCGTGTCGACGGAGGCCGAGGCTTTTGTGGCGATCCGCCGCTTCCTCTCCTACATGCCCCGCAACGTGTGGGAGACACCACCGGTCGCCGGCACGACGGACGATCCGGAACGGCGAGCCGAGGAGCTCCTGTCCCTCATCCCGCGCAACCGCCGCCAGATCTACAACGGTCGCCGCCTGATCGGTCTGGTCGTCGACAGCGAGTCCTTCTTCGAGTTGGGCCGCGGATGGGGTCGTTCGCTCATCACCGGATTCGCCCGTCTCGCCGGTCATCCGGTGGGGATCCTCGGCGCCGACCCTCGGATCGCAGGCGGTGTGCTGAGCGCCGACGGTGCACTCAAGCTGCGCCGGTTCGTGGACCTCTGCGACACGTTCCATCTCCCCATCGTGAACTTCGTCGACCAACCGGGGTTTGCAGTGGGATCGAAGGCGGAGCAGGAGTCGACCATCCGCCACGGCGCCGCGGCGATCGCGGCTCTCTACCAGATGCAGGTGCCCTACTTCGTTGTCATCGTCCGCCGCACGTTCGGAGTGGCGGGGGCCGCCATGGTGGACGTCGGTGTGCCGCACATGCGGGTCGCCTGGCCGAGCGGTGATTGGGGATCGCTGCCGCTCGAGGGTGGCGTCGAAGCGGCGTTCAAGCGCCGGCTGGCCGAGTCCGACGACCCCGATGCCCTGCGCCGCGAGCTCCTCGAGAGTTTCGAAGCCATACGCTCGCCGTTCCGCACCGCAGATGCGTTCGACATCGAGGAGATCATCGATCCCAGGGACACGCGGGCGGTTCTGTGCAGGTGGATCGGCTCGGCATGGGGGACGCTGAGCCACGACCTGGGCCCCCGGGGCCGGGGCTACAGGCCGTGATCGCTCCTGGACGAAGCGGCGTCCAAGGGAGGCCGCACACGTCTCCGCCGACCTCCGAACCACCGAGACCGCCGACATCTGACGTTTGACGCCTGGTGGCGGATGGCCGATGGCTCAGCCCGTCACAGCTCCAGCTGCATGATGTGGGTATCGATGCGGAGGCCGTGTTTCGCACCGACCTTGCGCAAGGTGCCGACGTCCTCGAAACCGAGAAGGCGGTGGATCGCGACCGAGGCGCCACCGACGTCGCCGCTCCGGGAGATCACGGCGATCATCTGCTCGAAGCCGCCGTTGCGGCACGCTTCGATCAGCGCTCGCAGCAGGGTGCCCCCGATGCCCTTGCCGGTGAGACCCTCGGCGACGTAGACCGAGTTCTCGACGGTGTGCCGGTACGCGGCGTAGGACTTCCACGCCGAGGCGTAGGCGTAGCCCACGACCTCGCCACCGACCTCGGCGACCAGGAACGGCAATCCCCGGTCGGCGTTCGATCGGATCAGCCTCTCCCACTCCGCACTCACGGGCGCTGCCTGCCGGAAGCTGACCACGGTCTCGGTCACGTAGTACTCGAGGATCGCAGCGACCGCGGAGGCATCGCCCGCCGTTGCGGCACGCACGGTTGTCTCGAGGCTCGCCATCCGCACCTCCCTAGCCGGCGACCGCACAATCGCAGACCGATGGAGACGATCCACTGGGGCATCCTAGGAACCGGCGTCATGGCGAGAGCGATGACGGAGGCGCTGAAGGCCAGGACGGATGCCGCGGTCGAGGCGGTCGCCTCCCGAGACCGCGATCGGGCCTCTGGCTTCGCCGAGACACTCGGCATCCCGCACGCCTTCGGGTCGCACCAGGCACTGGCGTCGGTCGACGGCATCGATGCGGTCTACATCGCCACGACCAACGATCGCCACCTGTCGAACACACTGGCGTGTCTCGACGCCGGCAAGCCAGTCCTCTGTGAGAAGCCGCTGGGCATCAACGGAGCCGAAGTCGAGCGGATGGCCACGGCGGCCCGGCGCCGCGATGTCCTGCTGATGGAAGCCATGTGGATGCGTTTCCAGCCGTTCCTCGCCCGGGTCGAGCGGGCGATCGGCGAAGGCGCAGTCGGCGAAGTCCGCCACCTTCATGCCGACTTCTGCATTCCCCTCCCCTTCGCCACCGACAATCGTTGGTTCGCTCCGGAGCTCGGTGGCGGCAGCCTGCTCGATCTCGGCATCTACCCGCTGACTCTGGCGTATCACCTGCTCGGCCCACCCGAGACCACCGAGGCCGTCGCACAGCTGGCACCCACCGGGGTCGACGCACAGATCGGGGTGACCTCGCGTCATCCGGATGGAGCGCTGGCCATCCTGACGTCCAGCCTCGTCGCGGACGGCGCATGGCAAGCCACGATCTCAGGTACCGATGGCCGGCTCGTCGTCCACAGTCCGTTCCATCACGCAACGCGGGTCACGTTGCACCGCCGGGGTGACCAGGTCGCCGAATACGACACGTCGTACGACGTGAGCGGCCTGCAGTTCGAGATCGACGAGTTCCACGCCTGCCTGGCCGAGGGCCGCACAGAGAGCCTCGCCCATCCACTCGACGACACGATCGCGATCGCCGAGTGGATGACCGAGATCAGGCGGCTCTGCGGCATCCACTATCCGGGCGAGTAGGACGATCTCGGCCCGGCAACGTGGCAAGATCACGACGCCGGACGAGAAAGAGAAAGGCACGGACCCATGGCCGACGCACGCCACGACCCGGAACATCACGTCGTCGACCAGGAAGTCATGTACCGGGTGTTGGGGGTATCCGCAGCAGGCCTTCTCGCCATCGGCACGATCGCATACCGCCTGCTCGAAGGCTGGAGCTGGGTCGACTCGCTGTACTTCTCCACCGTTGCGGTGACGACCGTCGGATTCGGCGATCTGGCCCCTACCACGGATCCGGCGAAGCTCTTCACCGTCCTGTACATCCTGTCGGGTCTGTCGATCGTCACCACCTACCTCAATGCACGAACGCGTCGCCGCGGATATCGCTACCAATCACGCGACTAATTGTGGGCGCCGTTTGCCGGGGTCGAGCCCGGCAGAGCCGTCAACCGACCGGGAGCCGCACGGTGAAGACGGTGCGCGCGGGTTCGGACTCGAGCTCCAGCGCTCCGCCGTGTTGCTCCTGGACGATGTGGCGGCTCACGTCGAGGCCGATCCCGGTGCCGACGCCGATGGGTTTGGTGGTGAAGAACGGATCGAACACACGGTCCCGGATCTCCTGAGGGACGCCAGGTCCGTCGTCCTCGATCTCGACGACAACCCAAGCTCCCTCGTGGCGGCTGCGGATGGTGATGGTTCCCCCCTCCCCAGCGGCGTCGGCGGCATTCACGATCAGGTTCGTCCACACTTGATTCAGCTCACCCCCGTGCCCGTCGATCGCCGGCAGATCGTCGCCATACTCGGTGGCCACCCTGAGCCGCTTGAGCCGCCCGCGGAGCATCACCAGCGTGTCCGCCAGACCGCGATTGACGTCCACGGCCTGACGAGCGCCGCGGTCCAGATAGGTGTACGAGCGCAACGAGCCGACGATCGCCGAGATGCGCTCGGCAGCGTCCCGGATCTCACGAGCCAGCGACGCTGCCTCGTGCCGGTGTGCCAGGTCTCTCAGCCGCTCCGAGGGGGCGTCGACCGCACCGAGCAGATCCGGCAGGGAGTCGGGGGTCACACCGAGATCGACCAGGGCGCCTGCGTAGTCCCACGGCTGGTCGATGCCGGCGGCGCCGAGGGCATCCTCCATTGCATCCTCGGCGTCACTGCGATCCAGCGAGCTCATCACGGGGTGCTCGCCGAGCTGCCCCTCCAGCGCGGTCCATTCGGGCGCCGACGTGACCGGTGCCGACGTCAGCAGCTCGCCGAGGCGGCCCGCCGCCCGACCGATCGCCGCCGCCGGGTTGTTGAGCTCGTGCGCCACCCCGGCCGACAGTGAGCCGAGCTGCGCCAGCCGATCGCTCTCCCGCAACGCCGAATCGGTCTCCCGCCAGCGGTCGAACATGGTTTCCAGCATGCGGCCGGCTGCCTCAGGTGACTCATCGACGAACGTTCGGAACGCATCCCCGTCGATAGCCAGCAGCGTCGCGTCGCCACACGCCCGCACGGTGGCCGTCCGCGGCGTCGCCTGCAGGATCGCCATCTCCCCGATCACCTCACCCGGTCCGGACGTCTTCACCAGGACGTCGCGAGTGCGGGATCGCTTCACGATCTCCATCTCCCCCGACTCGACGACATACGCCCGGTCGCCCTCGTCACCTTCCTCGAAGAGCACCTCACCAGGTTGCAGGGAAACGAGCTCACCCTTCGCCAGCAACCGGTCCAGGTCGGCGTCGTCAAGCGCGGCGAACAGCTCGACCTGGCGCAACGCCTCCTTCATGTCGTCTCGAGGTACCGGTGGACGAAGGAGACGGACATCGATCCCTGACCAACGGCCGTGGCAACACGATTGACCGATCCGTACCGGCAGTCGCCTGCGGCGAAGATCCCCGGCACGCTGGTCTCGAGATACATCGGATCGCGCTTCAGCGTCCAACCCTTGGGTCGCTCGCCGTCCTTCATCAGATCCGGACCGGTGAGGATGAAGCCCGATGGATGGCGGACCACGAGGTCGGCGACCAGATCGGTGTGGGGCCGTTGCCCGATGAAGATGAACATCGCCGCGGCATCGAGCTTCTCCTCCTCGCCGGAGTCGCGATCCAGCACGGTGATGGCCTCCAATTGTGGGTCGCCGTGCACTGCGACGACCTCGCGGCGGGTGAGCACCTCGATGTTGGGCGTGGCGGCGATCTGCTCGATCAGATAGGCGGACATCGAGCCCGCGAGCGAGCTGTTGCGAACGAGCATCGTCACCTTCGAGGCGTAGCGGGAGAACAGCATGGAGCCCTGGCCGGCCGAGTTGGCTCCGCCGACGACGTAGACGGGCCGATCGGCGTAGTTGGGCGCCTCCGTGAGGGCGGCGCCGTAGTACACCCCCGCCCCGGTGACCACGTCGATGCCCGGCACCTCGAGCTTGCGTGTCTCGACCCCCATCGCCAGAAGGATCGCTTTGCACGTGATCTCGGTCCCGTCGGACAGGTGCACGACTTTGTGTGAGTCGTCGACCCGGATCGCATCGACCTGCACGGCCGTGAGGATCTCGGCCCCGAGACGGGTCGCCTGGTCGGTGGCTCGCTTGGCGAGGTCCGCCCCCGACAGGCCGCTGGGGAAGCCGAGGTAGTTCTCGATGCGCGAGCTGGTCCCGGCCTGCCCACCGGTGGCCTCGCGTTCGATCATGAGCGTCCGCATCCCCTCGGAGGCTCCGTAGACGGCGGCCCCCAATCCGGCCGGGCCGCCGCCGATGATGGCGAAGTCGTAGTAGGGGTGGCTGGCGCGGGTGTGCAGCCCGGCCTTCGCCGCCACCTCCGCCTCGCTGGGCGACGCCAGCCACGACCCGTCGGGAAAGAAGACGACGGGGAGGGTCGGGTCTTCGACCGAAGCCACCAGTTGCGCCGCCTCTGAGCTGTCGTCGACGTCGAGCCATTGGTACGGCAGCCGGTTGCGGGAGAGGAAGTCCTTGATGTCGTGCGACCTGGCGGACCACAACGCCCCGGCAACCCGGATGCCGTCGTAGGGGACCACGGCCGTCGCCTCCCAGGCTGCCAGCAGGTCGTCGACGAGCGGATACAACATCTGCTCGGGTGGCTCCCACGGTTTCATCAGGTAGTGGTCGAGACCCAGGGTGTTGATCGACTCGATGGCAGCATCGGTGTCGGCGTACGCCGTGAGCAACATCTTCCGCACATCGGGATAGAGCTGCATGGCGGCAGCGAGGAACTCGGTCCCGGTCATCTCCGGCATGCGCTGATCGACGATCAACAACGCCACCGGATCGCCGCGCCGCTTGAGCTCTTCGAGGGTGGCGAGCGCATCCGCACCCGAGGTCGCCGAGATCACCCGGTAGTCCCCGCGATACCTCGCTCGCATGTCGCGCTCTACGGCGGCCGCGACCTCCGGCTCGTCATCGACGCACAGGATCGCCGGCTTCGCCATCGCGCATCTCCTCCACAGGCGGCAGAATGGTCAGCGTAGCGAGCGACCAGGGTCTGCCGCGATCAACCCTCCGATGTCGCGGCGGTGAGGACGTAGTCGTCGGCCTCGCCACTCCAATCCAGCGTGACCAGGCCCTCGTTGGCGGCAGCGCGGGTGAACTGGAGGAAGCTCCCGTAGCCGTACGACTTCTCGTTGAAGTCCGGCTGCACCCGGCGCACCTGGTGCTTGAGACCGGAGAGGACGACGGGACGCGACTTGGCCTCGAGATCGGCGACAACCGTTCTGAGCAGCTGCAATGCCTCCGACTCGCCCCCGACGTGCTGGGGCAGCGACACTTCGGGATCACCCTTGGCGGGACCTTCGCTGAGCTCGACGACATTGCGCTCCTCGAGATGGCGCAGCAGCTCGCCAAAGGCGCGAAAGCCGTAGTCGGCCTCGGTGAACGTGGGGTCCTTGCGCAGCAGGGTTCGCTTGAGTGTCGAGGCGGACACCTGCCCTCCCGAGCTCCGTTGCATGCCGACGAGAGTCTGGGCGATGAGCACCGCAAGGTCCTCGACGGTGGGTGCTGCCGACGTCTCCTCCTCGGGCTCGGCCGGCTGCTCCGTCTGCTCCTCCCGTCCACTGTCACGCTTCGGTGCGGAGCGACGCCGCCGCCGTCGCGGCTCGGCCGGCGCCTCGACGCCCTCGAGCGTGTCGTAGAAGAGGAACTCGTCACACGCCGGCGGCAGCAGGTTGGACGTGGAGTCCTTGATCCCGACACCGATGACCCGCTTGTTCAGCTCGCGCAACTTGTGCACGAGCGGCGTGAAGTCGCTGTCACCGGTACAGATGACGAAGGTGCTCAGATAGTCGCGCTCGAACGCAAGCTCCAACGCATCCACGGCCATCTTGATGTCGGCGGCGTTCTTGCGAGAGGCGCCCATCCGCTGTGGGATCTCGATGAGCTCGACGTGGTTGCGGGTGAGCATTCGCCGGTCGTCGTCGAAGAACGACCAATCGGCATATGCCCTCCGCACGACCACCCGGCCCCGTTCGGCAAGGGCATCGGCGATGGGGCGGAAGTCGAACTTCATCCCCCCGAACGACTCGCGCGCGCCGAGGGCGAGGTTCTCGTAGTCGAGGAACAGGGCTATGCGATCTTCGTCGCGATCCACGGCGCCAGCGTAGCCCGCTGGGAGGGTGCAGAAAAAGCCCGGGAGCCGGTGCGGCAGACAATGTCAAATCATCCGGAACATCGTCACTTCACGATCACCGGACCGGCGGACCCTCAGTCTCCGCGGATGGCGGGGTGTCGCCCAGGAGGTAGCGGGCTCCCACGCCGGCTGCTGCGGCACGGTCCTCCAGATTGAAGAGGCTGCATGCCTCGAGGGAGAGGCACCCGCACCCGATGCATCCGGTCAGCTTGTCGCGGAGCAGTTGCAACTCGTGGATGCGGCGCTCGAGATCGTCCTGCCATCGTGCGGAGATCTCCTCCCAGTTGGCGCGCGTGGGCGCCCGATCTGCGGGAAGCGAACTCAGGACCTCCTCGACGTCGGCCAGCGACAACCCGATCGCCTGGGCGGCGCGGATGACACCGATGCGACGGAGGGACGAACGGTGGAAGCGCCGCTGGTTGCCTGCCGTCCGTTCGGCGTGCAGCAGTCCTCTGCTCTCGTAGAACCGCAGTGCAGAGGTGGCGACGCCGCTGCGGGCGGCGAGCTCGCCCACCGTCAGCCATTCCGGAAGTGCTCCCATGGCTCCCTTTCCGGAGGGTCGGTGGATGTACGGATGACCCTCCGTGTCGTGTTGCTGGCGCGCCGATGTGCGGCGCGAACCCCCAACCGACCAACTCCCCGCCGTCCGGCGGTGCCTCGGAATCCGTTCTTGACTTCAAGCATACTTGAGGTTGTACGTTGCCAGCATGACCACCGCAACAACTCTTGGATACGCCGACCTCGAACCGCTGATGTCCCGGATGACCGGGGACGAGAAGCATTCCCCCAGCGCCACGTCGACGCTGGATGCGCTGTGGGTGCTGTACGACAGGATCCTGCGGATCGACCCGGCACGCCCGAATGCCCCCGACCGCGATCGCTTCCTCTTGTCGAAGGGCCACGGACCCATGGCGTACTACGCAGTGCTTGCCGCGAAGGGGTTCTTCCCGCTGGAGTGGCTCGATGGCTTCGGGTCCTTCGACTCTCCGCTGGGCCATCACCCGGACCGGACGCTCGTGCCCGGAGTCGAGATCTCCTCCGGGTCGCTCGGCCATGGCCTCCCCATCGCCACCGGGTTGGCGCTGGGCCTGCGCACGTTGGGACCCTCAGCACCCAACGTCGTCGTGATGACCGGTGACGCCGAGCTCGACGAAGGCAGCAACCACGAAGCGATCGCACTCGCCGCCCGCTTCGGCCTCGACCGGCTCACCGCAGTCGTGATCGACAACGAGTCGGCTTCACACGGCTGGCCGGGTGGCATCGCCGCCCGCTTCGCCGTGGAGGGCTGGGCGGCCGCCACCGTCGACGGACGAGACCACCGGGCCCTTGAATCGGCCCTCAGGGCGAGCTATCCGGGCAAGCCCAAAGCGGTCGTGGCCGTGGTCGAGTCGAAGGGATGACGATGGACACGATGCGCGATCGCTTTGTCGCCACCACCACGGCACTACTCGACACCCACAAGAGGCTCGGTCTCGTCCTCGCCGACATTGGCGTCGGCCGCTTCGCCGACGTAGGAGCCACCACCCGGTACCCCGGGCGCGTGGTCAACGTCGGCATTCGCGAGCAGGCCATGCTCGGCGTGGCGGCAGGCCTGGCACTGGCAGGCATACGCCCCATCGTGCACACGTATGCGCCGTTCCTCGTGGAGCGGACCTTCGAACAGCTCAAGCTCGATCTCAGCCACCAGGACCTTGGTGCCGTGCTGATGTCCGTCGGAGCCTCGTACGACGCATCGGCCAGCGGCCGCACTCACCACGCCCCCGCCGACGTCGCCGCGGTGGCGACTCTGCCCGGATGGAACATCCACGTACCGGGACATCCGGACGAGCTCGAGGCCGTCTTGCGCCGCAGTGCCGCCGACGAAGGTCGCAACTACATCCGGATGAGCGAGGAGGCGAACGCAGAGTCGCGGCACTCGGCCACGACCGGCGCCATCGACGTGGTGCGGAGCGGGAGTCGTGGCGCTCCGACCGTTCTGGCTGTCGGGCCAACGCTCGACCCGACGCTGGCCGCCGCCGAGGGCCGCGACGTCACCGTCGCATACACGATCACACCCCATCCCCTCGATGCGGTGACCTTGCGGGATGCCGTCACGGGGCCGGACGTGGTCGTCGTCGAGCCGTACCTGGCAGGCACCTCGGCCCACGCCGTGACGGAGGCGCTACGCGACCGGCCGGTGCGGTTGACGAGTCTCGGTGTCGCCAACGCCGAACTGCGGAGCTATGGAACGCCGGAGGAGCATCGCACCGCCCATGGTCTCGATGCGTCCGGTATCGGGCGTGCTCTGGACCAGGCCGGCGCCGTGGTCTCCACCGGTTTTCACGAGTGCTCAGCCAGATACCGGTGGACCAACTGAACAGCGGTTGAGCCCTCGCCCACAGCACCGGCGACACGGCGGATGGAGCCGTGGCGGGCATCCCCCGCCGCGAAGATCCCCGGCACGCTCGTCTCGAGATGGAATGGCTGGCGAGCCAGCGGCCACGATGCTCCGGCGCTGAGCACGTCAGGTCCGCACAGCACGTAGCCCTTGGCGTCGAGCGCCACCTGGCCGCCGAGCCATTCGATGCGCGGCTCCGCTCCCACGAAGACGAAGAGGAACGACGCCGCGTGTCGCGTGACGGCTGCGGTCGTCACGTTCTCGATCTCGATCGACTCGAGGTGATCGTCGCCGAGGGCGGCGACGACATGGGACTGTGGCAGCAGATCGATGTTGGGTTGGTGTTCGATCTGGTCGACGAGGTACTGCGACATGTGCTCGCCCAGTTGGGTTCCCCGAAAGATCACCGTGACCCTGGCGGCGAATCGTGAGAAGTACATCGCCCCTTGCCCTGCCGAGTTGGCGGAGCCGATCACGAACACGTGCTCACCGCCGGCGGCCTGCGCCTCCGTGGTCGCCGCTCCGTAATACACGCCGGCGCCGGCAAGACGCTCCAGCCCGGGAGTGTGGAGCAGCCTGTACGAGACACCGGAGGCGATGATGAGAGCCCGGCACGCCACTTCGGACCCGTCGCCGAGATGCAGCACCTTGTAGGCACCATCGAGCTCCACGTGGTCGACGCTCTGCGGCGCCACGATCTCGACGCCGAACTTCCGAGCCTGGGCGCTGGCACGATCGGCGAGGTCGGCGCCGCCGATGCCGTCGGGGAAGCCCAGATAGTTCTCGATCCGAGAACTGGTGCCCGCCTGGCCTCCGGTGGCATGCCGCTCGACGAGGATCGTCGACAGGCCCTCCGAGCCTCCATACACCGCCGCCGCCAGCCCGGCGGGACCGGCCCCGACGATGCCGAGGTCGTAGCTGCGGCCGGTGGCGTGCGCATGCATGCCGAGCGCTTCGGCGAGCTGCTCCACCGTCGGATCGGCCAGGGTGCCACCTCCGGGCAGCAGTACAACCGGCAAAGCCTCTTCCGCCATCGCCAGCTCGTCGAGCAACACGGTCGCGGCGTGGGCCCGATCGACGTCGAGCCATCGATACGGGATCCGGTTCCCGCCGAGGAAATCCTTGAGGGCGTGGCTGTGGCGCGCCCAACGGTGACCGATCAAGGTCACAGAGGTGCCCTCTCTTTGGGTCATTCGGCGCTGGCTCCGGGGTGCGGTTCTCCCCACGATATCGGTTGACACCCGCCGGGTCGGCATGATGTCAACGCGTGATCGGCCGCGGTTAGGGTCCTGGAGATTGCGGACTGTGGGTCGTTGGCACACCTCGGTGTGGTGCCAGACCACAGCAGAGAGGAGAAACGAAATGCAGACTGGACGACGCCGCTGGCCGTCGCTCGTGGTCCTGCTCATGGCCTTTGCCCTCGTGGTCGCCGCATGCGGCGGTGATGACGACGACGCTGCCGCCACCGCAGACGCCCCGGAGGACTTCCAGATCGGGATGATCCTCGTCGGGCCGCAGAACGACACCGGATGGTCACAGGCCCACTTCGAGGCCGGCGAGTACGTGATCGACAAGCTCGGCCTCGACGAGGACAACCTCATCGTGCTCGACAAGGTGAACACTGCGGATCGGCCGGAGACGACCGTTGAAGCGGTGGTCGACGACATGGTGGCGCAGGGCGCCGACCTGATCTTCGCAACGTCCGACGACATGAAGGACGGCATCGAAGCCGCCGCCGCGGCCCATCCCGACATTCCGATGATCTGGTCCTCCGGCGACAGCGCATGGGAAGAGGGGAAGGCCCATCGGGCCGACCTCACCAACCTCGGCAACGTGATGGGACGGATGGAGTTCGGCAAGATGATCGCCGGCTGCGCTGCGGCGCTGACCACTGACACCGGCCGCATCTCCTATCTCGGCCCGCTGATCAACGACGAAACCCGCCGTCTGGTGAACTCGGCATACCTCGGTGCGTCGTATTGCTGGGAGAACTACCGCGGCAACGACCCGGGCAGCCTCGAGTTCGAGGTCAAGTGGATCGGGTTCTGGTTCAACATCCCGGGCTTCACTCTCGACCCGACGCAGGTGACCAACGAGTTTCTCGCCGCCGGCTCCGACGTGATCATCTCGGGCATCGACACGACAGAGGCCCTGGTACGCGCCGGTCAGGCCGCAGAGGGCGGCGACACTGTCTGGGCGGTGCCCTACGACTTCGAGGCGGCGTGCGACGAGGCACCGGACGTGTGCCTTGGCGTGCCGTACTTCAACTGGGGCCCGTCGTATCTCGACATCGCCAACTCCGTCATCGAGGACACTTTCGCCGCCGAGTGGCAATGGGTCGGCCCGGACTGGGAGGACATCAACGACCGTGATACGAGCGCCATCGGCTGGCTCAACGGTGACGGCTTGTCGGACGACGCCAAGTCCTCACTCGACGAGTTCATCGCCGGTCTCGGCTCGGGCGACATCGACCTCTTCGTCGGACCACTCAACTTCCAGGACGGAACGACCTTCCTGGCTGACGGTGAGAGTGCGAGCGACTTCCAGATCTGGTACACCGAGCAGCTCCTCGAAGGCATCGAAGGAGCCAGCGCCGCCGAGTGAAGCCGCTTGTCTCGACGCACGCTTCGAGCGATACACACCGCCGGCGTGGTACGTCGCAGCCGGTAGCGCACCGGGGTTGCCGCGCAGCTGTCGCGCAACCCCGGTGAGTGAATCGTGCAGCGATTCCCCGATCGGGCTGCGGACGGTGCCGGCGGTTAGCCTCCCGCTCGTGGCTTTGGAGCTTCGGGACATTCGCAAGCATTTCGGCGCGGTGCGCGCCAACGACGGGGTGAGCCTCGAAGTACAAGCAGGTGAGCTCCATGGGCTGCTTGGCGAGAACGGCGCCGGCAAGTCGACGTTGATGAAGGTGCTCTCCGGATTCATCGAGGCGGACTCCGGGGAGGTGACCCTCGACGGCGAACCGGTCGCGCTCGAGTCGCCGGACGACGCGATCGCAGCCGGCATCGGCATGCTGCATCAGGACCCGCTGGTCTTCCTTCCCTTCACCGTCCTCGACAACTTCCTCCTGGGCAGCCGCGGCGGCTTCCGACTCGACCGCAAGCGAGGTGCAGCGGAGATGCTGACCGCCACCGATCGATACGGATTCTCCTTCGATCCCAACGCGCTCGCTCAGACGCTCACCGTCGGTGAGCGTCAGCAGCTCGAGATCGCCCGCTTGTTGTGGCTCGGCGCCAGGGTGCTGATCCTCGACGAGCCCACGACCGGCATCTCGACATCACAAAGGGACAAGCTGTTCGCCGTACTGCGCCGGCTCGCCGACGAGGGCATGATCGTCATCTTCGTCTCGCACAAACTGGACGAGATCGAGCAGCTGTGCGATCGGGTGACCGTCATGCGGCGGGGCAAGGTCGTCGGCCACGCCACCATGCCTGTGCCAGCGGAGGAGCTCGTCGAGATGATGTTCGGCGAGGTGATCGTTGCGGGAGCCCGACCCGAGGCGCCCGTTGGCGATGTATCGCTGCACCTGAGCGATCTCACATTGCGAGAGCGCCTGATCGCGGTCGCGGATCTGTCGCTCGACGTCCGGGAAGGTGAGGTCCTCGGGCTTGCCGGCTTGGAGGGAAGCGGGCAACGGACCTTGCTGAAGGGGTGCTCGGGGCTGATCCGTCCCTCCTCGGGCACGGTCGCCGTCGCCGGCCGGGACCTCACCGGCGGCACGTATCGCGATTTCCTGGCCGCCGGGGTCCACTATCTGCCCGCCGGCAGGCTCGAGGAAGGACTCATCGCCGGCATGACGATCACCGAGCACTTCGAGCTCGTGAGTGGCAACACCGACTTCTTCGTCAGCTGGGAGGACGCGGAGACACGTGCGGCCGCCGAGGTCAACGCCTTCAACATCAAGGGCACGGCGACATCGACCGCCGAATCGCTCTCGGGGGGCAACCAGCAGCGTCTCTTGCTTGCGATGATGCCCGACGAGATCCGCGTGCTGCTGATGGAGCACCCGACCCGCGGGCTCGATATCGAGTCGGCGGACTGGGTATGGAGGAGGTTGCTTTCCCGCCGTGAGTCGGGCACGGCGATCGTGTTCGCCTCAGCCGACCTCGACGAGCTGCTCCGCTACTCAGATCGCATCGCCGTCTTCTTCGCCGGTGAGGTGCTCGAGATCGTCGACGCCGCCACGACATCCCCCGAGCAGCTCGGCACCTTGATCGGCGGGAAACGCAACCGTGCGTGACCTCCTCGACAAGGTCCGGATCCCAGCGGTCTCGGTGGCGATGGCGCTCGGAGTCGTCCTCGTGCTGCTGGTGCTGGTCGATGCACCGCCCGGGGATGCGTTGTGGCAGCTCTGGAACGGTTCGTTGGGCCGTGCCGACAAGATCCCCGACACGCTCATCGCATGGGTACCCCTCGTGCTGGCTTCCGCCGGGCTCCTGGTGACCTTCCAAGCGGGCATGTGGAACATCGGTGTCGAGGGGCAGATCATCATCGGCGCCATCGGGTCGGCGTGGATCGTGCGCGAGCTGTCCGGCCCATCTCTCGTCGTCATCCCGCTGGCGTTCGTCGGCGGAGCGCTGTTCGGCATCTCGTGGACACTGATCCCCGGGTGGCTGCGCACCCGCTTCGACGTGCATGAGATCTTCTCCGGTGTTGCCCTGTTCTTCGTCGCCGGCTCGATCGCCGTGTTCCTCATCATCGGGCCCTGGTCCCGCGAGGGCATCGCCTCGACGTCCGGCACTGACCTGTTCGACGACCGGTACTGGCTGCCCACGCTCGGTGCCAACGACTACTCGTGGCTGGCGATCCTCCTGGCGATAGTCGCCGTCGTCATGGTCTGGCTGATCATGAGGGGAACTCGCTACGGCCTTCGGCTCAAGGCGGTGGGTCGCAACTCCTACAGCGCCTACCTGATGGGTATCCCCACCAATGGTTACATGCTCTCGGCGTTTGCCGTCTGCGGCGCTCTCGCCGGTATCGCCGGCACGGTGCAGTCGCTCGGTTTCCACCACAAGCTCGTTCCCTCGATCTCGGGCGGATACGGTTTCCTCGGGATCCTGGTGGTGCTCCTTGCCGGCTTCCGTGCGGTATGGATTGCGCCGATCGCTCTGTTCTTCTCGGCGGTGCTCGTCGGCAGCACCCAACTCTCGCTGCGACTCGGCATCGACTCTTCGCTCGCAGGAGTCATTCAGGGCCTGCTCGTCCTCTCGATCCTTCTGGCCGGCGGATGGCAAGCGCGGCGCAGCAGGATGGCCGGGGCGGCCATCTCCGGCGGAGACGGCGGCTGACGTGGAGGTCCTCGCCGGCATCGTTGGCGCCGCCGCTCCCCTGGTGTACGCGACCATCGGCGAGACGATCAACGAGAAGGCGGGCGTCATCAACCTC
Source organism: Acidimicrobiia bacterium (assembly GCA_965216945.1). Lineage (GTDB taxonomy): Bacteria > Actinomycetota > Acidimicrobiia > Spongiisociales > UBA5794 > DATHZQ01. Next base: position 2,881,584 of record CBDCGU010000003.1, on the reverse strand, counting down.
TCGCTCGACGGCAGCATCCTGCTGTCGGCCATGGTGGCCTTCGCCGCGGCGTTCGCCACCGGGAGCGTGATCGTCGGTTTCCTGGCCGCCATGGCGGTTTCGGCTCTCGTCGCAGCCATCGTTGCCTTCTCCAGCATCGAGCTGCGGTTGAACCAGATCGCCGTCGGGTTCGTGCTCTTCCTGCTGACCCGGCAGCTGGCGTTGTTCCTCGGCAACCCCTATGTCGGCGAAGCCGGTCCCACCGTCCCATCCTGGGACATTCCGCTTCTCGAGAGCATCCCGTTCTTCGGCCCGGTGCTCTTCCAGCACAACCTGTCGGTGTACGGCAGCTACGTCGCGATCCTCGCCTCGTTCTGGTACATCTACAAGACCCGCCGCGGCCTGGCGCTCCAGGGCGTCGGGGAGCGGCCGGAGGCCGCGTTCGCCCGAGGCATCCCCGTCAACAAGCTCCGCTACGTCTACACGCTCGCCGGAGGTGCGCTCGTTGGCATGGCCGGCGCCGCCGTGAGCCTCGACCAGATCGCCGGATGGCGTGAGAACCTCACGACCAACCTGGGGTGGATCGCGCTCGCATTCGTCATCTTCGGCGGCTGGCACCCGATCCGAGTTGCGCTGGCCTGCTACCTCTACCGGGGATTGCTCTTCGTGGCAGGTGAGTTCCAGGTCGAGTATCCGGATTGGGTGCAGGTGCTGATCCAGCTCCCGTTCCTCCTCATGATCCTGATGATCGTCATCATCAACACGGAATGGTTCCGGCGCCTGGGCGATCAATTCCCCAGATGGCGCAACTTCCTGGCGAGCTCGGCACCGTCCGGGAGCGGACGGGTGTTCGTCCGCGAATAGCTGCAGATCTGGCTCCAGCCGACCGGCCCGTAGCTTGCTCCCTCCACATTGCCGGGATGTCCCTGAGGGACCTCAGGGTCCTTCAGGGTGCACGCAGGGAGCTACCCGATTGTTGCGGCGAACATCGTTCCGCATGCTGACGGCATGGAATCACTCCTCAGCATCAACGGTGTGGCCAGGGCCCTCAGCCTCGTGGGCGTGCCCGTGATCGCCGGCACCGCCCTTCTGGCCGTGGTCTTCCTCACCGGCACCGCCGAGCGGATTCTGAATTACTTCGAGGATCGGCCCCGGCGCAGCGCCCCTGACTGACGCTGACACGAAAGGACTGCCGTTGTTGACCTTCCTTCTCTGGATCATCGTGGCGATCATCAGCCTTCCGCTGGCGATCCTCGCCCTGTTGCTCTACCCACTCGTGTGGCTGCTGAGCCTGCCCTTCCGGTTGGTCGGAATCACCTTGTCGGGCATCTTCGATCTCATCGGAGCCATCATCCGCCTCCCGGCGAGGATGCTGACATCCCGCTAGCAGGGTGCGGAAGAAGGGGTCCGCCGATTCGGTGACCGATGAAGCAACAATGCTCCGGACGACTTGACGTTGCCTGCCGGACCGGCTCTCGGCTCTTCCGCACCCTGCTGGGCCTCGGACCGCCACACGCCGTTACCGACCGCGAGATTCGACGATCTCCCCGCAGCCCGGTGAGCCGATGGTGAGGCAGCGATGCGACCGATCGATGCTGCGAGACCCAGCCACGCCGCGGGCGGCGGCGACTTCGCCGAGCCGAGTCACCGGGGAACCCCTCGCTGAGCTGGTGGACTGATCACGCGAGGTCAGATAGGTCGAAGATACCGAGCACGAAGTGGTCGCCAACGAACGCGGGCATGCCCGGGAACGGGAAGATGGGAAGTCCGGGATTGATGCCGTGGGTGGTCCCATCGGTGTGGATCACCAGCAGCATGAAAGCAACCGGCACGGGACTGCGCACCAGTTCGGGACGCCTGTTCTCGTCGAGGATCTGCAGACCGTCGCTGTCGAACACCCGCAGATACGAGCTACCGACGGGTTGCACGCTCGCCCCGCAGCACGTTGGCTGTTCGGCCACGCCACCCGCTGGAGCATCGGCTTGGTGCGTGTTCGCCAGCGTGTTACGGAGCGGGCCCTCCCCGGCCTGGAGCGGGTTGTAGTCGAGAACGACTTCCAATCGCCCGCTGCCCTCGGCGTCGATGACCATTTGGTTCGGTTCCAGACCCATGCCCTCCGTGAAGCCCGCCGTAGTCGGAGCCGCCGGGGCAGAGACACCGGCGATTCCGGACTCGGTTTCCGTGCCGAAGATCGGGTCGGGCGGTACGACGCCCGGGCCTGGGTAGTAGTACGCGATCCAAGCGGTGATCACCCAATCCGGATCGAGCCCCTCCGCCGAGAACTCGACCTTGATTGTGCCGTCTTCCTCTTCTGTCAGCTCGAGGTCGCCGGATGTGCCGTCCAACATTCCAGCATCGAGACCAACGGGAACCACGCATGGTGGCGCCTCCGGGGCACCCGGAGCCGGGAAGCAAGTCATGGGTACCTCGACCCTGGTCAGGGCGTCGGCCCTCACTGCCGGACTCACCATCATCAGCACTGCAGCGAGAGCCGCCATGATGACGCCGTATCGAAGTCGATTGATATGTCGTACGCGTTCCATGACATCCATTCCTTCCGTTCGGTGGAGCGACCGACGTTGACCGCTCCATCGGGACGTGCCCAATGTGACAGCCGGATCTCACCAGAGGCTCACCACCCCGAGGGTCACGAGGCCCACATGGCAGACCACCACGCCGCCGTCTCGATCGGACCTGTTGCGAGGGTCAGCGGAGCGTGCGGTAGATCGTGAACAGCTGGGCAGCTCCGTTGGGCCCGAATTGGTCGAGGTACATCGCTTCCGGTGTCAGGTCCGCAGGGGGATGAAGCGGTCCCCCTTCGAGGAGGGTCGCAAACGACCTACCCCCGAGCATGCGAGCCACCGTCGTGATGCACACCAAGTCCAACACGCCGGCCTCTACGAGCGTATGGACGGTCACGGGCCCTGCGGCGGCGTAGACCGTGCCATATCCGAGGTCGCCCAGCACCGATGCGAGCAGGTCCCCACGTATCCGCAGAGACTCGCCCACCGGTATCACGTCGATGCCTTGAGCTTGCAACGCGTCGATCCGTGCCGTCGGCGCCAGGCCGGTAGTCACGACGGAGGCCCTCGCTCCCAACTGCCGTATTGCGGCTGCGTCGAGATCGAGGCTGGCAGACACCACAACCACGTCGGGAGTGGGAGGTAGGCCCGTCGACTTGCGCCACGCCGCAAGGTCGTACATCCCGGGCTCGTGCAATTGGACGATCGGGGGGGCGCCCCTCGCGGCGACATCCCGAACGTAGCGTCCACTGACCACTACAGCGTCGGCTTGCGCCACCAGCTCTTGGAACAACCGCCAATCGGTCGGGCTGCTGATGCTGGCTGGAACGCCGCGGGGCGGCTCGCCTGGTGCGGACGGCAGAGAGATCCGGCCGTCGAGGCTCGTCACGAAGTTCGTGACGCAGAACGGCCGCGCTGGCTCTGCCCGCCGGCGCAACTCGAGGGCGAGGTACAGGTCGCGGGCCGGCAGCCGCTGGACCGGGGCTGGGAACACCCGAAGCACCGAGGTCGATGTCGTCATCTCGCAGCTGTCCACGTCTGCGAGACTACGTGACCACCGCGTGCGGCCCACGGTCTGGGTGCGGAGCGTGTTCCGAGCGACGGGTCAGCCCCGGGACATCGAACGCGGCGTCGCCGCGGTCAGGTTCACATCGACGGTCGTGGCGTCCCGGATGCCGCGTTTGGGATCCGGCGCTGTCGATCATTCGTGGGAGTGGGCCACGACGTGGATCACGGGGATCTCGACCGAACGTTCCAGACGGCGGACCGCGTTCATCCCCAGCCAGCGTGACCGCCGCGTGGGGAATGTCGAGATGACGATCGTGTCGTAGGCGTTCCTGAGGAGCTCGTCCTTCACTGCCAGGATCGGGCTGGCGTCTCCCACCTTGGTGGCGGTTACCTTTGCCCCCGCCGCTTCGAGGGCGCTCCTGGCTCTCTCGGCCTGCTCGGCCGCCACTGCCCGTGCCTCGCCCTCGGTCCACGTGGCGAGATGGTGCACCGGTGTCGCCGGAACGAGCAACGTGAACTCCGAGGACGGGTCGCCTGCCAGCTCGGTGACCGCCGCAACCAGCTCCTCGGAATCAGCGGTTTGATGTGCCACGACGAGGTAATGCACCGCGCCACCTCCTGCTCTCCGCAGCGTACGCGGCCGGCCGGGATGTTGACGGGTTCCGCGGGTTGGTCACGTGCTCGAACGGGTGGCGCCACCACCCGGCCATCATCGACCCACGGGTTCGAACCTCGCGGTGAAGTGACGGAGCCATGGGGCCTGCTCGACGATACGGAAGCCGCGCAGGCTCTCGGCGCGCTTGGCGACATCGATCATCACCTCGGCGACGTAGTCGATGTGGCTCTGCGTGTACGTACGGCGTGGCACGGCCAGGCGCACCAGCTCCATCGGCGCCGGTGACTCGGACCCGTCGTCGTGAACCGTTCCGAACATCACGGAACCCATCTCGACGCCTCGCACTCCCCCGTCGAGATACAGCTCGGCGGCCAGCGCCTGGCCGGGGTATCGCGACGGGGGGATGTGAGGCAACAGCGCTCTGGCGTCCAGGTACACCGCATGCCCCCCGGGTGGCTCGACGATCGGAACGCCGGCGGCCAGCACCCGCTCGGCCAGATACGCAGTCGACCGAATCCTGTAACGCAGGTATTCCTCTTCCAGCACCTCCTCGAGCCCTTGTGCGATCGCCTCCAGGTCGTACCCGGCCAAACCTCCGTATGTGGGGAAACCCTCGGTGAGGATCAGCAGGTTCCTGCAGTCCTGGGCGACGGACGAGTCGTTCAGTCCGATGAAGCCACCGATGTTGGCGAGACCGTCCTTCTTCGCCGACATCGTGCAGCCGTCCGCCAACGAGAACATCTCCTGAGCGATCTGCCGGGGTGTGTGATCGGCGTATCCCTCCTCGCGCTGCTTGATGAACCAGGCATTCTCGGCGAACCGGCACGCATCCAGGAAGAGTGGAATCTGATGCTCGTCGCACACCGCCCGCACCGCTCGCAGGTTCGACAACGACACCGGCTGGCCACCGCCCGAGTTGTTGGTGACCGTGACCATCACGAACGGGATCCGGTCGCGTCCGACTTCGGCGATGGTTGCTTCGAGCGCGGCGAGATCCATGTTCCCCTTGAAGGGGTGGCGGTTGGACGGGTCCAGCCCCTCCGGGATCACGAGATCCCGCGCCTCGGAACTCTGATACTCCACGTTGGCACGCGTCGTATCGAAGTGGGTGTTGTTGGGCACGACGTCACCCGGGTTCAGCATCACGGTGAAGAGGATCCTCTCCGCGGCCCTGCCCTGGTGGGTCGGGATCACCTGCTCGAACCCTGTGAGGTCCCGAATCGTGTCACGAAACCGGTAGTAGGACCTGCTGCCCGCATAAGACTCGTCGCCATCCATCATCCCCGCCCATTGTTTGGCCGACATCGCACCGGTTCCCGAGTCGGTGAGCAGATCGATGATGACGTCATCTGCGCTGAGCAAGAACAGGTTGTATCCCGCCGCTTCGAGCGCCGCCCGCCGCTCCTCGAGAGAGGGGTAGCGAATCGCCTGGACGCTGTGGATACGAAAGGGCTCGATGATGGTGCGGTACGGCATGAATCCTCCGGAGTGAACAGTGAGCCCCACCATTGGAACGCAGCCACCGGCTCCTCCGCCAGGGGCACGGGTCCCCTGCGTGGAGGGTCGACGGCTGCGTCAGGCCCTTATGCTGGCCGGAGACCCTGCCGGAGGAGATCCATGCAGTTCGAGAAGATCCTGTTCGACGTCGACGGCGGCGTCGCCACCATCACGTTCAACCGGCCCGACAGCGCTCACTCCATGGACCTGCGGATGATGCAGGAGTTGATGCACGCTTCGATCCGGTGCGACGAGGACCCCGGCATTCGCTCCGTCATCGTCACCGGGAGCGGACGCTTCTTCTCCGCCGGAGGCGACTTGGCAGGGTTCGGCGAGGCCGGAAACGAGGCCGGGATGCTGCTGAAGGAGATGACAACCTACTTTCACGCTGCCATCTCGCGGTTCTCTCGCATGAGCGCTCCGATGATCGCCGCCGTCAACGGAACGGCCGCCGGCGCCGGGCTCTCCTTTGTCGCAGCTTCGGATCTCGCCCTCGCCGCCGAGTCGGCGATGTTCACGTCCGCCTACACCGCCGCCGCCCTCACACCGGACGGCAGTTCGACGTACTTCGTGCCTCGGCTCATCGGCATGCGGCGGGCGATGGAGCTCATGCTGACCAACCGGCGGCTGAGTGCCGCTGAGGCGCTGGAATGGGGGCTGATCAACCAGGTCGTCCCCGACGACGACCTGATGGACACGGTCCATGCTCTGGCGGCACGGCTCGCGGCCGGCGGGACTGTGGCATTCGGCGCCGTGAAGCGCATGCTCCACGAGACCTTCGCCAGCACGCTCGAAACCCAGATGGAGATGGAGGCACGTGCGATCGCCGAGATGTCACACACCCACGACGGTCGAGAGGGAATCGACGCCTTCCTGAACAAGCGAAAGCCCGAGTTCAAGGGCGAATGATCGCCGCCAAACCCGGGCCTCGGCTGTTGGGGATGCGCGTCAGCCCGCCTCTTTGATCTCCGAACCGTCGGCGACGGCTTCTTTGACGACTTCGGCGGCCTCCGCCGTCGTGTCGGCGACGTCCGTTGCAGCCTCGGCGGATTCCTCGCGGATGACACCCTTGTCCTTCATCGCGGTGACCACCTTGTCGGCGATCTCCTGGCGCTTCTCCGCATCCTCGACCTTCTTGGCGAGTCCTGCATCCAGTTTGTCACGTACCTGGGTCTCGCTCAGACCCGACCACTCCTTCTTGGCCATGACCAGCTTTGCGATGCCGGCCACGATGGCCACAAGCAGGAGCACCATGAGAGCCCTCTTCACACGTACCACCTCTCGTAGGGGGAGAGATCCAAGTCTATGTCACCCCGGCATTAGTCGGGCCGGTCATTCTGCACCTGCAACCCTGCCGCCCCCCAAAGCGATGGGTCACTCCGACTCGAGTGCGGCGAGGGCTCGGCGGAGGGCTTCCCTGGCCGCTTCCGCCTCTTCTTCGGCGAGCGACGATGGGTCGATCGAAAGTGAGAAGGCGTTCGTGCTGGCATGGATGGGCGACTGGCCGGAGTCATCAATGTACCCGATGACCTCGTAAGTCCGCAGCTCGTGTGCGATTCCCTTCACTTTCACCTCGCCGATGGTCCGGCAGTAGATCTCGTCCTTCACCAGCATGTAGGTCTCATGGGAGATCTGGATCTGGTCCGGCGCAGCCGTTGACTCGAGCCGCGATGCGGCGTTGACCGTTCCACCCACGATCGTGTAGTCGAGCCGTTCCTCGGATCCGAAGTTGCCGACGGTGCAATAGCCGGTGTTGATGCCGACGCGCACATGAAGTGGTGCCGGCCCGACGATCTGCATCCACTCGGCGCGGAGCTCGTGGATACGGTCCCGCATTCGGAGGGCCATGCCCACACATTGCAGCGCATCCTGTCTGCGGCCCTGGGTCTCGGGATCGCCAAAGAAGATCATGATCCCGTCGCCGATGAACTTGTCGATCGTTCCACCGCATCCGTCGGCGATCGCCGCCATCTCGCTCAAATAGGTGTTGAGCAGGTCACTCAGCGCCTCCGCCTCGAGCCGGTCGGTCAGATCGGTGAAACCCTGGATGTCCGAGAAGAACACCGTGAGCTCCTTCCGATATGACTCGACCTTGACGTCGGTCTTGCCCGCAAAGATGGAGTCGTACACCTGCCGCGACAGATATTTGGCCAGCTTCGCCGACAATGCTTCGAGCTGCTCGTTCTTCTGGTTGAGCGACTTGTTGGCGACGTGAAGCGCCTCCTCGGCCTGCTTGCGCTCGCTGATGTCCCGGATGATGCCGCTGAAGAAACGCGAACCGCCGTCGTCGGTCCAGGTTGCCAGCGACAGCTCGATCGGGAACTCGCGCCCGTCGCGATGCAGCGCAGCCAGCTCGGCCGTCTGCCCGATGACGTGTCGCTCGCCTCCGTCGACGACACGACGTACGCCAAGCTTGTGGGCATCACGGAAACGCTCGGGAATGATCACGTTGAGGGGTTCACCGAGCATCTCGTCCTCGGTCCACCCGAACAGCGCAGTGGCGTGAGGATTCCACAGGATCACGTGGGCGTCCTCGTCGACCGAGACGATGGCGTCGTTGGCAGATTGCAGTATTGCCTCGAGCCGGGCCTCGGAGTGCGCCAAAGCGTTACTGAGATCGGTCCGCTCGGTGACGTCGCGGATGATCCCGCTGAAGTAGCGCTCGCCGCCGAAGACCCATGTAGCCAGTGACAGCTCGATTGGGAACTCGGTCCCGTCCTTGCGCAGACCCGCCACCTGAACGGTGTGGCCGACGATGTGCGTCTCGCCCGTCTCGACGACACGAGCCAGGCCTTCGCGATGGGCCGTGCGAAACCGCTCAGGCACGAGCACGGTCAGTGATTCGCCGACCACTTCTTCCTGCGAGTAGCCGAACATGTTCGCCGCTGCCGGATTCCACGTCGTGATGTCACCCGCACTGTCGGCGGTCACGATCGCATCCGACGCCGAGTTGATGATCGCCTCGAGTGTGGCGCTGTGCTCGTCCATGTTCCCCTGAATTCGCTCGGGGGAATCCTACGAGACGCACCCGAGCTGCAGGCACACTCTCGTCGCAGGGACAGGCGGTAATCTCGCACCATGCCATCGCACCGCGCCGGAGGGCGCTGGGCCGTCGTCGGCATCATCGTGCTGACGACGATGGTGGCGCAGGGATTTGGTCGCTTCACATATGCCCTGGTCCTTCCCGCCGTCCAGGAGGACTTGGGAATCTCGTACACCATGGCGGGTGCCTTCGGCACGGCGAACCTCGCCGCCTATCTGGCGGGCACGGCACTGGTGGCGGTGGCCTCGAGCCGGCTGCCACTCGATCGTATGATGCGTTTTGGCATCGTCGGGTCCGCTGCCGGACTCCTCGGCATGTGGTGGTCGCCCAACCTCGCGATCCTCGCCGCCGCCATGATGCTGACGGGGCTGGCGGGCGCCTGGGTGTGGATCCCGGCGCCCGGCGTGGCGGCCTCGCTCGTCGGCGCCGAACAACGAGGGCTCGCCATCGGTCTCGTCGGGACGGGCATCGGCACCGGGTTCGTGCTCGCCGGATGGGCCTCGCGCTCGCTCGGAGGCGACTGGCGGGCGATCTACGGGGCGGAAGCGGCGATTGCGGCCACGGCGGTCCTGCTGGCTTGGGCCTTCTTGCGGACCGACACGTCAGCTCCCGCCACCCGACGCTTCTCGCTCGATGCTTTGCGGGCCGTTCCGGGCTGGACCCGGCTGCTGATCGCCTATGCGTCCTACGGATTGACGGTGTCGTTGTTCGCCAACTTCCTCGTGGCCCGCCTCGAGGAGGATGCTGGTTTCGCGGCGACGTCGGCGGCGACGGTGTTTGCCGTCCTCGGGATCGCAACCATCTTCGGCGGACCCATCTTCGGACCGATGTCGGATCGCATCGGTCGCAGCGCAGCGATGACCATCGCCTTTGCCGGCATGACGGCAGCCTCCCTTCTCGCCCTCAGCGGCACCCAGCCGTGGCCGGCTCTGGCCGCGGTCATCTTCGGCCTGGCGTTCGCCGGCGTACCGACATCGCTGGCCGCTCAACTCAGCGACCATCTCACGACGCAACAGTTCGGTACCGCCTTCGGCACCCTGACACTGGCTTTCGGTCTCGCCCAGGTGATCGGTCCCCAGGTCGGGGGCGTGATTGGCGATGTGGCCGGCAGCTTCACGCTCGTGTTCGTGGTCGCCGCCGCCGTCGCCTCGATCGGTGCTGTCGCAGCCCGGCGGGTGCCCGACCGCACGGGGATGGAAGTAGCGTCGTGATACCCCGGCCGGTGGAGCTACTCGGCTCTGGCCGCGGCGGAGACGATGAGCCATGGTGGCGGGTGGACGAGACGGAAAGGGACTGACATGCGCGATCTGAAGGGGACGGTCACTGCGATCACCGGAGCAAGCGCCGGTATCGGTGCGGCGACGGCACGAGCCCTGGCGAGCGAGGGCGGGGCCGTCGTGCTCGGTGCGAGACGGATCGAACGCCTCCGCGAACTGGAGGGCGAACTTGGCGACATGGCCGCAATCGTGGAGATGGACGTGAGAAGGCCGGCGGATGCGCAGCGGCTTATGGCCACCGCTGGCGAACGTTTCGGCAGGATCGATGCACTCGTGGCAAACGCCGGAATCGGCGCATACGGCGGCATCATGGATCTGAGCGACGATCAGCTCGCCACGATGATGGACACGAACGTCGCGGGGACCGTGTGGCCGATCCGAGCGGCCGTACCGCTGTTCCTCGAGGCAGGCGAAGGCGACATCGTCATCGTCGCCTCGGTTGCCGGGTTGCGGGGCGCTGGTGACGAAGCGGTCTACGCGGCCACCAAGTTCGCCCAGGTGGGCATGGCAGGCGGCCTCGACCGTGAGCTCCGTGGCAAGGGCATCCGCGTCAGCACGATCTGCCCTGGCGGTACCGCCACGGAGTTTGCCATGGGCACCGGGCGGACTCCCGACATGCCCGGCCTCATCGACATGTTGCGGGCGGAGGACGTTGCCGAGGCGATCGTGACAGTGTTGCGTCAGCCGCGCTCCATGCGCACCCTCCTGTGGTCGATGCGAAGCATGCAAGAGGCGGACTGACGCCGCCCGATCCATCCGGACGCAGCCACCCTGGTCGCCGATCTCGCCGCCACCGGCCACACCCATCGAAGGTCTCACCCGGGCACCGATGCGAGTACCGGCGCATTCGTGGCGAGACCACATCGCGCCATGGCGACGTGCCTCAGCCGAGGGCGACATCGTCGAGCGCCTGGCGGATGCGCTTCTCGCTCACCTTGCCCCGTGTGCCGAGGGATTGGGCGAACAGACTGACACGCAGCTCCTGGAGCATCCACGGGATCTCCAGCAACTGCGGCGACGGCGGCAGGAGCGCGGCGAGCCGCTCGAACTCCTCGTCGAGTGCGTGGACCTGCTCCATGCGAGCCGCATCGCCCGCAACGTCCTCCGGCAGCCGCTCCACCCGGCGCACGATGGCTTGGAGGTAGCGAGCAACGTCGGGAAGCCTCCCGGCCCCCACCCCGGCGACGAACCCCGGATAGATGAGCATGTCGATCTGCGCCTCGATGTCGTCGATGGCGGCGTCGTAGTGGGAGTCCGCCAGCTGCTCCATCCCCAGCACCGCAACGTTGAGCGAGCGAAGCACATCGAGAGCCACCTCGGCGACCTCGTCGACCGATGACGACAGGTCGTCTCGCACGATGTCACGCAGATCATCGAAGGCGGCCTCGTCCCACACGGGACCGCCGGCTCGTGCCACGATGTCGCCGGTGGCGGCAACCAGGACGTCGTCGACCCACTCTGCGACTGATGCGTGCGGACCTCCGCGCACCAGGAGCTTCGCCTCGTTCGTCAGCAGCGGCGTGAGCAGGCGCTGCGGCCCCGGCAGCGTGAGCAGCACCAGGCGAACGGTCCCGGCGAACATGGCTTCTGCCTGTTCTTCGGCGGTCGGAAGCAGCTGCACGGCGACGGACGTTCGCTCATCGATCAACGACGGGTAGGCCCTCGCCCGGTGGCTTCCCACACCGACCTCGACGACCGATGGGAGACTGCCGATGTCCCACGATGTCAACCCCGTGCGTTCGAGCTCGTGCCCTGCAGCCGCCACGGTCGATCGAGTGCGATCGGCGAGCGCCGCCTTGAGCTCGGAGAGATCCGTACCCTCGGCCAGCACCTCACCGTCGTCGCCCACGATGCGGAACGCGGGACGCAGGTGTGGCGGCAGCGCATCCAGCCGGAGCGCATCGGGGGGAATCGCCACGCCACTCATGGACGACAACTCACGCCGCACGACTTCAACGACACCACCGGCATCGGGATCGATGCGCTGCAGAAGACGATCGACCGTCTCCGGCACCGGTACGAAGTCACGGCGGAACTGCTTCGGCAGGGAACGCACCAGCGCAGCGACGAGCTCGTCTCTGAGTCCGGGCACGTTCCAGTCGAAGACCACGGGTGACACGCGGCTGAGGTTCGCCACGGGGATCTCGACGGTCACGCCATCGTGAGCGCTTCCCGGATCGTGTTCGTATTCGAGCGGCATCGCAAGGTCACCGATCCGCCACATCTGCGGAAATGCCTCGGGATCGGAGGCAGCGGCATCCGGGTCCATCAGATCCCTCTCCGTCAGATCGAGGAGATCCGGCCGGGTGAGTCGCTCATCGCGCCACCAACGGTCGAAGTGGCGGGCGGAGGTGACGTCATCGGGGATGCGAGCTGCGAACCAGCCGGCGAGGGCATCGTCGTCCACCAGCACACCGCTGCGGCGTTCTCTGATCTCGATGTCCACGACTTCGTCGATTCGCGCCTGGTTGCGGGCGGCGAACTCGTGATGGGTATCCCACTCCCCCAGCACGAGCGCATGCCGGATGAACATCTCCCGGGCGCCCGCGGGGTCGATATGGGCGTATTGCACGGTGCGATCCGATGTCAGCGGGATGCCGTACAACGAGATGGATTCCTTGGCGACGGCAGCCCCTTGCTCGGCATCCCACCACGGGTCGCTGTGCGACCGGCTGATCAGGTGAGCGCCCGCATCCTCGATCCACTCGACCGTCACCGGTGCGACGCCGTGCGCCCACAGCCGGCTCGTCTCGACGAGCTCTGCCGCCATCACCCACTCCGGGGCTTGCTTGAACAGCCCTGAGCCGGGCGAGATGAAGAACCTCGATCCCCTCGCTCCGCGGTACTCGTAGCCCGCGGGGTCCCGCTTGCCGACCTGCGACAGCAGCCCGGAGAGCGCCGACCGGTGGATCTGGTCGGGAGATGCGGGCCTGCGGTTGATGGGGAGACCCAGCTCATCGACGAGGTCACGAAGCTGTCGATGGATGTCCTGCCACTCCCGCAAGCGTTTGTAGTTGAGGAAGTCCTCCCGGCACATCCTGCGAAACTGACCCGACGTGCGGCTGCGGCGCTCGCCAGACACGTACTCCCACAGCCTCAGCCAGGTGAGCAGGTCCGAGGACGGGTCGGCGAAGCGAGCATGGAGCTGTCTGGCCTTCTCCTCCTGGTCCTCCGGCCGTTCTCGCGGATCCTGGATGGATTGAGCTGCCGCGATCACCAGCATCTCGCGCAGGCACGAGTTGGCGGCAGCGTCGACCAGCATGCGACCCAAGCGGGGATCCAGCGGGAGCCGGGCGAGCTGCCTTCCCACCTTCGTGAGCCACCGTCCGGTACCTCGGTTGGCCGGATCGATGGCGCCGAGCTCGGCCAGCAGGTTGATACCGTCGCGCACGGCCCGCGGGTCAGGGGGATCGAGGAACGGAAAGCTCTCGACGTCGCCGAGATCGAGCGCCGCCATCTGAAGCAGCACCGATGCGAGGTTCGTGCGTCGTATCTCCGGCTCGGTGAACTCCGGTCGGGCGTCGAAGTCGTCCTCTGCGTACAGCCGGATGCAGATGCCGGGCCCGAGCCGACCGCACCGCCCGGCACGTTGGTCGGCGGAGGCCTGCGAGATCGGTTCGATCGGGAGCCGCTGCACCTTGGTCCGGCGATTGAACCGCGAGATCCGGGCGGTGCCGGCGTCGACGACATAACGGATGCCGGGCACCGTCAGGGAGGTCTCTGCGACGTTGGTAGCGACGACGACTCGACGGCCGGTGTGGGGTTGGAACACACGGTGTTGTTGGGCCGCGGAGAGCCGTCCGTAGAGCGGAACGACTTCGGTGTGCCGCAGCCGAAGCTCATCGATGGCGTCCCCCGCGTCGCGAATCTCACGTTCACCGGAGCAGAACACGAGAATGTCGCCATCGCCCTCGGCGACCAGTTCCGTGACGGCATCGGCGATCGCGGCGGGCTGATCCCGCGGTTCGGTTGCGGCAGGATCGTCCAGCGGCCGGTACCGGATCTCCACCGGGTAGCTGCGGCCAGACACCTCGACGACCGGTGCGCCTCCGAAGTGCTCGGCGAATCGAGCGGTGTCGATGGTGGCCGAGGTGATGATGAGCTTGAGGTCGGGACGTTGCGGAATCAGGGCCGTCAGATACCCCAGCAGAAAATCGATGTTCAAGCTGCGCTCGTGCGCCTCGTCCAGGATGAGAGTGTCGTACCGCAGCAGGCGCCGATCGCCGTGGATCTCGTTGAGCAAGATGCCGTCGGTCATCACCTTCACCAGGGTGCCGTGACCCACCTGATCGGAGAATCTGACCGTATAGCCGACGAGCCCGCCGACCGCGCTCCCCACCTCCTCGGCCACCCTCTCGGCGATGGATCGGGCGGCGATCCGCCTGGGTTGGGTGTGGCCGATGAGGCCCGTGATCCCGCGGCCCATGTCGAGGCACAGCTTGGGGAGCTGAGTGCTCTTGCCCGACCCGGTCTCTCCAGCGACGACAACGACTTGGTGCTCGTGAATCGCCGCACGCAGCTCGTCGACATGCGACGAGATGGGCAGTTCGTCGGGGTACGAGATGTGGTCGGGAGAGGCGGCGCGACGCAACGCCACACGTTGCTCGGCTTGTTCGAGGTCGGCGATGATCTCATCGAGAGCGCGGCGCCGCCGATCGGGGCGCTCGACCCTGGCCAAGCCACCGATTCGGCGGCGCAGCCGGTGCCGGTCGAGGAGCATCAAGCCGTCGGCTCGGGTGCGCAGGGTACGCAGGCTCTCGGTCACGAGGGCCACCAGTGCTGTTCTTGCGTACATCGGCGCGGCACGTCGCGCCGATGTACGCAAGAACGAAAGCCAGATCGGCGGCGCCGCACATTCATCCCGACAAAGCCTCGAACGCCGTGAGCGCAGCAATGACCAGGAAGATCCAACCGAGCGTGCGGATGAGCAACTGCTCAGGCATCCGGCCGACGAGACGTGGGCCGAGTTGACCGCCGATGAGCACGCCCGGAATGGTGAACAACAGGATCGAACCGATCCGGCTGTAATCCGGATCCGGGGTGTTGACGAAGTCGATGGCATGCGTCACGGACGCGGCGATCGCGGTGAACGCCACCGTGGTCACGCTGACGGCAACGGCGATGCGCGAAGGCACTCTGCACCGCTTGACGAGCGTGAACGAGTTCGCCTCACCGAGACCTGTCGAGATGAGCCCGACGAACAGCCCTCCGATCCCGGCACCGATGCGTCCATCGAGCGGGCGGCACACCTGGTACTCGACAACGTCCTCGTCCGGCAGTGCGATGCGGCTCTCGAAGGCAGGATCGACGACGCCGATTCCCGCCGCAATGTCTGCGTCCTCCCGCTGCGGATCGTGATGGCGGATGAAGATGGCGGCGATCCCCATCAGCCCAACCGCCAGAAGGCCCTTGAGCAGCACTTCGGGTGCAACACCCGCAAGCAAGGACCCGAGCACGGCTGCGGGAATCGATGCCGTGGCGAGCAGCCTCACAAGGTGCCAGTCGATGGCACCCGCCCGGGCATGGGCCACCACGCCTGAGGAGAATCCGAACACCTCGGTGCCGAGCGCCACACCAACGGCCGTGCCCGGCTCGAGGCCCAGCCCGATGACGAAGAGCGGCGAGAAGAACGTGGCCCCGCCGATACCGGCTCCGTTGGCCACCGCGGCGATCACGACAGCGGCAGGCACCAACCACCACAGCGACAGATCCATCTAAGAGGACGCACCACGAGGTGCGGACTCGGCGATCTGGGGCCGCGGCCCCCGGATCGCACCGCGATGAGCCGCAAGGCGAAGAGCCAGGAGCATGCCTCGCGAGCGAGCGCCGACTTGCGCGCGGTCGACTGGCACCCGTCCGAAGCCCGTATGTGGGACCGGGTTCCGACACTCCGGGCTCCACCGCGGGTGCGCCGTCGTTATAGCGGACACAGGAGGTTCCTCATGTGCCGACTCTACGGATTCATGGCCACCGATCCCACGCGGCTGGAGTGCAGCCTGGTTGCTGCTCAGAATGCCCTCCAGGTCCAGAGTGATCGCGACGCACGTGGCCGGCGCAATGCAGATGGCTGGGGTATCGCCCGCTGGAGCGAAGGAGGGTTCGAGGTCGTCCAGTCGACGAAGCCGGCGTTTGCCGATCGGCGGTTCGCCGAAGAAGCCAGAGAAACCGTGTCGCCGACGGTGATTGCCCATGTTCGCGGGGCAACAGTCGGCAACATCGACATGGTGAACACTCATCCCTTCGCCCACGGGCCCTGGGTCTTCGCCCACAACGGCACGTTGACCACGCACGGAACACTTGCACCAGCGCTGCTGCACGATGTTCACGCCACGCCGGCCGGCAGCACGGACTCAGAGCTCATCTTCCAATGGCTGCTGGGACGCATGGCGGAGTCTGGACTCGACCCGCACCGGCCCGCATACGATGTCGCCCCGGTGGCACGCCTCGTCGAACAGGCAGTGCTCGACTTGGTGCGGGCATCACTCGTCGACCCCACTGAAGCGCCCCCGAAGCTCAACTTCCTGCTCAGCGACGGGATCAACCTCGTTGCGAGCCGCTGGGGCAACTCGCTGTACTGGACCCTGCGCAGCGGCATCCGCGATTGTGCGATCTGCGGCACCATCCACTGCCCCGAGGCCGACGACACCTATCGTGCGGTCGTCGTGGCGTCCGAGCCCCTCACCGACGAGGTCTGGGTCGAAGTTCAGGAGGGCACCATCGTTGCTGTCGATCGGTACACGAATCTCACGACCCGTGATCTGCTGACCCGGGCCGCATAGCGGCCCATCCCACCCGCTCGACGAGCCCTTCGATGCGGGCTCGGCTCGGACGACGCTACCGGTCCGGCACCACACCAATCGTCTCGAAAACGACGTTTGACCACAACACCGCCCAATACAGCGGTTTCATGGCAGGTGGTGAGGGCTCAACCGTCGGCGAACACAGGGGACCGGCTGCGCCGTGCGGCGATCTGGGCCATCCCAGCAGCCATCACGGCTGTCTGGGCGCTGTACGTGCTCGCGGCCGACCAGTGGACGCGGGTGGCGATGCACTGGCGCTCGAGCCTCACCATGATCTTCGGCAGCTTCGTGGCCGGCTCCACTCCCCAAGGCGGAGGTGCTGTCGCGTTTCCCGTTTTCACCAAGGTGCTCCAGGTGCCTGCCGACGTGGCACGCACCTTCTCGCTCTCCATCCAGGCCGTGGGAATGGTCACGGCCGCACTCATCATCGTGCTCGCGGGACGGAAGATCGAGCGGAAGGCGGTTCTCCTCGCGGGTGTCTCCGGTATGGCAGGTTTCGTGTCCGCTCTCTTCGTCCTCGGTCGACCCGATACGCCCTTCTGGTCGTTCCGAGTGTCACCTGCGTACGTCAAGGTCACATTCACGATCGTGCTCGCTGCCATGGCCTATGTCGTGTGGCTCGCTCTCGACGAGGGCGACTGCGGCGTCGAGGACCTGCCTCGCTGGAACCGCCGCATGGTGGGGGGCGTTGCCCTCTCCGGCCTGGTGGGCGGCGTGGCCTCGGCCCTCACCGGATCGGGCGTCGACGTGCTGCTGTTCTTGTTCATCGTCGTGCTCGCCGGGCTGCACCCCCGAGTCGGAGTCCCGACGTCGGTCATCGCCATGGCATTCGTCTCGTCCCTCGGCTTCGCGATCCTCGGGGTGGTCCATGGCCAGCTCTCGGTCGGCCTCGCCGGTGACCAGGTCGTGTCGATCGCCGGCCGCACCATCCCGCCCGGGCCGGCGGTCGAGTACGACATCTTCGGCCTGTGGCTGGCAGCCATCCCCGTCGTCGTCTGGGGTGCGCCGCTCGGCACGCTCTTCGTCCACACTCTGCGGGAGAGCCGCTTGATCGCGTTTGTCGCCGTGATGGCCGCAATGGAGGTCCTCAGCACAGCCATCTTTCTCGACGAGCTTCGCACCAACCCCGTGCTGTTGGGATTCGCGGTAGGCGGCGGCATCCTGACGATCGGACTCGTGTGGTTCCTCAACCGCCACCGTCATCGCCTGCTGGCACTCGAGCCGGTCCCGGCCTGAGCCGGCATCGGTGGATCCCTACGGCGGACACAACGCACCAAGAGCCCCTAGCCGGAGTCGCAGAGAGCTCGCACAATGCGCTGATGGGCACCGTCACGATCCCGGCCGGCACCGCGACGCTCCAGGGCGAGCTGATCGTCCCCGACGACGCCCGCGGGATCGTCGTCTTCGCTCACGGCAGCGGGAGCAGCAGACGCAGCCCGCGCAACAGGGCTGTCGCAAGCTCACTCCACCAACGCGGGCTCGCCACCCTGTTGATGGATCTCCTCACGCGCGACGAGGAGTCGGCGGACCGGCTGACGCGGCACCTGCGTTTCAACATCGTGCTCCTCGGAGAGCGTCTGTGTGCGGCCACCCGGTTCGTGGTGACCCACGACGACACGGCGACCCTGCCGATTGGCTACTTCGGGGCAAGCACCGGCGCCGCCGCTGCGCTAGTCGCCGCTGCCGAAGCCGGATCGACGGTCAGTGCCGTCGTCTCGCGTGGCGGCCGGCCGGACCTTGCGGGGAGCGCGCTCCCGGTGGTTCGGGCGCCGACCCTGCTGATCGTCGGCGCCGCCGATCCGCAGGTGCTCGAGTTGAACCGACGGGCGCTGTCACAGATGCAATCCGCCACGGCGAAGCTGGAGATCGTGCCGCGGGCGGGACATCTGTTCGCCGAGCATGGCACGCTGGACCAGGTGGCCGATCTCGCCGGCGATTGGTTCACCAGGTACGCCGCCGTCCATGACCCCTCCTAGGAGACGTCCCCCAGACCGCTGAGGTCGGGGGGAACATCGACGGCGTACCGCTCCAACAGCTCGAGGTTCACCACGTCCAGGGTTCGCTCGTGTGTGGCCGCCAGGACAACCGGCGACGCCTTGCCGTCCTCGTGCGCTCGTAGCCAGTTCCAGGCCGTCACACACCACCGATCCCCGGGACGGAGACCGGGGAACCGGTACTGCGGCATCGGCGTCGTCAGGTCGTTCCCGATGCTGCGCTGATGTTCGAGGAACTCAGCCGTCACCACGGCACAGATGGTATGGAGCCCGCGGTCCTGGACCGTGGTCCGACAGGATCCGTCACGGAGCCACCCCGTGAGCGGGTCGACACCACAACCATCCAATTCGCCGCCGAGCACGTTGCGATCCATACCCGCCAGTATGGCTCGAACCTCCTCAGTTGGCCCTGATGCCGATCTCCGTCGCCTTGATCGATACCCACACCCGGACACCGGATGCGAGAGCGAGCGCCCGTTCTGCGCTCGGAGTGATCTCTGCCGTCAGAGCCATCGGGGCTCCGGTTTGCAGTCGAACGCGGTCTCCGTAGTGCTCGACCCGCACGACGGTGGTGGCCCACGTGTTGCGCGGGCTCCCCTCGGGCTGGACCCGGTGGATGGCGATCGCACGGGCATGGATCGTGGCCAGCACCGGACCGGCGACGCTGCGGTCGGCAATGTGGAGCTCATGTCCGTTCACTACGACCACTCCGTCTGCGGCGGTGCCGGCGAGCAGGTTGGCACCGGCCAGATCGGCGACATAGGGAGTACGCGGTCGGAGGCGGATGTCGTCGGCATCGCCTCGCTGGATGATCCGACCTCCCTCCATCACGAGTATCTCGTCTGCCAAGAGGAACGCCTCCGTCGGATCGTGTGTGATGAGCAGGCGGGGACCGGCAAAGCCGTCGAGGTGGGAGCGCAGCGTGCGGCGCAAATCGGATCGAGTGGTCACGTCGAGCGCTGCAAGCGGTTCGTCCAGCAGGAGAAGCTGGGGGTCGCCGGCGAGGGCGCGGGCCAGCGCCACCCGTTGCGCCTGACCTCCGGAGAGGTCGTCGGGACGGCGGTAGGTCAGCGCGGCGACGCCAACACGCTCCATCCAGGAGCGGGCGGTCAGCTCCGCCCGGCGCCGCGACTTCCCGCTGCTGCGGGGACCAAACGCCACGTTGTCGAGCGCGCTGAGGTGGGGAAACAGCAGGTAGTCCTGGAACACGACGCCGATCCCGCGGTCTTCGGCGGGCACGAACGCACCGGCGGATGGATCATCCAGCACCCGTCCCCCGAGCTCGATGCGCCCGCGCTCCAAGGGCAGCAGTCCCGCAAGAGCGAGGACGGTCGTTGTCTTGCCGGCACCGTTGGGCCCGAGCAGCGCCACGGTGCGGCCGGGGCGGATGGAGATGGCGGCATCGAGCCGGAACCCCTCCCGCGACATCGTGAGCTGAGCCTCGAGACCTGCAGTCACAGCGCACGCCACCAGCGGTTCCGCAACGCAACGAGGACGACGAAGGAGACCGATACCATCAGCACACTCAGCGCTACTGCCGTGTCGCGATCGCTCTCGAGGGCCACGAACACGGCAAGCGGCAGCGTCTGGGTACGTCCTTGCAGACTGCCGGCGAATGTGACGGTGGCGCCGAACTCACCGAACGCCCGAGCCCATGTGAGAATCAATCCCGAGGCCAGCGCAGGGCCGATCATTGGCAGCGTGACGCGGCGCAGCACGGTCCAGCGCCGCGCTCCGAGGGTTGCTGCGGCGTCTTCGTAGCGTCGGTCGAGGTTGTGGAGTGCCCCCTCGACGGTGATCACCAAGAACGGCATCGCCACGAACGTCGCCGCCAGTATCACCCCCCACATCGAGAACGGAAGCGTGAGACCGGTGGCCTCGTACAGAGGACGACCGACAACGCCCCGCCGCCCCAGCGCAAACAGAAGTGCCGCTCCACCCACCACGGGTGGCAAGACGAGCGGGAGGAGCACCACTCCCCTGACGAGTCCCTTGCCAGGGAACTCGTTGCGGGCGAGGACCCACGCAAGCGGAACGCCAACCGCGGCGCTGATCCCCGTGGCCGCAACCGAGGAGACCATCGACAGTCGAAACGCATCGCGGGCGGTGTCGCTCGCCAACAGCTGCGCGAGATCGGTCCACGGCGTACGCACCAGTAGGCCGAGCAACGGCACGACGAAGACGGCGAGACCCGATGCGGCCAGCAGCAGCAAGAATGCGGGCGGTCGGCGCCGGGTCCGCCGGCGGGCGGTGGTCATGGCAGGATGAATCCGTGACGCGCCAGAACCTCCCGCCCCGCCGGTGATTGTGTGAAGGCGACGAATGCCGCGGCGGCGTCCGGCTCGCCGGCCTCTGTGAGCACTGCGATCGGGTAGTCGGTGACGACGTTGACCGCCGCGGGAATGGCGACGCCCTCAACCGAGGGTCGAGCGGCCGCCACATCGGTCACGTACACGATCCCGGCATCGAGCTCACCCGCTCGCAGCTTGGTGAGCAAGGCGCGCACGTCGGGCTCTTCCGTGTCGACGTCCGGCTCGACCTGGGCATTGGCGAGCGCTCGCCGAGCGAGGTCGCCGCATGGCACGCCCGATGCACACAGGCCGAGCAAGAGGTCGGCGTCTGCGAAGTCCGAAACGCCGGTGACCGCACCAGGGTTGCCGGCCGGCACGCCGATCTGCAACGTGTTGTGGGCCACCACCGCGATGTCGCCTGCGACGAGGCCGGCGTCTGCGACGGCGCTCATGCTGGTCGAATCGGCCGGGGCAAACACGTCGACCGGCGCTCCTTCCAATATCTGCTCACGCAGAACCGAGGTGCCCGCCAGATTGAGAACGATCTCCTTACGGGGATTGATGCGCTCGAATTCGCCGGCCAACTCCGTGAAGGCGTCGCTGAGCGACGCCGCAGCAGAGACCACCACCTCGGTGGATTCCGTCGCACCTCCGCCGCACGACACGACCAGCAGCGCACACGCCAGGAGCGCGGGCAGGCGCACGTCACGCCACCTGATCGCCACACCGCGACAGGTCGTACCCGCCGACGGCGGCGAGTCGCTGTTGAAAGCGACCGCTGCGGACCACATGCAGCCCCTCTTGCACGGGAGACGCGTCGAGCCATTTCGCAGCCGCCCACAACTCCGCAGTATGCATCTCGAGTCCGTGAAAGCCGGCGCCGACGGCCAGTGCTGCCGGCTCGATGGTCACGGCCGGCAAGCCGCTGATCAAACTGCTCGACGCCGCCTCGAGGTGGCTAGCGACACGGGGACCGGGGGCGGGCCTTCCCCGTCTCGCCTCCTCGAAGGCGCGCTGCACACCGGCGCCCTCCTCCCGCTGGATCACGGCGCCGTCCCCGTGGAGGGCTTCGTCCCACCAGCCATGCGGTTCATCAGGGGGTGCCGCCAGACCAACCCGCCATTCCGCAAGGCCGAATCTCACGACATCGACCGGCGGGTGCGACTTCAGCGCCGCACCGTGGACGACTGCGGCGTGCACACGGCCGGCGGCGAGTGCGTCCAATGCCGTGGCACTGGAGGCGCCGACCGCAAGCGCCCGCATTCCGCCCTCCCGCAACACACTCTCGAGCACGGGCAGGCCAGGCTCACAGCCGGCGGCAACGATGCCGGGGCGCCTTTGCGCAAAGCTCTCCACGGCATCGTTGACAATGAGCCCATCGGCCGCATCCCAGCCGGAACCGTTGGCACCAACGGGCACCGTCACGAGCTGATCACCCACACGACCCATGCGTACCAGCGCCTGGTCCGGGGGCCGAGCGCCTGTCACACAGTCCACCGCCGGCGGCTGCGTACCGAACAATCGCCCGACGTCCACCTCGAGGGCGGTGGCGAGGGCCAGTGCCGCATCCACCCGGGGACGATGCCGGCCAGCCTCGACGGCCCCAACCAGCTGCCGGCTGACCCCGGCCTGGTGCGCCAGCTCGGCCTGGGTGAGCCCACGGCGGAGCCTCTCCTCACGAAAAGACATGCCAGGAACCTAGCACCGACGCTAGATTCCTAGCCACCCACGCACCTTCCGCACGTCGTCGTCGTGATTCTCGGGGTCGTCGGAGGTGGAAGTCACAGGCAAACCGGCCGCCGCCCACGCACGAAAGCCCCCGTCGAGATCGCTGACTGCGCCGAAGCCCAGCTTGCGCAACCAGTCGGCCGCAAGACTCGACGAGTAGCCGTCGTTGCACATCAGGATCAACGGTGCATCGACGTCGCTGATGCGGGGGTCGGCGACCTCCGAGGACGGGTCGGCTCGCCATGGCAACACCGAGAGCGGTACGTGAACCGACCCGGGTACCACACCTTCGGCGAGCCGGTAGCGCAGCTCCCGAATGTCGATGAGTGTCACGCCTCCGGCCATCGCCGCGTGAGCTTGGCCGGGAGCAAGCCGAGATATCCCCCGGCGTGCCTCGGCGAGAAGCTCCTCCACGTTCGTGCGCCGCCTCCCTTGCACAGAGCAAGCGTACTCAGCAACAGCAACGCATCGTGGCCGACTGTCGTGCGCAAGGCCCTGATTCGAGTACGTGCGCCGTCGATGGCGGCGGGCCCTCGAGGGCCACTGACGGGCGCATGGGAGCAGAGAGCCGTACAATCGATGCCATCCGGGAAGGCGGATGGACGGATGCGGTACCTGAGGGACCTGTTCAACGAGTGGGCGGCGCGGCGCCGCGGGGCGAAGTTCGTGTCGAAGGATATTCAGAAGGCGGCGCGCCACATCGTCGGGCCGACCGGGGCCATGTTCTCCAACGGGTGGACCCACCTCGAGGACAAGCAAGCAGCGTACCTGCGGTCGTTCGACCCGAGGGTGCCGCCCAGCATCCACGTCTCGGAACGCGACCTGACCCGCGCCAACCTCCCGGTACCCCTCGTGGAGCGCTGCATCGAGGACTGGAACGCACCGGCGGAAGACCACGAATCGCGCCAACCCACCGATGAACCGTGAGGCGCAGAGCAACCGGGACCCGATGGGAAGTCGACACTCCAGGGCTTCTGCGGCCGCACATCCAGGATCGCACATGAAGACCCGGCGAGAGATGAACCGGCGATTCCTCCGCTACTTCTGGCTGCCGCCGCGAGCGCACGGAGACGTGATCGAGGACCGCACGGTCAGTTTTCTCGAGCTGTTCTACGACCTGGTATTCGTCGTGCTCATCGCCCGCGCCGCCCACACGCTGGCGCACCACGTCTCGTGGCAAGGGTTCGGAGAGTTCGCCGCGGTGTTCGGGCTCATCTGGATCGCTTGGTACAACGGCACCATGTACCACGAGCTCCACGGTCGCAACGACGGGCGGAGCCGCACGTTCATCTTCGTGCAGATGACGATCTTGGCGCTGCTGGCGATCTACACCGGCGACGCTGCCGGCACGGACGGAGCGGCGTTCGCCGCGACCTACACCGTCCTCCTCCTCGTGCTGACGTGGCTGTGGTACACCGTCCGCCGCCAGGACGATGAGGCCTACATGTCGATCACGGCCCGCTACCTGACGGGCATGGCGGTCACGGCCGGTGTGATGGCGGCGACAGTGGTGATGCCCGCCGAAGCGCGCATGATCGTCTGGGCCATCGTGGTCGTGGGATGGATCGTCGGCGGCTACCTGATCGTGGGCACCCTGAGACGCGACGAGGCGCTGGACCTGACCGTGACCGATTCCATGGTCGAGCGCTTCGGTCTGTTCACGATCATCGTGCTCGGCGAGACCGTCGTCGGGGTTGTCGACGGCCTGTCACAGATCGACCGCGATCCGAAGACCGTCCTCACGGGGATCCTCGCCCTCACGATCGGATTCGGGTTCTGGTGGAGCTACTTCGATTTCGCCGGCCGCCGGCTCCCGTCCCTCGCCGGCGCCGGCTCCTGGACGTTCGGACACCTGGCGATGACGATGGCGATCGCGGCATCGGGTGCAGCCATGGTCAGCTTGGTGGAGCACGCCGACGAGGCCCGCGCCTACGCCCCGGCGGCGTGGCTGCTCGGCGGTTCGGTGGCCTTGATGCTCGTCGCGCTGAGCCTCATCATGCGCTCGCTTGCCGACTGGGATCGACTGTCCGACGTCTACGGTGCGCTGGTCGTGGCCGCACCGGCTGCTGCGGCGATCGCGGTCGCCATCGCATGGACGAGGCCGGCGCCCTGGTTGCTGGCCCTGGCACTGTCCGTACTCCTCTCCGCATTGTGGTTCTTTGCGCTCGACCGCTACCTGCGGTCGGATGAGGCCACACCGATCGGCGAAAACGTCTGAACCAACAAGATCACAGATCGGTGCGGCCTCGGCGATCTGGGGCTGGGGCCCCCGGATCGCACCGCGATGAGCCACAAGGCGAAGAGCCAACAACACAGCCACACCGATCGGCGAAAGCGTCTGAACCAACAAGATCACAGATCGGTGCGGCCTCGGCGACCCGGGGCTGGAGCCGAGTCCCAGAATTCCCCACTTTTTGCGATGTCGTCACAGCGGAATCGTGGGATCGTGCGCCCTGATGAATCGGGCCACAGGCGAGCACGGCCCGACGGCGTACGAGGACGAGCATGGGCGACACACACATCCGGGTATCACATCCCACAGGCGTGCTCGGCACCCATGTCGTGGCGGATCGGGTACGGTGCGCGAGCCGTGCCGGCGTGGATGAATGCACGACCGGAGGTGTGTGAGCGATGCGCTGTGGACCTGAACGCGCAATGCGCCGCACGCAGCGGCCGCTACCGCTCGAGCGGAGACTCTCCGGACGACGGGGGCACCGCTCACCGTGCCGAATCGCGCGACCCGTGAGCCCGCCCCGTCTGCGAACCGACGAGCGCCGGTCTCTGGTGGCTGGCCGGCGTCGATCCAGGCCGCTTCGCCCCACACGCTGAACGGCTCACCGGCCACGACCGGATCGTGATGTCCCATCGGGGCGACGTTCGCCGGCCCCTGGCAGCGCCGCCGCTGCAGCGGTGGGGCGCCGTTCAGCCCTCCTCTCCCCTGCCGTCGTTCACAGCCTGGGGCGCAGCCTCGAGCGCAGCCAGCCACTCGGCGAGAACCCCCACGACGCGACCATCGATCGACTGCCGCAGCTGCTTGCGGTACCGGCGAGGATTCGACACTGCGGCCGGCTCGTGGCGCAAGATGTGATCCAGGTCGGGAACGGCGTGCGTATCGCTGGACCCTCCGACCGCACGTGCCACCACGTCGAGGTCTGCGGCATCCACTTGCGCATCCTTCTCCCCCGTGATGGCAAGAGTGGGGATGGAGATGCGTGAGAGGGCCGGCTTGGGATCGTATGCGATGAACTCCCGCATCCACTTGGCGTTGACCTTGGCCAGCTGAATTCTGGCGACGTCGCTCGTCGTTGCCTGCAACTTGGCGATGGCCTTTGCCTGCTGCTTGACGATGCTGGTGCGAAAGAGCTTCATCAAGAACGTGACGGGAGCCGGTAGGAGCTGACCCTCGAGGTTGGCAGCCTGCCATTCCAGGGTCTCACCACCGGTCTTGGCGGTGGTTGCCAGCAGAACGGCACCCGCCAGATCCGGATGGTTGCCGGCCAGCTCGGCGGCCATCAATGCGCCAACGCTGTGGCCGATGGGGACGATGGCGCCGACGTCGGGTCGTGCCTGCAGCCATGCAAGCGCCGCCTCGGCATCGCTGAGCTCGTCGTACAAGCCGGTGCTCAGATAGTCACCCGTCGAATCACCGACGCCGCGCTTGTCGAACCGGAGTGATGCCCACCCCCGGTCGGCGAGCACACCGGCGAGATCGCGGCTGATACCCAGCGGGAGCCGCTTGGCGTTGCCGTCGCGATCCAGCGGCCCCGAGCCTGCGATCAGAAGGCCCGCCGGAAACGGTGGTTCGGTGTGGGGAAGGGTGAGGGTCCCGGCAAGGGTGACGTCCCCGGCCGGAATGGATGCAGTGGTGCTGGTGTACATCGCTGGCTCCGATTGGTATCGATATTGAGAATATTCTCAAGAACGATATCAAACTGTTATGCTGGTTGTCAATGGGTACCAGACGATCGGACGTACTCCTGCATCCCGTCCGGTTTCGGATCGTGCTGGCGATCGCGGGGGAAGAGCTGACAACCGCGGAATTGGCACAACGGATGCCCGACGTCGCGGCGGCGACGCTGTACCGCCAAGTGGCCATCCTCGTCGGGGCCGGACTGCTCGAGGTGGTGGGCGAGCGCCGCGTGAGGGGTGGGACCGAGCGCACCTACCGTCTCGTCACCGGAGCCGCCCACGTCGGTTCCGAAGAGGCTGCGGCCATGACCCGGGACGAGCACTACGAAGGCTTCCTGACGTTTGTCGGTGCTCTCGTGGAGGCCTTCGGCCGATACCTCGATCATCCGGAATCCGATCCCTCACGAGACGGCGTCGGCTACCGGCAAGCGGCACTGTGGTTGTCCGACGACGAGTTGCAGCGGCTGGCGGACGAGCTGAATCTGGTGCTCGAGCCTCACCTCGCCAACCGACCGTCCCCTGCGCGAACACGCCGGACTCTGAGCACGATCCTGATTCCCGACACGCACGCCCGACCTGGCAGACTCCCGACGAAGGACAGCCGCGATGCGACGGACGGGTGACCCGGCCGGAACGCCCCGTGATGGTTCGGACCAGAGAGACGGAGTGGGTGATCGATGCTGAGGCAGGCTCTCCGGTTCAGCGCACTTGCGGGAACCGGTATCGTCGCCGGACAGGTCGCCCACGCCATTCTTCGCGAGTTGCCGTCGTTCGAGGGCCTCGATCCCTCCGGCGCCTTCGGTGACTCATCGTCGCTCCCCCGGCTGCGTGTGGTGGTGCTTGGGGACAGCACAGTGACGGCCCCGGGCCTCGACTCTGCCGACACTGCGTGGCCTCGTCTCGTGGCGAATCGTCTTGCCGACCGCTACCACGTCGAGTTGGTGAGCGTCGCCGAGGGCGGGGCCAAGACCAAGGATGTGCTCGACGTACAGGTACCCCGCGTCACTGCTCGTACCTGGGATCTGGCAATCGTATCCGTCGGATCCAACGACGTGCTCCGGTTCGTTCCCGTGTGGAAAGTGGCGGCCCGACTCGATGCGATCGTCGACCGGCTCCAGCCCGTGTGCCGCCACGTCGTGCTCTTCGGCGTCGGCGACATCGGCTCGATCCCGCGCTTGCCGTTCCCAACGGACCGGATTGCCTGGACTGCAGGTCACGTCGCCGATTGGGTGCACCGACGCACCGCCGCACGCTTCGGCGTCGCCAAGATCGACCAGTGGAGGCTGACGACCCGGGCGTTCAACAGCGGGAGCCACATGTTCTCGCCCGACCTCTTCCACCCGAGCGAGACCGGCCACCAGGCCTGGGCCGATGCACTCATGCCCACGATCGACGAGCTGCTGGCCGGCGACCAGCACAAGTCATAGACAGCTCTGTTTGACGTAGAGCCATCGATCATCGTCCCATTCGGCAACAGGCACGAAGCCATCGAGACGGGACGCCAGCAGCGGGTCGAGCTCGGCGAACCGGTTCGACTGGGACAACACCGCGCAGACGTCCTCGGCGGCCGCTCCGGCCACGACGTCGGCCGCGGTGAGGTAGCCGGCGCGCATGCGAGCGAAGGACGTATCGACCAGATGTGGGGGTGGGTGGCGTCCTGCGACCCACGCCAAGCCGGGTTCGTCGGCGATGACCCGCGTTCCCTGAGGCAGTGTCTCGAGCTGCGCAACGACCTCTTGTTCCTGCCCAGTCAGGTGTTGCGTGGTCAGAAAGGTCGGAGCACCCCGCAGTTGGATCGGCAGCAGAAGGACCGACGCGACCGCAACACCCCAGAGGGCGGCCCGCGGTGGCCTGACGACGGCAAACCCAACCATCGCCGGGGCGATGAAGAAGGCGAGAAAGCGGTAGAAGCCGCGATTGAGCTCGACCCCGAAGGTCAGCAGCAGGGCGCTCATCAGGAACCACACCAGCACGGCGACCTGCGCAGAGCCGTGTCCGGGGGGGCGCCGCCGCGTGATCGCCCATGCGACGGCGCCTCCCACCGCCATTGCGAAAAAGACGAGGAAGATGGGGTCGTGGGTCGTCATGAGCGTGGCGGCATCGGTGACGTTGGTCCACGGTGATCGCTGCCGCGGGGCCGCCAGCTGGAAGGCGACGAACTGGTCCCAAACATTGCCGAGACCCCACGGCAGCGATACGGCAACACCCAATGTCGCCGCGCTACCGGAGAAGACGCCCAAGGCTCTCCAGTCACGGCGACTCACGTAGAGGCAAGCGACCGCGATGGCCATCGGCAACAGGAAGATGCTCTTCAGCGCCATGCCGGCGCCGATCATGAGCCCGACCACCACGGGACGCATTTGCCGCCAAGGGCCGGCACCCAGCGCGACGGCGACACCCCAGACACCGCATGCGAGCGCCGGCCCGTCGCTGTGAACGGGTCCCGCGGCCGCCACACCGGCGCTCGCAGTGCCGACGACCACCGCGGCAATTGCGGACGCAATCAGTCCATCCTCGCCCGTCGCTCGACGCGCAATCCAGAACACGCCGAGGGCAAACACCAGCGCGGTGGCCACCATCCCGATCCGCATCGCGGGAAACGTGCGAAGTCCTAGGGTGTCGAACATCCAAAGCACCGGTAGGAACAGCGGACCCTGGCTGGAGAACACATCGCGAAACGGCAGCGCACCGCTGCGCATTGCGAGGACGGAGACGCCGTAGACACCCTCGTCGAAATCGATGTGACGGGTGGACAGCAGTCCGGCGATGCGGATCGCCACGGTCGACACGGCGATCACTGTCAGTGAGGTGAGGAAGGCGAGCCTTCGAGACATCGGGACGACACTAAGAGGGTCAGCGGACAAGAGTCCTCGCCGAGAGGCAGCGAACCCCGTCGGTTGGCGCCGGGACCCCCGCCGGCACCACGATGGGCCGCAAGGCGCAGGATCCCACGACATGCGCGAGGACGGGGTCACGTCCGGCGGCCAGTTGTGCTCGGAGCCCCGGACCGGAGCTCATCTCACCCGTGCGTTCAGCCGGGGCCGTGGGCGTGCCCTGCCTCGACGACGAATCGCCTACCGAGGAGGGACCGTTTGACATCGATGCGGATGTCGGCGGTCCACCGCGACAGACGGTGCGGAATGAGCACCTGAATGCCATCGAGCGACAGCCGTTCGTAGCGACCGAGATCCTTACCCCGTGTGTTGGTGTCGACCGACACCTCGGCGAGCTTGCCTCAACCGACGGGAGCAATGACGTCGACCGCCATGGTCCCACCCCGAGTGCGGGCCAGCTCGATCGCATCGGCCGTGACATGCACCTGCATGGCCGCAGTATCGCCGATCGCCACACCTATCGCATCGGTGCCGAGATGCCCGAGGTTGCCCGCCCCGAGGGCTCCTGCCCCTCACGCGATGTTGGTGATGCGCGCGGCAGCGGCACGTTGCGGTTTCCGCTGAAAACGTGCAGACGAACCGGCGCACGCCGGTTCGCGACGTTTGTGAGTCGGGGCGCTAGGTTCGGCGGGTGAGATACTGGCTGCTCGGATTCCTGCTGCTCGTGGCTGCGTGCAGCGGCAGCGGAACTGCTGACGAGGCCGAATCGAGCGGTGCGGCGGCGCCGAGCGAGACCAGTACGACGTCCCTCGAGTCGACCACATCGTCACCGCCCGCCACCACGCTCCGGACGACCACATCGTCGCCGACCTCGACGAGCACGACGACCACCACGACCGCTCCCCCGACGACCACCACGACTCCGCCGACGACCACCACGACAGCTCCCCCGACGACGTCGACGACGGTCGTTGCTCCACCGCAGGTCACGGAGGTGTCGGCGGCGGGCACGTACGGCAGTCCCGAGCTGGTGATACGGCTTCGCTTCGTATCGGAGGTCGACGATGTCAGCTCAGCGGAGCTGGGGAGCACGGCCCTGACCATCCTCAACGGTCCCTCCGGATGGAACCGGAGTGGATTCACTTTCGTCGCCGACGATTCCAGTGGCCTCAGCGTCGTTTTGGCTGAAGGGGACCGGGTCGACGAGCTCTGCCTGCCGCTCGTGACCTACGGCACGGTCAACTGCCAGAACGGCAGCGTTGTGGCGCTGAACGCCGACCGGTGGCGCCTGGGAGGAGATGACTGGGACTCGACCGTGGACGCCTATCGCACGTATGTCGTCAACCACGAGGTTGGCCACCTCATCGGCCTCCGCCATCCCGAGGAACGGTGCCCGACGGCGGAGAAGATCTCGGCAGCGATGGAACCGCAGACCAACAACCTCGGCGACTGTGTCGGAAACGGCATACCCCTTGACTGGGAGGTCGTCTGGGCCCGCAACCGCCCGGCGGTGATCGGACCCGACCCGTCGTGGGACGGCCCCAGGCCGTCGTGGCCATAGCGACCTTGCGCTCTCCCAGTTCCGTGCCGGCAGCGATGTCGGCCAGGGACCCCGGCCCCACACGAGCCAGGCCCCGTCTACCGGCGGAGCCTGTCGTCGATGCGCTGCCGGGCGATGCGGCGGGCGGCGGCATCGGTGGTGATCGCCTCAGCACCGGCTGCAGCGATGACGGCCCGCAAGGCACCGGCGACATAGGTGGTCACGTTGGCTCGTGCCTCCGCCTCGCCCCATCCGAGCGCCTCGATGCCCGTCATCGCCATGGCACCTCCTACGTTGGCCACGAAATCGGGGGCGTAGAGGATGCCCCTCTCCTGCAGACTGGTGGCATTGCGTTCGTCCCGGAGTTGGTTGTTGGCACTGCCGACCACGGCCTTGCAACGGAGAGCCGCGATGCTGTCCTCGTTGATGACGCCTCCGAGCGCACACGGAGACAGCACGTCGCACTCGGCCTCCAGCACCTCAGCCGCGGGGATGAACTCCACACCGCTCTCGTCGCGGAATCGACGGATGCGCCCGTCGTCGACCTCGCTGAAAGCGACCGCCGCACCCGCCGCACGCAACCGCTCGATCAGCGGGCCACCGACGTCGCCGGCGCCCTGGACGACGACGCGGGCGCCTGAGAGTGGAATGCCGAGGTGCTCGCAGGCCACCTCGATCGCGGTGAAGACACCGAGAGCCGTGTAGGGCCCCGGATCTCCGGCGCCCCCGGCAGCCGGCGTCCGGCAGAACACGTTTCCACCGGCGGCGTCGGCGATCACATCCATGTCCACCGGAGTCGTGCCGACGTCCGGACCGGTCAGGAACGCACCGTCGAGATCGGCGACGAGTTCGCCGTACCGGCGCAGCAGCTGGGTCCGACCGTCCTCGCCGAGGTCTGCGGGCACCATGAGCACCGCCTTGCCTCCACCGAACTCCAGGGCCGGCGTGGCGAACTTGTACGTCATCCCGGCGGACAGCCGCAGCACGTCATCGAGAGCCTCATCCAGGCTCGGGTAGGGCTTCATGCGGGTCCCGCCCGCCGCCGGGCCCAACACCGTCGAGTGGATGGCGATCAAGATCCACGATCCCGTTGGCGCATGGCGCTCTACCAGGAGCCGCTCGCCGTTCCAATCCTCCAGCACCCGGTCGCCCACCGCACTCCTCAACATCGTGTGGACAGATCCTACGTTGGGCGGACGATCATCCGCCGAGGCCGCACCCACCGGCGCGGACCGCCCCACCTGCTCATCGCCATACGGCTCATCGCAATGCGATCCAGGGACCCCAACCCCAGATCGCCGAGGCCGCACCCACCGGCGCGGACCGCCCCACCTGCTCTTCGCCATACGGCTCATCGCAATGCGATCCAGGGACCCCAACCCCAGATCGCCGAGGCCGCACCCACCGGCGCGGACCGCCCCACCGGCTCTTCGCCATACGGCTCATCGCAATGCGATCCAGGGACCCCAACCCCAGATCGCCGAGGCCGCACCCACCGGCGCGGCCTCATCACAAGGAGACGAGCCGGCGGAAGGGGGATCCGCCGGCTCGCTTCCCGCTCGCGTGAGCGACCACCTATCGGGGTGAGCGGATCCAGGGAGGTAGCTTCGTCCGCGTCGTGTCACGGGGCGCCGGGGGCGCCGGCTGCGAGGGTTCGAAGCCGCCGGGCCCGGAGCCGGCCAGCAACACATCCGGGCTCAGCGAGTCGTAATAGATCGCCACGGCCGGGTAAAAGCCGTTGCCGTCGTCGAAGTAGGCAACCACGGTGACTCGCCCGTAAACCGTGCAGTAGTCGTCGCACGTGCCGATGCCGCCCGTGTCGGTGAACGGTGTCGTGATCCGCTCGTACTCGCCGAACTTCAGCGCCCCCGCGGCGATGGCGTCGCCGGAGGTGTTGGTGTAGCTGCGGTTCTCCAGCAACTGCCCACCCTTGGTGTAGAAGATCTGGGGGCGGTAGTCGGACCCGCTCCACGGCTCGTATGCGATATCCGACCCGGGACACTCGGCCTGGCTGGTGTAGTCACGACCGCCGTCGTAGGCCCTCACGAACTCGGCCATGTATTGATCGTTGATCTGGGCGTAGCCACCGATCCGGGTGAACGTGACGCGCCCGATGATGTCGTCCTCGTTGCCGTTCTGGTACAAGAACATGTAGGCGCACTTGTACCCGGCTCGATCACCATCGGTCCACCCCACGCCCGGCACCTGCGAGATACCGACGGCGTAGAGATCTCGGACGTAGGGCGCATCCCACCATTGCCGCGTCGCAGGGTTGTCACCGCCACGCACGAGGATGTCGAACTTGCCGGTGGGCCCGGTGAGCGGTGGCTCAGTCGTCGGCGGTTGTCCCGGTTGACCCGGATCACCCGGCTGGCCGGGCTTGGGACGCGGGCGCGGCCGGCGACGGTCGGCATCCTCACCGTTGCGAGATCCATCGTCCTGCACCGTGTCGTGCGTGTCACCAGACGCCGCTTGGGTGCTCTGCTGTGCCACGGCGGATTGGGCGACGCTGGCAAAGAGTGCCGTCGCCAACAGCAGGACGATCCATCTTCTCTTCATCATGGTTCCTTCGCGGGGGTCGGATTGGCTGCGAGGTGACTCGAACAAAACTGCCAGGGGCATGCCTGACCGTGCCCCCACGGTGGACTCGCACCATGCCCATGGCAGATCCCAACGTACAAAGGCGAAGGTCAACGGTGCGCTAACGGCCGGTGAGCGCTCGGCAAAACTCAATTCGTCCCAATTGATGCCAGTCGGTACCCATTGACTGTGGGGCCCCGGCGCGTTCGACGGCCGGCAGGCGGCAGGGATACGCCGCAACCGCCTTCAGGCGCCCCGTCGATCGATTGCTCTGCGTTTCGGGAATGTCGAGGTGTGCGTATCGTTGGGGCAGCACGCTGCCAAGGGACGATCGATGACCGACAAGGTGCGCCGCTACAAGGACGCCATTGCTGCGTTCGACTTCGAGGCGCTGGGTGCCTTGCGCCACCCGGAATACGAGTGCCGCTACCCACAGTCAGGGGAGTGCTTCCGCAGCCACGAGGCATGGGTGGAAGCCCACCGTGACTACGGCAGTCGCTTCCCCCAGGACCAGCTGACGAACGCCAACATCAAGGGAGGTCGCCGCAAGACCCAGGTGGCGCGGCGCACGGCCCCGAGGTTCACGATGGCGGCGCCCATCGTGCTCGTATCCGACACCGGCGACCTCGCCACGATGGAGGGCCATGGACAGTGGCCGGACGGCAAGACGTACTACTGGGTGCGGATCATCGAATTCCGGGACGGTCTCGTCTACCGCGAGGCGGAATACTTCGCCGAGCCCTTCGTAGCCCCGGAGTGGCGCCGCGAGTTCGTCGACATCGAAGAGGGCTGAGCGCTTCGCGACGCGACGGATCCCATCGGCTGCCGAGGCGCCCAGGTCGACGGATCGCTGGACCAGGCAAGGCGGCCTATGCCGCCCCCACATAGCCGGCGAGGTGCCGGCCGGTGATGGTCGAGCGGTCGGCAACCAGGTCCGCAGGACGGCCCTCGAAAACGATCCGACCTCCGTCGTGTCCGGCTCCCGGGCCGAGGTCGATGATCCAGTCGGCGTGGGCCATCACTGCTTGATGGTGCGTGACCACGACCACCGACTTGCCAGAATCCACGAGGTGATCGAGGAGGTCGAGGAGGTGGTCGACATCGGCGAGATGGAGGCCACTGGTCGGCTCGTCGAGCACGTAGATCCCGCCCTCTTTCGCCATCTGAATGGCCAGCTTGAGCCGTTGCCGCTCGCCCCCCGAAAGCGTCGTGAGCGGCTGCCCCAAGGTGAGGTACCCCAGCCCGACATCGGCCATCCGCTGAAGGATCTTCCGAGCCGCCGGCGTTTTCGCCTCTCCCTCTCCAAAGAACTCCAGCGCCTCGGTGACCGGCATCGCCAGCACTTCGCTGATGTCTCGACCGGCGAGCTCGTACTCCAAGACCGCAGCCTCGAACCTCTTCCCTTCGCACGCCTCGCACGGCGTTGCGACCGTCTCCATGAAGCCCAGCTCGGTGTAGATGACCCCGGCGCCCTTGCAGCTCGGGCAAGCTCCCTCCGAGTTGGCGCTGAAGAGGGACGGCTTCACGCCGTTGGCCTTTGCGAACGCCTTGCGGATCGGGTCGAGCATGCCTGTGTAGGTGGCTGGATTGCTTCGCCGGGAGCCGCGAATCGGAGCCTGGTCGAAGGACACCACTCCGTCGCGGCCGGCCACGGAGCCCTCGATGAGAGAGCTCTTGCCGGACCCGGCGACCCCGGTGATCACGCACAACACGCCGAGGGGAATGTCGACATCGACATCCTGCAGGTTGTGGGCGCTCGCATCACGCACCTCCAGATGGTCCGAGGCAATGCGCAGCTCCTCCTTGAGAGTGGTGCGGTGATCCAGATGGCGGCCGGTGAGGGTGCCGCTTGCCCGCAGCCCATCCACCGTGCCCCGGTAGACGACCTCACCGCCGGCTGTGCCTGCGCCGGGCCCGAGATCGACGACATGGTCGGCGATGGCGATCGCCTCGGGCTCGTGCTCGACCACCAGGACCGTGTTTCCCTTGTCGCGCAGCTGCAGCAGTAGGTCGTTCATCCGCTGAATGTCATGCGGGTGCAAGCCGATGGTGGGCTCGTCGAAGACGTAGGTGACGTCCGTCAACGGAGACCCGAGGTGGCGAATCATCTTGGTTCGTTGCGCCTCACCGCCCGACAGCGTGCCCGACGAGCGGTCCAGAGACAGGTAGCCGAGACCGATCTCGACAAACGAATCGAGGGTCCCTTGCAGCGCCCCGAGCAGGGGTGCGACGGACGGCTCGTCGAGGCTCCGCACCCACTCGGTCAGATCGTTGATCTCCATGGCGCAGGCATCGGCGATGTTGATGCCCTCGATCTTGGAGCTGCGGGCGGCCTCGTTGAGTCGGGTGCCGGCGCAGTCCGGACACGACGTGAGGGTGGAGGCTTCCTCGACGAAGGTGCGGATGTGCGGTTGCAGCGACTCACGGTCCTTTGAGAAGAACGACTTCTGGACGCGCGGGATGAGACCCTCGTACGTCCTGTTGATCCCCGCAAACTTGATCTTCACCGGGTCCTTGTAGAGGAAGTCGTGCAGTTCGGTCTTGGTGTATTTGCGGATCGGCTTGTCGGGATCGAGGAACCCCGACTCCATGAACTCGCGAACCGCCCATCCGCCCGGTTTGTACCCAGGGATGACGATGGCCCCCTCGGCAAGTGATTTGGAATCGTCGTAGAGCCGAGTCACGTCGATATCGCTGATCGACCCCATTCCCTCGCACCGGGGGCACATGCCGCCGTGATAGACGGCCTGGCGCACGACGATCCGCTCCCCTTTGCCCTTGTCGACGGTCATCGATCCACTCGCCCGCCGTGTCGGTACATTGAACGAGTACGCGGTCGGCGGTCCGATCGACGGCTGACCGAGCCTGCTGAAGATGATGCGCAGCATCGCGTTGGCATCGGTGGCGGTGCCCACAGTGGAGCGAGGATTGCCGCCCATACGCTCTTGGTCGACGGTGATGGCGGTGGTGAGTCCTTCCAGCACGTCCACATCGGGGCGCGCCTGCGTTGGCATGAAGCCCTGCACGAACGCGCTGTAGGTCTCGTTGATCAACCTCTGCGATTCGGCCGCGATGGTGTCGAAGACGAGGGAGCTCTTGCCCGATCCCGAAACACCGGTGAAGACGGTCAATCGACGCTTCGGAAGCTCGACGCTGACGTCTTTCAGGTTGTTCTCGTGCGCTCCGACCACCCGGATCAAGTCGTGGCTGTCGGCGGTAGCTCGTGCGCCCACGCCGGTCAGCCGGTCTGGATGATGCGGATGAGGTTGCCCGCCGGATCACGGAAGGCACAGTCCCGCAGACCGTACGGCTGATCGATCGGCTCCTGGACGACTTCGGCGGCGCTCGCCTCGAGTTGCTCGAAGATGCCGTCGAGATCCGGGGTGGACAGGTTGACGCTGGCGTAGGTGCCTTTGGCCATCATCTCGGCGATGGTGCGCTTTTCCTGGTCGGTGAGGCCCGGCGTGGCATCAGGCGGGTAGAGAACGATCGACGTGCCGGGCTGGTCGTGCGGACCGACCGTGATCCAGTGCATCTCGCCGTACTCGACGACGTTGCGGACCTCGAAGCCGAGAGTGTCGCGATAGAAGGCCAGCGAGGCGGCCGGATCTGTGTGCGGGAGCATGCATTGGTGAATCGTGATATCCATGGGCGCCACGCTATTTCGTCACGGCGACCGGCGCTT
This sequence comes from Acidimicrobiia bacterium, assembly GCA_965216945.1. Lineage (GTDB taxonomy): Bacteria > Actinomycetota > Acidimicrobiia > Spongiisociales > UBA5794 > DATHZQ01. The sequence continues at coordinate 2,844,281 of CBDCGU010000003.1, read as the reverse complement.
CTCGATTCCTGACCGGTCTCGTCACCTGTTTGGCCACGCATGGTGGCATCCCCGCCGTCGCACTCGCCTCCTGACGCCGGTACACGCTGGGGGGCACGCCGACCAGCTCGGCGAAGCGCGTGCTGAACGTGCCGAGCGACGAGCACCCGACGGCAAAGCAGACCTCGGTGACGCTGAGATCACCCCTGCGCAGGAGCGCCATCGCTCGCTCGATGCGACGTGTCATCAGATAGGAGTACGGCGACTCCCCGTACGCCAGCTTGAACTGACGGCTGAAGTGGCCCGCCGACATGTGCACCCCGGCGGCAATCGCCTCGACGTCGAGCGGCTCGGCGTACTCCCGGTCGATCCTGTCGCGGGCACGGCGGAGCCACTCGAGATCACCGAGGCGCGCATCGGGGGGCGAGCTGGTCACGGGGCGATCATGCCATGACCCTCGGGGATTGCCCAGCGGCTCAGGGTTCGGCGGTGCGGCTGATGCGACGTGCGGACGTAGGATGCATCGCCTTGCAGATGGGAGCACAGGATGGCAAGTGTGAGCCTCGTCACTGGTGCCGGGTCGGGGATCGGAAAGGCCGCGGCCCAGTTGCTCGGTCGGCGCGGCGACCGGGTGGCGTGCCTCGACCGCGATCGCACCCGGATATGGCACTTGCCGCCGGTGCCGTGCTCTGCGATCTGCTGGAGCGCACCCGACATGTCCTCGACACCGCTCTCAGGCCTCGTACAGCTCGGTCGCCTCACACGTTCATTCGGCCAAGGCCCGCCGTCTCGCTTCCGGTTTCGCGACTCGTGCAGCAACCACCAAGGTCGGCGAACTCGGTCCGCGGCGGGCTTGGAGGTCTCACGACGAACGAGCGCGATCCCCGCTCTTCGGCCAGGTCCAGGCGTAGTACACGATGCCGGCCAAGAGGGCGATCTCGACGGCACTGCCGAGGAGGTAGTACTGCCACTCGCCGACGGCCCCGGCGACGACCGTGGTTGCGTACACGACGCCGAGCGCGACATTGAGCACGCGGTTCAGCCTCGGGCGCAACACCAGTGCCGCGAACACCATCAGGCTCGGGATGATCACATACACCGTCGTCGCCACGAGGAACACTTCACCGATCGTGAAGCCGCCAACCGTCCCGGACTCGATATCGGCTCGAACGTCCGGTCTGAACATGCTGAAGATGTCGACGTAGGCGAAGACGAACAGCATGGTCGCCCAGAGGGCCGAGATCTTGACTCTCACGTTCACTGTGAGCGGCGCGTAGCCGGCGCCCGTGGTCGACGACTCGGGGCTCTCGATGTGGATGGCCACTTCGGCTCCTATGACTCTGCGTGGGTTTACTTAGTAACCCTATCGTTTACTTAGTAAGCTGTCAATCATGATCCTCGACGACCGCCCACGACGCCGTCGGCTGTCCAAGGAACGGGTGCTGAAGGCCGCCATCGCATTGGCCGACCGAGACGGGCTCGGTGCCCTGACGATGCGACGGCTCGGCGCCGAGCTCGGTGTCGAAGCGATGTCGCTGTACAAGCACGTCGCCAACAAGGACGAGATCCTCGACGGCATCGTGGACCGGGTGATTGGCGAGATCGCGATCCCTGACGAGGGAACCGACTGGCGAGAGGCGATGAGGCTGCGGGCGAGATCGGCCCGCGCGGTCCTCGTCCGCCATTCCTGGGCGATCGGGCTGCTGGAGGCTCGCGGCACGACCGGGCGCTCGTCGTTGCGATACATCGATGCCATCCTCGGCAACCTGCGGGCGGCCGGCTTTGCGATCGAGCAGGCGGCCCACGCCTTCCATCTCCTGGACAGCTATGTGTATGGACACGTCATCCAAGAGGTCAGCACACCGATGAGCAGTTCGTCGGACTCGCCGGGTTCGCCCGGCTCGTCCCGGGACGATGCCGCACTGGGCGAGTTCCCGCACCTCCGCGAGATGGGAGAACACGCAACCAAGCACGAGTACAGCTTCGACGGCGAGTTCGAGTTTGGTCTGGGTTTGATCCTCGATGCGCTGGAAGCGGCCCGATCGCCGAGCCGCGAGCAACGGCAGACCCGCCCTCGTTGAGCTTCCGCAGAATGAGGCCGGGGGCGAGCCGTGACATGGCGTACAGGGCCGTCGCCTGTCCAAACTGGACCTTTTCCCTGCGGTGGGTGATCGCCACGGCGCCGGCGTCCCGCCCGCAGAAGTGGACGGTGGCGCCGTGGGCGGCCGGCTGGGAGACGAGCTCCGCTCCGATGCCGCGGGTGCCGCCGGTCACGAGCACCGAAGCTTGGGTCAGCTTCATGTGCGGGCTCCCTCCGGCATCGATGGGGCCACGTTGTCGTCCCACCACGTGCGCAACGTACCGGCGAACAGTTCTGGGTCGTCGAGCATCGGGAAGTGGTTTCCGCCGGAGACGATGAGTCCTCGGTGGTCGGGAAACGTGGCGTGATGCCGCTCCTGGAAACCGAAGGGGTCGTTCTTCTCCCCGAAGATGGTCAACACCGGCTTGTCCCGGAGCGGACCCGCCGTGCCGCTCTCGATCTGGTCGTAGAGCTCACCTTCGGACAGCGCATCCTTCATAAGAGTGTGGAATCGCTCCACCGTGCGCCGTGAGGCGAAGGGCCCGAGGAACGCCTTCTTGCCCTCCTTGGTGAGATGGAGACCGACACCCGTCTTGCTGGTCGTGATCCGTGGGATGACCCGCGTGGCCTTGTCGAGAGCCGTGACCGGCCGGCTGGACACGATCCGCAACATGCGGCGCAGCGCCTTGCCTTCCGGGTTCCACGCAAACGTGTTGGCCATGACGAATCCGCGGATCTGGTCGGGCCGGTTGGCGGCGAAACGTGTCCCCACCAAGCCACCCAGGTCGTGGAGCACCAGGGTGATGTCGGCCAGTCCCAGCCGGGTCACGAACTCTCCGAGCAGCTCGGCTTGAGCGGCCAGACCGAGCTCGCCGTCGGCCGGCTCCGCGGAGAGGCCATATCCGGGGAAGTCGAGCGTGATGCAACGGAACTCGTCACGCAGTCGTGTGATCACGTCGCGAAAGATGAAGGACCACATGCCGGTGTGGACGAACAGCAGCGTCGGGCCGCGTCCTTCATCGATGTAGGTGATTGTGGTGCCGGCCAGATCCATCGTTCGAAGCTGGAACGGATACTCGCTCTCGGGGAGCCAGGTCGGGCGGGGGTTGGAAGTGGTTGGGGTGGTCAAGAGTATTCTCCTTTGGTCGCACACGAGCCTTCGTGTGCCGGCATCGCCCGTCCCCGTCGGTGTGCAAACCTGGGCGGGGGCGGGCCCTGTTTCTGGGTTGCGGCTCGGCTATCGATCTGCACCTCCGCGATTGGCATCAGCTGGTTGGGGCGCCCGTAGGGCGGCTGCCAAGAATGTGACCAGTCTCGCCAGGACGGTGGCGGCGGCTGCCTCGTCCATCCCGTCCGCCGGCCATGTGGCGAACTGGTGGACGATCACCGCCACGACCTGCCTCATACGCCAGGTCAGCTCGTCAGGGGTGAGGTGCGGCAGCGCAGCGGCGAGGAGCGGGTAGAACGCATCGGCCTCGCGGAACTGGTCGCCGGCCATCTCCTGGATCCACGGCGTCTGGTCCGCATATGTACGGCCGAGGAACCACGCAACCGTCGGCCCCCGATCTTGGAGGGCCAGAAGCATCTCGACATCGGCCCGAACGAAAGCGTCGAGCAGCTGCTCGAGTGTGGGTGCGTCGGGATGTGCAGCGATGATCGCCTGCTCGAGAAGTGCGGTGCGTCTCGTGGAGATGGGGCCTGCAACCCGATCGGTGACGGCTCGCAGCACCGCCTCCTTCGACCCGTAGTGATAGTGGACCGCCGCGACGTTGACCTCGGCGGAGCGGGTGATCTCACGGATCGACGTGCCGTCGTACCCGTGGCGGGCGAACAAGGCTTCCGCCGCATCGAGGATGCGGCTCTGGGGTTCGCGGGAGTCGGGAGATGCGATCATTCGTTTCAATCATATGATTGAAACTGATGTTTGTCAACCCTCCGCGATCCCCGGTGAGCTGCACCGTCGGGCGATCGGCGAAGTCCCATGTGACCACCTCGTGGTGTGCCGCAGGTCGTTCGTGATACCGGCCCAACGCCGAACGTCCGGTGGGTACGGATGATGCGATCTCCGCAGCCGACCGCGTCGTCCTACGAGTTGCCACTCCGGTCACTCGTGGCGACCGCCGCTGTGCGATCGATGGCGATCCACGTCGCTTCGGCGGCGGCAACGAGGCGTCCGGCGTGATCGAAGATCGCCGAGACGGCGTCTGCCTTGCGCCCGTCGACACCCCGCCCCGCAGCAACGACGACCAGCGGAGAGTCCGCCGCCGGCTGCTCGTAGATCGCTGCGTTGAGCGTTCCCAGAACGCCGGAGCCCAGTGACTCGACGAGCGCAAAGCCCGACGGGCAGTCGAGAGCCGACCACAGCAGCCGCAACGGGACGGGCTCCGTCGGGTCGACGAGCCGGGAGGGCTCGAACACGGCCACGATCGTGCCGTCGGGGCCGCGCCTGGGCACCAGCGCCATACCGTCACGACGAGACGCCCCACAGACGAAACAGGACGGAAACGGATTCAGGTCGGGGGGCATCGTCGGGCTCGCCAGCGCGGCGTCGAGCGTCGACGGAGCCAGATCTACGGCCGGCAACGTACCGCGACGCGCCACGGCCAGGCGTCGACCGTGTTGTGCGAGCACCCTCTCCCCCGGAGTCTGTCGCAGCTCGAGGCTCGTGTCGAGAGGCACTGGTGCGTCGATTCGTACCGTCACTGGTCCGCGGATTCCCTCCGCGAGAAGCCCCGCGGTGTAGCCGCCGTTGGCGACGCTCGGCGGGCCGTTGAACTGACTCGGGATAACGACTGCATCACGCATGATGTGATCCTTTCGGTGTGATGTCACACCGTCACCCATCCGCCTGTCGCCCTCCTCTCGTCCCGCTCACATCCGACGAACGGGTGGCGTGGATCAGTGTCCGAATCGCCGCGACGACCCGCTCGTGGTCCTCAGCTCTCGGGAAGTGATGTGCGCCTTCGAGGATCATGAGCTCGGCGCCGGGGATCGAGCGAGCCAGCTCCTCACCACCGGCAAACGGCACGGCGCGATCACCCCGATGGTGAATCACCAGCGTGGGCACATCGAGGTCACCCAGCAACGAGCTGACATCGGCTGCATACATCTGCTTCAGCAAAGCGACCGCCATGTCACGGCTTGCCGCCTGTCGCTGAAAGCGCGCAAACCCATCGAGCATCTCGGCGGTCGCCGAGGGGAAGATCAACGATCCCAGGAGGCGGGAGCCCATTCCCCAGCTCGACCTGACCAGACCGACCATCGATTCAGCCACACGCGGTGGAAAGATCGTCGGTCCTGACGCATAGGTGCCGAGCAGTACGAGACCGCGGAAGAGGTCCGCTCGTGCGCTGGCGGCTGCGATGGCAGTCGGTCCCGCCGCACTGGACGCAAGGACCATCGCCGGAGCCTCTGCTGCAACGTCGAGGACATGGACCAGCTCCTCGACGGATGCCTCGAACGAAACGCCGACATCGGTACCCCGCGACAATCCCGTGCCATGGCGATCGAACATCACGACCCGAAAGTCCGCGGTGAGCCTGCTGACGAAGGGTGCACGACCGTCGAGGCCCTCGCCGAACATATCCAGCCGGCTCAGCCATGCAGGGTGCATGAGCAGACCGGGCCCCGACCCCGCGGTGCCGATGGCGATCGACTCCCCCGGCTTTCGCTCGGTGTACGTGATGGTCATCGGGATACCGACCAGGGGACGCGAGGGCGGTTCGGGTGGCGGGTCGAGCTTGTCGAGCAATATCGACAGTTCGAGCTCACGCAACTCGGCGGACGGTTCGAGTCCGGTCTCCTCGGCCAGGCGAGATGCGTACTTCTGGAAGACGCGCAGGGCATCTGCCTTTCGCCCCGTGGCCGCAAACGCCCTCATCAAGAGGGCATGGGGCTTCTCCTCGAGTGCTTGCCCCGTCGCAAGGCCCTCGATCTCCGGCAACGCAGCCGATGCCTGGCCACGTTCGAGCATCTGCGACAGGCGCGACAGCACGACCTCGGTGCGGAGCCGCTCCAGGCGAACTGCCTCGGAGCGGTCGATCTCGTCGAGTCCGAAGAACGCCTGCCCACGCCACTCGGCCTCTGCTGCTCGGTACTGTTCGATCGCCACATCGCCATCAGACTCGGCCGCTGCTGCCGCCGCCGATTCGAAACGGGCCGCATCGAGCCTTTCGCCGTCGACCACCAGCCGGTACCCCGGTGGGCGGGTCTCCAGATCGTCGCCCACAATCCCCCTCAGACGCGAGATCTGGGTATGCAGCGCACCCTCGGGATCCCCGGGCCTGTCGCGGGGCCACAACAACTCGATGAGAGCGTCGGAGGAGACGGTGTCGCCCCTCGCCGCAAGAAGCGCCCCCAGCAGCACGCGCATCCGGGGCCCAACCCTCACCGCCTGGGTCCCCGACACCACCTCGACGGGTCCGAGAACCCGATACTCAACCGACATGACCCCATGGTCGCGCGCAATCTGTGGACCCGGAAGTACCCGCCCGTTTCCCGACCCATCAGGCGGCGAGGCGGTCGGCCGCCCCTGCGATGGCAACGACGCCGGATGCATCTCCTTCGCCGATCTCGATCCTCGCACCCGATCCGCGGGCCAGCAGGACCGCGGGATGGTTCGAAGCCAGAGCAAGGAACTCGAAGCCTGCGATCCCGGCAGCCAGGGCAGGCTCCACGAGCCCACGGAGCAGCGTGCGCGCCAATCCCTGCCTGCGATGCGACGACCGCACGGTGACGGCGACGTCGGCGACACGAGAGTCTCCGGCGTCACGCACGTAGCGAGCGATCCCGACGCACTGCTCACCGTCGAACGCACCCAGAGCGAAGTGATCCACTCCGTCGATGGCCGATAGCTGATCGATGAGCTCATCGGAGAGCCGGGGCACCGGTCGCAGGAACCGTGCATAGCGATCTTCAGGTGACAGGCTCGCCATCAGATCTGCGACGTGGCTTCTATCAGACGGTTGCAGGGGACGTAGAGAGATGTGTGTGCGTTTCATCCGGCCAAGATGCCGACAGCCGCTTACGAACCGGTCTCGCCTGAGTCACAAGACCGGCCGGCGTTCGCTGATCCCGAACCTGTCGTGAAACCGGGCGAGGGGCCGCGGAGCCCACCAGTTGGCGCTGCCGGCAAGCTTCATGAACGCCGGCACGAGGGTGGCCCGCACCAGCGTGGCGTCGACGAGGACGGCGAGTGCCATGCCAAAGCCGAACATCTTGAGGAACGAGACCCCCGACATCCCGAAGGCGATCAACACGACAGCCAGCAACAGAGCGGCGGCGGTGACGATGCGTCCCGTTCGTTCGAGGCCGACGGCGACCGAGTGCTCGTTGTCGCCCGTCCGGTCGTACTCCTCCTTGATACGGCTGAGCAGAAACACCTCGTAGTCCATCGACAGCCCGAACGCTACGGCGAACATGAGCACCGGCATCGTCACCTCGATGGTGCCAGTCGGGGTGAACCCGAGCACGTCGGCGAGGTGGCCGTCCTGGAACACCCAGACCATCGCACCAAAAGTGGCCGTGAGGCTCAGCAGGTTGAGAACGATCGCCTTGAGGGGTACCAGGACGCTGCCGAACATGAGGAACAGAAGCGCAAACGTCACGATGGCGATGATTCCGACGGCGAGGGGCAGGCTGGAGAGCAGACCATCCTTGACGTCGACCAGTTGAGCGGCCCCGCCCCCGACCGCAACCTCGAACGGAGCTTCGACATCGCGGATCGCCGAGACGAGAGCCTCGCCCTCGGGGCTGATCGGCTCTATTGCCGGGACCACCGAGAGGTAGGTGGCGGCTTCCCCCCGGAACCGCTCAGATAGTGGCGTGGCTCCCAGCACCATCTGACCGTCGACAAAGGTGCCGGTCAGGGCGTCGACGCGAGCGACGCCATCCAATGCCGACAGTTCCGCTCCGAACCTGCTGATGGCTGCGGTCTGTGCCTCCAGCGCACCGATGTCAGTACCGACGACATGCAGCGCCGACGCTTCCCGTGAGCCGAAACTCTCGCGGATCTCGTCGTGGACCGCTCGCACCGAGGAGTCGGCGGGAAGGACACGATCGTCGGACAAGCCGAGCTCGATGCCAAGGAATGGAACCGCCAGCAGGGCCAGGATCAATGTCACCGAAGCTGCCATCCGGCCCGGTCGCCGCATGACGAAGGTCGCCATCCGATGCCAGAAACCACTGCTCCCCTTGCCCCGAGCCCGACGCCGCACGATGCGTAGCTTGTCGACGCGACTTCCCAGCATCGCCAGCACAGCCGGAAGGAAGACGACGGCGGTCAATGCGGCGATGATGACCACGGCGATCCCCGCGTACGCGAACGAACGGAGGAAGCCCAGCGGAAACACCATCAGGGCTGCCAAGGAAATCGCCACGGTCGTGCCGCTGAAGGCCACCGTCCTACCCGCCGTGGCGACAGTCCGGCGAGCGGCGGCGCGTGCATCACCGTCGACAGCGAGTTCCTCGCGATAACGGGAGACAACGAAGAGGCTGTAGTCGATGCCAAGTCCGAGGCCCATAGCGGTGGTGAGGTTGAGAGCAAACACGGATACGTCGGTGAACCCGGTGAGGACGGTGAGGACGAGGAACGTCCCCACGATGGCGAAGCCGCCGACGAGCAACGGCAGGCCGGCAGCGACCACGGCTCCGAAGACCAGCGCCAGCAGGACCAGGGTCACCGGGAACGCGATCGTCTCGGCGGTGGCGAGATCGGCCTCGATCGTGGCCTGCATCTGTCGGAACACTTCCGCGGATCCACCCACTTCGACGTCGAGGACACCGGTTCTGGTGTACTCCTCCGAGAGGACCTCCATGCGTTCGACCAGATCATCGTCGACCGCAACCCGGCCAAGCACCAGCGCCTGTGCACCGTCCTCGCTTCGCAGCGGAGCCCCGCCGCCGACACTCCAGTAGGAAACGACGTGGCTCACATCGGCTTCGGCGGACAGCTCCGCGGTCAACTCCATCCCGGCGGTCACGACCTCCGGGGCACCGAGGTCTCCGGCGTCGACGAGAAGGATCAGATTGGGCTCGGCAGCGCCGAACTCTTCCTCGAGGAGACGGTCCGCCATGGCCGACTCCGAATTGGGGTCATCGAACCCGCTGTTGGTCAACCGGGCGGCGACTCCGCCACCGAACACGGCGGCAGCCACGACCACCATCACTCCCAGTGTCACGATCAAGCGGCGGTGGACCACAACTGCCCGGCTGAGACGACTGAACATGACGATTTGTCCTTAGCGCAGATAACTTATCGTTGATAACTTATCGATGCTCAGCCACGATGTCAAGCGGCTGGTGAACCGCGTCTCGGCTCGGCGCACCCGGAAACGACGCACCCGAATGAACCAATCCAACGACGTGACCGCGGCTGTCAACAACCACTACCAACTCGTTGCAGAATCGGCAGTGCAGTGGTCGGGACGGCTTCGCCGGCGATCGGAGCAGCGGTCGGCCGGTCCAATACGAACGGGAGCCCCGTCAGTGGCTCCGCTGAGAACTCATCGGGCAGCCGAGAGTTGTTGGACGAAGCACCGGCGCGCCCACGTACGTGTCATCACACCTCGACGATGTTTTCCCGGCCCGCAGCGATGCCGTTGAATGAGACGTCGATCACGGCCTCGACGAGCTCGGCCGGGCTCGGAACAGGGATGTCCTCGTGGCGATCAACGACCAAGCTGGCGACGCCATGCATGGTTGCGAACAGCGCCGCCGAGGTCGCCACGGGATTCACCGACCTGATCTCACCTGCCTGCACGGCGGCCTCCAAGACACCCACCACCGACGAGAAGGCAAGCGCACCGGGCGTCGGCGGAGCGTCAGGAGGCGGTGCGCCCACCGCTCCCATGAAGAGCACTCGGTACTGCTCAGGATGCTCCTCGGCGAACTCGACGTATGCCCGCGCCACGTGCGCCAGCCTCTCGAGGACCGTATCACCGCCGTCGAGACCGGCCATCACCTGATTCGAGAACTCCACGAATCGAGCACTACAGACTTCCGTGAAGATGTCGTCTTTGTGCTGCCAATGCATGTAGATCGCCGGCGACGTGCAACCCACCCGGTCCGCGATCGCCCGCACCGATACCGCATCTGCGCTGCCCTCGACGGCGAGCAACTCCTCGGCAGCAATCAGGATGTCGCGGCGGAGTTTTTCACCCTCGCCCTTGCGAGCCCTGGTCCTCGAAGCCGGCGTCACGGTGCATCTCCACGCTCGGTTACCGCAGATAGCTTACCATCGCTAAGTCAATGCGGAACGCCTCCGTCGGGGCTGTCCAGTATCGCCGCCCCGTTGGTGCTTCATCGGCTTGGCGTCACGCCTGACTCTCGGCCGCCTTCTTGAAGCCTTCGTTCTCAGCGCTGATCGCCCCGAGGATCGGTCGCCGCAAGAGTCTGCCGATCATCGGGGCGAGGCCCCCCTCGATCTCGACAACCAGGGTATTGACCGTGCTCCGACCCACCGGCCGGAGTCTGTGGATCCCGGTCATCGTCATGCCCAGCGACCGGGTGGACCAGACGAATGACTTCTCATGGTCGAGCCGGGTCACGGTCCACACGGTGGCCCGCTGGCCGGGCTGCTGGATAAGGGCTTGCGAACCGACCGAGAGCGGACCTGTGTCCAGGCGTTTGACGGATTCCATGGTGGGGGACATCTCGGGCCACGACTCGACGTCGATGGTGAGCCCCCACACTCGTGCGACCGGTGCGTTGATCTCGATCTCGTGTTCGATTCTCACCTCGACTCCTTGTACCAGACGGTACAAAATGTACCACATGGTTCAAAGGGCGTCTACTGTGCCCTCATGATCGATCCACGCACCGACCTCCTCTCCCGTCTGATGGCAGAGGCCGCCGCCCACGGTCTGGCCGATCGCAGCTTGCGCGACTTGGCTGACGCGGTCGGGAGCAGCCATCGCATGCTGCTCTACCACTTCGGGTCCAGGACCGGTCTCGTCCAAGCAATCGTCGAACGAGTCGAGGCTGAGCAGCGAGAGGCACTCATCGACATGGCATCGAGATCCGACGATGCCGCCGAGTTGATTCGCATGTTGTGGGAGCAAGTGTCGTCTCCCGAACTGCGCCCATTCATCCGGCTGTTCTTCGAGTGTGTGGCACTCACGGGCGGAGAGGGTCTCACCGACCCTTGGCTCGATCTCGGTACCGAGGTCGCCGCCTCGATCGGAGCCGATACCGACGAGGACCTCCTTCGCCTCGGAGTGGCGGTATCGCGCGGTCTGCTGATCGACGTCCTTGCCAAGGGAGACGCTCAGGATGCGACACGCTCACTCGAGCGGTTCATTCAGATGTGGAAGCAGTCCTCGACCGGACCCGGTTGACCTCAAAGAGAAGAACAGAACACAGCTGACGATCGAATCCGGAAGGACAACACGCTGTTGCTTTGTCCCCTGACGCTTGGGGGCGTCGAGCTCACGGATTCCGGGCAACTTCCGGTCATCGGAGCCTGACGCTGCCGGTCCGCATCAAGCAGGGACCTCTTCCCGGTGCTGGCCGGTGGTTGAACGCATCCGTCGGCTGGTCCGGTCGGCGGTCGCCGCTTGGTCCCGGCCCCGCCGTACTCCGATGAAGAGGAGGTACCCGATCATCCAGAACTCCCCGATCGTGGCCACGCCGACGAGCAATCCGTCGACGGCGGCCGGAGCGTCCGGGGCGAGTTGCAGGAGGTAGGTGTTGAGCACATAGCCGGCGGCTCCGGCCATCAGCACCCAGCCGAGCATCCTCGGCATCAACCCTGACGTGAGGACCGCATAGCCCATCGGGAAGAGCCAGAGACCGAAGAACATCCCGCCGATGTCCCAGAGCGCTCCGTTGATCTGATAGAGCAGTTGGGCGGTGGAAGCCTGATCGCCCCCCGGGGCCAGGGCAACGTCGCCAGCGACCGCGAGTGCCGATGCCGAGAAGGCGGTCGCCGCCAGGATGGCGGCCGCGTTGACAAGACCGAATGCTGCGATCGACCCGGCGGCGAGCCCGTGCGCATCGCGAAACAGCTTGAAGAACCACACGGCAGCCAGCGCCTGGGCCAGGACGACCGTCAGGTCTGCGGCTATCCCGAGCCGAGCCAGGGAGGAGCGGTCGACGAGATTGGCCAGCGTGGCGGCCGCGTCATCGGCAACGTAGAGCTCGGTCCGCACGAAGAGAAACCCGACGAGGCCGGCGAGCGCAAGGACGAGGTAGAACACCCCCGTCCACCTCGCGGTTCTCACTCGCATCGCCCTATCGATCGTCGTCATCTCGTGCCTCCTGGTTTGAGCTGCATGTACTTAGTATACATACTTAGTATAGGGCGTATGAGCGAAGAGCGCATCCCCTTGAACCGAGGGCGGGTGATGGAGGCCGCAGTCGGCATCGCCGACCGGGAGGGCATCAGCGCACTCACGATGCGGCGCCTGGCCGCCGACCTCGACGTCACACCGATGTCGCTCTACAACCACGTTGCCGACAAGGACGACCTCATCGACGGAATCGTCGACGTGGTGTTCGCCGAGATGGTGCTGCCGGTCGTCGGCGGCGACTGGCGAGCGGAGACACGGCGGCGCGCCTCATCGGTTCGCCAGACGCTCGTGCGACACCCCTGGGCCATCGGGCTACTCGACGCCGGCACGAACCCGGGCCCCGCCCTGCTCCGGCACCAGGAGGCAGTGATCGGAACGCTGCGGTCCGGCGGGCTCCCGATCCGGATCGTGGCCCTGGCCATAGCCCTGATCGACTCCTACGTGTACGGCTTTGCGCTCCAGGAGACGGCCTTGCAGTTCGACGGGGCGGAATCCGGCATCGAGTTGCCAGAGCCCGTGCTCGCCGAGATCACTCGAGGGCAGTACCCGTACATGACCGAGTTGGTCGTCGAGCACGTCCTTCAGCCCGGCTACGACTTCGGCGCCCAGTTCGATGTCGGGCTCGACCTGCTCTTGGACGGTATCGAAGCCCTCGCCGACCGATGAGGACACCGCGGCCAACGGCGCTGCGTCCTGCGCGGCGATGGGTTGGCTCACCGGACTCCGAACGCGGTGAAATCCCTCGCACAACGGCTTTGGTGCACTGCGGCGGCGGGATCCGACTCTGCGTCCTTCGGGCCGTGGGTCCGGGTTTCTCGAGTGGATCGTCTTCGGCGTCGCCATGGCATGGGTGGCGGTTCTGGCCCGCCTTCTTCCCCGAAGTCGACAAGGCCCGGCGGAAGACCCGTCAGCGCACCCGACACCTGATGAATCGCACAGCCCGGACAATCGTGTCCCACTCTGTCTCCGCGTGCCGATCGGGGTCGTGCTCGAGGATCGCATTGTCGATGGAGAGCCATGCGATTGCCCCGCCGATCACGGACAGCACCCCGGACACGACCATCGCTCGGTCGAATCCCAGGCCTATTTGGGCAATGGCGCCGCCGCTGATGCCGGCGATGAGAGGGAGAGCTGCGACCGACATGAGCTCGGCGATCCCGGCGACCGCAGTGTTGACGCCGGCGGCAACACCGGCGTGGTCTTCGGTGGCAGCCGCCAGTGCCCAAGCTGTGATGGGCGGGACGAAAACGGCGAGACCGAGCCCGAGCAACACAACGCCAGGCAGAACCTGGGTCACGTAGTTGGCCCCCTCCGTCAGCCCGACGAGGAGGAACTGACCGGCTGCGAACAGAACCGCCCCGACGAGCATCTGAGTTCGCGGCCCGTGGTCCTGGGCGAACTGACCCGACCGAGATCCCAGCAGGAACATGAATATCGTCACCGGGATGAAGGCCAGCCCGGTTTGGAAGGCCGAGTAGCCGACTGTTTCCTGCAACTGGATCACCACGAGCCAGAAGACCACCCCCACGCTGGTGTATTGGATGAATGTCACGGCGTTGGCGGCGGACAGTTGGGGGTTGGCGAACATGTCGAGCGGAACCATGGGCGATTCCGCGCGCCGTTCGATCATCACGAACGCCGCCAGAGCGACCAACGCGACGATCAACCCGATGACGACCTGAGACGCACCCCACCCCTCGTCGGCACTCACGATGAGGGCATAGGTGAGAGCACCGAGACCGACCACGACCGCAGCTGCGCCTCCGACATCCACTCGGCCATGCGCAGTCTCGTCGCGCGTCTCCTCGAGATGAGTGAGGGCGACGTAGGCCACGACGAGCACCAGAGGCACCGGGATGAGAAAGGCCCCCTGCCAGCCGACCCCGTCGACGAGCGCCCCTGCGATCGCCGGTCCGATGGCGACGGCGAGGCCGGAGAGACCGGACCACAACCCGATGGCCCGTGCCCGGTGGTCCGGTTCGATGCTCACCTCGATGATCGCCAGCGCAGTTGGTGTCAGGATGGCGGCGCCGATGCCCTGCACCACACGCATGACGATCAAAAACTCGAGCGTCGGCGCAAGGGCGACTGCGATCGTCGAGACGCCAAACCACACCGTGCCGATGAGAACAACGCGACGTCTCCCGAAGCGGTCTGCCATCGCCCCGCCGACGAGAGTCAGCGCAGCGAGGGTAAGAAGGTATCCGTTCGCCAGCCACTGGAGGCCGGCGACGTCGGTTTCGAATGCCTCCCCCACCGCCGGCAACGCGACGTTGAGCGAGATTCCGCTCAGAAACTCGGCCGCCGTGATCGAAACCGCAGCCGCCAGGATCCAGCGACCCGCGGCCGACTGAAGCGGGACGGAGTGCGTCGGTGACATGCCGGCCAAGACTAGATCGCCGACCCACCGGGCCGCTCGACCGCGGGCGGCCGTGGCGCGTCAGTCGGTAGCCGCTCGCCCTGCTGATCCCCCAGGTCTTCGATCGGGGGAGCGACGGGATCCGACCCCGCCAGGTTGCGCCTTGACCATATGAGCGGCGCGCTCGATTCTCACCAGCATTGCGGCTGATGGGGTGACTTTGCCGCTGAGGTACGTACTCAGCCGCGATGCGCTTGTTCCAATGAGATGGGCGAACTCGGCGTTCGTCAGACCGGGTTCGGCCACTGCCTCTTGAACCCGGGCGGCGACTTCGGCTCGATCTGCCTCCTCGACTCGTCTGCGTGCGTGCTCGATCGCAAGATCAAAGAGCGCGGTCACACCGTCTCGTTCCCGGTAGGAGAGGTATCTCTCCAATCGACGTGCCACCTTTCCCCATGGTGACCGTCGAATCTCGGCGAAGATCGGCTGCCAGTCTCCGACGAGCCCGCGATCGATGACGGTGACCAGCGCCTCGTATGGCCAGGTGCGGACATCGTCCTCAGGCGAGGCGTCGACGTTTCGAAACGCAACCGGCATCAGGCGGCTCCACTCAGCCGAAGTGCGAGTGATTGACAGATCTTCACAACGGTCCCCCAATCGTGGTAGCGCTCGTCGAGGTTCTTGTAACGAGTCAGCTCGTCGATCACATCCGGGTCACGCGGGTCCGGATCAGCCAGGGCAATGACGAGGGACGTCAGCACCGACCCTTCTTCGCCGGATCGGTCTGCGTAGTAGGAGTCGATGTCGGAGAGGATCTCGACTGCGGTGTCGAGTCCGAGATGCTCGGACAACCCGACAACATCGAGATAGTCACGGACCACGTTGCGTTGCACGACGAGGAAGGGCCGACTTGGCGGACCCTGAAGGGTCCACCACACCGACGAAAGCTCACCTCGACGAACACTCGCCACAGTCACCGCGGTATCATATGTGGCCATTGACTACTGTGTAGTCTATGCTGTAGACTATGGTGTAGTGAGAGACGAAAGGACGAAGGGGATGACCCGGCGCAAGCGATCCCGGCCGTTGACCCGTGATGAGATCCTGGACGCAGCGCTGCGCATCGTGGACGAAGAAGGCTTGGAGGCTCTGACGATGCGGAAGCTGGGAGCTGCGCTCGGCGTGGACCCGATGATGCTCTACCGCCATGTGCCCAACAAGGAAGCGCTAC
Source organism: Acidimicrobiia bacterium (assembly GCA_965216945.1). GTDB lineage: Bacteria > Actinomycetota > Acidimicrobiia > Spongiisociales > UBA5794 > DATHZQ01. Next base: position 2,828,343 of record CBDCGU010000003.1, on the reverse strand, counting down.
TGGATCTGACGGTGGATCGGATGCGGTCGGAGATGAGGTTCGCCGACCCCCTGCCGGATGAACCGTCGGCGATGTTCGAGGCGATCTTCACCGAGTATCGGCGTGTTCTGACGGCTCACCCGAACATGCTTCCCCTCGCCACCCGAAGGACTGACCAATCTGCCACCACGGGTCTCGAGTATTTGATCGACCGGGGCCTCGATCTCGACACGGCGGTTGAGCTCTATCAGTCCCTGACAGCTTTCACGATCGGCTACTCGCTACTTGGGTCCCCGGCCGTCAAGGACGACTGGGGAAGGTTTCTCCCAGAGCTCGCTGAACGTCTCGGCGATTGGAGAGACGTCACCTTCCGACGCACTCTCCGCGCCGTGATGGACGGGTACGGGCTCACGCAGAGAAAGGACCAAAGATGAAGACACTCAGCTCGATCCTGCCGTGGGCGATTGTGGTTGCGGGATTTGGAGGTGCGATCTGGTGGCTGTTGGCTCGCGAAATGACCGCAGGCCGATGGCTCCTGGCCGCGTTCCTCGTGGGCCACGGTGCAGTGCATCTCCTCTTCGCGGTTCCCGCACACACGATGGGCGACGGGGCTGACTGGCCCTTCGACATGGGCCGATCTTGGATGAGCACCGGCCTCACCTTGAGCACCAATACGATCCGGATTGCCGGCTGGGCCCTCATCGCCGTGATCGTGATCGGCTACCTTCTCGCTGGTCTATCGGCCCCCGGTGTCGGGTTTACAGCCGACTGGTGGCCGACGATCGTGGTCGTGCCGTCGATCGTTTCGACGGTGGCCCTACTCGCGTTCTTCACTCCCCAACTCCTCTTGGGCATCGGCATCGACGTCGTCCTCGTATGGCTGGGCCTCGCCGGGTCCTGGACGCCGTGAAGGAGCGTCGAATGCAGCCCATCGAATCAAAGGGAAGTGGTTGTCTGGGCTGGGGGGCTACGGAAAACGTACCGCGACACCGTTGCTGTCGGCGACGCGACATCTGAGGTCCGCCGAGAAGAGATCTTGGTCTTCTCGGACTCAACGGCTAGGGCGAGACGACGACAGTTGCTCCTGTTGGGTGGCGCCTCGGCCGCGAGACGACAACAGCATGACGATCCCGGCGGCAAGGACGTACGCTGTCGTATGCCCATCCTGAATCTTGAAGCCGCCCGTGGAGAAATGTCGCTCTACCTGTCGGCCCCTTCCGGAGACGGGCCTTGGCCCGGCGTGGTCGTGATCTCAGACGCCCTCGGCATGACCAGCGACTTGAGGAAGCAGGCCGATTGGCTTGCAGGCGAAGGCTATCTGGCTGTCGCCCCGGACCTCTACTACTGGGGAGGCAGGATCCGGTGCATGTTTGATGCCATGCGTCAAATGACAAGGCGGGAAGGAGACCTGTTCGAGGACTTCGATACCGTTCACGACTGGCTCAGCGCTCAACAGAACTGCACCGGCCGAATCGGAGTCATCGGGTTCTGCCTCGGAGGCGGGTTTGCCCTCCTGCTCGCAGCCAAAGGCGAGTACCAGGCCTCGAGCGTCAACTACGGAGACGTTCCAGACGATGCCATGACGCTACTCGCCGAAGCATGTCCAATCGTCGGCAGCTACGGGCGAAAAGACCGAACCCTCGCCCAAGCCCCAGAACGCCTGGCCCGCACCATGGAAGCCAATGACATCCCCCACGACGTCAAGGTGTACGACGAAGCCGGGCACGGCTTCCTCAACGACCACGCCCGAGCAGAAACCCCGCTCTGGGCCCTCGTCTCCGGCAAGCTCGCCTCGACCGCATACCACGAACCCTCTGCCGAAGACGCCCGGGACCGCATCATCGACTTCTTCGACACCCATCTCTCACAACCAGGCTGATCTCGCTCACGCCGCCGAGTCCCTCGCCCCCGAACGGTCCGCTGGCGGCATTCACTCGGAGAACTGGGTGTTCGCCGACGTCGACGGCAACACGATCGATCCCCACTGCATCTCCCAAGCCTTCGAACGGATCGTCGCCTGTGCCGAGGTTCCAAGGTTCGTCTTCACGACGTCCGCCACACCGATGGCTCCTTCGGCACCGCCCGGAACACCTGGCGCAGCGTGGAGGACAGCCGCTCGGCGGTCGTCCGATCCAGTTCTTGGTTCACACGCTCGATGAGGTGGAGCAACCGCGGCTCGACGGCCCGCTCCGCCTCGACGAACAACGGGAACACGTCCCAGCGGGCGGTCGCCAGAACTGCGCAAGCTCGATACTGAGGTATTGACCTAACCAGTCGTCTGCCTTATAGTTAGGTCGATGCCTAATAAACGTGTTGAGCCACACCGGGTGTTTCAAGCGCTCTCAGACCCGACTCGATGCCGCGTCGTTGAGCGGCTGGCCGGCGGACCGTTGTCGACGTCGAGCTTGGCCGAGGAGTTCGACATGGCCCTGCCGTCGTTCCTTCAACATCTCGGCGTCCTGGCTGACGTTGGTCTGGTCTCTTCAACAAAGAACGGTCGGGTCCGGATCTACGCACTCGACCCCGATGGCCTCGAGCTGGTTGCGGACTGGCTCACAGCCAATCGGATGCGTTGGGAGAAGCGCCTCGACCAACTCGACGAGCTCGTCACCCGAATCCACGAACAAGAAAGGAACAAAGAATGACCTTCACGCCCTACCCCGTCGACCCTGAACTCGACCTGGTCCTCGAACGAGATGTCGACGTACCCACCGAGCTGGTGTGGCGAGCCTGGACCGAGCCCGAGCTCCTCAAACAGTTCTTCACGCCCAAGCCGTGGGAGTGCCCCGAGGCCGAGATCGACCTCCGCCCCGGCGGTGTGTTTCGAAGCGTGATGCGCTCCCCGGAAGGTGAGGAGTTCGACAATGTCGGTTGCTATCTCGAGATCGTCCCCGGCGAGAAGCTCTCCTGGACGTCGGTGCTCGGAGCGGACTACCGACCCAACCCATCCACACCCGGCGAGGTGGCCATGACGGCAATCATTGAACTCCAGCCGAGCGACACCGGCGGAACCCGGTATCGGGCGATTGCGGTCCACAACGACATCGACACCCGAAAACAACACGAAGACATGGGCTTCCACGAAGGCTGGAGCACCGTCCTCGACCAGCTGGTCGACGTGATGACACCACTCGTCTGATCACGACTGGGCATGCAGTTCCTCTGCTAGTCCAACCAGTATCCCCTCGGGACCTCGGATGTAGCAGAGGCGATGCGAGTCCTCGTATTGCACAACCTCACCCACAAGGGTCGCACCCCTCGCAAGAAGCCGAGCGAGAGTCTCGTCGAGGTCGCTGACAGTGAACATGGCGCGCAGATAGCCAAGAGCGTTCACAGCGGCGTTTCGATGGTCGGAGACAACAGGTGGAGCCAGAAACCGGGCAAGCTCGAGCCGACTGTGGCCGTCGGGCGTGACCATCATCGCGATTTCGACCTGCTGGTCACCCAGGCCAGTGACCCGCCCGGCCCAGTCTCCTTCAACCATCATCCGACCTTCGAGACTCAATCCAAGCTCGGCGAAGAAGGAGACAACCTCATCGAGGGACTCCACAACGATGCCAACGTTGTCCATCCTCATCAGCTCACTCTTGGTCATGTGCATCTCCGAATTCGGCGTTCACCACACATCAACACGTCCTGCCGAGTCCAATTGAGTTCTCACGAACGATGGACGCGCGACGGAGCCCGCGCGGAGTGGGTTGGCGAGCAGTCCCAACAAGCGAAAAACCCCTGCGGTGCAAGGGTTTTTCGTTCGTAGCGGGGGCGGGATTTGAACCCGCGACCTCCGGGTTATGAGCCCGACGAGCTACCAGACTGCTCTACCCCGCGTCGTGAGATTGGATTGTACCACGGTGGGCGGCGCCGCCGTCCACGCATGCACCATCGGTCCGGCGGCCGTCGGCGCCAAGTCTGCGTGTCACCGTCGTCTGGCGAGCTGGCGGCGCACCCGCACCAGCATCCGCACGAGCTCCTCGGCCAGCTCCGGCGGGGCGGCATGAGGATTGTTGTACACGACGTACTCCTTGGCGATGAGCGACGCCAGGTACTCGAGCAGCGCAGCCTCGTCGTTCTTCACGAGCAGGTAGTCGGGGTGACGCTCGTTGTAATAGACGATGCGCGACTCCGCGTCGAAGCGGCTGCGCTCCTCCCCCGGATGCGGGTCGGGGGCTATCGAGGGAAGCCGGCTCGACCGGTGCTGTCCCGGCGTTGCCGGCGACTCGGTCGGTGGCGGCGACACCGCCTCTGGCGGTGACGGGGCGATCTCGTCGATCTGGGGAGGCTCCCGACCGTCGGCTCCGTTTCGTCATCGGTCACGGCCGCCCCGGCTGCCGCCAGCAGACCCCCTTCCCCCGGTTCCGACCCCAGGTATGTCCGCATCGGATTGTCGAGATCGTCGAGCTCCTTCAGCACTGCCCGGAACACCTGGCGCAGCGTGGAGGACAGCCGCTCGGCGGTCGTGCGATCCAGTTCTTCGTTCACACGCTCGATGAGGTGGAGCAACCGCGGCTCGACGGCCCGCACCGCCTCGACGAACAACGGGAACGCATCGTCATCGCGCACGATCGCCCGGCGCCCCGCGGTCTGTTGCAACCCGGGGAAGATCACACGGCCCGTGACCTGGCCCGTCGACCAAGGCTCCGCGGAGAATTCGTCGAGCTCACAGATCGAATCGAGAATCGTCGTGCCGGCCTTCCCGACCACGGCCACGGTCTGCCTGGCGCCGTTGCCGGTACCGACGTAGAGACCGAACTCGACGGTGCCCCACAGCGTCCGCTGCGCCGGGAGCGGGACCGGCACCCCGTCGGGCTTGTCGGGAGTGACGATCTCGACCTTGCGGCCCTCCTGCACCTCGATGACGTAGTCACCGCGCTCGAGGGCGGCGGCGCGTCGCTTGCGCATGTAGTCGACGACCTTGCGTTGGGTGAGGGTGCGCAGCACCTCGCGGTCGAGGTCGGCGACGTAGACCGTCGTCCCCGGGCCGGACCGCGCTCGGCGCTTCTCCGGCCGCAGCTCCGCCGTGGCGCTTCCCCGGGTGAGGCGCAACATCCACGTGTCGGGGGACCCTTCCGCCCGCGAGACGATGTCGCAACGTCCTCCGAGTTGCTGGAACGCCAGCAGCCCGATCGCCTTCTCCCCGAGCGTGCGCTCGTCCTCGATCTTCACGGACTTGAAGAGATTGCGCGCCACCTCCCGCAACCGGTCCGGGCTCATACCCCGCCCGTCGTCGTCTACGGCGAGCACCGGATAGCGCCCGCGCCTGCGCAGAACGATGCGGATGCGCTCCCCTGCCCGCTCAGCCTCGGCGTAGTCATCGGCCGCGTTCGAGACGAACTCGTTCAGCGCATCCTTCGGATCCTGGTACGCCTGGCCGGTGACGAGCACCGCCTTGGCCAGGCTCCCGATGCGAAGCTGTACCTTCTCAGCCGCCATGGGACGAAGGCTACCCGGGTCCTCTCTCAGCCCTCGCCACCAGGCTGCTGGAGCTCGATCGCCTGGAACACGGCGCCTTGGGGATCCGCTGCCACGATCATGGCCCCCACGGGAGTGGGGAACGGACCATTCAGCACGCTGCCGCCGCCGGAGCTCACCTTGGCGACGGTGTCGTCGATGTCACCTGTTGCGAAGTACACGGTCCAGCAGTTGGGAACCTCGGCATGCCGCTCCGGATCCCGCCGCATGAAGCCGCCGACGACGTCGTCCCCCACGTTCAGGGTTGTGTACGGCTCCGGGCCTCCCATGTCGGCGGTCACGTGGGTCGTGCCGAGTAGGGCGTCGTAGAACTTCGCCGCCGACTCGACGTGCTCGGTGAAGCACTCGTTCCAGCAAAGTGTGCCCGGCTCGTTCACGAGCTGCGCCCCGGCATGTCCACCGGCCTGCCACAGTCCCACGGCGGCACCCGATGGGTCCGTGATGAACGCCATCCGTCCATGCTCACCGATGTCCGTGACCGGCACCATCACCGTGCCCCCGGAATCCGGAACTTGAGCGACCACCGCGTCGATGTCATCGACGGCGAGGTACGTGTTCCACATCGGGGGCATCTGCTCGGCCCTCTCGGGACCCATCTGCGCCAACCCGGCAACCGTCTTGCCATCCCGCATCGCCATGCTGTAGTCGACGCCGTCTGGAGATTCCTGATCGGCATAGTCCCAGCCGAACACGGCCGAGTAGAACTCCTTGGCCGCCGCCAGATCGGTCGTGGCCAGATCGACCCACGACGGTGTTCCCTGCTGATACGAATCACGCGTAGGCATGACAGCCCCTCTCTCCTCAGGCGATGGTGAGCGCATGCTATCGAGAGGAAACCGACAACAACCCGGACACCGGAACGGAGGCACCACATCGTGCGCCTTGCGTCAGATCGCGGCGAACCAGCCCATCGCACCCCGGGCCATGATCGAGTGCTGGTGGGGGTGGAACATGTACCGGCCCCTGTCCGACAGCGAGAACTCGAGGACGGCTCGATCCATTTGACCGAGTGTCACGATGTCGCCGTGGAAGGCCGGCTGCTCCCCCATGCCCGCCGGGTAGACCGCAAACGTCTCGGCGTGCAGGTGGAAGCTGGCCACGGGATCGAACTCGGCCATGTTGAGCACGTAGGCCCGCACCGGCTCGCCCGCGGGCAGCTTGATCGGATACTTGTCGAAATAGCCGGCGATGCCGTTCCACGAATACAGCTCGTTGCGCCCGTCGTCGTCGACGTCCCAGCCGGACAGGGCCAGCACGACCTCATGGGCGTCGGGGCGCCCTGCGGGCGGGTCGACGATCAACGTCCCGTACAGGCCCTTGGCGATGTGTCGGTCGACCGGCATGGTGTGGCAGTGATAGGGATGCACCCCTGCCGGGCCGGCCTCGATCTCGTACACGGTCTCGCCGCCCGGCGGCACCGGCTCCCACCCGTCGTGAAGAGGCGAGTGCTTGCCGTGAAAATGCAGGTTGTGATCGTGACCGGTGTTGTTGGAGAAACGGATCCGGATCAACTCGCCCTCGGTGGCGCGGATGATCGGGCCCGGAGCCGAACCGTTGTAGGTCCACGCCTCGACCGCATGGCCGCGACTGACCTGAACCCTCCTCTCGACGACGGTCATCTCCACGTCGACGGTCCCGGCCGCGGGTGCCGGCGGGAACGTCAGGAAGTCGAGATCGCCTTCCTCGACCCCGTCGGGGACCGAGAACTCGCCGCCGTACGGACCGGCCCGTGCCCCTGTCGGCGACTGGGCCGACAGCCTTCGGTTGCTGGGGTCGTTGTACGCATCGTGGTCTCCGGTGTTTCCCGCTGCTGCGTCCTCCCCTGCGGCATGAGCCACTGCATGGGTCCCGACCGCCCCCACCACCACGCCGGCGCCGAGCACCGTCAGACCGCCGCCACCCACGCGTTTGAGCGCCTCGCGGCGGGTCATGGACCGCGAATCTTGCTCCTCCGCGGCAGCGGGCTCGGGCTGGCCTGATTCGCTCACAACACGCCGCCGATCAGCATCGTCGCAACCACGGCGCCGATCCAGGCGACCGTGCCGCCCAGCGATGTCACCAGCCGGCGGGTCCGGCTGAGCCTGGTGTGGCCGATCGCCACGTAGAGGACGAGACCGATGACCGGAAGCAGCATGACCGCAGCGCTCCAACCGAGCCGGAAGGTCAGGCTGCGTCCGCTCCACCAGATCCGCCACAGCGCCCAGATCGACCCGACGAACCACACGAGGAAGGGAATCCACCACAGGAGGGCCCCCATCCACACCGGCCAGAATCCGCCGTCGACGGCGACCCCGAGGAACATCGGACGGCGAGAGTCGATCTCCAGCCCGGCCGGCATCGCAGGGGTGGTCACCGATGCCGGGTCGAACTCCAGGGAGTTGAATACGTTGACCGCGGGCAGCACCGGCGCGTCGGCGCCGCCCGGCAACTGGGCGAAGTCGAAATCGGGCTTGGGTGCGTCACCGTGCTCGAGCCGCGTGTTCTGCTCCCACGTCACCTGGGCGATCCGCCCCAACGGGTCGGACGAGGTCGCCAGGCCGTAGTAGAGCGGGAAGTTGATGCCGTCGCAGTTGTGAAGCTGATTGAGCCAGAACGGCACGGTCGTCGACGCATCGTTGTCGACGAAGCAGGACCTCTGTTCAACGGGCCCTCCGAGGAGGAGGTCGGCTCTTCCCGAGCCGCGAATGACGTTGTCGCGCACCACGTTGCCGCCGGACGGCCAGAAGTTGGCATCGATCATCGACACGATCTGGACACCCGACGTCTTGTTGTTGACCAGCAGGTTGTTGCGCACCTCGGAATCCCGTGCACCCGCCAGGACGATGCCGTTGCCGAAAGCCGACCACTGGGCGGTCCCGTTGGGTGCACGCTCGGCCTCGCCGTTGTGGTGAACGTAGTTGCCGGCGACCACCACGTTGTTGACCGGAGGCAGCAGCTCGGAATCCAGCGTGTTGGGGGCGATGCCCGCCACGTTGTGACGCCATTCGCTGTTGACGATGTAGATGTTGCCTGAGCTGTTGGTTCCCGAGTAGCCGAGACCGTTGAACTCCGAGACCACGTCGGTGATCACTGCGTTGCACGGGTCGCACTGGCCGATGTAGTAGCCGGAGTCCCACGACCCGGATGCGTACGAATGCTCGAACAGCCCGTCGACCGAGTCGAACGCATAGATCCCGTAGACCCAATCGTCCACGGCGGTCAGATACGAACCGCGGTACCCGGTCACCCCGTCCCAGAAGAAGCCGTTGACGGTGTAATTGCGCGCCGTCATGTTCTCGATGGCGACACCGTCCGCTGTGGCGAAGATGCCGTTCTCCCTCGTGAACTCGCCGTCGAGGATCACCTCGTTGCGGTCGACGCCACGGATGGTCAACCCGGGTGTGGTGACGGACACGGCCTCTTTGTAGACGCCCGCTCCGACGAGCACGAGATCTCCGGGTGCGGCGGCGTCGACGGCGGATTGGATCGTCGGGTAGTCCTCCGGCACGGCCCGGGTCGTTCCGGTCCAGGTGTCGGGGGCCCGCGACTCGGCCGCCGAGATGTCGGCGGCACTCGCCGCACCACCAACGATCAGGGTGCCTGTCATGCCTTCCCACTCGCCGTCGGCGTTCTGCGTCGCATGCAGTGAGCAGAAGTAGTCGTAGACACCCGGCTCGTCGATGCTGACGGTCCACGACTCCCCCGGGTCTTGGTTGGCCGCAGCGGCCTCCAGCGTGTTGAAGAGACCGTCGTTCTCGATGGCGTTGTGCGGCACCTGGCCGGCATTCACAAAGCGCACCGCCTCACCCGCATCGACCTCGACGACCTCGGAGGCGAACAGATTGTCGAGCATGCGGATCTCGGTGCCCTCGAAATCATCGCCGCCACACGCTCCGACGAAGATGCCGAGGGCGAGCCACACGACGCCGATCAACACAAACCGCAAACGCATCTGGCGAGGCTAGTGGTCCGTCCAGTCATGTTGGCGATGTTGAGGGCGAGGTGTGCCGCAGCGGCGCGCCGACGCCGCCTGGCCGCTGTCGACGCGGCAAACGGTGCCGGCCGCAGGACCTTGCGGCTTGACGCCGTGAGGTCCTCGGTCGCACCACCTCCTTCCAGGATGGGGCCGCCGCCCCATCGCTTCGACGAGGAACACCCGATAGCGTGGATGGCTGGTAGGCAAGCAACGACCCGTCGGCCGCGGGTCTTGGAGCATGGTCAATGCTCGGTAGGTCACATCACAACCCCCTGGATCGACGACGTCATACGCCCTCGACGAAGCTCGTGGCTGCGGTGGCGCTGCTGGCGCTACCAGCCGCGGCGTGCAGTGCGGTGAACGCCGCACCCCCTGTGGAAGAGACATCGACGACGGCACCAGCCGTGCGGGAAGTCCCCGCGGCCTACCGGATTCCCGCCGTGCCGATCGCCCTCCATCTCAGAGATGAGAGCGGAGGCCCTGTCGTCGGCGCCGCCGTCCACATCGCCGACGGCACATGGACGAGCGACGAATCCGGCGTGATCGAGCTCGAGATCGACCAACCGACCCTGGTGGTGATCGGCGCCGACGGGATGTTGCCGGAGCCGCTCGTTCTCACCCGTGAAATGACGCCGCGAATCGAGGTGCGCATGCTCGGCCGCCTCGGGCCCGACGGCACGGAGCGGACGGTGCTGCACTTCGGCGGCGACGTCATGATGGGCCGCCGCTACCTGACCCCAGGGCGGGAGGGCACAGCCCAGATCGTGGCCGGCGACGGCGGTGCCAGCGCTCGCCAGGTCGTTTCGAGTATCGCTCCGCTGTTCGGCGCCGCCGATCTCTCCAGCGTCAACCTCGAGTCGGTGATCGGGACGTTGCCGGCCGACGATGCGTATCCAGGCAAGCGCTTCCTGCTCCAATCTCCACCGGTGATCACCGCAGCGCTGGACGAGTTGGGTGTCGACGTTGCCACCCTCGGCAACAACCACGTCAATGACTGGCAGCATGCCGGGCTCCTGGCGACCATCGAGGCGCTGGTCGAAGCCGGCATTGCGGCTCCTGGGGCCGACGTCGAGACCTCGACGGCATCTCCACCGGCTCTGCTCACAACCGGCGACACGACGATCGGTTTCCTCTCGTATACGACGGTCACCGGAGACTTCGTCAACGACAGTCTTCCCACGTGGGACCAGCCCGTCCCTCCGGATCTCCCGGACGAGGAGTGGTGGCAGTACGACGCCCGCAGCTTCCGGTTCGTGGCAGCAGACGGAACAGAGCCCATCGCGGCGGGCGCCTACCGGGCGGGCGACGCCTGGGGCGAGTTCACCGCCATCGAGCAGGACCTGGATCGAGCCATGCGAAACGACTTGTGGGCCGCCCTCACCGCAGCGGACGCCTTCCCCGAGCTCCAGGACTGGGTCGCTCGACGCGGCCACGGAGGTGCGGCGAGGTTCAGCACGGCCCGTGTCGAAACAGATGTCGCTGCCGCCAGGGATGCCGGCGCCGACGTCGTCATCGTGCAGATCCACGGCGGCTTCCAGTTCGCCGACGTCACCTCTGCATTCTTCTCGAAGGCGGCTCGCACCTCCGTCGACGCAGGCGCCGACCTCGTCGTCGGCCACCATCCGCACGTGCTCCAAGGTTTCGAGTGGTACAACGGAAAACTGATCGCGCACAGCCTCGGCAACTTCGTGTTCGACCAGGACTTCCTCGCGACGTTCTCCACGGTCGTCCTTCGGACGGTCTTCGACGACGGCGAGCTGCTCCAGGCGAAGCTCTACCCGACGGTCCTCGACGGCTACCGCCCCGAGCCGGTGGGCGGAGAAGCCGCCGCCAGGATCCTGCGATCCGTGGCCGAGCGCTCGACTGCCGCGGCCGTGTCGCTGCGTCTACCCGACGGATCCATCGGCACCTCACCGGTCGATCCCGCGGACGGCGTTGCGCCGGCAGGAATCGTGATCGAAAACGGTGTCGCCACGATCCACGGCCCCGACGCCATGGGCGTCGCCGACGGACTCGTCGCCCCATCCGCAACCCCCGGGCTCGAGCTGGGCCGGGATCTGTTCGGATGGGGTTCGCTCGAAGACGTCGAAGCAGACGGGACCGCACGAGGGGGCGTGCAGTGGCACGTGGCTGGGGAACGTGCCCACCTCAGGACCGCCGAGCAGGCACCCTCGGGCAACCTCTACCTGGAGCTGGACACCGGGCTCGAGCCCGACGACGCGTTGGTGCGTCCGGTTGCCAGAGTGACACCCCGCATCCACCGGCTCTACGACTCCGGCGGCGAACCTCTCGACGCCCCAGCGTCCTTCTCGGTGCGGGCCACCGTGCGGGTCGAGGGTGATGGTGAGCCGTTCGTGCGGCTCGACGGCTACGAGGTGGTCGACGCGATCCCGACCCGCAACCCGCAGTCCACACTGCTCCTGCGGCTGCGTCTCCCGCTGAACGTGCCGGCAGACGGGGCCTGGCACGAGGTGACCGTCGACCTGCCTCAGGACGTCCTGACCACGCCCGCAGGCGAGGTTCAGGCCGTGATGTTCTACTTCGGCGTGACTCCAGCGTCACAACAGACTGTGGTCGGCCTCGATGACATCGCGTTCATCGAGTGGCGCCCCGCCGACTCGTTCCCACCCGACGCACGAATCGCAGTCGACGCCTCTCGCACGATCCCGGCGGGCTGACTTCACACTCGCCGGTCTCGAGGGTCATCGAAGCTCGCGGGACGGTGGCGGCTGCGGTCGACGGTGACGGAGAACACGTCGGCGCGGTAGTAGTGACCCGCCGGGTCGAAGTTCTGCCGCTCGCCGCGCACTGCCGCCATGTCGATGTCGGCGACCACGAGCCGCTCCTCGCCGGCCACGGGCTCGACGAGCCAGTTGCCGTCCGGACCGGCGATCGCCGAGCCACCGTCGTAGGCCAGCTCCGGCCCGGCGAAGCTCGCCGCCTTGAGCGGGAACTCGTCGGGGACGTCCGTGTCGCGCAGGAGCGCACCGGCGGACAGCACGAAGCACCGGCCCTCTCGGGCGATGAACCGCGTGATGTCCTCTGTGAGCTGCGTCGAGCCCGGCCACGCCGCCACGTGCACGTGTTCGCCCTGCGCATACAAGCTGTGGCGGACGACGGGCACCCAGTTCTCCCAGCAGTTGAGACCACCGACCCGAACACCCCCGACATCGTGAACCTGGAGACCGTGACCGTCGCCGATGCCCCACACCATCCGCTCCTCGTACGTCGGCATGGTCTTGCGGTGCACGCTGACGATGCCCGCTTCGGCGTCGATGGCGATGAGCGACGCATAGACCGTGCCGCCGCTCAGCGACCGCTCGGTGACCCCGACGTACGTGAAGATGCCATGGTCGCCCGCAGCCTGCCGGATCAGCGCAAGCTCAGGCCCTTCGAGCGTGACTGCTGCATCGAGGTAGAAGGCATAGGCCTCCTTCTGGTCGGCTGCATCGAACCGAGCCCCATCGGTGCGCGCCACCCAAAACGGGTAGCCCGACAGGAATGTCTCGCCAAAGGCAAGCAGCTCGACCTTCTCGGAGGCGGCGCGCTCCAGCCACTCGATCACGATGTCGGTGGTAGCGGGGGCATCGCCCCACGCCGGTGCGGTCTGGGCTGCGGCGATACGCATCGCATCACGCTACTCCGACGTCGCAGGAACGGTCATGAGAACGTATGCAAAGGATTCCGACCCGGCGGGCGTCCGCTCGCCGGTCGCAGCTCGTCAACCCTCGGTGGTCCCCTCGGGTGGTACGTCGCCGGCCAGGGCCCGAGCCCGCTCGATGAACTCCTGAGCCTCCTGGACCTTCTGCTGATAGAGACCGAGATCGCCGCTGCGCAGCGCCGCATCCGCCTCGTCCAGGGCTTCGGCGGCGGCGGCGAGGAGAGCAGCGACCTCCTCGGGAACCTCGACACCGTCTCCCGTTGATCCAGGATCCGGCGCACCGCCGGCGTCCGGCGGGCCCGACGCCAGGTCCCCGAAGATGGCGGCCAGCGCCTCGTCCAGGGTCTCCCGCATCTCGATACGGCCATCGAAGGAGATCACGACGCGCTTGAACTCCGGGATGCCGGAGGAGTCGCTGCTGCCCTCCGGGTCGGCACGGATGTAGATGGGTTGCACGTAGAGCAACGACTCTTCGACGGGCACGACGAGCATGTTGCCCTGGATCACCTCAGACCCGCCCTGACCCAGCAGGGTGAACTCGGCTGAGATCGCCGGATCCTGGTTGATGAAGTTGCCGACCTGGCCAGGGCCTTGCTGAGCCGATTGCGCCGGAAGCCGGTAGTCGATGATCTGCCCGTATTGCGCCGGCCCGGATTTGGCGACCATGAAGGAGGTCATGTTCGGTCGGTTCTCGGGAGTGAACGGCTGCATGATGAGGAACGACAGGCCGTCCTCCTCGGGCAGCTTCATCAGCAGGTAGTAAGGCAGCATCGGCCGGAGCTGGTTGCCCTCGTCGTCGATGAACAGACCCCGCAGCTCGGTGCGCTGGGATGTGGAAGGGTCACTGGCGATCTGCCACGGATCGACGACGTTGAAGAACTCGCGGGCATTCGTCATGTGGTACAGCAGGTACATGTCCGACTGCACGCGGAACAGGTCTTCCGGGTAGCGCAGGTGCTCGAGCAGTTCCTGTGGCAGCTCCTCGTCCGTGAAGAGCTCCGGGAAGATCCGTCGCTGCGCCTGGATCAGCGGATCGCTGTCGTCGATGACGTAGAAGGTCATCTCGCCCGTGAAGGCGTCGACGGTCGCCTTGACCGGATTGCGGATGTAGTTGAACGAGATCGGCAGGCCACGGGTGCGATCCAACCTGCCGGTGAGAGCAGTGGACGAGTATGGGAAATTGCTCGAGACGGTGTAGAGATCGAGCACCCATGTCAGCTGACCGCCGGCGAGCACGAGATAGGGATCCGCATCGGCGAAGAGGAACGGAGCGACCCGCTCGACACGATCCCTGATGTTGCGCTCGAGGAGCACCCGGCTGTCTTGGCGAGGCTCGCCCGAGATCAGCACGTCCACGTCGCCAAACCGCAACGCCCAGGCCGCCTGACGCAAGGCGTTCCCCAACTCGACCCCGCCGGCGCCGTCGTAGGAGTTGCGTGCCACATCGCTGTTGCCCACGGGGAAGTCGACTTCCTGCTCGTTCGTGTTGACGATCAGGTAGTCCTCGTCTGCCGTGTCGGAGAAGTAGATCCGCGGCTGGTCGACCTGGAGGTCGTCGACGGTCGAGATCGGGGGGATGTCCTGGATGAGGAACGCCGGCTGGCCGGCGGTCGTGACGTCGTTGGCCGGGGACAGCACCGCACCGAACCCGTGGGTGTAGACCAGCTTCTCGTTCACCCAGCCGCCGCCCGGGATGTTGTTCTCATCGAGCTCGCGGGCGGAGACCATGACTTGGGTCAGCTCGCCGTCGATCATGTATCTGTCGACATCGACGTCCTCGATGCCATAGAACGTCCTGATCTCCTGCAACTCTCGATAGGTGGTGCGCAGCACAGACGGATCCCACAGGCGAATGTTGTCGATGGTGGACCGGTTCGCCTCGAGGTCGGCCGCTTCGAGGTCGCTGGAGGCGTCGAAGTCGCGCACCTCGACGGTATCGAGCCCGAACGCATACCGCGTGAACTCGATGTTGTGATCGACGAAGTCGACCTCACGGTTCACCTCCTCAGGCACGACCCGGAAGCGCTGGATGAAGGCGGGATACAGCCCACCGACGACGATCGAGGTGAAGAGCCACAAACCCAGCGCCACCAACGGCAGCGTCCACCCGCGGAACCAGAGGTTGACCAGCAGGATGATGGCGGCGACGATCGAGATCAGGATCAGTAGCCGCAGCGCAGGCAGCTGGGCGTTCACGTCCGTGTAGGAGGCCCCGATCACCTGGCCACGTTCGGAGTAGAGCAGGTCCCACGTGTCGAGCCAGTAGCCGACGGCCTTGAGTAGGGCCAGCACGGCGAAGATGACGGAGAGGTGGACCTTCACTCCCGGGCTGACCCGGCGTGATTCTTGCTGAACCTGGATTCCGCCGTTGAGGTAGTGAACGACGGCGACGACCAGCGCCACCACGATGAAGAGTTGGAACAGCCAGCCGAAGACCGAGCGATAGAACGGGAGCTGGAAGACATACAGCCCGACATCGTTCTTGAAGATCGGGTCGACGAGGTCGAAGTCGCCCCCATGACGGAAGAACAGGAAGTCCTGCCACCACAGCGAGGCACCGAGGCCGAGCAACAGGCCGAGACCGGCCGAGATGGCGAAGCGGATCAGGTTCTCCCTCGGGGCGACCCACTGCTGCCACCGCTCCAGCAGCTCCTCGTCCGGACTGCCCGGAGCCGCCCGGGTGCGTGGGGAGAGCCGGTTGGCGAGCCACAGGTTGAGCCAGATCAGGAGGGCGGCGGCGATCGTCGCGGCGAGAACGAGCCACACCTTCGTGAACACCAGGGTGCTCCACACGCCCGTGAGAGAGAGCGAGTCGAACCAGAGGTAGTCCGTCCAGAACGTGGCGATCGATCGCAGCATGAACAAGAGAATGATCAACCCGCCCGCCAGGAAGGTGAGGAGGCGGCGCGAGCGGCTGCGAGGACGGAGGGGAACCGGATCTCTGTTGATCACCGGCGGGAGTCTATTGCAGTTGCGACGTCAACCCGCCATTCCCGCCGGTACGACCGTCGTCGAGCACTCGACGTGGGCCGGTGGCATCTCACAGCCCGCAGGCAGGTCGCCTCCCGGCGCCCACTCCGCACCGGCGGGACACTCGGCACACGGACGGCCGGTGGTGACGGCCGTGACTGCTGCCACGCCGGCGGCGGCAAAGCCCGCCACGAGCCCTTCGTGGTAGGCCCGGTACGACGCGCTGCGGAGTCGCCGCTCCGCCTCGTCCGTCCGCCACGCCCGGAAGACACGGGACACGGCCGACGCCAGCTCGCGGGCGCCTGCCTCGTCCCGAACCGCACGCTCGTGTGCTGCTGCCACGGCGGCAATCAATGACTCGGCGAACTCACGGGTGGCGGGGTTACCAGGAGGGGCGGTCACATCGATGGAGGTGCGGCCGGTCAGCTCACCCGCGGCGACCCCACCGGCGGCATGCGCCTCCTGCCGCATCAGCACGATGTCGTCGCTCATCTCCGCAAGGAACTCGTCGGGATCGGGTGACCATTTACCCCGGGCGGTTCTCAACTCTTCGAGGACGTGGCTCTGCAGCTCGACGAGGTGGCGCTTGACGGAACGCAGCGCTCGGTTCTCGATCGGCAGCAGCAGCCGGTCGCGCAGTTCGAATGCCCCTTCCCCGGCGGGGCCGGACGTTGCCACCCGTGGCGGTACTGGGGGCTCCGGCGCCGGGACCGTGGTGCCGGGGTCTCGGTCCCCGGCGGCGGCCGCAGGCTCCTCGATGGGCGCCGGCTCGGTGGGCGTGCGCAACTGGGCGAACAACCCCGCCAACGCCTCGTTCTCCTCGTCAGGCTCAGGCTCCGGTGCAGGCTCCCGTTCCGGTTGCGCCGCAGCCTCGGACTCCAGATCCGCAGCGGGCTCGGGCTTCGGTGCAGGCTCGCGTTCCGGTCGTGCCGCAGGCTCGGACTCCGGCGCTGGCTCGAGCTCAGGCTTCGGTGCAGGCTCGCGTTCCGGTTGTGCCGTAGGCTCGAGCTCCAGATCTGCAGCGGGTTCGGGTTCCGGTACAGGTTCGAGTTCCGGTACGGGTTCGGGCTCCACCTCCGGCGGCGGTTCCGGCTCCGGCTCGGGGCGGGCGGAGCGCAGTTGCTCCACCTCGGCCACCAGCTCGTCGGCATCGATGGGGCCGCTGATGAGTTGCGGCGTTGGAGCGACGATCTTCACCGCACCGTCGTCCTGGTCCTCCGGCCACTCCAACTCGGGCGGCTCCTGGCCGGGTCGGACAACACGCTGCGCCTCGACGGTACCTCGCTGCATGGCCTCGAGGGTCAGCCGCGTGGAGTCGATCTCTTCGAGTAGCTCGGCGCGCCGAGCTTCGAGCGTCCTCGTGCGCTCCAGTGCGCCTTGGACGGAGCGTTGCGCCTCCTGGACGATCTGCCCCGCTTCGGCGTCCGCATCGGCGACGAGGCGATCGGCTTCGGCCCTGGCGTTGCGCAGCAGATCCTCGGCCTCTCGACGCGCCTCCCCGGTGAGTCGGAGCACCTCCCGCTCAGCCTCGGCGCGTATGAACAGCACGTCCTGCCGGCCGGCGGCGACGAGACGTTCTGCCTCCTCCTGAGCAAGATCCAGGAGATCGGTGCCCTCGCGCCACGCATGGCCCCGGAGTTGCTCGGCGACCTCCTGAGCCTCGGTGCGCATGGCCGCGGCGGCGGCCTCAGCCGCCGATCGCCACTCGTCGGCATCTCGACGGGCACGCTCTCGCATGTCCGTTGCGGTGCGACGCGCCTCTTCGAGAATGGAATCGATGTCCGCCCCGACCTTGGCGAGCTCGTCGCTCAGCAGCGGGACGTCGTCGATACCGAGCTGCCTCAGGCGTGCGCCGGCGTCGCTCAGCTGGGATTCGAGCTCACCGATCCGGGTCGCCATCTCCTCACGGAATCGATCCACCTCGGTGCGGTCGTAGCCGCGCAACGCCGCACTGAACGAGCGTTTGCGAACGGCGTCGGCGGTCGGATCGGCGTCCATTGGGCGACGATACCCGAGGAACTCCCCGATTCACCGACAATGGGAGGGCCGCTACGCCCCGGAAGCAGGCTCCAGCGACTCGAGAAACGTCACGGCATCGTCGATCGTGGCGACACGAACGACAACGATCCGGTCGCCAGCAGCATCGACGGCTTCCTCATAGTTACCGGCGGGCACGAGAACGTACGCCGCACCCACGTCGATGGCGCCGAACACCTTCTGACGGACACCTCCGATCGCACCCACCGTCCCGTCGGCGGCGATGGTGCCGGTGCCGGCGATGCGGTGACCGCGCGTCAGATCCTCTTCGGTGAGCTGGTTCATGATCTCCAGGGCAAACATGAGCCCTGCAGACGGTCCACCGATGTTCTGGGAATCGATCTCGACATCCACAGGGAACTCGGCCTCGGTCGGTCCGTTCACCAGCAGCACACCGACCATGCCACGCTCCGGCTCCTCCTGCACCACGCCGTCGTCATCGATGAATCGGAACGGCTTGAGCGTCACCTCGACCGTCAGAGTCTCGACGTCGCCGTCGGGAGTGGTTCGATCGAGGGTGACGGCAACGACCTCACCGGGGCTGCGCCCCCCGATCAACTCCACCGCATCCTCGGAGAACTCCACGGGCTCCCCGTCGACCGCCGTGATCAGGTCGCCCACCTCGATGAGTCCTTCTGCCGCGGAACCCTCGACTACCGAGTTGACCTCGGCGCCCGAGCCGATGAACGTCACCTCGTAGCCCAGCTGCGTGAGCGCCACGAACTTGGCATTGAGCTTCGAGGTGGCCATGAGGTCGATGTTCTGCTGCCGGAGGTCGTCTTGCGACACTCCGGCAGGGCGGATGTTCTCGCGCGGGCTCAGATCCACCTCTTCGTCCAGTACCGCACCCACGTACTCCAGCGCATTGATCTCACGCAGGGACACCGTGAGGAAGAACAGATCTCCCCCCTCCTCTCCCGCAGCACCGGCTGCCATGACGAAGTCACTGGTGTCGTTCACCGGTCCCGGCGACAGGGCGTAGTACGGGACGTTGATGGGCCAGGCCACGGCGATCGCCGCACCGATGAGGAGGATGATCCCGGCCACCACGAACGGCCATTTCGGAAGCTTTGGCGTCGGTCGCAACTCGTCGGGGACGTCTGCCCACGGGTCGACCGGCTCGACGATGACGGCGCCGTCCGCCGGACCAAGGGACAGATCGGTGGAATCCATTTGCGGAATGGTACAGAGCGACAGTGACTATTGAGCGACCAAGGCATTTGTTTCACCCCCGAGCATTCGCTCGGGGTCGAGTTTGGTTGTCGGCCCTTCGGGCCGGCTGTCTTTGCTCGTCGCAGCAACAAGTGGCTGCGACGAGATCTGAGGGGAGGCGCGGAGCTTCCCCTCAGACTCCCCTCCCGACATCGCTCCGCTCGTCGCCCCAAGTCCCTCGAAACGCGCAGCCTTCGGGCGGGTGTGGGGGTGCTCGAGGGGGTGGAGCTCCGCGGAACCCCCTCGATGTGGGGTGCAGCGACCCGTGCGGTGCACCCCACCAACAACACAGCGCGGCGCAGCCGCACCACACAAACTCGATCGAGGCCCGCCGAGATCGAAAACCTACGCGAGGAGACGACCGCCCACGAGTTGGGCGCGGACGACGATGCGCTGGGCCACCGAGCCGAGGGGATGACAGGCGAACATCGTCAGCGTCGGCTGCGTCGTCGGGTACGTGATCCAGATCGCATCGGGTTCGACGATGAACGTCTCGGTCACGCGGTACATGACGTCGAACCCCCAAGAGTTGGTCAAATAGATGAGGTCGCCCGCCTCGAGCTTGTCGAGATGGCGGAAGGGTGCGCTGTGGGTTGTGCGATGGCCGGCGATGACCACGTTGCCGGCCTCGCCGGCTCCGGCGGTGCCGACCCAGTGTGCCGGACCCTGATCGATGACGCTCAGCGCGACACCAGAACGCACGATCTCGTCCACGTCGATCGATGGGATTCGGATCGTACCGACCAATCTGCCTGTCGCCTGGTCGGGATCGTCGACGGGCTGCCGGCTGGTGAAGGGTCCCGGCACCTGCACGGATTCGGCGTGTGCTTCGTCGTGCTGGGCGCCCGCGGCCGGTGCAAACAGCAATCCGGCCAGCAGCCACACCGCCAGCAGTCGGGCGATTCGTCCCATCTCGGTCCCCCGCATGCCGCCACGATAGAATCCCGGCGAGTTTCAGACGAGAGGAAGTTCCGTGCAGACGACGATCCCCTCCCCGGTGCTCAGCGGCGCCGTCCTACCCCGCTCGGCTGCGGTCACCACCGCGCTCGTGGTCGGGTTTGCCTTGCTGACGGCGCTCGCCGCCCAGATCGTGATCCCGCTGCCTTTCACCCCAGTCCCGATCACAGGCCAGACCTTCGCTGTGCTCCTGGCAGGAGCTTCGCTGGGAGCAACCGCCGGCGCCGCCAGCCAAGGTCTGTACCTGCTCCTCGGTGCGGTCGGGTTGCCCTTCTATGCGGGTGGAACATCCGGTTGGACCGTCGTGCAGGGCGCCACCGGCGGATATCTGGTCGGATTCATCGTCGCCGCGTGGATCGTGGGTGCATTGGCGGAGCGCCGCCAGGATCGGGTCGTGATCACCGCCATCCCAGCGTTCTTGCTGGGTAGCGTCCTCATCCACGTGCTCGGCGTGCCGTGGCTGGCTGCGAGCCTCGACGTGCCGTGGACGGAAGCGGCAGCCCTCGGCAGCGTGCCCTTCATCCCCGGTGATCTCCTCAAGATCGTGCTGGCAGGGCTCCTCCTCCCGGCGGCATGGAAGCTGGTCGATCGCACCACCCGGCCGTAGAAGTGTGCCTACGAATGATGGCAGGCACCCGAGGACGCTAGGAGGGTGCCGAAGAATGGCCAAGCGGACCCGAACTCAGTTCTAGTGCCGGACCGCTCCGGACGGATCAGGGAGCTGTTTGCCCGGGACCGCTATGCGGCCAAGCTGGGAATGCGACTCGTCGCAGACGATCCCATGCGGGTCGTGGTCGAGATGCCGCTGTCGCCGGACCATGAGAACTTCTACGCCGTGACGCACGGTGGAGCGATGTTCTCGTTGGCCGATTGCGCCTTCGCACTGGCGTCTAACGCGGCGGGTGATCGTGCCGTGGCGATCGACACGCATCTGGTGCTGACGGCGGCAACCCGTCGCGGTGACGTCCTCACCGCCGTCGCAGAGGAGGCCACCCGCGGACGCACACTGGGGACGTATCGCATCACCATCACCCGACGTGACGGCCGCGTGTGCGGCCTGTTCACCGGCACCGTGCACATCACGCCTGTGGCGTGATCGAGCGACATGCCGCCGGGTAGCCTCGCCGAACGATGACTCGACTGAGCCCAGGCCGACCGTACCCACTCGGACCGACCTACGACGGGGCCGGCACCAACTTCGCCGTGCATTCCGACGTCGCCGAGTCGATCGCCGTGTGCGTGTTCGACGACGACGGTGCCGAGACCCAGTACTGGCTCACCGACCGCAGCGGGCCGGTGCACCACGGCCACCTGTCGGGTGTCGGGCCAGGCGCTCGCTACGGACTGCGGGTGGACGGCCCGTGGGCGCCCGACAAGGGCATGTGGTGCAACCCGGCGAAGCTGTTGATCGACCCTTACGCCGCCGCCATCGACGGCAACGTCGAGTGGGACCGGGCGGTCTACGGATTCACCGTGCAGGACCCCGACGCCCCCGAGCCACACGACAGCGCATCCGCAATGCCCCGCTGTGTCGTTGTGGATCATGCTTTCGATTGGGGGAACGATCGCTCACCCGGCACATCCTGGGCCGACACCATCATCTACGAGACCCACGTCAAGTCACTGACGATGCTCCATCCCGACGTGCCGGAGGCAGAGCGCGGCACCTACCTCGGCGTGGCATCGCCACCGGTGATCGAACATCTCCTGAGTTTGGGCGTCACCGCGGTCGAGTTGCTGCCTGTCCAGCAGTTCGTTCACGACCACGCCCTGGTGCGCAGGGGACTACGCAACCACTGGGGCTACCAGCCCATCGGGTACTTCGCTCCCCACCACGAATACGCGACCTCTCCAGGAAGGCAGGTCGACGAGTTCAAGACGATGGTGAAGCGACTCCATGCCGCCGGCCTCGAGGTGATCATGGACGTGGTGTACAACCACACAGGCGAGTCCCACCATCTCGGACCGAACCTCTGTCATCGCGGCATCGACAATCAGGCGTACTACCGGCTGAGCGACGAAGACCCCCGCCATTACCTCGATTATGCGGGCGTTGGCAACACGATCAACACCGACCACCCAGCCACTCTGCGCATGATCGCCGACAGCCTGCGTCTGTGGGTGGAGCGATACCACGTTGATGGGTTCCGGTTCGATCTGGCCTCCACGCTGGCACGCCACCGGCTGGCGTTCGACTCGGGTGCGCCGTTCCTCCAGCTGGTGCACCAAGATCCGGTGTTGGGGCGCGTCAAGCTGATCGCCGAGCCTTGGGACGTGGGACCCGGCGGCTACCGGCTTGGCGGATTCCCCGCCGAGTGGCGCGAGTGGAACGACCGGTATCGCGACCTGGTCCGCGACTTCTGGCGCACCAAGCAGGGAGCCCTCGGGGAGTTTGCCTCACGGGTCACGGGAAGCGCCGATGTGTTCTCGAGACGGCGGCCGGCAACCGCTTCGATCAACTTCGTCACGAGCCATGACGGCTACACCCTCGCCGACCTGGTCTCGTACGAGCAGAAGCACAACCATGCCAACGGTCAGGGAAACACGGACGGTCACGGCGACAACCGCTCGTGGAACACCGGCGTGGAGGGCCCGAGCGACGACCCTTCGGTCGTCGAGCTACGCAACCGGCGGCGACGCAGCATGGTGGCGACGGTGCTGCTGTCCCAGGGAGTCCCGATGCTCCTCGGTGGCGACGAGTTGGGCCGCACCCAGAAAGGCAACAACAACGCATACGCACAGGACAATGAGACTTCGTGGTACCACTGGGGGACCCCCGACGACTTCGTTGCGTTCGTGTCCCGCGTGATCGACCTGCGCAAGCGGAGCCCGGTGCTCCGTTCCCCCCGGTGGCTGACCGGGCAGCCGGCACACGACGGCACCCCTGACATCGCATGGATCGCACCGGACGGCGATGCAATGACGGTCGGCGACTGGCAGCAGCCGACACAGCACGCGGTCGGCATGTTCCTCAACGGGAAGGCGACCGGCGACGAAGATGCAGCCAGCCTGCTCGTGCTCTTCAACTCAGGCCACGATGCGGTCGACTTCCAACTGCCCGCCGGTCTCGGTTCGACCAGCTGGGTTCGACTGATCGATACAGCCCAGCCGCTCGCCGAGCCGGCTCCGCTGGCTGCGGAGAGCGTGGTGAATGTGGCGGGATTCGGGCTCATCGTCCTCGAACAGCGAGGTCCGGGGTGAAGCTGCTGTTTGCGACGTCCGAGCTCACCCCGCTGGTGCGCGTTGGAGGGCTGGCGTACGCCGCCGCCGGCATGGCGCAGGCACTCCACGATGCCGGAGTCGAGGTCACCGTCGCCATCCCCGACTACGGGACCCTCGACATCGCACTGGAAGCCCCCCGGCCGCTCGACATGCCGGCCTGGGTGGGGATCACGACCTACCGCCGCGGCACGGTGGGGCGCGGCGTGAAGCTCATCGCGGTTGCCACACCGGCGATACAGCGGCCGCACCCGTACACGGACAGCAATGGTCGTGGCTGGCACGACAACGACTTCCGCTTCATGGCGTTTGCCGCTGCCGTCGCCCGATTGGCGGAGACGCTCGAAGTCGACGTCCTGCACGTCAACGACTGGCACGCAGCCGCCGCCTTGGGGTTCCAACAACGACCCCGTCCTTCCGCCCTGACCATCCACAACCTGGCATACCAAGGTGCGACGCATCTCGGCTGGCTCGATGTGATGACCCACCGTCCGGAGGCTTTCGAATGGTACGGCACAACCAACCCCCTGTCCGGGGCGATCGCCGTCGCCGACCGAGTCGTCACCGTCAGCCCCAACTACGCCCGCGAGATTCAGGCGCCCGCCAACGGCGCCGGACTCGACGCGGCGCTGCGCGCCAGGAGCGACGACTTGATCGGGATCCTCAACGGAATCGACGACGCCGAGTGGAACCCGCAGGTCGACAATCACATCGTCGCCGCCTACGGCGCCGAAGACCTGGCAGGCAAGACGGCATCCCGGCGTGCGCTGCTCGGCGAGCTCGGCTGGCCGGCCGAACGTAGCCCGCTCATCGGAATGGTGACACGGCTGACGTGGCAGAAGGGAGTCGACCTCGCTCTCGACCTGGCCACATATCTCGACCGCCTGCCCGCCAGGCTCGTACTGCTGGGCTCCGGGGAACGAAGCCTGGCCGAAGGTGCCCGGTGGGCTGCGGCGGAACGCCCCAACCGTGTCACCTTCATCAATGATTTCGATGAGCCGCTCGCTCATCGCATCTTTGCCGGTTCCGACCTCTTCCTCATGCCGAGCCGCTTCGAACCCTGCGGCCTGGCACAGATGCAAGCGATGGCATACGGGACGATCCCGGTGGTCACCGGCGTCGGCGGCCTCGTCGACACGGTCATCGACGCTGACGCCGACATCGAGCACGGCACCGGGTTCGTGGCGGCTTCCCCGGAGCCGCTTCCCCTCCTGGACGCCCTTCACCGCGCCATACGCGGCTGGCGCTCTCCACAACGTCGCCGCGGAATCCAGCAGCGCGGCATGACCACAGATTGGACCTGGCGAGCCCCCGCCGCGGCACAGATCGACGTCTACGAATCCATGCTTCCCTGAACCGCCGACCAACCCGAAGCCACCCACGAGGGGAACTCTGAGGGCGGCGACCAAACCGAAGCGACGCAGGAGGGGGAGTCTGAGGGGGAAGCTCCGCGCCTCCCCCTCAGCTCTCGTTGCGCCACTCGTTGCTGCGACGAGCAAAAGACAGCCGGCCCGAAGGGCCGACGCCTGAGACTCGCCCGAGGCCCGCCTCGGGCGAAACCCGCCCCGGGCGAAATCAAATCACCTCGCCCTTGGGAATGGCCACGATGCCATTGTCGGACACGGTGAAGCGGGTGGTGTCGAGATCGGCATCGACGCCGATCTCCGCGCCGGCCGGTACGTGGACGTTCTTGTCGATGATGGCGTTCCGCACCACCGCACCGGGGCCGACGGTGACGCCGTTGAGCAACACTGAGCGCTCGACGGTGGCACCCCCTTCGACCTGCACCTGCGGTGAGAGCACCGAGGACCGGACGTAGGACCCTGACACGATGACCCCGTTGGAGAGGATCGAGTCGCGCACCTCACCCGCTCCGGCTTGCCCGGCCGCGACGATCTTTGCCGGGGCGAGAGAACGATGATCGGTGTAGATCGGCCACTCGTGGTTGTAGAGGTTGAAGATCGGATCGATGTCGACGAGATCGATGTGGGCATCGAAGTAGGAATCCAGCGTCCCGACGTCGCGCCAATAGCCTGAGCTCCGCTCGGTGGCGCCTGGAACCTCGTTGAGCGTGAAGTCGTAGACATGCGCTTCCCCTGCTTCGACGAGCTTGGGAATGAGATCGCCGCCCATGTCGTGCCGCGAGCCCTCGTCCTTGCTGTCCTCCTGGACGAGGTCAACGAGCACGTCGGCGTCGAACACATAGTTGCCCATCGACACGAATGCCTGGGTCGGGTCTTCGGGAAGCGGCCCGGGATCGGACGGCTTCTCCTTGAAGGCCTCGATCTTGCTGGTGGAGCCTCGCTCGATGACGCCGAATTGATGTGCCTCCTCGATCGGCACCCGGTGGGCAGCGACGGTCGCACCCGCACCGGTGTCGATGTGATGCTCCAGCATCTGGCTCGGATCCATGCGATAGATGTGATCGGCTCCGAACACGAAGATGTACTCGGGCCGCTCGTCTGCGATCAGGTTGAGGTTCTGGTAGATCGCATCCGCCGAGCCCAAGAACCAACGTTTGCCGGCCCGCATCTGGGCGGGGGCGGCAGAGACGTAGTTGCCGAGCAGCGTCGACAACCTCCATGTGCGCGACAGGTGCACGTCGAGACTGTGGCTCTTGTACTGCGTGAGTACGACGATACGGCGGTAGCCGCCGTTCGCCAGGTTGGAGAGAGCGAAGTCGATGAGGCGGTAGTGGCCACCGAACGGCACAGCCGGCTTGGCTCGATCCTTCGTGAGGGGCATGAGGCGATTGCCCTCGCCCCCTGCCAGCACCATCGAGAGCACATGCGGCCGCACCCGCCCCGTCATTCCGCCTCCGCTGCGGGAGCGAGAATCACGGTGGCCAATGGCGGCACATCGATGACCAGCGACCAGTCGTATCCGTGTGACTCGATGGCCTGCGCATCCACGCCGCCGAGGTTACCCACCCCGGAACCGCCGTAATCCTCGGCGTCGCCGTTGAGCAGCTCCTCCCAATGACCGCCCTGGGGGACGCCGAACCGATACCCCGTCCACACCTCGGGGGTGAAGTTCGACACCACGAGCAGCGGGCGTGCGCCGTCGGCGTACCGTACGAACGCGATCGTGCTTGCGGCCGCATCGTCGGCGACGACCCAGCGGAACCAGTCGGGTCTGTCGTCGGATCTGTGCATCGCCGGCTCGTCTCGGTAGACCCGGTTGAGATCGGCCACCCAGCCCGCAACGCCGGCGTGCTGCGGGTCGTCGAGGAGGTGCCACGGCAGACCCGTGTCGTGGTTCCACTCGGCGGGCATCGCCAAGTCACCCCCCATGAAGAGCAGCTTCTTCCCGGGTGTCGTCCACTGATGACCGAGGAGCAGACGCAGACCGGCGAAGCGCTGCCACTCGTCGCCCACTTGTTTGCCTACCAGCGACCCCTTGCCATGGACCACTTCGTCGTGCGACAGCGGGAGCACGAAGTTCTCTTGCCCGGCGTACATGGCACGAAACGTCAGCTCGGTGTGGTGGAACCTGCGGTGCACGGGATCGCGGGCGATGTACCGCAACGTGTCGTTCATCCACCCCATGTCCCACTTGTAACCGAACCCGAGTCCACCCATCGACACCGGGCGAGAGACCAGGGGCCACGCCGTCGACTCCTCGGCGATCGTCTGGATCCCGGGATGCCGCGTGTAGAGGCTCTCGTTGAGATGCCGGAGGAACCCGATGGCCTCCAGATGCTCGCGTCCCCCGAACTCATTGGGGATCCACTCGCCCTCCTGCCGGGAGTAGTCGCGGTACAGCATCGACGCCACAGCGTCGACACGCAGCCCGTCTACGTGATAGCGGTCGATCCAGAAGTTGGCGCTCGAGGTGAGGAAGGACCGAACCTCGGGACGTCCGTAGTCGAAGATCGCCGATCCCCAGTCCGGGTGATAGCCGATGCGCCAATCGGCGGGCTCGTACAGGTGGGTTCCGTCGAAGTGGATCAGGGCGTGGCCATCCATCGGGAAGTGCGACGGCACCCAGTCGAGCAGAACACCGATACCGGCCTGGTGCAGGCTGTCGATCAGGTACATCAGATCCTGCGGGGCGCCGTAGCGCGATGTCGGTGCGAAGTACGACGCCGTCTGGTAGCCCCACGAGCCATAGAAGGGATGCTCCATCGGAGGCAGCAGCTCGACGTGGGTGTAGCCCTGGCGTTGCACCCACTCGACCAGCGGCTCGGCGATCTGGCGGTAGCGAGTGGGTCCGTGCCACGACCCGAGATGCAGCTCATAGATCGCGATCGGTGCGTCGGCTGTCTGCCGGGCACCGCGCTCCGCCATCCAGTCGCCGTCGCCCCACTCGTAGTCCAGGATCCAGGTCACCGACGCCGTGCCGGGTGGAACCTCGCTGTGCAACGCCATCGGGTCGGCCTTGTCGGCGGACCACCCGTTGCGCTCGATGTGGAACTTGTACCGCTGCCCCACGCCCACGCCGGAGATGTCGAGCTCCCAGATTCCGGCGTCGATCCGCTCCATGTCGTTGGCCCAGGGGTCCCAGCCGTTGAAGTCACCGATGACGGTGACGCGCTGGGCGTTGGGCGCCCAGACCCGAAATCGCGTGCCACCGGAGTGCACGTGGGCTCCCAGCACGTCGTGGAGGTCCACGTGCGTACCCTCTTCGAAGAGCCAGCGGTCATACTCACCGATCACGTGTGAGACCCTAACGACTTCGCACGATACGGACTCGCGCAGAAGTGAACGGAGGGTCTCGCCACGTGAAGGCCGGGACCTCGGCTCGCATCGAAGTCCTCGACTGGGCGAGATACCGAAGTGTCACGAATCGGCTCGCAGGCGATTTCAGCCGCCCGGTCCGGGAGTCGACTCCCCGGGAGGGCGATACAGCACGTTGAGCGTTTCGACCTCTTGGACGCCCTTGTGAACCGCGAGCATCTCAGAGATCATCTCGGCCTGGTCGGGATCAACGGCGACAATGACGGCACACTTGTCGTCGCTTCCACGCTGGAAGTCGACCTGGGTGGCGTCGGCATCGAGCTTGCGAACGAACTTGAGCACGCCGCTCAAGGCGTTGGCGCTCACCAGGTGGATCCGCAGGGACGGTCGGGGCCTCGCCAGCCGCCGCGCAACGGCTGCGTCGACCCCGCGCAGGGCGAGCAGAACGAGCATCACGACAACGGTGCCGATGACTGCCACCAGGTAGGACCCTGAGCCTGCCGCCAGGCCGATCGCGGCAACGGCCCACAATCCCGCGGCTGTCGTGAGTCCCGTCACCATTGCGCCTTCGCGGAAGATGGCTCCCGCACCGAGGAACCCGATTCCCGTCACCACCTGGGCCGCGACGCGACTCTCGTCGCCGCCCTCAAACCCCACGATCGAGATGATGGCGAAGGTGGCGGCCCCTACACCGACGAGGGTGTGCGTGCGCAGACCCGCTGCCTTTTGTGCGGCCTCGCGCTCGAACCCGATCAAGCCGCTACAGATTGCGGCAAGCACCAACCGCAAGATGATTTCGAAGACAGGCATCGCCGAACCCTTCTTCCCTCATCGTGCTGCCATCATCGCGCGTTCGGAGCGACGCTGGGACGACTACACGTCTCGACTCGACTCGACCACCTCTTCGGCGTGTTGGAGGTCGGCGCTCTCGAACTCCTCGCCCAGGTAGGCGCGAATCACCTCGGGATGACGCTGGATCTCGGCGGGGAGTCCCGTGGCGATGGGGGTACCGAAGTCGAGCACCATCACCCGGTCGGCGATGTCCATGACCAGCCCCATGTCGTGCTCGACCAGGATCATGGCGATCCCCAGCTCCTCCCGGATGTCCAGGATGAACCGCGCCATGTCCTCGGTCTCCTCCAGATTCATGCCGGCGACGGGCTCGTCGAGCAACAACAGCCGGGGCTCCATTGCCAGCGCACGGCCCAGCTCGACTCGCTTCTGGATGCCGTAGGGCAGCAGCGCCACGGGATACTTGCGCCAGCTCTCGATCTCCAGCAAGTCGATGATGTCCTCGACCTTGGCCCGGTTGTCGATCTCCTCGCCCTTGGCCTTGCCGAACCAGAAGCTGCCGGAGAGCCAACCGACGTCGGTGCGCACGTGGCGGCCGAGGAGGAGGTTCTCGATCACGGTCATGTGGGCGAAGAGCTCGATGTTCTGGAACGTCCGGGCGATCCCGAGCTCGGCGACCTTGTGGGGTTTCATTCCCAGGATGCTCTCGCCCTCCCACAGGATGTCGCCTTCCTGCGGTTTGTACACGCCGTTCAGACAGTTGAACGTCGAGGTCTTGCCCGCTCCGTTCGGGCCGATGATGGCGAACAGCTCGCCGTCGTCCACGTGGAAGCTCACATCCGTGAGCGCCTTCACTCCCTTGAACGAAAGCGAGACCCCCCGGAACTCGACCAGATGACTCATGCGGGCCCCCCAACAGAACAACAGAAGGGGGAGTCTGTGGGGGAAGCTCCGCGTGCTTCGGCTGAAACGGCCGACATCATGACAGCCATCGCTTCCTGCGCTTGTAGTGCTTCACGTCCCGGAAGCTCTTTCGATCACCCTCGGCGTGGAGGCCGAGATAGAACTCCTGGACGTCCTCGTCCTTGAGCAGCTTCTGCGGGTCGCCATCCATGACCACTTTGCCCGTTTCCATGATGTAGCCGAAGTCGGCGATCGAAAGCGCCATGTTCGCATTCTGTTCGATCAACAGCACCGACGTTCCCTGCTTGTTGATCTCCACGATGATGTCGCGGATCTGTTGCACGAGCATCGGTGCCAGACCGAGCGACGGCTCATCGAGGATCAGCAGCTGTGGATCGGCCATCAGGGCTCGGCCGATGGCGAGCATCTGCTGCTCACCCCCGGACAGATAGCCCGCCGTCGACTTGCGCCGTTCGGCGAGGACGGGGAAGAGCGTCATCACACGGTCGAGCGCGGCGTTGGCCGCGGCCCTGTTGGTGTAGCCACCCGTGCGGAGATTCTCGTCGACCGTCATCTCGGCGAAGATCCGGCGGCCTTCCATCACCTGGGTGATGCCGGCCCGTACGATCGACGACGGGAGATTGTCGTGGATGTCCTCACCCTGCCACCGCACGTGGCCTTTGGTGATGTCGCCTTCGTGGACGTCGAGCAACCCGGTGATCGCTCGGATCGTCGTCGTCTTCCCCGCGCCGTTGGCGCCGAGCAGTGCGACGATCTTGCCGTCTGGCACCTCGAGTGAGATCCCACGCAACACCAGCACCACGTCGTTGTACACGACTTCGAGGTTGGCTACTTCCAGCATCGCGTTCTTTCGTCTGTCCCTCGTTCGTTGTGATTGTGGCGCAATCCGTCTCCAGCAGCCCGCACCCGGCTCGGCCGGCGACGGGCTGCGGGTGAAAGACTACGCGTTGGGGGTGGACACCCACCCCCAACACTCACCTGTTTCAGCCTCCGATGGTGCTGCCTGCCTCCTGGGTCCAGCATGCTCCCGTGAAATCGAACCCGGCAACCAGGCTGCCGGTATACGACTTCTCGACGAGGTCGGAACCCGTCGTCCCACCCTCAGGGGCGGTCGACAGCGTTTGATCGGCACCACCCGCCGCCACGTAGGCCTCGGCGTTGGGCTTGAAGATGTCGATCTCGCGGATGACGTAGTCGTTGGGCGTGCCGCGGTAGTTGAGATCGGGGCCTGCACCGTCGAGCTGAATGCTCTCGATGGTGTTGGCGGCCTCGATCACACCGGCCCGCGTCAAGTCACCGTTGGCTGCAGCCTGCCGCAGGATCTGCTCCATCTGGCGTGCCTCCGTCCAGCCGATGATGAACGCATCGGAGGGCCGGCGGTCCGGATAGACCTCGGTGAGCACGTTGGTGATGTCCGCCATGCCCGGCACGTCGGTACCCCACGGCACGTAGTAGCCGGTCTGCCAGTAATAGGCCGTCAGCGCCGGGGCGAGCTCGGTGTCCAGCAAACGGAAGTCGTAGCTCGGCACAGAGCCGGTCCACTGGGGTGTGAAGCCCTGGGAGATCACGCCACCCATGATCGGTGCGAGCTCGCTCGGAGCGCTGGTGACCCACACCCAGTCCGGCTGGTTCTGCAGGATGGACGTGACGATCGACGTCGGGTCGAAGTTGCCGCCCGAGTCGCGCACGATCGCACCTTCGCCGTCCCACACGACCTCGACACCGAGCTGCTCGGCGGCGTACTTGACGCCCGCAGCCGCATCCTGCCCGTAGTCGCCGGGGCGGGTGACGATGGCGAGGGTTGGCTTCTCACCGGTGTCGGCCTCGTGCTTCTCGCTCAGCCACTGGGTCATGTTCATGCCCTCGAGGCAGTAGTTGGTGCCCTGCTCGAAGGTGAGACCACCGTCGAAGTTGGGGTCGGCCCAACCCGAGTACCACGAGAGCGGGATCGCCAGCACGTTGTCGCTGGCGAGATCGTCGAGGATCTCGGCCGTGTGCGGCGAACCGGTCGAGTTGGAGAATGCCACCACGTCGTCGACGATCTTGGTGTACTTCTCCTGGTGCTGGTCCACGTTGTACGTCGTGTCTTCGACGACCGGGACAACCATCCGACCCGCGATGCCTCCGTTGGCGTTGACCACGTTCTCCCAGTATGCGAGCTGGGCGTCGACGATGTCGACGGTGAGACCAGAGAACACGCCGGTGAGGTCGGCAAGGAGACCGATACGGATCTCGGTGTCGGTGACACCGATGTCCGTGGCGATCTCAGCCGCGGGCTCACCGACCGTCGTCGTGGTCTCGGCTGTTGTGTCTTCGGTGGCGGCCGTCGTAGTCGTCTCCGGAGCAGCCGTCTCATCAGGCGCTGTCGTGGTCTCCGTGCCGGTGTCGTCGTCATCTCCGCCACATGCGGCAGCGATGAGAGCGAACACGAATCCCAAGATCAGCAACTTGCGTCTCAGGGACATGTGCCCTTCCTTTCTCTTTCATTGATGTCCCCGTCCCGGCGGGACGCCGAAGCGGGGAACTCTGCAGACCTCAGTAGGTGAATGGCCAGCCCTTCCAATAGTTGCGGATGCGGATCCAAACCCCGTAGAGACCAAGGGGCTCGAAGATCAGAAATGCGATGATCAGCAAACCGTAGATCACGTTGTTCATCTGGAAAACGCTCAAGCCAGGTCCCTGCGCCTCCAGTGACACTAAGCCGAAGTCGGCGGGCTCGGTGGCGATGATCAGGTCGGCGATGGGGGCGAAGAATCCACCTTCGGCGATCTGGTCCGCCATGAACGCCGTCGAGTTCTCCACGATTCTCGGCAGAGTGACGACGAAGAACGTGCCCAGCACCACCCCGGCGACGGTGCCGGCACCTCCGATGAGGACGATCGCCACGAACTCGACCGAGAGCAACAGGTTCCACGCTTCGGGCTGTACGCCGCCGAGGAAGATTCCGAGCAGGCCCCCCGAGACTCCGGCGTAGAACGACGAGATGGCGAACGCCTGCGTCTTTCCCTTGACCTCGCTCACCCCCATCACCTCTGCGGCGATGTCGCGGTCCCGGATGGCGGCAAACGAGCGCCCGATGCGGGTGCGGGCCAGGTTCTTTGCCAGACCGAGGAACGCCACCGCAACGATGAGCAAGAAGATATAGGCCTTGCCTTCGCGACTGAGGAAGACGCCGAACCAATCGCCGTCCATGCTGAAGTCGAGTTTGGGCCCGTCCGTCGACCACAGGGCCAGCTCGAAGGGTGCGAAATCGCGACCGAGCTCGGGCACACCGGTGACGGAGTTCCAGTTACGGAAGAGATGCTGGCCGATGAAGACGAGTCCCAGGGTCACGAATGCCAGGTACAGACCGCGCACCCGCACCGCGGTCGGGGCGACGATGATTCCAACGACTGCCGCGACGATGCCACCTACGACGACAGAGATCCACATCGGCAGGCCCAGCCCCCAGACCGCTTCGGTGCTTTCGCCACCAAGCACCACCGTGGTGTACGCACCCACTCCCATGAAGAAGGCATGACCGAGGGAGATCTGACCGGCAACGCCGGTGAGGATGTTCAGCCCCAGTGCGGCGATGAGCAGGATGAATGCCTCGTCCAGGATCCGCAACCAACCCGGATCGCCGAGGAACTGGAAGCCGGGCACGACCCGGAACGGAATCGACACCAGGAAGAGCAGCAACAACCCGCCGAGCACGCGCTGGGTCGCCGTCGGGAAGATCCGCTGTTCGGCCTCATACGAGGCATACAGGAGTGGCCGACCTCTCATACTCGTCG
This sequence comes from Acidimicrobiia bacterium, assembly GCA_965216945.1. GTDB lineage: Bacteria > Actinomycetota > Acidimicrobiia > Spongiisociales > UBA5794 > DATHZQ01. The sequence continues at coordinate 2,794,713 of CBDCGU010000003.1, read as the reverse complement.
GATCTCCTCCGTGCCGAAGAGGCCGTACGGCCGCACCAGGAGGACGAGCATCATCACGAGATACCCGACGATCGTGTTGAAGCCGATACCGAGCGTGTCGGTGAAGCTGGCCAGGTAGTGGCCGGCCATCACCTCGATCACCCCGATGAGCAGGCCACCAACCACAGAACCGACGATCGAGTCGAGCCCGCCGACGATGATGGCCGGGAAAGCGCGAAACGCCACGAATGCCGTCGTGCTGTTGACGCCGAACCCGCGGGGCGGGATGGAAGCGAACACGCCGCCGAGCGCCGCCAGGGCCGCACCGATCCCCCAAGCGATGGCGAAAATCCTGCCGGCTGAGATGCCCTGTGCCATGGCGGCTTCCTGATCGAAGGCGGTGGCGCGCATCGCTATGCCGAGACGAGTTCTGAAGAAGTACGCCATGGTCCCGACGACCACCACCGCAACGGCGATCGAGGCCACGTAGGAATGTGGCACGATGATGCCGTCGAAGTTGGACACGCTCGTGATCTCGAACGGTGAACCCACCGAGAGATTGCCACCCTGGCCGAGTAGGTCGTCGAGGATGGTGCGCAACACGATGTCGAGGCCGATGGTGATCATCGCGATCGAAAACAGTGGCTCGCCGATCATCGGTCGAATGAAGATCCGCTCGATCACGATGCCAACGAGCGCCCCGAGCAGCATGCCGGCGAGCACGGAGATCGCCCATTGCAGGGCGACCGGCGCATCGGGAATCCACCGGCCGGGAATGTTGAGCACGGTTGCCGTATAGGCGACCAGATAGGCACCCGCCGCAGCGATGGCGCCGTGGGCAAACGACAGCACCTGAGTCGCCTTGAAGATGATGACGAATCCAACCGCAAGCAGGGCGTAGATCGCACCGAGCGCCAACCCGTCGACGAGCTTGGTGAGGAACGTATCGAAACCCGACGCTCCAGCGGATTGTGCGATGACGACGAGACCGCTCAAGCCGCGGCCTCCGGCCGACCGTCGCAGACCTCTCGAGCCCTACCCGGACTCGACGAAGCGCTCCAACGTGCCTCCGCTACGCTCGCACGCTGCACCGGGAAAACAGTCGGCTTCCGGCCGACGGTCGCACCTCTTACGAGCCCTGCCCGGGCTCGACGAGGCGCTCCAACGTGCCTCCGCTGCGCTCCGGCCTGCACCCGGAAGAAGTCGGCCTCCGGCCGACCGTCGCGGACCTTTCGAGCCCTGCCCGGGCTCGACGGTCCGCTCCAACGTGCGCTCGCTGCGCTCGCGCGCTGCACTAGTACATACTCTCCACTAGTTCGGCGAACATGTCTTTCATGGCGCTTCGCTTGAGCTTCTGGGTTGCGGTCAGCTCGCCGTCTTCGTGGTCGAGCTCCTTGGGGATCATGCGGAACTTCTTGATCTGCTCGACACGGGAGAACTTCTCGTTCGTCTCGTTCACGACGCCCTGAATGAGCTCGATCACTTCCGGCTTCTCGGAGAGATCGCGATAGGTCGTATAGGGGATGCCCTTGCGCAGCGCCCAGTTGCCGACCGTGTCGAGCTCGATTCCGATGAGGGCAGTGACGTACTTGCGACCATCGCCGATCACCATCGCCTCCTTGACGTACGGCGAGGCCTTGAGACTGTTCTCGATCTCCGACGGTGAGATGTTCTTGCCACCGGAGGTGATGATGATGTGCTTGATGCGGTCGACGATCTTCACATGCGTGCCGTCGACCCACTCACCCACGTCGCCAGTCTTCAACCAGCCGTCATCGGTGAACGTCTCTGCCGTCTGCTCGGGCTTGTTCCAGTAACCCTTGAACACGCCATCGTGCTTGGTTTGGATCTCACCGGTCTGCTCGTCGATGCGGAACCCGATGTGGGGGTACGGCTCGCCGACGGTGCCCAGCTTGATGCGACCGACGAAGTTCACGGTGGCCACAGCCACGTTCTCGGTCATGCCGTACAGCTCGGCCACGTGGAGCCCGAGCCCCATGAAGAACTCGAGGACTTCGGGGGCGATGGCGGCAGCGCCCGACCCGGCCCACCGGCAGCGCCGCAATCCAATGCGCTCTTTCAGCGCCCGGAAGAGCAGCGGGTTGCCGATGGCGTACGCCAGGCGGCTTCCCAACGTGTGGTTGCCCCCGTTGGCGATGCGCTCCTTGCCGATGTAGTTGGCCAGTCGCAGGCCAAGCTTCGTGATCCGCCGCTTGAACCAGGTCGCATCCTGCAGCCGGATGAGCACGGTGGCGTGGATCTTCTCCCAGATGCGGGGGACTGCAAAGAACAACGTGGGCTGGATCTCGCGCAGGTTGAGCTGCACCGTCTCGATCGACTCGGCGAAGTTGAGCACGGTTCCCGACGACGCCATCGTCCATGTGGAGAAGATCCGCTCGGCCACGTGGCACAGCGGCAGATACGTCAGGATCTGGTCCTCCGGTCCCGGCTTGACATTGCCCGGCAGCCGGCCGTCGACGTTGATCACGAGGTCCATGGCGAAGTTGGCGTTCTTGTTGGTGAGCATGGCGCCCTTGGGTGGGCCGGTTGTGCCCGAGGTGTAGACGAGCGTCATCACGTCCTCGTCCGTCGCTTCCGCCATGCGACGTTCGACCTCACCTTCGTGTTCTTGCCTGTGGCGGGCGCCGAGTGCCATGAACTCGTCCCAGAACATCAGCCGATCGTCGTCGTAGGAGCGCACGCCACGAGGTTCGACGTAGAGGATCTTGCGCACCGTGGGAAAGCGCTCGACGGGCAGCTCCACCACTTTGTCGACCTGCTCCTGATCCTCGGCGAAGTGAACCACTGCGCCCGAGTCGTTGACCAGGTACTCGACCTCGGCGGTCGGATTGGTGGGATACATGCCTGTAGTGATGCCACGAATCGCTACGGTGGCGATGTCCAGGATCACCCACTCGGGCCGGTCTTCGGAGTGAATCGAAACGACGTCTCCGACATCGACGCCGAGCGCCAGGAGACCGTGGGCGGCAGTCACCACTTGGTCCCAGAACACGGCCCACGTGATCTCCTGCCAGATTCCGAAGTCTTTCTCGCGCATCGCAACCGCATCGGGGCGTGCGAGCGCCCAATCGCGGACCCGGCTTGCAACAGTCGGGGTCCCGGCGCCGAGCTCCGGCGCCCCAGGGCGGTCCATCGTCGCCGTCATGGGCTCTCCCTTCCGTGGCCATCACGACTGATGTGGCGGGCGCCGCCACCATAGAGATCGCGCACGCCAGTTGCCATGAGTCCGGAACGGCGTTCCGCTATGCGGGCCATGGTGACACCGTCCGCATCATGCAGGCTTGCGCACCCCGACGATGCGGAACCTGCCGGCGACGAACGCCGGATCGGTCAGGCTGGCGTTGCCCGCCGGATTGGCCCCGGTCACGTGGAAGTCGCTGAACGCCGCCGATTGATTGACGAACAGGCCACCGGTGAGGTTGAACGCCACCGAAACACCGGCGTCGACCGCGGCGTCCTCGGCGGCTTGCATCACCTCCTCGTCGGTGGCGTAGACCAGCCAGGTGATGGCACCGTGCTGCTGGGCCGACTCGGTGGCCAGGGCCAGGCTGTCGGCGGTCCCGTCGGTGGCGATGACGTAGGCCACCGGTCCGAACATCTCTCGCATGTATGCGGCACGATCGGAGCTGTCGACCTTCACGATCAGCGGTGTCCGCACGACCGCGTTCGGGAACGTGGTGTTCTTCACCTCCCGCGGCTCGAGGAGCATCTCGCCATCGGCTGCGGCCGCCTCCAACCGCTCCAGCGTCGCCTCGCCCTTGATGGCCCCGAGAATGTCTCCGGCGCGCTGATCGTCGGAGAGCAGCCCGGCGATCGCTGCGGCGAGGCCGCCGGCCACCTCGTCGAACGACACATGCCCGTCGCCCACCGTGATGCCGTCCCGCGGGACGTACACATTCTGCGGGGTGGTGCACATCTGACCCGAGTACATCGTCATGGAGACCGAGAGGTTGCGAAACACGCCCTTGAGATCCTCGGCGGAATCGATGACGACCGAGTTGACCCCTGCCTTCTCGGTGAACACCTGCGCATGCGAGACGTTCTCCTCGAGCCACGAGCCAAAGGTGGAGCCGCCGGTGTAGTCGACGAGCCGAACCCGCCGGTCCAGGACCAGATCCTTGGCGATGGGCGCATCGGGAGTGTCGGCGAGCAGAGTCACGAGGTTGGGATCGAATCCGGCCTCGTCGAGAACGGCCCGCGCCGTCTCGACGAAGATCGCCAGTGGCAGGATGGTCCCGGGGTGGGGCTTGACCACAACGGGGTTGCCGGTGACGAGGCTGGCGAAGATCCCCGGATAGCCGTTCCACGTCGGGAACGTGGAGACACCAATCGTCACGGCGATGCCGCGGGGCTTGATGCGCCACGTCTTGTCGATCACCAGGGGGTCCCGCTTGCCCTGTGGCTTCTCCCACCGCATCGCGAGGGGCAACCTGGTCATCTCGGCGTAGGCGTAGGCCACGGCCTCGAGACCGCGGTCGAGAGCGTGGGGCCCGCCGGCCTGGAAGGCCATGAGAAATGCCTGACCCGTGGTGTGCATGACGGCGTGCGCCATCTCGAAGCTCGCCTTCGCCAGCCGGTCGAGGATCTCGAGACACACTCCGGCACGCTGTTGTGGAGTCGCCGCCGCCCAATCCGGCATGGCGGCTTCGGCTGCAGCGAGCAAGTCGTCGACCGAGGAACGGGGATACTCGACCCCGAGGTCTATCCCGTACGGCGACGACTCGGCGACGCTCATGACCCCGTCGGCAGGCTGGTCGATGACGAATGGCTGCCCGAGTCGTGCCTGGAACGCCGCCTCCCCCGCGGCCGGTGCATCCTCGCCGTAGGCGCGGGGACTCTCCGGGTACGGGCTCCAGTAGCTCCGGCTTCGGATGGTTCCCAGTGCCGTCTGCAGGGTTTCAGCGTGCCGGTCGTAGAAATCCGTTGCCATGGTTCCTCCGTCGTCGTCGTGGGGTTGTGCTTGTGTCAAACAGTGCGTCTCGCGGCATCGCGCAAAGCGAGCGAGGAGTACACGGCACGCTTGATCGCGGGCGCCGTGCGGTATCGGTCTTCGCCGTAGAGCCAGCGGATCCCATCGAGCACCATCATCGTCCCAACGACGCCGTAGCGATCCGCCCATTCGAAGGGGCCACCGGGGTAATTGGTCCCGAGCCGCATCGCCGTATCGATGTCCTCCGGAGTCGCCACACCCGCTGCGGCGGCATCCGCCGCCACGGACTGCAGTTGAGCCACGATGCGGGCCAGCACCATGCCCGGGCCGTCGCCGATGTGGAACACCTCGAGACCGGCGGCTTGGAAGAGCCCCGCCACCTTGGCGATGGACGACTCGGAAACACGTGCGCCGGCGGCGATCGCCACACGTGTCGCACTTCTCCAATCGAGGACGAGATCGAGCGTCAGCCGATCCGGGGAATCCGGGTCGAGCATCAGCAGCTCAGCCGGCCGACCGTCCGTCGGCAACACCCGTACCCCGTCGGCCTCGAGGAAGAAATCGTCGCCACCACGTTCGACCTCGATACCTGCCGCTTCGAGACGATCCACGAGCGAATCGAGCCGCGGGTCGTGGTCGGCACGCACCTGCTGGGGCGGTGGGCCCGCAGCCAGGGGAACTGCAGCGAGGTCGGGAGCGCCCTCGGAGTAGTCGTACCAACCGCGACCCGTCTTGCGGCCGAGATGACCGGCGTCCACCTTCGCCTGCTGGCGGACGTGGGGAGCGAACCGGGGATCGTGAAAGGTCTGGGCGTAGACGGACTTGGAGACCGAGAGGTTGACGTCGAGGCCGACGAGATCCATGAGCGTGAATGGTCCCATGGGGAATCCGCCGGCGCCGGTGACGATGGCGTCGATCGTCGGGATGTCTGCCACTCCTTCGTCGAGCAGGCGGAGCGCCTCGCCGTAGAAGGGTCGGGCGACCCGATTCACGATGAACCCCGGCGTCGACGTGCATCGCACCGGAGTCTTGCCCCAGGCAGCCGCGGTTGCGTGTGCGAGTTCCACCGCGGCGGGGTCGGAGTCGGCGCCCACGACGACCTCGACGAGGGGCATGACCGGCGCCGGGTTGAAGAAGTGCATGCCCACTACCCGTCCGGGCGAGCGCAGCCCGGCCGCAATGGCCGTGACGGAGAGCGATGAGGTGTTGGTGGCCAGAACCGCCTCGGCCGAGACGAGCTCCTCGAGGCGTCCGAATACCTCTCGTTTGACATCCAGGTTCTCCACGATGGCCTCGATCACAAGGCCCGCATCGGTCAGATCTTCGAGGGATGCGGCGGGTGCGATACGGCCCAGCAGTGCGTCCACGTCGCCCTGACTCCGCTTGCCCTTGGCTACGGAGCGCTCCAGCCGTTCTCGCACGTCGGTGAGCGCCTGCTCGACGACGGTGCCGTCCGCGTCGTACAGACGCACCGGGTGGCCCGCGTCCGCGGCGACTTGAGCGATACCGGCCCCCATGGTGCCTGCGCCGAGCACGCCGACGACACGATCGTTGCCAGGCACGCTCTCGCTCACCGGCCCTCGAACCGCGGGGTGCGCTTCTCGATGAAGGCTGCCACCCCCTCTTGATAGTCGTGCGAACGCCCCGCCGCACGTTGCAGGTCTCGTTCGAGGTCGAGTTGCTCGTCGAGAGTGTGCTCCAGAGAAACGTCGAGCGCCTGCTTGATCTTTGCGTATCCGTACGTCGGCCCTGCGGCGAGCCGCCGCGCCAGCTCCGTGGCCGCCGTCTGCAGGTCGGCGTCGTCGTAGACAGCCCAGATGAGACCCCAATCCGCCGCCTGCTCGGCGGACAGCGGTTCGCCCGTCAACGCCAGACCGCGAGCCCGGGCGGCACCGACGGTGCGCGGCAGGAAGTAGGTGCCCCCCGAATCGGGCACCAGCCCGAGGCGCGCAAACGACTGGATGAACTTCGCCGAGCGAGCCGCCAGCACGAGATCTCCGCACAACGCCAGGTTGGCGCCGGCGCCGGCCGCAACGCCGTTGACCGCAACGACCACGGGCTTGTGCATCGTGCGTATCAATCGAACCGCAGGGTTGTAGCGCTCGTCGAGCGACTCTCCGAGATCCGGTGCCGCCTCTCCCGGCGCTACGGCACGGTCCGACAGGTCCTGGCCGGCACAGAAGCCGCGGCCCGCACCCGTGATCAGGACGGACCGCACGCGACTGTCAGCGGCCGCCGCGGTGAGGGATCCAATGAAGTCCTCGAGCATGGCAGCGGTGAAGGCGTTCAGCTTTGCAGGGCGATTCAACGTGATCGCGGCGACGTTGCCGTCGATCTCGCTCACGATATGGTCGGCCACTCACTCCCTCCCTGGGAGGTGCCGGCCCCACGAAGGTCGACGACCCCTGGCGCCCAACAAACGAACGATCGTTCGTAGGCTACCGAGACCCTTGCCACCGGGTCAAACGGGCCGGCGGCAAGGGGTCCTGGCTACCGTGCGAACCGATGGACGCAAAGGACCTGGCGGCAGCGATGGACGACCCGCTCCCCCACCTTGCGTCCGTCGATCCCGTGATCCGCAGGCTCGCCGTGTCACTCTGCAGTGGCAGGGTGGATGACTCCGCCATCCGCACCGCGGTCGTGGCCCGGCTGTCGGACGACGACGGTTCCGTGAGGGCTGCAGCCGCCGAGGTGCTCGGCGAAGCGAGCCACGAAGCCTTTGCCGCGCTGATGTCGGCGACTCCGGACAGCGACTCTCGAGTGGTCGAAGCCGTCGCCACCGCTCTCGGCGAGGTCGGCGATCCCCGTGCACTGCCATGGCTGATCGCGACCTCTCGCGACCACGAAGAGCGCATCGTGCGCGAGGCGGCCGTTGCCGCGCTGGGTGCGATCGGCGACGACGACGCCGTGCCTGTGCTCCTCGAGGTCCTCACGTCCGGCCCGCCCCAGGTGCGCCGTCGCGCCGCAGTGGCCCTGACCGTCTTCGACGATCCCCGCATCGAGCCGGCATTGCGAGCGGCGCGGCATGACCGCAACCCCATGGTTCGTGAGGTCGTCGAGATGATCATCGGCCGGCAGCCGGATACCGGCTGGGATCCGCTACGGCTCGAGCCGGCACCGACCCGCAACCCGGACGACGAAGAGCCCGGCGAGTGATAGTCGAACCTTCGATCGACCGTCTCTCGACGCGGTCTCGCCACAACCAGTCCGGTTGCCGGCGAGACGACAGGTCACGACGAGTGGCGGAGGTCCTCCCTGACCCACTCGGCCCCTCCGGGCCAGTGCTCCTTCTTCCAGATCGGGGCGCGAGCCTTGAGCTCGTCGATCAGATACCGACCCGCCTCGAATGCGTCCTTGCGGTGAGGTGAGCTCGCCGCCACGGCGACGCTGATGTCGCCGACACCCAACCGGCCCGTCCGGTGCACGGCCGCCACCCGCTCGACGGGCCAGCGATCACGCGCTTCGGCAACCACCTCGCGAATCTTGCCCTCGACGACACCGCCATAGGCCTCGTACTCGAGGTGGGTGACACCCTCGATCCCAGGGGAATGATCACGCACCGTTCCGAGAAAGAGGACAACGGCCCCACAGGTGGGGCGGGCCACGTGGTCGAGCACTGCGCCTGGATCGATCGGCCACTCGCCGACCGCAACCAGATCATCAGATTTTGGGTTTCCACGTGGTGCCGGAGCCATACAATCACCCCGTGGACCAATTTACCCCCGACTCGGTCGAGGCGGGCGAGCGCGCGCTCGGAGGCCCGCAGGATGAGGTGCCCACGGTTCCGTGGGCGCTGAACCACGACCTGCCTGGTGGGGGTGGTGCCGAGGTGGTTGCAGAAGCGCCAGCGGCGTTTCAGCCGGCGTTCCCGATGGAGCCGGCCGCACCCGAACCCGAGGAACCGCCCAAGCGTGATTGGGTCTCCATCGCAATCGGTTCCGGCGTTGCCGTTCTCCTCATGCTGCTGGCGCTGTGGTTGTTGGGGTACCTCGATGGTGGTGGCGACGCCGCGGACGACGCCGCCGGCGAGGTGGTCGAGGTGCGTGAGATCGTCGCCGAATCCGGAGCCACTTCGGCGGCCGCCGTGGGGGAGAAGGTCACCCCGTCCGTAGTGACGGTCGAGATCGGCGACACCGGCGCCGACGGCAATTTCGAGCAGGCCGGCCTGGGATCCGGGGTCGTGCTCCGGGCGGATGGCTTCATCGTCACCAACCACCACGTGGTGGAGGAAGCGGCCCGTATCCGGGTGATCGTCCAAGACGGCACGACGTACGACGCCCAGCTGATCGGCAGCGACGCTCGCACCGACCTCGCCGTCGTGGCGATCCCCACCGAGGGACTCACGGAGATCGAGCTCGGCCGCACCGACGAGCTCGCTATCGGCGACACGGCAATCGCCGTCGGCAACCCGTTGGGTTTGGCCGGAGGAGCATCGCTGACGGTCGGTGTGCTCTCTGCGTTCGAGCGCGAGGTGAACACTTCGGACTCGGGCACGCTGTTCGGGATGTTGCAAACCGACGCCCCCATCACCCGTGGTTCATCCGGCGGTGCACTCGTCGATGCCAACGGGCGGCTGATCGGCATCACGACGGCAATCGGGGTCAGTTCGGCCGGTGCCGAGGGCATCGGCTTTGCTGTACCGGTAGAAGTCGTCGACCGAATCACCCAAGAGCTCATCGAGACCGGCGACGTCAAGCATGCCTTTCTCGGCGTCCGACTCGACAACTACCTGGAGTCCAGCGAGGGCGGCGGCTCCCGACCGGCGGGAGCGCTCGTGGAGAGCTTTCCCGAGGGCGTCGACTCGGCCGCGGCGGGCGCCGGCTTGCGTGTGAACGATGTCATAGTGGGTCTCAACGGTGATAGCGTGACGACGCGCGACGATCTCATCAGCGCCCTGCGTCGCTTCCGTGTGGGCGACAGCGTGAATCTCGACGTCCAACGCAACGGCGAGACCCTCAATTTCGATGTGATCCTCGGAGAACGACCCGACGACCTGTGAGGACGACGTGAGCGACAACATCTTCGATCGGTTGTTCGAGCTGTTCCAGTCCTCCGGCCCCATCAACTGGAAGCTCGCCGCCGAAGTGCGGAAGAGCCTCAGTGGCGGGGTCGAGCCGGTCGACCCGCACCTCGCCGAGGAGTACGCAGAGCTGGCTGTCGCCGCCCAGCTCCGACTCGAGAGCACCACCCATCTCCCCCTTGCCTCGGGGCGGGTGCAGACCGTCGATCGCGCGACATGGGCGGAGCACAACGAACGCAGCTTCGAGTATGCGATCGCACCGCTGTCCGAGAAGCTGAGTGGTGGCATTGCCGACCCCGCCAACCCCATGGCCGCCATGCTCGCTCCGATGGGGCCCGCAGTTCTCGGCATGCAAGCGGGGTCGATGGTGGGTTTCCTCTCCCACCGGGTGCTCGGCCAGTTCGACACCGGTCTTCCCGCTCTCGACCACGATGACCTGTACCTGATCGTCCCCAACCTGGAGGGCTTTGCGACCGATCACGGGCTCGATGCACGTCAGGTGCGGATGTGGGCTGCGGCCCACGAAGTCGCCCACCATGCCATCGTGTCCGTTCCCTGGTTGCGGACCCATCTCGAGCGCCTCCTGACCGACTACTACAGCGATATCTCCTTCGATCCCGGCAAGTTGACCGACGCCCTCGCCCGAGTCGAAGATCCCGCCGAGCTCGAAGGAATGATCGGCGGTGCCGGAGGGCTCGCCTCCTTGCTCGGCGCCGAGCACGACGAGGCAAAGCTGGCCCCGTTGCAAGCGATGATCGCAACGATCTCGGGCTACGGCGACTACCTCGTGCGCTCCGGGATGAGCGAGCTGCTGCCCGACCTCACACGGCTCGAGGAAGCGGAGGCGAGGCGACGTGCCGAACCCGACCAATCTGAGCAATTCCTCCAGCAGCTCGCCGGATTGTCCCTCGAGCGACACAAAGCTGCAGACGCCGCCGGATTCTGCGATGAGATCGTGCGCCGCTGGGGGCCCGAGACGATCGAGCGGCTGTGGGAGTCACCGGATCACCTGCCCGCGCTCGATGAGCTGACCGATCCGGTGGGTTGGGCCGCCCGTGTCCTCCTTGACGAGACGCCTCCCGCCCTCGACGGCTGATGCCACGAACGCGGCCGGGGTGAGTATCGTTCCGGCGTGCGCGGATCGCCCGCGGCATCCCCGACCACGGAGAGTTGCATGAGCATCGCCCCCGGCCAGCCGGCACCCGAGTTCACCCTGGTGGACCAAGACAAGAACCGCGTCACGTCGGAGAGTCTCAAGGGCCGCAAGTCGTTGATCGTCTTCATCCCGTTCCCTTTCACCGGTATCTGCGAGGGAGAGCTGTGCACGATCCGCGATCAGCACGCAGACCTGCGCAACTTCGACGCCAACGTCGTCGTGATCACCTGCGACACGGTTCCCGCAAACAAGAAGTGGTCAGATGACAACGGGTTCACATTCCCGGTGCTCTCGGACTACTGGCCTCACGGTGAGACCTGCAAGGCCTACGGCACGTTCAACGAAGCCCTCGGCGTCTCCAACCGATTCACATTCGTCCTGGACGAAGACGCCGTCGTCCGCAACGTCATCAGCACCGAGGCACTCGGCGTCGCCCGCGAGTTCGACGAGTACACCGAGGCCCTTGCAGCGATCTGACGGCTCGAGTGGAGAGGGAGAGGAGCCGACCTTCGCTCGTGTGAGTTCGCACGAGCGTCAGGACTCATCCGACGCTGCATCGAGCCTGTAGCCGACGCCTCGCACCGTCTGAATCACCGGGGCCGACTCGACCGTCTCCAGCTTGCGGCGGAGTCGGCGTATGTGCTGGTCGAGCGACTTCGAGCCGTCAAACCGGTAGCCCCAGATCTGCTCGAAGAGGTCGGCTCGGGAAACGATGCGCCCGGCATTGGTGGCCAGGAGGTGCATCACCTCGAACTCCTTGCGAGGCAGCGTGAACACGGACTCCCCCAGTCGCAGCTCGTAGCGAGTGGGATCGAGAACCGCGTTGCCGACGGCGAGGACGGCTTGTTCTTGGTCCGCCGGATGGTTACGACGAATCGCCGCACGGATGCGAGCCGTCAGCTCACGGAGCGAGTAGGGCTTCGTCAGGTAGTCGTCGGCCCCGAGCTCCAACGCAGTGACGACGTCCGCCTCCCTGTCCTTGGCGGAGAGGACGATCACCGGCACGTCGGAGTCCCGGCGGATGTTGCGCAGAACGTCCAACCCCGGCATTCCCGGGAGCATGAGATCGAGCAGCACGACATCCGGACGAGACTCGCGGAACCGAGCCAGCCCGGAGCGTCCGTCCACGACGCTCGACACCGCCATCCCCTCTTGACCGAGGGCCGCCTCGACGGCCACTGCATAACTCGACTCATCCTCGATCAGGAGCACCTCGAGCATCAGCTCACCTCTGCGGGCAGCACGATCCGGAACGTGCTGCCCACACCCAGCTTGGAAGTCACCTCTGCCGTGCCGCCGTGGTTGATCGCAACGTGACGCACGATCGCAAGCCCCAAGCCGGTGCCGCCGCGCTCTCGGTTGCGAGCGCCATCGACCCGGTAGAAGCGCTCGAAGACGCGCCGCTGATGGGATTCCGAGATGCCGAGCCCTCGGTCGCCCACCTCGATGAGTGCTCGATCCCCATCCCGGCGAAGGGTCAGAGTCACGTCCTCCTTCGCTCCCGGACCGAGACCGCCATATTTGATGGCGTTGTCGAGCAGGTTGGCCACGGCCGATACCAGCTGTGGGCGGTCTCCGGGGATGACAACCGGGTCGTCCGGCAGCTCGCACCGGATCGCAACACCGGCAGCACTTGCGTGAATCTGAGTGCGATCCCGAGCCTCGGTCAGCACGTCCCGCAGATCGACGTCGTTCACATGGGAATCAGCTTGTTCCAGCAGCGAGAGTTCCAACAGGTCGTCGACCAACTCGGCGAGCCTGTGGGCTTCCTCGCCCAGCCGGCCGGCAAGCCTGCTACGCGTCGCGGCATCCCCCGTTTGCTGCAGGGCCTCGGCCAGCACTGCCAGCGCTCCCACCGGTGTCTTGAGCTCGTGACCGACGTTGGCGACGAAATCTTGCCGCATCGCATCGACGCGCTCCTGCTCGGTGACGTCGGTCAGCCGCACCGCCGCTCCTCCGCCTCCGGTGGCCGGCAACGGCTCCACCTGGACCCGCAGCACCCGGCTCGCCAGCTCGTAGAGGTCGACTCGCTCGTCGATCACGTCGCACTCGGCGATCGCCTTCTCGGCGAGAGTCCGAATCCGCAAACCTGCCGCCGCCTCACCATGGCGCCCCTCGGTCAACCGGCGCCCCAGATCGGTGGCGAACACCACGTTCATCGATCCGTCATAGATCAGCAACCCGATGTCGGATCCGGCCAGAGTCGACTCGACGAGGTCCAGCCGGCGACCTGCTTCGACATCGCGGTCCAGCAGCATCGCCACCGCATGAGCCGGCGACCTGGGGCGTCGGCCCAGAGCCTCGCCCACGGCGGCCACGATCTCGGCGCCCTCGGACTCGAGATCCTTGAAACGCCGGCGCCAGGCCACGGCCGCAACGAGCACAACGGCAAGCGAGATGAGCACGACGACGAGAGCGACAGCCACGCCCCGATGCTACGACGCCGGAGCCGGCTACCCATCGCAGAGAATTCACGTTGCGTTCAACTCCAGGAGTGCCTCGGGTCACCTGTGCTCCTTAGCTTGCCGGCGTCGGGATCAGCCCCGGCGTATACCTCGAGCTCTTGGAGGATGAACGGCATGCGATCGAAGCTCTTGCGCCACGGAGCGCTCCTGCTTGCGATTGGATTGGTTGTCGCCGCATGCGGCGGTGACGGCGACGACACGGCGAACGGTTCCTCGAGCGGCGGCTCCAACTCGATCGAGATCTCCGGCTCCTCGACGGTAGAGCCGATTTCGGCGCGCGTCGGTGCGGCCTTCGACACCGCCAATCCCGGTGTCGCCACGTCGGTCGAAGGCCCCGGCACGGGCGACGGCTTCGCCCGGTTCTGCAACGGAGAGACGGACATTTCCGATGCATCTCGCGCGATCAAGGAATCCGAGGCGGCGGATTGCACCGAGAACGGAGTCGAGTACGTGGAGCTCCACATCGCCACCGACGGAATCAGCGTGATCACGTCGCCCAGCAACACCGCGGTGAGCTGCCTCGACTTCAACGACCTCTATGCCATCGTCGGCCCCGAGTCCGAGGGATTCTCCGACTGGAGCGACGCAAGCGAGCTCGGAGCCGAGCTGGGTGCGGGTCATGCCCCCTACCCGGAAGCACCCCTCGACATCACCGCCCCCGGCGAAGAATCGGGCACGTACGACACGTTTGTCGAACTGGTCATCGAGGGCCTGGCCGAGGAGCGGGGACAGGAGGCGGCCACCCGGGCCGACTACAACGCCGAAGCGAATGATCAAGTGATCGTCAACAACATCTCGAGCAACGACACGTCGTTCGGTTGGGTTGGCTATGCGTTCTTCGAGGAGAACCAGGACGTCCTCGCCGCCATCGAGGTCGACAACGGGAGCGGTTGTGTGGCTCCGACCACGGAGACCATCGCGTCGTTCGACTATCCACTTTCCCGGCCGCTCTACATCTACGTCAAGACCAACGACCTCTCGTCCAAATCCGCACTCATAGATTTCGTGGACTTCTATCTGAGCGACACCGGCCTCGAGAAGGTGTCCGAGGCGGGCTACGTACAGTTGCCGGCGGCGGATAGGGAAGCGACGAAGGCCGCATGGGAAGCCGTCAAGCCGTAGTGGCGACGTGCGGGTCGGGTTCGATCCCGGCCCGGACCGTGCCTGCGACACACGAGGAGCACCGCCGGTGACAGTGACTCAACCGCCGATCGATCTCACCGGCGATCCACGACGGCTGCGCCGTGAGCGGCGTATCAAAGCCGCATTCTTCGTGGCCGCGGCTACTTCGGTTGCCGTCAGTGGCGCCATCATCCTCTCGCTCGCCGGAGAGGCCTGGAGCTTCCTGACCCAGATCGAGCTGAGCCAGCTGTTCGCCGACGGCTGGTTCCCACGCAGAGGCCGCTTTCAGGTCATGGCCCTGATCGTCCACACGCTTCTCGTCAGCGCGATCGCCATGGCCGTCGCGGCACCGCTCGGTCTGGGGGCCGCCATCTATCTGTCCGAGTACGCCGGCGTGAACGTGCGGCGCGTCCTCAAACCTGCGCTGGAAGTGCTCGCCGGGATCCCCAGCGTCGTGCTCGGCTTCTTCGCCCTGACCTTCATAACGCCCAACGTGGTGAAGCAACTGTTCAACACGGCCTCTCAGAGCAACTTCCTCGCCGCGGGGATCGCGGTCGGGGTGCTCATCGTGCCGTTGGTCGCCTCGGTTTCCGAGGATGCGATGCGGGCCGTACCCAACTCGCTGCGCGAGGCCTCGTACGGCCTCGGCGCCAAGCGGTGGCACACCAGCCTGCGTGTGGTGCTCCCGGCAGCGATCTCCGGCGTGGTCGCCGCCATGATTCTCGCCGTCTCCCGAGCGATCGGCGAGACCATGATCGTCGCCCTTGCGGCCGGTACGAACGGCATCATGTCGATCAGCCCACTCGATGGCGGCCTCACGATGACCGGTGCCATGGCCCAGCTCGCCATCGGATCGGACCAGGTGGCGGGCGACGTGGCGGCGTTCCAGAGCCTCTTCTTCGTCGGGATCGTGCTCTTCTTCATCACGCTCGGGCTCAACGTGCTGAGTGAGTCTGTCGTCCGCCGATTCAGGAACAAGTACTGATGGCCGGCAGACTCGTCAACGAGACCACGGCGGCGATCGTCCAACGCAACCTGTCGGGCAAGAAGACGAGCCCTGTCGACCAGCTCATTGCCATCTCGCTCCTGGTGACCCTGCTCTCCGCTCTCGCCGTTCTGGTGGTTCTCCTCGCCGACATCGTGCAGAAGAGCTTGCCGGTGTTCCAGGAACGCGGTCTCGACTTCGTGACGGGTCGGCTGCACCCGGAACCGGAGCAGGCGGGCATCCTCCAGGGCATCATGGGCTCCCTTGCGCTCACTGTCTTCGTGCTCGTGGTCGCCTTTCCGGTCGGCGTCGGCGCCGCGGTCTACCTCGAGGAATACGCCCATGACAACCGCGTGACGAGATTCATCCAATCCAACATTCGCAATCTCGCAGGCGTCCCCTCGATCGTGTACGGCCTGCTCGGTTTGGCCGTCTTCGTCAAGTTGCTCGGATCCGCAAGCGGGGGCCGGACGGTGATCTCGGGCGGCCTCACGCTGGCGGTGCTGGTGCTCCCGATCATGATCATCACCACCTCGGAGGCGCTTCGCGCCGTCCCTCAGGCGTTGCGGGAGGCGTCGTACGGTGTTGGCGCCACCCGCTGGGAGACCATCCGCCATCACGTTCTCCCCGTTGCCGTTCCGGCGATCCTCACCGGAACGGTCCTGACGATCGCCAGAGCCTTCGGCGAGTCGGCGCCGTTGCTGCTGGCCGGCGCCCGCCTGTCGTTGTTCTTCAGCAACTCGGCGGATGCGAGCTTCTGGGATCTGGTGGCTTCCGAGCCCTACACGGCGCTCCCGATCGTCGTCTACAACTGGGCCCGGCAGCCGCAGCAAGAGTTTGTCCAACTCACGGCCGCGGCCATCGTCGTGCTCCTAGTGCTCCTCCTCACGGTGAACGCGGCGGCCATCATTCTGCGAGACCGATACGAGCGAAAGACATGACCATGGAACGAATGCGCGAAGATGTGCGCGTGACCCTCGGCAACGTCCCCACAACAACCGATGCAACACGTCGCGATGTGAGCGACGGTGCCGTCGATCCGTTGCCGGAGCCCGGCGACGTCATCTTCGACGTCGGCGACCTCAACGTCTTCTACGGCGACTTCCATGCCGTCAAGGACATCACGCTCTCCGTGTACGCCAACTCCATCACCGCTCTGATCGGTCCGTCCGGTTGTGGCAAGTCGACAGTGCTGAGGTGCTTCAACAGGATGAACGATCTCATCGAGGGTGCCCGCGTGGAAGGGACCGTCAATTACCACGGGGTCGACCTCTACGGCGAGAACATCGATCCCGTCCAGGTGCGACGCCACGTCGGCATGGTCTTCCAGAAGCCGAATCCGTTCCCGAAGTCCATCTACGACAACATCGCCTACGGGCCGCGCATCGCGGGGTTCAAAGGCAACATGGACGAGCTGGTCGAGGAGTCCCTCAGGCGAGCCGCCCTGTGGGACGAGGTCAAGGACAAGCTCGACGCCTCCGGTTTTTCACTGTCCGGTGGCCAGCAACAACGGCTGTGCATCGCCCGTGCCATCGCCACGAGCCCCGATGTCGTCCTGATGGACGAGCCCTGTTCCGCGCTCGACCCCATCGCCACGCTGAGGATCGAAGAGCTGATGCAGGAGCTCAAAGAGGACTACACGATCATCATCGTCACCCACAACATGCAACAGGCGGCACGGGTGAGCGAGCGCACCGCGTTCTTCAACGTCCAGCTCGGCGAACAAGGCGAGCGTACCGGCCGCCTGGTCGAATACTCCGACACGGGCAAGCTGTTCACGAATCCCGACATTCAGGCCACCGAGGACTACATCACCGGCCGTTTCGGCTAGGAGGCGGTTCATGACTACAGAATCACCGCGCGAGCCCATCACCGGGACCGAGCAGCGGTCGCAATTCGGCGCTCAGCTCGACGACATCAAGCAGCGCCTCGTCGAGCTCGGATCGCTGGTCACCGAGAACCTGCGGAGGGCCGGAGAGGCCATGCTCGAAGGCAAGCTGGAGCTGATCGCCACGGTACGCAACACCGACGGCTTGATCGATGAGCGGTTCGCCCAGCTCGAGCGAGAGGTGTTCGAGACCCTTGCCCGCCAGCAGCCGGTGGCAGGCGACCTCCGTTTTCTCGTGTCGGCCACGCGCATCATCTACGAGCAGGAGCGCTCCGGCGACCTCGTCGTCAACTGCGTCAACATGCTCGAGCGTGAGGAGGGCTTTCCCCAGGTCCCGGCGATCCAGTCGTTGCTCGCTCAGGCGGTCGACGCATCCGCCAGGGTTTTTGCGATGTCGGTCGATGCCATCGCCGACATGGAGGCCGATGCGGGTGGGCGGATCGACGAGGCCGACGACGAGGTCGACGATCTCATCAGCCGTTACTACACCGAGATCGGCCGGGAAGCGGACACGATGGGCCTGGAGACCGCCATCGCCCTGACCCGAGTCGGCCGGTTTCTCGAACGGATCGCCGACCACGGCGTCAACATCGGCGAAAACGTCACCTACATCGTCACGGCCGAGCTGCCGCGTGGGGATGCGCCTGAATAGAAGAATCCAGAGCGGCGGGCACCAGCCGGAGAGCGACCGCGGGCCCCGGTAGGCTGGCGTACCGGCTCCCTTGGAGGCAACCATCGACTTTGCGTACTCCCCCCGTTGCGAAGGGCTCCGCGAGGAGCTGACGGCGTTCATGGAAGAGCGGGTGTACCCCGCCGAATCTGTCAACGACGAGCAGGTTGCGGCGGCCGGCAACCCGTGGGACGCCACGCCGGTGATGGCGGAGCTCAAGTCCGAGGCCCGCAGCCGTGGTCTGTGGAATCTCTTCCACCCGGAGGAGAAGTGGGGGGCCGGTCTGAGCAACGCCGACTATGCGCCCCTCGCCGAGATCATGGGCAGGAGCATCGAACTGGCGCCGGAGGCCACGAACTGCGCCGCACCGGACACCGGCAACATGGAGGTGCTTTCCATGTTCGGTACCCCGGAGCAGCAGGAGCGCTGGCTCGTCCCATTGCTCGAGGGGGAGATCCGCAGCTGTTTCGCCATGACCGAGCCGGCAGTTGCCAGCTCCGACCCGCGCAACCTCGAGGCCAGCATCGTGCGAGATGGCGAGGACTACGTGATCAACGGCCGCAAATGGTGGACGACGGGCGCATCGGGATCGACCTGCAAGATCGCAGTCTTCATGGGAGTGACGGATCCCGACGCCGATCCCAAGGGTCGCTACTCCATGATCTTGGTGCCCATGGACGCCGAGGGAGTCACGGTCGAGCGGTCGCTGAGCGTGTTCGGCTATCAGGATCGGGGTGGGCACGGTGTCGTCGACTTCTCAGATGTCCGAGTTCCTGCGGGCAACCTGATCGCCGGCGAGGGCCAGGGCTACATGATCGCCCAGGCTCGCCTCGGACCGGGCCGCATCCACCATTGCATGCGTGCGATCGGGATGGCCGAACGCGCCATCGGCCTCATGGTGGACCGCGCCAAGAACCGCCATGCCTTCGGCATGCGCATCGCCGACAAGAGCGTCGTGCAGGACTGGATCGCCGAAGCCCGGTGGCGGATCGAGCAGGCGCGCCTGTTGGTGCTCAAGACGGCCTGGATGATCGACACCGTCGGCAACCGCAACGCACGCAACGAGATCTCGGCGATCAAGGTCGTGGCCCCACGCACCGCGCTGTGGGTCCTCGACAAGGCCATCCAGGTGCACGGTGGTGGCGGCGTGTCCGACGACTTCCCGCTCGCCAAGATGTGGGCGTTCGCCCGCACGCTCCGCATCGCCGACGGCCCGGACGAGGTCCACAACATGGTCGTAGCACGCCGGGAGATCGGAAGAGGCTGAACAAGGGTCGCTGCGCACCCGGCGCCTGCTCGCACCTGGCTCTACGAGAAGAACCCCAGGAGCTTGTCCAGCCAGCTGCGGCCCTTGGGGACGGGGAGATCGACGAGCACGTGCTCGAGGTGGTCGGGGGGGAGATCACCAACGAGGACGTAGGCCGCATCGCCGTGCTCCCAGGCCACCCACAGCTCGCTCGGCCGCACCAGCACGACGTAGTCGCCGCCGGCAAGCCGGATCGAATCGGCTCCGTCGAACCGCTGCCGGACCTGGCGCGGCGTCACCTCGAACACCGAGAAGGAGAAGAGCCCGTCGGTGAAGAAGTCCTGATTCACCCCGTCGGCACCGGCGTAGATGTCCACCCGCTCGTACCCGCCGGCGGTAGCCGGCAATGAGGATTGATCGATGCGGGCAACCAGGTCGTAGTCATGCCCCGCATCGGGCATCGAGTCGTAGATGCGGGTCGGGTGGGGATTGAACGTCGTGAACGAGGCCACGCGGAACAACTCGCCGGAGTCGGAGTAGATCTCCGTGACGAGCGGTGCCCACGTGGCGACGTCGAAGAGGATGCGCGCCCGCTTGACTCCGTCCTCGAGGATCGTCACAGCCCGCGCCCGCCTACCCAACCATGTCACGTCGTCCGCCTGCCCCACCGCATACTTGTCGGTGACGGCGGGTCCCGACCACGTGGCCAGCGCAACACCGGCGCCCTCACCTCGCGTCACCTTGCCGGCGACGATCATCGCCTCGTTGCCGGCAACGCCCAACATCATGACGTCGCGGGAATGCTCGATGTTGGTCATCTCGGCGTGGGAACGGCCATCCCAGATGGTCACGACGACGCGAGTGCCTCCGTAGTCCGCATCGGCCGCCATGTCGAGGTAGTCCTCGAGATCCTCGGCGAACGCCGGAGACGCCGTGGCGAGCAGCGCACCGACAACGGCCACCACGAGCACGATGCGACGCCGTCTCATGGTGTCGTCGCCCCTGTCGAGACCGAGGCCGGAATCACGGAGAAGCCGGCCTCGACAGAGAGCCGGGCGTTGTGGCGCGTGGCGAGCTGGTCGAGGTCGAGCGGTGTCACCGGCTCGGTGCGCAGCATCGTGAGGCCGACCGCGGCGGTGGCGACCGCAGCCACAACCAGCGCAGCGGTTCGGCGCATCGGCCGGCGGCGCGGCTCGACGACCTCCGCTCCCACCTCCTGGGGCAGCTCGAGCCGCGGCAACGCACGGATCGCGGTGCGGGCCCCGTCGAGGCCCTGCAGCTCCATGCGGCAGTCGCGGCACTGGCCGAGATGATGTGTCACGACATCGACCTCCGCCGTGTCGAGCTCGCCGTCCAGATAGGCGGAAAGCCGATCGCTGAGGTGGTATGGCGTGAACATGCTCCGGGGGGGCTCGACCGGCGGAAGCAGCCGGAGGGCCGCACGAGCCTCTTTGACGGCGTGAAAGCTGCCAAGGCACTCGGCGCACGACTCTAGGTGGGCAACCACCTCGTCGAGCTCACCGTACCCCAGCTCGCCGTCGAGATACGCCGACAAGAGATCCTCGCGATCCCAGCACGAGCGACCGCTCACACCGGCCATGTCAGCATCTCCCTGAGCATCTTGCGTCCGCGATGGATGCGGCTGCGGACGGTGCCAACCGGGATATCGGCGGCGTGGGCGATCTCGTCGTAGCTGAGCCCGACCACGTCACACATGACGACGCATTCCCGGAAGTCCACGGGGAGCTTGAGCAAGGCGCTCTGCACGTCATCGGAGAGCCGCACCTGTGCCAGCACCTCGTCGGGAGACGGCGCCGTCAGCAGCGTGCTGCGATCGACGTCGGGCAGAGTCGTGGTGGGCCGCCGCTTCTTCCTCCGCACGTCATCGAGAAACGCGTTGCGTGTGATGCGCCACAACCAGCCTTCGAAGGAGCCCGGGGTGTACCCGGCCAGACCCCGCCGCACGCGTAGGAGTACCTCTTGGACGAGATCGGAGGCGTCGTCGCGGTTGCCCGTCAGGCGATAGGCGTAGTTGTAGATCTGACGGCCATACCGCCGCGCAACATCTTCCCAGGCTGGCACTGTTTGATCCGACAAGAACTTCCCCGAGGTCCGTTGCCGATAACGCTCTACACGGCGAACTCGTTCCCGAGTCGACCGCGAGGGTGGCAGAGACCGCGAGTCTCAGACCTCGGTGGTCGAGTCCTCTTCCTCTTCGGCCCCGTCTTCCATGCCCTTACGGAACTCTTTGGCGGAGGCGCCGATCGATCGAGCCAGATCGGGCAGCTTGCGAGCCCCGAAGAGCAGCAGCAGGACTACGAGGATGATGATGAATTCCCACCCCTGCACGTTGCGAAACACAGACAGACTCCTTGCGTTGAAGTCGAGTGTACCGATCTCCCCGCGCTGCGGGCACGTTTGCGCCCGATACTCAACCGACCGAGAGGGCGTTGACGAACGATTGGAACCGTTCCCGGGTCACGAAGCGGACACGCGGCTCACGCCGCTCCTTGTCATAGATGATGAACGGGCCGTACTTGGCGGTGAACAACAGACCCCGCTCGGCACCTGAGCCGGCAAAGCGGACCATGAACTCGTTGACGGCCCTCTCCGACAGCTCGGGGTGCTCCATGGGCCCATGGTCGACGATCTCGATGTGATGGCGAACGCCTCCGGTCGTCGCCGAGAACCGGTGTCCGCTCCCCGTCACGGTGTAACCACTCACACGCAGCAGGGCGGGCACGAGCTCGCTCATCGGTGCGGTTGCAGGGTCCAGCCCTTGCGCACGCAGACCGGCCTCGACGGCCGCCGTGAGGCGGAGATCTGCGCCCATCGGTGGGAGATCGTCGCTGGGAGCGCGCACGTCGAGCCCGGGCGCCTCGGGTGGCGCCGAGCCGAACTCCTCGAAGAGATCCGGTCCCTTGTGGGTGCCGAACAGCGGGCCACCAACAGGAGCGGGCGGCGGCAGCTCACCAGGGCCGTCGAGGGTGAGCTTGCCGACCTCGACGCGCTCGTCGCCGCGGATGGCATGGGCGTGCACCGTTGAAACACCTTCGAGTGGAAGATGCGACCGCTTCTCGCGCAGCACCTCGACCGCCGAGGCGAGCAAGATGTCGGTGAGGACCGCATCGGGCTCACCTTCGGGCAGCGGCACGTCGAAGAAGACGTGGGCTTCTCCCTGGCTGACATGGAAATCGGACGCCGGCGGGCGAAACCCGAGACCACTGCCACCCGCTGCCGCATCCGACGGCGCCGTGACGCGCTCGCGGCCGGCGGAGGCTCCACGCATCAGGACCACGATTCCCACGATGATCACGGCGGCGAGGATGAGAATGACCCAGGTCACGGTGCGCAACTCCTGTCGCTCGGTGTCCGGGCGATTGTAGGGTGACGACACACCGGGTCGATCACCACGAGCCCGGGCGGTACCGGGCGGCTCGACGGGTCAGGAGACCCGGCGGCGCTGGGCCGATGCGGCCCGCTCCCTCCGAATCTTGCGTCGCTCCCGCTCCGAGAGCCCGCCCCAGATGCCGAACTTCTCCGAGCTCACGATTGCGAACTCGAGACATTCGCCCTGGACGGAGCACTCTCGACAGATCGACTTTGCGGTTCTGGTCGAAGCGCCGCGCTCCGGGAAGAACAGGTCCGGATCGGCCCCGCGGCAATTCGCCAGATCCTGCCAGGCCAAGTCATCTGCGGCCAGCAGCTCTACGAGTTGGGTGAACACGCCCTCTCCCTACACAGTTGTAATTACGCCAGTGTGATTCTCACAGATCTTACGCGCGGTTGTCAACCCGAAAACGCTGTCGCTGCAGCGAATCCGGCGCTTGCCCCGGCCATGACCGACGACCCCACCCACGATGCCGGGGATCAGAATCCGCCTGGCATAATGACGGCGCCGCAGCGGAAAGGACGGAGGGTGACCACGACCGAGCAGCCGACCGACCAGCGAAGACGGCGACGCCCGTGGATCGTCGAGGTCTACCGCACCGATGTCGGCAAGAAGTACGCCATGGCGATCTCCGGCGTCATCGGGCTGCTCTTCATCTTCTTCCACATGATCGGCAACCTCCACGCCTTCGAGGGCATGGAGGAGCTCAATCACTACGGCGAGGGTCTCCGCGAGATCGGTGAGCCCCTCGTCCCCCGCACCCTCGTCATCTGGCTGTTCCTCCGCTTGCCCATCGTCCTGGCACTGGTGGTGCACGTGCACGCCGCCTACTCGCTCGTCCGCTCCAACGAGCGGGCGAGAGCCGGGGGCTACGAGTCACGCAACTACTACGCCGCGAACTATGCCTCGCGGACGATGGGCTGGGCCGGGGTCATCATCCTGCTTTTCCTGGCCTGGCATCTCGCCGACCTCACCTGGGGCGTCGAGGCGGTCAACCCGGACTTCGTACGCGGCGACGTCTACGGCAACCTGGTCGCCTCGCTGGAGCGCTGGCCGGTGACGCTGCTGTACGTCATCGCCCAGGGAGCCCTGGCGCTCCACGTCTGGCACGGCGCATGGAGCATGTTCCAGTCTCTGGGGGTCAACAATCCCCGGTACAACCACTTCCGCAGGACGTTCGCCACGGCGTTCACCATCATCGTCGTCGCCGGATTCCTGAGTGTGCCGATCGGGGTGCAGCTCGGGATCATCGGCTGATCGGAGCATCATGACTGTGACACTCGACAGCAAGGTCCCGGCCGGCCCGATCCAGGACAAGTGGGACAACCACCGCTTCAACATCCGACTCGTCAACCCGGCAAACAAGCGAAAGTACAAGATCATCGTCGTTGGCACCGGACTCGCCGGCGCCTCGGCGGCCGCCACATTCGGCGAGCTGGGCTACAACGTGGAGGTCTTCACGTTCCACGAC
Organism: Acidimicrobiia bacterium; assembly: GCA_965216945.1. GTDB lineage: Bacteria > Actinomycetota > Acidimicrobiia > Spongiisociales > UBA5794 > DATHZQ01. Next base: position 2,770,369 of record CBDCGU010000003.1, on the reverse strand, counting down.
TCGCCACGCAGGGCGCACTCGATCGCAGCCCAGGGCGGGATCAACGCCGCCAAGAACTATCAAAACGACGGCGACTCGATCTACCGCTTGTTCTACGACACCGTCAAGGGGGGCGACTACCGCTCCCGAGAAGCCAATGTCTACCGACTCGCTCAGGTCTCCAACGAGATCATCGACCAATGCACGGCACAGGGCGTCCCGTTCGCCCGTGAGTACGGGGGGCTGCTCGACAATCGCAGCTTCGGCGGCGCCCAGGTGTCGCGCACCTTCTACGCACGGGGCCAGACCGGTCAGCAGCTCCTGCTCGGGTCGTACCAGGCGCTTGCTCGCCAGATCCAGGCAGGGTCGGTGAAGCTGTACAACCGCTCCGAGATGCTCGATGTGGTGGTCAAGGACGGTCGAGCCGCCGGCATAGTGGTGCGCGATCTCGCAACCGGCGAGGTGTCGTCGCACTCGGCACACGCCGTCGTTCTTGCCACGGGCGGGTATTCGAACGTCTTCTATCTCTCGACGAACGCAATGGCCTGCAACGTCACTGCGGCATGGCGGGCCCACCGCAAAGGGGCCTTCTTCGCCAACCCCTGCTACACGCAGATCCACCCGACGTGCATCCCGGCGAGCGACGAGTTCCAGTCGAAGCTCACGCTCATGTCCGAGTCGCTGCGCAACGACGGGCGGATCTGGGTGCCAAAGAAGGCGGAGGATCCACGCCCCGCCAACCAGATCCCGGAGAACGAGCGCGATTACTACTTGGAGCGCATCTACCCGTCGTTCGGCAACCTGGCTCCGCGCGACGTCTCCTCACGGGCCGCGATGCGCATGCTCGACCAGAACCTCGGCGTCGGGCCGCTGCGCAACGGCGTGTACCTGGACTTTGCCGACGCCATCCAGCGGCTCGGCAGGGCCACCATCGAGGCCCGTTACGGGAATCTCTTCGAGATGTACGAGCGCATCACCGACGAGAACCCGTACGAGGTGCCCATGCGGATCTACCCGGCCCCGCATTACACCATGGGCGGTCTGTGGGTGGACTACAACCTGATGACCAACGTACCCGGGCTGTACGCCCTCGGTGAAGCGAACTTCTCGGATCACGGAGCCAACCGCCTCGGCGCATCCGCCCTCATGCAAGGGCTCGCCGACGGGTATTTCGTCATTCCTTACACGATCGCCGACTATCTGGCCGACTACCTCAACACCGAACCGGTCCCGACCGACGACCCCGCGTTCCAGGACGCCGAGGCGGCGGTGCAGAGCCAGGTCGACCGGCTTCTGTCCATCAACGGCACCCGCACGGTCGACGACTTCCATCGCGAGCTCGGCAAGATCATGATCGAGCAGTGCGGCATGGCGCGCAGCGCCGCGGGCCTCGAAAAGGCGATCAGCGAGATCCCGGCGCTCAAGGAGGAGTTCTGGCGGGATGCGAAGGTCGCCGGCGACGGGGAGAGTCTCAACCAGACGCTGGAGAAGGCAGGCCGGCTGGTCGACTTCTTCGAACTGGCCGAGTTGATGTGCCGCGACGCCCTCGATCGTGAGGAGTCGTGTGGCGGGCACTTCCGGGTCGAACACCAGACGGCAGAGGGCGAGGCGCTGCGCGACGACGAGAACTTCACCCACGTGTCCGCCTGGCAATGGCAGGGCGAAGGCGTGCCCCAGGCCAAACACAAAGAGGAACTCGACTTCGAGAACGTCGCACTGGCAACGAGGAGCTACAAGTAATGGATCTGACGCTGCGTGTATGGCGCCAGGCGGGCCCCGACGCTGCCGGCGAGTTCAAGACCTACCAGGTGACGGGCATCGCCGAGGAGGCCTCCTTTCTCGAGATGCTCGACATCCTCAACGAGCGGCTGACGCTCGAGGGCGAAGACCCGATCGTCTTCGACCACGATTGCCGCGAGGGAATCTGCGGCACGTGCGGGATCATGATCGACGGCCAGCCGCACGGGCCACAGCTCGGAACTGCAACCTGCCAGCTCCACATGCGCAAGTTCCGTGACGGTGACACGATCCTCCTCGAGCCGTGGCGGGCTGAGGGCTTCCCGGTCGTCAAGGACCTGATGGTCGACCGTGCCGCGTTCGACCGCATCATCGAGGCGGGCGGCTACATCTCGGTGCCGACCGGCAGCGCCCCGGACGCCAACCTGATCCCCGTGCCCCAGCCCGCATCTGAGGCGGCCATGGATGTGGCTGCCTGCATCGGATGTGGTGCATGTGTTGCGGCTTGCCCCAACAGTGCCGCACAGCTGTTCACCGCCGCCAAGGTGATGCACCTCAACCTGCTGCCACAGGGCCAGCCGGAACGCGACCATCGTGTCATCGCCATGGTGGAGACCATGGAGGAGTACTTCGGCTCCTGCCGCAACCACGGCGAATGTGAGTTTGCCTGCCCCAAGGGCATCTCGATCGACAACATCGCCCTGATGAACCGCGACTACCTCAGAGCCAAGCTCGCCGACCGCCGCCTCCTCGGCCGCACGTAGCCCAGCAGCGACACGCTCCACCGCGACAGCGAGGCGAGCGAGGTCGGAGTCGCCGTCGGCGTGCCGGTGGAGCGCCTCGGGCGGTAGCTTCTTTGATCGTTTGCTCAAAATTCATCGCTACACTCGCCCCCACCACACGAAAGGACCCGCCCTTGGCACAGTTTCTCTCCGAGGCGTACATGGCAGAGGCGTCGGAGACGCTGAGCAACGACACCGCCTTCCAGTCCGCCATCACCAACGTCGATCTGACGATTCAGTTTCACGTCACCGACGCACCCGAAGGTGACATCGACTACGGCCTCGTCATCGGCAACGGCTCCGCAAACTTGGTGAGCGGTGAGGTGGAGGGGCCGGAGGTCACGGTCACCAACGACTACGAGACGGCTGTCGGCATCTCCAAGGGCGAGATCAACACCCAGATGGCGTTCATGACGGGAAAGCTGAAGGTCACCGGCAACATGGCGGCGCTGCTCATGCACCAGAACGTCATCAATGCCTTCGCCGGCGCACTGTCCGACGTCGACGTCACGTATTGATGGTTTCGATCGATGCACGGCATCGATCGAGCTCGTGACGTGAATCCCCGGGGGCCACACGCGGCGAAGGGCGCCCGTGTGGGCGCCCTTCGTGGCTTGTAGAGGACCGGAACGCTAGCGAACAGCGTCCTTGAGGCCCTTGCCCGCCTTGAACGCCGGAACGTTGGCCGCAGCGATGGGTACTTCCTTGCCCGTTTGGGGATTCCGTCCCATCCGAGCCTTCCGATGGCGGCGCTCGAACGTGCCGAAGCCGGTGAAGGTGACCTTGTCACCGTTCTTCAACGCACCGGTGATCGTGTCGAGCGTTGCGTCGATGACGCTACCGACGGCAGCCTTCGACTGACCGGTCTCGTCGGCGACCGCGTCGATGAGTTCGCCCTTGTTCATGTGGTCCTCCTTGAGGTCTCCGCTGACCCACGGCAAATTACACGGCTGTAACCCTAACGGGGCGTTCGGAATCCGCCAACAACCCTTGCGCCCCAACGATCTTGGCCGGGAGGGTTCCGGTGGGGCGATCCCCGGCTCCATGTCGGGCGCAGATGGAGGCCGCCATGTAGAGTACGGCCCGGACGGAGGAAGGGAGCACGTGAAGAAGTACTGGGTCCGCGGCCTCGGCGTCATCGGCGCGTTGCTGACAATCCAAAGCATCTTCTGGGAATACGCCCGCATGCGGCCCGACTATGGCTTCCTCGTCGATCCATGGTCCATCCGAGGCTACGAATCGGTCCACGGCTCGATCATCGTCTCCATCGGAGTGCTCGCCCTCGTCTCGTTCCTGCTCGTCAGCTGGGAGAAGGCCGAGATACCCGCCATTGGCGCGGGCATCACGGCCTTCATTGCAGTTGGAGCGACGGCAATCCCGGCAGCGTTCGGTGGTGGCGACTATTCCCTCACGCCGGGATTCCCCGTCATCGCGGTGGTCACCTTGATCCTGGGTCTCGCCGTCTTCCGCACCATCAAGTCGCTGTTGAGGAAGAGCACCCTCAGCAAGAAGCTGTGGTTCATGACTCTCCTGATGATCGCGGTGTTCGGCGTCATCGCGGTGGCTGTGAATGCCGCCATCGGGGGCAGGAGGATCTCGGTGCCGCAGTGGGTGGCGATCGGGGTGATCTTCCTCTTGCTCGGACTGCTGTCGGTCGCGTCCGAGCCTCGTGAGCTGGCCGCAAACCGCATGCTGATGTTCTCCTCGATCGTCGGCGCAGCCGCGATCGCCTTGTCTGCGGGAGCAGTGCGCTCGACGCTGGTCCGGTTCCAGATGGAAGCCGGCGGAGTGCCGGCACAGTATCGGGACACTCAGGTGACCTCGGGCCACCTGATCGCAGTATTCGGCATCGTGTTGGTGTTCTTCGCCTCCGTTGCCCTGTGGGCACGACGCCGCGATGCCATCCTCACCGCCGCACGCGTGGCAAAGCAACGCGAGGCCGCCGAAGCGAGCGCTGCGGAGATCAAAGCCGCTCTCGAGCACGTCGCATCCGCCACGAGCAGCAGCGGCTGAGCGGAGTCCTCAGGCGAGCTGTCCGGTGGCCGCCGCTCCCAGCTGTCCAGTGGCCGCCGCTCCCGAGCGGCTCGAGACCGACGGCAATTCACGTCCCTGTCGCCGGCTGCTCTAGATCAGACCAAGGCCGCCGACGGTGTCGCGCTCGGCGATCAGCTCGGCCGCAGATGCGTCGATCCGCTGTCGGCTGAATTCGTCGATGTCGAGTCCCCGCACGATGGAGAACTCACCGTCCGTACACGTCGCCGGGAAACTCGACACGATTTCGGGAGGTACATCGTATGAGCCGTCCGAATACACCGACATCGAGACCCAATCGCCCTCGTTCGTACCCAGGGCCCAATCATGCATGTGATCGATGGCGGCATTTGCGGCAGACGCCGCCGACGAAGCTCCGCGGGCTTGAATGATCGCCGCACCACGTTTGGCGACCGTGGGGATGAACTCGTTCTCGATCCACTCCTGGTCGTCGACGAGAGCCGCGGCGTTCTGGCCGTCGACCTCGCAATGGAACAGGTCGGGGTACTGGGTCGTCGAATGATTGCCCCAGATGGTCATCTTCCTGATCGACGTGACCGGGCGGCCCACCTTGGCGCCGAGCTGGCTCATCGCCCGGTTGTGATCCAGGCGAGTCATCGCATGGAATTGGCGCGGATCCACGTCAGGCGCGTGGCTGAGCGCGATCAGGGCGTTCGTGTTCGCAGGATTGCCAACCACGAGCACCTTGATGTCACGCGACGCGTTGTCGTTGATCGCTTTCCCCTGCGGACCGAAGATGCCCCCGTTCGCCTCCAGGAGATCGGCTCGCTCCATCCCCGCCTTGCGAGGCATCGCTCCCACCAAGAGCGCGTAGTCGGCATCTCCGAATGCAACGTTGGGGTCGTCCGTCTTCACGGTGCCCGCCAGGAGCGGGAACGCACAGTCGTCGAGCTCCATCGCCACCCCGTCGAGCGCACCGAGCGCCGGCGTGATCTCCAACATTTGCAAGACGACTGGCTGATCCGGCCCCAACATCTCGCCGGAGGCGATGCGGAACAGGAGGCTGTAGCCGATCTGCCCTGCAGCTCCGGTGACAGCGACTCTCACGGGGGACGTGCTCACGATGCGTGCTCCTTGCAGGATGTCGGTATCCGGCCGCATGCTACCGACGGTCGGCTGCGGCACATCAGGGCTACTCGTCACCACCCGGCGGGCCGCAATCGCAGGCCCCATGGGTCGCGAGGTGACGGAACCGGCGGCGTCTCAGCGGTGTAGAAAGGGCATGCCGCGTGCCAGACCCGCCGTCGCCCGAGTCGTTTTGCTGCTTGCCGTGACCGCGGCCGCCTGCTCCCCTGCGTCCGCGGGGACGAGTGGTTTCGAATGCCCGGTCACGACGCCGCCACAGCCTGGTTTCAGCCCACCGCACGAGTGGCCTGCCGAGCCATCGCTCGAGGGTGCCGTGTGGTTTGGCGACGCCGATCTGTGGACCGTGCTGTCGATCGATGGGGCGTACCAGCCGAGGAAGAGCGTGTGGTGGAGTGCCAACTTCCCCGGCGGCGGCGAAGAGGAACAGCCGCCCATCACGGTGACGTGGCGCCGGCTCGGCAGGGACACGAAGCCACACGCCGAGCACCAGGGCACCAACGCCTACACCGTCGAAGACGGTTGGTTCATGATCGCCGGCATCGACCCCGGATCCGCCTCCGACGGAGGACCGTGGCGCGCCGACGCGGGCTGTTGGGAGGTCACGGCCCAGTACAAGGGCGCCACCCTCAGCTACGTGTACGAGTCGCCCTGAGCCGCGGTGCGATTGCAAGACTGCCCGGCCGACAGCCCGATTCCATCAACGCACCACTCCGAAGGATCGTCCCCCTCACCACCCATCACCATCCCACCGGCCGGGGCCGCAACCGGAATGCGATGAACCCGGGGCGACGCACCAATTTCTCGAACTCTGCGGGATCCGCCTCGGCCAGCTCGACACTCGGCCGGTGCTCCACCAGCCGCTCGATCACGAATCCGGCCGCAAAGAACGCATCGGTCAACGACTGCAGCGGCATGCGCCAGAAGCGCACCTCGTGCTCCTCCCCATCCGTAGTCCACAGATCGGTCTCGAGGGCCGTGTCGAAGTAGGAGCCGCCCTTGCGTACCCAATCCGTCGTTGGATGTGTCGTCGAGAGGATCAACGCACCATTCGGCGCAAGCACGCGGGCCAGCTCCTGCAGCAGCGGCAGCGGATCGCGAACGTAGTGGATCATCAGCGCCGAGATGGCCACGTCGATCTCGCCGTCGTCGAGGAAGCGAAACGGCTGCGGAGCTTCGTGCACATGCAACCGGACCCGGCGACCAAACCTGCGTGCAGCAATGTCGATCATCGTCGGGCTGGCGTCGACGCCGATCACCTCCGCGCCCCCCTCGAGCAGCCAGCCGAAGTACGTCCCGGGTCCGCAACCCACGTCGAGCACGACCTTGCCGTTCACATCGGGGATGAGCGACCGGACCACCGGCTGGTCGTAGAGGAGGTTGTAGGTGGAGGAGAAGGCATGTCGCGCAAACGCCTCGCCCATGGCGTCATACACACCATGGAGTGGTGTCTCAGGCATGCCGCCTCGCCCTAGAACCGCTCGATCATCGCGGAGGCGAACTCGCTGGTCTTGACCTCGGTGGCTTCGTCCATGAGACGGGCGAAATCGTACGTGACGATGCGGTCGGCGATGGCGGCTTCGAGGCCATCCTCGATCAGATCGGCGGCCTCGGTCCATCCCATGTACCGGAACATGTTGGCACCCGAGAGGATCACAGAACCTGGGTTGACCTTGTCCATGCCGGTGTATTTGGGCGCCGTGCCATGGGTCGCCTCGAAGATGGCATGGCCGGTGTCGTAGTTGATGTTGCCGCCCGGTGCGATCCCGATGCCGCCGACCTGTGCCGCCAGGGCGTCCGACACATAGTCACCATTCAGGTTCATGGTCGCCACCACGTCGTACTCGGCGGGTCGGGTCAGAATCTGCTGGAGGAACGCATCGGCGATCGAGTCCTTCACGAGCAACTTGTCGCCGGGATCGCCGCCGCAGTCCTCCCACGACACGGCAACATCGCCGAACTCCTCTCGAACGAGCTCGTAACCCCAGGTGCGGAACGCACCCTCGGTGTACTTCATGATGTTGCCCTTGTGAACCAGCGTCACCGACTTGCGGTTGTTGGCGAGCGCATACTTGATGGCAGCCCGGATCAGCCGCTTCGACCCCGTCACCGAGATCGGCTTGATGCCGATGCCGCTGTCGTCGCGGATGTCCCAGCCGAACGCCTCGTCGAGGAACTCGAGCAGCTGTTCTGCGCCCTCGGTGCCCTGCTCCAACTCCTTGCCGGCGTAGACGTCCTCCGTGTTCTCACGGAAGATGACCATGTCGACGAGCTCGGGATGTTTCACGGGCGACGGCACGCCCCTGTACCAGCGCACCGGCCGCAGACACACGTAGAGGTCCATGATCTGGCGCAAGGCGACATTTAGGCTGCGGATGCCGCCACCGACGGGTGTGGTCAACGGCCCCTTGATGCCGACCAAGTGACTTCGGAACGTGTCAACGGTCTCCTCGGGCAACCACTGCCCCGTCTGGTCGAACGCCTTCTGACCAGCCAGCACCTCGAGCCACTCCACCTTGCGGGCGCCGCCGTAGGCCTTCTCGACCGCGGCATCGAACACACGAACGGCGGCGGCCCAGATGTCGGGACCGATGCCGTCACCCTCGATGAACGGCAGGATCGGCTGGTCGGGTACCTGCAGGCCGTCGGGGCCCATCGTGATCTTCTCGGCCATCGCGGCTCCTCGGTTCGTCTCAGTCCGTAGTCGGCTCGGAGGGTAGTGGGCCGGGGGGCGGGAGCTACCCGAGCCACACCCCGTGGCGGCCGGCCGTGCGGCCGCTGATCGGCATCGATCGATCCCTCGGTGAGTCTCAGTGTGGCTCGCTGCGTCGCTCCGTGAGCTCCAGGGCTTCCCCACGATTCTCGATGCCTTCGCGCACGGCGGCCCCGGCGACCAGCAGAGCAGCCAGAGGGTCGGCCCACCACCACCCGAAGAGCACGTTGGCCAGCAGCCCGAGCAATACTCCGGCGGCCAGAGCGGCATCGATGGCCGACATGCGCGCCTCGGCCGACAGCGGCTCGCTACCGAGCCGCCTTCCTGTTGTCGCCTTGGCGATTCCCAACCCCAACATCACGAACACGGTGATCGCCAGGTAGAGGATCCCGAGTGGTGACTCGTCGGGTGCAGCCTGTGTGGCAAGGGCCCAGACGGCACCGGCTGTGACGACGGCGGCGAGGACGAAGAATGCCCGGGACACGAGCCGCAGCGCACGAGCCGTAACGGGCTCGCTGGTGCGGTCGGGATGGCGCAGGTGCCACACGACCACGCCTGAGGCAAACAGCTCGATCATCGTGTCGAGACCGAAGGCCACGAGAGCAAGCGACCGGGCTGCGACCCCGAGGCCGATCGCGATCAGCATCTCGATGCCGTTCCAACCGATGGTTGCGTACTCGAGCCGGAGCCCGCGGCGCTCGAGAGCCGCGATCGTGCCGGGGTCGCTTGCGGGAACCTCTGTCATGTGCGGCCGTTCAGCCTCACTTCGGCAGCGATCACCGTGTTGAGCAGAAGGGACGCGATGGTCATCGGGCCAACGCCACCGGGCACGGGGGTGATCGCCCCGGCGACCTCACTGACAGGCACGTAGTCCACATCGCCGACGAGACCGTCGTCGGTGCGGTTGATGCCGACGTCGATGACCGTCGCCCCGGGCTTCACATGCTGGCGACCCACCATTCGCGGAACACCGACGGCCGCCACGAGGATGTCGGCTCGACGTGTCACGCTCGCCAGGTCGGGGGTGCGGCTGTGGGCCACCACCACCGTCGCATCGACACCCTTTGCCCCGAGCAGCAATGCGAGCGGGCGGCCGACGAGGAACGACCGACCGACGATGACCGCGTGTTGGCCCGAGGTCGGGATTCCGTAATGGGACAGGATGCGCATGACACCACTTGGCGTTGCGGGACGCGGCCCCGGCTGTTCCAGCACGAGCAGACCGAGGTTGTGGGGGTGCAACCCGTCGGCATCCTTGCGGGGGTCGATCGTCTGCACAGCCCGATTGCCGTCCAGCTCCCCCGGCAAGGGCAGTTGCACGATCATGCCATCGACGGCGTCGTCCCGATTGAGCTCTCGAACCAGATTCTCGACGTCGTGCTGCGACGCCGAAGCCGGAAGGTGCCGGTCGAAGGACAGCATCCCGGCTGCCACTGCAGCCTTGTGCTTGTTGCGGACGTACACCTGCGATGCCGGATCTTCGCCCACCAGCACCGTGGCGAGACCAACGGTCTTGCCCCGGCTGGACAACGCGGCGACCCGATCCCTGACCTCGCTCCGGACCGCCGCCGCGACGTCCTTGCCGGAGAGAATCCGTGCGTTCAATGTCTGAAATGCCTCCTGCCGGTGAACACCAGCGTCATGCCGCGTTCCTCGGCCGCGGCGATGACCTCATCGTCGCGCACCGAGCCACCCGGCTCCACTACAGCTACGACGCCGCCGTCGGCGAGCACATCCAAACCATCGCGGAACGGCAGGAACGCATCACTGGCGGCGACAGCGCCGGCCGCTCGGCCGCCGGCGCGGGCCAGTGCACGCTCGGCGGCACCAACCCGGCTCTGATCTCCTGCGCCGACTCCCACGGCTGATCGGTCCTTGGAGACCACGACGGCGTTCGACTTCGTATGGGCAACGATGGTCCACGCAAACTCGAGCTCGGCAGCCAACCCGGCACGGAGCGGGTCACCGGCGACGACCTGCCATTCAGCCGAGTCGGATACGACAACGTCGCGGTGCTGTGCGAGGAGACCGCGCTCGACCCGGCGGATGTCCAGATCGAGGACGCTCGGAGCCGGCGCCTCCAACACGCGGAGGTTGCGTTTGGATGCCACCACATCCACGGCCGCCGGAGCGATCTCCGGGGCAACGACGACCTCGAAGTAGTTGGCCACGACCTGTGTCGCCGTTTCGAAGTCGAGCGGCCGGTTGATCGCCACCACACCACCAAACGCAGAGAGCGGATCACACTCCCACGCCTTGTCGAAGGCCGATGCCGTGGTATCGCACGAGGCGGCACCACAGGCATTGGTGTGCTTGACGATCACGGCGGCGGCATCGGGCAACTCGGTCACGAGCCGCCACGCTGCTTCGGTGTCCGCATAGTTGTTGAACGACATCGCTTTGCCCTGGAGCTGCCGAGCCCGCTCCCACCACGATGCGCCGCCTGGCTCGCCGTAGACCGCTGCCGCCTGATGGGGGTTCTCGCCGTAGCGCAGCTCGGTGCGGCGAACCATCGGGAGCACGAGTCGCTCCGGCAGCTCTGCGCCGTCCTCGAACCAACCGACGATCGCTGCGTCGTAGGCCGCCGTCCGGAAGAACGCAGCGGCGGCGAGGTCGCGCCGCATGGGTGCGTCCAGGCCGCCTCCTTCGATCGCAGTGGCAATCTGCTCATACTGATCTGGGCTGGTGACGACACCCACCCATGCGTGATTCTTGGCCGCTGCACGCAGCATCGCCGGTCCGCCGATGTCGATCTGCTCGATCACGTGCGCCGGCGAGGTGGCACCGCCCTCCACGGTCGCCTCGAACGGGTAGAGGTTGACGACGACCAGTTGAAAGGGCTCGATCCGGCGGGTGGCGAGATCGTTCCGGTGCTGCTCGCTGCCGAGATCCGCCAGGATGCCACCGTGGATGTTGGGATGAAGCGTCTTGACCCGTCCCCCCAGCATCTCGGGCGCATGAGTCACTGCAGCGACCTCGGTCACCGAGATACCCGCCGCTTCGAGTTCTGCCGCCGTCCCACCCGACGACACGATCTCGACGCCGGCCGCGGCAAGCCGCATCGCAAAGTCGACGAGTCCCGTCTTGTCCCACACCGAGATCAGTGCTCGCTTCACCGGAATCCTGCTCACACCTCCTCCTTCCATCTGACGTAGCGCCCCTCCACGATCAGAAGCCCCTTCGCCAGGGCATCGATGGCCGCCGGATACATCCGGTGCTCCACCTCCTGAATACGAGCGTGTAGCGAGGCCTCATCGTCGCCGCGACCGACGGCGACAGCCTCCTGAGCGATGATCGGCCCCGCATCGACGTCCTCCGTGACGAAGTGGACGGTGACGCCGGTGACCTTTGCACCGTGTGCGAGCGCATCGCGCACGGCGTGAATCGTTCCGGGAAACGCCGGGAGCAGCGACGGGTGGATGTTGACGACGCCACGTGGGAACCGGTCGATGGCCGCCGCCGACAGGATGCGGAGGAACCCGGCAAGTACCAGCGCCTGCGCACCGTGGCGGTCGGCCTCGTCGCAGATCGCGGTCGTGAACGCCGCCCGATCGCGATAGTCACTCCATGGCACCACGGAAGCCGGCACGCCCGCTGCGTCGGCTCGCTCCAAGGCGCGCACCCCCGGCCGATCCGAGATGACGGCACACACCCGTGCGCCGTAGTCGGGGAAAGCGGCGGCGTCGAGGATCGCTTGGAGGTTCGAGCCGCTCCCGGAGACGAGAACGGCGATGGCGAGGCGATCGTGCATGTGCGCAGAGCCTAGAAGCCGCTGCACGGGCTGATTCATCCAACGACCTTCGGTTGCCGGGTGAGCTTCGCAGCGGCCCCTCAGACGGCGTCGCTTCCATGATGCCGCGGCCCTGCTCGAGCCACGATCGCCGTTGCGACCGGGTCGCGTCGTGGTCGATCAGGTGGTCGAACCTCCCCGGGGCCAGGTGGTCGGACGCCGACGAGTCGGGGTTGTGCAGAGGTCACGCATGTGTCCGGTGTCGGGCGGAACACCACTTCCCGGATGCCGGCCTGTCACATTGCGGTGAGGCTCAGCGCTGGGATGAGACTGTCCCCGCTCACGAAGCATGCCCTTCGGTCAGGCCAGGGTGGAGTGCGTGATCTGGAAACGCTCGTGCGCCCTGGGCGGCATCCTTCTGTTCCAGCCATTTCAGAATCGCCTGGTTGGTTTCTTCCGGCTTCTCTTGCTGGATCCAGTGACCACAATCCAAGGTGACCACTTGCACGTTGGGCACGAACACGGTCAGGTTCTCGGATCGTGCGACAAGATCCCGGTCGCCATAGATCATGAGTGCGGGCTGTCGGATGACGGGGTCCGCGTCGGCCAGCAGATGCCAGTTGCGGTCGACGTTTCTGTACCAGTTGATGCTGGGCGTGAATCCTGTCGATTCGAAAGCCGAGACGAAGACGGCCAGCTCGCTGTCGCTCATGAGAGGCTCACCGAGTGGTGTTCCTGCTCTGGCGAGGTTGATCATCGCCATTCCTGGCTGAGGCTCGCTCGGGGGCGCGTTCTTCCGGAACATGTTGCGAAGGAACTGGAACGTGTTCTCGTCGAGCACTGCGTCCGCCACGCCTGGCTGCCGATTGAAGTGGACGAAGTAGAAGTCGCCACCAAACGTGGCCTCCATCCACTCGACCCACGGTTGGTCTCCGCGCGCCTGGTAGGGCACGCTGAGCGCGACCACTTTGTTCACACGGTTTGGATGCAGGAGGGTCAGTCCCCACACCACCATCGATCCCCAGTCATGACCCACGAAGGTGGCATCCTCGTACCCATAGTGATCGAGAAGTGCGATGAGATCGCCCGACAGGTGTTCGATGTCGTAGTCGGTCACTTCGGTCGGACGAGATGAGTTGCCATAGCCCCGCTGGTTGGGGGCGATGACGTGGTAGCCCGCTGCGGCAAGGGCAGGCATCTGATGGCGCCAAGAGAACGCATGCTCTGGCCACCCGTGACAGAGCACGATGGGTTTCCCTGCGTTTTCTCGGCCCGCCTCGAAGACTTCGAGCTCCACGCCGTTGACCGAAATGAGAGTGGGCGTGGGGAAATCGGTTCGGTGGAGGTCGTCGATGCGTTCGTGAGTGATAGAAGGGCTGGTCGTGTCGGGCATGGCGCGGGTGTTCCTTTTCTGTTGGTCGGTTTCTCCACCGATCCGGTTGCACCAGACCGTACGAGCAGTTCCGGTCAGTTTCTGTCCGCTACTGGAAGTATTCTGGCGAGATGGCCAGCACCGGAGCACGAATGCTCGAACTCCTCGCCCTCCTCCAGGCTCGACACCACTGGAGAGGCGACGACCTCGCCCAGCGACTCGACGTCAGCGACCGGACGCTACGCCGAGACATCGAACGGCTCCGCGGACTCGGCTACCCGGTTGAAGCCACGAGAGGACCCGACGGCGGTTACCGGCTCGGACCTGGCGGCCGCCTACCGCCGTTACTGTTGAGCGAGGACGAAGCGGTCGCCGCTGCAATCGGGCTGCGCAATGCAGCCGCCCAACCCATCGGCGGGATCGCAGACGACGCCGTCAACGCCCTCCTCAAGATCACCCAACTCCTCCCGTCCAGACTGCGCAGCGAAGCCGAAGCCATCGCTACCGCAGTCAGCGCCCCCACCAGCCAGTTCGACGACGTTGCCCTCGACACGCTGACCACCCTCGCCAGGTCCAGCCGCGACAACGAACGACTCCGCTTCGCCTACCGCACCTACTCCGGAACCGCCGGTGACCGTCACGTCGACCCGCACCACGTCGTGCCTCTCGGCCGACGCTGGTATCTCGTTGCGTGGGATCTCGACCGGACCGACTGGCGCACGTTCAGACTCGACCGCATCACCGAGCCCCGACCAACTGGGCGTCGCTTCGACCCCAAGACACTCCCCGCACCCGACCCCGCCACCTACGTCACCCGGTCCATCGCCTCGATCCCCACCACCTATCACGTACAAGTCGTCGTCGAGGCACCCCTCCAAACCGTCCAAGGCGTCCTCGGACCGTGGGGAACAGCCACGACCGAAGGGCCCGACACCACCCGCATCGAAATGGACGTCGACGACCTCAGCTGGCCGGTCCTGTTTCTCGCCGCCCTCAACGCAAACATCCACCACACCGAACCCCCAGAACTCCGAAGCCTGCTCCAACAGCTGGCGGAGCACTTCCGAGACACCTGATGACCCGCGGCACCGACCAACCACGCAGAACGGTGCGCCCGATCGAGTGACATGCCATGGCGTCTTCGATCTGGCGATCTGGAACGGGACGCTTGGGACCTCCTCGTCCAAGAATCCGAGCTGCCAGAGCCTTGACTGAGAGTGGTCGATCGGTCCTCGGAGACCCGAGTGCGGACGTGATGCCCTGCCGATACTGGACACTCGCCGGTTCGGGCGTTCGTGCGCCATGTTTGGTGATCGGTGCCACTGACGGGTCACGTCGCGCTCCCGGTCCGCTCGTGCTCGGGTCGAGCATCGTCGATGTGGAGAGGCCAGAGGTCGTGCACACTTCCGACCCGGCGAGACGATCTGGACCGCGCTGGCATCGAGGGTGTTGAGCACAGGCCAAGCCAACTGGCCCATCACGTACACGAACTGGGCCGAGTTCTGGCGCGGCACGAAAGGTGCCGGGCCAACCCAGTTGGCGATCAGTCGAGCGGGACTCGAAGCCGTCGAGCGAGTCAATCGCAATGCGGTCGAACCGTTCACCGCCGAAGACGGCAGCATCGCGTTTGATCCACGTGTTCATCTTCGTAGTTGGCCGGGCCTGAGCATCCGTCGTAGACGGAGTCGGGTCATCATGTGCGGCCTCCACAGTCGATCCAACGTGAATCTGGCTGCGTTTCACGTTCATCAACGATGTGGGTTTCGCCCGTGGGACAGACTCGGATCCTTTGTCTGGTTCGAAAGGCGGTTACGAGCCTCTCCCGCCAGCGGCGTCTGTGTCGGCTCCGGTCTGGTCTACGGCTCCACGTAGCGCTGGACGTGGGGCGCTCGCACGCGGGTGCGGCGCGTAGGGTTCAGGATCATCGGGTTGAGATGGGAATCGGACGCTGAGGGAGGAGAGGTGATGGAGTCCATCACGATCGATCCTCGTTTCCGGGGACCGCCGGCCTCGGGCAATGGGGGTGTCTCGGCCGGGCTGGCAGCTGCCTTCGTCGAGGGACCGGCGACCATACGACTGCGGCGCCCGCCTCCGCTCGGCAGACCTCTCCGGGTGCGGCGGGGGAAAGGGGCCGTCCAGATCATGGATGCAAGTGAGGTCATCATGGAAGCTGCTGGCGGGTTCCCTCCTGTGGAACCGCCGATCGACCGCGACATTCTCAGGTGGGCCTTCGAGCGAGGCACGACACCGGTACCGGACAGACATGGCGCCCCGGAGTGCTTCGTGTGTGGTTCCCGCGCAGATGGACTCGGTATTTGGCCCCACCATCTCGCCGGGACGGAGGTATGGGCAACGGTGTGGATCCCGGACGCATCGGTCTCTGCCGACGGTGTCACCGTCGACTCCCACATCGTGTGGGGAGCGCTCGACTGCCCGGCCGGCGTAGCAGTCGTGCGATTTGGGTCGGCCAAGCCGGAGTTCTTCCCGGCGCTCGCTCGACTCACCGCCCGCCTCGAGAGTCCCGTACCCGTCGACCGCCCGGTCGCGGTGTTTGGCTGGCCTATCGATGAGGACGAACGACGTATCAACGGAGGCACCGCCATCATTGACACCAATGGCACCGTCCTGGCCGCCGCTTACGCCCAACACGCCCGGCTCCCGCTTGATTTCGCCAGCGTCTGACATCAAGGAGGCGTAGCGGCCCGGCCCTCAGATCGGTCTGCCACACGACACGGCCTCGCCGATACCCGGCTGAACCCGACTGCCGGCCACGCATCCGGCTATCTCGCCGAGATCACGGCACACCGCGTGATCCGACATGTCACCGATTCCTATGGCTCCGACCTCCAGGAAGCCGGAGCCAGTCGATCCAAACACATCGTCATTGACTGGGCCGGCATCGGGAGAGAGGTACTTAGCGAGCAGGTCGACGATGAGTGCGGCGCTGCCGCCGCGACTGAAGACGATCCTTC
Source organism: Acidimicrobiia bacterium (assembly GCA_965216945.1). Lineage (GTDB taxonomy): Bacteria > Actinomycetota > Acidimicrobiia > Spongiisociales > UBA5794 > DATHZQ01. The sequence goes on along the minus strand of CBDCGU010000003.1, from coordinate 2,753,949 downwards.
ATTTCGTCTGCTTCGACATCCACCAAGGCGAAAGCCACGAAGATCGCGGCGACGATCTCGGCGACAATGAGCACGATCTTCAGAATCCTGCTGCGAAAGGCGCTCTTGCCAGGTTTGACGTCTGCGTCAACATCGGAATCGCGCAGGCAAACCACCTTGCACGGCGCCCAACGAGCGCCAGCCCGATCGGCGCCGGATGAGCTGGACCGTCCGGAGAGCTTCTGCGTCGCCACGGCAAGTCTCGAGCAACTCGCTCGTTGACAACCTGTCGACACTCACATGGGACGCTCAAACAACGCTGGATGAGGTCGTATCGGTGCTGTGCTCGAGCGGGAGATTCGCCAACTACGGTGGCTTGATGAAGTTCCAAGTGCTGGGACCTCTCGAGGTTCGAGCCGACGGCGTCCGCCTCGACCTCGGCGGACCGAAACAGCGGACGGTGCTTGCCCTGCTGCTGGCCAACGCCGGGCAGCCGGTGAGCACGGAGCGTCTCATCGAGGGGGCCTACGGCGACGGTGCACCTGATGCGGCGCGACGCTCGGTGCAGACCTTCGTCTCCAAGCTGCGCGGCCAGATCGGCGACATGATCACGTCCACGGGCCGGGGCTACGAGTTCACCCCCATGGAATCCTCCGTCGATTCCGTCGAGTTCACAGCTCTCCTCGAGTCGGCCAGGTCGCTCGTCGCCGATGATCCGGCCGCGGCGGGTGACGAGCTGCGTGCGGCGCTGGCGCTGTGGCGGGGGCATCCTTTTCAAGACGTCGACGCCACGGGCCTGCTCGACGCCGAGATCACCCGGCTCAACGAGCTGCGGCTGGTTGCTCTCGAGCTGCGGGTCGACGCCGACCTGGCCGCCGGGTACCACCGCGAGCTGATCGGCGAGTTGGAAGCGCTGACCGCCGAGCATCCTTTTCAGGAGACGTTCCACGCCCAACACATGCTGGCGTTGTACCGGTCGGGACGTCAGGCCGAAGCGCTGCGGACCTATCAGCAGATGCGGGAGATGCTCGCAGAGGAGCTGGGGATCGATCCTTCGCCTTCGTTGCGCGAGCTCGAGCTCCGTATCCTCGAACAAGATCCCGCCCTGCAGCTCGAAGCCTCCAGCTCGGTCGGACGTCGGGCGCTTCTGGTCGCCGACGTTGCGGTCGACGCCCTGCGCCATCTCGCCGCACCCGATGCCCGCACCACTGCGTTGAACCATCTCGACCGGGTGATCGGTGTCGCGATCAGCGACCACGCAGGCGAGCTCGCCGCTCAGCAGGCGACGGCCACCTACGCACTCTTCGACGGCATCCGACACGCGGCCGAGGCGGCGGCGGCGATCGTCACTGCTGCGCCCCGAGCCAATGACGTCCCTGTCGTGAAGGTGGCCCTCGATGTCGGAGAGGTCGAACAACGTAGCGATGGCACCATCGGCGGGCCGATCGTCATCCGCGCCGCCGGCCTCGTGGCTGCGGCCCATCCTGGGCAAGTCCTGCTGTCGGCCGACGGCCACGCCGCGGCAGCCGCCGATGCCACGGCAGGGTTGGTCACTCGTTCCCTGGGAATCCACGCCATCTCTCGGCTCGAGCAGGCCGAGCCAGTCCATCAAATCGTGGTTCCAGACGTTCCGACTGAGTTCGGGCCGCTGGTCACCGAGGGCGAGGCACCTGCACTTCCGGGACCTCGTCTGGGGGTACCCGGCTACGAGTTGCGGGAGGAGATCGGGCGGGGGGTCTTCGGCACGGTTTATCGGGCGTACCAGCCGTCGGTGGGCCGGGAAGTCGCCGTCAAAGTGGTCAATCCGGAGATCGCCAACGACACCGGCTTCATCCGGCGCTTCGGAGTAGAGGCGCAGATGATTGCCCGGATCGAGCATCCTCACGTGGTTCCCATCTACGACTACTGGCGCGATCCGAATCGGGCGATGCTCGTGATGCGGCTGATGCGCGGCGGCAACCTCGCCCAACGAGCGGATTCGACCTCGCTCGGTCGGGATGAGGTGGCGCGACTCGTGGACCACATCGCAGGTGCGCTGTCTGCCGCCCACGAGCGCGGGATCGTGCATGGTGACGTGCGCCCGGCGAACGTGCTGCTGAACGAGTCCGGCGACTTCTTCTTGGGAGACCTCGGCGTCGCCGCCGTGGCCGCCGTGCCCGAAGCCGACATCTCGCCCCGGGACGACGTCGCGGCCTTTGCTGCCATGACCCAGCGCCTGGCGAGCCAGGATGCGCTGCCGGACGCAGCGGTCGGTGTGCTGGCTGCGGCCGCCGCGGGGCACTTCGGCGATGCCGGAGCGTTCTCGAACGCTTGGCACGACGCCATCGGCGAGGGGCCGGCGGTTCCCTACACCCCGACACGCAACCCGTACAAGGGCCTGGCAGCGTTCGGTGAACCCGATGCAGCTGACTTCAACGGTCGCGACGCCGCCGTCGAGCAGCTGGTCGCTGCCGTTGCCGTCAATCGACTCGTTGCGGTGGTCGGCCCCTCTGGGATCGGCAAGTCATCGGTCGTGCGGGCCGGATTGATACCGGCGCTGCGCACCGGGGCGGTCAACGGATCGGAAGACTGGCTCATCGCCGAATTCTCGCCGGGTTCCCATCCCTTCGAGCGGCTGGCTACGGCGTTGTACGGGGTCGCCGCCTGGGCACCGCACGATCTCGAAGCGCTGCTGGGCGAGGACGAGCAAGGTCTGATCAAAGCGGTGGAACGGTATCTGCCCGACGGTGCACCGCTGTTGTTGGTCGTCGATCAGTTCGAGGAACTGTTCACATTGACAGGTGACGGAGTACAACGGGATCACTTCCTCCAAACGCTGACGGCGGCGATCCGGGAGCCGGCCTCCGCCATTCGGGTCGTCGTGACCCTGCGCGCCGACTTCTTCGACCGCCCGCTGGCCCACGCCGAGTTCGGGCGGCTGCTGGAAGCGGCCACGGTTCCGCTCGCGGCACCGAGCAACGACGAGCTGAACGCCATGATCACCGAGCCGGCAGGGGCCCTCGGCGTCGGATTCGAGCCGGGCGTCGTGAATCACATGATCGGGGACGTCGCGGGTGAGTCCGGTGCGCTGCCGCTCCTCGAGTTCACCCTCACCGAGCTGTTCGACACTCGTGACACGGACGTCATCACGCAGGCCGCCTACGACGCCTCCGGCGGGGTGACCGCAGCGCTGGGACGCCGCGCCGAAGAGATCTTCGCGGGGCTCGACGAGCAACAGCGTCTCGTTGCCCGGCAGGTGTTCATGCGCCTCGTCACCCCGGGCGAGGGTGGGCGCGACGGCAGGCGTCGAGTCAGGATCGGCGAGTTGCGTCGGCTCGGCTTCGATCGAGCTGCCCTCGACGCGGTATTGACGCGCTTCGGCGAGGGCCGACTGCTCACGTTCGATCGCGACAGCTCCACGCGGGGACCGACCGTCGAAGTCGCCCACGAAGCACTGCTCGCAGAGTGGCCGCGGATGCGCGAATGGCTCGACACCCATCGCGAGGAGCTGCTGCTGCGCAGCCGTCTGGGAGCCGCGGTCGCCGACTGGCAGCGGTCCCGCTGGGCCGACGATTACTTGCTGCAAGGCGGCCGGCTGGCCCAGCACGAAGGTTGGACGGCTGTGACGCAGCTTCCGCTGTCGAGCGACGAGAAGAAGCTCTTGGAGGCGAGCCGCCGTGCCGCCGACGAGGCAACGGCCCGGCGGAGTCGGATGCGCCGCTGGATCACCGGCGGCTTCGCCGCAGCGGCGATGGTGGCCCTCGTGCTGGCGGCAATCGCGTTCAACTCGAGCCGCGAGGCCAACCGACAGGCGCAACAGGCCGAAGCGGCCGAGGCCCTCGCCGAGCAGGAAGCGGAAGCGGCGGCGACAGAACGTGACCGAGCGGCGATAGAACGTGATCGGGCCCAGACCAACGCGGAACGGGCCGATGCGGCAGCAGCGGAAGCCACTGCGGAGAGAGAGCGCGCCGAGGGCCGGGCGCTGCTGGCCGCCGTGCCGGAGGCGCTGGAGACCGATCCCCAAGCCGCCCTGCTGCTGGCGCTCGAGGCGAGCAGGCGTCTCGAAGGAGATACGGCGGCCATCGCCGCACTGCACGACAGCATCGCCGCGGCACGGACAATCTTCGAGACGTCGTGGCCGGTTGACATGCCAACTGCGGGGGATCTGAGCCCCGATGGCACCTTGCTCGCCGTCGCCGGCCGGCTGGGCGACAGCTTCGAGGTGCATGACATCGATGCCGGTGGCCTGGCATGGCGGCACGAGTTCGACTCGACCGATCTGGTGATCGTGCCCAAGTTCGTCAACGCCGGCACCGAGCTGTTCGTCTCGGTGGGCTGGACACCACCTTTGGAGCAGGCACTCGACACCCCGCCATCGGATGTGGGGTTCCACATCTTCGATGCAGCGACCGGCACTCTGCTGCGCCGCATCGAGAGCAGCCGCTGCGGCCCGATCGGCGAGCAGCGGTTCGTGACCGCCGTGTACGAGGCGAGCGACCGCTATTCCCTCGTGCACGAGTTCGCCCCCGAGACGTACGACGAGTTCGGATGCCGGCATCCCCAGGGCACGCCGGTGCTCGACGCCTACCGCATCGACTCGGTGACCGGCGAACGCCTCCAGGTCGTGGACGCATGGGAGGTCGTTCCCGACGTCCCGTCGGCACTCCTCACCGGCATGAGTGCCGACGGGCGGTTCGTCATCGTCGGTCCTGGCGGGCTGCCACCTCCGGTGCCGCAGGGCGATGCGCTGGTGATCGACGTCGACTCCGGCGAGCGGCTGGGTCTCATCGAAGCAACGGTGCATGGGCCGATGGCGTTGAGCCCGGACGGGACGCTTGCCGCCGCCAGGAACCTGATCGCGCAGGGTGACTTCAACACCACAAACGGGCTGCTGCGCTTCAACGATGTCGCCGCAGGCTCGCCGCTCCACGAGATCGTGACCCCGGCGGCGGATGTCGGTCTCATCCACCCGGCGTTCGCCGCCGACGGGCACAGCATGCTGGCGACGTACGCAGACGGCACCGTGAGGTTGTTCGAGGTGGCCAGCGGCCAGCAGATCGACGTGGTCACCGGGCCGGGTCCCGCCGTCCTCTTCGCTCGCCTCACCCCCGACGGGCGCAGGCTGGCCATGTTCACCGCCGGCCCCACCGTGCGCGTGGTCACACTCGATCCCGCGGCTCTGGCCGAAGCCGGCGCGTTCGAGCGTTGCGGAGACGCTCCCGCCCGCGAACGTTTCTATTTCAACCGAGCCATCGTCGCTCACGATCCCTACGTCACGATCAATGCGACCTGCGACGCCCAGGCAACCCCAACCGAGTCGGCAACGTACGACCTCGAATCCGGCGACCTGGTGGCGACGCGTCCCACGACCGGCCAGGCCTGGGCCGTCGGCGCCGGCCACATCGCCGCGTTGCAGACGTGGCGCCAGGACGGCGACGACTTCGTCGCCGGGGACATGGTCGTCCAGAACCTGATCTCCGGTGAGGTGCTCACCACCTTCGACGGGGTGTGCGCCTGGCTGTGGCCGGACGGCGAATCCTGCATCGACGGGCAGCAGGGCCTCGACATCTTCAACAGCGACCTGGCGATGAGCAACGACGGGAACGTCGTAGCCGTCGTGGGCAGGGGGCGGCCCGGGCGAGCATGGAATCTCGGCAATGGCGCCCGCGGCGAGCTTGCCGGTGAGAGCGATGCCGTCGCCATATCGCCCGACGGGAAGCGATTGGTGACGTCCAACGGCGGAGCCGGTGTCATGCGGCTGTACTCCACCGACGACTTCGGCCTCGCCGGCGAGATGACCTTTGCCGAGCCGCTTGCCGTACGGGCCCTGCAGTTCACTCCGGACGCAACCGAGCTCGTCGGTGCCGATGAGGATGTGTTCTTCCATGACCCGGAGACCCTCGAGATCACCCGGCGGATCAGCGCCCCACATGATGGCGGCACGACGGACCTCGATTTCAGCGCCGATGGCTCGCTCATGGCCACCGGAGGGGTTGACGGGCTTGCCAGAGTGTGGGACGTGGCCGGCGGCGGGCTCGTTCACGAGATCGCACTGGACGATCGCATCCAGGCAGTGGCGTTCGTAGGGGATGACACCCGGCTGGCCGTTTCTACCGTGTCGGGACCGGTGCGTGTCTTCCTCCTCGACGTCGAAGAATTGCGGCAACTGGCCGGCGAGCGCCTGATCCGCGGCTTCACCGAAACCGAGTGCCGCATCTACTTCCCCGACGCCGAATGCCCCAGCCTCGAGGACGTGCGGGCGTCCTGACGGCAGAGATTCCACGGTTTCGAGAGCCGCATCGTGTAGCGCCTCGGCTTGGGGCTGCGTTGCCTCACCTCTTCGACGTTCCCGGATGTCCCATGGGTGGTGGCCTTCCGAAATGGATGTGGCCGTACTGCACCTCGACAGCCTCCTCGGTGCTGCGGCGCTCAGGCTCGGCTCGGACGCGCATCCGCTTCGCAGCCTCGTCGTCTCGTTGCCCGAGGGCGGGTGTCGCCGAGTGCCGTCGTGTCTTGCGCCCATGTGCCGGTTCGGCCATGGACCGGTCCGGAAGTGAAGTACAGGGGACCCCCGCCGGGGCGAGGGTCCCATCTGATGACTCGTTCCACATTGCCAGGGTCACGCACGACGGCCCCGCCGTCCGTACCTACACGTCCCGCACGCACATCAGCGTGAAGTTGTCGACGACGGCCTCGCCCTGCACGATCTTGATGTTGCCCTTGACCCTGGCCTTCTCTCCCGTGTCCGGATTGTCGGTCACGAAATTGAAGGTGATCAGCAGGTTGTTGCTGGTGGAGACCGTAGTCTCGTGCCCGTCGCCGCCATACCCGTTGGCGGTGGTGACCGTGCTGTCGAAGATGAACACGGTGTTGTTCTCGTGCTCGTGGAGCTCGAGAGTCCATGAGTGCGTGACGATGTCCGTGTTCGGTGGATCGCACGGATCCAGGTCCACGAAGGTTCTCGTGTCGGTGCTCACGACCGGCTGGTCGGCTGCCGCCGGGGCGGCGGTGACCATCGTCGCCAGCATGGCGAGTCCGAGGAGAATCCCCCCTCTGCGCATGTTCTGCATGTGCTGTTCCCTTCCGTCGGGGCAACCTGTTGGCTGCTCACCGTTGACGCCCGGTCGGACGCTTGACCGAAACATACGGAGAGGATGTCGATGGATTGTCGACACGGCGCTCACGCCTGCGCGACGCTGCGGAACGACCCGCCATGTCGCGCGGTTGGCCGTCATCCGAGCTTTCTCCGGTTACCGAGCGTGCGGTCCGCCCCGCTCGTCCGGAGTCAGGGTGGGCGTGCCGCTTGTATGGACCCGACAAACTCGCGAAGGCAGACGCTCGCTGGTCCCGAGAACCGTGAACCAAATGAGAACAGCCCCTCAGACGGCGCTGCTCTTCACGATGGTACGGCCCTTCCGCCACCCCTTCCCCGGTCCGGCGCCACAGCCGCAGGCCGGCGTATGCCTCTTCAGAACCGAACATGGTCCCTGAAGAACCGCCTATCGACTCGCCGCCGCGGCTCAGCCAACTGCGCCAACATCCCGTCCGACGATCATCGCCTACAGGTAGAGTCGCCTCGTAGTGGCGACGAGAGGTCGGTGTGGACGTGAGCCCGGAGACCTGGCACTACGGCATCGTGGCCAGGTGGTGGGCGGAGTTCAACGACGACTTCCGGCCCCACGAGATCCCGTACTACCGATCCTTCGTCGAGGCTGGCCAGCCGGCGCTCGACGCAGGCTGCGGAACTGGTCGACTGCTCCTCCCGTTCCTCCGGTCGGGCCTCGACGTCGACGGGTGCGACGTGTCCGCCGACATGATCGCCGTCTGCCGTGAGAAAGCAGCGCTCGAGGGGCTCTCGCCGAACCTCCACGTCCAGCCGCTGCACACGTTGAACTTGCTTCGCACCTACCAAACGATCTTCGTGTGCGGAACCTTCGGGCTCGGAAGCAGTCGCGAACGAGACGCCCAGGCCTTGACGAGGCTTCACGATCACTTGGAGCCCGGCGGGACCCTGCTGCTCGACATCGAAGTTCCTTACGCCGACGCCCAGCAATGGTCGTACTGGCTCAAAGGAAACCGGGCCTCACTCCCCGAATCCGGAGAACGCCAAGGCAGACGCCGCCGCGCCGCCGATGGCTCCGAATACTCATTGGCTACCCGGATCATCGACCTCGACCCCCTAGACCAACACGCCAGATTGGAGATCCACGCCGAGCGGTGGCGAGACGACGTCCTCGAGGCCGAGGAGGATCGCCTCCTCGACATCTGCCTCTACTTCAAGAGTGAGCTACTGCTGATGCTCGAACGCGCCGGTTTCACCGACATCGTCGTCCATGGCGAGCACCAACGGCGAGCACCCACTGCCAACGACGACTTCCTCGTATTCGTAGCGAAGAGGTAGCAGCAGGTTGCCGACCCTCTGCCTGCGGCGACATTGCAGCCGCTCGTCTCACAGGGGGCGCGTCGCAGGTCGCGGCGGTGTCTTCGCCGGAGTAGCCGTCGTCGTGCACGGTGCGAATGAGAGGTTGGTCACTTGAACCGGTTGTAGCGCGGATCAGGCACGTTGACCGGGATCTGGCCGAGCATCTGCTGGCGCTTGATCTCGAACCGACCGAACTCCCCGGATTCCGCGCCCTCGATCGCCCACCCGGAGCCCCCGTCGCTGGCAATGGTGATCCCGATCTCATTTGAGCGGATGAATCTCGGCAGCCGGCCGAAGAGGTCCTCGCTCTCGGTGGCGGACGCACCGCGGTAGTCGACGAAGTTCCAGCCCTCGGACCTGCTCGCCTTCCGGTCCGGGACGAACGTCACGTCGCATCGGGCAGAGGGGTACACGAGGCCGGCTACGCCGTTGCTGCGCAGCCAGACTCCAACCGCCTGGCTGAACATCGTCCCACCCGGGCCGGGCTCTACGAGCGTGGGCAGGAGGTCGACGAAGGTCTTGGGGCGGCGAACGTCGAACTTGGGGTGTTTCACGGTGAGGCCCGTGTCGAGTTTGACCCCGCGTTCGCTTGCTTTCTCCTCCAGCTTCCTGAAGCGCTTCAGGAACCATCGTTGCGTGTCCGGCAAGCGCAGATCGACCACGTTCTTGATCTTGACTTTGTCCACAGAGAGAGGAAACGCCAGGCGGATGCGCCCGGCAGGCTTCACCTTTGCTCCGAGCAGAGCACGCTTACGGACGTACCTCTGGACATCTATCACGAGCTGCGGGGAGATCGAGTCCGGGTCGGCGGTCGTGTCGGTGAGCTCCGGTACCAGCAGCCGGTTGTCTTTCCAGAGATCGTCCGCAAAGTACCAGTACGTCAGGAGCTCCCTCAGCAGCGTGCCCCCGTCGGCGCCGGACTTGTCCCGGCACACCGTGTAGTACCGCCCAGGACCCAGGCTGAGGCCGGCGAACCGGCCGTACCGGCCGTGACCCTCCCACGTGGAATCGTTGCGGCCCGTGATCACCTGTACGGGGTTGTCGTCGAACCAGCTTCGGATACGCTCGTCCGTCTGCCTGAACCCGGGGAAGAGTTCGTCGAACAGCGCCTGGTCCTTGGGCTCGAGATCGTCGACGTCGAGGCGCTTGAGCACACCTTTGAAGACTCCCCGCACGTCATCGTCCGCCATCCCTCGACCATAACGGCTCCAGGAGGCCGGAGCGCGTGCCCGCCCGACCGCCAGGCTTCCGCACCGTGACATTCACCGACATCGTCGACTCAACCAGGTTCATGACTGAGGTAGGCGACCAAGAGCGCACAGAGTCGGTGCGTGCCCCAAACGCGCCGATCCGGTGCACTCGACGGATTGTGTGTTTGTGTCCCGGTTTGGTGATCGGCGTGGCTCGCCCGAACGGGGTGGCACAGGCAATGTGGCGGCGTCAAGGGACGGTTCCAGCAGGCACGATCCATTCCGTGGGTTGGCCGGTCACGCCGGCGATCAGGTCGAAGTCGTGGTCGTAGTGGAGGACAACCAGTCCGGCTGCTTCCGCCGCGGCCGCGATGAGGAGGTTGGTCCACTGCCACCAGCGGCCACACAGCGCGGAACCGGCGCATGGCGCGATGATCCGCAGGGGTGGGTGAGGCGTAGCCGGCCTCGAGATCCGTCGGTGTACACCGGGCGACCAGTCCGCTCTCGAGGATCCGATCAACGGCGAGAAGATAGCCCCTTGATGCAGGTGGTCGCCGCACGCACCAGTGCCGTTCCCGGATACGGGACCTTCTCCTCTCGTCGGCGTCGGGACTGTGTGGCGCGTAGGGTGATCGTGTCGTCTGGCTGGAGGCCCTGTTGCTGCCGCGGTCTGGGGTTTTGACCTTTCTGTTCACTGATGTGGTGGGGAGCACGCAACGGTGGGATCGGGCGCGGGACGCCATGCGAGTTGCCCTGGATCGTCATGACGTCATTGTCGCCGATGCGGTGGCTGCGCACGGTGGACATGTGGTGAAGAAGACCGGTGACGGCTTCATGGCGGTATTCGAGGATCCGGCTGATGGGGTGGCTGCTGCGGTGGCGGCGCAGCTCGGGATTGGTGAGGCGGCCTGGCCGGAGGTCGAGGGGGGCGTGGCGTCCCGGATGGGGGTGCATACCGGGCCTGCAGAGACGCATGCCGGTGACTACGTCGGCCCGACGGTGAATCGTGCGGCTCGGCTCGAAGCAGCGGGTCATGGCGGGCAGATCCTCGTGTCGGCCGCGACTGAGGCGTTGGCGGTCGACCGGGCGCCGGGAATCGTGTTTCGTGACCTGGGGGAGCATCATCTTCGGGGCCTTGCTCGTCCGGAGCGGGTCTTCCAGGTCACCGCCGCCGGTCTCGTCGAAGCGTTCCCTCCGCTTCGTACCGAGTCGATTCCCAGCAACGTTCCCGCGGCGACGGGCCCGATCATTGGCCGGGAGCGAGAGTTGGAGCAGGTCACGGTTGCGATGGGCCGTGGCCGACTGGTGACGATTACGGGTACGGGTGGAGCAGGCAAGACCACCCTCGGTTTGGAGGTGGCTCGCCGAGTGGCTCGGGGCTATCCGGCGGGGGTGTGGTTGGTCGAGTTGGCCGGGCTGAGTGACGGTCGGCGGATCGCAACGGAAGTGCTGGGGACGATTCGTCATCCGGCCCGTGCGGATCGCGATTCAATCGAGGTCTTGGTGGAAGCGCTTCGAGGGCAGCGCATGTTGTTGGTTTTGGACAACTGTGAGCATCTCCGCGCCGAGTTGGCGGCCCTGGTTGCTCGCGTGCTGGCCGCTTCGGAACAGCTCGTGCTCCTGGCGACGTCTCGCATCCCGCTCGGTGTCCGGGGGGAGCAGGTGTGGCGGATTCCCACATTGACGCTGCCCGATGACAGCACCGTCGAGTCCGTTGAAGCGTCAGCAGCAGGGACCTTGTTCACTGCGTACGCGATGGCTGCCGACGCCGGGTTCACGGTGACGGAAGACAACGCGAGCGTCGTGACAGATGTGTGTCGTCGCCTCGACGGCTTGCCACTGGCGATCGAGTTGGCGTGTGCCCGGCTGCGGTCGATGAGCGTGGAGGAGCTGGATCGGAGACTTGACGATCGGTTCCGGGTGCTCAAGCGCGACACGGGCGGCGATGACCCTCGCCATCAGACTCTGAGGGACACGATCATGTGGTCGTACGAACTGCTCGGGACCGACGAGCAGCGGCTCTTTCGTCGCCTTTCGGTGTTTGTCGGTGGGTTCGACCTCGAGGCGGCTGAATCCATCGGAGCGGGGTTGTCCGAAGACACCGACGTCTTGGACCTGCTGGATCATCTCGTTGCTCAGTCGTTGGTGCAGCATCGGCAGGGCCGATATCGGATGTTGGAGACCATCCGACAACTCGGTGTCGAACTCCTCGACCAGCACAACGAGTCTGAAAAGGCGCGACGAGACCACCTGGCTTGGCTCACCGACCTCGCCAGGCGCGGCGGCCGGGAGCTCGAAGGTAGGGACCAGCTCTTGTGGTTGCGACGCTTCCGGGCCGAGATCAGCAACATCCGGGTCGCGTTGTCCTGGGCAATGCACCATGATCCTGTTTCGGGTGCCGCTGCGGCCGGAGCGTTGACCCGTTTCTTTTGGATGAACGCCATGGAAGGCGACACCCTCACGATGAGCGACGCCCGCTCCTTCCTCGCAGAGGGATACGACCTATCGGTTGCTCTGCTCGACACGGCCGGGCCGGACCTGCCGACCAAGACGCGAGCCAGGCTCCAATCCGGCATCGGTGGAATGCTGTGCGTGCGTGCGTGCCGCTATCGAGAAGGAGTCGAACGTCTCGCCGAAGCACAGGCCCTGTTCACCGAACTCGGCGACGACCGCGGATTGGGCTGGGCGTTCTTCTACGACGGTGTCGTTGGGTGGGGGCTACGTCCCATCGACGACACGGTTGCGATCTTCAAGCGAGCGCTCGCCACCCACGGCCGATCCGGTGACCAAGCGGGCGCCCTCTATACAACATTGCTGCTCGGATCCGCACTCGGTGTCGCAGGCGAGCACGAAGCCGCGCGCGAGTACACGGAACGCTTCGCTGAAGCGGCGGATGCAATCAAGGTTCCGAACATGGTCGGACACGCCTCCGAGGCTCTCGTGTCTGTCGCTTGGCGCAACGAGACCGGAGACCGCGCTACGCAACGCATGGTGGAATCCCTCGAGGCGTTTCGCCAGATCAACAACTACGCCTGCATGACCCACGCACTCGGTGCCGCGGCGATCCTGCTCGCACGAATGGGCGACCCGGAAGCCACGTGCATCGTCGTTGGCATCACGCAAGCTATCCGAGAACGGCTCAACATGGTGATCGCACCCTATGAGGACCACACACAGGCTGCCGCCGACAGCTACGCGACGGCCATGGCGATCGACCTCGCCCGCAGCGACGGCGCACTCGACTCGTGGGAGGCCGCCGTTGCCCAGGGCCGGACCATGGAGCCCGACGAAGGCATCGACTGGACTATCCGCCGGCTCGGCCACGAACCCGCCCCCAGATGAACTGAGACAAGATCCGCTGGATGGGGCGCCCAGATCAGCCACCGCCCGGAGCGATCTGGCGCACCCCGTTCCGAGCCGACCCGGCACTAGCAGCGGCTGAATCGCCCGGCCGAGCGAGCGACCGGCGTAAACGAGCGGGTACGTGCCGCTATGAGTGGTTCGGTGAGAGGTTCGTTACTGCTCCAGATCGGGCGTTCGGTGCGGGTCGTGGGTGAGTGCAAACGAGGCTGTCGGGTGCGTTGAGCGCTCGACAGCACACAGCCATGCACGAGTGGTCGAAGCCGCACGCGCCGTGACGGTGAGCCTTCCTTCGGACCTGCGCCTGCGATGCACGCGGCAACACCCGAATCTTGGGGGCGGCTCCCGATAGGGCTCGGGGACGCCGGCTCGACATCCCCGCGCCCGAAGCGTCGCCAGCTCGTGACGCTCCACTCTCCGGCACGGGCCTCGAGTCGACGCCATGGACGACCGGCAACTCATGGTCGAGGTGCTTGTCGAGAACGAGGAGTTGAAGCAGTCGATCTTCTCGAGCTCGACATTGTCGGTGCCGACGAAGCCATCCTCGGGCCGAACACGTCGTCCATCTCGATCGTGCGCATCGCCCACGCCACGTCCGCCGCGATCAGGCGTTGCGCGGCCTTGGTGTCACCCGTGACGCAACCAGTGATCGAGCCGACGGGAACTCGACAGATCCCAGGTCGCGGCTTGGGGGCCCGCAGGCCCCCAAGCGCTCACTCCGTGATCCGGGTTCTGACTATGGGGTGGCGAAGATGTACAGCCCATGGTCGCGGCCGCTTCCCAGCACGACCTTCTGCCCTGATGGGAGCTCGTGGACGTACACGCCCCAGAAGGTGTCGGGTGGCACTGCGCCGCCGCCCCAGTGGGCGACCTCCACCGGCGTGCATCCGGCGAAGCCGTCGCCGGCGTCACAGTCGGAGAAGTCGATGACACGGATGCCCTCGTAGTACCAAGCCCAATAGGCCAGCTCACCATCGACGACGACGTTGTGAGCGTCCCGAGTGCCCATCGACAGCGCGTTCTGCGGCGGCAGCGTGCGCTCTGTGGCGTACGTGCCCACCTCGACGATGTTCGACGGATCTGTCACGTCGAGGACTCGCATGAAGCCCTCACCGTCTTCGCTGCCGAACACAGAGTCGACGGTCACCGTGAGCCCTCCTTCGAGGGCGTTCCGCATGGCGTTCCCCAGCGTGTTACCGACGAAGATGCCCGGAATCGTGATGACATCCGCAGTCCCAGCGGACATGTTGGTGATCCCGTCGCCACGGGCGGCGTCGTTGAACACGATGTAGGCGTCGTAGCCGGCGGCTTGTGCGTTGGCTGCCTTCGTCGAGAAGAAGCATGCTCCCCGCTCGATGATCACGACGTCGGCCGCTCCACCCGGCGCCGGATCGAAGTCGCCTGCGCTGCAGCCGAACGCATCGGCGGCGGCAACGACGTCGCCCGGCTCGGGGAAGTTGGCGAGCGGCTCGGGTCCGAACAGCGCCGTTCCGATCTTGTTGGTGCTCGTTGCTCCATCGATGGTTGAGGTCATGAAGGACGCGAATTTCGCCTGATCCTCATCACCGAAGATCACGAGCGATCCGTCGGCGTTGGGGACAGCCACGTGGCCGTTGCCCTCAGGCGGCAGCCCGCTCAGATCCGGGTTGGGATACACGCTGTCGCCGAGGAAGACCGGGTTGGCAGGATCGGTGACGTCGAGCAGCACGAGACCGGCGTCCCAGTACGACAAGTAGGCGATGAACTGGTTGCCGACCTTCTGCACCCACACGTCGTGGAGGAAGATCGCGGGACCCTCGATCTCCGCAGCGATGTCGGACGGCCAATCGGCCTGACCCGTGCGGGCGATCTCCTTCGGGCTCTGCGGCTTGGTGATGTCGACGACGATGACGTCATCCAGCGCCACATCGTCGACCGCCAACAGATACGCGTTGCCGTTGCCATCTTGCCAGATGTACGTGTTGTGGATGCCGTTCGCCTTCGGCAGGAAGTTCTGCTTGAGGGCGTGCGGCTTGGTCGGATCGGTCACATCGAAGATGTCGATCCCGCCACGGCCGGCGTTCCCAGAAACCCCGTTCGATTGCGTCCGCGGGACGAATGGCGTTCCACACTGCTCATTCGTGCGAACGAGGATGTCGCCACTCCAGTTGCTCGTGTCAAGCGATGCCACCTTGACGTCGTTGTTCCTGGAACCGGGACTGGCGGGAATGAAGGCCGCCAAGGTCGGATCGGTCGGATCGCTGATGTCGATAACCCGCACGCCGGTGATGTCGAACGAACACACAGGGTTGTGGAATGCTCCGAGGTATGCGTAGTTGCCCAACGCCCATACGTCCGTCGTGTGACCGTCCAGATTCACTTCGGATTAACCGAGCAGGTCGAGCGTTGCCGACGGCTCAGGCTCAGGCGGAACCTGGTCGGAATGGGTGGCGCTGGCGGGCGCCGCCGCCAGGGCGACGAATACCAGCGACAAGGCGGCAAGTAGGAGAAGTAGTCGACGAGAGTGCACGCTCACTCCTTCCTTCTGGGCGATGGCGTACCGGGGCTTCGCGACGGTCGCGGAACCCGCTCTACCCCCCCTATTTCTACGCGACGAAACGCTATGCGGCGACGCACATTTTTCGCGTTCCCGGTGGACGACTAGGAGGTCGACATGGTGGGTGACGTTGATTGGATCGCCGGCTGCACCATGCTGGTGATGAAGCGGCACTGGGGTCTGTTCGTCACGAGGCTCCCTTTGCCGGTTGCCTTCGCGTCTCTGCCGTATCTCAACAGTCCGGAGGCCGGCCCGGTTGGATGTTCATTAGAGGCGTAGCCGCTGGCCTCATCATCGGCTCGGATACCTCCTAAGCGTCTTCATCTCCGTCAACGTTCTTGGCGTCAACTACGAGGCCAGTCTCGGTGACATTTGGTCGGACGACCTCACGGCGATCTGGGTAATGGCGATCATGGCCGCAACGGGTGGAACAGCGGGGGCCTCGTCGCTTGGAGAATGTCCGACCGATGATCCTCGGTCAGGATGTCGACGAGTCGTTTGAAGTCGGGTGCGGACATCAGGTCGTCGGTAGAGCGCTCAATGCCAGCGGCGCCACCCACGCATAACACTCGCCACCGTGGTCGATCCTTGGCGATCGGCGCTGCCGAAGCCGGGCCCTGATCGTGACCCCGGCTGGATCGTCGGAGACACAGTGTGATGTCCTTGGCTCGACCGAATTGCGGGGGAGATGTCGGCGCTGACTCGTTGGTCCCCGCAACCCGCAGACCACCTTCGACGCCGGTGCCAACGTTTGGTACGTGTGCCTTGGAGGCCCGCCGACCTGACCGACCCCGACGCCCTCGCTGCCGCCATCCTGCCGATGCCTCACGGCCTATCTGTTCTTCATTGCGATGCGACTCGGCTCGACCTCCCGGTTCGGGCGCTCGCGTGTTGTGAACCCGGATCAGTTCCGGATCGCGTTGAGCGCACCCCGAGGCACCCGATCGGCTCGGTTCGGCGACGGGTGCGTTCTCGTCCAGCATCGATGAGTATGGGCGGGTGACGAAGGTAGCCGTCTTGTGTGTCGGGTCGCGTGGAGACGTGCAGCCGTACCTGGCACTTGCGGAGCACCTGGCGTCGGAGGGGTATTCGCTGACGTTCGCTACCCACGATGCGTTCCGGGCGATGGTGGAGGGCAGGGAGCTCCGGTTTGAGACGTTGCCGGGGGATCCTCGCGAGCAGATCCGATCGGAGCAGGCGGCGGAGCTGGTTGCATCGAGCCGCGGCATGGTTCGGTTCGTTCGACGGTTCTCGGAGATGTTGGAGCCGTGGTTGGGAGATCTCGTCGAGGCGGTCTCGCCGCTGTGTGAGGATGCCGACGTGGTGGTCTATTCGCCGCTGGCGTTCATGGCGTGGCACGTCGGTGAGGCGTATGGGACCCCGACGGTGCTGGCCGCCCTTCAGCCGTATGCACCCACCAGAGTATTCCCGACAGTGACGTTGGCTGGTCGACGGTTCGGTCCGTGGGGCAACCTGGCCACTCACCACCTGGCCGAGCAGGTGGCTTGGCAGTCGGTTCGTCGCACCGTCAACCGGCTGCGGATCGCCGAACTGGGATTGCCCCCGGTGGGCTGGCGCGGACCCGGCCCTGAGCTGCGCCGCAGACATGAACCGCACCTTTTTGCGTTCTCGCGTCACGTTGTGCCCAAGCCTGCCGACTGGGGGCCGCAGCATCACGTCACCGGCTATTGGTTCCTCCAGGACCGGGACGAGCAACTGCCCCCTGATCTCGTTTCGTTCCTCGCCGCGGGAGAGCCACCGGTGTTTGCGGGATTCGGGTCGATGGCAACCTCCGACGCCGGTCGGGCCACCGAGATCGTGATCGAAGCCTGTCGCCTGGCCGGTGTCCGGTTGGTGGTGGCGACGGGCTGGGGTGGACTGGCGTCCGACGTGGCGAACGAGCACGTAGTCGTCGTTGACGAGGTCCCTCACCGTGTCCTCTTCCCACACATACGAGCCGTGGTCCATCATGGCGGAGCCGGTACCACCGGGGTCGCGTTCGGTGCCGGTCTGCCCCAGATCGTTGTCCCCTTCTTCGGCGACCAGCGGTTCTGGGCATGGCGGGTCGCCGCATCCGGTACTGGCCCTGCACCCGTACCCTGGCGCGGGTTGTCGATCGGGTCCTTGGAGGCCGCACTTCGAGACGTGACCGCCAAACCGGCCTACCGCGACACTGCGATCGCCATCGCAGCCAGGATCACCGCCGAGGATGCACTGGTCGAAGCAACGCGGGTCATCGAGTCAATCCACCGCTGAGCACCGCTCAATCGACGATCCGGCCCGGGACTTGGCGGTCGGTGTGGTTGGTGTCGACATGGTCCGAAGTACTGGTCGGGTCTGAAGCTTCGCCAACGATGGTTAGGTATCCAGCAGTTCTGCTGCGGGGGAAGACGGGGTCGGCGCATCACACGCGAGGCGCACCCGGAGCAGACAACGGGGAACGTCACCTTCGATCCGCTTGGATCCTCCAGCGTGACCAGCTTCCGCTCCCCGCCGCCACGTGAGTAGTGCGGACCAACTCGATAGACCGATACTGCAAGTGGCGATTCCGGGCACCTTCCGGAACCTGCCCAGAATCACACGCCACAGCCCACGGTATTCTCATCCCGAATAGGTACTCATGATCCCAGCTGCAATCCTCTACGGACTGATCGGAGGGCTCATCCCGAAGTATCGGTGGTGGGCGATACCGGTGATCGGAGTCATCTGGTCGATCACCCTCACCACCAGCGGTGATCCCACGATGTCGTTCGCTCAGATCTGGATTGGTGGCTTCTTCTTAGGGGCCCTCAATGGCGCGGTCGGCGTCGTATTTGCGTGGTCAGTCTGGAAGCTGGTCCAGTTGGTGTCCAGGCTGGTCCGCGGATCTCGGGCGGAGTCAACCAGCGCATAACGCACACACACCGGTCACCCGAGTGGGGGCGATTCACCCATCCGATATCCAGCAGGGGAGCGGCCCGCGGCGGTACCCGCCTCTTCACGACCGAACATGGTCCCTGAAGAACACCCACATCTCCTGGCTGGCGTGGATGCTCTCCGTCGCCGAGAACACGACGTTGCCACGCGAGCCCGGCCATGCATGCGGTCCCTCTTCGATGGTGTAGAAAACCACCTCGACGTCGCCGTCACACGACGTCCACCTGTCGACGAGCACATCGTCGGCGCGGCGCTCACGCACCGGCACCGGAGCACACCCATTGCGGGCGCCCCATCGCTCTATCCAGGCCGTCACATCCGGGAAGAGCCGCCGAACGCCCGTCATGGGCACCACCACGTCGCTGGTCCCGTGAAACGAGATGATCGACACCGGCCGGGACGGCTCGCACGATTCCGTAAGCGGGTACTGGCCCGCGACAGTGCCGATTGCGGCAAACAGGTCCGATGCGTCACATGCCAGCCGGTGGGCCATCCCCCCGCCGTTGGAGAACCCCGAGGCGAACACGGCGCTCGAGTCGACCCCGATGCGAGAGTCCACGTCGGCGACGAGCGCCCTGATGAATGCGACGTCGGCGGCCGAGCCGGGCTCGTCGGGTTGACCGTTCCAGGCGGCGATGTCGCCGCGAGCGGCTGGTTGGGCAACCACGAATCCGACGGCGTCGGCGAGGGGGCCCATCTCGCTCGTTCGGTCGTGGCTGGCGGGGTCGGATCCGAAGCCATGCAGATCTACGATCAGCGGCACGGGATCTGGGTGATCGCCGAGCGACGGCGGAACGTACAGCCGGTAGCTGCGGGGGATGCCGTCGACCTCGAGCACGACCGTCTCGGGGTCACCCACCGGACCCCTCGGCATGGGGATCGTTGTGGCCTGGACCGGCTCCGAGGTGGACGGCACCGCCGTCGTGGTCGTCGAGTCGACTGTCGGTGCCGTCGGCGCGGCTGCGGTCGATGTCGTCACTGCCGCGTCGTCGCCGGCGCACGCAGCGGCCACGAGCACTGTCGCCGCAATGGCCACAAACCACAGCGCTCGGTCACGACGCAACAAAGGTCACCTCATAGAGCATGGGCCACAGCTTGCCGGTGAGATAGAACACGCCTCGAGCTGCGTCGTAGGCGATCCCGTTGAGAACGGCAGCCGAGTTGGCCTCGCTGAAGCGGTCGAGCTCGGCGGCGTCGATGACGGCCCTGATCTGTCCGTCGGCGGGGTCGATGACCACGATGTACGTGGTCTTCCACACGTTGGCGAACACGAGACCGTCCACGCACTCGAGCTCGTTGAGTGACCCCACCGGATCACCCTCGAGGGTCGCTACCAGCGACTCGATCGGCTCGAATGTCGTGCGATCGCGGAGCATCAACGTCTCCGATCCATCCGACATCGCCAGCGCTCCGCCCAGGTCACACAAGCCCCAGCCCTCACCGTCGTACGAGAACCGATCGAGCTCCTCCAAGGCCTGCGACCACACGATCGCGGTGTTCTCTCGGAACGTCAGCTGAACGAGACGATCATCGACATATGCCAGACCTTCCCCAAAGAGGTTGGGCTCCAGAGCCGCGCTGGCCGTGACCTCTCCGGTTGTGAGCGTGACCTCGCGAAGGGTCGATTCGCCGTAGAGACCGGTGCTCTCGTACAGACGGCCGTCGACGAAGACCAGCCCTTGCGTGAACGCCCCGGCATCGTGTGGATACGTCGCTCGAATCTCCACGGTCCAGAGCTCGACGTCACCCGTGGGCAACGCCGGATACCCGGGAGGCAGGGTCGTCGTGGTGGAGGTCGACGTTGACGCCGTTGCTGGCGCCGCCGTCGTCGACGGAGCCGCGGCCGTGGTCGACGTTCCCGATGCCACCGTTGCGGCGGGCGCAGGTGCCGGTACCGTCGTGGGGTCGGTGGTCGTCGACGAACACGCCCCTGCCGGCAACACGATCACAATGGCAACCACGAAGCGTTTCACCCGATGACCCTATCCCGGCGCGGGGCACACCCGTCACCCTCCGTGCGGGCTACTCCCCCATCGCCTGCAGCATGGCCGTTCCCATGTCGGTCGGCGTGGGGGCCATCGTGACCCCAGCCGCCTCGAGCGCTGCGATCTTGCCGGCCGCCGTGCCCTGCCCCCCGGAGATGATGGCCCCGGCGTGGCCCATGCGCTTGCCGGGAGGGGCAGTCGTGCCCGCGATGAATCCGGCCACCGGCTTGGTCATGTGAGCCTTGATCCAATCGGCGGCCTCCTCTTCTGCGGTACCGCCGATCTCGCCGATCATGATCACGCCTTCCGTCGCCGGATCGTCATTGAAGAGAGCCAGGCAGTCGACGAAGCTCGTACCGTTGACGGGATCGCCCCCGATCCCGATCGCAGTGGTCTGCCCGAGTCCGTTGTTGGTCAGCTGGAAGACGGCCTCGTAGGTCAACGTCCCTGAGCGGCTGACGACTCCGATCCGGCCGGCGTGGTGGATGTAGCCGGGCATGATGCCGATCTTGCACTCCCCCGGCGTGATGACTCCTGGGCAGTTCGGACCAACCAGCCGGCTGCCGGTCTCACCGATGTACCGCTTGGCAATCACCATGTCGGCGACGGGGATGCCCTCCGTGATGCAGATGATCAACCCGAGCCCCGCGTCGGCGGCTTCCATGATGGCGTCGGCAGCAAACGGTGGCGGCACGTAGACGACCGAGGCGACGGCGCCCGTGGCCTTCACCGCTTCGACGACCGAGCCGAAGATGGGGAGCTCGACCGAGTAGCGGTCGTCGCGTCCCGGCGAACCGGAGTGGTCGGTTTCGCCCTCGAACCTCGCCGTGGTCCCCGCCTTGCTCGGATGAACCGCTCCCACCATCCTCGTCCCATAGGCGATCGCCTTGTCGGTGTGGAACGTGCCCGTCTTGCCGAGACCCTGCACGATCACCTTGGTGTCCTTGTCGACCAGCACGCTCATCGGGTCAGCTCCATGATCTTCTGTGCCCCGTCCTTCATGTCGTCGGCGCTCACCAGGTCGAGGCCGGATTCGTCGAGGATCTGCTTGCCCAGTTCGACGTTCGTGCCTTCGAGGCGAACGACAAGCGGCACGTCCAGCCCCACTTCCTGCACTGCTTCGATGACTCCGGTGGCGATCGTGTCGCATCGCATGATGCCCCCGAAGATGTTCACGAAGATCCCCTTCACATTGGGGTCTTTCGTGATGATCTTGAATGCTGCGGCGACCTTTTCCGCCGTGGCACCCCCGCCGACGTCGAGGAAGTTGGCGGGTTCGCCGCCGACGTATTTGATGATGTCCATCGTGGCCATGGCAAGGCCGGCGCCATTCACCATGCACCCGATGGTCCCGTCGAGCTTGATGAAGCTGAGGTCGTGCTCCCCCGCTTCGAGCTCGGCGGCATCCTCCTCGGTGACGTCGCGCATCTGCTCGACGTCAGGATGCCGGTAGAGGGCGTTCGCCTCGAAGCTCATCTTGCCGTCGAGCGCCATCACCTCGCCGCCGGTGGTCACGACCAGTGGGTTGATCTCGATCATGTCGGTGTCGAGCTCCATTGCCGCCGTGGTGAGCGCCTTGACGAACTTCACGCCGTTGCGAAAGGCGTCCCCGGCGAGTCCGAGGCCGGCAGCCACCCGGGCGGCCTGGAAGTCGAGCAGCCCGTATGCGGGATCGATCGTCTCCTTGAGGATCTTTTCCGGCGTCTCGGCGGCGACCTCCTCGATCTCGGTGCCACCCTCGGTGGACGCCATGACGATGTTGCGCGAGCTGGCTCGATCGAGGAGAACCGACAGATAGAGCTCGGTCTCGATGTCGATACCTTGCTCGACGTAGAGCCGGTTCACCTGCTTGCCTCCGGGCCCGGTCTGGATCGTGACCAATGTCGAGCCGAGCATCTTTTCGGCGAGCCCCCGCACCCGATCCTCGGCCGCCGCGATGCCGCCGTCGAGCCCGTCCGTGACGACGTTCACACCGGCCACATCCGGGTGCTCCAGGAACCGCCCCTTGCCTCGCCCGCCTGCGTGAATCTGCGACTTGACCACGACGACCCGGTTGCCGCTCTCCTCGACCAGCGGCCGAACCGCTGCCACGGCCTCCTCGACGGTCGTCGCCGCCCGACCGAGCGGAACGGCGATGCCGCGAGCCTCCATGAGCTCCTTGGCCTGATACTCGTGGATCTTCAACGCTTCCTCCTGCACGGACCGACGGCGGGGTGCATGCTCGCAGATCGCCGTTCCTCGAGCGAAGCCAACGGCCGGCGTGAAGCGGGTGCCGCGAGCCCAGCGCCATTTGCGACGGGCGCACCCGAGGCCCCACTCGGGCCACGAGTCACAGGGTGTGGTCGACCCAGTCGGCGATCTCGGTGAGGGATGCTCCGGGCGTGAAGATCTTGGCGAGACCCTTGCCTTCGAGCACGGGGATGTCCTCGTCCGGGATGATGCCGCCGCCGAACACCACGATGTCGTCCGCATCTCGTTCCGCCAAGAGCTCCACCACCTTGGGGAAGAGCGTCATGTGGGCTCCCGACAGGACCGACAATCCGATCGCATCGACGTCCTCCTGGATGGCCGTCTCGACGATCTGGGCGGGTGTCTGGTGCAGCCCCGAATAGATCACTTCACACCCGGCGTCGCGCAAGGCCCTCGCTACCACCTTGGCCCCACGGTCGTGGCCGTCGAGACCAGGCTTGGCGATCAGGATGCGGGGCGGCATGAGCACGAAGGTTAGTGGCGGGCACACCCGACCCGACGCCCGTGTGCCTGGTGCATCTGGTACGTAGGCGTCGCCTTGTGTCACCCTTCGCGCCTACGCCGGCTCCCTGGTCCAGTCGGCAACACGCCAATCGGGTGTGAACACCCGCTGCGAGGCGACGACCGTGACGATGACGACCGACGTCGCCACGGAGCCGAGCACGACGTACATGATCACGAGCTGGACCATCACCGCATCGAAGGCGTCGACCCCGGCGAGCAGCAAACCGGTCATCGCCCCCGGCAGCGCGATGAGCCCGACGGCTTTCGTGCGCTCGATCTGCGGAATCAGCGCCGTGCGTGCGGTGTCGGAGGAGAGATGGCGTGCTGCGCCTCGCCTGTCGAAACCCAGCGCAAGCAGCCCCTCCAACTCGGGCCGTCGCTCCCTGGCGTAGCGGTTCACCAAATCGACGGCCAGCACCGTGCTCGGCATCGTGTTGCCGATGGTGATCCCTGCGATCACAACGAAGGAGACGGGTACGGGGTCGATGACATCCGGCAGCAGCACGAGCGCCAGCGCCACGGCGGTACTGCCTCCGATCGAAGCGAAGCCGATCCAGCCGAGACCGGGGATGGCGGGCGCTCGCCTACGGACCGTCACGGCGGCGATGATCACCATGCCGATCACCCACAGCACCGACCACAGCCACGACAGCGACGACTCGAAGACGAGGGCGAGCCCCACGCCCACGGCGATGAGTTGTGCGGCGGCGCGGGCTGCCGCCCACACGATCGAGCGCTCCACGCCGAGGTTGCGCCACCACGACAGCACTACCGCAAGCGCGATCAGTGAGAGGGACGCCGCCGCCTCGAGGAGCCCTACGGGGTCACTCATGTCCGGTCACATCGTGGCGGGTCATGGGGCGGGAGCATACGACACGGGTCCCGGCCGGGTTCCTCCCCCGGCGGAACCCGGCCGGTCGATGATGCTGGACTCGATCGGATCAGCCCTCGGGACGACCCGCCTCGATCCAGGCGGCGACGTCCTCTTCGACGGAGAGCTGCAGCTCGGCGCATGGCGCCGTGAACGCCATGCCGCCGTCGAAGTTGATCGTGCCGAACGTGTAGCGGGAAGGGTCGCAGACCTCTTCGTAGGCCTCGAGATGATGGAGCCGCAGATAGTCGCGGTACGCCCGGTTGATCTCGCCCGGATCGACGCCCTCCCAGGGACGCCACTCGACGAGGCCGTCGGCGTACACCTGCCACGGAAAGACCAGCTCGCCGACGCCCAGGGCCACGAAGACAGGGGCCGACATGACGACCTCGCACTCGACTCTGACGAGCTCTTCGGTCGTGATGGCAGCGACGCAGCGTCGCACCTCTTGGGGATACTCGGCTGCCATCGCAGCATTGCTCTCGAACATCTGGAGGTCGGCTTCGTCGGGTTGCGCCAGCGCCACGATCGTCTCCATGTCGCCGGCATTGATCGCAGCGTGAAATCGCTCCACGGCGGCGACCGCAGCGGCTTCGCGTTCCGCGTTCGGATCGAGCTCGGGTGCCGGCGTGTCGACGACGGGCGCCGGATCGTCGCCCGTCCGGTCCAACACCAGTGTGACGGCGGCGATGATGATGACGACGGCAGCAGCAGCTGCCACGGCCGGGACCCACCGCTTGCGCGGCTGCGTCGACGGTATGGGCGTCACCTTGTCTTGGGTCTGCATGGGGCTCCTCCCCGGATCGAGAACGTGGAGGTTGGGTGCAGCGGTCGGCAAGTCTGGTAGCAACGCATCTGGATGCGGCACCGGGTTGGCCTGGATCAGCAGCTCGTAGATCTGCTCGGTCGTGCTCATGTGCTCCCACCTCCTTCTGACGTGCTCGCCGGGGGACGATGCGAATGTGTGGTCGATGTGCGTCGGTATTGCTTCGCCAGCCGCTGCTTGGCCCGGGAGAACCGCTTGCCGACCGCAGCGGGACTGCACCCCAGCACGTCGGCGATCTGCCGGTGCGACAGGCCCTCCCATGCCGCCAGCAACAACACTTCCTGGTCGGCTTCGCTGAGTTGCGACACGGCCCGCCGCACCTCGGCGTACTCACTGCGCTGTACGACGACGGCGTCGGGGTGGAGCGGTGGCGGGTCGGGGACTGCGGCGATCTTGGATCGAAGCCGAACGAATCGCGCCGACGTCCGCCGCTGTTGCGACAGCACGCGGCGGGCCACGCCGTAGAGCCATGGGAGCGTTCCCTCGCCTCGTGGCATATCGGCACGGCGCCGCCACGCAACGGCGAAAACGTCGGATACGGCGTCGTCGGCCTCCGCGGGCGTGGTGCGCCGCAAGCAGTAGGCGAGGATGTGCCGGTGGTGCTCGGCGTACATCTGGTCGAACCAGGTGTCAGACCGCTGCATCGCTCCCGCTCTCTCCCTCATATCACTCTATGTGGCCGGCACACCCCTGCTGCGGACACACGATCTGAGGGTGTCATCTCAGCAGCCGGGCCGGCCATGGAAGGGCGTGGGCACCCGCCCACCAGCCGGGGGGCTGATCGACGTGTTGGGGCCTCGTGCGAGGCCCCGATGCGCGTCGCCGTTCGCGAATCTCCCTACACCCGCTCCAACGGCGCCCAGGCCAGCAGCAGGCGCTTGACGCCTTCTGCGTCGAAGTTGACGACGGCCTCGGCGCGGTCGCCGGCGCCGATCACTTCCCGGACGGTGCCGGTTCCCCAATGCGAATGGCGCACGCGGTCGCCCGTTCCGATATCGACCGCCTCGACGTGGGGCTTCACCGGTCCCGCCGTCTCCTTGGCCGGGATCCGCCGGGCCCGTTTCGCCTGGACGACGAGGTGGTCGGGAATCTCACCGAGGAAGCGACTCGCCGGGTTGTAGTTGTTGGTTCCCCAGAGGTTGCGGCTCCACGCCCGGGTGAGGAAGAGGCGCCGCATCGCCCGGGTGATGCCGACGTACGCCAGCCGGCGCTCTTCTTCGAGTTCCTTCGGCTCGCCCAGCGACCGCATGTGGGGGAAGACGCCGTCCTCCATGCCCGTCATGAACACGACAGGAAACTCGAGACCCTTGGCGTTGTGCAGCGTCATCAGCGTCACGACGTCGGTCGATTCGAGGCTGTCGACGTCGGTCACCAGGCTGATCGACTCGAGGAACAGCTCGCAGCGGCGCACCCCGTCGGTGTCGTCCCAGTCGGCGTCACCCAGCGTGACGGGCCCCGTCTCCTCGAAGTCATCGGCCGCCGACACGAGTTCCCGCAGGTTCTCCTCACGACCCATCGCCTCGATCGACCGCTCGGATCGCACCCAGTCCATGTATCCCGTGTCTGCCAGGATCGCCTCCAGCGCCGCCTTGGGCCCCTTCGCCATCTCGGTGGAGAGGTGATCCATCAGGGCCACGAACTCGGCCATCGACTTCTGCGCTCTTGTGGAGAGGCGCGAGTTCTCCCCGGCCCGCTGCAGCCCTACCCAGAACGTGATGCCTTCGCTCTCGGCGAATCGATCCACGTGAGCCACGCTCGTGTCCCCAATGGACCTCTTGGGGGTATTGACGATGCGCTTCATCGCCACCGTGTCCGCGGGGTTGACCAACGCCCGCAGGTAGGCGAGAGCATCCTTGACCTCACGCCGGTCGTAGTACTTCACGCCACCGATCACCTGATAGGGCACCCCGAACTTGACCAGCACCTCCTCGATGACACGGGACTGGGCGTTGGTGCGATAGAAGACCGCGATGTCGCTGAGCGGCAGCTTGTCGTGCTCGAACTCTCCCACCTTCTCGGCGACAAACGCCGCTTCGTCGTGTTCGTCTTCGGCTTCATAGGTGAGGATGGGCTCGCCGCGGCCGAGATCGGTCCACAGTCGCTTCGGCTTGCGAGACACGTTGTTGGTGATCACGGCGTTGGCCGCCTCGAGAATCATCTCGGTGGAGCGGTAGTTCTGCTCGAGCAACACGATGCGGGCGTCGGGGAAGTCCTTCTCGAACTCCATGATGTTGCGAAGATCGGCGCCGCGGAAGGCGTAGACCGACTGGTCACCATCGCCCACGACGCAGAGGTTGTGGGATAGCTCCGTCAGCAGCTTCACGAGGACATACTGGGCGTGGTTCGTGTCCTGGTACTCGTCGATGAGCACATAGCGGAACCGCTCCTGGTAGCTGCGCAGCACATCGGGGAAGGCCTGGAACAGCTCGCAGGTGACCATCAGCAGATCGTCGAAGTCCATCGCCGACGCCTCGACCAGCCGCTGCTGGTACAGCCGGTACACATCGGCCACCTTCTCGTGATAGAAGCCGGCGTCGTTGGTGGCGAAGGTCTCGTAATCGATGAGCTCGTTCTTGGCGTTCGAGATGGCCGCTCGAATGTTGCGTGGCGGGAAGCGCTTCGGGTCGAGGTCGAGGTCCCTGACGCACAATGTGATGAGCCGCAGCGAGTCGGCGGCGTCGTAGATCGAGAAGGCGGAACGGTACCCGAGCCGGTGCGCCTCGCGCCGCAAGATCCGGCTGCAAGCAGAGTGGAACGTCGACACCCACATGTTGCGCGCAACGGGACCGATGAGCCGCTCGACGCGCTCCTGCATCTCGCTGGCAGCCTTGTTGGTGAACGTGATCGCCAGGATCGCATGGGGGGGCACGTCGTGATCGCGGATGAGGTGGGCGATACGCCGAGTCAGAACCCGGGTCTTGCCCGAACCTGCTCCGGCTACGACGAGAACCGGCCCCTCGGTGGCGGCGACGGCTTCGCGCTGAGCGGGATTGAGGTCTTGAAGCAGCTGGGATTCGGGCATGCGAGGCGCCGATCTTACCCGCGTCCCCGGACGATGAACTACACCGGTGTGAGTAGCACAAATCGCGTTCAGGGTTAGCGTCGAGTTGCATGCGGAAGCGATGGGCCCCCTACATCTTGCTTGCCGTTGTGCTCTTGTCGGCATGCGGCAACACCCCAACCCCCGCCCCGCGCGGTCTGTACGACTGTGCGCAGAACACGCCTGGCACGGGTGACCTCGAGACCGACATCATCGGCAAGTGGGCGTTCGTGGAGAACTCCTCACCCCAGCACTTCACCTTCACCAACTCAGGCAACGTGGTGCGCACCTGGAATTCGAGCGAGACCGGCGAGGTGCTGTACACAGCCCACGGCTACGAGGTCGCCGGCGACGTCGTCAGCGTCACCGACCACGGCGATTACACGTTCGTCGTCGATCAGCGTGGACTGTGGAGCGTGCTGGCAGGGGCGACCGACCAGGGATGGACCAGGTGCGAACGCGCCGGAGGCAGCGCCCGTTAGCGGTGTGCCGCCCCGGCGCCGTCTCACCTTCTTGCGTACGTGTTCTTGTGTACGTGTTCTTGCGTACCTGGGTGCAGCATTCCGACCTGGGCTACGCAAGAACCCTTCTGCGCCACGGACCATCAGATCGTCAGATCGAAACCGATGTCGAGTTGGGGCGCGGAGTGTGTCAACCATCCCATCGAGATGAGATCGACGCCGGTCTCGGCGATCTCGCGCACGGTCTCGGGCGTCACGCCGCCCGACGCCTCGGTGATGCAGCGGCCGGCGACGGTCGCCACAGCCGCGGTGAGCTGCGCAGGCGTCATGTTGTCGAGAAGCACCGCATCGACGCCGGTCGTCAGCGCCTCATCGAGCTGCTCGAGTGTGTCCACCTCGACCTCGACCTTCACCATGTGACCGACCGACAGGCGCACCGCCTTCACGGCCTCCGACAGCGAGCCGGCGGCGGCGATGTGGTTGTCCTTGATCAGCACGGCGTCGTCCAGCCCAAAACGGTGGTTGGCCCCTCCTCCGCAGCGCACCGCATACTTCTGCAGTGAGCGCAGACCTGGCAGCGTCTTCCGAGTGTCGACGATGCGGGCCTTGGTGCCTTCGATACGGCGCACCATGGCGGCCGTTGCGCTGGCCACACCGGACAGGTGGCCCAGCAGGTTGAGACAGGTTCGCTCCGCGGTGAGCAACGACCGCGTCGGTCCGGCCACGACTGCCAGCACGTCTCCCGGATCGACTTCGCTGCCGTCCGTCGTGACGAGATCGACGACAGCCCGCTCGTCGGCGAGCATGAACGCCCGAGTCGCCTGCTCCAGACCGGCAATCGTGCCCGGGGCGCGCGCAACGATGTGGCCCTCACTTCTCTGGCCGTCCGGAATCGTTGCATTGCTGGTGATGTCCCCCGCCCTGCCCAGGTCCTCGGCGAGTGCCGCCGAGAGCAATGCGTCGACGAGCGCCTGGGGCGGGGGTGGCACCGCCGGGGTCATGCGGCTCCCCGCACCAGAGAGCGCAACTCGACCACCGTCTCGGGTTCGGGAGTGATGAGGGTATGGACCGCAAGACGCTCGTCGCTGTCGGGATGATCGAGCCGGAAGTGGCCGCCACGGCTCTCCCGGCGCACCAGCGCCGCCTCTGCGATCAGCTGTGCCGCGGCCGCCATGTTGCGACCCATGACCGAGACACTTGCCCGCGATGCCAGCGCGGCCAGTTCGGCGAGCGCATGCTCCAGGCCCTTCCGGCTGCGCATGACACCGACGTCGTCCCACATCAGCGAACGTATGGCTGCGATCGCCCGCACGTCGTCGTCGAGCCCGACCCGCAGCGCCGACACCGGGACCGCAAATGCCTCGTCGGTGAGATGTCGATCCGCCGAACGGATGGCCGTTGCCACCTCGGCCCCGAACACGAGACCCTCGAGCAGTGAGTTGCTGGCGAGTCGATTGGCCCCATGCAGACCCGTGGCCGCTGCCTCACCGCAGACGTACAGCCCGTCCAGCGTGGAGCGGCCCGCCTCGTCGACGTCGATCCCGCCCATGTGGTAGTGGGCCGCCGGGGATACGGGCAGCCACTCGACCCGGGGGTCGATGCCGGCGTCGATTGCGCTGGCGAACACCGTCGGGAACCTCTCCGGGAACTCGTCGCCGAGGTGGGTCGCATCGAGGAACACCTCGATTCCTTCCTGGAGCCGCCGCCAGTTGGCGCGGGCCACGATGTCCCGCGGCGCAAGCTCGGCGTCGGGGTGCTCGTCGAGCATGTAGCGATGTCCGGTGTCGTCGACCAGCTGGGCGCCTGCACCTCGCAACGCCTCGGTGAGCAACGGCATCGGATCGACCGTCGAGCGCAGCGCCGTTGGATGGAACTGCACGAACTCGGGGTCGGCGATGCGGGCGCCTGCCCGGGTCGCCATGGCCAGACCGTCTCCGGTGACCTCCTCGGGATTCGTCGTCGCTGCGTAGAGCCGGCCGATGCCACCGGTTGCGAGCACGACCGCCGGAGCCAGGATGACGTCTCTGTTGCCGTCGGGATCGATGAGGTACACGCCGGCGACCGTGTCGCCCTGACGAACCAGATCGACGACCCAGGTGTGCTCGCGCAGCTCGATGTCGTGCCGGCGCCGAACTGCGGTGCGCAGCGTTCTCATGAGCTCGGCGCCCGTGGCATCACCGTTGGCATGGATGATGCGATGCTTGCCGTGCCCCGCCTCCCGGCCCAGTGTCAAGGCCCCGTCGGGCCCGCGGTCGAAACGGGCCCCGAGCTCCAGCAACCACTCGATCCGATCCGGGGCGGCGCTGGTCACCGCGGCGGCCACGTCGGCATCGGCCAGCCCGGCGGCAACAGCGACGGTATCGGCGGCATGGAAGCTCGGATGGTCGCCGCGCCCGACGGCAGCGGCGATGCCACCCTGGGCCCACGTGCTCGAACCCTCGCCGAGCTCGGTCTTGGTGACGACGACGCAATCACCGAGTGCCAGTGCGGTGGTGAGCCCGGCAACTCCGCTCCCGACGATGATCGCTTTGGGAGCGGTCATCTGGTGGCCCCGACGGCCAGCATCCGATCGACCGCCCGCTTGGCACGTTCGCCGACCTCGGGATCGACGTCGACCTCGTGCTCCATGTTGACGAGCGCATCGCGGATCTTCTCCATCGTGATGCGCTTCATGTGGGGGCACAGGTTGCAGGGTCGCACGAACTCCGTGTCCGGCGATGCCACGGCCACGTTGTCGGCCATCGAGCACTCGGTGACCATCACGACCTGACGCGGTGCCTCGACCTCGACGAAGTTGATCATGCCGCTCGTGCTCCCGACGAAGTCGGCTTCGGCCAGCACGTCGGGCGGGCACTCGGGGTGAGCGATGATCTGGACATCCGGGTACGACTCCCGGTAGTCGCGCAACTCGGCCCCCGTGAAGCGCTCGTGAACCATGCAGCTGCCGTGCCACAAGATCACGTCGACGTCCGTCTGGCTGGCCACCCAGCGGCCGAGGTACTGGTCGGGCAGGAAGATGACCCTGTCGACTCCGAGCGACTCGACGACGGCGACGGCGTTCGACGACGTGCACGTGATGTCCGACTCGGCCTTCACCTCTGCAGAGGTGTTGACGTAGGTGACCACAGGAACCCCCGGGTAGCGCTCCCGCAGCAGCCGGATGTCGGCGGCGGTGATCGACTCGGCGAGCGAGCAGCCGGCGCGTAGGTCGGGAATCAGCACCGTCTTGTCGGGGCTCACGATCTTGGCCGTCTCGGCCATGAAATGGACGCCGGCCATGACGATCACGTCGGCGTCGGTTTCGGCGGCCAGCCGCGCCAGCTGCAGCGAATCGCCCTGCAGGTCGGCCACGCCGTGGAAGATGTCCGGGGTCATGTAGTTGTGCGCCAGGACGACCGCATTGCGCTGCCGTTTGAGCGCCTCGATCTCCTCGATGATCGGTTCGAGCACGATGCGCTCGACGTCCGGCACGATCCCTTCGAGTCGCTCCCCGACCGGGAGAACCGTGAGATTGGTGGTCATCGCCACTTCCTTAGTGGGGGTCGATCTCAGTTCTACTCTTGATGAGCATTACTACGGAAACAACGATACCACTTCTACTATTCCTGAGCAAAAGGAGGGAGGGTGGGGGCGCCGATGGCCGCCGATCTCGATGCGATGACCGGCTCGCACCCCGGTGTGCCCTCGTTCCCGCCCAAGCCCCCGAGATGACACTCGGTACCATCGCCACGATGAAGAGTTCCGGGATCGCCGTGACCCTCGACGCCGTGGTCGTCGCCGTCAGCGAGGACCAGCCGCGCATCCTGACCGTGGCAGGTGCGGATCGGCCACGGATACCGTCCGGCCCGCTCGACCCCGATGCGGACAAGACCCTGGAACGTGCTTTGCGACGGTGGATCGCCGACCAGGCCGGCACGGAGATCGGCTACGCCGAGCAGCTCTACACGTTCGGCGACCGCAATCGCGGCCGCCGCAACGCCGACGAGCCGAGGCAGCTCGCCGTGGCCTATCTCGCCCTCGTGGAGGAGGAAGCGGCTCCTGAGGCGACATGGCTCCCGTTGTATGACCTGTTCCCATGGGAGGACCATCGGTCGGGCCGTCCCGACATCATCGACTCGCAATTGCTACCTGCGCTGCACGACTGGGCCGAGTCTGACGACGTGCGGACGGAAGAACGCAGGCGACGCATCGCCGTCATGTTCGGCAGCGACACAGGATGGGACGGCATCCGTGTGCTCGATCGCTACGAGCTGCTGTACGAGGCGAAGCTGGTCGCCGAATCCCATGTCGATCGGGGTGCGACTCCCCCCGACGGATGTGCCGGGGTCTCGATGGCATTCGATCATCGCCGGGTTGCCGCCTCGGCGCTTGGCCGTCTCCGCGGCAAGCTGACGTACCGGCCTGTGGTCTTCGAGTTGCTTCCGGAGCGATTCACTCTCAGCACCCTGCAGCGCACGGTCGAGGCGTTGGCGGGCGTGCGGCTGCACACTCAGAACTTCCGGCGTCTCGTCGAACGGAACCGTCTCGTCGAGGGCACCGGCGAGCGCACCACGTCAACCGGTGGACGCCCCGCAGAGCTGTTCCGCTTCCGCCCCGAGGTCGTCGAGGAGCGCCCCCGCCCCGGCCTCGGTGTCCCCTACCGCTGAGACCCTGCTCAGGTCGCCCGGCAACGGTATCGAGGGCCATCTCCGCGCCGCCCGGGGAGCAAAGCGGCGCCCCGACACGTCACTCCCACTCGATGGTGCCGGGCGGCTTCGACGTGACGTCGTAGGCCACACGATTGATCCCCGGTACTTCGTTGATGACCCGCGACGAGATGCGCTCGAGGACCTCGTGCGGCAACCGGGCCCAGTCGGCCGTCATCGCATCGTCGGAGGTGACGGCCCTTATGATCAGCG
This sequence comes from Acidimicrobiia bacterium, assembly GCA_965216945.1. Lineage (GTDB taxonomy): Bacteria > Actinomycetota > Acidimicrobiia > Spongiisociales > UBA5794 > DATHZQ01. The sequence goes on along the minus strand of CBDCGU010000003.1, from coordinate 2,720,732 downwards.
GGTAGGCATACGTGCGAGAGTCGCCCTGGACACCCACCGAGCGAACCGCCGGCAGGACACCGAAGCTCTGCCAGATCTGCCGGTACAGACCGGCTCTGCGGATCTCCTCTGTCACGATGGCGTCAGCGTCGCGGAGGATCTCCAGCCGCTCCCGGGTGATGTCGCCGATGATCCGCACGGCGAGGCCGGGTCCTGGGAAGGGTTGGCGCCACACGATCTCCTCGGGCAACCCGAGCTCCTCCCCGACCGAGCGCACCTCGTCTTTGAAGAGGTCGCGCAACGGCTCGACCAACGCAAACTCCATGTCGTCCGGCAGTCCGCCGACGTTGTGGTGGCTCTTGATCTTGGCGGCGTCCTTGGTCCCGGATTCGATGACGTCGGGATAGAGGGTGCCCTGGACGAGGAACTTGGCATCGGATACGTCGGCAGCCACTTCCTCGAACACTCGGATGAATGTCTCGCCGATGATCTTGCGCTTCTGCTCAGGATCGGTCACGCCGGCGAGAGCGTCCAGAAAGCGTTCCTGTGCTTTCACGTGGATCAGATTGACGTGGAAGTTGCGCAGGAAGGTCTCCTCGACCTGCTCCGCCTCACCCTTGCGAAGCAAGCCATGGTCCACGAAGACACACACGAGTTGGTCGCCGACGGCCTTGTGCACGAGTGCCGCCGCCACCGACGAGTCGACGCCTCCGGAGAGACCACAGATGACGGTGCTGTCCCCGACCCGCGCCCTGATCTCGGCGACTGCTTGCTCGATGATGCCGACATGGGTCCACGTCGGTCGCACCCGGCACGCCTCGTGGAGGAAGTGCTTGAGCACCTCCTGGCCCCGCTCGGTGTGCGCCACCTCGGGGTGGAACTGCACCCCGAACAGACCACGGTCCCGGTCCTCCATCGCCGCAACGGGCGAGTCGGCGGTCGAGGCCGTCACCGTAAAACCCGCCGGTGGTGTTGCCACGGCGTCACGGTGGCTCATCCAGACCGTCTGCTGAGCCGGCAGCTCGCTGAAGAGCAGCCCGCCGTTTCCCACATCGAGCGTGGTGCGGCCGTACTCGGCCACTTCGTTGTGGGCGACGTCGCCGCCGAGCACGTGGGCGATCACCTGATGGCCGTAACAGATACCCAGTAGCGGGATCCCGAGCTGGAGAATCGCAGGGTCCATCTCGTATGCCCCGTCGGCGTAGACCGATGCCGGGCCGCCCGAGAGGATGATCCCGCTGGGCCGCCGTTCCCGCACCTCTTCCGCGGTGATGTCACGAGGCACGATCTCGGAGAAGACGTGGGCCTCCCGCACGCGGCGGGCGATCAGCTGGGCGTACTGCGCTCCGAAATCGAGAACGAGCACACGATCGAAGTCTCCACTCGACGCGTGTCCGCCGCTCATCCCATCCCTACGTGTTGGGCCCGCTGCAGCTGCTTGCCTTCGGTCTGCAGCGCCGGCGCCACCATGACCTCGGCCTTCTGGAACTCGCGAACGTTGGCGTAGCCGGTCGTCGCCATCGATACGCGCAAGGCGCCGAACAGGTTGCGGCGTCCGTCGTTCTCATGTGCGGGACCCAACAGGATCTCTTCGATCGTGCCCAACGTGGTCGTCTTGACCCGAGCACCGCGCGGCAACGTCGGGTGGAACGTCGCCATTCCCCAGTGGTAGCCGCTGGCGGGTGCCTCGGCGGCAGCCGCAAGCGGCGATCCGATCATCACGGCGTCGGCTCCGCACGCAATCGCCTTGGCCACGTCACCCCCGGTGCGCATGCCGCCGTCGCCGATCACGTGCACATAGCGGCCCGTCTCCTCCAAGTAACGAATGCGGGCTCCGGCGGCGTCGGCAATCGCCGTCGCTTGAGGGACACCGATCCCCAACACGCCCCGCGAGGTGCAGGCTGCGCCGGGGCCGACACCGACGAGCACGCCTGCGGCCCCAGTGCGCATGAGGTGCAGCGCACCCGCGTAGGACGCACAGCCACCGACGATGACCGGTACGTCCTGATCGGCGATGAAACGATTCAGGTCGAGTGGCTCATCCCGGCTCGACACGTGCTCGGCGGACACCACTGTCCCCTGGATGACCAGGATGTGAAGCCCGGCCTCGAGCGCCAGATGTGCCCACTTGGCGACGTGCTGGGGAGTGAGACTGGCGGCTGTGATGATGTTGGCCTGCACCATTTGCTCGACGCGTCGTCCGATGAGCTCCGGCTTCACCGGCTCCTCGTACATCTCCTGCATCCGCCGTGTCGTCTTGTCGGCGCTCAGGTCGCCGATCTCGGCGTACACCGACACCGGATCCTCGTAGCGAGTCCACAGTCCTTCGAGGTTGAGCACGCCCAGACCTCCGAGGCGACCTATCTCGATAGCCGTGCCCGGGCTGACCGCCGAGTCCATGGCGGCGCCCATCATCGGCAGCTCGAAGGTGTACGCGTCGATCTCCCACTTGAGGCTGACGTCGTCCGGGTCCCTGGTCCGGCGCGACGGAACGATGGCAATGTCGTCGAAACCCCAGGCCCGGCGACCGGACTTGGCAATACCAATATCGATCTCCACGAGAATCCTCCGCCTCGAGAGGTGTTGTCCAGCGCGCGGCGAGCGTACCACCACGCCCGGGCCGCGCCTGGTCTCTCCCGGCAGGCCGCGAAACTCTCCCGTGCAAGTATGAGGCCGACACGGGCCAGACTCTCCCGGACCAACAATGATCGCCGCACGCATACTCTTCCTGTTGAGCTTGTTCGCCCTCGCCGGGGCGGTCAATGCGCTGCGGGCAGCCAATGCGCATCGACATCCGCTGTTCAGACCATGGTGGTTGCCGGCATTGCTGACGGCTGAGGCGGTGCCGCTCCGGATTGCGATTCATGCAGTGGTGACACTGGTGTTGGTCGCACTCGGGGCGCTCGACTACACCGCAGGGCGAATCGGTTTGGCGTTGACGGTGCTGACGTGGCTCGGCTATGCCGCCATCCAGTTTCGGGCTCGTGGGGCCAAACGTGCCATGGCGGGTGCGCTCGAGGACATGGGCGTGGATGCCGAGGGCTTTGCTCGCGTGGAGTGGCGCAGCGTCCTGCGGGCCTATCCCTACCGCATGCCAGCCGGTATCGAGCGCATCGGCGACATCGAGTACGCACCGGGGCAGCAGCTCGACGTGTACCGCTCCCGCAAGCTCGAACCCGGCCCGCATCCGGCAATCCTGCAGATCCACGGTGGATCGTGGCGAGGCGGCAACCGGCGCCAGCAAGCCCGGCCGCTGCTGCATCGCCTCGCCGGTCAGGGATGGATCTGCGTCGCTGCGTCGTACCCGCTGGTGCCCGCCGCCCAGTTTCCCGACCAGCTCGTCGCAATCAAGCAAGCCGTCGCCTGGATGCGGACGGAGGGTGCCCGATATGGCATCGATTCGTCCTTCATCGCCGTCACCGGCGGCAGCGCAGGCGGACACCTCGCCGCGTTGCTGGCCCTCACGGCCAATCGACCCCAGTACCAGCCCGGTTTCGAGGCTGTTGACACGTCCGTGCAGATGGCGGTCCCCGTCTACGGCATCTACGACTTCCTCAACCGCCATCAAACCCGTGACGACTGGCCCGTCATCCCGCAGGCCGTGATGAAGGCGCCCCGGCACGAGGCGGAGGATCGCTACCGGGAGGCATCACCGCTCGATCAGGTGCACAGAGCCGCCCCGCCGTTCCTCGTCGTCCACGGATCGACCGACTCGGTGGTCCCGGTCGCCGAAGCGCACCACTTCGTGAATGCGCTGTCGACCGTCTCCAGCTCACCGGTCGGCTATGCCGAGATCCCCGGCGCCAACCATGCCTTCGACGTGCTCGACTCGCTGCGGACCCACTACGTCGTCTCCGGGATCGCAAGAGCGCTCGACCACTTCCGCACAGCGATCGGCGACGAGGTGGACATTCTCCCCGAATGACGGGAGCGATCTGAGTACGCTGGTGCCCGAATTGCAGGGATCGCCCGCTGCCAAGGAGCGGGAGAAGGGGGTTTCCGTCGTGCGTCGCGTCGCGGCCGTAGTGCTGGCCGCCCTCTGCTTCCTCCCGGCATGCGCTACGGCTTCGGACACCGTGGCCGGGCTGCGGGACCGGATCGGGGACATCGACATCGATGCCACCCTCGAAGGCTTGCGCGACTGCGACAAGCTGTCCGACACGTTCGTCGGGCTCGTGCAGACCGCCGCCGATGCTTTGGACGGCTTGTCCGAGCGAACCGAGGGACGCGTCCCGGAGACCGACATCCGTGATGCGGTGGACGGTATCGCGGTCAGCCGCTATTTCGACATCGCAGAGCGCATCGGGTGCGCCGAGCTGCACCAACGACTGAACACCATCGATCAGCTCAGGCAACTGAACCCGGACACGCCGGCCGGGGAAGAGTTCCTCGAGGAGATCCTGCGCGAGGTCCAGAGCGCGGCCTGACCGGGGATTTCGATCAAGGCAAGATCATTTCGATCGAGGCAGGCCTCGATCGAGCTTCTAACGTGCGGCTCCGCCGCGCTGTCCTCGATCGTGATGACGGCAGAGCCGCCATCACGATGAACGAGGGGGAGGCGCGGAGCTTCCCCCTCGTGCTCCCCCTCCCGGTTTTCGATCGAGGCAGGCCTCGATCGAGTTTGTGTGGTGCGGCTGCGCCGCCCTGTTTGTCTGGTGGGATGCACCGCACAGGTCGCTGCACCCCACAACGAGGGGGTTCCGCAGAGCACCACCAAGCAGCATTTCGATCGAGGCAGGCCTCGATCGAGCTTTCTGACGTGCGGCTCCGCCGCCCCGTGTCCCCGGTGGGATGCACCGCACAGGTCGCTGCACCCCACAACGAGGGGGTTCCGCAGAGCACCACCAAGCAGCATTTCGATCGAGGCAGGCCTCGATCGAGCTTTCTGACGTGCGGCTCCGCCGCCCCGTGTCCCCGGTGGGATGCACCGCACAGGTCGCTGCACCCCACAACGAGGGGGTTCCGCAGAGCACCACCCCCTCGAGCACCCCCACACCCGCCCGAAGTCTCCCGCAGTCCGAGTGCCGCGAGCGACGAGCGGAGCGATGTCGCCAGGAGGGGGTTGTTTGAAGGGGGAAGCTCCGCGCCTCCCCCTTCAACCTCCGTTCGGTGGCTCCGCCACCGAACGGAGCAACAAACGCCGGCCCGAAGGGCCGACCCATGAACTCGACCCCGAGCGAATGCTCGGGGTCGAAACACTCACACTGCGTCGAGACCGACGGCTTTGCGCACGATCTGCTGGTAGCCCTCGGCTTTCGTGCGAGCGTCGAGCGCGCCCTTCTGCATCAGACGAGCGACCTCACCATCGTCGAGATCGTTGAAGCGTGACCGCACGGGAGCCAGCACGGAGACGATCGCCTCGGCGACCGCCTCTTTGAAGCGCCCATATCCCGACGAGCCATATTCGGCAACGAGGTCGTCGATCGGAGTCCCCGTGCAATCCGACATGATCTCGAGGAGGTTCGAGATGCCGGGCTTGGCATCCCAGTCGTAGCGGACGTCCGGATCCGAGTCGGTGACGGCCGACTTCACCTTCTTGCGGATGTCGTCGGGGGCGTCGGTGATGCCGATCCGGCTCTTGAGATTCGGGTCCGACTTGGACATCTTGGCCGTCGGGTCGACGAGGGACATGACCCGCGCCGACGACGGCGGGATCAGCGCATCGGGGAGGGGAAAGACATCGCCGTACCGGTTGTTGAACCGATCGGCCAGGTCGCGGGTCATCTCGAGGTGCTGCCGCTGGTCGTCGCCCACCGGGACCAGGTCGGCGTGATGGAGCAGGATGTCGGCAGCCATGAGAACGGGATACGAATACAGACCAGCATTGGCGGGGAGACCCCGCGCCACCTTGTCCTTGTAGGACGTCATACGGTTCAGGACCCCCGTGGGGGTGAGTGTGCCGAGGATCCACGACAGCTCGGCGTGCTGCGGCACCTGGCTCTGCAGGTAGAACAGCGATCTGGCCGGATCGACGCCTGCAGCGAGCACCACCTTGGCCGCCTCGATCCGCCGAGCATGGAGCTCTTTGGGGTCGATGGGCTGGGTGAGGGCATGGAGATCGACGACGCAGTAGACCGTCTCGTACTCATCCTGCAGCTTCACCCAGTTGCGAAACGCACCGAGGTAGTTGCCAATGTGGAGATGGCCGGTGGGTTGGACCCCCGAGAACACCTTGCGCTTCGATTCCACTGTCTGCTCCATGTCGTTCGTGCGAGTCTGTGTTGTGCTACCTCAAAGAGAAACCGCCGGGGGCAGTGGCCTCCGGCGGATCGACGATGACGCGCGGAAGGGCCTCAGCTCTGCCAGTGCCGCCACGTCTGCACATCGTTCATGGCTTCGAGGTTACCGGCGGTCGTACGCCGTGACAACGCCGCCTCACTCGTCGGCGGGGCTCCACGAGTCGATTTCGGTACCCGTCGCATCCCGCAAGACCACTCCGCTCGAGTAGGCATCCATGCCCGGATCGACAACGGGTCGTCAGGATCCCCACTGAACACGCCACACACGATGAGCACGTTGCCGCGGTGGGTGCCGCAGTCCGGCGATCGCGCTGGGCCGGCCACGACACCGGTCGATCCACCCGGTTCCAGGACGAGCCCGTCCGGGAACACGATGGGACGGGTGCCGGCGGGGTTGTCCACGGTCCAGCCGGAGAGATCCAGTTGCCGATCGCCATCGTTGTGGACGTAGATCGACTGCACGGCGGACCGAAGAACGGGAAGTAGGTGACGGAGAGCCTGGCGACAACGGCGCCGGACGTGCATCACCCAGGTCTACGCCAGATCGGTTCGTCGTGTTACAGCCGCGGGTCCCAATCGACGAGGAGATCGAGCCTCAACGAGGCGGCTCGTGTGCCGCCATGAACGCCGCGGCCTCCGAGCGACGGGCCACGCCGAGCTTGCGCAGCACCGAAGAAACGTAGTTCTTCACCGTCTTCTCGGCCAGGTCGAGCGTTGCTGCGATCTGCCGGTTCGTGTTGCCCTCGGCGATGAGTTCGAGCACCTTGCGCTCCTGCTGAGAGAGCCGTGACATGGGGCCATCGGGATCGGGCCCGTTCTTGGCGGCCTCGAGAGCGTCCTGCGCATCGGGATCGATCAGCACCTGGCCGGCCGCCGCCGCCCGCACCGCATCGGCGAGTTCGGTGAGATCCATGCGCTTGAGCACATATCCCTTGGCGCCCGCCTCCAGCGCATCCTCCAGCAGCGATGCGTCGGCGAAACTGGTGAAGAGGACGATCTCGGTGTTCAGCGACACGTTCGGGATTCTCCTACAGAGATCCACACCGGAGCCGTCGGGTAGCTGCACATCGACGACGGCGATGTCCGGTTGGTGCTCCTCGGCTGCGGCCAGCGCCGTAGCGCAAGTGTCGGCCTCGGCGACAACCACGAAGCCCTGCTGTCTGGCAAGGAACGCGACCACCCCAGCGCGCACGACGCCGTGGTCGTCGACAACAAGAATGCGGATGCGTCGAGCCACCCCCAGAGAGTACACAGGAAGGATTTCGATCGAGGCAGGGTCATTTCGATCGAGGCAGGCCTCGATCGAGCTTGTAACGTGCGGCTCCGCCGCCCCGTGTCCCTGGTGGGGTGCACCCCACATCGAGGGGGTTCCGCGGAGCTCCACCCCCTCGAGCACCCGGGCACCCTCCCGGAGGCTCACGCCCTTCGAGGGACGTAGGGCGACGAGCGCAGCGATGTCGCAGGGAGGGGAGTCTGAGGGGAAGCTCCGCGCCTCCCCTCAGATCTCGTCGCAGCCACTCGTTGCTGCGACGAGCAAATGACAGCCGGCCCGAAGGGCCGACAAACAAACTCGACCCCGAGCGAAAGCTCGGGGTCGAAACAACTCGCCCGAAGCCTGCTTCGGGCGAAATCTATGTCTTCCACTCCTCCGGGGGGAGGGCGTCGGCTTCGCTGCGGCGCATACGAGCGATGTAGGCAGCGGCCTCACTGCGGTTGTGGAAGCCGAGCTTGCCGAGGATCCGGGAGACGTGATTCTTCACCGTCTTCTCGGCGAGGAATATCTCGTCGGCGATCTCGCGGTTGGTGAGCCCGTCGGCGATCAGATCCAGAATCCGGCGCTCACGATCGTTGAGCACGTCCAGGCGGGACCGCTTCCTGACACCACGGATGCGGTCGAAGAGACGTTCGGTCACGGTCGAGTCGACAACCGACTCACCCCGCCCGATGCGAAGCACGGCATCGACCAGGCGCGGCCCGTCGAGCTGCTTCACCAGGTACCCGGAGGCACCCGCCCTGATGGCCTCGGTGATGGCTTCGTCGTCTGCATACGCAGACAGCATGACCACCCGGACCTCCGGAAACCGCTCGACGATGGACCGGCAGGCCTCTACCCCCGACATGTCGGGGAGACGCATGTCGAGGACGACGACATTCGGCGAGTCATAGCCGACACGCCGTATCGCCGACGCCCCGTCCTCCGCCTCGCCGACGACCTCGATCTCAGGATGTGCGCTCAACAGGTTCCTGAGGCCCTCGCGCACGACCTCGTGATCGTCCACGAGCAATATCCGCATCCCCGATTCCACCACCGCAAGCTACCTGCCCGGATTCGGCTCCCCGGCAGGTCGGGTGCCCCTTCGATTCGGGCCTTTCGACCCCCAACCCAGATACCGGTAACGTAGCGATCTCATGGCTTCCCAGATGCTCGACACCGAGCTTCTCACGACCTTGTTCGACGCCGCGATCCGCGTCTCAGAGGAGGGTGAGTTGCGGTCCGTCCTTCGGTCGATCGTGCAATCCGCCATGGAAACCACCGGTGCGACGTACGGTGCGCTCGGTGTGGTCGGGGGTGATGGCTACCTGGTCGAGTTCGTCCACGAAGGTATGGACGATGACGTGGTCGGCTCGATCGGACATCCCCCGATCGGAATCGGCGTACTCGGTACGATCACCCGAACCGGCCAGACGGTTCGCCTCGACGACATCGCTTCGCATCCTGATTCGGGTGGCTTTCCCGATGGTCACCCGGCCATGCACACCTTCCTCGGGGTGCCGGTTCGCATTGGAGACACGGTCTTCGGCAACCTCTACCTGACCGAGAAGAATGGGGGGTTCACCCCCGCGGATCAGCAGGCGATGGAAGCGCTGGCCTTGGTCGGCGGCTTCGCCGTCGCCAACGCACGGATTCATCAGCGGCTACGCCGCGCTGCCGTCGCCGAGGATCGGGCGCGCATCGCCCGCGACGTGCACGATGACACCATCCAGGATCTCTTCGCCATCGGGCTGTCGTTGCAGGCCCTCGCCGAGTCGGCGCGGGACCCCAGCATGAGCAACTCGCTGCGGGCCGAGGTGCAACGCATCGACCAGTGCATCACTTCGCTGCGGCACCTGATCCTGGATCTCCGGCAACTCGAACCGCACCGTCTGCTCCCCGCCGAAGTGGCCGAGCTCGTCGATGAGCTGTCGGATGCCCACGGTATCGAGGCTCGCGTCCTGGTCGACGGCGTCTTCGATGCCGTGCCGATGGCTGTGGCCGACTCCGTGCTGCACATCGTGAAGGAGGCGACGTCGAACGCCTTGCGTCACAGTGGGTCGCAGTGGGTCGAGGTCGTGCTGTTCGGGGCTGACGACTCGATCGCGGTCAGTATCAACGACGCCGGCAAGGGATTCGACCCGGACGGACACTACGGCGGCCTCGGCCTCACCAATCTGCGGGCACGTGCGCTCCAGGCGGGTGGTGAGCTGGAGATCCTCACCGGAGAGGGTCGGGGCACGACGCTGCGGGCGTTGATACCGGTCGATCGCTCGCTGCGCCACCACACCGACGGTTGACGACCACGTCCGACGGGAACCTGAAGCACCACGCCGATGGGCCCGTTACTGGTCGCTCTGCAGATGCTGGTCGGTGATCGCCCAGAGGACGTCCTTGATGCTGGCGATGCCAAGCAGCGCCTGGCCTTCGAGCACCGGCAGATGCCGGTACCCGGCCGCAACCATCCACACGGCTGCGTCCTCCACGCTCATGTCGGCGGGAACCGTGTCGGGGCTCGGTGTCATCCATCCGGTTACCTGCTCCGTCGTGAGGTCCACGCCTGCCGCAACCGCCCGCAGCACGTCACGCTCCGTGACGATCCCGGCGAGGCCTTCCCTCCCGGTGACACCGAGGGAACCAACGCCCTCCCGGATCATGGTCGCCGCGGCAACCGCCATGGTGGTCATGGCGTCGCACATCTGCGCTGAGCCTCCCACCAGTTCTTTGACTTCCATGAGGTGCGCCTCCTCGATGTGCGCTACTCGCCGCCACCGCCCGGGTTCCGCCAATCGGGCACGTCTGGGGCGTTGGGTTCGAGCGACCGCAGGAAAGTGGTCACGGCCTTGATCTGCTCGGAGGTGAGCGGGCCACCGAAGTCGATGGAGTAGGGGTTCATCTCCGTGCCGGGAACTCCGATGGCGATGAGCACGTCGATCTGCTCGTCGGTCGCCGACTGCAAGAACTGCTTTGAGTTGAGCGCCGGGCCAATGCCACCTTCGCCGCTCGCGCCATGGCACGCGGTGCAGTTCAGCTGATAGATCGCCTCCCCCTGCTCTGCCAGCGACGCAACGTGCGCCTCCCGGGCCTCCTCCCGGGCCGAAGGCTCGTAGAAGCGGTACACCGGGAAGACGAGCACCATCAACGCCATGATGACGAGCCCCGCCGTCATCCACTTGTTGGTCGACTCCTCCAACTCTCGGTCGGGAGCGCGCTCAGCCATGGCTGCTCTCCGCACATGCGGGGCCGCGGGGTGGCTCATCGATGGTCAGCGTGCCCGGTGGCGGGCCCAGATCCGCGGACGAGGTGTCGATCTCGACGATTCCGTCGACGACCTCCGTCGAGTACCTGTCGAGGCCGCGCGGGGACGGTCCGGCGATGTAGTCGCCGGCGCGGTTGAAGACGGAGCCGTGGCAGGGACATTCGAACTGACCGGACGTGGCGCACCAGGGAACCCGGCAACCGAGGTGAGTGCAGGTCTCCGAGAGCGCAACGATCTCGCCTTCGATCCTCGTCAGGTAGGCACGAGCGGATCGCACCTCGATCACGCTGTCCTCCGGCACGGCCTCGGGCGGAACCGAGCGAACGGTGCCTCCGAAGCCTGCGGCCGGTTGCGGCTGCAGCAGGTCCCATGTCGTCCACACGCCGGCCGCCGCCATCAGGCCTGCGCCGACCTTCCACGCATTGGAGAGGAACTTGCGTCGTTCAACGTTGGTCATAGCTCACCGTGCCATTCTTCCCAGGGCCACACCCATCCCCAGTTGGGTCCGCGGAATGCGAAGCCCACCAGCGTCAAGAGGATCCACACGACGAGGAAGATCGAGAAGGTGACTCGGGCCACGCGGCGGAACTTGGGATTGAGGCTCGGATTCCGGTCCAGGTAGGGCAACGCCGCCATCCCCACGATGATCGCAGTCGGTACGAGAACGCCGGCGACCAGGGGGTGGAAGTGAGCCAGCAGCTCCTGGAGCGCGGCGAAATACCACGGTGCCTTCTCCGGGTTGGGCGTGTTCGTCGGGTTGGCGATCTCGCGCAGCGGGGCGTCGAACAGCAAGGCGATGATGAGAACGACCAGCATGATGGCCAGGGCAGCCACTGCATGCCGCACGAGCAGATGGGGCCACACCATGACCGGATCTTCTTCGGGCAGGACCTTGCGGTCGCCGGCGCCCGGCTTGCCCGGCACGATGCCGAGCACCCGGGTCTTCTCGTCCACCATGTCCGGATTCGTGTCAAGCATCGTGCACCTCCTCCCTGTCGACGGTCAGCATCGAGTCCTTGCGCCAGCGCCACAGGTGGATGGTGACGACGACCACCAAGAGCAATGGCAACACGGCTACGTGCAACACGTAGAAACGAACCAGGGTGGCGCTGCCCACGGTCGGTCCCCCGAGGAGAACCGACTGCACTTCATCGCCGATGAGAGGAACGTAGGACGCCATCGAGGTGCCGACGGTGACGGCCCAGAACGCCAGCTGATCCCAGGGCAACAGGTACCCGGTGAAGGACAGCAGCAGCGTGAGAACCAAGAGCACCACTCCGATGACCCAGTTGAACTCCTTGGGCTCCTTGTAGGCACCCCGGTAGAACACCTTGGCCATGTGGGCGGCCACGGCGAGCACCATGAGGTGCGCCGACCACCGGTGCACATTGCGGATGTACTGGCCGAATGCCACATCGGTCTGGATGGTCTGGATGTTTCCGTATGCGTTCGCCGGCGACGGCACGTAGAAGAACATCAGGTAGATGCCGGACAGCACGAGTGACCCGAACAGCACGAGCGAAGCGACGCCGAGGAACCACGTGTACTTGAACGTGATCTCCTTGCGCTTCACCTTGACGGGGTAGATGTGCAGGAAGAAGTTCGACCAGTGGCCGGCGGCCCGGTCCCGCTCCGTTGCCCGGTCGGGCACACGGAAGATGGACCGGCCGATCGTGGTCTCCCTCACCCGATCCATGACACTCATATGGGCACCTTCATAGACGTCACCTTCACGTGGTCGCACTCATGCTCGGTTGGCGTAGCTGGACCGGAACCCCGACGCCGGTCCACACGCCCATCGACAAGGCGCGCGGTGGGCAGCGTTCGATACAGAGGCCGCAGCGGATACAGGCCTGCTCGTTCAAGGTGAGAGCGGTCCCCCCCGGTCGGCCTGGATCGACCTCCTCGGAAGGGACGAGCGCGATGAGGTCGAGCGGGCACACGTCGGCACACAGCGCGCACAGCACGCATTTCCCGACGTCGAGCTGGATGTTGGCGAAGCAGCGCAGGCAGCGCTTCGCCTCGCATCGTGCCTGCTCCTCGGTGAACCCGGTCTCGACCTCCGCCAACCCGATGCGCCTGTCGGATGGCAACGTCGGCACGGAGACCCGAGGTATCCGGTCGTACACGTCGGTGCTGCGGTGGAACTGCTCGAGCTCCACCATGTGACCCTGCGGGTACTCCTCGTCCCGCCCACCGAAAGCGCGATGGATGTCCGCCGCAGTGCGCCGTCCGTCGGCAATGGCTTCGATCAGCGTGCGCGGCCCCTTGGCCGCATCGCCTCCGGCCCAGACGCCGTCGAGGGAGGTGGCGCCTGTCTCGCTGTCGACCTGGATCGTGCGCCGCGGCGACACCGCCGGCCCCTCGGGGCCGAGGGCGTCGATGTCGATCGCTTGTCCGATGGCCAGGATCACCGTGTCCGCGTCGTGGACCATCCGGTCGGCATCGTTGAACTCCGGGGAGAACCGACCGTTCTCGTCGAACACGGACAGCACCTGGATGGTCTCCAGTCCCGTGACTTTGCCGTTCTCGTGCAACACCCGGGCGGGACCGCGCCGATGGATGAACTCGATGTCCTCGTGCACCGCCTCCTCGAGCTCGAACGGAGATGCCGGCATCTCCTCTGCCGACTCGAGGGAGATGACCGTCACCTGATGAGCTCCCGACCGCGCCGCCGTCCGCGCAACGTCCAGTGCCTCGGTCATCGAGCTGCGGGCGTCCGCATCCGCATAGTCGGCCCCGGTGCGGGCCTCCTCGTAGGCGGCGGCGCGCAGGGCCGAGCGGGCGGCGTCCATGGCCACGTCGCCGCCACCGATGACCACGACCTTCTCACCGACCTCCACCTCGAAACCCTGGTTGACGTTGATGAGGAACTCGATGGCTTTGAGCACACCGTCGGCTTCGTGCCCCTCGATGTCGAGACCCCGTCCCAGCGTGGCGCCGATGGCGAGAAAGAGTGCGTCGTGGCGGCGGCGCAGCTCGGCCAGGCTGATGTCCCGGCCCAGCTTGGTGTGGTAGTAGACCTCGACCCCCAGCTCGACGATGGCGTCGAGCTCCTTCTGGAGCAGCGTGCGGTCGAGTCGGTACTCCGGGATACCGAGCTTCATCATCCCGCCGAGCTGGGCCGTCGCTTCGTAGACGGTCACCTGGTAGCCGAGACGCCGGAGGTCGTGGGCGCATGCCATCCCGGCAGGACCGCCGCCGACGATGCCGATACTCTGCGGCCGGTCCTGCGTCGGCGGTGCCGCAACGTCCAGCCAGGTCTTGCCGGTATCGGACTCCGGACCGAACTGCTCCGTGACGAAGCGTTTCAGCGCACGGATGGCGATCGGTCGATCGATCTCACCCCGCCGGCAGGCGTCCTCGCAGGGAGCGGCACACACTCGCCCGCACACCGAGGCAAAAGGGTTGGGGAGCCGAGCCGTGAGGTAGGCGCCGAGATCGTCGCCGTCGGCGATCGCGGCCACGTAGGCACCCGCATTGGTGTGCACCGGACACGCGGCGAGACAGGGAATGTTCTCGTCGTAGAAGTGGAGCGGTTGCATCAGATCATGCGATCTCGCTGGGCGCGGCGCAGCCCCCACAGACCGAGGGCGAGGGCAAGGAACCAAGCTCCGGAGCCGATGACGTCCTGCACCGGACGGGTGGATCGGCTCACCGGGCCCCACTCGATCAGCATGCTGGGGATCACCACCGTGCCGATGGTGAAGAACAGGAAGATGACGACGGCCTTCAGCCACGCCCGTGGCCAGTCGTAGGAGTGGCTCTCGTCCTTGCCGAGGACATACGGCGCGGCGACGAGCGCGGCAACGACGAGGAACGCAAGGAAGCCGACCGCATAGGTGACCACCACGGCCAGCGGGAGCTCGGTGCCTGCGACGTCGCCCGAGCCCGCGGCGGCTCCGGGGGCGGCGGGTGCGACGAGGCCGCCTTGGATGTAAGCCGTGACGGCGGCGATCTGTGCGTCGTCGAGGAGCTGGAATGCCGGCATGGCGCCGCTGTACGTCTCCCCGTTGACTTCGATCTCCCCGGTCAAGCCATTGCGGATCACCGTTGCGACGTACTCGCCGTCCTCCACGTTCGGGTTGTCGACGAGTGGCGGGAACACGCCGGGAACACCCCGGCCGTCTGCCTGGTGGCACGCAACGCAGTTGGCGTCGTAGACCGCCTGCCCCTCACGCAGCAGCTCCCCGTCGTCGCCACCGCCCTCGTCGGTGGCGCCTGCGGCGGCGAGACCGGCCAGCAGCCACAAGATCACAAATGCGGCCACCACAGGTGGCCGCCGAACCAGAGCCCTGGACCCCTCTCTGGGGACGCGTGTGTGTCGCACGCTCGGATCGTATGAGTGGGGACCGACGCCAACCCCGGGCCGATTGTCGCGGGGACCAGGGACTTTGGCCCCCAGCTTGGCCCGGACGATGGGGCCATTCTCCGAGAGACCACCGGTGACCCCTGGGAGGAAGTGGGATGCCCGAAGAGACGGGAGTTCCTGACGACTTCGACGCGACGTTCCGCCCCACCGGAACCGTCGCCGTTGTCGCCTTGTTCGTGATCGTGCTCGTGCTGTTGTGGACCTCGATCTACCTGATCCTCCTCGCTCGGGGTGTGACAACGGTATGAGCGACACCGAGGCGGGCAGCAGAGAGCCCGCACCGACGGTCCAAGTCCCCACCGGGGAATGGATCGATCCCATCGAGCGCAACTGGTTCCGGTTCTCGATCCTGCTGCTGGTGGCGTTCGCCGTGACCGTCGGGATCGCCGGGTTTGCGCTCGGATTCCAGGTGCCCGGATCCGAGGCTCGCGTCGATCCCAACACGGTGGCGAACGAGCCCCCGTTCAACGAACCGGGGCTGAGGGAACTGGCGCCCGGTGAGTACGAGGTCTACATGCTCGCCCGCCAGTTCCTCTACGAGCCGAGCTCGATCACCGTTCCCCAAGGTGCCCGAGTGACCTTCTTCGTCACCAGCACGGACGTGCAACACGGCTTCAAGCTCCAGGACACGAACGTCAACATGCAGATCGTTCCCGGCCAGGTGTCACGCCTGACGGCAGAGTTCGACGAGCCGGGTGAGTACCCGTTCATCTGCCACGAGTTCTGCGGCTTGGGACATGCCGCCATGTTTGGAACGCTGATCGTCGAGCCCGAGGGCGGAGGTGAGTGACACCGTGCTAGTCACCGAGACCGAGTACCAAGTCACCCGGGAAGAGAAGCGTTTCATCGGGACCCACCTGTTCTTCGCCATCGTGGCGTTGTCGATCGGCAGCCTCTTCGGACCGCTGCAGTCATTCGAGTACGCAGGCCTGGACCTCTACCCGTATCTGGAGCCGCTCCTCAAGTCGTACTACCAGGGCCTCACCTTGCACGGGGTGCTCAACGCCCTGGTGTGGACCACCTTCTTCATCACCGGATTCCTGACCCTCATGATGCTGAAGGGACTCAAGCGCCCGTTGGTCTACCCGATGGTGAACAAGGTCGGCTTCTGGACGATGGTGGTCGGCCTCGTCATCACCGGCATCCCGCTGCTGATCGACGAGGCGACGGTCCTCTACACGTTCTATCCGCCGCTCGAAGCAAGCGCCCTGTTCTACATCGGGCTCGTCCTCGTCGTCGTCGGCAGCTGGATCGAGGGGTACGGCTTCTACTTCACCTACCGGGCGTGGCGCCGGGAGAACCCGGGCACACGTTCGCCGTTCGTGGCATTTGCTTCCGTCGTCACCATGGTGCTGTGGCAATTCGCAACGCTGGGTGTCGCCGTCGAGATACTGACGATGCTCCTGCCGTTCTCCTTGGGCCTCATCGACGGCACCGATCCGGAGCTGGCCCGAACCTACTTCTGGTTCACCGGCCACCCGCTCGTCTACTTCTGGCTCCTCCCCGCCTACCTGTCGTGGTACGGGCTCCTCCCCCGCCAGGCCGGCGGGAAGCTGTTCAGCGATTCGCTGGCGCGGCTGGCGTTTTGGCTGTTCCTCCTCCTGTCCATCCCCGTGGGGTTCCACCACCAGTTCGCCGACCCGGGCATCCCGGAGGGTTGGAAGGCGATCCATGCCGTGCTCACGTACGGAGTCGCGTTCCCCTCCTTGCTGACCCTTTTCACCGTGGTGGCATCGTTGGAGTACGCGGGACGGAAGCGGGGCGGCACCGGCCGGCTCGGCTGGATCCGCACGCTGCCGTGGGGAGACCCGTCCGTGTCTGCACAACTGCTCGCCGGGATCCTCTTCATGTTCGGCGGCATTGGGGGTATCACGAACGCGTCCTACGACGTCAACCTGGTGGTCCACAACACCGCCTGGATCGTGGGGCACTTCCACCTGACCGTGGCCACCGCGGTGACGCTGTCGTTCATGGGCATCAGCTACTGGCTCGTGCCGTACCTGACCGGCAACCGCCTGTGGAAGCCCAAGTGGGCCGTCGCCCAAACGTGGATCTGGTTCGTTGGGATGATCATCTTCTCGAATGCCTTGCACGTCCTCGGCCTGCTCGGTGCGCCGCGCCGCACGCCGCTCGGGAGCGCACCATATGTGCCCGAGGAGTGGTCCGGACACCTCTTCCGTGTTGGAGTCGGTGGCACCTTCCTCCTCGTGGGGGTAGTGCTCTACGTCGTCATCGTGATTCGCACCACCTGGAGCAAAGACAAGCTACCGGCCGGCGAGGAGATCGAGATCCCGATCGCCGAGTCCCTGCACGATCCCCAGCAGACGCCCGAGTTCCTCGACCGCTGGCGCCCGTGGCTCATCGCCACGATCGTGTTGATCATCATCGGCTACGGCCCCCAACTGTTCGAGATGATCAGCAACATGCAGCTCACGTCACCGGGCTTCTGAATGGTTCGGCGCAAGCTGGCTTGCGCCGAGTTTGAGCGGCCGCCTCCGGCGACGCCCCTTGCTCGGATGCGCAGCAAAGCTGCACAGCCGAGATGTGAGGGGGGCGGCGGAGCTCCCCCTCACACTCCCCCGCATGCTCGTTGCGTGCCGGCACGCAACACCGCACCTGCTTTGGCGCGGACCGGAGACTCGCGCCCTTGACCGATACCGATTCGTCGGGTGGTGAGGTGGAGGCGCCGGACTCGTACGTCGACTGGGATGAACGGGTAGCGGGGCCGCTCAATCGTGTGCTGATCCGATTGGAAGGGGCGACGCTGTGGGCCGAGCGCGGGGTACGGGCGATCGTGCGGCGGCCGGAGCTGAATCCGATCCACCACATCGGCACGATCACGATCTTCCTGCTCGCCCTCGTATTCGCCAGCGGCGTGTATCTGACGATGTTCTTCCAGTTCGGCTTCGACGCCTCATACGAAGCCGTCGACGCACTCGAGGGCAACCTCGTCGGGCGTCTGATGCGGGCCGTGCATCGCTACGCCTCCATCGGCCTCATCGTGACTGCGGCAGTCCACGGATGGCGAACATTCGTGATGCGGCGCTTCGCCGGCCCTCGGCGCATGCCGTGGGCCACGGGTGTCGCCATGGTTGCGGTGCTGTGGGTGATCGGTGTCACCGGCTACTGGCTGATCTGGGACGAGCGGGCCCAGGTTCTCAACGATGCGCTGACACGAGCAATCAGCGGTACGTCGGCGGGACTCGACTTTCTCATCGACTTCGTGCTGACCGACGCCGCCGGCTCCGGCTGGACGTTCTTGCTCATCCTCATCACCATCCACGTCGGGCTCTCCCTGGCCGTCGGGGCGTTGCTGTGGTATCACCTGCGGCGTCTCAGCCGCCGTCATTGGATGCCCCCACCCCTCTGGCTGTGGATCGTCGGAGGGGCGGTCCTGGTGGTGAGTGTCGCCATCCCGGTTGGGATGCTCCCACCCGTCGATCGCCATCTCGCACCCGGCTCGGTCCCACTCGACCCCTTCTTCTTGTTCCTGCTACCCGGGACGCTGAGTTGGCCGCCGGCTCTGCTGTGGGGGGGAGCGACGGCGCTGCTGGCGCTGGTGATGTTCCTGCCGTGGGTGCTCCGCCCTCGGGCACCGTCACCCATCGTCGTGATCGAGGAGCGATGCATCGGGTGTGCCCTCTGCGTCGCCGACTGCCCGTACAACGCTCTCGAGATGGCCGCCAGGGACGGTGGACCCCACCATCAGCTAGCGGTCGCCAACGACGATCTCTGCGTGTCGTGCGGCATCTGCGTCGGCTCCTGTCCGACCATGGCGCTCACGCTCGGCGACGCCCCTGCCGAACCGCTCTGGGATGAGACAGCCGGAAACACGGATCGAACCGTGGTGTTCGCTTGCGAGCGCCACGTGCTTCACGGCGGGCGCTCCGCTGTGGAGGCACCGGCTCAGCAGGGAAGGGTCATCCCGGTCCCCTGTGTCGCGATGGTCCATCCGGAGCTGGCAGTCCATGCCCTGGCGACGGGCGCCGTCGACGTTCGCATCGTCGGTTGCGCCGCGGACGACTGCGCCAACCTCGAGGGCAACGTGTGGATGGAGGAGCGCATTGCGCGTCGTCGACGGCCCAAACTCAAACGCCGCCACGCCGACAAACCGATCACGACGGCGTGGCTCCCGCCCGACACCACCGCCGAAGCGTTGACGGGCACCGAGCTCCCCCCCGCCGCCGCCCGCCCCCCGGCAACGATCCGGGAAGAGCCCATCGGTGATTGGCGCCGGCTGCTGCCGGCTGCGTTGCTGGTCCTCGGCGCTGGTCTCGTCACCGTGCTGGTGACCATGTTGCCGTTCGACCCTGGCCGCAACGACGAGGCGATCATCGAGATCGCGCTCGACCATCACGACGGCGCACCGCTGCTGATCGCGCCGGACGATGCGCTGCCCGCAAGCGGTGCACCCGCCCGCCTCGTGCTCGTCGTCGGCAACGAGACCCTGCTCGACAAGACGTATGAACTCGTCACCGCGGACGAGCCCGACACCTCGCTCGGATTCGAGAGGATTGCCGTGACGCCGGGAATCCAGGACGTACGGCTCACGCTCGTCGACGGGAGCGCACCGGTCGTCGTTTTCGATGACATCGTCGCGCTCGACCCGGGCCAGGCCTTGACGATCGACATCCTGGACGCCCAGATCGTCGCGATGGCGGATGCCGGCCGCTCGCTCTACTTCGAGACGACGATCGGCACCAACGCCGGATGCCGGATCTGCCACTCCCTCGACCCGAATACGACGCTCGTCGGTCCCAGCTTCGACGGTGTCGCGACGAGAGCCGCAACCCGGGTGCCCGGCATGACAGCCGAGGAGTATCTGAGAGAGTCGATCGTGGACCCGGACGCCTACGTGGTCGAGGGCTTTCCGCCCGGCCAGATGATCCCGACCTACCTCGACATCCTGAGCGAGGAGGACATCGACAATCTGGTGGCATTCCTGCTGACGCTGGAGCGAGTGCCGTGATTCAACGATCCCGCGACAGGTCGTCATTGGGGAAAGCCTCTTCGGTCCCGACCCCGTCGAAACCCGCCACCGTCCGTGTACCGACCAGGCTCCCATCGGGTTGGACGGTGAACACGACACGGCCACGGGCCTCGACGTCGACACCGTCGATCGTCGCCCAGGATGCGTCGAGAGTGTCACCGTCGAGCGTGCCCACCCCCTCCTGCACTCCGCTGACGATCCACTGGAGTCGGTATTCGTCGGGACCATCGCCCTGTTCGATCGTGAGGTGTCCCGCGTACTCTGTGCCGGTGGGATCGACCCCGTTCAGTAGATACGACCCGACGATCGACTCCGGACGCGCATCATGACCACCGGTCAAGACACACGCCGAATTGAGCAGAGCCAGCGCCAGAACGGCGAGCACGAGGCGGATGTCGATCAGGCGATGCATGGGGCGGCGAAGTCTACGATCGATGCGAAACGGCATCGCCGCTGGATCTACGTTGCGGTCGCACCGCTGGTGATCGTCCTCCTCGGAGTCATGGCGTTCTCGATCTTCGAGCCGATCCAGGTGCTGCCGCGCATCCGGCTGGCGCCCGGCTTTGCGATGACCGACCAGGCCGGCGAACGACTGACCAGTGAGGACCTTCGCGGCGACATCGTGCTGTACAGCTTCGGCTACACCCACTGCGGCGAAGCCTGCGATGCGGTGAACGAAACGGTTGCCGGGGTGCTGGCGCGCCGCGACGAAGTCGATCTCGGCGGCGCAGATCTGCGGTTTGTCACCGTCTCGTTCGATCCGGTGCGTGACACCCCTGGGGCCCTCGCCGAATACGCCGCCGGCATCGGCGCCGACGGCGAGACCTGGACCCTCGCCGCCCCCGCAGAGGATCTCACCCGGGCCATCGTGGGCAGCGGGTTCCGCACGTGGTACGAGGCGCGCGATGGCGGCAGATTCGCCTTCGACCCGACGCTGGTGCTCGTCGACGGTTGGGGCGTCGTGCGTGGGGAGTACCGCTACCAGACCATCGCATCGGACGTCGACAAGCTCGTGCGTCACATCGACATCCTGGGCGAGGAGATCCGCAACAGCCATGGCGCGGCCAGCGTGGCGTACGAAGCCGCCCACTTCTTCCTCTGCTACCCATGAGGCAGGGCGAAATGGGCATGAGCTCATGACGAAGATCGTCGGCTGGGTCGCTGCCGTCGTCGGTCTCGCCGCCATTGCGTGGTTCGGGGTACTGCCGCGAGTTCGTCCGCACATCTTCCATGGCACGGTCATCCAGTCCTCCACGGCCGCCCCCTCCGTCGACCTGCTGTCGCACGAGGGGGAGCGGGTGAGTCTCGAGGACTTCGAGGACCAGGTCGTCGTGATGTACTTCGGCTACACGTACTGCCCGGACGTGTGTCCGGCGACGCTGGCCGACGTCGACGAGGCGCTGGAGATGATGGGCGACAAGGCCGACGACGTTCAGGTCGTCATGGTCTCGGTCGACCCCGAGCGAGATACACCCCCTGTGCTTGCCCGATACGTGCCGGCCTTCAACGAGACCTTCCTCGGGCTCACCGGCACCCGCGGCGAGGTGGCCCAGCTCGCCACCGTCTATGGCGTCTACTTCGAGAAGACCGAAGTCGGGGGCGCGGCCGGCTATCTCGTCGACCACACGGCGACACTGATGGTCATCGACAAGGACGGGTACTTGAAGCTCGTGCTCCCCTTCGGCACCAGCCCGCAAGACATCGCCGACGACCTGTCGTACCTGGTCGGGTGATGCGACCTCACGCCGCGGCCGTCGTCGTCATCGCCATCCTCACTGCTGCCTGTGGCGGCACCGGCGACGATGCTGCCTCGTCGGGTGGTATCAGCGTCAGCGATGCGTGGGCTCGCCCAACTCCCAGCCCCCACAGCAACACCGCGATCTACATGACGGTCGCCAACGACGGGACGGATGCGGCGAGCCTGATCGCTGCCGATGGGGAGGCGTGCGGTGTCACGGAGATCCACATGACGAGCATGGAGGGTGACGTGATGACGATGTCGCCGGTCGAGGACGGGATCGCGGTGACACCCGGCTCGGCGGTGACCCTTGGTCCCGGCGGGCTCCACATCATGTGCATCGAGGCGGCCGAACAGCTCGACGAAGGCAGCACGATGCTCGTGACGCTCGAGTTCGCCGACGCCGCATCGATCGAGGTCGTCGCCACGATTCGACGCGACGAATAGCGCGGCTCCTTGAACCGCAAAGGCGCGAAACACTACGCTATTGGCAGCGGGAGGTAAGCGGAGCGGACCGGTTGATCCGGGGGGTCGCGGCCGTGTCGTCGAATCGACTTGCGAGCCGTGATGTAAGTACGCCTACAGAGGAGCGGCACATGTCCTTTTGGGACCGGTTGACGGAAGGTCTCCGTGATATCGGCACCGCCATCGGCGAGTGGACACCGAAGATCATCGGAGCGCTACTGATACTGATCGTCGGGTGGTTCATCGCCCGCATCCTGCGAAGTCTCGTCAAGAGGTTCATGGAGTGGAGTCCGGTGCAGGCCGTCCTCGACGCAGCAGGCATCAATTCCGCTCTGGAGGAATCGGGCTACAACGCAGCGTCCTTGACCGCATCGGTTGTGTACTTCTTCCTCTGGCTCACAGTGCTGATGCTGGCATTCGAGGCACTCGAGGCCGACGTCATCGTGGCGTTGATTCAGCGTTTCCTCGCAGTGATCCCGGTCATCGTCGTCGCCTTCGTCGTCATCGTGATTGCGGCCGCCGTTGGCAAGTTCGTCGCGGGGCTCATCGAGCCGTGGTCCACCAGCAACGGCTTGACCTGGCTGCCGTGGTTGACGCGGGTCGGCTTCATTCTCTTCGGTCTGGTCACGGCCATGGAGATGCTGCGGGTTGGCTTCTTCGTCAACGCTCTGACGACAGCGATCTTCGGCGGGATCGGTATCGCCTTTGCGATCGCCTTCGGTATCGGTGGCATCGACACTGCCAAGCAGTGGTGGGCCAAGTATCTGAGCCCGAGTGACGACCGCGGACCCAGCGCGGGTGGCGGCCCGTCCATGTGAGGGTATCCGCGACACCTGTCGAGTGATCTTGGGGGCGCCCGGCTGGGCGCCCCCTCTCACCGCCGACCTTGACGATCGGCCGGCCGACCGTCATACTCGGCGGCCCATGAACACGACTCACCACTCCCCCCACCTGATCATCGTCTGACGGCGCACCACCGCCGCAGGCGTGTGCGCCCGACCCTCCGCCAAGCGGAGGGTTTTTCATTTCCCCCACCCGACCGAGGATCATCATGAAGACCGTCGAGATCTACGACACCACGCTCCGCGACGGAACCCAGCAGGAAGGAATCTCACTCACCGCCGGCGACAAGCTCCGTGTGGCGAGGCTGCTCGATGACCTGGGTGTGGCGTTCGTGGAAGGTGGCTGGCC
The DNA here is from genome assembly GCA_965216945.1 of Acidimicrobiia bacterium. GTDB lineage: Bacteria > Actinomycetota > Acidimicrobiia > Spongiisociales > UBA5794 > DATHZQ01. The sequence goes on along the minus strand of CBDCGU010000003.1, from coordinate 2,697,247 downwards.
GGGAGCCAATCCGAAAGACGACGAGTTCTTCGCCCGAGCCCGCACGGAGCTGGATCTCCAGACTGCCGAGCTCGTCGCGTTCGGTGCGACGCGTCGCACCGGAGTCGGCCCCGACGACGACGAGCAACTGGCCGCCTTGCTCGCCGCCGAGACGGATGTGATCTGCCTGGTCGGCAAGTCGTGGGATTACCACGTCGAGCATGCGCTGCGGACGAGCCATGCGGAGGCGATCGCAATGGTGGAGGATTCCGTCGCCTACCTTCGCAGCCAGGGCCGGCGGGTCTTCTTCGATGCCGAGCACTTCTTCGACGGCTACCGCGCCAACCCCGAGTTCTCGGTCGGGGTCCTCCGTGCGGCTCACGACGCCGGAGCCGAACGGCTCGTGCTCTGCGACACCAACGGTGGCTTCCTGGCTCACCAAGTGCAGCGCATCGTCGGCGAAGTGGCGGAGGCCGTTCCCGAGGCCACCTTCGGGTGTCACTTCCACAACGACTCAGGCATGGCAGTCGGCAACACGCTGAGTGCCGTCTTGGAGGGCGTGTACCAGGTGCAGGGCTGCGTCAACGGGTATGGGGAACGCACCGGCAATGCCGATTTGTGCTCTGTGATCCCCAACCTCGCTGTGAAGATGGGATACGAGACGATCCCGCACGATCGGCTGAGCCGGCTGACGTCCGTGTCGCACCACATCGCCGACGTCATCAACCTGACGCTCGATCCCCACCTCCCCTACGTGGGTGCCTCGGCGTTCACCCACAAGGCCGGCCTGCACACGTCAGCGCTGGCGCGACGGTCGGATGCGTACGAGCATCTCGCGCCAGAGGTCGTCGGCAACGCCACCCGAGTCGTCGTGTCCGAGCTCGCGGGACGTTCCACCGTTCTCCAGAAGGCCGAGGCCCAAGGGCTGGAGCTCGACGCCGAGGCGGCCCAACAGGTGGTCGATCGCATCAAGGAGCTCGAGCACCGCGGGTACCAGTTCGAGGCCGCCGACGGCTCGTTCGAACTGCTGTTGCGCGAGGCTCAGGGGTGGAAACAGGACTTCTTCCGGATGGAGTCGTACCGGGTCTTCGTGGAGCACCGGGACAACGAGGTGGTCGCCGAAGCCACGGTCAAGGTCTACGTCGGTGACGAACGGGTCGTGACCACACGTGAAGGCGATGGCCCCGTGAGCGCCCTCGACCGCGCACTGCGGGCGGCGCTGGCCGCCAGCTACCCGGACATCGACCGCATCAGGCTCACCGACTACCGGGTGCGCGACCTCGACAGCTCCGACGGGTCATCGGCAAGGGTCCGGGTGCTGGTGGAGAACAGCGACGGAGATGAGGTGTGGGGCAGCGTCGCCGTCCACGAGAACATCATCGACGCCAGCTGGAACGCCGTGGTCGACGGTCTGGTGGTTGGTTTGTTGCGTCTGACGGAGGCGTGAGGCACCGCATGCCGCAGCGCTCGGTGCGCTCGCTTCCGGACGTCGCTCGCCCGGTGGAGAGGTCGAGCTGCCATCATTGCCGGTGTGAAAGCGCCTCCCGCAGATCTCGACACCAGCCGGGCCGCAATCGGTTCCAACGACCTCACCGCAGACGCCTCGGGCTTCATCACGTACGAGGTCGCGATGCACCTACCCTTCGAGTCACTGGGTCGGTTCAAGACGCTGCTCAAGCAGTTCTTCTCGTCGGCGCCCTGGACCCCTGCCGATGCCCAGTCGTTGAGCGCATTGGTCACGCCGCACGTGGCATCAGGCTGGTGGGAACACCGCCTCGGCGGCGGACTTGTCATCGCCCATGGCATCCAGGATGGTCACTACGTGTTGTGGGCAACCGGTGCGTCCGACGCTTCCGAGTCCATCTTCGATCGCGTGTTCGACGGTCCCGTCGTTCCCGAGCCGACGCCTCATCCCCGCAAGGTGAAGTTCCTCACGGGCGGTGATCCTCAGCCGGGGCTCTGGTACCGGCGTACGGACGGTCATCCCGACGATGACCGGGTAGCCCGGCTGCTCGCCGAGGACGATGTCACCGACGTGATGGTGGCGGGCGACTTCGTCACCGTCGGCTTGGATCGCACGTCGTCGTGGCAGCAACGGCTCGATCCGATCTTGGCGCTGGTGACGACACTGTTCGCCACCGGCGAGCCGGTTACCGCAACACCTCGCACCCGCCAGGAGCTGATGCAGGAGGCCGGGCGCGTTCATCTCGACATCCGCCCCTCAGAGCTGCACCTCCTCGACCCGGACCGAATGGACGAGCGGGCACGGCTGACAGAAGCGCTTCAGGCGGACGATCCGCGGCTCCGCCGGATCGCCGTCGCCATCCTGGCGGAAGCGGACGACGACGACGTGCGGCGGGCGGCCGTCCGCCAAGGCGCCGCGGACGAGGCGCGCATCGTGCGGCGGGCCGCGATCGATGCGGCGGCGGACACCGAGGACGAAACGCTGCGCGATCTGTTCGAGTCGGCGCTCGGCAGCGAGGACGCATGGGTGCGATGGAAAGCGGTTCGATCGCTTTCCGATCTCGGAGCAGCGTCCAGCCGCGATGCGATCGCCGCCCTCGCAGACGACGACGACTTCCAGGTGCGGTTCGAGGTCGCCCGCGCGTTGCGGCGGTAGCGAACGTGACCACGGTTCACATGGACAGCCGGAAGTGGCCGGATCGCCGCCACTGGCAGTACGAGACGCTACGCCTCGGCGAGGACGAGCACGGCGTCTGGCTGTGCGCCACTCCGACAACGATCGCCCGGCGAGGAGAGGAGCCACCTCGCCCGCTCCGACGCGGCTTCGTGTGCCTGGTGCCCGACGGTGAGTGGTGGATCACCGAGTTCTATTGGAACCATCCACGACGCACCCTCTATGTCAACATCGGAACGCCGCCGAAGTGGCATGGCCAGAGAGTCACCCAGATCGATCTCGACCTGGACGTGGTGCGCAACCACGACGGCTCGGTCGAGGTTCTCGACGAGGACGAGTTCGTCGCCCATCAGAGGACGCTCGCCTACCCGGAGTGGCTGACCGCCGGCGCCCGCAGCGCTGCTGAGTCGTCGGTCACACGTCTCGAGCAGAGGATCGAGCCCTTCGACCAGGCTGCGGATCCATGGCTCGCCTTGGCTGCCGCCCTCTGAACGCTGTTCAGCTCACCAGCGCCACGAAGAGACGCTCGGCAGCGAAGACGCCAATGCCGACCGACTCGCCGTTGACGGCGGCCGTGATCGCCCCATGGGGATCCCGCCGCTGCAACTCGACGTGTGCGCCGGGTCGCAGACCCGAGCGATCCAGGTAGCCCATCATCTCGGCGTCGAGTTCCAACTCCTCGGAGATGCGCTCGAGGCGCAGTTGCTCCCCCGGCTCCATCTTGGCGATCGGCTTCATCTTCGGCGGTTTGTAGCCGGCGCCCGGGATCGGATTCCCGTGGGGGCACGTCTTCGGGTCGTCCATCACGTCCCACATCGCACGCTCGACATCATCGGAGATCGTCGTCTCCCACACCTCTGCTTCGGCGTGCACCTTGTCCCAGGGAAGCTTGAGCACCTCGGAGAGAAACCGCTCGGCAAGGCGGTGGCGGCGAACGATCACCTCGGCGAGGTGGCGACCCTCGTCGGTGAGGTGGATCCCGTCGTCGAGGCTGACCAGCCCTACCGCCTGCATCCGCTTCATCATCTCGGACACGGAGGCGCGGCTGACGCCGAGCCAGTCCGCCACCCGGGCTTGGATGACCTCGATGCCCTCCTCTTCGATCTCCCAAATCGCCTCTGCGTACTCGCGGAACTTGATGCTGTAGGTGGTCTCGGACATGGCCGCACACTACCCGACACATCGTGTTAGGGAACCTTGACAGCTCCTGTTAGGCGGATTTGCACTATGTTGTTAGTACAAATATCGTCGCTGCGATTTCGAACTGGGAGTCCGTTCAATGTTGCGCAAGATCGTCCTCGTCTCGCTCGCCGTGGCGCTGGTCGCCACGGCATGTGGCGGCGACGAATCCACGCTCACGATCTATTCAGGACGCAGCGAGGACCTCGTTGCGCCCCTGATCGAGCAGTTCGCCGCGGATGCGGGTGTTGAGGTCGAGGTGCGCTACGGCGACAGCGCCGAGCTGGCGGCGACCATCCTCGAAGAGGGCGAGAACTCTCCCGCCGACGTGTTTTTCGCCCAGGATCCCGCTTCGCTCGGTGCCGTGAAGCTCGACGGTCTGTTCGCCGGTTTGCCCGCAGAGATCGTGGAAGCCGTAGCGCCGGCGTTCTCCGACGTCGACCAGCAGTGGGTCGGCATCTCGGGACGGGCTCGCGTCGTCGTCTACGACACCACCAAGGTCGAGCCATCCGACCTGCCGCCGACGGAGGACGGCTTCGTCGAACCGCAGTGGCAGGGCCGGCTCGCCGTCGCCCCGACCAACGGCTCGTTCCTCGCCTTCGTGGCGGCCAAGATCCTCATCGACGGGGAGGAGGCAACACTCGCATGGCTCCAAGGCATCGCCGCCAACGATGCGCCTACCTACCCGAAGAACTCGGTCATCGTGGCCGCCGTCGACGATGGCGAGGTCGATACCGGTCTGGTGAACCACTACTACCTGTTCCGTCGCATCGCCGAGGAGGGCGACGCAGTGGTGGCCGCAAACCACTTCATGACCGGTGGCGGCGCCGGCTCCTTGGTCATGCCGGCAGGCGCCGGGATTCTGTCGTCGAGCGACAATGCCGAAGACGCAGAAGCGTTTGTCGCATTCCTCCTGTCCGAGTCGGCGCAGCAGTATTTTGCGGACGAGACGTTCGAGTATCCACTCGTCGCCGGCGTCGCTCCGAACACCGCGCTTCCACCGCTGGATTCTCTCAACCCGCCCGATCTGCCGCTCTCGGACCTGGCAGCCGTCTTGGACCGCGCCACCGAGCTCGTCGCCGAGGCCGGTCTGCTGTGAGAGAGGCGGCGGTCGCCGACCCGGCTGCGGCCGCCCCCGAAACCGTCGTCCCTGCGCCGCCGCCTTCGCGGCGCGGTTTGAAGGCGCCAACGTGGATGTGGGTGCTCGCCATCGCCATCGTTGTCCCAATCACGGTTCCGGTGCTGTTCCTCCTCGGCCGGGTCATCGGATCGGCCGGCACGGCATGGGAGACGCTCAGCACGGGTCGCACCGGCGCCCTGCTCGTCCGCTCGATCGTCTTCACCGCATCCGTCACGGTGACCGCCGCCGCAGTTGGGGTGGCCGCGGCGTGGCTGATCGTTCGGTCGGACGTGCTCGGCAAACGCATGTGGACGGTGCTCGTCTCGCTGCCCCTCGTCATCCCCTCGTATGTCATCGCCCTCGCCCTGCTGTCGTTTGCCGGACCGCGGGGCCTGTTCGCCGACCTGACAGGCGTGGCGCTTCCGTCGATCTCCGGCGGCATCGGTGCGTGGCTGGCATTGACTCTGTCGACCTACCCCTATGTGTTTCTGGTGGCTCGGGCGGCGCTGCGCAACGTCGACCCGGCTTTCGAGGAGGCGGCGCGGTCGCTCGGCGCCGGCCCCTGGAAGGCGTTCCGCACCGTCGTTCTGCCCCAGGTCCGCCCGGCCGTCGCCGCCGGCTCGCTGCTGGTGGCGCTCTACACGCTCTCGGACTTCGGCGCCGTGTCCCTCATGGGCTTCGACGTCTTCACCAGAGTGATCTACGCCCAGTATCAAGGCAGGCTCGACCGCACGCCGGCGGCGGTGCTTGCGCTGTCGTTGATCCTGCTGGCCCTCGTCATCGTGTGGGCCGAGCAGCGCACCCGGGGACGCGCCGCCTACTTCGGGACCAAGCCTCGCCGCCCCGCCCCGTCGGTATCCCTCACCGGCGGAGCCCGCTTCGCCGCCCACAGCTTCCTCGGAGGTCTGGTGTTCCTTGCGCTGGCGCTGCCGATCGGGGTGCTGACGATCTGGCTGCTGCGTGGCCTGCTGGGTGGGCAAACCATCGACATGCAGTGGGGCGCCGTCGCCGGTTCGTTGACCGGCTCCCTGGCGGCGGCGGCGATCGCGATGGCCGCGGCGGTTCCGGTTGTCGTGCTCGCCGTTCGCTATCGCGGGCGGGCCAGCCGCTGGCTCCACCGGACGGTCTACGTGATGTTCTCGCTCCCCCACATCACCGTGGCACTTGCGGTGGTCTTCTTCGCATCGAACTACCTCGGCGGTCTCTACCAATCGTTCACTCTTCTCGTCGTGATCTACGGTGCTCTGTTCCTCGCCCAAGCCACGAGCGCAGGCGAGGCCACATTGCTCCAGGTGAACCCCAACCTGGAGGACGCCTCGCGAGGGCTCGGCAAGGGGGCCATGCAGACCTTGCGCCGCATCACGCTGCCGCTCATGTGGAAAGGACTGCTTGCGGGCGGAGTGCTGGTCTTCCTCACCACGATGAAAGAGCTCCCCGCGACGTTGCTGCTGCGGCCGACCGGATTCGATACGCTGGCGGTCCGCATCTGGAGCACCACCAACGATCTCTTCTACGCCAGAGCGGCGGCGCCGGCCCTGCTGCTGCTCACGGTGTCCGCCATCCCCATGTATCTCCTCGTGATTCGACCACGTCGCCAGCCATGAACGATCAGGTCGCCATCCACTGTCACGGCGTCACGAAACGCTTCAACGGATCGTATGCGCTCGACGACTTCGAGTTGGAGGTGCCCGCCGGGGCGATCCTCGCCCTGTTGGGTCCGTCCGGATGCGGCAAGACCACGGCTCTGCGCGTGATCGCCGGCTTCGAGCGACCCGATGCAGGGATGGTCGACATTGCCGGGTTGAGGGTGGTGGACGACGCCCTCAACGTTCCGCCCGAGAAGCGGCGGGTCGGCATGGTGTTCCAGGAATATGCCCTGTTCCCCCACATGACCGTTGCCGCCAATACCGGCTACGGACTCGACCGGACCGGCGGCGACAGGGTCAGGGAGGTGCTGGAGCTCGTCGGGCTCGCCGAGCACGGCGACCGCATGCCGCACGAGCTGTCCGGAGGCGAGCAGCAGCGCGTGGCCCTCGCCCGCGCTCTTGCGCCACGACCGGCCGTCATCCTGATGGACGAGCCCTTCTCGAACCTCGACGCAGGGCTTCGAGACCGCATGCGGCGCGACGTACGGGTCATCCTCAAGGAAGCCGAGGCCACAGCGGTGTTCGTCACCCACGACCAGGAGGAGGCCCTCGCCATCGCCGACATCGTCGCCGTCATGCGGCGAGGCAAGGTGAAGCAAATCGGGCCACCGCAGCACATCTACCGCAGACCGGCGTCACCGTGGATCGCCCGGTTCGTCGGCGAGAGCGAATTCGTCGACGGGATCGCCGAAGTGGGACAGGTGAAGACACCACTGGGGACGTTCCCCCTGTTCGGCAATCTGCGCGGTCCCGTGCAAGTGATGATCCGGCCGGAATGGGTACACCCCGTCCGGGCGGGAGACGGCGCCGCGCTGGTCGTCGACCGTGAGTTCTACGGGCACGATCAGCTTCTGGTGCTGGAGCTCGAAGGAGGTCGGCGGCTGGCAGCCCGCACGGGGAGCAACGCCGGCGTTGCTCCCGGCGATCGCGTCGACATCGGCATCGACGAGGTGGTCGTGTTCCCACCGCAGGCGACATGAACGCCGTGTCAGACGCCAAACCCGGGCGCCCGATACCCCACGTTGGACTGCAGCTTCCGCATGCCGGATAGCCAGCGGTCATAGTCCTCACCCTTGCGGGCGAAAAACGCCGCGACCTCTGGGTGCGGCAAGATCAGGAATCTCTCGTCGCGGATGCCATCCACGACAGTCTCGGCGACCTCTTCGGGACTGATGGCGACCGAGTGCACCCAGCCCCCCATCTCGCCCCCGGCGTCGAACAGGTCGAGCATCGGGGTGTCCACGAACTGCGGGCACAGGCACGAGACCCGAATGCCCTGATCGCCGTACGTCACCGACAGCCATTCCGCCAGGGCCACGACGCCGTGCTTGGTCACCGAATAGGGAGCGGCGCCGATGTTCGTGAGCAGACCGGCAGCGGAAGCGGTATGCAGCAGGTAGCCCTCGCCCCTCGCCAGCATCGATGGAAGGACGGCGCGGGCGCCATACACATGCGCCATGACGTTGACTTCCCAGGTACGCTGCCATGCGGCATTGGTGGCCTCGACTCCGCCGCCGGTGGCGATCCCGGCGTTGAAGCAGAACAGGTCGATGGGGCCCAGGCTGTTCTCGATCTTGGCGACGACGGCATGGGTATGTGACTCGTCGGCGACATCGAGCTGCCAGGCAGACGCTCCGATCTTGCGAGCAACCGAGGACACCTCGTCGCCGTCGAGGTCGAGGACCGCCACGTCGGCCCCCTCCGCCACGAACCGCGTGGCGAGTGCCTTGCCGATCCCGCTTGCCGCACCGGTGACGACGGCGACCTTGCCCTGGAGCTCCAACGCTGCCTCCTCACCACCAACCCTAGAGGGACGCCTCACCGATCGCTCTCCGGAGAGGGACGCTTGCCGCCTGGGCAGGCGACCATCGAGCCCCCGGCCGGACGCATCCACCGTGGGCGGACGCTTTAAGGTGCTGCGACATGGCCGGCTCGTATCACATGACACCGGGCGAGTTCCGCCGCCGAGGTCGGGATCTCGTGGACTGGATCGCCGACTACATGGAGAAGGTGGAGTCACTACCCATCCAATCCGAAGTGGCTCCCGGCGACATCCGGTCGCGCCTCCCGGGGACGGCCCCCGAGGAGCCCGAGGACTTCGCCACGATCCTCCGCGATCTCGACGACATCGTGATGCCCGGCATCACCCACTGGCAATCCCCAGGCTGGTTTGCGTACTTTCCCGCCAACACCTCACCGCCCGCGATCCTCGGTGAGCTCGCCGCCGCCGGTCTGGGAGTCCAGGGAATGCTGTGGTCGACGAGCCCGGCGTGCACGGAGATCGAGACCGTCGTCGTGGACTGGCTCGTCGACCTGCTCGGGCTGCCGGCGAGTTGGCGGACCGACGGCCCCGGCGGTGGCGTCATCCAGATGACCGCATCGGACTCGACCCACACTGCGCTCGTGGTCGCCCGGCGTGAGCTGGCGAAGCGAGCCGACGCCGCCACCGCGGTCGCCTACACCTCCCGGCAAGCCCACTCCTCGATCGAGAAGGGGGCCAACATCGCCGGCTACGAACACGTGCGGCTCATCGATGTCGACAGCGAGTTCGCCATGTTGCCGGCGGCGCTCGAACAGGCGATAGCGGCGGATGTTGCAGCCGGGCTGACGCCGGCTTTCGTCTGCTCCGCCGTCGGCACCACAGGCACGACCGCCATCGACCCGGTACGGGACATCGCCGCGGTCGCTCACCGGCACCAGATGTGGCATCACGTCGACGCTGCATACGCCGGCACTGCAATGATCTGCCCCGAGTTCCGCCACCACCAGGATGGTCTGGAGCTCGTCGACAGTTACACGTTCAACCCTCACAAATGGATGTTCACGAACTTCGACTGCAACGTGTTCTACGTGGCGGACCGCACCCCTCTGATCGATGCGATGAGCATCCTGCCCCCCTATCTCAGGAACCAGGCCACGGAGTCGGGCGAGGTCATCGACTACCGAGACTGGCACGTTCCCCTCGGCCGGCGCTTCCGGGCGCTCAAACTGTGGTTCGTTCTCCGGAGCTACGGCGCGGAGGGCATCCGCCACCACGTCCGGGAGCACGTCCGGCTGGCGCGGCTGCTCGGACAGCGCCTCGACGCCGACCCCCGCTTCGAGCTGATCGCACCGACACCCTTCGGTCTCGTGAGCTTCCGTCACGTCGCCGGGAACGACGCCACCGACGCCCTCGCCCAGCACATCAACAGATCCGGGACGAGCTATGTGACGCCCTCGGCGATCGGCGACCGACGATTCATTCGCATATCGGTTGGCCAGACGAGAACGGAGCAACGCCACGTCGACGCCCTGTGGAAGCTGATCGACGAGGGAGCAGTATCCAGTTAGCGGCGCAGTTCCGGTCGAGCGCCGTCACCGCGGAGGAGCGCCAGCAGGCTCCGCACCATGAATGCCGTGGCTCCCCACAACGTACCTTCGGGGAACTCGTAGAACCACAACCGCGAGCCCATCCAGTCCGACTGCTCCCAACGCGACTCGTCGAGCAGTTCACCGATCGTCGGCTCGAGGATGGCGTCGACCTCCCGCGGGTCCGGGATCAGCTCGACCGGTCGCTGGATGCGGGCGACCACCGGCACGATCCAGTTGGTGCGGACGCGGGTCGTCACCGGGGGAAGACCACCGATGACCTCCACGAACTCGGGCGGCAGGGCCACCTCTTCCCACGCTTCGCGGATGGCGGCGTCGATCGGCGTCTCACCGGACTCGATGCGACCGCCGGGGAAGACGACGTCGCCGGGGTGCGTGCGCATCGTGTCCGGTCGTTTGGTCAGCAGCACACGGACGAGTCCGTCTCCAGACTGATACATCGGCACGAGGACCGCCGAGCGAGCGTCAGTCTCCATGTCCACGTCGGGAAGCGACCGCAGCCGCGTCCAAATATCGAGCATGTCGGGACAATAAGCGCGATAGTGTCTGCCCCATGCCGGGTCCAGCCCCAGCCGACCTCTACACCCCCCGCTTCACTCTCCGCCCCTTCCGGCGCCGGGACATCGGCCCCGTGCACGAAGCGGTCCTCGTATCGCTGCCCGAGCTGGCGGCCTACCTGCCATGGGCGCATCAGCGCTACAACCGGGGAGTCACCCAGCAGTTCATCAGAGAGTCGGCGGCGGCGTGGCACGAGGGTCGAGCCTTCGACTTCGCCATTCGCCGCAGCACGGAACCGGGCCGTCACCTGGGCAACGTATCGATCTGGTTCACCTCGCGCGCCAACGCAACCGGCGAGGTCGGCTATTGGGTGCGCACCGACGAGACCGGGCAAGGTATCTGCACCGAAGTCGTCGCCAGGGTGCTCCGGTTCGGTTTCGAGGATCTCGCCTTGCATCGCATCGTGGTTCGCATCGGGGTGGGCAACACCGGCTCGGAACGCATCGCTCAGAAGCTCGGTTTCCGGCTCGAAGGCACATTGCGCGACGAGGTGCTGGTGGGCGACACGTGGATCGACCACACGATCTGGGGGCTCCTCGAACCGGAGTGGCGCATAGAGCAGGCCCGCTACCGCACCGAGGCGTGGATCTGACCCCGGAACCCGCCTCGGACACACCGGCGTTGAATCGATGAGAGCCACCGATCCGCCTATCGTCCCTGCCGAATGACGCCCAACATCCTGCGCATCATCCTCAACGTCCTGATCACCGCCCTCGTGTTCGTAGTGGCGATCGGCGTGTGGTTCATGTTCCGTCGCGTCATCAATCCCCCCGACCCGGCCACCGTGGCGCTCAACCAGGCCGAGCGGGCCGCAGCCACCACCGTCGTTCCCTTCCCCGGAGCGCCACAACCGACGCCGCCGGCGGAGATCGGTCCCGGCACAGGCGCTGCGCCCTCGACAACGCCGGCTCCGCCCGCTTGTGCCGAACCAGCTCCGGCCGGCAACGTCGGGATGGTGCTGACCGTCTACTACACCTGCGGCGCCCCCTCGGTCCCCACCGCAGACAGCTTCGTCTACCGCGAGGTGCCCGCCTCGGACCTGGTGTTGACGAAAACCCTGGAGGAGCTGGTGAAGGGCCCGGACGTGGTCGAGCGGGCCGCCGGGTTCGTGTCCTTCTTCTCCGATGAGACCACGGACGCCTTCGCCGGCGTCACGCTCAACGCCGGCCGGGCCACGATCGACTTCCGCGGTCTCGAGTCGATCAACAACATCTCGACGGCCACCGGATCCGAGTTCTTCATCGCCAATCTCAACGCCAACGTCTTCCAGTTCAACACGATCGACGCCGCCGAGTACCGGCTCAACGGCTCGTGCGACGAGTTCTGGAACCTGTTACAGCGGGATTGCCAGCTGGTGACGAGGGCGGAGTGGGAACGCCAGCTTGCGGACTACCAAGCCGCAGGTTGAGCCGGACGGTCCCGACGTCAGGCCCTCACGAGCTGCACGGGGAACACAGCGAGCAACTCCTCCGGCTCGTCCGTACCGATGCGGAACCGCTGCCGCGATATCAGCTCGATCTCGACGGCGTCACGACCCCAGACGTTGAACATCCAGCCGCCCGGGATCCAGCGGCTCCCCCAGCCGTAGATCCACTTGTTGCGTACCTGCCGGACCCCGGTCATCTCATCGAAACGGATCACTCGTCTCGGCCACCCCCAACCGAACCGTGCAGTGACTCGCTCCTCATCGACGCTCACGGTGAGACGATTGAACACCACGACCGTGACGATGACCAGCAACATCGCCGCAGCCAGGATGAGCGCAGACACCGGCTCCTCGTCGAACATGGCCGGCAATGTCACCGCACCGATGGCGACCAAGAACCCGGCCACCAGCAGAGTCAGCTTCCCCCGCTGCGTGTGCTCGTACGACATGGCATCGATTCTCGCGGCCTTCGCCGAGCAAGGCGAGACCGTCCTATCCGGCACCGCGGCAAGAGAGGCCCGACGTTCGCTGTGGACTCACCGACCCGGCGACGACGGTCGCTGGAGACAACGAGAAACGGCTCGCCAAGAGGCCGGCCGTGCCATCGTGGGTATCGGGGAGCCGCAGAGCGGCTCCCTCGCGCACATAGCTCGGGCCCGGCTTCACGCCGGGCCCGAGGCTCGCTTCCTTTCGTCGCCTACCCGGCGACGACGGTCGCTCGAATGTGAATGGGCGGCAAGCCGCCCATTCACTGTGAGCCAACGAGAAACGGCCGGCCAAGAGGCCGGCCGTGCGATCGTGGGTCTCGAGCTCGTTTGAGCTCGAGACCCAAGATCGTAGGTATCGGGGAGCCGCAAAGCGGCTCCCTCGCGCACATAGCTCGGGCCCGGCTTCACGCCGGGCCCGAGGCTCGCTTCCTTTCGTCGCCTACCCGGCGACGACGGTCGCTCGAATGTGAATGGGCGGCAAGCCGCTCATTCACTGTGTTCTACATCATTCCTTCCATGCCGCCGCCGTGGCCGTGGGCGCCGACGGGTTCATCTTCCTTCTCCTCGGCGACGAGGGCCTCGGTGGTGATGAGCAACGCAGCCACCGACGCGGCATTCTGCAGCGTGGAGCGGGTCACCTTGGCCGGATCGATGATGCCGTCGGCGATCAGATCGCCGTACTCACCCGTCGCGGCGTTGAAGCCCTCGGAGCCGGCGCCGTGGAGGACCTTGTCGACCACCACGCCACCCTCGTAGCCGGCGTTCACTGCGATCTGCCGCAGCGGCCACTCCAGAGCACGCTTGACGAGCTGCCGACCAGCCTTGACGTCATCGGAACCGCCGCGGGCCTTGTCGATGGCAGTCTGGGCACGGAGCAACGCAACGCCGCCACCGGGCACGATGCCCTCTTCGACTGCGGCCCGGGTCGCCTGGATGGCGTCCTCGATGCGGTGCTTCTTCTCCTTGAGCTCCACCTCGGTGGCAGCGCCGACCTTGATGACGGCAACACCGCCGGCCAGCTTGGCCAGCCGCTCCGAGAGCTTCTCGCGATCCCAATCGGAATCGGAGTTCTCGATCTCACGGCGGATCTGCATGGTGCGAGCCTCGACGTCGGCGTGGGAGCCGGCGCCCTCGACGATCGTCGTGTTGTCCTTCGACACCACGACCTTACGGGCCTTGCCCAGCAGATCGAGCGTGACACCGTCGAGCTTGAGGCCGACCTCCTCAGAGATCACCTGGGCACCCGTCAGGATCGCAATGTCCTGCAGCATCGCCTTGCGCCGCTCACCGAACCCGGGAGCCTTCACGGCGACCGAGGCGAACGTGCCGCGGATCTTGTTGACCACGAGCGTGGCGAGCGCCTCGCCCTCGATGTCCTCGGCGATGATCAGCAGCGGCTTGCCCGTCTGCATGATCTTCTCGAGCACAGGCAGCAGATCCTGCACCGACGAGATCTTCGAGTTGACGATCAGCAGATACGGATCCTCGAGCACCGACTCCTGACGATCCGGGTCCGTGATGAAGTACGGGGAGATGTAGCCCTTGTCGAACTGCATACCCTCGGTGAACTCCAACTCGACGCCGAACGTCTGCGAGTCCTCGACCGTGATGACGCCCTCGTTGCCCACCTTCTGCAATGCATCGGCGATACGCTCACCAATGGTCGTGTCGGCAGCCGAGTTGGCGGCGACATAGGCGATCTGGTCGTGAGCGTTCGAGTCGACCGGCGTCGCCATCTCGCCGATGGCGTCCACGACGCGCTCGACGGCCTCTTCGATACCGCGCTTCATCTCCATCGGGTTGGCACCGGCGGCAACCAGACGCAGCCCGTCCGTCACCATCGCCTGCGCCAGCACCGTGGCGGTCGTCGTGCCGTCACCGGCAACCGTGTTGGTCTTGTCGGCGACCTCACGGGCGAGCTGGGCGCCCATGTTCTCGTACGGGTCGTCCAGCTCGATCTCCTTGGCGATCGTCACGCCGTCATTGGTGATCGTGGGGGCGCCCCACTTCTTCTCCAGCACGACATTGCGGCCCTTCGGCCCCAACGTGACCTTCACCGTGTTGGCGAGCTTGTCCACGCCGGCCTGCAAGCCGCGCCGTGCTTCCTCGTTGAACTTCAGTTCCTTGGCAGCCATGTAGTCGTTCTCCTAACCCAGGATGGCGAGCACGTCACGGGCGGACAGGATCAGATAGTCGTCGCCCTCGTACTTGACCTCGGTACCCCCGTACTTCGAGTAGAAGACGAGGTCGCCCACGCTGACGTCGAGAGGTACTCGCTCGTCACCGTCTTCGTTCCAGTTGCCCGGTCCCACGGCAAGTACTTCACCCAGCTGGGGCTTTTCCTTGGCGGTGTCGGGGATCACGAGCCCGCTTGCGGTGCGCGCTTCGTCATCTTCCTTGGGCTGAACCACGATGCGGTCGCCCAGGGGCTTCAGCTTCATGCGACTCCTCCTTGGAGTGGGGGGTCCTTACCAGCGGGCCCTCATCGAACCCGTTAGCAGTCTGCGTGTGTGAGTGCCAGATCGTAGCACTCCCCGAACGAGAGTGCTAAATGGCTCACACGGAGACTGCTAACGGATCTGTGTCGAGCCCCGACTCACAGGCGCGGCTTGCAACGCCGGGTCACGGTTCCGCCGCGTAGATCAACGTGTTCGGCCAGCACGGGGAACTCCAACCCTCGGAGGGGAGCGTTCTGAGCGCGCGCGGAATGATGGGATTCCATCCCTCTCAGGCGCAGCATCTCCTTGCACCCGCCGTATCTCAGACGCTGGCGGAGCGCAACCACCCCTGGTCGGGCCTAGAGAGGCCTAGAGCTTCTCGCATGGGTGGTCAAACGACCCGGCGGCCCCTCCAGCCGGTAAAAGCGCTCACGACGAACAGCACGAGAGCAATGATCAGAAGCCAGCGGAGGGCTTCGATGAACAGGCCAACGCCTCCGACGAGAAGCGCGAGGAGGAGGATGAACAGCGCGAGCGTCATGGCGGACTCCTTCCGTTCGAGGTGATTGATGTTCTACCCGGATGCGGCGAACCTCAAACCTCGCGCCTCACGGATTGGCGGTGATCGACCGTCGCCCACCCCCGCGACCGTCGGATATCCTTGGCAACGACGACGGACGACCCCGGTAGCAACGATGACGGAGCGGCAGAATCAATCCGACGACGCCACGGAGGTCGATGATCGTTTCCGCGCCCTGATGGAGGGACTCCGCACCACCATCCCCGGAGTGATGGTCCTGTTCGCCTTCTTGTTGACCTTGCCACTGCAGGCGCCCTTTGGCGACCTCGGTGGGGTTGATTCGACATTCTTCTACGTGGCGTTCGTCAGTTCGGCCGTTGCCGCCGTACTGCTCATCGCTCCCAGCGTCCACCAGCGCGTTCGTGCGCCGCTGACCGGCATCCAGCGAAACAGCATGCACCACGTCATGGTTGCCACTCGCCTTGCGATCGCAGGAACCATTGCATTCCTGGTCGCAATCGGCGCCGCCGTGTACCTGGTCACCTCACTCGTCCTGTCGGACCTCGCCGCGGTCATCGTCGCCGCTCTCGTGTCGGCGATCGCCACCTGGTCCTGGTTCTACCTACCGATTGTCACGTTCAATCGAAACGAATGACGAAACTGCGCAGACGCCGCGGGAATGCCCACCCTTTCCAACACCACTGCGACCACCGGCGCCGCCCAAGGCAAGGGGTGATACCACTACCCACGTGAACCTGCCGTGGGGAATTCCACGACCGTCCGCTGGGATTTCTGGAGGCCGTTCGCGGGAAGAAACCACGACCGCCCGCCGGGGAAGGGAAACCACGATCGCCCCCGAGCAGAAAGCCCGTTGCCGCCGGTGTCGAGAAACCAATGGCTACTGACAAATACCTTCGTCGTCTGCGGTAGCGATACGCCCGATTCGCACTCACCGGCTGAATGCCGGGCGGGGACGAACGGCCTCGGTCGACGACCCGGTAACTCTCCATCGCTCACGATCCGTGCATGTTTGAGCCTCGCCCAGGACGGGTATCACTCGCCCGTCGACGAACCAAAGGAGGACCAAGTGCACACCGACAAGTCATATGACTGGAACGACCGCCTCGCCGACACCGGCCGATGGGACCAAATCCGCGGCAAGATTCGCGAGGAATGGGCCGAGGTGACTGATCAGCACCTCGAGGAGGCCCGCGGCAACTTCCAGCAACTCGTCGGAAAGATCAAGGAAGTCACCGGCGAGACCGCAAACACCGTCGAAACCAAGCTGAAGGAATGGACTGCCTGAGGTCCGTCCACCGACCCGCTGGTCCGGTACTCCACTCTGTAGGGGCGTCGCAGTTGCGGCGCCCCCCACGCTTGCGGCCGCGCCCTCGTTACGCCGCAAAGCGTCACAACCAGCGGTGCGGGTTGCGACACAGGTTTGGATGACCGCCTGAGGCCAGATGGCCTGATGGCGTCGGGGAGACCCTTGAGTCGGTCACATGCCACGATCAACACGTGATTCGTGCCCCTGTTCTTCAACTCGGAGAGGACCTGGAGAAACTTGGCGCCTTCGCCGTCGCGCAGCCGATCCAGATCCCCAAGGACGTCCTTGCGGCCATCCAGGTCCACCGCAACCGCCCAACACCGGACGGTTCTGCACGATCCCGTCGCGGATCTTGATCGTCAACGTGAGCCCTACCAGATGAAGGACACTCGTGTGATCCCGGGTCGTAGAACCGGAAACGTGTCGCCGGGACTACGGGGTCAGATCAGGAAGGCGAGACCGACGCAGACGGCGGCCGACCCGACGACGACGGGCGTCACGGCGCGCCCGATGGAGCCACGCCCAATCGCCCATACGATGCCGCCCTTCACCAGGGTGTTGGTGGCTGCGGCGATAGCGATGGCATTCGCGGCGACGGGATCAGCGATCGAACCGTCACCGCGGCTGAGATTGGCCATCGAGAGCGTGATGGCGTCGACGTCCGCTACCCCCGACACAAACGCCGACAGGTAGACCCCTCGGTCGCCGAGATACATTGACGCGGCCTTCGATGCGATGAGGATCACCCCGTAGAGGAGGCCGAATTGGATCGCCGGACCGAGGCGGAACGGGTTGGAGAACTCGCTCCGGTCCGATTCGGCCTTCTCCTCACCCCGACCGCGCAGATACAGGTAGGTAGCGACGGCCAAGCCCACCAGAGTTCCGGCGCCGACCGGGACGATGACGTCGGCGAGGAGCGCGGAATTGACAACCTGCACTTCGATGAGAACTCGCACGAACATGATCGTCCACGCCAGCACCAGGCCGAGAGCGAGCGGCCGTACCAGACCCGTTGACTCCCGACTCCGTTCCGACAGGGTCAAAGTGACCGCGGTCGAGGAAACCAGCCCGCCCAAGATGCCTGTGAGGCCGACGCCACGCCTTGCGCCGACTGCCTGAATGAGCACGTATCCGAGGAAGGAAAGACCGGAGATGAAGACGACCATCAGCCCGACCGAGAACGGAGTCGCTGCACTGAATGGTTCCGGCCCCAAGGGCTCATCCGGCAGCAGCGGCAGGACCAGGGCGGCGAGCACGGCGAATTGCAGGCTGGCCGACACGTCTTGTTGATCGATGGATTCGGCAAGTCGCCTGGTCCACGGCTTGATGGCGAGGAGCGTCGCAACGACCACGGCTACGCCGGCGGCAACTCGCAACAGCCCGGCGCCGGCGGCCGCTCCGGTGAGGAACACGACCAAGGCGGCAACCTCGGTCGTGACCCCGGTCTCTCCTTCCCGCACGGCGGTGTGGTATGCGACGAGGACGAACGAGCCAACCACGAGGAGTGAGCCCACGACCAGAAAACGACTCTCGGCGACTTCCTCGGCGATCGCCGCCAGCGCGCCGATCAGCGCGATGAGTGCAAACGAGCGGGCGCCGGCGAAGAGGTCGTCATCCTCGTTCACCGCCTTCGAGTATTCGCGCTGCAGCCCGATGAATAGTCCAATCGCCAGGGCTGTGCCCAGGCGGACGAATGCCGTGGTGATCTCCACGACCACTCCTCTCCCATGCTGCGCCCCGCTGATGTCCGGCTGTGACGCTGGGGGGCCCGCCATTCTCTTTTACCCGCCCGACCCGCGGTCGAAACCGCACCGGCGGCGGGAATGCGCCGCGGTTTCGGGCCCGCTCCTGCGGGGTAGGCCAAACCGACGGTTGCACTGGGAGAGTGAATCATGCCGGAGCGAAGGGAGCCGGCCGACCGAGACACGATATGAGTGACCGTCCTTGATGCTGGAAAACCCCGAGCGGACTACTGCACTGAATACGCTCTCTCGTTCGCCGCTCTGGGCATCGTCACGTCCATCCTCGTGGCTTTTCGTGGCGCCCGATGTGTGGCCGGTCGCGCCGGCGGGTAGGAAGCTCGTATCCGAGAAGGGAGCAACCACATGGCCGGCGACGTGATCGACGTCATACTCCAGGATCACCGCGAGTTCGAAGAACTGCTACACGACGTTCGCAATGCCGAGGCGGATCGCATGAAGGCACTTTCCGAGCTGTCGGCTCTCCTCGTCGCACACGCCGAGGCCGAGGAGCGGAAGGTCTACCCGAAGCTGCGGCGTCGGGACGCCGTCTCTGCGGAGGAAGTGGAGCACTCTGAGGAGGAGCACGCCGAAGGACACGAAGCCTTGCTTGCGGTTCTCGAACTCGGAGATCCTGACTCGAATGAGTTCGGAGACGCCGTGGAGCGGCTCACCAAGGAACTCGCCCACCACCTGGACGAAGAGGAGCGCACGGTCTTGAATCCGGCCCGCACTGAGGTCGACGAGGACATGAGACACGAACTCGGCAAGGCATTCGTGAAGGAGCGCCGGCGCCAACTCGAAAGCGACTGCGGGTCGATCGAGAACGTCCGGCGTGTCGTCGAACGAGCGAAGAGCCGACACAAGATCTAGATGATCGCGTTTGCGGCCCGGAGGCGCTGATGGCCGAATACCAGCTGAACCCCGCTGCGATAGCAAAAGCCCGCCAAATGATCGACGCCCGGCAGTACGTCCTCGATAGCGACTGGGGAGAGGCGCAGCCGACGGCCGAGGTCGAAAACGCCTATTTGGAGAGTCACACGTGGGACGAGTATGCCGAGTGGCACCTCGGGCTCACTATCGGCGCCTCCGCTGAGACGAAGGCTCGGCACGCTTTCGTCTACGGCGACTTCCGGCGTGTCCATCGTATGGGGCTCATCGCCTGCGTGTATCGAGCCAGCGAGTGGCGCCACAAGGCAATCGAACTCGCCGCGCACGAGCTCCTGCAGCATCTGGACGCGATATCGGCCTGACCGGGAATGGGCGGCGACCGGGTGCATCGATTGCTTTGAAACAACTTGCGAAGCGGTCGTCGACGGCACCAAGGGCGATGATGGACTCTCCCTCGACGGGCGGGAACTCGTTGCGTTCGAGGTCGAGCTGATCAACTGCGAGTACATCGAACAGCCGGAGCGGCGTTTTGATGCCGAGCCATGCGGGATCGAAGCGCGGCTCTGGCCCTGCGTGGGCGAACGTGTCGTCACGGTGGCGAGCCCTGCATGCAGTGACTGCGCAGGAATACTCGTCGAGGACGGCCAGGATGTCGGGACCGCCAGCCGTGTGAACGCGAGCCTGCTGCCGTGCAGCGGCCCGGTCAACCGGTTCACCGAGCGTGGCCGTCGCGTGCCGGTCGACAACCCCGACGAACGCCTCCCACTCCGCTGGCGTCAACTCGCCAGGTCGGGTTGGTTGGTGGGGAATGACGTGTCCGCGGGAGCGACGGTCACCACATCCAACCTGGTGGTAGGTTCGGTCGGTGGAGGTGCGAGATGGATGTAGCCGGACGGATCCACGATGCGAACCAACGCTTCATGGAAGCGATCAGCGAAGCCGACAGTGCAGTAATGCCTTCGCTGTACACGAGTGATGCCAAGATCCTGCCCCCGAATGCTGACGCCATCAGTGGCGCGGATGCGATTGTCGAGTTTTGGCAGGCCTTCTTTGACCTTGGCATCGCAGCGGCTCAACCCAAGACGCTGGAGGTGATTCCGATGGGCGAGTACGCGCTCGAAGTCGGCGAATACTCACTGTACGGAGGCGACGAAACCTTGGCGGATCGCGGCAAGATCATGGTGTTGTGGAAGAACGAGGACGGCACCTGGAAGATGCACCGAGACACCTGGAACAGCAGTCTGCCTCCACAAAGGGCATAGGCCCACACCAACACGACCTCCGAGTCAGTTCCGGGAAGCGACTCGACGAACGAGCTCAGATCCACCCTGATCTCGAGCGACAACGCCCGCACCCGAAAGCCGAGCAGATCGGATTGACTTCTGAGGGCAGTTCAGAACTGCCGGTTGGGGCCCCCAGCACCTGGAAGCAGCATGGATTAGGGTGCACTGGGGAGGGCGGACGCCCTCTCGCACCGCAAGGGGAGGCGACCCCATGAACTCCAAGCGTTCAACATGGCTGACGCTCTTGATCCTGATCGTCATTCTCAGCCTCGTGGCAGGGGCCTGCGGCAGCGATGGCGATAACGAGGGATCGGACACCGTCGCCGGTGCCGCTGACGACACCGACAGCACCTCCGGCAGTGACGACCAGGCCGAAGGTGGCGGTTCGTCCGAGTCGACCGCCGGGGGCGACCCGGTAGGCACCGCAACGATCGACGGTACCGACTACACGATCGTGGCCAGCCTCCAATGCCTCGTCGCCCTGGATCAGGCCAATCAGATCTCGATCTCCGGTGACGTGGAGGAGTACGAGTCGAACGAACCCTACGAGTGGCAGTATGACTGGGACTCCGACGATGGCTACAACGAGTTCTCCATCAGGGTTGGCGACGACCCGGCCGACGAGTATCGGGCTATGGGGACTTTCTCCGACCCAGTGGTCGATGGCGAATCCGTCACGGCGTCTGGGACGGTCCTCCGGGAGGGAGTCGATTCACTCGACGCGTCGTTTGAGATCGACTGCGCCTCATAGATCCAAGTCATCAGCGCATGTCGCCGAGGCCACGTAGGCCGGGGGCGACTCGGCGACGAAGCGGATCGCACAGGAGGCGCGGCCGCAGTACGAGGCGAGGTGTCTTGCAGGGACGCCCCCCAACGACGCAACCGAGCTCGCCTGGGTATCCGGACGATCGGACTCCGAGTGCCTTCATCATCGACCAGGCGACCCGCCGATACTCGTTCGAGGATGGCTCGGTCCTCATAAGGGGGGAACGCGAGGTCACCTCTGGAGGGTCCGGAGCCGCCGAGGCCCTCCCCCTCAGCTGAAGGAGGCGCGTTCATGGGAACGATCCGAGACCGCGCATCGGGCCGCATCCCATCGCTTGTCAGCGAGCCCTCGGACCCCACCCGGCACCTCGCCCGGTCGAAACCACGAGAAGGTAATGGATGGTGATCATCGCCCAGAGCACCCGCTATCGAGCGATAACGGTCGCCACGGTGAATAGCGCCGAACGGCACTGGTGCGCTCGGGTTCCCGAACACTGACCGTAACGATGTCACTTTCGAGATGCGTCCTATCTACCGGTCAGGCTCGCCTGGTTCTGAGGGGGCTGTCTGGTGTTATCGGCTTGCGTGGCCAGCAGGGTTCCGTCGCGACGGAGGTGTGCGTCGGCGATGCGGTTGATCGTTCGGAGGGTTTCGTCGTGTGGTTGTCATGCCGAGGATCCGTGCGACGGTTGCTTCACTGTGGCTAGATTCGGCTCGGCTGCCCTGGCGCCACCAGTAGACCCAGGTGCCGTGGACGGCAAGACGGTCTGTGACGGTGGCGGATGATTCGAGGATGTGAACGGCGTCGGCTGCGGGTTCTCTGCGCAGGAGGGAGACCTCGATAAGCCCGTGATCCGTTGGGAACGGTGCATCGTTCTCGATGTCAACCACTTCGGCTCCCCCGAGTAGCGCGGCCTCGATGCGCTCGGCGGATCCGCGGGGAGCGGTGCTGACGTAGACGACGTTGCCCGGTGCAATGACTGTGGCCACGTTGTGGAAGCCCAGCGACTGGAACACCGACCTGATTCGGTCCAGCCGCACGTAGCGTGGTGGCGTGTTGATAGCTCGAAGGAAGGCATCGTGCCGATGCGGGACCGATCGACTTCACCCTGATGTCGTTACCGGATCGGCTCGCCCTTGAGATGCTGTCCGGCTCCGACTTGATAGGCGTTCTCGACCCAGTGGCGGAAGTCGTGGTCAAGTTGGTCGACGCTGGTGAGTCGCAGCTTGTGGATGAACAGCCTCTTGGTGTAGGGCTCAACGGTAGAGAAGCGCTCGTCTTCGACGTGGTGGGTGAGGTCCAGGAATCCACCAAGCCCTGTTTTGGTCGGTCGTACTGCGGCGAACACGCGATGGGTGCCCTTGAATCCGACGCCTGACTTGGTGATCGACAACTCGTAGGGTCCGACGCTGTCGACGATCGCACGAAACGCCTCGAACATGGCGTGGGAATGAGGGCTGGCGCCCCCGAACACGTCGTCCACGGTGACACGAGAGCAGGTGTGTCGTTGATTGGTACGGCGGAATCGTCGGCCGCATTCCTCACAGGTCCACTGAGACATCTTTCGTCCTCTCACCATACTGCGGTTCGACACCAGTATAGTGGTGTCGCATGGATCGTGACCGCCTGGCTCTTCTGTTCCTCATGACGGGGGGACTCACCCCGACCCGATCGGAGTTCGAACAGATCCACAGCCCAGGGGACTTCGACGAGTGGCTCCGGACGGCCTTCGACGCCGACAGCCAGGTCCAAGCCACCGACGAGGACTTGGCTCAGGCGATCGAACTACGGGAAGCCATCTTCTTGACGATCCGCGCCAACACCGAGGGGCGCGCACCGAGCACCGACCACCTCTCGAAGATCAACGCGGCCGCGGCCGAGACCCCGCTCACACCCGTGCTCGAGGCCGGCACAATGACTCCCCGCTGGCGAGCGCCCATTCCACCCAGCGCGGCATTGTCGACCATTGCCCGTGACGCCATCGACCTCCTCACCGGACCCACCGCGGGTCGCGTCCGCGAATGCGCCAACCCCAAATGCGAACTCGTCTTCGTAGACCTCTCGCCCCCCGGTGCGCGCAGGTGGTGCGCGATGCGCCGCTGCGGAAACCGCTCGAAGACGAAGGCCTACCGAGAACGACGCCGGACGTGAATCACCGACGTAATAGCTACCGGTGCGTGATCCGGGCCGGTGGGTAGTAGATAGCGCCTACTACTGGTAGCATGTCGGTATGAAGCTAAGTGTGAGCCTCCCCGACGAGGATGTCGAGTTCCTCGACCAATACGCCCGAACCCAAGGTTACGACTCGCGATCTGCCGTGGTCCACAAAGCGGTTCGTCTGCTCCGCGCGTCCGAACTCGGAAGCGACTACGCCGATGCGTGGAGTGAGTGGTCGGATTCTGGAGGTGCCGGGGCCTGGGATGCCGTCGTGGGCGACGGACTGGCAACCGCCTGATGCTGCGCGGCGAAATCCGACTTGTCGACCTCGACCCGGCACGAAGCGGTGAAGCCGACAAGCAACGCCCGGCCGTGCTCGTGTCCAATGACGGTGCCAACACGACTGCCGCCCGGTTGGGACGCGGGGTGGTCACCGTGGTCCCCGTGACCACCAGCGTTGATCGGGTGTACCCGTTCCAAGTCCTGCTGGCCGCAACCGAGACGGGCCTCGACCGAGACTCCAAAGCCCAGGCCGAACAGGTCCGCTCGATCTCCGTCGAGCGTGTTTCGCGCAAGGTCGGCACAGTGCCGCCAACGCTGATGCTCGCAATCGACGATGCACTCCGCCTTCACCTGGCCCTCTGACTGCCGCGATCGGATCACGGCAATGCCCGGCGAAACCATCGCCCACCAGAACCACCCCTATCAGACACCTCTCGGATCGATTACGGCCGGAGTTCGAGGAAGCCGGCGGCTGCGAAGTCTTCGTCGAACGCCAGCGCTTCTCGGAGGCGCCGGTCGCGCATCACTTGGAAGCTGGTGGCATCGACGAACGAGTATGCACGCTCGTCGTGCTTTCGTAGCCATGCCCATGCCTTGTCCTCTTGGTCGGCAGTTACCCGGTGCATCGTGAGCTTGGTTTGCTCGTCGAGTAGACGGACCCGCTCGAGAAAGGCAAGCGCGGTGGTGTGACCATCTTTGCGGCGAAGGAACGTCCAGGTCTCGCCCACGATGAGGTTGGTCGTCAGGACCTGCTCCGCAGGGCCGAGGTGATCCAGCAGCGCCAACGCATCTGCGTGGCGACCATCACCGGGCAGCGACCATGCCACCCACCAGCTCGTGTCGGCAAACTTCACGTGTCGTAGACGACCCGGTCGATCTCACCTGCTTCTGCCGTCGTGTCGCCAGAAGCGAAACCTGCCAGTTCACGCCACGGATCTGCCTCCGGCTCGATATGGTGATCGGGTAGCAGTGCGTTCAGTCCGCGGCGGATCAGCTCGGATTTCGAGATGCCAAGCCGTTTCGCCTCAGCGGCGGCCTCTGCATCGAGCTCATCGGGGATGGTGATGGTGATCGTCTTCATGTCGCCACGATACATTACTACTGTGACATTGACTACATAGTCCCCGTGCTGTGTGAGCCACGCCGATCAACGAATGCCGAGCGAGACCGATCACCTCTCCGCGTGCCCCGGGATCGGCATGCCTCGTGCGCTACCGGCGGGGATCGGACGTGACCACCGACTCTGGCAGGATGCTGTGCCCGCTTTGCTCGCCCTCCAGCGCGTGGAACCGACGAGTCCCGGCCGACCGTCATAATGCCATCGACGAGAAGGCAGAGTCATGCACAGGACATTACGGCTTGGCGTCGGTGCGGTTGCGACACTCCTTCTCGTCTCGGGGTGTTCCGGGAGCGTTGACGGCCCGGTGATCGAGGGCAACCGCCGCTCCGGAGGCGATGACGCCGAGGTACTCGGGGTCGTGGTCATCGAGGGGGATTGCATCTACCTGCGCCAGGCCGATATTGATACGCGCTATCCGGTCGTGTGGCCCCATGGGACCTCGTGGAACCGTGCCGAGTCAGCCATCGAGCTTCCTGACGGGACACTGGTGTACGACGGGGACCAGGTCTACGGCGGGGGCGGCTACCACCACGAGGGCAATCTGGACGAGTACACCGTCGCCGAAGGGATCGAGCTGGCACTGCGCTGCGTCGACAATCAGTACGGCGAGGTCGCAGTGTTCAACTCAGGTGGCGATGTCGACGTTGACCGCTGAGCCCACGGGTATGCGAGGCGGCGCCGCAACGAGTCTCATCACTCCGCCGGTACGAATTGGTCCTGCACTGTCGGGGCGCGTCGATTCCTCGCAGGTCAAGAACTGGCGGATGCCGGACTGCTCTCGGCTCAAGCAGGAAGTAGAGCAGTCACGTAGGACGAAGCGAGATCATGATCGTGCGGCCGTGCAGCGATCCGATCGTCTCAGACGTCCGCCGGCTTCAGTGGGAACGAGACGAGAACGCGGGCCCCGCCGAGATCCGGGCTCGCGTCGAGCTGAACTGATCCCCCGGCGGCCTCAGCCGTCCGGCGCACGATGTCGAGGCCGAGCCCCGTCGACGATCCTCCCGACACACCTCGCTCCATGACCGACCCGCTGGCGAATCCCACGCCCCCGTCCTCGACCGACAACTGGACCGAGGCGCCATTGGGCGTCAGTCGCACCGCCACCGGCGCCGCCTCCGGAACGTGCGAGAAGACATTGTCGAACAGCACGTCGATGACCGCCTCGGCATCGGCTTGCGACACGGAGACCACGGCGGGTGTGTCACCGATGTCTGCGGTGAACCGCCGCTGCTGCTCCTCGGCCAGAGGCGTCCAGAACTCGACCCGCTCGGCAACGACCTGCCGTAGATCGGTTGCGCCCGCCTCCTCGACGGGCCCCGCCGCCTGGCGGATCAGGAAGTCGACGGTTCGTTCGAGGGCGTCGATGTCGTCGAGCACCCGTTGCCGGCCAGGACCGTCGGGAAGGCCATCGACGTTGAGCCGGAGCGATGTGAGCGGAGTGCGCAACCGATGCGAGAGGTCGGCGGCCGAGTCGCGCTCCTGCTGCAGCAAGCGCCCAAAGCGCTCGGCGAGGCGATTGAACTCGACACCGACATCGTGAATCTCCTCGGGGCCGGCGGGTTCCACGCGAACGTCCAGCTCACCGCTGCCGAGACGATCCGCCGTCGCGGCGAGATCACCCACCGGCCGCACGATCGACCGGCCCAGCAGATCGGCGGCGATCGCTCCGAAGACAACGAGCACCGCACCAACGATGGCGAGCACCGCCCAACTCTGGGCGACCCCGCGCCTCAACTCGGAATCGGGCACGAACACCCGAACCACGATCGTGGACCCGTCGGGCTGAATCACCGGCGTGTACACCACATCGCCACCGCTCACATCGCTGCGGAACGCCGTACCGGCGAGGGCCCTGCTCGGGCTCTCACCCTCCACGAGGGGGGCTCCCACGACGCTGCCATCCGGCAGGATCAAGGACGTGCTGAGTGCAGACCCCTCGCCGAGCAACACCGCGTCTGTGGCGACTTCGATACCTCGGTCGGGGGCAAGGGTGGCGATGATGCGAGCCACGTCCTGGGCGCGCCGCTCCCCTGCGGCAATGGCACGGTCGGCAGCCAGGTCGCGCACCAGGAACGCCAGGGGTACCACGAAGGCGAGCGCCACCATCAGCGTCACCGCAGAAGCCAGCAGGATCAGCCGCCGCCTCATGCGTGTGGATCGACGATGCGCACTCCAACCCCGCGTTCGGTCCGGATGTACCGGGGTGCCGCGGCCGTTTCGCCGAGCTTCCTCCGCAGCCACGAGAGATGGACATCGATGGTCTTGTCGGGGCCACCGTACGGCTGGCGCCAGACGGCGGCCAGCAACTCCCGCTTGCGCACCACCTCACCAGGGCGCTCCGCCAGGTATGCGAGGAGATCGAACTCCTTGCCCTTCACGTCGAGCGGCTCACCCTCCAGCGTCGCTTCTCGTGTCGCAACATTGACGACGAGGTCTCCCACCTGGAACTCGCGGACCTCGTCTCCACCGCCGACCCTGCGCAGGAGTGCTCGCAGCCGGGCCTCCAGATGCTCGGCCGAATAGGGCTTGACAACGTAGTCATCTGCGCCGGCGTCGAACAGTTTGACGATCTCGCGTTCGTCGTTGCGGGCGGTCGCCACCACGATCGGGACCTCACTGAGCGACCGGATCATCTGCAGTGCTTGTGAGCCGTCCAGATCGGGAAGCCCGAGATCGAGCACGACGACATCGAACTCGCCCGACACGGCGCGCTCGACACCTGGCAGCGCCGCTCGCACGGTCTCGACACCGAATCCACGATCGGCGAGTCGCAGGGCCAGCGACTCCCGAATGCGCTGGTCGTCTTCGATGATCAATACGTCTGCCATCACGGCAACGGTACATGCTCACGAGGCGGTTCCCGGCCGCTCCAGGCCTGTTTGGGTCTCGGTTAGCTGCCACTTAACCAAGTGGGTCGAGATCTGAGCGATGATGGTGGCATGCGCAACCGGATGTGGCTCCTCGCCGCGTGGACGCTGGTCACACTGATCGGCGTCTCCGTGACCTCTGCCGCCGTAGGCAGCGTGCGCAACAACGTCACCGATACGGTGGCACCCCGCTTCACGGTCACGGACGACACGCTGCTCACCGCCGGCACAGCGTCGCCACCATCGACGCTCGTCGACGACGGCAACAGCCCCACCACGACCCTGCCGGCGAACGAGCCCGGCGAGACCTCCCCATCGACGACCGCGGCTCCAGAAACCACGAGCCCCCCATCGACCAGCCCGACGACGACGCAACCGCCGGTGCCGACCACGACACAGCCTCCCGCACCGACCACGACCGCCGCACCTTCCGTCGTGAAGACCTACAGCGCCATCGGTGGCACCGTCACCGTCGAAGTGGTTGGCGGGACCGTCACGTTGCTCGGCGCAGTGCCGAACTCGGGATTCAGCGCACAGGAGAAGTCACGCGACGACACGGACAAGGTAGTGGTCGAGTTCGAGAGCGAGAGCCACACATCCAAGATCACCGTCGAGATCGAGGGTGGCCAGATCGTCGTGGACATCGACGAGGAACCGGAAGAGGACGACTGAGCCCCGTCGCCGGTCCGCTGCGCCTCAGCCGAGACGCAGCCCAGGGTCGACATCGCTGCGCCATGGCGTCTCGCGCCCGCGGGCCATCCAGAAGTTCGCCGCGGCAGCGATCATGGCCCCGTTGTCGGTGCACAGTCGGGGCGACGGCAGGTACAGCTCGACGCCGAGGGCATCCGCCTCCTCGGTGAAGCGCTCCCGGAGCCGTCGATTGGCCAGCACCCCGCCCCCGGCGCCGACAACACCAACTCCCGTCTCGCGCACGGCATTGAAGGTCTTGTCCACGAGGACGTCGACGATGGCCTCCTGGATCGAAGCAGCCACATCGGCAAGCGGAGGGACGTTGCCCGCAGCCTTGGCCTTCTCCAGATACGTGGTCACAGATGTCTTGAGCCCGGAGAACGAGAACTGGAACGGGCGATCCCGCAGCGCACGGGGGAAGACGACAGCACCGGGATCGCCGCCGTCGGAGGCGGTGTCGATCGCCGGGCCCCCCGGATAGCCCAGCCCCATGAAACGGGCGAGCTTATCGAACGCCTCGCCTGCCGCATCGTCGATCGTCCCTCCGAGCACCTGGTAGTCGCCCCAGTCGCGCACGTGAACGATCTGCGAGTGTCCCCCGGAGGCGAGAAGCACCACGGCCGGCGGCCGGTAGTCGTGGTGTTCGAGGCGGGGGGCGAACAGGTGACCCTCCATGTGGTCGATGCCGATGAAGGGGACTCGCAGGCTCCACGCCAATGACTTGGCGAAGGCGTAGCCGACCACCAGCGACCCTACCAAGCCGGGACCTTGGGTCGCTGCGATCGCGTCTACGTCGCCGGAATACACGCCAGCCTGCTGCAGCGCCTTGTGCACCAACGGGCGGATCGCCTCGACATGGGCTCGCGCCGCCACCTCCGGCACGACCCCACCAAATCGGGCATGGGCGTCCGCCTGGGTCGCCAGCACCGAAGCACGCATGTCGAAGCCGGAGACCACGGCCACACCCGTCTCGTCGCAGCTGGTTTCGATGCCCAGGATCATCCGCGCGTCAGCCATCGAGCCCCTCCCTGATCTGGTCGATGCGACGTCGGTAGTCCTCGGCGTCGATGTCGGTGGCCCACATGATCAGCGCATCCTCATCGCGGTAGTAGTCCTTCCTCACTCCCACCGGCGCCATGCCGAACTTCGAGTACAACCGCTGCGCGCCCTTGTTCGACATGCGGACCTCGAGTGTCAGGTGTCGCGCCCCGCGCTCGAGACCGGCGTCGACCAGCTCCAGCATCAGCCGTGTCCCGAGTCGGTGACGCCGCGCCGCCGGAGCGACCGCCAGCGTCGTGATGTGGGCATCGTCCACGACCACCATCAATCCTCCGTACGCAACGATGCGGTCAGCCACGAGACCGACCCGATAGATGCGCCCTTCCTCTCGCAACTCGTCGCGGAAGACGGCGACCGGCCACGGCTGCGGGTAGATCGCCTCTTCCAGAGCAGCGACGGCGGGGATGTCCCTCTCCCCCATCGGGCGAATCGTCAGGGCCGAGGCAGACGGGGTTGTGTCGATCACGACGCCGCTCCAGGCCACAGACCCTCCTCGCGGAAGTCGCTCCAGTTGATCTGGGTATCTGGCTCGCGCATGTACAACGGGCGCAACTCCTCGGCGCCGGCGAAGTCGTCGTGGGCGGCACGCATCTCGGCGATCTCGAGCAGCACATCGGCGGTTGGATAGCGCGGGCGGCCCTTCTTGGTGCGATGGAGACCCCGCATCGTCTCGTCGGGCACGATCTGCCAGTCGCCGACGAGCAGCGTCTCCTCCGGATCGGCCTCGAGCAGCCCGCGAAACTCCTCTGGCGTGCACAGTTCCCGTGACCCGTCCGGAACCACCCCACCCGGGACCGGGCGGTATGGCGCCGTGGCGATCTGCCCGCGCCGCACGTCGACAACCGGCCAGATGCGGCGATGGCCGGTTGCGGCACGGAGCGCAAGCACGGTGAGCGAGCTGGCAGTCACGACCGGAACACCGACGGCGGCGGCGACGGCCTGTGCCGTAGCGATCCCGGCACGCAATCCGGTGTAAGGACCGGGCCCGATGTCGATTGCCACCAGGTCCAGCTCGTCGGGTGTCCACTCGGCGCGCTCGAAGCAGAAGTCGATCGCGGGCACGAGGAACTCGACGTGGCCCGTGGCGTCGACATGTACCGAGAGGGCGATGATCGCGCCGTCCTCGCCGAGGGCCACAGAACTGGCCGGGGTCGCCGTGTCGATCGCCAGGATCTTCACGCCGCGATCTCCTCGAGCGGGCGGGCGCACCAGCTGCCGTACGGAGTCAGCCGGATGTCACGCCGATCGTGGCCGGTGATCTCGAGCTCGACGACGAGGTGATCGGAAGGCACCTCACCGGAGACTGCGTTGCCCCACTCGATGAGCACGACACCCTCGTCGCTGCGACCGAAGAGATCGAGATCGTCGAACTCGGCGGTCGATCCCAGCCGGTACACGTCGACGTGGTGCAGCGGGAGGAACCCGTCGTAGCTGCGCATGAGCACGAATGTTGGGCTCGTCACCGGCTGATCGACGCCGAGACCTTGGCCGATACCGGCGGCGACCAGCGTCTTGCCTGCACCGAGACGGCCGACGAGGAGCACGACATCGCCGGGCATGAGTATCCCGGCGAGACGGCGCCCGACCGCCAGCGTATCGGCCGGCGATGTGCTCACCATCTGGAGGGGCGGCCCAGAGGCCGGGACGGGCTGTTTCATTGCAAGCGACCGAGCTTCATTGGAAGAGACCGAGCTGCTCCGGATCGGTTTCGATGGGCTGTGCGGCGGGACGCCCGTCATCCTCGGCTGCGGCGTCTCGCAACCCCGGAAGACTACCGTCGATGAGGCTGCGGACGATCCCGAAGTCGTAGCGCATCTCCTCGAGGACCCGAGCGCTGCCGCGGAGCGCCGCCGCCGGGTGAAACGTCGGCACCAGGTGGCGTCCCCACCACTCGTAGGCCTTGCCGCGCAGGCGCGTGATCCCGGTCTCGGCGCGCAGCAACAGCTTCGACGAGAAGTTGCCCACCGTGACGACCACCTTGGGATCGATGAGGCGGAGCTGCTCGCGGAGATAGCCCTTGCACGCTTCGATCTCGTCGGGCCGAGGATCGCGATTCTGCGGCGGCCGGCACTTGACGACGTTGGCGATGTACACCTCGTTCCGATGCAGGCCGATCTCGCCGAGCAACTGATCCAGCAGCTCGCCCGAACGTCCCACGAAGGGAAGACCCTGCTCGTCTTCGTTCTTGCCCGGGCCCTCGCCGACGATCACGACGTCGGCATCGTCGGCACCGGAACCGAACACCACATTCGTCCGCCCCTCGTGGAGGCGGCAGGAAACGCAGACGCCGGCCTGTGAAGCCAGCGCCCGCAATGCTGCGGACCGCTCCGGAGTCACGAATTCACCTCGGCCGCCGTGAGCGCAGCTTCGATGGAGCGGCCGGTTGCGGCGTATGCAGCCTCTCCCAACGCCTCCACAGAGCCCTCTCGAGTTCCACACGACACGGCGAACACGATATCCCCATCGAATGGAGTGTGGGCCGGACGGAGACACGTGCCCAGCGCATCGTGGGCGCGGACGATCAGCCGCGACAACTCACCGCGGGTCAGTGTGGCGTCGGTGGCGAGCGCAACCAGCGTCGTCTGCTCCATCACGCCGGGCAGGCTCGCCGGAGGGCCAGGGACCGGGTCGCCCCCGGTGAGCGCTTCTCCCTCCAGGGTGAAAACGTCCCCGGCCGCGTTGAGCACGGTGAGCGCAGCCACTGTGACGTCGTCGCATTCGATCGCAGCCGAGCCGATACCGCTGGGCAGGACGTGCTCGATCCCGCGCCAGATGGCCACAGACGCACCGGCGCCGGCCCCTACCGGCCCCATCGCCACCGGAGAGCCGGTCCGGGCGTCGTACGCGGCGGCACCTTGGTCGGGTCCGGGACGGACGGTCGGGTCGCCGACTCCGAGGTCGAAGATGATGGCGGCGGGGACGATCGGGATTCGAGCGATGGGTGTGACATGACCACGTCCATCCGCCTCGAGGCGGCGCACGACGCCGTCTGCAGCGGCGAGGCCAAACGCAGACCCTCCGGCGAACACCAACGCCTGGATCGTCTCGACCCGCATACCCGGGCCCAGCAGAGCCAGCTCCCGCGATCCGGGGGCTCCGCCCCGCACCTCGACCGCGGCAACGTTCGGCTCGGGGAACGTGATGACGGTCACACCGGTTCGGGCCGCGGTGTCGGTCCAGTGACCCACCTCGACCCCGGGCACGTCCGTCAACGTGGGATCAGCCATCGACGACCCCCACGTAGCGGCGTGGCACCCGCGGGCCAAACCGGCAGACGATCTCGTAGTTGATCGTTTGGAGTCGGTGCGCCCACTCTTCTGCCGGGATCGCGGCGTCACCCTGGGCGCCGAGCAACACCACCTCGTCGCCGACTTCGACGGGCACGTCACCCACGTCGACGACCACCTGGTCCATCGTCACGGTGCCGGCGAACGGGAACCGCCGGCCACGAATGAGTACCTCCCCTCCCTCGGCGGACAGCCGCCGGGCGACACCGTCGGCATAGCCGATCGGTACCGTCGCAACCGTCGACTCGGCGGCCAGCGGCCGAGTCCGCCCGTACGAGGGCCTGGCTCCCTCCGCGAGCCGGCGCACATACGAAACGTGGGACACGAGCCGCATCGCGGGCCGGAGGTCCAGCTCGGCTCCGACGTCCGGCGCCGGGCGCATCCCGTAGGTGCCCAGGCCGAGACGCACCATGTCGAATCGGGCATTGGGATGCGCCAGCACACCTGCGGTGTTGGAGCAATGCCTCACGCCCGGAGAGACGCCATCGACCTCCAGCTCGGCCAGAAATGCCGCAAAGCGCTCGATCTGGCGGCTGGTGAACTGCTCATCCTCTTCGGCGACTGCAAAGTGCGTCCACACACCGCCGAGGGTGAGCGCTGGGTGATCGGTGGCGAGGGCCGAGAGTTGCACGGCATCCCCATGGGTCGCCCCGACCCGATGCATACCGGTGTCGACCTTGACGTGAACCGGCACCGTCTCATCGGCCCCAGCCGCGACCACGGCCTCCAGAAACCCCCGCGTGTACACCGTCGGGGTGAGTCGCCAGTGGACGAGAGCCGGGATGTCATCATGCTCCGGCTCGGCGAGCAGCAGGATCGGCGCCTCGATGCCCGCCTCCCGCAACCGCACTCCCTCGGCGGGAATGGCGACGGCGAGGCACTCGGCCCCCGCCGCCAGAGCCGCCTCCGCCACGGGAACATCCCCGTGGCCGTACCCATCCGCCTTCACCACGGCGCACACCTTGGCGGGCGCAATCAGTTCGACGATCGTGGCCACGTTGTGGCGGATCGCAGCGAGGTCCACCTCGACCCAGGTCGGCCTCACCAGGCGAACCGCCCGATGTCGTGCGACAGCGCGGACGCCGTGACGGTGGCTCCCCGTGCCATCTCTGATCCGGCGCGCCCGTGCCAGAAGGCGCCGGAACGGGCGGCTTCCTCCGTGTCGAGCCCTCGCGCCCACAGTGCGGCGATCAGCCCGGCCAGCACGTCTCCGGTTCCGATCGTGGCGAGCTCGGGTCCCCCTGTGGTCACCACCCAGCGCTCGGTACCCGCAACGAAGGTCGGGTTGCCCTTCAGCACGACCACCGCCCCCGTCAGGCCGGCGAGCTC
Source organism: Acidimicrobiia bacterium (assembly GCA_965216945.1). Lineage (GTDB taxonomy): Bacteria > Actinomycetota > Acidimicrobiia > Spongiisociales > UBA5794 > DATHZQ01. The sequence goes on along the minus strand of CBDCGU010000003.1, from coordinate 2,663,089 downwards.
ATGGGCCGCGGTGTGCGATGGTGCCTCGCCGGTCAGCCGGCGGAACTCGCCTCCGTGCGGAGTGAGGATCGTGGGAGATTGACGGGCCCGCAGCGCCCCGGCACCGTCGAGTGCGTTGATACCGTCCGCGTCGATCAACAGCTTCTTGGGCCAGCGCAGGACGAGCTGTGTCACGAAGTCGCCCACGTCGAGACCAAGCCCGGGACCGATGGCCAGCACATCGAACCGGTGCGCCGCGGCCAGGACCTCGTCGACGTCCGCTTCGGTGAAGTGGGTGCCGCGACCGACGCCGCGGCTCATGATGCCCGGCGCCTGGGCGGCGTATACCGGCTGCAACCCGACCGGGCACATCAACGTGACGGCGCCGGCGCCACCGTGCAGCGCCGCCTCGGCGGCGAGCAGCGGTGCTCCCGTGAGCCCCGGGGAACCGCCGACCACGACGACCGACCCGGCCGACCATTTGTGGTCGGTCCGACGCCGTCGCGGCCTGGGCGCATCGGCCTTCTCGCACAACATCAGCTCCGCCTCGCCGCCGGCGAGGCCGATGTCGACGAGCGACAACTCGCCACAATGCTCGGGCCCGTCGCCCAGGAGATGTCCCGGCTTCAGTGCATGGAACGTGACGGTGTGAGCGGCGGAGAACGCGCTGCCCGCCACATCACCGGTCGCGGCATCCAATCCACTCGGTACATCGACCGCAAGCACGGGTGCTTGGTGACCGAGCCAGCCGGATGCCTCGGCCGGGAACACTCCGCGGAACCCGCTGCCAAACAGGGCGTCGATCACCAGGTCGGCCGGAACGGGTTCCTCGAACCATGGCAGAACGGGCACGCCGGCACTCTGGGCAGAACGCAGAGCCCGCTCGGCGGCAGTGCCGGCGCGCGGAGCGGAGAAGGCGCACGCCACGACCGAGACGCCACGCCGGCGAAGGTAGCGAGCCGCAACGTACCCGTCGCCGCCGTTGTTGCCCGGCCCGCACAGCACGACGACGCGAGCACCGTAGGCAGCACCGAGCCGGGAGGCAGCCAGATGTACCCCGTATCCTGCTCGATCCATCAGATCGTCGATCCGGTCTGCGGCGGCTGCATCGAGCCGACCGGCTTCCTCCGGAGTGATCACCAGCTTCATGCCTGTTGCTCTCCGAGCATCCGGGCGATGGTACCGACCAATCAGTCGCGGAACGACATGGCGAAGACCATTGCCTGGTGATCGGTGTGGGTGATCGTCACGAGGACCCGGGTGACGCCGATCATCTCGGCCCGGCGCTGCGCCGTGCCGCTGAGATTGACCCGTGGCGCTCCACCGCCCGTGATCTCGATGTCCTTCCAGTGGATCCGTCTCCATCCGGCGCCGAGGCTCTTCATCACAGCTTCCTTGCCGGCGAACCGGGCGGCGAGCCGTGCCGAAGGGTCGACGTAGCGGTGGGCATACTCCCATTCGTGGTCGGTGAAGCAGCGGTCCTTGAACCGCTCACCGTACGTGTGGAGCAAGCGCCGCACCCGCGGCACCTCTGCGAGATCGATCCCGAGACCGGAGACATCCATGGCGCATGACGGTAGCGACGGCAGCGGCACGACGCCGCAGCGGCCGGGTGCGCCACGGGCTCAGCTCGTCCAGCCGACTTCGACGGGACCGGCGTCTGGGAGGGGCAACGAGGCCGCTTCGGCCTCCACTGCGTCACGCATGCTGTCCGCCAGACGCTCCCACGCATCGATCGTCACCACGCCACCGGCCCGCCGCCACGTGCCGACCACCTCGCCTCCGATGAGCAGCGCTCCCGGCCACACCCGCGCCGGCCACAAGGCGTCGCGCCGGCGGGCGTCGCCGACCAGGAGGTCGCGCTGGCGTCCGTGGAGCAGGGTGTACGGGTCTCCACTCGGCAACAGCCGAACCGAGCTCGCAGCCTCGGGTGGCTTGCGCCGTACGACATCCTCGTCGTCGACCAATATCCATCCTTCGCCGATCGGTGTGCGCACGCACAACAGCTCCTCACTCATGTTGGCGAACGTGGTGGCAGCTACGCGACGCGGGATCCCGGCCCATTGGGCGTAGTCGTCCGACGTGCCGGGGCCCGAGACGTGCAGCCAGCGGCGGGCCAGTTCCTCCCGTGCGTCCTCGGCGCTGACCTCGGGAGCGGGCACCGTCCACACGATGGGCTGCCGGGCGCCATCCCACCGCAGCAGGAGCCTCCCCGTCGGCGCCGCGTAGCGGAGCCGGTTCGGCGGCTCGCCGAGCGCCCGTCCCGCCTCCCCGAACGGCAACGCCGCATCGCCGAGTACGCTCCCGAGCCGGTCAGCGAGGCTCTCGGCGCGTCGCCTGCGCCTGTCGTCCGTCGGGAGCCGGCCCAGGGTGAACACGGCACGATCCTCATCGGCGACAACGAACACGCTGTAGCGCGGCCCCCACAGCTGGACCAGTGAGGGGTGGTCCAGGATCGTGGGCGGGGTTGCCTCCACCCGCGCATGGATCGAGAGCAGCGCAGCCCGGGGCATACTGTCTTGCAGTCCGGCCCACGCCGCACGGCGCAGCGACACCGGATTGTGCGCGACACGGCGATCCAGCGCACCGACCTCGCGGCGGTAGGCGAGGATCTGCGTGCGGGTGAGCCGAAGCGCCGGCGGGGTCAATCCATCCACCCCGTGTGGCTTCCGATCCACATGACGTCCACGACCCAGGGTTGGCGGGTGAGCTGGCGCATGCCGTCCAACCTACTTCCTGGCCGTCCCGCCTTGACATGTGAGTAATTACTCACATATCATCCGACCTATGGATGAGGTGTTTCGAGCCCTGAACGACGAGAGCCGGCGGTTGCTTCTCGACCGGCTGTACGAGAACGACGGCCAGACGCTCGGACAGCTGTGCGAGCACCTCCCGGAGATGACGCGATTCGGGGTGATGAACCACCTGCGCGTGCTCGAGGACGCCCACCTGGTGACCACCCACAAGGTGGGAAGGAGCAAGCACCACTACCTGAACTCGGTGCCGATCCGCCTCGTCCACGATCGCTGGATCAGCAAGTACGCCGAACACGTGGTCGGCGCGGTGGCAGCGCTCAAGACCACACTCGAGAAGGGACCGACTCCGATGTCCAAACCTGCCCACGTCTACCAAGTGTTCATCAACGCTCCGTCCACCCTGGTCTGGAACGCCATCGTCGACGGTGACGTGACGGTGCAGTACTTCTACGGGACGCGAGTCGAATCGACCTGGGAGGAAGGGGCGAAGGTCGTCTACAGCTACGCCGACGGTTCGATCGCCGCCGACGGCGAGATCCTGTCGATCGATCCAGGATCGATGGTAGAGATGACCTTCCACGCCCGCTGGGATCCGGAGCTGGAAGAGGAAGGACCCGTCCGCGAGGTTTGGCGGGTGACCGAGAGCGGTGAGCTCACTCAGCTCACGGTCGAGCTCCACGACCTTGGCGCGGAGTCGAAGACGCTCGAGGCCTTCAGCAACGGCCTGCCGTTCATCGTGTCCGGCATGAAGACGCTGCTGGAGACTGGCGTCCCGCTTCCCGCCGCCACGTAGCGCACAGCACGAGCGGCACGCCAAAGGGGCCCACAGCGGGGCCCCTTTGGTTCCTCCCTTCCGAGGAGGAGACTCCGCCCGGACTCGCCGGGCTCGCGAGGTCACTCGACGGTGACCGACTTCGCAAGATTGCGTGGTTGATCGATGTCGTGCCCGCGCAGACGTGCCACGTGGTACGCCAGCAGCTGCAACGGGACGATGGCGGCGACGGGACTCAACAGATCGTCGTTGCGGGGAATGCCGACGACGGCGTCGGCGAACTCACCGATCAAGCGGTCGTCCTCGTACGCCACCGCAAGGACCGTTGCGCCGCGCGCTTTCACCTCCTGCACTGCGGACATGGTCTTGTCGTACACGGCCGTCTGCGTGAGCACGACGATCACCGGTGTTCCGTGGGTGACGAGCGCCAGCGTGCCATGCTTCAGCTCTCCGGCCGGCATGGCCTCGGAGTGCAGGTAGCTGATCTCCTTGAGCTTCAGCGAGCCCTCCATCGCCACGGCATAGTCGAGACCACGACCGATGAAGTACACATCGTTGGCATCGGCGATGGACTGGGCCGCCTTGATGGCTTCGTCCTCTCGCTCCAAGATGCCCTCGATCTGTGCGGGCAGCAGATGCAATCCGTGGGCGACCCGCTGGGCCAGAGATTCGTCCACCACACCGCGCGCCTTTCCGATGCGGAGCGCCAGCAGGTACTCGGCGATCAGCATCGCCACGTAGGCCTTGGTCGAGGCCACGGAGATCTCCGGTCCGGCGCGTGTGTACAGGACGTCGTCGGCCTCACGGCTCAGTGTCGAACCGACCACGTTGGTGAGCGCCAGGAGGCGGGAGCCTCGCTGCTGGGCGAGCCGAGCGGCCGCCAGCGTGTCGGCCGTTTCCCCTGACTGACTCACCGCAATCGTCAGGCTCCCGGACTCGACGAGCGGGTCGGCATACCGCATCTCGTGGGCGAACTCCACCGACGTCGGGATGCGCAGGATGCGTTGGAAGATCTCTCGGCCGACCAGCCCGGCGTGGAACGCCGTTCCGCACGCGGTGATCCAGATCCGATCGAGGTCCCTGGCGAACCGGTCGTCGAAGTGGACATCCTCCAGCCACACTTCGCCGTCGCCGTCGAGCCGTCCCCCGACCGTCTCGGTGACCACGGCGGGTTGCTCGTGGATCTCCTTGAGCATGAAGTGCTCGTAGCCGCCCTTCTCGGCACGCTCCGCATCCCAGTCGACACGCAGCACGTCGCGCTCGACGGCGCCGCCCTCGATGCGCTCGACGGTTGCGCCGTCCTCATCGACGATCACCAACTCGCCGTCCTCGATGATCAGGAAATCGCGGGTGTGCTGGAGCACGGCAGGGATGTCCGAGGCGAGGAAGGTCTCCCCGTCGCCGAGACCCACAACGAGCGGGCTGACCTTGCGCACGGCCACGATGCGCCCCGGCTCCTCGGCGCTCATCACCACGAGGGCATAGGCACCCTCGGCATGGAGCACCGCTCGCCGGACGGCGGCCACCAGATCACCGTCGTACTCGACGGCGACGAGGTGGGCGAGGATCTCCGTGTCCGTCTCCGATGCGAACTCGTGTCCGGCTTCGGCGAGCCGCTGCCGCAACTCGTGAAAGTTCTCGATGATGCCGTTGTGGACGACGACAAACCGCCCCGTGGGGTCGGTGTGGGGGTGGGCATTGATGTCGTTGGGTCGGCCGTGGGTCGCCCATCGAGTGTGCCCGATGCCCACCCGGCCTTGCAAAGGGTCGCCGACGAGCAGGTCAGAGAGCCGATCGATCTTGCCCTCGGCCTTCCTGACGTGGATCTCACCGTTGGCAACAGCGATGCCGGCGGAGTCGTAACCCCGGTACTCGAGCCGTCGCAACCCGTCGAGGATCAGCGGTGCTGCCTCGCGCGGGCCGACGTATCCCATGATTCCGCACACGCGCGCGGACCTCCTTCGTTGGGACCAGAGGCGAAACGGACGTGAGTCCGATCCCACGTCGAGGGTCGTTTGTCCCCGAGGTCACCCTCGGGTTTTTCGTCTCCTCGTCACGACCATGGGGGGCCGAGAGGGCATCCGCCGAATCGTTCGATACTCCCTCTTCCTCGTCACCTCGCTAGAGGCCGGGCGCTTGGGTTGGATGCTCCGGTCGTCTCAGTTGTGCGCCCACAGGATAGACCGATACCCATCGTTCGCCATAGGTCAGGGGTCCCGAGGATGCCAGATACCAAATCGGTTTCGGCTGCGATCTCTCTCAGCCGAGCTCGGCCGTGACAACGTCGCTGATCTGCGTTGCGACCTTCTCGGCGACGTCGGCGGTGGGGGCTTCGACCATCACCCTGACCAGCGGTTCGGTACCGGACGCTCGCACCAGGACACGACCATCCTCTCCCAACTCCGTCTCAGCGCTGTGCACGGCATCCCACACGGGTCCGGATCCGTCGAGCCGGTTCTTGTCCCGGACGGTGATGTTCTGCAGCACCTGGGGGAACTCCGTCATCACCTTCCGCAGCTCGCGCAGCGGGGTGCCCGTCTCGGCCATGATCTCGGCGAGACGCAATGCCGTGCGCAGCCCATCACCGCTGAGCCGGTCTTCGAGGACGATGTGACCGGACTGCTCCCCTCCGAGAACGGCGCCGGAACGTTGCATCTCCTCGAGCACGTAACGATCGCCCACCTGGGTTTCGCGGACCGCCACGTCGAGGCGTCGCATCGCCTGCTTGAAGCCGAGGTTCGACATGACCGTGGCGACGACGTGATCGCCGTCGAGCGAGCCGGCCCGCTTCATGTGGTGCGCCAGGATCGCCATCACGATATCTCCGTTGGCCACGACGCCGTCCTCGTCGACGGCGATCAGCCGATCGGCGTCACCGTCGAAGCAGAATCCCACCCGGCCCCGCACATACGGCGAAAGGGCCTCGGGGTGGGTGGCGCCGCAACCATCGTTGATGTTGATCCCGTTGGGCTGTGCCCCGTGGACCTCGACTGCGGCGCCGAGCTCGCGGAAGAGCTCAGGAGCCGCCTCGTACGCCGCTCCGTTGGCGCAGTCGAGCACGATCTCCATGCCGTTCAGCACCGGTCCTCGATCACCCCGGATCAGGGTGAGGTAGTGGGCGATGGCCTGCCGGTCCTCGAGGGCGTACCCGACCGCGGCGCCGACCGGCGACGGATATGGCTCACCACTCCGATAGCGGGCCTCGATCGCAGCTTCCTTCTCGTCGGACAGCTTGTTGCCCGTGACCCCGATGAGCTTGATCCCATTGTCCGGCGCCGGATTGTGAGAAGCGCTGACCATCACACCGAGCTCTGCGTGGGTGTGGCTGGTCAGCCGGGAGACGCCGCCAACGGGGATCACACCGAGATCGACGGTGTCGACACCGACCGAGTTGAATCCGGCGACCAATGCCGCCGTGAGCATCGGGCCCGAGCGGCGCGTGTCGCGACCAATGAGAACGGGACCGTCGACCGTCTCGCCTGCGGCACGGGCGAGATCGAACGCAAGCCGCGGCGTCAGCTCGGTGTTGGCGACACCACGTACGCCGTCGGTTCCGAAGAGACGGGCACCCATCGACGTCAGTGCAGGTCGGTCAGCGCTTGGTGAACTGCGGGGCGCGACGAGCCTTGCGCAGACCGTACTTCTTGCGCTCGACCCGGCGGGCATCCCGCGTCAGGAGCCCCTCTTTCTTCAATGGGGAGCGCAGGTCCGGGTCGACTGCGACGAGGGCCCGGGCGATGCCGAGGCGAAGTGCATCCGTTTGCCCCGTGTATCCGCCACCCTCGATCGTCGCATGCACGTCGTACCGGCCCTCGACCTCGACTGTCTTCAGCGGCTCCAACACCCGCAGTCGCAACGCCATCTGCGGGAAGTAGCTGTCGAGCGAGCGCCCATTGAGCTTGAAGTCGCCGGTGCCGTCGTAGAGACGTACTCGGGCGACCGAGCTCTTGCGGCGTCCGGTGGTCTGGGCGAGCGGCTTGGGCATCAGGCGGTGACCTTTCCAATCTCCAGCGGCGTGGGTTGCTGTGCGGCGTGTGGATGCTCGGGACCGGCATATACCTTGAGCTTGCTCATCATCTGCCGGCCCAGCTTGTTCTTCGGGAGCATCCCCTTCACTGCCGTCTCGACGATGCGGTCCGGGTGCTTCTCACGCATCTCCGCGAGGCTCATCTCGGAGAGCCCACCCGGGAAGCCCGAGTGGCGGTAATACATCTTGGCTTGCTCCTTGTTGCCCGTCACCGCGATCTTCTCCGCGTTGATGACGATGACGAAGTCACCGCCGTCGACGTGCGGAGCGAACGTCGGCTTGTGCTTGCCTCGCAGGATCTTTGCGACCTCGGAGGCGAACCTGCCAAGCGTCTGGCCATCGGCGTCGGCGACGAACCAGTGACGAGTGATGTCACCCGGCTTGGGCGAGTATGTTTTCTGGAGCTTTGGCTTCATGTGCGCATCCGTAACGAGGTGTCGGGCACGGGAAAGCGCTCCGGGAACCCGGGAGCGAGGCCGGAATGGTAGCGAGAACCGTGGTTTGCCGCCAATCGCACCTTGCTAGCTAGTGGCCCGATTCACACCCACCGTCATATTCGACGCTCACGAGGGTGAGACCATGTGGCGGCGCCGCCCCCTTGGCCGCTTGCCGGTCCCGGGCTTCGAGAATGCCCGCAACGGCGTCGACCGCAACTCTGCCACGCCCGACCTCGGCGCAGACGGCAACCAGCGAGCGCACCATCTGGTGACAGAACGAGGACGCCGACACCTCGAAGGCGACAAGACCGGGCTCGAGCCTGCTCCACGCCGCGGTGCGGACGGCGCGCACCGTGCTGCGATCGCCTGCCCTGCGGCAGAACGATGCGAAGTCGTGCTCGCCGACGAACGCCCGGGCGCTCCGGTCCATCGCCTCGGCGTCGAGCTCCCGCCCGTAGTGCCAGGCCGTGCGGTTGCGGAAAGGGTCGGGTGCCTCGCGGTCGAGCACCAGGTAGCGGTAACTGCGGCCCGTTGCGGAGAAGCGGGCGTGAAAGCCCTCGGGTGCGATCGACATGGCGAGCACCGCGATCTCGGGGCCAAGCCGGCGGTTCAGCGAGCGCCGTATCCGGTCGACGTCGAGCTCTGCGGTGCAAACGAAGCTGGCGACCTGGCCGGCCGCGTGGACCCCTTTGTCGGTCCGACCGGCGACGACGGTCTCGATGGGTCCGGTGTGGTGGCTCAGGGCGGCTTCGAGCTCGCCTTGGACGGTTCGCACCCCGGGTTGCCTGGCATACCCGTGGAATCCGGTGCCGTCGTACGCAAGGTCGAGACGGTAGACGGTCACGGCCTGGGTGGGCTCGCCATCAGATGAGGCCGCGACCCAGGACGTTGGCGATGACGATCCACCCGAGCATGCCCCCGCCCGCCGCCATGGCGGCTCGCTCCAGGGACAGGTCGGCGGCATATCGCATGCCGTGGGCCACCACGGCGAGGAACCAGAGGCTGCCCAGGAGCAACGCAAGTAGCCCGTTGTCGATGACGCGGTCGGTGAGCAGGAGCAGGAGCAGCGTCGGATAGGCAAAGGCCGTGATGCGCAGCACGAGCGCATAACTCGAGCTCGCTTCCATCAAGAAGCGTGCGATGGCATAGACGATGCCGCTGTAGGCGAGCCAGAACACGGCGGTGTTGATGGCGATCGCCAGCAGGAACTCCAAGCCGGACAGTGACGTGGTCAGTCCGAGCAGGCTCGTCCCGAACCCCACCTGGAGCAGAGCGCGGGTGACGAGGACGAAGATCAATCCGTCCCCGGTCGCCCGATCGTTGAAGTCCATCCACACGAACGCATCGCGCTCGAACCGGACCGCCTGCATGACGCGCTTGAGACTCTCGGTCATTCTGCTCCTTGTCGGCGGCGAGGATACCGGCGTCGTCGAACGGGCGAAGCGACGTCGCCACTAACCTCGCGCCGCTAGTCGACAAGGACGGTCCATGCGCATCAGCCTGATCACCGCGGCCCTCGCGCTGCTCCTCGCGGCCTGCGGGGGCGACGGAGGGGGCAGCATCCTCGAGTTCGATGACGCACCGCAACGCATCGAGGTCGACATCACTGCGGGCGACGTGACCGTCACCGGAAACGCTGCGGTTGCCGGCGTGAGCATCGAGACGGAGATCGACGGCGATGCCACACCGTCCATGGAACTCGGCGACGGCTTGCTCAGCGTCGGCGACGACTGCACATCCGAATGCTCGATCAGCTATGACATTCTCACTGCCGGAGACGCCGACGTCGTGATCGCCACCGACGACGGCAACATCGTCGTCTCCGACATTGCCGGTTCGATCACCGTCTCCACCTCGACTGGCGTCGTGACGCTGGCGACGGTCGATGGCGACCTCGAGGTCGCGGTCGGCGAAGGCAGCGTGCTCGGCACGCGGCTCACCAGCAACGCAGCCACGTTCGAGTCGACCGATGGGGACATCGACGTCACCTTCGATGGGACGGTCACCACGTTGGTCGTCACCGTCGACAAAGGCGACATCACCGTGCAACTCCCCGATGGCAGCTACGTGTTCGACACCGAGCCTGCCGACCGGACCGAACTGTTGATCGACAACACGGACGGCGCCGCCAACACGGTCACACTGACCGCGGGTGACGGCGAGATCATCGTCTACAAGCGCTGAGCCTGCAGCTTGGCGAGCGTCCGCAAGACGGACCGGTCCGCTGTCAGCTCGGACACTCGCTCCATCGGTGACCAGACCACGGCGTCGGCGTCGGGTGGAGGTGCGAGTGCCGCGGGCTCGGCGGTGAAATGGAACCGCAGATCGAAATGACGATGCGAGGGCTGGCCACCGTGCGCCGGAACCCGGTGCACATCCACATCGAAGAGTGGGGGCTCAGCCGGATCGAGCCGACCGATCCCCGTCTCCTCTGCCACCTCCCGCCGGACCGCAGCAAGCAGATTTGCGTCGTCCGGCTCGATGTGCCCGCCCGGCTGCAGCCATGCCCCAACGCGGCTGTGGGCGACCAGGAGCAGCCGAGTCACCTCCGGATCGGTCACGAAGGCGCTGACCGTGAAGTGGCCGGGATCGTAGGTGTACGCCGACAGCACGTCGGCCGGCTCCCGAGCATGGGCACGCATCATCCGCAGTGCCGCGACCTCGTCCTGGCTCGGCACATGGCGATCCAGTAGACGAACGAGCTCCAACCGTCGCGACACGCTCTGCTTTCCCTTCACCGCTCGCAACACCGACGAGGTCCCGAATCCTGGGTCCCGGCTCGCCGGAGTGTGGCTATCGTGCGACTGTCCGAGGTTATCGCTGGGGGAATCGCGAGTGCGCCAACGTGGCATCGGACGGTGTGATGTGACGGTTGCCGCCTCCGGGCCGGGGCGTGCCGCCGTGAAGTACGCATCGCTCGTCCCAGTTCCGAGTCGTACGGCCCACTCCATGAGCGAGGCGCACGTCGCCTGCTCCGCTTCCGCCGCCGCGCTCTGTTCCTCTGGGATTCCGGCGTCCCGGCAACCGGTGGGATCGGAGCCGGTGGGAGGTGCCACGGCCGCCCTGCTCGCCCCGGGCAGGCCGATGATTTTGCATTGCCGAAGATCCCTCGCCCGGCGATGGCGCCCGCCGTCGCAACGGACGGGGGAGGGCCAGGGAAGAGGAGGGGGCCGCTGCTGCGGCCCCCTCTTCGAACCTATCGGCCGGTCTGCGCGAGCTCAGACGAGCTCCACGATGGCCATCGGAGCGCCGTCGCCCCGCCGAGGGCCGAGCTTGACGATCCGGGTGTAGCCACCGGGACGGTCGGCGTATCGAGGACCCACATCGTCGAAGAGCTTCGTCACGACCTCGGCGTCCTGGATCTTTCGCAGAACGAGCCGTCGGGCGTGCAGGTCGCCCCGGCGAGCCTTGGTGATCATCTTCTCGACGTAGGGGCGCAGCGCCTTCGCCTTCGCCTCGGTCGTGGTGACCCGCTCCTCCTCGATGAGGGAAGCCGCCAGGTTGGCCAGGATCTTGCGCTGGTGCGATGGGCTCCCGCCGAGACGGGGTCCCTTCCTCGGACGCGGCATCAGACCACTCCACCGTCCGCATCGGCGATCGACCGCAGCGACAGGCCCAGCTCGTCGAGCTTCGCCGTCACCTCTTCGAGACTCTTCTGGCCGAAGTTGGTGATGTTGAGGAGGTCGTCTTCCGTCTTCTCCACCAGCTCGCCGACGGTGTGGACCTGAGCGCGACGCAGACAGTTGCGCGGGCGCTCGGACAGGTCCAGGGCTTCGATGGGAAGGTCGAGATCCGGCGAGGTCGGTTCGGCAGACACGACATCGCCCAACTCGAGACCAACACCCTCGTCCATCTCTGCGAAGAGGCCGAAGAGCTCACGCAGCGTCTTCCCGGCCGACGACAGCGTCTCGCTCGGTGACGTTGAACCATCGGCCTCGATGTCGAGTACCAACTTGTCGAAGTCCGTCATCTGACCGACCTGGGTGCTCTCCACCCGGTATGCGACCTTGCGCACCGGGGAGAAGATCGAGTCGATGGGCATCACTCCGATGGTGTCGCTGCGCTTGTTGCGGTCGGCGCTGCGGTACCCCACACCGCGCTCCGCGGTCATCTCGACCTCGAGACGGCCCGAGGAGGAGAGGCTGGCGAGGTGGAGGTCGCCATTGACCACTTCCACTCCGGCGGGGACCTTGAGGTCGGCCGCCGAGACGTCGACCTTGCCCTTTGCGGAGAGATAGAGCGTCGCCGGCTCGTCCGTTTCCATCCTGAGCACGACCTGCTTGAGGTTGAGAATGAAGTCCACGACGTCCTCGACGACACCGTCGATGGTCGAGAACTCATGCTGAACGCCCTCGATGCGCACGGACGTGATGGCGGCGCCCGGGATGCGGGACAGCAGGGTGCGGCGCAGGGTGTTCCCCAGCGTGTAGCCGAAGCCCGGCTCGAGCGGCTCGACGATGAACCGCGACCGGACGTCGGTCACCTGCTCTTCTTCAATGGTTGGTCGCTGGACGATGAGCACGGGCGCTCCTCGGGGTCTCGAAGGTTGAAGGCTTACTTGGAGTAGAGCTCGACGATCAGCTGTTCTTGGATCTCGGTGTCGATCTGCTGGCGGCTCGGCAGCGCAGTCACCGTGACCTTGCGATCACCGGCGTCGACGTCCAGCCACTCCGGCTGGGGGCGATCGATCGTATCGACCGCCTGTTGGACGGGGAAGAGCTCCTTGCTGCGCTCCCGCATCGTGATCACGTCGCCTTGCCGGACCTGATACGAAGGGATGTCGACCTTCTTGCCGTTGACCCGGAAGTGGCCGTGGTTCACGAGCTGCCGGGCCTGCGGGCGGGTACGGGCGAGGCCGGAGCGGTACACGACGTTGTCGAGCCGTGACTCGAGCAACCGCAGGAGATTCTCGCCGGTGATGCCACGCTGGCGCGCCGCCTTCTCGTAATAGCGGCGGAACTGCCGCTCCAGCACGCCGTACGTGAACCGGAGCTTCTGCTTTTCCCGGAGCTGGATCTGGTACTGCGACTCGCGGATGCGGCCGCGACCGTGCTCCCCCGGCGGATACGGCCGGCGGTCGAAGTACTTGGCCTTGTTCTCGTCGAGGAGCTGCCGGGCGCGGCGGCTGCGCTTCGTGCGAGGTCCGGTGTAGCGGGCCATCAGTGCACCCTCTCGTGACGCTGGTGGATGTCTGTTGCAAGCGGGTGCACCTATCGCCCCTTCCGCTTCTTGGGGCGGCAACCGTTGTGCGGGACCGGCGTCACGTCCTTGATGCCCGTGACCTCGATACCCATGTTCTGCAACGTGCGGATGGCCGTCTCACGGCCCGAGCCGGAGCCGCGCACGATGACGTCCAACTTGCGGACACCCATCTCGCCGGCGCGGCGGGCCGCTTGCTCGGCGGCGACCTGAGCTGCGTATGGCGTCGACTTGCGCGAGCCCTTGAAGCCGACGGAACCACCGGAGGTCCAGGCCACGACGTCGCCGCTCTGGTCCGTGATGGTGATGATCGTGTTGTTGAAGCTGGCCTTGATATGGGCCTGACCGTGCGGAATGTTGCGCTTGATGCGCCGCCGGCCTGCTCGCTGCTGCTTTGCCACGGATACCTCTCAGCGACCTACTTGGTGACCTTCTTCTTGCCGGCGACGGGCGCCGACTTGCCCTTGCGAGTACGGGCATTCGTATGCGTCCGCTGACCCCGCACGGGCAGGCCTCGGCGATGCCTGAGACCCTGATAGCTGCCGATCTCGATCTTCCGCTTGATGTTCTGCGCCACGTCGCGGCGCAGGTCTCCCTCAACGGTGAGATTGGCGTCGATGTATTGTCGGATGCGGACCACTTCGCTGTCGGTCAGGTCGCGCACCTTCGTGTCGAGATTGATGTCCAGATCCTGAAGGATCCGCTGCGACGTCGTCTTGCCCACCCCGAAGATGTACGTGAGGCCGATCTCGACGCGCTTGTCTCTCGGAAGGTCGGTGCCGGCGATGCGAGCCATACTGCGCTACCCCTGACGTTGCTTGTGCCGCGGATTCGAGCAGATCACCCACACGCGACCGTGCCGCCGGATGACCCGGCACTTCTCGCACATCTTCTTGACTGATGCGGAAACCTTCATCGGTACCTGTACGTGATCCTGCCTCGTTCGAGGTCGTACGGCGACATGGCCAGGCGCACTCGATCCCCAGGAATGATGCGAATGTAGAACTTCCGCATCTTGCCCGAGATGTGGCAGAGCACCTCGTGGCCGTTGTCGAGCTTCACCCTGAACATCGCGTTCGGGAGCGGCTCGACGACTGTGCCTTCAACCTCGATGACGTCGTCTGTTTTTGCCACAAGAAAATCCGGCCCGGAACTGGACCGGACAGTGGATATTAGAAGACGAATCAAACCTAGAGCAAATCGCCCGCGGGCGTGCCCGTTGCCCGTCACCCTAGTGGGGAAACGCATCGTTCGGAAGGGAGAATCGGCACACCGGATGCATGTCGGACCGGGGGAGACGATGCGATCTGGTTACTCTTGCCCGGCATGAGCGCTGCACTCCCGAGACTGCCGACCCCGGACAGCTTGGTGGAGGCGGCAACGACGATGGCCCCGGCATACCTTCGCCGGCGGCTCACTCGGGCCACGATCCCCTACATCGACGGCAAGACCGTGACGTTCCCCTACGTCGGAGACGCCCGCGGCGTGCGGGTCGTCCATTTCATGGCGCGCTTCCCGGAGATTCCGGCCATGCAGCGGCTGGACGGTACGGACCTGTGGTCGGTGACGGTTCGCCTCCCAGAGCGCAGCCGCCTGGAATACCAGCTCGAGGTGACCTGGGAGGAGGAGACGGGACGGATCATCGACCCGCTCAACAGTCGCATCGCCCACGACCCGTTCGGCGCCAACTCGGTGGCTCACGGTGTCGGCTACGTCGACCCGTCGTGGACGTCACCGGGAGTCGACGCCGCCCAGGGAACCGTGGAGACGATCGAGGTCCCTTCGACCGCGTTTGGCGGACGCCGCAGGCATTCCGTGTACCTCCCGGCGGGGTTCCCGGACGGAGCCCCCTACGCGGCGGTGTTCCTCCACGACGGCAGCGACCTGATCGCATACGCCGCCTTGACGACGGTGCTCGACAACCTCATCGGAGCCGGGGCGATGCGCCCCGCAGTCGTCGTGCTCATGGACCCGGTGGAGCGTAACCGTGAGTACATGGCCTTACCGGAGCACGGCCGCTCGGTGGTCGACGAGATCCTGCCGCACGTGATCAGCAGACTCGGGGTGACCACCGACCCGGCCGATCGCATCATCGGCGGCGCAAGCCTTGGAGCCGTGGCGAGCCTGGCGACGGCCTACCGGCACCCGGGTGCGTTCGGCTCGATGATCCTGCTGTCTGGGACGTTCGTCACGGCGCTGGGCGGACCATGGAACCGCGGCCGGTCGCTCAGCCCGGTCGTCGACTTCATGCGCAAGTTCAACTCGTCGTCGGCATACCCGGCCGGCCGAGCGTGGATGGCGTGCGGCGCCTACGAGGCCCTTGCGGCAGACAACATGGCGCTTCTGACGAAACTGCGCCTCGCCGGGGTCGACGCCACGTATCGGGAACCACTCGACGGCCACCACTGGCAGAACTGGCGAAACAGCCTCGGCGTCGCCTTTCGGGACCTGCTACCGAGGGCGCTACGCGCCATTCGGCACCGCTAGCCCCGATCATTCATGGGGTGTGATCTGGGTCGTGTTGGGGGTGCGCGAAAACGCCCTCCTGGTGCGGGATACTGAGGTTGTCGAAGCCGTCAGTTTCCGAGAACAGGAGGGCATCTCCGAGATGAACGGTACCAGCGTCGGCAACGTGGCTGTGGAAGCCGGCGGTACTCAGGTTGTTGGCCATGTTGGACTGCACGCGTTGGGGGCTTTCGCGGACCGGCTCGGTGTCCCAGGGGTGCTGTCATCAGCGGTCGGCTGGGACGGTCCAGGGATCCCGACACATGACCGGGGCCGGGTCCTATCTCATGTGATGTTGATGCTTGCTGGTGGCGGCGAGTCGTGTGCCGATATTGAGTTCCTCGCTTCTCAGGGTCGGCTGTTCGGTGAGGTGGCGTCGGACACGACCATGTATCGCACTTTCACCGAAAGTCTCACTCCCGACGCGGTCGGCAGGGCCTGTGAGGCGTGGGCCGAGGTTCGTGCCGAGGTGTGGCGACGCACCACCGTGGTCGACGGTGACGGCCCGGTGATGTTGGATGTTGATGCGTCGCTGGTTGAGATCCATTCTGAGAACAAGGACGGCGCCGCGGCGCATTTCAGGGGCGGGTTCGGGTTCCACCCGTTGTTCTGTTTCGCCGATGGAACCGGTGATGTCTTGTCGGGGATGCTGCGGCCCGGCAATGCCGCGGCCAACGACACGACGGATCTCTTGGCTGTCGTCGACGACGCCGTCTCACAGCTCCCCCCGGATATCGCGGCCGGTCACCAGCGAGGCGACGACGCCGAGCTCGTTACGCGCCGGGTGGTGGTGCGTTCCGATTCGGCAGGAGGCACCCACACGTTCACCCACGGGCTCCGGGAACGCAACATCGGGTTCCAGGTCGTCGCCCGCGCCCAGGACGCGGTGCGAGCGGCGATCGTGGCCGCGAACGAAGACCCCGAACGGTGGGAGAGGGCGCTGGGCCAGAACGGCGAGCCGGTCAAACCGACCGACCGGAGTCTGGTCGCAGCCGTCTGCGAAGTCACTGACCTCGTCGACATGACCCGCTGGCCCGAAGGGACCCGTTTGATCATCCGCCGCCAGCCTCATCATCCTGGCTCTCAGACCAGCCTGCTTCCCGATCTCGACTACCGGTTCTGGGGCCACTACACCGACCTCGCCGGCGACCCGGCCGAACTCGATCGGCAGATGAGAGCCCACGCTCATGTCGAAGACCACATTGGACGATTGAAGAACTCCGGGCTCCAACGGTTCCCGTTCACCGACTGGGAAGCGAATCAGGCATGGCTCCAGACCATCATGTGGGCTTCGGATCTCGTTGCGTGGTTCCAGCTGCTGTGCCTCACCGGCCCGTTGGCGAGAGCGAAACCAAGACGACTCAGATGGGCCCTCTGGCATACCCCGGCCCGCATCATCCGAACCGCAAGACGTGACATCGTGCGTATCGTCGACGGCTGGCCCACGGCCAATCAGATCGTCGCCACCTACCGAGCCATCGCCGCGCTCACCTGACCAACCCGCCCCAAAACGCAGGCACGACCACCGTCGACGGGTCGATCACACACGCCCCGAATCATCACGGAACCACCCTCGACACGATCATCCGAACCCATCACGATCATCACCGCAAACACCAGCCACCACGGCGCCCTCAACACACCCAGAACCCCTCATCACCGAATCCCGTGAATGATCGGGGCTAGTGGTCCACTAGGTTGGCGAGATGACGGTCGCCACCCGCCTCATCGGCCTGAGTCTCGGCGCCGACCTGTGCTGGCCGCAGTTCTACGAGGACATCGTCAACCGTCTCGACCCGCGGGCGGAGATCGACGGGCAGAGGCTCCGCTTCGACGTGGAACGGGTCACGATCGAGCCCTTCGACCTCAACCAGCAGGTGCGCTACGACGTCGTGCTCGACCGGCTCACACCCTGGTATCACACCAGCCGCGAGTGGATCAAGAAGGCGGTTGTCAAAGACGACCTCTACGTGCTCAACGACCCCTTCACACTGCAGGCAATGCAGAAACACACCTCGTATGCGGCGATGATGCGACTCGGCGTGCCGGTGCCGAAGACCTATCTGCTGCCTCCCAAGGAGTACGAGCACGCCGACGACCTTCACGTGACCCTCGAACGCTATGCCCAGATGTTCGATCTCGAGGCGATCGGCGAGGATATCGGCTATCCGATGTTCCTCAAGCCCTACGACGGCGGTGCCTGGGTGGGCGTCAGCCGCATCGACGACGCTGGGCAGCTGCAGGCAGCGTATGACGCCTCGGGGACCCGCATCATGCATTTGCAGAAAGCCGTCGACCCGTTCGATCTGTTCGTGCGGTGCCTGGCGGTCGGCCCCCAGGTCAATGTGATGCGCTACGACCCCGACGCACCCATCCACGACCGTTACAAGGTCGACTTCGACTTCGTCGACGGCGACGACTGGCAGCAACTCGCCGATCTGACACTCACCATCAACAGCTTCTTCGGCTGGGACTTCAACTCGTGCGAGGCTCTGCGGCAGGACGGTGTGTTCCAGCCAATCGACTTCGCCAACGCCAATCCCGACTCGCAGGTGACCTCGCTGCACTTCCACATCCCGTGGCTGGTCAAGGCGCTGATCCGATGGTCGCTGTTCTGTGCGGCAATCAGGCGCCCGATGCGCCGCGACCTGCAATGGCACGAGTTCTTCGCTCTTGCCGAGGAGCACGACGACTATCGCGACAGGCTCGCCGCCATGGGGAGCCTCGCCCGGGTGCGATTCGACACGGAGCGCTTCGAGGAGTTCTGCGCCGACTCGCTGGCCGACCTCGACGACGTCACGCTGGACTACTTCGCCTCGGACCGCGCCAGGGGCATCATCCGACACAAGGTCGAGACACTCTTCCCCGAACACGAGGTCGACGAGTTCACGGACCATTTCTGGGGTCTCATCGAGTTCTGGCGCCGCACCGAGCGGGACCGGCTGGAGAGTACGCCGTGAAGTCCGTGGAGCGCTGGTATTCCGGTCGCCTCGAGCAATGGATCACGATGGCCCGCTGGGGGAGTCTCGGCACGCCCGTCCTCGTGTTCCCGACTGCCGGTGGCGACGCCGAGGAGGTCGAGCGCTTCCACTTGGTCGACTCGCTGTCGGGGCTGATGGCCGCCGGACGGATCAAGGTCTACTCGCTCGACTCCGTCTCCGGCCGCTCCTGGCTGAAGCACGATGACCCGCGTCATTCGATGTGGCTGCAGAACCAGTTCGACCGCTTCATTCGCGAGGAGGCGGTTCCGGCGATTCGGAGCGACTGCAACAACGACCACATCGAGCTGATCGGAGCCGGCTCGTCGGTCGGCGCCTTCTGGGCGCTGGAGACCATCTGCCGCCATCCGGATGTGTTCCGCAACGCCATCTGCATGAGTGGCAGCTACGACATGACCGACCGTCTCGGCGGCCATTGGAGCGACGACTTCTACTTCTCGTCGCCGCTGCATTTCCTGCCCGACCTCGGTGGGCCGGTCCTCGATCGGCTGCGACAGCGTTTCATCGTGCTCGCCACCGGCAGCGGGCGATGGGAGAACCCCGGGGAGAGCTGGCGGGTGGCCGAGGTACTGGGATCGAAAGGCATCCCGAACCGCGTCGACGACTGGGGCCCCCAGTGGGACCACGACTGGCCGACCTGGCGGGCGATGCTGCCGCTCTATCTCGACGACCTGGCGTGACGCGGCGACTCGAGGAGATTCTCCGCCTCGAAGAGGTCGCACTCGCCACATGGCCCGCCTTGGAGGAGCACCGCGACGGGCAATGGGTGCTCCGCGCCGCCGCAGGGATCACGGGCCGCTCGAACTCGGTGAGCCCTCTCGGCGCACCAGATGCGGATCTCGAGACGGCGATCGCCGACGTCGAGCGCTGGTACTCGGTACGGCGCCTCCCGCCGAGGTTTCGCCTCACCGACCTCGCACCCTCGGGCCTCGATGACCTGCTGGTGTCCGACGGCTACCACTCAGAGCCGGAAGTTGCGGTGATGGTCCTCCCGATCGGGCGCCGCCCCGCGCCGAGCGAGGTACGGATCGAACCCGCTCCCTCGGAGGCTTGGTTCGGCGCCCTGATGGCCCATCGCTTCGGACCCCGCACCCCGCCCGCGACGGTGCGGGCGATGCTCGACCGGCTGGCGCAACCCGCGGCGTATGCCTCCCTCAGCGTCGAGTCGACGATGCTGGGCATGGGCATGGGCGTGCTCTTCCAAGACTTCGTCGCCGTCTATGCCATGTACACCGCCGACGCCCACCGCCACCGTGGCGTTGCGTCGCGGATTCTGGGAGCCCTGCTCGCCTGGGGGTCGGGTAACGGTGCGACGAACGCCTTTCTCCAGGTGTTGGCCGAGAACACGGCGGCTCGATCGTTCTACGCCCGACGCGGCTTCGAGACCATGTACCACTACTGGTACCGGCTCCGGTAGCCGGCGGTGCGGCCGTGACGACCGGTGCGCCTCAGCTGGACGCGGTTTCCCGCGACGACGATTCGGAACGCTCGGACTCGACCCTCTGCGCCATCCATGGCGGTACCTGTCCAGGTCGTCCCACTTCCCCACTCGAAGATCCCAACGTGCGCGACGCTCCGATCGTCGAATCAGCACCCGGGGCAAACCCTGCGTGCCGGATGCGCGCCGGCGTCAGACGCCGACCAGCTTCGGCTCGGGGAGCGTCGAGACGATGGAGCCTTGTTCGGTCAGCAATACCGTGTGCTCGAAGTGGGCCGAGAGCGCCCCATCCGCGGTGACAACGGTCCAGCCGTCGTCGAGCAGAGCGGTCTCGGCCGTGCCGAGATTGAACATCGGCTCGATGGCCAGTGCCATGCCCGTCTTGAGCTTGAGCCCCTTGCCCGGCTTGCCGTAGTTGGGCACGTTCGGCGCTTCGTGCATGTTGCGCCCGATGCCGTGGCCGATGTACTCACGCACGACCCCGTAGCCGTGGGGTTTGGCGGTGGCCTCGATGGCATGGCCGACGTCGCCGAGACGCTTGCCCGCCCTCGCTTCCGCGATACCGTTCCAGAGCCCCTGCTCCGTGACCTCGATCAAAGTGGCCACCGACTCGGGCACGTCGCCGATCGCCATCGTGAACGCCGCATCACCGTGCCATCCCTCGTAGATGGCGCCGACATCGATCGAGACGATGTCGCCGTCCGACAACCGATAGTCGTCGGGGATGCCGTGCACGATCACCGAGTTGGGCGAGGCGCAGATGGTCGCCGGATAGCCGTGGTAGCCGAGGAATGACGGCCGGCAGTCGTGGTTGCGGATGACCTCCGCGGCGATGGCGTCGAGATCCTGCATGGAGACACCGGGCTGAGCCGCCTCACGGACCGCGGCATGAGCCGCCGCGACGCACTGCCCGGCGATCTTCATCTTCTCGAACGCACCCGTGTCCTTCATGGTGATGACCCGACCGTTCACGCTTCGTCATCTCCTGCAAGGGCCATCACGAGGCGGGCGAACACTTCTTCGATGCTGCCGATACCGTCCACGGCGAGCACCGGGACGTCGTGGTTGGGATAGAAGTCGACCAGCGGCTCGGTCTCCGCTCGATACACCTGCAGCCGGCGGCGGATCGTGCCCTCGTTGTCGTCGGTCCGTCCCAGCTCTCTGGCCCTGTTGAGGAGGCGGGCCACCAGCTCTTCCTCGTCGACGTCGAGGAGCATCGCCGCCTCGAGCGCACCGTCGCCGAGCTTGGCCGAGAGCGCACCGGCCTGCTCGACGTTACGCGGGAAGCCGTCCAGCAGGTAGCCGCATCGGGCGTCCTCCTGCCCGAGCCGCTCGGCGACCATCGCCACGACGAGATCGTCGGGAACCAGATCCCCCGCCGCCATGATCGCCTCGGCCTGCTTGCCCAGGTCGGTACCTGCCGAGACGGCGGCTCGCAGCATCTCACCGGTGGAGATGTGGGGTACGCCCAACGCTCGCGCCAGCATCGCGGCCTGTGTGCCTTTGCCGGCGCCCGGCGGCCCCAAGAAGAGAATGCGTCGACCCATGAACAGCGAGGTTAACGCAGTCGGCGGACCACTGACCCGCGGAGCCCGGGACACATACCCAGCCGGCCCATCACTCCTCGGCGAAGCGGAACGTCATCCGCGCCAGGCCGAGGCCGGCGACGATCCACACACCGATGAGTGCGAGGTCGGACCCGATGTCTGCGATGCCGGCCCCGAGGAGGGCGATGGCACGCATCGAGTCGATCAGCGGGGTCAACGGCAGCGCGTCGGCGACGGGCTGCAACCAGCCTGGCATGGAGTCGATGGGGAAGAAGCTCCCCGACAGGAACATCAATGGCGTCGTCGCCAGGCCCGCCATGTTGTTGGCAGCATCGACACTGCCCGACACGCCTGCGACGGCGAAGCCCAGCGAGAGGAAGATGAGGTTGCCGAGAGTCGAGATGACGAACAGCAACGGCCAGTTCGGTCCTAGGGTGCCACCAACGAGAAGCCCCACGGCCATGATGATCCCGGTCTGCACGCCGGCGAGCACGAGCCGGGCGGCCACCTGCCCAACGATGAACCGTGACGGCGGCAGCGGTGTCACGACGATTCGCTTCAGGATCTTCATCTCCCGATAGCGGGCCACGGATGCGGCGGTGCCCACCATGGCGAAGTTCATGAGGCCGATCGCCAGCAAGGCGGGGAGGACGTACTCGAAGTAGTCGACGCCCGGCAATGCCCCCTCGGCGGAGAAACTCACGTCGAAGACGGCAAAGGCCAGCACGAAGACGACAGGGAATACGAGTGCCATCAGGAACGCCGTCTTGTCCCTGACGAGCATCTTGACGGTGTTGGTGAACAGTTGTGCAGTCTGAGTCATGGTCTTGTCCTTCTCTGAATCGTGGGAGCAGGCAGGTCAGTCACGCAGCCGCCGGCCTGTGACGTTGAGGAACACGTCCTCGAGCGTCGGAGCATGAACGGCGAGACCGTCGAGCTCGAAACGCCGCACGGCCGCCAGCTGGAAGAGCGCGGGCACGGTTTCCTTCGGCGATCTCGTTCCGACTGCGAGAGTGCGAACGCCGTTGGTACGACTGTCGACCGATGTCACGCCGGGGAGCGCCTCCAAGGCGTCCGTGTCGACGTCGCCCGTCGGGCTGAAGACGACCGAGTGGTCGGTGGCGAGGGCGCCGATGAGCCCGGTCGGCGTGTCGAGGGCCTGGATCTGGCCGGCATCGACGATGGCGACACGGTGGCTCAGCTCCTCTGCCTCTTCCATGTAGTGCGTCGTGAGCACCACCGTCTTGCCGTCCTCTTCGTTGATCTGCCGGATGAGATCCCAGAGGTTGCGGCGCGCTTGTGGATCGAGCCCGGTGGTGGGCTCGTCGAGGAAGACGACGTCCGGATCGTTCACCATTGCCGCAACGATCGAGAAGCGCTGAGCTTGCCCGCCGGACAGTTGACCCACGAGCGCCTTGCGCTTGCCGAGCAGACCGACGTTGTCGAGCAACTCCTCGGCTGGGACGGACTTCGGATAGAACGACCCGAAGAGCGTCAGCAGCTCCTGCAGCGTCAGGTACTCGAAGTACGACGACGCTTGCAGCTGCACACCGATGCGAGTCTTCATGAGTGCCGTATCGGCCTGAGAGTCGAGTCCCAGCACCGCGGTCGAACCCCGCGTGGGTGCCTTCAGCCCCTCGATGATCTCCAGCGTGGTGCTCTTCCCGGCGCCGTTGGGGCCGAGGATCCCCAGCACCTCGCCGGTTGCGACGTCGAAGGAGAGCCCATCGACGGCGTTGAACGTGCCCCCCTCAGGGTTGGTGTACGTCTTGACGAGATTCTTCACCTCCACGGCGGCGCGTTCGATCGACTGCATCGGCGCTGTCTCCGCGGCTGCACTCAGCGTGTTCATCGTTGACTCCTTGTCATCGGGCGACCGCAGCGTGCACCGGCGCGCTTGCCGCCGGCTGACAGACCACTGACGAGCTGAGGGCGACGGGAAAGCACTCTGTCAGCGCTGCGATGGGCTGGGCGAGCGGAGCCGCCGGTATCTTGCGGGAATGGAGATCCGCCTCCTTGGCCCGCTCGAGGTGATCGCCGGCGGTGCGGTCGTACCGCTCGGCGGGAGGCGGGAGCGTGCCCTGCTCGCCGTGCTGTCGCTATCGCCGCGGCAGGTGCTCAGCGCAGACCGCCTGATCGACGAGCTGTGGGGCGAACAACCACCCGCCAACCCGACGAATGCCCTCCAAGCCCTCGTGTCGCGACTACGCCGTTCGTTGGGTAGGCCGGCGACGGTCGTCACGCAACCACCGGGGTATCTCCTGGACCTGCCGCCCGAGGCGGTCGACGCCGCCAGATTCCGCAGCATGGTTGCCGAGGCCGGCACCATCGAGGACCCGGCCGTCCGCAGCCGCAGCTACCGCAGCGCGCTGGAGTTGTGGCGAGGTGACGCGCTTGCCGACTTCGCCTTGGAGGAGTTCGCCCAACGGGATGCCGCGGCACTCGAGGAGCTCCGCCTGATGGCGACCGAAGAGCGCATATCTGCCGACCTGGAAGCGGGCGGCGGCGCCGGGCTCGTCCCGGAGCTGGAAGCGCTCGTCGCCACCCATCCCCTGCGAGAGAGCCTGCGCGCCTCCCAGATGCTGGCGCTGTACCGGGCGGGACGGCAGGCCGATGCGCTGCGGGCATTCAGCGATGCACGAAGGGTGCTCGGCGAGGAGCTGGGCATCGAGCCCGGACCGGAGCTTCGGGCGCTGGAAGAATCCATTCTCCTCCAGCAGCCCCAACTCCAGCAGCCCCAGCTCCAACAGCCGGAGCGCGGGTCGCCGGGCTCCGCACCGCCGGCCGCACCCGCACTCCCGGCGCGGGTCGCCAGCTTCATCGGGCGGGCCGACGAGATGAGCAGAGTTGCGGCGGCTTTCGAGAAGAGTCGACTCGTCACGCTGACCGGTCCCGGCGGAGCCGGAAAGACGAGCCTTGCGATCGAGGTCGCCCGAGAGCTCGCTCCGCACTACGACGACGGGGCCTGGCTGATCGAGCTTGCACCGCTGGTCGAGGGTGCCCGGGTCGCCGACACACTCGTCGAGGCGCTCCAGCTCGAGCTGGGCGGCACATTGGGCAGGGTCGGCGAGGTGCCACCGCTCCGGGCGGTCATCGAATACCTCCGCCGGCGGCGAGCCCTGCTCGTGATCGACAACTGCGAGCACGTCATCGATGCGGCGGCATCGTCCATCGAAGGCGTGCTCCTGGCCTGTGCGGATGTCGACGTGCTCGCCACGAGCCGGGACCGATTGGGCATCGGGGGCGAGGTCCTGTGGCGAGTGCCCCCGCTGGGTGTGGGCGACGGCGACGAGCCGGCCGACGCAGTACGGCTCTTCGTCGAGCGCGCCGAGGCGGTGAACCCGGCGTTCGACCCGAGCGAGGCGGGGCTCGCTCGCATCGCAGACATCTGCCGGAGACTTGACGGCATGCCTCTGGCGATCGAGCTCGCCGCTGCCCGCACCCGCTCGCTGCCGGTCTCACAGATCGCCGACCGGCTCTCGACGGGGATCGGCGTGCTCAGCGCCGGGTCCCGCGGCACGGATCGCCAGCGCACGCTGCAGGCCACGATCGATTGGAGCCACGAGCTGCTCGCACAGGAGGACCAAGCGCTCTTCGCCCGGCTGTCCGTCCTGCACGGCAGCTTCACGCTCGCCGCCGCCGAGGCCGCTGCACCCCGCGGTTGGACCGCAGCTCGGGTCCTCGAGGCGGTGGAACGGCTCATCGACTCCTCGATGCTGAGCCTGACCGACACTGCGGCGAATCCTCGGTATCGGATGCTGGAGACACTGCGGCTCTACGGTGCGGTGCGCCTCACCGAGAGCGGGGCACGCGACGAGGTCATGCAGCAGGTGCTCGCCCACTTCCTCGAGGCGCTCGCCGAAGCTGAGGATGCCCTGCGCGGGCCCGATCAACTGGCGTGGCTCGATCGCATCGAAGCGGACCTCGACACGATCCGCAGTGTGCTCGACTGGTCCGCCACCCATGCCCCCGGTCCCGGCGTGCGGCTCGCCGGCATGCTCGGATGGTTCTGGTACCTCAGAGGCAACAGCCCGGAGGCTCGTCACCGTCTGGGCGTCCTCCTGGAAGCCGCCGGACCCGACGTCGATCCGTGGGCGGTTGCCCACGCCCGCTTCTTCCTCAGCTTGCACGAACCGCACCCAGAGCGTGCGCTGGCGGGTTTCGCCGCGGCCCGTGACGCCTACGCCGACACCGGCGACCGGCGGGGAGTCGCTCAGGCCATGGCGATGCTTGCGGCGTGGGGATCCGATAGAACCGCGACCCGGGAGCAACTGGAGCGAGCCGAATCTCTGTGTGTCACCGCCGACCATCCGTGGGGTGTCGCCCTCGTGCGATTCCTCCAGGCGGGGAGCGCCGCGGTGCGCGACGAGATCGCACTGTCGGGCCGGCTCGCCGAGGATGCCGCACGCCGCTTCGCCGCTCTGGGCGACCGTTGGGGCGAGGGCTACAGCCTCTACGCACTCGGTGTCGCCAAGCGGTCCCTGGGCGATTATCCGGGAGCGGAGAAGGCATTCCGGGCCGCGGTCGAGAGCGCACGCCCGATGCGGCTGCGTCGGGAGATGGCTCCGGTGATGAGTGAGCTCGCCAGCATCGCCATGATGCAGGGCCATTTCGATCGTGCTGCGCAGCTACTCGACGAGGCGCGCGTGTTCGCCGATGAGGTGCCGTTCGCCGGGTCACAGGGCATGGTACGCAACGCACAGGGGCGGCTCGCTCGGATGCAGGGTGACTATGCGACGGCGCGGCAGCTGCACCACGAAGCCATCTCCCTGTTTGCCGACGGCGACAGCGCCGGTGGCTTGGCGTACTCGCATTCGTGCCTGGGGTTCGCCGAGGAGCTGAGCGGCAACCTGGAAACGGCAGCGGAACACCACCGGCTGGCGCTGCAGTACGCCCAGACCTCCGACGACGTCTTCGCCGTCGCCCTTGCGCTGGAGGGGGTTGGTGCGACCTTGGTGGCCGGTGGGCAGATCGAGCGGGGCGTGGCGTTGATCGGCGCCGGATTGGAAGCTCGGGAGCGGGTGGGGGTGCCGCTGCCACCCGGCGAGCGGCTCGAGACCACTCGCGCCCTCGAGGTTGCGCAGGCCTCCGCAGGGCCGCAGACCGTCGCCGATGCGCTCGAGGCCGGTCGCCGGCTCGATCTGGACGCCGCAATCGCAGCGGCAACCGAGACACCCTGAACGATCGGCGGACGCTGGGGAGCCGATTCGTGCTTGCCGTTCCGGGCGGGGTCGGCCCCGGTCTCAGCTGAGGAAGCCCTCGTAGTTGCGCATCATGAGCTGGGACTCGATCTGCTTCATCGTCTCCAGCGCAACGCCTGCCACGATCAGGATCGAGATCCCCGACAGCCCGACCGGGATGTCCCACGCCCATCCCATGAGCGACGGCGCCACCGCAACGAACGCCAGGTAGATCGAACCGGGAAGCGTGATACGGCTCAGGACGTGCTCCAGATGGCGAACCGTCGCTCGGCCGGGACGAATGCCCGGGATGAAGCCACCCTGGCGCTGGATGGTCTCGGCTTGACGCTCCGGATCGAACTGGATCGCCGTGTAGAAGTACGTGAAGAACACGACCAGCAGAGCCAGCACGATGATGTACGGGAGAGTCGGACTGAAACCACCGTGGCCGCCCGTGCCGATGAGGTTGCGATCGATCCAGTCGCGGACCGTCGCCCCCCACCCGTCGGACGGGATCGCCGACGATGCCAGCACCGGGAAGTACATGATGCTCGTGGCGAAGATGACGGGGATGACGCCGGCCATGTTGACCTTGAGCGGGATGTACGTGTTCTGTCCCCCCAGCACCTTGCGGCCGCGCACCCGACGGGAGAACGAGATGGGGATGCGACGCTGTCCCTGGTCGATGAAGATGATCCCCACGGTGAGGACCAGCATCAGCACGATCACGGCGAGGAACTGGAAGGTCGACGAGTTCGCCTGAAGGATTCCGAGCTGGCTGGGGAGCTGGCTGACGATGCTGACGAAGATGATCAGCGACATGCCGTTGCCGATGCCTCGCTGAGTGATGAGCTCGCCGAGCCACATGATCAGCGCCGTACCGGCCGTCATCGTGATGACGATCGTCAGCACGTTGCGCAGCGTGTAGTCGGGGATCAGGTCGACGCCGCCCGTGAACTGGCCGGAGTGGAACAGGAACGTGAATCCGGTCGACTGGATGAGCGCCAGTGCCACGGTGACGTAGCGCGTCCATTGGGTGATGACCTTGCGGCCCGACTCGCCTTCATCCTGCAGGGCCTGCAGGCGGGGGATGACCACGGCCAGCAGCTGCATGATGATCGACGCCGTGATGTACGGCATGATCCCCAGGGCGAAGACCGACATGGTCTCCAGTGCTCCGCCGCTGAACAGGTTGAGGATGCCGACGAAGCCGGCCTGCTCCTGCTGGTTCGCAAAGGTCTGCACCCGGTCCAGATCGACCCCCGGCACCGGGACGGCGGCCCCGAGCCGGTAGATGGCGAAGATGAACAGCGTGAACAGGATCTTGTTCCGGAGGTCGGGGATCCGGAACATGTTGCGAAAGACAGAGAGCATTGGGTGGGGTCCTGTGTCCTGGTTGTCAGAGATTAGTTGTTGGGGCTACGTACTTCTGGGCCAGCTTGGAGCGAGATCCCTCACTCCACGACCTCCGCGGTGCCGCCGGCAGCCTTGATCTTCTCGACGGCGCCGAGGCTGAAGGCATGCGCCTTCACCGTCACCGCGATGTCGAGTTCACCATTTCCGAGAACCTTCACACGGCCGCGATGTTTCACCATGCCGCGTTCCCGCAGCACGTCGGGGGTGATCACGTCGCCCGATTCGAACTCGGCGAGGCGTTCGACATTGATCAGCGCAAAGTATTCCTTGTTGCGGTTCTTGAAGCCCTTCAGCTTCGGCAGGCGTCGCTGCAACGGCATCTGGCCGCCCTCGAAGCCGGGGCGCACCTTGCTGCGGGCCTTCTGGCCCTTGGTGCCGCGTCCGGCGGTCTTGCCTCGCCTGCCGCGCTCGCCGCGACCGACGCGAACCTTCGATTTCTTGGAGCCCTCGGCGGGCTTCAGGTGGTGCAGCTTCATCAGATCTCCTCGACGTCGAGCAGGTGCTTGGCGCGAAAGACCATGCCGCGCACATCAGGCGTGTCGGGCCGCTCCACCGATTGGCGGATCTTGCGCAGCCCGAGGCTCTCGACGGTGGCGCGCGTCTTCGGCTTCTCGCCGATCGTGCTCTTCACGAGCGTGATCTTGAGCGTGCCGGCCATCGTCACTCACCCACCTGGGTCTTCATGAGCTCGGCAGAGCGATAGGCGGCCAGCAACGCCGGCGGGAAGATGTCCTCGGGCTTCTTGCCCCGGGCGCGGGCAACCTCGTCGGGTCGCCGCTGCCCTTCGATCGCCGCGATGGTGGCGCGGGCCACGTTGATGTGCGTCGGTGAGCCGAGTGACTTGGCCAGGACGTCGCGAATCCCGGCGGCCTCGAGGATCTGGCGCACGGCGCCACCTGCGATGACACCGGTACCGGGCGCAGCCGGCTTGAGCAGGACGCGGGACGCACCCTGCTCCCCGATCACCTGATGGATGATCGTCGTGCCGGCCATGGGCACGTCCACCATGCTCTTGCGGGCGATCTCGATGCCCTTCTGGATGGCGGTCGGGACTTCTTTGGCCTTGCCGTAGCCGATGCCAACTCGGCCCTTGCCGTTCCCCACAGTCACGAGCGCGGTGAACGAGAACCGGCGGCCACCCTTGACGACCTTGGCCACCCGGTTGATCGCGATCACCCGCTCGTCGAACTCCGAGTCGCGGTTGCGGTCGGATCTCCTCGTCACCTCGTGCTCCTTGCGTTTGACTTGATGCCAGGAGTGCTCATCAGAACTCGAGCCCTCCTTTGCGGGCCGCATCGGCCAGGGCCTTGATGCGTCCATGGAACTGGTACCCACCCCGATCGAAGACGACCGAGTCGACACCGGCTTCGCTCGCACGGGCCGCGACCAGCTTGCCGACCTCGGCGGCCGTCTCCACGCTGAGCGTCTTGGCGGCGATGGTCGGCTCCCGTGAGGATGCCGAAGCCAGCGTGTGGCCGGCGTCGTCATCGATGACTTGGGCGTAGATGTACTTGTTGCTGCGGAACACCGCCAGCCGGGGCCGCTCGGCAGTGCCATGCACTCGCTTGCGGACTCGGGTATGGCGACGGCGTCGTGCGTCGGTTCTGGAGCCTCTCATGCAATACCTGCCTTACCGGCCTTGCGCCGCACGTGCTCATCGGCATAGCGGATGCCCTTGCCCTTGTAGGGCTCGGGGGGGCGGATCTGGCGGATGTTGGCGGCCGTCTGACCGACCAATTCCTTGTCGATCCCGCTGACGATGATCTTGGTTGGCTCGGGCACCTGGAAGTCGATGCCGTCAGGGGCCTCGACGACGACGGGATGCGAGAAGCCCACCTGGAGCTCGAGCTTGCGACCCTGGAGGTTGGCGCGATAGCCAACTCCCACGGCCTGCAACTCCTTCGAGTAGCCCTCGGAGACCCCGACGACCATGTTGTTGACCAGCGCCCGGGACAGCCCGTGCAGCGCCCGTGATTCCCGTTCGTCGTCGGACCGCTGCAGCGTGATGGTTCCATCCTCGAGCGAGACGCTGATCCGCTCGTCCAACGTGCGGTCCAGGCTCCCCTTGGGGCCCTTCACCGTCACGTGGCTGCCGTCGATGGCGACATCGACGCCGGAGGGCAGCTCGATCGGGTTGTTGCCGATGCGACTCATGGGCTCACCACACCTCACACACGACCTCGCCGCCGACATTGCGGCGACGGGCCTCACGGTCTGTCAACAAGCCCTGCGACGTCGACACGATCGCAACGCCGAGGCCACCCTGCACACGGCTGAGACCGCGTGCGGGCTTGTACACGCGGTTGCCCGGACGCGACACACGCTTGATGCCCTGCAGCACCCTGGCGCGGTCGTCGCCGTAGCGCAGCCGGATCGTCAGCTCACGGCCAACGTTGGCGTCCTCGACCTTGAAGCTGTCCACATAGCCCTCGGCGGCGAGGATCTCGGCGATGCCTTCCTTCATCTTCGACGACGGCAGGCGCACCTCCGAATGCAGCGCCAAGTTGGCGTTGCGGATCCGGGTGAGGAGATCGGAGATTGGATCGGTGAACACGGTTACCACGATGCCTTTCTCACTCCGGGCAGCTCCCCGTTGTGCGCCAGCTCACGGACGGCCAGGCGGGACATGCCGAACTTGCGGAAGTAGCCACGGGGCCGGCCGCTGACGCCACACCGGTTGCGGTAGCGGGTTGCGCTGGCGTCGCGCGGCATCTTGGCGATGGCCTGGTAGGCCTCACGCTTCTGCTCGTACGTCGTATCCGGGCTCTTGATCACGGCGATGAGCTCGGCGCGGCGCTCCTTGTAGCGCTCGGCCAGCACCTTCCGCCGGTTGTTCTTGGCGATCTTCGATTTCTTCGCCATCACACACCTGCCTGCTGACGGAACGGGAATCCGAACGCTGCCAGCAGCGCCCGTCCTTGGTCGTCGTTGGTTGCGGTCGTCACGAAGGTGATGTCCATGCCACGAACCTTCGCCACCTTGTCGTATTCGATCTCCGGGAAGATCAGCTGCTCGGTCACACCGAAGCTGTAGTTGCCACGGCCGTCGAAACCGCGCGGATTGAGCCCGCGGAAGTCTCTGATCCGCGGTATGGCCAGGGCTACGAGCCGATCGAAGAACTCCCACATGCGGTCGCCGCGCAGCGTGACCGATGCACCGATGGGCATCCCCTCACGAAGCTTGAAGTTGGCGATCGACTTGCGGGCCCGATTCACCTTCGGGTGCTGCCCGGTGATGGTCCGCATCTCCTCGACGGCCGAGTCGACGAGCTTGGAGTCTTGAGCCGCATCGCCCAGACCCATGTTGACGTTGATCTTCACCAGACGCGGCACCTGCATGATGTTGTCGAGACCCAGCTCCTCCTTGAGCTTCGCCTGGATCTCGTCCTGGTACTGCTGCTTGAGACGGGGCACCATCAGAGATCACTCCCGCACTTGCGGCAGACGCGGTACTTGCGTCCGTCGTCGTCGAAGCGGGCTCCGATGCGGGTCGGCCCACATTCGGGGCACACGATCATGACGTTGGACACGTCGATCGGCATGTCCTTGTCGATGATGCCGCCCTGCATCGTCTGGCCCGTCGGGCGCTGATGCCGTTTGGCGGTGGCGACACCCTCGACGATGACCTTGTTCTGGTCGGCGAGGACCCGAGCGACCTTGCTCTCGACGCCCTTGTCCTTGCCGGCGATGACCTTCACCGTGTCTCCACTCTTGATCTTCATCAGAGCACCTCCGGAGCCAGCGACACGATGCGCATGAACTTCTTGTCCCGCAGCTCCCGACCCACGGGACCGAAGATCCGGGTGCCGCGCGGTTGTTGCTGATCGTTGATGATCACGCATGCGTTGTCGTCGAATCGGATGTACGTACCGTCGTTGCGACGGCTCTCCTTGCGGGTGCGCACGACGACGGCCTTGACGACCTCGCCCTTCTTGACCGTGCCGCCGGGTGTCGCATCCTTGACGGTGCCCACGATGACGTCGCCGAGGTGGGCGTAGCGGCGGCGGGACCCGCCGAGCACCCGGATACAGAGCACCTCGCGCGCACCCGTGTTGTCTGCCACCCGCAGGCGGCTCTCCTGCTGGATCATCGGGCACGCTCCACGACGGCGGCGACACGCCACCGCTTCGTCTTCGACAGCGGACGCGTCTCCTCGATGCGCACCGTGTCACCCAGCCGAGCGTTGTTGGTCTCGTCGTGGGCGTGGTAGCGCTTGCGGGTCGGCATCGTCTTGCCGTACTTGCGGTGACGCTTGGTACCGGCGACCTCCACCGTGACGGTCTTGTCACGGGAGTCGGAGACCACGATCCCCTGGCGCACCTTGCGCTGCGCTCGTTCTGTCACTGTCCGGCCTCCTGCTGCTGACGCCACGCTGCGATTTCCTGCTCACGCATGACGGTGCGAATCCGTGCGATCTCACGCCGCACCTCACGGAGGCGGGTCGTGTTGTCGAGCTGGTTCGTGGCGAGCTGGAAGCGCAGGTTGAAGAGCTCCTCCTTCGCCTCGTCCAGCAGCTCGACCAGCTCTGAATAGCTGTTGTTCCGAAGTTCGAGAGCCTTCATATGTCCTCCCGAGCCACGAAGCGGGTCTTGACCGGCAGCTTGTGTGCCGCCAGGCGCATGGCTTCGCGAGCCAGCTCTTCGTCGACGCCCGACATCTCGAACATGACACGGCCCGGCTTGATCACCGCAACCCAGTACTCGGGGTTGCCCTTGCCGGAGCCCATGCGAGTCTCGGCGGGCTTCTCGGTGATCGGCTTGTCCGGGAAGATGTTGATCCACACCTTGCCGCCACGCTTGATCGCACGGGTCATTGCGATACGAGCCGCCTCGATCTGCCGTGACGTGATCCAGCCCGACTCCTGCGCCTGCAGCCCGTAGTCACCGAACGTGACTCGGGTGCCGGCCTTGGCCTTGCCCGTCATCCGACCCTTCTGGGTCTTGCGGTACTTGGTGCGCTTTGGCATGAGCATCAGACGTCACCACCTTCGGACTTCTCGGCCTCGGCGCTGTCGTCGCCGTCCTCCGACACGTCGGATCCAGGCGCTTCGTCAGCGGACGCCTCCGGGGGGGCCGTCGCGGCGGACGCTTCGGGAGCCTCCGGAGCAGATTCCGCCTCCACAGATTCCGCAGCCACAGATTCCGCAGCCACAGATTCCGCCTCCGCAGATTCCGCCTCCGCAGATTCGCCGGTCTGATCCGACGCTGCGACGTCGGGCGTCTCTTCGGTGATATCCGGGACGGCGACCTCGTCGGCAGCCGGCACCGGTGGTGCGGCGTTCTCCGCCCCCTCGCGGGCCGGGAGCGTCTCCGTGGCCTCCTCGCGGGCCGCTTCGAACTCGCTGGCGGCGTCGGTCGTGGTCAGCCTGCGACCACCCCCGGCCTCGATGAGCCGCCGCCCACCGCTGCGGCGCTTGCCACCACCGGCCTCGACGATTCGCTTTCCGCCACCGGCTTCGATGAGCCGGGGACCGCTCTCCCCCGCCGCAGCCTCGGCACGTGACTTGGCCGAGCGGCGGCGCTTGGCCGGACCGCCGGCGGCGAGGCGTGCCTCGGCGGCGATCTTCTCGCGGCTGCTCGCCGCCGACGGAAGCAGGTCGCCCTTGTAGACCCACACCTGGACGCCGATCGCTCCGACCGTCGTACGGGCCGTCGCCTTGCCGTAGTCGATGTCGGCCCGCAGCGTGTGCAGCGGGACCCGGCCCTCGAGGTACCACTCGCGGCGGCCCATGTCGGACCCGCCGAGACGGCCGGAGGCCTGGACACGCACACCCTCGGCACCCGCCTTGAGCGCGGTGGCGACGGCCCGTTTCATGGCCCGACGGAACGAGACACGTCCTTCGAGCTGGTCGGCGACGCTCCGGGCGAGCAGAGTCGCATCGAGCTCGACGTTCTGGACCTCGATGACGTTGAACTTCACGATGCGGTCGGTCAGCTTCTCCAGACCGGAGCGCAGCCGCTCGGCCTCGGAGCCTCCGCGCCCGATCACGACCCCCGGACGACCGGTGTGGACGTCGACCTGCACCTTGTGGGTGCCGATGCGCTCGATGTCGATGCGCGAGACGGCGCCACGGCGCAGCTCGCCCAGCAGGTACTTGCGGATCTGGTGGTCCTGGTTGACCTGGAACGCATAGCCCTTCTCGCTGTACCAGCGCGACTTCCAGTCGGTGACGATGCCGAGGCGAAGACCGTACGGGTGGATCTTCTGTCCCATTACTCAGTCTCCTCTTCGTCGGCGACGACGATCGTGATGTGGCTGGTGCGCTTGCGGATGCGAGTGGCCCGGCCGCGGGCGCGCGGGCGATACCGCTTGAGCGTGGGGCCCTCGTCGGCGAACGCTTCGCTGATGTAGAGATCCTCTTCGTCGAGCGCAAAGTTGTGCTCGGCGTTGGCCACTGCGGAGTCCAGCACCTTCAGGATCGTGCCGGCAGCACGGCGGTTCGTGAACGCCAGTACGTCGCGGGCGTCCTCGACCGGCATGCCACGCACCAGATCGAGCACACGGCGCACCTTGTACGGCGACTGCCGGATGTACTTGGCTTGGGCGCGGACCTTCATCTGCGCCTCGCAGATTTCTCGCCGGAATGGCCGCGGAACGTCCGCGTTGGCGCAAACTCGCCGAGCTTGTGCCCGACCATGGACTCGCTGATGTACACCGGGATGTGCTTGCGACCGTCGTGAACCGCGATCGTGTGACCAACCATCTCCGGCAAGATCGTCGAGCGCCTGCTCCACGTCCGGATGACCTTCTTCTCGTTGCGATCGTTGGCCGCCTCGACCTTCCGCAGAAGGTGCTCGTCGACGAACGGGCCTTTCTTCAGGCTTCGTGCCATCGGCTACCTCCTGCCCTTCTTGCTCCTGCGGCGGACGATGTACTTGTCGCTCGCCTTGTTCTTCTTGCGGGTGCGGCCTTCCGGTTTGCCCCACGGGCTCACCGGGTGGCGACCACCCGAGCTGCGGCCCTCGCCGCCGCCCAAGGGGTGGTCGACGGGGTTCATGGCGACTCCACGGGTCTGGGGGCGCTTGCCCTTCCAACGGTTGCGGCCGGCCTTGCCGATCTTGACGAGCTCGGCTTCGGTGTTGCCCACCTGTCCGACGGTGGCTCTGCAATCGAGCGGCACCTGGCGCATCTCACCCGAGGGGAGACGAAGCAGGGCCATGTTCGATTCCTTCGACATGAGCTGGATGGCGGTACCGGCGGCCCTGCCCATCTTGGCTCCGCCACCCGGCCGCATCTCGACGGCATGCACCACGGTGCCGGTTGGGATGTTGCGGAGTGGTAGTGCGTTGCCAGGGCGGATCTCAGCGCCGGCGCCGGAGGCGAGCATGTCGCCGGGCTTCAGTCCGACGGGAGCGAGGATGTAGCGCTTCTCGCCATCGACGTAGTGGAGCAGCGCCAGACGGGCGTTCCGGTTCGGGTCGTATTCGATGGCGGCGACCTTGGCGGGCACACCGTCCTTGGTGCGCCGGAAGTCGACGACGCGGTAGCGCCGCTTGTGGCCACCGCCGCGGTGACGCGACGTGATGCGACCGTAGGCGTTGCGTCCGGACGAGCGCTTCTGCTTGTCGAGCAGCGACTTCTCCGGCTTCCCCTTCGTGACCGTGTCGAAATCCGAGACGGTCTGGAAGCGGCGACCCGGGGATGTTGGCTTGAGTTTCTTCACACCCATGTCGTCACACCTCGAAGATGTCGATCGAATCGCCGTCGGCGAGCCGGACGAGCGCCCGTTTGGTGTCGGCACGCCTGCCGATCACGTAGCCGGTGCGCTTGCGCTTGCCTTTGCGGTTGATGGTGTTCACGCCGACGACCTTGACGTCGAAGATCTCTTCAACGGCCTGCCGCACCTCGGTCTTGTTGGTGCGCTTGTCGACGACGAACGTGTACGTGTTGTTGAACTGGATGAGGTCGTAAGACTTCTCCGAGACAACCGGAGCGAGGATCACGTCGCGAGGGTTCTTCTTCATGTGGAGGACTCCTCGTGTGATCCTTCGACATCACGTGCGACATCGTCGGCACCGGTGTTCGCCGAGACCGCAGACGTCGCCCCGCCGGCTGCCGCCGAAGTGGTTGCCGAAGCCGACGCTTCTGCCGTTCCGCGCACGCCCTCGGCGTGCTCTTCGGTCCCTCGCGGAGCGGCCTGGCCCAGGTTCAACGTGCCCTGGCTCATGACGACGGTGTCGGCCCAGAGAACGTCATAGGTGTTGGCCTGACCCAGGTTGCTGGCGATGACGTGGTCGAGGTTGCGGAACGACTTGATCGCCGTCCGCTCGTGGTCCTCGGCGATCAGCAGTACCTTGCCCGACACGCCCATCGCTTCGAGCAGGGCCACGGCCTGCTTTGTCTTCGGCTCGGTCCAGTCGTCGAACGTCTCGACCACCTTGATCTGGCCGCCGGCGGCCCGGGTCGACAGGGCTGAGCGGAGCGCCAGGCGCCGCATCTTCTTGGGCGTGCGTTGGGCATAGCTGCGGGGCTTGGGCCCGTGGGCGACACCGCCGCCGGCCCACTGCGGCGAACGCGTGGAACCGTGACGGGCACGACCCAGGCCCTTCTGACGCCATGGCTTTGCGCCGCCACCGCGGACTTCGGACCGGGTCTTCGTCGACGCCGTGCCGGAACGTGCCGCAGCCAGCTGTGCGGTCACCACCTGGTGCATGACCGGAACGTTGGGCTCGATGCCGAAGATGGCCTCAGCCAGCTCAACCTCGCCCTTGCGGGTCCCGGATGCGTCGAACAGTTCGGCGGTCAGCTTCTCAGGCACTGGCCTTCACCGCCTCCCGGATCACGAGCACTGCGCCCTTGGGCCCGGGCACGGCGCCGCGAACCATCAGCAGGTTGCGCTCTGCGTCCACCTGGACGACGTCGAGGTTCATCACGGTCGTCTTGTCGCCGCCCATTCGACCCGGCATGCGCTTGCCCTTGAAGACCCGTGCAGGGGTGGCGCAGGCACCGATCGCCCCGGGGGCTCGGTGGATCTTGTGAGCGCCGTGCGAAGCGCCCTGACCCTTGAAGTTGTGACGCTTGATGGATCCGGCGAATCCCTTGCCCTTGGACACACCGGTCACGTCTGCCTTCTGGCCCGCGGCGAAGATGTCACCCACGTTGACCTCTTGGCCGATCTCGTACTTGCTCGGATCGTCGACGCGCACCTCGACGATGTGCTTCGACGGGGCAACACCGGCCCGGCCGAAGTGGCCGGCCTGGGCGCGGTTGACGTGCTTCGCCCGCAACTCCTTGAACGAGATCTGGACTGCGGCGTAGCCGTCCTTCTCGGGTGTCTTCACCTGCGTGATGCGAACGGGTCCGGCCTTGATCACCGTGACGGGGACGATGCGCGAGTCGTCGTCGAACACCTGGGTCATCCCGAGCTTCTCGCCGATGATGGCCTTCATGTCTTGATCTCCACCTCGACACCGGCGGGAAGGTCCAGCCGCATCAGGGAGTCGACCGTCTTGGGCGTCGGTTCGAGAATGTCGATCAGACGCTTGTGAATG
The DNA here is from genome assembly GCA_965216945.1 of Acidimicrobiia bacterium. Taxonomy (GTDB): domain Bacteria; phylum Actinomycetota; class Acidimicrobiia; order Spongiisociales; family UBA5794; genus DATHZQ01. The sequence continues at coordinate 2,625,344 of CBDCGU010000003.1, read as the reverse complement.
CGCATCTCGAAGTGCTCACGACTGGTCTTGTCGACGTGGGGGCCGCGAATCACCGTGTAACGGTGAATCTTCGTCGGCAACGGGACCGGACCCTTGATCTTGGCTTGGGTACGGACCACCGTCTCGGCGATCTTGCGCGCCGATTCGTCGACCACAGAATGGTCGTAGGCCTTGAGGCGGATCCGAATCCGGTGCTCGTTAGCCACGGTGCTGTCCTGTCTCTCGGTCGGTTGATGCAACCGTCCGGGACGCGTCACGTGGCGGAGTCCGAAGCTCCCTCGCGCGGGAACTGAGACCCGCCACCTGGCGAGCGGTACCCGGGGTACATCGCGGGTTTGGCAGGGGCCGGGCACAGCGGTACCCAACCGTCGAAAACGTACGGATTGCGCGCAGACGAATGCCTGCGGCGAACGGGAATGGTAGTGCTCCCGTTTTCGGAGTGGCAAATCCCGCAGGGCACCGGTCTGCGCTCGCGGCTGCGAATCACCCTGACCGCCGCGGCAAGGCCGACAAGGCATTGCGTGCTCGTGCCGGCGATGGGTACGAGACATGCGTCCATTGACCCATCGTTGACACGCCCATCGTGGAATCAACGCAGATCCCCGGCAGACGCAATGCAGGTGCGACGTGCCTCGGCCGAAGCGGCACGCCTGCCGCGCCACCATCTCGCCCGCGGCGCCGTGACGGAGCCGCATCCCGTGCGGCACGGAGGAGCCGCGACGGTGGGCTACTCGCCGCGGGCCTTGGCGACGATCTCCTGTGCGGTGGCGGTGGGGGCTTCCTGGTAGCTGTGGAACTGCATGGTGTACGTGGCCCGGCCCTGGGTACGGGACCGCAGGTCCGTGGCGTACCCGAACATCTCGGCCAGCGGGGCCAGGGCCCGTACCACCCGGGCGTTGCCGCGGGAGTCCATCGACTCCACCTTGGCACGCCGTGCCGACAGGTCGCCGATGACGTCACCCATGTAGTCCTCGGGCGTGACGACCTCGACCTCCATCATCGGCTCGAGCAGCTTCACACCGGCAGCACGTGCCGCCTCCTGCAACGCCATCGAACCGGCGATGCGGAACGCCATCTCGTTGGAGTCGACGGCGTGGCTCGACCCGTCGGTGAGCGTTGCCTTGAGGTCGACGAGCGGGTAGCCGGCGAGGATGCCGCCGTCGAGCGCATCGCGCATGCCCTTCTCCACCGCCGGGATGTACTCCCGCGGCACGTTGCCTCCGCGGACCTTGTCCTCGAACTCGAATCCACTCCCCGGGGCGAGCGGCTCGAGGTCGATGACGACATGCCCGTACATGCCGGAGCCACCGGTCTGGCGCTTCAGCTTGCCCTCGATCTTGCGCACGTGCCGCTTGACGGACTCGCGATAGGCGACCTGAGGGCGACCGACGTTGGCGTCGACCTTGAACTCCCTGAGCAACCGGTCGACGATCACCTCGAGGTGGAGCTCGCCCATTCCTTCGATGATGGTTTGGCCGGTGTCCTCGTCCGAGTGCACACGGAACGTCGGGTCCTCCTCCGACAGGCGCGCCAGCGCCTCGCCGAGCTTGTCCTGATCGCCCTTGGTCTTCGGCTCGATCGCCACGGCGATCACCGGGTCGGGGAATGTCATCGACTCCAGCTGGATGGCGGCGTTGGGCGCCGCCAGCGTGTCACCGGTCTTGGTGTGCTTGAGCCCGACAGCGGCAACGATGTCGCCGGTGAAGATCTCTTCGATGTCCTCCTGCTTGGCGGCGTGCATCCGTAGCAGACGGCCGAGGCGCTCCTTCTTGCCGTTGGTGGTGTTGACCACGGCGTCGCCCTTGTTGGCGTGGCCCGAGTAGACCCGAAAGTACGTGAGCTTGCCGACGTACGGGTCGCTCATGATCTTGAACGCAAGTGCGCTGAACGGAGCATCGTCGGAGGGAGGGCGCTCCATCAGCACGCTCTCCTTGCCCGGCTCGAAACCCTGCATCGGGGGCAGGTCGAGGGGGCTGGGGAGGTAGGCCACGACGGCGTCGAGCAGGGGCTGCACGCCCTTGTTCTTGAATGCCGACCCGCACATCACGGGCACGAAATCGCGATTGATCGTTCCCGTGCGAATCACCTTGCGGATCTCGTCCGGCTCCAGGTCCGCATCCTCGAGATACTTCTCGAGGAGCTCCTCGTCCTCGGACGCCACCACATCGAGCATCTTGCTGTGCCACTCGGCGGCCTCTTCTACGTGCTCGGCAGGGATCTCGACGATCTCGCGCTCCTTGCCCTCGTCGTCATGCCAGACGATCGCCTTCATCTCGACGAGGTCGATCACACCGCGGAACCCCGCCTCGGCACCGATGGGAATCTGGATGGGGACCGGATTGCCGCCGAGACGCTCCACGATCGAGTCGACGGCGGCGAAGTAGTCGGCACCCACCCGATCCATCTTGTTGATGAAACAGATACGAGGGACCCCGTACTTGTCGGCCTGGCGCCACACCGTCTCAGACTGCGGCTCGACGCCGGAAACGGCATCGAAGACCGCCACGGCACCGTCGAGGACCCGCAACGAGCGCTCGACCTCGACGGTGAAGTCGACGTGACCGGGTGTGTCGATGATGTTGATCGTGTGGTCCAGCCACTGTGCGGTGGTCGCAGCCGACGTGATGGTGATGCCCCGCTCCTGCTCCTGCTCCATCCAGTCCATGACGGCGGCGCCCTCGTGAACCTCACCCATCTTGTAGGTGCGACCCGTGTAGTAGAGGATGCGCTCGGTCGTCGTGGTCTTGCCCGCATCGATGTGGGCCATGATCCCGATGTTGCGGACCGTGTCGAGCTTGATTGTGCGTGCCATGTTCAGTCTCTTCTGTGCTGCGTTTCCTGGCGCGACCGACGGGTGATGGTGCGGCCTCTGAGTTGACGGTGTTCGGGGCCAGGGTGCCGTTCGGGCTCCCGGCGTTACCAGCGGTAGTGGGCGAATGCCTTGTTGGACTCCGCCATCTTGTGGACATCCTCGCGGCGCTTGACGGCGGCGCCGGTGCGGTTGGCGGCGTCGAGGATCTCGTTGGCCAGACGCTCGGCCATCGTGTTCTCCTTGCGCTTGCGGGCGAACTCCACCAGCCAGCGCACGGCCAGGGTTTGGGCGCGGCGGGGGCGCACCTCGACAGGCACCTGGTATGACGATCCCCCGACGCGGCGCGACCGGACCTCGACCGACGGGCGCACGTTGTCGATCGCCTGCTTCAGCGTCTGCAACGGGTCGCCGCCCGTGCGCTTGTCGACGATCTCCAAGGCACCGTAGACGATGCGGCGGGCGGCGCCCTTCTTGCCGCGCCACAGCACCTTGTTGATGACCTGGGTGACGAGCACGCTCCGGTAGACGGGATCGGGCTCGAGGTTGCGAACTTCTGCTGGGGCTCTGCGCATCTCTAGTTGTCCTTCTTGGCGCCGTAGCGGGAACGGGACTGCTTGCGACCGTCGACACCGGCGGCGTCGAGCGCACCGCGGATGACCTTGTAACGCACCCCGGGCAGGTCCTTCACACGACCGCCGCGGACGAGCACGATCGAGTGCTCCTGCAAGTTGTGGCCCTCACCCGGGATGTACGCAGTCACCTCGATCTGGGAGGTGAGCCGGACACGTGCCACCTTGCGAAGCGCCGAGTTCGGCTTCTTGGGGGTGACCGTGTAGACGCGAGTACACACACCACGCCGCTGCGGGGAGCCGGCGAGGCCCAGGGTCTTCGTCTTTTTCGACTTCGGCGTACGTCCTTTTCGGACCAACTGCTGTACGGTCGGCACGTGCCTTCTCTCTTCTGTTGCTGCTCTACACGCGAAAGTCGGCGCCGTCCTCGGACGGCCGCCGACCCCGGGTGAGTTGCTCCGCTCACAACACCACACCGCAATACGGTGATGGCTCCGGGTAAGCGGGAACTCGATCGGGAAGATCTGTCCGAGAGTATAGCCTCTCTCCGGACGGGAGCTTCCCGTTTGTCGCCGGCTACGAGACGCTCACCTCGATCCGTAGCTGCCTCGCCAGCGGCTCCATCCTCACCGTGTCGCCGATGACGAATCCGAGGTCTCCGACGATTCGCTGCGCCGCATCGACGTACGGGAGCGCCACGTCGACACGAAGGGTATCGGCGCCCAGGTCTGCGGCGTGCTCGAGGGCCGCGGCGGCGAGAGCCGTGCCGACACCGCGGCGGCGGTGGGCGAGGTCGACGAAGCAACGCCGCAGCTCGACGATCCGGCCGGGCTCGGCGACCCGCAACCCGGCGGCGCCGGCGGGATAGCCGTCCCACTTGGCCAGCAGCAACCGGCCTTCCGGCGGTGCATAGAACGCAGCCGGGTCGTGGAGCTCACCGGGTCCGGGACGCACGCCGTCCACGATCCCGACGGCGTGCACCGCCGCCACCCACATCGCCCGTTCCCGGACCATGGCTGCGGCGGTCGCGCGATCCTCCCCGCTCGCCACCTCAACGGTCGTCGCCGTCACCTGTGCGGTCTTCATCTGTGTGCTCCTCCGAAGTTGTGTCCTTGCAGGGTCGCAGCGGCCGGTTACCAACGGGTTACCGGCCGGTACCGGTCGCCACGTAGGGTTCCTGCGTGGAGATCAACCTCTTCGGCGAGTTGGCCGTTCACGCGGCAGGCGGTCCTGTTGCCATCCGCGGCGCAAAGGAGCGGGCCGTTCTGACGGCGCTCGCCGCCACACCCGGCACGACGATACCGAGCGACGTGCTGATCACGCACTTGTGGCCCGACCACGACGCGGATGCGGCAATTCGGTCGCTGCGCGTCCGCATCTCACACCTGCGCCGTGCGCTCGAGCCTGCCGGGGCGTACGTGGCGTTCGCCGCCGGCGGCTACCGGCTCGACATCGACGACGATGCGATCGACGTCGTGCGATTCCGCTCGCTGGCGAGCGCCGCCGGCGACGCACCGCCTCACTCGGCTGTGGATCTGGCCCGGCAGGCACTGGCGCTGTGGACCGCTGAGCCGTTCCTGGAGGTCCGGGACCTCGACTTGCTCAACTTGGAGCGTGCCGAGCTGGAACGACTGCGGCGTCGCACCGCCATCGTGTTGGGCGAAGCGCTGATCGCCACCGGTCGTGCATCGGCGGCTGTGCCGATGCTGCAGGGGCTGGTGGCCGAGGAGCCGGAGGCCGAGGATGCGGTGCGGGCACTGATGCTGGCTCTTGCGGCCGACGGGCGGCGACCCGAGGCACTGGCCGCCTACAACGAGCTGGCGGGCGAGCTGGGCGACCGCGGACTCGAGCCATCGCCGGAAACGCGAGAGCTCGAAGCGGCCATCCTTCTCGAAGAGCCGATTGAAGCGGCCCCGGCGACCAAGGCCGACGGCAACCTACCGGTGGCACCGCAACCGATCGGGCGCGACACCGACGTGGCGAGGGTGTTGGAAGCCCTCGCCTCGGAACGCCTCGTGACCGTGCTCGGGCCGGCAGGGGCCGGCAAGACCCGGCTCGTTCTCGAGACGGGACGCCGGGCGCTCTCCGACTACCCGGATGGTGTGTGGTGGATCGACCTCTCCCCCGTCCGCGGCGACGGGGCCGCCGAGTTGGCGGTTGCTCACACGCTCCGCATTCGATCAGAGCCAGGACGCGACCTGGTCGCCACCATGGCCGACCGGCTACGTAGGCAGCGGAGGCTGCTCGTGATCGACAACTGCGAACATCTCGTCGACGACGCCGGTCGGGTGGCCGCAGCCCTGCTGGCGCACTGCCCCTACCTCACCGTCCTCGCCACGAGCCGCGTGCCGCTCGGCATCTCCGCCGAGTTTCGCTACCGGCTCGATCCACTGATCGTGCCTGCGGTCGGCGCCGACGCCGAGGCCGCAGCGGCTGCCCCGGCGGTTCGATTGTTTCTCGACACCGCAGCGCGCATTCGTCCCGGGAGGGAGTGGAGCGACGACGACATCGTCACCGTCGCGGCTATCGCACGGGACCTCGACGGCCTGCCGCTGGCGGTGGAGCTGGCGGCGACCCGATTGTCGAGCCTGTCGCCCCACGACATCGCGCTGCGACTCGACGAGCGTCTCACGCTGCTCCGCAGCGATGCCGCAGACCGCTCCTCCCATCACGCGAGCCTCGAGGCGGCGATCGGTTGGTCCGTGGAGCTGCTCGATGAAGATGCCACGAAGCTGTTCGGCGTGCTGTCGACGTTCGCCTCCTCGTGGAGCCTGGACGCCGCCGAAGCCCTCGCCGGCGCCGGCACGGACGTGCTGTCGGCCCTCAGCACGCTCGTCGACCACTCCCTCGTCGAGCTCATGGAGGGGCCCGGCGGCACCCGCTACCGGATGTTGGACTCGGTGCGCGTCTTCGCCGCAACGCAGCTCGATGCAACGGAACGGAGGTTGGTGGAGGGCCGTCACGCCGCCCATTACGCAGATCTGGTCGACGCCGCCATGGCCGCCCCGGTGAGCGCAGGCGATCTCGACCGCGTCGCCTCCGAGCTCGCCGAGATTCGCCGTGCGTTCGAGCGCACCATCGAGACCGATCCGGATCGTGCGGCGATCATCGCCGGCGCCTCGTTCCTCTACTGGTACAGGCGCGGCACCTGGCAGGAGGGTCACACATGGCTGCAACGAGTGCTGGAGCGGGGTGACCCCGCCGATCCGGATGTCGCAGTTCGTGTGCTCAACGGCGCCGGCTTCTTCACCCTCTTCGCCGGGGGCGACGTCGCCGCAGCGCAGAAGCTCTACGACCGGGCGGATGCGATCGCGGTCGCGACCGGCGAGCCACGGCCGTTCAATGCCAAGTCACTCGTGCAGTCGTTCCAGGGTCACTGGGACGCCGCCATGGACCTGCTCCAACAGCAGATCGATCAAGACCACAGACTCGGATCGAGCGCCCACATCGCCCTCGCCAACCTGGCTCACCTCAAGTGTGAGATCGGGGAGATCGCGGAGGCCCGCCGCCTGGCGACCGCAGCGCAGCAGGAGGCCCGCCGCCACGGATCCGAGTTGCTCTCCCACGGAGAGCTGGTGCTGATCCAGGTCGATCTCGAAGCTGGGTTGCTGGAGGCTGCCGAGGCACGCGCCGAAGCGTTGCTCGCAGCATGGGACGCTGCTGCGATCAATCCCGACCATCGCGTCGGCGTGATGCACTTCCTTGCCCAGGCGGCACTGCGCGGGGACGATCGAGCCACCGCGGCCGGGCATCTCGCCCGCGCCAACGTGCTGATCCGCTCCACGGGCCGCGACGTCGCCGCCCATCTGCTCGTCGTCGCTCAGCTGGCCGCCGCCTGCGAAGACGTCGCAACCGCCGTGCGGCTCGCCGGAGCGGCCGAGGCGAGGCTCGCCCGCGGAGAGGCGCTCTTCCCTTCCCGCGAGCGCACCCGGCAATGGGCGCTGAGCCTCGACGTCGAGAACGGCGATGCGCTCCGCAGCGAGGGAGCGGCGCTATCGGCGGCCGGATCCCTGGAGCTTGCTGCTGCCGCCGTGGCAACGGCCGGTAATGCGACGGTAATCCACGACTGACAGAGTCCACTCAGCACAGAGGAGGACTCGACATGACACAGCTGTCCCGCCGGCCCGATATCCGTGCCCTCCCGGGCACCCCGTCGCCGGCCGATGGCACCGCACTCGTGTTCATCGACCCGGATGGCGAGGACTCGCAGGCGCAACTCGAGTTCATTGCTCGCGCCGACCCGTCGACGGCGGCCCGTATCCGGATCGTCGATGTGACCCAGGACGCCGCCTTGGCTCGCCGCTACGGCGTGCAGAGATCGCCGACGATCGTGTTCTTCGACGCTGCGGACGACGTGACCCACATCGCCTACGGGCTGATCGACGCCTCAGCCATCGGGAAATGGTTGCGATCTTTGCGGCTTCCAACGAAAGCCACCCGCCACCGAGACGACAGCGCATCGACAGACCAGCAGCCGATCCTCCTTCCAACTCGACACAACAGGGGCACAACCACCCCCACCGACAGAGGAGCACAACCATGACCACCACCATTGACCAGCAGCAGACGGCCGACGCTCTCGTCGAACGCATCTTCGGCTCGGTGCTCGGGGCGTTCGATGTCTTCGCCGTCTACGTAGGTGACCGACTCGGCTATTACGAGCTGCTGCACGACCATGGCCCGCTCACCTCGGCCCAACTCGCCGACCGCGCCGGCACCACGGAGCGGTACGCCAGGGAATGGCTCGAGCAGCAGGTCGTCTCGGGGATCCTGGAGTTGGAGCCCGCAACCCACGGCAATGGCCATCGTCGCTTCAGCGTTCCGGCCGGCCATGCCGAAGCACTCACGGATCGCCTCAGCCTCAGCTACGTCGCACCGTTTGCTCGCATGATCTCGGCGGCCGGAATGAAGCTGTCGGCCATCGTCGATGCGCACCGCACCGGGCACGGGGTGCCATGGGACGACTTCGGTGACGACATGCGTGAATCACAGGGCGACGCGAACCGACCGTTCTTCGTCAAGCTGCTGGCACAGGAGTGGTTCGGCTCGGTGCCCGAGTTGCGCAACCGTCTCGAGGCGGGTGCGCGGGTCGCCGACATCGGATGTGGTCACGGGTGGTCGGCCATCGGCCTCGCCCAGGGCTACACCGGGGTGACGGTCGACGGCTTCGATCTCGATGTCCCGTCCATCGAGGCGGCTCGGCGCCACGCCGCCGAGGCCGGGGTCGAGGAGCGCGTCCGCTTCCACGCCGTCGACGCAGGTGACAACGGGATCGCGGGCAGCTACGACATCGTGGCCGCATTCGAGTGCATCCACGACATGGGCGACCCGGTCGCCACGCTGCGCACCATGCGACGCCTCGCCGGAGACGACGGCGTTGTCATCGTCATGGACGAGAAGGTGTCGGAGGCCTTCGGGCCGGACAGCGACGAGATCGAGCAACTGATGTACGGGTTCAGCAACTTCATCTGCCTGCCGGACGGGATGTCGCATGCCGGCTCCGCCGGCACCGGCACCGTGATGCGCCCGGACACGCTGCGGAGGTACGCCCGCGAAGCCGGCTTCAGCGACATCGAGGTGTTGCCCATCGAGGCCGACCTCTGGCGGTTCTACCGCCTCGTCTGAGCTCGAGCTCGGCGCCTGCACCCGAGGGGGCTGCCACCAGGCGGCCCCCTCCCGTCGTGCGGCACCGTCCCGAGCGGGCGCAGCGTCCCACCGGACCGCGGGGACACGGGCGCCGATGTGCTACAACCTGTTCGCATGTCTGCACGCCTCGCCGGGAAGGTCTGCCTCATCACCGGTGCAACGGGGATGGCCGCCGCCGCGGCTCGTCGATGCGCCGTCGAGGGCGCTGCCGTCTTCGTCGTCGCCCACGACGAGGCGCAGTGCGAAGAGCTGGCTGCCGACGTCGCGGCTGCCGGCGGACGTTGCGGCTGGAGCGCCACCGACCTGCGTGACGAGGACGGCACCGCGTCGGCGGTGGCAGCGTGCATCGACGAGCTCGGCCGCATCGACGGGCTCTTCGCCGTTGCCGGCGCCAGCGCCCGGAAACTGGGTGACGGGCCGATCGACGCCGCACCGCTGTCCGGACTTGCAGCAGCGCTGGACCTCAACACGGTTCCGGCGTTCTCCATCACGGCCCCGGTTGTGCGCCACATGCGGTCGCACCCCCGACCCGGCGATCTCCGTGGCTCGATCGTGCTGATGTCGAGCGTGCTGGCCTCGAGCCCGTCGCCGCTCTTCGCCACCCACGGGTACGCGGCGGCGAAGGGCGCGATCGAGGCGTTGACCCGTACGACGGCGGCGGCCTATGCCGCCGACGGAATCCGCGTGAATGCAATGGCGCCCGGCCTGGTCGCCACACCGATGTCGGCTCGGGCACAGGACGACCCGGCCAGCGTGGCGTACGCCGCCGCCAAGCAGCCGCTCGCCGGCGGCCTGATACCGGCATCGGCCGCCGCCGATCTCGCCGTTTTCCTCTTGTCCGACGAGGCGCGTTTCATCACCGGCCAGGTGATCGCCGTCGACGGCGGGTGGTCGGTGACGGAGGTCTGATCAGCCGGCAGCCCCTGCGGCGGCGAGTGCGGCACCGATGGCACCGGCTTCAGGGCCGAGCGACGCGGCCACGATGTCGATCTCGTCGTGAGGCGTCAGCGTCACGTGGGCCTTCGTCCAACGCCGGATCGGGTCGAGGATCGCATCGCCCGCAGCCGCGATGCCTCCGCCCACGACGATGCGGTGCGGCCCGACGACGGTGACGACGTTGGCCAGGGCGATGCCGATGTATCTGGCCGCCGTCTCCACTGCGTCGACGCATTCCTGGTCGCCCGCAGCGACTCCATCGAACACCTCGTGCACCGTGGCCTTTCCGGCCATGCCGGCCAGTACGTCGGAACGGGCCAGGCCCTCGGCGCACCCCCTGTTGCCGCAGCCGCATTCCGGTCCGTCGGGCAGCACGGTTTGGTGGGCGATCTCCCCGGCGATGCCGGTCGCCCCCATGAAGACCTTGCCGTCGATGATGATGCCACCGCCGATTCCCGTACCGAGGGTCAAGCACGCCACGATCGGCAGTCCGGCACCGGCGCCGACGGTGCCTTCGGCGAGGGTGAAGGCCCTGGCGTCGTTGATCAGCGTGACCGGTAGTCCAGTGCCGTCATGGAGCCGATCGCGCAGCGCCACGCCGCGCCACTGGCCGGGCAGGTTGGTGAAGATCCGAACCACGCCGGTCTCGGGGTCGAACAATCCCGGGGTGCCGACGCCCACGCCGACAAAGGGACCTTGCGACCGGTTCCGCTCCCGGATGGCTGCCGTGAGCCGATCGATCACTGCATCGTGGCCGTCGTCTCCGGCGGTCGGGATGCTGTCACTGGCGAGCGCCACGGGATCGCCGGCCACATCGACCACCACCAGCTTGATGTTCGTTGCGCCGAGGTCGACACCCAGAAAGCGGTAGCCCGTCAATCCGGCCCCGGCAAGGTCGGGGGCCGGTACATGGTCACGTCGAAAACATAGCGGTCGGCCGCATAACGCGTCTCGGTGTGCTCCAGCGGAACGTCATCCTGGTCGTAGATCACTCTCCGCTCGCACAACACGACGCCCGCCTCGTCCAGCTCGAGCAGGTCCCGCTCGTCTGCCGTGGCGATGCGCGCCGTCACACCGGCGGTCGCTCGCGAAGGGATACGCCCCATTGCCTCGAACGCAACGTGGAGCGAACCGTCACCGATACTCTCGATGACCGATGCACACGTCGGGCCGAGCACCGCACGCTCGATGGCCATCGGCACACCGTCGGCCTTGCGGAGCCTCTCGAGCACGCCGACCCGATCGTCGGCGCCGATCTCGAGCGCCTTGACATCCGCCTCGCCGGGGCGGTCGTACCTCGCATCGATCACGGTGGTCGAGGCCCGCATGCCGCGCCGGCGCATGCTCTCGGTGAACGACAGCGGCGAGCCGAGGAGCCGGGGCACCGGGCGGGCGCTCACGAAGGTGCCTTTCCCTCTGGTGCGGTGGACCAGGTGTTCCCGCTCCAGGATCTGAATCGCATGCCGCGCCGTCATACGGCTGACACCGAACTGCTCGCACAACTCGGACTCGGAGGGCAGCCGGTCTCCCAGCTGGGACTCGGCGATGACCCCTCGCAGATAGACCGCGATCTCCTCGTACCGGGCAGGCGCCTTTCGAGCCATGGCAGCCGAGCATACCGGCCCTTCCGAGGCCGGATGGAAACCTGTCTAGACATTTGCTTGTATAGACAAGTACGCTCCGCCCATCACCGGGAGGAACGACGACATGACGGCGATTGCCGGCCGCTGGTTGGATGCGGCCCGACACACCCTCGATCGCATCGAGGCGACCCAGATGGATGCGATCGCCCAGGTCGCGTCACTGAGCGCCCGCGCCATCGCCGCCGGAGGCTTGGTCCATCTCTTCGGTACCGGCCACTCTCGCATCCCCATCGAGGAGATGTTCCCCCGCTACGGCTCGTATCCCGGCTTCCATCCGATCGCCGAGCTGTCGATGACGTTTCACACCCAGATCGCCGGCGCCAACGGACAGCGCCAGGCGATGTTCATCGAGCGCATGCCCGGTCTCGCCGAGGCGATCCTGGCGAACTTCGAATTCCAGCCCTCCGATGTGATGATCGTGTTCAGCTCGAGCGGCAATACCGCCGTCCCAGTCGAGGTGGCTGCGGGATGCCGGCAGCGCGGGCTAGACGTCGTAGCCGTCACCGCGGTGGATCATTCGATGGCCGGCACACCCGGAACTGCCGACGGCACACGACTGCTCGACCACGCCGATGTGGTGATCGACCTGTGCGTACCGATCGGGGACGCGGCGGTGACCCTCAACGGCGTAGACACCCCGATCGGACCGGTCTCGACGGTGGCCAACGCCGCCATCGTCAATGAGATCAAGGTGCAAACGGCCGGCATTCTCGCCTCCGAAGGTGCGCTCCCTCCGGTCCTGACGAGCTCCAGCATCGTTGGAGCAGAGCGGTCGGCAGCCCTGTTCGAGAACGCCTACAAGGAGCATGCCCGCCGGCTGGCCGTCACGCTCGGTGGCAGATGCTGACGGCGGCGACCACCGGTGGTCGTGTGCCGGAGTCGCCGGTGATCGGAGACTTCGTTCTTGACGCCGACAAAAGATGTTGGTCTACTGTCGAAAGTATGAAGGAGGCACCCCCCGCCTCGGCCGACTCGGCCGGCGCCCTGCTGCAGCTGATACGCAGCGGCTTTGCCACGACCCGATCCGAGCTGGTCGGCGTCACCGGTCTGGCCCGCTCCACGGTCTCCCAGCGGGTGGAACGCCTCATCTCCGACGAGCTCCTCATCGAGGCCGGCGAAGGACCGTCGACGGGCGGGAGACCCCCGACGCTCTTGGAGTTCAATCGCGACGCCGGCGTCGTCCTCGCCGCCGACCTCGGCGCCACCCACAGCCGCCTCGCCGTCACGAACCTCATGGCAGAGCCGTTGAGCAGCGTCACGAGTGACATCGAGATCGCAACCGGACCCGAGGCAGTTCTCGCCTGGGTGGAGCACCAGTTCGACAGCCTGCTCGAATCGGCCGGCAGGTCCCCCCTCGATGTCAAGGGCATCGGCATAGGGCTGCCGGGACCGGTCGAGTTCGCCACGGGACGGGCTGTGGTCCCGCCGATCATGCCGGGCTGGGACGGCTACGACGTCCGCAGGCGCCTCGCCGACCGCTATGCCACACCATGCCTCGTCGACAACGACGTCAACATCATGGCGCTCGGCGAGTGGTGGGCAACGGACGACGCTCCGGACGACCTCGTCTACGTGAAGGTGGGGACGGGCATCGGCTCGGGCCTCATCCTCGGCGGCCGGCTCCATCGGGGCTCCGACGGCGCAGCAGGGGACATCGGTCACATCCAGATCAGAGACAACGACGTGGTCTGCCGCTGCGGCAACATCGGCTGTCTCGAGGCGTCCGCCGGCGGCAATGCACTCGCAACGTCCCTTGCCGGGCTGGGCTACGACACCGCCGACACTCGCGACGTGGTAGCGCTCGTGAGGTCGGGCAACCACGACGCCATCCAGGCCGTCCAGGCGGCAGGTCGGCTCATCGGATCCGTGCTCGCATCGATCGTCAACGTCGTGAATCCCGGAACCATCGTCATCGGCGGCGATCTTGCTGCGGCGGGGCCCGAGTTCCTCGCTCGCATCCGCGAAGTGGTGTATCGCCGTTCCACCGCCCTGTCCACGAGCCACCTCAGCATCGTGCGCGCCCAACTCGGAGACGACGCCGGAATCACGGGCGCCGCGGCAATGGTGATCGAGCACGTGCTCTCACCGAACGCCATCAACGAACGTCTTGCCGTATCCGCCGGAGAAGCGCCATGAGGAGCAATCACCCCAGAAGACAGGATTCCGTCTCGGTCGCCCAGGAGGCGGCGGGGACGGTCGAACGGCAAGCAGGCAATCGAAAGACGGAGGAGGAAACGACATGAAACGTGGGTACCTATGGCTGCGGCTGATGGCCGTTCTCATGGTGCTGGCACTCGTCGCCGCCGCCTGCGGCGGAGATGACGACGACGCCGGCAGCGACACGACGGCAGCCGCGGGCGGCGAGGGCACCGACACGACAGAAGCGATGGCCGACGAGACGTTCACGCTCGGCGTGTCCAACACGCTTGTCGGCAACGCATGGCGGGAGCAGATGATCTGCGCCATCAAGGCCGAGGCCCTGGCGCGCGGCAACGTCGACGAGGTCGTCCTGCAGAACGCCAACACGGACGTGGCCGGACAGATCGCCCAGATCCAGACGCTGATCTCGCAAGGCGTGGATGCGATCCTGGTCAACCCGGCCGATCGGTCGGCACTCGACGACGTGATCGAAGAGGCTGCGGCTCAGGGCATCCCGGTCGTCGCCATCGACGCACCGGTGACGGCACCATCGGCGTACTTCGTCTCCAACAACCAGGTCGAGTACGGCGAGGTCGGTGCACGCTGGCTGTTCGAGTCGCTCGGCGGCGAAGGCAAGGTCGCCTACATGCGCGGTCTCGAAGGTCACCCGGCCGACACGGATCGTGACGACGGCTTCCAGGCCGCTCTGGCGGACTACCCGGACATCGAGGTCGTGTACGAGGACTGGACCGGATGGGACCCGAGCGTCGGCGCTCAGCAGGCACTCGAGATCCTCACCACTCAGGACCTCGACGGCATCTGGACATCCGGCATCGACTACACCGTGGTCGAGCAGTTCGAGGTGGCAGGCGTGGACTACGTGCCAGTGGTCGGGGCCGACAACAACGAGTTCGTGGCCCAACTGATCGAGCTCGGTGACGAAGGCCTCGCGGGCGCCGCCGTCAGCAACCCACCGTCGGTGGGTGGCGTCGGTGCGGCCATCGCACTCGACATCCTCGAGGGCAAGGACGTTGCGCAGCAGACGCTGCTGACGCCGGTCGTGCTCAGCGAGCAGGCCGATCTCGAGAACGTCTACGTCGAGGGGCTGACCGCCGGCTGGTCGTCCTACATGGAGATCGAGCCGTACGTCAACTACACCGCCGACATGGTCGTCGCCTGCAAGGGTCCGGGCGAGTGACGTGAGACCGAAGTCCGTGCCGGGCCCCTGATGGGGCCCGGCACGCCTTCGCTCGACACGAGGACGAGAATGAGCGACTCCGGCAGCACACTGCTTGCGGCCCGCGGCATCGCAAAGCGATACGGCCCGGTCGTTGCGTTGCGATCGGCCGATCTCACGGTTGCGGCCGGGGAGATTCACGCCCTGCTCGGCGCCAACGGTGCGGGAAAGAGCACTCTCGTCAAGATCCTGTCCGCCGTCTTCGGCGCCGACGAAGGATCCATCTCCGTCAATGGAACTGCGGCCCGGCTGCACAAGCCTGCCGACTCCCTGGCAGCAGGCATCGCCACGGTGTACCAGGATCCTGCCCTCGTTCCCGACCTCTCCCTCGAACAGAACCTCCGGATCTCCCAACTTGGTGCGGCAGACGTCTTGCCGTGGCTCGAGCGCATGAACCTCGGGGGGATCGACTTGGGCCTGCAGGTGCGGGACGTGCCCCTCGCGGTGCTCCGGCTTCTCGATCTCGCCCGCGCCCTCGCCCGCGACCCGCAGCTGCTGATGCTCGACGAGATCACGGCTGCCCTCACCACGGACCAGGCCAGCTACGTGTTCGAGGTCATGAGGGAGTGGAAAGGCCGCGGTCGCTCGGTGCTGTTCATCTCGCACCGCCTCGGTGAGGTGCTGGATCTCTGCGACCGCGCCACCATCCTGCGCAACGGCAGAAACGTCGCCCAATTCAGCCTCACCGGGGTCGACGAAGCCGAACTGGTCACTGCCATGCTCGGCGAAGAGTTGGGCGAGGCGGCCTCCGGGGGCCCCGCGCAACTTCCGCACGACAGCACCGCCGTCGACGCCGGCTCACCGATCGTGCTCGAAGCATCGGACATTCGCCTCAGAGACAAGGTCAACGGTGTCTCCTTTGCGCTCCGCAAGGGAGAGATCCTCGGCCTCACCGCCCTCGAAGGCCAGGGTCAGGACGAGCTGTTCCAGATGCTGTCCGGTGACCGGAGGCCCAACTCCGGCGAGCTGCTCGTCAACGGGCGGCGATTGAACGCCCGCTCCCCTTTCGATGCGATCCGCCGGGGGGTCGTCCTCGTCCCTGCCGAGCGACAGCATGCTCTGTTGCCACAGCGATCGGTCCGCGAGAACCTCTCCACACCTCTCTACAACCACGCCAGCCGGTGGTTCAGCATCGCCGGAGACGAACGGGAGCGCGTCGACGGCGCCATCGCGCGACTCGACATCGATATCCGGGCGGCCGCCCAGGTGCGGCGACTGTCGGGGGGCAACCAGCAGAAGGTCACGATCGGCCGCTGGCTGGCGGCGGGCTTCGACACACTGCTCTGCTTCGACCCGACGCGCGGTATCGACATTCAGACCAAGGCGCAGATCTACGACCTGCTCCGTGAGCTGGCCGCAGACGGCGCCTCTGTGCTGCTCTACACCAGCGAGCTGCGCGAGATCCCCCTCGTGTGCGATCGCGTGCTCGTGATGTATGCAGGGCGCATCGTCCACGAGCAGCCGGCCGCCACGGCGACCGAAGAACGGCTTCTCACGTCGGCCCACGGGCTGGAAGGAGCGCCGGCGTGACCGCTACGACCCCCGCCGCCCTGACCGTCGGGGCCCAGCAACCGTGGCGACGCTGGCTCCGGCGCCATGGGTGGACGACCGGCATCTGGCTGCTGTTCCTCGCACTCATCGCCTACTACTCCACCTTGATCCCGAGCTTCGGCTCTTTCCAGGTGGCGTCCATCGTCAACAACGGCACCCCTTTCGTCTTCCTGGCCGCAGCACAGGCGATCATCGTGATTGCCGGCGGGATCGATCTGGGTGTGGGCTCGATGCTGGTGCTGGCCAGCGTGACGGCGGCCAGGTTCATGGAGGGCCAGCCGCTCGAGGTCACACTGCTGATCGCAATCGTCGTACTCGCCGCTGCCGCGTTGCTCAACGCGGGCGTCGGCTGGATCATCACGGTGTCGAAGGTACCCGACATCGTCGTCACGCTCGGATCGCTCTACGTGTTTCAAGGAATGGCGCTGTGGATGCTGCCCAACCCCGGGGGTGGCACCAGCGAAGGGTTCCGGTTCCTCTTCACAGGGTCGAGCACCGGTATCGGCGACAACCCGTGGCCGGCCGCGGCGATGATCACCGTCACGATCCTGGCCGTGGCGTGGTGGATGGGCAAGACCCGCAGCGGCCTGTCGCTCTACGCGGTCGGCAGCGACACGACGGCGGCCTACCTGTCGGGCATTCGCGCCGCCCGTGTGAAGATCCTGTCGTATGCGGTCGGAGGGGCCTTCGCGGCACTCGCAGGACTGGCCACCACGGCGATCGCAGGCCGGGGAAACGCTACGACCTTCGGGGGCAACCTCACGCTCAACTCTGTCGCGGCCATCGTGCTCGGCGGAGTCGCACTCACCGGCGGTATCGGATCCGTCATCGCCGTCATCCCCGCCGGGCTCATCCTCTTCTTCCTCAACCCCATCCTCAGCGCCATGGGAGTCGACCCCAACCGGGCGCAGATCATCCAAGGATTGCTGATCGTGACCGTGATGATGGTGACCGGTCTCCTGGAGTGGCGGAGGCAGAGGCGCACGTGAGCACCGACACCACTCCGGTCACGGCAGACGGCGCCACAACCCACGCGACCAGCGGTGCGCAGCGCTTCGGGCGCTACATGGCAACACACCCCCACCTGGTCCTGGTGGGCGTTCTCATCGCCCTCATCCTCATCACCGGGGCCATCGAGCCGAACTACCTCGCCATCTCCGGGCTCAGGAACTCGGCGCTGTTCGCCGTGCCCATCGGCGTGCTCGCCGCCGGGCAGACGATCCTGATGCTCACGGGAGGCATCGATCTCTCGGCGGCGATGATCGCCACCGGAGCCGCGTACGTTGCCGCCAACCAGTCGCCGGAGGGTGCGGTGGTCGCGATCGCAGGCGGCCTGCTGGTGGGTGTGCTGTCGGGTGCGGCCAATGGGATCGGGGTGGGCGTGTTCCGCGTCAACCCGCTCATCATGACGCTGGCCATGTCGGCAATCCTGCTCGGGCTGTTCACCTCCTGGGCCCAGACGATCTTCTCCGGCTCCACCCGCATGGGTGACTTCATCCGCACCCTCGGCGGTGGATCGTTCTTCGGGAAGAACGTCCCGTGGGCCGTGGTCGTCTGGGCGGTGCTGTCCCTGCTCGTCGTCTACATGCTGCGCCGATCCGGGTTCGGGAGGAACCTGTACGCCCTCGGCGACAACGCCATCGCCACCCGCCTGTCCGGGACCCGCTCCTGGCAGGTACTCATCGTCGTCTACACCATTGCCGGTCTCTTCGCCGCCATTGCCGGCCTGCTGCTGGGCGGACGCGTCGGTGCCGTCGACCTCCAACTCGCCAACGTGTTCCTCTTGCCCTCGGTGGCGGCGGCGGTCATCGGCGGGACGTCGATCTTCGGCGGCACCGGCACATACACGGGCACGATCCTCGGTGCGCTCATCCTCGGTGTCCTGCAATCGATGCTGACCTTCCTCGGCGTCGGCCAGGCCATCCAGCAGATGCTCTACGGCAGCATCGTCATCGGTCTGTCATGGCTGTACACACGCATCGCGGCGTCGCAATGAGAAGGGAACCACCATGCGTTTGAGCGAGATCGGCGCAGGCGTCGTCGGCGTCGGATTCATCGGCGTCGCCCACGTGGAGGCATTGCGCCGCCTCGGCGTGCATGTCGCCGGGGTCGTGGGCTCGACGCCGGAACGCGCTACGGCCAAGGCGCAGGCCGCCAATCTGCCGCCCGTCTACGACAGCGTCGAGGCACTGGCGGCAGATCCCGCCGTCGACATCGTCCACATCGCAAGCCCCAACCATGTCCACGCCGACCAGGTGCGCATCGTGCTCGATGCCGGCAAGCACGTTGTGTGCGAGAAGCCGCTCGCACTCACCTCGGCGGATACGGCCGATCTCGTGGCACGCGCCGGCGCCGCAGGTCTGATCAATGCCGTTTGCTTCAACATCCGGTTCTACCCGAACTGTCACCAGGCAAGAGCGCTCGTGGAATCGGGTGAGATCGGGGAGCCACGTCTCGTCTCCGGCAGCTACCTCCAGGATTGGCTGCTCCTCGAGACAGATTGGAACTGGCGCCTGGAGCCGGACAAGGCGGGAGGCCTGCGGGCAGTCGCCGACATCGGGTCGCACTGGCTCGACTTGGCCCGCTTCATCACGGGAGCGAACGTGACGGAAGTGATGGCGGATCTTCACACCTTCGTCACCACCCGCACCCACCCGCCCGGTCCCGTCGAGACCTTTGCCGCGGTGGAGGCCGGCGCCGCACTGGTTGCAGAAGAGATGTCATCCGACGACGCGGCGGGGATCCTGCTGCGCTTCGAGAACGGTGCCAGAGGAGTCGCCACGATCTCCCAAGTCTCCGCCGGCCGCAAGAATGCGGTCTCGATCGAGGTCGACGGGACGGCATCGGCGGTGTCGTGGTATTCGGAGACACCGGACCACCTGTGGATCGGTCACCGCGGCCGGCCGAACGAGGTCCTGCAGCGCGACCCGTCGCTGGCTGCGCCCGCCGCGGCACGGCTGATCGCTTACCCCGGCGGACACGTCGAGGGATATCCCGACACGTTCCGTGCTCTCTTCTCCGAGGTGTACGCCGACGTGGCGAGGGGCGGGCCGTCTGCCGACCCGACATACCCGACGTTTGCCGACGGGCACGATGCGCTGCTGGTCACCGAAGCCGTGGCGCGCAGCGCCCAAGAACAACGCTGGATTCGCATCGAGAGATGAGGAGGTACCGATGAAGCTCGGACTGCTGACCGCACCATTCCCGGACACGCCGCTCGACGAAGTCGCCGACTGGACTGCCGGGGCCGGGTTCACCACGATCGAGATCGCCTGCTGGCCCGCAACGAGCGGTGATACACGCCGCTATGCCGGTACGAGCCACATCGACGTCGCCGGCATCTCCGACTCCGCTGCATCCGAGATCGTCGACAGAATGAGCGAGAAGGGCCTCGAGATCTCGGGGCTCGGGTACTACCCGAACCCGCTGCATCCCGATGACGAGCACGCCCGGATGGTCATCGATCACCTCGAGAAGGTCATCGAGGCTGCGGGCAAGATGGGCGTTCCCGTAGTCAACACGTTCATCGGGGCGGACCGCGCCCTGACCCAGGAGGAGAACTGGGAGAAGGCGACGCAGGTGTGGCCCGAGATCATCGCTTGCGCCGAAGACAACGGCGTGAAGGTGGCCATCGAGAACTGCCCGATGATCTTCTCGAAGGACGAGTGGCCCTCAGGCCACAACGTGGCGTACAACCCCAAGATCTGGCGCCGGATGTTCGAGGAGTTCGGTGAGACGATCGGTCTGAACTTCGACCCTTCCCACCTGATCTGGCTGATGATCGACATCGAGAGCGCCATCCTCGAGTTTGGCGAGCGGTTCTATCACTTCCAGGCGAAGGACGTGATGATCGACTACGGCGGCCTGTACGAGAACGGCACGCTGTCCTCCGGGGTCGGCTGGCAGGTCCCGCGACTACCCGGTCTCGGCGACGTCGACTGGGCCATCGTGTTCCGCTCGTTGTACCGAGTCGGCTACGACGGGCCCATCATCATCGAGCACGAGGACCGCGACTTCGAGGCAACCGATGAACTGGTCAAGCGTGGCTTCCTGCTGGCACGGGACGTGCTGGCGCCGTACTGCCACTAGCAGGGGTGCGGAAGGTGGGTAGAGCGGATCCGAGCACAACGAAGTCCGAGATGGCGGGCGAAAGTGGCTGACGCACCGGTTCGGACCCGGACGGATGCCCCTTCAGCACCGCCGTACATGCCATGACCATGAGCTGTCCGCCGCTCAGAGTGGCCAGAACCCTGTGATCGACCACGCCCGCACCTCCGGGAGCACCGAACCGCAGGCCTTCGACGTGATCGTCGTTGGCTCTGGTGCGGCCGGTGCGACCGCGGCGATCGCAGCGGCCCGCATGGGGTCGTCGACGCTCCTCATCGAGAAGCTGCCATTCCTCGGTGGAAACTCGACGGCTGTGCTCGACACGTTCTACGGCTTCTTCACCCCCGGCGAACCGGTGCGCAAGGTGGTGGGCGGCATAGCCGACGACGTCGTGGACTCCCTGCGCCGGCTCGGACCCGTCGTCGAGCGTCCCAACACCTACGGTGCCGGGACCGGGATCACGTATCTCGCCGAGCACCTCAAGGTGGTGTGGGAACAGCTCGTCGTCGACGCCGGAGCGAGAGTGCTGCTGCATGCATTCGTGCAGGACGTCGCTGTCAGCGACGGACGGATCACAGCCCTGACCGTGGCCACGAAGGCGGGGTTGCGGCGGATCGAAGGCACTGTCGTCATCGATGCGTCCGGGGATGCCGACGTATGCCATCACGCCGGTTTCTCCTACGAGGCGGCCGGCGCCACAGCACCCGCCCAGACCCTCACGACGACCTTTCGCATGGCGAACGTCGACATGGCCAAGCGCCACAGCATGTCGAAGGACGAGCTCCATGCCGCGATGGCGGATGCGGCAGCCTCGGGCGACTACGACTTGCCGCGTCGCGAAGGCAGCGACCACATCACACCGATCGACGGCATGACGGCCACGGTGATGACGCGTATCGACCAGATGCGACCAGACGACACGGGCAACTTCCGCAACGCCACCGACCCGGTCGTGCTCACCGCCGCCGAGATCGAGGGTCGCCGCCAAGTGCTCGAGTACGTGCGCTTCCTCGTCGACCGGGTGCCCGGCTACGAGCGAGCCTCGCTGGCGGCGCTGGCAACGCAGATCGGCGTGCGGGAGACCCGCAGGATTCTGGGCGACTACCGGCTCAGCCGAGAGGACGTGCTCGGCGCTCGTCGGTTCGACGATCAGATCGGGCTCTGTGGCGCACCCATCGAGGATCACCATGGTGGCGAGGGCACAGGAACCGCATGGGAGTACCTTCCTGCGGGCCAGGCCGTCGGCATCCCGCTACGCACACTCGTGCCGCGTGATGGCGAGAACGTGGTTGCGGCAGGTCGCTGTTTCTCGGCCGAGCACGACGCCCAGGCATCTGTCCGCTCGATGGCGCAATGCATGGCGATGGGCCAGGCAGCCGGGACCGTGGCAGCTCTTGCCGCCGGCTCGGGTGGTGCAATCCGCGACGTGGCGTACACAGCCATCGCAGCCCGGCTCCGCACGACCGGGGCCCTCCTCACGATGGGGGAAGTCGCATGACCAAAGCAGCGCGCACCGTGCTCGGCGACGTGCCCGCCGCTGCGCTGGGAATGACGTATGCCCACGAGCACATCGTGCTCGACTCCCCCCTCGTCGAAGATCGCTTCGCCGACATCCTCCTCGACGACGCCGACGCAGCCGTCGTCGAGTTGGGGGCCTGTGCGGAGGCCGGCGTGGCCACCGTGATCGATGCCTTGCCGTGTGCGACGGGTCGCCACCCGGAGCGACTCGCCGACGTGAGCCGGCGGAGCGGCGTGCACATCGTGGCCGCAACCGGGCTCCACACCCAGCGTTGGTACCCGGGCGATTCCTGGACGGGTGACCTCGATCCGTCGACGCTGGCGTGGCTGTTCGTCGCCGACATCGAGGAGGGCATCGATCGATTCGACTACAAGGCCCCGATCATCGACCGCACCCCCCACCGCGCCGGCTTGATCAAGGTGGGCACTTTGCGGGAACGCCTGGACGATCGGGATCGTCGGGTCTTCGCCGCCGCCGCCGAGGCCCATGAGAGCACGGGTGCGCCCATCCTCACCCACTGCGAGGGCGGCCGGGGCGGACTCGAGCAGATCGACGAGCTCGTCGCTCTCGGTGTCGACCCGAGCCGCATCGTGCTGTCCCACACGGACAAGGCCAACGACGTGACCTATCACGCCGACCTCGCCGCCACCGGTGCGTTCGTCGAGTACGACCAAGTGCTCCGCCACCCCCTCGACATGACCAACCCAACGGTCGATCTCATCGGGACCATGCTGGAGGCGGGGCTCGGCGGACACCTCATGCTCGGCACAGACGGCGCCCGCCGTTCGATGTGGACGTCGCTCGGCGGCAGCCCCGGGCTCGATGCGCTCGCCACCACCGTCGTCGATCTGCTGCGCACGCGCGGCGCCGACCGGGCGACGCTGGACCGCATGCTGGTGGACAATCCGGCAGCCTTCTTCCCTTTCGTAGAGGCCTCCACGTGAGCGGCATCCCATCGAGCACACCCGGCGTGGGCAAGCTGGCGAGGGGCGCCGGCAACACCGGAATGCGGATGCAGCAGGTGCGCCCGCCCGGCGATGGTGAGGTGGTGCTCGAAGTGCTCGCCGCCGGCATCTGCGGCACCGACCTCCACATCGCCGATGACGAGTTCCCGTCCGAGCCGCCGGTGACCATGGGCCACGAGGTGACCGGCGTCGTCACCGTCATTGGTGACGGAGTCGATCCGGGCTGGATCGGCACGAGGGTGGCGTGCGAGACGTACTACGAATATTGCGAACAGTGCGAGTTCTGCCGCAGCGGCCGACCCAACCTGTGCGATCGGCGCCGGTCCATCGGATCCCGAGTGGACGGCGGCTTCGCCCGCTGGCTGACGATCCCCGCCCGCAACCTCTGGCCACTTCCCGATCATGTCGGACCGGAAGCCGGCGCTCTGGCCGAACCGCTCGCTTGCGTCGCCCGCTGCCTCCTCGATCCCGCCGTGATCGGAGCGGGCGACGAGGTGCTCGTCGTGGGGCCGGGCACGATGGGAGTGCTGGCGGCGCAAACGGCACGAGCCATGGGCGGCCGGGTGACCCTCGCCGGATTGGTGAAGGACGAGGCCCGCCTCGATCTCGCAACCTCCCTCGGCCTCCACACGGCGGTGGTTTCCCGCCCGACCGACGCCGGCACCTTCGATGCCGTCATCGAAGCGTCCGGTCATCCGAGCGGCGCCGCCACGGCTTTCGCCGCCGTCCGCAAGGGTGGCCGCTACGTCCAAATCGGCATCTTCGGCAGGCCCGTGGAAGTGCCGCTCGATGTCATCCTCTACAAGGAGGTGACGATCACCTCGGGCAACGCAAGCACCCCGGGCTCGTGGAAGCGTGCCATGAAGCTGCTCGACGCCCGGCTGGTACAGCTCGACCCGCTCGTTTCCGACGTCGTCCCCCTCTCCGAGTGGAAGCGGGCTTTCACCGCGACCCGCCGTGGAGACGGCATGAAGATCGTGCTCGACCCGCGCCAGAACTGAGCTCGCTGGGAGGGCTACCGAAAGGCACTACGACATGACCACGGCAGAGTCCCCGACCATCCCCAACGCCCTCGTCGGCCCGAGCGCGGTGGTGACCGGCGCATCCAACGGCATCGGCCGGGCCATTGCCATCGCACTGGCCCGGTCCGGCGCCAACGTCGCCGGTTGCTATCACTCGGACCACGACGGCGCCGCCGCCGTGCGGACCGCCATCGAGGAGGCAGGGAGAGAAGCCGTGATCTTCCAGGGCGACACCGCCGATCCAGCGACTGTCGAGCGACTTGCCGACGAGGCCACGGACCGCTGGGGATCGCTCGACATCTGGGTCAACAATGCCGCTCGGCTGATGGTGAAGCCACTCATCGAGACGAGCGACGAGGACTGGCATGGCCTGCTCGGCGCCAACCTCCACGGGTTCTTCTACGGCAGCCGGATGGCCGCCAAAGTGATGTATCCCCAGCGACGGGGCAGGATCATCAACATCACATCTGCCGCCGACGTGCTGGTCGTGGCCAATCTGGGCGCCTACATCGCCGCCAAGGGCGGAATTCTCGGACTCACGAAGACCCTTGCGCTGGAGGCGGCCGCGCACGACGTCACCGTCAACGCCGTCTCTCCCGGCGCCATCGACACTCCACTGAACGCAACCGCCTACACGCCGGAGGTGCGGCGCACCTACGAGGCCCGTATCCCGCTGGGCAGAATCGGCGCCGAGGACGAGATCGCAGACGTGGTGCTGTTCGTCGCCTCCCGCGGCTCGCGGTACATGACGGGCCAGGAGATCGTCGTTGATGGCGGTCTCGTCATCAATGGCACCGTCGGGCACGCCATCGACTGATGAACGTCACCCGCATCGAGGTGCTCGTCGACGGTCTCGACCACCCGGAGGGTGTTGCGTACGACCATCACAACGACGTCCTGTACGCCGGTGGCGAGGCCGGCCAGGTGTATGCGATCGACCCGGGGCGGCGCACCTTCACCGAGATCGCCCGCACTCCCGGGTTCGTGCTCGGTCTCGCCGTGGACGGCCGGGGGCGGGTGATCGTGTGCGACTCGGCGGATGGCGCCATCTGGGTGGTCGATCCCGCCGGGTCCACATTGCGGCTGACGGACCAGGCCGGCGACCGCAGGCTCGTGCTCCCCAACTACCCGGCGTTTGCCCCAGACGGCACTCTCTACTTCTCCGATTCGGGCAGATGGAAGGAAGACAACGGGGCCGTCATCGAACTCGCGCCTGACGGCACCGCACGGGTGCTCGACGAGACGCTCTGTCGATTCACCAACGGATGCGCCGTCACGCCGGACGGATCTGAGCTGTGGGTGATCCAGTCGCTCGGCCCGGACGTGAGTCGCCTCGACCTGGGAGGGGACTCCAGACCCGAGACGGTCGTCCGCCTCCCCGGCACCGTCCCGGACGGCATCGCCTTCACCGAGGAGGGCGGAGCGATCATCAGCTGCTACCGGCCCGACCGCATCTACTACCTCGATCCTTCGGGCGATCTGCAGATGATCGCCGATGATCCGGAGGGGACCCTGCTCGCCGCACCGACCAACATCTGCTACCTCGCCGACCGGAGGAGCTTGGTGTCGGCCAATCTCGGACGCTGGCATCTCACTCTGCTCGAGCTCGATACACGAGGTTTCGTGCCGCACGCCCCGGACGTGTGGGCGGTCGACGCGCCATGACCGCCGGCGATCAGTTCGGAGAGCCCCGTCTCGGCAACCTCGACACCGTTGCGGCCGTACACGAGTCAGTGATCTCGTCCGGCCCGGGAGCCGGAATGCGGGCCATCGACGTGTCCGTGTGGGATGGGATCTCCGTACGCATCTACCCGGATCGTGGCCTGGACCTCGGTCAGGCGTGGTTCTCCGGCATCCCGCTGGCCTGGCTGTCCCCGGTCGGTGAGGCCCGCCCGCAACGCTACTTGGAGGGGATGGCATGGAACGAGGCCTTCATGGGCGGGTTGATGACCACGTGCGGGTTGCGCAATGTCGGCAAGCCTTCCGAGGGTCATGGCCTCCATGGGAACTACGCCCATCTGCCCGCCGGCGAGGTGACAGCCCGCCGTATCGCCGACGGCGGAAGGGTGTTCGTCGACGTCACAGGTGTCGTCGTCGACGATGCCAAGCCGGGTCCACTCCGGCATCGCCGCACGATCAGGGTGCACGCCGGCAGGGGCAGGCTGGAGGTCGCCGATACCACCGAGAACCTGGGCGATGAGACAGCGGCGGCTCCCCTGCTCTACCACTTCAACTTCGGCTATCCGCTGTGGGCACCGCCGGCCGAGCTTGCGCTCGCCGCCAAACGTACCGTTGCCCGCGACGAGGCATCGAACGCGTCCCTCGACGACTGGGACCGGCCCCCGCCTGTGACCGAGTCCACCGAGCGAGTCCTCGAGCACGACCTCGGCGGCGAAGACGGACGCGCCGCCATCACGAATCCTGAGCTCGGTCTCGAGCTCACGCTCTCATGGGACCGCAGCACGCTGCCGCACCTCAATCAGTGGCTGGATCCCAATCCGGGCATGTCGGTCCTCGGGATCGAGCCGGCCAACTGCACGACCCGGGGCCGCGCCTACGAGCGCAAGAGGGGAAGCCTCCCCGTCATCGAGCCGGGAGCTCGGCGCACGACGACCCTCGCCGTCGCCGTCGAGAAGCTGTGATGTGGGACCGCCAGAGCTTGCGGAGGAGGCACCGGTCTCGACCCGATCCATGGCGTGAGACGACGCTCCCGCACCGCCCTCCTAGGGTCTGCTGATGCCTCACGACCCGATCGTCACATCCGTCATCGGCAGCTACCCGTTTCCCGGCTGGCTGGAGCATGCGTCGACCGACCTCGCGGCCTTTGGGCCATCCGACATCGCAGAGATGCAGGAGGACGCCACCACTGCCGCCGTCATGGATCAGGTGAGAGCGGGCCTCGACGTGATCACCGACGGGGAACAGTCCCGCTTCGACTTCAATCTCTCGTTCTATGGGTTTCTCGACGGCATCCAGCCCGACCTGTCGACAGTGCGGCGTTGGGGACCGCCGGCCCACGATCAGCGGGGCAAACACGAGATCGTGGGTGAGCTGGCAGCGCCACGAGGTCTCGGCGTCGTCGCCGAATACGAGCGACTCGAGCGGCTCGCCCCGGCCGGACCCAAACTCAAGGCGTCCATTCCCGGCCCCTACACCCTGTCGGGTCGTCTCCATCCCAACAAGGATTATCCCGATCGGTACGCCGTGACGGAGGGGCTGCTGCCGCTGGTTCGGGACGAGTTGGTCCGCCTCGTGGATGGCGGCTGCGAGATCATCACCGTCGATGAGCCGTCGATGAGTTGCTACGCCTACCGCGAGGATCCGGCACGGCTGGTCGACGTCTTCAATCGCACGGTGGAGCCGATCGTCGGGCGCTGCTACCTGGGAGCCCACCTGTGCTTCGGCAACTTCAAAGCGCGGGCCGTCGCACCGCGCCGGTACGCCCCGATGTTCCCGGCGTTCCTCGGACTGGCCGCAGATGAGATCCATCTCGAGATGGCGAGCAGGGAATTCGCCGAACTGGAACGCACAGCCGAGATCGCCGAGACGAAGGACGTCGCCGTCGGCGTCATCGACGTCAAGAACTACTACGTCGAGACCCCTCAGGACGTGGCCGCTCGGATCGATGCGTGCCTGCACCACGTTCCCGCAGAGCGCCTCACCGTGGCACCCGACTGCGGCCTGTCGCAGACCGCCCGCTGGGCCGCTCGGCAGAAGCTCGCCAGCATGGTCCAAGGCGCCCACCTGGCGCGGGCGGCTCTCTGAGCATCAGCAGACTCGGCCGGCCGCCGGCTCGTCTGCCAGAACCGTCACCGCCGGATGGTCCCGCAGGTAGGTCGCCGGCACGTCGGGTCCCACCGGCCCCCTCATCACCGCAGCCAGCGTCGCCGCCTTGTGCGCCCCCGTCACGAGCAACCAGATCCGCTTCGCATCCAGGATCGTGGCGATGCCCATCGTGAGCCCCCACGACGGGCGAGCCCCGGCGCCGTACGTCTCGGCGTGTGCAACCGTCTCCGGCGCCAGTTCGACCCTGCGGGTTCGGGAATCGACCCCGGAACCGGGCTCGTTCAACGCAAGATGGCCGTTGCTCCCCAGGCCGAGGACGGCGAGGTCGATGCCGCCGTCGGCAATCACCGCCTCGTAGCGTGCGCACTCCCCCTCGAGGTCGGGCGCCGCAACGTCGAGCGTGTGCAGCGCCCTGGGCGATCGGGGCAGCAAGTCCAGCAATGTGCGTCGGATCATCTCGTCGCAACGAGCCGGGTGGCCCGGAGGCATCGCAAACTCGTCCAGCAGCAACACGGTCATGCGCTCTGGTGCTTCGACGGAGGAGGCGAAGTGGGCGTACGCGGGTACGGGGGTCTCGCCGGTGGCGAGACACACCCTCGGCCACCGGCTCCCGTCTACCGCTGCCGCCAGCCTCGACCCGACGATGGCGCCCCACGACGATGGCGGGAAGGCGTCGAGCCGAATCGTCAACTCTCCGTCACGACATCGAACACGGCGCCCGTGTCCTTGTCGCTCAGCATCAGCTTGCGCCTGCCGTCGGGGAGCATCTCCTCCTTGACGATCGCATGGCCGTCGTGTCTGGCGACATCCTTGGCGATGCGGGCCGTCGTGCCGCCACGCCACTCGATGTCGACGCGCTCCCACTGACGGGTTGCGGCCGACCGGTAGGCGGCGTCCATGATCGCGTTGACGACGTAGCCGTCGTAGAAGGTCTCCTGCGGCTCGGTTCCCTCCTCCATGGAACGGAACATGTCGGTGAACATGTCGACGTAGCCCAGTTCTGCGACTTCGTCACCGACCGGGAAGAGCCAGCCTTCCGAGGATTCCAGCTTCTCGGCGACGTAGCCGGACCCACCTCCGGAGCTGTACATCTCGTACCCGGTTCGCAGGAAGTGGTTGAGCCAGATCGTGCCCTCGGTTCCGGCCACTTCGTCGCGCAAGTCCATGCCTCCGCGGAACGTCCAGCTCACCTCGAACTGGCCGAGTGCCCCGGATTCGAACTTGATGAGCACCACCGCGTTGTCCTCGGCCTCGATCGGGTGGACCAGGGTGTCGGCCCATGCCATCACCTCGACGGGGCGGTTCCCTTTGCCCACGAAGTTGCGGATGATCTCGATGCAGTGACATCCGAGATCCACGATGGCGCCTCCGCCCGCCTTGTCCTTGTCCCAGAACCATGCGCTGTGCGGTCCGGGATGCGTCTCGCGCGACCGCACCCATGTGACGTCTCCGATGGCGCCCCCCTGCACGGCTGCGATCGCCTTGAGTGTCTTCGGTGTGTAACACAGGTCTTCGAGATACCCGGCGAACACCCCGGCGGACTCGACCTTGTCCAAGATGCGCTTGGCTTCCTTTGCGTCGGTGGCCAGCGGCTTCGTGCACAGGACCGCTTTCCCCGCGTCGGCAGCCAGACCGATCGCTTCCTCGTGCAGGAAGTTGGGAAGCCCGACGACGACCGTGTCCGTGTCCGGATGGTTGATGGCATCGGCAAGACTCGTCGTGCTGTGCGGGATGTCCCATCGCTCGGCGAACGCCTGGCCACGCTCAGGAGTACGGGAGTAGACGACGTCGACGCGGTCGCGGCTTCGCTGCCCATGCAGCGTCATCGTGTAGAAATCGGCGATCAAGCCGGTGCCCAGCATCGAGATCTTGCGACCTTCCATCACCGTGTCCTCCCAGGTCCATGACACTGCGCAGGCACGCCGCGTCCAAATGTATAGACAACCCAGCATACCGTGTCGTTGGGGATCCCGCTCGGCGCCGCGGTGCGAAATGGAAGACCGGGGAGGTCGCCACACACGGAATGCGGGCACCGAGCACGTTGTGCCGGGATCGGACTCAGATGGGAAATTCCGGCGGGGGCTCGTCCGCAGGCCGGCGGGCTTCGGGCTCGACGACGTCGGGCTCGGTCACGTCATCGCCCGCATCGCCTTCCTGTGGCACCGGCTCCCGGCCACCCAGGCCGACGAGCATGATGATCAACACGAACGCAGCGCCAAAAGTCGAGCCGATCCGATAAAGAACCACGGCTGCGCCGACGCCGAAGACGAGCGACACCACCTTGGCGGCTGCCAGCGCCCGTCGTGGCCAGATGATCTCGAAGAAGCTCGTGACGATGGCGCCGCCATCGAGCGGGCGGATCGGGATCCAATTGAGCAGCCCCCACCCCAACGAGGCCCACACAAAGCCCCGCACCGCGACCTCGACCACCGCACTCGACCCATCGAAGACCCCGGTGCGCGCCAACAGCAGCACGATGCCACCCGTGACGATGCCGACGATCGATCCCATCGCCGAGATGACCAGGCGGCGTGGCGGCGTGAGATCCGTGGCTGCCGGGTACACCGTGACACCACCAAGGGCGAACAGGGTGATGGTGACGGGCTCGGCTCCATAGTGCCTGGCCGAGAACGCATGGCCGGCCTCGTGGAGGAGGACGGCGAGGAATGCCACCAACACCCAGGCAGCGCGGTCGACGAGCCGGTCGGCCGGGAAGATGAGCGCGATGAGCAGAAACGAGAAATGCACTCGCACGGGAACGTCGCCGAGAGTGAACCGCAGCACACGCTCAGAGTACTTGTGCGGCGGGAGTTTCCGGCGGTCGATCCCAGCTGAGATTCGGCCCAGGCTCCACCCGCCTAGGCTTGGCCGGTTCCCTGTGTGGAACAAAAGGAGGAGAAGCTATGAACCGTTACAAGGCACTCGTCGCTCTCGTGTTCGCTGTGGCTCTCGTCGCTGCCGCATGCGGCGGAGATGACGACGCAGGCGGTGATCTCACATTGGTGAGCGACGGGACCCTGACGGTCTGCACCGATTCGCCTTATCCCCCGATGGAGTTCGAGCAGGACGGTGAGTTCACCGGCTTCGACATCGAACTGATGCGAGCGATCGCAGGGGAGCTGGGTCTCGACCTCGCCGTGATCAACTCGGGCTTCGACCCCATCACGTCGGGTACCGCGATGCAGTCCGGAGACTGCGATATCGCCGCAGCGTCGATCACGATCACCGAAGAACGCGAGGAGAACATCGACTTCTCCGAACCGTACTTCGTCGCCGACCAGTCACTGCTGGTCAAGAAGGACGCAGGCATTGCAACGCTCGCCGACATGAGCGGTCGCAATCTCGGCGTCCAGACCGGCACGACCGGCGAGGCCTATGCCCAGGAGAACGCCTCCGGTGCAACCATCGTGTCATTCGATGCGCCCGGTGACCTGTTCGTTGCGCTCGAGGCCGGGGAGATCGAAGGCATCTTGCAGGACATCGTGGTCAATGCCGACCGGCTGTTGTCCGACGACACGGTGACCCTCGTCGAGACCTACCCCACGGATGAGAACTACGGGTTCGCCGTGAAGGAGGAGGGCTCGGAGGATCTGCTCAGCGCCGTCAACGATGCGCTGGCAACGCTTCGTGACAACGGCGACTACCAGACGATCTACGACGAATGGTTCAGCGGCTGATCGACGCCACCGACACCATGTGACACGACGAGGGGACCCGGCGTAGGGTCCCCTCGTCCGCGTACGGGAGACTTCATGGCCACAACCATTGCCGTGCGACGCCGGCGGCGGCGCACGGTTCGCACAGGCTTCTACGGGCTGCTGGCACTGGCACTGGTCGCCGGGATCGCAGTGGCCGATTGGGCGACGATCCAGCGAGCGTTCTTCGACCCCGATGTCGCACGGTCGATGTTCCCCGAAGTCGTGACGATCGCCGCCAAGAACACCGTTCTCTACACGGCGATGGCGTTTGCCTTCGGACTCGTGCTCGCACTGGTCCTGGCACTGATGAAGCTCTCGTCGATTCGCCCGTATCGCTGGATCGCCAGCGTGTACATCGAGCTCTTCCGTGGCTTGCCCGCACTGGTGACGATCATCCTCGTTGCGTTTGCCATCCCGATCGCCTTCGGCTTTTCGATTCCCGGCGGAACGCTGGGCCGGGGAACCATCGGTCTCGGGCTCGTCGCGGGCGCCTACATGGCAGAGACCATCCGGGCGGGGATCGAAGCCGTGCCCCGCGGTCAGATGGAGGCGGCGCGCTCGCTCGGAATGCCCCGCTCCACGGCGATGACGTTCATCATCCTCCCGCAGGCGTTCCGTATCATCATCCCTCCGCTGACCAACGAGCTGGTGTTGCTCATCAAAGACACCTCCCTCCTGTTCGTCATCGGTACGACGCCCATCTCCAAGGAGCTGACGAAGTTCGGGAGGGACTTCATGTCGGAGACGTTCAACGCCACGCCGCTCACCGTGGTGGCCATGCTCTACCTGCTCATCACGCTGCCGCTCACCTCGTTGGTGCGCCAGCTCGAGAAGAAGGCGGCGAGGTCACGATGACCGACACACCGGAGATCGAAGTCGAGAATCTGCACAAATACTTCGACGAGCTCGAGGTTCTGAAGGGCATCGACTTCACCGTGGAGGCCGGTGAAGTGGTCTGTGTCGTCGGGCCGTCCGGCTCGGGGAAGTCGACGTTGCTCCGTTGCATCAACCGCCTCGAGGAACCGACCTCGGGCACGATTCGCGTGGGTGGCGTCGACATCACCGATCCAGACGCAGACGTCGATGCGCTGCGCGCCCGTATCGGGATGGTGTTCCAGCAATTCAACCTCTTCCCCCATCTGACCGTGGTCCGCAACCTGACGATCGCCCAGCACAAGGTGCTGGGACGCTCCAAGAGCGAGGCCGACGAGGTTGCGCACACGATGCTCGAACGGGTTGGTCTGCTCGACAAGATCGACGAGTACCCGATCCGGTTGTCGGGTGGGCAGCAGCAGCGCGTGGCCATCGCCCGCTCGCTGTGCATGAGCCCGGAGCTGATGCTGTTCGACGAGCCGACGAGTGCTCTCGACCCCGAGCTCGTCGGCGAAGTGCTCGACGTCATGCAGGGGCTCGCCGCCGACGGCATGACGATGATGATCGTCACGCACGAGATGGGATTCGCCGCCGAGGCAGCCGATCGGGTCGCATTCATGGACGAGGGCGTCATCATGGAAGAAGGCCCGCCGGCCGAGATCCTGGAGAACCCACGCAATCCGCGCACGCGTCAGTTCCTCCGCATGGTGGCCCACGACGGCTGACGCCGAGCGGCGATGGCACGGGAGGCGTAGGCTTGAAGGAGCTCGATCTCGGGGAGGGTGTGTCGTATGCGTCGCTGGCTCACTGCCGCTGCTGCAATCCTGGTTCTACTGGCTGTCAACCCTGCAATCGCAACGTCCAGTGGCGACATCACGATCGTGCGCGACGAATTCGGCGTACCGCACATCTATGCGGAGACCGAGACCGATCTGTTCTACGCCTTCGGGTACATCCAGGCGCAAGACCGTCTGTGGCAGGCCGAAGTGCTGCGCCGCCAGGGCACCGGCACACTTGCGGAGCTGTTCGGCGAGGATTCGCTCGCCTCGGACGCCCAGAGCCGGCTGCTGTTCGGACCTCCCTCCCGGCGAGCCGATCTCTTCGCCGCCGCCACTCCACAGGTGCAAGCCATGCTCACGGCACACGCGGCCGGCATCAACGCGTGGATCGACGAGGCCGGTGCGCTGGGCCGGCTTCCCATCGAATACGGATTGTTCGGCATCGCTCCGCGGCCGTGGACCGTCGATGACACGATCGCCACGTTCATGGCGATCGGGAGCAACTTCGGTTGGTTTGGATCCGATGAGCTGAACACGGCCGCCACGTACGGTGCGCTCGTCGCTGCTCTGGGACCCGAGGATGCGGCAGAGGTATTCGCCGACACCCACTGGCTGGACGATCCAGACGCCCCGACGACGGTGCCCGCCACGGGGTCACACGACCCTGCGGTACGCGCCTCCGCCCCACAGTCGATCGACCCGGCAGCGAGGCGAGCGGCCGGCGAGGTCGCGACCGACCGGGCGGCCGCGAGAATCGGTATGCGTCGCGCCGGGCTCGACACGGACGGCCACTCCTCGAACGCGGCGGTCATCGGGGCCACGTTGAGCCGGGACGGCGTCCCGCTGTTGCTCGGCGGACCCCAGATGGGGTATTCGGCGCCGCAGATCAATCACGAGGTCGGCCTCCACGGCGCCGGCTTCGACGTCACCGGGATGACGATCGCCGGCTTCCCCCTCGTTCCGATCGGCGTTGCCCACGGTCTCGCTTGGACGCTCACCTCCGGCGGCAGCGACAACACCGACATCTTCGCCGAGCAGCTCAACCCTGCGAACCCGACGCAGTATCTGCACAACGGCGTATGGCACGACATGGACTGCAGGACCGAAGACGTCCCGGTAGCCGGAGTGGGCGCAGTTCCGCAGACCTTCTGCCGGACGGTGCACGGCCCGGTGATCTTCGCCGACGGCACCACCGCCTATGCGCTCCAGAACGTGACGTACGGCCATGAGCTCCAATCCCTCGACGCCTGGACGCGCCTCGGAACCGCCGGTGACATCGACGAGTTCAGCGCCGGCCTCGCCGACGTGGCCTACAACTTCAACGTGCTCTATGCCGACGACGACGGCAACATCGCCTACTGGCACATCGGGCACATCCCGATCCGGGCGGACGGGGTCAACCCGCTGTTCCCGACGCCGGGGACCGGCGAGTACGAGTGGCAGGGTGTTCTGCCGTTCGATCAGAACCCGCACAGCCTCAACCCAGACCAGGGGTGGCTCGCCAGCTGGAACAACAAGCCGGCACCCGGGTGGATCAACTCGTCTGCCGACTTCTGGCGCTGGGGCGGCGCCCATCGCGTGAACACCTTCATCGGCTTCCTCGAAGATCTGCATCCCGGCAGTGCTTCCACCCGCACGCTCGAGTTGCTCAACCGCACGGGTGGGTGGACGACGGATACGCCAACGGGGCAGGCAAGCTCGGTCTTCGTGAGCAGCTATTTCGACGAGATGCTCGCCGCCGTCGATCGCAGCGCCGATCCCCGGCTGGACGGCGTCGCTCATCTGCTGAAGGGCTGGGACCACCAGCAGAAGGACCGCGATGGCGACGGGTTCTACGACTCGCCGGGTGGAGCCATCTTCAATGCTTGGTGGCAGGCGATCAGCGACCAGGTGTTCGCCGACGACACCGCCGGATTGATCAACCGCTTCGTGGTCGGGAACCTCGTCGACCGCATGTATGCCGGCACGGACGCGGCTCTCCCGCTGATCCACGACTACCTCGACGGTGCGACCGTCGAGGAGGCGACGACTGCTGCGCTGATCTCGGCCCTCGACGAGCTGACGGCCACGTACTCCAGCCCCGATCCGGCGGATTGGCTCCAGCCCATCTCCGTGATCCACTGGAGCCCGATCGGCGCCGGGGCGGTTCCCGACACGATCTGGATGAATCGCGGAACCTACAACCAGATCGTCTACCTCGGTGCAGGGAGCCAGCTGCGGGCGCAGAACGTGATCGCACCGGGCCAGAGCGGCGATCCCCTGAGCCCGCACTTCGCCGACCAGCTGGAGCTCTATGCGACGTGGCACTACAAGCCGATGCACCTGACGGAGCGGGACGTTCGTCGCAACGCCGAATCCGTGACCGTCATCGTCGGTCCGTAGGCGTGGAGACGGACCCGGGTGGTGGGTCGGTTTGAATCACTAGCCTGCCGCCATGGCAGTGATCCGCCGGCCGACACCCGACGACGCAGCCCGGCTGGGCGAGGTCCACGTCGCCGCATGGCAGTGGGCTTACCGCGGCCACATGCCGGACGATCTACTCGACAGCCTCCGCCCGGGGTCCCGCGCCAAGGCCTGGCGCACATGGCTCACCGAGGAGTCCGACAGCGACTTCGCTGCGTGGGTGGCCGAGGAGGACGGCGAGATCGTCGGCTTCGCCGCCTCCAGTGTGGCTCGTGACGAGGATGCGCCCGACCACTGCGCCGAGCTGCTGATGATCTACCTGTTGCAGGAATACCTCGGGCGCGGCATCGGTCATCAACTCATCGCAACTGCAGAGGACGAGTGGCGCAAGAAGGGCTACACGACGGCGATCCTCTGGG
This sequence comes from Acidimicrobiia bacterium, assembly GCA_965216945.1. GTDB lineage: Bacteria > Actinomycetota > Acidimicrobiia > Spongiisociales > UBA5794 > DATHZQ01. The sequence continues at coordinate 2,589,240 of CBDCGU010000003.1, read as the reverse complement.
TACTCGAGTCGAACACGGCCACGAGAGCCTTCTACGAACGGGAGGGCTGGGTCACCGATGGCAATACCAGGGAGAACCCCGCCGGTTCCAACGAGACCCGCCGCGTCGTGCGCTACACCAAACGGCTCGACTGACTCCTTGCGTGCTGGTGGACGCCGACTGATCGGTGCGGTCGGCCGGTGCCTCTGGCAGTGTGCGGGAAGAGGGTCCACCGGTTCGGTGACCGATGAAGTAACGGCGTCCCCGGACGGTTTGACGTTGTCTGTCGAACCGGCTCTCGGGCGTTTTCCGGGCCGGGCTAGGACGCGCTGACCTCGACCGGGATTCCGTTGAGAATGGCGTTGCCGGAGAGGGGATCCATCGTTCCCGGGGCGAGGACGTTGGAGTTCACGCCGGCATGGGCCGCGGCGACAGACATGGCGGCGCCTTCCATGTCGTGACCCCAGCCATGGGGCAGACTCACGACTCCGGGCATGATCGCATCGGTGACGTCGACGGGTGCCGTGACGGAACCGCTCGATGACGTCACGGTGGCATCGTCCCCGTGGGAGAGACCGAGACGCACCGCATCTTCCGGATTGAGCTGCAGGGTGCAGCGGGGCTTGCCCTTGACCAGCACGTCGATGTTGTGCATCCACGAGTTGTTGGACCGTAGATGGCGCCGACCGACGAGGACGAACCCACCATTGTGCGTGCGACCCAGCGACTCGGCCAACCGTGCCGTGTCGGTGAGAAACGGCTCTGGGGCCAGCTCGATGCGACCCGCCGGCGTCATGAGGGCCTCGGGGAGACGGGGCTGCAGCGGACCCAGGTCGATACCGTGCGGTGCGGCCCGCAACGCGTCGAGCGTCAGCCCACCGGGGTTGCGACCGTATGCGTCGCCGTACGGTCCCGTCCGAACGAGGAAGTCCAGCAGCCGGTCCGGGCCCCGCTCGCCGTCGGTGGCCGCGACGAGCTCAGCCGGGTCGCGGCCATGCACCGGAGATGCCTCGTTGCCGACTGCTTGTGCGACGGCTTGTCCCAGCACCATCTCGTCGAACGCCTGGAGGTCTGCGCCGGCGCCCATCCCGGCGACGATGGCTGAGAGCCTCAGCAGCACCTCCCATTCCTCGGGCGTCCCGGCCGGTTGGGGAAGAACGGGCGGCGAGTAGTTGGCGACGTTGCGGATGGAGAGCTGGGTGAACGCAAAGTCGTAGTGCGGGCGTCGCAACGGTGACGAGCCGGGAAGCACGACATCGGCATGTCGTGTGGTCTCGTTGAGGTACAGATCGACGCTCACCATGAACTCGAGCGAGGCCAGCGCCGCGTCGAGGCGGTTGCCGTCCGGCGTCGACAGCACCGGGTTGCCCGCGATGGTGATCAGCGCACGTACCTGCCCGTCGTCGGCGGTCTCGATCTCGTCCACGAGCGTCGCCACAGGAAGCTCACCACGCACTTCGGGCAGCTGGCGTGCCCGACTCCTCCAACGCCCCGTGGTCCAGCCTCGTCGCGAGCGAGGCTGCTCGTGAGCGGCACGGGGGAACATCGCTCCGCCGGGTCGATCCAGGTTGCCGGTCACGACGTTGAGCACGTCGACCAACCACGCCGCCAGCGTGCCGAACTCCGCGGTGTGCGTTCCGATACGGCCGTACACGGCGGCCGACTCGGCCGCCGCCAGCTCGCGAGCGAGACGCCGGATGGTGCCCGGGTCGATTCCGCATGCCTGTGCCACCGCTTCCGGGGAGAAGCGCTCGGCCGCCGCCCCCACCTCGTCGAGCCCGTCGACCATGTCGCCGAGCCGTCCAGGCGCTACCAGACCTTCGTCGAACAGCACATGCACCAACGCAAACAACAGCAGTGCATCCGTGGCGGGCCGGATGAACACGTGTTCGTCTGCTGCGGCCGCGGTCTTTGTCAAGCGTGGATCGATCACGACCACCTTGCCACCACGCTCGCTGATCGCCTCCATCCGACCCGGCCAGTCGGGTGCCGTCGCCAGGCTGCCGTTGGACTCGTGGGGGTTGGCCCCCAGCATCAGGAGGTACGACGTACGGTCCAGGTCGGGCACCGGAATGAGATCGGAATGACCGAACATGTATCCCGCCGAGACGTGCTTCGGCATCTGGTCCACCGTGCTTGCGCTGTAGATGTTCTTCGACCGCAGCGCCTTGAGGAGGACTCGGTTGTACAACGGACCCGCCATGGAGTGCACGTTGGGGTTGCCGAGGTAGACGGCAACCGCATCGGCTCCTGCCGAGCCGATGATGGCGCGCAATCGCTCGTCGACGTGCGCAAACGCCTCGTCCCACGATGCCTCCTCGTGGTGGCCGTTGCGCTTGATCAGGGGGCGCCTCAATCGGTCCGGGTCTGACTCGAGCTGTTTCAGCGTCGAGCCCTTCGGGCAGATGAAGCCGCGGCTGAACACATCATTGCGGTCACCTCGGATGCGCACGACCCTCTCCCCCTCCAGGGTGACCTCGAGGCCACACGTGGCCTCGCAGAGCGGACAGGTGCGATAGGCGGTAGTTCGTGCATCACTCATGGCAACGAGCGTACCGGCGCCACCACGAGTCGGCACGCAAAGTGGGGCCCGGGTTGCGACCCGGGCCCCATGAGACGATCGGCGACGGCAGGGTCAATACTCTCCGCCGCTATCGACCGCCGCTTGGGCGTCAGAACCGATGAGGGTTCCATCCGGGGCGGCAACGAACCAGACGCCGCCGGATGCCTGGCCGTTGACGTCGCCGGGGGCGCCGTCGCCGGCGAATCGATAGAGAGGCCAGGACCCGGCCACCAGCTGGAACGCGCCGTCCGGCCGGCCGGCGATGGAGAACACGTCCGGGTCGAGACCGGCCGGCAGCGTCTCATCGCCGACCGTGAGCGGCGGCCATGCATCGGCGCAAGCGCCGTCACATGTCGGAACACCGCCCGTGTCCTCGAGGAATCCGTAGAGCGTGAGCCCGGCGTCGTCGACGAGCACCTCGCCCAGTGCAGTCTCGGCTGCAGCGACCGGTGCGGCGGCCGGTGCCGGTTCGTTGGCGGCCAGCCCGGAGGCATCGTCCTCGATGAGCCGACCATCGGTGCCGACGGCGAACCAGACACCACCTGAACCCTGACCATTGACGTCGCCCGGAGCAGCGTCGCCGGCGAAGGAATAGAGCGGCCACTGCCCCGCTACGAGCTGCAGCGAGCCATCCTCGCGAACCGTCGTAGCGAAGATGCCGAAGTCGAGACCGGGACCTGCCGTCCAGTCGACGTCGACCACGACGGGCGGCCAGGCATCGGCGCATGTGCCGTAGCAGGCGCTGATGGCGTCGACGTCGTTGGTGAATCCGTACAGCGTCAGTCCATCCGGGCTGGTGAGCACATCGCCGAGTGTCGACGTGCCGCTCTTGACGTCGATCGAAGCGGGCGTCTCGGCCGGGGGCGGGGCTACCGACACCGCGGTTTCCACGGTGCTCTCGCCTTCGGTGAATCCGCATGCGGACATCACCAGGACGACGATGGCGATTGCGATCGCCAGGAGTCGGGGGTTCATCTGGGGGTCTCCTTGGGTCGAGGGTCGTCTCATCCCTGCACCACGAGCTCACCGCGCATCGACGGGTGAATGGTGCAGAAGAACTGATAGGTCCCGGGACGTGCAGGCGCAGACAGCGAAGTCGCACTCCCGCCCGCCACGGTGCCGGTGTCGAAGGATCCGGTCTCGGCAGTGACGGTGTGGGCCGCGCCGTCGTTGTTCGTCACCGTGATGGCGGCACCCGGCGCCACGGCCGGCGCGGCGCTGAACGCAAAGCCGGCGATTTCGATGGCGCCTTCGGCCGCCGCCTGGAGGGACGGATCCGTTGCCGCTCCGGAGAGAAAGCCACGTCCGGTCACCGTCGTGGACGGAGCCTCGACCTCGACGACCTCGGGAGCGGGAGGTCGGGCGAGTGCGATGCCGGCGGCCAGGCCCCCGGCGATCACGAGCGCGAGTGTGGGTGTGAGTGCGCGTTGCATGACGGTTCCTTGTCGTTGAGGGGTTGGTGAGCGGTCAGATCCCCGGAAAGCCAAAAGTCGTGAAGAACCAGAGGGCCGACGTGAGCCAGAGGCCGGTGAGCGGTGCGACCAGAGCGGCACCCATAACCGGCAACGCCCATGCCGGCACACGATCAGAGCGGAGCACCAGCAGCTTGGTGACGAAGGCTCCGTAGAACGCACAGCCGAGCAGCGAGTGCACGAAGACGCGAGTGTCGGTGTTCTGGAATCCGAGCGACCACAAGCAGTGGTACGCAACGGGAAGCGAGATGAGGAATGCGGCCGTGCCGGTCCAACGGTGGGCTGCGGGCAACCACGCCGGCGCCGGTCCGACCGCCGGCAGCCTCCCCCACATCCACAATGCCGAAGTCGCCTGGGTGAGCGCCAGAACGGCAGCGCCCGTCGTCAGCCAGGCCTTCATCGCCAGCACCGACGGGAATCCGAAGTCGACGATGGACTGACCGGTCGGCGTGTGCAACCGGCCGTACACACCGAGCGACAGCGCAACGGCTGCGCCAACGGTGGCCAGTGCGAGGAGCGGGGTGAAGGATCCAACGGAGCCCGAGGCTGCAGCGCCGGGGGCGATGGAAGTTCGATTCGTCATGCCGGCACTATGAGCCGGCGCGGTTTCACGGCCCCGTCGAGCCGCTGTCACCCCGCTGGCCCGAGACGGCAGCTCTGTGCCAGCGCGGTGCAAGGCACGCGGTACACGATGCGCCGATGACAGGCGTGTTCTGGTTCACGACCTCGCTCGACTTGGAAACACTGGACCTGCTGACGCCGTTCGACCACCACCAGATCGAGATTCGTGGAGACATCGCCGTGTTGATGGCCTACGTCGACGAGACCAACCCGACCCCCGCCCTCTTTGCCGTGCATCATCCAGCTGCGGACCGATACCCCGTCGTTCCGCCGTGGGTCCAATGCCTGCTCGACGATGCGGGCTGGCAACCGTGGTCAGGCCCGGGGTGCCGGTGAGCTCAGTCGGCGAGGAAGGCATTCACCTCGTGCAGGAAGCGGGGCCATGCCGGCTCGTCGCCGAGCAGGATGTGGTTCCGGCTCTCCAGCGGAACCAGCTGGCTCTGCGGGACCAGGGCGGCAAGCTCCCGGGCATTCTCGAAGCCAACCCGCAGCTCGTTGCGCGAGTGCATGATCAGCGTGGGGCACGTGACCTGAGGGGCCAGGTCGGTGACGTCGATCGTGGCGAACACCTCCATGAACCGCACTGCGTTCTCTGCGGAGCAAGTGCGTCGCTGCAGTTCGTTGAACGCCTCCCACTGGTCTCGCGTGCCGTCGGGCATGAATTGCGAAGTGAACACCTGGAGGAACGTGGCGTCACCGGTGCCCCAGCCGATCCGGGCGAGCTCGATGTTCAGGTCCGCCTCGCGGCGCTGCTGCTCGGTCGATGCCCGCACGGCGCGCCCCCGCGGGTACGCACCCCACAGCACGAGGCTGCTCACCCGCTCCGGATGGCGCACGGCATAGGCGATCGCAACGGCGCCACCTTGGGAGATTCCAAGCAGCGGGAAACGCTCGAGACCGACGGCGTCGACCACGGACGCAAGATCGTCGACCCAGGCATCGAAGGTGAAACGGTCGACGTCCCAGTCCGAGAGCCCGCATCCCCGCTCGTCGTACCGGACGAGCGTGTGCTCCGCCGACAGACCCTCGTTCCAATGTCGCCATACAGGGCTCTCCCAGTCGAAGTCGAGGTGGGTCATCCAATTGGCCGCCTTCACGAGGGGCGGACCGGTGCCGGACACGGCGTAGGCGAGCCGGGTGCCGTCCCGTGTGGTGCAAATGCGGATGCGTTGTTCGAGCTCGCCGCTGCGTCCCGCATCCACGTCAGTTTGCGCCACCGGCTCGACCGACTGCTGCAGGATGGCGAGTTCCAGGTCCCGGAGCTCGTGGGAAGGGTCGACACCGAGATCATCACGCAACCGATTGCGCAGATCGGCAAAGGTCGCCAGCGCATCGGCCTGCCGCCCGACCGCATACTGCGACCGCATGAGCGTGGCGACCGGTCGCTCTCGATACGGATGGTCTCGAACGATCTGGTCTGCCAGCTCGATCGCCTCACGATGTCGACCCAGCTCGCTGAGCGCCTCCGCAAGAGCCTCGGACACCTCGACACGGAGATCGACCAGCCGCTGCCGCTCAGCCTCGAGATCGGGATGCTCCACGTCCGGCAAGGGTCGCCCACGCCACAGGCCGAGTGCCCTCCGGGCGGGTTCCGGCACCGCGGCCGGCGGCGCATCCCGAACTTCACCGACAAGACGCTCGAAGCGGGCGATATCGATGTGATCGTCCGGACAGTTCAGGGCGTAGCCGCTCGGTGCCGTCTCCAGCGACAGTGGATCGGCGAGCAGCCGCCGCAAGCGGGAGACGTGGGTCTGCACGGCTCCGGCGAGATCGGCGGGCTGCTCCTCGCCCCAGATGAGCTCGCCGATCAGCTCGACGTCCACGATCCGGCTCCGATTGAGTCCCAGAATCGCCAGAAGCTGACGCTGCCGGCGAGACGGCAGGTCGATGCGCACCCCGTGGTCGTCGGTGAGCTCGACGGGTCCGAGCAAGGCCACCTTCACGTCGACGAGTATGGCGGTGCGACAGTTGACCGCCAAGCGGTCTCTTGCGACGCGACGGAGGCACTCATGTGCACGGGCCACGCCGATACCGCGACACCGCGTTAGCTTGCCTGCGATGCCTGACCGCGGATATCCCCTCGAGCCGGATGCGGCGCAGCGGCGCGAGCTCAGTGAGCGGGTCGTGGCCTTTGCGGAGAGCTTCGTCGCCGATCGCTCGACCTCACCCGCCTCCAGTGACGCTCTCGCCCCGCCGACGCTTGCCGCACTGCAGGCGCCACCACCCGAAGACGGCACAGACCTCGCACCGCTGCTCGATCTCCTCAGCGATGTGGTCGACACCGGGTTCGATACCGCCTCCGGCACACACATGTCCTACATCCCCGGCGGGGCGATCTACTCAGCGGCGCTGGCCGGCTTCCTCGGCGCCGTGACCAACCGTTACACCGGCGGCAACCACGCCAGTCCCGGCGCCATCGCCCTGGAACAGAGCGTGAACCGATGGCTGTGCTCGCTCTTCGACCTCCCCGAAACCGCCGCCGCAATCCTGCTCTCCGGCGGCTCCATCGCCAACCTGACCGCCGCGGTGACGGCTCGTTCTCGATTCGGAGACGACTTCCGAGACGGGGTCGTCTACACCTCGGAGCGGGCCCATCACTCCGTCGAGAAGGCGGCGCGCATCGCTGGGATCGCCGGTGATCGCATCAGGACGGTCCCCGCCGACCGTGCACTGCGGCTCGACGCAGATGCGCTCCGGGACGCCATAGCCCTCGACCAGGCGGCCGGGCTGCGCCCAATGATGATTGTCGCCACGGCCGGCACGACTGACACGGGAGCCATCGACCCGCTGGTCGAATGCGCTGCCATCGCCTCCGCCTCCGGTGCGTGGCTTCATGTCGACGCCGCCTATGGAGGGTTCTTCGTGCTCACCGAACGCGGCCGGCGCCGGCTCGCCGGCATCGAGCTGGCCGACTCGATCACGCTCGATGCGCACAAGAGCCTGTTCCTGCCCTTCGGCGTCGGCGGACTGGTGGTACGTGACCGCCGCTCGCTCATCGAAGCCCACGAAGGCCGGGGTGCCTACATGCAGGACCTCGTCGACTCGGCCGACTTTCCCCAGTTCTTCGCACTTGGCCCTGAGCTCACTCGGCCCTTCCGCGGGCTGAGCGTCTGGCTGCCGCTGCACCTCCACGGTGTCGGTCGGTTCCGCATCGAACTCGACCGCATGCTCGACCTGGCAGAGCACGCCGCCACGGTCATCGGCGCCATCGACGGCGTGGAGCTGGCGGCCGCAACCGATCTCTCGGTCGTGTCGTTCCGCTCCGTCCATGGCGACGACGACACCCGGAGGATCTTCGATGCCGTGAACGCCGCCCGGGCGGTTCACCTGTCGAGCACGACGGTGGACGACACGTTCACCATCCGGATTGCGCTGCTGAGCCAGCGCACCACAACCGAGAAGCTCGAGACACTGCTCCGGCACATTCGCCAACTCGCCCGGCCGCGCTAGCTATTTGGGCGACGGACCACCAGGAGGGCGGGCCATCTGGGGCTGGGACCCGCGGATCCGACCGCGATGAGCCGCAGGACGAGGCAGAACAGGCCGCGTCATTCCGGCTCTGTGGCGAGGGCAACGGCCTCGGCGATCGGCCCGTACCACGGGGCGCCATGCCCCGGCAGGAGCACGTCGGTGTCCAGCGCACCGATGCGATGCAGGGAGGCGCGTGCCAGTTGGACGTCCTTGTGGAAGACGTCCTCGAGCATCTGCGGTCCGCGTCGGTCATGGATCAGCCCGTCGGTGACCAGGGCGTCGCCGGCAAACAGCACGTTCCGGTCGTCGAGCACGAAGCAGGCGTGCCCGGCGGTGTGGCCCGGTGTCGCCAGCAGTCGGGGACGGCCGGGGGCGTCGGCCACCTCGCCGTCGACCATCGTCCCCACTTCCCGCAACCGGTACTCCTGAGCGGCGCCGGCGCGAATCATCTCAACGATGAACGCCCACACTCTCGGGCGCCAGAACGGCAGGTCGGTGGGCTGAATCTGGGTGCCTCGGGAACCATCCTTGGCGTACGGCGCCTCGCGCTCATGCACCTTCACCGGTACGCCGGATTCGGCGACCTCGCGAGCAAAGCCGATGTGATCGGAGTGGCCGTGGGTGATGAGCACGACCTCGACTGCGTCGAGCCCGAGACCGATCGACTCGAGACCCGACTTGAGCAACGGCAACTCGCGACTCCCACCGGCGTCGATCACAGTGACGCGTGACCCGTCGACAATGGCGTAGAAGTTGTGGCGTCGGCGGCCCAGGCGGTAGACGGATTCGGCGACGAGCTGCATCGCGCCGCAGGCTACAACACAGCGCGAGAAGGGCGGCCTCGCGGCCGCCCTTCTCCATGAGTCGGACTGTCGGTGTGCCCGTGCCTCCCGGCCGGTCTCACTCGACGGCGTCGTCTCCGTCGGCTTGCGTGCCGAGACTCGCCAGCCACTCGGCCGGGTTGGCCGGGAGGGCCTCCTCGGCGCTCTCCACCGGCGTATCGCCGAACAAGCCCAGGGCGCTGACAACGGTGGCGTCGGGCAGCGCAGGTTCGATGACCTGGTACGAGTCGCTGCCGGTGCCCGCCGGGATGAGCTTGCCGATGATGACGTTCTCCTTGAGACCTCGCATGAAGTCCGACTTGGACTGCAGCGACGCCTCGGTGAGAACCCTCGTCGTCTCCTGGAACGAGGCCGCCGACAACCAGGAATCGGTCGCCAGAGACGCCTTGGTGATGCCCATCAGCTCGGGCCGCCCCTCGGCCGGGGTCTTGCCCTCGCTGACGAGCGTCTTGTTGACCTCGCGGAACTCCTGCGTATCGACGAGCTCGGCCGGCAAGAACCCCGAATCACCCGAGCTCACCACACGGACACGGCGCAACATCTGCCGCACGATCAGCTCGATGTGCTTGTCGTGGATGTCGACGCCCTGGCTGCGGTACACCTCCTGGACCTGGTCCACGAGATAGCGCTGGCAGGCACGAACACCTTGGATCTCGAGCACTTCCTTGGGGTCGAGCGGACCCTCGGTGAGCTGCGTTCCCGGCTCGATGATGTCGCCCTCGGCCACGCGCAGCCGAGCGCGTCGCGGGAGCGGGTACTCGGCCTCGATGTCCTTGTCGGATACCACGATGCGACGACCCTCTTCGTCGTCGACGATCTGGACGGCACCACCGTGCTCCGTCAGGATCGCCTTGCCCTTCGGCGTCCGAGCCTCGAACAGCTCAACGACACGAGGCAAGCCGTGGGTGATGTCCTCGCCGGCGACGCCACCTGTGTGGAACGTCCGCATCGTCAGCTGGGTACCCGGCTCACCGATCGATTGGGCGGCCATGATCCCCACTGCCTCGCCGACCTCGACCATGCGGCCGGTGGCCAGGCTCAGCCCGTACGACGCCACGCTGATGCCGTGCCGCGACTGATCCGTCAGCGGTGAGCGCACGCGCACCTCTGCCACCTCATCGGTGTCCATGAGTGCCTGCATCACGTCGCGATCGATCAGCTCGCCGGCGCGGAGCTTGGCGCCCTTCGCCGTCTCGACCATCGAACGGCCGACCTTGACGTCCTCGGCGAGCACCCGCCCGAACACACGGTTGCGCATGTTGCGGATCGGCGTGCCGTTCTCTCGGATCCTCACCAGCAGGCCCGGATCGTCCGTCTCCTCTTCGTGGATGATGATCTCCTGGGAAACGTCCACCAGCCGGCGGGTGAGGTACCCGGAGTCGGCGGTGCGCAGTGCAGTATCGGCAAGGCCCTTCCTGGCGCCGTGCGTGGAGATGAAGTACTCGAGCACGGACAAGCCCTCGCGGAAGTTGGCCTTGATCGGCTGCGGGATGATGTCACCCTTGGGGTTGGCCACCAGACCACGCATACCGGCGATCTGGCGAAGCTGCATCATGTTCCCGCGGGCACCCGACCGAACCATCATGTCCATCGGATTGAACCGCTCAGCTTCCAGCGTCGCCTGCATGGCGTCCTTCACCTCGTCGGTTGCCTCCGTCCAGATCTCGATGAGCTCCTGACGGCGCTCGTCGTCTGTGATGACACCCTTCTGGTACAGCGACTCGACCTTGGCGGCGCGCTCCTCGAACTTGGCGATGATCTCCTGCTTCTCGGGTGGTGTCTTCACATCCTCGAGACCGATGGTCAGTCCGGCCCGAGTGGCGAAGTGGAACCCGAGGTCCTTGATGTTGTCCAAGGTACGGGCGACATCCGGCTTGTCGTAACGATCGATCAACTCTTCGATCAGCGTCCGGATGTCAGCCTTGAACACGACCGCATCGATGTACGGGAAGGACTCAGGGAAGGCGGAGTTCAGCAATGCCCGGCCCACCGTCGTCTCCGTGAGCGCATCGCCATCAACGGGCTCGTCGGTGATCAACCTGCCGAGCGTCGGTTTGAGCGCGTCGTGCAACCGAGGATCGCCGGCGAGGTTCTTCACCCGCAGCTTGATCGGCGCATGGAGACCGACGTGACCGATGTCGTAGGCCATGCGTGCCTCGTCGATGTCCGAGAACGCACGACCCGCACCGGGAGCATCCTCCACATACTCCGACAGGTAGTACATGCCGATGACCATGTCCTGCGACGGCGTCACGATCGGACGCCCCGAGGCCGGCGAAAGCACGTTGTTGGCCGACAGCATGAGGATGCGAGCCTCGGCTTGCGCCTCTGCGGACAACGGCAGGTGGACGGCCATCTGGTCGCCGTCGAAGTCGGCGTTGAAGGCTTCACACACCAGCGGGTGGATCTGAATCGCCTTGCCCTCGACCAGCACGGGCTCGAAGGCCTGGATGCCGAGTCGGTGCAGCGTCGGGGCCCGGTTGAGGAACACGGGGTGTTCCTGGATCACCTCGGCGAGCACGTCCCACACCTGGGGGCGCCGCCGTTCCACCATTCGCTTGGCCGCCTTGATGTTCTGTGCCAGGTCGAGATCGACGAGACGCTTCATCACGAACGGCTTGAACAGCTCGAGCGCCATGATCTTCGGCAACCCACATTGATGGAGCTGCAGCTGAGGGCCGACCACGATGACCGAACGACCCGAATAGTCGACGCGCTTGCCGAGCAGGTTCTGGCGGAAGCGACCCTGCTTGCCCTTGAGCATGTCGGACAGCGACTTCAGGGGGCGGTTGCCCGGACCCGTGACGGCGCGACCGCGCCGCCCGTTGTCGAACAGGGCGTCAACCGCCTCTTGCAACATGCGCTTCTCGTTGTTCACGATGATCTCGGGAGCGCCGAGATCGAGCAGGCGCTTGAGACGATTGTTGCGGTTGATGACCCGGCGATACAGGTCGTTCAAGTCCGATGTCGCAAAACGGCCACCGTCGAGCTGCACCATCGGCCGCAGGTCCGGCGGGATCACCGGTACTGCTTCGAGGATCATGTCGCGGGGATCGTTCTTGCCCTCACTGAACGGCGTGACGACCTTGAGCCGCTTCATCGCCCTCTGCCGGCGCTGCTGGGAGCGAGCGTCCAGGTCGGCGCGCAGCAGATCGATCTCGTCGTCGAGGTCCAGCCGGCTGATCAGGTCCTTGATGGCCTCGGCGCCCATGCCACCGACGTAGTAATCGCCGTAGCGGTCGACGATCTCGCGCCAGAGCTGCTCGGACTCGATGAGCTGCTTCGGCTTCATCGACTTGAAGGAGTCGAAGGCCTCCTGGAGCAGCTCCTCCTCGACCGTGGCCCGCTCCTCGCGGTCCTTGATCTCGCGCTCGACCTCGCGGCGCCGGCCGGAGATCTCCTGGCCCTTGGCACCGGCCTCCTCCATCTGCTCGAGCTCTTCCTCGAGGCGCTCCAGGCGAGCGGCCTTCCACTCCTCGAACTCGTCGCGGATGAGCGACAGCTCGTGGCGGGTTGCCTCTTCGAGCTCCGTGAGATCGGCGGTGCGCTTCTCGTCGTCGACCCACGTCACCAGGTAGGCGGCGAAGTAGATGACCTTCTCCAGATCCTTCGGCGACATGTCGAGCAGGTAGCCGAGACGGCTCGGCACGCCCTTGAAGAACCAGATGTGCGTGACAGGAGCGGCCAGTTCGATGTGACCCATCCGCTCGCGCCGCACCTTGGCGCGAGTCACCTCGACGCCGCACCGCTCACAGACGATGCCGCGGAAACGGACGCGCTTGTACTTGCCGCAATAACACTCCCAGTCCCGCGTGGGACCGAAGATGCGCTCGTCGAAGAGGCCGTCCTTCTCCGGCTTGAGCGTGCGGTAGTTGATGGTCTCCGGCTTCTTGACCTCGCCGAACGACCAGGATCGGATCTGGTCGGCGCTGGCGAGGCCGATCTTCAGTTCATCGAACAGCTGTGGCACGTGTGTGGCTCCCGAATGTTGTTCGTGTCGTGTGCGCTTGTCGTGTCAATCCTCTTGGCAATAGGTGCAACGCACCCGTATTCCCTACGGGGCCGTCGTCTCCGCCCGCTCCGGGCGGGAGATGTCGATACCGAGCGAGGCGGCCGTGCGATACACGTCCTCTTCGAGCTCCTTGAGCTCCACTTCCTCACCCGCCGACAGCATCTCGACGTTGAGGCAGAGGCTCTGCATCTCCTTCACGAGCACCTTGAAGGACTCCGGAATGCCCGGCTCCGGGATGTTCTCGCCCTTCACGATCGCCTCGTAGACCTTGACACGGCCCCGGACGTCGTCGGACTTGATCGTGAGTAGCTCCTGCAGGGCGTATGCGGCGCCATAGGCCTCCAGTGCCCAGACCTCCATCTCGCCGAACCGCTGACCACCGAACTGCGCCTTGCCGCCCAGGGGCTGCTGCGTGATCATCGAATACGGGCCGGTGGACCGGGCGTGGATCTTGTCGTCCACGAGGTGCACCAGCTTCAGGATGTAGACGTACCCGACCGTGACCGGTGAGTCGAACGGTTCCCCGTTGCGACCATCGAACAGCGTTGCCTTGCCCGTGTTGTCGACGAGCTTCTGCCCGTCGCGATTCGGCTTGGCGACCTCGAGCAGCTTGAGGATCTCGGTCTCCCGAGCGCCGTCGAACACCGGCGTCGCCACGGTTTGCCAGCTCTCGGCACCCTTGGCGGCCGGGCTGTCCATGTCGTCGAAGCCGTCCCAACCCTGAGCTGCGGCCCAGCCGAGGTGGGTCTCGAGGATCTGCCCGAGATTCATGCGGGACGGAACACCGAGCGGCGAGAGAATGATGTCGACCGGCGTGCCATCCTCGAGGAACGGCATGTCCTCCTCGGGCAGGATCTTCGAGATCACGCCCTTGTTGCCGTGACGACCGGCCAGCTTGTCGCCCTCGGAGATCTTGCGCTGCTTCGCCACGTAGACCCGCACCAGCTCATTCATGCCCGGCGGGAGGTCGAAACCGTCGTCCCGGCGGAACTCCTTGACCGCGATCGCCTTGCCCGACTCACCGTGGGGCACCTTGAGCGAGACATCGCGCACCTCGCGAGCTTTCTCGCCGAAGATGGCTCTGAGCAAGCGCTCCTCGGGGGTGAGCTCCGTCTCGCCCTTCGGGGTCACCTTGCCGACGAGGTAGTCGCCGGCGCCGACCTCGGCCCCGATGCGGATGATGCCGCGGTCGTCGAGATCGTGGAGCACCTCCTCGGCCACGTTCGGAATGTCCCGGGTGATCTCCTCGGCGCCGAGCTTGGTGTCCCTCGCCTCGATCTCGTGCTCCTCGATGTGGATCGAAGTGAGCAGATCCTCCTTCACGACGCGCTCGGAGAGGATGATGGCGTCCTCGAAGTTGTGGCCTTCCCAAGGCATGTACGCGACGAGCAGGTTGCGCCCGAGGGCGAGTTCGCCCTGGTCGGTCGACGGACCGTCGGCGATGATGCCGCCTTCGACGACCTTGTCACCTTCCCTCACCAGCGGCTTCTGGTTGATGCACGTGCCCTGGTTCGATCGCTCGAACTTGCGCATGGCCATCGTGTACTTCTTGTTGTCGCTCGAGCCCTTGATGACGATGTAGTCACCGGTGACCTCGACGACTTCGCCCGCAACGGGCGAGAGAATGACGTCACCGGAGTCACGGGCGGCGCGGCCCTCGACGCCGGTACCCACCAGCGGTGCATCGGCGCGGAGCAACGGCACGGCCTGCCGCTGCATGTTGGAGCCCATCAGCGCTCGGTTGGCGTCGTCGTGCTCGAGGAACGGGATGAGCGACGTTGACACCGAAACCACCTGCTTCGGCGACACGTCCATGTAGTCCACGTCCTCGGGCGGCACGGAGTCCACCTCGCCGCCGGTCTTGCGGACCAGGACCCGGTCGTGCACGAAGGTTCCGTCCTCGTTGAGCAACGCATTCGCCTGTGCGATGACGTGGCTCTCCTCCTCCGAGGCCGTGAGGTAGTCGACCTTGCTGGTGACCTTGCCCTTGGTGACCCGGCGATACGGCGTCTCGATGAACCCGTAGCGGTTCACCTTGGCGTAGCTCGCCAGCGAGCCGATGAGACCGATGTTCGGACCCTCCGGCGTCTCGATCGGGCACATCCGCCCGTAGTGGGAAGGGTGCACGTCGCGGACCTCGAACCCGGCACGTTCGCGGGACAGACCCCCCGGTCCGAGGGCCGAGAGGCGGCGGCGGTGGGTGAGCCCGGCGAGTGGGTTGGGCTGGTCCATGAACTGGCTGAGCTGGCTCGTGCCGAAGAACTCCTTGATGGAGGCGACGACCGGCCGGATGTTGATGAGGCTCTGCGGTGTGATCGCCTCGGGATCCTGCGTCGTCATGCGCTCGCGCACGACTCGCTCCAGCCGGCTGAGACCGACGCGAATCTGGTTCTGGATGAGCTCGCCGACCGTGCGAACGCGCCGGTTGGCGAAGTTGTCGATGTCGTCCGTGCGGTGACCCTCGACGTTGCCGTGGAGTGCGATCAGGTACTTGATCGTCTCGAGCATGTCCTCGTGGGTGAGCAGACCGTGCTCGTCCACGGAGTACTCATCCAGCGTGACCGGCTTGCGGCCGAACTTCTGGTCGAGCTTGTAGCGACCGACCAGCGTCATGTCGTAACGCTTCGGGTTGTAGAAGAGCGTGTTGATGAGACCACGGGCCGACTCGACGGTCGTCAGCTCACCCGGACGCAACTTGCGATACAGATCGAGGAGCGCATCGTCCTTGGCGGTGGTCGTGTCCTTCTCCAGCGTGTTGGCGATGAGCTCGCTGCCATCGAAGAGCGCCAGGATGTCCTCGTCGCTCTCGGCGAAGCCGAGCGCACGGAGGAACGTCGTGACGTACTGCCGCCGCTTGCGATCGACCCGCACGCCCACGGTGTCCTTCTTGTCGATATCGAACTCGAGCCAGGCACCCCGCCCCGGAATGACCTTGGCTGCGAACACGTCCTTGTCGGACGTCTTGTCGATGGACTGATCGAAATAGACCCCAGGCGATCGCACCAGCTGGGACACGACCACTCGCTCCGTGCCGTTGATGATGAACGTCCCGTTCGGCGTCATCATGGGGAAGTCCCCGAGGAACACCTGTTGTTCCTTGATCTCGCCGGTTTCGCGGTTGAGGAACCGTGCTGTGACGAAAAGGGGCTGTGAGTAGTTGGCATCCTGCTCCTTCGCCTCTTCGATCGAGAGGGGAGCATCGCCGAACCGGTGGTCGGTCAACTCGAGTGCCAGGTTGCCCGTGAAGTCCTCGATGGGCGAGACCTCGCTGAAGATCTGCTTGAGCCCGTGATCCAGGAACCAACCAAAGGAGTCGTGTTGCACCGAGAGCAGCCCGGGCAGGGGCTGCACCTCAGGGATCTTGGCGAAAGAAAGACGTGGGGTACGCGCACGGGCCAAGGGCGAGCCTCCTGTGGAGCTGGGTTCGAGCGGGCAGGGCGGATTGGGGCGTGTCGGTGAGACGCTTCAGACAACAGAAAGACCAGGATAGCACGCAGCTATCCCGGCTCGGCAAGGCGAGGGTCGCAAGAACGTCTTCAACTGGCAAACCGACCATACACCGCGCTTTCGCGAGGTGTCAAGGTTCGATTTCCCGTTTGTGATCCTCCCCGCCAGCCTCTCAGACGAGGTCCCGGCGACGGGGCCGGCGATACGAGGCGGCCACGAGCAGAACACCAAGGAGCAGGAGCAGCAAGCCGACGATCGTGAATCGCTGCGAATCTGCACCTGTGAACGGCAACTCTGGCGCCGGCGGGCCTTGGACAGTCACGACGACAGTCGCCGTCACCACGTTGCCATGAACGTCGGTGACCTCGTAGGTGAATGCATCGACGCCGACGAACCCGACATCCGGCGTGTACGTGATGGTCCCGTCGGCGTTGATGACGGCGCTGCCGTTGGGTGGCTGGGTGACGGCCGTGATGGCGACTTCGACACCGGGCACGAGACGGTCGTTGGCGAGGACATCGATCACAACCGGTGCGCCCTCGGTCGTCGTATCCACGTCGTCGACCAGGACCGGCACCTCGGAGGAGTAACCGAAGTCGACGCCACTGCGCGACTCGCCCACCTCGAGCACGACAACCTGTGCCTCGTCGAGCGAACCGTCGGCTTCGAACACTTCGAACAAGCCGGCGGGAAGGGTCGTGGCGTCGAGCTGCACCAGGTACGTACCGGGGGCCAGCCCTGTGAACACGTAGGGGCTCCCGGTGAAGGCATCGCCGATGATCACGTCGTCGGCCGTCCCGAACACACCGTCGGGGCCTGCCCACGTCAGCTGGAGCCGAACTCCCGCAAGCTGCGGTTCGCCGGCGTCCTCGATTCCGTTCTGGTTGGCGTCGAGCCATACGATGCCGCTGAGCTGGGCCGGCGCACCGATGACCACCGTGACGGTGGCGGTGTCGCACAGGCCGTCTGGATCACACACGGTGTAGGTGAACGAGTCGGTGCCGGTGAACCCGGGATCCGGCGTGTACGTCACGGTGCCGTCACCATTGATGACGACGGTGCCGTTGGCGGGTTGGGTGATCGAGTCGACGACCAGGGCATCGCCGTCGACATCGGTGTCGTTGTCGAGCACCGGAACGGCGATGGAGGCACCGGGGTCACCGCCGGCCAGGTCGTCGCCGGCGACGGGAGCGTCGTTGACCGCGTCGACAGCCACCGTGACGGTGGCGGAGTCGCACAGGCCGTCCGGATCACACACGGTGTAGGTGAACGTGTCGGTGCCGTTGAAGTCGGGATCCGGGGTGTACCTCACCGTCCCATCCGGGTTGATCACGACCGTGCCGTTGGCGGGTTGGGTCACCGCATCCACCACCAGCAAGTCGCCATCGATGTCGGTGTCGTTGCCCAAGACTGAGATCGTGACCGGTGTGTCCTCATCGGTCGACTCGGCATCATCGACCGCGACCGGTGCGTCGTTCGCGGCGTCCACCGTGACCGTCACCGTGGCCGTATCACAGAAGCCGCCGGGATCGCAGATGGTGTAGACGAACGAATCCGTCCCGTTGAAATCGGGATCCGGGGTATACATCACTGTCCCATCCGGGTTGACCACCGTGGCGCCGTTGGCGGGCTGGGTGACCGAATCCACGGTCAGGATGTCACCGTCGATGTCGCTGTCGTTGGCCAACACATCCACAATCACCGGGGTGTCCTCATCGGTGGTGGCGGCATCGTTCACCGCCACCGGGGCATCGTTCACCGAGTTCACCGTGACCGTCACCGTTGCTGTGTCACACAACCCACCCGGGTCACACACGTCATACGTGAACGAATCGACACCGTTGAAATCGGGATCCGGGGTATACGTCACCGTCCCATCCGGATTGACCACCGTGGCGCCGTTCACCGGCTGGGTCACCGCATCCACCGACAGCGTGTCACCATCTGGATCCGAATCATTGGCAAGGACGTCGATGTTGACCGGGGTGTCCTCATCGGTCGACTCGGCATCATCGCTGGCCACCGGGGCATCGTTCACCGCAGCCACAACCACACGCACCGCAGCCACATCACAGAGCCCGTCCGGGTCACACACCGTGTACGTGAAGGTGTCCACACCGTTGAAATCAGGATCCGGGGTATACGTCACCGTCCCATCAGCCTCGATCACCACCGAACCGTTCGCCGGTTGCGTCACCGCATCCACCGACAGGATGTCACCGTCGATGTCGCTGTCGTTGTCCAGCACCGGGATCGCGACCGGTGTGTCCTCATCCGTCGATGCGAAGTCATCGACCGCAACGGGCGCATCGTTCACCGAGTTCACCGTGACCGTCACCGTTGCCGTGTCACACAGCCCACCCGGATCACACACGTCATACGTGAACGAATCCACCCCGCTGAAGTCGGCATCCGGGGTATACGTCACCGTCCCATCAAGATTCACCACCGCGGCGCCGTTCGCCGGTTGGGTGACCGCATCCACCAACAGCGTGTCACCCTCGATGTCGCTGTCGTTATCGAGCACCGGGATCGCGACCGGGGTGTCCTCATCGGTCGACTCGGCATCATCGTTGGCCACCGGGGCATCGTTCACCGCAGCCACAACCACACGCACCGCAGCCACATCACAGAGCCCGTCGGGATCACACACCTGATAGTTGAAAACATCGACACCGTTGAAATCGGCATCCGGGGTATACGTCACCGTCCCATCCGGATTGACCACCGTGGCGCCGTTGGCCGGTTGCGTCACCATGGCGACATCCAACGCATCACCATCTGGATCCGAATCATTGGCGAGCACCGGGATCGTGACCGGGGTGTCCTCATCGGTGGTGGCAGCATCGTTCACCGCCACCGGGGCATCGTTCACCGAGTTCACCGTGACCGTCACCGTTGCTGTGTCACACAACCCACCCGGGTCACACACGTCATACGTGAACGAATCGACACCGTTGAAATCGGGATCCGGGGTATACGTCACCGTCCCATCCGGATTGACCACCGTGGCGCCGTTCACCGGCTGGGTCACCGCATCCACCGACAGCGTGTCACCATCTGGATCCGAATCATTGGCAAGGACGTCGATGTTGACCGGGGTGTCCTCATCGGTCGACTCGGCATCATCGCTGGCCACCGGGGCATCGTTCACCGCAGCCACAACCACACGCACCGCAGCCACATCACAGAGCCCGTCCGGGTCACACACCGTGTACGTGAACGTGTCCACACCGTTGAAATCAGGATCCGGGGTATACGTCACCGTCCCATCAGCCTCGATCACCACCGAACCGTTCGCCGGTTGCGTCACCGCATCCACCGACAGGATGTCACCGTCGATGTCGCTGTCGTTGTCCAGCACCGGGATCGCGACCGGTGTGTCCTCATCCGTCGATGCGAAGTCATCGACCGCAACGGGCGCATCGTTCACCGAGTTCACCGTGACCGTCACCGTTGCCGTGTCACACAGCCCACCCGGATCACACACGTCATACGTGAACGAATCCACCCCGCTGAAGTCGGCATCCGGGGTATACGTCACCGTCCCATCAAGATTCACCACCGCGGCGCCGTTCGCCGGTTGGGTGACCGCATCCACCAACAGCGTGTCACCCTCGATGTCGCTGTCGTTATCGAGCACCGGGATCGCGACCGGGGTGTCCTCATCGGTCGACTCGGCATCATCGTTGGCCACCGGGGCATCGTTCACCGCAGCCACAACCACACGCACCGCAGCCACATCACAGAGCCCGTCGGGATCACACACCTGATAGTTGAAAACATCGACACCGTTGAAATCGGCATCCGGGGTATACGTCACCGTCCCATCCGGATTGACCACCGTGGCGCCGTTGGCCGGTTGCGTCACCATGGCGACATCCAACGCATCACCATCTGGATCCGAATCATTGGCGAGCACCGGGATCGTGACCGGGGTGTCCTCATCGGTGGTGGCAGCATCGTTCACCGCCACCGGGGCATCGTTCACCGAGTTCACCGTGACCGTCACCGTTGCTGTGTCACACAACCCACCCGGGTCACACACGTCATACGTGAACGAATCGACACCGTTGAAATCGGGATCCGGGGTATACGTCACCGTCCCATCAGCCTCGATCACCACCGAACCGTTCACCGGCTGGGTCACCGCATCCACCGACAGCGTGTCACCATCTGGATCCGAATCATTGGCAAGGACGTCGATGTTCACCGGGGTGTCCTCATCGGTCGACTCGGCATCATCGCTGGCCACCGGGGCATCGTTCACCGCAGCCACAACCACACGCACCGCAGCCACATCACAGAGCCCGTCCGGGTCACACACCGTGTACGTGAACGTGTCCGCACCGTTGAAATCAGGATCCGGGGTATACGTCACCGTCCCATCAGCCTCGATCACCACCGAACCGTTCGCCGGTTGCGTCACCGCATCGACAGTCAATATGTCGCCATCTGGATCCGTATCGTTGGCGAGAACGTCGATGTTCACCGGGGTGTCCTCATCGGTCGACTCGGCATCATCGTCGGCCACCGGGGCATCGTTCGCCGGATTCACCGTCACCGTCACCGTCGCCGTATCACATGCTCCCGAGAGGTCGCACACCTGGTATTCGAACGTGTCGGTGCCGATGAAGCCGACGTCAGGGGTGTAGGTGATGGCTCCCCCGCCGGTGGGCGTTGCAACACCATTGGTGGGAGCTGTGGTAACCGCCACGGAACCCGCATCGAGACCGTCATCGATGTCGGTGTCGTTCGCGAGGACGAACACGGTCACTGCGACGTCGAGTTGGGTCGACTCGGCATCGTCCAGCGCCACCGGAGGGTCGTTCACGGCATCGACAGTGACCGTCACCGTTGCTGTGTCACACAGGCCATCCGGATCACACACCGTGTACGTGAACGTGTCCACCCCGTTGAAGTCGGCATCCGGGGTATACGTCACCGTCCCATCCGGATTCACCACCGTGGCGCCGTTGGCCGGTTGCGTCACCATGGCGACATCCAACGCATCACCATCTGGATCCGAATCATTGGCGAGCACCGGGATCGTGACCGGGGTGTCCTCATCGGTGGTGGCGGCATCGTTCACCGCCACCGGGGCATCGTTCACCGAGTTCACCGTCACCGTCACCGTTGCTGTGTCACACAACCCACCCGGGTCACACACGTCATACGTGAAGGTGTCCGCACCGTTGAAATCGGGATCCGGGGTATACGTCACCGTCCCATCCGGATTGACCACCGTGGTGCCGTTCGCAGGTTGGGTCACTGAATCCACCGTCAATGTGTCACCATCGATGTCGCTGTCGTTGTCGAGCACCGGGATCGCGACCGGCGTGTCCTCATCGGTGGTGGCGGCATCGTCGTTGGCCACCGGCGCATCGTTCACCGAGTTCACCGTGACCGTCACCGTTGCCGTGTCACACAACCCACCCGGGTCACACACGTCATACGTGAAGGTGTCCGCACCGTTGAAATCGGGATCCGGGGTATACGTCACCGTCCCATCCGGATTGACCACCGTGGTGCCATTGGCCGGCTGCGTCACCGCATCCACCGACAGCGTGTCACCATCGATGTCGCTGTCGTTGTCGAGCACCGGGATCGCGACCGGCGTGTCCTCATCGGTCGACTCGGCGTCATCGTCGTTGGCCACCGGCGCGTCGTTCACCGAGTTCACCGTGACCGTCACCGTTGCCGTGTCACACAACCCACCCGGGTCACACACGTCATACGTGAAGGTGTCCGCACCGTTGAAATCGGGATCCGGGGTATACGTCACCGTCCCATCCGGATTGACCACCGTGGTGCCATTGGCCGGTTGCGTCACCGCATCCACCGACAGCGTGTCACCATCGATGTCGGTGTCGTTGTCCAGCACCGGGATCACGACCGGCGTGTCCTCATCGGTCGACTCGGCGTCATCGTTGGCCACCGGGGCATCGTTCACCGCAGCCACCGTCACCGTCACCGTCGCTGTATCACACAGGCCGTCCGGGTCACACACCGTGTACGTGAACGTGTCCACACCGTTGAAATCGGCATCCGGGGTATACGTCACCGTCCCATCCGGATTCATCACCGTGGCGCCGTTCGCAGGCTGCGTCACCGCATCGACAGTCAATATGTCGCCATCCGGATCCGTATCGTTGGCCAACACATCCACAATCATCGGGGTGTCCTCATCGGTGGTGGCCACGTCATCGTTAGCCACGGGGGCATCGTTCACCGAGTTCACCGTGACCGTCACCGTTGCCGTGTCACACAGCCCACCCGGATCACACACGTCATACGTGAACGAGTCCACCCCGCTGAAGTCGGCATCCGGGGTATACGTCACCGTCCCATCCGGATTCACCACCGCGGCGCCGTTCGCCGGTTGGGTGACCGCATCCACCGACAGCGTGTCACCATCTGGATCCGAATCATTGGCAAGGACGTCGATGTTGACCGGGGTGTCCTCATCGGTCGACTCGACGTCATCGCTGGCCACCGGGGCATCGTTCACCGCAGCCACCGTCACCGTCACCGTCGCCGTGTCACACAACCCACCCGGATCACACACGTCATACGTGAACGAATCGACACCGTTGAAATCAGGATCCGGGGTATACGTCACCGTCCCATCCGGATTCACCACCGCGGTGCCATTGGCCGGCTGCGTCACCGCATCCACCGACAGCGTGTCACCATCGATATCCGAATCATTGGCAAGGACGTCGATGTTCACCGGGGTGTCCTCGTCGGTCGACTCGGCATCATCGTTGGCCACCGGGGCATCGTTCACCGGATTCACCGTGACCCTCACCGTTGCTGTGTCACACAACCCACCCGGGTCACACACGTCATACGTGAACGAATCGACACCGTTGAAATCGGGATCCGGGGTATACGTCACCGTGCCATCAGCCTCGATCACCACCGAACCGTTCACCGGCTGGGTCACCGCATCCACCGACAGCGTGTCACCATCGATATCCGAATCATTGGCAAGGACGTCGATGTTCACCGGGGTGTCCTCATCGGTCGACTCGGCATCATCGCTGGCCACCGGGGCATCGTTCACCGCAGCCACCGTCACCGTCACCGTCGCCGTGTCACACAGGCCACCCGGATCACACACCGTGTACGTGAACGTGTCCACACCGTTGAAATCAGGATCCGGGGTATACGTCACCGTCCCATCAGCCTCGATCACCACCGAACCGTTCGCCGGTTGCGTCACCCCATCCACCGACAACGTATCGCCATCTGGATCCGAGTCGTTGGCGAGAACGTCGATGTTCACCGGGGTGTCCTCATCCGTCGATGCGAAGTCATCGACCGCAACGGGGGCATCAGCGCCCGCCGAGACGACAACGGTGACCGTTGCCGTGTCACACAACCCACCCGGATCACAGGCGTCGTAGGTGAACGAATCCGTCCCATTGAAGCCCGGATCCGGGGTATACGTCACCGTCCCATCGGCCTCGACCACCACCGAACCGTTCACCGGCTGGGTCACCGCATCCACCGACAGGGTGTCACCATCGACATCCGAATCGTTGGCGAGAACTGCGATGTTCACCGGCGTGTCCTCATCCGTCGCCACCGCATCATCGACCGCATCGGGCACGTCGTTCACCGCAGCCACCGTCACCGTCACCGTTGCCGTGTCACACAACCCACCCGGGTCACACACGTCATACGTGAACGAATCGACACCGTTGAAGTCGGGATCCGGGGTATACGTCACCGTCCCATCCGGATTCACCACCACGGTGCCATTGGCCGGCTGGGTCACCGCATCCACCGACAGGGTGTCACCATCGATATCCGAGTCGTTGGCAAGCACCGGGATCGTGACCGAGGTGTCCTCATCCGTCGATGCGAAGTCATCGACTGCAACGGGCGCGTCGTTCACCGCAGCCACCGTCACCGTCACCGTTGCCGTGTCACACAACCCACCCGGGTCACACACGTCATACGTGAACGAATCGACACCGTTGAAGTCGGGATCCGGGGTATACGTCACCGTCCCATCCGGATTCACCACCACGGTGCCATTGGCCGGCTGCGTCACCGCATCCACCGTCAGCGTGTCGCCATCGATGTCTGTGTCGTTGTCCAACACCGGGATCGTGACCGGCGTGTCCTCATCGGTGGTGGCGGCATCGTCGTTGGCCACCGGGGCGTCGTTCACCGGGGCCACCGTGACCGTCACCGTTGCTGTGTCACACAACCCACCCGGGTCACACACGTCATACGTGAAGGTGTCCACACCGTTGAAATCGGCATCAGGGGTATACGTCACCGTCCCATCGGCCTCGACCACCGCGGTGCCATTGGCCGGCTGCGTCACCGCATCCACCGTCAACGTATCGCCGTCCAGATCGAAGTCGTTCACCAACACATCCACATTCACCGGAGTGTCCTCATCCGTCGTCGCCACATCGTCGATCGCGACGGGCGCAAAACTCACGTCGACGATGTCGACGGTTGCGACGGCCGACTCGGTCACGGCCGCAGAATCATCGTCGACGCCGGATGCGGTGACTGTGTTGGTGTGAGTGTCGCCCACGTTTCCGGCGATGAACTCCGTGAAGGTGCACGTGAGGGACTCCCCTGGTGCAAGGTCGGCGGGAAGCGGCACGGCGCAGCTACCAGACACGTCGCCGAACACGTCGTCAATGACGGAGTCGATGGTCACGGTGTCAGCCGGTGACGTGTTCTCGATCGTGATGTCGAAGACCACATTGCCACCCAGTTCGCTGACGAATCCGGGGGTGGGCGTCTTCGTCACCGCGATCGACGAGGGGAGGTCGTTGACCGTGACACTGGCGGTATCGATGGCAGTCGCCACACTCCCCTGCGGGTCTTGCGCGGTTGCCGTGACCTGGTTGACGACGACGTCGCCTGCATCACCGAGTACGTCCCGGGTGACCGAACAGACATAGGTGCCGCCATTGGCGGCCAGTGTCTGCGGCAGGGCACAATCACCGAGTCCGTTCAGATCGCCGTAGATGGAGTCGACCATCGTCGTGAGCGTCAGCTCCTCGAGGACGGTCGTATTGGTCACCTCGAACGTGTAGGTGACTGGACCACCGTTCTCATCGACCGTGATCGGGTTGGCCGTCTTCACGACCGTGACGGTCGGGTCGGGAGCCACGTTCACGAAGGTGCAGGTCACGTCCTCGCCTGCACCCACGACGATGGCGGAGGGATCAGAGCCGTTGCTGCACGTCGCCGACGCAAGCGTCCAAGGGAATGGGGCCGTCTCGACGATGCTGTAGGCACTCGTCGGATCGGCCGGAACGCCCCCGAACGTCTGCGACGAGGAGCCCACGCCTGTCGCCGCAGGTGCGGTGGGTGAAATCGTGGTGCTCCCCTGGAATGCGGGATCTCCTGCGACGGTGAAGTCGAAGTCGTAGGTGCCCCCAGCACCTTGAATCTCCTTGACGATCGTGATCGTGCCTGGGGCAGCGGTGTTGGTGATACGGCAGGCGTTGGTCAAGCTGTTGGGAGCAAGCGTGAACGTGTCGCTCGTGCCCGTGACCGCGGCGTTACCCGTGACATCGACCCAGGCCCCGGTGAGGTCACGACACTCCATCGATGTGATCGACCACTGGTCGGGATCGACGATCTCGGTCAGGGTGAAGTCAGCGCTGCCGTCCACCTCGACGACGGTCGACGCACCGCCGGCCAGGGTCACCGTCTCGTTGGTCACCGGCACGCCACCCACGAAGTTGCCCATCAGCGTGATATCGAACGTGTCGGGGAGCCCGTCCGGCGAGGTCACCTTTGTGATGGTCACGGCCGCACAGTTGCTCAAAGCCGGCTCGAACGTCGTCTGCGGAACCCAGTCCTTCACCTGGGCCGACGCGGAGTTGCCCGTCTGCGTGAACGCACCGACGGAGCCCAGCGTGCCGCATCCGTCCGCTCCGGAGAACACCGTGGCACTCAGGTTGACCACACCCTCGCCGAATGAAGTGTCGGAGTTCAGCGACGCTTCGAATGCGTTGCCATCCAGCGCGATGGCAGGCCCGTAGTTGGACCCGTCGAAGATGCGGTATTGGATCGACGGGGATCCACCCTGGAAGTCGTACACGAGGGCGATGTCACCGGCGGTGCGGGAATCGAAGGGGTTGCAGTCGTCTGCGGTCGTACCGGGGGTTCCGTTGAACGGATCCGTACACGCTGATGCGGCCTGGTTCAGCTCGAACACGACGACGGTGGATCCGTTGGTTGCCCGTCGCTCCCACGCCAGGTACAGGTACACGTCGCCGTCGGCTGCGCCCTCGAACGACACGAAGATGTTGCACAGATCGCTCTTGCCCGCCACATTCCCGAGCCCGACTACGGGCGGAGTTGCGGTGCCCAGCTCGTCGAAACTCAGGCCGCCAACGATCGACGAGTCGGAGCTCGTGTTCTGACACAACGGATTGGAATCCGGAGCGGCGGTGACGCCGGGGTCGAGAGTGCCGTCTGTCCCGTCGAAGGTACTTGCGCCGAGAGCGAGCGCCTGCGGCACACCGCCCACCGCCCCGGCGACAACGAAGGAGCTCACCAAGGCGACCGCAGAGAGTGCCGCCAGGGCGCGACGAGACGATCTCGCGAAGAGTCGTCTGCGCCTCGTCGGGCGTGTCATGCGCTCTGCTCCCATGCCTCGTGTCCTGTAGCTACCTGGCCGGGTCTTCCGGCGACCGGACCTTGCCCTAGCTGGCCCGTGGTGAGACAAGGTATCGACTGATTAGACACCGCATCCACCACAACATTTGGTATTTGTGCTGCACGTTGGTGGAAATGGTTCGATCAGCCCATGTGCTCCAACCGTCGACAGCCACCTCTACTCGAGGGTGAGACTGTCGGTCGAGCCGGCCTGCGGATGGCTTCGCAACCTCGATGAGGTGCCGCGACCGGGGTGGGAGCCCGTGGTAGGGCTGGCTCCACACCCCGGTACGGCGATCCGCTGGCAGCGCACCAACCCCCTGGAAGCGTCCACCGGCGGAAACCTGACCTGCGCCGGAGTGGCGCAATCCTGAGATCCCTGCCCGTTGGCCCCTCCCCCTGAGGAGCCAATGTGGTTGCCCTACACAGGTGAGACACGAGAGCCGCCCAGATATTGCAAACACGGGGGCCGATTGAGTCCGCAGACCTACCCACGGTCAAAGGGACCCCGTGGCGGGGTCCCTTTGACCGTCCCAAGGGGACGGTGTGTTCATTCCGGCCGGCTGCCCGGCCACTGAACGCGCTGTGCTACTTCAACTCGACGGTGGCGCCGACACCCTCGAGAGTCTCCTTTGCCTTTTCGGCCGTCTCCTTGTCGACACCTTCGAGAACAGGCTTGGGGGCGGCGTCGACCAGCTCCTTGGCATCCTTGAGACCGAGAGTCGTGAGACCGCGCACCTCCTTGATGACCTGGATCTTCTTGTCGCCCACGGCGGCAAGGACGACATCGAACTCATCCTTCTCGTCCTCGGCGGGTGCCGCACCATCACCACCCGGCGCTGCAGCCGCCACGGCGACCGGCGCTGCCGCCGTCACCTCGAACTTCTCCTCGAACGCTTTCACGAACTCCGAGAGCTCGAGCACGGTCATGTTCTCGAACTGCTCGAGCAGCTCCTCAGTCGTGGCCATTACGCTTCCTCCTCGGCCGTCTCGGCCGGATCGTCATCATCTGATTGGTCGGCTTGATCGTCGTTCTCGGCGTCGGCACCGGCTTCCGCCGCGCCGTTCTCAGCGACATCGGCTGCGTCCGCCTCGTCGTTGGTGGCTTCTGTCACGTCGTTTGATGCCTCGCCGTTCGATGCGTCCTCTGCCGTATCGGTCGAGACTGCGGAGACGTCGTCTGCCGTCTCGTCTTCGGAAGTCTCAACCTCTACCTCAGCTTCAGCCTCATCGCTCGACGCCGCTTCGGCGGCGTT
Source organism: Acidimicrobiia bacterium (assembly GCA_965216945.1). Taxonomy (GTDB): domain Bacteria; phylum Actinomycetota; class Acidimicrobiia; order Spongiisociales; family UBA5794; genus DATHZQ01. The sequence continues at coordinate 2,560,927 of CBDCGU010000003.1, read as the reverse complement.
GTCACCGTCATCGGTGGCCGCATCGCCACTCGCCTCGTCGACCGAAGCCGCCGCTTCGGCATTCGGCTCCTCGCCAACGAACTCCCCGGCCTGCTTCTTCTCGAGCAGCTGCTGGAACACTGTGGCGGCTCCGCGCGGCAGGGCGGCCAGCAGCCCGGCCATTGTTGTGAGCGGCGCCTTCAACGCACCGGCAAGCATCGCCAGCAGCTCATCGCGTGGTGCGATCTCTGCGAGCTGGGAGATCCGCTCGGGCGTGAGAAAGTCGGTGCCGAGCAGTCCGCCCTTGACGGTGAAGACCTCATGGCTCGACGCAAACTCCTTCAGCACCTTGGCGGCGCTCACCGCATCCTCGTCTGCGAACGCGATTCCGGTCGGGCCGATCAACAGCTCGTCGAACTCGGCGAGCTCCAGATCTGACACTGCCCGCCGAGCGAGGGTCATCTTGACGACCTTGAACTCCGCCCCTTGTTCGAGGAGACCGCGCCGCAGCTCCTGCTGCTGCTTGACCGACAAGCCTGAGTATTCGGCGAGGAACACGGCATGGGCGCCTTCGATGCGCTCCTTGATTTCGGCAACCGCCGCGACCTTCTCGGGTCTTGGCATGCTCGTTCCTCCAGTATCTCGTAGCGCCTCATCGGCGACCCGAGATACAAGAGACTCCCGGCGTCGAGCACGGCGGGAGTCGTCACACGAGAGTCTCGTGGGAGGACCTGCGCCGGCGTCGCTGCTGCGAACTTCTGCCAGAGGCACCTGCGGTCTCGGGTCGAATATGAGGTTGTGCGGCGAACAGCGTAGCAGATGCCAGATGCCAGATGCCAGATGCCAGATGCCAGATGCCAGATGCCAGACGCCAGACGCCAGACGCCAGACGCCAGACGCCAGACGCCAGACGCCAGATGCCAGACGCCAGATGCCGAGTCGTTCGCCGTCGCAGACCTCAGAGGTCAGATCGCACAACGGGAAAGGAGGTCGTCGCGACACCTTCCGTTGAGAGGGGACACATCAGACGCGAAGAGCTCCCGCCTGGGGCGGGAGCAACGAGGACAACGGGGACCGGCGGGACGTGAGGGTAATTCGCTCTTGAGGATTCGGGCAGACGGCGGGCCAGGAAGCCATCTACTCGCTCCACTCTTGGCGACCAGGGTAGGGGCTGGTCATAGATGCCAGAGCGGCCGAAAGGAACACCCTCGGACGGTGGTGGATCGTCCGTGTCGTACCGCGCGATCCCCGTTGATCTGTCAAAGATGTCCCGATTGTAGCGTGCGAACCTCGGGAACGGTCAAGTGTCTTTCTTCGCCATCAGCGCAGCTCTTTGACCAGCGTCTCGACATCGCTGGGATCGATTCTCACCCCGGGTCCCATCGTCGACGAGACGGCCACCTTGCGGATGAAGCGGCCCTTGGCCGACGCCGGTCGGGCTCGAAGGATCTCATCCGACAGCGCACCGAAGTTCTCCACCAGCGCATCCTGGTCGAACGACACGCGACCGACCGGAACGTGGACGTTGCCGTAGCGATCGTTGCGGTACTCGACACGGCCCGCTTTGAACTCCTCGACGGCCTTGCCGACGTCGGGCGTGACGGTTCCCGACTTCGGGTTGGGCATCAGCCCCCGAGGGCCGAGCACCGGACCGAGACGGCCGACGTGGGGCATCATGTCCGGCGTTGCGATGGCGATGTCGAAGTCGAGCGGGCCACCACCGCCCAGCTCCTCGGCGAGCTCCTTGCCGCCGACGATGTCGGCCCCGGCTGCCTCGGCCGCACGGGCGTCGTCGCTCTCCGCGAACACGAGCACCCGAACGGTCTTGCCCGTGCCCTTGGGCAGACTCACGGTGCCACGGACGAGCTGGTCCGCCTTTCGCGCATCGATGCCGAGCTGGAACACCGCGTCGACGCTTTCGTCGAACTTGCTGTGAGCCAGCGTCTTCACCAGATCGAGCGCATCGCGCGCCGAGTAGAGCGTGTTCTTGTCGTACCGGCGCCGGGCATCCGCCTGCGCCTTCGAGAGCTTGGCCATCTCATCTCCTCGTGGTCCGGACGGGACCTTGCAGTCCCTCCCACTTGCTTGTATCTCGTGCGGGCTACCAGGTGCCGGGCACCTCGCCTCGACTCATCCGTCGACCGTGATCCCCATCGAGCGGGCGGTGCCCTCGACGATCTTCATCGCCGCATCGATGTCATTGGCGTTGAGGTCCGGCATCTTGGTCTCGGCGATCTCCCGCACCTGGTCGCGGGTGACCGACGCCACCTTCTCCTTGTGTGGCTCGGGCGAGCCCTTCTCGATGCGAGCGGCCTGTCGCAGCAGGACGGCCGCAGGTGGTGTCTTGGTGATGAACGTGAACGTGCGATCCTCATAGATCGAGATCTCGACCGGCACGATGGTTCCTGCTTGGCTCGCCGTTGCGTCGTTGTACGCCTTGACGAAATCCATGATGTTCACGCCATGCTGACCCAGCGCAGGACCCACCGGAGGTGCCGGGCTGGCTTGCCCAGCCGGAATCTGCAACTTGAGCATGGTCATCAGCTTCTTGCGACCCATCGCAAACCTTTCAGAGAATCAGAACTTGAGGATCTGGTCGAAGTTGAGCTCGACCGGCGTCTCCCTACCGAAGATGTCGACGAGGACCCTCACCTTGGACTGATCGACGTTGATGTCTTCGATCACGCCGTTGAAGTCGGCGAACGGTCCCTCTACGACCCGCACGGTCTCTCCGACTTCCCAGGCCGGCTTGAACCGCGGCTCCTTCTTCTCCTCCTCGTCCTTGCGGACGCCGAGGATCCGCTCGACCTCGCGACGCGAGAGCGGCGTGGGCTTCGTACCGGTGCTGGCCCCGACGAATCCGGTCACGCCGGGAGTGTTGCGCACCGCGTACCACGAATCGTCGTCCATGTAGAGCCGCACGAGGATATAGCCCGGGAACTTCTTCCGCATGACGTTGACCTTGCGGCCGTTCTTGAACTCGACGACCTCTTCCATCGGGATGATGACGTCGAACACCTTGTCCTCGAGGTGCATGGACTTGATGCGGGTCTCGAGATTGGCCTTGACCTTGTTCTCGTACCCCGAGTAGGAATGCACCACGTACCAGCCGCCCGGAAGGTCGTACGGGCTGCGTGGCTCGGGCGCAACGGGTGCGGCCTCCTCGGCAACCCCGTCGGCAGCGACGGTCTCGTTGGTCTCTTCGACGGTGTCAACCATGGCTAGGCGGCCCCCAGGACCTGGAGAATCCCCCGCTTCAGGACAAGGTCGAGCCCAAAGGTGATCGCCGTGACGACGAGCGTCACCGTGAGCACGACGACGGTATACGTCGTGGTCTGCTCGCGTGTCGGCCATGCCACCTTCTTGAGCTCCTGACGGACCTCTCGCATGAACTGGCGAAACCCGACACGCTCTTTGCGACGCTGCTGAGGCGCCTGCTTGCGGCGTTTCCGGGCGCGCTCCTCTTCCTTCTGCTGAAGACGGCGCATCTCTCGGTTCACGTGGACAATCCTCCTGGGGAGCAGGGGCGGTGGGACTCGAACCCACAACCTCCGGTTTTGGAGACCGGCGCTCTGCCAATTCGAGCTACACCCCTCCGGGGCCGGGGCCCAGAGGCGCGGAGTATATGAGGCAGACGTCCTCAGTGTAAACCTGAGATCGTCGTTGCGAGACCGGTCCGGCGCCGGCGGATCGATCCTCGAGATCGAGCCTCAGATCGCCGCATGGCTGCGGCGCCACACCACCACGGCGGCGGCGCCGGCAGCGGTAGCAGCGACTGCACCACCGGCGGCGAGCCGCGGTACGAGACCTCGCAGTCCGCCGGCGGCGGCGACCACTTGTGGAGTCCTGGTTCGCCTGTCGACGGCTGCGGCGACGTACGCCGGCGCCAGCTCGGGGACGTCGCGCAGGGTGCGCAGCTCCCGCAACAGCCGGCGACGTCGGGCGAGCTCGGCTTGGCATCGCAAACACGACATGACGTGCCGCCTCGTGCCGCGGAGGCGGCGCCCGGTGCCGGTTTGCGCCAGCGTGCAGACCGGCCTCCTCATCGGTCCTTCAACTCCCCGGCGAGCAACGACCGGAGCCGTTTGCGGCCGCGATGGAGCCGCACCTTCGCTGCCGTGACCGTGATGCCGAGGTGTTCGGCGATCTCGGAGTGTGACCAGTCGAAGACGTCTTTGAGCACCACGACGGACCGCACCGGTGCCGACAGTTGATCGAGCGCCGCGAGTAGACGCTGCCTCAGGTCGGCGCCGATCCCGGCATCCTCGGGTGCAGTCGTGCCCTCCGCAGGCAACGCCTCCACGAGGCCCTCGATGGGCTCGATCCGGTGCCGGCGCCAGCGCCGCTGTGTCGACCATGCGGTGTTGACGGTGATGCGGTGCAGCCATGTGGAGAACTTGGCGTCACCGCGGAACTTGGGCAACGCACGCCACGCACGGACCAACGCCTCTTGCGACACATCTGCCGCAAGCTCCTGGTCCCCGACGAGACGCAAAGCCAAGGTGAACACCTCGTGTTGATGCAGCCGTACCAACTCGGAGAAGGCGAGCCGATCGCCCTCTCGCGCCCGAGCGACGAGCTCGGTGTCATGGGCTTGGACTCGGTCGGCATCCATCGGGTTACCGGCCGTTAGTCGTTGCGGTCGCGGTGACGAGGTCGGTGTCGCCCAGACGCAGCCACAACGCCAGCTGCGCCGTGGTTTCGCTGACGTCGCGAACGGTACCGCCGATGGCGGCCGCCCTTGCGGGGCGCAATGCATTGCGGAACCGCAGCTTCATCTCGGCGAGCGGTGCCGTGCTCTGCGAGGTGGACGATGCGAGGCGGGCCAGCCAGGCAGCCATCAGCAGACCGTGTACGACGATGCCGTCCAGGCCGGCCGTGCGGGCGGCCTCATGATCGAAATGGATGGGATTGAAGTCGCCGGACGCCGCCGCGTAGCGCACGAGATCGAGACGGCTGGCGGCGACTTCAACTGCTGGGAGCTCAGCGCCGGCAACAGGTTCAACCGGCTCGAACGCAACCAGGCGACTCCCCTCGTCGACCGCCGGCTCGCCCTCATCGGGACCCGGTTCGGCGGCGGCCTCGCTGCCCATCAGGAACGTGGACCGGGAATCGAGCAAGCGCTCGCCGTCCCCGGAGTCGACGGCAACGTCGAACGTGACGAAGTTGAGACCCCCGCGCTCGCGCACGCGCGCCACCTCGGCTGTCACCTCGATCGCCGAGCCGATGGCGAGCGGCCCGTGCCAGATGAAGGTCTGGTCCGAGTGCACGAGGACTCTGGTGTGCTCGCCGACCTCGGGCGAATGGATGAAGTGGGGCGCGGCCATGAACAGCAGCGCTCCCGCATACGACGGAGGTGCGACGGTCGACCAGCGGTCCGGATCGTCTCCGGTGGCGGCGACGTAGTCGGCGACCTTCTCCGGTGCGATCGCCGCGGGCACGGGCCCGTAGCGTGTGCCTGTGAGGGCAGCGAGGGACATGAAACCAGGGTAGGTCAATCCACCCCGTCGATGCTGGCGGCAGCCGGTACCCATACGACGTCAGGATCGCCGACACTCATCACTCCACCCACGTCGAGCCCGATCGCTCCGAGGAAGGCTGCGACATCCAAGGGGGGCGCCGTGCGGTCGCGGTAGTAGCAGACGATCAGCCTGCCGCCGGGGCTGACCCACCCGAGCTGACGCCGCACGAAGGAGGGCCGGTCCCGTTCGGGCACGAACTCGAGACTCGTGCGGACGAAGTCGAAGCGGTGCGGTGGCTCCCAATCCCAAGCATTGCCGACCCAGAACACGCCTTCAGGTACTCGCCGGCGAGCAAGGTCGACGAGGCCATCGATGAAGTCCAACCCGAAGGGCTCGATCGTGAGGCCACGCTCCCCCACCCACTCGGCCACCGTCTGCAGAAGCAGGCCGTTGGCGCACCCCACGTCCAAGAACGAGCCGCTGCGATGCACGGCGTCCGCGATACAGCGCCGCGTTTCTTCCCAGCGCCCCGGCCCCGACGATCGCCCCGACTGCTGATATGGATTGGCGGGATCGGCCAGGTAGTAGTCGCGCAGCTCACGAAGGTTGCGTGCAAAGAACGCCTCACGGTCGCTCATGGGGCAGCTCGGGCGCGGCAGAGCGCCCTCCCCCACCAGAGCGGGAGGAGGGCGCTTGCCGTCACGATGCAGCGTTGGCGATGGCCGCGGCGGCCATGAAGTCGGTGAGACCTTCCGCCGTCGCATCGATGTTGTCGCGGAAGCGCTGATCGGCGAGCCACATCTGGGCGAGCTGCCCGTGCATCTCCTTCGAGCACGGGTAGAACCATCGATCGATGTGCTGGCGATGCTGGTCCACGAGGGCCATCGCCTGCTCGCTCTCCGGATCGACACCCGACTGCATCGCCCCGGCGAGCCGCTTGCTGATCGCCGCCGCTTCGTCCTGGATCTGCTTCCAATCGTCCTTCGAGTAGCGCGAGGTGCGTCGCCTGCTCTCGGCGAAGGCGTCGGTCTCCCCCCACCGCTCCTCGACCTCGGCTTCGTGATCCGCCGGGTCGAAGTCTCCGAACACCTCGAACTTCTCCTGTTCTGTGAGTTTCACTCCTGTCTCCTCTGCTCTGATGGCCGCATCCACTGCACCGATCATCCGGCTGAGCCGATCCGCCCTGGCCAGCAACATGGTGCGCTGCCGGCGCAGGGCGTCCAGCCGATCGAAGCGCGGGCCCTCCATCGCCTGCCGGATGTCATCCAACCCGAAGCCGAGCTCTCGATAGAAGAGCACCTGCTGCAGCCTGTCGAGATCGTTCCCCGTATACAGGCGGTATCCAGCCCCCGAGCGCTCGCTCGGAGACAGCAACCCGATCTCGTCATAGTGATGGAGGGTGCGGACGGTGATCCCGGCGAGCCGGGCCACCGCGCTGACGGTATGTGTCATGACAGCGACCACCGTAAACCATCACGTAACGTGAGGGTCAAGAGGGTATCTCACCGCCGTCGCGGCCGGCTCGATGAAGGCTCAATGAAGAAGGCCCCGCCGGGTGGCGGGGCCTTCTGTCGTCTCAGCGCGTCTCTTTGTGTGCCCGATGGGTTCGGCACCAGCGGCAGTACTTCTTCAACTCCAGCCGCTCACGCGTGTTCGTCTTGTTCTTCGTGGTCACATAGTTGCGTCGCTTGCACGTCTCGCATGCGAGCGTGATCGGCGGACGCTTGTCGGATGCCATTTGTCGCTCCAGTACGGGTACCGAGTACAGGTACGTAGTACTCGGTTGCTACTTCAGGATCTTCGTGACGCGGCCGGCGCCGACGGTACGGCCACCCTCGCGGATGGCGAACCGCAGACCCTCGTCCATGGCGATCGGAGCGATCAGGTCCACCTTCATCTCCGTGTTGTCGCCCGGCATCACCATCTCCGTGCCGTCGGGAAGGTGCACGCTGCCCGTGACATCCGTGGTACGGAAATAGAACTGTGGCCGGTAGCCGTCGAAGAACGGATTGTGACGCCCGCCCTCTTCCTTGGTCAGCACGTACACCTGGCCCTCGAACTCCGTGTGCGGAGTGATCGAGCCCGGGGCAGCCACGACCTGGCCGCGCTCCACCTCTTCTTTACCGATCCCGCGGAGCAGAAGACCCACGTTGTCGCCGGCCTGACCCTCGTCGAGCAGCTTGCGGAACATCTCCACACCCGTGACGGTGGTCTTCTGGAGCTCGCGGATACCTACGATCTCGACCGCCTCGCCGACCTTGATGATGCCGGTCTCGATGCGACCGGTCACGACCGTGCCACGGCCCGTGATCGAGAACACGTCCTCGATCGCCATCATGAACGGCTTCTCGGTGTCCCGCTCCGGCTCGGGCACGTACGAGTCGACGGCCTCCATGAGCTCCTCGATCTGTGCCGCGCCTTCGGGGTCGCCCTCGAGCGCCTTGAGTGCGGAACCGCGCACGACCGGCACGTCGTCTCCGGGGAACTCGTACTCGGAGAGCAGGTCGCGCACCTCGAGCTCCACGAGATCGAGCAGCTCCTCGTCGTCGACCATGTCGACCTTGTTGAGGAAAACCACGATGTAGGGAACGCCGACCTGGCGGGCGAGCAACACGTGCTCCCGCGTCTGCGGCATCGGGCCATCGGCCGCCGACACCACGAGAATGGCCCCGTCCACCTGGGCAGCACCCGTGATCATGTTCTTCACGTAGTCGGCGTGTCCAGGCATGTCCACGTGGGCGTAGTGACGGTTTTCCGTCTCGTACTCCACGTGAGCGATGGCGATGGTGATGCCGCGCTCACGCTCTTCGGGGGCCTTGTCGATCTGATCGAACGCCGTGAAGGCCGTGTCTCCGCTGCCCTTCTCGGCCAGGACCTTGGTAATCGCAGCCGTCAGCGTCGTCTTGCCATGGTCGATATGACCCATCGTGCCGATGTTGACGTGCGGCTTGGTCCGCTCGAACTTCTCCTTGGCCATGTTGGCTCCTCGTGAGGGGTCTGTGTTGTCTATCTGTGCTGTGCGTAGCGGCGGGCGGACTTGAACCGCCGACCTCTCGATTATGAGTCGAGCGCTCTTACCGTCTGAGCTACGCCGCCAGGCGCTCTCCAGCGCGGGAATACTCCACTCACCGCGACCGCGGAGGGCGGAGCGGCAAGAGGATAGCAAGACGAACCAGAGGTTTCGTCCGAGCCCCCTCCGGGATTTGAACCCGGGACCCCTTCCTTACCATGGAAGTGCTCTGCCACTGAGCTAAGGGGGCAAGCGATTCAGTTTTGTACCCGGAGCGTAGAGCACCTCCATGCAACCATGGCTGCCACATGAGCGGCGCCGCCGCACAGGCTCTACCACTGAGCTAAGGGGGCAAGCGATTCAGTTTTGTACCCGGAGCGTAGAGCACCTCCATGCAACCATGGCTGCCACATGAGCGGCGCCGCCGCACAGGCTCTACCACCGACCCAAGGGTGCAAGCGATTCAGTTTCGCACCCCGGAGCGTAGAGCACCTCCATGCAACCATGGCTGCCACATGAGCGGCGCCGCCGCACAGGCTCTACCACCGACCCAAGGGTGCAAACGACTCAGTTTCGCACCCCGGAGCGTAGAGCACCTCCACACAACCACGGCTGCCACACCAGCGGCGCCGCCGCACAGGCTCTACCACCGACCCAAGGGGGCCAACGACTCAGTTTCGCACCCCGGAGCGTAGAGCACCTCCACACAACCACGGCTGCCACACCAGCGGCGCCGCCGCACAGGCTCTACCACCGACCCAAGGGGGCGAACGACTCAGTTTCGCACCCCGGAGCGTAGAGCACCTCCACACAACCACGGCTGCCACACCAGCGACACCGCCGCACAGGCTCTACCGCCGCACCACCAGACTCGATCGACGCCCGTTTCGATCGACATCCATTTCGGCATCCACCAAGCGCCCCCTCCGGATGGGAGGGGGCGCTTCCTGGTGGCCATTGCTTGGCCTCAGTCATGTTGTTCGGCCGTGCGCCTTGCGGCTCATCGCCGTATGGGTCGGGACCCGAGTCCCTTCCGGGCGAATGCCGCGTAACCGCAACGCCCCTACGGCAGGTGACTCCCGAACGTGCCGTACAGCCAGTCGAGATCATCCGCCGCATCGACGCGATAACCGCCGCCCGTTCCCGCACAGTTGCCGTTGAGTCCGAACGACGTGACCGCAACCACGACATTCGAGCCGGCCAGGAACTGCGGACCGCCCGAGTCGCCGAAGCACGTGCCTCCGGTCGCCGAGCTGTCACCACCGACTCCTGAACCCGACACGGCGACAGACGTTCCCTTCGGCACACCAAACACACCCTGGGTGTTCAGCACGTCGAGAGTCGCCTGGAGACGGACGCGATCTGCGGTGACCCGAGTGGGATTGATCTCCTGGAGGCCGTAGCCAACTGCGGTCAGCGCACCCTTCTTGTCCTTGCCCTGGATCTCGTCGAGCACGCCGAGCTCCGGCAATGCGCCGTAGCTGTCCATGTACACCGGCTCGTCAAGCACCACGACACCGAGGTCGTAGAGGAAGAAGGCAGCCGGATCGTACGAAGGATGCGTGAAGGTGGTTCCGTCCACGCTGTCCGGTCCCCCGAACGGATACCCGTTGTCGGGGATCCCGGCGTCGACGTCGCTGTCGAACCAGATCGTGGCACGGGCCGCAGGCGCCTCCGTGCAATGCCCGGCCGTCAGGTACAGCGTGGGCGAGATCAACGTTCCCGAGCATCTCCACAGCGGGTTCCCGTCGGCGTCGTCGGCGACCATCAGGCCGACGTACGGGTGGTCGTCGCCGTCTGGCCCTCCGTTGGTGATGGCAGCCACCGGCAGCGCGATCGCCATCACGAGAACGGACGCGCCTAGGACCGTGAGTGTCCTCTTCAATTCGACCCTCCTTGTTGGGCGGAGTGGAGTTGGCGGGACTGAACATAGTGGTCCGTGGCGCAATTGATGCCGCGGTGTCCCCGAGGCATCGGCGTCGACCGGCAAGGACGCAGGACGAAGGCGCATTCGGGCAATGCGTCGAGGCGTGCCGCAAGCGGCACGTCGCAGTTTCCGCAGGAAACCTGCCGACGAACCGGCGTACGCCAGTTCGCGAGGTCGCAGCCGGCGGCGTCGAGGGCCGGGGAGACTGCGTAGCTATTCGGGCGGCGGACCACTAGGGCCGACCGCCCCACCCCGGCAATCACGGCGCCACGGATGCGCAGAGGACGAGCCGCCATCGGAGAGACATGGCCAGGCCCACCGGCACCGCCTCTCGGCCGGCCTCGGCGTGAGGGTCACGGAAGCGCTGGCGGAGTCGGTGCGCCGCTATCCTGCGCCGTTCCACGCCGGGATGCCCGAGCGGCCAAAGGGAGCAGACTGTAAATCTGCCGGCATTCGCCTACGGAGGTTCGAATCCTTCTCCCGGCACGGCGAGTGGGGCTTGTCGCGGTGCGGATCAGCTCCCCAGGCCATGGAGAAGAAAGGCCACCAACTCGTCGGCGACCTCATGAAGACGAGTCTTCGGTTCGTCCAGTGTCATGAGCTTCTTGGCCGCTGCCATCGTCAGGTCCTGCACGAAGAGCCCTGCGAGGTCGGCAGGAATGTTGCGAAAAGCACCCGATGCCACCCCCTCCCGGTAGATGCGAGCGAACTCGTTCGACAGCGAGCGGTGAGCGGTTGCGATCCTTCGCTGAGTTGCCGGAGAGAGCGTCGGGAGACCCTGGTGGAGTTGCAGGCCGAGCACGTGGTCGGTCGCGGCGAACTCCACCATGCGAACGGCCAGCTCGCCAAGCTGATCTTCCACCTTCACGTCATGATCGATGGAACTGACGATCTCGTCGTTGACTTCCGGCAGCCGTTCCTCCACCAAGGCCGCAAGCAGATCCTCGGTGTCGGTGAAGTACTCGTAGAAGGTGGTTCGCCCCATGTGTGCCGCCGATGACACGTCCGCGGGTGAAGTGTTGGCAAACCCGAGCTCACCGAAGAGCCGTTCGGCGACCTCCAAGAGGTGGCGACGTGTGGCGGTCTTCCTCTCCGTCATCGAACGGCGGGCATCGGTGGTCATGCCACAACAGTATCGCCATCGCGGGGCACTATGGAACGATTGCTGCACGCAACTAGGCACGACCTTCGCGAGAATTTTGCATGGATTTGGCGTATTTCCCAGGACGGGTCAGCGGTACAGGTGCTAGCCTCCGGGCCGGACAAGGCCGGAGAGCGCGTGGAGAGCGCGCCCCGGACAACCGTTGCGGAGGTCGTTTCTCCGCCAACGGGGGGAAGGTTCTGTGGAACCCAAAGGAGGGACCGTTCGGATGAAACGATTTCTGACGGCTCTTGCTGCATGTGCGTTGATGCTCGGCGTCCTCGTACCCGCGGTCGGAGCCGCTGAGAGCTCGGCAGGCGACGACGCCGTCTCCGTCGAGAAGAGCGCTTACGGCAGCTACATCGTCGTGATGCGCGACAACCCGTTGCTGGCGACTTTCGAGCAATCTGATCTGGCGAGCTCGGCGGCCCGCGCCGAACGAACGAGGATCCGCGATTCGCACGACCGCGTCATGCGGGAAGCAGGCGTTGCCGTCGACAAGAAGGTCAACGAGTACACCAACGCCGCAAATGGCTTCTCGGCTCTGATGAGCCATGACGAGGCGGTACGGGTCGCCAGCTCGAAGGACGTGCTGGTTGTCATGCCGGACGAGTTGCGGCAGCCGACCACCGAGAACACACCAACGTTCCTCGGGCTGAACGAACGCGGCGGTGCGTGGGCGAGCGGTTACACGGGCGAGAACGTCGTTGTCGGCGTGATCGACACCGGCATCTGGCCCGAGCATCCGAGCTTCGAGGACGACGGAAGCTACAGCGACCTCGGCATCACGCTCGATGAGTCGGTGTATCCCGCATGCGACTTCGGCAATGCGGCGCACAACCCGAACGATGCCGACTTCGAGTGCAACAACAAGCTCATCGGCGCCCGTCAGGTTCTGCCGACGTACCGGGCCCTCATCGGTGCCGAGTTCTACGAGTACGACTCGGCGCGCGACGAGAACGGGCACGGCACGCACACAGCATCGACGGCCGCCGGCAACTCCGGCGTGGACGCCGAGATCTTCGGCATCCACCGCGGCGTCGTGTCGGGCATCGCACCGCGAGCCCGCGTCATCGCCTACAAGGGTCTTGGCGACCTCGGTGGCTTCAGCTCCGACCTCGCCGCCTCGATCGACCAGGCAGTGCTGGACGGCGTCGACGTGATCAACTACTCGATCGGTGGCGGCGCCAGCCTCACCGGAGTCGACGACATTGCCTTCCTGTTCGCCGCCGATGCGGGCGTCTTCGTTGCCACGTCGAACGGCAACAGCGGCCCAGGTGCGGGAACCGTCGGTGGCCCGGCATCGGTGCCGTGGCTGACGTCGGTGGGCGCCAGCAACCATGACCGCACCTTCGAGGGCTCGGCTTCGTCGAGTGACGGATGGGAGTTCTTCGGTGCCTCCATCACGCCGGGCACGGACGAGCTCAAGCTGGTCGATGCCGCAGACGCAGGCGACGAGCTGTGCAACATCGGCGCACTCGACCCGGCCGTGGTCGAAGGCAACGTCGTTCTGTGTCTCCGTGGTGCCATCGCTCGCGTGGACAAGAGCCATGCGGTCTACGAGGCCGGTGGTGCAGGCATGATCCTGTACAACGCTTCCGACACCCAGTCCGAAGTGACGGACAACCACTGGGTGCCCTCGGTGCACATCAACAACACCGATGGCCTGGTCATCAAGGACTACATCGCCTCCGCCGGCGACGCCGCGGTGGCGATGATCAACGGTGGCGAAGCGGTCTCGCAGCCCGCACCGTGGATGGCATCGTTCTCGTCCCGGGGCCCGAACCCGGTCTCCGGTGACATCATCAAGCCGGACGTGACGGCGCCTGGCGTCAATGTGCTCGCCGGCAACTCGCCGACGCCGGTCGGGTTCTCCCCGCCGGCGAGTGGCGCACCTGGTCAGCTGTTCCAGTCGATCAGCGGCACGTCGATGTCCAGCCCGCATGTGGCCGGTCTGTTCGCCCTGCTGAAGCAGGCGAACCGTGACTGGACGCCTGCGATGGCGAAGTCGGCGGTCATGACGACGGCCTACCAGGAAGTCTGGAAAGAGAACGGCGTCACGCCGGCCGATCCGTTCGACATGGGTGCCGGTCACGTCGATCCGAGTGGTCGGGCACGGGCCCAGGGCTCGATGTTCAACCCTGGCATCGTCTACGACGCCGGGTTCCTCGACTACCTCGGCTTCCTGTGCGATGCCGACACGTCGGCGTTCTCCGACCCTGATGCCACCTGTGCGGCCCTCGAGGGCCTCGGTGTGCCCACGGATGCGAGCGATCTGAACCTGGCCTCCATCGCCATCGACGGCGTACCTGGCACACAGACGGTCACCCGTACCGTCACCAGCGTCGCCAACCGGACCGCCACGTGGCGTGTCTCGACCCGCGGCCCGCAGGGCTTCGACGTCGAGGTCTCCCCGTCGGAGATCACGCTGGCCCCCGGTGAGAGCGCGACCTACGAGGTCACGTTCACCGCTACCGGCGGTGCGCCCGTCGGCCAGTGGCGTTTCGGCAGCCTGACGTGGCGCTCGCAGGGCGGCGCATCGGCGTACTCGCCCATCGCGGTCAACGCATCGCTGTTTGCGGCGCCTGACGCGATCGCGGGCGAGGGCGTCGACGGCAGCGCCAGCTTCGACGTGACCTTTGGTTACACGGGCGACTACAGCGCGGCCGGGCACGGTCTCGAGAGCGCCGTGGTGACCGAAGACAACGTGGTGCAGGACCCGGATCAGAGCTTCGATCCGACTGACGGGTTCAGCAATGCCCACGAGTTCACGACCAGCGGAGCCGCTCTGCTTCGCTTTGCGATGCCACCGGATGCGGTGCCGAGCGCCGACCATGACATCGACCTGTTCCTCGCCGACTCGGGAGGCAACATCATTGCCTCGAGCACGAACGGCGGGACGGACGAGTTGATCGACGTGGTGCTGCCGGCCGACGACACCTACACGCTCTACGTCCACGGTTGGCAGACGGTCGACGCAAGCGCCGACTACACGCTCTATACGTGGATCGTGTCGGCGACGCCCGGCGGCAGCCTGTCGGTCGACAGCGCTCCGGCGTCGGCCACGCTCGGCACGAGCGGAACGGTCGACATCAGCTGGACGGGAGCCACGGCCGGCGAGTGGCATCTCGGCGCTGTGTCGCACTCGGATGCGAACGGGCTCATCGGCCTCACCCTGGTCGAGGTGGACAACCGCTGACGTAACAACGACGACGAGAGACGAAGGGGCGCCCTCCGGGGCGCCCCTTCGGTTGTTCGGGCCGACGACCCGGCGCCCGTACACCGCCTGACGGACCACGGACAGACCACTCGCCGGATGGCGATCGCGTTCTGTAGGGTTGGCAGAGAGAGGCGGTTGGCTCCGTTGGGAGCGATGCAAGCGCCGTGTCGCGGCGCCCCGGCGAGCTCAGCCGCAACCCGAGGCGGAACAAAGGGGAGAATGCGTGAGACGCCTACTCGTACTCGCCGCGGTCTTCGCTCTTGTCCTTGCGGTGATGGCCCCGTCGACGGCATCGGCCGCCGACGACCGGTTCGATCGCATCGACATCAACGGCGTCGACGTGGACCTCGCACCAGCGCTGGCCGATCCCGATCGCGTGTTGACGGTCATGATCGAGATGGAGCGCGAACCTGTGGCTGCAGCTCAAGCCGATGCGCGAGCATCCGGTCGTGAGCTCTCCCGTGCGGAGCGGGCCGGTATCCGAGCCGACCTCCGTGCGGAGCAGGACGGGCTGCGCCCAGACATCGAGCGGCTGGGCGGAACCGTGCAGTCGCAGCTCCAGGATGCGTACAACGGCATCCGGGTTCGAATCCAGGCGGCGGCGATTCCCGAACTCGCCAACCTGCCGGGCGTCGCCACCGTGCACGCCCTCGATCGCCATGAGCCGGACAACTCGAATTCCGTACCGTTCCTGGGAACACCGGAGGTGTGGGCGGATCTCGGATTCACCGGCACCGGCGTCAGCATCGGGATCATCGACACCGGCATCGACTACTACCACGCCAACTTCGGCGGCTCCGGCGACCCGGACGACTACGCCAACGACGACCCGACGATCATCGAGCCGGGGACCTTCCCGACTGTGAAGATCGCCGGCGGTCACGACTTCGTCGGCGATGCCTACGACGCCAGCTCGGACGACCCCGCGATCAACACACCCGTGCCCGATCCCGACCCGCTCGACTGCAACTTCCACGGCAGTCACGTCGGTGGCTCGGCCGGCGGGCAAGGCGTGCTCCTCGATGGCTCGACCTACACGGGGCCATACGACGACACCACCCACGACAACGAGTTCGGTGTGGGCCCCGGTGTCGCTCCCGAGGCGACGCTGTATGCACTCAAGGTGTTTGGATGTGACGGCTCGACCGACGTCACGGTCGACGCCATCAACTGGGCGGTTGCCAACGACCTCGACGTCATCAACATGAGCCTCGGTTCGCCCTATGGGCGTCCGAGCGACCCCTCGGCGGTCGCCTCGACCAACGCCGTGGCGGCCGGAGTCGTCGTGGTCACGTCGGCCGGGAACAGTGGTCCCAGCCCCTACATCACCGGCTCGCCCGGTGTGGGCGCCGGAACGATCTCGACGGCGGCGCTGGATACGATCGCCGAGACCCCGCATGTCAACTACATCGCTCCGGGCGACACCATCGACATGCAGAACTCGAACGGATCCGATGACCTGCCGGTGACGGCAGAGGTCCACGTCCTTCAGGACGACCCGGCCACGGGTGACGTCGACGAGTCCCTCGGCTGCAATCCCAGTGACTACCCGGCGGAGGTGGCGGGGAAGATCGTCATCACCTTCCGAGCGCTGTGCGCCCGCATCGACCGTGCCATCAACGGGCAAGCGGCGGGGGCTGCTGCCGTGGTCATGATCACGAACGCTGCGGGCTTCCCACCGTTCGAAGGCACCATCTCCGGGGTGACGATCCCGTTCCTCGGGGCTTTGCAGGACGATACGGACCGCATCGTCGCCACCGACGGGCAGACGGTGACGATCGAGGAATCCGGCGGCTTGCCGAACCCGACGTTCGAGAACTTCGCCGGCTTCTCGTCCGGTGGGCCGGCGAATGGCGACTCCTCGGCGAAGCCGGACGTCATCGCACCGGGCGTCAGCATCGTGTCGACGTTCTTCGGCACGGGTTTCCAGGGAGTGACCTCGAGCGGCACGTCGATGGCCTCGCCGCACGTTGCGGGTCTGGCGGCTCTCGTACGTCAGGCGCATCCGAGCTGGCCGGCCGTTGCCGTCAAGGCGGCGATCGTCAATACGTCCGATCCTGACCTCATGATCGACTACCTGACGACGCGGGCCGGGTCGGGCGTCGTGGTTCCGACCGCGGCGCTGGCGACGGAGGTCCTCGCCATGGGCGACCCGTTCACGTCGAGCCTGTCGTTCGGGTTCGACGAGAGCACCGGGGTCATGACGGACACCAAGACGGCCACGCTCCACAACCTGGGCTCCAGCGCAGCGAGCTACGACGTCTCGATCGACTGGAACACCGATGCGGCTGGTGTGGCGAGCGGAACCCTCTCGTCGAGCACGGTGACTGTGGGCGGCAACAGTCGAGCGTCGGTTGACCTCACGTTGAGCGTCGACGGAGCCAGCCTCCCGGCGGGCTTCGTCACCGCCTCGGGCGCCGTGGTGTTCGACCCAGGGTCCGGTCCGGTGCTCCGGGTGCCGTTCGTCGCCGTGGTCCGGGGCAATTCGTCGCTTGCGACGAGCCCGACCTCGGCCTCCGTGCGGGGTACCGGTCCCATCAACCTGACGACGACGAACGCAACAGGTGCACCGGGAACGGTCGACTCCTATGCGTGGTCGCTGACCGATCCCCGGGATGCAACGTTCACCGACGTCAACGCAGTCGGCGTCCAGACGTTGCCGGGCGCCGACCTCGGCGTGTTCGCCATCAGCACCAACACCCGCAACTCGAACCCATCGATCAACGAGTGGGATGTGCTGGTCGACACCGACCGCGACGGGGTCAACGACTACGCGGTCGTTGGCTTCGACGGTGCGCTGTTTGCGGATGCGTTCGAAGGCACGCTGCTGTCCTTCACGTTCGATTTGGACACGGGGGATCTGGTGGATCTCTGGTTCGCCGGAGGCGGCCTCGACAGCAGCGTCGTGCTGCTGCCGTTCGGGCTGTCCGCGGTCGGTCTGACACCGGGCAACGCCGAGTTCTCCTTCATCTCGGGCGTGTTCTCGAGAGAAGGCGCCCCCGACGACATCGTCAATGGGGTCGGCCACTACAACGCCTTCGACCAGCCCATCGAGAGTGGTGCGTTTGCCGAGCTCGAGGCCGGCGGGAGCGCCAGCTGGACCGCTGCCGTAGATCCGGTCTCGATGAGGAGCACACCCGTGCGCGGGCTGATGCTCGTCTATGTCGAGAACGCCAACGGCAACCAAGCCCAGCTCATCCGAGTGAGCGTGCGCCGAGCGAGGTGACCGCGAGCTCACCGGCAACGTTGACGGCAGACGAGGGGGCGCCTGGCCAGGCGCCCCCTCGTCTCGGTCACGAGACCGCGAAAAATGCCCCGCTGAGAGACGAAATCGGCGAGTAGGTTCGTGCCAAGAGCGCGGCTGCCCGCCGGACGATCAATAGGTCGATCCGGGGGCGTACCGCCACAGAGGACATAGCCGCTCCGCCTGAGCGTGCGCGCAGCGACAGAGACGCGAGCTCACCGGACCGGCCAGACTGAAGGAGCGCCCCGCCTGGGGCGCTCCTTTGATGGCCCCCGTCAACCGCAGCTGAGCCGCAAAGGGGTTGCCCGCGGCCGAACATCTCAACCCCGAGGAGGACCTCGAGGAGAGGGATGCTCGAAGGGGGCAGCTCCGCTCCTCCCCCTTCGACCCCGCTGCAGCGGCTCCGCCCGCCGCAGCGAGCGAGGATTCAGCTCGGCCGAAAGCCGGACGAGTCAGGTACGGCCGAACACTGCTCCGGCCGCGATCTACCTGATGCCCATCGACATCTGGGTGAGGCGCTCGACACGCTCGGGGATCGGTGGGTGGGTGCTGAACATCTTGCCCATGCCACCGCCGCGGCTGCTGCCGCGCCGGCCGAACGCCTTGAGCGGGTCGGCGATGAAGAGCTGGGACACGGCCGGGTTCACATTCATCGGCACCTTCGTGGTGCCGGCCTCCAGCTTCTGAAGCGCCGAAGCCAGTGCCAGCGGCGAACCGGTCATCTCGGCTCCACTCCTGTCGGCTTGGTACTCCCGGGAGCGGGAGATGGCCATCTGGATGACCATCGCCGCCAGCGGGGCCACGATGATGCCGATGATCGCACCGATCGCACCAAGCGGTCCGTTGTCACGCCGACCGCCGAGACTGCCCCAGAACGCCATCCGGGTGAGGAACGAGAGCGCCGCGGCGATCGTGGCCGCGATCGTGGCGATGAGGATGTCCCTGTTCTTCACATGCGACAGCTCGTGTGCCAGGACTCCCTCCAGCTCCTGAGGGTTCATGAGCTGCAGGATGCCCGTCGTCACGGCAACGGCCGCATGCTTCGGGCTGCGGCCCGTGGCGAACGCGTTGGGCTGCTGTGAGTCGATGTAGTACAGCTTCGGCATCGGCATGTTCTCGCGGCTGGCGAGGGACGACACGATCATCTCGACATCGGGCAGCTTTCCAGGCTCGATCGGCTTGGCGCGCGCCGCGGCGAGCGCCATCCGGTCGGAGAAGAAGTACATGGCGAAGTTGAAGAGCACGGCGAAGCCCAAGGCGATCGCGGCACCGCTCTGCCCTCCGAAGAGCGCCCCGACTGCGATGAAGAGACCGCCGAGGAGCCCGAGGAGACCCGCCGTTTTGAGGTTGTTCATGCGCTGCATTCTAAAGACCGCCGGGGGGTATTCCGAGGGTGGAGAGCCGGGCAGCGGCGTCGAGCCGGGCGGCGAGGAAATCGGTATCGGGCAGCGGCCCAACGCGTCTAGGTTCATATCATCGGCAGAAGCCGGAAATAGGTCGTTCGTGGGGTTGACCGGGACCCGACGTCCGACGACACTGAGCCCGAGGATTGGGGGATTCGAGGGGTGTGAGAAGAGCAGCCGCTTTCGTGGCAGTGCTGGCGATGCTGTTCGCATCGCTGGCTTCTGTCGCGTCTGCGGTGACGACGCTTCCGGCCGAGGTCGTCGCCCAGGTGACGGGCGACAAGACCCATGACGTCTACATCGTATTGATGGATGACGCCCCGGTCATCGCCTACGACGGCGGCATCGCCGGGCTCGAAGCCACCGCCGCCACCGCCGACGGGGACCGGATCCACCCCCTCGCACCTGCCGCCTTTGCGTACGCCGACCACCTGCGAGAGCGGCACACGTCGGCCCTCCGTGCGGCCAACGTTCCCTCCACCAACGCGTTGTATCACTACACGTACGCCAGCAATGGTTTTGCCGCCCGCATGTCGCCGGCGCAGGCTGCGACGGTGTCGACCCAGCCCGGCGTGGTGGCCGTGGTGCCCGACGAGCTGCGGCGGCTCACCACCGACGCCTCGCCCGACTTCCTGGAACTCACCCACAGGCAGGGACCGTGGGCCACCGGCTACACCGGCGAGAACGTGGTGGTCGCGGTCATCGACACGGGCGTCTGGCCCGAGCACCCGAGCTTTGCAGACGACGGCTCGTACGGTGCGCCTCCACCGGGATTCTCGGCGACGGAATGCGACTTCGGCAGCGCGGTCTCGAGCGCCCAAGCCGTGAATCCGAGCGACGCCGATTTCACCTGCAACAACAAGTTGCTGTCCGCCCAGGCGTTTGGTGCCGGCTTCCACGGCGGCACGGGCGAGGGTCTGGCCCTCGGTGAGTACCTGTCGGCGCGTGACGCCCACGGCCACGGGAGCCACACGGCCTCAACGGCCGCCGGAAACGGGCGAGTGCGCGCCGAGGTGCTCGGCACCGATTGGGGCTTCGTCTCGGGTATCGCACCCCGTGCCCGCATCGCTGTCTACAAGGCGTGCTGGAGCTCGAGCGCGACAGCCGGGGGATGTGCCACCAGCGACCTCGTCGCCGCCATCGACCAGGCCGTGGCCGACGGTGCGGACGTCATCAACTACTCGATCGGATCGAGCAGTGCGAGCCTGGGCGTCGACGACGTGGCGTTCCTCTTCGCTGCCAACGCGGGCGTCATGGTCGCCACGTCGGCGGGAAACAGCGGCCCCGACGCCGGCTCGGTCGGCTCCCCCGCGACGGTCCCCTGGGTCACCTCTGTCGCCGCCGGTACCCAAGACCGCGAGTTCGGAGGCGCCGTCATCCTTGCCGATGGCCGTGAGTACCGAGGCGTCACGATCACGGGCGGAATACCCGAACGACGTCTCCTCGATGCGGCGGGATTGGGGAACGCACTGTGCGACCCGGCCGTCGAGTTCACGAGCTCGATCGCCGACGCTGTCGTCCTGTGCCAGCGCGGCGGGTTGGCCCGCGTGGCGAAGAGCCAGGCGGTTCTGGAGCAAGGTGGTGTGGGCATGATCCTCGCCAACGTCACCGAGAACGACACGCTGAACACGGACAACCACTATGTCCCCTCGTTGCACGTTTCGGCAGCGGACGGCGAGCGGCTCGCCGCATACGTCGCCGCCGCAGGAGACGATGCCGCCGTCACGCTCACCGGGAGCCGCAAGGTCGACGGCGACGGCTCGGTCGTCGCCGCATTCTCCTCGAGGGGTCCGAATGAGTTGTCGGCCGACATCCTGAAGCCCGACGTCACGGCTCCAGGGGTGAACATCCTGGCCGCCAACTCGCCGGCGGCGCTGCTCGGTGCCCCCGGGCAGTGGTTCCAATCGATCAGCGGCACCTCGATGTCCAGCCCGCACGTGGCAGGTGTCTTCGCCCTCATCAAGCAAGCCCACCCCTCGTGGACTCCCGCCATGGCCAAATCAGCCCTGATGACGACGGCCCGCCGTGACGTGTGGCTGGAGGACGGCACGACGCCGGCAGAGGTCTTCGCCATGGGTGCCGGATACATCGAGCCCGGCGGCAACATCCATCAGCGAGGATCCACGTTCAACCCCGGATTGGTGTACGACACCGGCTTGCTCGACTACGCCGCCTTCACCTGTGGTGCCGGCGTTGGGGACATCTGGGTGAGCGGCACGTGCGCAGCGCTCGAAGATGCCGGCTACCCGACCGATCCAAGCGACCTCAACGTACCGAGCATCGGCGTGGCCGAGCTCGTTGGCTCACAAACGATCACTCGCACCGTGACGAGTGTCGCCGACAAGATCCGGGTATTCGAGGCGCAAGTCAAGGCTCCTCCCGGCTTCACCGTCGATGTCGAGCCGCAGAAGCTCACGCTCGCCCCGGGTGAGACCGGCGAGTTCTCGGTCACGATCAGCCACACTCGGGCGCCGCTCGACGAGTGGCGATTCGGCACCTTGGCGTGGCACTCCGCCGGATACCGGGTACAGAGTCCCATTGCGGTGCGGGCTCTGGCGTTCGACGGCCCCGACGAGATCACCGGCACAGGAACGGCCGGGGCGGCGGCGTTCGACGTCGCCTGGGGCTACGGCGGCTCGTATGAGGCTCTGGCGCACGGGCTCGTCGAACCAGTGACGAGGGACGACGTTGTCGAGGACGACCCGAGCAATGACTTCAACGAGGCCTACACGTCGGGCGTCGGCATCACCTTCCACGAGATCACCGTGCCCGACGGAACCGCCTACGCACGGTTCGGCCTGCTGGACGCCTACACCGATGGCGACGACGACCTCGACCTGTACGTGTTCGACCCGGACGGCAACTTCGTCGGCGGCAGCGGCTCGGCGACGTCCGCGGAAGAGGTCGATCTGACGCTGCCGGCGGCGGGGCGGTACTCCGTGGCCGTTCATGGCTGGGAGACCGACGGACCGGACGCCGCCTACACGCTGTTTGCGTGGAACGTACCGCTCGACACGGACGGTTCGCTCACCGTCACCGCGGCGCCGACGTCGGCCGTGGCGGGTGGCACGGGAACCGTCGAGATAGCGTGGTCGGGCTTGGAACCAGACACCCTCTACCTGGGTGCGGTGTCGCACACGGGACCCGACGGATCGTTGGGCCTGACCATCGTCGGTGTCGACAGTTCGGCAACTGCCAACTCGGCGCTGCCTGCTCCCCTGCTACCGCAATCACAGCTGCGCCACCGAGCGCGCTGATCGGTGCGGTCAGCGCCCGGGTTCCTCGCAGAGAAACGGCGCTCTACCTGCCCCTTGGTGATAGTCGTACGTGACGTCACCGATGGCGAGCACGATCCGGCTGCCGTCGACGAGCGCCTGGGTGTACAAGAAGCCCGGCTGCGGGCACCCGAGGCTGCCGTCGCGCCACATGACCTCCTGTTGCTCCACCACCTCGATGTCGTTCTCGGGAACGCTCATGCGGTGCGCCAGGTCGGCGATCGCAAACGCAACCGGATCATCCCCAGGCTGGAAGACGGGGCCGTCGCCGGTGCCGGGCGCGGTGGTCGGCGGCGGCTTCGTGGGAGCCGGGACGAGCTCGACGTCGAGTCGTGTGGATGTCGTCTCTTCTGGGGTGGTGACGTCGCTATCGTCCACCGCACCCACCTCTTCGAACGATTCGTCGGGTGCGCCGCACGCACCGAGCACGATGAGCAACGCGACCGCAGGGATGAGCTGCTTCATGTGGATGAGACGTCCCGAAGCGAGCCGCAGGTTCCCGTGACGTCCTGGGACCACTCGCCTCAGGACGTCATCAAGTGGCAGGCGACAAGCAAGGCGAAGTCGCCAAAGCATGCTTCGAGCGAGTTCACCCAGAATCAACACTCCGGTACGTTGACGGCGAGGCCGCCGAGGCTCGTCTCCTTGTAGATGCGATCCATGTCGCGACCCGTCTGACGCAGCGTTGCGATCGCGGCGTCGAGAGGCACGATGTGGTCGCCCGTGCCCCGCAGAGCCATCGACGCTGCGCTGATGGCCTTGCCGGCACCAATGGCGTTGCGCTCGATGCACGGCACCTGAACGAGCCCTGCCAGCGGGTCGCAGGTCAGCCCGAGGTGGTGCTCGAGTGCGATCTCGGCCGCGTTCTCCACGTGCTTGGGGCTGCCACCAAGTGCAGCGGCGAGCCCAGCCGCCGCCATGGCACAGGCCGAGCCGATCTCGCCCTGGCAGCCCAGCTCGGCGCCGGAGATCCCCGCGTTGGCCTTGAGCAGCGAGCCGATGGCCGTGGCGGTGAGCAGGAACTCGAGCCGCGGCTCCTCGCAGCGGGCTGTGCAGTACTCACCGAGGAACTTGAGTACGGCCGGGATGATGCCGGCGGCGCCGTTGGTCGGCGCCGTCACGATGCGGTGACCTGCGGCGTTCTCCTCCCCCACCGCCGTCGCCCAGACGCCTGCCCAGTCGCTCGGACCGGTGGGCGGCAGCGATCTATCCCCAGGTTGGGACAGGTCGGCGGCGAGGCTCATCGCCCGCCGCGGAACGTTCAGCCCGCCGGGCAGGGTTCCCCGTGCGGCAACGCCGCGCTCGATGACAGCGAACATCACAGACGAGATGTCGTGGGCGCGGGCTCGCACCTCGGATTCGCTGCGCACATGGAGCTCGTTCGCCATGGCGAGGTCGGCGATGGTCATTTCGTGCGCCGCGCACTGATCGAGAAGCTCCCGTGCGGAGCGGAACGAGAACGGGAGCTCCTCGGAGACGGCTTCCTCGGTGTCGCCGAGTGCGTGCACCTCCGTGACGAAGCCACCCCCGATGGAAGCGAAGTGCTCCTCTGCGACAACCGCACCGGCGGCGTCCCAGGCGACGAACCCCATGACGTTGGCGTGAGCCGGGTGATAGTCCTCGGTCATGAGGAGATCCCGACCCGGATCGAACGCGATGGCCCGGTGCCCGGCGAGCCGGATACGGCGGTTCTGGGCGGTACGGGCTTCGAATGAGGCCACCACCTCCATCGGTACCGTCGCCGGTGCATAGCCGGCCAGACCCATGAACACGGCGTTGGGGGTTCCGTGACCCCGCCCGGTCAGGGCGAGGGATCCGAACAGCTCCACTTGGACACGATCCACCACACCGATCGGTAGCTGCTCTGCGAACGTCTTCGCCGCCACCATCGGCCCGACGGTGTGCGAGCTCGACGGGCCGATCCCGATGCTGAACAGGTCGAAGAGACTCGTGTAGGTCATGGAGCGCGGAGCCCTAGGTTTGCTGAGGAATGGTACGTCGGGCTCGGGCGACGAGCACACGGAAATCTCCCAAGCCCCTGGGGTGCAACAGGGTCTCGGCATCGGTGGCCTCGGCGCGGAGATGGAGCCGTGCCATGGCGTCCCCTTGCTGCGCCAGCGAGCGCTCTCGAACCCGCAGCGCTCGGATCTCGTCGCGGAGACCGAGGTCGGTGAGGAAGTCGTCCTGCCGATACAGCGCCACGTCGGCGCCCGCCGACTCGGCTGCGGCGACCATCGCCGTGAAGTTGACGTCGACGGTGACATCCGTCTCGCCCGGCACCGTCAGCGGATCCGGACCGAGGTGGTGGTTGCGATAGGTGCGCAATGTGCCGAGCGTGCGCCGGGATTCGAGCTCCTCGGCGGTGCCTCCGTAATCGAACACGACCAACGAGCCTGCGGCGAGGCGCTGCACCGCGGCAGTAACCCAAGCCGAGGCTGCCAGCTGCACCTCGACCAACCCGCCGTCGGGAACGGTGCCACCGTGCCTCTCCACCCAGTCCAGAACATCCGGCCGCACCGTTGCGGCGACCAAGTCGAAACCGGCCTCGCCGACACCGACCCAGCGTTCTTCCCATCGCGAGCCCGTGCGCACCGCGATGGCGCACGGCAGGTTGTCGAGCAGCTCGTTTGCGATGATCGTTCCCGACAGCGATCCCGTGACCTCAGAGAGGTCGGCGACGACACAATCCACACCATCCAACGCCGCCAGCGATTTGCGGGCAGCCGGAGAGGCGTCGACGGCGACGGCTCTCCTTGGCACGGTGGTCAGCTCGGACAGCAGCGGTCGCAGCAGCGAACCGGATCCCGCTCCCGCCTCGACGATGACGCCTCCGGGCTGTGTCGCCTCCACGTATCGTCCGAGCATCCGCCCGAACCAGGGACTCACCTCGGGACTGGTGAGGAAGTCGCCACCCTTGGTGGACCGCAACGGCCCCGTCGCAAAGAAGCCATGGTCGGCGTCGTAGAGGCAGGCCGCCATGAAGTCCTCGAACGGCATGGGCCCCTCGGCGACGATGCGCCTGCGGAGTTTGTCAGCGAGCACCGGACGAGGTTAGAGCGTGCGCAGGGGCACGCTCCAACGTGGCCTGGGGCCGCGGTGCCCGGGGCCACACGCCGAAGACCCGGGGACATCCGGTGGTGGGTGAGGTCAACCCGTGCGATACGGCACGACGACCGGCTCGCCGTCGTGACCGACGAGCACCAAGACGTCGTCGCCTGGAGCCGACTCGATCGCGGCGGCCACGGCAGCAACGCTGCGCTCCACCGGCTGCTGTTCGCCGAGTAGCACCCAGTTCGCCTCCAGGGCGCCGATCGCCTCTTCGAGCTCACCAGCGAACGCACCACCTGCCTCTGCCACCACAACAACCCGCTTCCGCGCCGGTCCGGCCGCGGGACGCCGATCCTGGTCCGACCGGAACACCGTCCAGTGGTACCAGGCGGCCGCCCCTGCTGTGATCACCAGCGCCAGCGGCACCCGCATCTCGTACAACGCCTGGAGGCCGAGACTTCCTTCGAGAAGGTGCTCGAACAGTAGGAAGACGACGCCGATCCCGGCGACCAGGCCCGTGATACCCGCCACGCCCAGTGTCGCCACGATGAACGTGCGACGGGAGATCGAACCGAGCTCCGCACTTGTCTGTGCGACTGCAAAGCCTTCGGCCCGCCTCCAGAACCTCCACCACAGTGGCACGCCGAGCACAAACGCAACCAGCGCGGCGAGCAGGACGTTGATCTGGGACTCGGAGCTGCCGACCGGCGTGCCGGCGGTGCCAAAGAGAGCCACGAGCAGAGTGGCGAATCCACTCAGCCCGGCGGCGAGACCGACTGCGGCGAGCAGGTAGTCGAACGCACGCGCCGGCTCTGTGCGGGACGTGACGACGGCAGCGTGTCGCGAGTAGTGGTACGCCACCGAGACGGATGCCACCAGTGCCGTTGCCGCCGTGGCGGGGATGAAGTCGAAGAAAGCTGCCGCCGATTCGCCACCCGCATCACCGACGATCCATACGGCCAATCCGAGGAGGACCGCTCCCGCCGACCCGAGCAGGGCGAGAACCCCGCTGAGGACGCCCCCGATGAGCACCCAGCCATGCCACATGGTCTCGCTCCATCTGCTGCGATCGGGCATCAGCCAGTGCCACGCCCATGCCGCGGCACCGACAGCGAGCACGACGGCGGCCCGTCCGAGCACCTCGCCGAAGTCCGTGGCGGCGAAGGCGGTGCCGAACGCGCCGACATAGATGCGGTCGAGCGTGCGACCGATGATCACCCCGGCACTTCCCACGACGGCTCCCCAGCCGAGCAGTGTCCCCAGCATCAGGTGGATCCCCGACGGTGGATGGTGGCGGTGTACCGCAGGCTGCCAGTGGATCACCCAGAGGGCGGCCATGACCAAGAGCCAGGCCACCGCCTCACCGTCGGCGTCTTCGAGCCCGACCATCCAGGCAACCACGACATACGCCGCAATCATCGTCCCGAGCAGAGAGATGGTCGTCGCCGCGCCGATGTAGAGCCGCCACCCCGCCGAGGCCTCCTCCTCGGGATCCATGGCGAGCCGCCGCAGCGTCGACCGGAACAGGACGATGGCGGCTGGGAGACCGACGATCGTGAACGCCAGTGACCGCGCCAGCGTGGTCCTTGCATCCCCTGCGATCTCCGGCGCATCGAACAGGCGGCTGAGCAGACCCCACACCCCCGATGCGGCCACGCCGACGGCTACAGCGAGCAAGCCGTAGGTGAAGAGACGTCGCAACGATGCCGTGTTGTCACCGGCCGACTGCCGGCCGCCACCTCGGTTGCGCACCGCCTTTGCGATCGCCGTGCCGATCGCAATGACGATGGCGAGTTGGACGAGTGTCGAAACCAGAGCCATCATCGTGTTACCTCCCCACAGGCTGCGTACGGCCACGGGCGGTGGGTGATCACCCACTGCCCGTCTTGGCGTACGAGCTCGAACCGATACCGTTCGTCGTACTCGTAAACATCGAATGGTCCATTGCCGGACACGGTGGTCACCACCACTTCGATCTCGGCCGTTGCATCGTCGACTTCGGTTTCGTGGAGCGTCACCCGAACGTCGTCTCCGATGTGCGCATCGCCGAGGTGGCGGGCGTCACACTCGAGATCTGCATGCAAGAGCGCTACGGCAGCGTCCTCGTCGCCATCGATGACCGCCTGAACGTACGCCTGCACTGTCGCCTCCGGTGTTCCCTCCGTGAGCGCAAGCGGTTGGCGGAAGGCCAGCACCCCAACGGTGACGACGACGAGCAGCCCGACCACCACGGCGGCCCATGCGAGCCTGCGGTCCGGCATCGCCTTGGCTGGTGTCTTCGTTGTCTCCATACCGCCATCTTCTCGCCGGAAGGGCGGGCGGGAAATAGGGGGATTCCCCCAAACCACGTGATGGAGACTGCGATCAGGAGATCCCGCGCTGGACGGCCCAGCGGGTGACCTCGCTGCGATTGGTCATGCGCAGCTTGCGCAGGACGGCGGAGACGTGGTGCTCGACCGTCTTGGGACTCACTCCCATCTCGGTGGCGATCTGGCGGTTGGTGTATCCCTTGGCAACGGCGACTGCCGCCTGCCGCTCCCGAGGCGTGAGCAGGTCGAGCTCGGGGTCCAGGCCCTGCGCATCCCCGTCGAAGGCCTCGACTGCAAAGGCCGCCAGGCGGGGGGTGACGACCGGTACTCCCCCGTGGACGCTACGGATCTTGTCGACGAGGTCGTAGCCGAGGACGTCCTTGGTCACGTAGCCGAGGGCGCCGCCGCGGATCATTCCGACCACGTCGGCCGGAGACTCCGAGACGGTGAGGGCGAGAAAGGCGATGTGCGGGTCGGTGGCCGTCACGGCTTCGAGCACCTTGCGCCCTCCCCCGCCCGGGATGTTGATGTCGAGCAACACGACGTCGGGTTGCCGCTCTCGAATCAGCTCGACGGCGGCGTCGACCTCGTCCGCCTCGCCGACGATGTTCACGTCTTGCTCGATATAGGCCCGGACGCCCTTGCGCACGACGTCGTGATCGTCGACGAGGAACACTCGGATCTGTTCGTCCGTCACGTCCGCTCCACCGTGATCTCGACTTCGGTTCCCTCGCCCGGCGAAGTGCGAATGTCGAGCTTGCCGCCGCTGCGGGCGATCCGACCCTCGACCGACTGGCGCAGCCCGTGCGACCTCGTCGTGTCCGCTGGATCGAATCCGCGCCCGGCGTCCTTGACCAGCACGTTCACACGTTGCGGCGTCAGTTCGGCGAACAGGCTGACGACGTCCACACCGGAGTGCTTCGCAGCGTTCACCAGAGCTTCGCGTGCGGCGTCTGCGACCGCACCGAGTGTGTCGTCGACCGGACCATCACCGATACAGGCCGTCTCCACCCGGATCCGGAACAGATCCTCGACGTCGTCGGCGATGCCCTGGATACGCACCCGCCACCCTTCCGGGAAGGGCGACTCCCACCGCCGAATGAGGCTGCGCAACTCGCGCTCCTGCCGGCGCGCCAGGTAACGGACCTCCTGCTCGTCGGACTGTGCCTGGATCAGGGCGAGAGTCTGCAGCACCGAGTCGTGCAGCTGGTTGGCCATCTCCGAGCGTTCCTCGTGGCGGACACGCAGAGTCCGCTCCTCGGCAAGTGCCGCTTCGGCGCTGCGGCGCTGGGCGTCGCGTTCGCGCAACGTGCTGTACGCCCAGCCGATGACGAGACCAGTCGCGATGAACACCAGCACGTTCCCGATCGCTTGCGTGACCGTTGCCTCCCTCCCGACCGTGAACCCGGCGGCGAACCCGACGACACCGAGCAGCGTCGCCACGACGAGTGCCATCGCGGTGCCGCGGGCGTAGGCCATCACGAACATCGTCGAGAGCGGGTAGCCGCCGAAGAAGATGTCGCCGGCATCGCTCACGATCGGCGCCACCACGACGAGCAACGTGACGACCACATCGGTCATCAAGAACCACGTCGAACGCAGCGCGTCATCTCTCGTGGCGGCGACGGTCGTGACGATCGTCCAGACCGTCGCCAGGACCATCGAGCCTGCCACGATCCATCGATCCGCCTGCTCGTCGGTGAGCAGCGTCGACACGACGAGTGCGGCCATCCACGCCAGAGAAGCGATGCGAAAGCCGACGGCCACGCGCCGCAGCGAGTCGTCTATAGGGGCAATGTCCCCGGGCCTGCCGCCACTCATGGCGATGACGCTAGTGGGCTGAGCCTTGCGGTCGGAGCATGGCTCGATGCAGCTCGGGCGAGGGCGCCGGGAACAACCCGACGCGGCTCGACTCAGCCACGGATTTCGCCGGCCAGGTCCGCATATCCCTGTGCCCAGCGCCGGGCGGCCGCAGCGTCCAGCGGTTCCGCAATGTCGGGCACAGGGTGCGGGTATCGGGGCGAGTGACCGCCGGTGAGCAACTCGTATCGCGTCAGCAGCTCGGCGTGGCGGTTCGCCTCCTCGACCGTCAGGACCGGACCGCGGAGGTTCCATGCGATCGCTTGAGCAGCCTGTTCGACACCTCGGGAGGCCCAGTTCGACTCTGCCGCATTCCAGGCTGCCCCGCCGATGTGCCCGATGAAGCGGTTTCGCACATCACCGTCGACGTGATGTGCCTCCCATGCGTGAGCCATCTCGTGGTCGACAACGTCGAGATCGCAGAGCTCGATCAGCGACAGTGGCTCGCTGTGGTGGTACATCCCGAGATGGCCGGCGCACCCTTCTCGCGTCTCGTGCACCAGGATGATGAGCGGCGGGAGCGACAGGCCGGCGTCATTGAACCGAGCAGCTGCTGCTCGAATCCGGTGGCGCTCGGCGTCGTCGGCTCCGACGATGACGACGGACGCATCGTCGAGATTCGCATCATGGCTACCGATCGCGGATGCCGGCGAAAGGGCGGTGGCTGTGAGGATGAGCATTGCGAGAGCACGAGCACGAAGTGTCATGCGAGCAACGTCGGCGCGGGGCCTTTCGCTGCCACAAGCCGCCGCCAGCGCATCGCTGAACAGCGTTTAAGTCGCCTGAAAGGTCTGCGCGTTCCAATGGCGACAGTCCACGGTGAGAGCCCTCACGTAGGCTCGAAGCCACTTGGAGGACACGATGGACTTTCGGGTGCTCGGACCGATCGAGGTGGTGCACGTCGGTGCGCCGCTCGACCTCGGACCCAGGAAGCAACGGTCCCTGCTGGCGCTGCTCCTCGTGTACGCCAACCGGGTGGTCACGACCGACCACATCCTCGAGTCGCTGTGGGGTGACGATGCGTCCGGCAAGGAGAACGCCTTGTGGGTCTATGTCGCCCGCCTTCGCTCCATCTTGGAACCGGATCGCGACCCCGGGGTCAACACCGTCCTGATCACGCGCGATCACGGGTACTCCCTCGTCGTGCCACCTGGGAAGCTGGACGCCGATCGATTTGCAGACGCCGTCGCCAGGGCCGAGCCGCTCGTCCGCAGCGACCCGGCCACGGCCGCCGCGGAGCTGAGGGAGGCACTCGCCATATGGCGCGGTGCGGCCTTCGAGGACTTCGGATACGAGACATTCACGCAAGGCGAGATCACCCGGCTCGAGGAACTGCGCATCCACGCACTCGAGGAGCGAGTCGAAGCCGACCTGCGCCGTGGTCGCGCCGGGGATCTCATCGGAGAGCTCGAAGCCCTGCAGAGGGAGCACCCGTTGCGAGAACGGCCGGTTGGCCAGCTGATGCGGGCGATGTACCAGGCCGGGCGACAGGCCGAGGCCCTTCGTGTCTTTGCGCGCTTCGAGCGCTACCTGGGGGAAGAGCTCGGCACGACTCCCTCGCCGGAGCTCCACCGTTTGGAGGAGCAGATACTCCTCCACGACGCGGCAGTGCGCGGGGCGGCGACCGTCCCCCGCGGCGACGCCGGGGCCCGCTCGAATCCCTTCAAGGGGCTGCGGGCCTTCCGGGAGGAAGACGCCATCGACTTCTTCGGTCGAGACGCCGTCGTCGCCGAGATGGTGCGCCGCACCGCCGAGGGCGACACGTTGATCGGCCTCGTCGGGGCAAGCGGCTCGGGCAAGTCGAGCATCGTACGCGCCGGGTTCGTACCCGCGTTGCGCAAGGGAGCGGCCGGCAATCCCGACGAGTGGCTCTTCGCTCACATGGTTCCCGGAGCACACCCGTTCGCCGAGCTCGAGGCCGCGCTCATCAGATCGTCGATCGACGCCCCAGACACGTTGCGCCAGCAGCTGCAAGCCTCGGACGACTCACTCGGCATGCTGCGCGCCGTCATGCGCATCCTCCCGGAGGAGTCGAGTCGCCTCCTGCTGGTGATCGACCAGTTCGAGGAGTTGTTCACGCTGACGGGAAACGAGGCAGTGCGGACCCGGTTCCTCGACGAGCTGGTCACGGCATTGGAGGATCCGCGGCGCCGCCTCGTCGTCGCACTGACGCTCCGGGCCGATTTCTACGACAGGCCGTTGCAGCACGCTCGATTCGGCTCCCTGCTCGGCTCGCACATCGTGAACATCGTGCCGATGACCCCGGACGAGCTGGAGAGCGCGGCCGTGACGCCGGCAGGGCGCCAGCGTGTCGTCTTCGAGCCATCGCTGCTGGCGACTCTGCTCCGCGACGTGGTGGGGCAGCCGGGTGGTCTGCCGCTGTTCCAATACACGCTCACCGAGCTCTTCGACCGCCACGTCGACGGGGTGCTGACGACGGGATCGTATGAAGCACTCGGTGGTGTCAACGGTGCGCTCAGCCGCAGAGCCGATGATCTGTACGCCGGGCTCTCTCCGGCACAGCAGGAGGTCGCCCGCCAGGTCTTCCTGCGACTCGTGTCGATCGCCGACTCCGACGAGTGGTCCCGCAGGCGCGTGCCGGCTTCGGAGATCCTGGCGATCGGCGCCGATGCAGTGGCGATCCAGGCCGTCATCGAACGCTTCGGGGGCTACCGCCTGCTCACGTTCGACCGCGACAAGGTCACCGGCGCACCGACCGTCGAGGTCGCCCATGAAGCCCTCCTCAGCGAATGGCCCCGGCTCCGCACCTGGATCGAAGCCGCTCGTGAGGACATTCGCCGGCAGACTGCGCTCACGACAGCGATACGCGAATGGGAGGAGGCTGATCGCGACCCCGGGTTCCTCCCCACGGGATCACGCCTCGAGCGATACCGGGCTTGGGCGGAGAGCTCGACGATCGCCCTCACCCGGGAGCAGCATGCCTACCTCGATGCGGCAGTCGAGCGGCGCAAGGACGCAGAGCAGACCGAACAAGCCCGCATCGCCGCCGAGCAGAAGGTCGAGCGCTCCGCCAAGAGACGGTTGTGGGCGCTTGCCGCTGCGGTGGTCGTTCTGCTCGGTGCAGGATTGACTGCGCTGCTCGCCGCTCTGGCTCCCGAACCTCCCACCATCGCTCTCATCGGATATCGGAGAGGTCTGGACCGTTACAGCGAGCAGATCATCAACGGGTTCGAGCAAGCGCGCATCGATCGTGCCGATGAAGCGTTCGACGCCATTCAGCTCTACCCAGTGAGCGATGGTCCTGAAGAGCTGGGCGAGTTGCTCGACCGCAATCCCGACCTCGTCTTCGTCAACACGTTCGCCTTCGCAGGGGGGCTCTTCGGCGAGACCCTACTGACCGTGACAGATCGATATCCGGAGACCGTCTTCGTTGGTCTCGATTGGCTCGGCTTTGAAGCTCCCAACGGCGTGCAAGTCGCATACGCAGCGCACGAGGGCTCGTTCCTGGTGGGTGCTGCGGCGGCCATGGAAAGCGACACCGGGATCATTGGTTTCGTTGGCGGTACGCCATGGTCGATCGATTGGTTCCGCGCTGGATTCGAGGCAGGCGCACGGTATGTCAGACCCGACATCGAGGTCGTCTCACGGTATGCGCTCGGCAACTCTGAGGTGGTGTTCCGTGACCCCCAGCTGGTGCAGGACGCTGCCGCCGCGCTCTACGCTCGCGGCGCCGATGTCGTCTACTCCGCTACAGGCGAGGCCGGCGCCGGCACTCTGGTGGCGGCGACCGAAGACTCAGGGCGCCACCTTTGGACGATCGGGGTCGACGTCGACGAATGGCTCTACGTCGATGCGACGGACCGTGGTCACGTGTTGACCTCGATGCTCTTGCGCCGCGACAACGCGGTCCGCCACGTCGTTACATCATTCCTCGACGACCAACTCATCGTCGGTTCACAGCTCGACCTCGGCATCGTGGAGGGCGCAGTCGACTACTCGACCTCTGGCGACCACCTCAGCGATACCACCATCGATCGTCTCGACGAGCTGAAGGCGGCAATCATCCGAGGTGACATCGACGTGCCGCTGATCCCGACAGGTCCTGCCACCGATTCACCCGCACCCGACCTGACTGAGCGCGTGACGATCTCGGATGAGATGTGTGAGGTGCCACAAGTCAACCCGGAGGTGGGCGACATCGTGCAGTTGGACTTCGTCAATGACGCCTCGCGACCTGAGGGCGTCGCCGTTTGGCGCCTGCAGCATGGCACGACTGCGGAAGATGTTGCACGCAACGGGATCGCGATGTACGACCAGTATCCGGAATGGCAAATGCGGTACACGCTCGTCGGTACCCGCCCGGGCGGAGAGCACGCCGCAACCATCGAGATCTTCGAACCGGGGGTGTGGGCTGTGACGTGCTCGACCTTCACCGACCACAGGCTCGCCGGGCTTTTCGTCGTGGAACCTTAGAAACCGCCGGCGACCGTGCTGGCGACCTCGCCGGCGCTGGCGATGAGGTTGGGGAAGAATCCAAGGATCAGCACGCCGAGTGCGGTCAGCAGCATGGCGAAACGCAAAGATGGAGCGACCTTGCCGCCCATACCCTCCAGTTCGGCTGCGGGGATGTGCTCAGGCACCGTGTCGAACCAGGCGGCCTTGATGACCCTGGCGTAGTAGTAGAAGGCCACGACCGAGTTGATCACCGCGATCACCGCGAGTGCCGTGGCCCAGCCACTGTCGACGGACAGAACCGACGAGAACATCACGAGCTTGGCGAACCAGCCTGCGATCGGTGGAATCCCGGCGAGCGACGCGAAGAACAGGGCGAGCAACGCCGCAAGACCGGGCGCATACGTCGACAAGCCGGACCAATCCGCGATCTTGGTCGTCCTCAACCGGTTCTCGCCGGCGATCACGACGGCAAACGCCCCCATGTTCATGACGGCGTAGATGAGCAGGTACGTCACCGTTGCGAAGAACGCCGTCTCCAGCTCGTCGGCGCTGACGTTGGAGGCAACCGCGGCCCCGAAGGGCACGAGGATGAACCCTCCCTGGGCGATCGACGAGTACCCGAGCAGCCTGACGATGTCGTCCTGACGGATGGCGATGACGTTGCCGATCGTCATCGAGAGAGCCGCCAGGATCCACAGAAGCGGACCCCACAGGTCCCGCAGCTCGGCGAAGGCCTGGTACGACAGCGTCAGCAGACCGACGAAACCAGCCGTCTTGGAGACCACTGACAGGTAGGCCGTCACCGGGGTCGGTGCGCCTTCGTAGGTGTCGGGTGTCCAGAAGTGAAACGGCACCGCGGACACCTTGAACGCAAAGCCGAGCAGCGTGAACAGCACGCCGACCGTGAGCAACGACGAGTCACCGAGCGCCGCGGTGGCGGCACGGATGCCACCGAACGTCAGCTCGCCCGTGATGCCGTAGACGAGCGACATGCCGAACAGCAGGATGGCGGCGGACAGCACGCCGATGATGAAGTACTTGAGCGCCGCCTCGTTCGACTTGGGATCGCCCTTGCGCCAGCCGGCCAGGAGGAACGTCGGGCCCGTCACCAGCTCCAACGCCACGAAAAGAGTGATGAGATCCCGGCTCGAGGCCAGCACGACGGCACCGAAAGCCGAGGCGAGCAACAGGAAGTAGTACTCACCCTGCCAATACCGATCCTGCTCGAGGTATCCGACCGACAGCAGCACGGCCAGGAAGGAGCTGCCCAGGAACAGCCCCTTCAGCACCAGTGAGAACGTGTCCACGACGTACGAGCCGCCGAAGAGCACGCGTTGAGCGTCCGCCGGCTCCGTGCAGAAGTCGAGCGACTCGCACATGCCGAGAGTGAGCACGGGAACGAAGGCGGCAAACAGCCCGATCAGAGCCACGACCGCCGTCCAGTACTTGCGCACGCCCAGGAGATCCGTCACCAGGACGGCGAGAACCGTGGCGCCGAGTATGAACTCGGGAAGCAGTGCGTGGTAGTCGAGGTTCATCAGCGGGGTCAGCCTCCGAAGGCGCGTGCGACGAGCTCGACCACGGCGTCATTGGTGGCGCCGAACACGAGTCTGGGGTACACGCCGATACCGACGATGACGATGAGCAGCGGCACCCATGCCGTCATCTCGTAGACGTCGACGTCGTGGAAGTGCTTGCCTTCCCACTCGGCCTTGGGTTCGCCGAAGTTGACCTTCTGCAGCATCCACAGCAGGTAGCCGGCGGCGAGCACGGTGCCGACCGCACCGATGACCATCAGCGTGCGGAACAGGCCGTCGGCCTTGATCGCCTCGAGCGGGTTGAACGACGCCATCAGCGACATGAACTCTCCCCAGAAGCCGGCGAGCCCGGGCAAACCGAGCGAAGCCATGGCTGTGAAGCCGAGGATCCCTCCCATGATCGGCATCAACTTCTGGTTGCCGCCGAGGCGCGCCATCTCCCTGGTGTGATACCGGTGCGACATCGATCCGGCCAGGAAGAACAGCAACCCCGTGATGACACCGTGCGCCACCATGCCGATGATGGCGGCGTTGATGCCGACGTCGGTGAGCGTGGCGATGCCGAGCATGACGAAGCCCATGTGCCCGACCGATGAGAAGGCAATGAGCCGTTTCATGTCCGACTGCGCCAAACACGCCAGCGAGGCATAGATGATGCCGACCACTGCGAGGATGCCGATGGCAGGCGCCCACTCCCTCGCCTGGTCGGGCAGGATGGGGAGGCTGATCCGCACGAATGCGTACGTGCCGAGCTTCAGCAGGATGGCCGCCAGCAACACCGAACCGACGGTCGGCGCCGCCGTGTGCGCATCCGGGAGCCACGTATGCAGCGGGAACATCGGCACCTTGACGGCGAAGCCGAGGAACATCGCGGCGAACACCCAGAACCCGAAGGTGCTGGGCCACACCCCCAACGCACCGAGCTCCGAGAGTTCGATCATCGAGAACGTGTTGACGCCGCCGGCCGTGTAGTCGCCGCTGCGGAAATAGAGCGCCAGGAATCCGAGCAACATGAAGGCGGACCCGAACAGGGTGAACAGGAAGAACTTGATCGATGCGTAGAGCCGCATCTCGGTGACCCGCTTGAACACCGGAATCGTGACCTCGTTGCGGTCACCCCAGATGCCGATCATGAAGTACATCGGCAGCAGCACGACCTCGAAGAACACGAAGAAGAGGATGAGGTCGAGGGCGACGAACGTACCCGTCATGCCCGTGGCCAGGATGAGGATGAGCGCAAGGAAGGCCTTGGGATTGTGTGGCTCCGGCCAGTGCTCCCAGGAGTAGACGATCGACAGCACCGTGATGAACGTCGACAGCACGACCAGCGGCAACGAGATGCCGTCCATCCCGATGATGTACCTGCTGTTGATCGCCGAGATCCACGTCGTGTCCGCACCGAACTGGTATTCCATCGCACTCGAATAGTCGAACTGGATGGCCAGCACGATCGACAGCACGAATGCAGCCCCGGCGAAGACCAGTGCGGTCCACTTCTGGGCCTGTTCGTTCGCCTTGGGGATCGCCAGCACGGCGCCCGCCCCGATGAGGGGCAAGAACACCACGAGGCTCAGGCCCCATCCGTTCTCGAACCAACCCATGTGCTCGTTCCTCCCGTTACCTGTTGCTCAGAACCGTGTGAATCCGACGAAACCCGCCACCAGCAACACCGTGCCCAGCACGATGAAGCCGGCGTACTGTTGCACGCGACCCGTCTGGAGCCGGCGCAGCACCCCACTCGAGACGCCGGTGGCGGCCCCCGAGGCGTTGATGGCGCCGTCCAGCCCACGTTGGTCGAACGCGTACACCCACTTGCCGAAGCCGCGGGCCAAGAAACCGGCGCCGTTGACGAAGAAGTCGATGACGTGACCGTTGAACCAATCGACCGCCCCGGCGATGGGGCCGCGGATGGGCTTGACGATGCCGTCCATGTAGAAGTCGTCGATGTAGTACTTGTGCTCCAGCAGCGGGTACAGCACGGGTATGCGGAAGGTGTCGCGGGCTTCTTGGGTGGGCCCGTCGGCGGCCCAGAGCCGGTAGCCGATGGCGATGCCGAGCAGCGCCGCAATGGTGCCGGCAATGGCAAGCGTCACGTCGATCGACGAGGCATGGTGGTCGAGCACCGCCGTGAAGCGGGCACCGACGCTCTCGGTGAAGAACTCGGTGACGCCCGGCACGTTGAGGAAGCCGGCGACCACCGAGAAGAACGCCAGTGCGATCAACGGGTAGGTCATCACGATCGGTGACTCGTGCGGATGGGCGCTGCCTTTGTATTCACCGAAGAACGTCAGCCAGACGGTGCGGGTCATGTAGAACGCGGTGACGAATGCTCCGGCGATGGCCACCCACAGAACGAAGCCGGCGAGATCCGCACCGCCTTGCGCCGAGGTGAATCCCGACTCGGCCGAGGCGGAGAACGAGATCGACGCCAGGATCTCGTCCTTCGACCAGAAACCGGCCAGAGGGACGATGCCGGCCAGCGCCGCCGAACCGATCACGAACGTCCAGAACGTCTGCGGCATGTAGCGGCGCAGCCCGCCCATGTCGGTCATGTTGTTGGAATGCACGGCGTGGATCACGGAGCCGGCACCGAGGAACAGCAGCGCCTTGAAGAAGGCATGGGTGAACAGATGGAACAGACCGGCGGTGTACGCACCAGCCCCCATCGCGGTCACCATGTATCCGAGCTGCGACAGGGTCGAGTAGGCCAGAACCTTCTTGATGTCGTTCTGCACCAGGGCGATGAGACCGGTGAGGAGCAGCGTGAGCGCCCCGATGACGATGATGATGCCGCGCACGTCTGCGGCGAACTCGGGCGACAGGTAGAAGGGGAACATGCGGGCGATGAGGTAGACGCCGGCCGTCACCATCGTGGCGGCATGCATCAGCGCAGACACCGGCGTCGGGCCCGCCATCGCGTCGGGCAGCCACACATGCAGAGGGAACTGGGCACTCTTGCCCATGGCGCCGATGAACAGAGCCAGTCCGCCCCAGAAGGCATACTTGGCAAGCGCCCCGGCCGTCGGTCCCCCATCGGC
This sequence comes from Acidimicrobiia bacterium, assembly GCA_965216945.1. GTDB lineage: Bacteria > Actinomycetota > Acidimicrobiia > Spongiisociales > UBA5794 > DATHZQ01. Next base: position 2,522,057 of record CBDCGU010000003.1, on the reverse strand, counting down.
GACGACATGCATGATCTCGGTGAAGCGGAACGATCCCGCCGTGAGGCCGACGATGATCACTCCGATGAACAACGCGGCGTCCGCCACCTTGTTGGTGAGGAAGGCTTTGATGGCGGCAGACGAGTTCTCGTGATCCTCCCAGTAGTGGCCGATCAGCAGCCAGGACGCCACGCCGACGAGCTCCCAGCCGACGATGAGCTGGATCATGTTCGGCGCCGACACCAACACGAGCATGCCGCCGGCGAACAAGGTGAAGGAGGCAAAGAACCACGTGTAGCGGATGTCGCCGTCCATGTAGCCCTTCGCATAGATGAAGACGAGCAGACCGACGACACCGACGACGAAGTACATCATCGAGGAGAGGCCATCCACCATCCAGCCCCATTCGATGTGGAGCGGCTGGCCGAACGCGTTGGTACCGACGGTGGCGAGATCGATCGACCCTTCGTAGGTGATCGGTGTGCCGAAGGTGTTGATGCCGAACAGGATGATGCCGTACAGCGCCACGAAGGCCATGGTCCCTGCGGCCATGCCCCAGCCCTTGAGCGGTGAGCGCTTGCCGAAGAAGACGATGAGGAAGGCCATCACCATCGGCACCACGGGGATCAGCCAGGCGGCCTGGGCGAGCGCTCCACCGTCGGAGAACTCCGCGGCGTGCTCGCCCGCCTCGGCGGTGGCCAGCAGCAGCGATGCGAAGCCGGTCATGCCGCACCACCGTGGGCGCCGTGCTTCGTTCGCACCGGATGCTTCGCCAGGCGTGCGTCGATCCGGCGTCGCCGCAACTCTTGCGTCGTGGTGTCTTCGACGGGTCGACCGGCGTCGTCGCCACCCGGTTCGGCGGCGCGGCTGCGGAGTACGTAGTACCGGGTGCTGAGGAGGTGCGTCATAGCTTCAGCAGGTCCAACTCGTCGACGTTGGCGGAACGACGATTGCGGAAGATCATCAGGATGATGGCCAGCCCGATCCCGACCTCGGCGGCGGCGACGGCGATGACAAAGAGGGCGAAGATCTGCCCGCCGGCCATCTCGTCGGCCAGGAACCGGTCGAAGGCCACGAGATTGATGTTCACCGCTGCGAGCATGAGCTCGACGGAGAGCAGCACCATGACCGCGTTGCGCCGGGTGAGTACGCCGTACACACCGATCGAGAACAGCGCAGCCCCCAAGATCAAGAACTGATTGATCAGCATCCGGCCACCCCCTCGCACAGTGGCGCCCGGATGCGGGGCTTCGGCCGGGGAGAAGCGCCGAACGAACGGGTGCAGCGGGAGAGCATCACCGCACCGCCTCGTCGTCCACGGGGTCCCGTCGCGCCAAGACGATGCCGCCGATGAGAGCGGCGAGCAGCACGAACGACACCACCTCGAACGGGATCACGAACCGCTCGAACATCAACTCGCCGATCGTGCTCGTACGGGTCGGATCCACCGCTTCGGGTATCGCCTGATCGGCGAACTCGTCCACCATCGCTCCGCCGACGAGCAGGAACAACACGAAGGACACCAGACCGGCGGCGATACGCACACCGAGCGAATGGCTCAACGTGACGTCGAAACCAAGCGGCGCCCGCGTGATCATGATCCCGAAGAGGAACAGGACGACCACGGCACCGATGTAGACGAGTACCACCGTCCAGGCCACGAACTCTGCCCCGACCACGATGAACAGCGCCGCGGAGCCGCCCAACGTGACGACGAGGTACAGCACCGAGTGGACGACGTTGGATGTCTGCACCACCTTGATGCCGGCGATGAGCATCGGTAGGGCGATCACGAGGAACACCCAGTTCTGCGGCGTCGAGATCCAGTCGCTGAAATCCATCAGGACTCCAACGCCGGGGGTTCGGGCACGGTCTCGAGCCATTCGGTGAGACGCTCCTTGTCGTGGAGCATCTCGCTGATCTTGTACTCCGAGTACTCGTAGTCGGGGCTCCAGAACAGCGCATCGAACGGACACACCTCGACACAGATGCCGCAGTACATGCAGAGGGCGTAGTCGATGTCGAACCGGTCCAGCTTGGCGCGGGTGCGCACACGGCCGCCCTCTTTGGCCGGCGGGACCTCCTCTTTGTGACCCTCGATGTAGATACACCAGTCCGGGCATTCGCGGGCGCACAGCATGCACACCGTGCAGGCTTCGATGTCGAGGGCGATGACGCCTCGGGCGCGGGGGACGGGCGTCTCCTTCTCCAGCGGGTAATTCACGGTGATGGGCTTCTTGAGCAGCTCGCGGAACGTGATGCTCATGCCCTTGAAGAGACCCTTGAAGGGGAATCCGTTGCCGGCCATCAGAACGCCACCTTGAAGAACGCAGTCAGCATGATGTTCAGGAGCGCCAGCGGGATGAGCCACTTCCAGGCGATGGTCTGCAGTTGGTCCTCACGGAGTCGAGGGAACGTCCAGCGCATCCAGATGAACACGAACGCCAGCAGCAGCACCTTGCCCAGGAGGATGAACGGGCCGGCGTAGGTCAATGTGTCCTCGGACAGCCCGGGAAGCCAGTAACCGCCCAGGTAGAGCGTCGCGGCGATGGCCGCCATGGAGACCATCCCGGCGTACTCGCCGAGGAAGAACATGGTGAAGCGGATGCCGGAGTATTCGGTGAGATAGCCCATCGTCAGCTCGGATTCGGCGATGGGCATGTCGAACGGGATCCGGCTCAGTTCGGCGAGACTGGCGACGAGGAAGATCACGAACCCGATGATCTGCCCGGTGAAGAGGTAGGGCAGGTGGATGTTGACCCCGAACAGCTCCGTGGTCGCCTGCGCCTCGACGATGCCGTTGAGCGACAAGGTGCCGGCCTGGACGGCGACGGCGACCGCCGCCAGCACGAGCGGCAGCTCGTAGGCGATGAGCTGGGCACCCGCCCGCAAGCCGCCGATGAGGGAGTATTTGTTGCCCGACGCCCATCCGGCCATGAGCACGCCGAGCGTCGAGATCGACGAGACCGCAAGCAGGTAGAAGATGCCGAGATCGAGGTTCTCCGGAACGAGGGTGGGGCTGAACGGGATGATCACGAAGGTCGCCAGGGTCCCCATGAGCACCACGTACGGCGCCAGCTTGTAAACGGTCGAATCGGCGGCGGTCGGGACCAGATCCTCTTTCTGCATGAACTTGAGACCGTCGGCGAGCGGCTGTGCCCAGCCCCAGCGCCCCCCGGCGAAGTAGGGCCCGATCCGGCTCTGCATGTGGGCCGAGATCTTCAGCTCACCGAAGATGATCAGCAGCGCCGCAGGCAGCATCACTCCGAGGATCGCAACGACCTTGATCACCAGCTCGAGCCAGAAGTTCATGCCGCAGCCTCCGCCTTTCGGCGCAACCAGGGTTGCGCCGAGCTCTGAGGTCGCCTGCGCCGCCGCCTGTTGCTCGATGCTGCGGTCATCGGTCCACGTCTCCCAGCACGAAGTCCAGGCTGCCCATGATGGCGACGAGGTCGGGGACGAGGGCGCCTTCGAGGATCCAGGGCAGGATCGACAGGTTGCTGAAGGAGGCCGACCGCACCTTGACGCGGTATGGGATGCGACCACCCTGACTGATGACGTAGTAACCCATCTCTCCCTTGGGATTCTCCGCCCGCACGTAGATCGCCCCCGGCGGCACCTTGAGCACCCGCGGCACCTTGGCCTGCAACGGACCGGATGGGATCGTATCGACGGCCTGCCGCACGATGCGGATGGCCTGGCGGAGCTCGGCCAGGCGGACGGTGAAACGGTCGTAGCAGTCGCCGTTCTCCCCGACGGGGATGTCGAACTCGAAACGGTCGTAGGGCAATACCTGCTCGTGCTTGCGGAGGTCGAAGCCCACACCCGACGCCCGCAGGTTGGGGCCCGACAGACCGTACTTCACAGCGACGTCGGGAGGAATGACGCCCACGCCGACGGTCCTGGCTTTGATCAGCTCGTTACCCATGACCAGGTTGTCGAGCTCGTCGCATACGGCATCGACCTTGTCCATGGCGTCGCGGGTACCCTGGAGGAAGCCTGCGGGAAGGTCTTGGGATACCTTCTTCTGGTCCGACCCGCCACCGGCCGCAGGCTTCACACCGCCGACACGGTTGAAGTTTGGATGGAAGCGGCCACCGGTGACCCCCTCGATGAGGTCCATCACATGCTCGCGCTCCCGCAACGCATACATCAGCGGCGTCGCCGCTCCCAACTCGAGCGGGTACGACGACATGAAGAGCAGGTGGGACGAGATCCGGGTCATCTCGGTGAGGATGAGGCGGATCCACTGGGCACGCTCCGGCGCTTCGATACCCATCAGCCGCTCAACGGCCACGACGAACGGCACCTCATTGGCGAATCCCGACACCCAGTCGATGCGGTTGACGAGCGCAGTGATCTGCGCATACGTCCGTACCTCGGCCAGCTTCTCGTAGCCACGGTGCATGTAACCGATGACCGGCTCGACGGACTCGACTCGCTCACCGTCGACCTTGGCGACGAGCCGGAGCACGCCGTGCGTCGAGGGATGCTGAGGCCCGATGTTGAGGGTCATGTCCGCCGTCTCGAGCTCGACCGACACGGCAGCCTCGGACAGGTGCATGGCGGCCCGGGGGTCGAGCTGGGTCATGCGCCCGCCTCTGCGTTCTCGACCGAGGGCATGTCCTCGACGTCGACGGTCCCCGGCCACGGTTTCACCTCGCGGGCCAGCAGCGGGTAGGACTTGAGGAGGGGATTGCCCTCGAAGCTGTCCGGCAGGTAGAGCTTGGAGAGATTCGGGTTGCCGCGGAAGTGGATGCCGAACATCTCGGCTGCTTCCCGCTCGTGCCACCCCGCTCCGGGAAACACGTCGACGATCGAGTCGACGGCGGCGTCGTCCTTGGCCACGGAGGTGAGGACGATTGCCGCATCGCCATTCGTCAGTGACGACAACCGGCACAGGACGTCGAACCGCTCCTCGAGGTTCTCGGCGTCATCTGCCGGCTCCCCCACCTCGACCTCCTTCGACCAGTCGACGGCGGACAGCCATGAGAAGAACGGGAAGGTCTCCGCAATCGTGGAGATCGCGCTCACCCATTGCTCCGGAGCGACCTCGATGTGCACAGTGCCGTGGTCGTCTCGCCACGCCGTGGACCCGACGGAGGCGGCGAGGTCCGCTGCGAGGCTCGCTTCCTCAGCATCCCCCTCTGCGGCGACCTCGGTCTGGGTCGTGTCAGACGGGCTGTCGGTCACGCTGGCTCCACTTCTCGCGCACGTCTTCGTTGGTGATCTGCTCTTGCAGGAGGACGATCCCTTCCATCAGCGCCTCCGGCCGTGGCGGGCACCCGGGAACGTAGACGTCGACCGGGATCACCTGGTCGACACCCTTCGTGACCGAGTACGAATCCCAGTAGGGACCGCCACAATTCGAGCACGAGCCCATGGAGATGACGTATTTGGGCTCCGGCATCTGGTCGTAGAGACGGCGGATGGCAGGCGCCATCTTGTCGGTGACGGTGCCGGCCACGACCATCAGATCGGCCTGGCGGGGCGACGCCGGCAGAGGGATGATGCCAAAGCGCATGAAGTCGTAGCGAGGGCTGGAGGCGGCCATCATCTCGATGGCGCAACACGCCAGCCCGAATTGGAAGAACCACAGCGAGTATTTTCGCGACCAGTTGAGGAGCCAGGACACGGGTTTCGGAGCACCGAACTTCTCGATCACTCCCATCGCAGGACTCCCTTGCGAATCGCATAGACGAGGCCCAAGACGAGGATGGCGATGAATATGGCCATCTCGACCAAGACGAAGCCGCCCATGCCCGCATCGGCGAACGACTCCAGCCGTGTCGCCCACGGGAAGATGAACACGGCCTCGACATCGAAGATCAGGAACAGCAGCGCAAAGATGTAGTAGCGGATCTGCGTCTGTGACCAGCCGCCGCCGACGGGGTCGATACCGCACTCATAGGACTCGGACTTCACGCGGCTCGGCTTCTTCGGCTGGAGAAGCGACGAGGCGAAGATTGCCCCACCGACCAACAAGGCGCCCACAGCGAGGAAGACAGCGACGGTGATGTACTCGCCGAGGTACTGATCGAGCACGGTCCAAGAAGCCCCTTACGCGATGCGGATCGGCACCAGGGCCGATGTCCGGGGCGAGTATAGGATTTGCGATTGGTGCACCAAAAGCGAGGCCGACATGCCCCATCCGTGTGCCCTCCGAGGTTGTATCGCGTGGTCCGTCGCCCAAATGGCTGCGCGGTCTCCCCGGCCCGCGACGCCACGGACCATTCGAGGCGGGGTATCTCGGCTAGCGTCGCCGCCGTGCCCGCCACACCGCTTCCCACGCTGCCCGACTACTCCGGCGGATCCCTCGTCAATCTCGTCGCCGAGCTGGAACGCCGGCTCACGGGGGCAGCTTCGTCGCCGGGGCTGCGCGCATCGCTCGGGACCGCGATCGCCGACGCTGCCACGTATGTACTCGTGCTGTTCGACGGGTTGGGCTCGGCGCAGCTCGAGCATCCGGCGGCCGGCATGCTGGCGGCCGATCGGGCGGCGTCGATCGATGCACCGTTTCCGACGACGACCACGGTGAGCCTGGCGTCGATCGCCACCGGTCTGCCGCCATCGCAGCATGGGTTGCTCGGCTACCAGCTGTGGATGCCGCAGGTCGGCGAGGTCGTCAACACGATCAAGTGGACGACCCTGTGGGGAGCAGCCCTGGACTTCGACACCGAGGGGATGCTGCCCTCACCCAACCTCTGGGAGCGTTTGAACCGCGCCGGGTTGGAGCCGATCACGGTTCAGCCTGCCGGGTTTGCCGGGAGCAAGCTGACGAAGCTGCTCTACCGGGGGTGCCGTTTCGAAGGCGTCGCCACGGTGGAAGAGCAGATCGCAGCCACGTGCCAGCTCGCGGCGGTGCCCGGGCGCCTCATCCTCACCTACGTCCCCCAGGTCGATTTCGCCGCCCACGTAGCCGGCCAGAGCTCACCGGAGTACGCCCAGGCAATGGCGACGGCGGATTTCGTCTGGTCCTCACTGCGCAGCCGGCTCCCCCAGGGAGTGGGCCTCGTGGGGACCGCAGACCACGGCCACATGGACTTTCCCAAGGAACGCCAGCATCGCATCCCCAGGGCGTTGCACCGCGGCCGTACGTTCTACGGCGACAGCCGTGTCATGTTCGTGCGCGGCGACGGCGCCGAAATCACTGCGGCTCTGCCGGCAACGTGGCATCCGTTCCCCGCTGTGGCCGGGTGGTGGGGACCGGAGCCATTCCACACTGCTTTCGACGCCCGCCGGCCCGACGGGCTCCTGGTTCCCGAGCGGGGTCATGTGCTGCTCCACAAGCACTCCGACGACCGCATGACCGGCCACCACGGCGGGCTCGAAGATGCGGAGCGGCTGGTGCCCCTTCTCGTGGCCCGCTGATCCGTCGAACGGTTTGCGAAGGCTCCTGAGGCTCTCTCCCGCCGTGCACCTGCCCCGAACGGGTAGATTGCTTCCACGAGACCCGGGAGGGATCAGGTGGCCAGACGATTCCTCGCACTTCTCCTCGCCATGGCGCTCTTCGGCGCCGCGTGCGGTGGTGACGAAGATGCGAGTGCGACGACGACGGACGTACCGCAGACCACTACGACTGCAGCAGCGACGACCACGACCTCGGTGGCAACGTCGACGAATGCTCCGGCAACGACCACGACCGCACCGGAGACCACCACCACGGTGGCGGAGGACGCAACGGCCGGTGTGGACGGTGCGCCGACGGCGGCCCTCGACCGCTTTGCGAGCCGAACGCTGATCGCCTTCACCGCCGGCGAGTTGGAGCTGTCCGTAGAGACAACGGGGACGCGGGCCGGCGACAGCTTCGACTGTCGGTCGGACATCGCTCTCGGAGGCTTCACCTTCACCACCCGGGCGGTCATCACGCCGGACGGGGCCTGGCTCGACGACGGCACCGGGTTCCGCGAGGTCTCAGCCCTCGACCCCGACCTTGCCAACATCACCTCGGGATGTGCTGCGGATCCGGCCTTCTGGGATGGTTTCTCACTCAAGGATTTCCCGCCCGGCCTGCAGGGCGAGACCGAGATCGTCAACGGGGTGGCGGCGCAACGCCTCGAGATCGAAGAGCTCCTCGACGTCGCCACGGACCTGGGGTTCGCTCCGGACATCGAAGGGGCCGACTTCCAGCAGTTCACGATGTGGATCGCCGAGTGGGATCCACGCTGGATCGCCGCGATGACGATGGAAGCCCTCGTCGACCCCGAGCTTGCGGCCGCGACGTTCGGGGAGCTCCCGTTCGAGGTCGATGAGGGCGTCGACGCCACGATCGTCATGGAGATCGAGATCTCCCAGCCCGACGACCCGTCGCTCACGGTCACGACCCCTTGAAGCCGGTCGTGGGGTCATCCTGAGAAACGGGTCGCCGCAACACAGGGGCTCAACTACCCTGTGGCGCAGAGGGCGACACCCTCGGCAGGGCCCTGATCGACCGGATGGGGGGTAGGTCGTGTCGCTTTGGCAGCGCAGACGGCGGCGACCCGCGTCCGGGACGTGGCCAGGTGAGCGCGGCGCCACCATGGTCGAGGTCGCCTTTGCGCTGCCGGTGTTCCTTCTCATCATCTTCGGCGTCATCGAGTTCTCGTATGCCTTCGCCCAGAACAACGAGATACGGCACGTGGCCCGGGAGGTGGCGCGGGAGGCATCGGTCGACCCCTCCGCCGACGTGGTCGCGATGGTCTGCGACGGCCTCGCCCTCATCTCGCCCAGCGACGTGCTCAGCGTCACCGTGACACCCAGTTCGGCGACCGCCGGCGACACGGCGACCATCGAGGTCTCGGCGAGCTACTCGACGCTCACCAACGCATTTGACGGTGCGTTCTCCGGCACGACGCTGCGAACCTCACATCAGTTCTTCGTGGAGCAACCCACCGACGGCGGCTCCTCCTCGTGGACGAGCGGGGGTGGATGTTGAGGCGCGATCGGGAGCGTGGCGGTGCGCTCGTGGAACTGGCGGTGGTATTGCCACTCCTCATCCTGCTCGCCCTCGGTGTCATCGAGGGCGCCTGGGCATACTCGCAACAACAGGCGGTACGCTCGCTCGCCCGCGAAGGCGCCCGGTTCGCCGCCAATCACCCCGGCGACACCCCCAGCCTCGTCGCCGCGGTGTGCGACGCCGACGACATCGTCGGCAATGCATCCTTGGAGGCAACCGGCATCGATTCTCCATACGAGAGGGGCGCTCGCGGTTTCTTCGAGGTGCAGGTCACGTACGAGCCGATCACACGCTTCATCCCGTCCTTCGACAGCGTGACACTGACCGAGCGAGTCGAGTTCAACGCAGAGTTGATCGACGAGCCGGGATGGTGGAGCCCCGGGGGTGGTGGTGCAACATGCTGAAGCGACCCGGCGAGCCCGACTCGGGGGCGATCCTCGTCTTCACGGCGGTACTGCTTCTCGTACTGATCGGATTCGCCGCTCTCGCCGTCGACCTGGGCAACGCCTGGTCGACGAACCGGCAGTCGCAGACTGCCGCGGACATCGCGGCGACCTCCGGCTTGTTCGCCATTCCCCGCACATTTGCGGATGTTGCCGGCGCCCCGGCCCCGATCGTGACCGATGCCGTCCAGGCAGAGATCGATGACCTCAACCTGACCAACGCGCCGGGATCCATCGCCACCGCCACGGTCTCGGCCGATGCCCGCGATCTGACCGTGGATCTCAGCATCGACTCGAACAACTCGTTCGCTCGCGCCATCGGAGCCGGCAACTCGATCTCGGTCGCCAACACCGCCAGCGGTCACATCGAGCTGCCCGAGATCAGCGAGCCCAACATCGTGCGACCGTTCGGGCTCTTCAACCAGCCGAACCGCGCCTACCAGTGCCTGCTCGTCTCCATACCGGTGGTGACCAACCGGCCGGCCGTGTGTCAGGCCGTCGAAGGTGACGACATGGAGATGCTCGAGATGTTCAACCTCGACCCGGTCGTGCGCTGCTCGTCGCCGTCCACCGTCTCGAACCTGCGTGACGGCATCGACCACCTGATCGACACCGACACCATCAGCTTGCGATCGGCCCAAGACGCCTGCGACTACGGCCACGTGCTGACTCTCCCCAATGCCGCCGAAACCCAGATTCCCTCCACGGGCCAGCTGACGTCGGGCCTCACCCAGGGCGGCGGACCGCTGGCCTCGCCCTCTCCCCCGTTGTGGGAGTTCCTGGTGCCCGGGCTCCCCAACCCATGCAACGACGTGCAGATCTCCAGTCAGCCGACGCTCGAGCAGCAGTCGAATGCGATGCGGCTCTGCCTGCAAGGGGGTGCCCCGTCGTTCCAGGCGGGCGTTGTCGATTCGAGGCGATTCTCGTTTGCGGTGAAGACGAGCGCGGGCCCTGGCGGGATTCGCACCTACGACGCCATCACGCTGGTCTTCCTACACACGATCGTGTCGGACGATCCTTCGCTTCCCTCGGTCGACGATGCGCAGACGCTCAACGGACCACCGGCGGGAAGCGGCAACGTCGGCGCCTTCACCCTCTACGAGCTCGACATCGACGACCTCGCCGCCGCCGATCAAGCGGCCTTGATGCCACCGTTCGGCACCGACGAGCTGGTCTTCTCACTGACCGACTGAGTACCCCGCTCATGTGCCGGGGCCACTTGCTCCTCACAGACCGGCGGCAGCCCGCGCCCGCCACGACCCGGCGAGCCATCCGCCGATCCCCCACACCACCGCCACGAGGTAGATGGCCACTCCGAGCGGCGACCACAGTGCAGCGAGGGCCCGACCCAGCACCGCGGCCACGATGAAGCCTCCGTAGATTCCGCCGCGACCGCGGAGTAACCGGGTGCCGACCGCGCTCACCAGCGGCACGGAGCCGAAAAAGACCCCGGCCAGGACCATGCCCAGGGTGACAACGGCGAGCGGGATGCCCACCAGAGTTGCGGCCGCCAGGACCAGCGTCAGCGGCCCCACCACGACCGCGGCGCCACCGATGCCGAGGGTGCGCAGGGGCTGGGCGGTGATGGCCGCAACCGCCCTCACGCCGATCGATCTGAGGAGCCACAACAGAACGATCCCTCCGAGCACGTACCCGAGGAAGCCCACCACGGATGCGATGGTCAACACGAGACCCACCGAGAACGGCACGTCCGCCGGGATTTGGATCACCTGCCCCGCGATGGTCGCACCCGGGGCGATCGCGATGTCGTTGACCGACTGGTAGACCACGTCGCCACCGACGACGGCGTTCCCGCCGATCGCGATCTCGTCCACTGTGACCTCGACGTCGCGGGACACCTCACCGTCGACCTCGATCGATACGTAGCGACCCCTGACATCGCGGCCGACGGCCCCGGCGACATCGGCAGACACACCAAGGCCGATGACATCTCGCCCGATGGAGCCGGCCACGTCGATCGTCGGGGCGGCGACAGCCAGGTCGTCGCCGATCTCGCCTCGCACCACGATACGCCGGGCGACGCCACGGACGGAACCGTCGACCCTGCCGTCGATCGCCACCGTTCCTCGCGCCGCCACCAACACGTCGCCGGTGACCACGCCGGCGATCTCGAGGGACTCCGTGACCATCACGAGGTCGCCCTCGATACGTCCGTCGACACGGCCGCTGGTGGCGGCCACGTAGGCGTCCTCGTCCTGCACCGCATCCTCAGGGATCAGGAAGCGACCCGTATCGATGATGTCGGCGACGACGGCTCCCGCCGCACCGGCAACGATGAGGGCCGCGATCGACACGGCCAGCGTGACCCGACGCCGCAGCACTCGCGCCGCCATGCCGGGAGTGGCGGAGGTTGCTGCTGGCCGCTCCGTCAGATCGCTAGAGCGGGAGCGCATCGCGGACGAAGTTCAGCAGCGGCCACGGCACGAGCCCGAAAACGAGGGTCACGACACCGGCGACGATCAACACGAACGCGCTGCTGTGGCGCAACACCGGGGGCGCCGTGGCAGTTCCCGGTGCATCGGCGATCGGGTCCTGGAAGAACATCACGACAACGAGCCGAAGGTAGAAGTAGAGGCCTGCCGTGGCAGCGACGACGCCGAGAATCACCAGCCACAGGTAGCCGGCGTCGATGGCGGGAGCGAACACGGAGACCTTGCCCACGAACCCCGCCGTTGCTGGGATACCGCCCATCGAGATGAGGAAGAGAGCAAGCATCCCGGCGAGGAACGGTGCCCGCTGCCCGAGGCCGCGAAAGTCGTCGAACGCAGCCCGGTCGGCCCGGGGGCCGGTGACGACCGCCACGACCGTGAACGCACCCACGAGCATGAACGCATACGTGCCGACATAGAACCACATGCCGGGGATGCCGGCGCGGCCGGCTACCAGAGCGATCAGGATGAAGCCGGCGTGGGCAACACCTGAGTACGCCAGCATCCGCTTGACGTCACGCTGGGCGATGGCAAAGAGGGTACCGGCGACCACCGACACTGCCGCCAGCAGCGCCACCGCCGCCGTCCAGTCGTCGGCGAGCGCGGGAAACGCCGCGGTCAGTATGCGGGCGAGTGCGGCGAATCCGGCGATCTTCACTCCAGCGGACATCACCGGTACGGCGGCCGCCGGAGCACCCTGGTACACGTCGGGCGCCCACTGGTGGAAGGGTGCCGCCGAGATCTTGAAGCCGATACCCACGAGGATGAGCGCCACCCCGATCAGGGCGATGCCGGGCTCGAGCACGACATTGGTCTGGAAGAAGGCCTGAATCCCGCCCGTGCCGTATATCGACGTCGAGCCGGCGCTGGCGAACGTCAGGGCGATCCCGTAGAGGAACACCGCAGAGGCAAACGACCCGAGTAGGAAATACTTCATCGCGGCCTCGTCCGACCGTTCCTGCTCCCGTGTGAAGCCGGCAATGACGTACAGGCTGATGGACGCCGTCTCGAGCCCGATGAACAGCAAGATCAGGTTGGAGGCGAGGGTCATGATGTGCAGTCCGGCGACAGCCAGCAGGAACAGCGCAACGAACTCGGCGCCCCGCTTCGACAGCGAGCGCACGAGCGGCCAGGCAGCCACCAGGGCGACTGTGGCCACCGCAAAGATCAGCATCCCGGAGAACGACGACATGCGATCCATCACGACCATTGGCAGCCGCGCCCCCGTGACTCCGCGTTGGGAGTAGCTGAGCTGGCCGATCATCAACTCGTCGAGCCGCAGCCACTGGAGCACCGAGAAGGCAAGTGCGATCAGCAACGACGCCCAGGCGATGAGCCCCCAGGCCCGCTTGCCGAGATCGAGCGTCACCTCCGCCATCAGCACGAGTACGACACCGATCAGCAACACGACCTCGGGGGCGATCGGGAGGAACGCGACGTTCTCCACTATTCCCCCTCTCCCGCGGCGGTGACCGGCAAGTCGGCGGTGCGGCCGAACTCCGGCACGTCGTAGTCGGTTGTCTCCTCGATGCGATCCAAGATCGCCTCGACGGAGGGCTCGATGCGGTCCAGCGCCGGTTGCGGGTTCACCCCGAGGTACACGATCAACAGGACGATCGGGACCAGGATCGAGATCTCACGCAGGTTGAGATCGAGCAGTTTCTCGTTCTCCGACTTGGTGACCGGTCCGGTGAAGACCCGCTCGTAGGCCCACAGGAGATAGATGGCGGCGAGGACCACGCCGGAGGTGGCGATGATGGCGTGAACCGGGAAGCTCAGATAGCTGCCGAGGAGCACGGTGAACTCCCCGATGAAACCGTTCAGCCCCGGTAGACCCGCCGAAGCGAACGCCGAGAACAAGAAGATGCCGGCAAAGACGGGCATCACCTTGGCGATGCCTCCGTAGTCGGAGATCTGCCGAGTGTGGCGACGGTCGTAGAGCATGCCCACCAACAAGAACAGGGCGCCGGTGGTGAGCCCGTGGTTGACCATTTGGATCACACCGCCTTGCAGCCCCTGAGAGGTGAGGGCGAACGTGCCGAGCACGATGAAACCGAGGTGGCTGACCGAGGAGTAGGCGATGAGCCGCTTCACGTCGGGCTGCACGATCGCCACCATGGCTCCGTAGACGATGCCGATCACCGCCAGCGTCACCAGCCAAGGCGCAAACTCGACCGTCGCTTCGGGGAACAGCGTCAGGTTGAACCGGACGAACCCGTACGTCCCGAGCTTCAGGAGCACACCGGCCAGCAGCACGGAACCGGCCGTCGGCGCTTCGGTGTGGGCGTCCGGGAGCCACGTGTGGAACGGGAACAGCGGCACCTTGATGGCAAAGGCGACGCCAAACGCAAGGAAGAGCCAGGTCTGGGCCGTCGACGACAGCTCGGCGTCGAGCAGTGTGACGAAATCGAAGCTCACCCCGCCGAACTGATCTCCGGCGATGACGGCGAGGCTGATGATGCCGGCGAGCATCAGCCCCGACCCCAGCGCGGTGTAGATCACGAACTTGATGGCGGCGTAGATCCGGTTGGCGCTCCCCCACATGCCGATGAGCATGTACATCGGGATCAGCGTCACCTCGAAGAGCACGAAGAAGAGGACGAGGTCCAGCGCCAGGAACACGCCGAGCAGGCCGGTTTCGAGCACGAGCATCGACACCATGTAGAGCTTGACGTTCTTGGTGATCGATGCCGACGCCAAGATCGAGATCGGGAACAGCAAGGCCGTGAGCGCGACCAGCAGGACCGAGATGCCGTCGACACCCATGTTCCACGAGATGCCCCACGGCTCGTACCACAGCACCCGCTCGGTGAACTGGAAGCCCGCCTCCCCGGCCTCGAAGACCCACAGCAGGTAGCCGGCGACGGCGAGCGGCGGCAGGCTGACGAGCGTCGCCACCGGGAGGATCAGCTCGGTACGGTCCCTCGGCAGAGCCGCGACGATGAGCGCCCCTGCTGCCGGCAACGCCACGAGGAGTGCGAGGACCGGGAACTCCATCAGCCCAACCCCCCGCCGGCAAACCCCATCGTGCCGTGGCGGAAGCTCGCAGCGAGCCCGGTCACCGGCTCATTGGCCGCGGAGCCGCAACGACCGGGAACCTGGCAGGGCGAACGGTGTGAGCGCACCATCAGACGCCACCTCGCACGAGAAACCAGATGACCAGACCGAGCGTTCCGGCGAGGATGCCCGTGGCATAGCTGCGGGCCAGACCGCTCTGCAAGGGTTTGAGGCGCTCGGACGTCCAGGTCGTGAGCTTGCCGACGCCGTTGACTGCGCCGTCGACGACCTTGGCATCGATCACGAACGCCACGCGTTCCGACAGCGTCTTGCCGGGCAGAACGACGGTCTTCCCGTATATGTCGTCGACGTAGTAGCCGTGGAGCAGCGTCTTCCAGATACCTTCGGACTCGGCAGGGAGTGGGTCCCGCCGGTAGCGGCGTGCCGCCACGAACATGCCGGCGAGGGCACCCGCAACGGCGACGGCGGCGAGCAATGCGATCTCGCTCAGCTCCTCCGGTGGGTGCAGCAGAGTCACGTTCTCGAAGACCGACTCCTCGAAATGCTCGAGCCACAGGATGCCGGGAGCGTTGATGAAGCCGACCAGCACGGAGCCGGCGGCGAGGATGATCAGCGGCACCGTCATCACCGACGGTGACTCATGGGGGTGGGCGGCCTCGCCCCAGCGCGGCTCACCCCAGAAGGTGAGGATCATGAGGCGGGTGATGTAGAACGCGGTGAAGACGGCGGCGACGAGACCGATGATCCACAGCACCATGCCGTAGCCACCTGTCTCGAATGCCCCCGCCAGGATCTCGTCCTTGGAGAAGAAGCCGGCGAATGGAGGGATGCCGATCAGCGCGAGTGATCCGATACCCATCGTCACCCATGTCACGGGCATCACCTTGCGGAGCCCACCCATCTTGAACATGTCCTGCTCATCGGCCATGGCGTGGATGACCGAACCGGCACCGAGGAACAGCAGCGCCTTGAAGAAGGCGTGAGTGATGATGTGGAACAGCCCGGCGATGTAGGCGCCCAAACCCACCGCCAGCACCATGAATCCGAGCTGACTGATCGTCGAGTAGGCCAGGACCTTCTTGATGTCGCGCTGTGCGATGGCGATCGTCGCCGCAAACAGTGCGGTCACCGCCCCGATCGTGGCGACGATCGTCATCGTCACGTCGGACAGCTCGAACAGCGGTGCCGCCCTCGTGACCATGAACACACCCGCCGTGACCATCGTGGCGGCGTGGATCAACGCGGACACCGGTGTCGGGCCCTCCATCGCGTCGACGAGCCACACATAGAGCGGGATCTGCGCCGACTTGCCGGTCGCACCGACGAAGAGCATCAGCGTGATCGCGGTGGCCATCGCCGTCGTCAGCACCGTCGAGGCCTGGGTGAAGACGATGTCGTAGGACAGCGAGCCGAAGCTGGCGAAGATCAGCATGAGAGCGATGATGAATCCCACGTCGCCGATGCGGTTGACGATGAACGCCTTCTTGCCCGCGGCCGCCGCCGAGGGCTTCTCGAACCAGAACGAGATGAGCAGGTACGAGGACAGGCCGACGAGCTCCCATCCGATGAACATGATGCCGAAGCTCGCACCGAGCTCGAGGATGAGCATCGATGCGATGAACAGGTTGAGATAGGCGAAGAAGCGCGGAACCCGCGGGTCGCCCTTCATGTAACCGATGGCGAAGACGTGGATCACGAACCCGATACCGGTGACGATCGCCGTGATCGCCATCGACAGCGGGTCCCAGAGGAACGCAACGTCGATGCCGAGTGCCGGGATCCACTCCCACAAGGTCACGACGACCCCTTCGTGATCCTCGCCGCTGATGAAGTCCATGCTGGCGACGGCACCGATCAGGAACGACAGGAAGACGGTGGATGACGCAAGCAGGGCGGCGACACGGTCGCCGATACGTTTGCCGAAGAGCAGGAGGATGCCGGCACCGAACAAGGGCAAAGCGATGACGACCCAGATCCAAGCCTCGGCCGTGTCGATCACGGTCGTCGAGGATGCCTCTGCGGCGAGCAGCGCCGTCATCCGCGCATCCCAGCCAGCTCGTCGACGCTGGCCGTGGCCCTGCGCCGGAAGACCGCAACGATGATGGCGAGCCCGATCGTCACTTCTGCTGCCGCCACCACCATCACGAACAGCACCGAGATCTGCCCTTCGACCAGACCGAGCTCGCGCCCGGCCGCGACGAACGTCAGGTTCACGGCATTCAGCATCAGCTCGATCGACATGAACATGACGAGGGCGTTGCGCCGGAGCAGCAGCCCGGCAGCCCCGATGGTGAACAACACCGCCGAGAGCGCCATGTACCAGGAGGCATCGACGGTCATTCGGCGCCGTCCTCGCTGGCCGGTGCACGCTCCCGCGGCCCGAACTGGGCAAGGGCGATGGTGCCCACGGCAGCAATGGTGAGGAGGAACATGGTGGACAGGAACGGGATCATCCACGTCCCGAAGAGGCTGTCGGAGATTCCTTCGATTGTCCCGTCGACCACTCCACCCGTGAACGCACCAAGCCCGGTGATCCACGCCGCCCTCCCGGCGAAGAGCACGAGACCGAGCAGGGCAAGGCTGAGCACGACCACAACCGGCCGCTGGAACGGTATGACCTCTTGCCGGTCCACGGTCCGATCCACGCCGATCAGCATGATGACGAACAGGAAGAGGGTCATCACCGCGCCCGCATAGATCAACACTTGCACGGCGGCCACGAAGTGGGCGTCGTTGAGGACGTAGAACACGGCCATCGAGAACATCGCCGTCAGGAGGCCCATCGCAGAGTACACGGGGTTGCGGGCGGTCACCATCACCAGCGCTCCGATGATTGCGATCAACGCAAAGAGCGCAAACACGAAGAACTCGACGTTCACGAGTGAGCCTTCCCGGGGAGCGCCCTGACGCCACAGGCGGGGTACGGAGTGACGCTCACGTCCTGTCTCCATCCGTGCGGTCCGACCTCTGCGGCCTGGCTTCCGACGTGTCGCGCTGTCCCTTCTCGGGGGGGCGAAGGCCGACGCCGGCGGACGGAGTCCATGCCGGGATGCCTTCGTAGGCGGCACGCCCCGACGGTGCGGTGGCCCGCATCCAGCCGTCGGCGATACGCAGCTCGGCGAGATCGATGAGCGGCCCGTCCGGCTGCGAGTGATTGGGTGTGCCGTCCGGCTCAACGAGGAGCTCGTCCTTGGTGTAGATGGCGTCGTCGCGGTCCTCAACCGACATCTCGAACAGATGGGTCATCGTGATCGCCTCGGTGGGACACGCCTCGACGCACAGCCCGCAGAAGATGCAGCGGAGCATGTTGATCTCGTAGACGAAGCCGAACCGCTCCCCCGGGCTGACCGGAGCGTCCTGTGGGTTGTCGGCGCCGCGTACGTAGATGCACCGCGCCGGGCACACTCCTGCGCACAGCTCGCACCCGATGCACTTCTCCATGCCGTCGGGGTAGCGATTGAGAACGTGGCGGCCATGGAAGCGTTGCGGCTTCTGCCGCTTCTCCTTCGGGTACTCATCCGTCAGGCGCGGCTTCGACATCTGGCGCAAGGTGACGGCAAATCCCCGGAACGGTCCAAGCAGATCGGCAAACCAACCCATTCAGATCACGCCCACGGGACGCCAAATCGGCGGACGCCGATGGCGAGGGTTGCCAGCACGATCCAGGCGAGGCTGATGGGGATCAGCCGCTTCCAGCCGAACGACATCAGCTGGTCGTAGCGCATGCGTGGCAGCGAAGCCCGCACCCAGACGAACACGAACACGAAGAACAGCGTCTTCGCCATGAACCAGAAGATCGGGAATATCCATGAGATCCAGTCGGGGGTGCCGAACGTGGGGCCGTGCCATCCCCCGAAGAACACGGTCACCGTGATGGCCGAGATGTTGAACATGTTGATGTACTCGGCGAGGAAGAAGAGGGCGAAGCGGAATCCGCTGTACTCGGTGTGATAGCCGCCCACGATCTCGGACTCGGCTTCGACCAGATCGAACGGTGGCCGGTTGGTCTCGGCGACCCCGGCGATGAAGAAGATCACGAACGACGGGATCAGCACGACGTTCCACACTCCGAGGAACCCGAGCACACTCCCGGCCTGTGCATCGACGATGCCGGTGAGCGACGTGGTCCCGGTGAAGATGATCACCGGCACCAGCGCCAGGCCCATCGCCGCCTCGTAGGAGATCATCTGCGCCGAGGCCCGCACCGAGCCGAGCAAGGGGTATTTCGAACCGGAGGACCAGCCCGCCAGCACGACGGCGTACACGGCCAGAGAGCTGAGCGCCAGGATGTACAGCAACCCGATGTTCAGGTCGGCACCCACCACCTGGATCTCGCGATCGCCGATCATGAAGGGCCGCCCGACGGGGATCACCATGAAGATCAGCAACGCCGGTACGAGCGCCGCGATCGGAGCGGCGATGTACAGCCCGAACTCGACACGGCGAGGCGTGAGATTCTCCTTGAACACGAGCTTGGCGCCGTCGGCGACGGTCTGCAGGATCCCGAAGGGCCCTGCCCGGTCCGGGCCGATACGGTTCTGCATGTCGGCGACGACCTTGCGCTCGATCCACACGAGGAAGATCGTTGCGGTGAGCAGCAGCGCAAAGACGGCGAGCACCTTGATGGCCGCTTCGACGAGAATCTCCCAACCGCTCAACATCAGCCACCCCCGTCCCGCAACGGTTCGATCGTGACGGACGGAGAGGCGCCGATCGCAGCGGTTCCTGCGAGGTTCGCCGGCACGTAGGCAGCACCCTCGGCAAGGGTCGGGTCGATCACCACGGGCACTTCGATGGAGCCGTGGTCTCCGACGACGCGCACCACATCGGCGGCGCCGACGGCCAGCGCAGCGGCGTCGCGAGGGTGGAGCCCCACGAACGGCCCCGGCTGCAGTGCGGCGAGCGAAGGCGACATGCGGTTGCGCACGCCGTCGTCGTACAACACCCGCGCATAGTGGAGCGCAAGCCGGCCGCCCCCTGCGATGAGGCCGGCGTCCTGCGGGCTGTGTTGCAACGGTTGGGTTCCATCGTCGAGCGGCAGCAGGAGGCCGCTGCGTCCATCACCCCAGTCGAGCCGGTCCCACGACACGCCCCTGTAGGCAGGCGCCACCGTGGCGATCTCCTTGCTCAGGGCTTCGGCCGTCTGCGCCCCGAGCTGTCCACCCATGCGGCGGGCCAGCTCGTCGAGCACGGACCACGCTTCACGCGTCTGGCCGGGCCCGGGCAGCAGCTGATTGACCTTCTGTACACGCCCCTCGAGATTCGTGGCCGTGCCCTCCGTCTCGGCAAAACCCTCCACCGGAAGCACCACGTCCGCCCGGGACGAGGAGTCGGTGAGGAACAGATCCAGCGCAACGACGAATTGGGCCGTGTCGAGGGCCTCTCGAGCCAGGCTCGTGTCGGGGTGGTCGCGCACCGGATCGGCGCCGTACAAGACGAGGGCTTCGAGCTCGCCACCGACCAGTCCTTCGAGGATGGCGGTTGCGTCACGACCGGCCGGTTCCGGGAGCGGCCCCCACACCTTCTCCAGCGAGCTGCGACCCGCCTGGTCGTCGACGGCCACCCGGCCGGGGAGCAGCGTTGGCGCCAGCCCCATGTCGAGGGCTCCGTAAGTGTTGGCGCGCCGTACCACAGGCAGCACGCCCGCCTCCGGCAGGCCGGAGGCGAATGCGGCGACCGACTCCGCCAGCCTGCCGTCCTCGGTGAGACCGGTGCGACCCACGATCGCCACGACGGGGCCGGCGGAGAGCGCTTCCCGCACCTCGGTGTAGCCCTCGGCGCCGGCGGCGAGCTTTCGCAGCACCTCCGGTCCTTCACCCGGGCGATAGGTGATCTTGTGAGCGGCGACGTCGTCGAGCCCGGTTCGACGCGGGTGTATGACGATCAGCTTGGCGCCGAGCTCGCGTGCGGCGCGGCGCACCCGCAGGTAGAGAACGGGCAGCTCTTCCTTGAGGTCCCCGGCCCACAGGAGGATGGTGGAGGCGCGGTCGATGTCGTCGATCGCGGCCCGGCGCTCCGTGGCGACGAGGAGATGCGGGTCGAGCCCGTCGCCCATCTGCGAGTCGAGATGGGGAGTCACGATGCAGGTGCGGAGGAACTTGCCGAAGGCGTAGGCCTCCTCGTTGGTGCCTTGCGCCCCGCCCAAGCCGGCAACGGCCGTGCCGTGGAAGCTGCCGAGACGTTCTGCCACGACATCGAGGGCGTGGCCCCATGTCGTCTCCACCATGCCGTCGCCCGTCTTGAGCATCGGCACCGTCAGCCGGTCCGGCGAGTGGAGGTGTTGATAGATGAACCGATCCTTGTCGGACAGCCAGCCGTGGTTCGTCGGGTCGTTGTCGACACCATTGATGCGCACGACCTCGTTCTGGCTCGACTGTACGGAGACCTTGGAGTGCACGGAGTCCACCAGCGACACGCTCTCGACGGCCTCGAGGTCCCAAGGGCGCGCCCGGAACCGGAACGGCTTGGCCGTGAGCGCCCCCACCGGGCAGATCTGCACGGTGTTGCCGGAGAAGTATGAGGCGAAGGGCTCGTCGGGGAAGGTCAGAACCTGCGTGTTACCGCCGCGTTCGGTGAATTCGATGAGTGGATCGCCGGACACCTCATCGGAGAACCGGGTGCAGCGGGCGCACAGGATGCACCGCTCCCGATCCAGCAGCACCACGTCGCTGATCTCGATGGGCTTCTCGTAGTGCCGCTTCTCCTCGACGAACCGGCTTTCTCCCGGGCCGTACGCCATGGTCTGGTCCTGCAGCGGGCACTCGCCGCCGCGGTCGCAGACCGGGCAATCGAGAGGGTGGTTGATCAGGAGGAACTCGAGGATGCCCTCCTGTGCCTTGGTGACGACGGCGGACTGCGTATCGACGACCATGCCGTCGTTGACCGGCATCGTGCACGACGTTGTGAGCATCGTGCCGCGTGGTGTCTCCACCTCGACGAGACACATGCGGCACATGCCCACCGGCTTCATACGAGGGTGCCAGCAGAAGCGCGGGATGTAGGTGCCCGTGTCCTCGGCTGCCTTGATCAGCAGTTGCCGCGCCGGCACCTGGCGTTCCTCGCCGTCGATCTGGATGGTGACCATGTCCGGCTGCTCAGCCAACCGCCACCCCTTCCGTCCTCGAGTCGGCCGCATCGGGGATCATCGCCTCGACCTCGTCGCGGAAATGCGTCAAGATCGAGCGGATCGGTGACACGGCCGACGGGCCGAGTGGGCAGATCGTCGTCTGTGCAGGGGGCCATCGCAAACCCGGGCTGATGTTGTCGCAAACGTCGAGCAGCATGTCGAGGTCCATCGGCCGGCCGTCACCGTTCATGATCCGCCACAACATGCGCTCCAGCCACGTCGTGCCCTCCCGGCATGGCGTGCACTGGCCGCACGATTCATGGGCGAAGAAGCGAACGACACGGTGAGCTGCCGCTACCACGTTGGTGGAGTCGTCCATCACGACGACGGCTCCCGAACCGAGCATCGAGCCGTGCTGGCCGGTGTCGTCGATGGTCACCGGGATGTCGAGATGGGCGTCCGGAACGAACCAGGGAGCGGAGGCGCCACCTGGAATCCAGCACTTGAGCTTGCGGTCGTCGCGAATGCCGCCGCCAATGTCGTAGATCAGCTCACGCCACGACATGCCCATGACGATCTCGTAATTGCCCGGCTTCTGGAGGTGCCCGGACAGCGAGAACAACCGGGTGCCCGCCGACTTCTCGGGGCCGATGTGGGCATAGGCCTCGCCGCCGTTCGTGATCATCCACGGGACGTTCGAGATCGTCTCGACGTTGTTGACGATCGTCGGCTTGGCATAGAGCCCCTCGACGGCCGGGAACGGAGGCTTGATGCGCGGTTCTCCCCGCCGCCCCTCCAGCGAGTTGAGCAGGGCCGTCTCCTCGCCACAGATGTAGGCGCCGGCACCGAGATGCACCGTGATGTCGAGGTCGAAGCCGCTGTCCAGGATGTTCGGCCCGAGATAGCCCTTCTCGTATGCCTCCTCGACCGCTCGCTGCACCCTTCGTGCCGGCCGCGGGTACTCGCCCCGGATGTAGATGAACGCATGGTTCACACCGAGGGCATACGACGAGATGATGACCCCTTCGATCAGCTGGTGGGGGTCGCGCTCCAGCAACTGCCGGTCCTTGAACGTGCCCGGCTCCGACTCGTCGCCGTTGATGACGAGATAGCGCGGCGAAGTGGGGGCGAGAAAGCCCCACTTGACCCCAGTGGGGAATCCGGCCCCGCCCCGGCCGCGGATGTTGGATGCCTTGACTGCGGCAGCCACGTCCCCGGCTGCCATGCCGAACGCCCGGCGCAATGCGGCGTAGCCCCCGGAGGATTCGTACCGCCGGAGGGTGTGCGAATCCTGGCGGTGATCGACCATGCGCTGGGTGAGAATGAGCGGCGTGGTCATTCTCCGGCCCCCGCCACGGGAACCCGGCGTGCGACGGCCGGCGTCCCCGCCACGCTGCCGGGTAAGGCGACGCTCATGATGCCGCCTCGCCGGCACTTCCATAGGGCCCGAACGCCGGGACGGCGGCGACGGCTCCCTCGGTCTCCGGCGGGCCCCAGTCGAAGGACTGCTGATCGCCGAACCGCTCCTGCATGTCATCGCTCGAGACCACATCGGGACGCTTGGTCTTGAGCCACTGGCACATCGTGAGGGCCTTGTCGGGGTGGACACCCTCGATGAGCTCGTAGTTCACCTGCACCGCAGGGGCCCCACCGCAGGCCCCGATACATTCGACGTGCTCGACGGTGAACAGGCCGTCCTCCGAGGTCTCGCCGTCGAGAGTGCCGGTGCCGTCCTCGATCGCTGCCAGCACCTCGTCGGCGCCCATCAGGTAGCAGGAGATCGACGTGCACACCGAGAGCAGGTACTCGCCGACCCCGTGCCGCTTGTACATCGTGTAGAAGCTGGCGACCGACTGCACCTGGGCGGAGCTCAACCCGGTCAGTTCCGCCACCTCGTGCATGGCCTCGGTCGTGACGTAGCGGTGCTCCAGCGATGCGAGGTAGAGCAGCGGCATCACGGCACTGCGGCGCTCCGGATACGCGGCGAGCAGCTTGGCGGCGCGCTCACGGTTCGGAGCGCTCCAACCGGACACGGTCTTGTCGATGGAGCGGTCGGTCATCGGTCGACGTCCCCCAGCACCGGGTCGGTCGAGGCAAGCGTGGCGATCGTGTCCGCTACGAGAGAGTCCGTCATCATCGCCGGAAGCGCCTGGACGTGTGCGAACGACGGGCCGCGTACGTGTACCCGCCACGGCTTGGCGCCGCCTTCCGAGACGATGTACATGCCGAGCTCGCCGCGCGGCGACTCCACGGCCTGATACACCTCGCCGGCCGGCACTTTGAAGCCCTCGGTGAAGATCTTGAAGTGGTGGATGAGCGCCTCCATCGACTCGTCGATGCGTTTGCGCGGCGGTGGCGTGACCTTGCGGTCCTCGGTGCGGTAGTCCCCCGGCGGCATGGTCTCCATGACTTGTTTCACGATCCGGAGCGATTGGTCGATCTCGCGGACCCGCAGCATGTAACGGTCGAATACGTCGCCATGCTTTCCAACCGGGACGTCGAAGTCGTATCGATCGATGCCGCCGTACGGGAAGACCTTGCGCAGATCCCAGTCGATACCGGAGGCTCGGGCGTTGGGCCCCGTGACGCCAAAGGCCTTGCATTCGTCGGGGGTGATGACACCCACACCGAGCGTACGATCGAGGAAGATGGGGTTCTCGTTCAGGAGCTCCTCGTACTCGCCAACGCCGTTTGGCACGTCTACGAGCAGCGCCTCGACCGAGTCTTCCCATCCGTCGGGGAGGTCGGCAGCAACGCCGCCCGGACGGATGTAGTTGTGGTTCATCCGCAGACCGGTGACCTCTTCGAAGAACCGCAACACCAGCTCGCGCTCCCGCCAGCCGTAGATCATCATGGACACCGCTCCGATGTCCATACCCTGGGTGGCGAGGAACAGGAGGTGGCTCGACACCCGATTGAGCTCCGTCATCAGGATCCGGATGGCTTGTGCCCGCGGCGGCACCTCCACTCCGAGCAACCTCTCCACCGCCAGCGAATAGGCGAGCTCGTTGTGGAACGGCGACAGATAGTCCATCCGGGTGACGTTGGTCGGACCCTGGAGCCAGGTCAGCGTCTCCGCGGTCTTCTCCATGCCGGTGTGCAAGTAGCCGATGATCGGCTTGACCCGCCGGATCGTCTCGCCCTCGAGCTCGAGCTGGAGCCGCAACACGCCGTGGGTCGACGGGTGCTGGGGTCCCATGTTGAGGATCTGCCGCTCGTCGTCGTCGACGGAGTCGTCGATGAGGTAGTCGTCGGTCACCAAGACACCGCGCTGAGCATCGATCCCCGGCTCTTCCCCCTCCGGCAGCAGCTCCTGGGCACCCTCGTCGGTCGCCTGCCGCACCCACTCGGGCTCTTCGGTGCCGGAGACCCACATGTCGTGCACCCGGCGGCGTTCCTCGGCGGCCTCCGAACCGGCCTCGCTCTGGGGCGGGGCCTCCGTGGTGGGAGCCTCGAGGTCTCCGGTGACGACGTGGGGTGTGTCGCTCATGGCGCTTTGTGAGATCCCTTGAACTGGACCGGCACCGAGCCGACCGAGTAGTCCTTGCGCAGCGGGAAGCCCTCCCAATCGTCGGGGAGGAGGATCCGGGTGAGATCGGGATGACCGATGAAACGGATGCCGAACAGGTCGTACGTCTCCCGCTCGTAGAAGTTGGCCCCGGCGAACACCTCGCTCACGCTGGGCACCTCGGGGTTGGCCCCGTCGACGCCCACCCGAATTCGCATCCGGCGCCGCTTCGTATGGGACAGCAGGTTGATGACCACTTCGTAGCGGGGGTGGCGGCGGAGGTAATCGACGCCACACAGGTCGATGAACACGTCGTAGCCGGCGGCCCGCACGGCGGCGGCGAACGCCGCCACGTCCGTGGCCGGCACATGGGCGACGTCGGTGTCGTCCTCCGTAGCGAACACCACTTGGCCGAACTCCCCCGCCAGCCTTGCCAGGGTGGGGTCGTCGGGGATGACACGGTCGGCGAGAGGAGCGAGCTCGTCCGGTGCGGTGTCGGGGGCGTTGTCGCTCATGTCACGAAGCCTGCGTCAATCCGGTCTCGCTCCGAATCTCGCCCTTCATGATCTTGTCCTGGAGGGTGAGGATGCCGTGCATCAAGGACTGCGGTCCCGGGGGGCACCCCGGCACGTAGATGTCGACGGGGACAACCTGGTCGACCCCTTGCACCAGTGCGTAGTTGTTGAACATGCCTCCGCTCGATGCGCACGCACCCATCGAGATGACCCACTTGGGCTCAGCCATCTGGTCGTAGACCTGGCGCAGCACGGGCGCCATCTTCTGGGAGACACGGCCGGCCACGATCATCAGATCGGCTTGACGTGGCGAGGCGCGAAAGACCTCCATGCCAAACCGGGCGAGGTCGTAGTGGGCGGCACCGGTGCCCATCATCTCGATGGCACAGCACGCCAGCCCGAACGTCGCCGGCCACATCGAGCGGGTGCGTGCCCAGTTGACTCCCTTGTTGAGCGTCGTGAGCAGGAAGCCCGGAGGTTGGGTTGCTCCCGCCATCAGGCGGCTTCCTCCACCATTTCCTGCTCCGGCGGAGCCACCACTCTGCGGTTCCTCTCGCGGCGGGCCACGTTCCAATCGAGAGCGCCACGCTTCCAGACGTAGACGAGCGTCTCGGCGAGCAGTGCTACGAAGATCGCCATCGCACCGATGCCGGCCCATCCGAACTCGTCGAAGCGGACCGCCCAGGCGAACAGGAACACGAGCTCGACGTCGAAGATCACGAAGAGCATCGCCACGATGTAGAACTTGACCGGAAAACGCTCGACCGGCTCCTGGAGCGGCACGATCCCACACTCGTAAGGAGCCAGCTTCTCGGCTGTCGGCTTGTTGGGGCCGAGCTTCCACGACATGAACATCATGAGCGAGGCGAAACCGATGGCGAGGATGAGCATCAGCGCGATCGGCAGGTAGTCGGCAAGCGTCATGGTGGCGGCGGCTCCTCTCGGGATCGGAGATTAGGAACCACCTCGGTTGGTCCAAAATCAATCCGCCACGGCATGCGGCGGTCGGGCGCCGTAGGGCAATCGGTCAGTTGCGCACCAGTGGTTCGGGGCCGAGCGCCACGACTCTCTCCACCGCCCGGTAGATCCGTTCTTCCATCCCGAGCTCCTCCGGTTCGAGCAGGTTCGCCATCACCTTGAGCACCCACTCCATCAATGGCCGGGAACGCAAGCCGATCCGGGTGAGGCTCCGCATGAGCCGCGGGTTCCCGATGGCGATGGCGAAGGCCCGTGCCACCCGGTGGTAGGCGGCGTACTCGTCATCGAGCTGCTGCCGGTAGCGCCACAGCAAGGTCGTGTCACCGGTTGCGACGGCTGCGGCGATGTGGGGAGCGGCCATGCGCCCGGTCTCGTAGGCATAATCGATGCCCTCACCGTTGAACGGGTTCACTGCCCCGGCTGCATCACCCACGGTCAGCCAGTTGCGGCCGACCTTGGGCCCGACGGAGAACGACATCGGCAGTTTGCCTCCGACGGGCTCCGTGATCGCTTCGTCCGCCGTCACCTGCCAGTGGGGTGGGAGCGCATCGACGTAGGCCGCCAGCGTCTTCGAGGTGTTGACGTCCTTCCAGTTCTTGAACGTGGACAGCACGCCGACCCCCACATTGATGGCACCGTCGCCGAGCGGGAAGATCCAGCCGTAGCCGGGCATCGAACGGCCCTCGGCATCGTGAATGTCGAGCTGGCTCTCCATGTATCCATCGGTCGAGTTCGGGCTGGCAAAATAGCCGCGAACCGCCAAACCGTAGGGGTAGTCCTTGCGGCGCGCCGTGCCGAGCTTTCGTCCGAACCGTGAGAGCGAGCCGTCGGCGATGACGACGATCTTGGGCGTGACCCGTTCGGCGTCGACGACGCCCGAGGCGTCCTTCTGTCGGAGGTCGACACCAACCAGCCGACCGTCTTCGACCACCGCAACGGCTTCGTTGCGCTGCCGGATCACGGCGCCCTGCTTCTCGGCCAGTGACGCAACCTGCATGTCGAGGTCGCTACGCCGCATCACCGCACCCCAATCGGGGTAGCTGGAGTGCTGGGGCCACGTCAGCTCCAACTTCAGCTCACCCGAGTAGGCGCGCAACCCGACGATCTTGTGCAGCTCGGGCACATCGAAGTCGAACCCCATGTCGGTGAGCTGCTTGATGGCACGCGGCGTGAGACCGTCGCCGCAGGTCTTGGCGCGGGGATAGCTCTTCTTCTCGGCGACCAGGACGGACAATCCGTCACGGGCGAGCCAGTAGGCGGTGGCGGCGCCGGCGGGCCCGCCGCCGACGACGAGGACGTCAGGTGTCATGGAGGCGAGATTAGAACGGCGACAACCGCTAGCCGGAAGGCGAGGGCTGCGGTGATCATGCCGGGTTCCCGGGCCACTCCCGATGAGGATGCCGCCGCGTGATGCCCGGAAGCTCGGCGGCGAGCCGGCCCATCGCGTCGTCGACGATCTCGTTCAATGCCAGCTGCGGGGCGCGTGGGTTGCCGCTGTCACCTCGCGTCCTCGAGATCTCGCTGAGCTGCTCCTCGAAATCCTCCAGTTCGAGCGCGGCACGCCGGGCGATGGCGGGGTCGTCGAGATACTCGCCGAGCCGGCCGGCGTAGCTGCACAGGGCCCCCTCGGCTCCCTTCTCTGCAGGCCGCCGGGACAGAAGCTCACCGATCGAGTGCTCCACCCTCAGCCGGCGGCGTGCCTCCTCGACCGTCGATGCAAGCTTCGTCCTCGCAGAGAGCGAGCCCGCGGCGCGCAGCTCGTCATAGAACGTGGCGTGTTGCTGCTTCGCTGTCTCCCAGATGCTCGGATCGTCCAGGCTCTCCGCCAGATCCCGGGCGTGGCTCAACAGCCCGTCCCTGTCGCCGGGCGATGGCTCACGATCGAGCAGCTCGTTCGCATCAGGGCGTTCGTCGAGCCGCACCTTGGGGCTGTGCGGATCCTCCAGGACGCTCCTCAGCCAGTCCGCCAGTCGCTCGCAGTCGCGATGCCACCGATCGTGGTCGAGCGAGATCGCATGCTGATCACGGAGGCGCTCCAGCGACTCGGGCAGGTCACGGGTGACGTCCTCGATCCGTGCGTCTCTCACGAGCACGGGAACCACCCTCACGTTGCTGGAGAGGGCTGCATCCAGCTCGAACAGGATCGCCGGGGAGGGATGCCATTGAGGACCCATGACGACGAGCACCACCACGGAGTCCGACAGTGCCTCGTGGACGGCCAGCTTCCAGCTGTCGCCGAACTCGAGATCCGCCACGTCCTTGAACAGGACTTCGCTGCCCAGCAACCCGGTCAGCGTGTCGTGGAGTCGGCCGGTGTCGGCGGCCGAGTCGTTGCGCAGGTACGAGATGAACACCCGGCTCACGTTCGACCCTTCAGCCGATCTCGATCGGCCATCAGCCCGGTCGCTCGCCTGCGCCCGGCGCGACAGCCGGCCGCACGAACGCCGCCCGCGCCAGCTCGCAGCGAGCGGCGGCGTCGCACCCTTCGAGATGGTCGTTCACGATGCCCATGGCCTGCATGAAGGCGTAGGCCGTCGTCGGGCCCACAAACGTGAATCCGCGCCGCTTCAGGTCTTTGGCCATCTGCCAGCTCTCCGCACTCTCGCTGGCGAGGGCCGGCGACGCCACCGTCGGTTCGTACTTCCAGAAGAAGGCACCGAGCGACCCATATTCGTCTGCGAGATCGATGGCCTTGCGGGCGTTGTTGATCGTCGATTCGATCTTGCGACGATGTCTCACGATCGAGGCATCCTGAAGCAGGCGCTCCACATCCGCGACGCCCATGGCTGCGACCCGCTCGTAGTCGAAGTCGTGGAAGACTCGGCGGAAGTCGGACCGCTTGCGGAGGATGGTCAGCCACGACAGCCCGGACTGGAACCCCTCGAGACACAGCTTCTCGAAGAGCAGATGATCGTCGTCGACCGGCAGGCCCCACTCATCGTCGTGGTAGGGCACGTAGTCCGGCGTGGAAGCACCCCACCAGCACCGTGCGACCCCGTCGTCTCCGACAACGACATGTGGCTCCATGGGCGGAGGTTAGGGCGTGCTCCTACGGGCGCCGGTCCAGGGCTCCGGGACAGCTCGTTCAGCAACCGACGGCTGCGGGAGAACGACTATTGGTCTAGTCGTCGGCCAGTGCCCGTTGCTGGGCGATCCGACTGTGGGCGAGAACCAAGGTCATCAGCTCGGCGACGTATCCGGGATCGATCCCCAACTTGCGGGCATCGTCCTTGGCCTCCTCGATCAGCTCAGCCTCACGATCCGGCGACCGCATGGCAAGCCCTCTGGTCGCTTTGATCTTGGCGATCTCGACGGAGCTGTGGAGCCGGCGGGCGACGAGTCTCACCAGCTCGCGGTCGATGCGGTCGATCTCGTCGCGCAGCGACGGGATGCCGAGCCGGTCCATGAGTCTGGCAAACGCCGCGAGGTCGAGCTGGCTACCGTTGCCGGCCCGCGATCGCATGGGGTCGGAATGCACCAGCACGCTCAGCCCGTCGGCCCCGACGGACCGGCCCGCCAGCGCCAGGGGGCCGACGAGGTCCTCGCCACCCTTCGTCGGTGCGGGGTCGATGATCACGGGCAGATGTGACATGCGCTGCACCACCGGGATGGCGGAGATGTCGAGGGTGTCGCTGGTGCGAGGATCGAACGTCCGGCTGCCACGCTCACAGAGAACGACCTGCTCGTTGCCCTCCGCCAGGATGTACTCCGCGGCCATGAGCCACTCGTCGATCGTGGCCGATGGCCCGCGATGGAGCAGCACCGGCCTCCCCGCCTTGCCCACATCGCGCAACAAGGAGAAGTTCTGCATGTTGTCGGGACCTACTTCGAGCATGTCGGCGTGATGGGCGGCCTCGGCGACGTGGCTGTGCTCGATGACCTCGGTGACCACAGGGAGGCCCGTCTCGCGGCCGGCATGCTCCAGAAACCACAGTCCCTCACGGCCGAGACCACGGAAGCTGTACGGAGAGTTCTCTGCCCGAAAGGTGCCGCCGCGCAACATCGAGGCGCCGGCCTCGGCGATTCCCTTCGCGACGCCGACGACCTGCTCCTCGCTCTCCACGGCGACGGGGCCGGCGATCACGGGATACGAGCCATCGCCGAAGACGATGTTTCCCACGGTCACGATCGTCGTCGAGACGTCGTCGGATCGCCGGTGGCTCTTCAGCACCGGTTCGGACCTGGCTGGGGTTGGCTGCTCGCTGGTCACGGGTGTCTCCTGGAGTGACGGCGGCTCCAGGAATGCAAAAACCCGAAGCCGCTCTCGGCTTCGGGTTGGTGGTGCGGTGGCGGTGGTCGTACTCAGCGCGCTCCCTCGACCCGGGCCGAAAGCCCGGCAAAGGAATACGCAAAGAAGTACTGCCGCTGCATGTCGCCGACCAATGTACCCCCGACCCCAACCCACCGCAAGAGCCCCAACGCCCTTACGACGGCAAGCCGCCGCCGGAGTGGGCGACGAGCGGGGCGAAGCCGCAAGGTGGGGAGTCCCTATGCGTCCGGTCCGCGCTTGCGCACCTCCTCGACGTGGACCATCGCCTCGCGCAGATCTTGTAGCCATTCGTCGAGGTTCTTCCCCACGAGCCGCACACACCACGCCAGCGCATCGGAGCGGCTGCGGGCAACGCCGGCGTCGATCAGAGTGTCGAGGACCATCCGCTCCCTGATGCGAAGACGGGTCATGGCCGGAATGGAGAGGTGGGTGAAGATCACGCCGACCTCACCGCTGCGGACGCCCCATGACACCTTGCGGTCGAAGCGGACCTCTGCGGCTGCGGCGATCTCCATCCGCTTGCCACGGGTCTCCTCGCGGAAGTGACCGATCCGCGCCTTGCGGGCCGCCAATCGCTCTTCACTACTGGCGTCGCCTGCCAGGTCGGCGTCTTCGATACGGATCATCACGAGGATCTCGTCACCGTCGACGCTGACATCCGGCGGCTCGCCGGACCATGCCTCGGGCAGCTGCGAGGTGAACCAGTCGCTCACCTCATCGGGGTCGACGGGCTTGGCGGACCGCTGCGCTTTCATGATTACATCATTACGCGCAAGGAGCCGAATGTCAATCGACAACTTCCGTGGCGGGTGCGTCCTCACCGGGGCCCCTTGCCGTTGGCTCCCGGTCGTACTCGGAGCGGCGACTAGATCGTTGGAGGAAGCGATAGCTCTCCGATGGCACCCAGTGCCCCGTCACACAACATTTGCCGCGTTCAGGACGGCCAGGACCGCAGCTGGCGGCGTCCTCGTCCTTGACGCATTGCACGAATGCGCCTGCGTCCTGCGTCCTTGCCAACAACGCCCCTGACTCGCCCTGAACATCGCCAAGGTTCTGAGACGGAGCACTAGCCTCGGATCCATGCGTCGACTTCCCATGATCACGGTCGTCATCGCCGTGGTATTGGCAGCATGCGGCGACTCGTCCGAGACCGATGCGCCGTCGACGACCCAACCGCCTGCCGCGTCCACGACAGAGACGTCGGCCACGACCACGACGTCCGCGACGACCACCACCGCCCGGGTGACGTCGACGACCGCACTCCCGACAACCACACCGCCCGACGTACCCGGCGTCATCGAGGTGACGGTGGAGAACGGCGAGGTCGATGGTCCCGCACGCCCCGCCGTCGCCCGTGGCGACGAGGTGACAATCGTGGTCAACACCGATGTCGCCGACGAGGTCCACGTGCACGGCTACGACCTGTTCGCCGAAGTCGCCCCAACCGCACCCGCCGAGATCAGTTTCACGGCGGATATCCCCGGGATCTTCGAAGTCGAGTTGGAGAGCAGCCACCTGCTGCTCCTCGAACTCGAGGTGAGTTGACCGATCAGGACCGCAGCACGTCCACCGCTGCGCCCGCCAGCAACGGCGCCAGCGGCTCGAACCGAGCAAAGCGGGCGTCGGACGTCTGCCCCGCTACATAGCGGGCGTAGATCTGCTCGATGATCACCGCGATGCGGTACAGCGCCAGTCCCTCGTAGTAGCGAACGGCCGAGACGTCGAAACCTGCGACGTCGGCGTACTGCTCCACCAGTTCGTCCTTCGTGAGGTAGGGCGCCAGCGTCACCGCCTGCTCGCCGAAGACGGGGTAGGTGGGGCCGTCCGGCTCGGCCCAATACGCAAGCAACGTCCCGAGGTCGACGAGGGGATCGCCCCGCGTCGCCATGTCCCAGTCGAACACCGCGACGACCTCGCCGTCGCCCGACACCATCGTGTTGTCGAGCTTGTAGTCGTTGTGGAGGATCGAGACGGCCTGTGGCTTCGGAAGGCCTGTTTGCAGCAGCCTCCGTGCCTCGTCCATCGCCGCCACGTCCCGAGTCTTGGCAGCGTCCCAGCGCCGTGCCCAACCCTCGATCTGGCGCTGCACGAAGCCGTCCGGCCTACCCAAGTCGCCGAGACCCACCTCGTCGGGATCCACCTGGTGAAGCTCGGCGAGCGTCCGCACGACATTGATCGCAAGCGTCCGGCGTACTCCCTCGTCGTCGCCGAACTCAGGCGGCCACGATGCACGGATCACCCAGCCCCGCCGCCGTTCCATGACGAAGAACGGCTTGCCCATGACATCCGGATCCTCGCAATAGGCGTAGGCCCGAGGCGCTTTGGGAAATGCCCGCCACAACCGCGACAGGACACGATGCTCCCGCTCCATGTCGTGCGCACCTTCCGCCACCGGACCGAGCGGGGCCCGGCGCAGGACCAGCTCGACGTCGCCCGCCATCGCCCGGTAGGTGAGGTTGGCGGCACCGCCAGGAAACTGGTCGAAGACGATCGTGTGCCCACCCACCAGTTCCGGCAACTCGGCGTGGAGATACGCGGCGACGCGGTCGTGGTCGAACGCTTCCTCAGGACGGATCGGTGCGGTGTCGTGCGCCACGGCGGAACCCTACTGAACCACCCAGAGCGCCACGACGAGCACGAGCAGCGCGAGGAATGGAAGGAAGGCTTCGGCAACGGTGCGGAGGCTGGTGGCGCGGCCGTGGATGAGATCGCGCACGAAGATCGCCACTCCCCCACCAACCGCGAGCGCCGTCGCCACGAGCAGGACGGGCCACGTGGTCACGAAGCCGGCCCGAGCCGGCGGCCCTCGGCAACCCAGATGCGACCGTGCGGTCGGGTCGGATCAGACGGCAACGGGTCCACCTCGACGCACGGCCTCTTCGACCCGGTGAGCGACGTGAACGGCGCGGTTGGATGCTGCGGCGCCCGGGGCGTCGATCGGGGCACCGGAGATGCGGGCGGCGAACACGCGTGCTTGCTCTGCGACGCCTGCATGATCTGCGGCGGCGACCTCGCTCTCCGGGATGACTCTGATCCCGCGCACATCGGCGAGGCGGGTGCGACCGGTGGGGAGCATGTCGACGAACACCGCGCCGTCGGATCCGAGGATCTCGGTGCGCACGTCCTCGCCGTACCGAGCATTGCGGGTCAGGTCGACGGTCGCCACGGCCCCGCCGTCGAGGTCGAGCAGCGCCACGAGGTTGTCGACATCACCGGCGGCGGCAACGGCCGGCTCGACGATCGGCAGATGTCGCCCGGAGACGCGGACGATGCGGTTGCCCGTCAACCATTCGGCCAGATCGAACTCGTGGACACCGCAATCGATGGCGAGCCCGCCGCTGACCGCCGGATCGCAGAACTGGGGAGGTGGTGGATCCTGATCCCATTGCGCCAGGCGCACCATCAGGGGCCGGCCGATGGCGCCTTCACGGACGAGTCTCCTCGCCACGGCCCACGGAGGAGAGAAACGGCGCCAGAACCCCACTTGCAGCACGAGCCCTGCGGCTGCCGCTCGCTCTCCCACTGCTTCTCCCACCGAGATGTCGAGGGCCAGCGGCTTCTCGCACAAGACGTGGACGCCCGCATCGATGGCGGCATCGACGAGCTCAGGGTGGCTTGGCGTCGAGGCTGCGATCAGCCACGCCGTTGCCGCGCTCGACTCGGCCAGCTCGTCGACGGTGCGAAACGCGACGGCTCCCGGCACCAGATCGGCGGCTCGCACCTGCGCCTCAGGCCGCGGATCCACCACCGCGACGACGTCGATGGCAGGAACCGAGGCAAGCACCTCGGCGTGCACCCGGCCCATGCGTCCCAACCCGACGATGGCAAGCGAGACCCCCGAGCTCATGGTGCGAATCTACCGCCGCATGGCGCCGGAAGGCGGGTGGCTCGAGCTCCCCATCCTGCGGCTCGCCGCGGTCTGGCCCCGAGACCCGCCGCCCACACCGCTGCGGCGCTTCCCCCAGCCTGCGCTCTGTTGCGACGTCACAGGAGGGCGTCCGCCAGCATCGCCACGAAGAGCGTGGCGAGGTATCCGTTGGACCAGTGGAAGAAGCGCATCGCCTCGCCTTCGTGGGTTCGCAGCCGCCACGCCGCGAGGAACAGCGCGATCCCGAGCAGTGACGCCGCCGCCAGGTAGAGCACACCGACGGTCCCGGTCGGCACCAGCATGAGCGAGACGCCAACGAGCACGACGGTATACATGACGATGTGGTCGACGGTGCGCTTGCGGCCGGCGACCACGGGCAGCATGGGTACGCCGGCGGCGGCGTAGTCCGCCTCGTACTTGAGGGCCAGTGCCCAGAAGTGGGGTGGGGTCCAGTAGAAGACGATGGCGAACATGATCCAGGCGGGCAGCGCCAGATCGCCGGCCACGGCGGCCCATCCAACCAGAGGCGGGACTGCGCCGGCTGCACCACCGATGACGATGTTCTGAACCGACCTCCGCTTGAGATACATCGTGTAGACGAACACGTAGAAGAGCAGTCCGAGCGTCGACAGAGTTGCCGCCAGGAGGTTGGTCGTCGCCCAGAGCCACGCGAACCCGGCAAGCCCCAGTGTGGTTCCGAACACAACGGCGTTGGTGGGCCCGATACGGTCGGTCGGTACCGGCCTGCGTCGCGTGCGGCGCATCTTCCGGTCGATGTCGCGATCCACGACCTGGTTGATGGCGTTGGCGCCCCCGGCAGACAGCGCCCCGCCGATCAACGTTGCCAGCACCAGCCACGAACCCGGCCATCCCGCCGCCGCCACGGCCATCGCCGGCACCGTCGTCACCAGGAGAAGCTCGATGATGCGCGGCTTGGTCAGTTCGAAGTAGGCACGCAGGACGCCACCCCGTGAAGCGGTTTCCTCGGGGTCGGTGATGCGGACCTCGGGTGCGCTCATGCGGCTTCACGCTCGCGGAGACCGTACACCGACCGAACCCCGATCACCTCGGCAGCAAGCAGCACCCACAGGATCCAGAGAACGTCCGCCGCAAGCAGATGGACGACCTGAGTCTCCACCGGCGTCAGCAGCGCCACGTTGAGCAGGCCGATGACGACCTGCGCTCCGAGCAGCGCCTGGATCGACACCGAGAGGCGGTTGACCCGCGGCGAACCACCCAGGGAGGGGGCACGCGTCAGCATGAAGATGACACCACTGCCCGCTACGGCGATGAGGGGGTGCACCGTCCGCAACCGCAAGAGGAAAGGAGCCGTCGGGCCGAATTCGGCACGGATGCCGTCGAGCAACGAGTCGGCGGGGAACAGCGTGTCGCTCAGGGCGTTGAGCGCCCCGGAGGCGCCGACGACGAGCAGCGTGATCACACCGACCAGGAGGAGCCGATCACGGGTGCGTCTCCAGTCGGGCTCCACGGGTGGCCGGCCCGAGGCGAGATGTGCCGTGAGCGTCATCGCTCCGAGCAGGAGGAACGTGTTGACGAGGTGCACCGTCACGGCGATCACCCTGCCGATGCTGGCATCGTCCTCCACCCACCCGAAGACCACGAGTAGTGCCCCGATGATGACCTCGCCGACGAAGAACCCGATCGTCCACGCCAGCGCACGTCGCACCCGATGCCCTCTGGGGTAGTGCCGCAGTACGAGCACGACCAGCGCGATCAGCGCAAACCCGAGCGCCGCCGTCATCATGCGGTGGGTGAACTCGATCACCGTCGCACCCTGCGGCGAGACCGGGATGAGCTGGCCATCACAACGGGGCCACGACTCGCCGCACCCGGCGCCGGAGTCGGTCGCTCGAACGACGGCCCCTCCGAGGATGACCGCAACCGTGAACGCCAGGCTCGCCCACGCCAGCCGGGGCACGGCTCTGGACGGTGTGGTCTCGGGAGGAGGGCTGGCTGTGGCCATCGCGGCAAGCGTACCCGACCGCCGCGGCCTTACCGCTTCCGGGGACGACTCGCTACGACGGAGACCGTTCCCTCGTGGGCCGCGCCGTTCGGGAGTCTGCCCAGGCTTAGGCATATAAGATTGTTCAACGCTCATTTCATGATATGACACCTTGTCATCGTGCGTTCAGTGAAGTACGGTGAGGTCATGTCGATCCGCACCATCACCGCTCCCGCCGCGTTGCCATGGGCGGCCACGCTCGCCTCGGCGATCGTGTCCATCGTCGTTCTCCATGGTCTCGCCGGCGACACGGCAGCCACCATCGAGTGGGGAAACCTGTGGGTGTGGCTCGGCGACCACGAACCCGAGCGCGTGTTGCTTGCTTTCACCCGGTGGCTGGCGCTGATGCTGGCGTATTGGGTTGCGGCGAGCCTCGTCGCCTATCCCCTCGCCAAGGCGTCGAGAATCCCCACGCTCATTCGCTCGGTCGAGTGGCTGACGTTGCCGGCGATACGTCGTCTCGCCGACCGCGCCGTCGCCGTGTCGCTGGCGGTATCGACCCTCTCTGCCGGCGGCATCGGAGCCGCCGTCGCCGCCCAGACCCCCACCCACGAGCATTACGCAGTGCCGGTCGTCCATCTCGACCAAGCCGAGCCTTCCCCGACCGGCTACATCCCGGTGCCCGCCGGTGACCTCCCGGAGGTTCCTGCCCCGAGCAGCGAAGAGACCGACGCGTCATTCGTGCCAACGCCCGCCGGTGAGCGGGCACGCCCGATCGCAACGACGGCGCCCGAGCACACCTTGCGTTTCGATCCGGCGGCAGCCGACACCGCACCGGTCGCCGCCGAGGGCCGGTTGGCGACCGAGGCCTACGAGTACGACATCGCACCTGGCGACAACCTGTGGCTCGTGGCCGAACGTCATCTCGCCGATGTGCTGCAGCGGAGCCCGTCTGACGCCGAGACTGCGACTTATTGGGCGCATCTCGTCCGCACGAACCAGCCCCGCCTCCGCTCGGGTGACCCCGATCTCATCTACCCCGGGGAGATCGTCACCTGTCCAGCCGCAACGGACGTGGGCCTCGGCACCGGTTGACGCCATGGAGGCCGGGCCATCGAGGGAGGAGCGATCGGCTGCAACGCCAGCCCGCAACGTCGATGGATGCAGGACTTCGGTCGGGAGTGCTCGGTGTATCAGGGCGCTGCGGACACTTCCGCGGCGTCCGTGACCTGACAGTCGGCTTCGGCGTCGGGCAGGGCCTCGCCGCCGAAGGCCACCCGCTCATAGAGGACCACCGAGGCGATCTCCTCCTCCGTGAGCGTGCCCTCGAATCCAGGCATCTGGCCGAAGCCGCCCACGGGTTTGGCGAGTGCACCGTAGGTGGGATCAGGCCAGTTGTCCGAACCCAACGCCACCCAATCGATGTGCTCGAGGCAGCTGCCACTCGGGAAGCTGGCGAGCACTGCTCCACCGGCGAGAACCTGCCCAGCGCCACCGCCACCGCCGGCTCCGTGGCACGCCGAACAACGGGTGTCGTAGATCTCCTGGCCCATCGAGAAGAAGTTGACGACCTCCACACCGTATGGAGTGCCGTCGCAGTTCACGGCCTCCCCGCTGACGGGATCGAGCGCCAGCTGGCCGGCGACACCGCAATCGGGGCCGTCGGGAGCCTGCATCAGATAGAGCAGGGCGATGGCCGGGATGATGACGAACGCTGCCACCAGCCAGCGCGGGAAACCCGACACGACCGATCCCTGCGGGACTCTGCGCTCGGCCGCCTCGGGTACTGCCGGTTCGCCAGCATCATCATCGGGTGTCTCGTCGCCGGCGACCGGGCCGAGCACCTCGACCTCCGGGCCGCCCGGTGCCTCGTCTGGCGCAGGCGCCGCAGACTCGGCCGGCAGGGATGACTCCGGTGCCGTAGCCTCGGGTGCAGCCGCCGGCGCCACCGGCGCCACCGGGGCGGCGTCGCCACCCGCCCACTGCTGCAACACCTGCTCGATGCCGACACCCATGGCCCCGGCGCGCGCAGCTGCGGCCCGCTCCACCATCTCGGCGGGGTAGCCGTGCATCTCGGCGATTTGAGCGATCAGCTGTTCCACGATGTCACTTCAGGCTTGCTACATAGGCAGCGAGGTCGGCGAGATCCGAGCTCGAGAGATGATCGTACGACGGCATGTTGGAGTACGAGCGTTCCGACCTCGGATCGGCCAGGTATCGCTCGAGCCATGCCGGATCGTCCGTATCGGGACGGTTGCCGGCATGCATCAAGTCGGGGCCGAGGCGCTGGACGCCGAAGAGTGCGGGAGTCTCGAACACGTAGTCGCCGGCCTCGGACACGGGACCAAGCCCGACGTCTCCGACGATGGGCCGCACCTGCTGGGTGTGGCAGTACCAACAGCCCTCCTGCAGGTAGATCTCCCGTCCCCGGGCGACCTCGTCCGCCGTGGTGTATCGCCGCGCCGTGTCGCCGCGAATGCTCGCATCGGCACCCGCCATCTCGGCCCAGGGCACCAAGACCACGAACGTCACGGCGAGCACGAACAGGGTGACCACGGCGAGGCGCAGCCGGGAGGGGCCGTCGCCGGCGAGAGCGAGCTCGGGGTCGAGCTCCTGGACGCCTTCGTCGATGTCGGGGGCGGGGTCGGAGCCGCGGGCCGTCGTGACGTTCACGATGAAGATCAACTGGGCGAGGAGAAAGACGACGAACCCGATGAAGCGGGCGATGTACAACTCCTCGACACCGCCCAGGGTGTTGGAGAAGCCCAAGCCTGCCACGGGTACCGCAGCGTCGTTCGCCGATGCCACCCAAGTCCACCCCGCCGTCAGGCCGGCCAGCACCGAGGCGCCGAGCCACAACAGCAAACCCACGACGGTACCGAGATAGTGCAGCCTTCCCAGCCCGCGGCGCGCAGAACCCCGGAAGAGATCGCCGCCGGCGAAGTAGTTGTAGGCCACCAGCCAAGCCGAGACTGCCCCGAACAGCAGCAACCCGTCCGTACCCGAGACCCAGTCCGTGAACTGAACGACGCCACTCGACGAGCGGATGGAGAGCGACACGTTCATGAGCGGCCACATTGCGAGCAGAACCATGCCGAGCACCGTGAAGCTGAGTGGGAGGCTGCCGGCGCTTGCCTGCCACCTGCCCCGCATGGCGACGAGCAGGTCGCTGCCGATGATGAGCGGGGGGATGAGCAGGCCGAAGGAAAACACGACACCGACCGTCTCCAACCAGTCCGGCGCCGGGGAGTACGTCAGGTTCGCCGGGGCGGTGAGCGCCCACACGAATGTCAACGACCAGAATCCGAGCAGCGTCATCCGAGTCGGGACAAGCGCGCTGCGTCCGGCGATGCGCGGGATCAGGTGATAGACGACGGCGACAGCGCCCGCTGCCAGCCACAGCCCGAAAAGCGACGCCCGAAAGAACGACGCCTGGAAGGCGACGGCAACGCCACTGATACCGGGAACGTTGCCGACGATGAACGCAAGGACGAGCCACAACACGGCGGCGTTCGCGTACCACCTCACAGGTCCTGGGTTGACCGCGGCGCGTTTCGACATGCGAGCGATCGTGGCGGCGAGTGATATGAACCCGGCGAGCAGGAAGACGTCGGCCCACAGCGGGTACTCGAGATATTGCCGGCCTTCGTTGAAACCGAGAGCGATCCCAACCGTGCCGGCCAGGACACCCACGGTCAGGAGAGCGAGCGCCGAGCGTGCGGCAAGCGACTGCGGGATGCCGACGCCCCCGGCGCTGCCGACGGAGTACAGCAACGCACCGGCCAGCCCGATCGTGAGCCAGCCATAGAGGAACATGTCCGTTGCGATCGGCGCCAGCTTGCCGTATGTGAGGAAGGCGACCCCCTCGAACAATTCGGGGATCAGTAGCTGAAGACCGGCGAGACCGCCCAGGATCAGGGACAGGCCGAGAAACGTCAGGCTGACCGCGGCATAGGCCCGCGGGCGGGGTGGCGATACCGGGCCGGGCGTCGTCGGAGACGTCGTCGCGGGCTCGGAGGTCTCTGTCATGTCGGACGTCACCGCGGCGGTTCCTCTGCGTCTGGCAGCCTTCCCACGCCACGCAACCGTGGCGGCGGGCAGCCTACGAGGTTGGCCGGTAAGAACAAAGTGCAGGCACATCGGACCGCCCGTCCCGCGTCTTTACGCGCGAGGCTTCAGGCAGCAGTGCCCTCTCGGGAGGGGGCGTGCTCAATCGAGGGGACTGGCAGTCGCTGCGGCTGCGGCGGCCTCGAGTTCGGTGTCGGCGTCACCGCTCATGAGCTCACCCGACGTGTTCTCCACGTGGGCTCTCACGAACCATTGGTATAGCTCAAGGGTTCCGGTCTGGGCAACCAGCATGTCCTCGGTCACCGGATCGCGGTCGGCAGCGAACTCGGCGGCGGTTCTGTGGTCGGCGATCACGCCGTCGTAGACCTTGTCGAGCGCACCGAGGTGGGCGGCAACGACCGCGCGACCGATCGCGTAGTCGTCCCACGAGCGAGTATGCGTCAGGTGGCCCGGGAGACCGTTGGGAACACCTCCCAACGTGGCGATTCGCTCCGCGACCTCATCGGCGGCCGCACGCACTCCAGCGACGTGATCGTCGAGCATCTCATGAACACCGATGAAGCCGGGTCCCACGACGTTCCAGTGAATGTGCTTCAACACGAGGCTCACGTCGATGAGGCTGACGAGTCGGCTTTGCAGAACCTCGACGAGCTCGTCTGCGGTCTCGCTCGACAATCCGGCGGGCCGAAAGCGCGATTCCATCCTGTGTCGCTCCTCTGGGTCGGGTGTCCTTCCGAACTACCCGGTCCGGAGCAAGCTCAAACGTGGCGATGGAGATGTCCTGCCGGCCCGCTTCCCCAGAACTCGGCGACGACGCGCCACGCCGCACCGCGCACGACCTCGACAGAATCCGCGACGGCCTCGACGATACCCAGACCGAAGCCCCCCCGATCGTCCGACCGATGGTCGCCGACCTCCGAGCCGGGCCTTGGAAAGGTGCGACCGTCGTCCGTGACTTCGAGCC
Organism: Acidimicrobiia bacterium; assembly: GCA_965216945.1. Taxonomy (GTDB): domain Bacteria; phylum Actinomycetota; class Acidimicrobiia; order Spongiisociales; family UBA5794; genus DATHZQ01. The sequence continues at coordinate 2,480,032 of CBDCGU010000003.1, read as the reverse complement.
ATAGTCGAGCGGCCGCCGGTGTGGCGACGATGCGGACTCGCAGGGAACCACCCTCGTCGGAGCCATGGCGTACGGCGTTGGTCACCAGCTCACTCGCCGCGAGCTGAGCGCGAGACACGACCGGCCCAGGGAGATCGGCTGCGACCTCGGCGATGATCGCTCGAGCCCGAGAAGGCGCAGCAGCCTCGGCGGCGAGCTCGAACTCGAGGGTTGGCGGTGCGTGAGCATCAGTCGGCCCGCTCCCGATTGCACCGCCCTCGGGACGGTGGCCATCACCAGCGAGCATGAGCGTGTCCATTCATGAGCGGTCGAGGAGAATCTACCCGAGCGCGAGGGACCGCAAACATCCACGTGGCGTGCGCACCACATCGCCGCCCGCGCGGGTTGCGGGCCGGCGCGGCAGCACCGGCCCGCAACTTGGGCACGCAGGAATGTGGGGCGTCAGACGTGCGACGGGCGGCGGGAGTTCATGGCCCGATAGATGAGCAGAGCGATCACGGCGCCAACGATGGATCCGATGAGTCCTGCGGCCGACAGTTCGAGATCACCGCTGAAGATGAGATTGCCGAGGAATCCGCCGATCAGCGAACCGACCAAGCCGAGCACGAGAGTTCCCAGCATTCCGATTGGATCAGGACCCGGCACGAGAGCACGTGCGACGAAGCCCGCAACGAGCCCGATGATCAGCCAGACGATGATTCCCATGACCGCGTTCCTCCTGTGTTGGATGAGTGCCGCTCACCTACCCGCATCGTCCAGATCCAAACCGAGGACGTCCGATTCGGGGGCCATGGTCGGACCGTGATGGTGGGTGTCCCCACCCGGATCCACCGACAGGGCAGGATCCTGGGTGCGGCGCATGTGCCAGCCGAGGGACAGCGGGACCACTTGGCCGAGCCCCAGGAGTAACCCGAGCAACAGCACCACGAGCCGTCCCTCGGTGCGCTGTGCATCGACGTCGCTTCGCGCCTGCTCCACCAGCAGCGCCGTCCGTTGCGTGGTCGAGGAGTAGCCATCGAGGAGCTGGTCGGCGCGCTCGAGGCTCGCCGAGAGGGTCTCCAGTTCGCCGGTGAGCGAACCGGCGCTCCTGCTGAGGTCGCCGAACCCGAGGCCAACGGTCTCGAGCCTCACCGCGCTCTCCCGCAACGTGCCGACGACGTCGGTGAGACGGCCCTCGATGTTGCGAAGGGAATCGGCCGGCGGCCGCTCCGGAGAGAAGTCGACCCCGAGTAACGAGAGGGCACCGAGGGCCTCCTCGAGCAGCTCGGCGGTCTGAATGAGAGCCGGCATGGTCTGACGGATCGCATCGACACTGTCGGGAACGGCGCCGCTCAACACGTCGGCGGTGCTGTCCATCAGTTCTCCCGCCGACTCCAGCGTCGCTTCCGAGTCGGCGACGGCGTCCGTGATGGTGCCGAGTCCCGAAGCGACGACCTCGGTGGCCTCGGCGGCGACGACGATCGTCTCATCGAACGCCTGGACGGCCTCGGCGGTGAGGTCGAGGCTGTCGGTGATGGTGGCTGCGGTTCGATCCACGAAACGCGAACCGAGGACGACGACGATCACTGCCGCGACGAGCCCTATCAGGCCGATCCCGATGAGCAGACGGCCAAGACGGGCGCTGCGACGGACGTCAGATGTCGTCGGTGACTGTGTGCTCATGGACCCGGTCTACCCAAGGCTGCCAGATTGAAACCGTGTTCCCCTGTGTCATGACTCGTTGGTTTGAAAGACGCCGGTTGGCTGGTTTGAAAGACGCCGGGATGGGTAAGTCAGCGTCGCCTGGTTCAGAGATCGGAGCGAAATGCCCGCCGAACCCAACAGCGCCACGGGGCTGCACGACGCCCTCGTGGTGCGTGCCGAGGATGTGAGCAAGATCTTCGATTCCGGAGACGGCATCCACACCCTCGACATCAACGTTCCTGCCGGCTCCGTCGTGGGATTCATCGGCCCGAGCGGCTCCGGGAAGACCACCGCGGTACGCCTCATGACCGGCGTGCTCAGCCCAACCGGCGGTGATCTCACCGTGTTCGGTGGTCGCCCGACGACCTTTGATGCAGCCACCCGGCAGCGACTCGGGTACATGCCGCAACACTCCGTCCTCTACCCCAACCTCTCGGTGTGGGAGAACCTCGCCTTCTTCGCTTCGCTGTACGGCGGCAAGTGGAGGAAGAGGCCTCATCTCGAAGCCGCGCTCGAGTTCGTCGAGCTCGACGGCCACCAGACCAAGCGGGTGAGCGACATCTCCGGCGGCATGAAGCGACGCCTCGCCCTCGCCACGACACTCATTCACCGGCCCGAGCTGGTCTTCCTCGATGAACCTACCGCCGGCATCGACCCCATCTTGCGCCGCAAGTTCTGGGACCGGTTCGCGGCACTCACCGAAGAGGGACGAACGCTCGTGGTAACCACCCAGTACGTGGGCGAGGCAGCGTACTGCGATCACGTGGCCGTGCTCGCCGACGGGAGGTTGCTGCTGGTAGAGACGCCCGATGGGCTCCGGCGAGCTGCGTACGGGGGCGACATCGTCGACGTCGAGCTGACCGAAGCCCCCGATGCTCGATTGATCGAAGACCTGCGCCGGGTGACGGCGGCGAGCGATTGCGTCCCGACCGGCCAGCGCCGGCTTCGCTTCACGGTCGAGGAGGCAGCTGTTGCCGTGCCGGCCCTGAGCACGTGGCTCGGTGAGCGGAACATCGGCATCGAGCAGGCGGAGGAATGGCTTCCCCCCTTCGACGATGTGTTCGTGGAGCTGGTGAGCCGCCATCGCATCGAGGGCGACGTCACGGTTTCGGAAACCGATGCGACGTCCCGAGTTCACCATGCGTGAGATCGGTAACGTGATCACGCGAGTCGTCGCGTTCGCACGCAAGGAGATTGCGGACGTGGCCCGGCAGCCCCGACTGGTGCTCACGCTGATCCTCGGTCCATTCCTGATCCTCGCCCTCTTCGGCCTTGGCTATCGCCAGGACACCGAGCCGCTTGCCACGGTGTTCGTGAGCTCGGGCGACGGGACATTCTTGGAGCAGATCGAGTCGAGAGCGGACGAGTTCGGCGACGACATCATCATCGTCGGCGACGTCGCCACGACCGACGAGGCGCTGATCTGGCTGCGTGACGGCCGGGCCGACGTCGCAGTCGTCGTGCCCGAAGCGCCGATCGACACGATCCGCAACGGTGAGCGCGCCATCTTCGTCGTTCTCCACGATCAGCTCGACCCGTTCGAGCAGGCCACGATCTCGCTCATCGCCCGGAGCACGGTGGATGTCGTCAACCGCCGGATCCTCGAGGAGCTCGTCGCCTCGGGCCAGGAGGAGTCCGAGGATCTGGAGACCCTCCTGCCGGCGGCGACCGAGAGTGCCGGCGCCATGCGACGTGCCCTCGAGGCGGGGAACACCTCCGAGGCCGCCGAGCAACGCCGGCTGCTGAGCAGTCAGTTGAGATTGATCCAGCAACAAGTCGGCTCGACGGAGATCCTCGTCGAGAACATCCGCGACGACTTCGATGCGACGGCGGGCGAGGACGGCACATCGGGGCAACTCGCGACGCTCGTGAGCGAACTGGAGAGCTTCGACGTCAATGCGGTGGGGAGCCCGCTCGATGACGAGATCGCCGAGATGCATCGGATCGAGGAAGAACTCACGCTGCTCGCCGACAATCTCGACGACTTCCGCCGCGTCCCCCCGGACATCCTCGTGAGCCCATTCGGCGCAGACGCCGACGTCGTGAGCGCAACCGAGTTGGACATCACCGCCTTCTATGCGCCCGGTGTGATCGCGCTGTTGATCCAGCACATCGGCATCACCCTCGGTGGCCTGTCCCTCGTACGCGAGCGTGCGCTGGGCACACAAGAGTTGTTCCGTGTCTCTCCTGTGCACGCCGCACAGATCCTGGCCGGCAAGTACATCGGTTTCCTCGCCGCCATCTCACTGGTCGCAACCGCCTTGACGCTGCTGATGCTGGGAGCCTTCGGCGTACCGATCACCGGATCGATCGCCGCGTACACGCTCGTGCTGTTCCTGTTGTCGTTGGCGTCCCTGGGGGTCGGCTTCACGATCTCGGCCGTCGTCAGCTCCGACTCGCAAGCCATCAACCTGGCGCTCATCGTGCTGCTGCTCAGTACGTTCTTCTCCGGCTTCTTCTTGAGCCTGGACCGTCTGGTCGTCTGGGTCCGATCGGTCTCGTGGGCGCTTCCCATCACCCACGCCATCGACTCGCTGCGCGACGTCATGTTCCGTGCCGAGGGGGTGGATCTCCGCACGATGGTCGCGCTGGGCGCTGGCAGCGTCGCCCTGTTCGCCGTGTCGCTGGTGCTGTTGCAGCGCCGTTTGAGGGCCGGTTGAGCCGAACCGCCCCCCGGGATACCGGATGCTCAGACCCCTCCGGCGCCCGACGTCTCACGCAGCTTGCTCAAGCTGCGTCGGAGCAGGCGGGACACGTGCATCTGGGAGACCCCGATCGCTTCGGCGATCTCGGTCTGCGACTTGTCTTCGAAGAACCGCATCACGAGGATCGCTCTCTCCCTGGCGGGCAGCGCCCGAATCTGTTCGACGGCGAACGCCCACGGTCCTGCTGTCTCCAGGTCTGCGTCGATGGCGCCGAGGCGATCGGCGAGGACGGCATCGCCGTCCTCAGACCCAACCGGCACATCCAACGAGCCAGCCGTGTACGCACTTCCCGCATCCATGGCTTCGAGCACCTCGTCCCGGCTCGCTCCGATCTCCGCTGCGATCTCGTCGACCGTGGGAGAGCGGTGGAGCCGGTGAGTGAGATCCTCGGCCGCTCGGTTCGTCTCCAGCCAGCGCTCCTGCAACGACCGGGGCACCCGGATCGACCAGGTCCTGTCCCGCAGGTGTCGCTTCAGCTCGCCCACGATCGTGCGCGTCGCATAGGTGGCGAACTTGACGCCGTAGTCTGCGTCGAAGCGGTCTATGGCGTTGAGAAGTCCAAGGCGGGCGACCTGCTGGAGGTCGTCCTCGGGCTCGCCCCGTCCTCGATACCGGGCGGCAAGCCGTATCGCGATACCTTCGTAGGCAGCAACGAGGCGTGCACGCGCAACCGGATCGTCCCGCTGCTGGAACAACTCCAGCTCTGCGTCGGTCACGACTCGGCGGCAGCGATCGTGTACATGGCGGTGTGCGTCACCGGATCGAGCTCCATCGACGGAAACAACGCTCGGGCGAGGTGGACACGCTCGCTGCGGTCGGCGGCTTCGCCGAGCGTCAGCGGCCCGACCTCGACGCGAAAGAGCTCCGTTGCCGGGGCGACCACGACCGAGAACCGATCACTCGGCCCGTTGACCACGCACTCGGTAGCCAGCTCCGACACGGCGAGCTTGGCATCGTCCACGGCGGCTTCATCGACATGGTGAGTACGCAACACGGTCGCGAGGAAGAGACGCGCCAGCGCAACGGATTCGGCGGAGGCCGGGAGATGCAGGCGGTACTCGGAGGGCTCAGCCATCCGATGTGGCTGAGCTCCGTGTCTCGTGGACATTGAGCCACTCGTCCACCCCGGTGATGGCGAGGAGCTTGGTCACCGGACCCTCGCCGGCGACGATGGCAAGTCGACCGCCACCGTCGTCGGCACGCTCATGTGCCGATAGGAGCACCCTGAGGCCGGTCGAATCGATGAACGCGACTTGCGTCATATCGAGGACGATGGAGGCGGCACTGCCGGCTGATTCGATCCTCGCCTCGAACTCCGCCGCAGTGGCAAGGTCGATCTCACCGACGACGGCGAGAACGACGTGCGTTCCGTCGGTGGATTCCTCGATCGTGAGTTGCGGGGGCATCGGTCGCCTCGTTCGTCATGGGGTGGCGTCAACCACCCCGTAGTATACGAATCCATGACACCCCCGGTCTTCCGCCTCGAAGTTCCCGCCCGACCGGAAGCCGTTCGGGTCGTACGCTCCGTCGCCAGCGGCGCCGCCGCAGAGGTCGATATGGGCTACGACAAGATGGACGAGCTCGGTCTCGCCATCGACGAGGCGAGCACGGCGCTGCTCGAGTTGGGAATGGGCGGCGAGCTCGTGTGCGAGGCGTTCGCAGCCCAGCGAGGTCTCGCCGTCAGCGTCGCCGCCACCGGCGCGCCGCCGACCCTGGATTCGTGGCCGCCAGCGGAGACCTCGCTCGGGCAGATGGTCCTCCGGGCGGTCGCTGCGGACGTGGAGCTGACGTCCGAGGCAGGCCGGCCAACTGTACGTTTCGTCGTCACCTGAACGAGACTCGTCCTCACCCGAACGAGAGAAGACGGGGGTTCGCACGTCGATCGAGAGGACTCGGTCACGGGTTCACTGCGGTTGCGAGCCGGCGACCGGCTCGCCGAGCTCACGCAGCGTGGCTGAAGCGGCCGCCACCTCACGGTCGATGGCGGTAGCGTCGATCTCCCGCTCCTCCAGCTCGTCGGCCAGGGACTCCAAGGACTCGACGATCGCACCGAGCACCATTGGCTCATCCGCTGCTTTCCGCCGTATGGGCTCGTACGCCACGGCAACGTGGTCGCTGGGCCCACGGGCGTGAGGAGCGAACAGCCGCGCCCCGTTGCCGGATACCCACACGCGGGTCGGCGGACCCACGAGATATGCCGCTCGGACACACAGCGCGAGGTTGCGAGCGACGTCGGCAGCCGTCGCCGGATCGTTGACTCCCGGCGACAAGGCACGCAGGCCGATGTCGACCAACTGGCGGATGCCGTGTTCGGGGTCCCGCTCGATCGTCCTCGTGTCGCCCACCGCGATGAACTCTCGAAGCGCTGCGGGCGCCGGTGCGGCCCGTTCCGTCCAGACGGTGAGGAGCCTGCCGCCTTCGGCGACGAAACCGCCCGTCCAGACGTCGAGCCGGGCCACGATCCCCGGTTGCAGCGCTTCCACCAGCCGATCGCATTCGATCTCCTGAATGAATCCCGTCTCGGCGGAACGCACGCACGACGACCTGGTCTCCGGCTGCAGGTTCCAGCCATCGGCGGCGACCGCGGCGCCACCGCCGGCGGCTTCGAACGTTGCCACGGTCCGCATCGTGATGCGACGAATCGTGTCGTCGATCCGGATGCGGCGAGTGATGTGATCGATGAATACGACGATCGAGACCGCACTGGCCACGCCGAGCACCACCGCCGTCGTCGCCGTCCAATCGGTCCGCGCTTCGTCGGAGGTGTTGACGCCGAGTGTGGCCAGCGAGGTCAGGGCGAATGTGAACGTCCCCATGACGAGCCCGGCGATGGACTGCTGGACGCGATCGCGCAGGAACTCCTGCACCAGGCGGGGTGAATACTGGCTCGAGGCCAGCTGCACCGTGATCGCCGAGAACGAAAACACCAGGGCGGCCGCAGTGATGATCGAGCCGGCGACGGTGGCCAGCAGCGTGCGCACACCACCGATCTTGGCGGGGATGAGCAGATCCGGCGGACTGACGTGCTCGTCCAGCTGGGTCGTCACCACCACGAGAATGATGCTGAGCACGATGAAGACGACTGGGACCACGAACTGGCTGTCCCGAATTCGCTCGATGCGGGTGCGCAGCTTCACTGCGGATCACGTTAGGGGATGGGGTAGAAGCACCCGTTGCAATGGCCTGAGAGACGAGGTTCGGGTCGGACGTCGATCTCCGGCCGAGCCGACTACAGAGTGTCGACGGCCGTGGATAGAATGTCGCACCCAAGCGAGCGATCGGACGCGCCCAGGCGAGGCAATGGCAGCAACGACCGACAGAGAGATACGTCGATTTCAGCAGATGGGTGCCGCCGCCATCGTGGTTGGCACGCTCGTCGCCATCGGCGGGGCGTTGATCGCCCACTTCACCGGGCTACCGGAGACCGACAGTCTCGGCCGCGACCTCTACCCGTCGATTCCCCGCGGATGGCTTCCGGTCGTCATCGGTCAGATCATCTCGCTGGGCGGCGCGTTCGTCCTGTTGGGTGGGATCTGCCTGGCGTTCCTCTACAAGCGGCCGATGACGTGGGCGCGTGCCGCGGTCGGTGCGCTGGTGTTCGTCTCGGTGATGATGATCCTTTTCGGCATCGTGCCCAACGAGTGGCTCACCCTCACCCAATCCGTGTGGGAATGGACCCCGCAGAAGACCGCCGTGACGATCCCGTCGTGGCTCGTCCTCAACAACGAGGTCTCCATCAGCTATGCCGCCGTCAAGGACATCGTCTCCGGCACGTACGCCGTGGTGGTGCTCGGGGGTACTGCCGTCGTGATGTACCAGTGGCAGGAATACCAGAAGCGGGCCGAGTCGGCACCGCCACCGCAGCCCGTGTCGACGTACGGCCGGCCCCTCACCAAGGTCGAGAGGTAGCGGGCGCCGTGGCCAAGACCGACATCTGGTTCGAGACACCGCCGATGCGCGACGACTATCAGCTCGCCGCGGTGGATGGCGAGTACCTGAAGGCGGCGGTCAAACCGAAGCAGTTCCTCCACATCGACCAATCGGAGTGCATCCTGTGCGAAGGCTGCGTCGACATCTGCCCGTGGAAGTGCATCCACTACCTGTCGCTCGACGCCATCGCAGAAGGCACCAATGTCGACAACCCTGGCGACACCGCCGAGAACCAGGGATTCTTCCTCGTCGACGAGGACGAGTGCACCCGCTGTGCGCTCTGCATCGACCGCTGCCCGACGGGCGTGATCACGCTTGGCAAGTTCGCCGGCTCCCTGGCAGATCAGGCGCAGGAATTCGAGCTAAAACCGTGGGAGTACAACACTCAACAGCGTGACTTCAAGAACGGCTACTCCTACGGCATGCGCTGGTAGGAGCGGGATTTTGACCAGCGGCGCCTGTCGGTGAAACTGCCGGCGCCGAAGAAGCACACGAGGGAGCAGAGGTGGCGAACGGAGATGGCAACGGCCGGGTCGGGCTGAAGGATCGCCTCGCCGAGGTGGGCGATCACATCCGCTCCAGCCAGGCGTGGTCCAGCATCTTCCGTCCCGGGTCCCCGTTCAGGCACGGGTACTCGGACAGCCCCCGCAACCGCTCCTACGTGATCATGAACAACGTGCTCTATCACCTGCACCCGGTGAAGGTGAAGCGGCACGGGGTTCGGCTCTCCTACACCTTGTGTCTCGGTGGCCTCAGCTTCTTCCTCTTCATCTTGCTGACGATCACCGGCATCTTCCTGATGTTCTACTACCGACCCACGTCGCCGCAGGCCTTCCAAGACATCCAGGCGCTGGCCACCGACGTGGCGTTCGGCCAGCTCGTTCGCAACATGCACCGCTGGGGTGCCCACGCCATGGTGCTCACGGTGTTCCTCCACATGGCACGTGTGTTCTATCACGGCGCATACAAACCACCCCGGGAGTTCAACTGGGTCGTCGGCGTCATCCTCCTGCTGCTCACGCTGCTTCTGTCCTTCACCGGCTACCTCTTGCCGTGGGACCAGCTGGCGTTGTGGGCGGTCACCGTCGGTTCCAACATGGCGGCCTACAGCCCTGTCATCGGCGACCAAGTGTCATTTGCGTTGATCGGCGGCGTACAGATCACACCCGACACGCTGCTGCGCTGGTACGTTCTCCATGTCCTGTTCCTGCCGTTCGTCATCGTCATCTTCATGGCGGTGCACTTCTGGCGGGTGCGCAAGGACGGCGGCATCTCCGGTCCGCTGTAAGGAGCGCTGTGGCTGAGATTCCCGAACATATCCTCCGGCGCTCCGCCGAGGCGAGAGCCAAGGCAGAGGGGCGCACGGTCGAGGAAGTACTCGCCGAGATGAAGGGCGAGGAACCGCCCGCGCCTGCAGCCCCCGAACCCGCAGCCCCCGCGCCCGTGGCAGAAGCGGAGGCCGCTCCACCTGCCACTGCTGCGGGGCCGCCCGACATGGCGGCAGCCGCCGAGGCTGCAGGTATCCCGGAGTCGCTCTTCCGGCGATCGGTGGAAGCCAAGGCGAAGGCCAAGGGTGTCAGCGTCGAAGCGATGCTCGCCGAGATGACCGGCGCCGCTGTACCGCCCGCCGCAGCCACCGCAGAGCCCGCCGCCGCAGCCGCACCGCAGGCGCAGCCGGCCGCACCGGCCGCAGCCCCCGCAGCCGGGGGTGGCCCCGTGCGGGATCTCGCTGCCGAATCCGCCGAATACGGTGTTCCCACCGACTTGCTGCGCCGCGCCGCCCTCGCACGTGCCAAGTGGGATGGCACACCAGCGCCGCAATTCGCCGGCGAAGCGACCCCTGCACCCGTTCCGGCGACTGTGGCGACCGCCGCCGGCGCCGCCGCGGCCCCCGCTGCCGCACCCACCATCCCCGAGGGGGTGCGCACCCAGCGCCTGCTGACCGTCGTCAAGGCCGGTGCGATCCAGCAGGTCAAGGCCGAACCCACCGACAAGGTCAACACGTGGCCGCATCTGGTGGCCATCGAGTTCGTGGCCTTGATGATCTGCACCGCAGCGTTGTTCGTCTTCTCCGTGTTCGTCGACGCTCCGCTGCTCGAGTTCGCCAACTTCAATGAGCAGCCCAATCCGTCGAAGGCGCCGTGGTACTTCCTCGGGCTGCAGGAGCTGCTGTCCTACTTCGATCCCCAGGTCGCCGGCGTGCTCATACCTGGCTTCGGGCTCGGTGGCCTCGCCGTGATCCCCTATATCGACCGCAACCCGTCGGTGCGACCGTCTGACCGCAAGCTGGCGATCATGATCTTCAGCTTCTTCCTGTTCTCTGCCGCGATCCTGACGATCTATGGCTCATTCTTCCGCGGCCCGGGGTTCAACTTCACATACCCGTGGGCAGACGGCATCTTCTTCGACTTCTGATGGGTGACTCATGAGCGCTACAGCAGCTTTCATCATCGGACTGGCAGCCGCAGGGCTGCTGGTGACGATCAGCGTGATGACGATCGCGTACCGGCGGGGCGACGGCGGAGAAGACACCATCACCGGCGAGTTCGACAAGCGCGCCAGGCGCGCCGACCTGCAAGGTCGCGAGGTGCGCGCCGCGAGCGGCACCGAGTCCTCGGTCGCCCTGCTGGCGCCACCTGAGACCGCCGAGCACGCCGAGCCGGGACCACCGCCCGTCGATCCGCTCGAGCAGCGAGAGGAGCTCACCGCGGCGGAGATGGGAGTCGAGCGGCGCAAGTTCTTCAACCGATCCCTGCTCGCCTTCTTCGGCATCTTCCTCGGTCAGTTCGCCATCGCCGGTCTCGCCTTCATGTGGCCGAAGCTCAAGGGCGGATTCGGGACGCCCATCAATGTCGGCACCCTCAACGAGTTGCGCGCCGAGATCCTGCAGAGCGACGGGTCGATCGTCCCCAAGTTCGTCGCCGCGGCGCAGAGTTGGATCGTCCCCTTCCCAGAGAGCGATCTCGCCGGGAGCTCGTTCGAGGGTCTCGATGTCGTGGCCGGGGCCGAGGGGGGCGAACCGGGGCTCATGGCGCTGTGGCAGCGATGTGTCCACCTCGGCTGTCGTGTCCCATCGTGCGTGCCGTCGCAAGGATTCGAATGCCCGTGCCACGGCTCCCGCTACAACTTCCACGGTGAGTACGAGTCGGGCCCGGCACCCCGCAACATGGACCGCTTCGCCGTCGAAGTCGACGACTCGGGCTCGCTGATCGTTCTGACGGGAGAAGTGAGGCAGACGGCGCGGGCCAAGGTCAAGACGATTCCCTACCCGCAGGGACCGTCGTGCGTGTGACCGAGCTTCTGCGGCCGTTCCTGGCCGTTGCCGCAGAGGACGGACCGGTCGAACCGTCCAACGTGGGCGTTGGATCGGTCGTACTCACGCTTGCGGCGGCGGCTTTCCTGGCGTGGGTCGGCTACCTGTTCATCAACAGCCGGCGCCGGGCGCGCCTGGCCGAGGAGACCCCGCAAAACCTCCAGCCGTACCTGTCGGACGACGAGCTCGAGACGAATCGGATCACACGCGTGCTCAACGTCGCCGTGGTCTCGGCCGCAGTGCTGGCAGTGGCACTGCCCGTCTACTTCATCAACGAGGGCGACCGCCAGATCGCCGCCGCCGAGAAGATCCACGAGAAGGATGTGGAGGAAGGCGAGCACTGGTACAGCACGTTCTCGTGCATCAACTGTCACGGACCTGAAGGCGGTGGCGGTGCTGCGCCGTTCGTCGAAGCACGCAGCGGCCTCGACGTCGCCTGGACCGCTCCGTCGATCAACGACGTGTTCCTCCGCTTCGACGAGGACGAAGTGAGGCACTGGATCGAGTTCGGACGCGCCGGCACGCCGATGCCCGCCAACGGGCTCGAAGGTGGCGGTGCCATGACGTTGCAGGAAGTCGATCAGGTGATGGCATACCTGGAGACGATCCAGATCCCGCAGGGCCAGGCCCTGGACGAGGTCGAGGGCATCGTCGCCGACGCCCTCGCCCGCATCGCAGGTGGAGAGGCCACCGTGGCCCGGCAGATCGTCGAGCAGCAGGCTGCGGTCGAGGATGTCGAGGAGGCGCCGGCCCAGTTTGCCGTGATCGAAGACTTCCCCGGCGAGATCCGGTTCCTCATGGCCGGCGACGGAACGTGCACGCCGGCATCCGCGTCTGCGGTCGGATCGAGCTGCGGCGAAGCAGGCACCGACACCGATCGCGACGGTCTGACCGACGACGTGGAACGCCGCCTCACCGAGATCGGCGGAATCATCGACAGCACGGTGATGGTGCGCCAGGTGACCGATCGGGTCGATGCCGAAGGAGCGCCCGTGCTGGACGACGATGGCAACCGCATCGCCGAAGTCGAGATGATCCAGGACCCGGCGTTCACCAACCTCTACGGGCTGGAACTCGATCCCGACAATGCGTTCACGGGAACGGATCTCACCGGAGCACCGGTCCAGGATCTGGCCCGAACCGAGGCCTTCCTGCTGGATCTCGACACTGCGCACCTCACGCTCGGGGTCATCACCGACCGTCAGGACGTGTTCCTCGACAGGGTCGAGAGCGGACTGGCGTTCTTGGAGGAGTCCGCCGAGCAGCGGTTGTGGGAGGTCGACTTCGCCGAGGTCGCTGCCGCAACCGGGCTGTCGACCGGCGAGGCCGAGCGGGCGGTCGGACTGTTCAACGGATACTGCGCCCGCTGCCACACCGGCGGCTACCAGGCCGGAGTTGCCTTCGAGCAGGGCGCCGGCAGCGGTGCGTGGGGACCGTCACTGCTCGACGGCCGCTCCCTCATCCAGTTCCCCGACGTGGAGGACCAGATCCAGTTCGTCATCCGCGGGACCGTCGACAACGAGAGCTACGGCATCAACGGCTTGGGCTCGGGACGGATGCCCGGATTCGGACAGATCCTCAGCGCCGAGGACATCGCCCTCATCGTCGCCTACGAGAGGTCACTGTGATGAAGCACACCGACCCGATCGCCTTGCGTTTGCATCACGACGAGCGTGGCCTGTCGGCTCTGGAGTGGATCGGCGTCATCGCCATCGTGATCTCCGTCCTTGCGTTCGTCCCCCAGCTCCGGGCCTGGCTCGGCGACGCCTACGACGCGGTCTTCAAGCAAGTCGACGGCACAACGGGGGAGACTTCGGACTTCTCCATCGCAGCACGCGGCATTCTGATCACGGTGGTCGCCATCGTCTCTTTCATCGGCACGGGATACCTCCTGTTGTACACCAACCTGGGTGCCCGCCTCGGCTTCCTCGTCACCGGCGCCGCCACCTTCGGCTGGATGGTGGTCGGCAGCATGCTCTTCGTGATCTACGCACCGCGTGGTCTGCGTCCGGCGAACACGGAAGGGCTCAACGCCTTCCAGATTCGGATACCGGCGATCGCAGTCACCTTGGCGTCCTTCGTGCTCTTCGTGATGTTCGTCGTCGCCCTCGACCGCTACGAGCGAGAAGACGCCGCAGCCTGAGCGGAGCCGGACCGGGTACCGGCGACCGGGCATCGATCACAGCCCGTGTCGACCTCGCATCGCCCGTCCGCCACGCCCGCCGTCCATGCCGGCCCTCGTGCCACAGGTGGCCCGGCTAATGCTGCAGGTGGTAGGTGAGGATCTGCAGCTCGGTGGACAGATCGACCCGACGAACCTTGACGCCCTCGGGCACGTCCAGCACCGCCGGTGCGAAGTTGAGGATCGAGCGCACTCCCGACCCGATCACCCGGTTGGCGACCTCCTGGGCGGCACGGGACGGGGTGGCGATGATGGCGATCTGCACGGCGCGCTGCGCAACGATCTGCTCCAGGGTGTCGATGGGTTCGACTGGGATGCCGGCAACGGTGGTGCCGATCTTCGCCGGGTCGGCGTCCACAATCGCCACGACCTCGAAGCCCCACGTTCCAAAGCCGCCATAGTTGCTCAGCGCGCTGCCCAAATTCCCTGCGCCCACGATCATGACGGCGTATTCGGTCGTCAGACCCAGCGCACGCCGTAGCTGATCGCGCAGTTCGGCGATGCCGTAGCCGACCCCGCGAGTCCCATGTGATCCCAGAAACGACAAGTCTTTGCGCACCTGGGCCGAGTTCACGCCTGCGAGCGACGCCATCTGCTCCGATGAGCACGTGGCCTGGGATGCCGGAAGATCGGCAAGCGTCCGCAGATAGATCGGGAGCCGCGACACGGTGGCGGGCGGGATGGATGGTCTCACGTCACAGCAATTTAGTGAAACAATGCACGACCTCCGCCGCACAGCGGGCCGTCCGGCCCTATCCGCAGGACCGACCTCGGCCACAACCGGTCCGCCCCCCGATACGATGGAGCCGTGGCGTATCGCACTCTCTCCGCAATCGCCGCCCTCGTTGCGGCTCTGTTCGCCGTCGGCATCGCCGTGGCCGCACCGGCCCACGCCGGGTGCGGAGATCGGTACCCCGACGTCGAGTGGCGTTCCACCGGCCAGACCGACCTGCTCGTCGTCTCCGCCACCCCCTCGGTCGGCGACGGTCTCGGGCTCCGGCTCGCCGACGAAGCGGGGGCGATGGCCCGGGTCCTCGAGGAGGACTTCGGATCCGTGCCGCCGCTCAGCCTGTGTGTGTTCGGCACGGAGGACGGCCTCGATGCGACCGGACTCGTACCGGAGGGCCAGCTCCTCCACGCAGCCGTGTTCAACGAAGATGGCACCGTCTACGTCAACACACTCGACAGCCGGCTGTTTGCGGAGACCAATGCGTTTGGTCTCGCCTACGCCGTGTTGTGGGACGTGGCCGCACGCCAGGGTGCAGCGGGTTATCCGGAGCCCCTGGCCACCGTCATCGGCCAGTGGTATCTGGCGCGGGCGGCCGGCAAGCTCGAGCTCCACCACAGCCAGATGCGAGGAGGCGCCTTCTTCCGTGATCCCAGTGGCCAAGGCATCGAAGCCACCGACTGGGCCTGGGCCGCTCAACCACCGGTGTACTCATGGAACCCTCAGTTCCAGGAATCCCCGCTCTCGGACATGGTGCAATGGGCGGTCGACCAGCACGGTGTCGAGGTTCTCAGCGACCCGGATCCGCAGCGCTGGGCTGAAATCGAGAAGGCCTGGCAGGACGCACTGAGAGCGGAGGCGCTCCAGGGAGCCTCCGGTGGCAACGACTGGCTCATCGGCCTCACGATCTTCTTCGGGTTCATCGGTCTCGCCGGTCTCGTGGCTTGGCTCAACAAACGCTCCAAGCGTCGCATCCGCGAGCAGGCGCGCATCCGCACCCAAGCCGAGACCGGCGCTACCGCCCGAACCTCAGCCGCAGCATCGCCCGCCACGCCTCGCCACGACTGATGACGCCTTCTGCGAGCACGGCGTCGCCGACCGCCAGCACCGGGAGGCGCCTGCCGTAACGTGATCGCAACCCGGCATCCTCCGCCACGTCGACACGATCGACCCCGATCCGGAGGAAACGAGCGGACCGGGCCACGTGGGGCCAAGCATCGTCGCACAGACCGCAGTTCGGCTTCGTGTACCAGGTGACCCGCGGCCCGCCGTGTGCAGCGCTCACAGCACTATCGTCCGCGGCATGCGACCGACCACGGCAGCCGTGATCCTGGGCCTCCTCGTGCTCATCCTGGCTGCCTTCATCATCAAGGCTCAGACCTCCGGATTCACGCCATGAATCTCGATGCGGTTGCCGCCCGACGGGCGATACAGAGTGAGTGCCACGTTGGCTGCGATCGGAAACGCCTCGTCCGCCCTGCCACCACGCACCGCCAGGGCCACCTGGCCATACGAGTCGACGTGGATGAGTCCCTCCCCCGGCTCGACGTCCCCGTAGACGCCCACCCAGCGCAACCGGTGCTCGGACGCACCGATTCGTAGCACCAGATCGTCGCCTTCCGCCACACCGAGCATCTGCAGGTCCGCGGGTGTCACATTGGTCTGTGCATTGCCGAAGTGGTCGATCCAGAGCACCTCGCCAACCGCAGCACCGTCGCGGTGCTCGACGAGCGGGATCATGAGCGGCGTGACACCGCCGGCTTCCACCACGGGGCCGAGCTCGTCGATCGTCGCCTGGCGCGATGCAATCACTGCCGCAGCGGGGCCGAAGAGGTCGCGTCCGTGGAAGGTGGCCCCCTCGGCGGGCAGTTGCAGCTCGGGATTCTCGATCGAGACGATCCGGTCGGCGCCTCCAACCATCGCAACCGCCGGCGCAATCAGCCCGTTGTCGGGACCGATGAAGTGGCCCCACGGGGTGCGCGCACAGATCGCCCTCCTCGACGTGCCGACACCCGGGTCGACCACCGCAAGCGCAACGCCCTCGGGCATGTATTGCACGGCCCGCAGCAGAGCCAGCGCCCCAGCCCGCACGTCACCTCGGGGGAAATCGTGACCAATGTCGATCACACGCACATCGGGAGCAATACGGGCGATCACGCCATGTACGACGCCGACGAACTCGTCGACGCGACCGAAATCAGAGAGGAACGAAACGGGGACCGACATCTCCGCCGGAGAATAGAGGCCCCGCCGACAGGCGGGGACTCGGTCGGCTGGGGCTGGGGACGGGTTGTGGGCCCGGCAATCAGTCGCGGCGCGGCGTCATGTTCGCCTCCCCGGGGATGCCGTGCGTCATCAGCGTGAAGGCCATGAGGATCGCCGCCAGCGGCACGGGCTCCACCGCCTCGACGGTGTGGGACCGATCATGGATGAGGGCGACCTCGGTCTCGTGCCTCCGCAACGCCCATTGGCCGGGCCGTCGCAGCCCCGAGCGGTCGAGCGGGATGAGGTAGTAGGCAAAGTCCTTGCCGTTGATGCCGTAACTCCGCTTGGCGTGGAGCGGACCCGAGATCGCAATGGTCCCTTTCGACGAGCGGATGACAGGAACGATGTGCCGTGACGACGTAGCTGCCTTGATCCGCCACTCCGTGCCGTCCTCCAGCCGCACCCGGCGGCCCGGACCGAAGAAGATGCGGATCGAGCCGTTGCGGCCAAGCTGAGCCACGGTGCGGCCATCGGCGGTCAGCTCCTCGACGGGGAACCTCCAGCGGCCGACGCGGCGTGTCCGGATGGTGCCGGTGAGGAGGCCGGGGACGGCACGGTCGACATCCATCACATCAGCCTATTCGGCGCTGCCGGCAGGGCAGAAGGGCCGGTCGTCCCGACACGACGATTCGCCATCAACCGCAGCATCGTTAGGGTCTGCGCAATGCCGACCAGACGCCGCATCGTCGTCGTAGCCAACCGTCTGCCTGTCAGCAGCCTCCCCAACGGCCAGTGGACGATGAGCCCTGGCGGGCTGGTGCGGGCCCTCGAGCCCATCCTGCGCGAGAGCGAGGGCGCCTGGGTGGGTTGGGCCGGTGCTCCCGATCTGGACCTCGAGCCGTTCGAGCACGCCGGTATCGCCCAAGTGCCGGTGCGGCTCTCCCGCGAGCAGCTCGAAGGCTTCTACGAAGGGTTCTGTAACGGGACGTTGTGGCCCCTGTACCACGACGCTCTCGTGACCCCCGAGTTCCACCGGCATTGGTGGCGGCCGTATGAACGGGTGAACACGCTCTATGCGGAGGCCGCGCTGCGCACCGTCGGACCCGACGAGATCGTGTGGGTGCAGGACTACCAGCTCCAGCTCGTGCCGCGGATGATGCGCGACCGGCGGCCGGATCTCGCCATCGGGTTCTACCTTCACATCCCGTTTCCTCCGCTGGAGCTGTTCGCCCGGCTTCCCTGGCGGCGTGAGATCTTGGAGGGGCTGCTCGGATCGGACGTCGTCGCGTTCCAGACCCGGCAGAGTGCGCTGGCGTTCACCCGCGCCGCACGCCGTTTCACCGACGCAACGGGCACGTCGCAGGAGCTGCACTTTCGTGGCCGTCACATCCGCGTCCAGGTGGCACCGATCGCGATCGACGCCGATCAATTCGCCGCCATGGCAAGCGCCCCCTCAACGCTCGCCGAGGTTGCTGAACTGCGGGCCCGGCTCGGAGACCCCACTCGGTTGATCCTTGGAGTCGACCGTCTCGACTACACCAAGGGCATCGACGTCCGTATCAAGGCATTCGCCGGCCTCGTCGCACGTCACCCCGACCAGCGCTACCAGTTCCTCCAGGTGGCCGTTCCGAGCCGGGAGAACGTACCCGCCTACCAGGGTATGCGCAGCCAGATCGAGGAGGTCGTGGGGAACGTCAACGGCCAGCTGGGGCAGCTCGACTACGTGCCCGTGCAATACATGTACCGCAGTCTGCCGCTCGAAGAGCTGATCCGCCTCTACATCGCTGCCGACGTGATGCTGGTCACACCGCTGCGAGACGGCATGAACCTGGTCGCCAAGGAATACGTCGCCACCCGCACCGATGACACCGGCGTCTTGGTGCTCTCGGAGTTCGCCGGCGCCGCCGAGCAGCTACGAGCGGCGTTGCTCGTGAACCCGCACGACATCGATGCCGTCGTCGACACGCTGGAACGTGCCGTCGCCATGGAACCTCGTCCGATGCGGCGGCGGATGCGCTCGCTGCGCCGCATCGTTCGCAACCACGACGTCTACCAATGGGCCGACGAGTGCCTGGATGCACTAGGAGGGCACCGACCATGACACCGTGGACCGGACTGCTGGGTGCGGTGGTCGGATGTGCGCGAGTCACCGGCCGCACCGGTTCGGGTCCCGACCGGCGCTGTTCAGCACCCTCCCAGTCGTGACCGGCCTCGACGCGGCGCTGCGCGAGATCGCCCGATCCCGATCGTTGCTGGTGGCGTCCGACTACGACGGGGTCCTGGCGCCGATCGTCTCGGATCCGGACAGTGCGCTCCCCGACCGGGGCGCCATCACGTCGCTCACACACCTCGCCACCGCTCCTGACACTCACGTCGCACTCATCTCGGGGCGCACCCTGGCCGATCTGCGCCGGCTGTCCGGGGAGCCCGAGGGTGTGGTCTTGCTCGGCAGTCACGGAGCCGAGGCCACCGCCGATCGAGTGCTCTCCGGCTCTCGAGAGGCACTGCGGGACGGCATTGCCGACGAGATGGCCCGCATCGCCACCCGGTTTCCCGGCAGCCGCGTCGAGATCAAGCCGGCCGGTGTCGTGTTTCACTATCGCGACGTCGCCGGTCACCAGCAGGACGACGCCGCTCGCAGCGTCCTCACCGGACCTGCCGCCCGGCCCCGTATTCGCGTCATGGAAGGCAAGAAGATCGTCGAGCTGAGCTTGACCGACGTCGACAAGGGCATCGCCCTGAGGCGTCTCCGTCGTGCGCTCGAGGTCGACGCCGTCGTGTTCCTCGGCGATGACGTCACGGACGAGGATGCCTTTGCGATCCTCGGCCCGGACGACGTCGGCATCAAGGTCGGTCCCGGACCCACGCAAGCGTCGCACCGGATCCCCACGCAAGGAGATGTCGCCGCCGTCCTGGCGACTCTGGCCACACTGCGCTCGGCCTGACCGGAGCCGGTGAGTGCCCTGTTCCCTCACTCGGCGAGGAGGCCGTAGTTCCCGATCAAGCTGGCGGGTTGGGCATTGGGCGCTTCCCCCGGCTCACAGCGCTCGGCGATACCCTCCTGGAACTCGGCAAAGGCCGCGACGCTCCCGAGGGGATTGGGGTCTGTCGAGACCTCTGCGATATGGACGAACGTGCCATCATCGAGACGGAAGGTGGCGTACCTGAGCCCTTCGGGGCTCGACTCACGCAGCTCGGAGAAGACGGCTTCGACGAGCCGCTGGTTCTCGTCGGCGCGCTCGAGCTTGGGGCGGTAGCGGACGACGATCGTGTTCATGCGGGCCTCCTGGCTCGACGCAGCGGGTCTCCCCCAACGTACCGATCGGGGACTGCGACGGCCCCGCTTCCGCTCACTCGCTATCGAGCCTGACGAGCAGATCGCCGGCGTCGACCCGGTCGCCGACCGCGTAGCGCACCTCAGCCACGGTCGCCGCAGCCACCGTCGTGATCTTGTGCTCCATCTTCATCGCCTCGACCACCATCAGCACATCGCCCGCGCCGACGGATTGACCGGGATCGACGTACACGGCGATCACCGTGCCGGGGAGAGGGCACACCGGTCCGCTGCCGGCCTCGTCCGTGTCGTGCACCTCGAAACGGGGCCTGCGCGTCCACGTCAACGACCCGGCGCGGCTGGCGGTGTGCACGGCGGATCCGTGGGTCGAGACCGTCACGACGTGGCGCACGCCATCGAGCTCCACCACCTGACGATCGGATGAGCGATCGAGCAGACGCACATCGATGCGGCGACGTGCATCCTCGGGCAGGCTTCCGTCATCCCCGGGCGCCGGTGGGACGCCCAGCATCACGAGTGCCGCCCCGGACCCACGCATCACGTACTCGACGTGCAGCTCCTCGTCGCCGAGCTGCCAGAGCTGCCGCTGACCGGTGGTGCGCAGGTTGCGCCAGCCAGAAGGAGCGAATCCCGTCGCGGGATCGGCAGACCGAGACGCCTGCTCGGCGGCGAAGACGGCGCCCAGCAGGAGCGCCACCCGGTCGTCGCCTTCGGGACCCGTTGCCGCCACGACATCGGGATGGTCGTCCAGATAGGAGGTTGGCGTCTCGGCGGCTGCAAAGTGCTCGTCCTCCAGCACCGCCACCAGGCTCGCCACATTGGTCCGCGGGCCGACGATGGCTGCGGTGCGCAGCGACCTGGCGAGGCGCGCCGCTGCTTCTCCGCGGGTCGGGGCGTGCGCGATCACCTTCGCAACCAGCGAGTCGTAGTCAGGGGTGATCGTCGTGCCGGCCCGCACGCCGCTGTCGACGCGGACGCCGCCACCGATGTCGAAGCGCTCGATTCGGCCGGTGGAAGGCAGCCAGCCGGCTGCGGGGTCCTCGGCCACGAGCCGCACCTCGATGGCGTGTCCGGCGAACGTCACGTCATCCTGCGTCACCGGAAGGGGCTCGCCAGCCGCGATCTTCAACTGCAACTCGACGAGATCGAGACCGGTCACCGCCTCGGTGACCGGATGCTCCACCTGGAGCCGTGCGTTCACCTCGAGGAAGCTGACCGTGCCATCTGCCGCGACGAGAAACTCAACCGTGCCGGCATTGTCATACCCGACGTGCTTGGCCAGCGCCACCGCACCGTTCAACAGCGCCTGCCGCGTCTCTGCAGTGATGCCCGCGGAGGGCGCCTCCTCCAGGATCTTCTGGTTGCGCCGCTGAATCGAGCACTCCCGGTCTCCCAGGTGGATCACCGAGCCGTGGCGGTCTCCCATGATCTGCACCTCGACGTGGCGACCCTTCTCGATGAACGGCTCCAGGAACACCGTCCCGTCGCCGAATGCGGACGCCGCTTCGCGAGATGCCGCTTCGACGGCATCCTCCAGGTCGTGGCGGGTGCGCACCACCCGCATGCCGCGCCCCCCACCACCGGCAGCCGCTTTCACCAGGATCGGCAGGGCAACGTCCGGAGCCGGCTCTCCCGGCGTCACGCGCACGGCGGAGGCCGTGGGAACCCCTGCCTCGGCTGCGATCTGTTTGGCGCGTATCTTGTCGCCCAGAGATGCGATCTGTTGCGGGCTCGGGCCGACCCACACGAGCCCGGCATCGACCACCTGTTGGGCGAAATCCGGGTTCTCGGCGAGGAACCCGTAGCCCGGATGGACGGCGTCACACCCGTTCTCCAATGCGGCCTTCAGCACGGCGTCGGTGCGCAGATACGAATCGGCGGGGGTCGCTCCCCCGAGAGCGACAGCCCGATCGACCGCATCGACGTGGGGGGCATTGGCATCGGGCTCCGCATACAAGCCAACCGTCCCGAGGCCCATGCGGTGAGCGGTGGCGGCGACACGGACGGCGATCTCGCCACGGTTTGCGATCAGCAGCTTGCGCAGGCGCCGGCTCATCAGTGCCTCCATACGCCGAACTCGGTCGCGCCACGTACGAGGTTGCTGTGTGCGGCGGACAGCGCCATGCCCAGCACGGTGCGGGAGTCGCCCGGGTGGATGATGCCGTCGTCCCACACGCGGCCGGTTGCAAACAGCGCCGTCGACTCGTTGTCGATCTGCGTCTCCAACATCGCCGTCTGGGCGGTCAGCGCGGCCTCCTCGATCTCCAGTCCGCGTTTGGCTGCGGAGTTGCGGGAGATGATCTCCATGACCCCGGCGAGCTGCTTGCCCCCCATCACCGCGATCCTGTGGTTGGGCCACGAGAAGATGAAGCGGGGGTCATACGCGTTGCCCGCCATGCCGTAGTTTCCCGCCCCGTAGCTGGCCCCCACCATCAGGTTGAAATGCGGCACGGTGGAGTTGGAGACGGCGTTGATCATCTTGGCCCCGTTGACGATGATCCCGCCCTGCTCCGCCTTCGAGCCGACCATGAAGCCGGTGATGTTGTGCAAGAACACCAGCGGCGTGTCGGTCCGGTTGCACAACTGGATGAATTGGGCTGCCTTCTTCGCCTCCTCGGAGAACAGAATCCCGTTGTTGCCGAGAAGGCCGACGGGGAAACCGTGGATCGATCCCCAGCCACACACGAGCTGTGCTCCGAACAGCGGCTTGAACTCCTCGAATCGGGACCCGTCGAGCAGGCGGGCGTAGACCTCACGAATGTCGAACGGGATGCGCACATCGGCCGAGGCGCAGCCCAGCAGCTCGGCGGGGTCGTAGAGCGGCGGATCGCCTTGCTCGCTGGGGCCGGGCCCCAGTTTGCGCCAGCGGAGGTGGCGCACGATCTGCCTGGTGATGCGGAGCGCATCCATCTCATCGACGGCCAGGTAGTCGGACAACCCGCTCGTCCGCGAGTGCATCTCGGCCCCGCCGAGTGCCTCCTCGTCCACGACCTCGTCGATCGCCATCTTCACGAGGGGCGGCCCTCCGAGATACGCCGTGCCTCGCTCCCTGACGAACACCGAGTAGTCGGACATCCCGGGGACGTAGGCGCCGCCGGCAGTGTTCGGTCCGAATGCGACGGTGATCGAGGGGATACCCAACTTGGAGAGCTGGGTGAGGTTGCGGAACTGCTGGCCGCCACGAACGAAGATGTCCGCCTGGCGGGGCAGATCGGCACCGGCCGACTCACTGAGCACGATCACCGGCAGCCGGTTCTGCCTGGCGATGTCGAAGAAGCGCAGGGTCTTGGTGAGCGTGGTCGGGTTCGCCGATCCCCCCTTGTAGGTCATGTCGGATCCGGTGATGGCGCATTCCACGCCCTCGACGACGCCGATGCCGGTCACGACACCCACCCCGATCGGATCCTGAGTGCCCCAGCCGGCCAGAGGGCTCAGCTCGAGAAACGGAGTGTCGGCATCGACGAGGATCTCGATCCGCTCACGCACCAACAGCTTGCCACGGCGGCGGTGGCGGTCCACGTAGCGCTGCCCGCCGATTCCCGGCACCAGGGCGAGCTGGGCGGCGACCTCGTCCCACAGCGCCTGCATGGCTGCGAGGTTCGCCTGGTACTCGGCGGAGCCGGTGTCCAGCCTGCTGCGCAACGCTGTGCCTATCGAGCTCACCAGGGTCCCCCGGTAACGGACGGTTCGGTCGCGAGCAACCTAGTGCCCCGCCCCCGACCGCTCGCCGGCTGCGCCCACTACATTCGGCCCATGGCCGAGACGAGCTCGACGACGACCCTCCCGATCTACACCGAGGAGCACGGTCTCTTTCGTCATACGATCCGCGAGTTCGTCGCCACCGAGATCACACCCTTCGCCAACGAATGGGACGAGGCCGGCGAGTTCCCCCGTGAGCTGTATCGCAAGGCCGGCGAACTCGGAATGTTCGGTATCGGCTTCGACACCGAATTCGGCGGCATGGGCAGCCACGACCCGATCCTGCTCTGCATCCTGTCCGAGGAGATCGCCAGGAGCGGCGCAGGCGGAATCGGGGCGTCGTTGTTCTCCAACTACATCGGAGGGCCACCCATCAACCGCGCCGGAACCGACGAGGTGAAGGCGGAGATCCTCCCCGGCATGCTCGCGGGCGACCTCGTCTGTGCCCTGGCGATCACGGAGCCGAGTGGTGGGTCCGACGTCGCCAATCTCGAGACGAGGGCGGTGAGGGACGGCGATCACTTCGTCGTCACCGGGCAGAAGACGTTCATCACGTCGGGGCTCCGCGCCGACTACATCACGACGGCCGTGCGCACGGGCGGGCCGGGCCCGGCGGGAGTCTCGCTGCTCGTCGTCCCGGCCACGGCTGACGGCTTCTCCGCCACGCCGCTCACCAAGATGGGATGGTGGTGCTCGGACACCGCAACGTTGTACTTCGACAACTGCCGGGTGCCGGCGAAGTACCTGCTCGGCACCGAGAACGCAGGCTTCCGCATCATCATGGAGAACTTCAACTACGAGCGGCTCTTCATGATCGCCGGCATGGTCGGAGCCTCTCGGGTGTGTTTCGACGAGGCGCTCAGATGGGCGCGGGAGCGGGAGACGTTCGGTCGCCGGCTCGGCGATCACCAGGTGATCCGGCACAAGCTCGTCGAGATGGACCGCACCATCAACGCCACGAGAGCGTGGATGGAACAGCTTGCGTGGCGCGTCTCCCAGGGCGACAAGCCGGTGGCGGAACTGGCCGAATGCAAGGTTCAGGCCAGCCTCACCATGGAGCTCTGCGCCCGGGAAGCCGCCCAGGTTCTCGGCGGCGCCAGCTACCTTCGTGGCAACCCGGTGGAGCGGATCTACCGGGAGGTGCGTGTCAACGCCATCGGCGGTGGATCAGAGGAGATCATGCGCGACCTGGCAGCCCGCCAACTGGGAATCTGACGCGTCACCGGGTTCCGTCGAGCTGGCGCACGATGCGCTCGAACTCCCGATCGAACCGCCGCTGCTCGGTGTGGCGCCGCGCATCCGACGACAGGCTCCAACCAAGGGCACCGAGCGCGATCGCCAATGCCGTGCCTACAACAGAGCCCACCACCGACATAGTGAGCAAAACGTACCATCTCGCAAAAACGATCCGAGTGGGCCGTCCGGCTCATTCTTCCCTGCGCCGCCGGGGAATGCCGACGGCGCACAGATGGGCAGCGATGTCGGCTTCCGCCCGCAGATGCGACGGCGATGGGGCGGCGCCAGATCGTACCGGAGGCACTCGTGCTTCCCCCGGTCGCCTTGGCCGTCCCGACCTGTGATGCTGATGACAACATGCAGACAGCCCCTAGCCATCGCTGAACCGAGCAACGCCCTCGTGAGAAGCCCCTCGATCCTGCTGCTGACGGCACTCATGCTGGCCCTCACCGCGTGCGGCGGAGGCGCCGTCGATGCGTCCGGTGAGATCGTCAGCCAAGCCCGCGACGTCACGACGTTCGAACGCATCGAAGCCTTCGGCCTCCTCGACATCCGAGTGGTGGTCGACCCGATCGCCGCACCAACCGTCACGGTCCACTACGACGACAATGTCGTCGATCAGGTCGTCACCGAGGTATCCGGCGGCACGCTCATGGTCCGTCTCGACGATGCGGTCACGTTCCCTCCGGGGGGCAACCGCCGTGTCGAAGTGGTTCTACCGGCATTGACCTACCTGGAGGCGGCAGGAGGGGCAGGCATCTCGGCAACGGGTCGCGTCGACCAGGTGGAGCTCGTGGCGCGCGACGGTGCCCGACTCAGCCTTTCGGGGCTCAGGGCGAGGCGCGCCGATATCGACGCGAGCGACGCCACGGTGTCGCTCACGTCGGTGCGCACCGTGCTCGGATCACTGTCGGGAGAAGCCCGCTTGGTCGTCGATCCTGATGCACTGGTGGACGTCGGGACAAGCGACGACGCCACCATCGTCACGTCTTGACCGGTGGACTCGGGATCGGTACCGGCGACCGGGCCGACCCGGCACCGTCAATCGCCGGCCAAGCCGACGGAGCGTTGCAGGGCGCCGATCGGGATGAACGCCAGATGGGGCCGGTGGTCGACCTCCCAGCGCAGCTCGTGCACGGCTTTCTCGACCGCATATCCCTCGAGGAGCCAGCGCAAGTGCCTTCGTTCGCTCGGAACGAGCCGTGCTCCCCCGCTCTCCAGATAACGTTCGACGAACGCAGCACCCACGTGGGCGTGCCACGCCGCCGCCCAGCTGCGAAACACGGCTACCGCATCCTCCGGCACCGCCCCCGAATCGATCTCGGCTTGGAGCGCCACGTGCGCCGCATAGTCGAACGAACGCAACATCTCGGCGAGGTCGCGGGCCGGCGACGCCTTGATGCGGCGCTGGCTCATGGGGCGGGTGGTGTCGCCCGTGAAGTCGAAGATGACGTAGTCCGTGCCCGTGAACAGCACCTCGTCGAGCCGGTAGTCGCCGTGGCAACGTATCCGCACGCCGTCCATCTTCTCCGCCGCCACCCGCCGCAGGACGTTGAGTAGGGCAGGCTCGCCGCGGAGCAGCGCATCAACCGCCCCACCGAGCTCGGGGTCGAGGCCGGGGCGCTTGCGGACGGTCCGCAACACCTGGCGCACGTCGGTCCGCAGCGACTGATACAGCGAGCGCTGATACAAGGTGGTGAACGGCTCCGGACGGAACGCCGGGTCCTCATGGGAGGATGCCAATGCCAGGTGCAGCGCCGCCGTCATCTCACCCAGCAGCTCGGCGGCTGCAAGATCCGGGGACAGCAGGTCGTCCAGATGCGGACCTGTCATGGCGGCGCCTTCCGGGGCCGCTCGCTGTTCCGGCGTCAGCGTTCCGATGGCCTCGTAGAAGCGGCGCAGCGAATCGATCGTCTGCTCGAGCGCAGTGCCCTCGTTGGGCACGAACGTCTCCAAGGTGGCCAGCGCCGTGGCACCGGCCATCCGAGTGGAATCTGCGGCCGCAAGCAAGGGCGGGAATCCCGCAAAGTCGGTGTTCCGGGTGAGGAACTGGCGCATTTCTCGGTCCGGGTAGACCCCCGACTCGAGGCGGCGAATCAGCCGCAGGACGACGTCGGCGCCGAAGGTGAGAAGTGTGTGCCCTTCGCCCGAGTCGTCGACCAGCTCGCAGGGACCGGCCTCGGGGATCTCCTCGCCCGGATATGTCACCCGGATGGACGCTTCGTGGGGGCCGGCGGGGTCGTGCATCATCGCCAGGAGGTCCGACTGCGCCTGCGGCAGCCAAGTGGCGTCGACCAGCACGCCCTCCTGGTCGCCACGGCGGACCGTGGCGACGACCGCTTCATCCGGCAGTTCGGCGAGCCCGGACTGCACGCCCCACAGAGTGCCGAGCGGCATCAGATACCGAGCTGGTTGACCCTCCGGGTAGTCCAGTTCGACCACGGTGAGCATCCAGCCGTCGCCGCCCTCGCCGAACCGGTGGATGACGTCGACGTTGCGGCTCAGGATCGGCTGGAACCGGTCGAAGTACCACGAACGGGTGGCGACGTGCCCGGCCAGAGCGTGAGCGAGTGGGGTGTCGCGCCCCTCCGCAGCTTCCACGCCGCCTGCGTCGAGCACGGGGAGGTCGTCGACCGGGGGGGACTCGTCGGCGGGCTCCAAAGCGAACCAATAGAAAGCATGCGGTCCGAGGGTCAGGACATACGGCTGCTCGGTGACGCGGGGAAACTCGGAGCGGCCGAACAGCTCGACGACGCCGGCACCTGCCAGCGGACTCAGGTCGATCTCGACGTACTGGCTGAAGCGAGACAGATTCGCCACGACCAGCAGCGTCTCGTGCTCGTCCTCGCGAAGGAACGCAAGCACCCGGCTGTTGTCGGGCTGGAGAAACTCGATGGCGCCACGGCCCAGCACCGGGTGACGCTTGCGCAACGCCATCATGCGTCTCGTCCACCACAGCAGCGACCCGGCGTTGGCGAGCTGCGCCTCGACGTTCACCGACTCGTAGTGGTACTGGGGGTCGATGATGACCGGGAAGTACAGCTCTTGGGGGTTGGCCGTGGAAAACCCGGCGTTGCGTCCTGCGGTCCACTGCATGGGGGTACGCACGCCGTTGCGGTCGCCGAGGAAGATGTTGTCACCCATCCCGATCTCGTCGCCGTAGTAGACGACCGGGGTGCCGGGCAGTGAGTAGAGCAGGACGTTGAGGAGCTCGATCTTGCGCCGATCGTTGTCGAGCAGCGGGGCCAGCCTTCGCCGGATCCCGAGATTGAGGCGAGCTCGCCGATCCTCGGCGTAGGTGCGATACATGAACTCCCGTTCCTCCTCGGTCACCATCTCGAGAGTCAGCTCGTCGTGGTTGCGCAGGAAGATCGCCCATTGGCTGTTGTCCGGAATCGGTGGCGTCTGCTCGAGGATGTCGATGATCGGGAACCGATTCTCCATCTGGATCGACATGAACAGCCGCGGCATCAAAGGAAAATGGAATGACATGTGGCACTCGTCGCCGTCGCCGAAGTAGGCCACGGCATCTTCCGGCCATTGGTTCGCTTCGGCGAGCAACATCCGGTTCTCGTACCGCTCGTCGATGTGGCGCCGCAGGATCCTCAGTTCCTCGTGGGTCTCGGGCAGGTTCTCACCGTTCGTGCCGTCGCGCTCGTACAAGTAGGGAATGGCGTCGAGACGGAGCCCATCGACCCCCATGTCGAGCCAGAAATCGAGAGCACCGTGCACGGCCGTCCGGACGGCCGGATTGTCGTAGTTGAGATCGGGTTGATGCGAGAAGAACCGATGCCAGTAGTACGCCTTGGCCACGGGATCCCATGTCCAGTTGGACGTCTCGGTGTCCTGGAAGATGATGCGCACCTCGGGGTAACGGTCCGGCGTGTCACTCCACACGTAGAAGTCTCGATCCGGGGATCCCGGCTCCGCCCTCCTGGCCCGCTGGAACCACGGGTGTTGATCCGACGTGTGGTTGATGACCAGCTCGGTGATCACCCGGATGCCCCGCTCGTGGGCCGCACCCAGAAACTCACCGAAGTCGTCGATCGTGCCGTACGAGGGGTGGACGTCGAAGTAGTCGGCGATGTCGTAGCCGTCGTCACGGAGTGGCGAGGGATAGAACGGGAGCAGCCACACCGCAGTGATGCCGAGATCTTGAAGGTACCCGAGTCGGGAGCTGAGGCCGCGAAAGTCACCGATACCGTCGCCGTCCGAGTCGGCGAAGGCCCGCACATGGACCTCGTAGATGATGGCGTCCTTGTACCAGAGCGGATCGCCGGCCACACCGGCGGCGTGCACCGCCGGCGACGGCTTGGACGGTTGATCGATCATGCGCTCCGGCCCCCTGATACGGCGAGCCGAGATTAGGGCGGTCGAGGCGCCGCCTCCACGCGGCGTCTGTGCGTGAAGCTCAGTGGGCCGTCACTCCACGATGCCGAACCTCATGCCTCCGCAGGCGCGGGAGATGGGCGACGTCGATCGGCAGCACGGTTCGATCGAGCGCCTCATTCACCACTTCGCCCATTGCGAGGTAGAAGGCGCTGGCACCGCACAGGATGCCCTCCCAGCCGGCGATCCTGGTGATTGTCTCGTTGCCGGTCCAATCACCGATGGCGAGGAGGAAGAAGAGCACTGCGAGCGTGGCGAACACGAACTGCAGCATCGTGACACCCTTGAGCGTCCCGAAGAACATGAACAGCGTGAACACGCCCCACAAGAACAGGTACCAGCCCATGAACGCGGTCGGCGTGGCCTCGGCCCAGCCGAACTCGGGCAAGAGCAGCAGGGCGACGAGCGACATCCAGAACAGCCCGTAGGACGTGAACGCGGTCACGCCGAACGTGTTCCCCTTGTGGAACTCCATCCGCCCGGCGATGACTTGAGCGAGTCCGCCGTAGAAGATCCCCATCGACAGGATCACCGCACTGATCTCGAAGAAACCTGCGTTGTGAATGTTGAGCAGGATCGTGGTCATGCCGAACCCCATCAGCCCGAGCGGTCCGGGGTTGGCGAGCCTCGTGTCCACCAACGGCCTCCTTTCGCGGCAGATCGCGTGATCCCCTCCACGGTGCCGGGTGCCTCCATCGGTCGCCAGGGCCGGGCGTTGGTATCGCAACGGGACAGGAAGGGTCGAATGGATGGGACGGAGTCAGCGTTGTGTCACGAACCGCAAGGCGTCGTCCCGCCTCACACTCCGGGTGATCGAGACGAAACGCAATCCACGTCCCTCGCCGACTCACAACATCCACCGCGTCCAGGACGGTCAGGATCGCCGATGTCATGGGCGTGGCACTGCCTGCAGGGTGGGGGCGTCCTCGGACCTCAGTCGCCGGCGGGGAACCCGCCTGCTCGGGCCAGCGCAGCAGGCAGGGTCTTGCCGAGCCGGCTTCCCAGCCACTCCCCGGTGGCGATGGTTGCGTCGAGGTCGATACCCGTGGCGATACCCATGCGGTGGAGCGCATACAACACGTCCTCCGTCGGCACGTTGCCGGTGGCGTTGGGTGCGAACGGACATCCGCCGGCACCTCCAACGGATGCGTCGACGACGTCTACGCCCGCCGTGAGGGCGGCGTAGACGTTGGCGACACCCGTGTTGCGGGTGTCGTGGAAGTGGCCTCGCAGGCGAGCCTCACCGGCAACGGCCGCGGTTGCCGCGAAGCGCTGGACCACATCGCCCGGTGCGGCGACGCCGATCGTGTCTCCCAGAGCGATCTCTTCCGCCCCGCACGCCGCGGCTCTTGCGGCCAGTTCGACCACGGCCCTGATCGACACCTCGCCGTCGTAGGGGCACCCGAATGCAACCGAGATCGTCACGGTCGTGGCCCGTCCGGCGTCGACGGCGATCGGCACCATGGCCTCGATCTCGGTCATGGTGTCCTCCACGGCCGCACCCTGGTTGGCGCGGTTGAATCCCTCGCTGGCGGACACGACGAAGTTCACCTCGTCGACGGTGGTCTCGAGAGCACGGTCGAGACCGCGCCGGTTGAGGACGAGCCCGATGTAGGAGACCCCGTCCGGGCTACGATCGAGGCCTTCCATGACAGCCTCGGCATCGGCCATTTGCGGCACGAGCTTGGGATGGACGAACGAGACGGTCTCGATTCTGCGGGTCCCGGCGGCCACCAGCCGGTCGATCAGGGCGAGCTTCGTGTCCGTGTCGAGCGGCGTCGACTCGTTCTGCAGCCCATCCCGCGCCCCCACCTCGACGATCGACACTCTGTCCGGCAGTTGCATCGCGCGACGATAGGCCACGGAGGGTACGTTTGGGCACGATGATGTCGATGCCCGACGTGCCGCGTACCGCAGACGAGTCCGAGACGCTGCTCGGGTTGCTGGACGAGCAGCGTGCGCTCGTGCTGTGGAAGCTCGATGGCATCGCGGACGACCTGGCGCGATCGTCGACCGTGGCGTCTGGAACGACTCTCCTGGGGATCGTCAAGCACCTCGCCTGGGTGGAGCGCTCGTTCTTCGCCGGCGACATGGGCGACATCGACGTGCCTTATCCGTGGACTGCGCAGGATCCCGACGCGGACTGGAACATCGATCACTCGGACACCGTTGCCAGTGTGTCCGCTCTCTATCTCGAGGCAGTCGCCGAGTCGAGAGCCGTGATCGCCGGCATGGATCTCGGTGCGGTCGGGGGTTCCGCCGAGAATCCGGTCTCTCTTCGATTCGTCCTCGGCCACATGATCGCCGAGACCGCTCGCCACCTCGGACACATGGACATCCTGCGCGAGCAGCTGGACGGAGCGACGGGCTACACACCCGACTGAGGCCCGACCACACCGGGACGACAGGAGCTTCCCTCCGCACCGCATCGGGGCTCGGTCTCACCCGTGGCAAAGGCCGGGAACGAGACGCCTTGGCCAGCGCGCTCTATGGCCCGGTCGACCCATCGCCAATTCGCCGCGTGCCACCTACGGTCTGTGCATGGCCGACATCACCAACGGTGCGCACCCGACACCGCGCCACTCGCCCGCCGCAGGCGGGACTGCGCACCGCACATCTTTGGTGATGCCCGAACAAGCGCCCCTCTCCTCCTCCCCAGCTCAACGTCCCGGCGTACCTGCTGCCGGCGTGAGCGGTTCAGCGGTCGCCGCCACGATCGGACGCACCCGCGACGGATAGTTCTTTGCCAGCAGGCGGGCCAACCGAGGAAAGCAACATCCGGGGGGGACCTCCGCATCCCCCTCGGTCTCGCTTCCTGAGAGCGCACCCGCATCCCCCACGGCCACACAACCGTCCTGACGAGCGAGCGCCAGCTCTCGGTGCGAACGTCGAGCCACCCGAAGCCTGCCGCCGTGCCAGGTCTCAGAACTCGATCGCCGCGGCTGCCCAGTGGAATCCGGCGCCGAAGGCGGTGAGCACGACCAGGTCGCCGGAGGCGATCTTCCCCCCACGGTGAGCTTCCCAGAGGGCGAACGGCACAGATGCCGAACCGGTGTTGCCGTATTCGTGGACGTTGACGTATACCTGTTCCTCGGTGGCGCCCAATCGCTGCCTCACAGCGTCGATGATCCGCTTGTTGGCCTGGTGGGGCACGACCAGCGCCACATCCGCAACGGTCTTGCCGAGTGCGGCGAGGAGCTCACCCACGACACTGGTCATCCGCGTCACCGCCTCGCGGAACACCTCGCGACCTTCCATCGTGAGTCGCTGGTGCTCTCCGGCGGCAGCGGCTTCGGCGGTGAACGGGTTGCGTGTGCCGCCGGTGCTGAGCGTGAGAATGCCAGCCTTGCTTCCGTCGGTCCCGGTTCTCACGTCGAGGAGTCGCCCCACTCCGCCATCGGCGCCGAGCACCATGGCCCCGGCGCCATCGCCGAAGAGGACCGCCGTTGCGCGGTCCTTCCACGAGATCAGGCGGGAGATCAGCTCGACACCCACCACCAGCACCCGTTTGGGCTGCATGTGGATGCGCGAGCGTGCCACGTCGAGGGCTTGCACGAATCCGGCACATCCGCTTCCACCCAGGTCGTAGGTCGGCACCGGACCGGCCCCGAGTCGATGCTGGAGCAACGATGCCGTGTCCGGCGTGTACAGCTCCGGCGTGTCGGTGGCGACGATGATCTCATCAACCTCGTCGCCGCGCAGCCCGGCGTCTTCGAGAGCTCGCTCCGCAGCGAGTGCCGCCAGGTCGAGGGTCGATTGGTCGTCTGCGGCGAATCGACGCCGCTTGATCCCGGTGCGCGTGGTGATCCACTCGTCCGTCGTGTCGACGAGCGCTGCCCAATCCTCGTTTGTCATCACCCGCTCGGGCACATACCCGCCGAGTCCAAGCACGCTGGCCACAGCCACCTCCCGCCGGGGAGGCTACCGCCCCGGGCGGGACGTGTGCGGCGCCTACAGGTTGCCGCGCTCTGCCTGGTCGCGCTCGATGGCCTCGAACAGCGCTTTGAAGTTGCCTTCACCGAACCCGAGGGCGCCCCGCCGCTCGATGAACTCGAAGAACACGGTGGGTCGGTCCTGCATCATCCTGGTGAAGATCTGGAGCAGATGGCCGCCTTCGTCCTGGTCGACGAGGATGTTCAAGCGCCGCAGCACATCGACATCGGCATCGAGGTCCGGAACCCGCTCTGTCACGTCGTCGTAATACGTGTCCGGCACTCGCATCAAGCCCATACCCCGCTTCCGCGCCTCGGTGACGGTGTGCACGAGGTCGTCGGTCGCGATCGCGATGTGCTGCACGCCCGAACCACGGTAGAAATCGAGATACTCCTCGATCTGCGACCTGCGGCGCCCCGTCGCCGGCTCGTTGATGGGGAGCCGAATCACGCCCGAGCCGTCCCACACGACCTTCGACATCAATGCCGAGTACTCGGTGGAAATTGCCTCGTCGTCGAAGTGACGCAGCAGCACGAACCCGAACACGCGCTCGTAGAACTCCACCCACTCGTCCATCGCACCGAGCTCCACGTTGGCGACGACGTGATCGATGCTCTTGAACCCGATGGGTACGGCGATGGTGTCGCCGCGGAGACGGAAGTCGGGCGGTGGCCATGTGATGTCGGGGTTCTCGACCAGCGAGTGGATCGTATCGCCGTAGGCCTCGATGGCAGCAGCCTTCCACTTGCCGCGATCCCCCTCGACGACCGTGGGGGGATGCACTCCCTGTGCCCCACGTTCCCGCGCCAGTTCGAAGGCACGCTCTGCGTCGGGCACCTGGATGGCCACGTCGCGAACACCTGGGCCGTGGAGTTTGAGATGGTCCGCCAGCGGATGCTCCGGCGCCATCGCACCCGTGAAGATGAAACGCACGTCACCCTGTTCGAGCGCATAGGACGCCGTGTCCCGCACCCCGGTCTCGGGTCCCCGGTAGCCGACGATGCGGTAGCCGTGGATGGCCCGGTAGTAGTGAGCCGCTTGGTAGGCGTTACCCACCCAAAACTCGACGTGGTGGAATCCCTCGATCGGGAAGTCGTTCTTGTGGGCCTCGACAGCGTCGTTCATGTCTTCCCTCCTCTTGTCACCGCGATGGAGCGGTGCGCAGTCGTCTGGCCGTCCGGTCTCATCGTTCGAGGATCCCCATGGCGAGAAGATCGTCGACGGGCTCTTCGAAGCTGCAACTCCCGTAGCCCGGAAACATGTCGTGGCGCATCGTGCGCAGCGTGGCCGCACCGATGCGACGGTTGCGCCACCGCAGCCCGGCGGGCCCGGCGGCGAACCCCTTTGGATCATCGTCGGCGATGGCGTCGGTGACAACCGCAACGTCCTCGCCCTCGGCGGCAAGGCCGGCGGCAACGAGCAGATTGAGGAACCCGTGACGCATCACGTCGATCGCCGGGTCGTAGTGGCGCACGGGATGGTGCAAACCCGCTGTCGCCTTGAACGGCACACCCGAGCGGTGGCAGGCGATGACGAAGGCGGCCACCTGCTCGGGCGTGGGGAACGCCTGCGCATCCAGCCCACCGGTACGCAGCTTGGCGCCGAGAGGTAGAAGCAACTCGGTCCGCAGCCGGCCGATCCCGTCGACCACAGCGGGGATACCGCTCGCCCAGGCGTCGGTGCGTGACACCTCGAGGAACCCATATACCTCGGGTCCCACGGAGGAAACCGCAGTGGCGGCGGGACGCAGCACATCGGCCGCAGCCGGCGCCGGGCGGCCGTCGGCTGCCGCGGGCGGCGTGCGCAGCTCGACTGCCGTCACCCGCGCCGCCGGATCCATGTGCTTGTCGAAGACGCCGGCATGCAACGCGGCCGTTCCGGGCGGCTCGTCGAAGATCGCCCCGACGGACCACGGCTGCTCGCCTGCCTTCATCGTCTGTGACAGGATTGCGGCCAGGTCCTCGATCACCGACGTCGGGCAGAGAAAACGCCCCAGCATCCACGCATGGGGTCCGCGTCGTGCCGTGCGGTATTCGGCGACCGCACCGCTCAGGTCCAGCGATGCCGGCGGAAAGAGGCCGGCATAATCGATGAGACCGCCGAGCAGCGTGCGGCGTGCGTCGATGAGCAACTCCATGGTCAGAATCCTACGAGACCGGCGGTCGTGACGATGGAGGGCGGTGCGACTGCGACCCACTACTCTCCGAGGCCGATGGCCAAACTCCGATTGTTTGCGAACCTGCGCGAGGCCGCCGGCACCGGACGCGCCGAAGTCGATGGCTCCACTGTCGGTGAAGTACTCGACGCCGCCTCGGCGAAATATGGGGAGACGTTCGCCGCCGGCCTCGATGTGGCCAACATCTGGGTCAACGGCGACAGCGCGGACCGGAGCACCCCGGTGGGGCCCGGGGACGAGGTGGCGCTGATCCCACCGGTATCGGGCGGATCCCAGACCCTCACCGAGGAGGCAACGCCGGCGTTGCTGGGGCTGATCCTCCTGGCAACATTCCTCATCGCCAACGTGATCTCGATCGAGGCCCTCACCTTCGCCGCGGTCGGCGGTGCTCTGGCGTGGCTGTGGGACATCAACGACACCATGGCGGAGCGTCGCGCCCTCATCGCTGCCATCCCGGCCTTCGTGGCGGCCACGGCCGTGGGAACCGCCACCTACCACTGGGGAACGGTGGGTTTCGCCGCGGGGATGGCGCTCGGGCTGATGGTGGTCCTGACCTGGCCGCTGTTCGACCAGGGCAGCCGTGACCTCAGGGTCATGGCTCCGACGGTGCTGGCCGCGATGACGGCGGGCGCCGGAACCGGCGGCCTCGTGCTGGCCCGCCTCGACTCCGATGTGAACGTCACCGCCTTCCTCGTCATCATGGTCTTCGGTGCCGTCGCCGCCTGGCTGGTGCGCCGTTTCCTCCCCAACCTCGCAGGTGTCGATCCCAACCTCGCCGCCGCCATCGGCGTACTCATCGGGGCGCTCGTCGTCGGATTCACCGCCGAATCCATGTCACCGGCCGTGGCACTCGTCGCGGGCGCCGCTGCGGTGGCCGGATGGTTCGCCGGTCGCGTGATCGGATCGATGCTGCGCAGCGGCGATGTGGCGCACACGACCCGCGGCCCGGGCCTGCTCACTGCGATCGACGGCGTCGTCCTCGCCGCCGCAGCCTTCTGGGTAGGGCTCCGCCTGTTTGGCTGATTCCATCCCGAGCTGACGCTCGGCCGATGCAAAACGAGGCCGACGGGGGGCTCGAGGGGGCCCAGCCCGCACAGCCGGACATTCCCAACTCCCCGAGCCCCGCCTCGGGCGAAATCGCCGTTTTGACCGCAAGCGGGCAACTTGTTGGTATTCTGTTCGACCAATGAGATCGATGCGTTTTCGCGCGCTCCCCCTGATCCTGGTTCTGGCCTTCCTCGGCCTGAGCCCGATCACGGCGAGCGCCACCACGGAGTCAGACGTCGAGCGTGCCGAGCAGGCGCGCCAAGAGGCGTATGACCGCCTGGTCGCCGTGAACGAGCAACTCGATGCCGCCCTCCTCGAGTACCACCTCATCAACAGCGAGCTGGAGGAGCTCGAATACCGCATCGGCGTGATCGTCGAGCGTATCACCGACCATGAGACGTCGGTGGAGGAGCTCACCGCTCGGGCGAAGGAGCTGGTGACCGAGGCCTACATGTCGGCAGGCACCGGCGTGTTCGAAGTCGCCTTCGAAGCCGACAACATCCAGGATCTGCTGACGAGCCAGGTACTCATCGATCGAGCCACCGACGCCGATCTCATCGAGCTCGACCGGCTCGACGTCGTGCGCCGCGAGATGGACCGTCTCCGCGAAGAGCTCCGCCAGGATCAGGCCCGCGTGGAGGAGCTGAGCGAGGCCGCAGCCGACGTCGTCAACCGTCTCGATGAGTTGCAGCGCGCCGCCGCCACCGAGTACGCCAAGGAGGACGAGGCGGCCCGGGCTGCCCGGGCGGCCTACGCCGAAGAACAACGCCGCAAGGAGCTCGAAGAAGCGGCCAGGCGCCGGGGCGCCGCCGGCGGTGTCGGAGCCATCACCGGCTTTGTCTGTCCGGTGCCCGGCTCTCGTTTCATCAATGACTGGGGTTTCCCGCGTTCGGGGGGCAGAACCCACAAGGGCACCGACATGTTCGCCCCGAGGGGCTCGAATGTCCTCGCCGTCGGCAACGGAACGCTGACGCTCAAGACGAACAGCCTCGGCGGCATCGTTGCGTACCTGCGCACCAACTCGGCCAGCTACTACTACGCCCACCTCGACGGCTACGCATCCGGCATCAGCAGTGGGATGTCCGTGAGTGCGGGCACCGTGATCGGCTTCGTGGGCAACACGGGCAACGCTCTCGGTTCCTCGCCGCACCTGCACTTCCAGATCCACCCGGGATTTGGTGCTCCGGTGAATCCGTATCCGACGCTGCGGGCGGCGTGCTGATCCTGACCGACGGCAACCGGCAAGAGCCACCCAGGTGAGCGACCGACGGCGCCGTACCGACCTGGTGGTCGCTCCTGACTTCCTGAGCGAGCTCGACAGCCTCTCGGTCGTGGAGCTGCGTCACCGCCGAGCGGTTTCGGGCGAAGTCGAGAACGAGTTGTCCTACCAGCGCCGACTCATCCACGCCCGGCTCGACATCGTTGCGTTCGAACAGCGGCGCCGGGCGGGAGAAGAGGACCGCTCCGTGATCGAGGCCCTCGACGAGATCCTGGCCGATGCCGAGCTTCCTGCCCGACACAGAGCGGCAACGAGCATCACTCCCGCAATACCCGGCCACGAGGACCGGGGGCGGCGGCGCATCGACCAGATCCTCGCCGACGATTTCCCGGCTCGGATCGACGAGCTCGATGACAACGCACTCACTGACGCGCTTGAGACACTGCGAGCCACCGAGACGGAGATCACCGCACTGCGCTCCGCAGCCCAGAACGCCTACGACTCCCTCGGCGCCGAGATCAGCCGCCGCTACCGGCTCGGACTCACCTCCATCGACGAGCTGCTGCAGGATTGATCGCCCGCCGTGGAAGCCGTCACCGTTCGTTCGGGCCTCGTCGAGTCGACCCACCCATGGAGCGCCGTCGTCATCGACGCGGCGGACAAGACCTTGCAGACCTGGGGTGATCCGGACCGCCCGCTGTACTACCGGTCGTCGATCAAGTCGATCCAGGCGACGATCAGCATCGAGTGCGGGGCGGAGCTGGCACCCGAGCAGCTGGCCGTGGCGTGTTCCAGCCACAGCGGCACCCCGGCCCACCTGGCCCTGGTGCGGTCGGTGCTCGCCGGCGCCGGCCTCGACGAGTCTGCGTTGCGTTGCCCGCCCGACCTTCCCCTCGGCGCCGGGGCCCGTATGCATGCAGTGCGAGCGGGGCATGCACGCAAGCGCATCTTTCACAACTGCAGTGGTAAGCACGCCGGGTTTCTCGCCGCTGCGGCTGCCCAAGGCTGGCCCCTCGAGAGCTACCTCTCCGCGGACCATCCCCTCCAGCAGCGTGTCATCGCTCTGACCTCCGAGTTGACGGGCGTCGACGGCGAACCGACGGGGGTCGACGGTTGTGGTGCGCCGACCATGCGAGGCTCGATTCGCGGTCTGGCGCGCGCCTTCGCCGCCATCAGCATCGAAGAGCGGTTTGCAGCCGTCCGCACCGCCATCAGCCGCTACCCGGCGCTGACATCGGGGAACGATCGTGCCGACGGCCGGCTTGCCATGTGGTGGGGTGGGCCGGCCAAGGGCGGTGCCCAAGGTGTCATGGCTGTCGGCCGTCACGGCGTCGGCATCGCCGCCAAGAGCCACGAGGGCTCGATCGCAGTGGCTGTGCAGGCAACGATCCACGTCGCCGCTCGTATGGGCATGCTGAGCTCGGCGGCGTTGGCAGCCCTCGAAGACGAGCTGCGGCCGCCTGTGCTCGGCGGCGGCAACCGGGTTGGCGTCATGCTCCCGGTCGCCGGGGCACCCCGAGAATGAGCGATCCTGCCTGGGACAGTGCGAGCTTCGGCCTCCCGCCGGTGGCCGGGCGCACCGGGCCCTTTCCGGGTCGAGCCTTTCTCGAGACATGGTGGTCGACGGCTGCACCGGCGGAGGATCGCCTGATCATCGCCGACGACTCCCGCGGTCTCGTCGCAGCCAGGCTCCATCGCGGCGCCCTCGATCTCGTCGGGCACGAGGACGTCACCGATTACCACTCGCCACTCGGCGAGATCACGGCCGGGCTCATCGATGAGTTGGCAGACGGCGTGCCGGCCGGAACACCCTTCCGCTTCGACAGCCTGCCCGCGGAGGCGGCCGATGTGATGGCGAAGGCGCTGGTCCATCGTGCCGGCGAGGTCCACCACACCCAACACGAGGTCGCTGCCGTCCTCGACCTTCCGCCCACCTTCGATGCCTACCTCGCTGCGATCGGCAAGAAGGAACGCCACGAGACCCGACGAAAGCGGCGGAGATTCGGCGATGCGATCGGGGAGCCGCGACTGGTGCGTGTTGCCGGAGCCGATCAGGTGCACATGTTCGCCAACATGCATCGACTGTCGACGGGCGAAAAGGCGACATTCATGTCAACACAGATGGAGGAGTTGTTCCTGGCACTCCACCAGCGGTGCGGCGCCGTGATCGATGTACTCGTCGGCGATGCCGGAGCGCCGGTGGCAGCGGCGTTCGGATTCGAGGACGCCGACGGCTATTACCTCTACAACTCGGCATATGATCCCGCTGCGGGCCACGCGTCACCGGGAGTCGTGCTGGTGAGCATGCTGATCGAGAGCACGATCGAATCGGGACGGCACGTGTTCGACTTCCTCAAGGGCGACGAGGCGTACAAGTTCCGTCTCGGCGCCGAGCCGCGGCCGCTGTACGCCCTGGAGGGGACGTTGGGAGCGGCCAAATGATCCAGCGAGTCACCTACATCTCGATGCACACATGCCCGCTGGTGCTGCCGGGCACGGGCAATGCCGGCGGTATGAACGTGTACATCCACGAGCTGTCTCACACGATGGCAGCTCGCGGCGTCGACGTGACGGTGTTCACGCGGCGCACCGACACCGAGACGCCGGAGGTGAGCCAGGTCGCTCCCGGCTACTCGGTGATCCATATTCCCGCCGGCCCCGCCAGCGACCTGCCCGTCGCCGAACTGCCTCGACACGTGGCCGAGTTCACCGAGGGAACGATGAAGTGGATCGACGCCGCGGGAGCCCGTCCTGATGTCATCCACAGCCACTACTGGTTGTCCGGTTGGGTGGGTGTCATTCTCAAGGAGACACTCCGGGCGCCGCTCGCCAACTCGTTCCACACCTTGGGCAGGGTCAAGGATCTGAGTCGACGTGCCGACGAAGCGCCGTCGAGCCCGATGCGCACGCTGACCGAGGAGGAAGTCATCGCCCAATCCGACTGCGTCATCGCTTCGACACCGCATGAGTTCGACGATCTCCTCGAGCACTACGGGGCGCTGCCCGAGCGTCTGTGCACCTCTCCTCCCGGAATCGACCACACGGTGTTCTCCCCCGGCGACAAAGCCGAGGCCCGCCGGTGGCTGGGCCTGCCCGACGCTCCTCTGGTGTTGTTCGTCGGCCGCATCCAGCCGCTGAAGGCAGCCGACGTTGCTGTTGAGGCGGTTGCCCGGCTCGGCCCTTTCCATGGTGTGCTCCCCCACCTCATCGTCATCGGCGGACCGAGTGGCCCGCAGGGCGAGGCGGAGGTGAGCCGTCTCCACACGCTGGCGGCGACACTGGGGCTTCGGGAACGAACGCACTTCGTGCCGACACAACCGCATGAGGCACTGCCGGACTTCTACCGAGCTGCGGACGTTCTCGTCGTACCCTCGCGCAGCGAGACCTTCGGGCTCGTTGCGGCGGAGGCCCAGGCGTGCGGGCTGCCGGTGATCGCTGCAGACGTGGGCGGCCTTCCTTATGCCATCGACGACGGCACCAGCGGCATCCTGGTGCGCGGTCATGATCCCGTCGATTACGCAGCGGCGCTGGAACGGATCCTGGGAGATCGCAGTGGGCGAGCCGCCATGTCGGCAGCCGCCGTCGAGTTCGCCGAGCGCTTCTCGTGGGAGGCGACCGCCGACCGCCTCCTCGAGTTGTATGCCGGTATCCAATGAGGAAGGCCGAGGCCACGGCTCTCGTTGCCGCCGTCACGGAGCGCTGGACGGCCGATCCGGCGTCGGATGTCGTGTGGGCAGGAACGCACGAGGGGCGTCTCGGGATTCGGATGGCGCAGACCTGCCGGGACTTCACCACCGTGTGGTTCGACATCGGCGAGATCACGGTCGGCATCGAGGCGTACGTGATGCCGCGGCCCCCCGGCGCCGGCGCAGAGTTCTACCGATACTGCCTGGCCCGCAACTGGAGGTCCTGGCCGGCGTATCTCGCAACCGACGACCGGGGCGATCTGTTCGCCATCGGCCGCATTCCACTGCAGATGTTGAGCGAGGACACCCTGGATGGAGCGGTGGGGACGGTGTACGAAGTGATCGAACTTTCCTTCCGTGCGCTGATCGCACTCGGCTTTCGGCAACGCGAAAAATCCCCCTGAGGAAGTTGTCGACACCCGTTGTGCACAACCCCCTGTGGATTGTTGTGGATATGTGGACAACCCCTACTCTGGGGGCTCATGTAGGCGGAATTAGGCGCAGCAGACGCGTGGTTCACCCTCCAGATTCAGGCAAATCAGACGGGTTGATTCGGACTCCGCCGCTTCGTATGGTCGGAACGAGCAAAGCCCAAGGTGCTCGATGCGCCGGCCTCGTTCGGGGAAGTGCGGGGATGGTGCCATCAGGTTCCTCGGGCTTTGCCGCGTCGCAGGAACCCGGTGGGTCCCCGCCGGCCGTCGAACGGTCCTCCGTGGGGTTCGCGTACCGCCCTACGCTTCGGCACATGGCGTCGCCCACGATCGCTGCGCTGCGGCTCCCGATTCCTTGGGAAGAGTTCGACCTTCCCAACCCACTGATGACGCGGTCGACCGTGTTGCTGAGCGGCGACCCGGCGTGGCACTGGTCGGGAGCGACACCAGAGTTCCCCATCCCGAGTTGCGCACCGCAAGCGGGCGAGATCTGCGACGGGTGGGATCTCGACCACATCGTGCTGCTGGTTCCCGATCTGGAGGCGGCGATCGAGACGCTCGGCGCCGTCGAGCTGTCGCCCCGGCTCCGTATGGAGGTGCGCGGCCGGCCGACGGCCTTCTTTCGCGTCGGGCCGCTGCTCGAGGTGATCCAATCGCCGGTCCGCAAGCCCGTGCTCTACGGGGTCGCCCTGGTGACCGATGCACCCCTCGAAGTGATCGTGCTCCACTGGCGCTCGATGGGCCGAGACGTCACGGACCCCAAGCCCGCCATCCAACCCGGCCGTCGCATCTTCACGGTCCGCGGCACCGAGGCCGGCTTCGCAGTGATGAGCCCCGACAAGGCAGTCCCAACCCCCTGAGCCCGCTCCCCAAACGACGCTCTTCGGAGGGGCTCCTGTGAGAGCTCATCCGACAACCGAAGGTTGTTGGATGAAGCGTCAGATTCCGAAGAAGAGCTGGCGCAGGCGGACACCTGTTGTGGCGTACGTGTCGAGGTCGATGCGCATCGAGCCCAGGCGCAGACCCCGCATCGCCTCGCCGTGGCGGGTGGCGACCCGCAGGGTGCCCTCCGTGTGCTCGATGACTCCCAACCCGAGACAGCGGCCGTTGCCGTCCTGGATGCCCACCAGCATGCCCTCGAGCTTCGTCACGTCGAAGCCCTCCGGCAGGGTCGGAGCGAATACGGTCGGCTGCACGCGCCACCGTTCGAGTGGGGTCGGCAGCGCATCGGCGAAGGCCTTGCTACGCTGCTCACTCCGTTCGATCGGACTGAGCGGAATGTGATCCGGCGCCGGCTCGGCCTTGGCGATGCGGGCACCGAGGAATCGTTTGAGCATGCCGACGATGGGCTCCATCTCCGTGCCGCGCTGCATCGCGATGACCACGGCAGGCGAGCACAACTCCATGAGGTGGTACTTGAGCGTCTGCCCAACCACTCCGGCCACCACACCGGTGGTGTCGAGCACGATGAAATCGGCCTGGCGCCGAGCCCGTTCCACCAGCGCGGCCGTTGCGACGACATGGGGGAGAACGACGCCCTGGGGGTGCACCGACCCCACGAAACGGAGCTCGTCTGCGGTTTCCAAGTTCGTGAGATCCCGCGGGCTTCCCAGGTACCTGAGCCCGACGCACGCCGGCGGGCCCACGGTCGCCGCGGCGACGTCGGCATCGATGTAGGCGACGGAGCGGTCCGAGGCAAGGGCGTCCCTCGCCAGCTGGCGAGCGAGCGTCGTCTTCCCGGTGTCGGCGGCCCCGATGAGCATGATGACGCCGTGCTCCCCGACCACTCGCTCCCGGAGCGAGGCGTGCGCGCCGTCGATACGCACCTGCATCCTCCTCGTTCGCCGTTCAGCGATTGTACGTCGGTGCGTCCGCTTCGCCGTCCAGCCGGTTCGCACCGTGCAGACGGCGCCCGAAGCGCCGGACCTTGGGTTCCTTCAGGCCCGGTGCGGAGCGGTCGGATGTCCACGGCGCCACCGGCGCCATCGTGATCTGGGCGAGCGCCAGCAGGACGGTGTCGTAGTTGACACGCCACCCGGCGAAGTCCCGCCAGGCCTGGTCCCGGTCACCGACCAGCGGCACACCTGCCTGTTGGAGTCGGTCGAGCGCCGCCTCGAACTCACTGCGGGTGATCGAGATCGGGTCGGTGGGAGCCGGGTCGGAGTCGAACTCGATGCCGAAGAAGCCGGCGATGCTGCGCAGCGCCAGATAGCCGGCTCGCAGCGCAACGCCTGCCGGCCCGATGCGACGCTCCGGTATGGCCGACATGTAGAGGGCCGCGGCGTCGAGCACGGTGCCGGACGCCACCACCCACGACTGGTCCGATCGCGGAGAGCGAAAGAAGGCCAGCACCGGGTAGCTCGTGTGGCTCTCTTCTGTCTCGGCGAACCAGCGCTCCCATGCGTTCCATGTGGCATCGAGGTCGTCCAGCCAACCGATGTTGTGATGACGCTCGATGAACTCGACGGCCGTCGGTGGACTCCCGGCTCGCACTTCGAGCAAGGCCACGTCGATCTCCCTGTGCGAAAACGCCGAGTAGATCGACGGGAGGTAGGTCACCATCAGTGCCGCGAGGAACAATCCGAACCCGGCGGCGAAGAAGGCCACTGCCCGCTCCGCAACCGTTTCGGCCGGAGCGAACCCGAGCGTCGTGAGCGACGAGCCGGCGAGA
The DNA here is from genome assembly GCA_965216945.1 of Acidimicrobiia bacterium. Classification (GTDB taxonomy): domain Bacteria; phylum Actinomycetota; class Acidimicrobiia; order Spongiisociales; family UBA5794; genus DATHZQ01. The sequence goes on along the minus strand of CBDCGU010000003.1, from coordinate 2,435,505 downwards.
TGGAACGCATCGCCGAGGGCACCACCCCGCAGGCCGAAGAACACGAGCATGAACCCGATGCCGACGAGCACGAGCCAGACGCCGGGCATGACGACCAGAGCGACGGGTGCGTACAGCGCCATCACCCGGTCCCGAGCCTCGTAGGTCCTGCGTTCGCCGGCCAACATGCGAAAGGGGACCTGCACGCTCCGGAACACCCAGCGCGTGATCGCCACCTGGGCACTGCGGGGCAGGATCACGGTGCGAATGGCAGAGAACAGCGTCCACCCCACCACCAGCACGCCTGCTGCGAAGGAGACGATGCGAACGACGAGCATCGACTGGAAGATAGACGCTCGCCTCGCTGATCCCCGCCGCCGGGAGCGGGTGGGGCCTCTCCCAGCGCCGCCGGAAGCGGTGGGGGAGCAGCCACGCCTGAGCGCGGCCGGTAACGTCCCGACCATGCCGTACATCGACGAGGTGGAGCCCGCCGGGGCCGATCCGATCGCACAGCGCGAGTATGAGAAGGCGATGCGTCGAGCCGGACGCATCTGGAACATCGTGTCGATCATGAGCCCCAACGGCGAGGTCATGCGGGATTCGATGCGGCTCTATGGCTCCGCGATGTTCGGCGGCTCGCCGCTCAGCCGGGCGCAGCGCGAGATGATCGCCGTCGTCACCTCCCAGCTCAACGAGTGCGAATACTGAATCCGGGCGCATCTGCACGACCTCCGGTCGGAGGTCGCCGACACCCCCGACGCCCAGGCGATGGTCGATCGGTTCGCCGCGGACTGGCGAACGGCGGGACTGGACACCGCGACGCTGGCGCTGCTCGAGTACACGGAGAAGCTCACGACCCGTCCTGCCGAGTGCGGTCCGCAGGACGTCGCAAAGATGCGGGCCGCCGGCTGGAACGACCGGGCGATTCACGATGCCGCTCAGGTGTGCAGCTACTTCAACTACATCAACCGGATCGCCGACGGCCTGGGAGTCGAACCCGAGGCCTGGATCGACGAGACGGGTCGAGCCCGCGACGGCTGAGGAGGCTGCCCCGGGGCCCGTGCCGCTCGAACAAAGGGGACCGGCGCTCCACCATGGACGCCGGCCCTCTGTGAGAGTTATTCAGTTGTTCCCTGTGTCCCGGGTCGGTCGCTCAGCCGGCTGGCTGAGCGAGCAGCAACACCGAGGCCACCAACGACACCTTCACCGCCACCAAGGCGATCCAGCGAGTATTTGCCAGCGTCATTTTCCCTACCTTTCGGCCCCTATCGACTCGTGGCCGACATAGATGAGACACCGCGGCAGCCGAAACCTGTCACTCCCGGACGAAAAAGGTCGCGCGACCCATGGCGGATCGGAAAGGGCCGATCAGCGAATCGACGCCAGCCAGGACCTCATGAGCTCCGCTGCGGTGTGGGCACTGGCCTCCCTGGCGGTACCCATCGCGGCGAGGACGGCGTCCGGGTCGGAATGTGAGCCGGCAAGTCGTTCGTCGTCGAACGACCCGATCCAGCCGGCCACGATCTCGGGCGTTGCCTCCGGGTGGGGTTGGACACCGACCGCCGAACCCAACCGGAACGCCTGCGGATAGGCCGGGCTCGTCGCAAGCAGCGTTCCGCCCGGGGGGAGGTCCCAGGTGTCTTGGTGGAAGCTGAGCACCGGTGCTTCGAGGTGCCTCGCCACCGGGTCCGCGGCGCCTGCAGCGGTCAGCCGGCACGGGCCAAAGCGCAGCTCGAGCTGCGGGGCAAGGTAGGCGTCGCCTCCGAGCGCATCGGCGAGCAGCTGACACCCCAGACAGATCCCGAGCACCGGCACATCCGCAGCCACGGCCATGCGCAGCATCTCCTTCTCGGCGGTCAGGACGGGGAACTCGTCGGTGTCGTAGGCCCCCATGATCCCGCCCAGCACGATGATGCCGTCGTAGTCGGTGGGTTCCGGCAGCGGCTCCCCGCGATCCAACCGCACCGTCGTCGCCCCCTCCGGCAGATGTTCGCCGAAGAGACCGGAGGGTGCGATGGCACTGTGCTGCACGACGACGATGCGCATGCACCGAAGATAGGCACGACGACGCCGAACCCCCGCCGCGGAAGGCGCCTCCGCACGGACGGAAGCCGCCCCCGTCACCCCGTGTATTGGGCGCGTAGCTCTCGTCGCATCACTTTGGCGCTGGCGGTGCGGGGCAGGGTGTCGACGACGACGACGTCGTGGATCTTGAAGAGTGGGTTCAACTCGGAGCGGATCGCCTGCTGCATCGCGGCATGCCATGCGTGACGATCCGGCTGCACTCCGGCCTCCGGCACCGCAAAGATCACCAGCCGGCTGGGACCGCCACCGCTGGGCTGGACGGCCACTGCGGCCACCTCGGACACACCGGCGACGTGGGCGATCGTGCGCTCCAGCTCCGCCGAGCCGACCTTGATGCCGCCGAGGTTCATCGTGTCGTCCATGCGGCCATGGGCTCGGAAGTAGCCGCCCGGGAGCCGCTCGAACTGGTCTCCGTGGCGGCGTAGCGTCTCACCCGTTGCCGGCGCCCCGGCGTAGTAGACCTCGTGATGGTCCCGATTCAGGAGCTCGGTGGACAACCCGATCGACGGCGGGACGATCCAGAGCTCGCCGTTGTCCGTCGGTGCTCCCGCTTCGTCGAGGATGCGGATACCGAGCCCAAGAGCAGGTGTGGTGAACGTGGCGGGCACCGCCTCTTGCACCATCGTGCCGGTGATGAACCCACCCCCGATCTCGGTGCCGCCGCAGTATTCGATCACCGGTGCCCCGCCGGCCAGCTCCATGAGGTAGAGCATGTCGTCGGGGTTGGAGGCTTCACCGGTCGAGCTGAAGCGACGCACCCGGCTCCAGTCGAGCCCCTCCATGCACCGGGAGGTGCGCCAGGTGGCGACGAGGCTCGGCACGACACCCACCATCGACACTTCGGCGTCGACGACGAACTCACCGAAGTCACGCCCGGTCGGGGCATCGTCGTGCAGCGCCAGCGCCGCTCCGTTGATGAGCGAGGCGTAGATCAGCCACGGGCCCATCATCCAGCCGAGGTTGGTGGGCCACGCAACGACATCGCCTGGCCCGATGTCGTGATGGAAGTGGCCGTCCATGGCCGCTTTCAGCGGCGTGAGCTGCGTCCACGGAATTGCCTTGGGCGTCCCGGTGGTGCCGGAGGAGAACAGCACGTTGGTGTGCGTCGACGGGTCCGATGCCCGCGGTTCGAAATCGTCGTCTGCAACGAGGAAGTCGTTCCACCACACGTCGCCTCGTGCGAGTTCGAGGTCGGCGCCGGTTCCGATGACGATGCGTTTCGCCGGCCGGGCCACCCGCACCTTCTCGTACATCGGCAGCAACCTGCCACTGCGATGAATCACATCCTGCGTCACGACGCCGGATGCGCCGGCGATCTCCATGCGGGTTGCGATCTCCTCCGGGGCGAAGCTGTCTGCGATCGACACGACGACTCCGCCAAACGCCACGATGCCGAGGTAGGCGTACACGGACTCGACCGTCATCGGCATGGCGATGGCGATTCGGTCGCCGGGGGCGAAGCCTGCTGCGCCGAGCGAGTTGGCGACCCTGGCCACCACGCTCCGCAGCTCGCGGTAGGTCACCTCGATGACGTCGCCCGCCAGCCGGTAGCGCACGGCCGGAGCGTCGCCCGGTGCCCCAAAGCACGAGTCGACGATGTTGAGCTCGGCGCCGCTGAGCCAGCGTGGCTGCTCGACACCCCTCGTGACGTCGAGCACGCTCTCGTACGGCCGGCGCAAAACGACCCCAAGCCGGTCGAGCACTGCCTCCCAGAAGGCTCCCCGCTCGTTGACGGACCATGCATACAGCTCGTCGTAGCCCGCCAGCCGGTGCGCTGCGGCGAAACGGGTGATGTTGGATCGCTCGATGGTGGCGGCGTCGGGTGTCCATGCCGGCTCGAGCACGCAATCCTCCGCAATGGGCGACTGATCGGCGAGCGTAGTCGCCGCCGTCTCTGCGGCAGGCGAGAATGCTGCGATGTCGACAGACCGACCACGGCAGGCCCCGGCGTGGTGGGGCGGACGGACGCACGTTCTTCTCACCGTGATCGTGTTCGTCGTGCTGGCCTCGCTGGACAACGCCGCGATCGGGGCGATCCCGGCCATGGTGAAACCACTCACGGCGGCGTTCGACGTAGGTGAGTCTGCCGTCACGGTGCTCACGGGTGCCCAGATCCTCCTGACCGCCCTCGTCGGTGTCGCCTGGGGATATGCCGGGGATGCGGGCAGCCGCAAGCGCTTGCTGCTGTGGGGCACGGTGATATGGGCGGGCGCACTGATCGCATCGACGACCGCCTCGTCCTTTGCGCTGTTCGCACTGTGGCAGATGGTGGTGGCGATCGGCCTCGGCTCGATCGCCTCGGTGGGCTTCTCGGTCGTGTCCGATCTCATCGCACCACGACGCCGTGGTCTTGCGATGAGCTTCTGGGGCATCTCCCAAGGTGTCGGCCTGTTGGTGGGCGGGCTGCTGGCGTCACAACTCGGCGCAGGTGACTGGCGCCAGCCGCTGTTGGTGATCGGGGTCGCCGGCCTCGTGTTCGCCGGACTGTACGTGTTCACCTACGACGCACCCCGCGGGTTCAAGGAGCCGGAGCTGACGGCCCTGAGGGAGAGTGGCGTCGAGTACGAGCATCGCATCGATCGCTCGCAGCTCCCGATGCTCGTGAGACGTCGCACCAACCTGTGGCTCATCCTGCAGGGGCTCACCGCACAGATCGCATATGGCTCCCTCATCTGGGTGACGTTGCTGTATCAGGAGAAGGTGCTCGCCCAGGGCTACAGCGAGTCGACGGCCACCAAGGTCGGTGGCCTGTTCGCCGCCATCTTCACCGTTGGCGCCCTTTTCTCGATCCTCGCCGGTCACATCGGCGACCGCCTGCAGAGCCGCACGCTGCGTGGCCGTGCCATCGTCTCGACCGTGGGCATTCTCGGTGCCATTCCCTTCTTCCTGCTGTTCTTCTGGGTGCCGCTGCGTGGTCTCGACGTGACGGAAGGGGCGGGAACGGTGACCCTCGCCGGTGAGGTGCTCGTGTCGTTGGTCACGAATCCGTGGGCCTTCGTCGCCTTCCTCTCCGGCGTCGCCGCCATCGCGCTGACCTCCGCCGACAGCCCCAATTGGTTCGCCCTGATCACCGACGTCAACCTCCCCGAGCATCGCGGGACCGTGTTCGGTCTCGGGAATCTCGCCAACGGCACTGGCCGTTCGATCGGCAGCGCCGTCACCGGACCCATCGCCAACGCCCTCGAGCGGTCGCTGGCTCCACCGTGGAACTGGGCTCTCGGGCTCACCATCTTCCAGGTGTTCTTCCTGCCGACGGGCTACTGCTACTGGAAGGCATCCCAAACCTGTCCCGGGGACATCACCGAGGTGAGGAGCGTGCTGGCGGAACGAGCCGGGATTGCAGCAGGAGCGCTTGACGAATAACTCGATATATATAGACTTATCGGTATGCGCACTCGCAGTCCGTCTCGCCAGGCCCTCCGCGTACTCGCCGTCCTGAGCGACTCACCGCACACCTGGCACCACGGCTATTCGATCACGAGAGCCACCGGGGTCGCCGCCGGCACGCTCTACCCGCTGCTGATGCGGTGGGCGGACCGGGGCTACCTCGACTCACGCTGGGAGGAAGCGCGCCCGGGTCAACGGCCCCGCCACCTCTACAGGCTCACAGGGTCGGGGCGGGCCTTCGCCACCGAAGCGCTCGCCGCCGCACCGCCGGCGGCGCCCAGACCGGCAACGGGCCCGGCATGACCCGGCTCCACGATCTCGCCCGCCGCCTCGTTCCCGAGCATCGTCACGAGTGGATCGACGCCCATGAGGCCGAGCTCGACCACATCCCCAAGGCCGGCGGCCGCCTGCGGTGGCGGCTCGGAATCATGCGGTCGCTGCCCCGTCTGATGGGCGACGGTCTCCATGGCAACGCCCGGCGATCCCTCCGGCCCGTCACCACCCTGTTGGCCGGGCTCGTTACGGCGGCGGGCGCCGCCCTGCTCGTCGCCGCGTTCGCCGACGGCGCAGCACCCGCATCGATGTGGATCACGGCCGTCGCACTTCTCGTCCAGGGCGGGTTCGTCCTCGCATGCATCCCGGGCGGGCTCAGCCGCGTCACCGCGGCCCGCCGTCTCCTCCTCCTCGGAAGCGCTCTTGCAGTCGTCGGTGGGATTGCGACTGTGGCGATCGGCGTTGCGATCGACGTCCGAACGGAGTTCGCCGACCCCGAATACGGGCCGATGGTGGCGGCGCTGCTGGTGGCAATGCTCGGGTTCGCCACCTGGGCGACGCTCTGGCACCGCCTACCGGATCGCTAAGCCTTGGTCCTGGCGGATCGGTGGACGCTCATCGCCGTACGACCGACCAGGCTCACGCCCACGGTTGCCAGGGCGAGCGCCAGCGCCACTGCGATCCAGCCGGCATCGAATCCCCACGTGTCGATGATCGTCCCGAGAATCACCGGTCCAACCCCCGCCCCGACGAAGATCCCGGCCTGGGTGATGGCAGACGATGAGGCGGCGGACCCGGCGTTGGCGTTGACGACTGTGTACGTCATCAATCCCGGCCACGCCCACCCGGTGGCAAACGCCGCTACGACCAGCACGGCAAATGCCACGCCGGTCACTCCGGCCAGCAGCGCAAACACCACAGTGCCTGCCCCGGTGAGCAGTGCAACGCCGCCAAAGCCCCTCCCTCCGAACCGGTCGGTCAGCGCCCCGGCGGCGACACGCGAGACGATGGACGCCCCGGACCCGGCGAACAGCAGCAACCCGCCCTGCGCCTCGGTGAAGCCGACGTCGACGGCGGCGGCGACGAGGTAGGTGCTGAGAGCGATCGCGGCCCACGTGGCGAACGCCGACGCCGCGGCCAGGCCCGCAAGCAACCCATGGTTGAGCGGCTGGACGTAGCGACGCGGGTCGGGAGGCAGCCGGTCCGCGGTCGCGGCCACGACGCCGCGAGGAACCAACAGCAGCACCACCAAACCGAGTGCCAGGCTCGCCACAAACGCCTCACGCCACCCGAAGGTGAGGACCAGCGCAGGGACGGCGAGACCTGCGACCAGGGTCGACGACGGAATCCCGGCATGCTTGAGACCGAAGACGAGTCCCCGCCGGCGTGGATCGACATGATCGGCAAGGGCCTGGTTGGCCGCCGGATTGGCCATGCCGTACGCCAACCCGCCGAGGAACAACAGCCCACCCAACACGAAGACGTTGCGGGCCACCAGGGCAACGAGCAGTGCGACCGCCATCGCCGCCGCGACGTTGATGCGCATCGCCAGCTGCCAGCCGATGCGTTCCACCACCCGGCCCAGTGGCGTCGACGACAGGGATGCCGTGAGGAAGAACACCGCGGTCAGCACCCCGAGGCCCGTCGGCCCGAACTCCAAGTCTGCGCTCATCTGGAGGAATGCCGCCCCGAGCAAGAACACCGGCTGGGTGCTCACCGTGATCACGAGGATGGCGACGGCCATCAAGCGGCCCAGGTGCGGTGGCTGCATCGGCGGGATGGTACGCCGCCGTCGAGCTGCACCGGCGGCACCTCCACGACGTGGGAGAGAGCACCCAGCCGCACCACTATCGTGTCCGCGATGCCTGAAACGCTGCCCTGGACGGGCGACACAGACGCAGACGCCTTGCTGGCCCGTGACCCACTCGCCCTCCTGATCGGCATGCTGCTGGATCAGCAGATCGCGATGGAGAAGGCGTTCCGCGGCCCCTACGACCTGACGGTGCGAATCGACCGTCCCCTCGACGCAGCGGACATCGCTGCGATGGACCCCGACGAACTGACCGACGTGTTCCGGCAACGTCCGGCGCTGCATCGGTTCCCCGGATCGATGGCGAAGCGGACCCAGGCACTGTGTGCGTATCTCGCCGAACACTACGAGGGCGAGGTACCCCGCCTCTGGACGGAAGCCGCCGACGCCGACGATCTCCTGCAACGTCTTCTGGAGCTGCCCGGATTCGGCAAAGCCAAGGCCCGGATCTTCATCGGCATTCTCGGCAAGCGGCTCGGCGTGGCCCCGGACGGCTGGGAAGCCATCGCCGCCGACTGGCCCTCGATCGCCGACGTGGCGACCCACGAAGACATCAGGTCGGTGCGCGATGCGAAGCGTGCCATGAAGGAGTCCGGGACCTACCCGAAATAGGTCTGCGACCGAGTGCGACTACTCGGCCAGATCGAAATCGAGACCACCGAGCACGGTGCCGTTGGCCTGGATCTCGACCCGGTGCCGTCCCGGCCGGTGGGTGCGCGTCGTCATCTGCGCAAAGCTGAGCTTGCGCCGCAGCGCCACCACCCCGCCCGGCTCGAGATCGAGCGTCTTCAGCTTGAACACCTTCGGCGACGTCGAGCCGTCGGCCTTCACATAGTGGACTGCGTAGTCGACCATCAGCGGCTGGACCTGGTGTGCGGTCGACGCAAGCGAGAATCGAAGTTCGGAGCTCCCGCCGATCACGGGAATGGCCGGCTCGAGCGCGATCGCCGCCAGCTCGACAGCGGGGTTCGGCTCGAACCCGAGAAGCAGCATCGCCTCGGGATCGCCGCGCTTGAGCAGCGTGCGCAGGGCATGCTTACGCAACGCCGGAAGATGCTCGTCGGGCCGCTCGCCCCAGCGTCGCATCACGTCGAGCACGACGGCCGGGTGGTCTCTGGCGACGTCGTTGACGCTGTTGGCGACACTGCGCCGCACGATTTCATCGGGGTCTGATCGCAGAGCATCGAGAATCGGCAGGATCGGCGCCGGGTCCTCCACGAGCGAGTGCAGCCGCATCCCCCAGGGAAGGCGGGGCCGCGATCCCTCGCTGGCGAGACGTCGCACCGCCGGGTCGTCGTCGCCGGCCCAAACGAGCATCTGCGCCAGGGTCCGCTCCTGCTCGGCGGCGATGAACGGGCGGATGGCGAACTCAGCCGACACGAGCGTCGTGAAGGTCGCCAGTGCCGGCACGGACGCATCCCAATCGCCGGTGCCGTAGGTCTCGACGAAATCCGAGAACACCATCGCCGGGAAGCCGAGCCCCTCGGCGTGGGGAACGGCATCGAGCAAGATGCCGAGCGCACTGCGGTAGTCCTCCGGCAGCAGCTCGTGCACCACCGTCGTGATGTGCCGCATCCGTTGCTTGAGCTCGAGCTCCTCCCACCCGTCGTCGAACACCAGCGCCAGAAACCGATCCTCGTCGAAGGTCGGGTGAGCGGCAGCGATGGCAGTGCCCGACGCCCCGACCGACTCCCGGTTGAAGAAGTCCTTGAGGAGGAATGGCCCGTCGCTCACGCGGTCAGCCTAGCCCCGATCATTCACGGGATTCGGTGATGAGGGGTTCTGGGTGTGTTGAGGGCGCCGTGGTGGCTGGTGTTTGCGGTGATGATCGTGATGGGTTCGGATGATCGTGTCGAGGGTGGTTCCGTGATGATTCGGGGCGTGTGTGATCGACCCGTCGACGGTGGTCGTGCCTGCGTTTTGGGGCGGGTTGGTCAGGTGAGCGCGGCGATGGCTCGGTAGGTGGCGACGATCTGATTGGCCGTGGGCCAGCCGTCGACGATACGCACGATGTCACGTCTTGCGGTTCGGATGATGCGGGCCGGGGTATGCCAGAGGGCCCATCTGAGTCGTCTTGGTTTCGCTCTCGCCAACGGGCCGGTGAGGCACAGCAGCTGGAACCACGCAACGAGATCCGAAGCCCACATGATGGTCTGGAGCCATGCCTGATTCGCTTCCCAGTCGGTGAACGGGAACCGTTGGAGCCCGGAGTTCTTCAATCGTCCAATGTGGTCTTCGACATGAGCGTGGGCTCTCATCTGCCGATCGAGTTCGGCCGGGTCGCCGGCGAGGTCGGTGTAGTGGCCCCAGAACCGGTAGTCGAGATCGGGAAGCAGGCTGGTCTGAGAGCCAGGATGATGAGGCTGGCGGCGGATGATCAAACGGGTCCCTTCGGGCCAGCGGGTCATGTCGACGAGGTCAGTGACTTCGCAGACGGCTGCGACCAGACTCCGGTCGGTCGGTTTGACCGGCTCGCCGTTCTGGCCCAGCGCCCTCTCCCACCGTTCGGGGTCTTCGTTCGCGGCCACGATCGCCGCTCGCACCGCGTCCTGGGCGCGGGCGACGACCTGGAACCCGATGTTGCGTTCCCGGAGCCCGTGGGTGAACGTGTGGGTGCCTCCTGCCGAATCGGAACGCACCACCACCCGGCGCGTAACGAGCTCGGCGTCGTCGCCTCGCTGGTGACCGGCCGCGATATCCGGGGGGAGCTGTGAGACGGCGTCGTCGACGACAGCCAAGAGATCCGTCGTGTCGTTGGCCGCGGCATTGCCGGGCCGCAGCATCCCCGACAAGACATCACCGGTTCCATCGGCGAAACAGAACAACGGGTGGAACCCGAACCCGCCCCTGAAATGCGCCGCGGCGCCGTCCTTGTTCTCAGAATGGATCTCAACCAGCGACGCATCAACATCCAACATCACCGGGCCGTCACCGTCGACCACGGTGGTGCGTCGCCACACCTCGGCACGAACCTCGGCCCACGCCTCACAGGCCCTGCCGACCGCGTCGGGAGTGAGACTTTCGGTGAAAGTGCGATACATGGTCGTGTCCGACGCCACCTCACCGAACAGCCGACCCTGAGAAGCGAGGAACTCAATATCGGCACACGACTCGCCGCCACCAGCAAGCATCAACATCACATGAGATAGGACCCGGCCCCGGTCATGTGTCGGGATCCCTGGACCGTCCCAGCCGACCGCTGATGACAGCACCCCTGGGACACCGAGCCGGTCCGCGAAAGCCCCCAACGCGTGCAGTCCAACATGGCCAACAACCTGAGTACCGCCGGCTTCCACAGCCACGTTGCCGACGCTGGTACCGTTCATCTCGGAGATGCCCTCCTGTTCTCGGAAACTGACGGCTTCGACAACCTCAGTATCCCGCACCAGGAGGGCGTTTTCGCGCACCCCCAACACGACCCAGATCACACCCCATGAATGATCGGGGCTAGAAAGTCGCGGCGACCGCTCGGCCCAGATGACAAATCGGCGGCGGCCACTACGCTCCGGGCCCGTGCGGACCAAGCTGATCCTCGCCTTGCTCGCAGCGCTGCTGGCGACCCCCGGCCTTCCGGCCGCGGCGGCGGAAGAAGGCGACCCCGTGGCCCCACAGGCCGACCCGGATGCGGAGTTCGTGCCGGCATCGGAGGACGAGGAGCCTCGCCCTTCGCTCGACCTGGTGAAGTCCGGATTCTCCTTACCCGTGATGGTCGATGCTCCGCTCGGGGACGACCGTCTGTTCGTTGTCGAGCTCACCGGCAAGATCAAGATCATCGAGAACGGCACTGTGCTCGCGACGCCGTTTCTCAGCCTGACGGTCGGCACGAGCGGCGAGCAGGGGCTGTACGGCATGGCGTTCCACCCGGCGTACAACGTCAACGGCCGCTTCTACGTGCACTACGCCAACACCAGCGGCGACAACCGGGTGGTCGAGTACAAGGTGTCCTCCAATCCCAACGTCGCCGGCGCCACACCGGTGAAGACCATCGCCGCCATCAGCCAGCCGTACACCAACCACAACGGCGGTGCGATCGAGTTCGGTCCGGACGGCCTGCTGTACGTGGCCATCGGCGACGGTGGAAGCAGCGGCGATCCGGACGAGAACGGACAGAACCCGCACACTTTGCTGGGAACGGTGCTGCGGTTCGATCCCGACATCAGCTCGCCGTACATCCCGTCGAGCAATCCCTTCGCCAACGGTGTCGGTGGCTCCCCCGCCGTCTACCACTACGGCCTGCGCAACCCGTGGCGCATGGCCCACGACCCCGCCACCGGTGAGCTGTACATCGCAGACGTCGGCCAGAACACGAGGGAAGAGGTCACCGTCCTCCCCGCAGGAGCCGAGGGCGAGGATCTGGGGTGGAACACGTTCGAAGGCACGTTCTGCTTCGAGTCGCACCCGACCACCGGCTGCAGCCAAGCCGGCACCGTGTTCCCCACGATCGAGTACTCCCATGGGAGCAACCCCTGCTCCGGGTCGATCACCGGCGGCTATGTCTACCGCGGGTACGACTACCCGGACCTCGACGGCCACTACTTCTATGCGGACTACTGCAAGGGATGGGTGAAGAGCTTCCGCGCCGTGGGCGGTGTCGTGAAGGAGACCAACGACTGGACCGACGACTTCGGTTTCATCGAGGCGCTGGGGTTCGGGACGGGGGGCGACGGCCAGCTCTACATCACAACCGCCGCGGGCTCCGTGTACGAGATCGTCGGCACCCCCGGGCCGCGCCTTGCCGGCGACTTCACGGGCGACGGCAAGATCGACGTCGCCGACTACGACTCCCCGACCAAGAGCTGGCAAGTGCAGCGATCCACCGGTTCGTCGTTCACCGAGGAGTCGTGGGGCTCGCTACCCGCCGGCCCGGGGTTCTCGACACACCTCGTCGGCGATGTCGACGGGGACGGCAAAGACGACGTGGCCTCGTACCGTCCCGCCGACGGCACCTGGTGGGTGAGCCGTTCCACCGGCTCGGGCTTCACCATCACCCAGTGGGCAGACTTCAGCACCAACACCGGTTGGGCGGAGCACCTGATCGGCGACTTCAACGGGGACGGCAAGGCGGACCTCGCCTCGTTCCACCCCTCCAACGGCACGTGGTGGGTGTCCGAATCGTCCGGCAGCGGATTCACGACGCTGCTGTGGGCAGACTTCTCGACTGCATCGGGGTGGTCCAAGCACCTGGCGGGCGACTTCGACAACGACGGCAACGACGACCTCGCCTCGTTCCACCCCTCCAACGGCACGTGGTGGGTGTCCGAGTCGGACGGCGACGACTTCACGACGAGGCTGTGGGCAGACTTCGCCACGGCGACCGGATGGGGCCCGCAATTCGTCGGTGACTTCAACGGCGACGGCCGGGACGACATCGCCAACTACTTCGACGGCAATGGCACGTGGTGGATCAGTCGCTCCAACGGATCGGTCTTCACCACGCTCAAGTGGGCCGACTTCATCACCGCGACAGGCTGGCAGACCCACGTCGTGGGTGACTTCACGGGAGACGGCAAGGACGATATCGGCAGCTTCCACCCCGCCAACGGCACCTGGTGGATCTCCGAGGCGCAGAGCAACACATTCACGACCGTGTTGTGGGCAGACTTCGCCACGGCCAGCGGCTGGTCGGTACCCAACGTCGGGGATGTCGACGACGACGGTGACGACGACATCGTCAACTACTTCCCCGGCAACGACTCCTGGTGGGTCAGCGTGTCGTCTGGAACCAGCTTCACGACGCCGGGGTGGGGTTGACCCATCGCCGGGGCGGTCCACAAAACGGGTCGGGCGTCCCATGAGTTGTGACACAGCCGAGCGGTACGATTGGCGCACGTAGCGATCTGCCAGTGGGGTCATGAACATCCGACGGTGCGTCTTGGTCGTCGGGCTGATGGCAGGAATCCTGCTCATCGCCTGGGCGACCGGTGTCTTCCAGCTGTCCGCGCTCGCCCCCAGCCGGGTGCTCGAGGGGAGCACCCGATCCTTCATCGCCCTGGCAATCCTCTTGGTCGGTGCGATGACCATCGCCTGGACCTGCCGGCGCGACCCGGACGACGGGCCCTTCGCGAAAACCGACACCGAGCCGCGAAACAAAACCACCCGCTGAGGTTGCCGGTCCCTGCCGGCGGACGTTAGAAATCGGTCCTCTTCCCCACTGACAACCGGTGGAACACTGTGGGCAAGGCGTTTGTGCGACGCCCGGCGAATACGCTTGACGTAGTTACATCCGTGTAACTACAATTCTCTCCCTTGCCCAATATCTAGGGGTTGCGAAGCTTCCCTACCCCAAGATGTTGTAGGTGTGGACATCGCTGTGGATAACTTCTTGCGCTCAGGGCTGGGCGCAGCAACCCCCGGGAGGGACAGAGGATGAGCGAAGGACTGCGGATCGATCGCCGGTTCACGGCTGAGGGCCAGGACCCCTACGAGAGTGTCGAGTGGTCGCTGCGGGACAGCCGCATCACCAACCCCGACGGCTCCATCGTCTTCGAGATGCGTGACGCCGAGATCCCTGCGCAGTGGTCCCAGGTGGCCGCCGACATCATGGTGTCGAAGTACTTCCGCAAGGCGGGCGTCCCGCAGTACGACGCCGAGGGCAACCAGCTGTTCGACGAGGACGGCAGCCCGCGGCTCGGTCCGGAGCACTCGGCCCGCCAGGTGGTGAAGCGCCTGACGTCGACGTGGCGGTGGTGGGGCGAGACCAACGGCTACTTCGCTTCGGGCGACGACGCCCAGATCTTCGAGGACGAGCTCGCCTACATGCTGCTGCACCAGATGGCGGCGCCGAACTCACCGCAGTGGTTCAACACCGGGCTGCATCACGAGTACGGCATCACCGGGCCGTCGCAAGGTTTCTGGTACGTCGATCCGGACAGCGAGGAGTTGGTCCCCTCCCCCGACTCCTACAGCCGGCCGGCCCCCCACGCCTGCTTCATCCAGGCGGTCGACGACGACCTGGTGAACGAGGGCGGCATCATGGATCTGTGGGTGCGGGAGGCGCGCCTGTTCAAGTTCGGCTCGGGCACCGGCTCCAACTTCTCCCACCTCCGGGCCGAGGGTGAGCCGCTGTCCGGCGGTGGCAAGTCGTCCGGGCTGATGAGCTTCCTCAAGGTCGGCGACCGCGCCGCCGGCGCCATCAAGTCGGGCGGCACCACCCGCCGCGCCGCCAAGATGGTGATCCTCGACATCGACCATCCCGACGTCGAGACGTTCATCAACTGGAAGGCCAGGGAAGAGGACAAGGTGCGGGCGCTGGTGGCGCACGGCTATGACGCCGACTTCAACGGCGAGGCCTACGCCACCGTCTCCGGGCAGAACTCCAACAACTCGGTCCGGCTCTCCAACGAGTTCGTGGAAGCCGTTCTCGCCGACGCCGACTGGGAACTCACCGCCCGCACCGACGGTTCGGTCATGAAGACTGTGAAGGCCCGTGACCTGTGGCGCCAGATCGCCCATGCGGCGTGGCAATGCGCCGATCCCGGTGTGCAGTTCCACACGACCATCAACGAGTGGCACACGTCGCCGGCGGGCGGTGCCATCCGGGCCAGCAACCCGTGCTCGGAGTACATGTTCCTCGACAACACGGCGTGCAACCTGGCCAGCCTGAACCTCGGCCAGTTCTATGACGACGTCAACGGCGAGTTCGACCTCGATGCGTACCGGCATGCGATTCGCATCTGGACGATGGTGCTCGAGATCTCGGTGACGATGGCGCACTTCCCCTCCAAGGAGATCGCCCAGGGCAGCTACGACTACCGCACTCTCGGGCTCGGCTACGCCAACCTCGGCTCACTGCTCATGCGCATGGGCATCCCCTACGACTCCGATGAGGGTCGGGCGATCGCAGGGGCGCTGACGGCGATCCTCACCGGATACGCCTATGCGGCCTCGGCAGAGATGGCCGCGGTCGTCGGACCGTTCCCCGAGTTCGCCCAGAATCGCGAGGCGATGCTGCGGGTGATGCGCAACCACCGCAACGCTGCGTACGGGGTGGAGCAGTCGATGTACGACGGGGTGTCGCACACGGTCGTCGGCGTCGACCAGGACGTCTGCCCTGCCGACATGCTCGGCGAGGCGCACCGGGCGTGGGACTCCGCAGTGCAGCTGGGCACCGAGCACGGCTACCGCAACGCCCAGGCAACGGTGCTGGCGCCAACCGGCACCATCGGTCTGTTGATGGACTGCGACACCACGGGGGTCGAGCCGGATTTCGCACTGGTGAAGTTCAAGAAGCTGGCCGGTGGCGGCTACTTCAAGATCGCCAACCAGTCGATCGCCCCGGCGCTGCATCGCTTGGGCTACGGCGAGTACCAGATCCAGCAGATCCTCGACTACGTGGTGGGGACGATGAGCCTGCACCGCTCGCCGCACGTCAACACGGCGACGCTGATCGCAAAGGGCTTCACCGCCGACGACGTCGACAAGATCGAGGACGTGCTGCCCGGTGTCTTCGAGCTGGGCTTCGCCTTCAACCAGTGGACCTTGGGCGAGGAGACGATGCGGCGGCTCGGCTTCACTCCTGAGCAGTACACCGACCCTGCGTTCAACATGCTGAAGGCCCTCGGTTTCTCCGATGCCGACATCCGCGAGGCCAACGACTACATCTGCGGGCGCCAGACCATCGAGGGAGCACCCCACCTCCGCGACGAGCACCTGGCGGTGTTCGACACGGCCAACAAGAACGGCCGCTACGGCGAGCGGTTCATCCACCACGTCGGCCACATCAAGATGATGGCGTCGGCGCAACCGTTCATCTCGGGGGCGATCTCGAAGACGATCAACATGCCCAACGAGGTCACGGTCGCCGACATCGAGGAGAGCTACCACATGTCGTGGGAGCTGGGTCTCAAGGCGATGGCGCTGTACCGCGACGGCTCGAAGGCCAGCCAGCCCCTGTCGGCCACGTCCGACGACGGCGTGTCCGAGGAGGAGAACGAGGGTCTCGAGGAGGCGCTCGCCGAGGAGCGGGAGCTGGTGACGACCGGTCACGGCACGATCCACGCCGGCATGTTCCAGCCGGGCATCTCCCCCGCCGAGGCGTACGCCGACCTGCCGCGGCCGCGGTTCCTCCTGCCGGCCCGTCGCGGCGGCTTCACCCAGGAGGCACGCGTCGGTGGCCACAAGCTGTTCATGCGGACCGGTGAGTACGAGGACGGCACACTCGGTGAGCTGTTCCTCGACCTCGCCAAGGAGGGAGCGACGCTACGCGGGATCCTGTCCTGCTTCGCCATCGCCGTCTCCAAGGGTCTGCAGTACGGCGTGCCGCTCGAGGAGTTCGTCGACACGTTCACCTTCCAGACGTTCGAGCCCCGTGGCATGGTCGAGGGCCATCCCAACATCAAGATGGCCAACTCGATCGTCGACTACGTCTTCCGTGCCCTCGGCGTCGAGTACCTCGAGCGAGACGAGCTGGCCCAGGTCCCACCCGACCGCACCATGGAGCTCCCCGAGCCCCCGAAGGGCGCCGCGCTGGATGCAGGCGTCCAACTCGGCCTCGAAGAAGCAGCCAAGGAGCGAGACATCGAGGCGCAGGTGGCGGCGGCCGAGTTCGTGGACGAGGACGAGGCAGTGGTTCCGGTGACGCAGGGGACGTACGTTGCTGCTGCTTCGAATGGCGGCGGAGCTGCTGCAGCGGGCGCGGTGACGGCCGTTGCGGCGCCGCCGGCCGGCGACATCCAGACGGCCGCCGTCCAAGCGGTGCTGGCGGACAAGATGGGCGACGCCCCCCTCTGCGACACCTGCGGCCACATCACCGTGAGGAACGGCAGCTGCTACCGCTGCCTCAACTGCGGGGACAGCAAGGGGTGTAGTTGAGGGCGAGGCGTTGGCCTGGCGCTTCCGAAGTCGAGCGCCATGCCGGCGCCATCTATGAGGCTGTCAAAGCTGTCGGGCTCAACTACTGCGGCCCAGGCAATCCGATTGATTTCCGATCGGATGACGGCGCGCACGCAGTGGAGGTGATGCGGCTCACCTCCGAGACCATGTGTGAGCTTTCGTCTATTCCGCCGCTCGAGGCACCGCGGTTGCGATCCGACTGGTTGATCGCTCTAGCCGCGCCTACCCACGGGGCCCCGAGGTCGGGAATCCCGAAGCTCAGAAAGGTCGCCCAGGACCTCGTGCCACTGCTGACCCAGTGCGAGGACCTAGGCATCGACGACCCGACTCGATTTCGCTGGACCTTGTCAGCGAGTGGCGAGTACGACCAGGCCGAACCCGAGCGTTCGATCATGACCCTCCTCGGCAGGCAGCGAACGATATCGTGTCGGCCAGTTCCGGCGACAGACGGCTCAGGTTCTGTGCGTTTGTTGCCGATGTGGGGCGGCTTCGCCCCTTCAGATCCCGACGACTTGGCCGCCGCATTGAGTGGCCTCATCGCGATAGATCCCCTCAAGCGCCACGTCGGCAAGGTCAAGCTGCAGGATGCCTCACACCGCGTATTGATTCTGGTGCCCGACAGCACATGGCGTCCCGCCTGGAGTCTCGAGGCAGGTGACGGATTCGATCGTCTCCCGACGCTTAGACTCGACACACTCGACGACATGGAACTCTGGGTCGTTGCACTAGACCGTTCCTTCGTGTGGATCCACGACGCGACGGGTTGGCATCACTCGATGTCGCTGGCAAGTTAGGCGCCCCGGCTCAACGCAGCTGGCCTACACCGAATGCGGCACATGCAGTTTCAAAAGACTCGAACGTACGCTGATCGAGGCTGAGCAGCGTACGGTCAATAGGCGGCACGCGTCGACCCTGGCCAGCGCCGTAGGCAGTTGGCCGATGCTGTCGAACATCTCCTGACCGACGACTTCCACGACCGCGTGCTCCCGTTCGATCTCCCCGCCGCGATCCACTTCGACGAGGTCCCAGCCCGGCGGGAGCGTGCCGACCGCCCCGATCAGCGTTGCCGCCGGCGAGATTGCAGCCATCGCCCGCAGCCACGAGGCACCTCTTACATCCCGCAACGCAAAGGACTTCGAACGCACCGGTGTCGAATTGACGGATCCCTGGCACTCCTCGGAGTAGTCGCAGCGAAGCCGATTCTGTCACACCCTCTTGGCATCATGTAGCCATGTTCGATACATGGACCGTCGACCAACTCGAGAGCACGCTGGTCGAAGCTGAGCAGCGGATCGGCCGGTTGCGGGCGATGCAGATGGCGTTGTTGGACCGGCTCGACGTGGCCCAAGTCGCCCGTCTCGACGGGTCACGCAACCTGGCTGAGTGGGTCGCCGCCCGAGCAGACATCGACTCTGAGACCGCCCGCCGCCTCGTGCGTGCGACTCGTACCACCGCCGACCGGCCCGAACTGCGGGTCCCCCTCGCCCAAGGTGACCAGTCCTTCGCCCGCTGTGCGGTGACGGCCCGTCTCGCCTCAACCGGGGCCACCACCGAAACCCTGCAGCATTCGGCAGGGTTCGACATCGCCGGCGTGCGCCGTCTCGCTGCCCGGCACCGCAGGTTCACCCCCATCGACGAACGAGAGGCGTTCCAGCGGCGGCATCTGGTGATGCAGTCCTCACTGGATCAAGCCATGGGACGGTTGTATGGCGAGTTCGCCGGCTACGACTGGCGGCTCATCGAAAAGGCCATCACCCAACGCGCCGATTCGTTTCCACAGGACCAGCGGTGTGAACGCACGACGGCTCCGCAACGCCGCGCCGACGCCCTCACTGCCATCTGCCACGACACCCTCGACGGCAACCCCGGCGCCGATACCCCATCGCAGACACCGTTGCTCACCGTCTTCGTCGACACCTCCACGACCAGGAGCGCCGACGCTGACCTGGTGGACGCCAGGATCGAATCCGGACCCAGAGTCGGCATCCACACCATCCAACGCATCCTCTGTGACGGCGCCATCGAAACCATCGGCACCGCCGAAGACGGCACCCCCCTCGCCCTCGGCCGCACCAGCCGGGTCATCCCACCCAAACTGCGCCGCTACGTCTTGCACCGCGACGACGGCTGCACCGCAGACGGCTGCCAATCCCGCTACCGGCTCCAACCCCACCACATCACCCCCTGGTCCCAAGGCGGCCGCACCGACCCCGACAACCTCACCACCCTGTGCTGGTACCACCACCACATCGTCATCCACGGCCGCGGCCACACCATCGACCCCCACACCCCACCCCAA
This sequence comes from Acidimicrobiia bacterium, assembly GCA_965216945.1. Lineage (GTDB taxonomy): Bacteria > Actinomycetota > Acidimicrobiia > Spongiisociales > UBA5794 > DATHZQ01. Next base: position 2,415,841 of record CBDCGU010000003.1, on the reverse strand, counting down.
CGCCGCCGCTTCCTCCCACCCCTCACCGAAAGAGCGCCACCGACGTCAGGACCTGACACCGAGTCCGACCGTTGACAAGAACAGCGCCGCCAGGCGCGACATCACTCGAAGTGACGTGATGTCGCGCCTGCTCGTGCCTCGAGTCTGCGACGCCGGGCGCCGCCGCGACAACTGTGGCACCGGTCGCGAGCGCCGCAACTACCAGTCGCGCAGTCCGTTTGCGCGTCAAGACTCCCTCTCCGTCTTCGAATCTCGCGCCGGCAATGTACGGAGCCCAGATGACACTCCCTTCGCCGCGAGGCGGCGCAAGGATGAAGATTCAGTAGCCGCGGCGCTTGCTCAGCCGTTGAAGAGTGGAGCCAGGGTTCTCGTCGTCAGCTCCACCAGGTCGGGGCGATGCCACGATGCGGGGAGATTGAAGGTCAGGCCGGGGAGACCCCGGTCGACGAGGCGGGTCTGCACCTGCTCGGCGACCGTGTCGGGATCGCCGATGAACATCCGAGCCGCCAGAGCCCGTTGCTGCTCCTCGGGCATCGCCGTCGGGTCGAAGCCGCGCAAACGAAGGAAGCGATCTCGCAGCTCTTCGGCTTCCGCCGTCGTCTCTCCCATCATCACTGAACCGAGCCACGACACGGCGATCTCGCCCACGTCCCTGCCGAGGTTCTCGCAGTGGCCCGCCAGCACCTCCATCTTGCGGGGGATGTCGAAGTCGCCGCAGATGAGGTTGCTCTCGTCGGCATACTGCGCAACCATCCGCAGCGTCTTCTTCTCACCCGCCCCACCGATCATGATGGGCAGCTTCTCCTGAATCGGAGGCGGCTGGTTGATGGCGTCGACCACTCGGTAGTGCTTGCCCGAGACCGTCGGACGCTCGTCGCGCAACATCGGACCGATGATCTGGAGTGCTTCCTCGAGCTTCTCGAACCGGTCTGTGAAGGTGCCGAACTCGTAGCCGAGAGCCTCGTGCTCGAGTTCGAACCAGCCGGCCCCGATGCCCAGCATCGCCCGGCCGCCGGAGATCACGTCGAGGGTGGTCACCGCCTTGGCCAGCAAGGTGGGGTTCCGGTATGTGTTGCCGGTCACGAGCGACGCCAGCCGCACCCGCTCCGTCGCCCCGGCCAGCCCACCGAGCAGCGTGTAGCACTCCAGCATCGCATGGTCAGGCGGACCGAGTCCCGGGAGCTGATAGAAGTGATCCATCACGAACACGGTGTCGGCACCACCTGCCTCCGCCGCTCGGGCCGACGCCGCGATCGTCTCGAAGCGGTTCGTGTTGTCGACGCCGTCGGCGTCGAAGGACGGTATCTGGTAGCCGAGCCTCGTCACGTCGCGCACCTCCCGATCGAAGCTGCGTGCGAGCCTACCGGTCACGCCGACGGCGCCGGTCGACGTGCGTCCTCGTTCAGCCGAGTCTGCGGACCGCGGCGTTGGCCATCGATCGGGTGATTGGGCCGTGCAGGATGCCGACGGGGACGAAATACAGCCGGCCGCGCCAGCCGTGGAGGGCGACGGCCGTTGTGATGCGGAGCAGCCGCCGATCGGTGTCGATTCCGACGGCGGCGCGAAAGTCGAGATGCCGGTCATTGACGGCGATCAACGCCTCTTCACCCCGAGCCCCCGACACGTGGAACATCGAGGTGTCGCCCCGCGGGATCCCCAGCAACCCGACGATGGCCTGCCGCAACGCAAACAGCGCACGCACCCACCACGGTGTCGACCGCACGTCGAAGACCGACTCGACCCACCACACCGGATCGGCGGGGATCGGATCGACGCCGGAGGGGATGGCGACGACCACCACGTCTGCGAAGTCCGGTGCCGGGAGATCGTCGAACGCCATCGATACGAACGTCGGCTCTTCCGTGGCCGTCTGCATCTGACCCTCCAACTCGGCGGACAATACGCATGCGTATGGGATACATACGGTAGCGTATGGTCATGTCTACCGCAAGACCGCGACTGACCGCCGAAGACTGGGTCGAAGCCGCGATGACTGCCCTGAAGCTGGGCGGACCGGACGCCGTGGCGATCGAGCCGCTTGCCGCATCGCTCGGTGCGACGAAGGGCTCCGGCTACTGGCATTGGGGATCCCGCCGTGCGTTGCTCGAGGCGACTCTGAACCGGTGGCGCGACGTCGCCACCAACGACGTCATCGACGCATTGGAAACGGCGGGCGGCTCGCCCCAGGACCGCCTGCGGCAGCTGCTGGCGGTTTCGATGTCGACCGTCGGCGAACAGCCGGGAATCCTGCTGACCCTGGTCCACCCCGACCCGAGCGTGCAAGCCGTCGTCAAGGGCGTGACCCGGGACCGCATCCGATTCGTTGCGAAGCTGCTCGTCCAATCCGGCGTCGACCGTGCTGAGGCGAAACGCCGGGCCGTGCTCACGTACGGCGCATATCTCGGCCTCGTCCAACTGGCGGCCACAACGCCGAACGAGCTCCCCAGGTCCAAACAGGCCCGTCTCGCCCTCCAGCAGACGCTGATCGATCTTCTCGTTCTGCCACCCGGCTGACCGGCGAAGCCCGCCCCGCTCCGCCACCGACTCGATGATGCCAAGCCGGGGCACCAACCCGGGGCATAATCCCCGCATGCCGCCCACGGATTCTTCGCTGCGATGAGCTTCATCGAGGGTCTCGAGACCGAGAAGATCATCGCGTCCATCGTCATGGTCGCCCTCGCCCTGATCGTTCGACTCACCACCGCTCGATACGTCCAACGGCGCACATGGGCGGCTGCCGAAGACGGACGCCTTCTGCTGGTGCGGGTGCGCAACATCACGGTGATCCTGCTCCTTGCCGGGCTCGCGGTGGTGTGGGCACAGGAGCTGCGCACCGCCGCCATCTCGCTCGTTGCCTTCGCCGTGGCCGCCGTGATCGCGGGCAGGGAGCTGATCATGGCGGTGAGCGGATCGCTGATCCGAGCGACCTCGGGGAGCTTCACCGTCGGAGACCGAGTCCAGATCGGGCCCTATCGCGGAGACGTGATCGACCACACGCTGCTCACCACCACGCTCATCGAAATCGGTCCCGGCCACGTCCGCACCGGGCAGACCGTGGTCCTGCCGAACAACATTCTCATGACCGAGGCCGTTGGCAACGAGACCCGCGGCCACGAGTACGTGCTCCACTCGTTCACCGTGCCGGTGTCGACGGAGGAGTGGCGGGCGGCCCACGACATCCTGCTCGATGCGGCAACCCACCACACGGAAACCTTCGTGGACGAGGCTCGCAAGCAGATGGAGGCACGCGCCCGCGACTACTCGCTCTCCACACCGATCGTCGATGCCTTCGTGCTCGTCAAGCCGACGTCGACCGGCACGGTCGATCTCACCGTACGGCTGCCCGTTCCGGCGCGCGAGGCGTGGCGCGTCGAGGATGCCGTCCTCCGCACCTGGCTCGAGAGCGCAGAACCGGACACGACCGCCCAACAGACCAGCTGATCGATCGGCGTCAATCCGAGCTTCCCTCGACGAGCCAAGGTGGGGTCGTCGTCGACGGCAGAGCGGCGATGAAAGACCCCCGGAATCGTCACTCGCCTGTGACACAATGAGAGGTACGCGGCCACTGTGGCGGCGGGTCTGGAGATTCCGATGGCAAGCAAGGACAGGAGCAAGGGCGACAAGGGCTCGATGAAGACTGCCAGCAAGAGCCTCAAGGAGAAGCGGGCCGCCAAGAGATCCAAGAGGGCGGAACACGAAGGCAGGGCCAACCGGTCGGTCGACCAAACGTTCGGTCGCTGATCGCGGGCATGCCGCTCTGCGCAGATCGGTGCGGGCAGAGTTCCGCAAGCCTCCAACCGCCCGAAACGGCACGGCGAGGGGGCATGCGGCGGCTAGCTGATCGCTAGCGGACCAGGCCACCCCGGCGTTGGTGGGCGTGGCCGACCACGGTGAACGCCTCGGGATCGGCGTCCTGGATGGCTTCCACCAGCCGCGGCGCCTCCGCCCGGCTCACGGTGCAGAACAGAATCTGCCGATCGTTGTCGGTGTACATGCCGCGGGCCTGCCACTGCGTGACTCCGACCCGCATCGTGTCGAACACGACGGCGGACACCGCTTCAGGCTTGTCGGTGACGACGGTGAGGGTGCGCACGACGCTGGGGCCCTCGAGCACGTAGTCCAGGGCGAGGCCGTTCACGAACAGCAGGACGAGGCTGTAGAGCGCGTTCTCCCAGCCGAATGCCAGCCCTTGCATCGCGATCACCAGCCCGTCGAGCCCGAGGTAGATCTGGCTGACGGGGACCCCGGTGCGGAGTTGGATGATGCGGCTGATGACACCGGTTCCGGCTGCGGTGCCTCCCGCCCGAAAGACCAGACCGGCCCCGATCCCGGACACCACACCTCCGAACAATGCGATGAGCAGCAGATCGTCCGACGGAGCGGCCGGGAACAGCCGACCGATGGTGTCCACGCCGAGGTTGTACACAACGACCACGTAGGCGGTCCGGACGAGGAATCGCACGCCTCCGAGCATGCGGTAGCCGAGGATCACGACCGGGATGTTCAGCAGCATCATCGTGAGCCCGGGCGCCAGGCCCAGCCAGTCGTTCACCACGAGGGCCACGCCCCCGACGCCGCCACCGGCGATGCCGTACGGGAACATGAACGTGCGGAAGGCATAGACCAGCAGGACGGCGCCGGCTGTCAGCAAAGCAAAGTCGGTCGCACCGCGGAGCACCTGCGGCCTGGTCGGATGGGGAAAGTTCAGCTTGCGGGTGAGAAGGGTGGTCATGTGAGAATCCGTCTTCGAGCTCGGGCAGTGTAACGAGTCAACTGGCCTTTGCAGCTGACGCGATCTGAGCCAACTTACAACCTCAGATCGACATGCCCATCGGTCGCCCGACCTGTTGTCATCCGTACCGATCGAGACACCGGCTCGCGCCCGTCGCTCGCGCCACGAGGGGCCCGCAGACCCCTCGTGACGTCCGTTCCCCCGATTGGCATCAGCCTTCGCGTGGTTGCCTCCGCCGGCGCTGCTGACCCTCGGAGAAGCGGGGCTCGACGAGCGCTGTCTGGAACCGGACACGTCCGGTGGCCACCGTGTATGTCGCCCGCACCGTCACCGGCGGCACGAGCGGGCGATCGGTCGACGTCACGTCGAAGCTCACGACTCCGTCGTCGACCGCGCCTGTGCCGTACAGGGCGACGGCGCCGGAACCGCGTACCCCGAAGACGTGAAAGCGGTCGTGTCCGGCCGGGTCGGTCGTGATGTAGAACGCCGGATCGAACGTCCCGGTCTCCACGTTCTGGCTCACGAGCACGCCGGGCATCGCCTGGCTCTCGGCCAGGGTCAGCATCGTCTCGCCGGCGACATCGTGGTTGGGCACGAAGACGAACGATTCGCTCGGGCACTCGAGACGCCAGGCGGCGTCGAGCTCCCCATCGAGTCCGGGCACGTCGACGCCGCCGAGCTCGACTCGGCTCCGCAACGTCTTCGTCAGGGCGCCGGTGCGCATTTGCACAGCATCGCTCGTCGTCGCGGCGTACGTGCGCTGCGGCGTATCGTGCCGGTACTGCCCCATCCGGTGCCGGTACGAGAGGAAGCACTTGGCGGCCCGCAGCGTGCGATGGGTCGCCGCGTTGCCGGTACGCACTGCCTTGAGCATCTCCAGGTCCTCAGGGGTGCCGATCTTGCCGAGCCGAGCCACGGCGCGTCGCCGAACGACCTCGTCATCGACCGAAAGGGCCTCCCGCAGCGCACGGCGTGACGCCGGCGTCGCTCGGCGCCCGAGCGCGGACACGGCGTGGAGCCGCATGGCCCGATCCCGTTTCGGATCGAGAGCCAGCGTCCGCAACGTTCGGTCGAGTCCCGGCGGAGCCTCGGCGAGCAGGTCGAGCAATGCTTCGTTGCGCCCTGGCGTTTGGGGTGCGCTACGAACCAGCGCCCGCAGCTGGGCCGGCGTTGGTCCGGTCGATTGGCGATCGGTCATGAGCAGGCTCCCTGAATCACACAGTGGTCGTCCATCGAATTCCCCTGGGCATTGGTCAACAACACGGAGTTGCGAACGTCACGAGCCCCGCCGACGAACGGGGTACAGCCCGTCTGCGCCATCAGGTTGTTCTGCCCGGCCGTCGTCGCCGGGCACGGCCCCGCCGGCAGGGCGTTGTGGTTGTGCGGCAACCCGAGGAAGTGTCCGACCTCGTGGGCAAACGTGCGCGACATCCCTTCCGGGCCATTGTCGACGCCCCCTGCCAAGAGCCCGTCGTCCTTGCTCTGCTTGCCGCAGTCCCCGCCCACCGGCGAGAGACCGAGAAACCCCGAGATGGTGCGAACAACGAAGGCATCGATGCCGTCGTTGTCCACGTAGTACGACCGCCACAGATCCTCGGCTTCGTCGGTGTCGTCGATGTCGGCGAACTCGTCGGCGTCGTCGTCACCTTCGACGACGTAATGCTTCACGCGACCAACGCCGACTCCTTGCGGGCGAAATATGTTGCGAATGCGGTAGATGGAGTAGTCGATGTCGATGAGGGCGCTGTCCTCCTCGGTGTCGTTGAAGTCGTCGAAGCCGACCCGGATGACGTTGAGATGAACATGGTCGCCGTCGATATCCTCGGCCAGTTGGCGCACGGAGACCGAGGCGGCAACTCCGGTCGGGTCGGGTGGGACCAGGGTGCGGCGGAAACCGAACAACCTCCGCAGGACCGACTGGTCCTGTGTGAGGTCGAGATCGACACAGAGCATCAGATCCTTGACGCTGATATCCATGACGCTACCTACTGCAGGGAGATCAGCATGTCGACCATGCCGACCCCGGCGTCGAGGGGCGTGAGCGCCTTGCCGAGCACCGCACCCACCGCGGCTGCGGAATCCGTCACCGCACGAGCGCACCCCACCGTCGTCGACGTCGTGAGCAGGTCGCCCGCCTTGATCGGGTGGGCGGACGCATCGGCCTTCACCGCCACCTTGCCCATGATCGACACAGGCGCTCGCCGTGCCCCCTTGGCGGGGTCGCGGTCGAGGATCACTCCAGGGCGGTATGACCCGGCTCCGGCCACGACACCGACGACGCGACGATCGTGTGCCGCGGCGCACGGGTGCAGCCGGCCGTCCTCTTCCAACACCATCACCGTGCCGGGCACGGCCTCGGCGACATCGGCGACGTCGAAGTCCTCAGCCGCATCACCGTTTCTCAGGATGATGTCGCCGCTGCTGCCGTTGAGATGGATCGTCTCGTTGCCGGCATCGTTGCGAATGCGCAGATCGCCCTCGTTGTCCTCGGCTCCCAGCCACAGCTGGGCGGTGCCGCCGTCGAAACGCAATGCCTCCCGGCCGTTGTTGTCGTAGATGAACAGGTCGCCTTCGTTGTCATCGTTGCCGATGTGCACCTGAGCGGAGCCACCGTCGACCCGGAAGGCCTCATCGCCGTCGTTGTCGTAGACGATGATGTCACCTTCGTTGTTCGCCGCACCGACGAACAGTTGGGCGTTGGCGCCGTTGAGGTGGAAGACCTGCTGGCCGGCGCTGTCGTAGATGCGGATGTCGCCCTCGTTCTCGACGGTGCCGATGAGCACCTGGGCCGCCCCGGCGTCGAGCCGGATGGCGTTCTGACCGGCGTTGTCGACGAGTTGGATGTCACCCTCGTTGCCCTCGGCGCCGATCCGCACCAGCGCAAAGCTCGACTCCACGTCGAAGACGTTCCGGCCGCTGCCGTCGTACACCTGGATGTCACCCTCGTTGCCTTGGGCCCCGATGTGGAGTGCGGCGTATCGGCCATCGAAGTGCATCACCCTGCGGCCGCTGCCGTCCTGGACCTCGAGGTCGCCCTCATTGCCTGCGACACCGACCCGCAGGTGGGCGTTGGCGCCGTCGAACCACAGTGCATCGCTTCCGGCGTTGTCGCGGATGCGCAGGTCACCCTCGTTCTCCACCCGGCCGAGCCGCAGCACGGCGGAAGCGGCGTCGAGATAGAACGCCTCACCGCCACCGCCGTCGATGCCGACGACACGTCCGGCGTGGCCTTCGGCGCCCACCCACAGGCCTGCGCCGCTGCCGTCGAGTCGAGCGACGACCCTTCCGGACGCATCGAGCACGACAACGTCACCCTCATTGCCTTCGAGTCCGAAATAGCCGGCGGCTCCGTTGCCGTCCAGACGGATCGCATCGCGCTCGGCGCCGTCGCGCACGACGATCTCGCCGTCGACGAGGTTGCCGCCGACCGTCAACTCTCCCGTGGCGGCGTCGAATTCCAGGATCACGTCACCGCCGGCGTTGCAAACGATGAGGTTGCCATCCACGCCGTCCGTCCCGAGTTGCAGCGCAGCGGTCGCACCGTCGATCGTTGCGGTCGGCGTGCCGGCGTCGCCGACGACCTTCACGTCACCCGCGTTGGCGGCGGCGCCGATCTTCAACTCGCCACTGGCGGCGTCGAACGCAAAGACATCGACGATCGATCCGCCGACATCACGCCTGGCCACGATGTTCCCGGCCTGGTCGATCCGGGCGATCTCGTCACCGGCGCGAGTCTCCAAGATGAGGTCGTGGTCGACGATGACCACGTCGGTCTGATAGCGCGGCATGGATTCTCTCTCTCCCTTGATCCTGCTCGGGCCAGCTCTGTTGCGCTGCCCCCGCCAGGAAAGGAGATCTCATGGCGCTGCGAGATACATCGTTGTCGACGCCGGCCGGCGGGCACGACGATCCGAACAATCCCAACTAGGTTGAAGTACTATCAACTACTGTTATATAGTCACCATTGATGTCAGTACACTCCGCCGATCCGGATGCGCTCGACGCCTTGGCGCATACGCTGATCGCAGCCCGCGAGACGGTGGGCCGCCGATGTTCGGACGCATGCGGCGTGTTGAGCACCCATGGCTACACGGCGGCGAGCGCGTCGGTTGCCGGCACCGCTGCCGCCGCTGAGGAGTGGCTCGGGGCATGGGAGGTATCGCTCAACGAGCGCGCCGAGCTGCTCGAGGTCGCCGGGGCGACAACGATCACCCTCGGCTCGACCTCATCACGATCCGGGATCGACTTCGTACGGTTTGCGTTGAACAACGCCACGAGTGATGCGTACCCGAAGTGGGTGACACGGCACCTGGCATCTCGACTTCCCGCCTCGCCCGACGATCGTGTTCGGGAACTCGAGCAGCGCCTCGCAGCACTGGCCGCGATGGGTGACGAACGCAAGACGTCGGGGTGGCAGATCGCAGGAGTTGCGACCCAACTGCTCCAGGCTCGACTCGATGCGATGCGAGCCAAACAGCGCCTCCTCGCAGAGCTGCTCGGCGTCCCGGCGCACGCGCCGGAGCACCTCGCGGCGGCGATCACGGACCTCGAACGCGATCTCGAGCGGCTGGGGGCGAAGCTCGCGCTCGACGCAAACGACTTCGTCCTGGCGGCCGAGGCGATGATCGCCGGCATCTCGCCACGAGATGCCGGTCTCGAGCCGGCTCACTTCCCGGAGTGGTACGTCGAGCGACATGCCCTCGCCGCCCGCCTCGCCACCGAGGCGGCAGCCGCCGAGACCGCGACGTGGCAAGCATTCGACGAGCTCATGCTCGTCGGTCTCGCCGGCCACTGGGACGACCACCGCGGCGCGACCGATCGGTTCGAGACGCAGCGGACGCTATGGCAGGACACGCAGGCGCGTCTCGACACCGCACGAGCGCAACTCGCCGTGACGGTGGAGGATGCGGCCGCGTATCTGGCCACACTCACCCCCGTCGCACCCGAAACACGTCCAGCGCTCGTGGCCGATCTTCTCGCCGCCGAGATCGAACGCAGCCGGGACGATCCCGTGCGGTTGCTTGCGCTCGGTGCGCTCGCCGCCCGCTACGTGGACACCGACCGGCTCGCATCGCTGGTCACCAAGGTCGCCGGCGAGGGACTCGATCCCGGCGAACCTGATGCGGAGCTCGTGCTCGAGTCCGTGCTGGCGTTCGCCAACGGCATGGCCTCGAGCCTGACGGAACCCGTGCTTGCAGCCACTCCGGTCGGCGAGATCACGATCGCCACCCGCGTCGTTCGGGTACCGAACGTGGGACCGGCCCTGGTCGAATACACCCTCAACCCCGCCACCGTCGTCGACTACGTCGAATCGAAGGCACTGACCGTCGACCTGAGCCGGGCGCCGCGCCTCACCGCCGCCCTGACGCCCGAGGTCGCCGAGTCCTTGGCGCGCGGCCTCTCGCATACCGGCGTCGCCGTCGACGTGCTCTTCGAGTTGCCCGACCTGGCCGCAGCGTGGTCCACGGGCGACCTCGGGCAGATGGCGGACCAGCTCGGTCGATCCGCCGGCTCAGTCGGTGGCGGCTACGCCGGTGGGGCAGCTGCGATCGCCGTCGTGGGGCTGGTCTGCAGCTCCGGTGTCGGCTGCCTCGTCCTCGCCGGGACCGCAGCGGCGCTTGGTTCCCACGGTGGCGCAGTGCTCGGCGAGCTCACGTGGAACGTGGTGCGCCCGCTCGACGTGCTCGAACCCCTCGGCGACATCGCCGATCCGGACGCAAGCCTGTTCTCCGGTCGGAGGTGGCTCCGGTCGATCCGACCGTGAGACCCGGCGCCCCGACGCAGGCCCATCGACCCCAATCCGTGAACCCGACGAAGGCTGTTCAGCCCTAGCCGCTGCGCGTCCCGCGGCGCGACCGTGGAACGACCGCCAACATCGGAGCACGCAGATGACCCCCGCCAAGATCTTCGGTGCCATCGTCGGATCCATCGCCGCACTCGTGGCCCTCGCATTGCTCGCCGGCGCAGCGGTGCTCGGCTGGGCATACGGCACGCAACGCGACGGCGACGGATTCATCGATAGCCCCACGTACGAGCTGACGAGCGACGGACATGCGATCACCTCGACTCAACTCAACCTCGAAGCGGGACCTGACGAATGGTTCCCCTCGGGCCTGGCCGACATTCGCATCGACGTCACCCCGAGAACGGGCGGCGCCGTGTTCGTCGGAATCGGCGCTCAGACCGACGTCGCCGAATACCTGAGCGGCGTCGCCAGAAGCGAGATCAGCCACATCGGTGAGCGCACCGACGACGTGCGCTACGACACGTTCGAGGGCGACGCACTGCCTGAGGCACCCAGCGCCGCGGGGTTCTGGGAGGTGTCGAGCGAAGGTACCGACGCCCAATCGGTGACCTGGGACGTCGAGGCGGGCGACTGGGCCATCGTCGTGATGAACGCCGACGCCGGGCCCGGCGTCACCGTCGCCGCCGAAGGCGCCATCCGTATCGCCGGACTCCTGGCGATTGCCATCGGCATGCTCATCGTCGGGCTCTTCGTCGCGGTCATGGCGGCGGCCCTCCTGGTGTGGGCCACGCGCGGAACCGGCGAACCGGTGCCGGCGGACGCGGTCGCCGTGGCAGGTTCTCCGGTGTATCCGGTGGTCGTCGAAGGCGACCTGGATCCCAACCTCAGCAGGGGCATGTGGCTCATCAAGTGGTTCCTGGCGATCCCTCACTACGTCGCGCTGGCAGTTCTCGCTGCCGCCGCCTTCGTGCTCACGGTGATCGCCTTCTTCGCAATCCTGTTCACCGGCCGCTACCCGAGATCGATCTTCGAGTTCAACGTGGGAGTCATGCGCTGGGGATACCGGGTGGGCTTCTATGCGTTCAGCCCGGCAGGCACCGACCGGTATCCGCCGTTTGCCCTCCGTGACATGGACTACCCCGCCCGCCTCGACGTCGCGTATCCGGAGCGGCTCTCCCGCGGGCTCGTACTCGTCAAGTGGTGGCTGCTCGCCATCCCTCACTACCTGATCGTGGGTCTCTTCACCAGCGGTCTCATCTGGTGGACGGCGGCAGCCGGCGAGACGGGCGATGCCCTGCGCTTCGGCGGTGGGCTGATCGGGCTCCTGGTCTTCGTGGCGCTCGTGATCCTTCTGTTCACCGGGCGTTACCCGCGAGAGTTGTTCAACCTCGTGATGGGCCTCATCCGCTGGGTGTATCGAGTCGCCGCGTATGCGGCACTGATGCGCGATGAGTACCCGCCCTTCCGGCTCGACCTGGGACCGATCGAGCCCCCACCGACCGGACCGGTGACCACCACCGAGGTGACCACCGCCGCAACCTCATAGGCCGGCTGCACCGCACGCCGCCCCGGAGGGTGTCGGTTGCGTCACACGGCGACGCAACCGTCGGCGGGTCGCCCCGCTCGGTGGCCCGGCCCGATCAACGCAAAGAAAGCACTTGCGAACATACGTTCGATTGCGTAGGTTCGTCGTGGTATGCCCGACCAGCCCCCCGCACCCCTCGCACCACAGACTCGAGCCGAGCTGTTGCGTGATCTGGCAACCCTCAACGAGCTCTTCGACACGCTGCGGGACAGGCTGTCGACGCCTCCCGAGGAAGCACCGTCCATCGACCGGATGCGACGCACCATCGCCAACCAACAACTCCGTCTCGAAAGGCTCGAGCACGAGGCCGCCGCCGTGCTCTCCGAGATCACGCGGCTGGAAGACGAGGTTCACGGCAGGGAGCAGGCACTGGCGTTGCTGCTGGGCCATGTGGTCGGCCGGTTGGAGCGCGTCCACCGTGACGCTTGGTCGCCGGCACCGATCACGGGCTTCCGGTTGTGGGCGATGCGATCCGGCGCATTGTGCGGCGCCCGGACCCGCTGGCGCGAGCCAACCTTCGTCGCAACCTGCGCCACCGCCGGCGAAGGCTCTCCCCATGCGGACGGCCGGTGCGGCCGGCTCGGCTGCGGTGTGTACGCCACGAAGGAGCTGGCGCCGCTGCTCGGCATGCATCTCCAGGTCGACAGCCACAGCTACGTCGCCGCCGCCGTCGCCCTCTCCGGTCGCGTCGTCGAGCACGAGAGGGGATACCGCGCCGAAACGGCCCGAGTCACCGCCGCCTATGCCGTGTGGCCGGACCGGGTGCTGGCCACATCCGACCCCGCCCGCCTCGCCGCGCTGTTCGAGGCGTGCGACCGCATTCCGTCGACATGGTGCGAACCGTGGCACGGCAACTCACCGCTCCCCCACCTCACACAGTTCCTGACCCAACACGCCGAGGAGGACACGGCATGGATATCGGAAATCAGATCCGCGTGATCACCGTCGAACCGGCCGACATCGCAGGCTCCGCCGAGGAGCCGCAGCCGCAGCCGGCACCCCAGCCGGCACCCGAGCCGGTGGCAGCGGGCTGAACCCGCTCAGCAGCCGTTCTCCTTGAGCGTCGGATAGGGGTTGATCTCGACGTCATCGACGATGATCTCGAAGTGGAGGTGCGGGGGCGTGGTTTTGGCGTTGCCGGTCTGCCCGACGTAACCGACGATGTCGCCCTGCTCAACGGCGCCGGCTGCACCGAACCCACCCATGTGGGTGCCGATGTAGAGGTTGCCATCGTCGCCATAGAGCCAGAACTGCAGGCCGCCCAGCGTACCCTCGATCTGCTCGACCCTTCCGGTGACGGGGGCGAAGACGGGCGTCCCGGAATCGGCGAACAAGTCGGTACCGAGGTGCAGCCGACCCCCCGGCCGCACGAAATGCCAGTCGTTGATGTAGACCGATCCCGTGACGGGGCATGTGAATCCCGTTCCCGGCACGGTCAGCAGCTGACCCGAGATCAGCTTGTTGGGGTCCGTCAGCCCGTTGAGCTCCATCAGATATTTGATTGTCACCTCGTGCCGGGCCGCCAGGATGCTCAACGTATCGCCGCGCACGACCCGGTAGGTGGACACGCCTGTACCGATGGTCGGAGTCGGGGCCGGGGCCGGCGGGCTCGTGCCCCCGGAGATGGTGAGCTCGCTGCCGGCGATGATGCGGTTGACGTCGACGATGCCGTTGGCGGCGGCGAGTGCCTGCACGGTTGTGCCGTACTTGGCGGCGATCTTCGCAAGCGTCTCCCCGCGCACGACCTTGTGAACGATCTCGGTACCGGGAATCCGCAAGACCTCACCCACGACGATGAGATTGGGATCGGCGAGGTTGTTGGCCTCCACCAGCTCCCGGATGGACGTGCCATGGTCCTTGGCGATCTTCGAGACCGTGTCGCCCGGAACGACGATGTGCTCGTCGTCAATCGAGAGCGGCGTGATGGAAAGCAGCAGCGAAGCCGCAACGTAAACGAACGCGAGTACGGACATACATCTCCCAGCCCCTTACATCCGACTCCGCACCACAACGCTAGCGGAAAGATCGCGAAAATCCAGCCTCTCGGCCGCGGCGGGTGACCCGACGGCTCCGTAGACCCGCCTCCCCGCCGGTATCGACCGTGTCTCCTGCGCTGCATAATGGCCGACCCTCAGGACCAAAGGAGCAGGATCGATGCACGCAATCCGGATCAGCGAGACCGGTGGGCCCGGCGTGATGCGTTGGACCGAGCTCGACCGGCCGGAGCCCGCGGCAGGCGAGCTCCTCGTCGAGGTGGCTGCGGCGGGAGTGAACTTCATCGACACCTACCACCGGACCGGGCTGTACCCGATGGAGCTGCCGTTCACACCGGGCCTCGAGGGTGCCGGACGGGTGATCGCCGCCGGCGAGGGCACACCGTACGCCGCCGGCGACACCGTGGCGTGGGCCAATGCGATCGGCTCGTACGCCGAAGCGGCGATCGTGCCGGCGGCCCAGGCCGTACCGGTCCCCGCGGGAGTGGACCTCGACGTGGCCGCAGCCGTGATGCTGCAAGGCATGACGGCGCACTACCTAACGCACGACACGTTCCCGCTCCAACCCGAACATCGGTGCCTCGTTCACGCCGGAGCCGGCGGAGTTGGACTGCTGGTGATCCAGATGGCGAAACGCATCGGGGCCGAGGTGTTCACCACGGTGTCGAGCGACTCCAAGGCCGCGCTGGCCGCCTCCGCCGGCGCCGACCATGTGATCCGCTACGACCGGTGGGATTTCGGTGACCAGGTGGTGCGCTTCGGCGGCGAGCGCTGTCTCGACGTCATCTACGACGGTGTCGGCCAGGCCACGTTCGATCGTGGACTCGAGTTGCTCCGCAAGCGCGGGACGATGGTGCTCTTCGGCCAGTCCAGTGGAAGCGTGCCTCCGGTGGATCTCGGCCGCCTGGCACTCAACGGGTCCCTCTACGTCACGAGGCCGACCTTGTTCGACTACGTCGCCAGGCCCGAGGAGCTGGGGACGAAGGCGGGCGCTGTGCTCGGTGCCGTTGCCGGGGGCGAGCTCGACGTAAGGATCGGTCACAGGTGGCGCATTGCCGAGGCTGCCGAGGCGCACCGAGCCCTCGAAAGCCGTGCCACCAGCGGCAAGGTGCTGTTGATCCCTGGATGAGTTTGCCGGGCGCCGGGTGCAACCGGCGCCTGCTCAGGGGCCCGCCGCCGTGACGGGCTCTCCGGGTGTAGCAACGTCGACGAGAGCCCGGAAGAGGGCCCACGACGCCTTGTCGTCGGCTTGACCCAGGTACTCCGGATGCCACTGCACGGCCAGCAACGGCCAATCGGGGTCTTCGTGCTGGATGGCTTCGACGACTCCGTCGTCGGCCCATCCCACGGCGCGGAAGCCTGGGGCGAGATCCCGCACCGACTGATGGTGGATCGAATTCACCTCGAGATCTGTCGCACCGACGACGATCGCCACGTTGCAGTCGGGCTCGAGCCGGACATGCTGGTGGCCGTCGAACACATGGTGCCCGATGACGGTGTGATCCATCGATCCGATCTCGGATGGGATGTCTTCGATGAGCGTGCCGCCCAGGGCGACGTTCACGACCTGCATGCCCCGGCAGATCGCCAGCATCGGCATCCGCCGTTCTGCCGCCTGCCGCACCAGCTCGATCTCGAACTCGTCCCGGTCGAAATCCATCCCGTACATCGAGTCGAATACCTCGGACCCGTAGCGGCCCGGCTCGATGTCGCCACCACCCGACAGCACGACGCCGTCGACCCGGTCGAGCGCGGTGCCCACGTCGGAGTTGGGTATGGGTGCCAGTAACACCGGCACCCCACCGGCGCGCAGGACCGAGTCCGTGTAGGTATGCGTGAGGGTGTGGGCATCCATCTCGCCACCGGAGGCGGGAATGACGCGCGGACGCGTTGTGATGCCGATGACGGGTCGCATGGCGGGATGATACCGGTCCCCGCTGCCCCGACCGACGGAGTTTCGGCTCGGCCGGACCGTACCAAAGGCCCTACCCGCCGCAGCCGCCGCTACGGATGATCAGAGCAGGAGGTGACCGACATGATCATCGTCGCGGGCATTGACGACACCGGGCACTCGACCACTGTGCTCGAACATGCAATGATCGCCGCCCGCGTCCGCAAGGCGACGCTCCACGTGGTGCATGTGTTCCACATGCCGGCAACCGTGACGTCGGGCTATGGAATCTTCCCCGTCGACGTCGAACGGCTCGCCGAGGCGGAGCGACGGCGGGTGTGGGACAAGGTCCGTGGTCACCTCGACCGTGCCGAGATCGCCGTCGAGCGGGTCGACCTCGAGGGCTACCCGCCCGATGCGCTGGTCGCCTACGTCAAGAACGTGGGTGCAGAGCTGCTCGTGGTGGGAACCCGCGGTCGCGGCGAGCTCGCTTCGATCGTCCTCGGCTCGACCAGCCACCGAGCGATCCACCTCGCTCCGTGCGACGTGCTCGTCGTGAAACCGAGACCCGCCGGCGATTGACTGCTGGACGAGGAGCTGTGGCACGCCGGCGATCCGCATGGGCCGGCGTTCGGGTCCGGGAGCCGGTGGGTCATTGGGCCGTCCAGCCGCCGTCGACCGTGAGCACGTGGCCCGTGACCATCGCGGCGGCGGGCGAGGCGAGGTAGATCACGGCAGCCGCGACGTCGTCGATCGTGCCGACCCGGCCGATGGGGATTCGTCGCAGCACCGCTTCCCGATATTCGGGCTGGTCGAGCCGCTCGGCCGTACCGGGTGTGTAGATGAACGTCGGCGCAACCGCATTGACCGTCACTCCCCGCTCCGACCACTCCAGAGCCAGCACCTTCGTCAGCAGGTTGACGCCGCCCTTGCTCGCCGAATAGACGGCGTGCTCGCGGATTCCCACCACGCCGGCCTGGGAGCTCATGTTGACGATGCATCCCGACCCTCGGTCCAGCATGATCCGGCCTGCCGCTCGACAGCAGAAGAACAGACCACGCAGATTGACCGCCATCATGTCGTCCCAGTCCGCCTCGGTGACGTCCTCGGCTGGGTGATTGGCCCCGAGGCCGGCGTTGTTGACGAGCACGTCGACCGATCCGTGCTCGGCATCGATCGCAGCGAAGCAGGCATCGATGGCATCGACCTCCCGAACGTCCATGACGTGGGCTGTGGCGCGTCCGCCGCCGTCGACGATCTCGGCCGCCACCGGCTCGAGCGTGTGCAGGTCGCGCCCCGTCACGGCCACGCTCGCGCCGGCACCCGCCAATGCCACGGCCAATCCTCTCCCGATCCCGCGCGAGGCGCCGGTGACGACGGCCACCTTGCCGTCGAGCCTGAAGTTCGGCTGCTCCATGGCGCGCACCCTACCCGTCGTTGCGATCGGGCCGCCGCCTCCCCCGATAGCCTGCCGTCCATGCCCCAACGCACACCCACCTCGTTGCGCCGTTCCATGGTGCCGGTTGCGGTCGCCGCTTTCGTCGTACTCGGGCTGACCGAGAGCGGGATCGGCGCGGCATGGCCGTCGCTGCGGCGCACCGTCGAGCGACCTGTGGCGGACCTCGGAACGCTGCTCGTCGTCGGACTGGCGGGCTACGCCACTTCGAGTGCGATCACCGGAGCCACGGTGCGCCGGCTCGGCACGGGCTCCAGCCTGGTGGCAGCCGGCTCACTCTCGCTGGCCGGCCTCACCCTCTATGCCACCGCCCACTCTTGGATCGGCGTGCTCGGCGCTGCCCTCCTCCTCGGCCTCGGCAGCGGATTCCTCGACAGTGTGCTCAACGCTCATGCCGCCCATCACTTCACCGCCGGCGCCATGAACCTGCTCCATGCCGGATTCGGTGTCGGCGCAACGCTGGGACCGCTGGTGATGGCAACCGCGATCAGCCGCGGGTCGGGCTGGCAGGCCGGGTATGTGATATATGCCGTGGTCCAGGCGTGCATGTTGCCGGTGCTCGTCTCCCTCCGCAGCCGCTGGCGCCCGCCCCCTGCCGGCGACGCGTCCCACCGTCCGCACCTGCCGTTGCGCACCGCGGTCGCCGCGAGCCTGGCAATGTTCTTCCTCTACACGGGAATCGAAGTCACCGCCGGCCAGTGGTCGTTCTCGGTGCTGACCGAGCTGCGGGGATTCTCCACCGAATCTGGTGGAGTCTGGGTGTCTGCATATTGGGCCGGGCTGATGTTGGGGCGCTTCGCCCTCAGTGCTTTTGCGGGCCGGCTCGGACCGCGGCGCGTTCTGGAGATCGGCATCGGCGGCAGCGTCGTCGCCGCTGCCTGGTTCTGGCTGGACGCCGGAGGACTGGGGATGCTCGGCCTGCCGGCCCTGGGCCTGAGCCTGGCCGGGATCTTCCCGACTCTGGTCACGCTCACCCCCGTGCGGATCGGCACCGAGCACACGACGTCGATGGTCGGTTACCAGCTGGCCGCCGCCAGCTTGGGAGCCGCCGCGCTGCCGTGGCTCACCGGTCGCGTGATCGCGGCATCGTCGCTGGCGGCGCTCGGTCCTGTGCTGCTGGTGGCGGCAGCTCTGCTGGCAACGTTGAACACGGTGCTGGCGCACCAGATCTCAGCAGGCGGTGGCGAGCGTCCCGGGGCGTAGCCCCTCGGCCTCAAGCGCCCGGCGCAGCCGTTCGATCGCACGACCCCGGCTCGGGCCGATACTGCCAATGGGTCGGTCCAGAGCCTCGGCGACTTCCCCGTACGACAGAGGCGGATCTGCGGTCAGCAACAAGAGCAGCTCCTGGTCACTCCGGCACAAGCCGGCGAACGCCCTGCTCACCTGGGCTCGCTCCTCCTCTGCGATGACTGCGTCCGGGTCGAGCCACACCGCCATCGACTCGAGATCCTCGGCGCCACCGATCGGCGACAAACGCTGCCTGCGTCGCAGCACGGCCAGCGCCTCGTTGCGGGCGGTCGTCGCCAGCCACCCGCCGATGCGCTCCGGATCGCGGATCCGTCCCAGGTGCTCCACCAAACGGGTCCATGTGAGTTGCACGACGTCCTCGGCAAGGGTCTGCTCGAGGCGAAAGCCCCGCACGACCTTCCACACCAGCCGGTTGTAGCGGTCGACGAGCGCCGACCACGCAGCTTGCGAGCCGGACATGGCCGCCTCGTGAAGTTGGGCGGTTGTCGGGACGACGTGCGGAGATTCGGGGTGATCCATGACACTGTTCCTTTGCGCTCAGCGTCACCGTCGCACACGGGGGTTAGCGCGGGGTTAGGGCTGGATCAGCGCACGCCGCCTCCCGGGTGGCCGGCTCGGGAAAGCCCTGCGGCACAAGGACTTCCAGGTACGAGAGCATCCGGCGCCCCCTCCAGAATCGTGGCTGTGGCGGCAGCACGAGCGCCCAGCCACCACGACGGATCAGTCGATCACAATGGAAGGGAGAGGCCCTCGAAGGCGCCGATGACGTCGGGAAACTCGGCTTTGGCGGCCGCCACGATCTCGTCGACTCCCTCATCCGTGCGATACGGGTCGTGGCTGGTCAGGACCAGAAGGCGCACACCGGCCTCGTTGGCGACCCTCACCGCATCCTGCCACGTGCTGTGGCCCCAACCGTCATAGAGCGTCGCCAGCTCCTCAGGCGTGTACTGGGCATCATGGATGAGAACGTCGGCACCCCGGCTCAGGTCGACGAGATCGGCGTCGAACCGACCACGGTCTGCCTCGTGATCGGTGGCGATGACAATGCTGCGAACTCCGCGTTCGAGGCGGTAGGCGACAACGCCCTGCGGATGACGCAGCGGCGTCGTCGACAAGGTGACGCCGGCTACCTCGAACGGCTGATCATCCAGCTCGACGTAGTCCCGCTGCGATGGGATGTCGGGGAGCTGCACCGGGAACCATGGCGAGGCGAACACGCCGGCAATGGCCTCCTCGATCGTGCCCCTTTCGGGCGTCATGCCGTAGAACGTGAAACGGACTCCTTCCTCGAAGAAAGGACGGAACGACTGCAGGCCGAGCAGATGGTCGAGGTGGTAATGCGTGATCACGAGGTGGTAGTGGGTCGGGGCATCCCCCTGCGGGTCTTCGGCGAAGGCCAACCCGGTGCCTGCGTCGATGATGAGCGGCTCCCCCGACTCGGTATCGACGATGAAGCAGGTCGTGTTTCCACCGTACCTGAGACGGTTGCGGCTCGGGGACGGGATCGACCCGCGCGCTCCGTGAACTACGAGATGGCGATCGGCCATGATGGGACGCTACACCACGTCGGCCCGGGGGTAGGCTCCCCGGCGGCATCGATCGCACGAGAGAAGGGAATGCGGATGCGATTGACGGGCCTGCGCCCGCCTCGCTTGCGGACGGTAGAGACCGAGGCCGAAGAGCACAGGGTCACCTGGCTCGAGCTGTTCTACGACCTCGTCTTCGTCGTGGCCGTCGCCCAGCTCGGCCATCGCCTCCTCGTCGACCACAGCTGGCAGGGTGTCCTCGGCTACATCGGGCTGTTCATCCCGCTCTGGTACGCCTGGGCCCAGTTCACGTTCTACGCCGACAGGTACGACACCAACGATCTCGGTCAACGCCTCCTCGCCATCGCCCAGATCATCACCATCGCCTTGATGGCAGCGAGCATCTCAGGCGATATCGCCGACTCCATGGCTGCATTCGCCGCCGCGTACGTGCTTGCCCGCATCGTGCTCATCGCCATGTACACACGTGCCTACCGGCACGTCGCACCTACCCGCAAACTCGTCAAGGGCTACCTGCAGGGCTTCAGCATCGGTGGGCTCATCTGGCTCGTCTCGATCTGGGTACCCAGCCCCTGGCGGTTCCTCATCTGGGGTATGGGCATGGCCGTCGACTTCGCCACGCCCTGGATCAACCGTCGCGAGCAGGCGAAGGTACCGCTCGACGTCAACCACCTACCGGAGCGCTTTGGCCTGTTCACCATCTTGGTGCTCGGCGAGCCGATCGCCGCCATCGTCGCCGGTTTGGCCCACGAGGGGTGGGAGGCGAGGGCGACCGTCGCCACCGTCATCGGCGTGGTTGCGGCATCGGCGCTGTGGTGGCTGTACTTCGAGAACGCCCACGGCAAGGTGGTACGCCGGAACGTGGAGCAGGTGAAGGCATGGCGCCCCACCGTATGGATCTTCAGCCATCTCCCCCTGGCCATCTCGCTGACGGCCACCGGCATCGGCATGGAGTTCCTGGTCACGCAAGAGCCGGAAGTCGGTCGCTGGATCGTCACCATCGGGATCGCCGGAGCGATGGTGGCGATGGCGGCAATCCTCCTCGCAACCGACCGCGGCGAGGACGAACGCGACCGGAAGCAAGCCGTCGTGCGGTTCGTCGCCGCTGCCGTCGCCCTGGTCGTGGGTGCAATCAGCGGAGGGTGGTCGGCGATCGTCCTCCTCGCAGTGGTGACGTTGATTCTCGCCGCCCAGATCGCCATCGATCTCGTGATCGTGGGCGACCTCACCGAACGCTGATCTGGTTGCGGCCGACGGCTCGGCCTCGTGCCGGCGATCCTGGGCGCACGCCTGCAAGACGAAAGGAAGGGGGTGCCTCTCGGCACCCCCTTCCTCTGAAGAGATCCTGATCGGATGTGTCGAACTACGGAGTCGGCTCCACCATCGTGGCGCCCTTCTGAGTGGCCTTCCACGCCTGGAACTTGCTCCAGAGATTCAGCATGATGCTGTTCCTTTCCACTTGCGACCCGAAGGCTCCTACCCGCCGCCGGAGCGCTAACCGTGGCCCGTGGAGTCCTACCACAAGCCCTACCTGATGGAAAGGATGCCATCCCACCGGGACATGGTCGTCGACAAAAGTGATGAATCCCCGCACGGCGGAGCGGTTGCGGGAATCAGAGGGTTCTCCCGGAGTCTCGCATCGCCTTCAGGTGCGGCTCAGCTCCGGCTCATGCGGCGACAGCATGATGGCGACCCGGTGCGGGGAACACGCATCCACACTCCCCGCACCGGGCGCCGACTCGCCCTTGCCGCTTCAGCTGTGGCAAGCTGAGGTCTGCACCGACCGCATCCGAGGAGCCGCCAGTTGCCTCCGATTCCACATCGCCTGCCTGATCGTCTCGCGGGCCTCGATCTCCCTGCCGATCTCGCCGGAATGAGTCCGGAGGAGCTCGCCGATCTCTCTGACGACATCCGCGACTACCTCGTGACCATCATGTCCGAGACGGGGGGCCACCTCTCGCCGAATCTGGGTGTCGTGGAGCTCACGATCGCACTCCACCGCGCCTTCGACAGCCCCGAGGATGCGATCATCTGGGACGTCGGGCACCAGGCCTACGTGCACAAGATCCTCACCGGCAGGGCCGACCGCTTCCCCGAGCTGCGACGAGACTTTGGACTGTCCGGCTACCCGAGCCGCGAAGAGAGCGATCACGACTGGGTGGAGAACAGCCACGCATCGACGTCACTCAGCTACGCCCTGGGCCTGTCACTGAGCGATCGGGCCGGCTACACGATCGCCGTCATCGGCGACGGTGCGCTCACCGGCGGCATGGCCTACGAGGCGTTGAACCACATTGCGCAGGTGCGTCCGGAGAAGCTGATCATCGTGCTCAACGACAACGGGCGTTCGTATGCGCCGACCGTTGGCGGCCTCGCCAAGCACCTGACCCGGCTCCGGCTCGACCGCCACTATGAGTCGACGAAGAAGGCCATCGGCTCCGGCTTGCGCCATCTCCCGTTCGTCGGCGAGCAAGCAGACGAGACCGCGCGCAGGATCAAGGAGAGCGTCAAGCAGATGCTCCAGCCGTCGACTTTCTTCGATGTTCTCGATCTGAAGTACGCCGGTCCCATCGACGGCCACGACCTGCCTCTCCTCGAAGAGACGTTCCACCGCGCTCGGGAGATCGACGAGCCGGTCGTCATCCACGTCGTCACCGACAAGGGTCGGGGCTACGGCCCCGCCATAGAGGACGAACGGGACAAACTCCACGGCGTGGGCAAGTTCGACATCGCCACGGGTGCGCCGACACTCCGGCAGGTCTACTACACGGACGTGTTTGGCGAGGCGTTGGCGCACGCTGCCGAGCGGGCGGACGACATCGTTGCGGTGACCGCAGCGATGGAGTCATCGACCGGTCTCAGCCCGATGGCGATCAGCCACCCGGACCGGGTCTTCGACGTCGGCATCTCCGAGCAGCATGCTGTCACCTTTGCAGCCGGTCTCGCCATGGCAGGACGGCGACCGGTCGTCTGTATCTACTCGAGCTTCCTCCAGCGCGCCTTTGATCAGGTGATGCTCGACGTGGCCATGCACGACCTCAATGTGACCTTCGTCCTGGACCGCGCCGGCGTCACCGGCCCGGACGGCGCCTCGCACCACGGCGTCTTCGACTTGTCCTACCTGCGGATGATCCCCGGCATGTCGATCGCCGCTCCCGCCAACGAGACCGAGTTGTGTGCGTTGCTCGAGACCGCACTGGCCCACGACGGGCCGGTCGCCGTTCGGTTCCCCAAGGGCACCGCTGCTTCGATTCCCGCCCTGCCGGTGCCCGAGGTCGGATTTGGGGAGTGGGAGGTCATCGACCGTGGCGACGACGTGCTCTTGCTGGCAAGCGGCAAGCCCGTCGAGGCCGCAACCAAGGCAGCGGCAGCGCTGTCGGAGACCGGTGTGTCGAGCACGGTCGTCAACGCCCGCTGGGTGAAACCGATGGATGCCCGCCTCGTCGAGTGGGCGGCCGCCCACGACCTGGTCGTGACGATCGAGGACAACGTGGGCATCGGGGGCTTCGGAGCCGGCGTGTTGGAACAGCTCGCACCGCATGGACTCGCCGGCCGGGTGCGCACCCTGGGTGTCCCCGACCGGTTCCTGCGCTTCGGCAACCAGGCCCGCATCCTCGACGAGTTGGGTTTGGGGGCCGACGCCATCACGGAACGCGTGCGGAGCTTCCTCGCCGAAGCGTGACGTCGTCCGTTCCTGACCGGTGAGCCGCTCAGGGAAGATCCACCGAATCGACCGTGCGCACCGGCTCGAACGTCGATTGTTCGAGGACCGCACCGGCCGGGATGCCGACAGATGAGTCGCCATCGATCAGCACCACACGCTCTGCGACGAGGTTCGCATCACCGTCGAAGACCAACTCCCGGCGTACTGGCACCGTGTCCACGTATTCGACCCCGACGACCACCGCAGCTCCGTTGGATCGTTCGACAACCTCGAGACCAAGCTCGTCGAGCACCTCGATGACCGCAGCTCGCAGGCCTGGTGCGGCGTTCGTCTCTGAGAGCAGCTCGGCGGCGAGTTCGACGATCGCCGCCGTTTCGGC
The DNA here is from genome assembly GCA_965216945.1 of Acidimicrobiia bacterium. GTDB lineage: Bacteria > Actinomycetota > Acidimicrobiia > Spongiisociales > UBA5794 > DATHZQ01. The sequence continues at coordinate 2,391,599 of CBDCGU010000003.1, read as the reverse complement.
GATCGGATTGCCCTCGCTGGACACTTGGGAGCGCAACGCAACGAGCAACGCACCAGGGTCGCTCGGCCAAGCCCGCTGGTCGAGGATCGAATCTGTGCTCCGATACTCCGAGACCACGGTCTGGCCGATTTGGTCCCGTTCCGCCATGCCAACGGCTTCGTATGCTGCCTCAGCCGCGGCATCGAAGAACGCCGGATCCCCATATGTCGTCGCCTCGATGATCACACCGTCGCTCGCCAGCCATCGCTCGCGCTCGGTGGGTACGAGGTAGACGACTTGCCCGGTGCCCTCCAGACCGAGATCGGCACGATCCACGAAACGAGGTGCGATCTCGGATGCACGGGTGTACGTGTACTCGCCCCGACCTGCGGAGACGGCCTCGGCGCGCTCGGCGACCTGCGCCAGCTCGCCGAGTGCGGTAACGGGCTCGGGTCTGAGAACGCCGGCGCCGACAACCACCGCGATGAGAACGGCAGCCGCGACCGCACCGGCCGAGGCATGGCGCAGCCAGTTCGATGGCAGCCAGCGGCGGTGCGGCAGCGCCCGACCCGGTGCGGCGACGCCGGCTGCGATCGCGGCCTCCAACGCCCGGCGTCCGGTGAGGACGTCGGCATATGTCGGGCCTGGATCCACCGCCAGCGCACGCAGCAGCGTGTCGACGGGGTGATCCTCGTAGCTCACGTGACGTCTCCTCGTGTGTTCGACCCCCATCCGGTTATTGGCCGGTCGGTGTCGACGAGTTCACCGATTTTCCGCCTCGCCCGATTGATCGACGACTTCACGGTGCCGAGCTTGAGGCCCAACGCCTGTGCGATCTCGCCGTACTCCATGCCATCGACGGCATACATGATCAGCGCCTCGGCGTCGCGCTCGTTCAACTTCTTCAAAGCCCGCCGTAGCTGCTCCACGCGGAGACGAGCCTCCGCCTCTGCCTCGGGGCCGGGATGGGTCGTGTCGGCATCGAGAGCGAATCGCAGGTACGCCGCCGAGGCTCTCCCGCCCCGCCGGCGATGGTCCCGCACGAGATTGCGGGCTATGCCGTAGAGCCACGGCCGACCGTTGGGAGCTGAGAGGTCGTAGCGGTGACGGAGACTGAACGCGATCACGAACACGTCCGCCGCCAGATCGCCGGCAGTCGACGTGTCGACCCGTCGTGCGACGTACCGGAAGATCGAGTCGTGGTGGCGTTCGAAAATCTCGCCGAACGCCGCCCCGTCTTCGAGGGACTCGGCGATGATCTCCGCGTCGGTGCGGTCCGCTACCACGGACCTTCGACGCTAGCGGGGAGCATCAGTTGGCCCCGGGAACCTCGAAGGCTCCCGGGGCACACGCTCGATGTCCTTACCAGGAGTAGTAGGCGACCGAGTTCGTCCGGTTGTTCATCCACCCGTAGATGTTGTCGATCTGCCCGCCACCGTACGTGTTGTAGGAGCCACCCGTCTTCGAGTAGCCGTCGTAGTGGCGCAGGTGATAGCAGCCGTTGAAAGAGGACGAGATCCGGTTGGACCAGAATCCGTAGGCGTTCCAGTAGCCGCCGCTGCAACTCGTGCCGGTGATGCTGATAGAGCTTCCGGAACCGCCGTAGCCGTCATAGTGGATACCCAGGGTGAAGCTTGCGGCGAGGGTGCCGACGAGCTCGTCGTCGAACACTGCCGAACCGGCCGTGTCGAGATCGAGAGTCACCGTCCCCGCCGACACATCGGCCATCGCCTCGGCGAAGGTGCCGTAGCAGGTCTCGGGACCGAGGGTCATCTCCCCGTCCTCCGCCTGCCCCGTGACTGCCGCGACGCAGTGCTGTTCACCGCCTTCCACCGCGTTGGAGCGAGACCGCTCCGCATTCGCCGGGATTGCCACGACCAGCACGGCGGCCAGAACGACCACGGACAAGATCAGGGCGCGCTGAGTCGTCAGGGCCCCACCACGCAAATCCATACCAACCTCCATTGGGGTGTGCGCTACTGAGGTATTGGCCTCGGAGCGTGACAAGTTCACGAAAAATCGCGATTTTGCGTCGAACCGGGAGCTCATGCCGCACCGCGCCGCTCGGTGCGATCACAAAAATCTCGAAAATCCGTGAACCCGACTCTGCTTGCCGACAAGTACTGGTTGGAGCGCGGGACGCTTTCCCAAGCTCCGGAACATTGGCGGTCCGACCGGGCGCTCGACACCAACCTCCACGGCAGGACGCCCGGTCGAACCGCCGGCTCTTTGACAGAGACGAGATCTGCTCCGTGTCAACCGGGGGCCTCATTCCCCCCTCGGTTGCGCGAGAACGCGGTGCGACTGGGCGCCACCCCACCAACCTCCACGGCCCAGGCGCCCAGTCGTACCGCTCTGTCTGGATTCATGACGAATCCTCGATGTCGCCGGGGGGCCCATTCCCCAAACCTCGGCGTCACGCGGCGGTGCGATCGGGTGCCCCCCAACAGACCTCCACGGCCCAGGCACCCCATCGCACTACCGCTAAAGGAGCCACAAAGGCAAGAGCCAGCAGCATGCCGTGACCGAGTCACGCTTCCCGATGTGCGCCGGGCCTGTTCCCCCGATCCGGCGACATGGGTGTGGCGCGGCTGGGCGCCCCATACCAGCCTCAGGGCTCAGGCGCCCAGTCGCACCGCACTCGCCTGCAACGTGCTGTCGCCGGGTCCGCACCCTCCGAATGTAGGATCCTCTGTCCCGCACCAACGGCAGCGCATCAACCCCACGATCGCCGAGCCCGGCGGGCGATGCTCTCGGCTCGTTCGAGGTCCGCGGCAAACGTGATCTTGAGGTTGGCGGGGGCGCCGGGTACGACGGCAACGTCCGTCGTCCCGAATCGCTCCATGGTCTCCGCCGTGTCCGCGGCTGAGAAGGTGCGATCCCTGCGGGCTCGTTCGTACGCAGCCAGCAACGGTGCGGCGCGAAACGCTTGGGGTGTCTGCACGCGTACCAACGAACCGCCGAGAAGACCAAAACCTCCTCCGTGCTCCCGCGTGTAGAGAGGTTCCTCGTACCGCAAACCCGGCACGGCACCGCCGATGTCGCGGGCGGTGGCAACGACCGCGATCACGAGCTGTGCCGGCACGAACGGTCTCGCTCCGTCGTGGATCGCCACGACATCGATTTCGCCGTGCCGGATGTCGTTGGCGATCACACAGAGACCGGCCCACTCACTGCCTTGCCTGTCGACGCCGCCTTCGACGATCGCGACGGTCTTGTCGGCGAGCGCCATCTGCACCGCGCCGGCCGCATCGTCCATTTCCACGGCTCTCGCAACGACGACGATGCGATCGATCACGTCCGACTGGTTGAACATTCGGAGGGAGTGCGACAGGAGCGGGAGCCCGGCGAGATCCACAAAGACCTTGTTGGCCGATCCACCCATCCTGCTGCCCGACCCACCGGCCAGCACGATCGCAACTGCGTTCGGCACGGATCCTCCTCCTGCCGGCACGGCGAGCATAGGCCCGGTTGATCCACACGATGCCTCAGGAACCGGCTGCGTGTTGCCGCATCCCACACGCCGGGGGAATCCAACCCACCGGTTTCCCGGCACGGTCGGTGTGGAAGCACTCGTCGCCATCCGCTGCAGCCCACCGGCCGGAACGGCGTACCCTCTGACCGATGACTGCCAGCCCCGTCACGCTCGACTCGCGGCACATGACGCACGGTGACCACGTCGTGGCCGTTGTGAGGTGCGATGGACCCGTCGCGGTCGAGGCGCTCGCCGCCATCGCCACGACTGCCATCGAGCGGGGAGCGACCCGGGTGATCGTGGCGAGCCCGGACACACCGGCCGAGGTGCTCGAGCGCATCGCATCCATCGACCCTCCCGTGGCCACCTCTCATCCGCTGACGGATGCGCTCAAGCGCGTGTCGGGGGATCGCATCGTTGCTACGGTCGATCGGTCGATGGTGCACCGGGCCGGCTTTCCGCTCTGCGTTGCCGCCGCCGCGCTGACCGCCAGCATCGAGTCGATCGATGCCGAGGTTCTCGGTGCGGCAGATCTCCTCCGCGGCGTGGACCACCTCCAAATGGTCGACGCCGGCGGTCACGTGCTGGGCTGATCGATGCAGGTATCCAACGCCGGCCGCATCGTCTTCCCCGAAGCTGGGGTCACCAAGGGCGACGTCGTGTCGTTCTACGCACGCGTGGCCGGCCGCATGCTGGTCCACATGGCGGGGAGGCCGCTGACGCTGCAACGATTCCCCAAGGGTCTTTCCGGTCCGGGCTTCATGCAGAAGAACACGCCGAAGCACTACCCGGAGTCGATCGGTCGATTCACGGTGGACAAGCGCGGCGGGGGAACGACGACGTATCCCGTGGTGTCCGACTCGGCCGACATCCCTTACCTCGCCAATCAGGGAACGATCACGTTCCACATCTGGCCGAGCCGGATGGCCGACCCATGGACACCAGATCGCATCATCTTCGATCTCGACCCACCCGAAGGCGCCGTCGCACCGGTGCGACGGGCTGCATCGATCGTTCGCGGCTTTCTCGACACCCTCGGCCTCCCTTCGCTACCCGTGGCCACGGGATCGAAGGGCTACCACGTCGTCTCCCCCATCAAGGCGTCGGTGACCGCGGAGAGGCTGTCCGCTGCGCTCTACCGTGCGGCGCACCTCCTGGCCGACCGGCACCCGGATCTGCTGACCGTGGAGTTTCGCAAGGAGAACCGACGGGGCCGCGTGTTCCTCGATTGGATGCGCAACCATCCCGGAGCGACCAGCGTCTGCCCGTGGTCGCTCCGACCCCGACCACAGGCAACCGTTGCCGTGCCGATCACATGGGACGATCTCGAGGAGACGCCCCCGGACGCCTGGACACTCAGAACCATCGAGACCCGGCTGGCGCTGCCGGACCCCCTCGCCGAGCTCGTGGCCAACCCACCAGATCCCGTTGATGCGGTCACAGCCCTCGAGGCGACCCTCGACGAAGCCGGCATCCACCCCGAACCCTTCGACCGCTTCCGCTCCTGAGGACGACGAGACGGCCGCTCGTCGAGTCCGGCTTCCCTCGCAGGTTCTCCTGTTCTTGCGTAGATGGCCGCGGTATTCGGCGCCGAGGTACGCACGAACTCACGTGGCGCCTCGTGCGCCACGTCACTCCCCAGTGCTGACGACTCCGTTGAGCGAGGTGAACACAGGCTCACCGGCCAGGCCACGGGTGAGCAGGTCCGTCACCGTCGCCACCGAGTGGTACTGGACGACGACGCCGTGACCTGCGGAGCTGAGACGCCCGTCCAGCCCATCCGTGCCGCGCACCGTGTTGCCGTGGATCTCGCATGCGCTCATGTCTCCACACAGGATTCCGGCCCCGGACCCGCCGGACACAGTGCTTGCTTCGATCGAGCCGTGTGACATCTCCGTGATCGCGATGCCGGACTCGGTCGCATTCATCACCGTGTTCCCGCTGAACCGGACGTGCGAGAGGCGGGACACGATCCCCTCGAAGACGGGTCCGACCACGACGCAGCTCCGGACCAGCGATTCGCCGCGCAGCTCGGCGTTGCGGATCTCGACGCCGCGGCCGTGGAACGAGAGCAGGTTGTCGACCCGGCAGTTGCTGATCGATGCGTGGGCGTTCTCGACCAGGATGCCGTGCCGCCCAGCGTCGACCACGTTGATGTCGTGGAGGGCGATGTCGGCAGCATGCGCAACGCGGACGCCAACGGCGCCCCCCTCGATCGACACACCGGAGACGGAGACCTCGGCCGTGTCAACGATCTCGAGCCCCACGCCGCCCTCCGGGGCCTCGATGACAAGACCGTCCGCAACGATGGTGAGCGGCTTGTCGATGCGCACCGGACCGTCCAGCCGGCCTGCCGCAACATGGATCACCGACCCCGGATCGGCGGCGGCGACCTCTTCGAGCAGGTCACCGGGCTCAACATCGGGCGCGCCACACGCGGTGAGTGCGACCAGCAGAGCCGCCAAGGCGACGGCGGCACGTGTCACGAGCGGACCACCAGGTCGAGGACGAGGGCGGTGCTCCACGTCGGCCGATCATTGCCGGGGCCACGGCCATCGATGGCGTCGTGGCACTCGTGCAGGTCATCGCGATCGATGAGGCCGGAGGTGGAACGACGCAGCCGGGCAGCATCCTCGCTGCGCCCGATGCGGTGCAGACCGCGTATGAGCAACCAGCTCGCATTCACCCAGACGGGTCCGCCGGGTTCGCTCGAGACCGTCATTCCACAGAGGTCTCTCGGTCGGGCGGGGTGCGAGCCCGATGGTGGACGACGGGGAGCCCGGTGATGGCACTGAGCAGCTCCGCAGTGCGCTCGATGGCCGCGGCCGGTCCCAGCCGGCCCGTGAGCACGGCCGCCAGCATCGTCTGGAGCTGAGTCGAAACCCGCACGTGCTCGACAGTGGGTGGTCGCACCACGGCGTGCCGCAGCATCGCCGCCGTTGCGGCTACCAAGGGAACCGTGTTTGCCACGTGAGCTGCCGCCGACCTGCGCGGCGGGATCTGGCCGGTGTCCTCGGCGAGGCTCGACAGCGGCCCGTCGCTCAGCAAGTCATGGAGCAACGCCATGGCAGCCTTGGGTCGCTGTGCCTGACGGAAGATCACATATGCCATTCCCCCGGCGAGGACAGCCGGCGTTCCGACAGGGCCGGCAGGCACCGGAGCGAACCCGAACCGCTCCCATACACCGGTCAGCGATGTGCCGGTGAGCTCTGCCAGTGCGGCGGCCTCGTAGCTCCCGCCGAAGCTGAACGTGGTCTGCCCAGCGGCGAGCAGCCGGGTGGGGCGGTCGTGATCGAACCCGACGACGGTCGCCGGCATCAGCTCCCGGTCGATCAAATCCCGCAGGAAGCGGAGGGTGTCCACGGCTGCCCGCTCGTCGAGGGTCACGCCTGTCGGCGTCAGCATGGCGACCCCATTGGAGGCGAGTATCGACAGCAGACAGTATGTCGTGGCTTCACCGGCGCGGGTGCCACCCGGCATGACGATTGGAGCATGATCGGGCCCGAACGTCTGCCGGACTGCTTCGGCTGCCTCGGCCAGCTCGGTCCACGTCTGCGGCGGGCCGAGATGGAGCGCATCGAGATGATCACGGCGGTACCACAATCCGGCGATATCGGCCTCGGCGTGGAGGCCATAGCTCTTCCCCTCGAATCGATTGACGTCGCAGAGGGGTTCGAGGAAATCGGATTCGTGGTCACTCTCGATGCCATCGACATCCAGCTCCTCCAGCGGCCACAAGAAGCCGACGGCAGCCATCTCGGGAACCCACACCGAGTCGATGAGCGCAAGGTCTGGAGCGCGACCCTCTGCGACCATCCGCACGACCACGCTGTGGAGATCTGCGAGGTCGACCGCGGCCACGTTGAGGGTGACGGTCTCCGGTGCAGCGTCCCGGGCCAGCGCCTCCCATGGGCCCTCCGGCACCAGGAGCCGGAGTTCCGTGCTGTGCGGGGATCGTCGCACCCAGTGGGGGTTCACGAAGCTGCCACGCTTCCGATGCCGCAGGATCACGCCCTCGGCCGCCAACTCGGAGAGGGCCCGGTTCACCGGGGTGCGGCTGACGTCGAACAGGTCGCACAGCTCGTGTTCGGTCGGGAGCCGGTCGCCCGGGCTGTACTCACCCTGAAGGATCGCCTCCATGACATGGGTCTTGACCTGGAAGTAGAGCGGTATCGGTTGTGATCTGTCGATGGGCACGGCGTCCACGATACCGCATTTTGTCATCTTGCAATGACTTTATCTTGGCATTCCCTTGACAGTGAGGTCACCCTCGTGGATAGTGTTTTGTTATAGATCAGTACAAAATGAGAGTGCTGTCCCCCGGGAGGGTCACGATGGGTACACGTTCTTGGCGAATGATCTCGCTCCTGCTGGCTCTGGTGCTCGTTGCCGCTTCGTGCGGCGGCGACGATGACGGAGGTGGGACGACGGCGGGGGATGGAACGGCGACCACCGCAGGCGACGTCGACAGCGGCGGCGGAGATGGTGCGTCGGGCGACCTCTCGATCGTCTTCACGTGGAGCGGCTCGGAGCAGGAGGCCTTCGAGGCGGTCCTGGACGGTTTCGAAGCCGCCAACCCCGACGTCACGCTCGAGCGGGTGCAGATCCCATTCGGTGAGCTCAACGCCCAGCTCACCCAGCAGTTCGCAGCCGGATCGGCCCCCGACGTCACCGTGACGTTGCCCGGTCTGATCCGCCTGTTTGCGGCACAAGACTTCCTCATGCCGCTCGACGAGCTATGGGACGAGTGGTTGGCCGACGGGTCCTACACCGAGCCCCTCGCATCGATCGCCTCGGTGGACGGCACCCCTTACGGCGTGTGGTTCAAGGGGAATGTCAACGCACTCGTGTGGTACACCCCGTCCCAGCTCGACGAGCTTGGTATCAGCCCACCTCAGACGTGGGATGAGTTCACCGCTGCCCTCGACACCATCAAGGACGCCGGTGGCGAACCGTTTGCCGTCGGGGGAGCCGACCTGTGGGTTTTGACGCAGTGGTGGGACCCCATCCTGGCGCGAGTCGCCGGGCAGGAGGTCTTCGACGGACTCGTCGACGGCACCGTTGCATGGGACGATCCCAAGGTCGTCGAAGCCTTCGAGGTGTTCGGCGCCTTCATCGCCGACTACTTCCCGAGCGATGCGCTCGACCGTGGCTTCGTGGAGGCAACCTGCGCCCGAGTGAGCGGTGATGCGGCGTTCCAGAACCAGGGCGCCTTCGTCAACCTCGTGGCGCGGGGCGAGTGCGACCCCGACCTGGTCCCAGGTGACGACTACGCCTTCTTCCTGATGCCGAAGACCGACGAGTCGGCAACCGACGTGCAGTTCATCTCGGGCGATCTGTTCGCGGTGGCGAAGGACACGGACAATCCGGACGCCGCCCTGGAACTGGCTCGCTACCTGGGGTCCGCCGAGGCACAACAGATCTGGGCAGAGCGCGGAGGGTTCGTCGCCCCGAATGCCAACGTCGCGACTGATGTGTATCCGGACGTCAACGACCAGGCCGCCGCCGAGCTGTGGCCATCCGATCCGAGCGTGGGAGCCGTCTACGACCTCGATGATTTCATCGGCGGGGAGATCCAGACGGCACTCCGTGAGGCCCTGCAGCGGTTCGTTCGTGATCAGGACGTGGCCGCGATCGTGGCCACGATGGTGGAGGTGGACGAACGGGTCCGGGATTGACGAAGGGCGGGCCGGGCTCGCAGCCGGGGCAGTGAGGACGGAAGTGTGACGGGCACTGGGCAGGACGAGCTGCACGATCTCGCCGCCACTGCCCCTCAGCCCTGCCGGCAGTGGGGCGAAGGGTGGATCGGGTACGCCTTCGCCCTCCCCATGTTGACGGCGTTCGTGCTGTTCTACCTGTGGCCCTCGTTCAACACGGTCGTCGGCAGCTTCTTCCGGTGGGGTCTGCTCGATCCGTGGGAGCTCCATGCGCCTGCCGAATGGGACTTCGTCGGCATCTCCAACTACACCGACACGCTGACGAGCACCCGATTCTGGAACGCCGTCGTCAACACCGGCATCTGGCTGGTGCTGTTCCCGGCCCTGGTGACCGTGGGAGCGCTGCTGGTGGCGGTGCTCATCTGGCAGGCACCGCGCGGAGGCGGCGTCTTCCGTACGGCCTTCATCCTGCCGATGACCATCTCACTCGCGGCCGCCGGTGTCATCTGGACGTTCATGTACGACCCGGACTTCGGGGTACTGACCCGGCTCGTCGAGTTCCTCGGTATCGACCTCACCATCGACTGGGGGCCGATCCAGTTCCAGACACGCCAGTGGTTGTCCGATCCCGGTGTCATCGACCTCGGGTTCACTCGGATCCGACTGATCAACGTGTCGCTCATCGTCGCCGGCTTCTGGGCCTTCCTCGGGTTTGGCGTCATCACCATCACGGCTGGTCTGACGGCGGTACCCGACGAGTTGGTGGAAGCAGCCCGCGTCGACGGAGCGCGGACACCGCAGGTGATCCGCTACGTGCTGGTCCCGGCGCTGCGCAGCTCACTCATCATCGTGACGACGATCAGCGTGATCTTTGCGCTGCGAACTTTCGACGTCGTGTGGGTCATCACTCAAGGTGGCCCGGCGCAGGACACCGAAACGCTCGCCGTGCTGCTGTGGAAGCAAGCGTTCGTCTTCCTGGATTCGCCGCAGGCGGGCCTCGCAACGGCGGTGGCGGTGATCATGTCTGCGGTGTTGATCGCCGGGGCGTACTCCTACCTCCGCGGCCTGGCCGGAGGCGGTGACGCATGACGCGACGTCGCACCAGCACGACCTGGCTCCTGTACGGGGGCCTCACCGTCATGTCATTGGTCTGGTTGATCCCGGTGATGACAGCGTTCATGACCTCGATCCGGCCGCTCGACCAGATCCGAGACGGATGGTGGAAATTCGAAGGCGCCACCTTCACCTTCGACAACTACGTGCGTGCGTGGAACGAGGGGCTTTCGTCCTTCGTCCTCAGCAGCTTCATCATCACCCTGGGGAGTGTTGCGGTCACGGTCATCGTCGGAACGCTCGCCGCCTATGCATTCGTCCACCTCACCTTCAAGTTCCGCGGCGTGTGGTTCTTCCTGCTGATCACGACGATGATCGTGCCAATCCAGCTGATCCTCATTCCCTTGCTGCCCTGGTTTCGGACCCTCGGGCTGGACCAGGGATCACTGCAGTTCGTCGGCATCATCCTGGTGCATACCGGATTCGGCGCCGGCTGGGCGGTGTTCATGCTGACGTCGTTCTTTGCGGCGATCCCCAAGGACATGCTCGAAGCCGGCCAGATCGACGGAGCAGGCCATTGGGATCAGTTTCGGCGACTTGTCCTGCCCCTGGCACTGCCCGGCATCGTCTCGTTCGCCATCATCGACTTCATCTTCGTGTGGAACGATCTCCTGCTGGCGCTCACGCTGCTGGGCCGCGATTTCCAACCGATCCAGGTCGGTCTCGCCAATCTGCAGTCGCCCCATCTCGCACAACAAGACCTCGTCTCCGCAGGCGCCATCCTGGCAATTCTCCCTCCTCTGGCGTTGTTCGCCGCCCTCAATCGCTACTACGTGAGGGGACTGTTCGCCGGGGGCGTCAAGGGATGACGGTCAGGGTCGCCGCGATTCAGTTCTCACCGGCGTACGGCAGGATCGACGACAACCTCGAGCGGCTCACATCCCTCATGACCGAGGCCGCGGAAGCCGACCTCATCGTCGCACCCGAGCTCGCCACCACCGGCTACGACATCGATCGCCTCGGCCGCGAGGCCGCCGCCCTGGCCGAGCCCATACCCGGACCCGCCACTGATCGGCTCGGCGCCGTCGCCGCCGGGATCGGAGCAACGCTCGTCGTGGGCGTACTCGAGGCCGACGACAAAGGCACGATCTACGACTCGGTGGCGATCCTGTCGGGCCGTGACCCTGTCGTCTATCGCAAGACACATCTCTACCCACCCGAGATCGGGCCGTTCACGCCGGGCGACCGACTCGTAACCGCCGCGGCGTCAGGCGGCGTCACCGTCGGCGCCATGATCTGCTTCGAGCATGCGTTCCCCGAGATCGCCACCACGCTGGCGCTCAACGGCGCCGAAGTTCTCGCCATCCCATCGGCCGTTCCCTTCGGATTCGAGCACCTTCTGGATCTCCGCACCAGAGCGCGGGCGCAGGACAACCAGGTGTTCGCCATCGCCTCCAACCTCACCGGTGCGGGCTTCTGCGGACGGTCTCTGATCGTCGATCCCCGCGGGGACATCCTCTCCGTAGCCGGCGAGGCGGAGGCGGTCATCACCGCCACGATCGACATCGAACGCATCGCCAAAGAGCGTGAGAGGGAACCGGCGCTCCGGCTCCGCCGACCCGAGCTGTACCACTGACCGAAGCGGCTTCGTCCGTGAACGATGCCGCCGACGGGTCTCGCCGCGGGTCCTCCCGTTCTTGCGTAGATGGCCGCGGTACTCGGCGCTGAGATACGCACGAATCCACGTGTTGCCGTGACGGGGCTCGAACCTCCCTCTCCACCAGGCTGGCGTCCGTTGATCGTCAGCTCTTGCGCGTGATGGAAACCAGTTCGAGGGAGGAGCCCACACCGCGCAGCTCGACGGCGCCGAGGTTCTCGGCCTCCACATCAGCGGGGAGGGTGAGCGCTTCGACGACCTCTGCGGAGGCCAGGAAGGAGCACTGGAACTCTCGGCATGCCTGTTCGATCCGGGCCGCCGTGTTCAGCGTGTCGCCCACATAGACGATCTCGTGCTTGACGGTGCCGACCTCCCCGGTGACAACAGGACCGAGGTGAAGGCCGGCCCAGAACGTGGGTGCGACGCCGAAGTCCGCCAGGTATCGATCCCGTGCCATGTCGAGGGCATCGGTCATGGCCAGGACGGACTGGACGCAGGCGGCATTCTTGAGACCGTTCCGCTCCTTCCAGACGATGATCACCTCGTCACCGACATAACGGTGCACCTCACCGTCGTGCCTTGTGGCGCTGGTCGTGATGTCGCCGATGAAGCGTTTGAGAAAGCCGTGGTAGCGCAGGTTGCCGAGCTCTTCGGCGATCTCCGTGGAGCCACGCAGGTCGACGAGAAGAAAGATCCGCACTTCCTCGCGGGGGCGGTGGTACCGACCGAGGACGAGACGCACGAGCACGCCGCGACCCAGCAGGCGATTCACTTGTCCGATGAAGTTGAAGAGAAGGGCGGCGCCGAAGCCCGCGCCGATCGAGACCCCGATCGACGGCCCCGGCAACTCGTCGAGCGGCACCTCGGCCACGGTGACGTTGGGCACGCCGATTCCCACGACGATGATCAGGAGCCAGACGAGACTCCTGCTGACCCAAACCGCAAGAAACGGGGCTTCCCGCCAACCACGGGGAACCAGCTCGACCTGCCAAGCCGCATCGAAGGTGGCCATCCCCACCGAGATGATGAGCCCGACCAGCCCTCCCGCGACGATGGATCGAGTGGTGCCGTCCCCGAGGAAAGACCCGAGGACGAGACCGACGAGGACGCCGGGAACCGCCACCACGCCGCCCACCTGCACGAGCACGCGCCACTTCTCGGCCCGCGTCATCTACATCCCATCCGCCCGCCCCGACACGATCTCGGCGCCGTGGTTGGCACTGTCAGGGAGCCTCTCGACTCCGGCGTGGCCCCGACGGGATTCGAACCTTCTCCGACCCCGACCCCCGCCAGTCCGGCCAAGCCGACCCTACCATCGACGCTCGGCCCACAGGCAGCAGAACCTCCCCCTCCCTCCCAAGAGAAAAGAGGGCGAAACACGACGCTCGGCGCCATTGCCGGCGCCGAGCAGGAACTGCCAACGGACTCGCCCCCGGCGAGTCCGCGTGGGCCCAACTGAACAGTTCCTGAACCATCCCCACGATCGGTGAAGCAGTTTCCGCAGGAAACTGCCAACGGACTCGCCCCCGGCGAGTCCGCGTGGCCCCGACGGGATTCGAACCCGCGTTGCCGGCTTGAAAGGCCGGAGTCCTAGACCGCTGGACGACGGGGCCGCGACGGCATCCAGGCTAGACGGCGCCGACCCGCCGGCTGGTGGCGGACGGTGTCGCCGTCGCACCGGCTCGGATAACACCTGTGCCGGGTAATCTCTCAGAGTCGTTTTCGCGGAAGAAACCCCCTGAATGATCATCGACGGCTTCACGCATCAGCTCCCCGACACGGATCCGGCCGAGACCCAGGAATGGCTGGACTCACTGGACACGGTCATCTCGTCGGAGGGCAATGCTCGGGCACAGTTCCTGATGGCGAAGCTCATCGAGCGAGCGCGCTCGCAGAACGTGGGCGTGCCGGCGTCGGTCTCGACCCCGTACATCAACACGATTCCGCCCGAGAACGAAGCGTGGTTCCCCGGTGACGAATATCTGGAGAGCCGGATCCGTCGCTTCATCCGGTGGAACGCCGCGATCATGGTGATCAATGCCAACAAGGCGGCAGACGGTATCGGTGGCCACCTGTCGACCTTCGCCTCCTCGGCGATGCTGTACGAGGTGGGCTTCAACCACTTCTTCCGCGGCAAAGAGGACGGCACACCGGGCGATCATCTCTATATCCAGGGACACGCCGCCCCCGGAATCTACGCCCGATCGTTCGTCGAACACCGGCTTCACGACGAGGATCTCGACCGCTTCCGCCGCGAGATCGGTGGCGGTTTGTCGAGCTACCCCCACCCCCGCCTCATGCCTGAGTTCTGGGAGTACCCGACCGTGTCGATGGGTCTTGGGCCGATCAGCTCGATCTACCAGGCACGCTTCCTCAAATACCTGCACAACCGTGAGATCGACGACACGTCGGAGAGCCGGGTGTGGTGCTTCATCGGCGACGGCGAGACCGACGAGCCCGAGACACTGGGTTCGATCTCGCTTGCGGCACGCGAGAAGCTGGACAACCTCACGTGGGTGATCAATTGCAACCTGCAACGGCTCGACGGCCCCGTACGCGGCAATGGAAAGATCATCCAGGAGCTCGAAGCCGTGTTCCGGGGCGCCGGCTGGAACGTCATCAAGGTCATCTGGGGAGCCAACTGGGACCCGCTGCTCGCCCGCGACGTCGACGGTGTTCTCGTCAACAAGATGAACGTGACCGTCGATGGTGAGTACCAGCGATTCAAGGCCGAAGACGGGGCCTTCGTCCGCGAGAACTTCTTCGGACCGGATCCGCGGCTGCGCAAGCTCGTCGAGCACATGACGGATGACGAGGTCTGGGGGCTGCGGCGAGGCGGCCTGGACTACAAGAAGGTCTTTGCGGCGTATCGCGCCGCCACCGAGACCAAGGGTCCGCCCACGGTCATCCTCGCCAAGACGATCAAGGGCTGGCAGCTCGGGCCCGGCATCCAGGGAGGCAACACCACACACCAGGTGAAGAAGCTCACCAGGGACCAGATCATCGCCCTACGGGACAACCTGCAGCTGCAGGAAGAGATCCCCGACTCGATGCTGGAGGACGGCGACAACCTGCCGTACTACCGCCCACCGATCGACTCGCCCGAAGTGCAGTATCTCCGCCAGCGGCGCAAGGCGCTCGATGGTCCGGTGCCCAGCCGTGTCGTGCGGATACGTCGCCCGATGCCGATGCCCAGCGACAGCGTCTACAAGGAGTTCGACGCCGGGTCGGGCACGAACGAGGTGTCGACGACCGGCGCTTTCACCCGGTTGTTGCGGAGCTTGGCTCGAGACGGCGACTTCGGCCGACGGGTCGTGCCCATCATCCCCGATGAAGGCCGCACGTTCGGCATGGATGCGCTCTTCAAAGAGCTCCAGATCTATGCGTCGCAGGGCCAGCTCTACGAACCGGTGGACCACCACCTGCTGCTCAGCTACAAGGAAGGCAAGAGCGGCCAGATCCTCGAGGAAGGCATCACCGAGGCCGGGGCGATGTCGAGCTGGATCGCAGCCGCGACCAGCTACTCGAACCGCGGCGTGCCCATGGTGCCGTTTTACACCTTCTACTCGATGTTCGGCTTCCAGCGGGTCGGCGACCTGATCTGGTCGGCGGCCGACGCCCGCGCCCGCGGTTTTCTGCTCGGCGCGACGGCGGGACGCACCACACTGCTGGGCGAGGGATTGCAGCACCAAGACGGGCACAGCCTCTTGCTGGCCTCGACCGTTCCGGTGTGCCAGGCGTACGACCCGGCATTCGCCTACGAGATGGCCACCATCATCCGTGACGGACTGCGACGGATGTACGAGGAGAACGAGGACGTCTTCTACTACCTCACCCTCTACAACGAGAACTACAGCCAACCACCGAAGCCCACCGGTTCGGAGGATGGAATCCTCCAAGGTCTCTACAAGTGGTCAGATGCACCCGAGGGCCAACCCCACCACGCCGCCGTCCTGTTCTCCGGCCCGTCCCACATCGCAGCCCGCCAGGCGCAAATGATGCTTGCCGAGCACTATGGGGTCGGCGCCGAGCTCTTCAGCGCCACGTCGTACAAACGGCTTCGGGAACAGGCGCTCGAGGTCGAGCGTTGGAACCGGCTCCACCCCGACCGAGAACGGCTCCAGCCGTATGTCACGAGAACGCTCGCCGGGATCGATGGGCCCGTGGTTGCCGTCAGCGACTACATGAAGTCCGTGCCCGATCAGATCTCACGATGGGTGCCGCAGCCCTTCCATCCACTGGGCACCGACGGGTTCGGCCGCAGCGACACTCGGGAGGCGCTCCGCCGATTCTTCGAGATCGACGCCGGTCACATCGTGGTCGCGGTGCTGTCGCAGCTTGCGAGGCAGGGGGCTATCGAGCCGCCCCTGGTACAAGACGCCATCGGCCGCTTCGACATCGATCCCGACCTGCCTGACCCGCTCGTGCGCTGAGCCGGCGCACCGCCCCGCGGGCTACTCGTAGCTCTGCGCCCCTGTGGCTCGTCGCAGTGCGATCCAGGGCTCCGTCCCCGGATCGCCGGGGCCGCAACTGACGGAGCATCAGTCGAGGGGCGGTGGCTCGATCACCTTCCAGTCGTCCGCTTGGGCGACGAGATACTCGCTGACGTCACGACACCGGTCGAGGGTCTCGCACATGGTCTCCCTCCCCATCATCACGTCGACCAGCGACACCTCGACCCGGCCGACGAGGGACAGACGGCGCTCGGGCTGCTGCGCCAAGGCACCGAACGAATCGACCGCCGACACCTCGATGGGGAGATCGGGTCCACCCACCCCGGCGAGCTCAGCCGACAGGATCACGAGGTCGGGAGGATCGCCGAGCGGCGGCAAACCCCAGTTGAAATACAGAGGGATGCGGAACTCCTCCTCGGGCTCGACGAACTCCACCTCCATCTCGTTGACGGTGTCCTCGAGCTTCAGCAAGACGCGGGGTTCGACGTCGAACGCGAGGTTCAGGTCGAGGGGACCGGTGCAGGCGGACTCCGGGTGGAGGTCGACCTCGAAGGACTGACGCAGCGAGTACGTCTCGATGAAGTGCCGCTCGTCGTGCACGTGGAATCCGTGCTCGACGGAATGGTCCTTCAGGTAGGTGATGAATCCTGCGATGTCGATGGCCACGGGCACTCCTGGTTGGCGCCACCAACGTTAGATGGCCCAGAGGCCCCGCGAAGCGGGGACTCGGTCGGCTGGGGCTGGGGACCCCTGCCGACACCGCGATGAGCCGCAAGGCGAAGAGCCAAACAACACAGGAGCCCCGCAAAGCGGGGACTCGGTCGGCTGGGGCTGGGGACCCCTGCCGACACCGCGATGAGCCGCAAGGCGAAGAGCCAAACAACACAGAGGCCCCGCGAAGCGGGGACTCGGTCGGCTGGGCCAGCCGGTGGTCGGATCGGTCAGATACGGACGTCGACGGAGCTCACGAACAGCCCGCCCCAGACTTTCGGCTCGAACCAGGTCGACTTGGGCGGCATGACCATCCCTGCGTCGGCAACTCGCATGACCTCTGCGACGGACGTCGGGTGCAGCATGAAGCAGGCCACACACCCGTGCTGCTCCGGCATCGCCGACTCCGACCCGACATAGTGCAGCCGGGGATCCTCGCGGGGATCCGCGATGCCCAACACAGGCGTGAGGATGTGCCGCTGGAGCCGCACGACGTCGAGGTTGTCGTAGGGGTCTTCACTAGCTCCGCCGGGGAGGACAAACCGGTACCGGAATCCTCCTGCGACGAGAAGCACCTCACCCGGGCATCGCGGCGACCGAGCGTCGCCTGCCGGTGCGAGCTCGACAGCCTGCCCGACGAGCTCCACGACCTGGGCCGGGGCGAGACCCAGGTCACCCACACAGCGGTGAAAGGCACGCAGGTGTAGCTCGTCCTCGGCATACAACGCACCGAGGAAGTAGTGGTAACCCTCGACTCCCGTTGCGGTCGGGTTGGCGAGGTCGCGTTCGGTGGCGAAGCGGGCGGCCGCCGCCGCACGGTGATGGCCGTCGGTGATGTAGAAGCGGTCGAGCGTGTCGATGCGGCGTTGGATCGCGCGGATCACGTCGGGTTGACGTACCACCCACACCAACTGCCGGCTGCCGTCCGGCACCTCGAAATCGAGTGCCGGCTCGGTCTCGGTGACGCCAGCGATGATGCTCTCGAGCTCGTCGTCGGCGGCATGGGCCAGAGCCACCGGGTCGCTGTGCGCCCTCACTCGGTGCATGTGCTCGACGATCAGGTCCTCGGTGGCTCGCCTGGTGTGCTCGTGACGGGCGACGAGCCCATCGAGGTAGCCGGCGACGTGGACGGCGAGCACCAGCGCCGTTGCCGTGTGACCGCGGGCCACGATCCGGTAGACATAGAAACAGGGCCGATCGAGGGGACGAAGGACGCCGTCGTCCACCATGGCATCGAGCCGGTCTCGGCCGGACTTGCTGTAGAACGCCGGGTCGTGCTCCCCCGTCACCGTGTCGACCTCGGTGCGGATCACGTTGAGAAAGCTGAGCGGGTTGTCGTGGGACATCGCCAGCCACTCCGTCGTCGTCAGCTCACCCAGCGGTGGGCACACCACCTCCCCGGCCAGCTCGGGGGCCGGTAACCATGCAACGAACGGCCGCATCATGCTCAACGTGCCACGACCGAGACGGCGATGACGGCATCGTGTTCGACGACGGCATCGAGGATGGGCTGAGTCGCCTCGCCGGAGATGTGGATGATCGCGACCGCGGCCTCGTCGCCGGAGAACACCCGGTTCTCCATCGCCTCGACGTTGATACCCGCCGAAGAAAGGTCGTTGAGGACGTCGGCGAGCACACCGATGCGGTTGTAGTGCCTGACGGTGAGCGTCGCCGTCCCCTCGCCGGCACCGAGGTTGACGCAGTTGCTCACGATGCCTTGCTCGAAGTCCTCGATCACCCCGACCACCGCCGCCGCAATGGCCGCCTGCGCCTGTGCGGTCGATGCCCCGATGTGGTGGGTGCCGTACACCCGCGGGTGTCGCGCCAGCGACGAAGCGAACCTGGCTTCGCCGCTTGCCGGCTCGTCTGCGTAGACATCGAGCCCCACTCGCAGCTGTTTCTCGTCGATCACGGCGAGCAGGGCCATCTCGTCGACGATGTCGCCGCGGCTCGTGTTGACGAGGTAGGCGCCATCCTTCATGTGGTCGAGGAACTTGGCGTCGACCATCCCCCTCGTCGCTTCGTCGGCGGGAACGTGGATCGTCACGACGTCGCTCATGGCCAGGAGCGCCGGGAGATCGGCAACGACGCTGCAGCCGAGCCGCGTCATCTCCTTGAGGGTGGCGATGCTGCGGTCAGCCTTGGCGACCGCGATGACATCCATCTGCATGGCGCGCGCTCGGGAAGCGACGGCGAGCCCGATCGCACCCATGCCGATGATGCCGAGGCGACGACCCGCCAGTCCCCGCGCCTTGGCGTACGTCGACTTCCGCCATTGCCCGGCTCTCAGATCCGCGACGGCGTCGGGGATGCGCCGATCCAGCGCCGTGATCAGGCCCATGGTCAACTCCGCTACGGCCACCGCGTTCTGTCCGGGAGTATTGGCCACGTAGATGCTGCGAGCAGCCGCAGCACTCCAGTCGATCGTGTTGTAGCCGGCTCCGGCTCGCACGACGAGCGCCAAGCGATCGGAGCTCTCGAGCGCCGCCGCCGTGACCCGGGTCGAGCGCACGACCAGGACATCGAAGTCCTCCAGCCTGCCATCCTCGAGGTCGTCGCGCGTCGTGCCCGGCTCCAGCAGGACGTCGTGCCCCGCGGACTGCAGACGGGCGACATGGTCCTGCGAGAACGAGTCTGCGATCAAGATCTTCACGGTGGGCCTCCTCAGGACCGGCATTCTCACACGTGGCGATGTATCCCGAACCGGGGAATGCCGGGCTGGCCAGGCTGGTTGGTTGCGGCAGCACAGCATCGCACCTATGGAGTTCGCCATGGCAAGCAGCAGGGGTCGGGTTCGCGTCGAGAATGGTCAGAAGCGAGTTCGCGTGTACTCGGGCGGCGAGGTCATCGCCGATTCGCGCAACGTGAAACTCGTGTGGGAGAAGCCCTGGTACCCGACGTACTACTTCCCCGCGGACGACGTGCGCACCGACCTTCTCGTTGCCGCCGGAGAGACGAAGCGGTCGCCCAGCCGGGGTGACGCCGAGCTCTACGACGTCAAGACGGCACGCGGCACGGCTGCGCAGGCCGCCCTCCACTATGCCGGCTCTCCCATCGAGGACATCGACGGGCATTACGCCTTCGTCTGGGATGCGATGGACGAGTGGTTCGAGGAGGACGAGCAGGTGTTCGTCCATGCCCGCGATCCGTACACCCGGATCGACGTCTTGCAGAGCAGCCGCCGCATCGAGGTGTTCGTCGGGGGCGAAAAGGTTGCCGATTCCGTGCGCCCTCGCATCCTGTTCGAGACCGGGCTTCCCGCCCGCTACTACCTGCCGAAGACGGATGTGCGGATGGACCTGCTGGAGGCGACGGATCTCCACACCGAATGCCCTTACAAGGGCACGGCGAGCTACTACTCGGTCAACACCGGCGACGAGACCGCCGAGAACATCGTCTGGTGGTACCCGTCGCCCGTGAAGGAGAGCGCCGACATCACCGGCATGGTCGCCTTCTACAACGAGAAGGTCGACATCAAGGTCGATGGCGAGCTGGAGGCCAAGCCGAAGACCGTCTTCAGCTGATCCGGCAACGGCGCCCAGCGTCGAGAGCGCTACCCTCCGCTGGCCCCTCGGCGGAGAATCAATGACGTTCGAGCAAACCCATCCGATCTTTGCGCTGAGCCACCGGCTCGTCGACGAGCTGTGCGAGCTGTTCCCCGACGAGGCAACGTACCTCGGTGTGACCGGTCACGACGACCGGTGGTCCGACCTGTCCCCCGAGGGCGCAGAGACGGCAGTGGCTCGCCTCCGTTCGATGCAGCTGCGTGTCGAGGCCGTGCCGCCCCCGACCAATCGCTGGGAGGGTCTGGCCATCGAGGTGGCCAAGGACGAGCTGGAGCGGCAGCTCGACTGGTTCGCTCACGGCGCCCATCTGCGCAATCTCAACTCGAGCGCTTCGCCGGTTCAGCAACTACGCGAGACCTTCGACCACATGAAGAAGGACACAGCCGAGGGCTGGACGAACGTGGCGCTGCGGCTGGAAGGGCTCGACGAGGCCGTCGACGGGTACATCGCCTCGCTGGAGCACGGACGGACCGAGGGTATGACGGTTCCCATCCGCCAGGTCGAGGAGGCGGTCCGGCAAGCCGAGGTCAATGCCGGCGACGAGTCGTATTTCCGGATGTTGTCGATGGAATATGACGAGAGCGGACTCGACGACGCCGCCCTGCGCCGGCGCCTCGTCACGGCCGTGGACCGCGCCCGCGATGCCTACGACAGCCTGGCCGAGTATCTCCGCGAGACCTACACGGGGAGCGCCCCCACCAAGGATGCGGTGGGACGCGAGCGCTACGCATGGAACGCACAACGCATGCTCGGCACCGAACTCGACCTCGAAGAGACGTATACGTGGGGCTGGTCGCAGGTGGCGGCTCTGCGCAAGCGCATGGAGGACGTTGCCCAGCAGATCGCACCCGGCGAGAGCATCGACGCCGCCTTGCACATCCTCAAGACCGACCGGGACCGAGCGGCTGCGACGCCCGACGAGCTCGTGGATTTCCTCGCTGCGCGGATCAACGAGGCACTCGACAGGCTCGCCGACTCCCACTTCGAGGTCCCCGCTCAGGTCCGCCAATGTGACGTCAAGCTGGCGCCCCCGGGAGGACCGCTCGGTGCCTATTACGTCGGGCCCAGCGAAGACTTCACCCGGCCGGGGTCGGTGTGGTGGTCAATCGACCGAACCAAGCCTGTGGCGCTGTACGACGAGGTGTCCACGGCGTACCACGAAGGGTTCCCCGGGCATCATCTGCAGGTTGGGATCCAAGTATCGCTCGCCGACCGGCTCAGCAGGATCCACCGGCTCTGGACGTGGATGCCGGGAAGCGGCGAGGGGTGGGCGCTGTATGCCGAGCGACTCATGGACGAGCTCGGTTATCTCGACAGCCCCGACTATGTCTTCGGTTTCCTCGCCGCTCAGATGCTCCGCGCATGCCGCGTCGTGATCGACATCGGCTCGCACCTCGAGCTTCCCATCCCCGACGACCAGCCGTTCCACCCCGGCGAGGCGTGGTCGTACGACATCGGAGTCGAGATGCTCGAGACCTTTGCAACGCTCGAGAACGCCAACGCCCGCAGCGAGATGAACCGCTACCTCGGTTGGCCCGGACAGGCCATCTCCTACAAGGTCGGCGAGCGCACGATCCTCGAGTTGCGGCAGGAGATGAAGGTCCGCCGTCGCACCGAGTTCGACGAGAAGGCGTTTCACCGGCGGCTGCTGGAGGTCGGACCGCTCGGGCTGGATCTCGTCCGCCGCTTCGTGCTTGCCGAGACCGAATAGCTGCAACCGGCTGCCACGTCGCGGGGTTCTGTTAGACATGAACCGTCGACGGACACGGCCGGAATGACCATCGATCTGGACACACTTGCGGAGCGGCTCGCCGCCGACCGTGATCGCGCCTTTCCCGAGTTCGTACGAACGCTTCATGGGCCGGTGTTCTCCGGGGCGCTGCGGCTCACCGGGAGCCGTCAGGATGCCGAGGAGGTGACCCAGGACGCTTTCGTCCGTGCGTACCGGGCCCTGGAGCGCTATCCGGCGGACCAGGTGAGGTCGCTCCGGCTCCGCCCGTGGCTGTGGACGATCGCACTGAACCTCTGCCGCAACCGGGCGCGCACCCGGAGCCGGCGGCCACAAACGGCGCCGCTCGAGCGGCATGCCGAGATCGCCGACGCCGCCTCGACCGAGCAGCTCGCCCTCGATGCGGTCGACGACGGCTGGCAGCGCCGCCTTGCGGCATTGCCCGAGCCGATGCGAGACGCCGTGGTGCTTCGCCACGTCGTCGGCCTGACCTACGAGGAGGTCGCCGAAGCGCTGGATCGGCCCGCCGGCACCGTGAAGTCGGACGTCCATCGCGGCATCGAGCGCCTCCGCTCGGCGCTCACGAAGGAAGGAGCTTTGACGTGAACGACACCAGCACCGCAGCCGATGTCGAGCGAGCCCTCGCCGGCCTCGCTACCGATCCGCCCGCCGGCCTGGCCGGCCGCATCCTCGTCGCCGCCGGTGTGGCCGACCGAATGACCGTGATCGGTGGCCCGATTGGCCCTTTGTGCGTCGTGTTCAACGACCGGGGAGTGACTGGCTGCGCCCCTGCCGAGCGGTGGGACGACTACCTGACCCGTCACGGCGACCGCGAGGTCGTCGAGGTGGCGGAGCTCCCGACCCGTTTGGCGACACAAGTCGCCAAGGCGATCGAGACGGGGAGGCTGGGTCGGCTCCCGGTCGACCTCGGCTCGCTGACCGAGTTCCAGCAGGCGGTGCTGCGCAAGACGGCCGAGATCCCGCCCGGGGAGACTCGCCCCTATGGCTGGGTCGCCAAGGAGATCGGCAGGCCCGGCGCCGTGCGGGCCGTCGGCACTGCCCTCAACAGGAATCCGGTGCCCGTGCTCATCCCCTGCCACCGGGTCGGCAAGAGCGACGGCCATCTGGGTGAGTACGCATACGGCCAGACGATGAAGCGCGGGCTGCTCGCCCACGAGGGACTGGATCTCGACGCCGTGGAGGCGATGGCCGATCGCGGCGTGCGCTTTGTCGGGAGCCGCAACGGCCGTGAGTTCTGCCACCCGACATGCCGCCACGCCAGGCGGATCTACCCGGAGAACCGGATCGAGTTCCGCTCACGGAGCGACGCCGAATCCGACGGGTACCAACCCTGCAAGGTGTGCCGCCCCGTGGCGATGGCGAGCTGACGCCACGCCGCATGACCTGGGCAACGGACGGTAGGGCGCATCCCCGATGGCCTCACTCGTCGATGCTGAGGTAGCCGCGCTGGAAGGCGGTGCGGATCAGCTCAACGACACTGTGGGCATCCAGCTTCGCCATCACGTTGGTGCGATGCCTCTCCACGGTCTTCACGCTGATCCCGAGCCGGGAACCGATGGCACGGTTGGTGAGACCTTCCCCGATCAACTCGAGCACCTCTCGCTCCCGCTCGGTGAGAGGCTCGCCGGTGGTGGTATCGGCACCATCTGCACCCGCACCGTCGAGACCGGCGTCCGGAGCGAGATACGTGCCGCCCTTGGCGGCAACTCGAATCGCCAGGAGCAGATCGTCGACGATCGAGCCCTTCAGCACGTAGGCGCGGGCTCCCGCATCGACGGCGCGCCGCACGAGGGCTGCATCGCTGTGCATCGACAGCATGACGACGGCGATGGGGGGCTCGCCCTCCGAGAGCCGCTCGGCTACTTGTACGCCGTTGATGCCCGGCATCGACACGTCGAGCACGAACACGTCGGGTTCGACGTCGACCGCGAGGGCGAGCGCGGCGTCACCGTCGCCCGCCTCGCCAACCACCTCCATGTCATCGGCGCGCTCCAGCAGCGCCCTGATCCCCTGGCGGACGAGCTCGTGATCGTCTGCGATGGCAACACGGATCATCGAACCGGCAACTCCGCCGTGATGGATGTCCCCCGGCCCGATGCCGACTCGATGACGAGTACACCGTCCAGCAGCTCGATCCGCTCCCTCATACCGGCGAGCCCCAGCCCCGACTCCGGCGACCGTCCCGCCACCGCGGCCGGCTCGAAGCCGGCGCCGTCATCGACGATCGAAAGCCGGATCACGGCACCGTCCCGCTCGAGGGCGACATCGACACGGGACGCTGCCGCGTGGACCGCGACGTTGGACAGGCCTTCCTGAAGGAGCCGGTACAGACACATCTCGACAGCGTCGGGAGCAGTGACATCGCCGCTGCTCGAGTAGCGGATGGCGAGGTTGGTCCGTTTGGCAAAATCGTTGCAGAAGCCCTCGAGCGCCATGCCGAGACCGAGCCCGTCGAGCGACGGCGGCCGGAGATCGCGGGCGATGAGGCGTATCTGGTCGCGAGTCGACTCCACGAGAGCAACGGCATCGTCGAGCCCGGACGCCAACCCTGCCGAATCGGTGGCGACGTCGTCCCGCATGAGCTGCAAGCTGATCTTGAGGGCGGCGAGCGCCTGACCTGCCTCGTCGTGGAGCTCGCGGGACACCCTGTGGCGCTCCTCCTCCTGGGCGTACACCACGCGCTGCGCCAGCTCGTGCATCTGCATCTCGGCATGTGCCAGCGCCGTGACGTCGTGGGCGTAGACCCGGATGAGCGTTTCCCCGTCCTCGACGGAGAAGCAGACCTTCTGTTCGAACACGGCATCATCGATGTGCACCTCGCGGGACACGTACTCGTCGCGGCCGGTGGCGAACCCGCCGATGATCTCGTGAATGCCCAGCAACAACGGGTGCCGCCAGCCCGCCTCCACGATGTCCGGGAATCGTGCCAGCGCCTCGGGATTGGCATACCGCACCACGCCCCGCGCATCGGATTCGATGACGAGGTTCGGGTTCTCCTCGGGGAAGACACGCCAGTCGCGCTCGGCCATGGACCGCGAGGCTACCGGCTCGCTGTGACGGCAACACCTCATGCGCCTGGCGGGGACACCCGATTGCCCGGCGGCATCGCAGATGACATCCTGGCAGCGCAGTGAACACTGCTGTGGGGATATTCCTTGGGGGGAAGGCAATGCAAACCGCCGAGCGACTCAACGAGCTGGCACCTTCGGGGCGAGCTTCGGCCGCTCGGCGGCTTGCGTACCCGATCGCCCTCGCCGTCGTGTATGGCCTGTGGCTCACCTACATGGTGGTCACCAACTCGTGGCATTTCTTCAGCGAACACTGGCCCGTGTCGTTCACGATGGCCCTCGGGTCGTTCGTGGCGGGAGCCACGGCGGAGGGCGGAGCCGCCGTTGCCTTCCCTGTGTTCACCAAGGTGCTGCACATCGAGCCATCGACTGCCGCGACCTTCGGGCTCATGATCCAGGCCGTCGGCATGACGATGGCCGGGCTCGTCATCGTCGTGCGTCGCATCCCGATCCTGCCTCGGGTCATCTTCTGGGTCTCTCTCGGTGGAGTCGCCGGTCAGATCTTGGGTACCTTCTGGTTGAGCGTCGGCAGCCCCTACTCGAAGATCCTCTTCACCTTCGTCGCCACCGTGTTCGGTGTGGCGCTCGCCATCTCCCGCTGGGTGTTGAAGTGGCAGCCGCTCGATCGAGTGCCGATCTGGGGCGCCAAGAGCCAGCTGACCTTCGTCGCGATCGGCGTCGTCGGCGGAACGTTTGCGGCGAACACCGGCTCGGGCATCGACATGCTGACTTTCATCGTCCTCACCCTTGCGTTGGGGATCAACGAGAAGGTGTCGACACCGAGCACGGTGATCATCATGGGCATCAACTCGGTGGTTGGCTTCGCCTTGCACCTGCTCATCAAGCAGGACATCGGCATCGCGTTCGAGTATTGGATGGTCGCCGTGCCGATCGTCATCCTGGGTGCGCCGCTCGGAGCCTACGTCGCCTCTCGAGCCCGCCGTGACCACATCATCGGGCTGCTGCTGTTCCTCATCGGCCTCGAACTGGTGACGACACTGATCCTCGTGCCGTTCTCTCCGGCAGCCATCACGATGACGCTCATTGCAGTGGGCGTGTGCGTCGTCTGGTTCATCTCGATGCTCCACTTCCGGGAGCAGGTGATCCGCACCTATGCAGACCGCAACGAACGGCAAAGGTCCGCAAGCAGTCGTGCAACCGATGAATCAATCGACGCCGGCCTGTAGGTAGGCGAGGCCCCGCGGCGAGAGCCGGTATCCGGTCTTCAGGCTGAGGGTCAGCCCCAGATTCTTGAGTTTGCGCACGTCCCGCTTGAAGGGCTGTGTCTCACGGCCCAGCATTCCCGCCAGATCGGGCGCACGCCGCCCCGGATGGTCGGCGATGAGCCGCAGCACGCGGCGTGTCCACGGCCCGCCGGACGCTGCAGCGTCCAGACGATCGAGACGGCGGGTGATCGCGGCCACCGCGGCCGCATCGAGGTCGGCGTCGTTCGCCAGCACGTCGCGGGGATCCGGCCCTTCCACGCGATGGAACGCCACCCGGTACAGCGGCGACTCCTCATGACCCCGCAAGCCGGCGACGAGCGACGCGGCGTCGCCGAACCCGGACTGCCGCGCCTCGGCATCTGTGATGTCGGCAACGTCGACGACGTCCACGGCTTCGACCTCGAGGAGACCGGCCGGCGTGCGGTAACGATTGCCGGCGACCACCTGCCTCCGCTTCCAGCGCCGGAATGTCATCGTGATCGAGCCGTCCTCCAGTCCGGGCCAGAACGCCTTCGTGAACTGCATCTTTACGGTTCCTCGGCTTGCGGCCCGGTCGAGCTGCGATGGATGACGGCGATGTACGCCATGCCGGAGAGTGTAGAAACGCCGCGCCGCTCCGACGGGGCGTTGCGCCGGCACCGCTTCGTGATTCGCCGATAGCCCCTACCATCGATGGGTGCACTCCGCAGACCTCATCGCCACAATCCGCAAGTCCGTCATCGGGGATGACGACGTCGTGAACGGGCCCTTCGGGCCCCGCCGCGTCACCTACGCCGACTACACCGCATCGGGCCGGGCGCTGTCGTTCATCGAGGACTTCATGCGGGATTCCGTGCTCCCGCTCTATGCGAACACGCACACGGAATCGTCCGGCACCGGGTTGCAGACCACGCGCTTCCGGGAAGAGGCCCGCTCGATCATCCGCCACGCCTTCGGCGCCACGGACGAGCACGCCGTGTTGTTCTGCGGCTCGGGGTCCACAGGGGCGATCGACCGGCTGATCAACGTTCTCGGGCTGCGCATCCCTTGCAACCTGGAGGACGAATACCGGCTGACCGGGCACATCCCCGAAGACGAGCGGCCGGTGGTGTTCATCGGGCCGTACGAGCACCACTCGAACGAGTTGCCGTGGCGTGAATCGATCGCAGACGTGGTGACGATCAGCGAGGACGCCGACGGGCACATCGATCTCGCTCAGCTCGAGAAGGAGCTCGAGGCGTACGCCGACCGACCCCTCAAGATCGGATCGTTCTCAGCCGCGTCCAATGTCACCGGCATCATCTCGGACGTGCGCTCCATCTCGATCTTGCTACACCGCCACGGGGCACTCTCGTTCTGGGACTTCGCCGCTGCGGCCCCCTACGTCTCGATCGAGATGAGCCCGACAGACGATGGTGCCGACAGCCACCTCGCCTACAAGGACGCGGTCTTCGTCTCGCCCCACAAGCTCATCGGCGGCCCGGGCACACCGGGGTTGCTCGTTGCCCGGAAGGAGCTCTTCACCAACCGGGTGCCGGCGGTGCCGGGCGGCGGCACCGTGGCCTACGTGAATCCGTTCGAGCACCGCTATCTCGAGGACATCGAGCACCGGGAGGAGGGCGGAACGCCTGCGATCCTCGGCTCGATCCGTGCCGGTCTCGTGTTCCAGCTCAAGGAGGCGGTCGGGGCAGAGACCATCCGCGGGATCGAGCACGAACTCATCAGAAGGGCAATCACACGCTGGGACGCCCACCCCAACATCGAGATCCTCGGAAACCACGATGCCGACCGGCTGTCGATCGTGTCATTCGTCGTCCGGCACGAGGGCCAGTACCTCCACCACAATTACGTCGTTGCGCTGCTCAACGACCTTTTTGGCATCCAGTCCCGCGGCGGATGCTCCTGTGCAGGGCCGTACGGGCACCGGCTTCTCGGCATCGACATCGAGCGCTCCCACGAGTTCGAGCGGGAGATCGCACGTGGCTGCGAGGGCATCAAACCCGGTTGGGTGCGGGTGAACTTCAACTACTTCATCGCAGAAGCGGTCTTCGACTATGTCCTCACTGCCGTCGAGCTGGTCGCCGCGGAGGGATGGCGGCTCCTCCCCTACTACCGCTTCGAGCCCGAGACCGGGCTGTGGAGACATCGCAAGCCGGCGGCGCAGCCGCCGCTCAGCCTCCACGACGTGACGTATACATCCGGTGTGATGGAGTACCGGCACATGGAGCAGCGCAGCTTCCATCCCGACGAGGTGCTGCAGGACTATCTGGCAGAGGCCCGCCTGATCCTGGAGGGCGTCGCTGTTGCTCCCACCCCACCAACCTCCCGCCCGACCGTGACAGAGGACTTCGAGCATCTCCGCTGGTTCCCCCTGCCCGACGACATCGGGTAGCCGGCCAGGTCACTCGTTCCCGTCCGGCAGGAAGGCGGCTTGCCACTCCGGCCGATCTGGAGCCGTCCCTGCGCATGGCGCGCCACTCCTCGTCGGTGAGCCGCCCGTCCTCGGCCGGGACCCAGAACTCGTGGTACGAATACACGCCGCGGCGGGCGACCTGGAAGCGGCCATCGTCTGCGGACAGCAGCACATAGATGCTGTCGACAGGTCCTGTTCCCACTTCCAGGATCTCGAACGTCGACCGCGCCGGCCAGCGGGCAGGCCCGCCACCACGGCGATTCCGCTGCCCCCGGTCATGGTGGCACCTTCCCATGCGGGCTCGCCGGGAGCGAGGGCCACGCTGCTCTATGGTGGCGGCCGATGAGCCCGCTCCAGGCAGCCCCATGACGTGGCGACCCGTCGAGTCGACGACGCCGGCATGGTTCGAAGACGCCATCGCAACGCCCCACAGATCGCGTGAAGTCGATGTCGCCGGCACCTCGGTGCACTATCTCGATTGGGGTACACCGGGAAACCCAGGCCTGGTCTTCGTGCACGGGGGGGCCGCTCACGCCCATTGGTGGTCGTTCCTCGGGCCATTCTTCACCGCTCGATGGCACGTCGTCGCTCTCGATCTCAGCGGCCACGGCGACAGCGACCGTCGGGATTCGTACTCGCACTGGGCCTGGTCGGACGAGGTCATGGCGGTCGCCGACGATGCGGGCTTCCCCGGCCCGCCCGTGGTTGTCGGCCACAGTCTCGGAGGCATGGTCACCATCATGACGGCGGCTCGGCACGGGGACCGGCTCGCCGGTGCGGTCATCGTCGACTCGCCGGTTCGCCGGCCCGACCCCGAGTCCGAGGAGGGCCAGCGGGGCAGAGCCTTTCGCTCGCCAGGGGTCTACCCGGACCTCGAGACCGCACTGGCCCACTTCCGCCTCATCCCCGAGCAGCCGTGCGACAACGACTTCATCGTCGACCACGTCGCCCGCCATTCGCTACGCAACACCGAAGGGGGGTGGACATGGAAGTTCGATCCCAACCTCTTTCGCCACACCCTCGTTCCGCTCCGCGACCAGCTCCGGTCGGTGCGCTGCCGAGTCGCCCTGCTGCGCGGCGATCTGAGTGTCGTCGTGCCCCCCGACACCGCCGATTACATGTACGAGCTGATGGGACGCAACGCTCCCGTCGTGTCGATCCCGGAGGCCCATCACCACCTCATCCTCGACCAACCGCTCGGGTTCGTCGCATCGCTGCGCACTCTCCTCGCCGACTGGCAACACTCGATTCCGAGGTCACTGTGACCTCGCCGAGCTGGGATCCCGCCCAGTACCTCCGGTTCGCCGGCCAGCGGTTGCGGCCGGGGCTCGATCTCCTCGGGCGGATCGACGTCGAGGCGCCCGAGCAGGTCCACGACTTGGGCTGCGGCACGGGGCAGCTGACGCGGCTCATGGCGCATCGCTGGCCGGGCGCACACGTCGTCGGGTCCGACAGCTCACGGGAGATGCTCGACGAGGCACGACTCGGTGACACGCAGCGAGAGGTCGAGTGGCGCCAATTCGATGCAGCCGACTGGGCCGAACCGGCTCGCCTCGATGTCATCTACAGCAACGCCGTGCTGCACTGGGTCCCCGGCCACGATGCGCTCATCGAGCGTCTGCTCGGTTCGCTGCGACCCGGTGGGCAACTTGCGGTGCAGATGCCGCTGAGCTGGTACGAGCCGTCGCATGAGCTGATGCGGACGACCCTTGCCGAGACGGGCAGCGGCTCCGACGAGCTGCGCAGCCGCCTCGCCGAACCCAACGTGGCCCAACCCGAGCACTACGCCGATCTGCTCGCCGCGTCGGCCGCAACCGTAGATCTGTGGACGACGAGATACTTCCAAGTGCTCCATGGGCCGGATGCGGTGCTGGCGTGGGTCTCCGGCACCGCTCTCCGCCCGATCCTCGACGAGCTGGGGCCTGAAGCGCGGACCGAGTTCGTCGACCGCTACTCCAGAGCGCTCCGCACCGCCTACCCGACCCGGAAGGACGGCTCGACCCTGTTTCCCTTCCCTCGCCTCTTCTTCGTGGCGAGCCGCTGAGACGACAGTTAGGAGCAACGCGTGAACCCGCCGTCGATCCATGTCACGGGAGCCGTGGCAACCGACCTGCACGTCACCGCATCCGACTTCGCCGCGATGCCCGACATCGTCGACGACGTGACGGACGTGGCTCCCGGCGCCACCGGTCGTGCGGTGCGGATTGCCAACATCCTCGAGGTGGCGAGACCGCTCGACGATGCAACCCATTGCACCGTCATCAGTGACGGTGGGGATTACCGCGCCTCGATCCCCCTCGCGGACCTCGCATCGGGCGGGTGGCTGGCCTTCGCCGCCGGCGATGGGCCGCTGCCGCCCGAGCGCGGCGGACCGTTCCGGCTCACGGTGACGGAGGGAACGACACTCTGCTGGAACGTCAAGAACGTCGCCACGCTCCGCCTGACCTCAGGCCCCGAGCCGGACGACGTCCCGGAGAGCCCTCCCCACTGACGGTGGCCGGCGGGACGCTACCTTCACCGGATGCGGCTCGGCATCGACCTCGACGGCGTGGTGGTGGATTTCACCGGAGGGTGGATCCGGCTCTACAACGAGGAGTTCGGCGCCGAGATCACGCGGGATCAGGTGATGCGCTGGCACGGCATCCCCGACATCACCCACTTTGCGTCCAAGCGTGAGTTCTGGCAGTGGGCACGACGCGGCGCCGGACCGTCGATCTTTCGCGACTTCGACATGTACGACGGCTCGCAGCGGTGGCTGGGCGACCTCGCACGGGAGCACGAGATCGTGATCATCACGACAAAGCCGCATTGGGCGGTGCACGACACGTATGCCTGGATCGCAGAACACCGCATCCCGACGCGAGAGATCCACGTGACCACCCAGAAGTGGCGGGTCGCCTGTGACATCTACCTCGACGACAACCCGTACCAGCTCCACGATCTCGTGCGCAACCGGCCCGAGGCCACGGTGTGCCGGTTCGTCCGACCGTGGAACGGACCGGGCCCTGGTCTCGTCGACATCCATGACTGGGATGCGTTCGGGTCATTGGTGCGCCGACTGCAAGATGGACCGCCCGACTGAGGCTCGGCCGGATTCGGTCGTACCCCGTACCTAGCATCCATCATGGAGCGGGTGGAGCCCGAGTTGAGCATCGAAGACATCGCATTGACTGCCAATGCCAGGCGGGTCTTGGCGGATCGCTATCTCATGCGTGACGCCGCCGGGTCGCCGGCTGAGGCGCCGGCAGACATGTTCCGCCGCGTCGCCGACCACATCGCGGCAGCCGAAGCCGATTGGGACGGCGACCCCGACGCGATGAGCGAGACCTTCTACGACGCGATGACGGCGCTGCGCTTCTTGCCCAACTCGCCGACGCTGATGAACGCCGGGCGCGAGCTCGGCCAGCTGGCGGCGTGCTTCGTCCTCCCCGTCGAAGACTCGCTGGACTCGATCTTCGACACCCTCAAACTTGCTGCGAAGATCCACCAGTCCGGGGGCGGAACCGGGTTCTCGTTCTCCCGCCTCCGGCCGCAAGGAGATGTGGTGCGCACCACCCAGGGGGCATCCTCCGGCCCTGTGTCGTTTCTCGAGGTCTACGACGCGGCCACCGAGCGCATCAAGCAGGGCTCCTTCCGTCGTGGAGCCAACATGGGGATCCTCGATGTCACCCATCCCGACATCGCAGCCTTCATCGACGCCAAACGCGGCGGTGCGATCACCAACTTCAACCTCTCGGTGGCCGTCACTGCCGAGTGGATGGCTCGCGCCGCGGGCGGAGAGGACTATCACCTGGTGAACCCCCGTACCGGCGAGCCGGCGGGGACGTACAACGCAGCCGAGGTGTTCGATCGCCTCGTCGCCGCTGCATGGGAGACGGGCGATCCCGGGCTGGTGTTCGTCGACCGGATGAACCGGCCGCGCACCAACCCGACACCTTCCCTCGGCCGCATCGAGGCAACCAATCCCTGCGGAGAGCAGCCGCTCCTGCCCTTCGAGGCCTGCGTCCTCGGCTCGATCGACGTGGGCAAGCTCGCCGCCGGCGGCACCGTCGACTGGGCCGAGCTGAGGCGACTGGTGCATCTGGCGGTTCGCTTCCTCGACAACGCGGTCGAGCGCAGCCGCTACCCGATCCCAGAGATCGAACGCATGCACAAGCACGGCAACCGCAAGATCGGGCTCGGGATCATGGGATGGGCGGATCTGCTCGTCCGTCTCGGCATCGCCTACGACAGCCCGACCGCAGTCTCACTCGCCGACCGTCTCATGGGCTTCGTGCAAACCGAGGCCGACGAGGCATCGAGCGCCCTGGCCACCGTCCGCGGATCGTTCGGCAACTGGGGTGCGTCGATCTACGGACCCGGCGGGCTCGACAGGCCCATGCGCAACGCAACCCGCACGACGATCGCCCCGACCGGCACCATCTCGATCATCGCCGGCTGCTCATCAGGCATCGAACCGCTCTTCGCCCTGAGCTACTACCGCAGGGTCCTCGACGGCAAGCTGCTGATGGAGGTCCACCCCGACTTCGAGTCCGCGGCCCGCTCGTCGGGTGTCTGGAACCCGACCTTCGGCGCAGCGGTGGCTGAGCACGGGAGCATCAGGGACCTGGAGGCTGTGCCAGAGGCGCTGGCCGAGGTCTTCGTCACCGCCCACGACGTCGCCCCCGAGTGGCATGTCAAGCACCAAGCGGCCTTTCAAGCCCGCGTCGACAACGCCGTTTCGAAGACGATCAACCTCCCGGCCGGTGCCACGCGTGGCGATGTCGCCCGCATCTACCGACTCGCAGCAGAGCTGGGCTGCACCGGCATCACCGTGTACCGGGACGGCTCGAAGACATGGCAAGTCCTGAACCGGGGCACGCCGGGCGGTACCGACATCGGCACGATCGAAGGCTCGGCACCCGCAGTGGGTGAGGATGCGAATCCGACGCCGCCGCTACGCGGCCAGAGTGTGCTCGACATCTGTCCGATGTGCGGCTCGCCGTCGTTCGAGTTTGCCGAAGCGTGCGGCAAGTGCCACGCCTGCGGGCACTCGACATGCTGAGCGTGCCGGCACCATGAGCTCCCCTTTCGTGCACCGCACTCGCAGCGACGCCGAGCAGCTCGAACGGCGCACGCTCGCCCCCGGCGCAATGCGGGCAGGTGAGAGTGGCGGGCGCCGCATTCCCGAAGCGCCGGACGACCACCGCACCGCCTTCGAGCGCGACCGCGACCGCATCCTCCACTCGAAGGCATTCCGCCGCCTGAAGCACAAGACCCAGGTGTTCATGAACCCCGAGGGCGATCACTACGTGACCCGCCTCAGCCACACGTTGAAGGTGGTCCAGATCGGACGGTCGATTGCCCGCTATCTCTCACTCAACGAGACGCTGGCAGAGGCCATCGGCCTCGGGCACGACGTGGGACATTCCCCGTTCGGGCACACGGGTGAGGACGCACTGTCCGAGTTCGTCGACGGCGAGTGGCGGCATTCCGACCAGAGCGCCCGCATCTTCGAGGTGCTGGAGCCGTTGAATCTCACGGTCGAGGTGCTCGACGGCATTCGCAGCCACCCGTGGAAAGTCGAGAGGGGCCCGGCCACGTACGAGGGCTCCATCGTGCGGTACGCCGACCGCATCGCCTACTTGGCGCACGACGCCGAGGATGCGCTCCGCGCCGGCGTGCTCGGTCGGGCGGATCTTCCGGGCGAGGCAATCGCTGCGTTCGGCGAGCCCGGCAGACAATGGATCGAGTCCATGATCCTGAGCGTCGTCGAGACGTCGCTGCGGACCGGCGAGATAGCCATGGACGCTTCCAAGCTGGAGGTGATGCACCGGCTCCGGTCCTTCATGTTCGAGCGCGTGTACCTGCGGCCGGAAGTGGCTCCGCAGCGCGTGCGAGCGATGGACATCGTGCGGAATCTGGTCGAGTACTACAGGGCGCATCCGGAGGAGATCCCGGCGTCGTACCGGCACGACGGGGCGCCCCCGCTCACGCAGGTGATGGACTACGTCGCCGGCATGACGGACCGGTTCGCCATTCGCACCCACGATCGGTTGTTCCGGCCAAGGCTCTTCGACTGAGCGATCGCGACGCGACGGCAGGGCGGCCGTTCTCGACGCCACCCTGCTGTCGTCCCTTCGGGGGCCGCTGGGACCAGCCCCCCGGGCTTGGAGAGGAGGGCGAACTCTCGTGCGCACAGCTCGCCGCAGCCCCTCACCTGTGTGTACGGAGGAACGCGGAGTTTGGATTCGTCGAAATGCACGATGGGGACGGCGTTGCCGTCCCCATCGTGGGCTGGTGAGTGCCGAACCGTCACCAGAAGCCGCCGGTCATTTGACGGCCATCAGCTGGCGAACGGCCTCGAGGTGGAGCGACATGCGCTGCAGCGAGCGGTCGCCCGCCTCGTCGACGAGGGCTCCGAGCCCTGCCGATTCGACGTATCGGTGGTTCATGGTTGTTCCTTTCTGTGCAGCCGCCAACAAGTGGCCGCGGGTCATCGGATGGCGATGCCGATCCGAGCGTTCTCGTACTGAATGATGCGATCGGCGTTGATCTGGTCGATCCAACGTGGCCCGCATCGTTCGGGCTGTTGCCGGTCACGCATGGCTTCCCTCCTTTCGTAGTGATCAGGGTTCCGAGCCGTTCGGCACGGAAGGGCCTCGCTGTCGCGTCAGCATCCGGATGGACGGGATGGAGAGGTCGAGCCGCCGCCGCGGTCGCCCGATCAGGTTTCGGACGGATCCTCGGCTGCAAGCACCGGATGCCCGGCGCTACGGTCTCAGAGGGAGAACGGCCCCGCAGGAGAAGCTTGTGCTTGCGTGCGGAGGAGGCTCGGGCTCATGCCGCGCCAAAACGCGGCGACCCCGTCCAGCTTCGTGCTGAGAATCATGTGCGCTCCTCCTCTCCTACTCGGCCTGTGAACGACAAGAGGGACTGGGCGGCCCTCAGATACGTGAACCGCCGGGTCGTGCCGGCGGCTGCGGCAAACTGGCACAACACACGGGGCCTGTCAACAGGCAAAGTGACCCGAGTCGCCCTCAGTGGCCCCGCACCGCGACGACGTTCTCGATGCGACGCACGGCAACGACCAGCGAGGCGACGTCGTCGCCACCTTCGAGCGCAACAGACCGCAACAGTCGCAAGAGCTGCCCATGGCCGGCCGCCCGCTCCGCGACAAATCGGTTCACAGCTTCGGCCGGTTGCAATCCGTCCGCATACTCGGCAACCTGCTCGGTGAGGTTGCGGCGGAGGCGGAGGAGATCGTCGGCTACGGTGCGGGCCGCCGCCCGCTGCCAGCGGTCGGTTCTCGGCAGGTCGGTCAACCGGTCACCGAGCACGTCGAGCTGGAATGCCGCGGCCACTTCGAACGACAGCTGCGCGGCGAAATCGAGCGACAGATGCCGTTCCCGGGCCAGCTCGATGATGTCGGGAGCGTGCACCATCACGTGGCGGTAGGCATGGCGACGAGCCACATCGATCGGGACACCCTTGCGCACCAGTTCGTCGGCATCGGCCTCGCGTGCCTTGGCCCACTCCTCGGGCCCCATGCTCGGGAGCCGCTCACCCAGGTCGGCGAAGGCCCTGCGGCTCGCGTCGACGGTTCGAGGTGACACCGCGAGCTTGCTGTGCGCCAGATACCACCTGGCCGTGGACTCCACGAGCTCGTCGACACCAGTCAGCAACTCGTGTTGCACCGCGGGCTCCAGCTTCCCTTCCAGGCCTTCGATCACCGACCAGTACCTGCCGGCCTCGGTGACGATGCGACCTATCCGGTAGGCCTCCACGATCGCCGGGGGCTCTGCACCGGTCTCGGCTGCGAGGCGGGCGACAAACGTGATGCCCTCCGAGTTGATGACCTCGTTGGCGACCACGGTGGAGAGGATCTCGCGACGGAGCGGATGCCCACGGAGCAATTCCTCTCCGAACCGCTCGACGACGGCTTCCGGGAAATAGCCGGTGAAGAGGCGCTGCAGCTCCGGGGCGTCGGGCAGGTCGGACGCAAGCACGTCGTCGGTGAGGCGGCGCTTGGCGTACGCCAGCAATACGGCGAGCTCGGGCGTCGTCATGCCAACGCCGGTGCGGGTTCGTTCCACCATGTCGTCCGACGAGGGCAGTTGCTCGATCTGGCGATCCAGCAGATCCGCTTCCTCGAGCTGGACCATGAGGTCTTCGTAGGCATCCATTCGCTGCAGCGATGCGTCATGCTCCTGAGTCAGGATCTGGGCCTGCAGGAAGTTGTCGTAGACGACTCGGCGGGTGACATCATCCGCCAGCTCCTCGATGAGGGCATTGCGGTCCGCCATCCCCAGCCGACCGCGGTCGATGGCGAGACCGAGAAGGATCTTGAGATTCACCTCACGGTCTGAGCAGTGCACGCCGCCGGAGTTGTCGATGAAATCACTGTTGATCCGCCCTCCGTGGAGGGCATACTCGATACGGCCACGCTGGGTGAACCCGAGGTTGCCTCCCTCGCCGACGACGCGGCAACGAAGCTCGCTCCCGTTCACCCGTACGGCGTCGTTGGCCCGATCGCCGACCATGCCGTCCGGCTCGTCGGATGCCTTGACGTACGTGCCTATCCCGCCGTTCCACAGCAGATCGACCGGAGCTCGCAGGATCGCCGCGATGAGCTGGTTCGGCGTCAGTGACTCGAAGTCGATGCCGAGGGCTCCCTGGGCCTCGGCAGACAGCTCGATGTGTTTGGCGCTGCGCGGGAACACGCCGCCACCGCGGGAGATGGCGGCCGGGTCGTAGTCGGCCCAACTCGAACGCGGCAGCGCAAACAGCCGGGACCGCTCGGCAAACGCACGGTCTGCCTCGGGGTCGGGATCGACGAATATGTGTCGGTGATCGAATGCGGCCACCAGCTCGAGGTGGGGGGAGAGCAACATCCCGTTGCCAAAGACGTCCCCGGACATGTCCCCGATCCCGACGGCGGTGAATGGCTCGGCATTGACGTCGAGGCCGAGTTCGTGGAAATGGTGCTTGACGGACTGCCAGGCACCCCGTGCGGTGATGCCCAACGCCTTGTGGTCGTACCCCGCCGATCCGCCGGAGGCGAAAGCGTCGCCCAACCAGAAGTCGTATTCGGCGGCGATACGATTGGCCACGTCCGAGAAGGTGGCCGTGCCCTTGTCGGCGGCAACGACGAGGTACGGGTCGTCGCCATCGTGCACGCGGGTTTGTCGCGGCCGCTCGATGGCCCCACCGACTCGATTGTCGGTGAGGTCGAGCAGGCCACGGATGAAGGTCTCGTACGCTTCGAGCACGGCAGGCCGCGGATCGCCCTCCGCTGGACGGCGCAGCACGAACCCAC
The DNA here is from genome assembly GCA_965216945.1 of Acidimicrobiia bacterium. Lineage (GTDB taxonomy): Bacteria > Actinomycetota > Acidimicrobiia > Spongiisociales > UBA5794 > DATHZQ01. The sequence goes on along the minus strand of CBDCGU010000003.1, from coordinate 2,353,313 downwards.
CCTTGGCCCCGGTCGGGACGATGACGGCGTTCTTGGTCATCTGCGCCTTCATCAGACCCAGCACTTCGGTGCGGTAGTCCTCTCGACGGTCCGACCAGCGCAGCCCGCCGCGGGCCACCATTCCGCCCCGCAGATGGATGCCCTCGACATTGGGGGCGTACACGAAGATCTCATAGAGCGGCTGCGGTCGCGGCATGTCGGGCACATCCGCCGAGCGCAACTTGAACGCCAGACTGCTGCGGCCAAAGCGGTATGCGTTGGTGCGCACGGTCGCCGTGATCAAGCGCATGAACCCACGCAGGATCCGGTCTTCATCGAGCGATTCGACGGCGTCGATGGCCTGCTCCAGCTTCTCGCGGAGACGCACCTCGTCGCGCTCGTCCGCCCCGGGCCGGAACCGAGCTCTGAACAGCCCGACGAGCAACCGAGCCACATGCGGGTATGCCGCAAGGGTGTCGTTCACGTAGTCGACGGTGAAGTGAGGCGCCACCCTGCGCCAGTAGGTGCGGTAGGCGCGGAGCACGCCGACGTGGCGGTAGTCGAGGTTGGCCGAGACGATGAGCCGGGACAGAGAGTCGGACTCCGCCTCGTCGCGCCACAGCGCCTCGATCAACCCGATCAACCGTTCGGCACACGCCTCGAGGTCGAGCGCGGTGCCGTCGGCCCCCAACACGCCGAAGTCATGGATGAGGATCTCGTCATCACCACAGGGGATACGCGTCGGCACCTCCTCGATGACCTGCAGGCCCAGATGCTCGAGCACCGGCATCATCTCCGACAGGGCGAGCTTCTTGCCGCGGTGATAGAAGCTCAACCGGGTGAGCCCTTCGCGGCCGCCGGTCTCGTTCTGCAAGCCGACGAGAAGATCGCCGTCACTGGACTCGAGGCGGTCGAGGCAACGCACATCGCCAACGGCGACATCCAAAGCCGTCGCCGCCTTGTAGTACTCGGGTAGGCGGGCGCCCCAGCGCTCGGCGAGCGCCCGGCCCTCGTCGGGTCCTTCGGTCGCCGTGAGCGCCTCGGCGAGACGATCGTCCCAGGTGCGCGTCAGGGCGACCACGTCGGCCTCCAGCTCCGCATACGAGGGCTCCGGCACCGATTCGCGCACCCACACCGTGAAGTGGATGCGAGCCATGTCCGACTCGCCGAGCGCAAGGCGGTAGTCGATGGCCGTGCCGTTGAACCGCTCGAGGATCAACGCCTGCAGCTTGCGCCGCAGGGCCGCGTTGAAGCGGTCCCGCGGCAGTGCGACCATCACCGACACGTTGCGCTGCAGCAGGTCGCTGCGCACGAACAGCTGCACGTGCCGCCGCTCCTCGAGCGCCAGCAGCCCGGTCAGGCTGCGGGCGATCTCCTCCTTGGGAACGGAGAACAACTCCTCCTTCGGGAAGCTGTCGAAGATCTGCACCACCGAGCGGTGGTCGTGGGAGCCCTCGATGAGATCTTCGGACTCGACGATCCACTCGAGCTTGCGCCGCAGCACCGGAATCGTCGAGGACGCCGTCATGTACGCCTTGGCGGTGAACAGCCCGATCATTCGAGCCTCGCCGGAAGGCTCGCCATCCGGGCCGATGAGCCGTACGCCGACGTAGTCCATGCGAGCGCGCCGGTGGACGGTGGAAGTGCGGTTCGTCTTGGTGATGACGAGAAGGTGCCCGCCGGCGTAGCGTTTCCGTCTCCGCTCCGGCAGATCGTCGATGAGGGCCGGCTCGGCGAACGCAGAGGTCGATTCGTCGGTGAGGACGCCGAGCCCGGAGCCCGGCACGACCTCGACGGCGCGCCCCTGCGGGGTCTCGAAGAGCCGGTATTCGCGGAAGCCGAGGAACACGAAGTTGTCGTCGCACAGCCACCGCAGGAACGCGACAGCCTCGTCGACCTCCTCCTGGCTGTAGAAGTAGGCGCCTTGCTTGGCGAGGTCCACCATGCGGTCGACCCGCTCGGTCATCGCAGCGAAGTCCCCTACGGCCCGCTGCAGGTCGATGAGAACTCGCTCGACTCCGGCCACCAGCCGAGCTGCCTCGCCGTCGCTCAGGTCACGATCGAGCTCATAGTGCTGCACCGACTCGCGGCCCGAGGCACTGCGGGCGCTCGTGACGGCAACGAGCCGACCGTCGCCGTCGCGCTCGGTGCCGATCACGGGGTGGAGGACACGCTTCGGCGTGAGCTCGTGGGCCTTGATCTCGCCGATCACAGACTCGACGAGGAAAGGCGCATCGTCGGCGTTGACCTCGAGGACCCACTCCGCCTGCCCGGTGCGGCTGTTGGGAGCAGAGCGCACCCTGACGGCGAATCGTTGCTTCTGTCGCGCATCGACGAAGGCCAGCAGCGAAACCACGTGGTCGGCGAGCATCCACAGGTCGACGTCGTCAGGGTCTCCGAGGTCGGAGCGCCGGAGCAGCAGTCGGGCGAACTCGTCGAGCATCTCGACGTCGGCCGGGTCGGCGTGCAGCGCAAGATGAGCGCTCAGCTCGTCGAGCAACTTTGCGTGGCCGGCCGACAGTCCCACGGTGCCACGCTACCGCCGCATTGCCGATCCTCCTAGGAGGCACGACGAAGGGTTGTGGCGACCTGATCGAGAAAGCTGCCCGAACTTGGCCGAATGCGTCGGTTCGGCCGGCCCCGGCGTGGCACACTCCGGACATGGAGGTTGCTCATGCCTTCCGGCTGCAGGCGGCGGCATGCGACAAGATGGGCTCCCGCCTGTACGCCCGACTTCTCGTCATCGCGCTCGAGGACCTGGAACGGGAAGGTCCCGTCCATCGCGTGGTGAGCCACTGGGGTCGCAACCCGATGGACGACGCAGTGCCGCTCCGACTGTTGGGCGGAGTACACCGATTGGTGCTCGACGGGGCAGCGCCCGAGCTGGCGAACCACTACCCGTCGGTGGGCGGTGCACCAAGCTGGCCCGATTGCGGCGAGGCATTCCTGGCGACGGTGGAAGCCAACGTCGAGGCGTTGCGGATCGGCATGCTCCATCCGCCCCAGACCAACGAGGTCGGACGCTCCGGCGTCCTGGTCGGCGGCTTGCTCGAGCTTGCCCGCATGCACGAGATGCCGATTCGACTCCTCGAGTTCGGCACCAGCGCCGGGCTCAACCTGCGGCTCGATGGCTACGCATATGAGTTCGGCGTCGCCAAGTGGGGCGAACCGACAAGCCCCGTGGTCGTGCGCACGCGGTGGCGAGGCTCCACGCCCGGCACGGACCGCTTGCTGCACATCCTCGAGCGTCGCGGCTGTGATGCTGCGCCGATCGACGTCACCGACGCCGCACAGGCGCAGCGTCTCGCATCGTTTGTCTGGCCAGACCAGGTCGAGCGTTTCGTACGCACCCAACGTGCGATCGACGTCTTCCGAAGAGATCCTGTCCCTTTGGACGCGGCGGATGCAGCCAGCTGGCTCGGCCTGCAACTCGCCGACAGCCGATCGGGCGTCGTGACGGTCGTGATGCACTCGGCGGTGCGCCAATATCTGAGCGCCGAACAGCGCAGAGCCGTCGACGCGACGATCCAAACGGCAGCGGACCGGGCTACGTCGGCGGCACCACTGGCCCGGCTCGCATTCGAGCCGGGCCCGAAGTACTTCACGCTGTCCCTCCGCATGTGGCCGCAAGGCATCGATCTCACGCTGGCGTGCGCCCACCCCCACGGAGCCTGGGCCGAGTGGTACATCGGGTCCGACCCCGCTTGACGAGAACGGCGCCGGGCCTTGACGGATGACGGGCGTGGTGACATAGTGGCGGACGGCTGCTCGATGCGTCGCTCTGGCGCGGCAGCCGATTGTTCGCCGGACCGGATCTCCGGTCGAGTCGAAGAGAGGAGGGGTCAGATGCAGAACAGCCACTCAACGGTTTGCGTCGACGCCCCGCCCTCGATCCCGATGGTTCGGTAGCTCACCAGACGCTCCCATCGGTCGGCGGCTGAGCCGCTCATTCGACCCGCCCGTCTTCGAGGCTGTCTGCCTCCTCCCACGAGAGTGACCCATGATCCCGGTACGCGCCTACTTCAGATTGCTCGTTGAGTATCTCCGCCCCATGAAATGGCGGGTGGTGTTGCTCGCCGCCGTCCTCCTCACCTCGATTGCGCTCCAGCTGCTCAACCCCCAGATCGTGCGCACGTTCCTCGACCGAGTCGGGGAGGGCGCTGCACAAGGCGAGTTGGTCCCACTGGCGCTGTGGTTCATGGGGATCGCCCTCGCCCACCAGGTGCTGACCGTGTACGGCACCTACCTGGCCGAGGACATCGGGTGGTCGGCGACCAACGAGATGCGGGCCAGGCTCGCCGACCACCTGTTGCATCTCGACATGGGATTCCACAAGTCGACGACTCCGGGTCAGCTGATCGAACGGATCGACGGTGACGTCACCGCCCTCTCGAACTTCTTCTCGGCGTTCATGATCCGGGTGCTCGGCAACGGTGTGTTGCTCATCGGCATCCTCGCGCTGCTGTGGCGGGAGAACGTCTGGGTCGGTCTTGGACTGACGACGTTCTCGCTGGTAGCCCTCGGCGTGATGGTGCGGCTGCAGATCGTGGCCGTGCCCTGGTGGAAGGCCGTGCGGGGCACGAGCGCCGAACTCATGGGGTTCGTGGGCGAGCAGCTCGGCGGGACCGAGGACATACGCTCCAACGGCGGCGAGCGGTACATGGTCTGGCGTTTCACCGACATCCTGCGCTCATGGTTGCCCCAACAGGTACGCGGCCGGATGGGTTTCGCCATGTTGTGGAGCACCGGGATCGGCGTGTACATCTTCGGCACGGTCCTGGTGTTCTGGCTCGGCTCTCTCCTCCTGGGCAACGGGGTGCTGACGCTCGGTTCTGTCTACTTGATCTTCTACTACACGGAGATGTCGCGGCACCCGATGGAGCAGATCCGGTCACAGATGGAGGACTTCCAGAAGGCCGGCGCCGGCATCGACAGGGTGGAGAGCCTGTTCGCCCGCACGTCGGCGCTCACCTCGGACGGGGAACACCATCTCCCACGCGGCCCGCTCCGGGTGACGTTCGACAACGTCGAGTTCTCCTACGACGATGCCGCAGGCGACGAGCGGATCCTCCACGGGGTTTCGTTCGACCTCGCTCCCGGCCGGGTGCTGGGAGTGCTGGGAAGGTCGGGCTCGGGCAAGACCACCCTCGCCCGGCTGCTCACGCGGCTGTACGACCCGCAACGCGGCAGGGTGCTGCTCGGCGGCGTCGATGCCCACGCCGTGGACCCCGAGGAGTTGCGCCGCCGCGTCGGCATGGTGACGCAGGACGTCCAGCTCTTCCGCGCCCCGGTGCGCGACAACTTGACCTTCTTCAGTGGGAATGGTCACGGCGCTGATGCCGATCTCCACGGTGTCATCGAGCGCCTTGGGCTCCGCGACTGGCTGGCATCGCTGCCCGACGGTCTCGACACGGAGCTCGAGTCCGGGGGCGGCGGCCTGTCCGCCGGACAGGCTCAGCTGCTCGCGTTCACCCGGATCTTCTTGCGCGATCCCGGGCTTGTGATCCTGGACGAGGCGTCGTCCCGGCTCGACCCGGCGACGGAGGTGCTCATCGAGCGCGCCGTCGATCGGCTTCTGGAGAACCGCACAGGCGTCATCATCGCCCACCGTCTGGCAACGGTGAACCGCGCCGACGACATCCTGATCATGGAAGGCGGTCGCATCGTCGAGTTCGGCGAGCGGGAACGGCTGGCCGGCGACCCCGAGTCCCGCCTGTCCCACCTGCTGGCCACCGGCATCGAGGAGGTGCTGGCATGACACAACAGATCGAGAAGGTATCGACGCTGCGAGTGATGCGCGGGCTGGTTCGCTCGGCTCCATGGAGATATGCCGCCAACGTCGTCCTGTGGGCGACGATCTGGCTGATACCCATCATTCCCGCGCTCATCACCCGCGAGTACTTCAACCGTCTCGAGGCCGAACCGGGCTTCAACGTCATGACGTTGGTGACGATGCTGGTCGCCTACGGCCTGGCCCGGATGATGATCATCGCACTCGGGATGTGGAACGACATCCATTTTGCGTTCCGCATCAGCAGCTTGATGCGGCGCAACATGCTCGAGAACATCTATGAGCTGCCGGGAGCTCAGGCGATCCATGAGTCCCCCGGCGAGATGATCAGCCGCTTCCGCGAGGACGTCGAACACGTCGAGGAAGCCGTGTCGTGGACCGTAGACATGATCGGAACCGTGCTCTTCTCGATCGCTGCGGCCGTCGTCATGTGGTCGATCGATCCGTCGATGACGCTTCTCGTCTTCGCACCGTTGCTGGTCATCGTGATCGTCGCCGAGCGGCTGGGGGGCCGCATCCGCCGCTACCGCAAGGCGGCACGCGAGGCGACGGGTCGGATCACCGGCATGCTCGGTGAGACATTCGGCTCCGTGCAGTCGATCAAGGTCGCCGGTGCCGAGCAGAGCACCATGACCGAGTTCCGGCGTCTCAACGATGCCCGGCGCACCGTGATGGTGCGGGATCGCGTCCTCACGACAGCTCTGGAGTCGGTGTTCTGGAACTTGCTGAACATCGGTCTCGGGCTGATCTTGATCGTCGGAGCGGACTCGATGGCGAGTGGCCGGCTCGGGCTGGGTGACTTCGCCCTGTTCGTGTACTTCCTCGACTACGTGACCGATGCCGGGTTCTTCGTCGGCATCTTCGTGGCGCGGGTCCGTCAGGCCAGCGTGTCGGTCGGGCGCATGCTCGGCATCATGGGGGTCGACTCACAAGACGAGCTGACGCGGTCCCGCGACCTGCAGCTCACCGGGGACCATCCCCGGCCGGTACCGCCGGCGATCAGCGACGATGCACGCTTCCAGACCCTCCGTGTTCGCGATCTCGCATTCCGCTACCCGTCGTCGGATGCCGGGATCGGCGGCATCGACCTCGACATCGCGGCAGGTACCTTCGTCGTCGTGACCGGACGGGTCGGCTCGGGAAAGACGACGCTCCTGCGAGCGTTGCTCGGCCTGGTCACGCCCGACCGCGGCGAGGTTCGCTGGAACGGACAGCTGGTCGAGGACCCGGACGACTTCTTCGTGCCGCCTCGGACCGCATACGTGCCGCAGGTGCCTCGCCTGTTCTCCATGTCGCTGCGGGACAACCTGCTGCTGGGCAGGACCGACGACGACGTCGAGTTGCTCGAGGCGGTGCGAGCGGCTGCGTTCGAGCGCGACCTCGACGACATGCCGCGGGGTCTGGACACGCTGGTCGGGCCACTCGGAATGCGTCTGTCCGGGGGCCAGGTGCAGCGGACCGCAACGGCCCGAATGTTCGTGCGCAACCCGGACCTTCTCGTCATCGACGATCTGTCGAGCGCCCTCGACGTCGAAACAGAGAGGACGCTCTGGGAGCGGCTCTTCCGTGAGCACGCCGCAGCGACGGCTCTCGTCGTGTCACACCGCAAACCGGCTCTGCAACGCGCCGACCAGATCATCCTGCTCGAAGACGGTGCGGTGATCGCACGGGGCACCTACGACGAGTTGCTCGCCACCGTGCCCCAGTTCCGCGACCTCTGGGAAGGCGAGGAGACCCAGGAGCCCGTCGGCTGAGCAACCCAGATCGCATCGAAGCACGCCGGCGCGGTGTCGCGTCGCTACCGGCTCTTCGTTGCGGTGACGACGTGACCCGGTTCGCTGAATGACACTGTTCCGCCGGGCGCGATATAGCGGGCGAAGGCCCGCGCGGTCTCCGACACCAATCGTTCGGTGTCCAGGTCAGCGTCGATCAGGATTCCTGTCGCCCCCGCTACGAAGGAATCGACTGACGGATACACGGCAGTTCCGGGCTCGGTGCGGAGTACGGCTTCATGCAATCCAGCTGCCCGGAACAGAGCGAGGAGCGCCTCAGGGTCGCTGAGATTCCATGGTGTCCGGTACCGGTCAGCGGCGGCGTGGCCAGCGTGCTGCGCGACGATCTCAGCAAAGGCGTCCTGAGCTTCGCAACTCGCCCACACCTGCACTGCGAGCCGGCCGCCCGGTTTGAGCATTCGCCACATCTCACGGACCGCGCCAACCTGATCGGGGAAGAACATCAGCCCCGACTGGCAGATCACGACGTCGAACGACGCACCGGCAAACGGCAAGTCGCTCGCGTCTGCAAGGTGCCACTCCACACGGGATTCGATACGCGCAGCGACCGTCAACATGGCTTCAGTCGCATCAACACCGACTACTCGACCATGCGCACCGACGCACGCAACGGCGGCTCGGGCTACGACACCGGTTCCGCAAGCTACATCGAGAACGCGATCCCCCGACTGAATGCCGGCAACCGCAAGCATCTTCGGTGCCCACGACCGGAACAAGGCCGGAACGAGAAACTTCTCGTAATCCTCGGCGGCTCGAATTGCGACCGACCATCCAGCATCGGGCATCGACGGAGCCTACCGGGCGACGACCGGGCGATACTCAAGGGTGCTCAGCGCAACGGGTCTTCGTCATGTCGACGTGCCACAACTGCGCGTGGCCGGAGCAACCCAGACGGCTTCTTTGGCTGGACGGAGGAGGAGTCAGGATCCCACTTGTGACAAGGGATCGGTATTGAGCGGGTGGCGACACGATCGCGGACGTCCACGGCAACACGCTCGCAGGAACCGGGATCAACGATCGGAACTCTCGGCTGAGCCGACCCACTGCTCACCGCTCGGGAGCCCGACCAGACACGAAGCGCGTCGATAGCCCGCGGTCCACGCGTCCTCCGTCGGGCGGAGTACGTACAGTGCCCACTCCGATCGCTGCGCCGCGACGCCGACGAATTCCTCGAAGGGCTCGAGACAGAACTCCAGGGCGAGGCGCTCCATCTCCGTCGCCCCTGGAAAGCTCCCAACGGCCACCATCGGCGCATTGCCGGCAAACTGATACGTGTGAAGGTCCTCACAATCCGCAGGCCGGGCACCCGATATCTCCTCGGCTCCCGCTCCCAGGTCGAAGCACGTCCCCGACCGCATCACGTCGAGACTCACTTCGCCGCGAAGACGCGGCAGCAGGAAGAGAACGAGACCGATGACACCGATCACGATCAATCCGGTGTACAGCGCTCCGGGCTGATTACCTCCACCGCCACGCGACGAACGCGTGCCCGACGATGCGGGATGATCGATCACCGTTACTCCTGGCCGAGTACGCCGATACTAGTCGACGGACGTGCGGCGCCAGACGAGCACGCGTCGTGTTGAATGGTCGCGGGACTGGCCGCATCAGGCCTCGGGTTTGTCGCCGCGGACGGCGGGGTGGCTTCGCTTGAAGTCGCTCCACGATCCGATTTGCTCCAACTCGCCGCTGCGACGGCGCTCGAAGTACTCGGCCATCTCCGGGATGGTGGCGACCACGAAAAGCACATTGACGATGAGGGCGTAGACCACGTGTGCGACGTCGGCCCGCCACCAGAGCCACGGTATGAGCAGCCACATACCGAGGGCGTAGGCGACGAACATGTCGCGGAAGAGGGCGAGGCCCACCGATGTGCCCACGACGATGGTCACCGGGATCGCCAACCAGTCGACTGCGAGCAGGCCGCCGTAGATGGGTGTCTGCCCACGCCCTCCTTTGAAGCGGTAGTAGATCGGGTAGTTGTGGCCGATCACGGCGGCGACTGCGACAACGAGGTGGTAATGCTCGTCCGGCCACACGAGCCTGGTCACGAGTACGGCGACAAAGGCCTTTGCCATATCGAGGATGCCGGTGATCATCCCCCACCTTGGCCCGCCGCGAACCGCGATCGACGTGGCGCTGACACCGCCGTAATCGATGGTCGCACCTCCGGGGAGGTTGAGGGTCGTCGAGGTCAGATCGTCGCCAGGGGCCACCCTCGTTCCGACGATACGTGCGAAGGAGATGGCCCCGATGAGATAGGCACCGATGCCGAGACCGACAGCGATTCCAGGGATCATCGGGCGTCCTCGTCCACGACGACGACGCCCGTGTATCCGTCGACGATGACCATGGACCCCTCGGGCATCCGCATCGCGCCCTCCACGGAAACGATGCAGGGGATTCCGTACTCCCGAGCGACAATGGAGCTGTGGGACAGCATGCCGCCCGACTCGGCCACGACGGCACCCGCCTTTGCGAACAACGGAGTCCAGCCCACATCTGAGTAGGGGATCGCCAGGACATCCCCGTCATGCACCTTGTCGAAGTCGGCGATCCCGGTGACGACCCGGACCGGTCCTCGATGATGCCCTCGCGCCGTCGGCGTGCCGCGCCAGGTCGTGGCAGCGGCAGCGGCGGCCGGGCGGGGGATGAAGTCGTCTCCATAGATCACCTCGGGAAGGTCGATGTCGCGAACGGCGTCGATCGCGGCCTTGTGGCGGGCGACGGTGCGGGCTGCATCGGCGCCTCCGCCCCCCACCAGAGCGTCGCGCACGTCGTCGATGGCGAGGTACATCACATCGCCCGAATCAGCGAGCACGTCGCGGCCCACCAGTCGGCGCCCGATCTCCATGAAATAGTCACGGAACAGCCCGTATCCATAGGTGTACGTCGAGGACACCGCCTCGCGGCGCCGCGTGAACAACCGGGCCCTGGTCCGCAGCCTCTGGGCGATCGGTCTTCGCCAGACGGGCAAGGATCGCTTGGCGGTCTGCCAATCGATCCGGCGGACCGGCAGATCTCGGTCGAAGCGTGTGGCGGCCATCTTCACCACCAGGTCCGGCTGTTCTCTCCAGGGAGGCACCGAGAAATCGGTGCCGGAGTCACTGAAGTGGCCGAACCGCGCCAGGAAGTCGTCCACCGCCGCGGCGACCTCATCGGGTGCGGCCGCATACCCATCCCGCATCATCGCCTCGCGAGTGGTGCGGTCGAGGCCCCGGATCGTGGTCGCCAGGTCGTCGAGGTGCGGGTTGGGGTCGAACTCGTTGATGCCGTCGAGTATGTCGACCGACTCGATGTCGACGCCGCCCCTGGAGAGCTGGCGGCGCAGCAGCGTCGTGTAGACGTTCGCCAGCAGCGGTGTGACGATGTTCACCGAGGCGGCGCGCACGCCGATGCGCCGCAACGCGTTGACGTCGGCGAGCAGTTCCTCGTCGCTCAACGCACCGACATCCCGGGCGGCAAAGCGGGCATACTCGGAGTCGAGCGAAGCGAGCTGGCGCTCGACCTCCCTGTCGTACCGCGACTTGCGCAGCGCCATGCCGAGCAACCGAGGGGTCTTGCGCAATGTCTTCAGCGTCGGCTTGAAACGAGGCTGCTCCGATCCCGCAGGCAGGCCGAGCAAGAGCTCCAGTGATTCACGCGGCATGCCGAGGGCCGCAAAGATCTCGCCGATCGCCGACATGTTGAAATACGAGCGGTAGCCGAACGACCTGGCCAGATCCTCCGGTGCGACATCGACCTCACCCAACGCCTCGTAGAACAACGCAACCCAAGCCTGGTTCACCATGGGAACGTTGATGGACCAGACCAGCGGTTTGATGATCCCGGGCAAGACCTCCTTCGAGATGCGCCGCGAGTAGATCGTGACGTCGTCCAGTCCAGCGATCGACCGCACCTGCACCCACCAGAGGCGGGTGCCGTCGTGCACCCACTCCACATCGACGGGCCGGCCGTAGACCTCGCCGATGCGCTGGGTTCCGGTCGCCGCCTCCTCGATGACGCGAGCATCGACACGTGCGGCCTCGGGTTGCTCTACGTAGTCGCCCCATCGTCGCACCCACCGGTCCGGCGTCGCCCTCCCGGCCATGAGCTCCTCACCGTTGCCGGGTACGGCCTCGATCACGATCTCGCCGAGACCCGTGATCGGATTGCGGCTGAAGCCCGCTCCGGACCACACGGGCTCGACCATCTCCTGGATGATCACCGACATCTCCACGGACCGGTCGTCGCCCGTGTGTCTCCGATAGGCGGCGACCTCCTCGGTCGATGCGGAGCCAACGACCTCTTCGATGGCAGCAACCACGGCATCGACGCCCCGAACGTCGAGCCGCGAGACGAACTGCCCCGCATACGTCACAACCCCTCCGTCCTCCACGTTCGCCGAAGACCGGACCGCATAGGCGCGCTCCGGATCGATCACGGCGGCTACCTCATCGCGAATGGAGCCGGCGAACGGCGAGCCCGGCGAAGCCAGCACCCAGGTGGGGGGCACGCGGAAACCATGTGCGACGAGCCATCGCAGCCCCGCGGTCTTGCCACCGCCGATGCCTTCGGCGGTTTGTGTCAGCGGGCGCAGCGCTTGGCGCGTCACTGCGGTCACTCTCCCCTCGGTTGCGGCCAATGTAGGCAGATGCACAGCGATACCCTCTCGGCCAGCGTTCAGGAGGAAACGGAATGGCGGAAAGGGTGGCGGTCCTGCTCACGGGGTATGGCGAAGTCGAGCACTACGACGAGTTCGCCGAATACAACGAGCGATCGTTCCGTCTCCTGGTGTCGAAATCGATCAAGTTCCCCGACTTTTCGATCCCTTGGCTGAGTCGACGTCTGGAACGGTCACAGAAGAAGGAGTGGCATGCGGCCAATCACTACCACTCGCCCCACAACGACATCTTCGAACGGCAGCGTGCCGGAATCGCCAAGAACCTCGAGATCAAGTACGGCGACGACGTACGCGTCTACAAGACCTACAACTTCGTCGAACCCTTTCTCCCTCACCAGGTGCTCGGGAAGATCCGCAACGACGGATTCGACCGGATCGTCGTGTACCCGTGGCTGGTCGTCGACTCGGTGTTCACGAGCGGTCTCGTCCTCGAGCAGATCAACGAAGCGCTCGCCCCGGACCCGGAATGGGTGAAGGGAATGCGGTACCTGCCGTCTTTCTGGGAACGCGAGGGTTTCCAGCGACGCCTCGTCGATCACATCGAGTCAGGAATCGCTCCACTCCTCGACAAGTACGCACCCATCCAGATCGGTGTTGCGTTGTGCCTGCATGGCTGCCCCCTGGAAACGAAAGGGATGGAGACCGGGGTGCGCGAGAGCACAGCCCTCTACTACGCCGTGCAGGAGCGGCTGATCCGGAGATACCCGCTGACGAGCCCGGCGTGGATGAACCATCCCGTGCCCGGCAAGTGGACGACGCCCGACGTCGACCAAGCCGCCAAGAATCTGATCACGCTCGGCGCCAGGGCGATCGTCTTCGCACCGATTGGCTTCGTCACCGAGAACCACGAGACGCAACTCGACATCGGCTACACGATCGACAACATCGAGAGCGAGGTGGAGACGGCCCATCTGTCGACGCTCAACGATGATCCCGAATTGCTGCGCCTCGGCGCCGAGTGGATCGAGCCGCTGATCGACGAGCTACGGGGCTGAGCCGCCGTCGCACACCGCTACGGGGGGCGCCGGCTCTGGCGGCGATCTTGCGGATCAGAGTCCGGGCACTGCCCGCCCAGCGCGGCCCCGGCCGCCGCGGCGCTACGGTCGGATGATCTCCACCAACTCGATGTCGAACGTGAGCGCTTCGCCGGCCAGGCGATGGTTGGCATCGACCGTCACGGTGTCCTCGGTGACCTCGATCACGGTCGCCGGCGTCGTACCGCCCAGCAGCACCTCGACTCCGACCTGCCGGAACTCCTCGGGCACTTCCTCGATCGGAAACTCGAGGATGCGCTCCGGATCCACCTCGCCGTACGCATCCTCGGGAGCGATCCGCACGACCACCGACTCGCCGACGACCAGGCCGCGCACGGCGTCGTCGAAGCCGCCGATGACCTGACCGGAGCCAACGACGAACTGCAGCGGTTCGCGATCGCGAGACGAGTCGAACTCCTCGCCGTCGTCCAACGTGCCCGTGTAGTGAACGGCCACGGTGTCACCATCGACGGGCGCGCCTTCGCCGCCACGCGTGGTCGCCGTCGTGGTCGACGTGGCACCGACCGTACTCGTGGTGGTTGTTGCACCGGCGTCGCCGTCTCCGCCGCAAGCGGCAGCCGTCACGGCAAGCAGCGCGAGCAACACGACGGCACGGAACAGAGATGGCAAGGCGAGCTCCAGGGTCGGAGGGCGCCAGGTTAGGAGTGCGCGGGAGCTTTGCAGCCGGAGCGGCGCGGCGGATCAGCCGCCCCGTGTGTGGGCGACGATCTCTCCCATGTACAGCATCGTCGGCTCGAGGTCACCGGCGTCGGTGCCGGTCCGCTCCGCCAGGTCGGCCACAGCCCTGGCGTAGGCCTCCGAGTTGAGACCCTCCTCGATGGCGGCCTCGGACTCCCAGCGGGTGATGATCACCACGTTGTCCCCGTTGTCGGCAACGATCGCCGTCTTCAACCCCTCGAGATCGTCGAGATAGGCGCCGACCGTTTCGTTCCAGTGTTTGATCGCAGCGCCGGTGGTGGCGTCGGACGGGTACATCACGATTCGCAAATGCTGCATCTCGACCTCCCGCGGCAAGCGTACCCAAAGCCCGCGGGAACGGGTCTGATCAGCCGGACAGCAACCCGAGCGGCCGGTAGCGGATCTGCTCGGCGAGCGACACGGCCGTTGTCGTCCGATCGACACCTGGGATCGCCAGGATCCGCTCGACAACCTCCATGACACCCGCGTTCGAAGACGCAACGACTCGACATTGCATGTCTCCGGCCCCGGCGATCGTGTGGACCTCGAGCACGTTGCGGATCTCGGCGAGCCCGGCAACGACGTCGGTGAAGTTCCCCTGCGCCACGACGATGGTGATGAACGCGGTGACGGAGTAGCCAAGAGCTCGCAGATCGATGTCCGGCCCGAACCCTGTGATGACACCACGCTCTTGCAACCTCTGCAACCGGGCGTACACGGTGTTGCGTGCCACGCCGATCAAGCGGGCGAGTTCGAGGATGCTGACACGGGGATGCTCGGCCAGCGCAACGATGAGCGCTCGATCCAGCGCATCGATCGTCTGATCAGATTGTCCAGCCACAACCCTCTCCTGGCGGCTCGGCGACACCATTCTGCTCAGCGATCAGCCTAGCCATTGACGATCGAACCCCCTGTCGGTATTGATACCTAGACAAACTGATCAGACACCACCATTTCGAGGGACAGACCGTCGTGCCAGCGTTTCGCCCAGATCTCGCCGCCATTCCCGTCTACCGGCCGGGGAAGCCGATCGACGAGGTGGCTCGCGACCTCGGTATCGACGACATCGTCAAGCTTGCTTCCAACGAGTGCCCGGTGGCGCCGTTCCCTGCGGTACGCGACGCCATCGCCGAGGCCGCCGGCGACGGGAACCGCTACCCCGAAACCACGAGCCGCAACGTACGCCAGGCGCTGGCAGAGCACTACGGCATCGGCGCCGACAACATCATGGTGGGCGCCGGCACCAGCCGGCTGCTGGGCTACGCCACGCTGGCGCTCGGCGGTCCCGGCACGAGCGCAGTATTCGCCGATCCGTCGTTCGTCATGTACCTGATCGGTGCCCTGGTCTCAGGGACGACGCCGATTCGTGTCCCGCTGAAGCGCAACCACGACCACGACCTCGGCGCCATGCGCGATGCGATACGGGATGACACTCGCGTGGTGTTCGTCTGCAACCCCAACAACCCGACCGGCAACCATCTGCCGGCGGGTGCGGTCAGCGAGTTCATCGAGGACGTCCCGGAGGACGTGCTCGTGATCGTGGACGAGGCGTACGCAGAGTACGCCACGGCTCCCGACTTCGCCGCAACGATCCCTCTCGCCGTCGAACGATCCAACGTGGTGACCTCGCGAACGTTCTCCAAGATCTACGGCCTGGCCGGGTTGCGCATCGGCTACTTCATCGGCGTACCCCAGACCCTCGATCAGTTGCAGCGGGTGCAGCCTCCGTTTTCCGTGACATCTCTCGCCCAAGCCGCGGCCGTCGAGTCGCTGCGGCACCAGGACCTGGTCGCCGAGCGGCGTGAAGCCAATGCCCGGGGGCGCGAGTGGATCGCC
This sequence comes from Acidimicrobiia bacterium, assembly GCA_965216945.1. GTDB lineage: Bacteria > Actinomycetota > Acidimicrobiia > Spongiisociales > UBA5794 > DATHZQ01. Next base: position 2,337,518 of record CBDCGU010000003.1, on the reverse strand, counting down.
GCGGAGCTGGGGAGCCGGGGCGTGGAGGCCATCGCCAGCCAGGCCAACTTCGTCGCGGTCGAGCCGCAGGATCCGGACCGTATCGAGCAAGAGCTTCTCGATCGTGGCGTCATCGTCCGCCGCCTGGGTGGGCTGCTTCGCATCACGGTGGGGTCCGACGGCGAGAACGCCCGCCTGATCAAAGCCTGGGACGACATCACGTGAGAGCACCCTGTTGAGGAGCAGCCGATGACCGCAGACATCGCCAGCCGGTTCGCCATGCACCAGATCCTCTCGCCCGACGGCGAGCTGGTCGGGAGCGTCCCCGAGCTGTCCGACGAGCAGCTCGTAGAGCTCCACCGGCTCATGCTGCGCTCCCGGATCTTCGACCGTAGAGCCCTCGCCGCCCAGCGCCAGGGCAGGCTCGGAACGTACCCCATGCTCGAAGGGCAGGAGGCCGCCCAGGTGGGGTCGGCGGCGGCGCTGACGGAGGGCGACTTCGTCTATCCGGCGTACCGCGAGCACGGCGTGCTGATCACCCGCGGCATGCCGATCGAGATCATGCTCGCCTACTGGAAGGGACTCCCGGCGGTGGATTGGGATGTCGATCGCTATCGCATCATGACGCACTGCGTGCCGATCGCCTCACATCTCCCTCACGCCGTCGGCCACGCATACGCCGCCAGACAGCGCGGCGAGGATCAGGTCACGGTCGCCTACTTCGGCGACGGCGCCACATCGGAGACCGATTTCCATTCCGGGCTCAACTTCGCCGGTGTGTGGAAGACGCCGACGGTGTTCATCTGCGAGAACAACTCGTACGCCATCTCCGTGCCGTATTCCAAACAGACGGCGTCGGAGACGATCGCCCAGAAGGCGGTCGCATATGGGATCGAAGGCGTCCGCGTCGACGGCATGGACGTGCTCGCCGTGTATCGAGCCACGGAGGAAGCGGTGGCGCGCGCCAGACGCGGCGAGGGACCGACACTCATCGAGGCCGTGTGCTACCGCTATGGTCCCCATGCCACGGCAGACGACGCCAGGCTCTATCGCTCCGAGGTCGAGGAGAAGGAGTGGCGGGACAAGGATCCACTGGATCGTTACCGGTTGTTCCTCACCAGGCGGGAACTGTGGAACGATGACCTCGAGCACGCTGCACTCGTGGCCGCAGAGGCCGAGGTCGATGCGGCGATGGCGAAGCTCGAGGGAATGGAGGAACCGGCCCGGGGGGACGTGATCCGCCACGCCTTTGCCCGCGTCCCCCAGCTCCTGGTGGACCAGCTCAACGCTTCGCAGCGAGCCCGGGGCGAGCCACCCACGGTGTACGACCCGGCGGACACATGGCAGGTCGGAGAGGAGAGCCTGCCCACCGGCCCGACCGAGCGCTGGACCATGGCTGAAGCGCTCAACGCCGCGATGCGCGAGGCCATGGAGCGCGATGAGTCGATGCTGCTCCTCGGCGAGGACGTGGGACTCTCCGGCGGCGTCTTCCGCATCACAGAGCGCCTGCAGCAGCGGTTTGGTGAGGAGCGGGTGATCGACACACCACTCAACGAATCCGGCATCGTCGGGAGCGCGATCGGAATGGCGCTCTCAGGATCCCGCACCATCGCCGAGATTCAGTTCGACGGGTTCGTCTACCCGGCGTTCGACCAGATCGTGAGCCATCTCGGGCGTATCCGCTTCCGTTCGCAGGGCCATGCCACCGTTCCGCTCGTCGTGCGCTTCCCCAACGGGGCCGGCATCGGAGCCCACGAGCACCACTGCGATTCTCCCGAGGCCTACTTCGCTCACGCCCCCGGCCTCGTGGTGGCGATCCCCTCCCGCCCCATCGACGCCAAAGGGTTGCTGGCTGCGGCGCTGCAGTCACCCGACCCGGTCGTGTTCCTCGAGCCGAAGGTCCTCTACAGGGCGGGCCGCGAGGACGTTCCCACCGAGCCCTACACGATCCCCCTCGGCAAAGCACGCATCGCCCGCTCCGGAACCGACCTCACCTTGGTGACCTACGGCGGCTTGATGCCGCCGGCGCTGGATGCTGCCGGCGAGGCCGCAGCCGAGGGAGTCGACACCGAGGTGATCGACCTGCGCACCCTCTATCCGTGGGACGTCGCAACGATTCAGGCGAGCGTGCAGCGAACCGGACGCCTCCTCGTCGTGCAAGAGCCGCAACGCACCGCGGGGATCGGCGCCGAGGTGGCGGCGGAGATCGCCGAGCGATGTGGGTACTCCCTGGAGGGACCGGTGCGGAGGATCGGCGCCACCGATGCGCCGTGGCCCCAATTCGCCATCGAATCCCATGCGCTGCTCGGCAAGGACGAGATCATGCAAGGCATACGCGACACGGTGGCCGGCTGATGGTGTTCGAGCTCAACGTTCCCGACATCGGCGAAGGTCTCACCGAAGCCGAGATCGTCGAGTGGTTGGTCCCGGTGGGAGCCGAGGTCACCGCCAACCAGCCGATCGTCGCCGTCGAGACCGCCAAGGCCGTCGTCGAGATCAGCGCACCACGAGCCGGGGTGTTGCTCCATCAAGGCGCCCCCGCAGGCACGGTCATGGAGGTGGGCAAGCTTCTCGCTGTGATCGGCGAACCCGGCGAATCGTGGTCGGGCGGCGTTCCGGCCACCGCCGCGAATCCCGCCTCACCTGCCCCACCCGCGTCGCCGCCACCCGACACGGCGAAGGCGCCGGTGCGGGCCGTGCCCCTGGTCCGGAAGCTGGCCAAGGACCTCGGAGTAGATCTGGCCACGGTCACCGGCAGCGGGCCGAACGGACAGATCACGAGGCGCGACGTCGAGGCGGCTGCGGCCGCAGGCGAGGAACCGGCAACGGGCGTCGCGGAGACGACCCGGTCGCCCTCTCCGCACGGTGCCGTCGAGTTGTCGGCAACCCGCAGAGCCATCGCCCGCAACATGGCGAGATCATGGGAGGAGATCCCCCATGTGACGGTCTGGGGCCCGGCGGACGGTACCCGGCTGCTCGCTGCCAGGGGCGCACTCGGCGGTGCCCTCGAGACCTACCTCGTCAGGGCGATCGTGCCGGTGCTGGGAGAGTTCCCCGACTTCAACGCCCGGTTCGACGGCGAGCAACTCGTGCGCTCCCAAGCCGTGCACATGGGCGTGGCCATGGACACCCCGGCCGGACTCGTGGTGCCGGTACTGCGGGATGCCGGAACCCTCGCTCCCCGCGAGCTGGCGGCGGAGCTGGACCGCCTGGTGGCCGCCGCACAGAACCGCAGCCTGACACCCGACGAGCTGATGGGTAACACGTTCACCATCTCGAACGTTGGCGCTGTCGGCGGCGGGTACGGAACGCCCATCATCCCCCACGGCACCACTGCGATCCTGTCGGTGGGCCGGGCCAAAAACGATGTGGTCGTGCGCAACGACGCCATCGCCATCGCACCGGTCATCCCGGTCTCCCTGTCATTCGATCACCGGATCATCGACGGGGCCTCGGCATCCCGGTTCCTCAACCGAACCGTCGAGGCGATCGAGACATTCGCCGGCTGAACCCCGGCGATCCACGGCGGCCGGCAGCGACGGCGCACGCAGCTACTCGAGCAGCCACGTCTCGCGATCGGCGGGTATCGATCCGACGAACGGCGGTGTGGTCCGGACGTACCACTCTTTGCCGAAGGCCGTGGCAAACAACTCAGGAGGCAGCGTCATGAACCAGGAATTCTCCGCGATCTGGCTGGCGTGGGCTGCCATGGCCTCCCGTTTTCGGGTCAGGTAGGCGCCGATCTCGACCCCAGTCGTGATCTCGGCATCGGGAACCCCCACGACGATCTCGTCCTCGGCGTCGGGCTCGGACGCACCGGTGGTCAATCCCTCGTCGCGAGCTCGTTGGGTCATCTCGGCGATCCGGTCGCGATTGAGAGTTGCCTCGTACACCCGAGGCACATCCACCATTCGAGCGGCGCGATGACCCACACGATGCACCTGAATGTGGTCGGGATGCCCGTATCCGCCATTGCTGTCGTACACGGTGACGACGTCGACCCGCTCCTCATCCAGAATGCCGGCGAGCCGGCGAGCCGCCGCATCGACGTCGGCTTGCCAGAACGAGTCCGGATGGTGGTTGGCTTCTGTGCCCATCATTCCCGAGTCGCGGAAACCGAGAAACACGACCCGGGCAACGCCCAAGATCTCTGCGGCGGCGTGCGTTTCGGCGATCCGTCGCACCTCCAACCGCTCGCCCACTCCCAGGAAGCCGTCGGGGACCTCGCCCTCCTCCCCGGTGGTGGCGACGGCGAGGATCACCCGGTGCCCTTGCGCCGCAGCCCGCGCCATGGTGCCGCCCGTCGCGATGGCCTCGTCGTCGGGGTGGGCGTGGAAGAACAGAATGGTCGCCGTGGTGGTTCTCCTCGACCCGACGAGCGTACCGCGTCGTCATCCGGGTGTTGCGACGCCACCGTATGCTCATCGTCAACGACCGGAAGCAGGCATGTTCGATCTCACCACGTGGTTGTGGGGCCTGGCGGCCATGTCCACGATCGCCGTCATCACCTGGGGCGTCAGCTTGCCCCTGCGCGACGCCAGCATCGTCGACTCGGTCTGGTCGCTGATGTTCCTTGCCGGCGCCCTCACCTATGCGCTCACCACGCCGGCCACGAACGGTGCCCGCCGCACCCTGATCCTCGTACTGGTGGCGGTGTGGGCGCTGCGCCTCGCCGGCTACATCACATGGAGAAACTGGGGCGAAGGGGAAGACCGCCGCTATCAGGCGATGCGTCGCCGTGCCGGCCCCAACTTCCCGATCAGCAGCCTGTGGCGGGTGTTCCTGCTGCAGGCCGGCCTGGCTTGGGTGGTGTCGCTGCCACTGCTGGCCGGCGTCGACGGGGATCCGGCTTTGGGGGTGCTCGACTACGCGGGCATCGTGCTGTGGGCTGTCGGCTTTGCCTTCGAAGCGGGCGGTGACTACCAGCTGGCCCGCTTCAAGGCCGACCCGGCGAACGCCGGCCAGGTCATGGATCGCGGCTTCTGGCGCTACACGCGCCACCCCAACTACTTCGGCGACTTCACTCAGTGGTGGGCCTTCTTCTTGATCGGGCTTGCCGCCGGTGGCTGGTGGGCGCTGCCCGGCCCGCTTCTCATGAGCTTCCTGCTGCTTCGGGTCTCCGGCGTGACCCTTCTCGAGAGGTCCATGGAGAAGACTCGCCCCGAATACGCCGACTACGTCGCCCGGACCAACGCCTTCTTCCCCGGGCCCCGCAGCAGCTGACACGCCGGCCTGCTGAGCCCCGGCCCGGCGCGGGCACCGATGAGGGCAGACGCTGCGGCGCGGTTGCACGCCGTTCTCAGCCGCCAACCTCGTCGAGCCGCATCTGGAGGAACGTGCGCTCGATGTCGTTCTCGGCGAGGTCCAAGGCCAGGCGATAGGCCGCCGCCGACTCGTCGGTCCGGCCGGCTTGCAGCAGGAGCCCGGCGCGCGCCGAGTGAAACAGGTGGTAGTCGTCGAGCTCCTCCTCGAACGCCTCGAGCATGCGCAGCCCCACGTCCGGCCCGTCGGCCATCGCGTGCGCCACGGCTCGATTGAGGCCGACCACGGGGGTGGGGAGATGGCGTGCCAGCTCGTCGTACAGCAAGGCGATCTGCGGCCAGTCGGTCGCATCGGGATGCGGAGAGGTGGCGTGCAGCGCCGCAACGGCCGCCTGCAGTTGATACGGTCCGGGCCGCCCGAGGCACATCGCACGATCGAGCAATGCGCCACCGGCGGCGATCTCCTCCTGGTCCCACACCATCCGGTCCTGGTCCTCGAGGAGCACGAGCGACCCGTCGACCACGCGGGCGTCGCGGCGGGAGTCGTGGAACATCATCAGTGCGAGCAGCCCGAGAACTTCCGGCTCGTCGGGCACCAACTCGACGAGGACCCTGCCGAGGCGAATCGCCTCGGCACACAGCTCGGCCCGCACCAGATCGGCACCGCCCGAGGCCGAGTAGCCCTCGTTGAAGATGAGGTAGATCACCGCCAGCACTGCATCGAGACGCTCCACGAGCACGGCATCGTCGGGCACGCGAAACGGAATACCTGCCGTACGGATCTTGCGCTTGGCCCGCACGATCCGCTGAGCCATCGTCGCCTCGGCGATGAGGAAGGCGCGAGCGATCTCGCGGGTCGTCAGCCCGCCGAGCGTCTTCAGCGTCAAGGCAACTTGCGCGTCGAGCGCCAGCGCCGGGTGGCAACACGTGAAGACGAGCTTCAGCCTGTCGTCCTCGATGTGATCCGGCTCCTCGATGTCCACGCCATCCCTCCCCTGGCCGTCGAGCTCCACCAGGTACTCCAGCTCGCGCTGCTTCCTGGCGTAGTTGGCGGCCCGCCGCAGCTTGTCGATCGCCTTGCGCCGCGCCGTCGTCGTCAGCCAGGCACCCGGGTTTGCCGGAACATCGCCCTTCTCCCACGCCGCCATTGCGGCGATGAAGGCCTCCTGGACGGCATCCTCTGCCAGCTCGAAGTCGCCCGTCTGCCGGATGAGCGTGGCAACGACGCGTCCGTACTCGTCACGGAAGGCGCGCTCGATTGCGGTGCGTGCGCTGCGGGGTCGGTCGTCAACCGGCGACGTCGTTCTCCCATTGCCAGATCGGGCGCACCTCCACCGAGCCGTACCAGGAGCCGGGCAGCTCGGCGGCCACTGCGATCGCTTCGTCGAGATCGCCCGCCTCGATGAGGTAGAACCCGCCCAATGCTTCCTTCGTCTCGGCGAAGGGACCGTCCGTGGTGAGCGTCTCCCCTTCCCGCACCCGCACCGTGGTTGCACTCTCCGTTCCGTGCAGGGCCTCACCACCGAGATTGATGCCGCGGTCGTTGATGGATTCCGTGAACTTCCTGTACGCCTCGAACGAAGCTTGCGCTTCGGGCGACTCCGGCTCGGGTTGTGCGCTCTCGTCGTAATAGATCAGCAATGCATACTTCATCGGTTGCTCCTCTCCGCACCGGCCCCCGCCGGCCCGTCAGCCTTACGACGAGCGAACCACTGCTCGATCGACAGCCTCTTCGCGAACACTATCCGCCCATCCGGGCAGGAGCACGACCCCCTATCCTTGGGCGTATGAGCGAGTACCGACCACCGTTGCGTGACATCAACTTCGTCCTGAAGCACATCGTCGGCATCGACGACCTCGCCGAGCTTCCCGTGTTCGCTCACGCCGAGCCCGAACTGGTCGTCGGTCTGTTGAGTGAAGCCGGCCGATTCATGAGCGAGGTCGTGGCTCCGTCGAATCAGATCGGGGATACGATCGGCTCTCAACTCGACGACGACGGGACGGTGACCGCACCCGACGAGTTCAAGGCGGCATACGAGCAATACGTCGCTGCCGGCTGGAACGCGGTCAAGGGCGACCCGGAATATGGGGGCCACGGCTTCCCGGGCACGGTGGGCATCGCCGTACAGGAGATGTTGACCACGGCCAACATGGCCTTCTCGCTCTGCCCGATGCTGACGATGAGCTCGATCCTCGCCCTGCAGCACCACGGGTCGGACGACCTGAAGGCCACCTATCTCGAGAAGCTCATCAGCGGTGAGTGGTCGGGCACGATGGTCCTCACCGAACCCGAGGCAGGATCTGACGTGGGGGCGCTGCGAGCGAAGGCGATGCCGCAGGACGACGGCACGTGGCGGATCTTCGGGACCAAGATCTTCATCACCTGGGGCGACCACGATATGGCCGACAACATCGTGCACCTCGTTCTGGCCAGGGCACCCGAGGCTCCTCCCGGCACCCGCGGCATCAGCCTGTTCATCGTTCCGAAGTACCTGGTGAATCCTGACGGCTCCCTCGGCGAGCGCAACGACGTCAGCTGCGTGTCGATCGAGCACAAGCTCGGCATCCACGGCAGCCCGACGTGCGTGCTGTCGTTCGGGGAGAACGGTGGCGCCGTCGGCTACATCGTCGGCGAGGTGAACCAGGGCATGCGCTACATGTTCACGATGATGAACGACGCCCGCCTGCACGTCGGTCTCGAGGGCCTGGGCGTCACGGAGCGGGCCTACCAGCAGGCGCTGGCGTTCGCCCAGGAGCGCAAGCAGGGTCGCGCCATTGGCGCCCCGAGAACCGAATCATCGCCGATCATCGACCACCCCGACGTGCGCCGCATGCTGATGACGATGAAAGCCAACGCCGAGGCGATGCGTGCGCTCCTCTACGACAACGCCAATGCCATCGACCTCTCCGAACACCACCCGGACGAGGCGGCGCGAGCAACGTACGCCGGACGGGCCGCCCTGCTCACTCCCATCTCGAAGGCGTGGTCGACGGACCTCGGTGTCGAGATGACGTCGCTCGGTGTGCAGATCCACGGTGGGATGGGGTACGTCGAGGAGACGGGCGCCGCCCAGCACTGGCGCGACTCGCGTATCGCACCGATCTACGAGGGAACCAACGGCATCCAGGCCATCGACCTGGTGCTGCGCAAGCTCCCCCTGGACGGTGGCGCCGTCGTACGCGCCTACCTCGATGAGATGTCGGCCCTCGACGCCGAGTTGGCGGCCGCCGGCGACGAGCTGGCGACGATCCGCACGGAGCTGGCGGAAGGCGTCCAACTCCTGCGCAACGCCACCGACTTGTTGCTGGCTCGGGAGAACCCCAATGACCTCCTGGCCGGTGCGACGCCCTACCTACGGCTGTTCGGGACCGTGGCGGGTGGCTACTACATGGCGCGCGAGGCACTGGCGGCGCTCGGCGCTGCGGCCGATGAGGGCGACGACGGTTTCCTGGCGGCAAAGGTCGCCACCGCGAGGTTCTATTGCGAGCAATTGCTGCCCCAGGCGTTCGGCCTGGTCCCGGCGGCGACGGCGCACGCCGCACCGCTGTTCGCCATCGAGCCCAAGCACCTCATGGCGTGAAGCGCTTCGTCGAGATCTTCTGGGGGGCGCTGGCCGTGGGGGCGGCCGCCTTCGTCGTGACTCGCAGAGTCGAGCAGCAGACGCAGCCTGCCGACGGCAGGCCGATGCCGATCACTTCACCTCCGGACGTCGGTCCTGCCGCGACACCCGCTACCAGCGACTCGAATCTGCCCACCTCACTGGCGGGGGCCACGGGGTTGCTCAAGGCGGTGCTCGCCCGCATGAAGGAGCATGGAACGATCCTGATCGCCGCCGGATTGTCCTACTACGCGTTGCTCGCCGTGTTCCCCGCCGCCATCGCCGCGGTGACGATCTATGCGCAGGTCGCAGATCCGGTGGTGCTCGAGGAGCAGATCGCCGAGCTCAGCGAAGTGCTGCCGGAGGAAACCGCGACGTTCATCGGCAACGAGCTCACCGGCATCGTCGAGTCGTCCTCGAGCAGCCTCAGCGTGGTGACCGTCCTCACCATCGTGGCGGCGCTGTGGAGCGCATCGGCCGGAACGAAGGCGCTGATCACCGGCATCAACTACGCATACGGCGAGCCGGAGACGCGCAAGTTCCTCGTACTGCGGCTGTCCGCACTCGCCGTCACCCTGGGCATCATCATCTTCGGGCTCTCTGCGGCGGCGGCCGTGGGGTTCCTGCCGGAGATCCTCGATCTCGTCGGTATGGGTGACACGGCTACCCAGGTGCTCGGCCTCACCCGCTGGCCGGCGGTGCTACTCCTCGTCGTGCTCGGGCTCGGTGCCCTGTACAAGCTGGCACCCGACCGGCCGTGGCGCATGACGAGATGGATCAGCCCAGGTGCCGTGTTCGCCGCCGTGTTGTGGTTGCTCGCGACACTGGCACTGTCGGCCTACACGGATACGTTTGGCTCGTTCGGTGCCACGTACGGCACGCTGGCCGGCTTGATCGTCCTGATGCTGTGGTTCTTCGTGTCGGGCTTGATCGTGCTCGTGGGGGCCGAGCTGAACTTCGAGCTGGAGCTTCGGCGCCGCACCGCTCGGGCGCGCCCGGCAAACGTCAGGTAGACGGAACGCACTAGTTTGGACGCCGGAATCGACCGCTTCGAGGGCCTCACTCAATGACAACAGACGGTTTCACTGCGCTCGGCATCGACCAAGACCTCGTCGACGAGCTATTCGACGCCGGGATCACCAAGCCTTTCTCCATCCAGCGGAAGGCCATCCCCGACGTGCTTGCCGGTCGGGACGTGTGCGGTCGCGCAAAGACGGGTTCGGGCAAGACGATCGCGTTTGGCCTGCCGATGGTGCAGATGGTGTCGAAGGCCAGGCCGGGACGACCCCGCGGGCTCGTCTTGGTACCGACACGGGAGCTCGCCGTGCAGGTGACGGCAGTCCTCGAACCATTGACCGCATTGCGGAGAATCCCGCTCCTGACCGTCTACGGCGGCTCCTCGATGCGCGCCCAGATCGATGCGACCAGGTCCGGCTCGGGCATCGTGGTAGCGACGCCCGGACGGCTGATCGACCTGATGGACCGCAAGGTGATCGATCTCGGTGACGTCGAGATCGTCGCCATCGACGAGGCGGACCAGATGGCGGACATGGGTTTCCTCCCCCAGGTGCGTCGCATCATGCGCACCGTCCCCGAGGAGCATCAGACGCTGCTCTTCTCGGCGACGCTGGACGGACAGGTCGGCGCCCTGGTCGATGCCTACATGCACGACCCGGTTCGTCACGAGGTGGACAACCCTAAAGACCAGATCGACACGATGGAGCACCGATTCCTCAAGGTGCACCACATGGACAAGGTCAAGGTGGCCGCCGAGATCGCCCGTCACCAGCGGAGAACGCTGATGTTCGTGCGAACCAAGCACGCATGCGATCGAGTTGCCAAAGACCTCGAGCGCCATGGGGCCAGGGCACGCGCCATCCATGGCGACCTCCACCAGCGGCAACGGGAGAAGGCACTCCGTCAGTTCGCCGACGGCACGATCCCGGTGCTCGTCGCCACCAACGTCGCGGCTCGTGGCCTGCACATCGACGATGTCGACGTCGTCATCCACTACGACCCCCCGGACGACCCCAAGACCTATGTGCACCGTTCCGGCCGCACCGCCCGGGCCGGAGAGTCCGGGCTCGTGGTGACGCTCGTCGAATGGGACCAGGTGAACGAGGTTCTGGGCATCCAGCGGCGTGCCGGGCTCAACGTGCCGATCGTCAAGATGTTTTCGAACGACGAGCGTTTGACCGACCTCGAGAGCTGGGAGCCACCCGAGGAGCTCGCACCTTTCCGCAGCACCGCACGGCGTCGCCGGCGCTTCTGAGGTCCTGCTCGATTTTGGTGGTTCACACCGGATCATCCGCCATACTCATGGCTATGCGTATCGTCTCGGCAGGCTTCGCGGTCGTCATCACAACAGCCCTGCTGTTCACGCAGGCCTTCCCCGTGGCTGCTGAGGACGACGTGTCCTTCATCGGTGGTGGCTTCGGTCATGGCGTCGGGATGAGTCAATACGGCGCACGGGGGATGGCCGAGGAAGGCGCCTCCGCCGATGAGATCATCCAGCACTACTACTCGGGGACCACCGTCGGACAGGTCGCGACGGTCACCAGCGGCGACGAGTGGCTGCTCGACGGGGACGGTGTGTGGGTCGGGCTGGTCGAGGACACCTCCAGCGTGACGTTTCACCCGCTGGCGGCGGCCGAGATCTGCGTCCATGGCTACATCGTCGAATGCCAGGTCCAACTCCCGGTGGCCGCAGACGAGACCGTGGTGGTCGCCGATGCCGGAACCGGCTGCACCGTGACGGTTGCCGACACCCAGGTATACGGGCCCGGCAGCTGCGCCTACACGGTTGAGACGGGAGCCGACTACATCGAGGTGGACTCCATGCCGCTGCGCAGCGGCAACCCCCGGCGCTATCACGACGGTGCGCTCGAGATCCGACCCGTGGGCATCGCCCCGGCCGACGACACCGCACGCATCGCATGGATCCTCAATGGCCCGTTCCACGTGGCCTGGGCGACATCGCTGTCGAACTACACAGAGGGAATCGATGAGATGCCGCTGGGCTGGCCGACCGCGGCGCTGCAAGCCCAGGCGATCGCAGCTCGCTCGTTCGCCACGTCACGAGCGCTCGGTCGCGAGACGGGGTCGCGCAGTACGACGTTCCTCAACGACCCCGCCCTGACGTCGTCGCGAGCCGATTCCTGCTGGTGCCACCTCGACGACGGAACCTCCGATCAGGTGTACGAGGGCTGGCCGCAGGATGCCGATGCAACGTGGCTGGCGGCGACGGCTGCCACCGAGGGTGAGGTGGCGGTCTACGACGGCAGCATCGCCACGGGCTTCTATTCGTCCTCCACCAGCGGCGTCACCGAGTCGATGGAGACCGGGTTCGGCGGTTCATTCGTTCCGTATCTCGTATCGGTCGACGACCACTGGTCGGAGGATCCGATCAATCCCTGGGCGTCGTGGACCCTGAAGGTGGACTCGGACACGCTCGCCGACGCCCTGGGATGGGACTCCGTCTCTGCAGTCGCCCTCGACCGGGTGCCCCCCGGCGCAGAGGTGACCGTCGCCGGCACCGACGGCGGTGTGGAGATCGTCACGGAGGTGACGGGACGGTCATTGCGGTCGAAGTTCAGCGCCATCGGAGTGACGCAGCGCTCACCTGGGATCGAGGATGTCGTGTCCCCGGAGCCGCCCCTCGTCGGCTTGAGCGGTGACTTCACCGGCAACGGTGCCGACGAGCTCGCCACGTACAACTCCGACACGGGCAATTGGAAGGTGACGACGGCGTCGTCGCACGCCACCTGGGGCACGTTTGGCACGAAGACGGGGTGGGAGTTCGTCCCCGGCGACTTCAACGGCGACGGCAACGACGACATTGCCGCCTACCACGAAGGCACCGGACGCTGGTGGATCGTCCGCTCCACCGGCACCGCCTTCACCTTCGAGCTCTGGACGACCTTCGGCACCAAGACGGGGTGGGAGTTCGTCCCCGGCGACTTCAACGGCGACGGCAACGACGACATTGCCGCCTACCACGAAGGCACCGGACGCTGGTGGATCGTCCGCTCCACCGGCACCGCCTTCACCTTCGAGCTCTGGACGACCTTCGGCACCAAGACGGGGTGGGAGTTCGTCCCCGGCGACTTCAACGGCGACGGCAACGACGACATTGCCGCCTACCACGAAGGCACCGGACGCTGGTGGATCGTCCGCTCCACCGGCACCGCCTTCACGCTGGAGCTGTGGGCCACGTTCGTCACGAAAACGGGGTGGGAGTTCGTCCCCGGCGACTTCAACGGCGACGGCAACGACGACATTGCCGCCTACCACGAAGGCACCGGACGCTGGTGGATCGTCCGCTCCACCGGCACCGCCTTCACGCTGGAGCTGTGGGCCACGTTCGTCACGAAAACGGGGTGGGAGTTCGTCCCCGGCGACTTCAACGGCGACGGCAACGACGACATTGCCGCCTACCACGAAGGCACCGGACGCTGGTGGATCGTCCGCTCCACCGGCACCGCCTTCACCTTCGAGCTCTGGGCCACGTACGAGAACCAGTTCGACTGGACGTTGCTCGGCGGCGACCACACCGGTGATGGAAACGACGACGTGTTGGGCGCCAGGGTCGGTTTCGCCCAGGTCGTGCTCGCCAAGTCGACCGGATCCGCATTCGACGAGGTCATCTGGCGCTGACGCGAGGCGATCGCACAGAGGTCTGGATGCCGTAGGCTCGCCGCATGACAAAGCAGTATTCAGAACCGCATGCCTTCGCCCTGGACCTCGACAAGAGCTACGGCGCCACCCTTCACACGAACAAGGGCGACATCGAAATCGCCCTGGACGCCGGGCGCTCCCCCATCGCCGTCAACAACTTCGTAGCGCTGGCGCGGGACGGCTTCTACGACGGCGTGATCTTTCACCGGGTCATCTCGGGCTTCATGATTCAGGGCGGCGACCCGACCGGCACGGGCCGGGGCGGGCCGGGTTACCGGTTCCGGGACGAGCTGGAAGGCCACGGCGAGTACACGCGCGGCACGGTGGCGATGGCCAACGCAGGCCCCAACACGAACGGCTCGCAGTTCTTCATCTGCCATGCCGACGCCGGGCTGCCGCACTCCTACACGATCTTCGGCGAGGTGACGTCGGGATTGGCTGCCGTCGATGCGATCGCGGCAACGGCCACCGATCGCCAGGATCGGCCGCGTCAGGACTGTGTCATCGAGTCGGTGACGATCACGGAGAGCTGAGTCGGGCTCCGGTCAGCTGGCCCGCCGCTCCCGCTCGCGGATACGGCGACGCAGCCGGCGCCGCTCCGGACCGGTCATACCACCCCACACGCCCTCGGTCTGGTTCGTGCTCAGTGCATAACCCAGGCAGGCCTCACGGACGGGGCACTCGGCGCATACGGCCTTGGGGGCCGCGGATGCATCGTCGTCCTCCCCGATCGGGAAGAAGAGATCGGCGTCGGCTCCCGCACAGGCGGCGTCGTCGCGCCAACCCTCGTCGGGCTCCCACATCAGATCGCTCAGCGCCATCACCATGGCCTACTTCACCTGTCCTTTTCTCTCCGAACACGTTGTAACGCATCCGGGGCGTGCGTTGTTCCCAAACCGTCGAGGGGAACTCCCGCAAAGCGGGCGCCCAGGTTACGTCAGGAGCGTCCGGAACGCCAGGGAAATGTAATCTGCGTTGCAGAACGCAGGAGATCTCACGCATCGTGAAGTATGTATGGAATTTCGCCGAGACGGACCGAACATCGTTAGATCATCTCGGGGTACGAGGGAGGATGCTCAGCACCCTCTCACAACGTGGAATTCCGGTCCCACCGGGGTTCGCCATCAGCGATGTGGCGTGCCGCCGCTTCCTGGAGGTTGGCGAGTTCCCGCTCGGGATGTGGGAAGAGGTCGAGGCGGAGGTGGCGCGGCTCGCCGCCGAGACGCCTCCTGGGCGCCCCACTCTGCTGGCAGTGCGCTCCAGCCCGCCCGTCGACATGCCCGGGATCCTGGGACGGGCCCTCCACGTGGGCTGCGACGCTGCCGCGGCGTCCACGCTTGCCGACTGGGTCTCACCCGAGTTCGCCGCCCAGGTTCGCATCGACTTCCTGCGGGGCGTCGCCGAACAGCGCAAGGTACCGGAGCACCGAGTGACGTCGGTGCTGGCAGCCAGTCCTCGACACTCGAGCGAGTCCCTCGCCGCCGACGCTGCCTCCCTCGAGGCGCTGATCGTCGAGGAATCCCAGCGGCCCATACCGACGGACACGCTCGATCAGCTCCGCGAGGGAATCGAGGCTGTGTTCGCCTCGTGGGACGGCGCAACCCCGCGCCGCTTCAGGCGACGCCACCGTGTCAGCGACGATCTCGGAACCTCGGTGATCGTGCACCTGATGGTGCTCGGCTCGGCCGGCCCGGACTCGGGTTCCGGGGTTGCGTTCAGCCGCGACCCGACGACCGGTGAGATCCGGACGGCCGGCGTCTTCGCCGCGGGCGCTCCACAGCCCGGCGCCCTCCCGGACTATCCGGGGCTCGACAACCTCGAGCGATCGAACCCGAACGTCTTCGCCGAGGTGACCGAGCTCTTGTGTGAGCTGGAGGGCATCACGGGCGACATGATGCGGATCGACTTCGTGTGCGAACGCGGCGAGCTCCGGGTACTGGAGGCCCGCCCTGGTGAACGATCCAGCAGAGCTGCCGTGAAGATCGCGGTCGATCTGGCAGAGGCCGAGATGATCACCCGCCAGGAAGCCGTCCTGCGGATCGACCCGGACAGCCTGGAGGAGATGCTGCACGGTCGGCTGCTCGAACCCGACGCATCTCCCCTCATTGCAGCGGGGGCGGCTTCGCCGGGCGCCGCCGCCGGGGAGATCGCCCTCGACTCGGCCGCAGCGCGTGAGGCGGCTGCCACCGGGCGGTCCGTCATCCTCGTGCGCCGCGAGACCACGCCTGAAGACCTCGGAGGCGTGATCGCAGCGGCCGGAGTCCTGACCAGCCACGGTGGGCCGACCTCACATGCAGCCGTGGCTGCTCGCGGAAGCGGAACCCCCGCCGTCACCGGCGCCAACGAGGTCGTCGTCGACTCGGTGGCAGGAACGGTGCACATCGGGGACAGAACGTTCGCCGCAGGCGACGCCATCACGATCGATGGCGGCACCGGCTTGGTTTACGCCGGGGCACTCCACGTGGTGCCACCCGAGCCATCCGCCGAGCTGACGCGGCTCCTCGAGTGGGCCGACGAGTTCCGCCGCATCCAGGTGTGGGCCAACGCCGACACGCCTGAAGCCGCGGCGCTTGCCCGGCGCCAGGGCGCAGAAGGTATCGGTCTCGCCCGCACGGAGTACATGTTCTCCGGCGATCGTTTGGGAGTAGTGCGGAGGATCATCCTCACAGACGACGCCAAGGAACGCACCCGGGCACTCGAGTCGCTCGAGGAGCTGCAGATCGGCGACTTCGAGCGCCTGCTCGAATCGATGGACGGTCAAGCCGTCGTGGTCCGGCTCCTCGATCCGCCTCTCCATGAGTTCCTACCCGACCGGCGAGAGGTGGCCGCCGAGCTGCGTTCCACCGCGGTGGGCACAGAGAGGCACGCCGAGCTCCGCGAGCTGCTGGTGGCGATCGACCACTGGGAGGAATCCAACCCGATGCTGGGTCTCCGCGGCGTGCGGCTGGCCGTCGTCATCCCGGAGATCTACCGCAACCAGGTGCTGGCGGCTCTGGAAGCAGTCCGCCGCCGCTTGGATGCCGGGGGCGATCCCCGCCTCGAGCTGATGATCCCCTTGGTCGGCTCGGCCGAGGAGGTTCATCTCATTCGCGACATGATCGACGAGGAAGTCCATTACGCCGGACGCCAGCTCGACGTGACCGTGGGAACGATGATCGAGCTGCCGCGGGCGGCGCTGGTGGCATCCGAGTTCGCACTCGAATCGGACTTCTTCTCCTTCGGCACCAACGACCTCACCCAGACGACGCTGGGCATCAGCCGGGACGATGCGGAGGAGGCGTTCCTGCGGACCTACCTGGAGAAGGGGATCATGCGCCGCGACCCGTTCACATCGATCGACCGGGAAGGCGTCGGCCGCCTGATCAAAGCCGCCATCGAGGCTGGTCGCAGAGTGAACCCCGGCATCGTGATCGGAGTGTGCGGTGAGCACGGCGGCGACCCGGATTCGATCGGATTCTTCGAGTCGGTGGGCGTCGACTACGTCTCATGCAGCCCGCCGCGGATCCCCGTGGCGAGACTGGCCGCGGCCCAGGCGGCACTGCATCACGGTTCCCACCCGCAGCTCACCTGACGCAAGCGCCTACGGCGGCGACCCCGTCCCGCCCGGTCGCACGCCCGGCCGGCACGGGGCACTACAGATACTGGCCGGGTTGAGGCTGGAGTCCGGATTCGAGTGCGCGGCGGCGCCGTACCTCCTCGAGCTGTTGCGCCGCCGCCGCCTGCTGGGTCCACAGCGATGCCTGGATTCCGTGGAACAACCCCTCCAACCACCCGACGAGCTGGGCCTGGACGAGACGCAGCTCGGACTCCGACACGTCGGTCTGGTTGATCGGCTCGAAGATCGTTTCGAGCTCCTCCGCGAGGTCGACGCTCAGGGCGCCGCGAAGCTGCTCGAGGCTGCGGTGATAAATGTCTCGCAGCCGCAGTCGCCCCGCCTCGTCGAGCGGGGCCTCCCGCACCTCCTCCAGCATCGCACGGGTCATCGAGGCAATGCGGATCAGCTTCGACGGCTCGTGGATCGTGCTCGTCTCCTCTTCCTCGACGACCTCGTCGTTCTCGACCACCTGAGGTTTGAGCGGGTTCTCGGGCGTTGACATTTCGTTTGCGTTCATAGCCGCGCAGGATATCGGCTTCGCCGGCCCTTCCCGATACCGCCGTTCCGTGGCCGCGATCTCGGGCCCCCTCCGTGTTTACGCTGGATCACGATGAACCAGACGCCTCCACGCCCGACCGGGGCCCGATCTCCGACGGGTCGATTGCGCCGCATCGCCCGCAGGACGCTCGAGTGGGGCGCCCTGACGTTGCTCCTCCTCCTCGTGACCGGCGCCGCGTTCACGTTGTGGTCCACACGCCGCCCGTTCCCCCAAGTCGATGGTGCGATCCGATTGCCCGGTCTGTCGGCCCCGGTGGACGTCGTGCGCGATGCGCAGGGTGTGCCTCACATCTATGCGTCCACCACCGAGGACCTCTTGATGGCGCAAGGCTTCGTCCACGCCCAGGACCGCTTCTTCCAGATGGATACCTGGCGCCACATCGGGGCAGGACGCCTGTCGGAGATGTTCGGCGCCGACCAGGTGGAAACCGACAGCTTCATCCGCACGATGGGCTGGTATGACCTGGCGGCCCGCCAGTACGACGCCTCCAGCCCTTCTGCCAGGGCCTATCTGGATGCGTACGCCGCAGGCGTGAACGCCTACTTGGAGCAGCGCTCCCCTG
This sequence comes from Acidimicrobiia bacterium, assembly GCA_965216945.1. Taxonomy (GTDB): domain Bacteria; phylum Actinomycetota; class Acidimicrobiia; order Spongiisociales; family UBA5794; genus DATHZQ01. Next base: position 2,319,286 of record CBDCGU010000003.1, on the reverse strand, counting down.
CCGAGCTCGGGTTCGAGTACACGATCCTGGAGATCATCAACCACGACTACGACCCCGAACCGTGGAGCCCCGTCGACACGCTCGTTTGGGGCAAGGTGATGTCGTGGGACCTGCGCGGCAACCTCGACGAGGAGATCGACAGGGCTTTGCTCCTCGGAGTGATGAGCGAGGACGAGGTCCATGCCCTCTATCCGGCCTATCCCGACGCGGCACCGCTCATCGTGACCCACGATGGAGCGCGCGAGGGCGGCCCGGGTATCAGCCCGCCTCCGGTGCGAGCGCTGACCGTTGCGTTCGACCGTGTTGCGGACAACACCGAGCTCATCGACGCGATGACCGGTGGTGGAGGCGAAGGGTTGGGATCCAACAGCTGGGTCGTCTCCGGCGACCACACCGCCAGCGGGGCTCCGATCCTGGCCAACGACCCCCACCTCGGTATCCGCATGCCGTCCATCTGGTACCAGGTCGGACTGCATTGCGTCGAGATGTCCGACGCGTGCCCGTTCGCCGTGACGGGCTTCTCGTTCGCGGGCGTGCCGGGAGTCGTCATCGGGCACAACCACCGCATTGCGTGGGGGTTCACCAACCTGGGGCCCGACGTGATGGACCTGTATGTGGAGCGGATCAATCCGGACAACCCGGACCAGTACGAGGTCGACGGTGAATGGGTCGACATGGACGTCAGGACGGAAGTGGTCGCCGTGGCCGGGGGCGACCCCGTTGAGGTGAGGGTGCGGACTACACGCCACGGGCCGGTCGTCTCCGACGTCTTCGGCCGGCTCGACGACTTCGACGACGCAGGCATCCAGCTACCCGAGCCGTATGTCGTCGCTCTGCGGTGGACAGCCCTCGATGAGGTGCCGGCGTTGACCGACACGGTCTTCGGGCTCAACACGGCGGAGAACTGGGGCGACTTCAGGGCGGCGTTGTCAACGTTCTCCGTGCCTGCTCAGAACGTGATCTATGCCGACGTCGACGGCAACATCGGCTACCAGGCGCCGGGCATCGTGCCGGTGCGCAACGACGGCGACGGCCGGGTACCCGTGCCGGGATGGACCGATCGCTACGAGTGGACCGGATACATCGACTTCGAGGACCTGCCGCGCGTGTTCAACCCCGCCGAAGGCTGGATCGTCACCGCCAACAACGCCGTCGTGGACGGCACGTACCCCTACCTGTTGACCTCCGACTGGAACCGCGGCGATCGGGCCACACGCATCGTCGAGCTGGTGTCGAGACTCGAAGACGCAACGCTCGACGACATGGCGGCCATCCAGTTCGACAACCGCAACCTCACCGCCCAACGCATCCGGCCGCTCTTCCTCGCCATCTCGCCGGAGAGCATGACCCAGCGCCAGCGAGCCGCGCTCGCGGTTCTCGAGGCATGGAACCTCGACAACGATGCGTCATCGGCCGGGGCCGCAGTGTTCGAGGCGGCGTGGGCGCAACTGCTCGACCGCCTCTTCGCCGATGACTTGCCCGCAGGCATCGATCCTCGTGGAGGAACGCGGTGGTCGCTCGCCGTCGAGGATCTGGCGGAACCGAACGACGCACCGTTCTGGGACGACCTCACCACGCCCGACATCGAGACGCGTGACGACATCGTCGCTGCAGCCTTTGCGGCCGGTGTCGACGATGTAGCCGCCCTGCTGGGTGGCGAGCCCGCGGACTGGACCTGGGGCGCCCTCCACACCGCAACGTTCGAGAACGAGACGTTGGGCCAGTCCGGGATCGGCCCGATCGAGGGCCGGTTCAACCGGGGGCCCTACCCGACGAGCGGCGGGTTCGACATCGTGAACGCCACAGGCTGGACACCGTCCGAGGGCTTCGTGGTCGATTGGGTGCCGTCGTTCCGGATGCTCGTCGACATGTCGGATCTGGACGGCGCATTGTGGGTCAACACCACCGGCGCATCCGGCCATCCGTACAGCGCGCACTACCAAGACCAGATCGAGGCTTGGCGCACTGGCGAGTACTTCCCCATGTACTGGAGCAGGGCCACGGTCGACGCCGCCGCCGAGGCGACACTGCGGCTGGTACCCGCCGGCTAGTCGTTGGCTCCTGGCAACGGGCGATTCCGAGTAAACGATCGGCCACCATGGTGCGACTTCATGGTCTGAAGACACTGAACACGACCCTGGCGGTGACGGTGACACAGCCGATCGACGCGGCACCAGGGTTCGAGAGCTTCTACTGGAAGCACTACTCGGGCGCCGTTGCACTTGCCCATGCCCGGCACCCCGCTCGGAGAGCAAGCCGCCGACGACGGGTAGCACCCATCCCTCGATTCGAGAACGGGCGACCGGCGGCCCTTCGCCGGCGGCCTTCGACCCCACCCGTGGGCGCAGCGGCCGGTTGTCTTGCGGCCCGCTATTGGGTGCGGAAGCGGATCGTGTGGTGACCGGTTGCCCCGTCGGGGGCCGGCTCGGCTCGTGCGGACGTCTGCGTGTAGCCCTCGCCGTCCGTCGCCCGGACGCTGAGCTGGTAGTTCCCGGCGGGCAGGTCGGCCGTGTGCTTCCACTGCACCCACGCCGTGTCGGCGAGAGGCGTCGTCAGCTCGGCGTCCTGCCACTCGCCGTCATCGATGCGGACTTCGACCCGCTGGATGCCCTTGAGGGGCGCCCACGCAACTCCGGCCATCACGACCCGTCCGGCGGGCACGGAACCACCCGAGCCGGGGACGTCGATGCGGGATTGCGTCTTGATCGGGCCCTCCTTGGCCCATCCCCGTGGAATCCAGTAGCCGTCGAAGTCCTCCCACGTCGTGAGCTCGATCTCGCGCAACCACTTCGTCGCCGAGACATAGCCGTAGAGACCGGGCACGATCAGCCTGGCCGGATAACCGTGACGCGGCGGGAGCATCTCACCGTTCATACCGATCGCCACCAGCGGCTCGCGACCGTCGAATGCCAGCTCGGTGGGGAACCCGGCCGTCCAGTCGTCGACCGACCGCCCCACGATCTGGGTAGCGCCCTCCTCGACTCCGGAGCGCTCCAGGAGATCCGACAGCAGAACCCCGGTCCAGCGGGCGTTTCCGACCAGGTCACCTCCGACCTTGTTGGAAACACACGCAATGGTGACGTATCGCTCGTGGAGTGGCATGGCGAGCAGGTCGGACAGGGTGTACTCCAGCTCGGTCTCGACCATGCCGGTGATCACGAGCCGCCAGCTCGCCGTGTCGGGTCGGGGGACCACGAGTGCGGTGTCGATCCGGTAGAAGTCGTCGTTGGGGACCACGAGCGGTTCGAGTCCATCCACGGCGAACGAGGTCCCCGGTCCGGGTGCCGCCACTGTGGTGGCGGCGGGAGGCAGCGCGATCGAGTTCCGCACCTCCTCCGAGCGGTTGATGATCATCGAACGGCCCGCAACGCCGGCGACGAGGGCGGTTGCCCCGACACCGGCAACGCCGGCAACGAATTGCCGGCGGTTGGGTTGGGCGGCAAGACCATCCGTCGGCATCTCGACCGCTGATTCGTCGATCCATCGGAGCATGCGTTCGAGGGCAAACCAGCCGGCGAGGGCTGCCCCGACGATCGTGACGAACGTGAGGATCGGGTCGAAGGACGGCTGGTCGAAGGTGGCAACGATCCCGAGCAGTGCAAACACGCCGAACGTCGCCGGGCCCAGCCAGCGCCGGGTGCGCGCAGCCTGCCCGACCAGGGCGCCGAGCAAGATCGCGACGATCACGGTGCCGATCGCCAGCGCGCCCTTGTCGGCCGTGCCGAACACGTTGATGGCGAAACGCTTGACGAACGGCGGGCTGAAGTCGACGACGTACGTGCCAACGGAGGCGATCGCCGATGGGACCTGTGAAGACAGCCCCGCCACCAGCTCTGTGAGACCGAGCGCCAAGCCTGCGGCCGCCGCACCGGCGAACGCGGCGCGCCGCCTGCCGTCGTCGACCCTCACCGGCTGCTCGTTCGATTCCATGTGTCGTGGTTTACCACGCTCCTCGGCCATATCCCTAGCTCAGCGCCATTACGAAATCGTGAAGAATCTCGACGATCTGGCAGGCCGGGGCCGGGCTTCACCAGGATTCGGCATCGTCGGCAGGCGACGGGCGCCTGCGACTCCTGCGCCGTTCGCTGCGTCGCGCTCGTACCTCGACTCGCCTTGCTTCGAATGCCATCTCGCGTTGCAGTTTCTGGTATCCCGCCCAGCGTTCGGCGGTCAGCAGGCCTCGTTCGATCGCGGCCCGCACGCCACATCCCGGCTCGACCCCGTGAGCACAGTCCCGGAAGCGACAGTTGGCGGCGAACGCTTCGAGGTCGGCATACGAGCGGGCCAGGCCCTCCCGGGCGACCGGCATGCACACAGAACGCAGCCCCGGCGTGTCGATCAGTACCGCTCCCCCGGGCACCGGCACGAGATCGCGAGACGTCGTCGTGTGCCGCCCCTTGTGGTCGCGGCGTCGTGTGGCACCAGTCGGCTGCACGGCGCTGCCTGCGAGGTGGTTGACGAGCGAGCTCTTGCCTGCCCCGGACTCCCCGACGATGCCGAAGGTGCGCCCCGCAGCCAAGTACGGCGCAAGCTGATCGACTCCCTCGCCGGTTGCGGTGCTCGTCGCAACGATGTCCACCTCGTGAATCACCTTGCGGATCTCGGCGATCGCGTCGCCGACGTCGATCGATGCGTCTGCCGTGCCGCGGAGATCGATTTTCGTCAGGACGATCACGGGGTCGACGCCGGCCTCCCAGCTGAGAATGGCCAGTCGCTCCAGCCGGCCCACCCGGTGAGGACGGTCGATGCCGTGCAGGACGAGCATGCCGTCCACATTGGCGACGAGCACCTGTTCCCCGGACGCCGCGGCGTTGCGGCGAGCGACGGTGGTGGTGCGCGGCAGGACCGCGTCCAACACCGGCACCCCGTCTTCGGTGCGACGGGCGGCGGCCCAATCTCCCGTGACGGGCGACGGATCGGTCGCACCGAGCCGGCACTCGGCGACACCGTCTGCCGTCACGACGACGCACGAGGCGCGATCTACGCGCACGATGCGCACGAGCTGCGTCTCAGATGACGAAAAGGGTTGATAGCGAGCGTGTACTGCGGGATTCCAACCGTATGCGGCGAGCCATTCGGGGCAGGCCGACCCGGCTGAGAGCTGTGGGTCCAACGTTCCTCCTGGAGTGTGCGCTCCAGGACGGCGACGCAGCTAGGGCAGCAGCGGAGTCGCGACCGGGAGCACCCTTACGAGACTTGCGTGGGTGCGATGCACCAAGACGGCATACGTGCTCATGGGTCCTCCTTTCGTGCCGCGTTGAGCCAAACCGTACACGGCCAACGACATGCTGGAAAGCGGTTGCGGTCAGGAAGCCGTGCGGTTGCGCTTCACCGATGCCCAGGCGAGGAACTCGCCGACGGGCAGAGCGTTGGCGACACGAGCTGTGTCGACCCACCCCCGCCGAGCGTTACGGACTCCCCAGCGAAGATTCGAGAACTCGCGGGTGTGATGACTGTCCGTGCTGATGATGAAACGGAGATCGCCGCGGTCCCGCAGCATTCGCAGCATGTCGGCCGGAACATCCAGACGGTCGAGGTGTGCATTGATCTCCAGAGCGGTGCCCGTGCCGGCCGCCGCATCTGCAACCGCTGCGAGGTTCAGGTCGATGCCGGGGCGCCGCCCGATCTTGCGACCCGTCAGATGGCCGACCACGCCAACGGCCGGATGCTCAATGGCGGCGAGCACCCGTGCCGTCTGCTCGGCCTCCGGCAGGTCGAAGTGTGAATGGACGCTGGCAACACACCAATCGAACTCCATCAGGAAGTCGAAGTCGTAGTCGAGGGCTCCATCCGGATCGATGTTGAGCTCTGCGCCGTGCAAGATGGTGAGATCCGGGTACGCATCGCGCAGCCGGTGGATCTCTTCGCGCTCCCGCCGCACCTCCTCACGCGACAGCCCGTTGATCGCGAGGTTCTCGGCGTGCTCGGTCATGGCCACGTACTGCAGCCCACGCCGCGAAGCTGCCGCGATCATCTCATCGAGCGAGCTGCGACCATCCCCCGACCACGTGGAATGAACGTGGAGATCGCCGCGGATCGCATCCTCGGTGATCAGATCGGGTAGGGCGTCCTCGGCAGCCAGGCCGATCTCGCCATGCCCCTCGCGCAGCTCCGGTGGGACCCACGTGAGCCCCAGAGCCGCATAGATGTCCTCTTCTGCGGCTGCGGCAACGACGTCATCGGTCTCGACATCCGCCAGCGCGTACTCGTTGAGAAGCTGGCCCGCACCTATGGCCCGCTGCCGCAGCTCGATGTTGTGCTCCTTCGAGCCGGTGAAGTACAACGTGGCGGCGCCATATTGGTCGGGGAGAACGACGCGGAGATCCACCTGGAGCCCCTCACGGGTGACGATCGACGACTTCGTCTCGCCGTGCCCGAGGACCTCGTCGACCTCGGGTAGCCCGATGAAGGCATCCATGATGGACGAGGCGTCGGTTGCGGCAGCAACGATATCGACGTCACCGATGGTCTCGCGGAAGCGACGCAAGCTGCCGCAGTACTCGGCTCGCTCGACACCGGGGATCGCAGAGATCGTGTCGACCAGGTCCCGGGCCACGGGCAGCACCTTGATGATCGGCGTACGCCGATCTTTGCCGTGCAGTCCGAGCCGCTCGATCGACTTTGCGATCTTCTCCTCGGACTTGGCACCCAGTCCGGGCAGGTCTCGCACGCGCTGCGCCGCCAGCGCCTCCTTCAGGTCCTCCACGTTCTCGACACCGAGCCGGTCGCGCAACGTCAGCACCGTCTTCGGGCCCAGGCCGGGAATGCGCGTCAGCGCAACGAGGTCGGCAGGGTATTTCGCACGGAGCTCCTGGAGCTGAGGCAAGCTGCCGGTGGCGGCGATCTCCCGGATCTTCTTGGCGGTGCTCTTGCCCACCCCATCGAGTTTCACCAGTTCGGCATCGCTCATGCCGTCCACGGCACCGGCCGCATCCCGCACCGCCCCGGCCGCCTTCTCGTATGCCCGAACCCGGAACGCCTGTGGCGAGCCCTCCTCGAGCTTCAGGAGCTCGGCGAGCTCCTGAAGCGTGCGAGCGATCTGACTGTTGCTCGCCACCATCAGAAGGTCATGGCCACGAGCGCCGCAAACAGAGCGAGCAGCACGACAGCTTCGATCCGGTTGAGCCTGCCGGTGCGGGCGAAGATCCCGGCCACGGCTACTGCTCCGACCATGAACCACAACTCCAGTCGTCCAAGATCCAACAGTACCGAGGGTCCGACGACAGCTGCGGTCCCGGCGACGGCGAGCGAGTTGAAGAGGTTCGATCCCAGCACGTTGCCAACGACGAGGTCGGGGGCCGAACGACGCGCTGCCGCCATTGCCGTCGCCAGCTCGGGGAGGCTCGTGCCCACGCCGAGCATGACACCGAGAAACGTTGGCGAGAGACCCAGATCCTCGCCAACCCTCAATGAGCCATCGAGCAAGAGGTTGGCGCCGAAGACCGTGGCGCCGAGCGCCACGAGACCGATCACGACCTCGAGACCCACCGACCGCCCGCTCTCGGAGAACTCCTCGACTTCATCGGCGGCGAGGAGATCGCTCGGTCCGTGATCCCGCGACCACAACATGAGCAGAACCAGCGTCACCGCCATGCCGGCCAGCAAACCCAGGCCCTCTGCACGGGTGACCTCACCGTCGTAGAGCACGAAGGCGAGCGCGACCACCGACAGCAACATCAGCACGCCCTCGCGACGCAACACGGCGACCCGCGTGGCGATTGGCCGGAGAACGGCGGCGGCGCCGACGACGAGGGTGACGTTGGCGGTGTTCGATCCGACGACGTTGGCCATCGCCACGTCCAGCTCTTCGTTGCCTGCCGCCAGCGCCGACACCAACAACTCGGGCAGTGAGGTGCCGAGGCCCACCACCAGAGCGCCGATCAGCACGGCCGAGATGCCGACTGCTTGCGACACACGCACAGCGCTCGCAACCAGCCGATCAGAAGCGACGATGAGGATCGCCAGACCGGCGACGACCCCGATGAGAGAAAAGAGCACGGAATCCCTACTCGTGTTCGCTCTGGACGAGTGCCGAGCGATGCTACCGGCTCGCAACGGACCGACGATTGTCGGAGAGCGGTCGATCCTGCGCTACGGAAGCCGACCAAGTCGCCGCGGGCGGTATTCTCCCCGGCATGGCGCAGGAGCACGAGACCCTCTACGGGACGTGGATCAACTCGGACGGTACGGTACCGACTCGTTTCGTCCGGCCGCTGCTGCGGTTCACGCACGTGGAGGCTGCCGGCGGCGTCGTGCTGCTGGTCGCTGCCGCCATCGCGATGATCTGGGCAAACTCACCTTGGGCCGAGTCGTATACGACGTTCTGGGAGACCCATCTCACGATCCAGCTCGGCCCGATCCATTTCGACGAGTCGCTCAAGCATGTCGTCAACGACGGGCTGATGGTCATCTTCTTCTTCGTCGTCGGTCTGGAGATCAAGCGCGAGCTCGTCGTCGGCGAGTTGCAGGACATGAAGCGTGCCGCCCTCCCTGCCGTCGCGGCGCTTGGCGGCATGATCGCACCGGCTCTCATCTATATCGCCTTCGTCTCCGGCACCGGCGGCGAGGCACTTCAGGGCTGGGGGATCCCGATGGCGACGGACATCGCCTTCTCCGTCGGTGTGATATCGCTGCTGGGCAGCCGCGTCTCGGTGAGCGCCAAACTCTTCCTCCTGGCTTTGGCGATCGCCGACGACATCGGAGCCATCATCGTCATCGCGATCTTCTACACGTCGGACCTCAGCATCGTCTGGCTGATCGAGGGCGTCGTACTGATCGGCATGGTGTGGCTTGCGCAACGCGTCAACGTGCGCTCGATTCTCTTTTACGTCGTCGTCGGCCTGTTCGTCTGGTACTTCGTGTTCGAATCCGGCGTCCATGCGACGCTCGCCGGCGTCGCGCTGGGACTCATGACCCCGGCGGTGGCGTACATTGCCGACGAGGACTTCAAGCAACGGGGCCGCCGGATACTCGACCGGTACGACATGGATGCCGCATCGACCCGGGCGCGCGAGCGCATCGACGCCGACGCCATGGAGCTCTCCGCCATCGCCAAGGAATCGGTCTCGCCGCTCGACCGGCTGGAGACGGCACTGCACCCATGGTCGTCCTTCGTGGTCGTTCCTCTCTTCGCTCTGGCCAATGCCGGTGTGCGGTTCGCCGGCATCGACGTTGCGGCGGCCGTGACGAGCAGCGTTTCGCTCGGTGTTGCGTTCGGTCTCGTGGTCGGCAAGATCGTCGGGATCACGGCCGCCACGTTCCTTGCCGTTCGGTTTGGGCTGGGAGTGCTGCCGAAGCGCACGGGGTGGCGCGACATCGTCGGTCTCGGCGCGCTGGCAGGCATCGGGTTCACGGTGTCGCTCTTCATCACCGAGTTGGCCTTCACCGACGAGGTGCTGTCGGATGCGGCCAAGCTCGGCATCTTCATCGGCTCCACGGTGGCCGGCGTCATCGGCTACCTGCTCTTACGCGCCTCGCCGACGCCGCAGGAGCAGATCGCCGCCTCCCGGCGAGCGATGGGGCTCGACGACTACGCCTACACGGAAGAGGACGCCGCCGAGGGTTCTCTCGCCGCCGGCGACTGAGCGGTGGGCGACCTCTCCGGAATCACGCTGACGGATCCCGACCGGAACCCCGTGGAGCTGGACCGCTGGCTGGATCGACCCACCCTGCTCCTGCGCGTACGCTATTTCGGCTGAGCGGCCTGCCTCGACTACCTGTCGCAGGTGGCGGCAGTCCACGACGAGGTCCAGGACCTCGGAGCGCAGGTCATCGGCGTCGGCCCGGCGTCGTCACACCAAGCAAAACGACTGATGGACACGACTGTCCAGTACCAGCTCCTGCTCGACCCGAACGGTCACGTCGCCGCGGCACTGGGCCAACGGAGACAGCCACTCCTCCTCTACGTGTTCAACCTGCGAGCGTGGCTGCGGTGGATCAGGTCTTTCGTTCGCACCCGCCGTCAGTTCCGGATCACCGGCCACTACTCCGAGGTCCCTGCGGTGGCCGTCGTCGCACCAGGCGGTGATCTTCGCTGGGTTCATCGTGGCCGGTCGATCGGCGACTACCCCGACGTCGACGACGCGATCGTGGCATTGCAGCGGAACACCTCGAGGCGCTGACGGGTTACCTCCCCATGAGCCAGACGCCGGGACCCAACCCGATTGCCGTTGCTTGGTCCATGTTCCGCACCCAACGCATGCGTCGTCCTGATCCGCACGGGGTGGCGGGCACCCACCACGACGAGCTGCGTCTGGTGCTGGCCGAGGTCGCCACGGGTGGCGTAGCCGCACTGGCGCCGCGGCGGGCCCAGCTCGCCGGCTACCGGGATCGCCTCGCCGGGCTGGATCCGGACGACATGGCTCCGAGGCACGCGCTCGCCTACTGGCTCAACCTGTACAACGCAGGGGCGCTCGACGTCGCTGCAGCGGGATTCACGATGGGCGCCTCTTCGGTGCTGCGGGTTCCGGGCGGTTTCAGCCGCCCGTGGGTCGAGGTAGCCGGCGAGACCCTGTCGCTGGACGCCATCGAGCACGCCAAGGTGCGCCGCTTCGGCGACCCCCGCATCCACGGGGCGCTCGTCTGTGGTTCGGCGTCCTGCCCCACGTTGCGTGTCGAGCCGTACGAAGGAGACGAGCTCGACCAACAACTCGACGATCAGATGCGTGCGTTCCTCGCCGGCGGTGGCGCCATCGCCGATCGCGCAGCGGGCACACTCCTCCTCAGCCGGGTGCTGCTCTGGTACGGCGCCGACTTCGTCCGGCCGCACCGCATGCCGGCTTGGATCCCGGCTCGCAAGAAAGACATCGCTCGGGCCCTTGGCCCTTGGCTGCCAGACGACGTGGCGACGTGGATCGCGGCGGCGGATCCGCAGGTTGCATGGCAGCCGTACGACTGGTCGCTCGCCTGCCGGGTCGGCTCACCCGGTTCGGCGGAGACCGAGGATCACTGATCCGACCGCCAGCACGGCCGCGGCGACGTCGAAGGGAAGGACCAGCCGGAGCAGCTGATCACCGTCGACGACCCACTCCCCGCCGGGGCCGAATCCGACAACCCGCAGATAGTTCCACACGGACACGACGCAGACGGCACCGAGCGTGGCCGCCGCAACGCGGCTCGCCCCTTCTCCCAGCCACCAGCGAACACCGAGGTACAGCGCAGCCGTGACCCATGCGATGTCGAGCGCGGACAGCAGTTGGAGGAACTGCAGCGACGGATCGAAGCGCAACACGGCAGCAGACGCCATGGTCACCAATGCGACGACTCCTGTGACGATCATGACGAGCACCACGATCCCTGCCAGTCGTCTTCGCTGCCGCTCCCAGGTGCGACCACGGAACCAGTCGGCGCCCGCAAGTGGCCCGACACGGAACGCCACCAAGAGCCCGAGAATGACCAGGGCACTCAGATGGAGCGTGAACACCCACAGCGGCTCGTCACTCACCGGCAACGCGAGCAGCGGCAGGGAGAGCACCAGTCCCGCAACGAGATATGGAAATGCATCGACAACTGCTGTCTCGAACGGAGACTCGGTCCGCTCGCTCACGGACCACGCCAATCCAGCCGGAGCCGGTCGGGGGCGTCACGTGTGGGCGTGAGGGGTACGTAGCCCGGCACCTTGTGATGAGGCGTGTCGAGATACACCTTCGCCTCGGGCGCCTGAGCGAAGCGGCCGTGACTCCACCGCACCTCGACGTGGCCGTCGACCGGCACAATCTCCCCCGACACCCGATCGGCGACCTCGGCGTGCCACTGCACCACCGGCTGGCGCCGTTGCAGGTCCGGCCATGCATCGAAGCTGCGAAACCGGTAGCGGTTTCGGAAGTCCCACGGCGTGCCGACCCGGTACCGCACCTCTGTTCCTCCCGCCGACTCGCCGAGGACGAAGTACGGGGCCGACTGCAGCCGGAGCATCCGCCACAGCGTCTCCTCCCGTTTGCGGCGCCCACCCGCCATCGCCTGCTTCCACCGCTTCGCCGATGCCGCTGCGACGTCGTTTGCCATCGCCAGGTAGGCCGCAAGGGGGTCACCGCTCAACGAGCGGGGGACGGCGCGTTTGAGCCGTCCGCGGTGCTCGAGCTCGAGGTCGGCCACACGCTCGGGAAGGTCGTCGGCGCCCACATGGCGGCGGCACTCGGCGTAGAAGGCCTGGTAGGCGCCGGGAGCCATCTCGAGATACCAGTCGACCGGGGCGTCCTGCCGGTCGGCGAGCAACCGCGAGAACAGGTTCGCCGGCGACGAGTTGGTGAGGATGTTGGAGCCGTACTTGCACGAGATCAGATAGACATGGTCAACCCGGAGATCGGCGGGTATCTGCTCGTATCCGGGCGGTTTGTGGCTGCCCTTCCACTCCAGCGACCAAGGCGGCCGGCCCCGTAGGCCCTCGGTGGATCGGGCGAACTCCACACCGTTGCGCCACGCCACTTCGAACTCTCGGGCGAAGCGGCCGGCACCGAACGCTGCGTCCAGCCTGTCGTAGTGGGCCGACTCGACATTGAGCACAGCTCGTGGTCGCACGGCCAAGGCCCGCTCCAGCGAAGGAAACCCCAGCATGCCGAGGCCGGTGACGATCTCGGTGACTTCGGTGCGAGGAGCGGCCATGGCTAAACCCGCGTCCGGCTGATCATGCTCGTCGTGCAGCGGCCCTCGACGATGCTGGCCACAGGCTGCGGGTGGTGGTCGTCGGCGGCATGCAAGGGAACACTACGGTCTGTCGAAGATGCGGGACACCCGGATCTCCATGGCGGCGATCTGCTCGTCGAGATCCGCCTCGGCCCACACGGGCACGTACTCCTCGTAGACGTCGATGAACGTATCGGTGGTTTCCATCCAGATCAGCACCGCATCCGCCCATCGCTCCTCCAGGAGCGCCCGGCGCACCTCGACGAGCTCGTTGAAGGCGAAGGTCGCCGGATCGCTGTTGGCTACGACTCGTAACGCGACGAGCCGGGACATCACGGCGGCATTCTCCGCCAGCAGCACATGGGGCGGATCGCCCTTGACGATCGCCACGGCGCCTGGTGTCGTGCGGACCCGGTCCATCTCAGAAGAGGGCATCCGGCTCTTCGGTACCCAGGAGGTCACCCAGCGGCTCGGTGGCATCGTCGCCTGCATCGGCATAGTCGGTCAGCCTCCGCTGTCCCTCCTCCGACAGCATCTCGATGGCGTCCATCACCAACCCACCGCTACGGGCCGCCTTCAGAGCCTTGAGCCCAACGCCGGGCGAGGGCAGATCCGTCGTCAGCATGACGAATCGCGGGCCGCTGGCGTCGTCGTCTGCGAGCTGGCGCATCGCCGCCTTGCCCAGGGACTTCCACAGCGTGTCGGTGCGGCGCAAGCCGCCACGCTCGCTGGTGAAGGCCCCGGTGACGTCGAAGTGCCACACCGAGCCGTCCGGTGCGGTCGCGACGAAGTCGATCTCGATGCCCGTGGTGAGCTTCTTGTTGCGAGCCGTCACGCTGAATCCGCAGCGCTCCAAGACGAGCTCGGCGAGATCCTCGGCTTTGCGGCCCTCCCGGACGGCGCGTGATAGACGATCGGCCGATTCGTCCTCGTCGACGGACTTGACGGCCGGGAGCGCCACCCGCATCCGGCTGCGCCGCTCGGCGGTGTGGTCGAGTCGTTCGTGCTCTCCCTCGATGCGGGCCTTGGCGGCTGCAACGTAGCCCTCGTCGGTATCACAACCCACGAAATGGCGATGTGTGCGCATGGCGGCGATGGCCGTCGTGCCGGAACCCATGTACGGGTCGAGGACGAGGTCCTCCTCGTACGTGTAGAGCTCGATGAGCCGGCGCGGCAGGGCCACGGGAAACGGAGCTGGATGACCCACACGAGACGCGCTCTCGCTCGGCATCGACCACACGTCGGTGGTGTAGCTCATGAAGGCCTCACGGCTCAGCGACGACACCGACGGCAAACCGCGCTCGGCGCGGGCCCGGCGTGGTATCGCCCGGTCGAACCGGCCCTTGCTGGCAACGATGATGCGTTCGGTCATGTCGCGCAACACGGGATTGGCGGCACTCTGGAAGGAACCCCATGCGGTGGAGCCGCTGAGCCCGACCGCCTTCTGCCAGATGATCTCGCCGCGCATCAACAGCCCTAGATCTTCGAAGATCCGCACGATGTCCGCCGCTTGCGATCGGTATGGCCTCCGCCCCAGGTTGGCAACGTTCACCGCGATGCGGCCGCCGGGTTCGAGCTTCTCGACACACCGGGCGAACACCTCGTGGAGCCGTGTCAGGTGCTCGCCGTAATCCGTCGGGATGTGGCCCTCGCCCATCGCCTCCTCGTATGACTTTCCGACGAAATACGGAGGTGACGTGACGACCAGCGCCACCGAGTTGTCGGCGACGAGCCCTTCGCCTGACAGCAGATCCGAGGCATCGCCGTGCCAGATCTCGTCTCGGGCGACCGGAGGGGAATGAACGTTGTCGGCGTCCGAGATCTCCGGTGGCGTGAAGCGGGCGTAGAACGCCGAGGCGTCGTGGTTCTCACGACGACCCGCTCCGAAGCTGGAGGTCGATGTCGGTTGTCGTCGTCCACCCATGGCGGGACTCCACCGTTGCGATCAGCGGCCACGATACCCTCGGGGTGTGTCAGAAACCGGTTGCGGCCGGGGATGCGCTACGGCCACGGCCACGGGTAGCCTCGTGGCATGTTGCGCGAAACCTCGACCTCGACCCCTGCCCGGTTGGTGCTCGAAGGTGTCATTCCCGATGCGTCCCCGAGCGAGGTCACCCGCCACTTCACCGAACCCGACTTGCTGACGACGTGGTGGCCGGCAGAGGCCGAGATCGGCGAAGCCGGCGACTACGTCTATCGGTGGCCGTCCCAGGAGTGGACGCTGCGGGGGAAGTTCCTCGACGTCGTGCCCGGTCATCGCATCCGGTTCACCTGGGCGTGGGACCACGAGCCGCTGGTGGCACGCAAGACCGTGCTGGTGACGGCGACCGCCGTCGACGAAGGCAGCCGCATCACGATCACCCATGGCGACTACGGGCCCGACGACGCCGATGAGCGGCACGATCATGCCGAGGGCTGGCAGTACTTCATCGGACGGCTGGCAGCGCAGTTTGGCTGAGGCAACGCCGGCGCCGATCCCGACGGCGGAGGAAATCAATCGCTATCTGCCGGAGGCGTATCCGGCAGCCGCTCGATCCGGCATCCGCTGCGACGAGGTGGGCGACGGTTGGGCCATCGCCCGCTGGGTGTACGACGAGGCCGAGCTGCGGCCCGGTCACTACATCAGTGGGCCAACCATGTTCTTGCTGGCCGACTGCGCCCTCTGGTTCGGTGTCTTCAGCGTGCTCGGCATCCAGTCGATGGCCGTCACGAGCGAGATGTCGATTCGCTTCCTCCGCCCGGCGCAGCACGGCGACATCGTGGCCCGCGCCACCATCCGCTCGACCGGCACGCGCCGCATCGTGGGCACCATCGAACTCTGGGTCGATGAACAGCCCGACCGCCTGGTCGCCATCGCCCAAGGCACGTACGTCCGCCCGACCTGAGTCGCTTCCGTTCTTGCGTATGTCACCGCGGGTTCCTGCGGCCAGATACGCAAGAACGGAGGACCGACCCACCGTTCCGAACTTGCGTAGGTCACGCCAATGCCCCGTAGGCAGTTACGCAGGAACCAGAGATGCGGCGCCCTCAGTGGGACCGACCGAGAGCATTGCTCAGCTCGCGGCACACTCGACCTGGCTCCTCGACGAGATCCCACCACGTATAGCGCAACACGGTCCACCCCAGCGTGACCGCTCGATTCTGCTTCGATCGATCGCGACGGAACGTCATGCGGTCGAGATGGTGGGCTTCGCTGTCCAGCTCGATGAGTAGCTGCGCCTCCGGGTAGCCGAAGTCGGCCCGGCAGACGAAGGCTCCAGAACGGTCGCGAACGACGAGTTGCGGCTTCGGTGTGGGTAGGCCGCTCTCGTCGACGAGCCGCCGAAACACGTCCTCGAGTGCGCTCTCCGTCGCCCAATCCCACCGCCGCCGGGCCTCGAGCAGCGGCCTGATGACGCCGACACCCCGCCGGCCACGACGGGCGACTCGACGAACGAACGCCTCGACGTCTTCCAGCGTGAAGAGCGACATGCGGATGCCTGCCTCGAGCGCACTCTCGACGATCCACCGGTTGCTTGCACCAAGGTCGACGACTGTGCGCGCCGGGGTGGTGATGGGCAGGCCCCGGTGCTCCATGACGTCGTCGGGCACGAGGTCGAGCGACTCGTGCACAACGAGGTCGGCGCGGTGCACGCGATCCCACCGAGTCGTCACGATCTCGATCGACCGGATCCCGCGGTTCGTCATTCCCCAGAGCTCGGCCGCGGTCTGGTGGGAGACCGCGGCGAGCGCCGGAAAGGAGGCGACCGCCGCGGCCATCCGCTGCAGCTGGGTGTTCGGCGCACCGGCAATCCCGTACACCCCAGGTTGAATACGCCGGTAGCGGCCATCGCGGGTCCGCAAGCTGAGCGTGCTGTCGGGAATCCCAATCCGCCGAGCATCGGCAATCGTGAAGGTGCCGTGTGCCGTCTCGGCTGCCCGACCCAGGCGTCGATGTGTGTCGTTGGACATGTCGACACGATGACGGCCAGGTGTGACACGGCTCGGGACGCCCGGCGAGCCCATCCAAATTGCGTACCTCACGCCACCATCCCGCAGCCAGATACGCAAGAACGGAGGCGGCACCCGACCTCACCGAACTTGCGTACCTCACGCCACCATCCCGCAGCCAAGTACGCAAGAACGGACGGCTACGTCGCGCTGCGGTAGCTCCCCAAGACTTGGAGGTGGGCGAGGGTGGCGGGGGGTGGGTCGATGACGTGGGCGAGGCCTGCGGGGCCGGGGGTGTGCACCAGATCAACGAAGAATCGGTAGCTCCAGGCCTCTGCGGAGGGGCGAGACTCGATGCGGGTGAGGTTGGCGCCGCGCAGACCGAGCTCGGTCAGCGCCAGCGCCAGCGCTCCTGGGCGGTGTGCGGTCGTGAACACGACCGTCGTCTTGTCGTCGTCGGGATCGACCTGCGGTGCCCCGGGAGCAAGAACGAAGAAGCGGGTCGTGTTGTGGTGGCGGTCCATCACATCGGTCTCGAGCACGTCGAGGCCGTGGGCCTCGCCTGCCCACGGCGGGGCGAGGGCCGCAACCGTCGCATCGGCCCCTGCGGCGACCTCACGCACCGCCCCTGCCGTGTCGGGCCGCGCCACCGGGTCGATGCCGAGCCGGAGGAGGGTCTCCTCCGCCTGGGCGAGCGCCTGGGGGTGGGAACGCACCTCGCGGATCTGCTCGAGCCTCGCGCCGGCCACGCCGAGCAGGGCGTGGCGCACCTCGATGAGATGCTCCGCCACGACGGCGACGGGGCCGTGATCCGGATTGCCGGGCAGGCGATCGAGCACCGGGAGGACGCTGCCCGTCGTCGAGTTCTCGACGGGCAACGCCAGCCGGTCGACGTCCCCCCGCTCCAAAGAGGCAAAGGCCTCGGCGAAGGAATGTAGGCCGATCCACTCGGCGCCCGGGAACAACTCCCCGGCCACCTTGTGGCTGTAGGAGCCGGGCTCGCCCTGGTATCCGATCCGCATGCCGCTGGAGCGTAGACGCCGCCCAAGCCATCTACCCTCGACGCCCGTGAGACGCACCGCAACCACCATCGCCGTCCTCGCCTCTGCATACGTGGCAGCCCAGGTGCTGGCCGACGTCGCCAGCCTGCGCATCGTCGAGGTCTTCGGCATCACGATGGATGGCGGCACGCTGATCTACCCGTTCACATTCACGCTGCGCGACATGGTTCACAAGGTGGCCGGTGTGACGACGGCGCGGGTGCTGATCTTCACTGCAGCCGCCATCAACGTCGCCATGGCGCTCCTGTTCTGGATCGTCGCCGAGCTCCCGCCCGATCTGACCGTCGGGCCCCAGACCGAGTTCGGGGCCGTCCTCTCGCCGGTGTACCGGATCGTGCTCGCCTCGATCATCGCCGAGATCGTCTCGGAGCTCATCGACACGGAGGTGTACCGGCGCTGGGTGGCCCACTTCGCCGACCGCTGGCAATGGGGACGGGTGCTCGCTTCGAATGCGGTGGCGGTCCCGATCGACTCGATCGTGTTCGCCACGATCGCGTTCGGCGGCGTCATCCCCGCCGGTGCGGTGGTCGCGATCATCTGGGGCAACATCCTCGTCAAAGGCATCGTCACGGCGATCTCGACACCGTGGATCTACCTGGTGAAGTCGCCGAACGAAGAACCGGCCCCGGCGGCCGTGGACTGACCGGCCCTGGTCTAGGGGCCGTCCGAGAGGTTTTCGACCCGGCATGAGGGGTAGACTGGCCCATCGGGCCCCCCGGACACCATGGACTGCGTGATGTCGGGTCGCCCCCTGTCGGAAAGAGACAGGTCCAAATCGCTTACATGGGGAGGATCTCTTGAGATCTCGCATCAAGCTCATCGCCCTTCTCGCCGCACTCGTGCTCGTGATCGCCGCCTGTGGTGGCGACGATGACGACGCAGGTGGCGATGAGGGCGGCGATACCACCACGACGGAGGCAACGACCGAGGAGACGACCACCACGGAGGCAATGACCGAGGAGACCACGACCACGGCCGGTGAGACGACCGAGCCGCCCGCGGCCGGCGGTCTGATCTGTGAGGTCACCGATGTCGGTGGTGTCGACGACAAGGGCTTCAACGCTTCGGCATGGGCCGGCGCCCAGCGTGCGGCAGCCGATTTCGGCGCCGAGGCCAAGGTGCTCGAGTCGCAGGCCGAGACCGACTACGAGGTGAACATCAACTCGTTCATCGATCAAGGCTGTGACCTGATCGTGACGGTCGGATTCCTGCTCGGTGATGCCACCGAGGTGGCCGCCAACGCCAACCCGGACACCGCCTTCACCATCGTCGACTTCGCCTACGAGGCGGCGCCGGCGAATCTCAAGGGTCTCGTGTTCAACACGGACGAGGCCGCCTTCCTCGCCGGCTACCTGGCAGCGGGCATGACCGAGACGGGCAAGATCGGCACGTTCGGTGGCATCAACATCCCGCCGGTGACGATCTTCATGGACGGCTATGCCCGGGGCGCCGCCTACTACAACGAGATCCACGGCACGGCCGTTGAGGTCCTCGGTTGGGATCCGGATGCTCAAGAGGGCTCGTTCACGAACAACTTCGAGAGCCTCGACGACGGCCGGGCGTTCGCCCAGAGCCTCGTCGACGAGGGCGCCGACATCGTGATGCCGGTTGCCGGTCCGGTGGGCCTCGGCTCGGCGCAGCTGGCGTCCGAGCTGGGTACGTTCAGCATCATCGGTGTTGACGTGGACGGCTTCGAGGCCGACCCGAACAACTCCGCCGTCTACCTCACGTCGGTGCTGAAGCGCATCGACAACGCCGTGTACGCGGCGGCCGAGGAGGCACTGACCGGGACGCTGACCAGCGACCTGTACGTGGGCACCCTCTCCAACGAGGGTGTCGGCCTTGCCGACTACCACGACTTCGACTCCGTTGTCCCGGATGAGTTGAAGACGGAGGTCGACGAACTGGCCGCGGCCATCGTCTCCGGCGATGTGTCCGTCAGCGGCTGATCACGACCAACACTCGAAATGAGATCAAGGGGCCCCTTCGGGGGCCCCTTCTCACATGCTCGATACAGCGACACGTCGGAAGCCTCCGAGCAACGGCGGCGTCCTGCCAGCGGGGGCGTGAGTCGGGGGATTAGGCTGTCGCAGCGACGTTGTCGGATCGTGGAGGCGCGGTGGAGCTCGAGCTCAGAGGGATCACCAAGCGATTCCCCGGTGTGCTGGCCAACGACAACGTGAACCTCTCCATCGAGAGTGGCGAGATCCTCTGCCTGCTCGGGGAGAACGGTGCGGGCAAGTCGACGCTCATGAATGTCCTCTACGGCCTCTACTCGGCCGACGAGGGCGACATCCTCATCGACGGTGAGCCACAGCATTTCGACGGCCCCGGCGACGCCATCGCTGCCGGTATCGGCATGGTCCACCAGCATTTCATGCTCGTGCCCGTCTTCACCGTCGCCGAGAACGTCGTCCTCGGCGTCGAGCCCGTCACGCTCGGCGGCGTCATCAACATGGACGAGGCGCGCGAGGACGTGCGCACGATCTCGGCGCAGTACAACCTCGAGGTGGACCCCAACGCCATCATCGAAGAGCTGCCGGTCGGAATCCAGCAACGGGTCGAGATCATCAAGGTGCTGTTCCGCGATGCCGAGATCCTCGTCTTCGACGAGCCGACGGCGGTGCTCACCCCCCAGGAAGTCGAGGAGTTCTTCGGCATCATCCGCAAGTTGAAGGACGACGGCAAGGGCATCATCTTCATCACGCACAAGCTGAAAGAGGTGCTCGAGATCGCCGACCGGATCGCCGTATTGCGGCGCGGCGCCGTCGTGGGGGAAGTGGATCCCGAAGGTGCCTCGGAGAGCCACCTCGCCGAGCTGATGGTCGGCCGCCCGGTCGAGCTCACGGTCACCAAGGCCGAGTCCGAGCCCGGCGAGCCGGTGCTCGAGGTCAAGAACCTCAAGGTGCTCAACGTCCACGAACATCTCGCCGTCCACGACGTCTCCTTCGAGGTCCGCCGCGGCGAGATCGTGGGAATCGCCGGCGTCCAGGGCAACGGTCAGACGGAGCTCGTCGAGGCGCTGACGGGGCTGCGCCCGGTTGTCGACGGCTCGGTCACGATCGGCGGCAAGGATGTCACCGACGCTTCGCCGCGCCAGATCCACCGCTCCAGCGTCGCCCACGTGCCGGAGGACCGGCAGCGCAGCGGTCTCATCCTCGGGTTCACCCTCACGGAGAACTTCGTGATGAACTCGTACTACGACGAGCCGTTCAGCCATGGCGTTCGCATGGACTGGCCGAAGAGCAAGGAACGAGCCGCCGAGCTGATCAAGGAGTTCGACGTGCGCACTCCGTCGAGCGAGGTGCTCGCCAGCAATCTCTCCGGCGGCAACCAGCAGAAGGTCATCGTCGCAAGGGAGTTCAGCCGGGACGTCGATCTGGTCATCGCATCCCAGCCGACGCGTGGTGTCGACGTGGGCTCCATCGAGTTCATCCACGACCGCATCGTCGAGGAGCGGGATCAGGGGGCCGCAGTGCTCATCATCTCGACGGAGTTGGATGAGGTCATGGCGCTGTCCGATCGCATCCTCGTCATGTTCGACGGCAAGGTCGTGGCAGAGAAGCGGCCCGACGAGACCACCAACGCCGAGCTAGGCCTCTACATGGCAGGAGCAACCAGCGAGTCATGAGCGACGAACCGACCCGCGAGTCCCACGAGATCGAGCCCGAGGGGGAGTCTCCGTACAGCGCACCCGAAGGGGGCATGTCGGACCTCTTCCAGGACATGACGGGTGCCGGAAGGGTCGATTGGCGCAACAACGTTCTCGTGCCATTGCTGGCGATCGTCAGCGCATTGATCGTCGGTGCGTTCATCATCGCCCTCGGCGATCTCGAAACGCTGAAGCTGTGGGGATCCGATCCCGGTGCAGCCTTGAGCATGACCTGGGAGACCGTCCGCGGGGCGTATGTGGCCCTGTTTCAGGGTGCCCTGGGAGGCATCGGGCCCGTTTCGGAGACCCTGACCCGGGCCGCTCCATTGATTCTGGCGGGGTTGGCGGTCGCCATCGGCTTCCAGGCGGGTCTGTTCAACATCGGCGCCAACGGTCAGATGTTGATCGGCGGCATGTTCGCCCTCGTCGTCGGTTTCCAGTTCGACCTGCCGATCTTCATCCACATCCCCCTGGCGATCATCGCTGCGCTCATCGGCGGCGCCATCTGGGGCGCCATCCCCGGCTACCTGAGGGCGGCGACGGGTGCCCACGAGGTCATCACGACCATCATGTTGAACTTCATCGCGCTCCGGCTGGTGGACTACCTGCTGACCGTGGATTTCTTCCAGGCCGAGGGACGTAACGACCCGGTGTCCAAGTCCGTGCTCGAGTCGGCGCGCTACCCGAAGCTGATCGATTTCCTCAACCCGAGATACCGCGTCCACCTCGGCATCTTCATCGCACTGCTGGCGGCGGTATTCATCTGGTGGCTGCTCTACCGGTCGACCATCGGCTTCGAGTTCCGCGCCGTCGGCGCCAACCCCGACGGCGCCCGTTACGCCGGGATGAACGTGCTGCTGCTCTACGTCGGTGTCATGGCGGTTGCGGGCTCGATGGCGGGTCTCGGCGGCGGCGACCTCATCCTGGGCACACTTGGCAGGGGGACCGGCGGGTTCGTGGGCGTCATCGGCTTTGATGCGATCGCGTTAGCGCTGCTCGGCAGATCCCACCCGTTTGGTGTGGTCGCCGCCGGGCTGTTGTTCGGCGGTCTCGCCGCCGGGGGGCAGCAGATGCAGGCAGCCACCAGCGTCGGCATCGACATCGTGCAGGTGATCCAGGCGCTCATCATCGTCTTCATCGCCGCCCCGGCGCTCATCAGGGCGATCTACCGGGTGAAGGCGGATACGGCGACGACTCAGGTGACACAGGGTTGGGCGACATGACGGCCACTGCAGAGACCACGGCAGCCCCGATCCGGACGACCGCGGAGATCCGGCGGGCGCGGGTGCTGGCCATCGTGTACCTCGCCCTGGCCCTGGTCACACTGCTCGTCTTCGGATTCGGATCCGAAGGGTCGGCAGCGTTCGTCATCAGCCGGCAGACCGACGCCATCGTCATCGCCAACATCTCGGTTCCCGTCGCCGGCCTCGCCTACTTGGTCGCGGCAATCCTCGCCTTCCTCGGCGCCCGGCAGTGGATGCGAGGCTATGGCTCGAGGACCAATCTCGTGCTCGCCATCGGGCTCGGCCTCTTCACACTGTCTTTCCTGGCGTGGGCGGCCGACGGCTCGTCGTTCAGCCTCGTCGGCATGCTGCAAGAGTCGATCAAACGTGCCGTGCCCATCACCTTTGGCGCCATCTCGGGCATCCTGTGCGAGCGCACCGGTGTCATCAACATCGGCATCGAGGGCATGCTGTTGGGCGGCGCCTTCACTGGCGCCATCGTCGGTTCGACCATGGGTGCCGTCGCCGGCATGGTCGCCGCCACCCTCGTCGGTGGTCTACTGGCGTTGTTGCTCGCCGTGCTGGCGGTCCGCTACCGCGTCGATCAGATCATCGCCGGGGTCGTGATCAACATCTTCGTGTTGGGTCTGACGTCCTTCTACACATCTCAGATCCTGGTCTCCAACCCACAGCTGAACGACGCCCCGATCATGGCCCCCATCGGGATTCCGATACTCTCCGACATCCCGCTCGTCGGTCCTGTGCTGTTCGATCAGAACATCTTCGTCTACGCGATGTACGTCCTCGTGGCATCCACCACCTTCGGGCTCTTCCGTACCCGGTGGGGACTGCACACCCGGTCGGTCGGCGAGAAGCCACGAGCCGCCGACACGGTGGGTATCAACGTGTTCTCGATGAAGTATCTCAACGTCGTGCTCGGCGGTCTGGTTGCCGGCTTCGGTGGCGCCTACTTCACGATCGGTTCGGTGGGTCGATTCGACGAGAACATGACGGCCGGTCGCGGCTTCATCGGCCTGGCCGCGATGATCTTCGGTCGCTGGCACCCGGTCGGTGCCTTGTCCGCCGCCCTGGTTTTCGGCTTCGCCGACTCGCTCCAAGTGAAGCTCGGCATCCTCAACACGCCGATTCCCTCGGAGTTCCTGGCGATGGCTCCCTACCTCGTGACGATCGTGGTGGTCGCCGGGCTCGTCGGTCGCAGCCGCCCGCCCAGCGACTACCAGCCGTACGTCAAGGAGTGATTCCGGCCCAAGCAGGCTTGCGGACGGAGCCGTTTGCCTTCGGGCACCCCTTTCCTCGTTGTGGCAGTCCCGGTGACCCGGCGGGATCCAACGGCGCTACCGTCTTGGCGTCGCCGAGAGAACGGACACCACATGCCTACGCCTCATATCTCTGCCGAGCCTGGTGACTTCGCCGAGATCATTCTCTTGCCGGGCGATCCGTTGCGAGCCAAGCACATCGCCGACACCTTTCTCGACGACGTCCGGCAGGTGACGGCGGTACGCAACATGTTTGGCTTCACCGGCACGTACCACGGCCGGCAGGTCTCGGCGATGGGCACGGGCATGGGCATTCCCTCGGCGTCCATCTACGCCAAGGAGCTGATCACCGAGTACGGCGTGAAGAAGCTGATCCGGGTGGGGAGCTGTGGTGGCATCCGCACCGACGTGGGTATTCGCGACGTCATCGTTGCGATGGGTGCCTGCACCGATTCGGGGGTCAATCGGGCGCGATTCCGCAACCTCGACTTCTCCGCCATCGCCGACTACGAGTTGCTGCGCGCTGCCGTCGACGCCGCCGAGGCAAAAGGAAAGACCGTCCGTGTCGGCAACGTGTTCTCGGCTGATCTCTTCTACCACCCCGACTTCAGCCTCTTCGACACGATGGAGAGCATGGGTGTGCTGGCCGTCGAGATGGAAGCTGCCGGGCTCTACGGCGTCGCCGCAGAGTACGGGGCGCAAGCGCTGGCGATCCTGACGGTGAGCGACCACATCCGCACCGGCGAGGCGACATCCTCCGACGAACGCCAGAGCACGTTCAACGACATGATCGAGATCGCCCTCGAAGCCGCGTTGAGCCTGTAGCTCACAGTCTCCTCCACCGGCCCATGCCGAGGACGGGTGCCGGCCTGGTCCCGCTGCGCGGTTTGTCGTCGCTCCAGGCAGTCGAGTCGCATCCAGGGGGCGTCGGGGCTAGCTTTCTTGCAGGCCACGGCGGCGACGCCGGGAGACGCACACACCAGCGTCGGACTCGGACACGAGGGAGAGTGATGGCGACACGGTCAGCCGACATCGACGCCGACGCCGGCCCCGAACCTCCCGTACGGCATCGCGGGGTCAAGCAAGGCGGGATGAAGGCGTACCTGTACCTCGCCCCGACGCTCATCGTCCTCGCCGTCTTCGTCTACTTCCCCATCGTCGAGTCGTTCCGCCTCAGCCTCAATCGGGTGGCCCCGTTTGGCAGCGCCGAGATCTTCGTCGGTCTCGAGCACTACACCCGCCTCCTGCAGAGCAGCGAGTTCTGGAACAACGTCCTGGTGTCCGTCGTGTTCATGATCGGCACCGTGCCCGTCGGCATCGCCCTGGCCGTGGGGATCGCGCTGCTGCTGTCGTACCCGGTGAGCCGGTTGTCCTGGGCGCACCGGATGCTCGTCTTCGTGCCCGTGGTCATCAGCAGTGCCATTGCCGGGGTGCTGTTCCGCTGGCTCTACAACCCGGTGGTGGGACACATCAACACCTGGCTCGGCGCCGTGGGGATCGACGGGCCCGACTGGCTGACATCGCGCAACACCGCTCTGATCGCGGTCACGATCGCGGTCGTGTGGAGGCAGCTCGGCTTCAACGTGATCATCGCGCTGGCGGGGCTGCAGCAGATCGACGAGGTCTACTACGAGGCCGCCAAGGTCGACGGGGCGAGTGCCTGGCACCGCATCCGGTACATCACGCTGCCGCTCTTGTCGCCAACCCTCTTGTTCCTCGTCGTGATCAACGTCATCATCAGCTTCCAGGCATTCGGCGAGATCGACATCTTGACGATGGGCGGTCCGGGGCAGGCCACCGAGAACCTGGTGTACTCGGTGTTCGTCGACGGCTTCGTCGGAACTCGCTTCCGCGGGCTGGCCTCCGCACAGGCATTCTTGCTGGCGATCATGATCATCGCCGTCTCCTTCATCCAGTTCCGCGGGTTCCGGAAGAGGGTGCACTACGGATGACCGCATTCGATGCCGAAGCCGTCGACGTCTTCGCCGAAACGGCGGAGAAGGAGGCCCCCAAGCGCCCGCGCCGTAGCGAGCCGGCGATTCAGACGGCGCTGTTCGTCATCGGCGGGCTGGTCGCCCTGCCGATCGTCGTGGCGATCTTCACGAGCATCACCCCGTTGGGAGACATCCTGCGCAACCCGAACTCGGTGTGGACCCCGCCGTGGACATTCGACAACTTCGTGAGGGCGTGGACGGCGACGCCCTTCGCCCGCTTCATGGTCAACAGCTTCATCCAGACCGGTCTGATCACGATCGCCCAGGTGTTGTTCAGCATTCTCGCCGCATACGCCTTCGCAATGTTCCGGTTCCCGGGTCGCAACTTCATGTTCGCCTTCGTGCTCGGCAGCCTGATGGTGCCGTTCGAGCTGACGTTCATCCCCAACTTCGTGCTCATCAGCAACCTCGGCTGGGCGAATACGTACCAAGGCCTGGTGATACCGTTCCTCGCCAGCGCATTCGGCGTGTTCATGCTGCGCCAGTTCTTCATGGCGCTGCCCCGGGACCTCTACGACGCCGCCAAGATCGACGGAGCCACCGACTGGTACTACCTCTGGAAGGTCGTCGTACCGCTGAGCAAAGGGGCGATCGCCGCCCTCACGATCTTCTCGTTCCTCGGGGCCTGGAACCAGTACCTGTGGCCTCTGGTGATCACCAACGAGGAGTCGATGCGGACTGCCCAGATCGGAATCCGATTCTTCCTCGCCAACCAAGAACGTGCGACGGACTGGGGGGCGATCATGGCGGGCGCCACCATCGTGATGCTCCCCACCCTGCTCGTCTTCCTCATCGCACAGAAACAACTGGTCAAAGGTATCGCGATGTCGGGGTTGAAGGGATGAAGACCTCGCGATGACAACGAGAGAGAAAGAAGGCTGTTCATGAGATCGATGACGAGGCTGCTCGCCTTGCTTTTTGCATTCGCACTCATCGTTGCCGCATGCGGCGGCGATGACGACGACGCCGGCGATGGCGGCACCGACACGACGGCAGCGGCGGACGCCGGTGCGACGGACGACACGGAGGCGATGTCCGACGAGGTCATCACGATCGAGTTCTGGCACGCCATGGCAGATGATCTGGGTGCTGTGGTCGATGAGCTGGTCGCCCGCTACAACGACAGCCAGGACGCCGTCCAGGTGAACGCAACGTTCCAGGGCACGTACGACGACACGTACAACGCGCTCCTGGCGTCGTTCGAGGCCGGCACGGCGCCCAACATCACTCAGAACTTCGACCTTGCCGCCCAGACGATGTTCGACACGGGTCGGCTCGTTCCGGCGCACCAGCTGATGGACGAAGGCGAGGCCGACCAGTTCATCCCGGCCGTCCGCGACTACTACTCGGACGAGACGGGCATGGTGGCGATGGCCTTCAACTCTTCGACGCCAATCGTGTACTACAACGCCGAGATCTTCGAGGCGGCCGGTCTCGAAGCCCCAGACCCGGAGTGGAACTTCAGCGACTTCCTCGCCACCTGTGATGCCATCCAGGCCTCCGGCGTGGAGTTCTGCGTCACGTTCGGCACGGTGGGGTGGTACTTCGAGCAGATCCTCGCCAACAGTGGTGGGCTCTACTTCGACAACGACAACGGCCGCACCGGCCGCGCCACCGAGGTGCGCTTCAACGAGGGCCAGGGTGTCGAGGTGTTCGACTTCCTGACCGGACTCATCGCCAACGGCCAGGCCCCGAACCTGGGCAACACGTGGACCGACACGGACACCGTCTTCCTCGCCGGCGAAGCCGCCATGATCTTCGACTCGACGGCCGGGGCCCGCGGCTTCCAGGACAACGCCGATTTCGAGGTGAAGACGGCGTTCATCCCGCACTCCGATTCGAGTGATCGCAACGGCGTAGTGATCGGTGGTGCAGCGCTGTGGCTCATCGACTCGGGCGACGACGCCGTGAACGCCGCCGCCTGGGACTTCATGCGCTTCATGGCCTCGGCCGACCCGCAGGTCACCTGGCACACCGGCACGGGCTACTTCCCGGTGCGGGCCGATCTCCAGGGCAATCCGCCCGCCGAGCTCGCCACGTTCTGGGACGAGAACCCGAACTTCGTGACGGCGATCGATCAGCTGTCGACGACGCAGACCGTCAACGACGACGGCTCGCCCAACTACGCAGTGCTCGGCGGTCGTGCCGGGCCGTTCCCGGAGATCCGCAGGATCATCGTGGAGGCGTACAGCGCGGTGCTCGACGCCGGGGCGACGCCCCAAGAGGCGCTCGACGAAGCCGCGGATCGTGCCAACCAGGCACTGTCGGACTACAACGAGTTCTTCGGCGGCTGACGGTTGCACACACGCGCAAGCGAACGGCCGGCGGGTCCATGACCCGCCGGCCGCTTCGTGCCCTGCCGGCGGTGTTCGCGCTGGTGCTGCTTGCAGCGTGTGGCGACACCGGTGAGGGGTCCGCCACCACCGCGGCGAGCACAGGCACCGATCCCGGGAGGGTCTGCGACCTCCAGGGGCATCGTGGTGCCCGCGGGCTGCGACCTGAGAGCACGCTGCCGAGCTTCGAGGCAGCCCTGGACTTGGAGGTCGACACCCTCGAGATGGACCTCCATCTGTCGTCCGATGGTGTCGTGGTCGTCTGGCACGACCCGGTGATCGATCCCGCCAAATGCGGTCTCGATCCCGCTGCCACCGCAACAACACCGGACCCCGACGATGGTGCGACCGCACAACGCGATCTCATGGTGAGCACCCTGACGGCCGCTCAGATCGCCGGCTACCGGTGTGACCGCAATCCGGACCCGGAGCGCTTTCCCGACCAGCGTGCCGCCGCCGGCGTCCTGGCGGGTGACGACTACACGATCCAGACGCTCGAGGAGATCTTCTCGTTCGTCGCCGAATACGCCGCAAGCACCGACAAATCGGAGACCCAACGGGCCAACGCCGGGACGGTCCGCTTCAACATCGAGACCAAGCGCGTGCCGGATGATCCCGCTGCGATCGGGGACGGCTTCGACGGTGAGACTGCGGCTGCTTTCGAGCTCGCCGTCCTTGCCGCGGTGGACCGAGCCGGTGTGGAGGACCGCACGACCATCCAGAGCTTCGACCACCGCTCGTTGTGGGCGATCCACGACAGGGCTCCCGACATCGCCCTTGCTGCCCTGACGAGACAGGGCGACATCCCGGACTTCGCAGAGTTGGTGCTGGAGGGGGCTGCGATCTGGTCGCCGGACCGGCGCAGTGTCAGCGCCACCACTCTCGGGGAGGCGCACACCGCCGGATTGGTGGTTGTGCCCTGGACCGTCAATGATCCTGCTGAGATGGAGTCCCTGCTCGAACTCGGCGTTGACGGCATCATCACCGACCGGCCGGACCTCGCTCCGGGCCGCTGATGGTCGTGCGGGGCATCGTCTGGGTGGCGGTGATGGTGCTGGTCCTTGCCGCCTGCGGGGGTGGCACGGACGACGTCGAGGCCACGATCGAGGTGATCGCCGAAGGCTTGAGCAACCCCGTTGGCCTCGCCCTACTGCCCGACGGCAACCTGTTGGTGGCCGAAGAGGGCACGGGAGCGGGCGACACCAGCGCCGGCGTGAGCCTTCTCACGGATGGCCGCGTGGACCGCGTTGTCAGCGGCCTGCCCAGCGGCCGCGACTCCGGCGACCTGTCCGGCGTCCCGCTCGTCGGAGTGTCCCCCGACGGCACCACGGTCTACACGGCCCACTTCGGGGCGGGAAGCCTGCTCACCTTCCCGCCGCCCTCACTCGAGGCCATCGATGCCGGCGCCTTGTTGGGGCCGCAGGATCTCGACGCCGCCATGGTGCCGCTCAACCGCGTGCAGCTCGTCAACCCCTTCGACATCGCATTCTCCCCGGACGGCCGGCCCGTCGTGACCGATGCCAGCGGGAACGGGGTTGCGATCGAGACCGCCGATGGGACGACAGAGTTCATCCACCGCTTTGGTGAGCTGCGCGACCCTGCCAACGAGTCCCTCGCGATCGACCCCGTCCCCACGGGTATCGCCCGCCTCGGCGACGAGTACCTCGTCACGCTCTTCGGGGGTTGTCCATACCCCGACGGCGCCGGTCGGGTGGTCGCCATCGACGGTGAGCGCGGCGAACGCATCGTTGCCGAGGGCCTGACCATGCCGATCGACGTCGCCGTCGACGACGACGGCACCGTGTGGGTGCTGGAGTTCGCCACGTTCGATCCTGACGCCTCCTGCTTCACCGGGCAAGGATACGAGCCGGGGACCGGGCGTCTCAGCCGCATCGTCGGCGACGATGTCGTGACAGTGGTCGACGGCCTCGACTTTCCGGGTGCGGTGCTCCCCACCGCCAAGGGAGCGTTGTTCGTGACGGAGGTCTTCGCCGGTCGCGTGCTGCGGGTCGTCCCCGGCCCGGACGCCGAAGCGGCGGTCACCGACCCCTCGGCAGCACCCACGGCTCGACCCTGGACGTTCACCGATGTCGCCGCGGCCGCCGGCATCGACTTCACCCACGGTGCGTTCCAGACGGCGCTGAGCGAGGACCCGGTGGCGATGATGGGCGGCGGGGCGTGCTGGATCGACATCGAAGACGACGGCGATCTCGATCTCTACCTCGTCAACTCATACGCAGCCGCAGAGGCCGCTTGGTGGGAGGAGCAGGGAGGCCTGCCGGCCAACGCCCTGTACCGGAACGAAGCCGGTTCCTTCCAAGACGTCAGCTCCGGCAGCGGTGCAGATCTGGTCATGCGGGGGAACGGCTGTGTCGTTGCCGACTTCGATGCGGATGGCGCTCCCGACATCTACGTCACCGCCGACGGCCCGAATGCGATGCTCATCAACGATGGCCAGGGACGCTTCACCGACGTTGCCGCGGAGGCCGGCGTCGTTGCGCCCGAGTGGAGCACGGCCGCGGTTGCCGGCGACGTCGACGGCGACGGCCATCTCGATCTGTTCGTCGGTAGCTACATCGATCTGGACCTCAAGATCGACAAGCCCAGCGGCGCATTCCCCCAAGACTTCATCGGCATCGGCAACCACCTCTACCTCGGAAACGGCGATGGCACCTTCACCGACGTGATCGCGACGACACCGCTGCTCCGAGATGACCGCACGCTGGGTGCGCTGCTGAGCGACCTCGACGCCGACGGCGACCTCGACCTCTACGTCGCCAACGACGGCCAGCCCAACAACCTCTACGAGAACACGACCGGGGCCGGGGCGCTGTTCGAGGACATCACCCGCTCCGCAGCCGTCGGCGATTCGGGGAGTGGGATGGGAGTCGCCGGCGCAGACTTCGACGGAGATGGCGGCAGTGATCTGATGGTGACCAACTGGGATCGCGAGCTCCATGCGATCTACCGACGCAGCGCCGGCGCCGATGATCTCGCCTTTCGCTACAGCACCGACCGCATCGGCTTCGCCGGTCTCGGCAACGGCGAAACCGGTTGGGGTACGGCCTGGGCGGACTTCGACCACGACGGGGACGTCGATCTCGTGATCGCCAACGGTCGGGTTCCCGTCACCGACCTCGCAGCGGACGCCGAGTTGGTGCGCCTGTTCGGCAACCTGTCCGTCGAGGGTCGGGTGGGCGAGCTACGGGACTGGACCGCACGCACCGGCCTCGAGGCCGTCGGTCCGCGGCTGTCACGCGGTGCCGCGGTCGCCGACTACGACAACGACGGCGACCTCGACGTGGCGATCAATCAGATCGCCGGGCCCGCGGTGCTGCTGCGGAACGACGGTGCGGCGGGTGGATCGATCACAATCCTGCCCGATCCACCGCTCCCCGGCACGCACGCCACGGTCACGTTGCCGGACGGGACGGTCCTCGCCCGAGAGCTCCACGCCGGAGGCAGCTACCTGTCGTCGCACGACCCGCGCCTCCACGTCGGGATCGGCACCGCCGGCAGCGTCAGCGTCGTGGTCGACTGGCCCAATGGAGGAACCGCCGTTCTCGACGTCCGGGCAGGAGAGATGGTGACCGCCCGCCCGGGGTGACCACCGCGCACCAGCGATCAGTCATCCAAGGCACGCGTCGATCCGATTCGGTGGGCGCCGGCCCAGGCGCCGCCGGGGAACCATCTAGCCGATGTCGGTACGATTGGCTCCATGGATCACGACGGTTCTTCCCCAACCGACGACTTCGGCTCGAATGCGTGGCTCGTCGAAGACATGCGAGAGCGCTACATCGACGACCCCGACTCGGTGAGCGACCAGTGGCGTCGTTACTTCGAGAACGAGAACGCGAGCCCGGCGGTTGAAGCGGTCACGGTGACCGAGGCTCCGCCTGACGAGGCTGCGCCCAGCCCGGCACCCACCGGCAACGGCCCCGCCCCCGGAGGACGTGCCCCGACGCCGCAGGCCGAACCTGCCGCAGAGCCGCAGGCCGAACTTGCCGCAGAGCCGCAGGCCGAACTTGCCGCAGAGCCGCAGCCTGCACGGACCGTCGACCCCAACGAGGACGAGCAGGTGCTGCGCGGCGCCGCCGCCGTGATCGTGGAGCGGATGGAGGCGAGCAAGGATCTACCGACCGCAACGTCGGTGCGGACCTTCCCCGCCAAGCTGCTGGAGGTCAACCGCAAGATCCTCAACAACCAGCTCGTGCGGCGCGCCGAGGGAGGCAAGGTGAGCTTCACCCACCTCATCGGCTGGGCCGTCGTCCGGGCGCTCCTGGACTATCCGGCGATGAGCGCCGCCTATCGCGAGATCGATGGCAAGCCCCACCGCGTCGCCTTCGAGCACATCAATCTGGGGCTGGCGATGGACATGCCGAAGAAGGGCGGCGGCCGCACGCTGCTCGTGCCCAACGTCAAGGCCGTCGATCAGATGTCGTTCCGTGAGTATTGGGACGCCTACGAGGAGGTCGTGCAGCGGGTCCGCAGCGGGTCGATGACACCCGACGACTTTGCCGGCACCACGGCGACGCTGACCAATCCCGGAACCGTCGGCACGGTTCAATCCGTGCCACGCCTCATGCCGGGCCAGGGTGTCATCGTCGGCGTCGGTCGCATCGGTTTCCCGCCCGAGTACGAGGGCGCCGATCCGGAAACCATCGCCATGGCCGGCATCGGCCGTACGCTCACCATGACGAGCACCTACGACCATCGCGTCATCCAGGGCGCCGAGAGCGGCATGTTCCTGGCGAGAATCCATGCGCTGCTGCTCGGCGCCGATGACTTCTACGACGACATCTTCACGTCCATGGAGGTGCCCTACGTCCCGGCCCGCTGGGCTGTCGATACCAACCCGCCCCCCGGTAGCCAGTCGTGGGCCGAGAAGCAGGCGCAGATCCTCCAGCTCATCAACATGTACCGGGTGCGCGGCCACCTGATCGCCGACCTCGATCCGCTACGCCAGGATCCCCCGGTCATCCACCCCGAGCTCGACCCTTTGACCTACGGGCTCAGTATGTGGGACTTGGAGCGGGAGTTCGCCACCGGCGGGTTCGCCGGCCGGCCGCGTATGACTCTCGGCGAGATCCTCGGCATGTTGCGAGACGCGTACTGCCGCACGTCGGGTATCGAATACATGCACATCCAGGAACCCGACCAGAAGCTGTGGATCCAGCAGCACGCCGAAACCACCCAAGCCGAGCTGTCCAAGGGGGAACGGTTCCGCATCCTCGACAAGCTCAACGAGGCGGAGGCGTTCGAGCGTTTCCTCCACACCAAGTTCTTGGGGGCCAAGCGCTTCAGCTTGGAGGGAAGCGAGTCGCTGATTCCGCTGCTCGACGGGCTGCTCAACGCGGCCGCCGATTTCGGTGTCGAAGAGGTTGCGCTCGGCATGGCGCATCGCGGCCGCCTCAACGTCCTCGCCAACGTCGTGCAGAAGCCGCTGGCAACGATCTTCCGCGAGTTCGTCGGAGACGACGAGCCCCAAGCCGACGCCAGTTTCTCCGGCGACGTGAAGTACCACCTCGGCGCCCGTGGCCTGCACACGACTCCGTCCGGTCGAGAGATCGCCGTCGAGGTGGCGGCCAACCCGAGCCACCTCGAGGCCATCGATCCGGTGCTCGAAGGCATCGCACGCGCCAAGCAGGACGCCCGGGGTGAGGGGGCGGACGACATCGTCCTCCCCGTGCTGATCCACGGAGACGCGGCGTTCTCCGGCCAGGGCGTGGTCGCGGAGACGCTCAACCTGTCGCAGCTCGACGGCTATTACACCGGCGGCACCGTCCACGTCGTGGTCAACAACCAGGTCGGTTTCACGACCTCGGCGCGGGATGCCCGCTCCAGCTTCTACGCCACAGACGTGGCAAAGGCCGTGCAGGCGCCGATCTTCCATGTCAACGCCGACGATCCCGAGGCGGTGCTCCGGGTGGCACGCATGGCCTTCGGATTCCGCACGACGTTCCGCAAGGACGTCGTGATCGACCTCGTGTGCTATCGCCGGCTGGGACACAACGAGGGGGACGAGCCTTCGTACACCCAGCCCCGCATGTACCGCCTCATCGACGAGCGCCCGAGCACACGGGAGCTGTACGCCGGCCGCTTGGTCCAGAGCGGGCAATGCGAGCAGGCCGAGATCGAGGAGATGCGCGTCGCCTACAAGGCCAAACTCGACGCGGCGTTCGCCGAGTCGGGCGAGCGCAGCGCCCAGGTACACGAGCCCCATGGGCCCTCCGACTCGCCCATCGTGACACGGGTGGCCCATGACCGGCTGACCGCCATCGAGGAGCGCCTGGATGCGCTGCCGGACGGGTTCGAGACCCACCCCAAGATGGCCAAGCTGCTCGAGGAGCGTCGCAGGCTGTTTGCGGACGGCCAGGTCGACTGGGCCATGGCCGAGGCGTTGGCATTCGGCACGCTCGCCATGGAGGGCGTACCGGTGCGGCTCGCCGGCGAGGACTCGCAGCGTGGCACGTTCTCTCATCGCCATGCCGTGCTCGTCGACTACACCACCGAGGAGGAATACACGCCGCTGGCGAATGTGCACGTCAACCAGGCGCCGATCCGGATCTACGACAGCCTCCTCTCGGAGTTCGCCGCCATGGGCTTCGAATACGGCTACTCGGTCGCTGCCCCGGAGACGCTCGTCCTGTGGGAAGCACAGTTCGGCGACTTCGTCAACGGTGCCCAAGTCGTCATCGACCAGTTCCTGTCGTCCGGAATGGACAAGTGGGACCAGACGAGCGGATTGGTCCTCCTCCTCCCCCACGGTTTCGAGGGGCAGGGACCGGAGCATTCGAGCGCCCGCATGGAGCGGTTCCTGCAGAACGCAGCCGAGGACAACATGCGTATCGCGGTACCCAGCACGCCCGGTCAGTACTTCCACATGTTGCGTCTTCAAGCGCACCACCAGGAGAAGCGCCCGCTGGTTGTGATGTCGCCGAAGTCGTTGCTGCGGAGCCGCCGCTCGTTCAGCCGGCTCGACGATCTGAGCGAGACCGACTTCCGTGCCGTCTTGGGCGACTCGGAAGCCACCGAGAACGCCCGCCGGGTCCTCCTCTGCTCGGGCAAGATCTACTACGACCTCGCGGCCTACCGAGCCAAGAACGAGATCACCGACGTGGCGATCGTACGCGTCGAACTGCTCTACCCGTTCCCCGTCGACGACATCCGCCAAGCTCTGGAGCCGTACGGCGACACCGACGTCGTGTGGGTCCAGGAGGAACCGGCCAACATGGGCGCATGGCGCTTCATGTCCCGCTACCTCTTCGTGGAGGCTGGGATCTCGAGCCACGGGATCTACCGCAAGGAGTCCGCCAGCCCCGCCACCGGCAATCACAAGGCCCATGTGCGCCAGCAGCAACAGCTCGTCGCCGAGGCTTTCCAGTAGACACGGCACGATGCCGATGCGGCGGTGACTCCCGCCGGGTACTGTCCGGTCCGCAAAGACGCCCTGTGTGGGCAGCGCATGACTCCAGGCTCCCGAGGAGAGAGCGATGGCGCCAACAGTCGAGCAGCAATCCAACCCGGATTCGACGGCAGCGGCGGGGCCGAGCCGCACACCCGCGATCCTCGTTGCGCTGGCCACGATCTTGGCGATCGTCTCCGTGCTCTCGATCTGGGCGCGCACTCAGGTGCTCGATACGGATGCATGGGTCGAGGTGTCCTCCGAGCTGCTGACCGTCCCGGAGGTACAAGAGTCGCTCGCCAACCACCTGGTCGAGGTGGTGTTCGTCGACGTAGACCTCGCCGAGTCGTTGGAAGAGCGGCTACCGGATGCCCTGGCGCCCATCGCAACACCGGTGGCGGCCGCGATTCGAGCTCCCATCACCGATGGTGTAGTCCGGCTACTCGCTTCGGACCGGTTCCAAACCCTCTGGGTGTCCGTCAATCGCACGACTCACGAGACACTCGTTGCCGTGGTCCACGGAGAGTCACTCGGTCGGTTTGCGACCTCCGACGGGACCGTGGCGCTCGACCTCAAACCCCTCGTCACCGAGGTGGCGACATCGTTCGGGCTGTCCGGCGACCGCATCGCGTCGCTACCGGACGATGTCGGACGAATCGTCATCTTCGAGTCGGAGGATCTCGCAGCCGTACAGGGCGCCGTGGCCGCCCTGGAGTTCTCGGCGTGGCTCGTGTTCGTGCTCGTGGTCGCGCTGTATGCGGCGGCGGTGTACCTCGCCGGCGAGCGCCGGTTCGAGGTGCTCAGACACGTCGGTTGGAGTGTGCTGCTGGTCGGCATCGCCGTCCTCGCGTTGCGGGGAATCGCGATCCGCATGTTGGTCGAGTCGCTGATCGAGAACCCGGCGAACCGAACGCTCGCCGACGTCGTGGCGACCGTCGCGACGAGTCTGTTGGGACAGATGGGCTGGTCGGCCATCGTCTTCGGGGCGCTGATCGTTTTGTTCACGTCGCTCGTCGGCCCGCACCGCTGGGCCGTGGCGATCCGCCGGATCCTGGCCCCCGCCCTCGATGTTTCGGTGTGGGCGGTTGGCGGAGGGGCGGCGTTACTGATCTTCTTGTTCCTGTGGTGGAATCCGGGACGGGCCTTCAGCGGTTGGACGGCCAGTCTCGTACTCGTTTCGCTGGTGCTCGGTGGCGTTCTGGCAGTCAGCCGCCAAGTGCTGCAGGATTCGAGTGCTGGCGACGTCGATGGCCGTGGCAGCGGCCCGCAGCCGGAGCAACCGGCGGTACACCACGACGGGCAGTGACCGGCGTGTCGTCCACGCCACGGCGGCGGAGGGGGCGGCCCGGTGACCCGCGACGACGGCATGAAGATCGCATGGTCAAGGCGGTCACCGGATGCCGGCGGTCTCGGCGAGATCGAGGACGCGGAAGTCACCACTCGCACGTGACGGCATGAATCCGGGCCGCACGCCGACGGGTACGAGCATCGACAGCGCTTTGCGGCGAAGCTTGAGCTCGAGGGGAGAACCGAAGATGAACGAGGCGCCGTCGACGATGGCTGGGATGTGTTCGTCGGATTCGATGCGGTACGTGAAGCCGTCCCACTCCTGGAATGCACCGGCGTCGTTGAGCGGTGTCGACCCCGTCACCTCGGCGGCGACGTCCGGCAAGGCGGCGACTCCGAGCCGTCCCGTGTCCAGCCGCATCCGGCGTCCAGACCCGGCAGAGCTGGCAAATCGGTGACGGTTGTTGGAGACGAGCATGAGCGCTGCTTGCTCCCGGTGGATGCCATCGGGGGTCTCGTAGCGAAGCCGCGGCTGGGCGCCGCCGCTGGAGGCCGCCTGCCGCACCAGGTCGTCGAGATTCGCCACATGCCCATCGCGCTCCCGTGCGGAGTGGACGGCTCGGACGACGAGGCCGACGCCGACGCCATTGAGGAAGGGTCGCCCGTTTGCCACGCCGAGATCGACCAGGATCTGCTCGCCGTCCCCGATCGCATCGAGGGCGGACAGAGGCTGCTCGAGGTCGAGACCCAGATCGAGCGCAAAGCGGTTGCGGGCCCCGGTTGGCACGCAGAACAGCGGCACACCGTGCTCGACCGCGACGCCAGCTGCGCACCCGAGTTGGGCGTCGCCACCGGCAACACCGATGGCGTCCGCTCCGGCTTCGATGGCATCCCGAGCGGCCTGCTCCACGTCTCCATCGGTGTCGAGCATGACGTTTGTGATGCCCAGCTTCTCTGCCTCCGCAGCCACCTGGGACGCATCTGCATCGCCGTCGCCGCTCGTCGGGCTGAGAAGGAGCACCCCGTGCTCGACGCCGCTCGGCCTGCGGGCGTACGGACGAGCGCGTGCGGCGAGGGCACCTGTCTGACGCCACAGCAACGTGGCGATGGATCCGATTGCCCCCGGCAACGCCGCTACGATTGCCGGCCGATTCTGCCTTGCCGCAGGGGTGGCCGCACCGGGTTCCCGACCGCTTCCCATCGCCGCCCTTCCCTCGATCGTTCTCCCTCAGACCCCCACGCAAGCCGAGGCGTGGGCATTATCCATGTCCGAGGCGCCGACTCCCAAACGGACCGAGGAGGACGCAGGCTCGCCGGCGTCGTGGTCGGCGACCAGACCCACGCTCATCGCCGGGACGCCGGGGCTCAGCCGAGCCTCAACGTTGCGGGTCGAGGGACCTGTCCGCCAGCAGCATGGCGATGTCCATCACTTCGACGGATTCTGCGGCGTCCAACTCTTTGACACCGTCGTCCATCATCACGAAGCAGAACGGGCAGCCGGTGGCGACGATGTCGGCCCCGGTGGCGATGGCCTCTTCCGATCGCTCGATGTTCACCTTCTTGCCGGTCTGCTCCTCCATCCACATGCGGCCGCCGCCGGCGCCGCAGCAGAAGGAGCGCGTGCCGTTGCGGGGCATCTCGACCCGCTCGCCCATCGCGTCGATTACGTCTCGCGGAGCCACGAACACATCGTTGTGCCGGCCCAAGTAGCACGGATCGTGGAAGGTGATCGACTGGCCATTCGACTTCGGCGTGACCCTGCCGTCCTCAACGAGCTTCATCAGCAGCTCGCTGTGGTGAATGACCTCGTAGTCGCCACCGAACTGCGGATACTCGTTGCCGAGCGTGTTGAAGCAGTGGGGGCACTGGGTGATGATCTTGGTGATCCCGAGGTCGTTGAGGGTCTCGATGTTCTGCAACGCCAGACCCTGGAAGACGTACTCGTTGCCCGTGCGTCGCGCCGGGTCTCCCGTACACAGCTCACGAGGTCCGAGGATGGCGAAATCGACACCCGCCTCATGGAGCAGGCGGGCCGTCGAGATCGTCACTTTCTGGTTGCGGTCGTCGAACGATCCGGCACAGCCGACCCAGTACAGATATTCGGCTTCGACACCCGGCTCGCCGAGCACCTTGACCGGGAAATCGAGTTGATGGGTCCAGTCGCCGCGCGAGGCCTGGCTCATGCCGTAGACGTTCGACGAGTTCTCCAGGCTCACGTACGCCCGCCCCAGCTCGGACGGGAAATCCGCCTCCATCAGGGAGAGGTAGCGGCGCATGTCGAGGATCTTGTCGAGGATCTCGATGTTGACCGGGCAGATCTCGTCGCAAGCCCGGCAGGACGTGCAGGCCCACAGCTCCTCCGC
Organism: Acidimicrobiia bacterium; assembly: GCA_965216945.1. GTDB lineage: Bacteria > Actinomycetota > Acidimicrobiia > Spongiisociales > UBA5794 > DATHZQ01. The sequence continues at coordinate 2,280,140 of CBDCGU010000003.1, read as the reverse complement.
GGTGACCCGCTCGAACACGCTGTCCGAGGTCACCGTGATCTCACCGTCGACGCCCACCGGCGGCGACACCGGATCCTCCGCCGTGCGGGCCGCCACCTCACCGAGTTTGAGAACGATCTCGCGCGGATCGAGGGACTTGCCGGTGGTGTTGGCGGGACAGACCGACGTGCAGCGTCCACACATCGTGCAGGCATCCGTGTCGAACAGTTGCTTCCACGTGAACTCGCCGACCACCGACGCACCGACGGTTTCGATGTCTTCGGCCTCCATGAGGTTGGGCATCTCCCGCATGGCGCCCTTGGGCCGCTCACGCGGCGACAAGAACATGTTGGCCGGTGAGGTGACCATGTGGCGCAACTTGGTGGTGGGGAGGATCGCAAGGAATGCGACGAAGGTCAGGACGTGTGCGACCCACAAGACCTGATGGATGCCGGATGCCGAGGCCTCCGGTACGAGGAAGCTGAGCGGGTAGCCCACGAAGGACCACACCTCCCAGTCGGGCCGTCCGTCGACCGTGATGCGGGCGGCCTCGACGAGGAGCCCTGTGACGCCGATGAGCGCCAGAGCGACCAGGATCGCCGCATCTTCGGGTCGGGTCTTGGAGCGTATCCGCCACGGAGGCGCGCCGTAGCGGCGGATCGCCGCCCAGAGCAGACCGCCCAGGTACACCAGGGCGAACAGGTCGAGAGTGAACGAGAACCCCTGGTACACAGCCCCTTCGAGAAACTTCAGGTTGTTGGGGAGCAGGTGATCGATCTCGAGGGTGATCGTGCCCAGTAGCAGGACGATGAAGCCGTAGTAGATGGCAGAGTGCATGATCCCGGCGCCCGGGTCTTCCATCAGCGTGCGCATCTGGAGGCCGCTCCGCAGGCGATGGATTCGCTGCTTCATCAGCCGGGAGCGATCTTCCCAGCTCCCGCGCTCCCAGCTCTTGGCACGCTGGGCAAAGAGGAAGAAGGTGAGGAACAGCGCCGCCGCCACCGTCACATAGAACAAGGCGACGAAGACCGCCGGGATGTTGCCGAAGACGTGGCGCCCGATCTCGAGCTCCGGCTCGTCCGGAACCGTGCCGAGCCACCAGAGGAAGAGCGTTCCGAGGGCGGAGACCACGCCGAGAACCAGCAGCGCACCGGAAGCTGTCAGCCGGGTGCCCGACCGAGAGACCTCTTCCTCGTGCGATTCTTCGGCTGTGTCCGTCGCCGTCAACCCGGGCCTCCTCCGTCCGAATGCGGCGAGTGTACCGGGTGGATTCCGTGCCTCTGATTTCCGGTACGGTTGGGCCGTGGACAACCCGATCCCCTTCTTCGACGACCCGTACGAGTCGGTGGTCGAGCGCCGTATCCGCGAGGCGGTGGAGCGGGGAGACTTCGAGGACCTTCCGGGTGCCGGCAAGCCGCTGCCTCACGCGGGGAAGCCCCACGACGAGCTGTGGTGGGTCAAGAACTGGCTGCGGCGGAACGATCTCGGCGCCGCGGCGATGCGCAAGCTGGGGCGTGGAGTCGAGGACAAGAGCTAAGCCCAACCCGGCCGCGTCTCCGGCAAGCTGCCACACGATGATCGCCCAGGTTTGCGCTGGAGACAGGTGTACAACGACTCCACTCGCCTCAGCTTCTCGGCGGTCGTTCCGCCTTCCGCGTCACATATCCTCCATAGTCGCAGCGCGTTCGCCGAGCCGATGGTGTCCCGCCAGCAGCGCCGTCAACTCCTCAACCTGGATATCGCTCCACACGTAGAAGTAAACCGATTCGATCGGTGTCTCGTGGTCCTCAAGGTAGCTGATGGCCGCGTCGACCAGCCGCGTCGCCTGCTTCTTGAAGTCCGCACCGCCCGGGCCCGTCCCAAAGACCGGGAAAACGATCGATCGCAGCTCAAGGTCTGCTAGATCCGCGCTACCTGCCTTCGTCAGGGCGTTGGTGACACATCGGTCGATGCGCTCGACGGGTCGGTACCCTTCCCGCGGCTGCCCGTCCACCGCGGCCACATGGAAGATTCGCCGGACACCGTTGGTTGCTTCGAGACTACCCGACCCAGTAACGAGCACCGTAGCCGGCGCAACCTCCTTCTCGGCGCCCATCAGCGCGGCGACTTCGTCTGCGATCGTGTCGGCGATCACGCTATTGGTCACCGGGTGCTTCTCCGCACCGAGATACCGGATTGTCGCGGAGGTCGACATTCCGTAGAAGCGATCGAGCTGCATATTTGTGTTCTCGGAACTCACCCAGACGTCGCCGATTTCTAACGCCTCGCGATCGCCGGTGACCATGCCCACGTACTTCTCCGACTTGGCAGCAACGGAGTAGCGGACCGCCATGTTCTTGAGCACCGGCTGCGGTCGGCGCGCCACTCCGTACGTAACGTGGAGATCATGAAGCACGTTGTAGACGAGACTGTCGACGGCATCCGGATTAGCGAGTGCGTTGCGAATAAAGGTGGTGATCATCGCCTTGGCCTCGGCAGCTGCAGTTAGGTCCGTGTTGTATTCGATCGAGTTGAGTCCGGCGATATTGAACGGGAACGTTGTGCCCTCCTTGTGGATGAGCACAGTTGCGGCTCGGCGCAGCGCATGCCGCACACCAAGCTCGTAGAACACGTTGGCGTTGAGCGAGCTGGTGTCGACAACCGCTACCTCGGCCGAGGCTATGGCACGCACCATGCGGTCGTGGACCCATCCGGGAGCGTCGACGTCATCGCATCGTTCGCACTCGACACCTCCGACCGCTTCGACGGCCTCCTTGATGATGTGTTTGTAGACAGCGTCAAAGTCGATCTCGGTGCCGTCGACGTCCTTCTTCACGCCGTACGGCATGATCACGAAGCACTTTTTGTGCGCCAATTAGGACGCACCCTTCAGTACTGCGAGGCTCGCCCGGAGCACCGAGCGGCGCGACGTGTCCACGTCGGCGAGCCGGGCGACGGTTCCAGCGTAGGCATCGACCGCGTAGTCGGGAGCGAGCTCGAGGAGGTCGCGCCATGTTTCATGGTCCGACGCACCGGTGAGCACCTTGGCGAGGGCCAGGTCTCCCGCAACCCACGGATCGAACGTCTCAAGCCGCTCCTGCTGCTCGACGAGAACCCTGCGGAGCCGTTGGAGCTCGGCGGTCACCTCATCGCTCTCGAGCGCCGACGGATCAGCCACCACGGACTCAACGATCCAGTTGAGCGACGCATAGGTGGAGCCGAGCTTGTAACGGTCGCTCGCTTCGAAAAGGCGGCCCCGGCCGTAAGCTTCAACAGCGCTCGTGGAGTCATTGCGCCGGCGATGGGTGCCCCCGAGCAGACCGTACGTCTCGGCAAGCTCCGCGGCGAGACGCCGCTCCTCCTCCGTGGGTGACGCCTCCGGGTCAAACTCGGCGAAGGCGGAGTCAAGGGACGCCGCCGCTTGCTCTAAAAGCGCGACAGCGGTGTCTAGGTCGTCGGTCGATCGCGCGCTCTTAGCGCGCGCCTGTAGGTCGTCGACCGCTGCAAAAAGGTCAGCCACCTGGGTCTCCTCTCTCGCGGCGGTATCTGCCGAACTTCTGAATGACCTGCGCCAGTTCGGCGGCGCCCGGGTACGACCGCCAATCGGCTCGCTCCGGAATGCCTAGGAGATCGGCCAGAACAGGCTTGAGTCGCAGCGCCTCCATTTCGGTGACGTCGATCGGCGATTCCGGCAGATACACGATACGCTGCGACTCGCCGACGTCGGTCACACCGTCAACGTACACGTATGGAACGTGGGCCGCGACGGTCGCCAGATCCTGCAGCGTTGCTACAGGCTTGCCGAAAAAACGCGCGGCAAGGTTTGCGTGGGCGTCCAGGCGAACGGGTAGCCCACAGAAGTGGGCGTGGTACGGGAACCGATGCGTAGCGTCGCAGCGCTCGCCTCCGCCGCCACGCCCCTGTTCGTAGAAGATCGGCCGCGACTCGCCGTAGAACGTCCGGTAGAACTCGGCAACGACGTCAGCGAGCTGCGCGATCTCAGCGCGGGCCTGGTCGCCGAGGAGCGAGACGGCACCAACGCAATCGTATGATGCGATGACGAGGTAGCCCTCGATGAGCTGCCCGCTTGGCGCGCACAAGTAGACGTGGTCGCCGCGCAGAAGAATCTGATCGGACGCCATGAGCCGGTTGCGCAGGCAGTAGACGCAAGCACTCCGTATGGCGTCCTCTACCTCGATCATGACGCCAGTCTCCGTCGAGGATAACGCTCGATCGTCGCCCGCACGTTGTCGGCTTGAGGGTACAGCACCCAGTCCCACTCCTCACCCTTGCCGAGCTGAGCCGCCAGCTGGCGGCGGAAGTACTGGGACACCACACCCACTGCGCCGCTCACCAGCATGTGACGTCCGCGCTCCCCGAGCAGCAGGTAGGGTTCGCTGCGAGCCACTTGTTGACGAAGGCATTCCACACGATCGATCGACCGGACGGCGAAGTCGCGCCGGAACGCCTGGGTCAGGTTGACGGTATTCGGCACCGGCACGACATGCACGTGTGCGTGATCGGCGCAACTGCCGGCCTGAACGTCATGCGCCACCGGACCGTGCTCATAGAACACCACCCGGTCGCCGAACCGTCCTACGAGCTGGGTTGCGACGTCGTCGAGGAGGTCGATGAGCATGCCCAACTTATCGCCGGCTAGATGACCGACCGAGCGCACATGAGCCTTCGGCAGTATCAAGCAATAGCCAGGAACGAGCGCACCGATGCTCGGCATCACCACGTAGTCGCGGGTCTCGTCAAGAACGTAGCTGTCGCCGACGGCCTCTCCGAGCTCGTCGTAGAACAGGTTGGGCGTGGCGTGACGGGCAATCTCGGCACAGAAGGCACAATGCGGGTCCGGGGTCATGACTCTGTCTCGGCCAGCCCCGGACCCACGTACCGGTGTACCGGGTCGTACGTGAACGAGGGACGTCGTATGACCCTGGTGAGGCGGTCAGGCAGCCGGTAGTTGTAGATCGTCCGCCCGAGCAGCTGTCGCTCGGCTCGCAGACGCCTGCGCATCAGCATCGTCAACTCGGCTTCATCTTCCCAGAAGATCATCTGCAGGTCACCAATCGAGAAATACGGTACCCGGCGCGGTTCCTGGCTGCTGAGAACGAGCGGTCGCCCGTACGCCGTGGCAAGCCCGATCTCGTGCGCCCGGCTCGGGTTTGTGTGCACGGGGTTCTCGATCCCCAGCGTCAGGTCGGCGATGACCAACGACGAGTGCTCGATCAGGAGGCGCGTCTGCTCTCGCACACTTGTGAGCCCTGTGCGATGCCGCCCGTCATCGGCCCACAGGCAGGGCATACCGGTCTCGTCCTCGACAGCCACGCGGATCGCTTGCCGTGCCTGCCTGAAGTCACGCTCCAAGCGGCCGATGAAGAACGCATAGGGCGTCGGCGGTCGATGCGAAGTGGCCTCGACGAGCAGTGCCTCCCAGCGCTCCGACCCATCAACCACCGCATCGAGCGAGAGAGCAATGCGCGCCGCGCTGCCTGCCGTACCTGTCCCATCCCGGTGGACGACGGCGATTGGAATGCCGCACTCCTCAGCCACCTTGCGCTCAAGGAACGCACCCGATTCACCGCTGCCCGAGTCAAGCACGATGAGGGCGCTGCAGCCTTGCATGAGGCGAGCGATTCGGGCGTCGTCTGGAGGTGCGTCGTCGACGTCGCCGATCGCTCGCATGTTGTGCGCATCGAGCGCCGCCACAACATAATGGGACGGGTCCGCACCGTCCCACCCGGCGACGAACACGTCGGCGCGATACGAGGTGAGGATGTCCGGTGGTGGCGGCGCTCGGCGCGGGTCGGGGGTCACGAAGTCGCCCTCTGGTTCGACGCGACCAGGATCACGACCGCGATTCGCACCAGGCGGCAGTGACCGCCACGATCTCATCGGCCGCCGACTCCACGTCGGCCACATCGGAGAACTTCATGTACCGGGCCGTCTCGCCGCCACCTTCCAGGCGGGGGTGGTCGCCGGGAATGGAAGCGCCTGTGTGAAACATCAAGCTCACGTGCGACTTCGTTCGCGGGTTGAAGCTCGCCATGTTGCCCTCGAACATGAATGTCGGACTCTTCCACTTGATGGTTTCGGTGATCCGCTCATCACCGAGGATGATCTCCCGCACTCGCAGCATCGCATCCTTGGCGGGATGGTCATACGCCTCGAACCAGGCATCGACCTCTGGGTTCTTCTGCATGCCTCGAACGCTACACAGGCGTTCCACCCCTTGGTTGCGGCGAGCAACACAACGGCATCACTGGGGTCGGGCCAGACCCGAGCCGTGCAATCCGCCGGTGCGCTCCCATATCCCGGCGACGTGGCGGGGTACGCGGTCGACGCCGATCTCCAGTCCGGCGAGCCGCACCTCATGGGCGAAATCCTGCAGTGCCATCATTCCCGAGTGGTCGATCCGACCCAGGCGCTCCAGGCTCAGCCGAATCTCCGTGGCGTCCTGGTGATGGGCGAGCTGCTCGTTGAGCGCATCGCCGAGGGCTGCTGCCGATCCGTAGAACAAGACGCCGACCGGGATGAGCCGCAGCGTCGGCGGCTCATACTCGAACCGGACCACGAAGCGCGACGATTCGCGGTAGAGATGGACGAGTGCAGCCAGCCCGACGCCGACGAGCACCGCGATGTCGATCCGGGGTGACAATGCCAGCGTGGCGATGAAGGTGCCCCAAGCCACCGTTCCCTGCCCCCACGTGATCCGCGTCAACCGCACCATGTCGGGAATCCGGATCAGCCGGATCACGGCAGAGATCACGATCGACGCCAGCACCGCCCGGGGCAGATTCTCCAGGACTCCGGCCACCGGCAGGAACGCCAGCACGACGAGCCCCGTGACGGCGCCACTCCACCTCGTCTGCGCCCCCGCCAGCTTGTTGACCGAACTGCGGGAGAACGATCCACCGACAGGGAATCCGCCGGAGACGCCTGCGGCGATGTTGGCGAGCCCCTGCGACACCAGCTCCCGGTCGGGGTTCCATCGCTCGCGGTCTTGGGCGGCCAGCGTCCGCGAGATTGCCGTCGCCTCGGCGAAGCCGACCGTCGCGATGATCACGCCGGGCACGAGCAGGACGAGGACCTGGCTCCAAGGGAGCGCCAGCGACAGGCCGGGCAGGCCCTCCGGAATGGCTCCCATCAGCGCAGCGTCGTAGGCACTGGAGCTACCGACGACGAGACCGAGCACGACGGCAATCAACGCTCCGGGGATCAGCGGGTGGATGCGACGGCCGCCCAGAACGATCACGGCGGTCGCCACGCTCAGCGCGATGGCGTCGCCATCCCATCCCGCGGGGTCGGTGAGCACGAACCACAGCCGCTCGAGAAGATCGTCGGGAGCGCCCTCGACACCGAACGCCGCGGCACTCTGGGAGGCCACGATCAGCAGCGTCGCCCCGGAGGTGAATCCGAGGATCACAGGGTGCGACATGTAGTGCGTGATCGCTCCCCCGCGCATCATCCCCAGACCGAGACGAACCACGCCGACAACGACGGCGAGCAGCAGCGCCAGCGCGATGTACTCGGGGCTTCCCGGGGTTTCGATCGCGGACAGCGCCCCGAATGTCAGCAGGGCCGTCATCGCCACGGGTCCTGTCTGCAGATAGCGCGACGAGGCAACAAATGCCGCGACCAAGGACGGCAGCGCCGCGGCGTACAGGCCGGTGTACGGCGGGAGACCGGCGAGCTTGGCGTACGCAAGACCCTGGGGAACGACGATGAAGGCAACACTGACGCCGGCGATCACGTCACGACCGATGCTGCTGCGTGCGGGTACCGGCCCCGCGGGAGTGCTCACAGCGGCTGACCGTAGCGGGTCACCCGGTGAGGGCGCACTCGTTGCGACCCACTTCCAGCTCGATTGCCTCTTCGTGGGTGGGGACGAGCCAGGCCATGTTGACCCTGCGAATCGTGTCGTAGACCGCCGGAGCCTCTCCAAGGTGCTGAATCACGTACTCGACGAAGTCGTCCTCGTCGTCGATCGAGACCACAGGGTCGTTCTCGAGCAGGTCTCGCAGGGTGCGTCGAATCGTCCCGTCCCCGTGAGATTCCAAGCGCGTCGTGTAATGGGCGGGACATACCTCGAGCGATCCATCCAGCTCTGCGAGCTGCTCGTGGATCGTACGGAACAGATCACGGGCCCACGGCTCCGTCTCCCCTCCGAGATCCGGCCGCCCGACGCCGGATACGAACACGGCATCGCCGGTCATGAGATAGCGGCCGTCGACCTCGAGGCTCGTCGATCCCGGTGTGTGCCCCGGAGTCGCCACTGATCGCACGACGATCCTGGTCTCGCCCAGGTGGAACTCCTCACCGCTGCGCAGCGGCGTGTAATCGAAGCGCGCCCCTGCGGCGTCGCCGGGAGCGATGTGGTACGTCGCACCGAGCTCGGCGGCCATCTGCACACCCAGCGACAGATGGTCGGCGTGGAGGTGGGTGTCGAAGACATCCGAGATCGTGCATCCCCGCTCGGCGCCCACGCGCTCGTACGCAGAGGCGTCGGCCGCCGCATCGATGACGGCCATCGCCGAGCCGTAGGACCCCACGGCGTACGAGAGGCACGCCTTGGCAACGCGGTCGAGTTGTACGACGAACTTGACGCCGTCGTCGTAGAGCACGTGCGGGACGAGCGTGCGTGCCCAAGCGTCCATACCGCCTGTCAGATTGCGCAGGTTGCCGAGACCGACAGCCTCGACGACGAGGTCCGAGGTGTCGCCGTGTGCGCAGACGACCACGACGTCTCGGTTCGCCGGGACCGCCTCCCTCACCATCTCCTCGTCGGTGATGGCCGCCCAATAAGGGATGTTGACCGTCGCCACACCGGCCTTGCCCTCGATGCGCCAGCGCTCGAACTGGTCCGGTGTGCGCACGTCGAGGATGAAGGGAGTCGACGCCGGGTCGTCGACCCGGCGGGCCAGTTCTTGGGCGGTGATCGATCCGCTCACCGGTGTCCTCCGATGCGAGCACATGCGCCAATCCGCATAGAAGGGTATCCGGGCATTCGAGCCCGTCCAAGCCGTGAGCTAGCCGGCGACGTGCGTACCGACCTGCTCGGCCATGACCTCACGCAGGAGATCCATCGCCTCGATGATCTTGGGAGTCGTCACCGAGTAATACGCAAACTGGCCGTCCTTGCGGGCGCGCACCAGACCCTTGTCACGCAGCACTGCGAGATGCTGAGATACATTGGCTTGAGGCAGTCCCAGCTCATCGACAAGCTCGGTCACCGTCCTTTCGCCGTCGCGAAGCGCATTCATGATGAGCAGTCGCTTCGGGTCGGCGAGACCCTTGCACACGCTGGCGTGCAACAACGTCAGCTCTTGGCGAATCGAGGACATGGCCGCAGTCTGCCACAGCCACATCGCCGATCCAATAGGAGACTGCGTGCACCTCGCGCGTACCAGAACGCAGATTCGCTGGGCCGAATATGATGCTCGGGCCGACGCCAGACCCCGAGTGGCGGACGGCAGACCCAATGTCAGCCCATCGAGATTCTGGCGACTCCCCGATCTGCCATCAGCAGCAACCCGGCGCCGCACCTGACGACTATTGTCCGTACAAATAGCGGCCCTCCGGGGAGAGAGTTCCATTGCGTTACGGCTTCGTGATCGATCAGACGTCCTGCATCGGCTGCCACGCCTGCACCGTGGCTTGCAAGACCGAGCACGAGGTTCCCCTCGGGGTCGATCGCACGTGGGTCAAGTACATCGAGAAGGGCAGCTGGCCCGACACCAAGCGCTTCTTCTCCGTGATGCGATGCAATCACTGCACAAACGCCCCCTGTGTGGAGATCTGCCCGACGGTGGCGCTGCACACCCGGAGTGATGGCATCGTCGACTTCGATACGGATCGATGCATCGGCTGCAAGTCATGCATGCAGGCCTGCCCATACGACGCGCTCTACATCGACCCGAACGAGCACACGGCACAGAAGTGCAATTACTGCGTGCACCGCGTGGAGGTGGGCATCGAACCCGCCTGCGTGGTGGTTTGCCCGGAGCAGGCGATCATCGCAGGCGATCTCGACGATCCCACGACGAGAATCGCTCAGATGGTGGCAACGGAGCAACTCTCGCAGCGCGCCGTCGAGCAAGGCACGTCACCCAATCTCTGGTACAAGGGCGCCGAAGAGGCCAGCCTCGACCCATTGGCGACCGTGAACCCGGGCGACGGCGGCGTGTGGCGCGACCCCGCGGAGTCGTGGCTGAACATCGACCTCACGCCCCCCAGCGTGTCGGCGACATCGGCGTCGGTGACCCCCAACCGACCGATCGGCATCACTCACGACGGGCCAAACGCCCCGCCCCGTGTGGTCTACAACACCGACCATCCGATGCCGTGGGGGTGGCGGGTGTCGTCATACTTCCTCACCAAGGGCATCGCAGCCGGTATCGCCATCGCCGCCGCCGCGGCGCTGATGGCCGGCGCCGGGGTGGAGTCGTTGTGGATGTCGTGGGTCGGCCCCCTGATCGCCGGGCTGCTGCTGGCCCTCACCGGCATCCTGTTGGTTTGGGACCTGAAACGCCCGGATCGCTTCCTCTACCTGCTCACCAAGGGGAACCCCAGGTCATGGCTGGTTCGTGGTGCGTGGATACTCGGTGCATACGCGATCGTGCTCGCCGTGTGGTTCCTGGGTGGCCTCATCGGGGCGGACGGCATGGTGAAGGGAGCCATCTGGGTGGCGGCCTTCGCCGGCGTGGCCGTGGCCGCATACACCGCCTTCCTCTTCGGTCAGGCCGAAGCGAGGGACCTCTGGCAGAGCCCCACGCTGGTGTTTCACATGGTGGGCGGTGCCATCGTCGTCGGAGGAGGCGTGTCGCTCATCGCATCGCTGTTCACCACCATCGACGTCGCCGCGACATCGACTGCAACGCTCGCCGCGTCGAGCGAGTTGCTGCCCGGAGTCAAGGCCTTTGCGTGGTGCCTCGTCGGCGGCGGCTTGATCCTCGGAGTGCTCGCAGCCCTCGACATCATCGCCCGGCACCCGACGCGCAACATCGCCGAGGCGGTGCACCACATGACCAGAGGCAGGTTTGCGATCGAGTGGTGGGCCGGCGTCCTGCTGGCGACCTTGCTGCCCGCAGGTCTCGGCCTGGGGGTGCTGAACGGATCTCCCACGTGGGCGGGTGCCCTCGCCGGTGTCGCCGCGATGGCCGGCGTCTGGCTGGTCGACGATGCGTTTGTGAAGGCCGGACAGAGCGTCCCGCTCTCCTGAGGAAGGCGATCCGATGACGGTGGACAGAGATCGAGACCGGATTCCTCGCCTCCTCCCCGGTGGCGATCTCACCAACTTCCCTCCACCGGAGCGCTGGGACGACTGGGAGGAATATGACGCCAAGGCATGGCCGGAACGTGTCCGCCGCGAATACCGCCTGGTGCCGACGACGTGTTTCAATTGCGAATCGGCGTGTGGACTCCTCGCCTACGTGGACAAGGAAACGGGACGGGTCCGCAAGTTCGAAGGCAACCCGGCGCACCCCGGATCACGGGGCCGGAACTGTGCCAAAGGCCCGGCAACGATCAACCAAATGTACGACCCGGAGCGCATCCTCCACCCGCTCCGCAAGGTCGGCGAGCGCGGATCGGGCCAGTGGGAGCAGGTGACGTGGGAGGAGGCGTTGCAGGACATCGCGGGCCGGATGCGCACGGCGATCCAGGAAGGCCGCAACGACGAGATCATGTATCACGTCGGCCGACCGGGCGAGGACGGCTTCATGGATCGCACGCTGAAAGCATGGGGCGTCGACGGGCACAACAGCCACACCAACATCTGCTCTTCAGGGGCCCGCACCGGCTATGCCATGTGGATGGGCCACGACCGACCCTCGGCGGACTTCGCCAACGCCCGCTTCATCCTGCTGCTGTCGTCCCATCTCGAGACGGGCCACTACTTCAACCCTCACGCCCAGCGAATCATGGAGGGCAAGCAGGCAGGAGCCAAGCTCGCCACGATCGATCCCCGCCTCTCCAACACCGCCTCGATGTCGGACCATTGGCTGTCTTGCTGGCCGGGTACGGAGGCGGCCATGTTGCTGGCGATCGCAGCCAAGCTGCTCGAGTGGGATGCCGTCGACCACGACTTCATGCGTCGCTGGGTCAACTGGGAGGATGCGCTCGCGGCTCGTGCACCCGCCGAGCCGAAGAGCTACGAACGCTTCGTACAGCTGCTCCGCGACACGTACAGCGGCTACACCCTCGAGTTCGCCGCCGAGGAGTCCGGGGTGTCGCCGGGCCGCATCGAGGCCGTGGCCCGGGGAATTGCCGACGCCGGACATCGCTTCGCCTCCCATACCTGGCGGTCGGCGGGTTCGGGTAATCGAGGCGGGTGGCAGGTGGCTCGATGTCTCTGGTTCCTGCACGTATTGACCGGTTCCGTCGGGACCCGGGGTGGGACGTCGCCAAGCGCATGGGACAAGTTCAAGCCCGAACACTGGAACATGCCCCCGCCCCACAGCCGGTGGAACGAGATGCTCTGGCCGATCGAGTACCCGTTCGCCCATCACGAGATGTCGATCCTTCTCCCCCACATGATCAAGGAAGGCCGCGGCAAGCTCGACGTGTACTTCACGAGGGTCTACAACCCGGTCTGGACGAATCCGGACGGCTTCTCGTGGCTCGAGGTCCTGACCGACGAGACCAAGGTCGGGCTTCACGTGGCGCTGACGCCAACGTGGTCGGAGACGGCGTGGTTCGCCGACTATGTGCTGCCGATGGGGGTCGCCTCCGAGCGCCACGACACGCATTCCTACGAGACCCACGCCGGCCGCTGGCTGGGCTTCCGCCAGCCGGTGCTCCGAGTCGCCGGCGAGCGCGCCGGGGAGACGTTCGATCGGTCGTACGAGGCGAATCCGGGTGAGGTGTGGGAGGAGACCGAGTTCTGGATCGATCTCTCCTGGCGCATCGACCCGGACGGTTCGCTGGGCATCAAGCGGTGGTTCGAATCACCGGTCGACCCGAACCGGCCCGTCTCGGTGGACGAGTACTACGGGTGGATGTTCGACAACAGCGTTCCGGGACTGCCGGACAAGGCAGCGGCGGAGGGCCTCACTTCCCTCCAGTACATGCGCAAATACGGGGCGGTCGAGGTGGGGAAGGACGTCTACCAGGTTCACGAGCGGGCCGTCTCCCCCGAGTCGCCCGGCGTCGACGTCGATGGAGTGCGCAGGACCGGATTTGCGTCCCGGAGCAAGAAGCTGGAGTGGCACTCGACGACGATGGCCGAATGGGGGTGGGAAGAGGAGTCCATCCCGACCTACCTGAAGACCCACGTCTACTGGCGTGACCTGGACATGGCGGGCAACGAGCGCATCCTGCTGCCGATCTTCCGTCTGCCGACGCTGATTCACACCCGCTCCGGGAATGCCAAATACCTCTACGAGATCAGCCACGGCCACCCGCTGTGGATGAACCCGAGCGACGCAGACGCCCTCGACTTCGCCACGGGGCAGATGATCCGAATCAACACCGATATCGGATACTTCGTCATGCGGGTGTGGCGTACCGAGGGCATACGACCCGGGGTCGTTGCCGCCTCTCACCACCTGGGACGGTGGCGTCTGGCCGATGACTCGGGCAACGAACGCTGGTCGTCGGCGCTGGTCGAGATCTCACACGACGAGAGTGGCTGGATGCTGCGGCAGAAGAAGGGGATCGGCCCGTTCGCCTCGGACGACCCCGACAGCGAACGCATCTGGTGGCAAGATGCCGGGGTGAACCAGAACCTCGCCTTCCCCGTACACCCCGATCCGGTGTCGGGCATGCATGCGTGGCACCAACGGGTTCGGCTCACCCCGGCGCACACCGGCGACCGCTACGGCGACGTCTTCGTCGACACCGCCAAAGCCCACGAGATCTATAAGGAGTGGCGCGACCTGACGAAGCCGGGCCCGGGCCCCGGAAACCTCCGCCGCCCGACCTGGCTGGCCCGCCCGGTCAAGCCCACACTCGATGCATATCGGTATTGAGACCACGCATCTGATCCCGGGAGGCCGGTGCAGTGACTTCTGCCGCTGAAGGAGCGCGAGACGAAGCGGATCTGTGGGCTTCCCTCATCGACGCCGAGCCCGAGGAATGGGACGACGTGCCGGCGACCGAATCGGCGACCGTCGGCTTCTTCGACCCGACGGAGGATCTCGCCGCCCGCACCGCCCGCTGGTCGCACACGCTTCCGGACACGCATCTGGGATCGATTGCCGCGTTCGCTGCCGGGCTGGCGGTCGCCGAGGCGGACGCCTGGGAGCGTGACGAGCCCCATATCGCCACCCGGGCATTCGAGGACCGCCGCTTCCTCGTCTCCGACCGGGTCATCCACTGGGCGGTGCCATGGCTCGACGCGCTGGCCGCCGCCTATCCGCAGCTGCGAGACAGGGCGCTCGACCAACGCACCGTCCTCCTGGAACTGGGCGACCGGCTGCGGCCGGCACCGGCCTTGACCGATACGGAGGGCACGGTGCCGGACGGACACGATTCGATCGGCCCCTTGGACCCGCCCGGTGCGCTGGGCACGGTGCGCACCGGCCTCGTGATGATGCGGCCCACCCGGCAGCATGCGACGACCGATACGGAGCTGGCCGAGTTGCATGACAGCGCCGCCGCCCGGTGGCGCGGCCTCGCCTGGCAGCACAAGGGCACGGAACAGCTGTGGATCGATCTCGTCGAGCGCGCCGAGGCCACCGCCGCACGGCTGCGCAGCCTGTAGCCGGCTCGAGCCGCCAACGCTGGAAACCTCGTCGGTCGGGGCTCCGCCGCGCTCGCCAACGCCCCTACTGCTCGGGGTTCCGCACCAGTTCGGGAACGCCGGGGCCATCGTGCCAGTCGATGCGGAAGCTATAGGTGTCGCCACGAACGACACTCTCTCTCCACTCGAGGGGCCGTCCGGCGGCGGCGGTGCTGCGCACGATCAGAAACGCCGGCTCCTTTTCACCGAGACCGAGCTGCTTCCGGTCGTCCTCGTCGGGTATCACCGGCCGGATGATCTCGCTGCCCTTCTCGGGTTGGATCCCGCACAGGGTGGCGAGCTCGTCGTACAGAGCGGTCCTGCCGAAGTCGGCCTGCATGAGCGGCGCCGCGATCTCGTTGGGCACCCAGGCCCGGTCGACCGCCAGTGGACGCTCCCCCGCCAAACGAAGCCGCTCCAGGAAGAACAGCTCCGCGGCGGCGTCGAGGCCGAGCCGCTCGGCTACCCCCGGGTCGCGGCGCACCTCCTTGGCGAGCACGACACTGGTCTGACCGATGCCGGCTGCCTCGATCGAGCGGAAGAGCGAGTACAGCGAGCCCAGCGGCTGAACGAACTCGACCGTCTTCACGTACGTGCCACGCCCTCGCCGGCGATCGAGGATGCCTTCCGCCTGAATGCGCCGAACCGCTTCGCGGACGGTGTGGCGGCTCACACCGTATTCCTCAACCAACTCCTGATCGGTGGGGAATCGCTCGTTGAACTCGCCGGCTTCGAGTCGTATGCGCAGGTCGCTCAGCAGCTGCGCCCAGAGGGGCATTGCGTGATTGCGATCCAGATGTCCGCTACGAGGTCCGGCCGTCACCGCGTGGATGCTAGAGCGCCGAAACCGGGCCTCGTCCACCAGAGGATCAACGCCGCTGCGCCACCCACCGCGAGCGTCCCATCCAGGCAACGTCGTCGACACGTTCGGCGTGGAAGCCGAGCTCGGCGAAGAGCTCCGCGTATTCCCTGTCGGAGAAGAGGCCCATCTCGTGACGTTCCACGTAGTGGGCGATCCCCACATTGCGGCGGGCAACGACGTGATGCATGTCCGTGATCGTGGTCCGGCCCTGGATCCGGCTGTAGGACACCCGCGAGACGACCAGATCGTCCTGCTGCTCGACGATGCCGCCGGCAAACCCGTCGATGGCGTCCTCCGGCGTGAACCAGGGATCGACGATGAGAACGCCGTCTGCGTCGAGGTGGCGGGCCATGTTGGCCACGGCCAGACGCAGGTCGGGTTCGGTCGCCATGTAGCCGATGGAGCTGAACAAGCACGCCACGACGTCGAACGTGCGACCCAGGTCGAATGTCCGCATGTCGCCGGCGTGCAGCGGCACGTCGCCAATCCGGGCTGCCGCCACGTCCAGCATCTGCTGGGAGATGTCGACGCCCTCGACCGAGAACGTCCCCATGAGGCGGACCAGGTACTGCCCGGTGCCACATCCCACTTCGAGCAGCGAATCCGCATGAGGCGCCAGCCTCTTCACGTGCCGGCTGAGCAGTGCGACCTGCTCGTCGTATGGCAGGTGTTGGTAGATGACGTCGTACACGTCGGCCGACGTGGTGAAGGGCGGTACGACGCTCGACATCATCGCAGCCTATCCGGCGAGTTCGGATCTCGTCGGCCGCGGAGTGAGGAGCGGCCTGCCGGCGACGAATGTCGCCGAGCGCGGCGGCCCTCAGGCGAGTAGATTCAACGGGAGCAGAGGGAAAGGGGTGAGCGTGAGACGCTTGCTGGGGATTCTTGTGGCAGGCTTCATGATCGTTGCCGTTCTACCGATTGCCGCTGCGGCGAGTGACCACGGAGGGTGTGGCGATCCGTTCACGCCCATCTATGAGATCCAAGGGGATGGCGACGACAGCCCGATCGACGGAGAAGAGGGGGTCGTCACCGAGGGGGTCGTCACCGTCGACCTCCAGCGCTCGGATCAACTGAGCGGGTTCTTCATCCAGGACCGCCGCGGTGACGGCAATGCGGCGACGTCGGACGGCATCTTCGTGAGCCATCGCGACACCTGGTCGCCGGCGTTCGATCCGTCGGTCGGTGATCTCGTGCGGGTACGTGGCGAGATCGACGAGCAGTTCGGCAACACACAGATCGAGTTCCTCGACGAGGCGACGATCTGCCGCTCGGGGCTCGTCATCCACCCCACCGTGCTGGATGCCAGGACGTACGACGCAAACGCCGAGTCGGTCGAGGGCATGCTCGTTCGCTTTCCCGGGCCGTTGGAGGTGACCGACACGTTCAACCTGCATCGCTTCGGCGAGGTGTGGCTCGGCGAGTCGACAGTCGTCGAACAGCCGACCAACGAGTTCCCAACCGGACCGGATGCCACGGCGTTCGCCGACGACAACATGGCTCGCAGCTTCCTGCTCGACGACGGGTCGACGGCGTCCAACCCGCTGCCGGTTCCCTATTTCCACGGCGGCGAGACGTTGCGCCTCGGTGACTCGGTTCGCCGGCTGACGGGAGCCATCAACTTCTCGTTTGGCAACTACCGGGTGCAGCCTCAGGATGCGAGCGCCGTCGTGTTCGAACCGACCAACCCGCGGCCGGGCGTTCCGAACGTGGGCGGCAATCTGAAGGTCGCAAGCTTCAACGTCCTCAACTACTGGACCACGCTCGGTGGCCGCGGTGCGTCCGACGCCGATCAACTGGCGGTGCAGACCGACAAACTCGTGGCGGCGATCCTGGCGATGGACGCCGACATCGTGGGGCTCCAGGAGATCGAGAACGATTTGGCGCACACACCGATCCTCACGTTGGTGAGCGCCCTCAACGACGCAGATCCCTCCTCCACCTGGGAGTGGATCGGCGAGTTGGACTACTACAACAGCTACCCGATCCGCAACGAGATCATCTACCGCACCGACAGCGTCACGGCGGTGGGCGATCCGGTGACGATCGCGGATCCGGCGTTCGATGAGATCCCGGAAGGCCGTACCGATCCGCTGGGCCGGCCACCGATTGCCCAGACATTCCGGTGGCGCGGCGGCGAGTTCACCGTCATGGTGAACCACTTCAAGTCGAAGAGCTGCTCGGCTGCGACGGGAGACAACGACGACCAAGACGACGGGCAGTCGTGCTGGAATCCGGCGCGGGTGGCCCAAGCCGAGCGCGTGCTCGAGTTCGTCGACGAGCTGGTGGCCTCCACCGGCAATCCCGACGTGCTCATGCTCGGCGATCTGAACTCGTACTTGAACGAGGACCCGGTGCTGACGCTGGAGTCGGAGCTGGTGAACCTGGTGCGGGCCTACGACCCGGACCCGTACTCGTTCAACTTCTTCGCCAGCTTCTCGGCGCCGTGGATCGGCCGCGGGCTGCTGGACTACGCATTCACCACCCCGTCGATGACGCACCGGGTGGAGCGTGCGGCAATCTGGCACATCAATGCCGACGAACCGCGGGTGCTCGACTGGTTCGATACGAGCATCACGGCCCCCGGCCCGTACCGTTCCTCCGACCACGACCCTGTGCTGGTGAGCATCGGTCGGTAGCAGCCCAGCCACTCACGCTGACAAGAAGGGGATCTGCCGAAGCAGATCCCCTTCTTTGTTCCCCACACCGTGGTCATCCCTGCGCAATCAGGTGAACGTCGCGGCGTACCACACCGGGCAGTGCGGCTGCGCCGGGTTCGGGTTGGGTGTGTCCGGTGGGCAGGCCGAACCGGTCCAGAAGTCGGAGAGCCATACGTCCAAGTCGTCCCCCGCATCCTCGGCCTGGCCGTGGTATGCGATCTCGATTCGAACCAGGGACCCCATCGTGTCCTCCAGATCGGCGAACGTGATCTCGGTGCCTCCCGGGGCGAACCCCGCGATGCTGCCGTCGCCGACCGCTGCCGACATGTAGGCGACCGCTCGCCCGTTGCCTGCGGCGATCGCCCCATCTCCGTACTGCACATAGATGTCTTCGGGGAATGTGCCGTCTTCCTGCACGACGACCCACCAGAAGGTGTAGACGCCCCCGGGAATCAGACCTTCGACCTGGGCCTTCGCCGTGAGACCGTCGGCCTCACGGGTGAGCCGTGCGACCCCCACCTGAGGTTGATCCTCGTTGGGAGTCCCATCGAAGTTGTGCTCTTGGACGATCGTCGTCGCCTGGACGACCGTGCCGGGCTTGGCGATGGCGGGCGTTGCCGTGAGGACCGTCAACACGGCGACCACGAGGGTGAGCCGCAACACGACGGGCCTCCAGCGCACCGCACCGGTGGTGCCTGTGTCTGTGCGCATACCGTCTCCTTTCCTGAGCTGCGGGCCGTACTCGAGTAGACCCCGCAGCGATGGGTTGGATTGGCGAAGGTATGGAGCACGGCTCACCGCGACCTCACCACCGAATGACCGTTGGATCGCCAGGATGTAGCGCTCATCGGGCTCCGTAGCGCGCCAAGGGCGGCATGAAGAACGCCCCCGGGGCTCCCGGGGGCGTTTCTGCGTTGCAGACGTGGCAGCTCAGCTGCTCAGGCCCAGCTCCGCTTTCAGCTCCTCCAGCTTGGCGTCGGCCTGAACCATGTTGATGGCTTCCTTCAGCTCGGCCTCGGCGCCGGCGGGTGTGGCCTCGCGCAGTTCGGCCTTGGCCATGGCTTCGGCCTTCCGCGCCTCGATCTTCTCCTCGACCTTCTCGAGCGAGGGCGCCTCGTAGTCCATCGTGTTGGAGAGGGCATCGACTGCTTGGTTGACGGACTCCTGCATCTTGGCCGCCTCGAGCGAACCGAGCAGCTCCATGCGTTTCGCCGCCAGCTCCTGCACTCGCATGGCGTTCTGCTGCACGGCGTCCTTGGCCTTGTCGGCCTGGGCGGCCGCCGTCTCGTACTGCGACTTGAGGGTGTTGAGGTTGTTCTCCGACGCTTGGAGCTTCATCGCCAGCGCCTGAGCCGTCCTGGTCCACTTGTCGGTGTCCTCGGCATTGCCGGCGGCCTTGGACTCCTCGGCCTTCAGGATCGCCTGCTTCGCCATCTCCCTGGCCTCACCGACCTCGTCGGCGGCTTTCTCCATCTTGTTCTCGATCTGGCTGCGGTGGGCGACGACCTTGGCGGCCTGGTTGCGCAGCTGCTGGTCACGCTTGCGCGCCTGATTGATCGCCTGCTCGATCTCGACCTCTGGATCCATCGCCTTCTCGGCGGTGGTGCGGAACAAAGTCGTGATGTAGCCCCAGAGTCGCTTCAAGAAACCCATAGATGTCCTTCCACTGACGGTAAGCAGGTCGATTCTAGGGGTACGCCGCCGAAGGAGTCATCGGCGGCGGCGCTTGCCTCCGGTCCGGATGCGGCGACGCCCGCCAGACGTGCGGGAGGCCGTGGGGCCACTCCCGGACGAACGCGGCGAGGGCACCGTCGGGAACTGGGGCGGCGGCACCCGTCGTGAACCCGAGGTGGTGCCCAACCCACCGAGGCCACCGCCTGGGCGGAGTATCCCGCCACCGCCGCGGCTCGAACGGCCGCCGGCACTACGGCTGGGGGTACCGCGGCGCCCGCGCGACGCCATCATCGCCCCGGCCATGCCCATCAGGATCTCCATCAGCCCGGGCCCCGCCGGACTGCTGCGGCGTGTTGAACGACGGTCGTACGAAGGTCGGTCGTACTGGGGGCGCGGCGGCAGAGAGGACCCGCCATCGGGCTCCGGTTGCGGCGGCGGAGCCTGGGGAGGCTCGGGCTTCGGGAGGGTCTTGGGGACCGGCCGGTCGGGCAACGGCTTGCCGTCCAGGATCGCCTCGGCCGAGTCCAGCTGCCAGATCGCCTCGTCGAGATCGTTGGAGAGCTCGAGAATCGCCTCGGGGGTGTTGGCCGTGGGGAACTTCTCCGTCACCTCGTTGTATGTGGCCCCCGCACCGTCGTAGAACTCGTCGACTCGCTCGTTGTCGGCGACCCGGACCTCGCCCTCCATGTCGATGAGATCGTTGGCGACGTCGTTGATCTGCTCCTGCACGGCTTCCTTGGCCTCGGCCAGCTTGGGATGCAGCTTGGGGCCCTTGATCTTGTTCTGGCGGGAGCGCCACCAGAGAAAGGCCACAAGAGCACCGCCCGCCAGCAGCAAGAAGACGAGGAGTCCGCCTCCGCCACCGCCCGACGAGCCGGAGCTGCTCGATGACGCTGCAGGCTCGTCGGCGGGAACGCCGGCACCGAGGAGCGACTCGGCAAACAGCTCGACTGCCTCCTCGTCCGTCTGTCCGTCCAGCGACGCATCGACGGCGGAGTCGATCTGTGCCTCGCCGTACCGCTCCGGGAAGCCGGCGGCCCCGGCGCTCTCCGCAGCGAGCACCAAGACGACCCCTTGTCCGAGTTGGTTGACGACCGCATCGGCGAACGTCGTCGCACCACCCGTCGGCTCGTCGGCGAGCACGACGATGGAGATGTTCTCGCCGTCGTCACGCAACGCCGCGACGATCTCCGACACCCTCCCCTCGGACACGGTGGTTCCGGGCTCGACGAAGACACCGGTCTCCGCGACGACGGCGGCCACTTCAGCCGAGTCGGCGGCGAGGGCCGCTGGGACCATCGACAGCAGAAGGCCCAATACGAGCAACAGGTAGATCACACCACGCTTCATCGGCGAGAGCCTAACGCCGGGGGGCAAAGCCAGCCGCCGGCCGAGCTCGAGGCCCGGCCACGATCGTCGTGCCGATCGCTCAGAGCCTCTTGCGGCGGCGGTAGGCCGCCACGTGCTCGCGAGTGCCGCATGTGTCCGAGCAATACCGCCGGCTCCGGTTGCGGGATGTGTCGATGAAGACGTGCTGGCACCGATCGGATCCGCAGACGCCAAACCGATCACTGTGGTGGTCGCACAACACGACGGACAGCCCCATCGCGGTGATCGCTCCCAGCCAGTCGGCCGGGGTTGCGCCCGCAGGCTCGAAGTGCAGGTGGGCGGGTACGTCGTCATGGACGCTGACCCGCGGTGTGGCGTGCACCTCGGCCAGGATCTCGTTCAGTATCTCGGCAGCTTCCGCATCGTCGGTGGCGTTGAAGACTCTCCGCAGACGTGCTCGCAGCGCCTGCACGGCCGCGACGTCGTGCGGCGTCGGGTCCCAAGCCGGCGCCTGCCACTCGTCGCTGATCCCCGCGAGGAAGGTACGCAGGCCGTCCACGTCGTCCAGCCGATCTTCGTCGCGGGTCGGGCTGCGGGTGTTGACGAGCTGCATCGCCAGCTGCACGGGCTCATCGGTGTAATGCGAGAAGTCCACTTGACTCCTTACCCTAGTCGACTATGCTGTAAGCAATCAAGGAGCAATGACTCCTTACAGTCAGGAAACCACTGCCAATAGGGACGAGACCATGGCCACCAGCACGACCTTCGACGCTCTGCTCGCAGAGCTGAGCCTGACGCGGAGCACCTATGAGACCCTCCGCACGAGCAACGCACCGCTTGCCGACCGTGCGTCGATGTTGACCAAGCTCCACGACCTCCGCTCGGAGATCGCAGGGCTGCGCACCGCACACTGACACACGAGGAAGGACTACCGATGTTCGACGTCTACTGCCCCCAGCACGACTCGCATGTGCTCCTGGGCTACTCGGCGATCGACTCCGTCGCCAACACCGACGAGGGCATCCACGTGCGGTTCCACTGCACGTGTGGCTATCGAGGCGTGTGGGTGACCGGCAGGAACGCTCCGGCCAACGGCTGAGCTCACTGCGCGGCGTGTCAGGTTCTGCCAACGGCGGCCCTGAGGAAGAACCACAGGTTGGCCGGCCGCTCGGCGATGCGCCGGGTCAGGTAGGGATACCACGCCGAACCGTAAGGAACGTACACGCGCACATTCAGGCCCTCGCTGATCATCTGTCGTTGCAAGGGTGACCGCACGCCGTAGAGCATCTGGTACTCGTGGTACGCGTTGCGGGTGACGGCCAACCGCCGGGCGGCGGCGATCCTCGCCTCATCGTGGGACGCGATCGCCAGACCGATACCCTCGCTGCCCATCAGGATCGCGGCGAGGCGATCGAACGATGCGTCCACCTCCCCATTCGTCTGGTATGCGATCGACTCGGGCTCGGCGTACGCCCCCTTGCAGAGCCTGACGTGGCCCCCCGCGGGGATGATGCGATCCAGGTCGTCCCGGGTCCGCTTGAGGTAGGCCTGCACTGCCAGACCCACGTTGCCACGGGCGCGCTGCACCCTCTCGTAGATGTCGATCGTCGCCTCGGTGTGCTGGCTCTCCTCCATGTCCACGGTCACCGAGCTGCCGATGCCGTTGGCGTGCTCTGCCAGCTCGTCGAGCGATCGCAACGCCAGGTCATCGTCGAGGCCCAGGCCCAGCTGGGTGAGCTTCACCGAGATGTTGGCGTCGAGCCCGTCCAATTCGATCCGGCGCAGTGCGGCCAGATAGTCGTCCTTGGCCGCCCGAGCCTGGTCGGCGTCGGACACGTGTTCTCCCAGGTGGTCGAGCGACACGCGCGCTCCCTGCTCGTTCAGCTCCGCAGCCACCGCCGCCGCTTCGTCGAGGGTCTCTCCAGCCACGAAACGTGTCGACAGCGTGCGGCCCGGCGCCGTCCTGGTGAACATCGATTGGACGACCGAGCGCTCGGTCACGGCGAGCACGGCCCGACCCAGCGTCGAGACCACGCCTAGCCCTCGGGGTCCGCATCGACGATGGCACCGAGCTCGCGGGAGCGGGATGCGGCCGCCCGCACCGCATCCTCCATCAGCGCACGGAAACCGCCGTCCTCGAGCGTGTGCATCGCCGCCGCAGTCGTGCCTCCGGGCGACGTCACCTCGGCACGCAGCCGGAAGGCGCTCTTGTCCGACGTGGCCAGCAGCAGGCCGGCTCCCCGCAAGGTCTGGTGTACCAGTCGCTCGGCGGCGTGGTGGGGCAGGCCCTCGCGTATCGCCGCCTCGGTCAGCGCCTCGGCGAGCAGGAAGACATAGGCGGGGCCGGTGCCGGACACCGCGGTCACGGCATCGAGAAGGTCCTCCGAGAGGTGGATGGTGTCACCGACGGCGCCGAGCACGGAGGCGGCTCGCTCCAGGCCCGCCCCGTCGACGTGATGCCCGCCGCAGTACGCCGTCATGCCCTCGTCGACCGCGGCGGGCGTGTTCGGCATGCTGCGGACAACACCGACGTCGGGAAAGGCGCGCTCGAACACCGCAAGGGGCACGCCGGCCGCCAGGGACACGATGAGCTGGTCCGGTGTGATGGCGTCCTGCAGCTGCTCGATCAGCACAGGAACATCCTTCGGCTTGACCGCAACGACGACCACGTCACGACCGTGCGCCGCTTCTGCGGCATCGAGCACGACCGCCACACCGGTGTGACGGGTCGCCTCGGCGGCACGCTCGGGCCGGCGAGCCGCCATGATCAGCTCGGCGGGGTCCCAGCCGGCGCGCAACAACCCTTCGGCGAAGATCTCGCCCATGGAACCGGCGCCGAGTATGGCAATCGTTGGCCGCACCGGCAGATGATACGCCACGAGATAGATGGCAACATGCCCCGGTGCACGACCAGCCCCACGAGATGGATGATGCGGCGTGGGACGAGTTCTCGCCGCAACGGGAAGCCACACCACCACGGCGGATCGACGTCGTGGTCTGGGTTGCCATTGGTCTCGCCATCCTGACGGCCGCCGGTCTGGTGATGCTTCGCCCCACCGGCGAGGCGCGCGACAAGAGCAACCTGGCGGTCCTGGGGGTGCCCAGCGAGCTCTACGCCGCCGAGATCGTCGCGGTGACCGAGGCGGCATGTGCCGGGGCCGACCAGCTGGCATGTACGACGGTCGAGTTCAGCCTCTTGGATGGCCCGGACGCCGGCAGCGTGTATGTGCAGTCGTTTCCCCCCTCGGCGCTGAATCCCGACTTCGACGTCGGGGCGACCGCGATCTTGGCGCGCCGCACGCCCAACGGTGCGGTGATCGCCGTGGAGACGAGCCCGTGCCCGTTCGATGCGGAGGCTTCGTGCCGGGCACTGACCATCGATGTGGCCGACGGCGAGACATCACGGCGTGCCGTTTACGTCGCCGGACCGACCGACGCCGCAGTGCGCCTCGCCGTGGGTGACGAGGCGATCGTCGAGTTCTTTCCGGGTGAGCCACCCGAGATCTTGACCGTGGCGCCGCCCGACGTTGCCATCGCCTACCAGTTCACCGGAGACTTCCAGCGCCGCCCGGTCCTCATCGTGGCCGCATTGTTGTTCGTCATCGCCGTCATCGGAGTTGGGCGGTGGCGTGGCGTCCTGGCGGTCGCAGGCCTCGCCGCCAGCCTGGCGATCCTGCTGCTGTTCGTGCTTCCCGCCATCCTGGAGGGGCGAAGCCCGGTGCTCGTCGCCGTCGTCGGGGCTGCGGCCATCGCCTACGTCACGCTCTATCTGGCGCACGGATTCACGCGCATGACAACGGTCGCCCTGGTCGGGATGGTCAGCGCCCTGGTGCTCACCGCGGTGCTGTCGTCGCTGGCGGTCGCCGCAGCTCGCTTCTCGGGGTTCGCTTCGGAGGAGAGCACGCTGCTGTCGCTCTTCGACGGCATCGACGTCGGAGGCTTGCTCCTCGCCGGCATCGTGCTCGGTACCGCAGGAGCGCTCGACGACGTCACCGTGACCCAGGCGTCGGCCGTCTGGACGATCCACGCCACCGACCCGGACCAAGGGCGGGCCACGGTCTTCCGCCGGGCAATGGGCATCGGTCGCGACCACATAGCCTCGACGGTGAACACGCTCTTGCTCGCCTACGCCGGAGCCTCACTCCCACTGCTGATCCTCTTCGTTCTGTCCGATCAGAGCCTCGGAGCCATCGCAAACTCGGAGATCGTGGCGGTTGAGATCACGCGCACCCTCATCGGCAGCATCGGTCTGGTTGCGGCCGTGCCGATCACGACCTGGCTGGCCGCTCGCTCGGTGTTCTCGATTCGGTCTGACTCGGTCGGTGGCGACCAACTCGAAGCGCCGAGTGCTTGACGTTATCTAACGATATATAGACCTTGACATCGTGATTGTAGGCTCGGTACGCTGCCCCCATGCCTCCCGCTGCCCACGTCCGACTCCCCCGCTCCCTGATCCCGGCCCTCATGCTGCTCGCATCCGGCGCCCCACCCCCACCCGCCCCGCCGGATGCGGTGCGCCGTCTCGAGCGGCTGCACCTGGCTCACAACGGCAACGCCACCCAGGAAGGACGGAGGATCGTTGCCGACATGACGGAGGCCAGGTTGGTGGTGTCGGTCGAATGCATCACGGCCGATCTGCCGTACCACTCGACGATCTGGTCCCGAGATGCGAGCGCCGTGTGGGGACGGCCCGTGGACGGCGAGGTCTTCGAGCTGCGCCGCATCGAGCCCGTCGAGATCCCGCTGCTCCTCGCCCAGATCACCGGGGTCGGGCAGCGCCCGCAAACCCCTTTCACCGGCTCCGTTGTCATCCCGGCAGACGCCTGGCGAGCGGCGCAAAGCCACGAGCACGATCAGGAGACCAGCTTCGGCGTCCTGGTCAGCAGCGGTCTCGAACCGGTTTGGGCGGATCGCCTGCTCATCGCCGTCGCACATCGGCGGGTCGAGTGGACCATCTCGAGCGTGTGGACCGACCCCGACGGGAGCCATGGCGTCCATGAGACATGCGTGCTCGACGCCGGTCCCGCCGGCTACTGGCACATCGACCGCAACGATGCCGGGGGAACCGTGAAGCTCACCGTCGGCTCGCTCCAATCGGTGCTGCGTTCGATGCGGTGCGCCGTGCCCGATTGGTGTCGTGCCGTCAACGTCCCGCGGGAATCAACGCCGCCGGAGTCAGACGTCTGATCCCGTCACCGTGTTGATCCGCCTCGGATAGCCCGGGTCGTCCTCGGGCCGGTAGCCCGGATCGAGGAAGCCGGTCGCCAGCAGTTCGGCGGCGGCGCGCAACTCCTCCCCCAGCTCGGGCTCGTCTGCCGCCGCGACGGCCATCAGGGCGGCCTGGAACGTGCGGAGCATGCGAACCACGATGCCGCGGAAGTGCCAGGCGGCGAACTGGGGATCGGCGACGGCGCGCTCGGCGTCCTGAGCGGCGGCCTCCACTGCGGCAACGAGGAGCGGGTGATCTGCCTCTGCGGCGAGTGCGCCGATACGCTCGATCACCAGCGGCAGCAGGCCCAGCTTCGCCATGTCCCTGGCGATCTGAGCGGCGAGGACGTTGTGCGTCCCCTCCCACTGTTCGTAGACGACGCTGTCGCGCAGCAGCCGAGGCAGGACGCTGAACGACTCGATTGCCCCATTGCCGCCCAAGACCTCGATGGCGTCGCGTACGGCCGAGGTGCATGCCTGCGACGTCACCAGTTTGTTGGCGTTGACGAGGAACCGGTGGAAGCCCAGGTCGTCGTCGCCGATCCCGCCCTCGCCGCTGCCGTGGCGATCGGCCAGCTCGTCCAACGCCGTGAGAGCCCACGTCGAGTGCAGCGCCGCCAACCATTCGACCTTGATGCCGGCCAGCAACTGCCGCACGGCCGGGTAGCCCGAGATGGGCTGGCCGAACGCCCGCCGCACCCGGGCGTAGCCGGCAGCCTCGAGGTGGGCCCGCCGCATGATCCCGACGTTGCCGACGGCGTTGAGCCAGCGGCTGGCGTTGAGCATCCCACCGACCATGAGACCGAAACCGTGCCGAGGGTCGCCGACCGCATCGGCGCGGGCGCCGGTGAAGTCGATCTCCGCCGATGCCATGGACGTGGTGCCGAGTTTGTCCTTCAGTCGCCGGATCGCGAAGCCGTTGGGGCGGCCGTCGATCAGCCTGGGAACGAGGAAGCAACCGAGGCCCGCCGTGCCCGCTGCGGCACCCTCGGGCCGCGCCATCACCAAGAAGACATCGGCGTCCGCCACCGAGCAGAACCACTTCTCCCCGTCGAGCAGCCACCCACCCTCGCCGTCCGGGCGGGCAGACACGACATTCGCCCCGACGTCGCTGCCGCCCTGCACCTCGGTGAGGTACTGGGCGCCCCGCATCGCCCGGGTCGCATCGTCCTGCGTCAGCGACGGCAGGAAACGGGCCCGCACCTCATCGGAGGCACCCCAGCGGACGACACGGGCGACGCCCGTCGTGCACGTCGCGGCACACATGTGGCCCATCTCCCCTTCGAGTGAGGCCAGGTAGAACAGGTGGGCTTGCTCGAAGGACGCTCCAGGCTCCGCGGCATGACGCAGCAGCCCCGACTCCCACACGATGGCGCCCGCCCGGTGATACTCGCCGTCGAACACCACCTGCTCGACGGCGTTGCCGATGCCGTCGTACTTCTCCAAACGCGGTGGGTGTCCCTGGTAGGCCGCAACCAGCGGCGCCAGCTCGGCGGTCACCCGCTGCCCGAACCCCGCGGCCTCTCGTGCGATCGCCTCGAACCGCGAGGCGGGGAGGTGGCGCTTGGCCACGGCACGCAGATGCGCATCTCCTCCGAACGGATCATCCGGGAACGAGCTCCTCCATGCATCGAGGTCGGCTCGTGCCTCGCGGGGGGACCGTCGCTCGCCCATGGGGCATTGTCTCACGTCGTGCCACGACCGCCACCTGCTTCAATCGAGGACTTGGAACACCACATCACCGATCACGGGTCGCTGGCGATCCGCCGCTTCGGTGGCCCCGAGCCGCCGATCGTCTGCCTGCACGGCTGGACACTGCACGGCGGCATGTTTACGACGCTGGCCGGCCGCCTCGACACTGGTGCTCTGGCACCCGACCTTCCCGGTCACGGCGCTTCCCGCATCACGCCCATCGATCTCGACACGACGATCTCAGCCCTCGCTCGCTGGCTGGAGCCCGCGGGACCGCACGTCCTGCTGGGATACTCCCAGGGAGGGCGGGTCGCCGCTCACCTCTCGGTGCGGCATCCCGGCCTCGTTTCCAGGCTGATCCTCGTGTCCACGTCGACAGGGCTCGCCGGCGCCGCTCTCCGGCAGCGAGCCACGGCCGACGCCGAGCTGGCTCAGCACATCGAAGAGCACGGAATGGCCCGCTTTCTCGACGAGTGGCTGTCCCATCCCCTGGTCGGGACACACCGGCTCGACCAAGACACCGCCGCAGCAGACCGCCGGCTGCGTGAGGAGAACACCGCCGCCGGGATCGCAGCTGCGCTCCGCGGACTGGGACAGGGGGTGGTGCCGGCGATCGATCCGGCAGTGTTGCCGGATCCGCTCTGGATCGCCGGCGGCGACGATCCTCGCTATGCCACGGCGGCCACCGGCCACGACGCCGCCGGTCATGGCCGGTCGCACATCGTCCAGGGCACCGGACACAACGTCGTGATCGAAGCACCGGAGGCGCTGGCGGAGATCGTGAATCGGGAGCTCAGTCGCCCTTCATGACACGGTCGATGATGTCGACGAACTCGGCGCCGCGGGACAGGATCGCCTCGTGCCCACTGCCCTCCAGCTCGACGACGTCGGGTTGGCGCAGCAGCCCCGCCAGCTCGCGCTGGGTCGCCGTCGGAACGAGGATGTCCGCCGTGGGAATCACGACGGTCACCGGGACGCCGAGCCGCCCCACCCACTCCCGTGAGTCGAAGCGAACGGCGGCGGCGCCGGCCTCGTAGAACAGATTGCCGTCCCGCCGCAGCAGCGACTCGTACATCCACCGGCGGTGCTCGGGGGGCAGCGCACCCGCAGCTCTCAGCGCACCTTCCGTCACCCGCGCCCCTTCGAAGCGGCTGATGCGGAGGAGGGCACGCCCGGCCCAGAAGGCGAGACGGGCCAGCACCCGCCGCGACGGAACGGGCCGTGCCGCAGTGGCAGCGAGGATGATCCGCTTGACGAGGCGGGGATGGCGGCGAGTCAGCTCCTGGACGACCAGGCCTCCCAGCGAGTAGCCCATCACCACCGCAGGCGGCAGTTGCAGAGCGTCGAGGACGGCGGCGACCTCATCGGCGAGGTCGACGACGTCGTAGCCGCCCCGGATCCAGTCGGACTTGCCGTGGTTGCGGAGATCGGGCATGACGACCCGGTAACGCTCCGCCAGCTCCGGAACCACGGCGTGGAACGTCATCTCCGAGTCGAGGCTCCAGCCGTGAACCAGCACCAGCGGCTCGGCATCAGGTGGCCCTGCTTCGCGTACGAAGAACTCGCGCTCACCGACGAAGACCGTCCGCCCCGGCACCCGCATCGGACGCACTTGGGGCCGGGGGTACGACCGGGCCAGCTCGGGACCGAAGAGGCGAAGCGCCAGCCATCCCGCCGCGATCGTCGCTCCGATGCGCCTCGCCACCAACCACAACTTGCTCATCGCACAACGACCCGTCCCGACGGTCCGTCGGCGAAGGTCCGCGCCGTGAGGCGCCCGATGTGGGCTGCGGTGGCGCCCTCGTCCTGCAGAGCTTGGAGCAGAGCGGCAAGCAACGGCGCATCAACGGCCAGCAAGAGACCGCCCGATGTCTGCGCATCGGCGAGCAGGAGCCGGTGGGCTGCGTCCACCTGGCCGAAGTCGGTGAACCGCTCCACCGCGGCGAGGTTGCGGCGGGTTCCACCCGGAATTGCCCCGGCGGCGATGAGCTCGGCCACTCCGGGGAGCACGGGCACACGATCGATCTCGATCTCGGCTGACACGCCCGATGCGCGCACCACCTCGCCGAGGTGCCCGAGGAGGCCGTAGCCGGTGACGTCTGTCGCCGCCCGCACGCCGACCCGGCGCATCGCGATGGCTGCGCCGGCGTTCAGCCCGGTCATTGCCGCAACAGCCGTCTCGGCAACGTGCGGCGGCGCATCGCCGCGCTTGACACCCGTCGAGATGATGCCGGTGCCGATGGGCTTGGTGAGCACGAGTGCATCACCGGGACGACCGCCCGCATTGGTGACGAGGTCGTCGGGGTGAACGATGCCGGTGACGGCCAGACCGTATTTCGGCTCCTTGTCGTCGATCGTGTGGCCACCGACGAGCACGCATCCAGCTTCCGCCAACACCTCCGAGCCGCCCTCGAGCACGTCGCCCAGCATGTCGATGGGAAGCGTCTCACGTGGCCAACCCACGACCGACAAGGCCGTGACAGGGCGGCCACCCATGGCATAGACGTCGGACAGTGCATTGGCCGCGGCGATCCGGCCCCAGGTCCGCGCATCGTCGACGATGGGGGTGAAGAAGTCGACGGTCTGCACGAGCAGGAGATCGTCGGCGATACGGAACACGCCAGCGTCGTCGGACGTTCCGACGCCGACGACCACGTCGTCGCTCCGCACCGCGGTTGAGTTGTTCAGGCGGCGCAGGACCTGCGCCAGCTCGTCAGGACCGAGCTTGCATGCTCACCCGGCTCCGTGCGAGAACTGAGTGAGCCGAACCTCCGAGGCGTTGCTCATCTGAGGGAGTGTACGGCCGCTTGGCCGGATCGGAGTGGCCGCCGCCACCGACCTGATGAGGCGGCGCCGCGGCGTCGAATCCACGACGGGTTTCCGACTCGACGTCGAGTCGTCGGTCAATATGATTGGGGTGGTCCGGGTTCTTCCCGGGCCGTCGACAGGCCCCCTCGTCCCCCCTGGGGGGCCTGTTCTTGTGTCCGGCCATCCTCAGCACGCCTGGGGATGGCCGGTCACGCGACCATCCGGGAGCCGGAAGCAGGCCCCCCTACCATGCGGTGCGCCATGAGACTCCCGTTCCAGAGAGCCGTCACCGAACGTCTGCGCGACCTCGCACGACGCCGGCCTGAGGACGCTGAGGAGTACATCGACACACACCAGGCCGAGTGGGAGGCCTTGGTCGAGGGCGACCCGCACGACGCCGCGGACATCCTCGAGGCACTCGATTCGAAGTCGGCGGCCGGCCTCATCGTCGACCTCGACACCGAGGATGCGGGCGACGTGCTCGACGAGATGCGGCCCGAGGCAGCCGCCGACGTCGTCGAGGAGATGAGCCCGAGACGCGCCGCCGCACTCGTCGCCGAGATGGATGCCGACCAAGCGGCCGACCTCATCGGGGCGCTCGACGACGACGCCCGCCTGGCCGTGCTCGGGGAGCTCGAGCCGCTCGCCGCCGCCGAGATCGGCCGTCTGCTGGCCTACGCACCGGACAGTGCGGGCGGAATGATGACCACGGAAGTAGCCTCGCTGCCCAGCGGCCTGAGTGCGGGCGAGGCGATCGAGGCCTTGCGCAGGCTCCACGCCGACCTCGGTTCGAACCTCGCCTATGTCTACGTGGTCGACGACGATCGGCGCCTACTCGGCGTCGTGCCCTTCCGCGAGTTGGTGTTCGCCCGACCCGGTCAGGCGCTCGACGAGATCATGGTCCACAACCCGTACCGGGTGACCGTGGACGCCGATCGTGAGGTTGTCACCGAGCTCATCCAGCGCTACCGCCTGCTTGCACTCCCGGTGGTGGATCACAACCGGTCGCTCATCGGAATGGTCAAGGTGGACGAAGCGATGGAAGCCGTGCAGGAGGAGGCCGGCGAGGACATCGCAGTGATGGTCGGCGCCGGTGAGGAGGAGGGGGTCTACACCCCGGTGCGGACATCGGTACGGCGGCGTCTGCCGTGGATCCTGGTCAACCTCGGCATCGCCGGCCTGATCGCATTCGTCATCAGCCGGTTCGAGGACATCATCGAGCGGGATGCGATCCTGGCAGCGCTGATGCCGATGGTGGCTCTGCTCGGCGGCAACACGGGAGCGCAAAGCCTCGCCGTCATGATCCGCGCCATGGCGATGGGCGATCTGCCGCCGGGCCGCGCCCTACGCGCCATCCGTCGCGAGACCGCCGTCGCCCTCGTCAACGCATCCGCCATGTCGATCACCGCGGGTCTGCTGGTCGGCGCCGTCACGGGCAACGGCAAGCTTGCGATCGTCGTGGCCGTTGCGGTCGCCGTCAACCTGGTCGTCTCCGGCTTCGCAGGTGCGGCGATCCCCGTCGTGCTCCGCCGCACGGGTCAGGACCCCGCCCTCGCCTCGAACATCTTCCTGACGACCGTGACCGACCTCGTCGGCTTCGGCGGCTTCCTCCTCACCGCCGTGCTCCTCCTGTAGATCCACAACCTCTGTACGCCAAACGAGCGCGGCCGGTGAACCGTTGCGAGACGGCCACGGGCGGGCCGTTGCGGATTCGGGGCCCGAGATGAGGGTGCTCGGGTGGGCAAGCTCCGCCGCCCCCTGACCCGAGCCTGTTTGCGGCGAAAGCCTCAGCTACCGAGGATCGCCGACGGCGTGTCCTCGAAGGGACCGACGTAGACGATGCGGAAGCCTTCTTCGAGGCGCACCAGGTAGTGAAGATCCATCAGCCGCTGGGCTTCGGCGTCGATGTCGGATGCAGGAGCCACGACGAGCGCGGTGACTTCCTCGCTGTCGACGACATGGGCTTCGTACACCGGGGGGAAGTCGTCGACGACGACGGACACGACGTTCTGGAGATCGATGTCCGTCAGCGTGTCATAGCTCTCGGTATCGAGCAGCACGACCACGGTATCGCCGTCTTCGCCCTCCTCGCGACTCACGATCGAGAACGTGGGCACCGCCACACCGTCGTCCTCCTCGTCGCTGACGACCACCGATGTGGTGGTCGTGTCTTGCGAGCTCGAGTCGTCCTCGGAGCCGGAGCCTGCTGCGCCGGCATCGGCCAGGGTGGTGATGGTGGCTTCAGTCGCCGTCGTCGTCGTACCTTCACCATCGTCGCCGCCAGAGCAGGCAGCGGCCAGCACGGCGAAGACAGCGATCAGGAACCCAACTCGTGTGCGGAACTGCATGGCGCCATTGTACTGCCGAACGGGACTAGTCCTCTCTACCTGAGACGGTGGTCAGCCATGTGTCGTAGTCCATGCCGTCCATCCAAGGCTCCGAGTTCACGACACGGAACCGGGTCTGCACCTGTTCGAACATCTCGGCGGACGGTTGCGAATCGAGGCCGTGCCGCGCCAACTCGAGGGTCGGTCGCCATGCCCGCGGACCGAGGGCGACGTCGACTCGGGTGCGCCAGTCGTCCGCCACCACCGCGGCCTCGCCCCTCAGCCAGAAGTCGCGCAGCCGCTCGGCCATCCTCATGCACCGCCGCACGGCGCGGGCCTGATGTTTGGTCACGCCTCCGGCGGTGGCGTCGCTCGCCCAATCGGCGAACGCCTGCTCGCCCCAGGCTTCGGGTGCGGTCACGACGTCTGCGTAGAGACGGTCGATCGCCCGCAGCAGGATCAGAGTATCGCTCACGCTGCCGACAACTCACGTTCGACCAGCTCGTCGTAGAGCCGGTTGAGCCGATCGCCATACGGACCGCGACGAAGCTTCACGTCGTCGACGAACAGCACGGGGCGAACCGCCCGCAATGTCGACATCGCCATCACCTCGTCGGCCGAGAAGAGCCGGTCGACGGGGTAGGAGCCCGGAGCGACGTCGAGACCCAGCTGTGGTGCGACCTCACAGACGGCCGTCGTCGTCACGCCGGCCAGGATGCCGAGCTCCGGGCCGGGCACCTCCAGGCGGTTGCCGATGATCCAGCCGATCGAATACGTCGGTCCTTCGAGCACGGCGCCGCTGGGGCCGATGAGCAGAGCGTCGTCGAAGCCGTCTGCGATCGCGGCGAGGCGTGCGGCGAGGTTGGGTCCGTACGAGAGCGTCTTGGCGGCCGTGAGCTCCGACCACTCGCCATCGGGATGCCAGGGGGCGACCCGCGATTGGAGCCGCAGCGTCGGTGGCACCTCGGGCAGCGTGTTGGCGATGACGATGCACCGACTCGCCACGCCCGGCTCGTTCTGGTCGAGGCCGCCGGTGCACATGATGCGTACCGAGCAGTCACCCTCGGCGGCGCGGTGGCGGATCCAACGCTCCAGATCGGTGCGATGGGGCAGCGGCATGCGGAGCGCCGCCGCGCTCCCCTCGAGCCGGTCGAGGTGCGGTCCGAGCCGGAACGGCTTGCCGCCGTACGAGCGGATGCTCTCGAAACAGCCGTATCCCCGCTGCAGCCCGATGTCGAGCACCGAGATCGTTGCCTCGGCCGGGTCAAGTGCAACGCCGTCGACGAGAATCTGTCCCAGCACGCTCATGAGCGGCGCGGATCGTAGCCATTGGTGATCGGGAGACGGCGGTCCTTGCCGAATGCTTTGCGGGTGATGCGGACGCCAGGGGCGGCCTGGCGCCGCTTGTACTCGTTGCGGTCGACCATGCGCGCCACGCGTCCAACCAGCTCGGGGTCGACCCCGGCGGCGACAATCTCCTCGACCGACATGTCCAGCTCGACGTAGCGACGCAAGACCTCGTCGAGAAGGGCATAGTCGGGGAGGGAATCTGTGTCCTTCTGGTCGGGACGGAGCTCGGCAGAGGGCGGCTTGTCGATGATCGCCCTGGGGATCACCTCGCCCCGCCGGTTCCGCCACTCGGACAGGCGGTAGACGAGCGTCTTGAACACGTCCTTCAGCACGGCGTAACCGCCGGCCATGTCGCCATAGAGCGTTGCGTACCCGACGGCCATTTCGGACTTGTTGCCCGTGGCGACGACCATCCCCCCGAACTTGTTCGACATCGCCATGATGACGGCACCACGAATCCTCGCTTGGAGGTTCTCCTCGGCAACTCCACTGGGCGTTCCGGCAAACACATCGCCCAGCGCCCCGAGGAACTCGCCAAAGATCGAGTCGATGGCGATCACGTCGAACCGGCATCCCAGCCGGGCGGCGAGGTCCTCCGAATCCTTCCACGACCCTTCCGACGAGTAGCGAGCCGGCATGGTGATGCCCCACACCGCATCGGGACCGAGCGCATCGACTGCGATCGCCGCCGTGAGCGCACTGTCGATCCCTCCGGACAGCCCGATCACCACCTCGCCGAAGCCGTTCTTCTGCACGTAATCGCGGAGCCCCGTCACCAATGCGGTGTAGACCTCCTCCTCGTCGCTCATCCTGGGCAGCGAGGGGTCTGGTGTGCGAGGAGTCTGCTCCCCGTGGGGACTGGAGGCAGTGACGCGGATAGCCGCCGGTGGCACCGGATGAGAGGCGAGTGGCACATCCACCACGAAACGCTCCTCCGCGAATTGGGCTGCGCGATAGAGGCATTCGCCGTCGGCCGCGAACACCATCGAGTCGCCGTCGAACACGAGCTCGTCCTGGCCGCCGACCATGTTGAGATAGACGACGGGTGTTGCCGAGCGCTTCGCCTCGTCCGCCAGCAGGGCGGCGCGCTCGGTTCCCTTGCCGTGGTGGTACGGGGACCCGTTGATGTTGAGCAGCACGGCAGCGCCGGCTTCCGCCTGGCGTCCCGGTGGCCCGGAGTGCGACCAGATGTCCTCGCACACCGAGACTCCCACCGGAATCCCGGCGATCTCCCACAGCTGGTCGGGGAAACGCCCCGGGACGAAGTAGCGCGCCTCGTCGAACACGCCGTAGTTCGGAAGCAGACACTTGTGGAAGACGCCCTTGACCTCGCCGCCGGCGAGGACGGCGGCGGCATTGGCGATGGTTCGGTGTACCGAGTCGTCAGGGTGGTCGATCTCAGCAACCGGATCGACAAAGCCGACCACGACGGCTGTGCTGCCCGACGCCGCCGCCAGCTTCTCGACGACGGCGACGTTGCCGGCGACGAAGGACTCCCGCAGCAGGAGGTCCTCTGGTGGATAGCCGGTCACGACCAGCTCTGGGAGCAGCAGCACGTCGGCTTGCCCGCGCTCCGCCCAGGCCATGGCATCGAGGATCAGCGCGGCGTTGCCGTCCAAGTCGCCCACGGTCGGGTTGATCTGGGCGCAGGCGACCCGCAAGAAGCTCATTCTGTCAGGTTAGGAGTCTCGACCGGGTGCTCCCGCTGGTCGGGGTCAGCCGACCGACCAGATCGCTTGGTTGACCACGTTCTCCAGATGCTCTTGCCGGCCGGAGACCGGGGAAGGATCGATCGCACCGGACATCACCTTCGCCTCCAAGGTCGCCAGCGTCTCGCCCCCGCCGAGGATGCCCTCGCCCAACTCCGACTCCCATCCGGAGTAACGGTCGGCGCGCGCCTGGCCCAGGGTGCCGTCTTCGATCAGCTTGGCAGCCACGAGCAGCGCCCGTGCCAGGGTGTCGATGCCTCCGATGTGGCCGTGGAAGAGATCCTCCCGGGCCATGCTCTGCCGGCGCAGCTTGGTGTCGAAGTTGAATCCACCGGTGGTGAACCCCCCGCCGCGCAGGATCTCGTACATGGCCAGCGACAGCTCGTCGACGGAGTTGGGGAACTGGTCGGTGTCCCAGCCGTTCTGGTAGTCACCACGATTGGCATCGACGCTCCCGAAGATCCCGGATTCGACGGCGTACGCGATCTCGTGGTGGAAGCTGTGACCGGCCAGGGTGGCGTGGTTCACCTCGATGTTGACTCGGTACTCCCCGGCAAGATCGTATCGCTCCAGAAAGCCGTGGACCGACTGGCAGTCGTAGTCATACTGGTGCTTGGTCGGTTCCTGGGGCTTCGGCTCGATGAGGAGCGTGCCTTCGAAGCCGATCGCACGTTTGTGCTCCGCCACCATGAAGAGGAAACGGGCGAGTTGGTCTCCCTCGCGCCCGAAGTCGGTGTTGAGAAGCGTCTCATACCCCTCCCGGCCGCCCCACAGCACGTAGTTCGCGCCTCCGAGGCGGTGGGTCGCCTCGAGGGCGTGCTTCACCTGGGCGGCCGCATAGGCGAACACCTCCGGATCCGGGTTGGTCGCAGCCCCGGCGGCGAACCGCGGATGGCTGAACACGTTCGCCGTGCCCCACAGCAGCTCGACGCCCGTCTCCGCCATCTTCTGCGCCACGTAGTCGACCATCGTGTCGAGAAAGCGGGCCGACTCGGCGAACGTGTCGCCGGTGGGTGCGACGTCGACGTCGTGGAAGCAGAAGAACGGCGTCCCGAGCTTGGCGAAGAACTCGAAGGCGGCGTCGGCTTTCTGTTTGGCCGCTGCGATCGGGTCGCCCGCTGCGTGGATCCACGGCCGGTCGAAGGTCCCCGCACCGAACACATCCGACCCGGGCCACGCAAAGGAGTGCCAGTAGCACACAGCGATGCGCAGGTGATCCTCCATGCGCTTGCCCAGCACGGTGCGATCGGGGTCGTAGACCTTGTAGGAGAAGGGATCATCCGAGTCGAGACCGCCGAATCCGATCGGAGTCGACACCGCCTGAAAGAATTCGTCCGACATCGCAGACCTCCTGCTTCGGCTCCGCCACCGAGCAGCGCCGGGAGTTGGGTCAGGCGATCCTACCGAGGGGCCCCGCTGGGCCCGCTCGGGGTCTCAGATGTCGCGCACCGTCTCGGCAACGAGGAAGTCGACAACACGCTTGAGGGCATCGATCTGATCGACGCCCTCGGCAAGCGCCTCGCGATAGGTGGCGACCTGCTTGTCGGCGCTCGTGCCTCTGGACAGGATGAAGTTGCCGTGCTCGAGCTCCTCGACGCAGTCGAGCTCCACCGCATCCCGGTGCACCATGTCGAGCAGCTCACCCCACAGCTCGTCATAGGGCACGATCTCACCCCTGCCGAAGTCGATGAGCCCCTCGGATATGCCATAGCGCTGGGCCCGCCACAGGTTCTCGCTCAGCAACATCCGGGAGTAGTGACGCCAGCGCTGATTGTCGGAGCGCATCCGGTACATCATGCTCAGGAGGCACAGATACAGCGACGCCACCGTCATCGCATCGTCGATGTTGGTGCAGATGTCCGAGGCCCGCATCTCGAGTGTCGGGTAGCGGTCGCTGGGGCGGAGATCCCACCAGAGTTTGGTGGCGTCCTCGATGACCCCGGCTTCCACCAGCACGTCGACGTGGCGGCGGTAGTCACCCCAGCTGGCGAACTCGTCGGGCATGCCGGTACGGGGCAGCGACCGGAAGACCGACGTCCTGTAGCTCTTCAAGCCCGTGTCGATGCCGTGCCAGAAGGGGGATGAGGTGCTGATCGCCAGCAGGTGCGGCATGAAGTACACCAGCTGGTTCATCAGATCGATACGCAGATCCTCGTTCTCGATGGCGACATGCACGTGCATCCCGGAGATGAGCAGCCGCCTGGCCACTCCACCCATCGCCTCGGCAAGGGCGTTGTACCGCTCCTTGTCGGTGTTGAGCTGGTCGCTCCAGGCGGCGAATGGATGGGTCGAAGCCGAGATGGGGGCAAGGCCGTGGCGGTTGGCCACCTCTGCGACGTTGCGCCGCAGCATCGCCAGCTCGGAGCGGAGCTGCTTGACGCCGGTACACACGATGGTCCCGACTTCGATCTGCGACCGCATGAACTCGGGCCCCACCTGACCCTCGGCACGTTCGGCGATCTCTTCGAGCATCCCGCCGGGGAGATCCCGCACCAGATCGCGCGTCTCCAGGTCGACGATCTTGTATTCCTCTTCCACGCCGATGGTGAACGAGGGACGTTCCACGGTCACTGTCTCCTCCGTCGACTTCCGTCAAACTACTGCACGGAAGGGCCGGGCGCCCCATACGCCGGAGAGGGCCCCTCGCTAGACTGAGGTCATCCATGGGCCACCGCACCGCTGCCGTGATCGAGCACGCCCGCGCCATCGCTCCGTCGATGGTGACGTTGCGACGCGATCTGCACGTCTATCCAGAGGTGGGGTGGACGGAGCACCGCACGACGCGCAAGGTGGCCGAGCGGTTGCATGCGCTCGGTCTGCGGCCACGGGTCCGGGCGGCCGGGACGGGACTGATCCTCGATATCGGCGAGGGTGAAAGGGTGGTCGGCTTCCGGGCCGACCTCGACGCTCTCCCGATCAACGAAGAGAACGATGTTCCCTACCGATCACAGCACGCCGGCGTGATGCATGCCTGCGGCCACGATGTCCACACCGCCATCGGCGTCGGCATCGCCGCAGTCCTGTCGAAGCTCGAACCCTCCGACCTGCCGGGCCGGGTTCGCATTCTGTTTCAGCCGGCCGAAGAGCAGATCCCGGGCGGCGCCAAGGTGCTCTGCGAGGAAGGCGCCGCAGACGATCTGTCCGCAATCGCCGCATTCCACGTCGACCCTTCGCTGCCGGCGGGGAGTATCGGGCTACGCCGCGGAGGCATCACCGGGGCGTCCGATCGCGTGACGATCCGTCTCCACGGCCCGGGAGGTCACACCTCACGGCCACACCAGACTGTGGATCTGGCCTATGCAGCGGGTCGTGTCATCACGGATCTGCCCGGTCTGCTCCGGCACGGAGTCGACCCGAGAGAGACCATCGCCATGGTGTTCGGGCGGGTCGACGGGGGATCGGCCGACAACGTGATACCGACACAGATCGAGCTGGGTGGCACCGTTCGGCTCTTCAACCTCGATCTGTGGCGCACGATGCCCAAGGTGGTCGAACAGCACGTGCACGATCTGGTCGCTCCCCTCGGCGCAACCGCCGAGGTCACCTATGTCAAGGGCTCTCCTCCCGTCGTGAACCACGACGCCGTCGTCGAGGCGTTCGAGACCGCAGGGCGCCGCATACTGGGCGAGCCTCAGGTGACCGGGACCCATCAGAGCCTGGGCTCCGAGGACTTCGCCTGGTTCCTGGAGCAGGTGCCTGGGGCGCTGATCCGCCTCGGCTCTGCGCTCCCCGACCGGACGACCGACCTGCATTCTGCAACGTTCGACGTCAACGAGTCGTGCATCGAATACGGCATCAGGGTGGGGAGCACCGCGCTCCTCGAGCTGCTCGAGCAGTGATGGCGCCGCCGGTCATCCGGCGCAGTGGCATGCCGACGTCTCACCGCTGAGCTCAGTCTGCCAGCAGGAGCCCCTCTCCGATGAGTGCGGTGCGCATCACATCCTGGTCGCCGCGGCGGACAGACACCGTGAGAACGCCACCTCCGCCGTACGGGGCATGACGCAGCTGCAGGTCGCGCACATCGACGCCGGCACGTTCGAACGCCCGCCCTACCCGAGCGAGCTCGCCGGGCTCATCGGCCAGCGCCACCCGAACTCCGACCGTCTGCGGCCCAAGTGTCCGGCGCTCTTGCTGGGCTCGCCTGAGCACCGCCTCGATGCGCGGGCGATCGTCCCGAGCCACGGCGTCGGTCAGCGAACGGAGCCGATCGAGGAACTCCTCCAGCACCTCCAGCAACGGGCCGCGGTTGGCGGCGAGGACGTCGACCCAGTTGCCGGGGTCCGAGGCCGCAACCCGCGTGAGGTCGCGGAAGCTGCCGGCCACGAGCTCCATCGCATCCGTGCGGTCCGCCGCCTCGTTCATCAGCGTCGAGGCGAGTAGCTGCGGCAGATGGGAGATGGCGGCGACGGCGACATCGTGGCTCTCGGCCGTCATGCGCACCGGACGGGCGCCGAGCGTCTCGATGAGCTCTTCGACCGTGCCCAGATCCTGCGCTACGGCGTCGCCGGGCACGACCACCCAGGCGGCGCCACGGAACAAGTTGGCGGTGGCGGCGCGGGGACCGCTGACTTCCCTCCCCGCCATCGGGTGGGTGCCGACATAGCGCGCCAGCCGGCTCGCCTTCGCCACGGGTTGTTTGACGCCGGCGACGTCCATCACGAGCGCCGCCGTCTCCAGGGCCCCAACTTCGGCGATGATCGCCCCCGGTGGAGCCGCCAGCACGAGCAGGTCGACGCCGGTGGACACGGCTGTGATGGATTCCCCGGCTACGACGGCGCCGCGCTCTGCGGCCGTTGCCAGAGCGTCGGCGTCGGCATCCCAGCCGACGATCGAGTGGCCGGCTCGCCCCAGGCCAAGTCCGATCGATGCGCCGATGAGACCGGTTCCGAGAATCCCGATACGCATTGGCGGTGCGCCGAAGCTCAGAGCTCGAGACCCATGACGGCCGCCAGTTGCCGTACCTGATCCATCAGGTCCGAGAACTCGGTCGGCAGGATCGCCTGCGCACCGTCGACGAGTGCGGTCTCCGGTGCCGGGTGGACGTCGACCATGAAACCGTCCGCACCGGACACGACAGCGACCCTGGTGAGCGGCGCCACCAGGTAGCGACGTCCCCCGGAGTGGGACGGGTCCACGATTACGGGGAGATGACTCAGCGCCTTGACCACAGGCGCCGCGGCGATGTCGAGCGTGTTGCGAGTGGCCGTCTCGAATGTCCGGATCCCGCGCTCGCACAGGATCACGTGGTGGTTGCCTTCTTTGTAGATGTACTCGGCAGCGTTGAGCCACTCTTCGATCGTGGCGGTGAACCCGCGCTTGAGGAGCACCGGCTTGTCTTGCTTGCCGAGCTCCGACAGCAGGGTGAAGT
The DNA here is from genome assembly GCA_965216945.1 of Acidimicrobiia bacterium. GTDB lineage: Bacteria > Actinomycetota > Acidimicrobiia > Spongiisociales > UBA5794 > DATHZQ01. The sequence goes on along the minus strand of CBDCGU010000003.1, from coordinate 2,238,467 downwards.
TGGCCATGTTGCGCGTGCCCACTCGGATGAGGTCGGCGTAGCTGGCGATGATCTCGACATCCCTCGGATCCAGCACCTCGGCGACGAAAGGCAGGCCGAACTCTTCTCTGGCTTCTGCCAGCAGTTCCAAGCCTTTCTCGCCGAGGCCCTGGAAGGCGTAGGGGGATGTCCGCGGCTTGTAGGCATCACCTCGCATGATTCGGGCCCCGGCTTTGGCTACCGCCTCGACAGAGGTGAAGAGCTGCTCGCGCGACTCGACCGCACACGGTCCGGCGATGGGGACGAAGTGACCGCCGCCGACCGGCACCCCGCCGACGTCCACAACGGTGTCCTCTTCCTGGAAGTCGCGGCTGACGAACTTGAAAGGCTTGAGTACGGGCACCGCCCGCTCGACCCCCGAGAACGCCTCCCACGGGAGCTGCTGGATGACCTCCCGGTCGCCCACCGCACCGATGACGGTGCGATGTTTGCCGCGGGAGATGTGCGACTCGGCACCGGCGTCGGCGAGACGGTCGACGACGTGCTGGATGTCCTCGTCGCTCGCCCCGTGACGCATGACGATGATCAATGACTCGTCTCCTTGTGCTGTCGTGGGCACGCCCGACCTCCGATGGCTGCGCATGGTAGGTGATCCGGACCGACCCCCCGCCAGCCAACCCCCCGCCAGCCATCCCCCCGCCGAGCCGACGGCCCTGCCGTCGGCCACACCTCCGGCTCTTCGCCCTACGGCTCATCGCATGCGGTCCAGGTCCCCTACCCAGACCGCCGAGCCGACGGCCCTGCCGTCGGCCACACCTCCGGCTCTTCGCCCTACGGCTCATCGCATGCGGTCCAGGTCCCCTACCCAGACCGCCGAGCCGACGGCCCTGCCGTCGGCTCTAGGCTCGCGGGGATATGCGCCGCATCCTGGTCACCGGGGCTGCAACGTGGACCGGAGGCCGGTTGGTCGCCGAGCTCGAGCAACGCAGCGACGTCGAGGTCTTTGCCGTCGACGAGATCCCGCCGCGCCTCCCGTTTGCCTCCCACTTCGCCCAACTCGGTATGGATCGCACCGAGCTGGCACACCACGTGCTGGAAACGGAGCCGGACACGATCGTTCACCTGCTCACCGTCGATCGCACGGTGGAGCTCGGCAAGCGCCGGGCGCACGAGCAAGCCGTGGTGGGCATCCAGGCGCTGTTCGGTGCGATCGGTCGGTCCACCTCGGTGCGTCGCGTCGTCGTGAAGTCCGACGCCGCCGTCTATCGCATCGGGCCGCGCAGCCCGTCGGTCTTCGCCGAGACCACGCAGGGTCGGGGAAAGCTGAGCTCCTACGGAGTCCAGCTGGCCGACCTGGAGAGCCTGATCAGCGACCTGGTGCCGATTCACGACCACGTGAGCTATGCCGTGCTGCGCCTGGCACCCATCTTCGGCTCGCATGTCGGGAACGCGTTGAGCCGCTATCTCTCGTTACCCGTCGTCCCGACACTCCTCGGACAGGACCCCCGGCTGCAGCTGCTCCACGAGGACGACGCCGTTCGGGCGTTCCTGGCGGCCATCGACAGCGATGCTCCGGGCACCTTCAACGTCGGCGGCGGCCCTCCGGTCTACCTGAGCCGCATCATCCGGCTCGGTCGGCGCATCGAGCAGCCGCTGCCGCAACGGCTGCTCGATGCGGCCCTGCGCGGCTTGTCCAGGGTCGGGCAGCACCTCCCCGACCACCTGTTGCAGATGCTGGAACACGGCATCGTGCTCGACACCTCACAGAGCTCGGCAGCCCTCGGCTTCACCCCGCGCCGCGCAGGCCGGGACGCCGTGGTCGCCGGCTACGGCGGCACCGGATCATGAGCGAAGACCTCGCTGCCCTGCGCAAGGCCGAGTTGCTGGCGCTGGCGCGCAAACGCAACCTGCCGGGACGCAGCCGGATGACGAAGGCAGAGCTGGTTGCCGCGCTGCGGACCGCCGGCGCCCCGGGCGACGGGGAGGGCGGCGACATCGCAGTCCGAACGGTCGGCTCGGCAGCATCGGACACAGCGCAAGCCGACCGGCGTGCCCGCCTCGGCGAACGGCTGGCGACGTACTTCGACCTCGATCGTCGCTGCGCGTGGCGCACCAACGAGGGCTACCCGTGCGGGCTGCCGGCGGCACGGCACGACGACTGTTGTGTCTTGCACGGTTCGACCGACATCCACGACCTGGCCCTGCCGCTCGCCGGCCACCTTGGTTTTGACACGTGGCCGGCTCTGCTGCGGCATTTGTTCCTCGCCACGTATGACATCGACCCCCTCGGTCTGGATCCGGTGGTCGCCGAGCTGGCCTGGCATCTCATCAACATGCTCTATTTCGACTACTTCCGGGTCGAGGTGGAGGGTGCCGAGCATCTCCCTGAGTCCGGCCCCGCTCTGATCGCCGGGAACCACGGAGGGGCGGCGCTGCCCTACGACGCTTTCATGCTCACGGCGGCGGTCGCCAACGAGGGCGCCGTGCCGCGCCGTCTCCGGGTCATCGGCACAGAGATCTTCAACATGCTTCCGTGGGTCTCCCACCTGTACCGCAAGGCCGGGGGTGCGTACGCCAGCAGGGCGGATGCCGACTTCCTGCTGCGCAATGGCCGCATGGTCGGGGTCTTCCCAGAGGGCGAGAAGGGCTTCATGAAGCCGGTCTGGGATGCATACCAGGTACAGCGATTCGGCCGCGGTGGGCTGCTGAACCTGGCCGAGACCCACTCGGCACCGATCGTGCCGGTCGCCATCGTCGGCTCCGAGGAGGTGCACCCGGCGGTCGGCGTGTCGGAGACGCTCGCCCGGGTCGTGCGCTTCATCTTCCCGGAACAGCGGATCGATCAGATGGCCATCGTGGTCAATCCGATCCCGCTCCCGGTGCGCTGGCACATCCGCTTTCTCCCGCCGGTTCTCCCCGCAGGGATCGAGACCTTGCACGATCCCCTCCAGACGCTGGAACGCACGGAGGCGATCCGCACCAGCGTCCAGCAAGCGCTCGACGAGATCGTGGCGGCCCGCAGATCGGTGTTCTGAGCCAGACGGTGCTTGCAATAGTTAGCACTCTGCGATATATTGCACACAATGAAACAGCCGCTGTCGGAGCTCGGCGAGTTCATCCGAGATCAGCGCGAGAAGAGTGCGATGTCACTCAGGAAACTGGCGGAGACGGCGGGGATCTCGAATCCCTACCTCAGCCAGATCGAACGGGGTCTGCGCAAGCCCTCGGCCGAAATCCTGAAGTCCATCGCCAGGGCCCTCTCCATCAGAGCCGAGTCGCTCTACGAGCGGGCGGGCCTGCTGGAAGGCATCGAGCGCTACTCCGTGATCGAATCGATCAACTCCGACACGACGTTGACCCAGTCACAGAAACAGGCGCTGACCCAGATCTACGAGAGCTTCGTCGGCACCACAGAACCGGAGGAACAGTGATGTTCAAGGAACAGATGGAGACCGCCACCAAGGCGATGTATGCCATGGTCGGTGCTCCCGTCGTCGGAGCCCGCAAGGTCAAGGGGTACGGCGAGAAGATCGTCGACGGCTACGGCAAGCTCGCCGAAGGCGCCGAGAAGCAGTACGAAGCGTTCGCCGAGGAAGGCGAGAAGTTCACGAAGAAGTTGCAGAACGGCGACGTCGTCGAGGAGATCCAGAACCGCGTCGACCTGGAGAAGGTCCAGGATCGGGTCGAGAAGCTGCGCGATCAGCTCGAGGGTGCGTTGCAGAGCTGGCGTGAGAGCTTCACACCCGCCGAGCCCAAGCCCGCCACCAAGGTGCCGGTCGAGCCGGCGGCCAAGAAGACCGCTCCCAAGACCACGGCCAAGAAGACCACCGCGGCCAAGAAGAGCGCCCCCAAGACCACGGCCAAGAAGACCACCGCGGCCAAGAAGAGCGCCCCCAAGACCACGGCCAAGAAGACCACCGCGGCCAAGTGACACGAGGCGCACGAGGGGTATCGACCGGACTCTGTCGCACGGAGTAGCTCTCCCTCCCTTCCCTACTTCGTACGCCCGGTCGAATCAGAGAACCCCGGCCTCCGGGCCGGGGTTCTCGCTCGTACCGACCAAATCGCAGGTTCAGTAGGTGACGACCGGCTCGAGCTCCTTGGCGTGACCGATCCAGCGCTCCACCATCGATTGGGTGGGCAGCCGGCGCACCAGCCGCTTCTTGGTGTTGACCTCCACCATCGCCCCGAGGAGGTTGGCAGCGTTGCGACGTCGCAGCTCCTTCACCGTGTCCACACCGGCCGCTTCGAGGAGATCCGAGTACTCCTCGCCGACGCCCTTCACCCGCATGAGATCTGCGCGATTGACCCACTCGAGGATCTGGTGATCGGACAGCCCGGTCGCCTCGGCAAGTTCCTTGCGGCCCTTCCGGGTGGCCCCTGCCTTGAGCAGTGCCTCGGTCGTCCGCACGCGAGCCTTGCGAAGCTTCGTTGCGTGCTTGTGCCCGATCCCCTCGATCGCATCGATGGAGGCCATAGCCTGGTCCTTTCGCGTTACGTCAGCGTTGATGCCACCCCAGCGTCATCACGTCGAGCCGCACCATACCGCGTCGACCCGGCAGGCTGCCAAGGCCTGGTAGGCCACCCGGAGGGGGGTACGACGTCGGCGGTGCATCGGCGTCAGCGGCGCGGAGTGAGGTCTGTGAGGTCCTGTGCGGTGGTGATGGTTGCGGGCGCCAGATGGTCGAACCAGACCTCCTCGACCCACTGGTCGTGGGTGGCCAGCACCGTCTCGGGTGAGGCGCTCCCCTCGAGACCGAGCAGCCGCGGCCACAACTCGCGATGGACGAGCAGCGGGCGACCGCGCACGTACCGGTATTTGGGTGCGGTTGCCGGCAAGGGGCTGGCACGGTGTGCCTCGATGAGGGCAGGCACGACCTCGGCCGGCAAAGCCGGTGTGTCGGCAAAGGCGAGGAGCACGGACTCCACCTCCGGCACCCGTTGCAGGTAGTCGAGGCCTGCACGGAGGGACGCAGCCTCGCCCTCGCCCCACTCCGGGTCGACGAGAACGGGCACTTCGCCGAAGTCGACCGCCTCGACAACCGCCTCCGCATCCGACCCGACGACCACCAACCCCAGGGGAACGGGCCACGACAGAGCAGTCGCCACGGCGTGGCCCAGCAGGGTGGTCGAGCCCCACGGTTGCAGCCAACGCGATGTGGCAAACCCGCGGCCGGGCTGGCTGGCAAGCAGGATCGTCACGATGTCCGACATGGGCTCCCCACGCTCTGAGGTGAGCGAGCGTACTCGGCCCGGCGCGGTCCGCTGCGGTGTGGCAGACTCGCTCCGGATCACCTGTAAGAGGAAGGTGGATGAAGCGTGCGCATCGGGGTGCCGGCCGAGGTCAAGACTGAGGAGTATCGGGTCGCCGTAACGCCTGTGGGTGTCCGTGAGCTCGCATCGCGGGGCCATGATGTGGTCATCGAAGCGGGCGCCGGCGTCGGCTCGTCGATCTCCGATGAGGAGTTCATCTCGGTCGGGGCGCAGATGGTGCCAACTGCTGCGGACGTGTTCTCCGAGGCGGAGCTGATCCTCAAGGTCAAGGAACCGCAGCTGTCGGAGATCGCAATGCTCCGCGAGCACCAGACGCTCTTCACCTTCCTCCACCTCGCTGCATACCCGGAGGCGGCGAACGGTCTGCTGGCCAGCGGAGCCACCGCCATCGCATACGAGACGGTGCAACTCCCGTCCGGTTCGCTGCCGCTGCTGGCCCCGATGAGCGAGATCGCCGGCCGCATGGCGGCACAGGCCGGAGCGCATCACCTCGAACGTCCACAAGGCGGCCGCGGCGTGCTGATCGGCGGGGTCGCCGGGGTTCCGCCTGCCCGGGTCACCGTGTTGGGCGCCGGCAGCGCGGGCACCCACGCCGCCATGATCGCCTCGGGAATGGGCGCCAACGTCACGATCCTCGACATCAACGTCGACCGGCTCCGGCATCTGGACGAGCTGCACTGGGGACGCATCACGACGGTGCGGTCGTCCGTCTACAGCATCGACGAGTTCGTGCCGCGCTCCGACCTCGTCATCGGTGCGGTGCTCGTCGCCGGAGCGAGAGCTCCGGTGGTGGTCTCGGCAGACCACGTTGCCGCCATGCGCCCGGGTAGCGTCGCCGTCGACATCTCGATCGATCAGGGGGGATGCATCGAGACGGCCCGGGAGACCTCGCACGCCGAACCGACCTATCTCGTCGGAGAAGTCGTCCACTATGCAGTCGGCAACATCCCCGGCGCCGTGCCCAACACCTCGACGTATGCGCTCACGAACGCCACACTCCCCTACGTGGTCGCCCTCGCCGACGGCGCCAAGTCCGCTGTGGAGCGATTCCCAGAGCTGCGCGGCGGCTACAACGTGCGGGCGGGCAAGACGGTGAACGAAGCCGTCGCCGTCAGTCTCGATCGCCCGTACACGCCGCTCACCACGGTGGGTGTCGACTGACGGATCGGTGCGGAGCGCACTGCACGTGAGACGCTATGCGTCGGGATCGGTGCGGTGCCGGTCGCCGAGGACCTTGCGCGCCGAAAAGCGAGCCCACCACAACACGACGGAACCAGCCATCAGTAGCGCCGTCGCGAGAGCGTGGTACCACAGGTCCCACGTATATTCGTCGATCGACCAGCTGTAGAGGAATGCCAGCGCTCCGAAGCTGAACTGGAGCGCCCCCGTCGTCACGAATATGGCGCGGCCGCCCGGTCGCGCCAGCACGAGGATCCCAGACGTCGCCCACGCGAGGAGCACGGCACCGACCCAGCGCAATCCGCCGAGATCATCCGCGGTCCGCTCGGCGATGCCGATCGCATCGAAGAACGCCACAGGCGCGATAACCAGCGGCAAGGCGAACACGAGTGTCACGAAGATGTAGACGAGCATCGCGACGTTGAGCGTCCCGGCCGGGTCCTTGACCCGCTTGGCCGGGACGGCTCCCGGCATGAGCTCGTCGTCAGGCGGTAGTGGTGGTGGCATTTCGTCGGTCACGGCGTCACCTCCTCGAGAACGCTCAGAGCCGCCACCAGCTCGTCCTGCACCAGACCGAGGAACGCGACGATCGTCCCCTCCGGCGTGCGTTGTGCGGCGTCGAACGTCGCCTGGTCGAAGAAGCCATGCCTTGCGGCCACGGTCAGCCGGCCCGCACCGACGGCGCGCAGGCACGACTCGGCCTCGGTCCGGCTCAATGCCGTTCGACCCTGGTCCAGCCGCTCGACGACGTCGGTCAGCACCTCGTTGTCCCGCAACCGTGCTCGCTCGATCTCGGGGGTTGCGAGTCTCCGGTACTCGGTGTCGGCGGCATCGTCCCCGTAGGGGACCGGGTACAGCCGCTCGTATGCCGGGTCGTCAGCCTCGTCGACCGTGGCGAGCAGACCGGGGAGGGCACCGAGCAGCAGTCGCTCCTGCTTGCCCATCTCGACTTCGACGTACGAGCCGGCCGCAGCGATGGTCAGGCTCATCCACGCTCCAGCGTCGCCCACAGCCCGTGGTGGTGCAGCCGGGTCACGTCCATCTCGGCCCGTTCGCGGGGCGCAGAGTTCACGATGGCGCGTCCGCGATGATGCACGTCGAGCATGAGTTTGGTCGCCTTGGTCTCGTCGTAGCCGAACAATGTGCGGAACACCCACACCACATACGACATCAGGTTCACCGGGTCGTTCCACACGACGACGTTCCACAGCGGGATGACGGCGGTGTCATCCAGCGTGGACGTGCCATGGCCTCGCTCGGGGGACGAGCTCATGGCTACAGGCTACCGCCTTGGGGTGGCTGACTCCCTCAGTCTTCGTCGAGCGCATCGCTGCGCGAACCGGCGGCGAACCGCTGCCGGTTGATCCAATCCTCGAAGTCCTGTCGAGCGACACGCCATTCACGGCCAAACTTCACACCGGGAAGCGAACCGGCACGTAGCTGGCTGGTCACGACGAATGCCGATACATCCATGTATTCACAGATGTCGGGCACAGAAAGCCATTCTTTGTCGATGTCGACCGAGATGCGCTCCATTGGTGCCAGGCTATGGAAGGTTCAGCGTCCCGGCAAGACCTGCTTGCAGCCGCCACCCGACAGGGCATATCCTGAAGGGGAGTTCAGCGAGCGGAGTACCGGTCTGAGAGCGCAAACCGATAGGGGTGTGCTCGGCGGCCGGGGTTTGCACCCCGGAACCGCACAGCGGTGAGCCATACGGCGAAGAGCCAAGGCCACTGCCCGCAGCCATCTGCCTCGGCGGATGGTCCCGGGACGGTCATCGAGGGGCTTGCCTGAGGGTCGCCGACCGGCGACCCTCAGCGCGTGAGAAGGGCGACACGACGATGACGCAATCGGGCCCCACGATCGGGATCTACGTCTTCGAGGGCGTGGAGGAGCTCGATTGGGTCGGTCCCTGGGAGGTGCTCCGAGCTTGGGAGCTGGGCTTCCCCGACGACGGGTCTCACACCTTCACGGTCGCCGACAGCGGCGATGTCGTGACGTGCGCCAAGGGAATGCGCACGCTGCCCGATCGCACGTGGGACACCGCCCCGACGATGGACGTGCTCGTCGTGCCGGGTGGGCGCGGAACCCGCCCGATGATCGGAAACGCCGGAGTGCATGAGCGGATCCGAGCAGTCTCCGAGCATGGAGCCATTCTCGCCAGCGTCTGCACCGGCTCCTTGGTGCTGGCCGACATGGGGCTTCTCGACGACGGCCCGGCAACGACCCACTGGGGTGCGCTCGACAGGCTCGCTGCGCTCGGCAGCAACATCGAGGTACGGCCCGACGATCGGTTTGTCGATCGAGGGTCGCTCATCACGGCGGCCGGCGTGTCGGCCGGCATCGACATGGCGCTTCACCTCGTCGCCCGCCTCCAATCACCGCAACGGGCCCGTGAGGTCAGGCGCTACATCCAGTACGACCCGGAGCCACCCGTCTGAGGGATCAGGCCCCGGCGGCGGCAGCGCGCCGCTCCAGTTCGATCTCCCGGGTCGGGCGGGTTGCGATGAACCAGATTCCGTAGGCGCCGACGGCGACAAGCGCGACCCGCACCAGCGGGCTGTCGAACACAAAGCCCGCAGAGAAGCCCACCGCCAGCACGATGCTCGTGATCGCAAAGACCTTTACCCGGCGCGGGATGCCCAGACCCGACTTGTAGTCCCGCAACTCCTCGCCGAAGTACTTGTTGGTGAGCATCCACCGATACATCCGGCGGCTGGACATCGAGAAGAACCAGAGCGCAACGAGGAGGTTGATCGTTCCCGGAAGACCGGGGATGAACCAGCCTGCGATCCCCAACCCGAGGAACACGAAGCCGACCGTTCCGTACAGGCCACGCACGAGACGCGAACGCGCCACCCCCTCGAGCGCGAGATCGACGTCGACTCCGGGATGCGTGTGATCGACCACGGGGTGAATATATCCCTTGCTCCACCCGACATCTCGTCGGGATTGCGCTCGGCTGCGTCGAGCACGCCACCGCAAGTAATCTCGCCGGGGCGTGCGACGAGGAGTTCATCGATGAGCGGTATCACCGTGAGCGGTCGCGGCGAAGCGAGCGACGCACCGGACACGCTGTCGGTGAGCATCGGCGTGTCGGTACACCGCGGCAAGGTGAGCGACGCCACGGCGACGGCCGCCGAGAGGACCGAGCGAGTCATCGCGGCATTGCAGGCTCGTGGCATCGCCGACGGGGACCTGACAACCACCAAGTTCTCCATCGGGCCGCAGTGGGATCACCGTGGTGAGGAGTCCCGCATCACCGGATACCGGGTCGACAACACACTCGACGTCACGATCAGGGATGTGTCCGCCGCCGGGGATGTCATGGACGCAGCGATCGCCGCCGGAGGCGACGAGGTGCGCATCGACAGCGTGTCGTTCTCCTTCGACGACGATTCGGCGCTTGCGGAGATGGCACGAGCCGCGGCGTGGGGCGATGCTGCCGCCAAGGCGTCGCAGCTCGCCGAGCTGGCGGGCGTCACCCTCGGGGCACCGACCTCGATCGACGAGTCGACGGGGCACGGTCCGGCGCCGGTTCTTCGGGCTGCAGCGATCGAGCGCACGACGACCCCCATCGTCACGGGCGAACACACGGTCACCGTCCACCTGACAGTGACGTTTGCGATCGAGACATGACGATGGGTGATCTCCTCCTGCCCACCACCGACGAGGGAGTCCTGTTCCAGGTGATCGTCGTGACGGTCGTGTTCGCCTCGGTGCTGTGGATGCTGCGGAGGAGTCCAGATGCACGGCTACTGGTGATCGGGCTGTGGCTGTCGGCATACGGGGTCATCGGAGTGCGAGCGCTCCATTGAGTCGGAATCGGTCGCCCCGCGGAAGAGACTCGGGCACGACATCGGGAGGCAGGATCGGAAGCGCCCGCAATCCGTACATCTACATCTCCGGGGTCTTCGCCGCCGCATGGGTGATCGCAGCCTGGCTGAGGCCGGAGGCCGATTACGTCGCCTTCCCGTTTCTGGTGGCGGCCTCGTTCCCGGTCAGCTACCGGCTGGCACTCGGGCCGGTCGCGCCCACGCTGGCGGCGGCGGCAGCTGCCGGCGGCGCCATCAACGTGATCGTGGTTGCGTTGCTGCTGGAGGTGGCGGGGATCCTCGGTGGACCCGATGTGTTGCCAGCCCTGGGTGCGGTGGGTCAGACGACGGCGATCGGCATCGTCGGCGCCGTCGCCGGCGGTGCCATCGCCAGCGTTGGCGCATCGAGACACGGCTGACTCACTGGTCGACCGCTGGTGTGGTGAGCGGCTCGATGCACTCCGGCAGGTTGTTGGCGACCTTGTTGACCAGCGTCGACACCGGGTGGAAGGCAAGGGAGTCGTCGGGAGCCGGCACCAGCAGTGCCCGAAGCCGATCGGCGCCGGCCTCTCCCTCGGCCAGCCATTGGTCCCAAACCGACTCGGGCAACACGACGGGCATGCGATCGTGCAACTCCGCAAGGCGTTGGTTGGGCCGGGTCGTGATGATGGTGCAGGACCGCACCCGCTCGTCGGTTTCCCGGTCCCGCCACGACGCCCACAGACCGGCGAGCGCGAGGGGCGTCCCCTCTGGCGGGTAGATGTAGTGCGGGAGCTTGCCCTTCGGCTTCTTCTGCCACTCGTAGAAGCCGTCAGCCGGGATGAGACAGCGGCGCGTGGCGAAGGAGTCGCGAAACGCCGGCTTGTCGGCAACGGTCTCGGCGCGGGCGTTGATGTTGCGCGCCGCGATCTTGCGGTCCTTTGCCCAGAAGGGGATGAGGCCCCATCGGAAGCTGCCGAGCAGCCGCTCACCGTCGTGTTCCGCCACCGCGTATACCGGGTCGGTGGGTGCGACGTTGTACGACGGCGGGATCTTCTCCGTCACGGTCCGGTCGACGTGAAACGCCTCGGCGTAGGTCTCGGGCTCGGAGGATTGGACAAAGCGGCCGCACATGGGTCCATTGTCTCATTTTGCGCCGAAACGGTTCACCGGTCTCCATCGAGCACTACCTTTACGGCCGGTGGAGATGGCCGTTTCTCTCGAGGGGGTCGATCGCAGCTTCGGTGAGGTGGCCGCGATCACGAACCTGTCGCTGACCGTCCCGAAGGGGTCGATCACGGTGCTGCTCGGCCCCAATGGCGCCGGCAAGACGACCACCGTCAGGCTCGTCACGGGGGCGCTGCGTCCCGATGCGGGGGCGGTGCGCGTGCTCGGCCTCGATCCGACCACCGAGGGCACGGTCGTGCGCCGGAGATGCGGTGTCGTGCCACCCAAACCGGCCATGTACGAGCGCCTGACGGGTTGGGAGAACCTGGCCTACGCCGCCGACCTGTACGAGGTCGACCGCGGCGGCATCGCGGCTGCGGCTGCCCGGTTTGGCATCGAGGGCGCACTCGGCCAGGTCGTCGGCGGCTACTCCACGGGCATGCGAACCCGCTTGGCACTGGCACGCGCCTTCCTCCACGACCCAGAGGTCTTGCTGCTCGACGAACCGACGGCCGGGCTCGATCCCGAGTCGGCCCGCGACGTCCTGACGCTGATCTCCGAGCTCTCCACCACGGGGCGCACGATCGTGATGTGCACCCACCTGCTCCACGAGGCGGAGGGCATCGCCGACCAGGTGGCGCTCATGGTGCGCGGTGCCGCACGGGTCGTCGGGCATCCCTCCGACCTGGCGGAGCAGTACTTCACCGAACCGCGAGTGGTGTTGGATGCCGAGGATCGCACACGCCTCCGTGGCCTGGCCGATCGACCCGAGGTCGTATCCACGGAGTGGAACGGCGGTCTCGAGGTCGCCCTGACGAGCATGCGCCGGCTGCCCGACCTCGTTGCGGCCCTGGTCGAAGACGGCACGAGGCTGACCAGGGTGGAACCGCGCAACGGCAGCCTTGCCGACCTCTACTTCGAGATGCAACGGATCCACGGGGGCAGCGAATGAACTGGCGACGAGTTCGCACCGTGGCCCGGACCGATCTGCGCCAGCTGTTCAAGAGCCGCGACTACTGGGGCCCCCTGATCGTCATCGCCCTGCTGTTCTTCGCCGTCATCCCGACCATCGTGCTGGTTGGCGTCACCCGAATCGAGAACAACGAAGTGATCTCGCAGGTGAGCAACCTGCTCGGCTCGCTACCTGCGTCGCTCCAGGAGCAGGTGGCCGATCGCACGCCGGCAGCTCGCACCGCCTACGCCTTGTCGGTCTTTTTGCTGGCCCCGATCGCCATCGTCGTCCCGCTGACCGTGTCGTCTGCGGTCGGCGCCCATGCGATCGTCGGTGAGCGGGAACGCGGCACAGGCGAGTTTCTCGCCCATTCCCCCGCATCGATACGCGAGGTCTACATCGGCAAGCTGATCGGCTCCCTCGTCCCCGGTTATCTCGCAACCCTCGGGGGTTTTGCCATCTACAGCCTCGTGGTGAATCTGATCGCCGGGCCCGCAGTCGGTGAGTGGTTCTTCCCCACGATCGGCTGGTGGCTCCTGATCTTCTGGGTCCTGCCGCCGTTCCTCGCCGTCGCAATCGCCATCATCGTGTGGCTCTCAGGGCGGGTGCGCAGCACGGCGGCGTCCCAGCAGGCCGCCAGCCTCGTGTCACTCCCCGTCATCATCCTCGCCTACGGCGTCGCCGGTGGCGTCGCCGTGGATCCGACCCGTGCCGCCCTCGCCATCGGCGGCGTCGCCTGGTTGGCCGCCATCGTCGCCCTGGCGTTCGGCGCTCGAGTATTCGACCGGGAACGGCTCCTCGGCCTGGGCGGCTGATCGATCCCTCAATATCGGAGGTGACCCCGCCGGTTCCCTCTGATGTACTGGTTACGGCAGGCAGGGCAAAAGGGAAGCCAGGTAGGGGCTCTCGGCGACGAGCGGGACCGGCGCAGCGCCGGGGGTCGCGGTGTCGTCCCAGGTGGCTCGATACCGCGGACTCGTGAAGCGGCGTCACCCGTCAGTCCGTGAGGGGCTGCTTGCGGAGTGCTTGCTCGGTCCGTGCGGGTTCGCCATCGCCCCACGCCGCAGGCCCGGATCGCGAGTAACGTGACAGCAACATCGCCTCTGGAGAGGTCGTCGTGCAGGGAGTGGAGGCCCGGCACGCGGCCTCTCAAGCCGGCCCGGAAGGCGATCCGCTCCTCAGGACGCCACCCGCCGGCGGCGGCGCCCCACTCGCTCCCCGCCGGACGGCTCCCAACGGAAGTACTCCAGCGCCAGGACCGTGGCGAGAACCCCCCACAACGCGATCACGACCAGCCGATCCCACTCGAAGATGTCGAGCCACGAGCCGGCCTGGGCAACGAGCCCGGGATTGAAGGCGTCTTGGAACGCCACCACGAAGTGCTTGAGCGGGAAGAGGTTGGCGATGGCCTCGACCCAGCCCGGTGCGTTCGCGGTCGGCGGGATGAAGACGTCGGAGATGAACGCCAGGGGCAGCAATGTGCCATTGGCGACGGCCGGGGCCGACTCACCATTGGGTGTCAGCGCCGCAACGAGGACACCGAGAGCGGCAAAACAGCCAACGCCGAGCAGGAACGTGGCCACGAGTGCCGGCAGCGTCTCCAAGTAGAGCGTGACCCCGAAGAAGGCGATGCCGATGCCGAGCATGAGCACTACGGCGATCGCAGCCAGATAGGTGGCCGAGCCGATCCGGCCGGCGACGTAGACCCACGGCGGCAGCGGGGTGCCGCGCACTCGTTTCAGAATGCCTTCGTCCCGGTTGATCGCGATGGTGATGGCGAGGTTGGTGTAGGTCGCGGACACTGCGCCGAAGACTGCCAGCGACGGGGCGAAGAACTGGGCGGTCGTCACGCCGATCGGCTCGATGGTCTCGTTGCCGAAGACGAGCGTGAACACGATGAGGAACATGAGTGGGAACGCCAGTGTGAAGAAGGCCGACACCGGAGTGCGCCAGAAGATGGCGTTCTGGTAGCGGATCTGCTGCCACAGCAGCCGCCAGTCGGGTGGCCGACCGCTCACCGGCCTGCCTCCTCACCCTTCTCCTCGCCGGTCAACTCGAGATAGACATCCTCCAGAGTCGGTTTGGCGACAACGAGACCTTGCAGTGAGATGCCGTGGTCGAGCGCCCAGGCCGTCAGCTCGTACAACGTCCGCGTGGGGTCGTGCGTGCGAACGACGATGCCGCCGTCGGCTGCGGGAGTGGCATCGATGTTGGGCGGCAGGCGGAACGCACCGGAGGGGACATGGAACGTGATCCGGCTGGCGGCTGCCCTCCGGCCGCCCAGCGTCTCCGGTGCGCCTTCGGCGACGATCTGTCCTGCGCTGATGACCGCCACTCGATCCGCCAGCCGCTGTGCCTCCTCCATGTAGTGGGTCGTCAGCAGGATGGCCTTACCCAGGCTCCGCAAGCTCTCGATGACGGTCCACGCCTGCCGTCGCGCCGATGGGTCGAAGCCGGTGGTTGGTTCGTCGAGGAACAGCAGATCGGGGTCCCCCACGAGCCCGAGGGCCAGCTCGAGGCGGCGACGCTGGCCGCCCGACAGTGTCTTGATCCGTGCCGTGGCCTTGTTCTGGAGACCGACCATCTCGATGAGCTCGCCCGGGTGACGGCGCCGCGGATACATCGCACCGTAGAGCCTCACGATCTCCTTGACCGTCAGCTCCTTCTCGATCGCCTCGTTCTGCAGCACGATGCCGATGCGCTCCCGAAACGGGCGACCTCCCGTCTCCGGGTCGAAGCCGAGTACGCGCACGTCGCCGGACGACCGCGGGCGATGCCCCTCCAAGATCTCCACGGTGGTCGATTTGCCGGCGCCGTTGGGTCCAAGCAGCGCCAGCAGCTCACCGGACGCCACGTTGAGATCGATGCCGGCCACGGCATGCACGTCGCCGTAGCGCTTGTGGAGATTGTGCACCTCGATTGCGCCGGCCACCGCCGATACCCCCGTGAGAACCGCACCGAGCTTACCCAGCGAGGCCTCCGGCACCCGATCGCGGCAACACGGCTGAAACACAACGTTCGCAACGACGAAACGGCTCGGCAACCGCATGGAAACCAGGTGGCCGTACCTTCGCCGCCAACCAACCGGAGGTGACTCGCAGTGAAGAGAAGGCTGTTGTTCGTGGGAGGATTGACTGCTGCCATGTCGGTCGGGCCGCTGGCGGGCGTGGCTTCGGCGCAGACCATCGATGAAGTCGTGGTGGCCACGAATGAGGTGTGGCTGGTGGTCGCCGCCGCACTCGTCATGTTCATGCAGGCTGGCTTCGCACTCGTCGAAGCCGGCTTCACGCGAGCCAAGAACGCCGGCAACATCATCATGAAGAACATGATGGATTTCTCGGTCGGCGGCCTGATGTATTGGGCCATCGGCTTCGCCCTCGCCTACGGGGGCTCCACCGCCGGCGGGTTCTTCGCCTACGGGGGGTTCTTCTTCAACGACCCGGCGCGCGGGTCCGAGTGGTTGTTCCAGGTGGTGTTCGCCGCAACCGCTGCAACCATCGTCTCCGGTGCGGTTGCCGGTCGGGTGAAGTTCGTGTCGTACCTGATCTACACGCCGTTCATCACGGGGATCATCTACCCGGTCGTCACCCACTGGGTGTGGGACAGTCGCGGCTGGCTCAACGAGCTCGGCTATTCGGATTTCGCCGGTTCGGGCGTCGTCCACATGCTCGGTGGAGTTGCTGCGCTCGCCGGAGTCCTGGTGGTCGGTCCGCGCATCGGCAAGTACGACGAGGACGGCAAGCCACGGGCCATCCCCGGGCACTCACTCACGCTGGGCGCCCTCGGCGTATTCATCCTGTGGTTTGGCTGGTACGGGTTCAACGCCGGTTCGACGCTCGCCGCCGTGGGCGAGGACATCGCCAGCCCGGCGGTCACCACCACGATCGCGGCGTGCGCCGGGGCCGTCGGTGCCATGTTCATGTCCTGGATCCTGGACGGGAAGCCCGATGTCGGCTTCGCCCTCAACGGAGTGCTCGCCGGGCTGGTGGGCATCACGGCGGGCACCGCTGCCATCTCGTTCAGCGGCGCCGTGCTCGTCGGCCTGATCGCCGGGGTGCTGATGGTGCTCTCGGTCATCGGCCTGGAGCGCGCCGGGATCGACGATCCGGTCGGTGCGATCTCCGTTCACGGCACCTGCGGGCTGTGGGGCGTGCTGGCGGTCGGGCTGTTTGCCGCGGGCGACGGGGTGACCCTCACCAACCAGGCACTCGGGGCCGGCGCCATCATTGCCTGGACCTTCATCACCAGCTTCGCCGTGTTCAAGCTGGTCGACATCCTCGTGGGCATCCGGGTGAGCCCGGAGGAGGAGCTCGCCGGTCTGGATCGCTCCGAGCACGCCAGCCACGCCTACCCGGAGTTCGTGTTCCAGGAGCAGCTCGCCGACCCGAGGTTGCTCGATCCGGTTGGTTCCAACGGTCATTAGCAGGATCGTCGGGCCGGTCCCGGCCCTTCGCATTCGAAGGCCCCGAGGTGCTCAGCCTCGGGGCCTCACGCGTTCCAATGGCCGAGGTCACGGCCGATCATGTCGGCGAGCCGCTGGTTGTGGGGCCGGAACTCCTCGACCAGCGCCGCCCGTGTCTTCGGCGCCATCGCCGGCGGGTCGAAGGTGCGGGTATTCAGTGAGTCCACCTTCGTGCGCACCCGGTCGAGGTAGCGCTCCGGAACAAGCTGGCGCACTACTCGCTTCAACCGGTCACCCCGGGCCAGCATCGACGCCAGACGCTCGGAGCGCGCCGACCTAACGGTGGTGTGGCGCTCGGCGATATCCGGCACGAAAGTCGCATCCACTCCCACCCTGGCGAACTGTGCCTGGCACACGTCCAACGGGTCGTGACTGAGGTCCTCCGTCAGGCAGACGTCGACATTGCCGGGGAACTCCTTCATCAGTCGTGTGAGATGGATGTCGTACCGCCCGCGATCGACGTAGGCGTTGCGTCGCACCGCCTTTTCGTCGGCGGCAATCCGTTCTGGCTCAGCCGCCAGCGCCTCCTCGAAGGTAGGCAGCGGCTCCCACCCCCGCCGGCGCGCCTGCCAGTAGGCGGAGTAGGCACGATCGATCGGGTTGCGGAGGACGACGACGATCGCAACGTCGGGGTTGTGCTCCCTCAGCCGCGCCGCTGCCTCCGGCAGGTACAGGATCGCCACGCTCTTGCCGACGAGCACGCCGGGTGCGTCACCGAAGTAGCGCCGGCGAGAGTTCTCGAACCCGAGCTCGTGAATGCTCTCGAGCGCAAAGTACATGATCTCTTCCTGGCGATGCGTCACCAGCTCGGGATGCTGGCCCAGGTACTCCTTGAGGGAGGACGTACCCGACTTCTCCGCACCGCCAACCATCAATTGAATGTGCCGGCCCACCATTCATCTCACGGTACCCGGCGTCGAGTATCTGGAGCAAACTGGAAGGTGTGATGCGGAGGCTGGGCGAGATCCGTCGCCGATTGCCTTCAGTCCGCCCACTTCCGGGGACGGTCGAGCAGCTGCACGAATCCCATCTCCTCGCAGAACGCCTCGAACCGTTTGCGGGGCACACCCCGCCACTCCAGGTCGTCGAGACGTTCGGCCAGCGGCACGTCCGTCCGCAGTTGTGCGAGGTAGCGATAGAGCAGGGCCTCGCCCACGTTGCTTCGCAGCGTGGAGGCCAGCTTCTCGGCGCCGCGAACCTTGACCTGCCACTGGTTGACGTCGAGGGGGATGTTCTCGATGTGGCCGTAGTGGGCCAGCACGGTCGCCGCCGACTTTGCGCCCCAACCCTGCAGACCGGGGAAGCCGTCTGCGCTGTCGCCGACGAGGGCGAGGTAGTCGGGTATCGATTCTGGCGGAACGCCGAACTTCTCGACGACCCCGTCACGATCCATGAAGGTCTTCTGCCGAACGTTGTAGCCCTGCACCTTGGGATGGCCATAGAGCTGCGCCATGTCCTTGTCGGGCGTCAGCACCACCACCTGCTCGACGTCGTCGGCCCAGCGGGTGGCGGCGGTGGCGAGTGCGTCGTCCGTCTCGTACTCGTACATCGACCACACCGTCACGCCGATCGCATGCATGGCCCGCTCCGCCAGGGGAAACTGGGCGAGCAGGTCTTCCTCGATACCGGCGCCAGTCTTGTATCCCGGGTAGACGTCGTTTCGGAACGATTCGATGATCGAGTCGAACGCCGCGGCGACGTGGGTGACGCCGGGATCGTCGAGCAGAGCGAGGGTGGAAGCGGTGATCCCATACGTCCCACCGACCTCGCGGCCGTCGGGAGCGCTGCGCTTCGGCGCTCCGAAGTAGGCGCGGAAGAGCTCGTACGTGCCGTCGATGAGGTGCAGCTTCACGGCCGCGACGATACCCAGTCGGAGCGGGCGGCGACGAGCGCGCTCGTGGACCAACTAGTGGCCACTAGCGTTCCGGCATGCAGCGCAAGCGGCAACCGACCGTCGCCGGTGTGGCAGAGCTCACGAGCCCGCTGTTCTCCGACCGATGGGAACTGGCCCAGGACGGGCGTACGCTCGCCCAGCTACGTCGCTTCGGACGCATCTACGCAAGCGCCGCGGACCTCGGGGAGGGCGGCCGGATCCTCATCGAACCCTGCGGTCGCGGCACCGTGCGTGCCATCGACGCAGACGGCAACGAGATTGCCCGGATCGAACGGCAATCGTGGCTGGGCCGGCTGTGGGAGATCTCGAGCCCCGACTACACCGCCTACCTGATCAGCGACCCGCGCCCACGCAAGTGGCACATCGGCTACGCCAACGCCCCAGTGGCCGAGATCGCCGGATCGTTGCTGTCGTACAACCACGTCACGATGTCCTGCCGGCTCGCCGTTCCGATCCCCACCCTGCTGCTGGCGTGGCATGTCATCGCCCGACCATGGGAAGCCGCCGCAGAGCCCCGCGGGCTCATCCCGGTGCAGCCCGAGGGTGACGAGTGACGGAACTCCCCCGCCCGCTCGTCGATGCCGGGTGGCTCATCGCCAACGTCGGTCACTCTCACCTGCGTGTCGTCGACTGCCGCTTCGATCTCGCCAACCCGCCTGCGGGCCGCAGCATGTTCATCGCAGGTCACATTCCTGGCGCCGTATACCTGTCCCTCGACGACGACCTCAGCGCAAAGGACGGACCCGGCCGTCACCCTCTGCCGACCCCGGATGCCTTCGGGCGAACGATCGGTGCCTGCGGGATCGGCAACGACGATTCCGTCGTGGTCTACGACAACGCCGGCGGCGGGTTGGCGGCCCGGCTGTGGTGGATGCTGCGCTCGCTCGGTCACAAAGACGTGGCGGTGCTGAATGGCGGCTGGGCGGCGTGGCAGCGCATCGGTGGGCCCGTCGAAGCGGGTGACACGTCGCCGGAGCCGTCGGCGCTCTCCGTCCCGGACTCCTGGTCGGGCATCGTCGGTCGCACCGCGCTCGAACGGCGAATCGGCGAGGTGAGTCTGATCGATGCCCGCGCCGCCGAACGGTATCGGGGCGACGCCGAACCACTCGACCCGATCGCCGGTCACATTCCCGGCGCGCACAACATCCCGTGGAGCGAGAACCTCGATGCCGAAGGTTTGATGCTGGACGCCGATGCGCTGGCCCGCCGTTTCGCCGGTGCCGGTGACGAGATCGTGGTGTACTGCGGGAGCGGTGTCACCGCCTGCCACAACCTGCTGGCGATGGATGCGGCCGGTCTCGACGGAGGGGTGCTGTATCCGGGATCCTGGTCGGACTGGTGCACCTCCGGTGGCGAGGTGGCTCTCGGCGGCGAACCGGGCGTGCCCACCCGCTGACGTTCTGCCACTCCGTATTACTTCGCAGAAGGACGGCCGTCAGATCCGCAGTTCTTCGTCTTCTTCGAGATCCGGCAGACCCAAGGCCGCCTCGACCGGTTCGAGGATTTGGTCGGCTCGCAGGGCCGGGGCGAACAGGTCACCGTATTGCCGGAGCCGCTCCCAGATCGTCAGGATCGTCGACGAGGCCGGATCGAAGGTCTCCAGCTCGTCCCACAGGATCGGCGTCGATACCGGCGCACCCGGTTTGGGGCGCACCGAGTAGACCGAGGCCATCGTCTTCCCACCGACGTTCTGGTTGTGGTCGATGAATACGCGAGCGCCACGCCGCGGGATGTCCCAGTCCATGGTGACGTTCTCCTCGTCGGCGGTGGCGATCATCCGCCCCAGCGTCTCGACGAACCGGCGCACCCGCCGGTACGTATAGCGAGGCTCGATCGGCACGTGGATGTGCAGGCCGCGGGAGCCGGAGGTCTTGAGGTAGCTGGCCAATCCGAGACGCTCCAGCAGCACCTTGACCAGGTTGGCGACGTGGACCACCTGGTCCCAGGTCGCCCCCTCCTGCGGGTCGAGGTCGAAGACCGCATAGTCGGGATATGCAGCGTGGACGGTGCGGCTCAGCCACGGATGCATCTCGATGCATCCCATGTTCGCCAGCCACACCAGCGCATCCCGATCGGGGGCGGTGACGAAGTCGATCGTCTCGCCGCGATGGGCGGAGTGGATGGGCGCCGTCACGATCCAGTCCGGTGCGTGCGTCGGGCATTGCTTCTCGTAGAACATGTTGCCGCTGATGCCATCCGGGTAGCGGGACATCGAGAGCGCCCGCCCTGCCAGATGGGGCAGGAGCACGGGTGCGATGGCTGCGTAATACTGGATCAGGTCGCCCTTGGTATAGCCGTCGCCGGGCCAGAACACCTTGTCGGGGTTGGTGAGACGTATGCGTCGATCGAGATTTGTCGTGACCCAGGCATCCTTGTCCGGCTCGATGGTCACGACGTCGGGGAAGTCGATGTCGCTCGTCGAGAGCGGGCGCCCCCCCGCAGCAGGCTCCGGCCTGGCCGATGCCTCGGCGCCGCGGAGGTCGGCCAGGATCGCATCGTGGCTGGGTTCCTCCCTGGCCTCGGAGACGACGATCATCCGCAGCTGGGCCTCGACGGCGGCCTCGGCGAGCGGCCCCGATCGCAGCGACCCGTCGCCGTAGGGCACATGCCGGATCTCACCGGCCGGGCCGAACTCGTTGTCGGTGAACTGGGTGTGGAGCGGGTCGATCGCCCAGCCGGGGAACTGCGAGCGCAAGAAGGCGATGACCGAGAGAAACGCCTCCTTCGTGGTGAGGGCGCCACCGGACTTGGCATGCACGTGGGCCCAATCGATGACGGGCCGCACGAAGGAGAAGCGGTTGGCGATGAGTGCGATGTCTCCGAGCGAGCCGAAGGCCCGATCGCTCCCCGAGGTTTCCAGGCCGAGTGCGACCCCGAGATGGCGTACCTTGGGCTCGATTCTCTTCAGCCCGTCGTCCACCAGCTCGTGGAGCTGCTCGGGGGTGCGGTCCCTCACGTGGCCGGTATGGGCCACGATCGTGTGCGCTCCGAGCGCCCTGCCGAGCTTCATGGTGTGCTCGAGCGCCGATAGCGTCTTGGGCCGTTTCTCCGGATCCTCGACGGTCAACACGGCAAAGTACGGCGCATGCACGGAGACAGCCATCCCGCGCTCGGCGGCAGCCTCGGCAAACTCCTGGCACCTGCGCTCCTTCCACGGAAACTCGTGGACGAAGGGGAGCTCGATGGCGTCGTGCCCGCGCTCGATGAGCGAGTCGAGCCAGTCACGATCGGTCATGCCCTCCGGGGGCAACCGCGAGATACCGAATCTGATCACGTCCGGAGGGTATCTCGGCTGTGCCCGAGACGTCGCTCAAATATGTACTTGACATATATGCGTAACACATATATGTTACTGACATGCATCCAGGATCTCGACGTCGTCGTGGACACCATCATCGCCGAGCGCGCGGCCGGCGCCGCACCGAAGATGGGCAGTGGAGCGTAGACGCTCCCGTCTCGCGATTCATCGAGCCCGCCGTGCTCCTCGCACTGCGCGAAGGAGCCAGCCACGGCTACGACCTGGCCGATGCGGCGGGTGAGCTGCTCGGAACCGATCGAGTCGACTACGGCAACCTCTACCGGTTGCTGCGGTCGCTCGAAGCCGAGGAGGCAGTCAGCAGCGAGTGGAACGACGAGCTGCCTGGGCGCTCGAAGCGGATGTACGAGCTCACCCCGCAAGGCGCCGATCTGCTCGAGGCCTGGATCACCGCATTGGAATCGACGCAGGAGAGCCTGACGGGCTTCCTGCAGACCTATCACGAAGGAAAGACATGAGAGGACATCACCACTCAGGACATCACAGGGGACATCCTGGATTCCGCCGAGCCATGCGTGCCCGGCGTTGGATGAGGGAGAACCCGTCGAACGAGGAGATCATCGCCATGCTCGAGGAGTATCAGCGAGATCTCGAGCAGGAGGTCGCCAACGTGGCCGACCGCATCCGCCATCTGAAGGATGATGCGGAGGCAGGTGCAACCGCCTAGCAACCATCACTCCCCTCGGTCTCGCGACCGAGGGGAGTTCTCGCTGCAGCAAAACGCATCCGCCGTCGTCGCCGAGGCCGCGTCTGGCGAGACGGTCACCATCACCGATCGGGGGCGACCCCGTCGCGCAGATGACCGCCATTTTCGAGATTGAGGCTCGAGGCGTTGATCGAGGCCGGACTTGCGCGACGGCCGCAGCGAGACTTGGCGAAGCTCACGGCGCCTGAGCCCGGGCCCGATGTGTCGGCTGCGCTGCAGGAGTTCGCAGCGAGCCGCGGTACTGACGTGGCGTACCACCTCGACACCTCAGCGCTCCTCGAGCTCGTGGTGGCTGAACCGGAGACACAGGCCCTTCGTACGTAGCTGGCCGAGGCGAACCGCAACGCAGTCGCCAGCGATCTGGTACGCACGGAGTTGCTTCGTGCCTCCCGCCGAGCTGTTCCTGATCGGATGCTGAGCACAAAATCGGTGCTACAGGGTCTCACGCTGCAACGCGTGCCCCCGGCGGTCTTCGAGGCTGCCAGCCGCCTCGACCCGCCGGAGCTCCGGTCGGTGGATGTCATCCACATCGCCGCCGCACTGGAGCTGGGCGACGATCTCGAAGCCTCGTCACCTACGACGCACGCCTCCATGCCGCCGCCACCGCCAATGGCATCGCCGTGACATCTCCGAGCTGATCGCACACTCTCGGTACGCTCGACCACCATGGACTTCGACGCTCTTCTCGCCGCAGCTGATCGCCTCGGCCCCATCGCCTACCTTGCGACGGTGACGCCGGCAGGAAACCCCCACGTCGTGCCGGTGCACGTCGACTGGCACGAGCGTGCCGCCTGGGTTGCGATCGGACTCTACGACGCCAAGGTTCGCAACCTGGCTGCCAATCCCGAGGTGTGTATGCACTACGAGGTCGGCGAGGCGACCAACTGGGACCACCTGATGGTCTGGGGCACCGCCGAACTCGTCGCCGATGTGGCGACCAAGCGGGCGATGTGGAACGCCTTCAGCTACGACCTCGACGAGTTCGACCCGGCCGGTCCGGAGTCACCCGACACGGTCCTGCTACGAATCCAACCGCGCCGGGCGCTGTTCCTCGCCCGTTACGGCATGGACGGCCGCGAGGAGTGGCGAGCCGGACCGACCTGACGGCCGACCAGCCATCGCTACGCTTTCCCGCGGGCCCGTAGCTCAACTGGCAGAGCAGCGGACTTTTAATCCGACGGTTGTGGGTTCGAGTCCCACCGGGCCCACAGGTGGAAAGCGTTACGCATCACGGCTTTCGGCCGATCCCTGTCGCAGCGGAACGAACTCTCCAAGACTCTTGGGCCGCGCGCGCCGTGGCGCAGCGCTGGTTGAGGGCGTCGGCGAGGGCTTCGAGATCGTCCTCGTAGACGTGTACGTAGAGGTCGAGAGTCATCGCGGCGCGAGTCTTGGGTTTGACGTCGAGGCCGGCGAGCCACGTCTCGACCCATTCGGCGACGTGACTTGCCCAGCAGAGGGGTCGATCCACAGCCCGCGGTTCGGCTTGGACCTGAGCGTACGC
Organism: Acidimicrobiia bacterium; assembly: GCA_965216945.1. Taxonomy (GTDB): domain Bacteria; phylum Actinomycetota; class Acidimicrobiia; order Spongiisociales; family UBA5794; genus DATHZQ01. Next base: position 2,214,243 of record CBDCGU010000003.1, on the reverse strand, counting down.
CACCCGGCGGCAGGATGGCCGGGTGACCCGAGTTCCCCGCCTCGCCCGCCTGTGGGCGGAGCTGCAGGATTGCCGCAAACGGTTCTCGGCTGCATCAGTGCGCTCATGGGTGATGTGCCGTCTGTGCGAGTTCGCTGGACCCTGCAGTTGTCGCACAACGATGGGTATCACGACCGAGTTCCAAACAGTGTCTGTGACGGTACCCACATAGTCCCCAAAAGGTCCCCCAGCGGTTACCAGAGTCCCCACGCGGTTCCCAGATCGTCCTCGCACCGCGGACGCCGTAAGGCCGCAGCTGCCCGCCGCGGTCTGCGGGAGGGGTCTGGCCGTGGCCATGAACGCTGGCGCGCCCGCCATCTTCCGCACGAGCTCGCCTGAGATCCCCGCATCGGCGTTCGGTCGAGCGAGCGGCCGCTCGGGGCGCCGAGTTGCACGGCAGCCCCAAGGAGTCGACTGCGGGCATTGTGGGACGCCTAAGCGTTCTTGCCGGAGACCCCACCAGACATCATCGGGGAACTGGTCACCTGCACGATGCCTGACGAGCGTCGACAGCGAGGAGGATCGCCATGACCACCACCGGAGACACTCGGAAGGACCCGACGACTGGCTCCAGCCATATCGCGATCACCGGTTCCCAGACGCACGCGCAATTGCAACACGTTGCACATCGTCAACCAGTCGACCAGACGGAGGTGTGATGGGACTCGACCGCAACGCACTGGCCCGCATCGACCGCCGCCTTCTCGCCGAGCTCGACGACCACAACGCAGGGCAGATGGTCAAGGTCCCGATATCGGAGGCCCTGTGGTCGGCGCGGCGCCGAAACTGCAACGCCGTGGGAATGACCATGGCGAGGCCGTCGCTGCGCTCATCGAATCTGAGTTGGCCACCGTCATCGGCGACGACCCCGACCGGAAGGCTCCTGTATTCGCGGACGGCGCCGCACGACGAGCCGTTGAGGTGACGGAGCGTCTCGAGGAACGGGAGCGGGAACACGCCGCATGCCGTGAACGCCTGGTCGAACGGGATCGTGAGGTGCGGGACCTGGGGCCACCGCCTGCGGACAGCAATCCGTCCGCCGCAGCCGTCGGCCGCACCTATTGAGGGGAGGACTGCGCGCAACGAGAGGTGCCCGTGCGGATCAGGCTTCAAGTACAAGCAATGCCACGGCCTACCCGGTCGGCAGCAGAGGGGATCCTTCCAGGCAATGGCTTGCTAGCGCAGATTGCCGGATCTGCTCGGAACATGGTGCGCCATATCGGTCCTGCGTGTGGGCGTTCTGTGCGCTCCTGTCTGCAAGTGCTGAATGCCTTTGCGCAGTGGCCGGACCGGGACCCTGGAGGTGGGCGACACGGTGAGTGCATCGACCAGACCCGACCCTGGTTGTCGAGTCAAGATTGCCCGGCGAGTGATGGGCTGCACGTTGCAGTCCAGCACATCGCAAGAGTCCAGCCATCCTCGAACGACGCATCGATGAGGGCCGGCAGAGCCATCCGCTCGTGGTCTCTGCGACCGCGATCTACGGCCGCAGGGATGCTGTAGTGGCATGGGAGGCATCTATCGATCCAGATGATCGCAACATCGAGCATGTTGAAGTCACGTCATCGCGCTTCGGGATGAACCTCGACCCGGATGTCTGGGTGACGATTGTCCAACGCCTCGACCCAGTTCCAGCCCCACCACCTGGCTGAACCACGTGCCGGTGAAGGGCCTGGGTGACGGCGGGTCAGAACGACGGGGCCTGTCGCAACGATAGGGTCGAGTGTGCCAATGGGGTGCACCGTAGCGCCCCCTGGGTGGTGGCAGGGGACCAGGCGCCGCGTGAGTTGTGGCCCTCGAACGTGGGTCGCGACCCGGCCAGCTAGACGGGCTTGACGTTGGTGGCCTCGGGGCCTTTGCGGCCTGGTCCGACCTCGAACTCGACGGATTGACCTTCGCTCAGGATTGCGTCGCCGACGATGTTCGAGGCGTGAACGAAGACGTCGCCGTCGTCGCATGTGATAAAGCCGAAGCCCTTCTTGTCGTTGAAGAACTTGACTGTTCCGGTCTGTGCCATTTCGACCTCCGGGTCGAGGCGCCCGCTGGCGCCGGTTGTTGTGTTGCTAAGTCGCAGCCCGCTCGCTCCGGTGGGAGAGGCAAGCAACGACTTGGGTCATTGCATCGACGGTTCGACCACGGCTCTATTCCTCGTCGCGTCGACGCCGGTCACGTCCGTTGCGCCGCTTGTCCTTGGGCACAGTGGGTCCGACGTTGTGGGCATGGGCAAGGTGGGCCGGCATCTCGCTGGTCCGGGCTTCCATAGAGCACCGGGGACATCGCGAGAATTCGCCTTGCGACTTTGCGTTCATCACTTGTCGTCCTTTGAGAGTGCACCACCGCTGACGATGAGTGTGCGGCCATTCCATGTGGACCCATTGAGGCGTCGCACCGCTTCGTGGGCCATGCCGTGGTCGGCCAGTTCGACGAGGCCGAATCCGAGTGATCGATCGGTCTCACCGTCGATGCTCACGACAGCGGTGGCGATCTTGCCGTAGTCGGCGAACAGTTGGCGGAGGTCCGCATCCGTTGCGTTCAGGGGGATGTTGCCCACGTAGAGCTGCATCTGCCTTCCTTCTCGCCTCATGAGCCACCCATCGGGTCGTCACGAGGCGTCAGTGGTGGTCGTCCGAGTAGTGGACCGCGGCAGCTCGTAGCTGCGACACGGGCATCGTGGAACGGAGCACTCGCTCGAGAACCGGTGTTCACGCCTCGGGTGCCCGCAGGAAGAGCATCGCTGCCTCCCGCCATCGTTCTTGGGTTTCTTGGGCACGCCACATCCCTCTCTGGGTTGATTCCGCTGTGCGAATCGGTTCGGTCATCCGCAAAGTGGACACATGCGGCGTGCTGCGAGCAGGTCGTCGCTCGCAGGATGGCCCTTGTCCTCGTGGACGTTGGCGTAGTGGTCGATCTCCAGCTCTCGGATGCGACGGACGTGAGCAACCCGCAACGCTGCCGCTTCCCGGTACCGCCTCCGAATCCCCGCCTCATCGTCCATGCACGCGGCTTTCCCACAATCGCAACAAGATCAGGACCTGATCGAACGGGGCCGCGCCTCGTTCACCTTGAGCACTCGGCTCCGCCAGTCGTGGCCGTCGAGGGCACTGATGGCTTTGGCGGCCAGTGCTTCGTCGGCGAGTTGCGACGAACCCGAAGCCGCGGGATCGGCCGCTCTCCCGGTCCGTGATGACCGACGCAGAGTCGACGGTTCCATAGTCAGTGAAAAGGGCACGGAGGTCGGAATCGGTCGCGTCGAACGGGAGGTTGCCAACATAGACATTCACGGCGTGACGCCTTCCGCAAGGGGAGAACGGTGTGCTCTCCTGGGTCAGTTGATCCGGTATCGACCCAGTCGCCATCCAGTCCGCGAACGAGAGAGGAGCGAGTCACCGCCGAAGCAGCTATACGGAACCGTAGCACGCAGCGTCCGCTGTCGGTTTGGCGTGCTGCGGCGGGTTTCATCGGTGACGGTCTAAGGCGACTGCCACGGTCATGCCTCGACCATCGATGAGGTGACCGTTGACCGCCTCGATGGCAGCCTTTGCGCCCTGGGGAGACGCCATCTCGACGAAGCTAAACCCACGGGATATCCCGCTGTTCTGATCGGTGATGACTTCGGTGTCGACGACCTCGCCGTGCTTTTCGAAGATCACCCGGAGATCGTCTGCAGTGGTACGTCGGCCGAGATTGCCGACGTGAAGGTCGCAGGACATCGGTTCGTCTTCTGACGTAACGAGCCGGAGATGTCGGATCAGTCGGGGATCACGCGGCACGATGACTCGGTCCCGAGGTCGAAACCACCGATCCGATCGGGATCGAGTATGTGCGATCCGGTGATCTGACGAGGATCGATCGGTCGCCATGGGCGACCTCGATCCCTAGGAACGTGCCGGTGACCACCCGCGACTCGCGGGTAGTCACCGCGCATAGTTCCCCGGGCACCAGTGAGTTCAGCAACGTCATTCGTCGAATGATCGACGCTGCCGACCGCGGCCATAGCGACCTCGGTGCAACCGATTCTTGACGGGCCCGAGGTTGTGCGCATGGGCCAAGTGGATATCCATGCGCGATCGCGGTATCACCAGAGAACACCGCGGACACGATGAGAAGGTTCCCGCCTGCCGAGCGGCGTCCTCGGTGGTGACGGCGTTTGTGGCGGTGACGGTCAGGATCTGGTGGCGCGAGGCCGGGCCTCGTTGACGGTGAGCTGCCGCCCGTTCCAGTCGTTGCCGTCGAGCTGTCCGATGGCCTTCCCGGCAAGTTCAGCATCGCCGAGCTCGACGAACCCGAACCCGCGGGAACGGCCGGTGTCACGGTCAGCGATGACCGCAACTGAAGTGATTGGCCCGAAGTCGGCGAACAACGAGCGGAGGTCCGCTTCGGTCGCGTCGAACGGGAGATTGCCTACATAGATGTTCATGGCGGATCGCCTCTCTGCACGAGAAGCCGTGTGCTTCTCTGGAGTCAGTTGTTCCGGTACCGACTCAGGCGCAGTCCGGTCCGAAAACAAGAAGAGAGTGAGTCACCGCCGAAGCAGCTGCCCTCACGGTACCAGGTCCACACCTCTACACGCCGCAGCCCAGCCACACCGCAGCTCTCACGACCCGACCCTTGGTCACGATCCAACCGTTGCAGGCTCGCGCCCGACGGGGCGCACACCCAACCGGCTAATCGTCGGAACCGTCTTGGCTGGTTCGCTCTCGGCTGCGTTGCTGTCGCTCTTGCTCGCGCCGTTGATCATCCTGCTTGCGTTCCCGCTCGGCCTGTTCTCGCGCTTCGATGCGCTGCCGGTCGGCGCGTTCTCGCTCTTGCTGGCGCTCCCGCTCGTGGCGCTCGGCCCTCTCCGATTCTGTTTCCAAAGACCCCGCCGCTCCAGTGTTCCAAGCCTGCATTCAGCCACCCGACACGCTAGCGAGCCGGGGAGAACCTCTCACCGGTGTATCGGCATCAATCGCAGGGCACGATGCACCCACGACAACTCTCACGCCCCCGCCCATATCTGCTGCCGTCCCGGTCACGTCCGGCGGCGTGCCGGGTAGGTGTGTCCGTATTGCGTATTCGATCAAGCCCGCCCGGACGACGCTCCCCCCGCACCTTGTCGTCCTCCGTTCGATCCCGGAGATCGTCGACTTCGTCGACCACTCGTTCCACATCCGAATGACCCGCAGCTTGCGCCACGCGCTGGCAAGCCCTCGTAACATGAAGAAATGCCTTCCAGGTCCTGGAAGGCGATGGACGGCGGAGAGACCCTGCCACCCGGGTTCCTTCCTGCAAGCCCCACACTCTGAAGCCCGGATTCGTGATAGGCGGGAGAAGCGTCCACGTTCGTGGTGTACGGGCGGTAATGCTCGTCTCATCTCGGGGCACAGCGTGGGGAGGCTCCCGCTCTTCCTGGCATCACGTCGGCGTGCGACCTCTCGCCCGCTCCCGGCGGGGGTCGGTTCTTGTCCATTTGATGCAGGGACCCGCTTTTTTTGGGGGCGATGGTCTGGGATTACATTGGTGGGGTACCCGAGTACGACTCGGTGACAGTCCGATCCCCCATATTCGACGCTAGGCATCATGAGCCGATCGGCAACTACAGCTCCGAGGGTTATCCAGGGTGGGATGGGTGTGGCCATTTCTGGCTGGCCGCTTGCCAGGGCGGTGGCCGAGAATGGTGAGTTGGGGGTGGTGTCGGGGACTGCGCTTGAGGTGGTGTGTGCCCGCAGGTTGCAGCTCGGTGATCCTGGCGGCCATGTCCGCCGAGCGCTGGCTGCCTTCCCGGTGCCGGGTGTTGCCGATCGTATTGTGGAGGCCTTCTTCGTCCCGGGCGGCAAGCCGGAGGCGAGCCCGTTCAGGAAGGTGCGGAGCTTCACGATCCACCCCGCCGGGGAGCTCCAGGAGCTGACGGTGGCCGCCAACTTCGTCGAGGTGTTCCTCGCCAAGGAGGGCCACGACGGGCGTGTCGGCATCAACTACATGCGCAAGATCGAGCTCCCGCTGATCTTTGCGCTGTACGGCGCTGTGCTGGCCGGCGTCGATTATGTGATCGTGGGTGCGGGTAACCCCAAGGAGCTCCCTGAACTGGTGACTCGGTTGGCGAACCACCAGGAGGTGGCGTTACCGGTGCGGGTCCAGGGTTTGACCTCTAGCGACGACGATGTTGAGGTTCGCTTCGATCCACGAACCGTGACAGGCGGCGTCCTGCCGACCCTGCGCCGACCGGAGTTCCTAGCCATTGTGGCGTCTCTCGATCTGGCCGCCGGCCTCGCCGCCTCTTCGGTTCATCGTCCGGACGGGTTCGTCGTGGAAGGTCCCCGCGCCGGGGGCCACAACGCACCTCCGCGGGGACCCCGCAGAATCGACGACAGGGGCCAGCCGATCTACGACCATCGGGATGATGTCGACCTCGCCGGCATGGCTGACCTCGGCCTTCCGTTCTGGCTCGCCGGCTCCTACGGAACACCCGAAGGATTGCGTACCGCCCTTGGGGCAGGCGCCGCCGGGATCCAGGTCGGAACCGCGTTTGCGTTGTGTCGGGAATCGGGTCTCGACCCCGAACTGAAACGCCGCATCCTCCAACAGGTGGCCGACGGCACCATTGATGTCCGCACCGACTGGCGAGCATCACCCACCGGGTTCCCCTTCAAGGTCGTCGAACTGGAAGGGACCCTCTCCGATCCCGAGGTGTTGGCCGATCGTCGCCGTGTCTGTGATCTCGGCGTGCTGCGGGTGCCCTACAAGACGCCAGAGGGCTCTATTGGCTACCGCTGCCCCGGTGAGCCGGAACGAGCCTACAGCGACGTGAAAGGGGGTCGGGCTGCCAACATCGAGGGGCGGATCTGTCTCTGCAACGGGCTGCTCGCCACCGCCGGGTTCGCTCAACTCCGCCCCCGCGGCTACGTCGAACCTCCCGTCATCACCGGCGGCGCCGACTACCGGGCCGTCGCCGACCTCCTCGACACTCTGCCACCCGACCAAGAGTTCTACTCCGCCGGCGACGTGATCGACTACCTGCGTTGAGGGCCAGCTCTCCGAGAGATCACCACGGCAGCGAGATCACGACAAAAGACGCGTTTCAAGCATCAACGCCCTCGGCTACCAGTGCAAGCGCATGGCGGGGGTGCCTCCTGCGCACCGAACAACCGCTGAGCGCATATCGACCACGTCGCGAAACCGAGCCGAGCCGCACCTCGGCGTGCGCGTGCGCAGCTACTTGGGAGGTCAGCTGGACTGCAAGCTGGTCTCGAAGCCGCCTTCTTCGTGACTTGTGAAGAGGTAGAGATTGCCCATGTCGCCCAGCATGATCCTGCCCCGGTCTGTCGAGCCGGGCGGGTCTTGTGGTCCCCGGTTAGCCACAAGTCGCGTTCCTGTTCCGGCATCCAACACCACCACGAGGGGCCATCCCACTCGGCGCTCGGCGATCGTCAGAAGGAGTCGCGTCGGATCTCCACAGCCGTGCCACTGCGGCCGCTGCGGGATTCGGCGCCCAGGGCCAGGAGGTCTCTCATCAGTGAGCTCCGATCTCGTTGAAGCACGGATCTATCGGCGGTGGGTGACCCTCGCCGCACATCGGGCACGCGTCCCAACCGAACTCATGATCGTTCTTGTCGCGCCACCTGAGCTGATAGCGGGTGAGATCGATAGCCACAGCCGCGGTTGAGGTCGCTGCCAAGACGACCGGTTTCTCCACCGACGTCCCGGTAGCGGTGGGGCCCCGGACTGGTGGCGTCTCGGGACTGTTGGTCCTGGCCCACCGTCGGACTCGGGCGGTCAACCCGGCCACGGTGGCAGCTGGCGCCGCCAAACTGGGCCATCGTTTCTTCGATCCGGTCATGACGGATGGCCTCCTCGTTGGAGTGCCTAGAGATGTGGCACAACGTGCGGCGATACCGGTGCGGCCTCCCCCGGCTCGGTGTGTGCCGCTCACCGACCGCACCAGCTCACCGCTCACGATCTTACTTGAAGTAAAGCGATCCCACAAGTAATATCTCAAGCGACTGACCGTGTCCGGGAGGTTGACGTGTCGGATCGAGTCGACGACATCATCCAGCAATGGCGAGAACGACGGCCCGACCTTGACACCTCTGCACTCGAGGTGGTGTCCCGCGTGCTGCGAGCGGCGCACTACCTCCAAGCGCGGCTCGACGACATCGCTACCGCATACGGCTTGAGTCACACTGGCGATCTCGAGGTGCTTTCCGATCTGTACCGCACTGGCCCTCCCCATGAGACGACACCCACCAGGCTCGCAGAAGCTCTGCTGCTCACAACTGGAGGAATGACGGCCCGCCTCAACCGTCTCCAGGAAGCGGGACTCGTGGAACGCCACCCGGACCCCCACGACCGGCGCGGCGTCCTCGTACGGCTCACCCCCAACGGTGCCGAGTTAGCCGAGCACGCGCTCACGACTCTTCTCGAAGCTCAAGCCGACAGCCTCCGTACACTCGATACCGCGGAACGCAGCACTCTCGGGCGCCTCCTCCGCACCCTGCTGGAAGCCCTCGGCGACACGCCAGCGTTCCGACCCACTATCACCGCAGGACGAAGACGGCCCCACCGAGACAGCGATCAGCCATCACCGCGGCCAGCGCCGATCGACCAAGAGGCGCAATAACCGCATGGCGCACATTCAGCCAAGGCGACCCAACCCGCGGCACATATGCGCTGGTTGAGCTGGTGACGCTTCCGGCTTTGGGGTGCCGCGGCCTCGGGAGCGATGTCGGGTCGCAATGCCGCATCGCCGCCCGATTCGCAGACGGCCGCACCAATCCCTGGTGGTCCGTGGTGAGATGGCCGGCGGACGGCTACCTGTCTCGTCGCTCGCGTTCGTGGCGTTCATGTTCGTCCTCGCGCTTGCGCTCGGCCCGCTCGCGTGCCTCTTCGCGCTCACGCTCGTGGCGCTCGTGTTCCTCTTTGCGCTCACGTTCGTGGCGCTCAGCCCTTTCCCGATCAGTCTCCACGTCCGACTCCAGCGTTCGACTACCGAAATCTCACAACAACTATGAGGCTAGAACACGGTGCACCCGAGACCACCTCCGAAGAATCAGTGTTCGACGCGGTGCTGATGGTCAACCTCCGGCACGTCGTCCACGATCCCTCCTTGATTCTCCAAGAATGCAGCAGGGTGCTGAGAAACGACGGATAGATCGTCGTCGCGGACGTCACACCGCAGGGAACTCCGATGCTGGTAGCGATCGGGTTGGGGCTGCGCTATCTGAGAATGAACCGGACCAGACCGTCGCGGCTGACGTGAGTTCTGCCGCCGGTTGAGGCCCCGTTTGGTGGTTTCGGCCCGGGGAGAAGCGCGAAGACGCCGACGATGGTCGGGCGAGCCAGGCGTAGACGACGTTGCGGGACGGCTGCGCCCGCGATCTCGTCGGCGATGGCGCTGGTGGCTTCGTTGCTCAGCACCCAGACGTCGACCAGTTTGGCGGCGCCGAGACCCCGAGGGGCGGAACGGGATGAACGTCGCCGTCTTCCGTTTCAGCTGCTTTCGGATGGAACGGAGCCTTGCTGAGCATCGTGTGACACAATGGCGTATGGCCACCAGCTTGGTGGCCGGCCTGGAGGCACTGATGGGTACCAAGGACAGAGGCGGCCGGAACACCAAGAAGAAGGCCGCGAAAGGGCTCAAGGAGAAGCGCCTCGATAAGAAGGCGAAGAGGGCCGCTAACGAGAGCAGCGCAAACCGGTCGCTAGATCGCACGTTCGGTAGCTGACCGGGAGCACGTTGCCGCGCCGCCGCCCGACATGCTCGGGGCCGGAGCCGCATGACGTGGTGAAACCCGTTGTATCGATCGGTCGTCACGCGCATCCGATGAGGGTGGCGGTACTCGCTCCGATCTCGTGGCGGGTGCCACCGCGCCACTACGGGCCGTGGGAGCAGTTCGCCTCGCTGTTGACGGAGGGCCTTGTCGACCGCGGGGTCGACGTCACGCTGTTTGCTACCGCCGATTCGGTTACCGCGGCTCGATTGGTGGGCGTGGCTCCCGCCGGCTACTCCGAGGACGCGACCCTCGACGCCAAGGCGTGGGAGGCGCTGCATATCGCGGCCGTGTTCGAACGCGCCTCCGAATTCGACGTCATCCACAACAGTCTCGACTTCCTCCCGCTCACGTACACCAGGCTCGTTGACACGCCGGTCGTCACCACCATCCACGGGTTCGCCTCCGACGCCACGCTGCCCGTCTACCTGGAGTACGCCGATCGGGTCCACTACGTGGCGATCAGCGATGCCGACCGGCACCCGGCGTTGCCGTACGCGGCGACGATCCACCACGGCATCGACATCGAGTCCTTCGATGTCGGCCCGGGCGGCTTCTCCTTGGTCTTCTTCGGGCGGATCCATCCCGACAAGGGGACGGCGACCGCGATCGATGTTGCCGCCCGAGCAGGCGTTCCGCTCGTGATTGCCGGGATCGTCCATGACCGCGAGTACTTCGAGCGTTCGGTAGCGCCGTACGTCGACGGGGACCACGTGACCTATCTGGGGCCGGTGGGTCCGGACCGCCGTCAGGAGGTTCTGGGAGGCGCCGGGGCGCTGCTTCATCTCATCGACTTCGATGAGCCGTTCGGGTTCAGTGTGGTGGAGGCGATGGCGTGCGGGACCCCGGTCATCGCGCATCCTCGAGGCTCGATGCCCGAGCTCGTCCGGCCCGGCGTGAACGGGTACCTGGTCGCATCGGTGCAGGACGCGGTGGATGCGGTGAGCCACGCTCGTCACCTCGACCGTCGGATGGTTCGAGGATCGATCGAGGGGAGCTTCGACGCGGCGAGGATGGTCGACGACTACCTCAGGCTGTACCGCCGGATCCTCGAGAACGGATGAGACGCCCTGCTCAGCTCCGAGTCAACTCGGTGAGTAGCACGTCGACCTCCACCATTGCGAAGCCGGTAGATGTGTCGGCGGCGCCGTAGGCGATCACCAGCCGGTCGCCGTGGATGAGCGATCCGCACGAGTAGACGACGTTGGGTACGTACCCATCACGTTCGGACTCGTCCGGCACCAGGAGGGGCTCCCGGAGATGACCGATCACCCGACTTGGCTGGTCGATGTCGAGCAGGATGGCGCCGAGGGCATACTGCCGCATCGGGCCGACTCCGTGGGTCACGACCAGCCACCCCGCTTCGGTCTCGATCGGGGAACCGGAGTTGCCGATCTGCATCAGCTCCCAAGGGTCGGTCGGCAGCTGGATCAGTTCGGCGTCGTGCCAGAAGCGCACGTGATCCGACCGCATGAAGTAGTTGCTCTCCCCGTCGCACCTGGCGAGGGCAGCGAACTTCCCGCCGACGAGACGTGGAAAGAGGGCTATCCCCTTGTTCCGGGCGGCCGGTCCGTTGAGGGTGGCGATCCGAAAGCTCCGGAAATCCGTCGTCTCGATGATCTGAGGAAGGATATTGATGCCGTCGAAGGCCGTGTAGGTTGCGTAGTAGACCACCGCCCCGCCCGGATTGACGAACTGAACCAGTCGGGCATCTTCCATGCCGCGGCTCTCGGTCGGGCCGTTCGGGAACAACACTCGCTGGGACACATCCGTCTCTTGTGGAAACGTGACCTCATAGTTCGACGAAGCCAGCCAGTGCATCACCTGGATGACGTGTTGGACGGCAGTCGACGAATCTTCCTCCCTGCGGAGATTGGCGAGCGCCTCGTCGAGGTTTGCCATGGAGAACCGTTCCTCGAGGCGGTCCAGGGTCCGGCGGACGAGATCATCGACCGCACCCATCTCATCCAGCTTGACGGCAAACACCGCCTTGTCGAACAACGGCGAGCGGCGCTGCCCGGTCTCCGGCACCAGGGCTGCGGCAAGATTGATCGCGCCGCCCCGCTCAATCGTTCCGGTCCGGAACTCGATCGAGGAAACGTGACCTTCACCCACCGCCCGGACACTGACGACGACGCGCAGCGAGCCGTCAGGTGCATCGGACTGGTCGGGGGCAGGCACAATGGAGGGGTTGGTGAGAGCCGCGCTCTCGAGGGAGTATTCGTGGACGAAGTAGGCGCCGATGAGCCGTCGTATGTCCTTGGAGAGCCCCGTTGCCTCCGGCACCGAGTCGGCCACCGCTGAGAATCCCTGCATGAACACCTCGTCGAGGTCGAGATGTCGGTCGCCGAACGTCAGCCGAACTTCGCGCAGCGTGTCGGTCACCTGACGTGCGGGCATGGCCAGGATCCGGGCGATCACGCGTTCGGCCCGGGTCTCCCCGTCACTACGGCCCTGGTCGAGGGGCACGTACGGCTTGGTGATCAGCCGGCCCGGGTCCGGTTGCAGGCGAACATGCGACCGAGTGATCGGGATGGTCGGCATCAGGGGATCATCGCCCCGGGATCGTCGGTGACGTACCCAGACGCGATCTGCAGTGCGCCGATCCCGGCAAGGGTCGATTCGGCGCCGCGGTTTGCGTTGATTGAGTGCTCCATCAGACCGTCCGATGTTGCTCCGTTGGCCGCCTCGTAGAGCTCGATTCCGGTGTCGTTGTGTCCCATCAGCCAGCGGGTGGCTCTCAGGGCCCGCGCTCTCCAAATCCCGTCACCGGTGACCGACCATGCCCGGTCGCAGGCGTCGGCCATCGCCCACGCCTCGATCGGTTGCTGGTCGAACCCGGGACGTGCCTCACCGGGCGCCGAGCCCGTATGCGGCGTGAAACTGAAGTGGTCCCCGTTGGTCTCAGCCCGGACCAACCACTCCAGCAGCCGGATGCCGATCGAGATCAGTCGGCGCTGACCCATTGTCGCACCCGCCGCCAGGAGCGCCTCGGGCAGGCGAGCGTTGTCGTACGTGAGACGCCTTTCGGGCCAGGGGATCTTCCCGGCGGCGGCATCGGCGATCACGCCGGACGTGCGCTCGAGGAGCACGGTTGCCGCGGAGTGACCCGGATCGGCCGCCAGCATCTCCACAGCACCGAGCGTTGCGTACGCATTGGCCCGGAGATGGGGGGAGTCGAATGTGGTGCATGTCTGGAACGCCTCAGCTCCTGCTTCGCGCATCCATTGGGCGGGGCCGAGCCGGGCGACGCCGCCCAGTCCCCACCACGCCCGCCCCTGGCTGTCGTCGCTGCCGACTGCCTCGGCCCAGCTACCGTCGGCGCTGCGGCGATTGCGGAACTGGCCGGACACGGTGCGGGCCTCGAGGACGAACCTGAGGTAGATGGCGGCGAGATCCGCCAGCTCGGTCGGCGGCAACCCGTGCCGCGAAACGACGATTAGGGCGCGGGCGTTGTCGTCGGTGCAGAACCCATGCTCCCGCCGAGGTGTCGACATCCGGGCGTGCTCCCACAACCCCATGGGGTCGGTGAGCCTCCTGAGATGGTCGAATCCTGGCGGTGGAATTGGCGACTTGCCGGCGCCCGACGAGGAGGCGGAAGGATGAGCCAGGCGGGCGGCTTGATCATCCCGCGACATGGGTCACCTCGGGGAGAACCGTTGGTGATCCGACGAATCGGTTGGTCTCTGCCATGTCGGACATCATCGTTCCAAACCGTCGTCCGATCGTCGGCCAATACCATCCGTTGGCCAGTCGATGAGCATTCCGACCCATTCGCGACATCAACCGGCGGTCGGTCAGCAGGCGTCGGAGGGCCATGCTCAATGCGGCGGGGTCGCTGTGGGGAACGGTGACACCGGCGCCGCTTGAGAGCAGCTCGACGGCGTGGGGAAACCGGGTGGCGATCACGGGCTTGGAGGCGGCGATCGCCTCCACCAAGACCCCCGATGTCACCTGCTCAGCGGATGCGTAGGGGAGGACCACCAGATCGGCGCTGCGGACCATCAGAGCGAGGCGTTCCCGGTCGAGGTACTGGTCATCGAATTCGACCAACTCCTCCAGTCCGTAACGGTGGACAAGCGAAACCAGACCATCCCGATAGGACTCGCCGGCGGATTCGAGAACATTGGGATGGGTGGCTCCGGCGATCAGGTACCGAGGAGGTGGATCCAGATCGACTAGATCGGCGAAGGCTTCGATGACCGACTCCAAGCCTTTACCGGGTCCGATCAGACCCCAGGTCAGCACGAGAGGACGTTCGCCCGTCACGAGAGAAGGACCGGCGAAGAGTTCGTCCGCTCCGTGGGGGATCACCTCGATCCGTTTAGCGTCGACGCCGTAGCGCAGCATCAGCCGCTGCGATGCGGTCTCGCTCATGACCACCATTCGATCCGCATGCTCGGCGAGACGGCTGATGATCATCCGCTGATGTTCGGTTGGGTGGTCGAGCACCGTGTGGAACGTAACGGCCGTTGGCACGGTGAGTCCCGAAACGAGGTCGACCGCCTCGTCACCGTCGGGCCCGCCGAAGATGCCGAATTCGTGCTGGATCGACACAGTGTCGTACGAGTTCAATACCCGGGTCGCGTTCTCGAGTGAACACGCGTTCCCGACTCTGTGATGGAACGCCACGTCGAGCGTCGGGGCTGCTGTAGGTCCGCCGGCGAGGCTGACCACCCCGAGACCAACCCGGGACCGTCGGTCGCAGGCGACGGCGTCGACCAGCGAGGCAGTAAAGCTGGCCAATCCGCAGACCGTGGGCGGATACGTACTCACGAACGCGATTGATGCATTCTGCACGGCGACTCCCAACGACATCCTCCAGGGATGAGGCCCGCCGAGACGGCGGACGAGACGATCACTCGTCCAGGCGGGGACCGAGCCCGAGCTTCGAAGCTCCGCGAGCAGAAGTGAACCAGCGACTAAGCCGCCGACCCACCGATGCTACACCGCCTGACGAGCTACGGAACGGCAGGGCGTGAGTCAGGTAAGCGGCGTCACGGGGTACGCTGCGCTCACACAGTGTACGCGAGAGGCGTGCCGCGCCCGCTCCGCCATCGTCCCCGTCCGGCGGAGCCACCGCAGGACATGCGCAAGTCCGGTCGGCGCCGTGGCGCCGACTCCGCGAACGCAGATCCCGTGGGGCGTCAACCCCGACGGTTCGACGCTTCGGAAGGAGCTGACATGTCCAGCAACCTTCATGTGGGGAACCTCACATACGGCCCTGCGTCGTCTGACCTCCAGACGTTCTTCGCTCAACACGGCCAGGTGAAGAAGGCAATGATCATCGACGACCGTGACACCGGCAGGCCAGTCTTCGGCTTCGTCGAGATCGAGACCTCGAAGGAAGCCAACGCGGCGGTCGATTCGCTCAACGGGCACAACGTCGACGGACGTGACCTCATCGTGAGCGTCGCCGAACAGCGTTCATCGTGAAACCCACACCCTCCGGGCATCGACACTGGAAGACAGCGGTGCGAGGGTTACCGGCATCCCGAGAGACTCCACCGAGTCGTTGCAGGGTGCCCGAGAAGGACGGTAGGAAGTCGGCCATCGTCTTGGAGAAGGAGAACAAGGTGGCGTGCGCCGCCGAGTGCGGCAGGGTGGTCACCAACCCGAACACCTCCCGGGTCACCCGGCGTCCCACCGGCACCGAGACCCCCGGTTCCCACCAGTCGGTTGTGACCCACCTCACCCGGCAGATAGCTGGTGCGCTGATACGACCGGGCCTGCACAAACAAGGGTCGCACCTGGACCAGGTAATCCTTCAAGATCGTGATCCCGCCCTGACAGCCGTCGCGGCGCAGATACTCGATGATCACCGTGGCCGGCACCTTCGGATTCACATCCAGCAACCTGCCGATCGAACCTCTGTGCGGATCAAGCTTCGATCTCATCGCGGCCCGTTCATAGCGGGGAGCCTCAGACAGCTCCAACAGCCGCCCCACCGTGTTGCGGCTCATTGGCCCAACCCTCACGGTGAAAGAGCCGGTGGACCTCTGCCCAGTCGTGCACCTGATACACCCTTCCTCCCCGAGTCCGACACCGTACCCGAGACTGGTCATCAACTGCGCCACCGCGCAGTTTCCGACCGGCGCCAGGTGCTCAGTCTTCACCCGTCGTCGACATCCGATGATTATTTGCCGTTGAAGGAGCTCACCAAAGGGCGGTCAACGACGCCTATTCCCTTCCTTCAATCGTTGTTGTCGACGGTCAATTCCTCCAAGTGCTCGACCCAGAACAGGTTCCCCTCATCCCAGTCGCTGGCGATAGCGGCTTTCCGACGGTACCGCCGCACCCATCCGCAGGTACACGACACTGCAACCGGCTGGTCATGACCGCTTTCGTATTTCCCGATCTCGACCACGGGATTCATGGTGTGTTGAGTCATGGTCATGGCTCCCTTCGGGGTGTTTCTGTGCTCCGCTCAATGTCGTCGAGGCTCTGTAAAGAGCTGGAGGGCCAAGACACGTCCGGAGTCCAACCACGGCCACTCTCCTCGGGCCGAGATGACTTCATGTCTGGTGTCTCTCGACCGTGATTGGTGGCCGGAGTGCGGGAACGTCACCGAGTCCCTCGAGCAAGGTTCTGAGGAGGTCGGCCAGTTCGCTGCGTTCGACCATCTCGAGGCTTCGAATACTGGTGGATTGGGCATCGAGAAGCGTCACGAGTGCGTGCTCGGCCAGGTCGACGCCGACCGGTGTGAGGCGGACGATGACGCCCCGGCCGTCGCGCGGGTTGGGGGTACGGCTGATCAGCCCGGCGTCTTGTAGCCGATGAAGCCGAACCGTCATGCCCCCAGGAGTCAGGAGTAGAGCGTCGGCGAGCTCAGTGGGCGTGAGCCCACGATTGGGGTGTGCTCGGTAGAGGTCTGTGAGCACGTCGAGATCGCCCTGGTGACTCAAGCCGTACGAGGCCGCGATGCCGTCGAGGGTCTCCTGGAGGAATCGCGACGCACGGAGCACACGCGCCACCACCGCGAGGGTGGAGGTGTCGAGGTCAGGTCGTCGCTGCTTCCACTCCAGGAGCACGTTGTCGACCCGATCGCTCACGTCTGTCCCCTTTCTACCGTGCCCAAAGTATATTCGACATATAATTAGATCTCAAGTATGATGGCAAAGAAGATCGACGACCAAGGAGACAAGCCATGAGCGATCAGAAGAAGAAGTGGATGGGTCTGGCGGCGGTCGGTACTGCGATCGCCGCGTTCGTCACACGGCTGCGGCGGCGCAGCGATCGCGGCGATCGCTCACAGAAGCCGGCCGTGCCCTCCGACGTACGGAGCTGATGTTCCGACGCCTGCGCTCGCAGCGTCGAGCGTACGTGGTGAGAGGTTTCGAACATGACCGACACAGACGTCGGCGTGGACCGGGAAGCCGTTCCAGTCCCGCCGATTCCCGAGCCTGAAGTCAAGTCCACTGCCACAGTCGCCAGGGAGCGCGTGTTCGTCGGGACCGGGCTGCTCTGGGGCCTTGTCGTTGGCGTTCTGCTGGCGGTCGCCCTGGTCATCCTTGCCGCGCAGAACACTGGCAGCACAACTATCGCCTTTCTTGGCTGGGAGTTTTCGAGGCCTTTGATCGTCGTGATTCTGGGGACGCTGCTCGTCGCGGTGGTCTTCGATGAGCTCTTCGGCATGGGTGTACCGGTCCCGCAGGAGGAGGGCATTGGGCGACCGCGATCAGCTGAGGCGAATCGAGCAGTCGGCGGCCAACGCCGAGTAGGCCCGATCGGCTCACTGGACACGGCGGTTCGACGGCCTTCGCCGCCTCCCAGCCGCCCTCGCAGGGCTGTCCAGGACTGATCAACCTTGAACATCGGTATCGAGAACAGCCGGCTCTGGCTCGTTCCAAGCGCCACGGACACAACGAAAAGGAAACGGGTTGAACACATGACGGCAGTCGTTGACATCGATCTGGGCGCGTACCAGCTGGGTTGGCACGACGAAGAGGACTACGTCCTCAAGCCGAAGAAGGGCTTGAACGAGGAGATCGTCCGCGAGATGTCGCGGATGAAGCATGAGCCCGGATGGATGCTCGACTTCCGGCTCAAGGCGTATCAGCGGTTCCTGCGCAAGCCCATGCCGACGTGGGGAGGCGGCGGTGCGCTCGAGGAGATCGACTTCGACGACATCTACTACTACATCAAGCCGACCGAGGGTCAGGCAAAAGACTGGGACATGGTGCCCGAATCGATCAAGGAGACCTACGAGAAGCTCGGCATTCCGGAAGCGGAGCGCAAGTACCTCGCAGGCGTCACCGCGCAGTATGAATCCGAGGTCGTCTACCACCGCAACCGTGAGGACCTCGAAGGAATGGGTGTCTTGTTCTGTGACATGGACACCGCCGTACGCGAGTACCCCGAGATCGTGCAAGAGTACTTCGGAACGATCATCCCGCCGAACGACAACAAGTTCGCCGCACTGAACTCGGCGGTCTGGTCGGGAGGGTCGTTCATCTACGTGCCGCCCGGCGTGCACATCGATCAGCCTCTCCAAGCGTATTTTCGGATCAACGCCGAGAACATGGGCCAGTTCGAGCGAACGCTGATCATCGTCGACGACGGCGCATACGTGCACTACGTCGAGGGCTGCTCGGCGCCGGTTTGGACATCCGACTCGCTGCATTCGGCGGTGGTCGAAATCGTCGTCAAGGAGGGCGGGCGCTGCCGCTACACGACGATCCAGAACTGGTCGAACAAC
Source organism: Acidimicrobiia bacterium (assembly GCA_965216945.1). Classification (GTDB taxonomy): domain Bacteria; phylum Actinomycetota; class Acidimicrobiia; order Spongiisociales; family UBA5794; genus DATHZQ01. The sequence goes on along the minus strand of CBDCGU010000003.1, from coordinate 2,195,760 downwards.
GTCTACAACCTCGTGACCAAACGAGCCGCCGCCTACCGCAATGCCACGATGGAGTGGGTCGACGGCAACCTCGGGTCCAAGCTCACGATGAAGTACCCAGCCGTGTGGCTGATGGAGGAAGGAGCCCACGGCGAAGTGCTCTCGATCGCCTTTGCGGGGCAGGGTCAGCATCAGGATGCCGGCGCCAAGATGGTCCATGTCGCGCCCAATACGACGTCGCTGATCACGTCGAAGTCGATCAGCAAGGACGGTGGCCGAGCCGGCTATCGCGGCCTGGTTCGAGTCGAGCCCGGCGCCGAGAGCGCAAGGTCCTTCGTTCGCTGCGACGCGCTCATCCTCGACGAGGATTCCCGGTCGGACACATATCCGTATATGGAGATCGAGGAATCAAACACCCATATCGGTCACGAAGCCACCGTCTCCAAGGTGGGCGAGGAGAAGCTCTTCTACCTGATGAGTCGCGGCCTGAGCGAAGAAGAAGCCACGTCGATGATCGTCGCCGGGTTCATCGAGCCCATCGTCAAGGAACTCCCGATGGAATACGCGGTCGAGATCAACCGGCTCATCGAAATCAACATGATCAAGGCAGGCGCCGTCGGATGACACCGGCACCAAGAGGTCCTCTGACAAGAGGGACTACTGCCGGGCCGGCCCGGCGGGGGATCGACGTGCGGCACGGATCGGCGTTGGACGCCGCGACGTCACCGGTCGCCTTGCGGGACTGAACGCCACCACGGCTGAGCAGCCTTCCCCGCTCACGGACAACCGCAGGCCCAAGCGGGGCCACCTGAAGGGAGTGCCGATGGAACGTCGGCCTTCGCCACGTCACCTTGGTGTCAATGTCGGCGTTCGTGTCGCCGCGCCTCTCCCGCTTCGCAGTACGAGCAGTCGCAGGCATCTCGAGAGCCGTGCACCGCATGTGACCGCACTACAGAGCGTCCAGTCCTCGAGCTTCTATCCGGGACCCACAAGCAACCCGCGTCCGCCAGTTCTGGATCTAGGAGAAGACCGAGGAGATCCACCGGCCAATCAGGTGCGCCCCGATGATGACAAGTGCAGCCACCACCAGATGCTCCGTCACGACCGGTCCCGCCCTTGCGCCCTGCGAACGCGCCAAGTTCCAGCTCAGCAGCGACAGTGCAAGAGCCCCCCATAGAATCGACACTACAACGGCGGTATCGAGGTCCAGGAGAATCACTGGTATGGCGAACGTAAGGGCCATTGACAGCTTCGAGGCGAACGTGGCGAACGTGGAAACCCAGACGTCGCGTTTGCTGTGAACACCCTCCGCCTCTTCCGAGACGTGAATGCCAAGTGCGTCGGACAGGGAGTCTGCCACTGCAATGGTGAAGACCCCACCTATGACAGCCAGCCGCGAGTTGGTGCCAGCCGAAAGGCCCACAAGCAGGCCGAGAGTCGTGATGACACCAGAGGTGAGCCCGAAGGAGATCCCAACCCTGACCGAATGCTCCACCGGCACGCCAGCACCTCCTCAATGTAACGCAATCATCGCAAACTCAGCGCCAGCGTCCATTCTCATCGAGCAGCCGCCAGAGCCAATCTCCCTCGGTGGGGGACTGTCAGACGCTCCCCTCGGTGGCGCTAGACCGGGATTCCCAGTACCAGGGCTACGCCGGTTTTGGATGTGAAATGCGAAGGTAATGCGACGTCCAACGACCAGGCGCGGGTCTGAGAGACGATGGCCTGGTGGAGGAGACCCTTTGCACGTCGAAGCTGGAGATTCGAGAGTTTGATCAAACGCGAGTACCGCTGACCATGGAGCCGCACCGATCAACAGATACGGCGCGCGAACGCACATTCCACAACACAGCGCAGACCGGCACCTACGAGTGCGGTCTGGTCGGCGTATCTGGTCAGCAACTGGTTGCGTCTCTGAGCGTGCGGCAGGCTTGGGCCATGCGGGCGGGTCCAAGCTGAGTGACGCGTCGCCGAAAGGAGTCTCGAGGCAGGGTGTGGAGGTTGTCGAAGTTGACCACACATTCGGTTGGCACCCCGTCGAGGTCAGGAGTCAGTTCCAGCTCTGAAACCAGACCGCGGGTGACTCGGGTCAAAGCGGCTATTACCACCGAGCCGATCCGGTCGGCAACTGGATTCCGGGTGAGGATCAGTACGGGCCGATCGCCACCGGGTGTGGCAGCAAACCAGATGTCACCGCGTTGCATCGGCCCAGTCCGACCAGTCCTCGGCGGGGCCCCAGTCGGCGATCTCGGTGAATGCCGTCTCGTCCTCGGTGGGGGGCAGCTTGGTCCATGCCTCGATGTCATTCTCGGCGTGGAGTCGAACGAGGTGGCGATGGAGTGCCTCGCGAAGGAGTTCCGAGCGGGCGACGCCAAGCCGTTCTGCCCATTGCTGAGCGTCGGCTGCTTCTTCCTCGTCGACACGAAAACTGAGCATTGTCATACAGGGATCATATTGCGTATGACGCTCAAGATCACAACTGATCTGTTGCACGAACGCACATGCCGCGCAACCACGCCGAGCGGCACGTCGGCGTGTGTGGGCCACTCGCAAGATCGGGTCCTGCAGTGCGCGTGTGTGCGGCTGGGTCGACCTGCAACGGTGGCGCTGGTCCTCGGCGCGCTGCTCACGTCCGGTACGACCCTGGCGCTCGCCCTCGCCCGGTGCGTCCTTCCGGGGCGAGCGGCGTAGGCGTGGGCAGCGCTGGTGCCGGCGTGGGTCACCATCGTCGCCATTCGGCGTGGCCGGCACGCCCTCGCGACAGCGGCTGCCGTGGCCTCGCGCGTCGCGGCGGGTGCGGCGCTCACGGTTGCGCTGGTCGGGTGAGGCCCGGCTGCACCCGGATCTGATCTGGGAATGATCTCTCGCTCAGGGTCTTCGAGACCGTGGCCCGCTTCGAGCCTTACATCGAGCGCCTCGTGCCCGACATCGGGGCGTTCAAGGCCGGCTTGGAACCACCATGCAGCCGACTGTCCGGGGCCTTGCAGGCCATCCCGCCGCAAGGCGGACATCCGGTTTGCCCGTTTCTTGGCGAGGACCGTGAGAACGTGCCCAGCACCGTCGCCGGGCTTCGTGGATCGTGGTGATCCGGAATCAGCGTCAGTTCGGGTTGGGACCCGCTCGGATCTTGGCGAGCCGGCTGTCGTAGAGGTCGTCGATATACCGAATCCAGTCCGGATCGGGATGCGCCGCGGCGGCGCCCAACGAGCGGGCCGGTTCGAGAACCCAACCGGCCGGATGGACCCAATCGATGGCACCATTCGGGTTCCCCCGAATCTGCCAGCCTTCATTGTGGAGCTTCCTGTGGTGGAATCCACACAGCGTTATCAGGTTGTCGAGATCGGTCGGTCCTCCCTCGGACCAGTGGCGAATATGGTGGGCATGCGTCCAACGATTGCGCCCACAGCCAGGGAACCGGCAGCCTTCGTCCCGTTCGTTGACCAGCGTCGACAGCCAGCGAGGCACACGGCGAGTCCGCCGACCAACCCCAAGCGGTGTACCGTCGGGACCGTCCAGCGCCACCCGCCACCAGGCATCACAGGCGAACCGCCGCGCCGTCTCCACAGCGACGACCGGTCCGTGCTCGACAACGGCCGTACCCTGCGCCGCAGCGAGATCCTCTGCAGAGACGTGCACCACGAGCGTGGGCCGTAGCGAGTCGCCATTGCGTTCGAGCGCTTCCTCGGCGATGGCCACCAGGGCATCGGCATGGCGCTCCTGAGCCGTGCGGAACGGGATACCGTCCCCGTTGCATCGCTCGTCAGCCGAGATCCGCAGCAAAGCCTTCTCGACGACGGCCCCCTCGGCTGCGGGCAGCTTCCCGGTGAGGTGGAGGAACCGTTGGTCGCGTCCCCACCACCAATCCACGGAGCGATGGGGTTCCTCATCGACGAGTTGCTGTGTGGGGATCTCACGCGCCTTACGCGCCATACGTTCGAGCTCGGCGGCCGTCATGTCCGACGCCATCGCCGCCAGCTCGGCTTCGTCCTCGGGCGTCGCCATCTCACACAGGGGCCTGACCTGATCGAAAGACAGCTCCCCCGAGGAGAGACAACGCCGCAACTCGGGCAGCTCTCCGAGACTCCGCGCCACGGCCAACCACCCACGAGCCGTACGCGGCAGCAGTCCCAGCTCGAACGTCAACCACGACACCATGTCGGTGGCCCCATCGGCCAGCCACATCTCGTCCTCGTCGAACTCAGCCAGCTCGGTCAGGAGATCCTCCAGCGCCAACGCCACCCGGGCGTGAAGATGACCGATACGTGCCGCACGGGGCCGAACCGCGGGATGCGTGACTGCCAGGTTTCGCATCGGTCACCTCCTCACAGACTCGTCGTCCGATTCACCGACAACATATCGGCCAGGTGTGACAGATTTTGGGCATTGCGCAGGGACGAACCTGGCACGAAGGGGAAGTCGTACATGCCGGGCGGAGGCGAGACGGCCCGGGATGAACAACTGAGGGCATCGGGCCCGCCGATCGTGGCAGGTTCGGGATCATCCTCGACTGCGGTCGAGACCTCGCCGCCGGCGGTCCTCGTCGCAGGGGTGGAGGCACCGATCCAGCCGGACCGGAACCGATGCCAGGCCGAGTGCCCGCTGCACGGCCTTTGATCACCGCGTCTGGCGGCAATCGCCTGGCGACACCACACCCGCTGCGGTGCGAGTGCGATCGACATCCATCGTCGCCGGACTACCCAGCCATTGCGCCCTTCGGGGTGATGCACGAACATGCTGGCTCGGCGACGGGGAGAGAGTTTGCCATGGTGCCGGGGCAGCCAGGGCCTCCAATCGGACTCGAGACAATGCCTGCCGCACCGCGCTCGATCGCCGTCGTGGTTGATGATCCCGGCCTCGATCCGATGCAGCGGCTCCTCGCCGTCTTCGACCGGCTCGGCGTGTGGGATGACCTCGAGGCGCGGGCGCGCACGACGGGCCATGACCCGGCCGACCTGCCGATCGTCATCGTTCCCGAGCTTGGGGCCTTCGCCTCCGGCTCACCCGCGGCCACCGACCCGGCGCTCGTCGAAGCTCTCGTCGACGTGCTCCATGACCACGGCTTCACCTCCGTGGTCGTCGCCGGCGGCGCCGATGGCTCGGAGCGGTGGGCGGCGAACCGCAGCGTGTACGCCCTCACCGACTTGCTGGGATACCGGTTCGTCACTCCTGCCGGCTGCGAGTACGACATCGTGGATCTGAGTGAGCAGCTGCAGCCGAGCCCGTTCGGACCCGGCGACGTGCTCGCCGGCACCGCACTCAACTCGTGGTGGCTCGACGCCGGGTATCGCATCGTGTTCGCCACCAACATCACGGACGAGGTCGCCGGCTACGCCCTCGCCCTGCACACCACCTTGCGAGTGCTCCCCGACGGGGTACCCGGCGGTGGCGCGGATGCCGTGGCCGAGGTGCTGCGGGCGACGCCGGTGCACCTCGCTCTCATCGACGGCATCGTGAGCGGCCACGGCAGCGGAGGCAGGCGAGCACCACGGCCGATCTCCACAGACTGCCTCATCGCCGCATCCGATCCGTGGCTCGCCGACGCGGTCGGTGCCCTGAAGATGGGCCTCGATCCCGGCGTCTCACCGCTGGCGGTCCGCTCCCCATGGCTCGACGGGGCCGTGGCCGGGGCGGTGATCCGGGGAAGCTTGGACACCTATGCCGGCTGGACGAGTCCGCATCCCCTCGTCCTCGAATCCGCCCGCCGCCGTTCAGCGTCGTGGTGGTGGTCGCAGCTGCTGCAACCTTGGCTGCAGGTGCTCGACTCGGAGCGCTTTCCCCTCGAATCCCCCCTCGATGCCCGGATGAACGAGCGTCTCGCACCGTGGTTCGCCCGCATCGACGACGACGACATCGCTCTGGCTGCACTGGTGCTGATCAACACCATGGCGGGCTGGTTCCAGCAATCGATCGACGGCTACCGGGTACTGTTCGACAAGGACCGCCTGCCCCGCGTCGAGGCCTCACTGGGATTCGACGCAGAGCGCCGATCCGACGAGGAGTACACCGCAATCGAGCCGGAGCTCCAGGGTCTGTGGCGGCTGCTCGAAGGAACCGAGGAGCGGCGCCCCGGCTTGCGCTGGCGATACTTCGACGGTGCCGTGCTCTTCGACTATCGCCGCGAATTGCCCATCGAATTCGACCAGTTCGTCGCGACGGTCGATGTGTCGCGAGCGATCTCCTACATGAACGACTACATCGGCGGCGTCGTCGTGGTCGTCACCCGCGACGAATCCGGCCGTCCCCGCCGCCAAGCCGAGCGCAACCTGTACCTGCCGCAGCCCAACTACCTCGTGCTTTCCGGCGGTCAGCCGATCGACGTGAGCAAGCTCGAAGTCGTGAGCTACCACGAGGATCGCCATACGCTCCATTGGAAGACCATCGCCAGCGAGAACGACTCCGCGGTGCACGACGACGGAGTGGTCAGGTTCGAGCGCACCGTGCGGGGCACGTCGGTCACCATTTTCGGCAGGCAGCTCTTCGTCCTGCCGCCGCTCTGGCAATCGATCGATCGCGCCATCAACACGGAGCTCCGCGAGCAGCTCGTCACCGATGCCTACGACACCTTCTTCGGGCGCACTCTGGCCAACCTGGAAGCAATCGTCGAGGGTCGGGACATTCGGATCGGGCGCCCTGCGACAGCCACAAGCGATGCACCGTTGCCGAGCGCCGTTGTGGAGCAGCTGATCGAGAACGCCATCGACTGGCTGGGCACACTGCGCCCGGCGCAGGACAGAGCGGCACCGCCCCGATCGGGACCGAAGGTGGCGCCCGGAATCGACGCCGACGGATTCATCCATTTCGCGGCGGCACCGGCTGTGGACGTTCCCAACGGCCAACTGACACCGGTCGTGACCGGTGTGGCCGAGTTCTGGTCCGGGCTGTTTCAGGCCACGCTGCGGGACCTGGCAGACGTCGTGGTCGGCGCCGAGCGATGAGAGCGCTCGTCACCGGCGCCAACGGGCTGATCGGCAGCCATCTGGTGCGTGCCCTCCTGGGCGACGGCTACGAGGTGCGGGCACTGGTGCGCCCCGGCGCCGACACCGCTGCCCTCGATGGCCTCCCCTGTGCGTTGCGCACCGGCGACGTTCTGGAAGCCGCAAACCTGAGAGCGGCGGCGATGGGCTGCGATCTGGTCTTTCACACAGCGGTGCCATTTGCGTATACGGGGCAGGTGAAGGAGGACGTCGCACGCACGGCGACCGTGGGCACGGAGAACGTCATGCTCGCCGCCAAAGCCACCGGCGTCGGGCGTGTCGTTGTCACGTCATCGTCCGTGGTGTTCGGCCATCGCTCGCGCCCGGAGGCGCTGGACGAGTCTGCAGGCGTCGTTGCGGCTGCAGGTGCCGGCTACGTCGGCGCCAAGATTCGTCAGGACGAGGAGACGCTGCGGCTGGCAATGAGCCTCGGTGTCGACGCCGTCCTGGCATGCCCCACCATGGCCGTGGGGCCCTTCGCCTCGCGCCTCGGGCCGAGCAACGCCATCGTGGTGCAGTATCTCGCCGACCCGTTGCGCATGACGTATCCGGGAGGAATCAACATCGTCGATGCGAGCGACGTGGCGGCCGGCCACGTGCTGACGGCGGAGTTCGGCCGTTCCCACCACCACTACCTGCTCGGCGGCGACAACCTCACTTGGCACCAGGTCCATCGCACCATCGCCGAGCTGTGCGGGCTACCCCCGCCCCAGATCACCATCAACCACACCCAAGCGTTCCTGGCGGCGAGCGCCGAAGAGCTGCGGGCCAAGGTGGAGCGCCGCCCGCCCCTGAGCACGCGGGAGCAGGCCGCCATGGTGGGTCGGTACTACTGGTATGACCACACGAAGGCCGCCGGTCTCGGCTATGCGCCGCGATCGGCGCGCCAGGCGCTGGCACGAGCCGTGGCCTGGCTCGCCGCCTCACCCCATATCAGCCGCGAACAGCGGACCACGATGCACCTCCACGAGGAGGTCTTCGCAGCCCGTCGCAGCCTTCTTGCCGACGAGAGCACCCTCGCCGGCATCGCTCGGTGAAGTCGTTCTCCACCCTGGTCGTTGTGCGCCAACCGGCGGATCGCGTCTTCGCCACCGTTCGCGATCGGCTCGCAGAGATCGCCACGCACGTGGACGACATCGCCTCGATCGTCGAGGTGGAGCGCACAGCGACGGATTCCGACCTGGTTCACATCGTCAACGAGTGGCGATCGGCACAACGTGTTCCCGAGCTCATTGCCACCTCCATTGGCGTGGCGGAGGTGGCGTGGATCGATCGCAACGAGTGGGATGCTGCGACGCAGGTGTGCCGGTGGAGCGTCGAGCCGCTGGTCTTCACCGATCACGTCACATGCCGTGGAACCACGACCTACGAACCGGCGATGGCCGGGCGAGGGGCGAGGGTGACCGTGAGCGGCGAGTTCAATCTCGCCGTCGGGGCGTTCGGTGGCATGACCGCACTGCGACGACCGGTGGGTGCCTTCGTCGAGTCGATCGTCTCCACGATGATCCCGCGCAACGCACGCAAGGTCATCGAGGCGGCCGCAGCGTTGCTTGCCGTCGAAGACGACGGAGTCAACCGATGAGCACGCTGTGGTGGAAGCCGAGACGAGGGTCCGCCGTGTCGGGGATGAACGACTGAAACTCTTGGATCGGCGGCATAGGGATCCGACTGCGTATCGTACCGGCCGGGTAGTCGTACACGGTGATGTGGTTGAGGCCCCGGTTGGCCGTGAAGAGCAGCGTCTGGTCCTTCGAGAGCTGAGCGGCATATACCGAGTCGAGCAAGCTGAAGCGGCTCACTCGCAACGCTCCCAGAAGGTGGCGACTGTTGGTGAACATGTTGCCCCTCGCCAGGGCGTCGTAGACCTGCGTGGCCATCTCGCGAGGGTGTTCGAGCTGGGTGGCCAGATCCGGCTTCTCATCGATGATGCGGAAGCGCGCAAAGGTCTCCAAGTCGATGCAGACGATGGTTTGACTTCCCCCGTTGCAGAAGATGAGCTCGGTGTCAGAGACACTGAGATCCGAATTGATGTGGGCGGGGATCTCACGACCGCCCGACCAGTGACGCACCACGCTCTTGTCGGCGGCATCGATCTCGAACACGTACTCCTTCTTGAAGGCCATCGCCCAGTCGTGGTAGTCGACATAGTCCTGTGGTTCGACACGGAACGACACGGTGTAGAAGAGATCGTCGTGCCTGGCTGGGACGACATGCCAGCACGTCGCCGGCAGCGGGATCAAGGTGGCCTCTTCGGTCTCCATGTCCCACACCCCGACATGGCGTGCCTCCCCGTTGCGGCCGTCGGCCGGACTGTCCATCGAGCCGTACACCAGAAAGCGCCCGGACCGGGTCAGCTTCATCGCGTGGGGCAGCTTCACGCGGTGAGGGCCGAGCGTCTCCGGCTTCGTGAGATTGTGCAACGAGAACCGGTAGAAGTTGGCGCCGATGGCGGTGATGAACTCGTCGTTGGACAGCCAGACCAGGTGGGTGCTGCCCTGCAATGAGCTCGAGGCAGGTTCGAAGCGCAGGGTGGAGACCCGGTCGAGCTCTTCGAGGGTCCGCGCGTCGTAGAACAGCAGATGCTGACCGGCGTTGCCGAGAAACCCCGTTGCTCCGTCGGGACTCACCGAGACAGCGTGACCGGCGGCGATCCCGTCGTAATACACGATCTTGTAGGCGTGGCTCTCGTCGAAAGGGTTGTAGAGGAAGAGGCACACCCCGGCGAGCCCCTCGAGCCCGTTGATGCCATTGCCGTCGAGGGCGATGTAGAAGGCATACGGGTAGCCCTTGATGTTGGCCATCATCTCTCCCCGTGGCTCGCCCAGGTGCCGGATCATCCCACCGGTCACGAGACACCGCAACACTCGACATCCAACCCGACCGCCTTGGTTCAGGTTCGTATACTCGGCGCTACGAACCTCCACGAGGGAGAGAGGTGCCGATGGGACTGTTCGATGACTTCGTCGACGGTGTCGCAGATTTTTTCGGCCTCGGCGGTGGCGGCGGGGGCTCCTCGGTCAGCTACGGCGTGATCTCCACCATCCAGGGTGGAGAGACACCCGTGGGATTGGTGTCGACGATCCAGGGCAGCGACAAGCCGCTCGAGTTGGTGTCGACCCTCCAAGGAGGCGAGGAGGCGGTCGTCATCGACGCGGGTCTCGACGACGTCAACGTCGATGTGGGCGGCACCGGCACACCGCTCGCCACGAGTTCGGAGTTCAAGTACCCCGACACCATCATGCTGGAGTCCGACCTCGATCTCGATGTCGACGTGGAGCCGGTGCAGGTGGACCTGTGCGTCAACGTCGGCTTCACCAAACTCCCCCAAGCATGTATCCGTCAGCCGTACGAGAGCCACTTCGGCGTCACCGTGCTCGGCTCCGAGCTGGTCGGATTCAATTGGCGCGGCGAGTCTCAAACCGTCATCGACGATCTGCGACCCGGGCCCCACGTCGAGCCGGGCCGCTCGGTTCACGTATCGCAGCACCGGCCCGCCCCCGCACCGCACGAACGGCGCATCGAGGCCGGCCATGGCGGATTGCAGATCCGGGTCGGCTGACGGTCATGGCCACGCCCATCCTCGCCGGGCCGCCCGCTGCGGTATCCGGCTTCATCCCCTTCGAGAACACGACCGGCAACGATGTCGTGATCACGCAAGTGGAGATGACCGACTCGAGCAACAACAAGGAGCTCATCCCCGTCGACTCGGTTGCGGTGCCGGCGGGCAAGACGGCTCGCATCGCCTTGAACCTCACGTTCCAGCCCCAGACCACCCCGGACGAGTACCAGCTCGTCGCAACGATCGGAGGCGCCACGATCACCGTCCTGGCCCAAGTGGCCGAAAGTCGCCAGCTGGCAATGAGCCCGGACGCACTCGTCGTCGACAACGTCTCGAACGCAACCGTCGTGAAACCGCTGGTGGTGTCCAACGAAGGCAACGTACCGGTCTACGTCGCCGACTTCGGTGCCGTGCCGCTCTACCGCGAGGATGCAGCGTTGACCACAATGCTGGCAATGGCCCGCCCCCGGCCGGACGCGGCGGCACCTGCAATCGAACCACTTCCCGAGAAGGCTGCGACCCTCACCGTCTCGACCGGCTCCGGTCGCATCGAGATCCCGCCGGGCGAGGGCCGCAAGATCGACCTCACCATCACCGTGCCTGCCGACCTGCCGCAGACGAGCCGGTACCTGGCCGCCCTCCCCGTCTCCGTCCGTACGCTCCTCGTCGCCGTCGTGCCCGCCGGCGCAGGAGGCTCCCCATGATGTCCCGCCGAGTTGTCTCCCCGAGGGGGTAGTCAATGGATCGTGAACGTACCGTGCAGAGAGAACGCACCGACTGGCCTTGGGAGGGAATGCGCGCGAGCGATGTCGCTACCGCATGGGGCGAGTTGGCCAACGACATGGCGGCCATGTTCGACGCCCTCGTCGACACCTGGGCCCCCCAGGACACTCGGGCCCGTAGGCAACGGCGGCGATCCCACCGTCCACAGCGCAAGCTACGGAGCGATGCATGTACCGGATGCGCACCGTCGAGCTGCCACTGTGACTGCTGCGTCTACGATGCCGATCTCGTGGTCTACGCCAGGTACGGTGAGTTTCGCGTCGTTCCGGTGCGAATCAGCAACGAACGCACCCGAGAGCGTCTCATCACCCTCGATCTCAGCGACTTCCGGACGAGTGGTGGTCGGCCGGCACCCGTGAACGGCGAGATCGGACCGAGCCAGGAGTTCACCCTCGAAGCCTGCGAGCGCCAGGACGTGATCCTCACGTTGCGGCTCGGTTCACACGGCGACAGCTTGGCGGAGTGGCGGGAGGAGCACGGCAGCCAGGACGTCGATGGTTGCCTCGTCGCCTACGCCGACCTCCGCATTCACGGGTGCGACGTCCGCCCGGTGCGAATCGCTGTCGCCATCTCGCCTCGCGACTGCGACGCCTACGAGGTGCATTGCGCGTGTGGGTGCTGCTGAGCCATGGGAGACGACGCAAGGCCCCAAGCATGGACGGAAGCGCTCGAGGGTCTCGTGCGCAGCGTGCGCCGAACCGTCGAGCTGCAACAGCGCATGATCCAGGGAGCGACCAAGCCGACCGAGATGAGCTCCGCCTACGTGCGGTTTCTTCGCAATGAGCTGCTGCCGTACGGGCGGACGATCGCCGATCTCACCATCGACTACTACAAGGCCCTCGCGGCTGCGGCGCGGGAGTACGGGACTGCGTTCTACGACGAGATGCTCGTCGGCGCCGCATCGGATGGCGGGGAGCGGTCGACGGGCGGTCGAGCCAAAGAGCCGGATCGGCATGCCCTGACGCTCACCGGCCCGGTCGGATCGCAGGCCGCGGCCAGCTTCACGCTGGAGAACCACGACCCCGACCCGGCGGAGGTCGACATCGAGCCTGGGGTGTGTCGGGGTCCTCGAGGAGAGGCTTTCGCACCGTCCATCTCGATCGAGCCGTCAGCGCTCACGATCCCGCCCGGTGGGACGGCGACCGTCACGTTGCGCGTCGAACTCGCCCCCGATCGCTTCGACCCCGAGGTGGGGTATCGGATGCCGCTGCATGTTCACGGCCCAAATCCGGCAACGATCGACGTCGCCATCGCCGCCGTCTCCGAATCTGCCGGTCCCGGCGGCAATGGGACCAAGGAGTCCGACCGACTCCACATCGTCGAATGCCCGCGGTGCATGCGGACGTTCGAACGAACCACAGACAGCCTGCGGCTTCGACCCCACAAGACTCCCCAAGGAGACGACTGCCCGGAGCGAGAGGGACGCCGCGCCGGACACTGAGACCGCCGATCGCCCCGCCGACTGCTTCGCCCTTCGCGTAGGCTCGGACCGATGGTGCGGAAGTACATACGGCCCCCATGGATCGCCCGTGAGGTGGCCAATCGGATCACCGCTCGGTTCGGAACACCGGTGCTGGAGGTGGTCGGACGACGCAGCGGAAAGATCCAGAAGATCCCCCTCAACGTGCTCGAAATCGACGGCAACCGCTACCTCGTGTCGCCCCGCGGCCAGACCGACTGGGCGTTGAATCTCCGCGAGGCCGGGACGGCCAGGCTGCACGTGAAAGGACGCATCGAGTCCATCTCCGTGACCGAAGTCGCCGACACCGACAAGCCGGAGATCATCGAGGCGTACAAGGAGAGATGGCTCGGACCCACCAAGGGGCAATGGAAGGCGCTTCCGGACCCCGCCGATCATCCCGTCTTCCGGATCGAGGTCGCCCCGAGTTGAGGAACGACCTGCGACGTCCGGGGTGCCCGAACGGCGTCGAGGGTGCCATCGCCGCGTGACTCGACCTCGACGAGATCGCGCAGAGGGATCCTGAGAGCCGCCACTAGTCCCGGCGCTTCTGCCAAACCGAGACGTGCATGGAGCTGTCGTCGGTGAACGGCTCGTGTTGCCACCCTGCCCAGCGTCCGACGCGCTTCATGCCGGCCATCTTGGCCATGAGATCCAGTTCCTCGGGGAACACGTAGCGGAATGGAACCGACATGCGTCTCAGTTCGCCACCACGAACGGCAAAGTGATGGGAGGTGAATTCCTGGCACGCGAAGTGGTATTCGTCGATGCCCCACCGGTCCTCGCTGAGGTGAAAGGTGTGGAGGTTCTGACCCGGCGGCAGCATCCGCAGTTTCGGCACGCCGACCTCGATGACGAAGTGTCCTCCCGGTTCAAGGTGGTCGGAGGCGTTCTGGAAGCAAGCGATTTGGCCGTCTTGGGTGGTGAGGTTGTTGATCGTGTTGAATACGAGGTACACCAAGCTGTAGGTGCTATCCATCTTGGCGCTTGCGAAGTCGCCCTCTACAGCATGAATCGAGTCCGCCCCCGGCTTGGCCCGCAGTTGCCTGAGCATCGCAGGCGAAAGGTCGATGCCGTCAACCGGTACCCCGCGTTCGTGAAGCGGGAGCCCAATGCGACCTGTACCTATTCCGAACTCCAACGCACGACCGGCCCCCGCCAGATCCGCCAAGAACTCCACGACTGGGCCAACAACCTCAGGTGTCGAGAGGTCGGCGGCACCCTCGTCATACCGCTCTGCAACACCTTCTCCGAAGTAGTCCTTCGTCACGGCCCATCCGTCCGCTGAAGCGGCTTCGGACTCTACGCCTCTCGACTCCCATGACACCCCTACTCGGCGGTGGGATGCGCAGATCACCACTTCGGGGGCAGAAACGAGCATCTCGTCGAGTGCGCGAGATCGGCACGCCCGGCGCGACCTCATGGGTGGTGCCCTGCCGGCCGCCTTTCGCCGCGGTGCGTGTTGGTCGCTCCGCAGATGGCGGTACGATCTCGTTCGTTGTGAAGATCCCTGCGATTCGAGGTGTGATCGAACGTCGACTACTGGTGAATTACAGAGTCGACCCGGAGGCGCTCGATTTCGTGGTCCCGGAGCCCTTCCGTCCGCTCCTGATCGACGGCGTGGGCATTGCAGGTATCTGCCTGATTCGCCTCGGTCATTTGCGACCGGCGATGCTCCCGGGTCGGTGGGGGGCGAGTTCCGAGAATGGCGCCCACCGTGTTGCGGTTCTGCTGCCCGATGGCTCTGAAGGGGTCTACATACCGAGGCGAGACACGAACTCGCGACTCAACACGTTGCTCGGTGGCCGTCTGTTCCCCGGGCTGCATCACCACGCGAGGTTCACGACCTTCGAGTCCGACGAGCGTATCGAGGTTGAGATGACCAGCGACGATGGTGCCGCAAGCGTCGCGGTCGCGGGCAGGCCGACGTCAGAGCTTCCGGCAGGATCGGTGTTCGGCAGCGTGAAGACGGCCTCATCCTTCTTTGAACGTGGTTCGCTTGGCTACTCCGACACGCGAGACCCCACCAGGTACGACGCGCTGGAACTCCGCACCAGCAACTGGCGGGTGACGCCACTGGAGGTCGACCACGTCTCCTCGAGCTTCTTCGAAGATCGCGAGCGCTTTCCTCCAGGAACCGTCGAGTTCGACAACGCCCTAGTGATGCGCGACGTCGATCACGAGTGGCACGCACGCGACACCTTGTACTGCTCAGGGATCCCCGAGACGGCGAGCACCGACGCCGACCAGATCGAGTGAGGGCGGATACGACGCACAGATCCGAGCTGCGAGACCGTCGAGAGTGATTCCGATTGAGCGCAGGGCTCGACGGGCGGGTCCGCTGCTCATTGCGCCGCCGCCCTCCAAAATGGTCCCGAAACGGCTCGACCGCGATGCTATCCCGACGCCATGGACGGCCCGCGGGTCCGGCGGCGTCACGCCGAACCGGGCTGAAACCGACCTTCGCCGAGTCCAGCTCCCACTTCGACGGCGGCCTGATGACCGTAGATGGGACCCTCACCTGCGCCGACGTAATTGTCGATCTCCACTTTGTGAGCGAGCACCGCACCGTCCACCCTGCCCTCGGCACCGGGTAACACAAGGATGCTGCGGGGGAAGGTCACTCCGCGGTATTCGGCATGTGCGGCATGGGCGTAGCCAAGCCAAACACCACGTGGAGTGGGGTACCTGAAGCGCTCCTGGAACATCGCCTCCAGGTATCCCGACACCTCGACAACGGTCTGACCGACAAGTCGCCGGAGAAGCACGCGAGATTCATCCGAGCCCAGCTCCGTTGTGCTGGACGCCGCCATGCGGGAAAGGCTGTCAACCGTGGTCGCAACGACGTAGGCGCCCGGTCGAAGCGCTGCCGGTGACCGGAGGACCTCGAACACGGCGTTGCGCACCGTCTCCTGCACCGACGCCGGCGGCTGCTCCACTTCGTCGAGCCGCTGTGCCGGATCCGCACTGCTCAGCTGTTCGATGCGTCCTGCCAGACGATCGACGTCTCGGGGCCAACTGTCGTCGGAGAGGCGGATGGAGTTCCTAACAACGAGCGTTGCCAACGAGGATGGCAGCTTGTCGGCGGGCGGCAGGTTGGCGCCATTGACGAGCACCGGTACGACCGTGACGCCCTCGTCCGCAAGCGCTGCGGACAACTCGATGCGCACCCAGTCATCGTCGAAGTCGATACGCCTCTGACCGTATTCATTGCTGGCCGTGATCCAGCCGTTCCCGATGACAACCAGCACAACCCTCGAGCGCTCGAGCTCTGTGCGGAGCCGTTCGGGGAATCGCTCACCCGCCTCGATCGCATGCACGTCCATGAACACGGTGGCGCCGCCCAACCGGTTGGCGAGAACTTCGCGGAGAGCTCTTGCCTCGCTGGCGGCGTCCGATCGCCGGTAGGAGATGAAGACTCGATCGCGTTGTGTTGGAGACGTCGTCGAGCCTTGCTCCCCTGCTTCACGGTTCCCGTCGGTCACACCGCGGCGCCTTCGAGCAGCACCGTCAGCCGGCCCAAAGCAGCTTCCGCTGCATCGCGGAACAGCGGCTCAACCTCGCCCGGATCCGCGTAGTCGGGCTCGTCGTACATGATGCGCAGCGTAGAAGTAGACCTCCCGCATCGCCCCCAGGAGAATCTGCGGTTGGAGGAACTCCCCGGTGCGGACGAAGCACATGATGGCGTCGCCCATCGGCTCGAGCACCCGCACCGGCGCCTTGACTGCGTCGATGGTTGTCCGCAACAGCGTGTCGAGGATCTCCTTGGCATGGCCGAGCTCCGAGTCGACCAGGATCTTCGTGTATCCGCTGATGCCGGAGGTGAGAGGTAGCCGGTACTGACGTCCACCGGCGCAGACTACAGGCCCGGACCAGCGGGAATCTTCACCTGAGGCGGCCGGCTGCAGGCACCGAGCCGCCATGGCGGCGACGCGCGACGAGTGCGCTACTCGAACTGGCTCGCCGCACGCTCGAGCCGCTCGCGGTACGCCGCCCACCACTCGGCATCGGCGTCGGGCAGGTTCTCATTACCAGGCCGTAGTCCCGCCGAACCATCGATCAGCTCGCGAACGATGTCGGCGTGACCGGCATGGCGGTGGGTCTCCGTCGCCACGTGGACGAGAATGCGGTGGAGGCTGACCTCCGCTACGTCAGCGGGCCACCACGGGACGCGCCCGAGCGAGTCCAGCTGAAGTGCCTCGACCGTCGCATCCGAGTGCTGCCACGCTCGCCGGTACAGCGACACGATGCCGTCCCTGGACTCGTCCGGTGTCGCCCACATGTCGGCGTTCGCCTCTGCGTCTTCGTCGTGCCAGGGCAACGCCTCACCGTGCGGCCTGCCGAAACAGTCTCCGAAGTAGCCGAGCTCGACGGACGCCAGGTGCTTGACGAGGCCGAGGAGGTTGGTCCCGGTCGGAACCATCGGGCGGCGCACGTCGTACTCGGAGAGGCCGTCCAGTTTCCACAACACTGCCTCCCGTCCAGCCTGGAGATAGCGATGGAGGTCGTCTTTGGGTGTGGACATCGTGGCATTGTCGCCTGCGGGCGGCGAGGCGCCAAGGCGGCGCGCCACCCCCGGGGCCGGTCCGGGACGACCGGGGGGCGGCTCGCTCGCGGTCCGTCCGCTGCTACCCGCGGGTCACGAACACCGACCCCTCATCACCGCTCGTGCGGGCCACGGACGGCTTCACGGATGCGCTTCGCGACGCGCCACCGCTCTCCCCTCTCAGTCCGACCGGTCTCGAACGCCGGCGGTGTCAGCCGAGTTGGGACCGGAAGAACCAGATGTGCCAGGGACGCTTGTCGCCGCGATGACCGCACCGTTGCATGGCGGCAGCCATGGGCCGGTTGAGCACATCCACATCGGACAGCACGGCCTTGTAGCCCTTGCGCTGAGCCGCCGCGGTGCCGGCGAGCAACAGATCGTCGATGTAGCCGTTGCCCCGCTGTTCGGGCACGACGCCGATGAACCCGACCGTGGCGGAAGGTTCCACGTCCCAAGGCGTCGGATCAGGGACCTTGAAGTCGGCCATCGCCACGAAACCGACCGGCGTACCGTCCGCCAACTCGCCGTGGAGCCACATGTCGGCGTCGCCGTCGTCCATCGCCGCAGTGAACACGGCAGCCCAGTTGGCTTCGCCCGCTTTGGCGTGATACCAGCGATCGTTGCGGTCGAGAGTACCGCGGCCCACTCGCCCCAACGTCGTGCGGTAGCGCTCCTCGCCGATCTCCACGATGGATCGGAACCGGAGCCGGTCGGGCACCACCACCGGCCTTCCGGGATCGTCCCAGTGGAAACCGTGCTTCTCCTGGAACAGTGCCATCCCGGCGGCCTCCATGAGCCGGCGGCGCTGCTCGGGGCGGTCGTGAAACTCGGCGTTGACCCTCGCATCCCAGTATTCACACCCTGGTGCGTCGACACGGGCTTGAGCGGCGGTCAGGAGCTCGACTCCTGCGTCCAGCCAGCCGTCCTGGTCCCATGGCAGCGCCAGATCGAAGAGATTGAGCTCCCTGTCGGGAAGGTCGCTGGCGAAGTCGAGCGGGTGGGTCGGCTCGGAGAAGAATCCGGCTCGGCCGACGACCTGACCGTTGCGTTCGAGAAGGAACATCCACAGGTCTCGGTCGGGATCGGCGCACAGGCCGGCGATGGCGGTTGAGTTGTCGGCGGCGCCCGGCACGGTGGTGAAGGCGCGTTCGTCTTGGGTCTCGATGATCGAATACACGGGGAACCCCCAGGTTCTCGGTTGGCTCCCCGCCGGCGTCAGACCGGGTGCGGGGAGGCCACGGCGGTACACATGTATGGCCTCCTCTCGTCGACTGTATGGAACGATAGCGAAGCACACGCGAGACGTGTCGGGATCGTTCGACCCCTGCGCCGTCGTTCGTGTCGGTGCCGGCACCCGGGCACCCGGGCACCCGAGGGATCATCCCTACACTCTTGCGCCGGAGGCAAGGCACGTGGCCGGAGGCGTACGCAAGGCGGCTGTGATCGGCGCGGTTGCGCTCGTCGTGTTCGCCGGCTGCCAGAGCACCGACGACGCCGGCACGACCGCAGCGACCCCTGCCTCTCCAGGGCGTTCGGCTGCGACCACCCCGAACCCGCCCGACGTTGCAGAGGCGCTGGCGGCCTACCTCGCAGACCCGGGTCCGCGACCTCCGGACGCTTTGCTCGATGCGGTATCGGCCGCGGTGGCGGCGGGCGATGACTTGTCGCAGCTGCTCCACCAGGCGGCCGACCGGGAGGCGCACCCACCCGGAAGAACTGAGATCGCGGTGCCGATCGGGTTCAACCAGAACCGCCGCGTCATCGTCAGGACGCCCGACGGGTACGACCCGGACCGGCCGTGGCCGATGCTGGTCGCCTACCACGTGTGGGGGGGCAACGCCGACCGCATCATCGATCGGTTGGAGACCCTGCTCGGAGATGGGGCCGAGGAGTTCGTGATCGCCGCCCCGGACGACTACCGGCAGACCGTGCTCGACGCCCCACCGCCGGTGACTTCGGAACACGTGTCGGTGTGGCGCGGCGTGAAGGAGCAGTGGCACATCGACAGCGACCGCGTGTACCTGTCGGGTTACTCGCTGGGTGGAGAGACGGTGATGACACTGGCGACGCTGCACCCCGGGGCACTTGCCGGAGCGGTGGCGATGGCTGCCGGCTACAGCTTCCCCTCGGACGTCGACGGTCTCTGGGAGCGCTTCCTCCCCCAGCTCGCCGGCCTGCCGGTCCTCCACGTGTGGGGAGTGGAGGACACGATCAACATCGTGGGCCTGAACGGGCGTGACTCACCGGACACCTTGGCGGCGCAGAACGAGCGACTCGACGGTCTGCTCGGACCTCTCGGTCTGCACCAATACGCACACGTACGGCTCGAGGGTGTCGGGCACGACGATGCGCACCCGTCGACCGAGCAACTCGCCGCGGCCGTGGCCGAGCGCAGGCAGCAGCCTCCGCAGAGCATCGATCACTCCTTCCGCTACATCCACCAGGCGGACGTGTACTGGATCGAGGGGCACGAGTGGCTCGGTGACGGCTGGTTGCAGGCCTGGCCAACCGTGACCCCGCTCGACGGCGAGTCGGACGAGGCCGGCCTGTCCCGCACGATCCACGAGTTGCTGGGCCGGGTCAAGGGCTCCATCGGAGGGCAAACGATCAGCGTCGACTCGACTCATCTCGCCGACCTCACCGTGTGGATCAGCGACGGGATGATCGACTGGTCGTCGCCGGTGACGGTGGAATACGCCGGCCGCACCGTGTTCTCCGGGGTCGTCGTGCCGGACACCGCCGTCGCCCTGACCCAGGCGGTGCGCACGATGGATTTCGACCGGCTGCGCTGGGCGGGCATTCGGATCGATGCGACCGATGGAACGGCGCACGTCGTCACGAGCGCAGACGTTTTCCCACCGATCCTCCGTGAGGTCACCCTCGGCTAGGAGCCTGCTGACCTCCGACGCGCCTCCGGCGTCCCCACTGCCGCCGCCGATCTCGCCGATCACCATGCTGAAACACGGCATCCCTCACACGGGGGAACCAACCTCGCCCAGCCGTCGGGATCGGTCTGCCAGGGCAGCCGATGCTGCCGCAACCACGGTGAAGACGAGGTAGCCGACGGCAAAGGGGGTGACCGTCCGCACGATGGCGCCGTCGACGAGCGGGGAGAGCAAGGAGGCACCGACGAAGCTGATCGCCCCGATGGTCGACGCTGCCGTGCCGGCGACGTGGCCGACGTCGTGCAGCGCCCGCGAGGTGAGCAGCGGCGTGAGCGCCGTGTTCAGCGACACCAGCAACGTCGTGGCGATGACGAAGAAGCCGAACCCGGGAACGCCGTCCGCCGCAGAGGTCACGACGACGTTCACCGCGGCTACGACTGCCAGGAGCAGGAGAGTGCCCATGGTCGTCCGCCGGGTTCCGAATCGCCTCACGATCCTCGATGTCGCCAAGGTGAAGACGGCCATCACGACCGACGTTGCGGCGAACCAGATGAAGAACTGGGAGCCACGACCGTAGACCTCGCCATACATGCGCTCCGATGACGCCAGGTACGGGAGGAAGGCCGCGGTCAACATCATGAGTGCGATCGTGTTGCCAAGTGCGGATGGCGTCCGGAGCACCTCGACGACGGACCGGCCGATCGAGCGCACGTCGAGGGGCCGTCGCAACGAGTCGTCGAGCGACTCACCGACACGGGTCGACCACAACGCGACCAGCATCCCGAACACCGGGCCCACGGCGAAGGTGTACCGCCACGATCCCAACTCCAGCAGGCCCCGCCCCAGCACAGGTGCGACGGTGGGGACGACGAGGAAGATCGTGAGGATGATGGCCATCGCCCGGGCCAGGTCATCGCCCCTGAGCCGATCGCGCAGCATCGCCTGCGACACCACCCGGGGACCGGCGGCGCCGAGTCCCCAGAAGAACCGGCCGACGAGGAGGACTCCGAGCGACGGAGCAAGCGCAGTGGCGAATCCGGCGACGACATAGAGCAGCAAGCCGGCCATGAACACAGGCTTGCGCCCGAAACGGTCCGCCAGCGGCCCGTATACGACCTGGCCGATGCCGAGGCCGGCCATGAAGACGGTGATGATCAGGGCTACGTCGGACGACGTTGCGGGAAGGCCGAAGTGCTCGCGAACGTCTGCGAATGCCGGGAGCATTGCATCGATCGCAATCGCGATCGTCGCCGAAGCCGCCGCCATCAAGGCGAGGAACTCGCCTCGACTCTGCCGCTCTCGCATCGAGCGATTCTCGCAGACGCCACGCTCTCGCCCGCCGCCGGCGAGCGCCCGCGACGATGCGACCCCTCGACTGGAGGATCGTGTCAGCCGGCGGCGCCCTGCAGCCGCCTGACTCCGAGCCCGCTGGCGATGCGGTGACCCGTCAGAGCGTGCGCAGACCGGGGAGCGCGTTCTCGACGAGACCGTCGACGAACGCCAGCGGATCGGGCGTCCACGGCATCGCCTGCACCTCTTCGATGCCCAGCTCCGCATAACCGGCCATGTCCTCGAGGAACTCGTCGTATTCGCCGGTGGCCAGCGTGTTCCCGGCGTACAGCATGGTCTTGCGGATGGCGTCGTAGTCGGCGCCTTCGGCTTCGCAGTGCTGCCGCAGGACATCGAGCTTGTGGGCCACCACGTCGTGGCCGGCGGAGAAGAGGTTGCAGGCGTCGCCATACTTGGCGACAAACCGCAAGGTCTTCTTCTCCCCCATGCCACCGATCATGATCGGAGGATGGGGCCGGCTGAGCGATTGAGGTGAGTTGAGGGTCTCCGCAAGCTGGTAGTGCTTGCCTGCATAGGGGCCGTTGTCGTCGCTCCACATCTGCAGGCAGATCTGCAGGGTCTCCTCCAACCGCTCGAACCGCTCGGCTGTCGGCGGGAACGGCACGCCGAGGCCGTCGTGCTCCCGCTCGTACCAGGCGGCCCCGATACCGAGCTCGGCTCTGCCGCCGGACAGCACGTCGACGGTCGTCACGGTCTTGGCGAGCAGCCCGGGATACCGATAGGTCACCCCGGTGACGAGGAGACGCAACTGCACCGTGGAGGTCTTCGCCGCCAACCAGGCAAGCGTCGAGTAGCCCTCGAGCATCGGGTCGGTGGCCGGTGCGTATTCGTCCATTTGGAACCAGTGGTCCATGACGGACAGCGAAGCGAACCCCGCTTCGTCGACGCGTTGCGCAACGGCACCCAGGGTTGCGGCTGTGCCCTCGGGCCCATCCGGCCACGCAAAACTGGGAATGTGGAGACCGATGTCCATGGCGTTCCTCTCCATCGACGGGACGATGGGTCGAGCGTACCGTCCGCTGCCTGCTACTCGGCAGTCTCCGTGGTCACGCCGAGGCAAGAGCACACGGACGCTTCGACACGCACCGGCTCACGGCCCCATGCGGGTGAGGCGAGGAGAGCGTCGCACGTTCTGCGACCGCTGCCGGTACGGCTCAGCCGAATACCGACAGCGGCCGGGTGGTCACTGGATCTCCCGCGCCAGAGAGGCGCAGCTGCCCGAACGAGCGATGTGCTCGCTACTTGTTCGGGCCGTTCCCGTTGCCCTTGGGCTTCTTGTCCTTGTCGTTGTTGGCGTGCGGCGGCGGGCCCTTCTTGTCGTCGCCATCCTCGTCGCCGTCGAGGTCGTCGCCCTCGTTCGCCTTGACCTGCTGGTCGCCTTTGCCCAGGTCGGAGCCGGCGATCTGACGCACGAGCTGTCCGAAGGGAACGTCGAGCCCTGAGAGGTCGAGTGCCTTGAGTGCATGCACCATGCTCGACACGACCTGGCCGTGGTTGACCTGACCGTTGGGGCCTTCGACGTCCACCACGTTGCAACCTTCGGGGATCTCCCACTCGCCTTCGATGACGGTGACTCCGACGTCACCACTGTCGTCGTCCTCGCTGCGCTCGAGCACCACATCCTCGGGCGTGGTGCAGTCGACGGGCTCACCGGCGTCTGCCACGTTGATGGCGAAGAACAGCAGATGCAGCAGCTCGTCGTACTGAGCATCGACGATGGCGTCGAACCGCTCGGCGGTGTCGAGCTCTGGTTCTTGGTCGACGTCCTCGACGACCTCTTCGTCGCCGCCGTCACCGGATTCGTGCTCCGAAGCGATCGCCGCCGTTGGAACGATCACGACGGCAAAGAGTGTGAGTAGCGTCAGAAACCGCCGACGCACGAGATTCTTCATGGTCCTACCAACCCCCATTTGTGGTCCCGGCTGGCCACGCTAGTAGCGGTGCGGTTTTGTGTCACTAGGGCGATCGTCCAACCTTACGACGTAGGAGCCCCGGCCCGGGTTGGATGTGTCACCGCCGGGGAGCTCCATGGAATCGCATGGTGATCTCCATGTCACACACCAGCCGGTAGACGCGGCCCACCGCTCGGGGGGCAAGACCATGGCCAGGCACGCCGTAGTCTGGTGAGAAAGGGGAGAGCTGTGGCCCTTCGAAGAGATCATCGAGACTGGAGGGTCGCAGAGCGATCTGGACTGTCCTCCCGTCGGAGAACGGCCGATGAACCTCGGTAGCTGGAACTTCAAGGTGAGGCCGCAGGGTCTGTGGCGCCAGGTGCTGGGCGCTCCCGTCTATCTCTATCGCTGGCGACTCGGATTCCTGCTGGGCGGGCGGTTCATGCTCATCGATCACGTCGGGAGGCGTTCTGGAGCGACCCACCAAACGCCCGTCGAGTTGGTCGAACACGCCGGCGGGGAATACATCGTCTGTTCCGGAACCGGACCAAGGGCAGATTGGTACCAGAACCTTCGCGCCGCCCCCGCCGCAGCCGTGCAGGTGGGCAACCGGCGCTGGACCCCGTCACAGCGCATGCTCGATCCCACCGAGGCGGCCGCATGCTTCCAGCGCTATGAAGCCGCCCATCCCAAGGCTGCCTCTCGGCTGCTGAGCCTGATGGGCAACAGCTACGACGGAACGGACGAGGGCCGGGCGGCGATGATGGCCGACATGCCGATGGTCGCTTTCAGCGACACCGAGCGCTGACCGAACCGCTCAATCGGGGTTGGATGTGATGCGCAGCGACTTCACGCCAACGATCTCTTTGGTGCTGTCGACGTTGTCGAAGCCGAGAAGCTCGGCAGCCCGGTCGTGAATCGCTCGCATGAACGCGTTGTTGGCGGCGCGCACCGCCGACTCATAGGTGTAGCCGCTGGTCCACCGGCCGAGCTGCGTCGGAAAATCGAACGGGCCGTTGGCGTTGATGCCAACGGAACCGCTTGCCGTCTTGAAGCCCGCCTCGACGAAGTACGGGGCATGCAGGGCACCCCAGCAGCATGTCGAATACAGCAGACGCAGCCGATGTCCGAGACCGAGATCGCCGATCTCGGCGGAGAGCGACTCGATCCTCGCCTTGCCGTCGGCGAACTTGAGGCCATCCCGCAGACCGTGGAGGTTGAGAAACACGTCGAGAGCCTGGGTGCCCACGCTCTTCGCCAGGATGCGCACCCTGGTGACAAAGGCCTCGCGGGTCACGCCGTCTCCCTTGAGCACCGACACCTTGCGGTATGTCGCCTCGGTCATGTCCTTCCCGACCGAGATGGCGTTGTCGTCCAGCCAGTGATAGAGCAGCTCATACTTCTTGGCGGTTCCCGCCACGTTGCTCACCAGCAGCATCACGCGGTCGTCTTTGGTGATGGCCATCGAACCTCCCGATCGGCATCTCCCCAACTATGCCCGACGCGACCGGCAGGTGGCGGGATCAGTAGTGTCCCGGCGTGCGCTCCCCTGTCCCGCCCATGGCCGCCGGGCCGCTGCATCGATGACGGTCCTCCTCGGTCTCCTCGCCGCGCTGTCGTGGGGCACCGGCGACTTCTTCGGCGGGGTGGGATCCCGGCACGGACGGGCAACCGCGGTCACCGTCGCATCGCAGGTGACGGGACTCGCCGCGGCGATCGTCGTGGCACCCCTGCTCGGGGGAACGCCCGGCGGCCCCGACCTGGCGTGGGGTGCGATCGCCGGCATCGCAGGCGGCTTCGGGCTGCTGTTTCTCTACCGGGGAATGGCAGTCGCCGACATGGGCATCGTGGTTCCGGTAGCGGCCATCGGGACAGGCGTCTTTCCGCTGCTGTTCGGCGTCACCACGGGCGACCGCCTCGGGCCGATCGAGATCTCCGGCATCGCGCTGGCACTCGTCGCCATCTGGCTGGTGAGCTACCAGCCGGGACCGCGCCGCCGCGGTGTTGCTCCGGGCCTCGCCTTCGGTATCGGTGCTGGGGCCGGATTCGGCGGACTGCTCGTAGGCCTCAGCCGCATCAGCGGCGACGCCGGACTCTGGCCACTCCTCGCCACCCGGCTCGTCGGCGGGATCGTGGTGTTGATCATCGGCCTCGTCTCCCGTGAAGCGCTGCGGCCACATGGCCGATCGTGGCCCGCCATCGTCGTTGCCGGATCGCTCGGGGTCATCGGCAACGCGCTCTTCCTGGTCGCCAGCCAGGAGGGACCGCTCGCCGTAGCGGCGGTGGTGGGATCGCTGTTCCCCGCGGTGACCGTGCTGCTGGCTCGCTTCGTTCTCGACGAGGTCCTCACACCCCCTCGGATACTCGGACTGGCGACGGCCGTCCTCGCCGTGGCCTTGATCTCGCTGTGATGTACGTCGCTATACCAAATCGGCTTCGCGCAACCCGAACGACGGGTGGCGCAGCCGGCACAGGGCCGCCTTCTCGAGTTGGTGCACCCGCTCCGGGGTGAGACCCAGGATGTCTCCGATCTCCCCAAGGGTGCGGGGGACCTCGTCGTGGAAGCCGTAGCGGCGCCGCAGGATGAGCTGCTCGCGATCCCCGAGGCGGGCGATGGCCCGCTGCAAGGCCGCTCCTCCATCCCGCCGGACCGCGGCATCCTCCGGGCCTTCCTCCTCGTCGACTTGGATGAAGTCGGCGACGACGGCCCCGTCTTCGCCGATCGGCTGTTCGAGTGACGTCACCCTGGCGATCGATCGGACCTCTCTCACGAGGTCGAAGTCCATGCCCGCCCGGACGGCCAGCTCGTCTTCCGACGGGCGACGGCCGGTCTCGGCATAGAAGTCGGACTCGATGCGATTGATCGTGATGGCGGCGTCGTTGACTCTCGATGACACCCGGAGCGGCCTGCCCTTCTCGAGCAGGGCTCGCTGCACGGCTTGCCGGATCCACCAGGTGGCGTATGTCGAGAACTTGAAGCCCTTGCGCCAGTCGAACTTCTCCACGGCCCGGATCAGTCCGATGTTCCCTTCCTGGAACAGGTCGAGCGCCTCGAGCCCGGTGAGCCCCGTGCGGTAGCGGTTGGCGATGGAAACGACGAGTCGCAGGTTCGCCTGGACGAACCGCTCCCGCGCCCGCTCTCCTGCGGCTACCAGCTCCTCGTGACGCGGCCGGTCCGCTTCGGGCACGCCGGCGGCCAGAGCTTCGGCAGCAGCCTGTCCGGCATCGATGGTCCGACCGAGGTCGCGCTCCTCGCGTGCGGTCAACAGCGGCGTGCGCCCGATCTCCGCGAGATACGCCGACATCGAGTCCGCCGCCGGATCGGCCGTGATGCTCTGCTGGGCCATGGTGGTCTCCAAGGCTTGTGAATGCCTTCACAAGTTGTTCGGGACAACCCCGCACGGCGGATGGCTATTCCCGGATCACACCGATCCCGCCGAGACCGCACGGAGCATGCAACGCGACCCCATCCACGAAACGCCCCCGGACGCCTCTCGCGGAGGTCTGCGGGGTGCATCGCGGGCCGGCACGGAAGCGGAGTCATGTGCGTAGCCTGGGCGGATGCGAGTCCCCGAGCTGAGGCGCCCCCATCTTACGGCGGAGCAACGCCACCACTACCGCGCGTTTCGGATCGAGCAGGTTGCGCCGTTCGAGCGCCTCGCCGCCGTCGCCGGTGCGGCCTCGGTCGTCGTCTTCGTGCTCTGGGACCGCGCCGTCGACGTCGCCGCCGTGGCCGACACCCTGCCCATCAGGTTGGGGTTTGCCTTGGTGCTGGTCCTGTTGTTCGCCGCCACGCTCACCAAGCTCGGCCGATTCCACACCGCACTCCAGCTGACGGCCACGGCGGCGGTCAGCACCGGGTTCTCTTGGGTCCTCAGCGAGCTGCCGAACGGATTCCTCATCGGGGTTCCTGGCCTCACGGTGATGATCGCACTCCTGCCGCTGGTGGCGCTGAGCTTGCATGCGATGGTGATGCTGTGTGCCCTCTCCGTCGCCATCCCCAACCTGTTCTTGCTCGGGACATATGCAGCGGGCTTCACGTTCGTCAACCTGAACGTGTGGCTTGCTTTCGCCGTCGCTCTGGCCTTGTCTTTTTGGTTCGTCATCGACCGCGTCAACCGGCGTCTGTTCCTGGCCGAGCTGGAGGTCGCCGATGAGCGGGAGCGAGCCGACCGGCTGCTCGCCAACATGCTGCCGCCTGAGATCAGCGAGCGCCTCAAGGAAGCCGATGCCACCGTCGCCGATCGGTTCGAGCTCGTCAGCGTCCTCTTCGCCGACATCGTCGGGTTCACCAAGTTCGCCAGGACACACGAGGCCGGCGCCGTCGTCGATCTCCTCAATGAGCTCTTCAGCCAGTTCGACGACCTCGTTGCCGCCAGCGGGCTCGAGAAGATCAAGACCCTCGGCGACGGTTACATGCTCGCCGGTGGTGTACCGGCACCCGACCCGGACCATGCACCCGCCGTCGCCAACCTGGCGCTCGAACTGGTCGCCGTCACCGCACGGTTCGCCGCCGAGAACGACATCGACTGGAGCATCCGTATCGGCATCCATGCCGGCTCGGTCGTGGCCGGCGTCATCGGCAAGCGCAAGCTGGCGTACGACCTGTGGGGAGATGCCGTGAACGTGGCGAGCCGGCTCGAGTCGACCAGCGTGGCGGGTCGTATCCAGGTGTCGGGCGATTTCGCCGAGCTGTTGCCCGAACGGTATGTCCTCGAGCGCCGCGGGACCATCACGCTGAAACACCGCGGCGCGGCGACGACCTTCTTCCTGAACGGCGCGATGCAGTCGCAGCCGGGCCGCACGGACTCAGTCGGGTCGCTTGCGGACGGTCACTCCCCCGAAGGGGTGCCGGTGGCCAGCCACCACCCCCAGAGCCCGACCACCACCGCAAACACGGCGCCACCGACGTAGAGCCAGGCCGAAGGCCGCTGCCATCGAACGTCGCCGCTCCCCCGGATCGCAGTGACCAGCCACAGCACGCCAAGGATCGCAAAGGTGATCGCCGCCGGCCGCGTGCGATCGAGGTCATGCTCGAAGTTGACCCACAGCGCCGCAAAGCCGATAGCGAGCACCCACGCCGACAGCGCACGGCCGGCGAGTGCAGTGATGGGCCATGGCCACACGGCGTCCATCGACGCGGGGACTGCGAACAGTGCGGCGCCCACGACGATCAGGCCCACGCCGAAGACGAGAAGGGCAAGCCGTAGGCTCCGTGGCATCGTCCGGGATCGGACGGGGTCGGCCCCGGGAAGCCGTTCCTGCCGGATGATCACGGCCAGCAAGGCAGGCGTGATGACGACGTAGACGACAAGCCATATCCATGCCGCGGCACGGGCCGTCGCCACCTCGGACTCGAAGTGCATGCGTTCGAGATGGAGAAGTGTTGTCGCCAGCATCGTCACCACGAACACCAAGATCGTCAACGCCGCCGTTCGGGTGACGGCCCACGGATGGCGGCGGAACGAAAGAAGCGACAGAACGACGCCGGCTGCATAGCCGGCGCCCATGAACATGGCGGAGGGCTCCGGTGTGAGCGTCCATGCGAAGAAACGGTCGGTCGCACCCGGCAGCAGGAACAGGACGATCGCACCGGCGCCCGCCAGCACGACGAAGGGGCCGATCAAGAGCTGGGTGACGGGCAGGTTCTGGCGAACCCCCCGTGCTGCATGGTGTAGTGAGGGGGAAGCGTCCACAGCTGCTTGGATGGTACCGATGTCATCGAGACGGTTCCCAGCGATGGAAGGGCCGGCGGGTGCGACCCGGATGGACGGGCCGAGGAGCGTGGTCTGAGTGACGACCGGTGCCCCTTTCTGGCCCCAGGCGAAACGAGCCCTGTTGGCCGCATACCGGCCGCTCGCACCGACGCTGCGCACCCTGGGCGTCGACGCCAAGGGCCGGTACGAGCTCGCCTACTGGAAGGTCGCCCTACGGCGCGAGGGCGTTTTGCGCAACGACTGGTACGAGCGGGTGTACACCGACCAGCTCGGCTTGCCGGCGTCCCACTACGTGGGAAAGCGGATCTTGGACATCGGGTGCGGTCCGCGGGGCAGCCTCGAGTGGGCGGCCGGCGCCTCGCGACGCGTGGGGCTCGACCCCCTGGTCTCGAAATACCGCTCGCTCGGAATCGACCGGCACGCCATGGAGTACGTGGAGGGCCGCTCGGAGGACATGCCCTTCCCGGATGCGTCGTTCGACATCGTCAGCAGCATCAACTCACTGGATCATGTGGACGACCTGGACCAGACCCTCGCCGAGATCCGGCGCGTTGTCGCACCGGGTGGCGAGCTGATCGTGATCGTGCACATCCACAGCCGTCCCACCATCGCCGAGCCCGTCAGCGTGCCATGGGACCTGGCGAATCGGATGGCCGATGCGTTCGACGTGCTCGACGAACGGCATCTCGAGCTGAGCCCCACCGGCACCTCCGCGTTGCGTGCGGTGGACAGCCAGATCCCTTTCGACCACGACGATCCAACGGATCGTTACGGTGCACTGACGCTGCGGATGCAGCTCCGGTGACGGTGGCTCAGCTGCGACGCTCGAGCACGATCACGGGAATCTGGCGCTCTGTGATGCGGTCGTACTCGGCGAACTGGGGATAGTCCAGCTTCTGTTTGCTCCAGATGCGCTCGCGCTCCTCGCCGTTGATCACCCTGGCGGTCACTGCGACGCGCCTGTTGCCGACCTCGATCTCCGAATGCGGGTTCGCCACCAGGTTGTGATACCAGGCGGGATGGCTGGCCGCCCCGGCCTTGGAAGCGAAGACGGCATATGCGTCGCCGACTTGCTGGTACATCAGGGGATGCACCCGAGCGGCGCCGGTCTTGGCCCCGGTGGTGTGCAACAGCAGCAGCGGCCTGCCTTCGAACATGCCGCCGACCTTTCCGTCGTGAGCACGGAACTCTTCGATGATCGCAGCGTTCCAGTCGTTGGTATCGGCCATCAGATGCTCCAGTCTCCGCGAGACCCCGCGGCGACGCGGCGTGGCCGTCGATTCTGCCATGCGCCCGCGGCTATCCAGTAGCGTCGGCCCATGACCCCGCGGTCCATCGCACTCGACGAGCTCGACGCCCATGTAGACGCACTACTGGCCCGATTGGTGGATTCACGCCGCTTCGTTCTCGGCATCGCAGGACCACCGGGAGCAGGCAAGAGCACGGTCGCCGCACGCATCGTGCAGAGGGCTTCCGCCTCCGTGCCGGCGGTGGTGGCGCCGATGGATGGGTTTCATCGCAGCAACGAGGATCTCGAGTCCGCAAGCCTGCTTCCCCTGAAAGGTGTGCCCGCAAGCTTCGACGCCGCGACCTTCGCCGACCGTGTGTGCAGCCTGGCGGACACGTCGGCGCCACTCACATGGCCGACGTACGACCGCCAGAAACAAGCGGTGGTACCCGATGGAGCCACAGTGGAGCCTCAGCACCGGTTGGTGGTCGTGGAGGGCAACTACTTGTTGCTCGACACGCCGCCGTGGCACCGGATTCGCCCGTCGCTCGACGAGGCGTGGTACCTCGACGTGCCGATCGAGACGCTGACTCCCCGCCTGCTCGTGCGACACCGGCGCAACCGTTCGGCGGCGGCCGCGGCCGAGAAGGTCGCGTCGACGGATCTCCCCAACGCCGAGCTCATCGCCGGCACCCGCCATCGTGCCGACCTCATCGTGACCGTATGAAGGCAGAGCCACGGGCCGCCACCGAGCCAGGGGAGGGTCGATCGCCGGTGAGCCACGACGACCAGCCCCGAGAGGACGAGCCCGCTGGGTGAGCTCAGCCGGCGAGGCCTGCCTTGACCAAGCCGTCGTGGTAGTGGCGGATCGCCTCGGCTTGTCCCCAGCGGGCGTTGCGCGTGAAGTCGGACGCCGTCACCCGGGGACGAGCAGCAGCGAGCTCGGCGACCTGCTGCGCTGCTTCCTCGGCTCTGCCGAGCTGACCCAGCGACGCGGCGTAGATGGCCCTCGTCTGCACGTAGTCCGTGATGTCCAAAGTCCGTTCTGCCCACGCCGTCGCCGCCTCGTACCGCCGGCCGACGTAGTGGGCAAACGCGATGCTGTTGCTGATGTGGAATCGCCAGGGCTCGTGGCGGGCACGACGCCAGCCGTTGCTGAGATGCTCGATTGCAGTGTCGCCGTCGCCCTTGAAGAAGAGAACCTGTCCCAGCAGTGTGAGCGCGTACGGATCGTGGGGCGCCATATGGACGGCACGCCTCGCCAGCTCGAATGCCTTGTCCAGATTCCCCGCATACTCGTGTGCCAGCCCGAGAACCACGACGGACCCCGGATCCGAGGGAGCGAGCTGGTAGGCGCGCTCGGCACTGTGCTGCAACTCGCGCCAGGCGTTGCGGCCATCGATGCGCCACGAGTTGAACGCAGCCGTGATCCACGTGTATGCGAGGAACTGATGCACCACGGCGAGGGCCGGGTCTCGTTGCAGGGCCAGCTCGAGGAGTCGGACCGCTTCCTCGGCTCCGGATCGTGTGTTCGTGAAGACGTGCCACTTCGCCCGGAGCGCAAGATCCCATGCATCGAGCTGCTCGGGGCTCGCACGACGGAGCCTCTCGGTCTGGGCACGTTCGACATTGGGATGGATGTGCCCGGCGATCTCGCTCACGACCTCGTCCTGCACCGCAAAGACGTCCTCGAGCTCGCGGTCGTATCGGTCGGCCCACACGTGATGCCCCGACTCGGCTTCGATCAGCTGAGCGGAGATGCGTACCCGATCGCCTGCGCGGCGGGCGCTGCCCTCGACCACATACGTCGCATCGAGCTCTCGCGCCACGTCGCGGATGTCACCGACACGGCCTTTGAAGGCGAAGGTCGAGTTTCTCGAGATGATGCGGAGATCGCGATGATGAGACAGGGCCGTGATCAGGTCCTCGACGAGCCCGTCGGCGAAGTATTCCTGGTCGGCGTCGCCGCCCACGTTGGTGAAAGGCAAGACGGCGATGCTCGGCAGCGAGTACGGAGATCGGTCGACCGACGGTGGTGCCGCTCGACCGGAACCGGACGCGACCTGCCACGCCTCCACGGCCTTCGGGATGTTCTTGACGGTGAGCGGACCGAGCGACACGAACTCGACGTCGACGAGGTCCCGAACCTGCGCGTGGATCGACCCGGACACGCAAACATTGCCTGGTTCACATGCGGCTTCGAGCCGGGCGGCCACGTTGACTCCGTCACCGTAGATGTCACCGTCGTCATCGAGGATGACATCGCCGAGGTTGATGCCGATGCGGTACAGCATCCGCCGATTCTCGGGTACCACCGCATTGCGCTCCGCCATCAGCTCCTGAGTCTCGACCGCTGCACGCACGGCCTCGACGGCTGAGGGGAATTCGACGAGGAGCCCGTCGCCTGTTCCCTTCACGATGCGGCCACCGTGGTTCAACACGATCGGATCGGTCTCGTTGCGGTGCGCCTTGAGGGCAGCCAGCGTGCCCTCTTCGTCGCGCGCCATCATCGCGGAGTAGCCGACCACGTCGACGAGGACGACCGCGGCCAGCCGGCGACGAGGATGCGACGAATCCAGCACGGGACGAGGTTACCGGCCGCTCCGTCAGGGCCGCTCGCCGTCAGTCGCCATCCTCGGCCTTGAGCCGTATCGGACCCTGTCCGGACGGGCGTTTCCCACGCATCCCGGCGTAGAAGGCCCGGAAGCGATCCATGTCGTAGCCGACGTCTCCACTCAGCTCGATCGGCTCACCGACCCCTCCCTGGCGGGTGCCCCAGTCGAGAAAGCTGGGCACGACCGGGATGTCCGCACCGTATGCGATGTAGTAGAAACCGGACTTCCAGTAGTCGGCGCGGCCCCGGGTTCCTTCCGGAGGTACGACCAGGATCCGGTCCTCGGCGTCGACGAACATCTTCACCATCTGCTCGACCATGTTGTGGGCCGCATCCCTTCGCACGGGGACACCGCCGAGCCGCCGCATCAACCCACCGAACGGCCAGGTGAAGATCTGCTCTTTCCCCATCCACGAGACGCGGGCTCGGAGCACGGCGGCGAACGCCAGCAGATAGGGCAGGTCCCAGTTGGATGTGTGCGGGGCCGCGATCATCACGTGGTTTCCCCGCGGTGGTACCTCGCCGATGACCTTCCATCCGGTGACGCGCAAGAACCATCGGGCCAGAAAACGAATCAAGACGGCTCTCTCTCGCCGGGGATGTGTTCCCGTAGCTTCGCGGCGTCGGCGCTGTCACGCAACGGGATGGGCGGCCCCGGCTGTGGTGAGGAACGGCGAGCGGGCTACCCGGTCATCACCAGTTCCGCGTACCGGCGGCTCCCTTGAATGGGCCCGAGATGTCCGCCGTGATCCATCCGCCGTAGAAGTCGCCCTCCTGCGCAACCACTTGCTCGCCGTCCACGTAGCAGGCATCCATCGCGCCCGGGTAGAAGGCGACGTGGTCGACCAGCGGCTCATACCCACGGGCCGGCGCCGGGTAGGACCATGCGGCGGCGGCGGCGACGGCGGTGCCGGACCGGACAGTCCAGTAGCGCGCCCAACCCTTGTACTCACAGGAGGTCCTGCGACGGTGCGGCTCCAGCGATCCCGGCTCGACGTCGTCGATCGGCACGTAGTACACCGGCGGATGGCTCGTCTCCAGCACCCGTAGCGCCCTGGTGGTATCGACGATGGTGACGCCGCCGAGGTCGATCCTGACACGCCGCGACGTCCGCTCGACCCGGGGAGGGCGCGGGTAGTCCCACACCGACTCCGTCATTGGGAGAGCACGCGCTGCAGTCCGGCCATTGCGTCATCGGCAAGGCGGTTGAAGGTGCCTGTGAGGAACGGCTCTGCGATCCGCATCACGCCACGAAGCTCGAAGATGGCCTGGTACCCGACCTGCACGCCGTCGTCGCCGGGCGCAACCGTGATGACGTCGGTGCTCGTGAAGTTCTTGGTCCCCCCGACGAGCACGACACGTTCGGGTGGCTCGTATTCGGTGATCCGGTAAGTGGTCTCGAGGTCGCGTCCTTTGAACCGCGCCACGAGGTCGAACGCCGCACCGACACCCAGGTCGCCGCCGGGGGCCGGCGATGCGGAGACGATTCCCGGGTCCCACTCGGCCGCGTTCGAGAAATCGGCTACATACGCAAAGACTTCCTCGGCAGTGCCCGGGACGTTGATCGTGCGCTCGATTGTCGTCGCCATCTGCGACCTTCCAGTTCGCCTGCTCCCCCAATGTACGTGCCCACCCCCGAGTCCGGATGACCCACACCCAGCGGCAAGCGCAGCGAGCCTGCTTCGGCCGAACAGCGGCGAGCGCAGCAAAGCCGCACGAGGAGGGGAGTGTGAGGGGAAGCGGCTCCGCCGTGTCCCCTCAGCGGGGTCGCAGCGACATGTGCGGTGCGATGCCAAACAATCAGCCGGCCCGAAGGACCGACGACTCCAGCTCGGCCGAAGCCTGCTTCGGCCGACACGCAAAAACTCGACCCCGCGCGAATGCTCGGGGTCGAAATCACCGGCGCCCGAGCGGTAGGTACGCCTCCTCGGCGTAGTCGACGAGCATGCGCTGGGTGCTGAAGGCCGGGATCGCCGAGATGATCGACTCCTTCATCATCTGCACCCATGCCCGGGGAATGCCCTGCTCGTCCCGGTCGTAATACGTCGGGATGACCTCGGACTCCAGCAGGTGGTACAGGATGCCGGCATCCTCGGCGTCGGAGTGCGACTCTTCGGAGAATCCCCAGCCGTTCTTGCCGTTGTATCCCTCGGCCCACCATCCGTCGAGCACGCTGAGGTTCAACGCTCCGTTGGCCGCCGCCTTCATGCCGGAGGTGCCGCTCGCCTCCTTGGGCGGTGTCGGGGTGTTGAGCCAGACGTCGGCGCCCCGCACCAGGTTGCCACCGAGGTCCATGTCGTGGTTCTCGATGAAGAAGACCTTGCCCTCGAGACCGGGGCTGTTGGACATGTCGAACACCCACTTGACGAGTCCCTGACCCTCGCGGTCGGCCGGGTGGGCCTTGCCGGCGAAGATCACCTGTACGGGTCGCTCCGGGTTGGTGAGCATGGCTCGCATCCGCTGCGGGTCGCTGAAGATGAGCCCGGCTCGCTTGTACGTCGCAAAGCGCCTGGCGAAGACGATCGTCAGCGCATCGGGATGGAGCTGCTCGTCGATCCACCGCAGCCGGGCAGGACTCTGCCCGTGACGGGCGAACTGCTCTCGCAGCCGGGCGCGCAGCCTCCGCAACATCAGGGTCTTCTGGCGGTGGTGAGCTTGCCACAGCTCCTCGTCGGGAACGTCGCGCACGGCTTCCCACACACCGTGGTCGATGACCTGCTGCGACCACACGTCGCCAACGGTCTTCGTGTAGATCCGTGACATGGCGCGCCCAACCCACGTCTGTGGATGGATGCCGTTCGTGATGCCTTTCGCCGGACCACCGATCAGCCCGCCCCACTCCGCAGAGACGACCTCGCCGTGGCGCTTCGAGACTCCGTTGGTGATCGACGAAAGACGGATCGCCAGGGCGCCCATGTCGAACTCGTGCTCGGAGTGGGACCGCGACAGCTCGCTGAGTGTCGCATCGTCGACCCCCGGTAGTGTCCCCGCCAAGGCACCGACGGCCAGGTCGAGATCGAACCGCTCGTTGCCGGCCGGTACCGGCGTATGCAGGGTGAAGAGCGTGGACGATGCGATGTCCTTCTTGGCTTCTTCCATTGAGAGCCCGGATTCCAGACGCTTCGACAGCCGCTCGAGGAGGCTGAGGGCCGCATGCCCTTCGTTGACGTGCCACACGGCTGGAGTGATGTCGAGCGCTTCGAGCACCCGCGTGCCACCAATGCCGAGCACGATCTCCTGACACAGCCGCATCGCACGGCCTCGCACGTAGAGGATGTGCGTGATCGGGCGGTCGGCCGGTGCGTTGTCCGGGAGGTCGGTGTCCAGGAGGATCACCGGGACCCGACCCACGTCGATTCGCCAGGCACCGACCACGACGTCACGACCCGGCAGTTGCACCGTCACCCGCAGCGGCCACCCGGTGCGCGGATCGAGCACTTGGCGCACCGGACGCCGCGCCGCCTCGAACGGCACGTAGGTGTGCTGTTGATACCCCTCGGGGTCGACGGCCTGCTGGAAATAGCCGCGGCGGTACAGGAGCCCGACGGCGACGAGCGGGATGCCGAGGTCCGAAGCCGCCTTCACGTGGTCGCCCGCCAGCACCCCCAGCCCGCCTGAGTAGAGCTTGAGCTTGGAGTGGATGCCGAACTCGGCGCAGAGATAGGCGATCGGACCGTCGAGTGCCTCCGCATGCTCCTGGCCATACCAGGTGTCGCCGCCCGCCATGTACTTGTCGAAACCGATCACGGTCTCGTCGTAGAGTTGGAGGAAGTCGTCGGACCGCTCCAGCGACTCCCACGTCGAGCTCTCCACGGCCTGGAGGAGCGACAGCGGGTTGCGGCTGCGTTGCCACGTCAGCGGGTCGATCCGGTTGAAGATCGTTCGACCCGGCTGGCTCCATGACCACCACATGTTGTAGGCGATGTCGTGTATCCGGTCGAAGTCCTTGGGGATCGGCAACGGGGTCTTGGGCCCCACCGGGATCTGGTCGAACACGTTCGTTGCGGCAGCCATGGATTCCTCTGTGTCAGATCGCTGCCCACAGCAGCGGAAGGTGTCGAAGGGGTCCCGGGATTGTCGCCGTAAGCGCTTTCGGTTTCAAGCAGGGAATGAGATCGATACCAGATCGCCCGCTCCGCCTGCTACTCGACCCTCATGTCCTGAACGGCTTGAGGAAGTCTCGGAGGGGGGCTTCCAAGCCACCGGTGGTGGCGACGAAGCCGGGGAGCTTGGGGTTGGGTTGGTTGAATTCGATGGCTTCGCCGTCGGGCCCGAAGACGGCACCACCCCCCGCCACCACGAGGGCGGCGCCGGCGGCCACGTCCCATTCGTGCTTGGGCACGAGCGTCCAGGTGGCATCTGCCATCCCGACGCCGACGCATGCGAGCTTGTACGCCACCGAGCCCATGTTGCGAACGGACACGGGTGTCGTGAAGAAGGGCTCCCACTCGCCTCGTTTCACCTCGCTCCGTGACGCCAGCACGAGCGCACCCTCGAGAGCGTCGGTTCCCGTGGTCGAGGCAGGACGGCCGTCGAGTTGGACTCCGTCGTCGATCGAACCGATCATCCGGTGCCCGGCGGTGGGGCTCAGGATGCCTCCGGCGACGGGACGGCCGTCGATCACGAGACCGATCGACACGCACCACTCCGGGATACCCTGGATGAACTCGCGCGTGCCGTCGACCGGATCGACGACCCACACGCGGCGGCGACCAAGCCGGGAGGCGTCATCGGCCGTCTCTTCCGAGAGCCAGCCCTCGTCTTCCCGGGGCAGGGTCTCCAGCAGCACTTCGTTGACGGCGATGTCGGCCGCCGTCACAGGGTCATCCCCCTCCTTCAGCCGGCTGGCGATGGCCCCCGGCGTGAACGGCTCGAGAGCCGCGGCGGCGAGGTCGAGTGCCTCCTCGATCCGGTCGAGGTCGTCGATCGCGGTGATACGTCCACTCATGCGTCGGCTTCGAGGTAGCCCTGCTCGATGAGGTATTGCACGACGATCTCGGCCGCCTCATCCGGCGTCTGGTCCACCGTCGGCAGGACGATCTCGGCGTCGCCCGGCTCCTCATACGGATCGGAGATGCCGGTGAACTCCTGGATGATGCCGGCGCGTGCCTTGGCGTACAACCCCTTGCGGTCGCGACGCTCGCACTCCTCGAGCGGCGTGGCGATCCACACCAGCACGTACCCGCCGTAGGACGAGATCAACTCACGGTTGAACTCGCGGGTCTTGGCGTAGGGTGCGATCGGTGCGCAGATGGCGATGCCGCCCGCCTTGGTGATCTCCGAGGCGACGTAGCCGATGCGCTGAATGTTGATGTCGCGGTCCTCGCGAGAGAAACCGAGACCCTTCGAGAGGTTCTTGCGTACGACGTCACCGTCGAGCAGCGTGACGGTGCGGCCGCCCCGTTCGAGCAGTTTGACCATGAGGGCGTTGGCGATGGTCGATTTGCCCGAACCGGAGAGCCCCGTGAAGAACACGGTGAAGCCCTTCTGCGCCTTCGGCTTGTGGGTGCGCCGCAGCTCGGCGACGACCTCCGGGTAGCTGAACCACTCGGGGATCTCGCCACCGTGCGCCAGCTTCTGCCGCAGCTCGGTACCCGAGATGCTCGCCGTCTCGGTGCCTTCGGGCACCTCGTCGATCGGCATGTAGTGCTGCTTCGACGGCACGTACACCATGAGCTTGAAGGGCACCAGTGTGACCCCCAACTCCTTTTCGTGCTCGACGACCAGCTCCTGGGCTTCGTAGGGCCCGTAGAACGGATTGCCGTCCCCGTCGGAGCCCGGTCCGGCGTGGTCGCGCCCGACGATGAAGTGCGAGACACCGTGGTTCTTGCGGATGATGGCGTGCCATACGGCTTCGCGGGGACCGCCCATGCGCATCGCCAGGTTGAGCAGTGCCAGATCGGCGGTCCCTTCCGGATAGCGTCGCACGATCGACTGGTACACGCGCACCCGCGTGTAGTGGTCGACGTCGCCGGGCTTGGTGAGTCCCACGACCGGGTGGATGAGCAGATGGGCGCCGGTCTCCTCTGCGGCCCGCAGCGTCAGCTCCACATGGGCGCGGTGCATCGGATTGCGGGTCTGGAACGCCACCACCTTGGTCTGGCCCTGTTGAGCGAAGAGCGCTCGCAAATGGGCGGGGGTGTGCCGCAGGTGCTGGAAGTCGTAGTGGAACGGGAACTGAAGCGCCTCGATGCGTCCGCCGATGTACACCGGATGCGACGTGTTGAGCAGGTAGTCGACGGCCGGGTGCTCGGTGTTCGTTGTGCCGAACACCAACTCGGCTTCTCTCTCACGATCCGGCCGCCAGATGTCGTCGATGTGGAGGACGGCGAGCATGACGCCCTCGTGATCCCGCAGAGCCATGCTCATGCCGGTCTCGAGACCTTCGGCGGCTTCCTCGGTCACATCGAGTGTGATCGGCATCGGCCACAGCGTGCCGTCGGCGAGCCGCATGTTCTCGCACACCGAGTCGTAGTCGGACTTCGTGAGGAACCCACGCAGCGGGGAGAAGGCACCGTTCGAGAGCAGCTCGAGATCGCAGATCTGACGAGGGGTGAGGTCCCACGACGGGAACTCGACGGATACTGCCTTCAGCTCGGCAGCACGGTCGCGGTTGACCATCAGGTCAACCAGCAGACCGCCATGAGGTTCGATCAACTCAGGCACGACACGGCTCCATGTCTCGACGTCGTCGGAATCAGATGAGGGGCGGCGCACACCAAGGAATCCCCCCTCGCGCACGACACACTGTATGCGTCACATGTCCGACCCGGTA
This sequence comes from Acidimicrobiia bacterium, assembly GCA_965216945.1. Lineage (GTDB taxonomy): Bacteria > Actinomycetota > Acidimicrobiia > Spongiisociales > UBA5794 > DATHZQ01. Next base: position 2,155,999 of record CBDCGU010000003.1, on the reverse strand, counting down.
CCGGTCGCTCGACCTATACGCGCACCATCATGCGGCGTGCGACATCATTGTGTGGAGACCGCTGCGGGGCCGACCAATCGGCCTGCCCCGGCAGTCAGACCACCGAGCGGACGGTGTCGAGATCGTCCGATCCGATCACCACCCGATCGCCCGTCGCCATGAAGAGCGTGGTGAGGGTGGCGCCGGCGTCGGCGATCCTGCGGGCGAGATGGCCAAGCGCACCGGGGCGCACCTCGATCTCTGCGATCAGAACCTCGTTCTGGTCGATCGCCCCGAATCCGGCTCCGAGGAGCGCGGCACGGCCGGCGTCGGCGTCCTCGTCCTGCAGCACGATCCTCACATTGCGCCCCTCTGTGCCGGGGTAGGTCGCCGCCGCCTCGAGCGTGATGCCGGCCGCACCGAGAATCTCCCAGATCTCGGCTGCCGCCCGATCCGGACCGATGACAAAGGTCTGTTCTTGCATGGTGTCTCCATCTCTGCGATGCCGGGCCACGGCCCGGCGGGCTTGTTCAACGACATCTCCCCGGCTGGACGGCCTGCGCCCGGTCGACCTCGGTCAGGAACGCTTCGATTTCCGTGATGTCGACGGCATACGAGACGCCGCGGCTCCTCGACTCGGCGAAGACGATGCCGACGATCCGACCCTCGCCGTCGAAGGCCGCGGCACCCGATGCCCCGGGGTCTACGTCGGCGACGACCTCCAATGCTTTGCGCGACACGTCGCCTTCCCCGTAGATGTCGTCACCGGTGGCGGTGATGCGCCGCGCCACGACGAACTCGAACGGACGGACCTCGGTGTCCGGCTCGACGGCGACGATCGTGCCGTCGTCACCTACGGCGGCTTGCGCCGTCGCAGCCGCCGGCGCCTCGAGACCGGGCACGGAGATCAGGGCCAGATCACGGTCCGGGTCGAACCCGACCACCGTGCCCGTGAACTGCTCACCGGAAGGGGTCACAACCCCGACACCGCCCTCCGCTCCGGCGATCACATGTGCGGCAGTGAGGATCAACTCGGGCTCGATGACCACGCCGCCGGCTCTGATCGGCACCCGGCACACGGTGCCGGTGAGACCGACGGCCGACTGGGTCCCAGGCGCCGCTTCGCCGCCGCAGGCGGTCATCACCAACGCTGTTGCCGTCATGGCCAGACAGAGGCGCAGCATCACGCTGCCGCCTCGTACTCCTCTCGAAACCGTTCCAGCAGGCTCCGTACCGGTGTCGGGCTGCGTGCAAGCAGGGACGACGTCCTCGGCGAGGTGAGGCTCGTGTCATACGGAATCGGAGCACCCGGCATCGCCTGCGGATCCGGAGGTCCGGTGTCCAGTTGCGTGGAGTCGAGCCCGAACACGTCACAGGTCAGCTGCGCCAGATCCCAGCGGCCGATCGACTCGCCACCACATGCGTGGAAGATGCCGGCGAGTCGCTGCGCCCCGATGTCGAGAATCATCTCGGCGCTCTCGGTCGCCAGAGAGGGGGTCGCCACCATGTTGATGTCGTCGCCGATCCACACGGTGAACCGGTCGCCGGAACGCAGCGCATCCACCAGGGAGGCGACGAAGTACCCGAAGCCGGGGTCCTGGGTGCGTGGGGTGTCGGGCCGCACCCGATGCAACCCGTTCACACCCGACACCCGCGCCACGGCGCCGCCGCGCTCCACCGTGACGAGCTCGCTCGCCACCTTGAGAACGCCGTAGAAGTTGATGGGGTTTGGTGGCGTCGCCTCGTCCGCACCGTGTTGAGTGCCGTCGAACACCCAGTCGGTCGACACGAGGACATACGCGGCACCCGCTTCCGCAGCGGCATCCGCGGTGTGGCGCGTGGCATCCACGTAGCTGGCCCAAGCGTGCCGGCGATCGTCATACATGCGCTGCCAGTCGTTGAGGATGGCGCAGTGCACGACCACGTCTGGCCGAAACCGGGCAACGCTTGCCGCCACCTTGCCGGCCAGCGTGACGTCCACTCGTTCCGTCGCATATGCGGCACCGCTTGGCGGGGCGAAGTTGTGCACGGTCGTCAGCACTTCATGACCCCGAGCGAGAGCAACATGCATCACGTTGCTCCCGACGAAGCCCGTGCCGCCGGTCATCCAGACTCGCACCGTGGCAATCAGGCCTGGTCGTGGTGCTCGGCCCGCTCTTCCAGTTCCTCGACCTCCTCGGCGAATTCCTCGGCCAGATGAGCCAGGTTCTCGTCGGTGGCGGCAGCCGCCTCCAGCTCTCTCGTGAGCTCTTCCAGCTCGGCACCACCGGCCATCATCATGATCAGCTCGTCGCGGGTGATCTCCTCCTTGGCGAAGTTCCCCATCGACCGGCCACGGTTGAGGATCAGGAACCGATCCCCCACGGGATAGGCGTGGTTCGGGTTGTGCGTGATGAAGATCACACCGAGACCGCGGTTGCGCGCTTCCAGGATGTACTTCAGGACGACACCGGACTGCTTCACGCCGAGGGCGGAGGTGGGCTCGTCGAGGATCAGCACCTTGGCCCCGAAGTAGGCGGCACGGGCGATCGCCACCGACTGGCGCTCACCGCCGGACAGCGTGCCGACCGCCTGCTCCGTGTCGCGGATGTCGATGCCCATCTTGGCCATCTCTTCCTTGGCGATCCGCGACGCCTTGTCGGAGTCGAGGCGCTTCAGCGGGCCCCAACCCCTGGTGGGTTCGGCACCGAGGAAGAAGTTGCGCCACACGGACATCAGCGGGACCACTGCCAGGTCCTGGTAGACCGTGGCGATGCCCAGCGCCAGCGCATCGCGCGGCGAGTCGAACATCACCTCCTCTCCTTCGACCTTGAGGGTGCCATGTGTCTGTTGGTGGGCGCCGGCGATGATCTTGATGAAGGTCGACTTGCCGGCGCCGTTGTCCCCGAGCACGCAGGTGACCTCGCCCGCGTTCACCGAGGTCGTGACGCCCGTGAGGGCGATGATGTTGCCGTAGTGCTTCGAGATGTTCTCGAGTTCGAGGAGTGCTGGCTCGCTCATGACGACGCCTCCGCTTTCGTTCGAACGTAGTTGTTGACCAGGACCGCCAGCAGCAAGATCACGCCGACGAACAGGAATCTCCAGTCGGAGTTCCACCCGGAGAAGGGGATGCCCTGGAAGGACATCGCCATGATCAGCGCACCGATGGCGGCGCCGATCACCGAGCCGTAACCACCGGTGAGCAGGTTGCCACCGACGACCGCAGCGATGATGTAGAAGAACTCGAGGCCGTCACCGACGTTGGCCTGCACCGAGTTCAACCTGAAGGCGATGAGCATGCCGACCAACCACGCCGCCGCCGACACCAGGATGAAGAGGGATGTCTTCGTCCGTGCTGCCGGCACACCAACCTGGCGGGCCGCACTCTTGTTGCCACCGACCGCAAAGGTCCAGCTTCCGAACCGGGTTCGTTGCAGGACCCATGCCAGCACTGCCGTGAAGAGGATGAAGTAGAGGACCGAGATCCGGTAGGTGAAGACGCCTTCGATCGATGCGTTCTCCTCGGTGGTCGAGAACAGCAGCCGTATGGCGATCGACAGACCGGCCAGACCGAGCCCGATCGACGCCAGCATGGTGCCCAGCCGATCGGCAGCGGCATGGGGGCCGCGTCGCTCCTGGAACCGGAACCGCAGCACCGCCGAGATGAAGAGGGCGAGAGCCACGAGGAGCAGCACCGCAAACAGCTCGGCGCGCAACTTGCGTGACAGCGCCTCAGCCTGGACGACGAACGCCAGCACGGCGATGAGCACGGCGGTGAGCGTCGTGATCGCAAACTGAGTGATCTTCGACGTCCTCCCTGCGTCCCGGGCCGCCAGCATCATGAAGATGATCCCGACCGCGACCAGGCCGGCGAACAACACCGCACGGAGACCCTGCACGGTGAGCAGGAAGCCGAGCACCGACGTCGAATCCGCATCGAGGGTCAGCCCGAATATCACACCGAGCACGAATGCGCCGATGCCGAGGCCGATGTTGCGTCCCGATCCGGACAGGTCGAAGGAGCCGGTGTCTCCCGCTCGCGGCTCGTAGCGCCATTGCGCCAGCCCGTAGAGCCCGACCAGCAGACCTGCTCCCATCACGGCCGACCACAGCCAGTTGGACGTCGTGCCGTCGCTGCCCGTCAGTCCGACGATGCCGACGACGGCCGCCGCCGCACCGATCAACAGCACGGGCAGCCCGCCGGCCAGAGCCGGCGCCCGACGCACGAATGACAGCTCCATGAGACCGATGACGACCGCAACGACCCCGACGATCAGGAGCACCCCGAAGACGACATCCCGGCCCCCGAGGAACGAGTCCCAGATGTGATCGTTACGTACCCACACGGCTCCGAAGATGTTCTCCCAGAACCCATGGTCGGGAGCGTCGTCGAGACCCTCGACGATCACCTTGTCGGTGAACAGCTTGGCGAAGCCGAGCTTGGCGCCACGGAGAACGAAGAACGTTCCGAGCGTCACGATGAAGCTCGGCAGGGCGGTGCGCTCGACCAGCGTCCCATTGAGCCAGCCGACGCCGACGGCGAAGGCGAGGGTGACGGGAATCGCAATGGTGAGCGGCAAGCCTGCACCACCGAACTCCCCGGTTTCCTTCACGAGTAGCACGACCAGCATTCCTGTGGCCCCCGTCATGGCACCCGACGAGAGGTCGAACTCTCCGCCGATCATCAGCATCGCCACAGCCACCGACATGATCCCCAAGGTCGCCGACACGTCCAGGTAGTTGTTCACCCCGGCACTCGTGCCAAAGACGTCGCTGACGGCCCAGAAGAAGATCCAGATGACGGCGGCACCGATGAGGGCGCCGATCTCCGGCCGGACCAGGAGCCGCTGAATCGGGCCTCGGTAGGCGAGTCGTTCGTCTTGCGCCGGCTGTTCGGAAGCCGTCTCCGGGGCGGTGGCGGCGGCGGCGTCTGCCGCAGTCATCGCCTCTCCGTCCTCTCATACGAAGCACGTACTGCAGTCACTACGGGCTCTCCTCCCTCCGTCCTGCGTTCGGACTATATCCAGCGCCGGCGGCCGATGTCGGCGAAAGCGGCAACTTTTTGGAACGTTCCACATCATTGGCTCGGCAGAGAGACGCAGCAGGTGTCGGAGGGACGTCTCGACCGGCGCTCATTCGGAGCACCCGCACAAACGAGAAGGGGCCGGCAACCCGGCCCCTTCTCCTCGACGTGGTTGGATCTGACCTAGCGGGTGCCCGCCCCGACCAGCTCCTTGACCTCACCGACGTTGTCGGTGGTGACGAATCCCGGTCCGGTGAAGACCGGCGAACCGCCGCCGACCGTGTTCAGGTTGGTGACGTTCAGGTAGAGCACGACGATCGCCAGGTACCCCTGGAGATACTGCTGCTGATCGATCGTGAAGTCGATGTCCCCTGCCTCGATCGCAGCGATCAGGTCCTCGGAGATGTCGACACCGCCGATCGAGCAATCACGGCCTGCTTGAGCGCAGGCCTCGACCGCACGGACGGCCACGTTCGGGCCGACGCCGAACACGGCGTTGATGTCCGCATCCGCCTGGAGCGCGGCAGCGATCGTGTTGATCTGCTCGTCCGGTGAGGAGTCGAGACCCACGAACTGCGTCGCCACGTCGCCGTTGAACGTCTCGGCAGCACCCTGGCACCGCTCCTCGAGACCAACGTTGCCCTGCTCCTGCTGGGCGCAGAGGAGCTTCGTGGCGCCGAGCTCGTTGAAGAACTCACCGGCACCACGTCCGGCATCGAGCTCGGTCTGACCGATGTGCGTGATCGCACCGATCTCCTGGTACTGGCCGATGCCCGAGTTCAGCGTGACGACCGGGATGCCGGCAGCCACGGCCGCCTGGGCAGCCGGCGTCACGGCCTCCGGGTTCGCCAGGGACACGCCGATGCCATCGCTGCCTGCGGCAACCGCCGCCTCGATGTCCGATACCTGCTTCGACGGGTCGTTGCTCGACGGGCTCCACACCATGTTCACGCCGAGTGCGGCGGCGGCGTCTTCGGCGCCCTTCTTGACAACCGACCAGAACACGCCGTCGTCGGAGTGCGTCACCATGTGGAAGGTCAGGTCACCGCCCTGCGTCAGATCGACACTGTCGTCGCCTGCCGCCGTCGTTGCGGTGTCGTCACCACCGGCAGTGGTGTCGGCGCTGTCGTCATCCCCACCACAAGCGGCGAGGACGAGTACGAAGGCGGCGAGGATCGCCAGCCATCGGAATCGCTTCATGTTTTTTCTCCCTCCTGAGGGCAGCTCGAACGACGGTGTTCGCCACCGTTCTCACTCTGCGGCACCCTGGGGTGAGTGCCTCCATGCCATCTTGGTCGCTCCGGCCGCCACAACGAGCTTTTGGAACGCTCCAAGACTGGGCGACAACATAGCGAGTGGCGGAAAGCGGTTCAACAGGCACGACGTCCATCGGACCCTCTGCACGACTCGGGCGGTCGGGATGGCGGCAAGGGCGAAAGCCCGTTGACGATGTGTCGTGCCCGCGAGTACGGTGCCGGTGGTTTGGAACGTTCCAGGTAGCGGTCGGAGCTGGAGGACGGACACATGCTGCTCGGGCTCGTCGGAGCGGGCCGTATCGGTGCGGTGCACCTGGGCATCCTCGATTCCCTGGATGGGGTGGATGCCGTGCTCGTCGCCGATGCACTCGCCGACCGCGCCGAAGCTTTGGTGGAGACACGTGAGAAGGCCCGGAGCGCATCGATCGACGACGTGTTCTCAGACGCCGACGCCGTGCTGATCGCCAGTTCGACGGACAGCCACGCACCCCTGCTCATCCGGGCTGCGGAGACGGGCCTGCCGGCCTTCTGCGAGAAGCCCATCGCCCTCGATCTCGAGAGCACGCGCCGCGCCGTCGATGCCGTCGACACCGCCGGCATTCCCGTGCAGATGGGCTTTCAACGGCGCTACGACCCCGCGATGCACTCGATCCGCGCCCGCATCGCCGCCGGCGAGCTGGGCGCCATCTATCTGGTGCGGTCCCAGACCCACGACCCCGAGCCACCCCATCTCGACTACATACCGGTGTCCGGGGGCATCTTCAAGGACTGCCTGATCCACGACATCGACATCGTCCGCTACGTGACGGGGCAGGAAGTGGTTTCGGTTCGCGCGGCGGGCGCCGTGATCGGCTTCCCCGCGATCGGTGAGTTGGGCGACGTGGACTCGGCGACGGTGGTCGTGGAGATGAGCGGAGGGACGCTCGGCCAGCTGTCGGGCCTCCGCCACGATCCGCTCGGCTACGACGTTCGGCTCGAGGTGTTTGCGGAGAGGGACAGCATTGCCGCCGGCTGGAGCGACCGTACGCCCATGCGCTCCGCCGAGGACGGCGTGGCGTCCCCGCTCGATCCGATCGTCTCGTGGCTCGATCGTTTCGGCGCCGCCTATCGCGCCGAGCTCGCGGCATTCGTGCGCGTCGTCGCAGGAACGGAGACACCGGCGTCGACGGCGATCGATGCGTACGAAGCGCTCCGCGTCGCCACTGCTTGCGACATCTCCATGGCGGAGAATCGAACCGTGTTGCTGGAGGAAGTGCGATGAGCGACCTGCTGGAGCGCATCGCCGGTGCGCCGATCACGTGGGGCGTCGACGGCTCCCCCGGGTGGGGTCATCTGATGGATCGCGATCGGGTGATGGCGGAGATGACCGGCTGTGGCCTGTCGGCCACCGAGCTCGGACCGGACGGATACCTCCCCACCGACCCCGACGAGCTCGCCGACTACCTCTCCGGCTACGACCTGCAGATGGTCGGCGGCTTCGTCCCCGCGCTCCTGTACCGGCCCGATCGAGTCGACCAGCAGCTCGCCTACGTGCGCCGTGCCTCGGAGCAGCTCGCCCGTTGTGGATCGAAGGTCATGGTCCTCGGTCCCTCCGGCGACCACGACGGCTACGACACTCCCGTCGAGATGGACGAGGACGAATGGGCGGTGTTTCTCACCAACCTCCGCCGTCTCGACGACATCACGGGGGAAGCGGGGCTCGCCACGGCGCTCCATCCTCATTGGGGCATGGCGATCGCAACGGGGGCACATACCGAACGGCTGCTGGAGTCGTGTGACACCGGGCTCTGTCTGGACACCGGGCACCTCTTCCTGGCTGGGACCGACCCGCACGAGATCGCCAAGCTGGCGACGGATCGTGTGCTCCACGTTCACCTCAAGGATCTGACCGACACCTGGGCCGAGCGCGTCCGCAGCGGCGAAGTGGCCTTCCGTCAGGCCGTGATCGACGGGATGTTCACACCTCTCGGGCAGGGCGACGTCGACATCGCCGGAGTGATCCGCACGCTCGAAGGCGCCGGGTTCCAAGGCTGGTACGTGCTCGAACAGGACAGGTCGCTCACCGGCGAACCCGGCGCGGGTGAGGGCCCCAAGGCCGACGCCGTCGCCAGCGTCGAGTACCTGCAACGTCTTGCGGCGACACTGTGACCGTCGACTGCGTCGTTCCTGCCGAGGCATCGTTGGGCGAATGTCCGTTGTGGAGCCCGGCGGAAGAGGTCTTGTACTGGGTGGACATCGACGGGCGGGCGGTCCATCGCTACGACCCGGCGTCTGGCGCAGACGAGGTGCGCACGACGAGCAGCCGACCGGGGTCGCTGGCGCTGACCGCGACGCCGGGTCGCTTGCTGATGGCGACGGAGCACAGGCTCGGCTGGTTCACCTGGGATGACGCCTCGTTCAGCCCCTGGCTCGATCTCGAACCACCGGGAACGGGCAACCGCCTCAACGACGGTCGTTGCGATCGGACTGGGCGGTTCTGGGTGGGCAGCATGTGGGAGGCGCCCGCCGACAACAAGTTCACGGGAATGCTGCACCGCATCGACGCCTCCGGAGCCACAACCGTGCGCGAGGAGATCGGCGTGACCAACGGACTGGCGTTCTCCCCATCCGGCGAGACGATGTATTTCGCCGACACGCTGTATGACACGATCTGGGCGTACGACTATGACCAGACGACGGGCAGACCGCACAACGAGCGCGTCTTCTCCGACTTCGGCGATCTGCCCGGACGACCCGACGGCGCAGCCGTCGACGCCGACGGCTGCTACTGGACAGCCTGCGTCCACGGCGGTGCCGTGGCACGGCTCACCCCCACCGGTGTGGTGGACCGCATCATCCCGGTGCCGGCATCGCGACCGACGATGCCGGCGTTCGGAGGTCCGGACCTCACGACGTTGTACGTGACCACGATCGGCGGTGGCGGTTCGAGGCCGGGGTTGGATCTCGATCCGGCGGACGGGGGCCTCCTGGCGATCGATCCGGGTGTCTCCGGACTTCCCGAGGCCGTGTTCGACGCTGGCGGTGGCGTGGAACGTTCCAACGCCCGTCGCTAGCATCGTTTGCGCCCCAGGGAGAGGACGGAGCATGAGCAGCGAGCTGCCCCCGGTCTGGTTCGAGCGGACCGTGCTCCCCGACCTGGTGGACGAGGTTGGCTCGCAGGTGACCATGCTCGGTCCCGCGACCGACGACGACCGCCACGCCGGATTGCGCCACGCCCGGGGCATCGTCGCCGGGATCTTCACGTACGACGCCGAGCTGATGGATCACGCACCGGAGGTCGTCGTCATCGCCCGCACAGGGATCGGTGTCGACACGGTAGACATCCCGGAGGCCACCAGGCGCGGGATCGCCGTGTGTAACGCACCCGATGGCCCGACCATCTCGACGGCCGAGCACACCGTCATGCTCATCCTGGCGACGGCGAAGAGCCTGAAACACAGCGAATCCGACCTGCGCGACGGAAGCGGCCACTACTACGCACGGCATGACGCAATCGAGCTTGCCGGCAAGACCCTGGGTCTCGTCGGCTTCGGCCGTATCGCTCGTCGGGTGGCGGGCGCCGCACTCGGGCTTCGCATGCAGGTGGCCGTGCACGATCCCTACCTCCACCCCGACACGTTTCCCGGTTCGGTGACCCCGGCGGGCGATCTCGAGACGCTGCTGGCGATGGCGGACATCGTGTCGGTCCACATCCCGCTCACCGACGAGACGGCGGGTCTCTTCAGCACCGCGGCGTTCGCCGCGATGCGCCCCGGGTCGATCTTCGTCAACACCGCTCGCGGAGGTCTGGTCGACCACGATGCGCTCCTCGCATCGCTGGAGAGCGGCCACCTCTTCGCTGCCGGTCTCGACGTGACGGATCCCGAGCCGCTGCCACCCCAACACCCTCTGCTGCACCGCAACGATGTCATCGTTACCCCGCATGTCGCCTCGGGCACCCGGGCGGGCAAGCGACGGATCTTCCGCACGACCCTCGAACAGGTTCTCCACGTCATGCGAGGAGAGCGACCGCCCCACCTCGTCAACCCCGACGTCTGGGACCAGCTGTCGGCTCGGATGGCCAAGGACGCCAAGGAGTAGCCCAACGTGACGAAGACCATCGGGATCGGGGTGATCGGATTCGGCTGGATGGGGCAGGCCCACTCCCGGTCATACCGCAACATCCCGGTCTACTTCCCCGATGCGGGGATTCGCCCGCGCCTCGTCGCCGTCGCCGACACCGTGCGCCAACGCACCACCTTGGCGGTCGAGAACTTCGGATTCGAGCGAGGCACCGATGACTGGCGAGAGCTCATCGAGGACGACGCCATCGACGTCATCGACATCACCGCCCCCAACGGGATGCACCAGGAGCTCGCCGAGACGGCTGCAGCGGCCGGCAAGCACATCTTCTGCGAGAAGCCGGTGGGGATCGAGCCGGTCGCAACCGCCGCCATCGAGGCGGCGGCGCGCCGGGCCGGCGTCGTCTCCGGTGCCGGCTACAACTACCGATGGGCGCCCATGGTGCAATACGCCAGGCAGCTGATCGAGGGCGGGCGACTGGGCGAGCTGACTCACTACCGGGGACGGTTCTTCAGCATGTACGGCAGGGACCGTCTCGGGCTGCTGTCCTGGCGGTTCCTCCAAGACGAGGCCGGATATGGGGCGCTCAGCGACATCATGTCCCATGCCATCGACATGGCCCAGCACCTGTGCGGGCCCATCACCCGCGTCGTGTCGGTGAAGGAGATCTTCGTGAAGCAACGCCCGCTCCCCAAACCGGGGACGGGGACCCACTACGAGCGCGGAGCTCCCGGAGACCCCACCGGCGAGGTGACGAACGAGGACTACGTTGGCGCTCTGGTCGAGTTCGCCAACGGCGCACGCGGCACTCTCGAGGCGGATCGATCGATCTTCGGGCCGCAGAGCTCCATGGCGTTCGAGCTCAACGGGTCGACCGGAGCGTTGTCATGGGACCACGAGAAGCTGAACCAACTTCAGCTCTACCTGCCGGAGGAGCAACCGAACGACGGATTCATCGAGGTTCTCGCCGGCGATGCGTTCACCCACCAGGGCAACATCGTCCCCGGCGGGGGCAACTCACTCGGCTACGAGGACATGAAGATCATCGAAGCGCTCGAGTTCCTGAAGGCCGTCGTCGAGGAGCGCCCCCACTCTCCGGGATTCGACGCGGCCCTCGCCAACGCCTCCGTGGCTGCGGCCATGGTGCGCTCATGGGAGTCGGAGCGTTGGGAGACCGTCACCAGCCTGCGGCTGCCGTGAAGGCCTCCGATGATGGACCACCAGATCGACAGAGACGAGAGGGAGATAGACCATGGAGACGATTCGGCTGACCACCGCACAGGCCATCGTGAAATGGATCTTGGCACAACGCACCATCGTCGACGGCGAGGAGGTTCCGGTGTTCGCCGGAGCCTTCGGCATCTTCGGCCACGGCAACGTCACCTGTCTCGCCGAGGCGCTCCAGCCGGTGCAAGACGAGCTGCCTACGTGGCGGGGCCACAACGAGCAATCGATGGCATTGGCCGCCGTGGCATACGCCAAGGCGATGCGGGGCAGGCGCATCATGATCGCCACATCCTCGATCGGGCCGGGCTCCACGAACATGGTGACCGCTGCGGCAGTGGCTCACGCCAACCGGATCCCGGTGCTGCTGTTCTCCGGCGACACCTTCCAGCACCGCATCGTCGATCCCGTGCTGCAGCAGGTGGAGAACTTCGGCGATCCGACTACCACGGTCTGCGATACGTTCAAGCCCGTGAGCCGCTACTGGGACCGCATCAGCCGGCCTGAGCAGGTCATCCAGTCGCTGCCGCAGGCCCTCGCCACGATGCTCGACCCCGCCACCCGGGGACCGGCCTTCTTCGCCCTGCCGCAGGACATCCAGGCTGAGGCGTACGACTATCCCGCGGCGTTCTTCGCCCCGCGGGTGCACTACATCAGGCGACCAGGCCCAGACCGGCGCGACATCGCTGCAGCCGCCGAGATGCTGAGCGCAGCCGTGCGGCCGCTGATCATCGCCGGGGGCGGCGTTCACTACTCGGGCGCCGTCGCCACGCTCACCGAGTTCGCCGAACGGCACCGGATCCCTGTGGTCGAGACCGTCGCCGGGAAAGCCACGCTGGTCCACGACCATCCCAACTATGCGGGGCCGATCGGCGTGACCGGTTCCGCGGCGGCCAACGCCGTCGCCGAGGACGCCGACGTGGTGCTGGCCGTGGGCACCCGGCTGCAAGACTTCACGACCGGCTCATGGTCCGTGTTCAAGAACCCCGACGTGCGTTTCGTGGCGATCAACACCGCACGATGGGACGCCCACAAGCAGATGGCCCAGCCCGTCATCGGCGATGCTGAGGTGGCTCTCGAAGCTCTCGGAGAGGCGATCGGCGAGTATCGCGCCCCGGACGGCTGGCTGGCATCGGCTCGAGGCCGCATCTCCGAGTGGCACGAGTACCTCGACTCCTGGCGGCAGCGCGAGCAGGAGGGAGCACCGGCCTATGCCCAGGTGATCCAGACCATCAACGAGCTGTGCGACGACGGCGACTACTGCCTGTCGGCGGCCGGGGGGCTGCCCGGCGAGCTCACCATGGGCTGGCGCTCGAAGTCCGTCGGGTCCTTCGACTCCGAGTACGGCTACTCCACGATGGGGTACGAGATCGCCGGAGCATGGGGCGCCAAGATGGCACGCGGCGAGGGCGACGTCATCGCATGGGTCGGCGACGGCTCCTACCTGATGATGAACTCCGATGTCTATTCCACCGTGATGACCGGCCACAAGGTGATCTTCATGGTGCTCGACAATGGCGGCTTCGCCGTCATCAACCGACTCCAGGTGAACACCGGTGGTACAGAGTTCAACAATCTGCTGCGCACCGCCCGCCACGACCGCTATTTCCACGTGGACTTCGTCAAGCACCTCGAAGCGATGGGAGCCATCGCCGAGAAAGTCGAACGGCTGGAGGATCTCCCGGCAGCGTGGGGTCGCGCCAAGGCCGCCGACCGCAGCTACGCCATCGTGATGGACATCGACCAGTACACGTGGACCGAGGGCGGCGCCTGGTGGGAGGTTGGCATCCCCGAGGTGAGCGACCGCGAGCAGGTCCGCATCGCCCGCGCCGAGCTCGACGCCGAGAAGAAGCACCAACGTGTGGGGATCTGAGTCTCGCCCGAAGCAGGCTGCGGGCGAGTTTGATCGTGCGGCTTCGCCGCCAGCTCTCCATTGGGTTGACGGCGAAGCCGCCTACCCAAGAGTGAGGGGGAACCACGGAGCTTCCCGCTCACACTCCCCCTGCGGGCGGCATCGCAGCGCCCGCCGCGCACGGCTTTCAGCGGAGTGGTCGTGAGGGTTGCGCTCATGACCGGGGGGGCTTCGTTGATCGGGTTGGCGTTCGTGCAGCGGTGGATGGAGGGCGGAGGTCGCATCGTTCTCGGTGATACGAACGAGGAGGCCCGCAACGAGATCGAAGCCGTGCTGGGCGACTCCGGGCACTATCTCACCGGCGACGTCACGGATGAAGCGTTCCTGGCGGGTCTCGTGGCGGACACGGTTGCCGCATACGGCGGGATCGACGTGGTGATCAGTGGCCAGGCGACATTCGAGGACGGCGGCTACGGCTCGAGCCGCGAGCTCTGGCACCGCGCCCTCGACATCAACGTCATCTCGGCGGCGCGCCTCACCGCGCTTGCCCGCCCGCACCTCGGCGAAGGCGCATCCGTGATCTACATCGCATCGATCAGTGGAGCCGCATCTCAGCCCGACCGCATGGTCTACAACGTCACCAAGGCAGCGCTGATCATGCTGGCGAAGACGGGGGCACAACAGCTCGCACCACACGGAATCCGCGTGAACACCATCTCTCCCGGTTGGACGTGGAGCAGGAGAATCCAGGCTCGCTACGGCTCCCGGGAGCGCGCCGATGCGTTCGCCGCGGGGTTCCAGCCGCTCGGCCGCATGGCGGATCCGGGAGAGATCGCCGATGCCATCGCCTTCCTCGCCTCGGACCAGGCGTCCTTCATCACCGGCAGTGACCTGGTCGTCGATGGTGGATATTCCGCTCTCGGGCCCGAAGCGCTCGGTCAGGCTGCAGACGAGGGAGCGCATCGATAGACACGGCGTCGGTGATCTGGGGCCCTGGATCGCACGCCGCAGAGCCGTGGGGCGAGGAGCCATGAGCATTTCGCCGATCGCCTGAAAAGATTCTCGGGTGATACGTCCCCGCCATTCCCGTTGCGGCACAACGCTTGCGACGGTGTCGCCACCGGTCGCCAACGGAACCTTCCCCGATGTTGCGTCATCCACCCTGGACGGGCGCGCCGTAGGCCACATATCAACCGAGATCTTCAGGAGGATCCGAGATCATGCACAAGCGATTCCTGCCGATTCTGGCGCTCGTCGCCGTACTGGCACTCGTGGCGGCGGCCTGCGGTGGCGACGACGACGCAACCGAGACGACCGTCGCCGCCGACACCACCGAGGCCATGGCGGACAGCACGTCCGTGGTCGACCTCGCCATCGAGGCCGGGCAGTTCTCGACACTCGTCGCCGCGATCGAGGCCGCCGGGCTCGTCGAGACGTTGGAAGGCGACGGCCCGTTCACGGTGCTGGCACCGACCAACCAAGCCTTCGACGATGCGTTTGCGGCGCTGGGCATCACGGCCGAGGAGCTGCTCGCCGACACCGAGACGCTCACCGCGATTCTCACCTACCACGTGCTCCCCCAGGCTGCCGACTCCCAGCTCGTTGCCGCACTGGACGGTGAGGGCGTGCCGACGGTCAACGGGGCCGAGGTGGCGGTCTCCGTCGTCGACGGCAGCGTGATGGTGAACGAAGCGACCGTCGTCTCGGCCGATTTGGAAGCAGACAACGGCATCGTGCACGTGATCGACGGCGTGCTGCTGCCACCGGACATCGCCTCCGCCCTCACCGGCGACGCGATGGAGGAGACGACCACGACGGTGGCCGAGACGACAACCACGACCGCGGCTCCGGCCGTGCCGGGCACGATCGTCGACGTCGCAGTCGAGAGTGGCCAGTTCCCGACGCTGGTTGCGGCCCTGCAGGCGACCGGGCTGGACGAGGTCCTGTCGGGTGAGGGTCCGTTCACCGTGTTCGCACCGACTGAGGAGGCGTTCGCCGCCGCACTCGACGCCCTGGGCATCACGGCGGACGAGCTACTCGCCGACACCGACACCCTCACCGCGATCCTGACCTACCACGTGCTCCCGGTCGATGCCCCTGCCGAGGTCGTCCTGACACTCGACAGCGAAGACGTCGAGACGGTCAACGGCGCCACGGTGGCGATCTCCGTCGACGACGACTCTGTGATGGTCAACGACGCCACGGTCGTGCAAGCCGACGTGCTCGCCAGCAACGGCGTGATCCACGTCATCGACACCGTGCTGCTCCCGCCCTCGAGCTGAGGGTCGACCGCAGAAATACCAGCCGACACCAGCCACCATCGATGCGCCCTGCGGTCCTCGTGACCGGGGGCGCATCGCCGTGGTTGTCAGGTCACGAGCAGCAGGACGGCTCCAGCCGTCAGCAGCACGAGCGCCACCGCATCGAAACGCCGGCGATCGATACGCTCGACCATCCACCGGCCGGCGAGCACGCCGACCGGGATGAGCGCCCACGCCCAGATCGTCGACACGATCAGCGCACCGTCGAACAGGCGGGCAACAAAGTAGCCGGGCACCTTCAGCAGGTTGATGGCAGCGAAGAAGGCCACCGACGTGGCCACGAGACGCCGCGGATCTAGTGGTGTGCTCATCAGGTAGGCAACGACCGGCGGCCCACCAAGATGAGCCAGCGTCGACGTGAGACCGGAGGTGGCGCCGGCCAGCCAGCCAACACCGCCCAAGCGCTCCGGCCCGATCTGCATTCGGCGGACACCGGCATAGGCCACCACGAAGAACAGCATCAGGACCGCGATGATTGAGCGCAGCGTGCCGGCGTCGACCACCGAGATCACGATCGTGCCACCACCGATGCCCAGCAGAGCGGCCGGTACCAGCCGGGCAACGAGCGCACCGTCCCACTGCCGCCAGTGGGCCGCGACGGAGAATGCGTCGCCGACCATCAGCATCGGCAGCAGCAGGCCGATGGCATCATCGGCTGGAAGGGCGAGTGCCACCACCACGGTGACGAACGGTCCCAATGTGCCGGCAACACCCGACTTCCCGAATCCGATGAGAAACCCGGCAAGGGCCACCGCCGACAGGACGGTGGCGTCCACGTCAACGTCCTTTCTTGGAACGTTCCAACCCGTCTCAATATACTTGCCGGTACCCGGGCGATGCGACGCCCGCCAAGAGGGAGCACCCATGGGGCGATTGGACGGCAAGGTGGCCCTGGTCACCGGTAGCACTCAGGGCCTTGGTGAAGCCATCGCCCACCGGTTCGCCGAAGACGGCGCAACCGGGATCGTCGTGTGTGGCCGCAACGCGGGCCGCGGCGAGGCGGTAGCGGCTGCGCTCCGCAGCGCCGGGACGGATGCGATCTTCCGGCGTGTCGAGCTCGGCGATCCGGACGGTGTGACCGACCTCATCGCCGCCACCGACAGCCACTTCGGCCGCATCGACGTACTCGTGAATGCGGCAGCGCTCACCGATCGCGGCACGATCCTCGACACCACGGTGGAGTTGTGGGACAGACTCATGAACGTCAACGTGCGAGCCCCCTTCTTCCTCATCCAAGGCGCCGTCAAGATCATGCGGCGGGAGGGCATCGCCGGCACGATCGTCAACATCGGCTCGGTGGCCGGCTACGGCAGCATGCCGGTCCTGGCACCCTACGCAGTGAGCAAAGGCGCCCTGGCGCCCCTCACCCGGAACGTGGCATACGCATTGGCACGCGACCACATCCGCATCAACACGTTGAACCTCGGTTGGATGGACACACCCGGTGAGCACGCGATCCAGGTGAAATACCACGGCGGTGATCCGGACTGGCTGCGGCGCGCCGAGGCGCAGATGCCTTTCGGCCGGCTCCTCAAGCCACGCGAGGTGGCGAAGGCGGTGGCGTTCCTGGCGTCGGACGACTCGGGCATGATGACGGGTGCGATGATCGATTTCGACCAGTCGGTCGTCGGTGCCGGCGTCCAACCCCTGATCAGCCCGGAGGAGGTTCCTCGGTGACGGAGACGACGTACGACCTCGTCACCGTCGGCAGGGTCAACATGGACCTCTACTCCCAGGACATCGGGGCAGACTTTGCCGACATCACAGGTTTCGACGCCATGGTCGGGGGCAGCCCGTCCAACATCGCGATCGCAACGAGCCGTCTCGGTCTGCGCTCGATCGCGCTCACCGGTATCGGTGACGACCGTGTGGGCGAGTTCGTGCTCCGCTACTTCCGGGACGAGGGCGTGGAAACGGAATACGTTGCCGTGAAGCCGGGCAAGCTGACCTCACTGGCCTTGCTCGGGGTTCAACCACCGCGGCACTTCCCGCTGTCCTTCTACCGGGAGGATCCGGCCGACATTCACCTCACCAATGCCGACGTCGATGCGGTGCCGCTCGAAGCCACCCGCTCCATCCAGTTGAGCGGGAATGCCTTCAGCCGCGGAACGTGCGCCGATGCCACCCGCTACGCCGCCAAGAAGGCGAGGGACTCGGGGCTCACCAGCTTTCTCGACCTCGACCTCCGCCCCAGCGACTGGTCGCATCCCCGAGAGTTCGGGGTGACGATGCGATCGATCATGCCGCTCGTCGATGTCGCCATCGGAACGGAGGAGGAGTTCTATGCCGCGCTGATGCCCGATCCCGAGGTCATCATGCAAGGGGGCGCCGTACCGGCCCATCGCCACGATGAGCTGGACGCCAAGGTCGAGGGCCTGCTGGAGCGCGGGGCGTCTGCCGTGGCGCTGAAGCGGGGACCCCGCGGCGTCTCCATCCTGGTGCCGGGAGAGCGTTTCGACGTGCCCGGGTTCCGCGTTGACGTCGTGAACACGGTCGGGGCCGGCGACGCCTTCGCTGCCGGGCTCATCCGGAGTCGACTGGCCGGCTGGGATTGGTACAAGTCGGCGAGGTTCGCCAACGCCTGTGGGGCCATCGAGGTGACACGCCACGGCTGCTCGGCGGCGTTCCCGACCGAAGCCGAGGTGCTGAACTTCGCCGACGCAGCCGGAGGGCTGTGATGGAGCTCTCGGCGGGCAAGGTTCGCGGGCTGAGCACGGCCTCGAACGAACGTGGCATCTTCACCATCCTCGCCATCGACCACCGCGACTCGATGCGCGTCGTGCTCGATCCGGACGATCCGCATGGAATCCCGGCGAGCGACCTCACCGAGATCAAGCTGTGGCTCCTGTCGGAATTGGGTGGCGAGGCGACCGCCGTGATGCTCGAACCCGAGTACAGCGCGGCGCAAGCCATCGCCACGCGCACGCTGCCCGGCCGGGTCGGCTTCCTCGCCGCAGTGGAGGCCCAGGGATACCTCGGCGACCCGACGGCGCGCCAGACATCGCTCCTCGACGGGTGGTCTGTCGAAAAGGCCAAGCGGCTTGGAGCATCGGGCATCAAGCTCCTCGTGCTGTACCGGCCGGACTCGGCCATCGCCGACGCTCAAGACCAAATGATCTCGGCCGTCGTCGCCGACTGCGCCCGCCACGACGTCCCGCTGTTCCTCGAGCCGCTCGCCTACTCGATCGAGCCGGGCGTCACGACGAGCGATGCTGCCTTCGCCGCAAAGCGGCGGCGCATTGTCGTCGACACCGTTCGCCGGCTCGGGGAACTGGGTCCCGACGTCCTGAAGGTGCAGTTCCCTGTCGACACCCGCCACGAGACCGACCGTGCGGTGTGGGCGGATGCGTGTGCGGAGCTCGATGCCGCATCGCCCGTGCCATGGGCTCTGCTGTCGGGGGGTGATCCGTTCGCGCTGTTCCTCGAGCAGGTCGAGGTGGCGTGCCGCGCCGGCGCCTCGGGCTTCATGGTCGGGCGCGCCCTCTGGAGTGAGGCTGTGACCGCCCACGAGAACGACCGTCGCCGCCTCGTCGACACGGTGCTGCGCCCCCGGTTCCGCCAGCTCGCCGAAGCCGCCGACGCACACGGCAGGGACTGGGCCGACCGGCACGAGCTCCCTACCCCCGACGACCGCTGGTATCTCACCTACTGAACCCGACCAGCCCGTCGCCGCCGCCTAGCGAGACACGCTTAGAACGTTCCAATGATTGGCTGGTATGTTCTCTCGCCATGGCAGAGAAGCGGTCCAAGCACCCGACGATCCACGATGTTGCGGAACGAGCCGGGGTGTCCAAGTCGCTCGTGTCGCTCGTCATGCGCGATTCGCCACACGTGAGCGACGAGAAACGCTCTGCCGTGGTTCAGGCTGCCGACGAGCTGGGCTACCGGCCCAATGCCGTGGCCCGGAGCCTGGTACGGCAACGCTCGGGCGTCTTCGGTTGTGTGCTGTCGGACCTGCACAACCCCTTCTTCGCCGATGTTGCCGACGGGATCGAGGAGGTGGCCTTCGCCGAGGGCTACCGGACACTGCTCAGCTCGGGCTTCCTCGATCCGGTTCGCGAGTCGGTCGCGGTCGACACGCTGCTGCAGATGCGAGTCGATGCGCTGCTGCTCCTCGGCACGCTCTCCCACGTCGAGGAGCTGGAGACAGCCGCCCGCACCGTCCCCGTCGTGTTCGTCGGCCGCGCAACCGACTCGACCCTCGTGGACTCGGTGAAGGACGACGATCGGGCCGGGGCCGAATCGGTCGTCGACCATCTCGTGGCGCTTGGGCACCGCTCGATCGCTCACATCAGCGGTGGTGGCGGAGCGGGAGCGCCGGGGCGTCGCTCAGGATACGAAGCTGCCATGCGCCGGCACGGGCTGGGTTCGGAGATCCGGGTGGTGGAGGGAGCGTTCACGAGCGCTGGAGGCCGCAGTGGAATGGCTGAGCTGATCGACAGCGGCGAGCCGCCCACGGCAGTGTTCGCCCCCAACGACTTCGCTGCATACGGTGCGCTCGAAGCCCTCGACCGCCGGGGACTGACAGTGCCGGATGACATCTCCGTCGTCGGGTACGACAACCTGGCCATGTCCCGATTCGGACGCATCAATCTCACCACCGTCGCCCAACCCTCCCGCGAGTTGGGGCAGCGAGCCATGGAGCTCGTCATGGAGCGCATCGCCGGTGCCCGAACCGAAGCACGCCATGTCGTAGTAACACCCGAACTCGTCGTCGGGAGAACCAGCGGCCCGCCGCCACCGTGACGCCCTTGGTCAGGTGGCCTCTGCCTCCATCCGCCGCCCACCGAGCGCAGCAACCAGATTCCGTGCCGCCATCTCCGCCATACGGTTGCGGGTTCGGACGGTGGAGCTGCCGAGATGAGGGATGACGATGCAGTTCGGCAGCGCCAGCAACGGATCGTCGGGTGCCATCGGCTCGGGGTCGGTCACGTCCAGTGCCGCGGTACCGATCTCTCCGGTCCGCAATGCCTCCTCCAAGGCCCGCTGATCGACCGTGCCTCCTCGCGACACGTTGACCAGGGTCGCGTGGCTCGGCATCGATCGCAGGGCGGCAGCGTCGATGAGGTGACGCGTCTCCGTAGTCAACGCAATCGCCACGACGACGTGGTCGCTGCTCCGCAGCAGGTGATCGAGCTCCACCAGGGGAACGTCGATCTCGGGACGGGGTGTTCGGTTGTAGCCCAGGACCCGGCAGCCGAATCCGGCGAGGCGGGCGGCCACGGCCTGGCCAACCCCTCCCATCCCGATGATCCCGACTGTGGAGTCATGGAGATCCCGGCCGAGGAGAAGCTGGGGCTCCCAGGTTTGCCACTCCCCCCGCCTGACGTAGTCGACGCCCTCGACGATGCGCCGTGAGGCGGCGATCAGTAAGCCGACGGCGAGGTCGGCCACGGTGTCGGCCAGGACGCCGGGCGTGTGGCCCACAGGTATACCGCGGGCTCGGCACGCTGCGAGATCGATGTTGTCGACACCCACGGCCATGGTGCTGATGGCTCGCAGCCGCGGCCCGGCATCGAGGAGCTCCTCGTCGATGCGATCCGTGAGCATGCAGTACAGCCCGTCGGCGCCGGCAACGGCCTCCACCAACGCCCCGGCCGGCATCACGTCGTCCTTGGGCCAGATGTGAAGATGTCCGGCTTGTTCGAGGATCTCGAGTGCCCTGCCCGGCGGACGGCGCGTCACGACGATGGCATCCATGGGGGCAGAGTAGAAGGGAGATCGCAAGGATCTTGACAGGCGCAATCGGCGACCAATAGCTTCCCGGTCGAGTCACCACCGCACGAGACGAGGACCGCATGGAGCTGTTTTCACCGAATGGAACCGCCGGCGACGACCGCCATGCCCTGTTCGTCGATCCGGACTCCGCCGGCTGGGCCTACTCCGGCCTGAGGGTCGTCGACCTGGAGCCGGACGTTCCCTTCGAGCTCGTGACCGGCACCAACGAGATGGCAGTCCTGCCTCTGTCCGGTGGCTGCCACGTCGATGTGGAAGGCAGGCGCTTCGAGCTGGCGGGCCGTTCCGGCGTGTTCGCAGCCGTATCGGACTTCGTGTACGTACCGATCGACGCCGAGGTACGACTGACCGCGGAGGCGCCTGCCCAGATCGCATTGTGTACGGCAGCTGCGCGGCGGCGCATCGACCCGTATCACATACCTGCGGCCGACGTTCCGATCGAGGTGCGGGGGGGTGGGTATGGCACGCGCCAGATCAACAACTTCCTCAGTGCGGGCATGTTCGAGGCGGACCGGCTCATCGCCGTGGAGGTGTTGACGCCGCAAGGCAATTGGTCGTCCTACCCGCCACACAAGCACGATGAGCACTCGGAGAACGAAGTCGTGCTCGAGGAGATCTACTACTTCCGGATCGATGGCTCGGACGGTGTCGGTTTCTTCAACATGTACACGACCGATGGCGAGATCCAGCTCACCGAGATCGTCAGGGACGGCGACCTGGTGCTGGTGCCTCGCGGATACCACGGCCCGGCGGCGGCAGCCCCAGAGCACCACATGTACTACCTCAACGTGATGGCGGGACCGTATGACGAGAGGGTGTGGCGCTACTGCGACGACCCCGCACACGGCTGGATCCGGAGCAAGCTCGAGGAATACCCACCGGATCCGAGACTTCCCCTCACCGGCCCGGCTGCCTGAAACGGCGCACGACCGTCAGCCGGTGCCGTCGGCGCCGTCGTCTTCTTCGTCGTCGTCCTGGCGGCTGGCGCTCTTGCGCAACTCGGCGATGGACGACAGCACGTCGCCTGCCGAGTCGCCGATGCGCGGCAGCTGCGCCGACTGTCTGGCGTACCGGCTGCGCCGTCCCGTTCCTCCGGTCGCATCGTCCTCGACGTCGGCGGCGATGGGGGTGGTTGCCTTGGGCAATTCCCCACTTTGCTCTGTGGTGCGCTTGCGCACCTCGCGGGCCACACGACCGCTCGGGTCGCCACCGCGGGCACGCTCGAGCGTCCCCGCAGCCTCGGCGAGAAGGGCCGCCGCATCGGACTTGGCCTCCTGCCGGGTCCGCTCGGCCGCGATGCGTGCCTTGTCCGCGGCCTCCTCGGCCCGGGCCGCCGCAGCGTGCAACTCTTGGGCACGGCGACGCAGCCTCTCGTGTTCGGCCCGTGCCGCATCGAGGATCTCTTGCGCATCGTTGCGGAGTCGCTCAGCCTCCAAGGCAGCCTCCGTGCGAATGCGATCGGCCTCCGTGCGGGACTCGTTGATCAACTCGCGGGCCTCATGGGCGCTGTTGCGGTCGACCTCCTTGGCCGCGGCCAGCACATCTTCGGCAGCGCGCCGCATCTCGGCGACCTCCTCCTCGGACTTGGCCTTGGCAGCGGCAACGACTTCGTCGATCGATGAGACTTCCTCCTCGGCCGCGGCGATGGCGGCGGCGGCAGCCGCCTCGGCGGCCTGGCGAATCTCACCGGCTTCCGCATTGGCTCTGGCCGTGGCTTCCTTTGCCTCGGCCAGTTCGAGCTCGGCCTGCCTCTCGGCCTCGGCGAGCCGGATCGTCGCGGTCTCCTCCGCAGCCTTGATGACGGCGACGGCCGCGGCGTCGGCTTCCGCAGCCTTGGCTTCGGCGATGTCGAGATGCTCCTGGGCTTGGGCGGTGGCCTTCGCCATCGTGGCGGCAGCGGCGGCCGCCGCGTCCGCCTCGGCCTGTTTGGCACTGTCGAGGTGAGCCTGCGCTGCCTTGGTGGCCTCGGCCAGCTTGGCGGCGGCCGACTCCTCGGCGGCCTTGATGATGCCTGCGGCGTTGGCCTCGGCCGCCCCGGCCGCCGCCTCTGCCTCCGCGACGTGCTTCTTGGCTCGCTGCTCGGCGTCGGCGAGCTTGGCAGCAGCGGACTCCTCCGCCGTGCTCACCAGCTGCGCGGCGCGCACCTCCGCCTCCGCCACGGATTCCTCCGCCGCCACGAGCTGTGCCTCCGCTCGCTCTGCAGCCTCGGCCAGCTTGGCGGCAGCAGCCTCGTCGGCGCGTTTGCGCACGCTTGCCACTTCGGCGTCGATCGCAGCAACGGATTCCTCCGCCTTGGCGAGCCGCGCAGCCGCCTCGGCGTCCGCCTCGACCAGCTTCGCCGCGGCGGCCTCGTCGGCGTCGGCGAGACGCTTGTCGGCGGCAGCCTTGATGTCCACGACGTCGGCTTCGGCTGCTACCCGCAGGGCTTCGGCTTCGGACGTGGCCTTGGCAACGATCTCCTTGGCGGCGGCCTCGGCCTCGGTTCGGGCCTGCTCGGCGGCTGCGATCACGCCGCTCGCGTCGACTCGCGCCGCCGCCAGCAGCTCATCGGCCTCGGCCCGGGATTCCGCAGCCTCCTCCTCGGCGGCGCGGCGCACCTCGGCGGCGGCTTCTTCGGCCGCCTCCCGGATCTGAGCCGTCTCTTCGACGGCTTCGCTGATGCGGGCCGCGGCGGCTCGCTCGGCGTCGGCGATGATGCTCTGGGCCTCGGCGGAAGCCGTCGCCAGGCCGGCTTCCGCCTCCGCCTGCAGGTTGTCGACCCGCTCCTGAGCTGCCGCAAGCGTCTTCTCCGCTTGCTGTGCGATGTTCTCGGCGTGGGCGTTGGCGGCGTCGCGGCGTCGCTCGGCCTCGCTCCGCAGCGCGGCGATCTCGTCGGTCACACCGGCTCGAGCGGCATCCGCTTCCTTCTGGGCCTCGGCCAGGATGGTCGCGGCCTTCTCGCGGGCATCGCTGAGCGCCGACGCTGCTGTTTCATGGGCTGCTTCTGCCTCCGAGGCCAGCCGTGCGGACTCCTTCTCGGCGCGCTCGATGATGGCGGCAGCCTGCCGCTGGGCTCGATCGAGCTCCTTCGCAGCGGACGACGTCGCCTTCTGGTTGCGAGCGTCGGCGCGGGTACTGGCGACGGCCAGCAACCCCTCGGCATCCTCGGTTGCTGCGCTCGTGATGCTCTCCGCCTCGAGCCGGGCGTTGGCGATGATCGCTTCGGCTTCGGTCTCGGCATTGGCACGGATCGCTTCCGCCTGGCGACGCACCTCGGCGAGCGACGCATCATCGGGTTCGGCGCCGGTGGCAGCGGATCTCATGGCGTCGAGCTCGGCGCGCAGCCGATCAGCCTCGGCCTCAGCGTCTGCGGCGATCTGAGCGGCCTCGGCGCGGGCCGCCGCCATCAGCGCCTGAGAACGGCGCTCCGCCGACTGCAGGACCGATGAGGCCTTGGCGCTGGCCGCTTCCGCTTCTTCGCGCCGGGTCGTTGCCTCGGCGGCGATCTCGATCTGCTTCTGCGCCTCCGCCTCGAGCTTCGAGGCACGCAGCTTCCATCGGTCGACCTGGATCTCCAGATCCTCCACGGTGCGCTCGAACTCGGCGACTCTCTGCCGCGCTGCGAGGAGTTCCTCGTCCGGTGGCGCAGCCGTTGCGGTGGCGCCCCCTTCGGAGAGGGCTGCGGCACGCTTGCGCGCCTCCTCCTCGATCTCCCACGCTCGCTCCTCGGCCTGGAGCAGGATGCGTTCCTTGGCCTCGAACGCGGCAAGCATGGCCTCGTCGACGGCACGGCGCTCGGCCTCACGGGCATCTCGCGTCTCCGCCTTGGCATGGGCGATGCGGGACTCGAGCTCCCGGGTGAAGCTCACGAAATCCTTGGCGAGGCGCTCGAGACGGGTGACGTAGGCCTCCACCGATGCGGGATCGAGGCCACCCTTTTTGAGCGTGACGAAGCTCGGGCGCCGCAACTCGTTGTACTCGAATCGCGGGTCCGATACCCAGCGGTCATCAGATGGGCGTGCGTCGACCACGTCTTCGATGTCCCCTCTACCCCTCGATGAGAACTAGAACGCAGCAGTGATGCTAGAGGCCAATCCGGTGAAACCGGACAGGTATTGCCTCCGGCTCTCGTTGAGCTCCTCCACCAACTCCTTGTATTCGGCTGCGCGGTCCTGGCGCTCATACAGCTTACGGGGCTGCAGGAGCTCGGCATCGTCGAACTCCGGCAACGCCGAAGCGACGGAGTAACCGAAATCCGGGTCCTCTTCCCACTCGATCGTTCCGGCCACGATGCCTTGGACGACGGCCGAGCTGTGACGGATCTTCACCTTCTTCGACCGCTCGTCGTCGATCGGCCCACCGACCCGCCCGGTGTTCATGAGGTAGACCTCGAGGTCGGGCATCGTCTCGAGCAACTCGAGGAATCGATTGCCCTGCCAGGCATCGTTGTTGAAGAAGAACGGATTCGTACCAGGTACCCGAAGGTTCTTACCCGCTTCCGCAGCGCCACCTGCCGACGTCCCCTTCGTCTCGCCGAGCATGAAGTACGCCGCGGCCTGCTCGCGCTTGAGCTTCGCCACCGCGGGGATGATGCTCTCGTTGCGGTTGAGCAACAGCAGGTAGTTCGCCTTGGGCAGGTTGCGCGGGTCCCGGTGGCGGATGTTGGCGAGCGGGAACGTTGAGCGACCGTTGCGGGTGTACGAGTCGTCGAAGAAGTCGACCACGCCATCCTCGCCGACAGCCGTGTTCTCCAGCCACGCATCCGGTCGCGTCGTGCCTCCGTAGATCGTCGGCTCGTCGTCGGGATCGAGACCGTAGGTCTTGGCGAAGCAGCCGTCCTCCGTCGTGTACACCTTGCCCCCGGGCATCAAGCACACGAAGTCGTCCTGCACCGGGAGCGAGCCGAGCTGCTGGCGAAACGTGGTCGTGGTCTTGCCCGTACCGGACAGACCGAGGATGAGCGCAACCCTCTCTTCGCCGTCGACGTCGGGGAAGGTCTTGAGGCCCGAGTGCAGCGCCAGGCCACCGCGCTCGTAGACGAGGTGGTTCCACATTCTCAGGCCACCCATCTTCGACTCACCGAAGTAGTCGGATCCGAACACGCGAGTGACGTAGTTCTCCAGGTCCACCAGGATCAGACGGTCGCTCGGCTTGCCCGGGGCCCGCAGTCCCGGGGTGTAGATGACCGTGAACTCGGCGGTCCAATCGTCATCTCGCGGGAAGTACAGCTGCTGCTGCATCGCCGGGATGTTCGCCTGTGTCTTCTCCATGAAGAGCCGGCTGCCCGTCCGGAACTCAGGATCGGGGCCGATGTAGCCCTCGATCAGGATCATCTCCTTGTCGGTGATGTACGCATCCTGCTTGGCTGCCCACTCGTCGAACTCCGCACGGCCGATGCGGTTCTGGTGGATCTCTTCCTCGGCCACGAAGAAGGTCGAACCCGCCAGCCGCGCCACGACCTCCGCCTGGTAGTTGAGATTGCCAAACGTGGTTTCGGTGACCCGCGGCATGTACTCCAGCGTCCACTTGCGTAGATCGGCTTGAGACGGGTTGACGTGAACGGTCTTCGCCTGGGGCAGTTCAAACGCCACAGGAACCTCCTCGCACATTCTGAGCAAGCGCTCGGGGGTAGCGCTCTGTGGATTGATCTTGGGTCACGCGATCGTCACCTGATCATCCAGGTAGACGTCCTGGATCGCGTTCAGCAGGTCGACCCCCTCGGCCATCGGCCGCTGGAAGGCTTTCCGCCCGCTGATGAGCCCGGTGCCTCCCGCCCGCTTGTTGATGACGGCGGTGCGGACGGCCTGGGCGAGATCACCGGCGCCGGACGAGGCGCCACCGGAGTTGATCAACCCGATGCGACCCATGTAACAGTTCGCCACTTGCCACCGGGTCAGGTCGATCGGGTGATCCGTGGTCAGCTCGTCGTACACCCTGGAGTGGGTGCGCCCGAAGCCGACGGCGCCATAGCCGTCGTTCGACTCCGGCTGCTTCTGCTTGACGATGTCGGCGTGGATCGTCGAGCCGATGTGATTCGCCTGACCGGTGAGGTCGGCGGAGGCCTCGTGGTTGACGCCGTCGACCTTGAACTCCGGATTGCGCACGTAACACCACAAGACCGTGAACATGCCGAGCTGATGCGCCCGCTCGAAGGCATCCGAGACCTCCTGCAACTGCCGCATGGAGTTCTCGGCTCCGAAGTAGATGGTCGCGCCGACGCCGGCCGCCCCCAAGTCGAAAGCGCGGTCGACCGACCCGAACATGATCTGGTCGTGCGTGGCTGGGTACGTCAACAGCTCGTTGTGGTTGATCTTGACGATGAACGGGATCTTGTGGGCGTATGTGCGCGCCACGATGCCGAGCACGCCGAACGTCGAAGCGACAGCATTGCATCCGGCCTCGATGGCCAGTTCGACGATGTTGGCGGGATCGAAGTAAGCGGGGTTCGGGGCGAACGACGCGGCCGCCGAGTGCTCGATTCCCTGGTCCACGGGGAGGATCGACACGTAGCCGGTTCCACCGAGACGGCCATTGCCGAACAGCGTCTGCAGGTTGCGCAGCACTTGCGGAGATCGATCGCTCCGGGCATACACGCGGTCGACGATGTCGGGACCGGGCAGCGACAGATCCTCTTTGGGGATTCCCTTGGATTCGTACGACAGCAGCGCTTCGGCCTCGTCACCGAGAAGGGCGGCTAGGTCCATGGCATTAACTCCTCGAGCAGGTGGTGTCTGGCCAATTATGGCCCATGTCCCACCTGTGGACCTAGGCCGATCAGCCCAAACCGAGATGACCGACGACTACCGCACCCAGCTCTTCGGCTGCGGAGAGAAGACGTCGCTCCGCATCCGCCAGCGGGGCATCGGCGGCCAAGGGTGCCGTGAGATCGACGTAGACCTTGAGTTTCGGCTCTGTACCGGACGGGCGCACCAGAACGCGACCCTTCTCACCGAGGTCGAGCGCAACCAGCGGAGTGGCACCGAGGTAGCGCGGTCGCTCGTCCGCACCGTGGCGATAGTCCGTGACGTCGACGACGCTGACCGAACCAAGGGCGGAAGGTGGTGCCGCACCGAGCCGTTCCATCGCTGCGGCGATCTCGGCCGCTCCCTCGGTCCCGGGGCGCACAACGCTCCGTTGCGTCGACACCCACAAGCCGTGCCTCCGGTACAGAGCATCCAGCCGGCCCATCACATCAGTGCCCTGGTGCTTGGCGTCGGCGGCCAGGTCGGCGAACACGACCGAGGCACTGATTCCGTCCTTGTCGCGCACTGCAGGTCCGACGGAGTATCCGAGCGCCTCCTCGTAGCCGAAGACGAAGCGGCCCCTCCCCTCCTCCTGGAGGTCGAGGGCGGCGTTCCAGATCCACTTGAAGCCGGTGAGCGTCTGGGTGAACACGGCACCGTGTGCGCTCGCCACGGACTCCAGCATCGGCGATGACACGATGGAACTGATCACGATGGGCCGTCGCTCGCTCGTGGCGCCGAGGATGAAGTCGGCGAGCAGCACCCCGATCTGGTTGCCCGTGAGGGGGATCCACTCACCGTCGTGACCGACGACGCTCACCGCCAGCCGGTCGGTATCAGGGTCATTGGCGATGATCAGGTCGGCGTTCTCGTCGGCCGCCTGGGCCAGCGCCAGGTCGAGGGCTCCCGGCTCCTCGGGGTTGGGGAACGCAACCGTCGGGAAGTGCCCATCGGGGGTGAACTGTTCCGAGACAGGACTCACGGCGTCGTAGCCGAAGTGGGCGAGCGCCTCCACCACATAGCTGCCGCCGACCCCGTGCATCGGCGTGTAGACGATGCGCAGATCCTTGGTCGCGGGATCGACGGGGCGCACCGCGCCGAGGTCGGCGAGGTATCGCTCGAAGACCGCGCCGTCCACCGGCGACGCCAGCGAGGCGTTGAGCGGATCTTCGACCCGCGGCACGCCGGCGGCGGCGCCCACTTCGTCGATGGCGGCGCTGATCTCGACGTCCACCGGCGGCACGATCTGCGCCCCGTTGGCGTCGTACACCTTGTACCCGTTGTCGTACGGCGGGTTGTGGCTCGCCGTGATGACGATGGCGGCGCGAGCATCGGCGGCCAGCGCGGCGTAGGCAACGACCGGCGTCGGGACGGGCGTGGTGAAATAGCGCACCGTGATGCCGGCGGCGACCAGCACGCCCACTGTGTCGGCCATGAACTGCCGGCTCGACAACCGGGCGTCGAAGCCAACGACCACAGGCCCATCGCCACCGCGTCGCAGCAGATACTCGGCGAGGCCGGCTGTCGTGCGGATCACGACTGCTCGATTCATCCGGTTGGAACCTGCCTCCACCCGGCCCCGCAATCCCGCCGTGCCGAACTCGAGCGAGCCGGCCATTCGCTCCGCCAGCTCGTCCACGTCGCCGGCGTCGAGCAGGCGTTGCAGCTCCTCACGGGTGTCGGGGTCGGGATCGCCCTCGATCCACGTGCGGGTGGTGTCGGCCAGGCGGGCAGGGATCGTGCTCATGGCGGCGAGCCTACTCAGCCGGACACGACGTCCATCGAGCGCGGGAGGACCGATTTCGTCAAGGAGCATCGCCAAGTGCCTCTGCCGTCGACCGGCTCAATTGAGGCAGAATCGGGGTATGAAACTCGACCGCAATGCTTCCACCCTCGGCCCGGCCGCAAGGGCTCGCGCCTTCGACCGCCTAGCCGACGAGTCCTTCGACCTCGTTGTGATCGGAGGTGGCGTCACCGGCGCCGGCACCGCCCTCGATGCCGCAACCAGAGGGTTGTCGGTTGCGCTGATCGAGCAGCGGGACCTGGCGTCCGGAACATCGAGCCGGTCGTCGAAGCTCATCCACGGCGGGCTGCGCTACCTGGAGCAATTCGAGTTCAAGCTCGTGTTCGAGGCGCTGCGCGAGCGGGGTCTGCTCCTGTCGACCCTCGCCCCGCATCTCGTGTCCCCCGTGAGCTTCCTGTATCCGCTCCAGCATCGCGTATGGGAGCGGTTCTATGTCGGAGCCGGTGTCGGCCTCTACGACCTCATGGCGACGGCATCCCGCACCAACGTCCTGCCCTGGCACCGACATCTCAGCCGGACCGCGGCGCTCGAGCTGATGCCGGCGCTGCGCACCGACTCGCTGGTCGGGGGGCTGCGCTACTGGGACGCCCAACTCGACGACGCCCGCCACACGATGAGCGTAGCACGCACGGCCGCTGGGCTCGGTGCGGTGGTTGTCACCAGTGTGCGTGCGACCGGGCTCCACCAATCGGGCTCGCGGGTCGACGGCGTCGAGGCCGTCGATCTGGAGTCGGGCAGGCAGCTCGCCATCCGCACCCGAGCCGTGGTCAACGCCACGGGTGTGTGGACCGACTTCATCGAAGACATGGCAGGCGAGCACGGACGGCAGGTCACGGCTTCGAAGGGCATCCACCTGGTGATCCCACGCAACCGGATCGAGTCGGCGACCGGGATGATCATCCGCACCGAGAAGTCGGTCCTCTTCATGATCCCGTGGGGTGCCTTCTGGATCATCGGGACAACCGACACACCATGGGATCTCGGTCTGGCGCACCCGGCAGCCAGCGCCACCGACATCGCCTACATCCTCGAGCGCGTCAACGGCGTGCTCGACGAACCGATCGGCGTCGAGGACATCGTCGGCGTCTATGCAGGGCTGCGTCCCCTGCTCACCGGCGAGACCGACGCCACGAGCAAGCTCAGCCGCGAGCACGCCGTCGCCGTGCGGGCGCCCGGTCTCATCACGGTGGCCGGCGGCAAATACACGACATACCGGGTGATGGCTGCCGACACCGTCGATGTCGCCGCCGAGCAGATGGGCATCACTCCGCGGGCTTCGCGGACCGCAGAGACCCCGTTGCTGGGCGCCGCAGGCCACGAGGCGACGGCGGCCGCAGCGGCACGGCTCGGCGCCGAGGTCGGTATCGACGCTCGCGAGGTGCAAAGGATGGTCGGACGCTATGGCTCGGCTACGGAGGATCTCATCGATCTGATGCGAGGCGACCCGGGCCTGGCGAAGCCGGTTGTCGGCGCTCCGGGTTATCTGCGCGCCGAGCTGCGCTACGCGGCGTCACACGAGGGAGCGCTTCATCTCGACGACGTGCTGACGCGGCGCACCCGCATCTCCATCGAGACCGAAGACCGCGGCTTGACCGCGGCCAGGGAAGCCGCCGACATCATCGGGGAGGTGCTGGGCTGGAGCGACGCCGCCACGGCTCGCGAGCTCGAGCACTACGACGCCCGAGTTGCCGCCGAGCGGGAGTCACAACGCATGCCCGACGACCACACGTCGGACGCCGCCCGGATGGGCGCACCCGACGTGAGGACGGGCCGGGCGGAATAGCGGAACGGCGCCGCACCGGCCGGCAAGTGCCTCAGAAGTCGTGCGGGTGGTCGATCCGCTCGGTCGGGATCGTGCCCAATCTCCCGGCCTGGAAATCCTGGAACGCCTGGACGAGCTCGGCACGAGTGTTCATGACGAACGGACCGTGCCACGCCACCGTCTCGCGGATTGGTTGCCCGCCCAGCAACAGCACGTCGACGTTGGGGCTTCTCGTCTCCTGAGCCTCGTCGGCGGCGATGACGATCGAGTCACCTTGCCCGTACACCACGAGCTGACCCATACCGGCCTGCCGGCCGCCGGCACCAAAGCGTGCGTCCCCGTTGAGGACGTAGGCGAGCGCATTGAAGTCGGACCGCCAGGGCAGCTCGAGGCGAGCGCCGGCGTGCAGCGTGGCGTGCACCATCGTGATGGGGGTGTGGGTCGAACCAGGTCCTTCGACCCCGCCGAGCTCACCGGCGATGAGGCGCAGCAACACGTCGGCCTCCGGGTTGGTGAGGAGACCGGCGTCGCGCCCCCGCAAGTCCTGATAGCGGGGCGCCAGCATCTTGTCCGCCGCCGGCAGATTGACCCAGAGTTGGAACCCGTGGAAGAGCCCTCCGGACATCACGAGGTGCTCCGGCGGCGTCTCGATGTGGAGGATTCCGGACCCGGCAGTCATCCACTGGGTGTCCCCATTGGTGATGAGACCACCCCCACCGTGGGAGTCCTGGTGCTGCATCTCGCCGTCGATCATGTAGGTGACGGTCTCGAAGCCGCGGTGGGGATGCCAGGGCGTGCCCTTCGGCTCGCCCGGGGCGTACTCGACCTCCCCCATCTGGTCGAGATGGATGAAGGGATCGAGCAGCGCAAGGTCGACGCCGGCAAATGCGCGGCGCACGGGAAACCCCTCGCCTTCGTAGCCTCGTGGCGCAGTGGTCACGGAGATCACATCTCGCGGCCGGGCCTCGGGGACCGCCGGTGGTGCGATCCGGGGAAGCGCAAGGAGGTTGTCGACAGTGACGGCGGGCATGGCTGCTCTCAATCGTCGGAATCTGGATAGTTGCTCAGTGCAACTATCCAGGGTCTGCGGCTATTCCCCTGTCCATCGCCGGCGCATGACAGCGAACCGGCCCGTCGGGCCGCCACCCATGGCCGGCGACGTGGATCAGTCGTCGGTGCCGGCTTGTGCCTTCGTTGCGATCTCCTCGACGATGTCGGCGTTGGCCAGCGTGGTGACGTCGCCCAGCTGCCGGTTCTCGGAGATGTCCTTGAGCAGGCGGCGCATGATCTTCCCCGATCGGGTCTTCGGCAGGTCGTCGGTGAAGACGATGCTGGCGGGCTTGGCGATCGGACCGATCGACGACGCCACGTGGTTGCGCAGCTCGCCGAGCAGGGCCTCGTCACCATCGATACCACCCCGCAGCGTCACGAATGCTGCGATTGCCTGCCCGGTCACGTCGTCCTTGCGACCGACGACCGCCGCCTCGGCAACGGCAGGGTGCGACACCAGCGCCGACTCGACCTCCGTCGTCGAGATGTTGTGACCGGACACGAGCATGATGTCGTCCACCCGGCCCAGCAGCCAGAAATAGCCGTCCATGTCTCGCTTGCACCCGTCGCCGGGGAAGTACATGCCGGGGAACCTGGACCAGTAGGTGTCGACGTAGCGTTTGTCGTCTCCGTAGATGGTGCGGAGCATGGATGGCCAGGGCCGTTTGATGACGAGGTAACCGCCACCGCCGAGCGGGACGGAGTTCCCGTCGTCGTCGATCACGTCGGCATCGATCCCTGGGAAGGGGCGGGTCGCCGAGCCCGGCTTCGTCGACACGGCGCCGGGCAGCGGCGTGATCATGATCGCACCCGTCTCCGTCTGCCACCACGTGTCGACGATCGGGGTTTGCGAGCCTCCGATGTGCTCGTGGTACCACATCCACGCTTCGGGGTTGATGGGCTCGCCCACCGTGCCCAGCACGCGGACCGAGGACAGATCGTGCCGGTCGGGGTATTCGTCGCCCCACTTCATGAACGCCCGGATGGCGGTCGGCGCCGTGTAGAAGACGGTGACCGAGTAGTCCTCGATGATCTGCCACAGCCGGTCGAAATCGGGCTGGTTGGGTGCTCCCTCGTACATCACACCGGTGACGCCGTTGGCGAGCGGTCCGTAGACGATGTAGCTGTGCCCGGTGACCCAGCCGATGTCGGCGCCACACCAGTAGATGTCGTCCGGCTTGATGTCGAAGACGTAGTGGTGGGTGGTCGTGATACCCGTGAGGTAACCGCCCTGAGTGTGCACGATGCCTTTCGGCTTCCCCGTGGTTCCCGACGTGTAGAGGATGTAGAGCGGGTCCTCGGCGTTCATCACCTCGGGCTCGCACGAGGTGGACTGGTCGGCGATGAGCTCGTGGTACCAGACATCCCTGCCGTCCTCGATCGCCACGTCGCTGTCGGTGCGGTTCACGACTACGACGTGCTCGATGGAGGCGCAGCGCGCCACGGCGACGTCCGCCGCCGCCTTGAGGGGAACAACGGAGCCCCGCCGCCACGAGCCGTCCTGGGTGACGAGCACCTTGCATTGCGCATCCTCGATCCGATCGGCGAGCGCATCGGACGAGAAGCCGCCGAACACGACGGAATGGACGGCGCCGATGCGGGCACATGCCAGCATCGCGATCGGAAGCTCGGGAACCATGCCCATGTAGATCGCCACGCGGTCGCCGCGGCCGACACCGAGCCCCTTGAGACCATTGGCGAAACGGGCCACCTCCTCGTAGAGGTCGCGATAGGTGATCGTCCGCGTGTCGCCCGGCTCCCCCACCCAGTGGTACGCCACCTTGTCGCCTCGAGCATCGAGGTGCCGGTCGAGGCAGTTGTACGAGAGGTTGAGCTCGCCGTCGCTGAACCACTTGAAGAACGGTGGGTTGGAATCGTCCAGGACGACCGTCGGCTCCGTGAACCACGTGATGCGCTCCAGCGCTTGGGTGCGCCAGAAGCCCTTCCAATCGGCCTCGGCACGCTCGTAGATCGAACCGTCCGCATTGGCGGATGCGACAAAGTCCTCGGAAGGAGGGAATACCCGGTCCTCACTCAACAGGTTCTCGAGCGCCTTCTGCGTGTCGGTCACTACCGCTCCTCTCGACTCAAGCCAGCCAATGCTATCGAGCCGGGCGTCACGGATACAGCGACGCAAGTCCCTCGGCGTCCCTCAGGTGACGGACCATCTCCTCGGCAACCCTGTCCCGCTCGACGTCGAGCGTTGCCACGTGTGCGGATTGCTCCAGCCACACGAGTCGCTTGAAGGAGGCGCCGAGCCGCTCGTAGATGTAGCCCGCGCTGCGGGGCCGCACCGTCTCGTCGGTGCGAGATTGGATCACGAGCGACGGTGCGGTGACTCGGGGCAGAGTCTTCTTGGCGGCCCGCATGATGTCGAGAAGATCGGCCACCGAGCCCACCGGCGTGCCGTCATATTGATGGGCATAGTCGTGGGCGTAGTCGGGATGCCGGGCACCCTTCTCATAGGTCCGCACCCTGGTGGAGCCGCGCATCGCCGCCGAGAACCAGGCCGTGCGGGAATAGATGTGGATCGGTGCGTTGATGGTGGTGAGAGACACGGCATCGAACGGGATCGACAGCAGCACCGCAAGAAGGCCCCCCATCGACAGGCCGCCGAGATGGAGGTGTGCGCCTCCCTC
This sequence comes from Acidimicrobiia bacterium, assembly GCA_965216945.1. Classification (GTDB taxonomy): domain Bacteria; phylum Actinomycetota; class Acidimicrobiia; order Spongiisociales; family UBA5794; genus DATHZQ01. The sequence goes on along the minus strand of CBDCGU010000003.1, from coordinate 2,120,590 downwards.
ACCGATATCGTGTGCAGCTTCGGCCGCCACTCGCACCCAGTCACGCCAACCGGTGCCGACGATGTCCTTGATGTCGGTGCCGTGACCGGGCAGGAGCGGCGCCACGACGCCGTATCCGGCGGCAGCGAGATCCGCACCGAGGAGGCGAAGGTGGGCGGGGGATCCGGTCCACCCGTGCAGCAACAGGACGACGTCCTCGCGCTCGGGATGCAGCTCGAAACCGTCTGCCAGTGGGTGGAGCAGCCTGTCGTTGGCCATGGGCACGAGAGTACCCACCGCACTGGCGCGCACTAACGAGAGAGCCGTCGGTAGGCTCGACGATCAGCACGAGAAAGGCGGCGCAGATGCGCCGATCAACCTGGTTGGCGATCCCTGCGCTACTCCTCGTCGCCGCGGCATGTACGTCGACATCGGACCCGGCACCGACCACGACGTCGGCCCGGACATCGACCACATCGACGACGACCACCCTCCCACCCCTCGATGTCGACCGGCTCGTCGTGGTCGATGACGACAACCTCGTCGTCACGATGGACAGGGATGGGGGCAACTCCGTGGTCTTGAGCGACGAGCGCGACGTACCCTTCCAGCCGGTCTGGTCCCCGGATGCGGCGTCCGTGGCCTACTCCAGCCGAGCCGGGCAGCCGGAGTTCGTCGTGGTCGGAGCGATGGGCGGGGATGCGATGCGGATCGAGATGGAGGCGCCCCCCTTCTACTTCTATTGGTCGCCCACCGGCGAGGAGGTAGGTTCGCTCCGTAACAGCGTGACGGGTGGGCTGGTCCACGAGCGGTTCCAGATCGGCGCCCAGCTCTCGGTCGTAGAGGTGGACGAGGGCGCGCCCTACTACTTCTCCTGGAGCCCGGACGGCGACGGCACGGTTGCCCACGTCGGCGTCGATCGGCTCGACTTCGTCGCAACGAGCGGCGAGACCGAAGCCCTCGAGGTGGCACCCGGTGCGTTCCAGGCCCCGCAATGGACCGCCGGTGGTGTGGTGGCAGCGGTGCTGGGCGAGGATGGCCAGCGTATCGTGCGGATCGGTGACGGCGGGGTCGAGACGCTGGTCACCGTCGACGGGAGTGTGATCTTCGGTGTCAGCGCCTCCGAGCGCTACCTCGCAGTCCAGTCGTTCAATCCGGACAGCAACTCCGTATCGGCGGCGCTCATCCAGGATCCGCTGCCGCCGAATCGACTCCAGGTGATCGACCTGGCGACCGGGCAGCCGGCAACGGTCACCGATCGGCCCGCCATCGGGTTCTTCTGGAGTCCCGCTCGCGACCGATTGCTGATCATCGAGGCAGAAGGGGAGATCGGGGATCTCGTGCTGAGCGTGTGGGAGGACGGCGTTGTCTCGGAAGGTCCGACATTCCGAGTCTCACCGCCGTGGTTCGCCGAGTTCCTGCCCTTCTACGACCAATACGCCCAGAGCATGTCGCTGTGGGCGCCAGACGGCAGCGCCTATGCGTTCGTGGGAACCTACGAAGGCGAGGCGGGCGTTTTCGTCGTCGACATCGCCGGAGGCACCGTGGAACGCGTGTCCGGTGGGAGCTGGGTGGCTTGGTCGCCAAGCTGAGCAGGCCCCTATACTCCAGTCGCTTGCTCCGGCTCCGGCCGGATGAGCGGTTGGGGGCGTGGTGAAGTCTGGAGTTCACGCCGGCCTGTCAAGCCGGAGGTCGCGGGTTCAAATCCCGTCGCTCCCGCCAGCCAACCGGGATCCCCGGTGGGTTCCGCATCTACCGACGCCGAACCCACCTCCTCGGTTCGCCGACCAGCCCGATCCCGGGCTAGCGTTTGACAACCCAGCAGGAGCAACGAACGAGCCAAACCCAACACGGAGAAGGTTCAAATCCCGTCGCTCCCGCCAGCCAACCGGGATCCCCGGTGGGTTCCGCATCTACCGACGCCGAACCCACCTCCTCGGTTCGCCGACCAGCCCGATCCCGGGCTAGCGTTTGACAACCCAGCAGGAGCAACGAACGAGCCAAACCCAACACGGAGAAGGTTCAAATCCCGTCGCTCCCGCCACCCACCGCCCGGCTACGCGGCCCGGGCGTTGGTCTGAGGACGGTCAGGTAGCTCAGTTGGTAGAGCGCCGGTCTGAAAAACCGGAGGTCGCCGGATCGACGCCGGCCCTGACCACCACTGGAAACCCCTGTTACGGCGCAGGGGTTTTCTTCGTTTCCTCGATCAAGCAGCCAACCGATCTCGGACTCCCCATCGACGATGCGGTACTCCACTATGGCTGCATGCCGCCACCGCACCGATCACCGAATCGGGACCGATATCGCCCGCTTCGGCGGGTAATCGAGATCGGCACACACCCCGCGAATGCGAGGCCGCCAACCACGATTGATCGCGTGGAGCCCGATAACAGCCCGAGTAGCCGCCACCCGCTTGACACCACAAATAATACTCAGTATATATATCGAGTATTCTTTGACGTGGAGCCTAAGTGAGCATTCGACACGCGCTGCTGTCCCTGCTGGTGGAGGAGCCGAAGTACGGCCTCCGCCTGCGCGAGGAGTTCGAGGCCCGCACTGGTGAGGTGTGGCCACTCAACGTCGGGCAGGTGTACTCCACGCTGAAGCGTCTGGAGCGCGACGAGTTGATCGCGCCAGAGGGTCCCGACGACGTCCGCGAGAAGACCTACCGCTTGCTGCCGGCGGGGCGAGAGGAGCTGGATGCCTGGCTCGGGTCGCCGTCCGAGGTCGGGCCACCAGAGCGGCGCGAGTTGGTGATGCGGGTGCTCATCGCCGCCACGACACCCGGCATCGACGTCTTCGCCGTCCTGCAGCGGCACCGCCGCCATCTGGTGACCGTCATGCAGGAGTACACCCGGCTCAAGGCAGAGTCTCAGGCCGATCCCACCTTTCTCATGGTGGCCGACTCTGAGATCTTCCGGGCCGAGGCCGAAGTCCGCTGGCTCGATGCCTGTGAAGTGCGTCTCCGTCAAACCGGACGAAAACCATCCCTAGCACCGGCAGCATGGGCGACAGGGGCATCAACAGCGTCGCTCCAGCCCACCGAGGAGGTCACCCGTGGCCGTGCCTGAATCGATGTCTTCGGTGATCCGCTTCGACCGTGCGACCCGAACCTACGGCGAGGGACACGTGGCGGTCGACGCGATCGCTGAAGTCAGCCTGTCGGTGGCGGCGGGGGAACTCGTTGCCATCATGGGGCCGTCGGGCTCTGGCAAGTCCACGCTGCTGTCACTGGCAGGCGGACTGGACTTGGCCACGTCGGGGACGGTCGCGGTCGACGGGTGGGACCTCGGGGCGCTCACCTGGGACGAGCGTGCCGACCTTCGTCTCCGAAAGGTCGGCTACGTCTTCCAGGACCTCAATCTCCTGCCCGGGCTGACCGCCATCGAGAACGTGGCCTTCCCGCTCGAGCTGGCCGGTGCCGGCCCCCGGCCCGCCTCGGACGCGGCAGCTGCTCGGCTCGACCAGCTCGGTGTCGGCCATCTCGGCGATCGCTACCCGGACGATCTCTCGGGCGGTGAACAACAGCGAGTGGCCATCGCTCGGGCACTGGTCGGCGACCGCAAAGTGATTCTCGCGGACGAACCAACCGGTGCCTTGGACTCGGTGAACGGGGAACAAGTGATGGCCCTGCTCCGCTCGGCGTGTGAACAGGGCGTCGCCGGCATCGTGGTCACCCACGACGCCCACTTGGCCGCGTGGGCCCACCGGGTCGTGTTCCTACGCGATGGCCGCCTCGTCGATGAAGCGGCGCCCGACAGCATCGATCGGGCGCTGGCCAAGTGAACACAAGCGGTTTGACGGGCAGACCGATGAACTTCGGGAGCACCGCATGACACCGCAACTACGGGGTGGGAAAGGACCACCTCGCAGATGGCGGCGGCTTGTCTACCGGTGGAACCGGCGGATGCTGCGACTGGAGCGCCGGCAATGGGCCTTGGTGATATTGCTCATCGCGGTGGCCGTCGCCGCGGGCGTGTTCGCTGTGACGGCCGCGGTCAACGTCATCCCCCAGACGAAGCTGGCCGAGTTCGGCCACGGCTCCCACGTGATCGGCGTTCCCGGCCAACTCGGTCAAGCGGTGGTGACCGCGGCTGGTTCCGAGTTCGCCGTGGCCGATGCCGTGGAGACGTCGTTCGTGCTGCCGGCCGGGTCGGCCTCGCCGGTCGAGGTACGCGCCTTCGACCCGGAAGGTGCCAACTCGGCGGCGTTGATCGACCTGCTCGACGGACGGTACCCCTCCGTTGGTTCCGAGCTCGCGTTGACCGACGGCCTGGCCGAGCGGCTGGGCGCCGGCATCGGCGATGCGGTCACGCTGGACGGTCTCGAGCTGACGGTCACGGGCACCGTCGAGAACCCCGCCCGCCTGTCGGATCAGTTCGTTCTCGCCCGACCCGGGACGTTCGTGCCGGAGGAGGTCCGGCTTCTGATCACTGGGTCGGACGAACAGGTGGCAGCCTTTATCGATGGGTGGTCGGGCTCCCGAATCTGGCAGCTACGGCATGACGATGACTCCCGGACGACCACGGCGATCGCTTTGACTGTGGCGGTGGCCGGGATCCTGCTCGAAGTGGGTCTCTTGGTGATCTCGGTGGTCACGATGCTGGCGCAACGGCGGCTGCGCCAGCTCGGCCTGCTGGCCGCGGTCGGTGCGAACCGGCGGCAGTTGCGGGCCGCGGTGGTGGCGGGCGGCGTCACAGCCGGGGTCATCGCCGCAACGATCGGGGTTGTGACGGGTATGGCCGTCTCGCAGGCGGTGGTGCCGGGGCTCGACGGTGTCGCCAACTACCGCATCGACGCCGTGCAGTGGCCGTGGGCGGCCATCGCCGTCATGGGGACCATGGCGGTCCTCGCCGCAACGGGCGCGGCGTGGTGGCCGGCCCGGGCCATGACCCGGGCCGCAGTTTCGGGTGCGCTGAAGGCGGCCCGACCCGCGCCGCGCCGACCGGTGCGGATGAGCATCATCGGGTTCGTCCTTCTGGTCGTGGGTGTGGTGGGCCTCGTGTCGGTGTTCTCCATGGAGGACCGCGACCGACCCGTGTTTCTGGATGTTGCGGCATTCGTAGCCATCCCGCTCGGGACGGTGCTCCTCGCGCCGCTCGCGGTGCGGATCGGCACGCGACGTGCCTCCGCCGGTTCGCTGGCAACCCGGGTCGCACGGCGTGATCTCGGTCGCTACCAGTCGCGTTCAGCGGCGACCGCGGCCGCCCTCGTCGTGGTCCTGACGGTGCCGGTCGTCGCCGCGACTGGTTTCCGCATCTTCGAGCATTCGGACGACCATGTGCCGTCGATGGGCCCGAATCACCTGATGGTGTTTCCCGACCACGACCCCCGGCTTGGACCCATCGGCTCGAGCGCCACCGCAGCCGTCGATCGGTCCGAGTTCACCGATGACGTGGCGAACCTCGTCCCGGGCGCGACCGTCGTTCCCCTCCTTCAGCCCATCGTGGAGAGCGGCACACGCGCGGCAGCCATCCCCTCGGACGCCGGGTTGGGAGAAGGCTCTGAGGTGGCGATCGGGATCCGATCGCCGCTGGTTTTCGGACTGATAACAGAGCGGTCCGGCGCCGACTTCGGCTTTGCCAGCATTCCGACCTATGTCGGGACATCTGAGCTGGTCGGCGCGCTCGGGCTGTCCGGATTCGACGATGCCGATGTCATGACGAACCACGAGGGCGAGCACGCCTTCATCCGCCCCGGCGCCGACGATGTCGGCACCGATGAGCGCATGACGGTATCGGTGCGCGATTTCGAGCGGTTCTCGTCCACGCCCGGAGCGCTCATCGAACCCGGCTACGCGGCTTCGTTGGGGCTGCCGATTGAGACCGTGGCGTGGCTGGTCGTCGCGGACATGCCGTTCTCCGATGCCGACATCGCCGACATCACGCGGGCGGCCGCCTCCCTGGGCGTGGCGGTCGAGGGTCGGACCGAGCCGGACAGCGGGACGCGGGCGGTTGCGTGGACCCTCGGCGTGACCAGCCTCCTGGCCGTGGGAATCGTGGCCGTCGTTGGGGCGCTGCATCGTGCCGAGAATGCCTCGGCACACGCCGCCTACGAAGCGGTCGGCGCCGGTCGCTCGTTCCGCCGGCGGGTGCACGCCTGGTCGATGGCCTCGCTGGCGCTCATGGCGGCGGTTCTTGCAGTGATAGCCGGACTCGTGTCCCAGGTGGGCTTCGCCGTCGAGGTTCTAGGAGCAGGCAGTCTGTGGAAGGCGGTTCCACCGCTCGTGGTGGCAGTTGTCCTGGTCGGCGTCCCACTGGCCGCCTACGGGTTTGGATGGTTCACCGGCCTGGCGCGGCCGGCCCGGACCGACCCGGGCCGCTGAACCGTACGCGAGCCACTCGGTGAGCAGGCCGCCATCAACACAGCTGGCGGTGGGCATGGCGTCATGTCCCTCGACGGCCTGGATCCCACGGTTGTTGGGTCTCGAACGGCCGGATTCCCAGTGGAGGATCGGGATTTCGCCGTTTCTCGTGTCACGGAATCTGTGAGCTGCCGCGATGGGGTCTGGCGCCTATTTCACGTTCCCCTCCCAATGCGGAAGGTGGCTCGGTCGATGCAGGACACCGGTCGACGCTTGGCCCAAGCGGCGGGTCCGCACATGACACTCACGGTCCCAAGCGATATCGCGCACCGACCGGCATCCTGGAACCGGCACTGAGGGATACTGGCGGTGGCCCGGCGTGCTGATTGCCACGGTGGGTGGCGGATCGGGTTCTGGGGACTTGCGATGTTGTTCCCGCTCTTCCAGTTCTGGAAGGCGAGCGCGACAATCGGGCGAGACCCGGCGAAGGAGCCAGCATGCATGAGGCCAAGAATCACCGGATTGTTGTGGCCAAGCGTGGGGGACCGCAGGTGCTGGAAGTCGTGGCGGAGGACATGCCCCAGCCCGGGCCGGGTGAGGTTCGGGTCAAGACCCTGATCGCCGGAGTCTCGAGCTACGACATCATGCTCCGCCAACACTGGTTCCCAGGAGTCAAGCCACCGTACACACCCGGCGAGGACGTCGTCGGGGTGGTGGACAAGCTGGGCGAAGGCGTATCGAACCTGGAGATCGGACAGAGGGTTGCCCTGTGGACGTTTGGTGAGGCAGGTGGATACACGGAGTTCATCTGCACGCCCGCCGACTGGGCGGTGCCTGTTCCTCCGGGCCTCGATCCAGCCAAAACCGTTGCTCTGGTGGTCAACTACCTGACGGCGAGCCTGGCGATGCACAAGATGGCTGGTGTACAGAGCGGAGAGCGCATACTCGCTCACGGTGCGGCCGGAGGAGTTGGCAGCGCCCTGGTTCAACTCGGCACACTGGCCGGTTTGGAGGTGTACGGCACCGCCTCGGCACACAACCACGAGTTGGTCGAGTCTCTCGGTGCCACGCCGATTGACTACCGCAACCAGGACTTCGTCGCCCGTATCCTTGAACTGACCGGCGACGGCGTCGATGTTGTCTTCGATGTCATCGGGGGCGGCCGACAGCTCTGGCGTTCCTACCGGGCACTCCGCAAAGGTGGACGGCTGATAATGCTCGGCATGGTCGGTGCCGTCAGGGGTGGCATCAAGATCATTCCGCCCAGCATGCTGGTGGTCGGTCTGGTCAAGATCCTACCGAATGGCAAGACAGCGCCGCTGGGACCGGGAATGGAGAGCTATCCCAAAGAGCATATGGATTGGTATCGAGACTCCCTTGCCGAGTTCTTCGATCTGGCCGCAGCCGGCAAGATGAGACCGGTGATTTCCGAGCGCTTCCCTCTGCTCGAAGCCTCCCGTGCCCACGAGTTCATGGAGCGTGGCGGATACGCCGGCAAGGTGGTATTGACGGCAAATACCTGACCGGGTGTTGGTCGCCGAACCAGCATTCGCATCTTCGCCCACCTGACGGATCGGGCGGAGGCCCTCGACCCGACCGAGTGCGTCGACGCCGGCCGGCCGGACGCTCGTTGGCAGCACATCTCCACGAATCGACGTCGCGGCCACGCACCCGCGACCGCGGAGCCAGTTGGGCACGGGCGTCAGGTCGGGACCTGATCACGCACTCACGCCGCACCCGTCGTGCGGACTCGGTGCACCACCAATGCGGTCCTCTTGGGGGCGGGACGACGCCCACCCCCAAGAAGAAGCGCCTCGTTCGGGGTTACGGCAACGTGAACGGAACGGTCTGCGGGTTCAGATGGTCGAGCCGCAGCGCACCGGCCGTCTCGTTCCCGCTGTACCGGAAGATGTTGAGTCCCTCCGTGATGTTCGTCTCGTAGATGAAGTTGTTGTACCAATACGTCGACCACGCCCCGCCGAGGTCGATGGGGTCGATCGCCGGCGGGTCCGAGAAGGCGATCTCGACGGCGTTCGCCGGATCGGTGAAGTCAACAACGCTGGTGCCCGACTGGTAATTGCCGCTCACCAAGATGTAGTTGCCGTTCGGAACGGGCACGATGTTGTAGTTGTGGATCGTGCAGTTCTCGGTCGCGGACTGTGGTCGAGGCAGCACCCATCTCCCCAGCATGTCCCCGGTGTGTGCATCGAAGAACATCGCGGACTTGTCCACTTCGTCACTGGTCGCCTGGCAGAAGGGGCCGACGCCGCCTCCTGGTTCGTGGCCGAAGACGATCACTTCGCCGTCCCAGGTGAACATCGCCGAATGCCCGATGTTCACTCCGGCAATCGACTTCGAGTACATGAACTCGGGATCCTCGAGCGAGTTGGCCAGGCTCCACACGGTGAAGCCTTCGTCACCTGCGCAGGCGGCCATCATGGCGTCTCCGAGAACCACACCGGTGTCGTGACAGTCACGTCCGCCGGCATCCTCGAATCTCACGTAGGCGGCTGCCGCCGGATCGTCGAGCGGAACCTCGATGATGTCGAGCCCCGGACATGACGAACTGGACGAGCTGTTGTAGATCAGAAGCCGGTTGTTGGCCAGATCGGGCACGGCCGTCGCCGTATGCGATCCGCATTCCGTTTCGACGGCGCCGACCAGCACCGGATCGCTCAGGTCGCTGATGTCGAAGACATGCAGGCCCTCGAAACCCGCGGGCACGGTGGTGCCGTCGCACTCTTGCGCCCCGCTGGCCGGCGAGTTCCAGGACCTCACCAGGACGTTGTCCCAGACGACGACGTCGCCTTGGTTGCCGTTGCATTCGGTGAACGACACGTGCTTCGGATTGCCCGGCGCCGAGATGTCCTGATGTTGAAGCCCTGCCAGTTCCCTTGGAATGCATAGCCGCCCCAAAAGGCGATGTCGGTGTGGATGCTCGGAGGACCGTAAAAGAGGCTCGCAGGCTCCTCGATGTGGCCCACCGGATGCAGATTCTTCGTTCTCGGGTCGTCGTCGTGACCGGCGCCGGCGGGTGCCAGCGGCGCCAAAGCCAGCAGAACCGCGGACAATCCTGCGATCAACGCCAACCGTCTTCTCCCTCTGTGCACGGAAGCCCCCGTTCTCGTCGACTCCGCTTCCAGTCACAAACCTACGCGTCGGTTGGGAAACGTGTCGCCCATCCCGGTCGTCGGGCTCGCCAGCCGCCCTGTCGACCAGGCTGTGGGCATTCGTGCGTACCTGGCGCCGGCATGGTGCGCCGAGCTACGCAAGAACGGTACGCGGCGACCCCTGCCCCGATCAGTCGATGGCGAACGCGGCGTGGGCCAGCTTCTCGAGATCCAGGTACTCAACCTCTTCCACGGTCACCACCACGCCCTGGATCTCACCGTTGCTGAACCGACCCGGGGTCTGGTATTCGCCGCTCACGGCGTCGCCGCTGTCGTAGCCGATGCACAACCCGTCTCCGGAGAGGGTGAACTTGCCGGGTTGGGTCCTCATCGGCCCCTCAGCGGCGAGCTCCTCGTTCACATAGAGCTTCGTGGTGCCGAGTGACTCGCCGTGCTCGCCGGCGGCCTCTCGAACGAACTCCATGCCGACGGTGTAGTCGCCCGCGTTGAGCACGTCGGACACGAAGTGCTGCTCCGGCTTGATGCCCAGGAAGTTGTACACGTAATGCAGCTTCTGGTCTTTGACGAACAGGGTGTGCCCGCCAAATCGTGAACCGTGGGCGAAGATCACACCCTCGCACCCGTCTTCCACCCTGATGTTCGACACGATCTTGTAGGAACGACCCCGGATGTTGACCGCAACCCCTTCCGGGACCGGCGAGGTGTTCGCGTAGTAGACGTAGCGATCGCGCGGTGGCTCCGCCGATGGGCGTTGGGTACCCAGGAGCTCGGCCGGGGTGCGATCGTCGAGGGGCAGGACGTTGTTCGCCTCGGCCTCCTCGAACCACGCATCGATCAGCTGCTGGAGCTTCTCGGGATGCTCGGCGGCGAGGTCTTTCGATTCCGATCGATCCTCGTCGACGTGGTAGAGCTCCCAGCGGTCGTTGTCGAAGTCGCCCTTGCCCAGGAACGGGGCATGGATGGCGGCCGCCTTCCAGCCGTCCTCCCAGATGCCCCGTGTCGACAGCATGGCGAAGTACTGGCGCTTGCGAGTGGTGGGGGCGCCGGGGTCGTCGAAGCTGTAGCGCATGGACGTGCCCGACATCGGGATCTGCTCGACGCCCCTGTAGCTCTCGGGCATCTCGAGCCCGCAGACGTCGAGGATCGTGGCCACGACGTCGACCGAGTGATGGTATTGGTGACGGATCCCGCCTCGGTCTCTGATCTCCTTCGGCCAGTAGATGACCAGCGGATCGCAGGTACCCCCGGCGAACTGTGCATAGCGCTTGAACATCTGGAACGGCGTGGAGAAGGCCGCCGCCCATCCGGTGGGCATGTGGTTGTAGGTCTCGACACTTCCCAGCACGTCGATGTACTGCATGTTCTCTTCGAGCGAGTCGGGGAAGTTGTTGAAGAACTTGTTCTCGTTCACCGAGCCGTTGGGACCGCCTTCACCGGACGTTCCGTTGTCGGCGCTGTACATGATCAGCGTGTTGTCGAGCTGTCCCGACTCCTCGAGATAGTCGATCACGCGTCCGATCTGAACGTCCGTGTACTCCGAGAATGCCGCAAACACCTCGGCCATACGGCAGAACAACTTCCTCTCGTCGTCGTTGAGCTCGTCCCATGGGCGAACGTAGTCCCCCGGGTTCGCCATGTCGTCGGGCAACGGGTTGAGAGGAGTCATCTCCGTGCCCTCGGGGAGGATCCCCATGTCGATCATCCGTTCCAGCGCCCACTCCCGATAGGCCTCGTAGCCGTCGTCGAACTTGCCTTTGTACTTGTCGATGTACTCCTGAGGTGCGTGGTGGGGGGCATGGTTGGCTCCGGGGCAGTACCACATGTACCAGGGCTTCGAGGGGTTCGACGCCTTCTGGTCGCGAATCATCCTGATCGCCTGATCGGCGAGGTCCTTGGACAGGTGATAGCCATCCTCGGGGCCGTAGGGCTGTTCGATGAAGCGATTGTCCTCGACCAGGTCGGGATACCACTGGTTGGTCTCACCGCCGAGAAACCCGTAGAACCGATCGAAACCCATCTGCAGAGGCCAGCGCGATCTCTCCCCACCGGGAGAGACGTCTTGTTCGGGCACGTCGTGGTTCTTGCCGAGCCAGAAGGTGCTCCACCCCGCATCCTGAAGGAGGTGGGCCACGGTGGCGCAAGCGTCGGGGATCCGGCCGTGCCATCCGGGGAAACCGTTGGCGCACTCGGTGATGCAGGCCATCCCGTTCAGGTGGTGGTTGCGTCCGGTCATCATGGTGGAGCGGGTGGGTGCACACAGGGCGGTCGTGTGCCATTGGGTATAGCGAAGACCGTCGTCGGCCAGCTTCTTCAGCGTTGGCATCTCGATACGGCCGCCGAACGGCTCCCAGGCGGCCAGACCGGTGTCGTCGTAGAGGATCACCAAGACGTTGGGTGCCCCCTCCGGTGCGGTGGGAGGGGTGTAGGGACCCCAGTCGGCGACCGACTCCGTGACATCGAGTTTGATCGTCCCTTTGAATTCGGAGCTCGCCATCCTCATCCTCTCTCACAGTGGTGGCTGCGGCGTCGGAACCCTACACACGTGGTTGATCGCAGATCGGCTCGCCGGCGGTCTCCGTCCCGAAATGCCCGTCCGGCCACACCGACCTTCGAGGTAGATTCAGCCGCCATGCCGTCCGAACATTGCTGCGCCCCCCGGAGCTCCGATCGCAACGGAGCGCGCGCCGCCCAACACGTCGCTGTTGGTGCGGCACCCGAGCTCGTCGGCGTGCCGGGTGGCCGATTCGACATGGGTACCGATGATCCACGTGGTTACCCCGCTGATGGCGAAGGACCGGTCCATGCGGTGGAGCTGTCGCCCTTCGCCATAGGCAGATACGCAGTGACGAACCGGCAGTTCGATACCTTCGTAGATTCCACCGGCCACGTGACGACGGCAGAGGAGTTCGGCACCAGTTTCGTGTTTGGCGGTCTTCTGCCCGACGACTTCCCACCGACTCAGGGCGTCGCCGCCGCTCCGTGGTGGCGCCTGGTCGAAGGAGCCGACTGGCGTCATCCCGAAGGGCCCCACAGCGACATCGACGGTCGTGGGGACCACCCGGTCGTCCACGTGAGCTGGCTCGACGCCCTGGCGTTCTGCTCGTGGTCGGGCACACGGCTGCCCACAGAAGCCGAGTGGGAGTATGCCGCCCGCGGGGGCATGGAGCATCACCACTTCCCCTGGGGGGACGAACGGGAACCCCATGGACGGCACCTCATGAACGTCTTCCAGGGCCACTTCCCGGCGGCCAACACCGCCGAGGACGGTTGGGTGGGAACCTGCCCCGTCGGCACCTTCCCGCCGAATGGGTACGGGCTGTTCGAGACCACCGGGAACGTGTGGGAGTGGTGTTCGGATTGGTTCGACCCCGGTTACTACGCACGGTCCCCCGCGAGGAACCCGAAGGGGCCGGATCGTGGCCACGCCCGGGTCATGCGGGGCGGCTCCTACCTCTGCCATGAGAGCTACTGCTGGCGCTACCGCGTCGACGCCCGCAGTGCCAACACACCAGACAGCTCGACAGGAAACCTCGGGTTCAGGGTGGCGGCGACGGGTTAGGTGTTCACTGCGGCCATGCGGGCGCCGCCTGCCCCGGTCGAGCGTCGTCGGCCACTGGTGCTGGAAACCAGCCGGTCACACCGCTTGAAGTTTCCCGGAACCGCGCGGTCCTCCTCAAACCAGCTGGGAGATCTCGAAGAGGTGGCCGTCGGGATCACGGAAGAAGGCCCGGATCTCGCCGCCCCGGTCGAGCGGGGGTGCGAGGAACTCGGCCCCACGGTCTCGCAGGAGCTCGTACATGGCCCTGCAATCGCTCACACGGAAGATGAGCTGATTGCTCACCCGATCGGGATCGAGCGGGGCCGCCAGCTTCACCGTGGGCTTGTCGGCCGTCGGGCCTCCTCCGGTGACGAGCAAGATCCAGTTGCCGAGTAGCTCCAGTACGACCGATGTGCCGCCGTACTCGCCGTACAGCGACGCATCCAGCACACGGACGTACCAGTCACGGCTCGCATCGACGTCCGCGACGACGAGCATGTGCGTGAGCGCGGAGGCTTCGAACGCCGTCATAGGGCCATTCTGGCGCAACGAGGCGGCTGCCGACGCAACAGCCTGCTGCGGGTGCGACGCTCAGAGGCTCTCCGGGCCGAAGCGGCCCCAGATGATGACGGCAACCAGGACGATGATCAGCACATTGACCGCCACGTTCTGCCACTCCTCCCGGCGAGCATGCACCACGATCGCTCCGAGCTGCACGAGACCGATGCCGATGGCTGCAAACGGAACCAGGATCGGGAAGCCGGTCAGCGCCGGCACGATCAGCCCGATGGCACCGAGGATCTCGAGCCAGCCGATGATCCGGATCATGCCTTGCGAGAAGTCCTCTACCCAGGGCTGCTGCGGCTGGAGCACCTCTTTGGGGCGAGACACCTTCATGCCGCCTGCGGCGAGGAACATGAGGCCGATGATCACCTGCAGGACCCACAAGAAGACGTTCACCTGACTGAGCCTCCAGTCTCTACGTCACGCCAACCTAGTGTCCAGCCACCATCGGCTGCAGACCGGTGCTGCGGTTCGGAGCGGTACGGTGGGATCGATGTGGAACGACCTCGACGAGCCTGATCCGAGCTGGGAGCCGCTGCGGACGAGACGGCGCGGGCAAATCCGGGTTGTGGCAATCGTCATCGCCGTAGCCATGGTGCTGGCGTTGGTGGTGCCGGTGTTGATCCGGCTCATGGGCGACGCCGGCGACAAGCCGAACGAGCCGGACGGAGTCAACGTGCTCGAGCTCACAACGGAGCAAGCAGCGTGACGGAGCCGGCGTGGTGCGTCTTCTGCGCCATCGTCGCCGCCGACGCACCGCGCAGCGTCGTTCACGAGGACGAACGGACTCTTGCGTTCATGGACATCCTGCCGGTGACCCCGGGCCACCTGCTCGTCGTCCCGAGGCGCCACGCCACCTCGCTCGCCGACCTCGCACCGGGAGAGGCGGCGGCGATGATGGAAACCGCCACCCGCTGTGCCGCCGCCCTCCGTGCCGGACCGATTCGCAGCGACGGCATCAACCTCTTCCTCGCCGACGGGATCGCCGCCGGCCAGCAGGTGTTCCATGCCCACCTGCACGTCGTCCCGCGTTTCGCCGGCGACGGGTTTCGGCTCGACATTCGCTACGGCCCGGCGCCGGAGCGGCAGGCATTGGACGACCAGGCCGCCACCATCGCACGGCTGCTGGATTGACCTGTCGACTCAGCCTGCTCCCAGCCAGTCCAGGAACGCCTCGGCCGACATCGGGTCGCCGTGCTCGTCGCGGTAGCGAACGAGCTGGGTACGGAGGTCGTCGAGCGACCACGGGCCGGGGGACGGCCCGACTCGCCGCAAGAGCGCAGCCGCATCCTCCATGGTGAACCGGCCTGCGGTGATTTCGCGGCCGACGATCACACCGGCGAGGCTCTTGCCGTCCACATCGAGGGCCTTCAGCTCTCGGAGCTCGTCGAAATCGCGCACGCCGCCTGCTGCCACGACGGGCTCGTCGACAATGGCCAGCGCCCGCTTGAGCGCCGTGATGTTGAGCGGCTCGGCCAGCGCGTCGCGCCCGGCCTCGGCCACCATGAACCCTGCTGCTCCGGCAGATGACAGCTCGATGAGGGCCTCTTCGAGATACTGGCCGCTGTTCGTCGTCCATCCCTGAATGGCGAGCTCCTCGTCGGGACGGACGTCCAGGCCCACGATGATGCGACCGGGGTTCTCCCGGCACAACTCCCAGAACAGCACCTGGTCGATGATGGCGACGGTCCCCATGACGACATGGTCCGCTCCGGCGTCGAGCAGACGTTGCACGCCCTGGGCCGAACGGACACCACCGCCCACCGACACGGGGACGTCGACGGCGTCGATGAGATCTCCGATCAGCGGCCTGTTCCGATAGTCGCCGTGGGCGGCGGCATCGAGATCGACGACGTGCAACCGGTCGGCACCCTTGGCGACCCAACCCTTGGCGCGCTCCACCGGGTCTGCGTCGAGGTGGATCACCTCGGACACGTCACCGTGGGGGAGACGGACGGCTCTGCCGTCGAGGATGTTCACACGTGCGTAGAGATGCATGCTCTGAGGCTACAGCTGCGGCAGGACACCTGCGCCGCTGCACGCGTTCGATCACCTACCATCCTCCGATGCCGCGAGCCAGGCGCCTTTTCCTGTGGAGCTTCGTCATGCTCTTCGTCGAGGTCGCCCTGATCCGATGGACGGGCGAGCGGGTGCTCTATCTGTCGTTCTTCTCGAACTTCGTGCTCCTCGGGTCATTCCTCGGCATCGGCATCGGCTTTCTCCGCGCCGGGCGCCGCTCCCCCATCAGCCAATACGCACCGCTGGCGCTGGCCGTCCTCGTGGGTCTCTTGATGGCGTTCCCGGTCGAGGTCGATCGCCTCGGCGACGAGCTCATCTATTTCGGCGGCTTCACCCGATCCGGGTTGTCGCCGTGGATCGTCCTGCCCGTCCTGTTCTTGGCCGTCGCCGTGGTCCTCGCCACGATCGCCGATGGCGTGGCTCGGGAATTCGCCAAGTTCGAGGCGCTCACCGCCTACCGCATCGACATCGCGGGCAGCATCGCCGGCACGCTGGCCTTCACGGCCCTGGCCTACCTGGGGACGCCGCCACTCGTGTGGGGCGCCGTCGCCGCGCTGGCGCTTCTTGCGCTGACCCCGCAGATCGCACCGATCCTGCGGTTCGCTCCACTGGTTGCGCTGCTCGTGTTCCTCACGGTGGACACGGCTTCCGGGGCCATCTGGTCGCCCTACTACCGCATCGACGCTCTCGAGCACTCGTCGATCGAGAGCCGCACCCTCATCAACGTCAACGGCATCCCTCACCAGACGATCAGCCCCGCTGCCGAGCGGCTGGCACAGGAACCGCTCTACGGCACGCCGTACCAGCGGCACACCGGCGATGGTTTCGAGAGTGTGCTCGTCATCGGCGCCGGCAACGGGACCGACGTGGCCATCGCCTTGCGCAACGATGTCGGCAGGGTCGATGCGGTCGAGATCGATCGCGAGCTGGTGGCCCTGGGCGAGGCGCTCAATCCGGATCGGCCCTACGACGACCCCCGCGTCAACGTGGTGATCGATGACGGCCGGGCCTTCTTGCGGCGGACGTCGACCACATACGATCTGGTGCTGTATGCACTGCCCGACTCGCTGACGTTGGTGTCGGGGCAAGCCAACCTCCGCCTCGAGAGCTACCTCTTCACCGAGGAGTCGCTTGCCGAGGTCCGCCGTGTACTCGCCGACGACGGCGTCTTCGCCATGTACAACCTCTACCGCGAACCCTGGCTCGTGGCCCGGCTGGCCGGAATGCTCGAGGACGCATTTGGGGCTGAGCCGTGCATCGACGTCGTCGGGCTGGAGCGAGGGATCGCCATGATGATGGTCTCGACCGCACCGGGTCAGATCGACTGCGCCGGCGCAACGGCGCTCCCTGCGGGCGTCGAGTCGCCCGGCCCGGTCACGGACGACCGACCGTTCCTCTACCTCCGCGGCAACTTGCTGCCGCCGGTCTACGCACTCGCCGTGGTGGCCATGGTGCTGATCGCGGTAGCAGCCGTCCGAATGACCGGCGTCCGCATCGGAGAGATGAAGCCGTACGTCGACCTGTTCCTCATGGGAGCGGCCTTCCTGCTGCTGGAGGTGCGGACGGTGGCTCAGTTTGCGTTGTTGTTCGGTTCGACATGGCTGGTCAATGCGATGGTGTTCTCCGGGATCTTGCTCGCCGTGCTGGCGGCGATCGAGCTGGCCCGGCTGCGCCGCCTACCGCCCCCGCCGGTGATGTACGCCGCCCTCTTCGTATCGCTCGGCGTGCTGCTGGCCGTACCAACGAGCGCTTTGCTCGGGCTCGCCCCGATTCCCCGCCTGGTCCTCGCCGTCGTCGTGGCGTTCACACCGGTGCTGCTCGCCAACGTGATCTTTGCGCAACGGTTCAAGGACACGGCATCGTCCACCACCGCTTTCGGCACGAACCTCCTCGGCGCCATCGTCGGCGGGGGCCTGGAGTACGGGGCTCTGGTCGTCGGTTACCGGGTGCTGGCCGTGGCGGTCGCTCTGCTGTACGCCGCAGCGCTGTTGTCGTGGCGCCTCATCGAACGCCGCGACACCCGCCTTCAGTTGACGTAGGAGAGGGCCTGGGCGGGAGCCCAGCGGCTCGCGACGGCCGCATACGCCCGGCCGGCCTCCTCGTAGTCGAGGCGCTCCAGCGCTGCCAGGCTGCGAGTGACGTCACCACACGACTCGTCGAACGCCAGATCCCCGTCGGAGAAGAGCCGGGCCACCGAGTGGTAGTGCAACTCCACCATCGCGGACGACGAGAACTCCTCGAGCCACCGCTGCAGCTCGACGGCATCCTCGACGACGGCTTCGTCGAACCCGGCTTCCTCCAGCACCTCGACGGCATGGGCGATCCGGGTCAGCGCATCGGACAGCGCCGTGCGATACCGGATCGTGGGCCCGTCATCTGCGGTGATCAGCTCGCGGGACTCGGGATCGAACAGGGCGAACCAGCGCAACGGAACATGCCACGGGGCCGATGCGATATAGGAGCGGGCCGCCGGGGCGGTAGTGCGGATGCGGTCGATCTCCTGAGCGGCGCGGCGCACTGCAAGCTCGGAGGTGAGCAGCGACCCCGGGTAATCGTTCCTGTGCGCCACGACGCCCTCCAGCATTCGCAGACGTGTGTACCGGGGGCAGACGTACGTCTCGCCGCCCCACTCGGCGGTGTACGCATCGTCGACCGTCGAGCCCTCCCACACGAACTCGTCGCTCACGCGGACGACCGCCCTCGCCGGATCGCTGTGCGGCGGGAACTTGTCCACCCGGTGTTTCGGGAGGTAGATGCGGAGTTGAGCGGAGCGGATCACGACCGCATGCTACGCATGCGGATCGGCACAGGATCACGGAGGTCCGGGACCCGATGCCGGAGCCACGGGGGCCCGGCGGAGGTGGGACTCGGCCGCCTGGGCCTCCGGTCGACACCGCGACGAGCCACAAGGCGAAGGGGCCACCGGCACACGCTGGGAGGGTCGCCCCGACCAACGACCCTCTCAGAGCCGACATTCTCTCGCCCGCAACGCCGGCACTTCCCTAAACTGGTGGTGCGATTCCCCCTGAGCCGCCAGGAGTTTGGGGTGCGTGAAAGGAGCAGGCCAGTTGGGAGTATTCGAGGCGATCGGTTCCGATACGCACGAAGAGGTGCTCTTCGGCTACGACCACGTATCGGGTCTTCGAACCATCATCGCAATCCACTCCTCTGCACTGGGTCCCGCTCTCGGCGGGACCCGTTTCTATCCGTATGCGTCCGAGGAGGATGCGCTGTACGACGTGCTGCGATTGTCTCGCGGCATGACATACAAGTCGGCCGCGGCGGGGCTCGACCTGGGCGGCGGCAAGGCCGTCATCATCGGGGATCCGCGCACGATGAAGACGGAACGTCTGCTCCGTGCGTATGGGGACATCATCAACTCGTTGGACGGGCGCTACATCACCGCCGAGGACGTGGGAACCACACCTGCCGACATGGCCATGGTGTCGCGCGAGACGCAATGGGTTGCCGGTCTCCCGGCTGAGCTGGGTGGGTCGGGCGACCCTTCGCCGGCCACTGCTCGCGGCGTGATGAATGCGATGCGCGCCGTGGCCGACCACCTCTGGAGCTCGGAAGACCTCAGCGGCCGCTCCGTCGCCGTACAGGGTGTCGGCAAAGTGGGCGCCAACCTGGTCGAGCGGCTCACCAAGGCAGGGGCGACGACGTTCATCAGCGACGTCGACACCGCCGCCCTCGAACGGGTGTCGGATGCCCACGGCTCCACGGTCGTGGAACTCGACCAGATCTACGACGTCGAGTGCGACATCTTCGCCCCGTGTGCGCTTGGTGCATCCCTCAACGTCGACACCATCCCCCGGTTGCGGTGCGCCGCCGTCGTCGGGTCGGCCAACAACCAGCTGGCGACCGACGAGGACGCCGATCGACTCACCGACGCCGGCATCCTCTACGCCCCCGACTTCGTGGTCAACGCCGGAGGCATCATCAACGTCGCCATCGGCATCGGCGGTTACGAAGTGCGCCGTGCCGCCACGGCGATCGACAACATCCAGTTTGCGGTGAGCGATGTGCTCACCGCGGCCAAGGAACATGGCATCAACGCGCACGAGGCTGCGGTGCACGTCGCACAGGAGCGGATCGACCGTATCGGCTCCCTGCGCCGGCATCGCGGCCTTCGCAGGACCTGATTGGGAGGTATGAGCAGCACATGCTCGAGCTCGACAACGTACGTGATCACAACGCCCTCGGGCTGACGGATGAACAGGTGCTGGACATGTACCGTTCGATGCTCCTGGCGCGGCGGCTGGACGAGCGCATGTGGGCCCTCAATCGCCAAGGCCGGGTTCCCTTTGTGGTCTCGGTGGCGGGCCACGAGGCGTGCCAGGTCGGCGCGGCGTTCGCCTTGAATCCGCAGGAAGACTGGTCGCTTCCCTACTACCGCGACATCGCGTTCAACATCGCGCTCGGGGTGACGCCGCTCGACATCTTCCACGGTGTCTTCTCGAAGGCTGCGGACCCGGCCAGCGGCGGCCGACAGATGCCGAACCACTGGTCGGAACCGGACCTCAACATCTTCACTCACTCCTCGGTGATCGCCACCCAATTCCCCCACGCTTGCGGCATCGCCCATGAGCTGAAGGCGAGCGGCAGGCCGGGTGTCGTTGCGGTGATGTCCGGCGAGGGCGCCACATCGGAAGGCGATTGGCACGAGGCGATGAACTTCGCCGCGATCCACAAGCTCCCCATCATCTTCATGATCGAGAACAACCTCTACGCCATCTCGGTCCCGGTGGAGCAGGAGGTGGCGGGCAGCGTTGCCTCGCGGGCAGCCGGGTACGGCATGCCCGGGGTCGAGGTGGACGGCAACGACGTGCTCCAGGTGTACGGCGTCGTCGCGGCGGCGGCGGACCGGGCCCGCAGGGGTGAGGGCCCGACCCTCATCGAGGCGAAGACGTATCGCTACTACGCCCACACGTCCGACGACGACGACAAGCTCTATCGCAGCGCCGAAGAGGTCGAGCTGTGGCGGAGGAAAGACCCGATCGGCGTGCTGCGACAGTATCTCGTCGAATCGCGCCTGCTGGACGAGGCGACGGAGCAACGCATCGATACGGAGGTCACCGACACGGTTGCGGCCGCCGTGAAGCAGGCCGAATCGGCGGAGGACCCGCAGGACGCCCTGTCGCACGTGTATGCGAACCCCATCGTGCCGTCGACACCGGCCACCGAGCCGGAACAGCTGCCCCAAGGGCCCGAGCTCAACCTCATCACGGCCGTGAACCGCACGCTGCACGAGATTCTGGAGGCCTACCCGTCCGCCTCGACGTTCGGCGAGGATGTCGCCGACCCCAAGGGCGGTGTCTTCAAGGCGACCGTGGGGCTCACCGAGTCGTATGGCGTGGATCGCTCGTTCAACGCTCCCTTGGCGGAGTCGCTCATCGTGGGTATCGGGATCGGCAAGGCGGCGGCGGGAGGACGCCCCATCGCCGAGATCCAGTTCGCCGACTTCATCCACCCCGGGTTCGACCAGATCGTGTCAGAAGCGGCCCGGATCAGCTACCGGACCAACGGCCGGTGGACTTGCCCGCTGGTGATCCGTGTCCCGTACGGCGGCGGCATTCATGGTGCGCTCTACCACAGCCAATCGATCGAGGCCTTCTACACGCACGTACCCGGGCTCAAGGTCGTCGTGCCGTCCACACCGGCGGACGCCAAGGGGCTGCTGCGGGCGGCGATCGACGATCCCGATCCGGTGATGGTCCTGGAGCCGAAGAAGCTCTACCGGCTGGCAAAGGGCGTGTACCCGGAGGGCGACTACTGGGTGCCCATCGGCCGAGCTGCGGTGCGCCGCATCGGCGACGACGTCACGATCATCGCCTACGGGGCGATGGCGCACTACGCCGTCGAGGCCGCGGAGCGGCTGGCCGCGGAGGGCATCGATGCATACGTGCTGGACCTGCGGTCGCTGCGGCCACTCGACTGGCCGTCGATCGATGCCGCCGTACAGCACAACGGCAAGGTGCTCATCGTGCACGAAGACACGGAGTTCGCCGGCTTCGGCGCCGAGATCGCCGCTCAGATCTCCGAGAAGGCCTTCGACTGGCTGGATGCTCCCGTGCAACGCTATTGCGCCCCGGAAGCGCCGACGTTCCCGTTCGCCGGGTCTCTCGAGAAGCAACTCCTCCCCAACACCGAAGGCATCATCGAGCGCGCCAGGAAGCTGGCGAGGTACTGATCTCGCCGGAAGCGCCCGACTTCGAGCGAGTTGGGGCCGCCGATAGTCTTCCGGCATGGACTACCGGATTCGAGCAGCCCGGGCCGACGACAAGCCGGCCATCGCCTCGTTCACCGAGGACACGTTCTCGTGGGGTGACTACGTCGTCGATGCTTTCGACCGGTGGCTCATCGACCCCAACGGGCTGCTGCTCGTAGCCACCGACGGCGACGACCATCCCGTCGCCATCTCGCGAGGCACGATGCTCAGCGCCACGGAGCTGTGGCTCCAGGGGGCGCGGGTTCACCCCGAGTGGCGGCGACGCGGGATCGCCTCGGCACTCGATCGCACGACGGAGGACTGGGCGCGAGATCGGGGCGGTCGCATCTGCCGCCTGGCGATCGAAGACTGGAACACCCCGGCGCGGGTCCAAGTGGAGAAGATCGGGCTACGTCCCGTCTCGGAGTGGGTGCACGCCTCACGCACCGTGCGCACCGCGGCGCCTGTCGCCAAGGGCAACGGGGGACGGCGACGTCCTCCCCTCGACCGCTTCGTCCGAGCCCCATCGGCAGAGGCACAACCAGCCTTCATGGCGTGGTCCGGCGGCCCACTCGGCCGTACCGCTCGGGGTTTGCTGGCGATCGGGTGGACGTGGCGCCGCCTGAGCGTCGAAGATCTCGTCCGAGCGGCCAAGGCGGGTGCCCTCTGGATGTGCCCTGCCGGGTGGGTGCTGGCCGCCCCCAACGAGGAGACGCTCGAGCTCGGATGGCTCGAGGCCGGCCCGGACGACATCGGCGAGCTGCTGAAGTCGGCTTTGGACCTCGCCGCCGAGCTCGACGCAGAGCGACTCTCGCTGAAGGTGCCGGAGGTACCGTGGTTGGTCGACGAACTGGAACGCACGGGCTTCGACACGGGCCGCATCATCATCTACGAACGCGCATTGTGAGCCGTCGTGGCCAACGACCTCCCCTCCGTTGTGACATCGAAGCGGCTGGTCATACGCCACTGGACGGCCACAGACGAACCGGCGTTGTCAAAGGCGATAGCCGAGAATCTCGCCCACCTGCGGCCGTTCATGCCATGGGTGGCCGATGAGCCGCTGACGCGGGAGGAGCGACTGGCGCTCCTCGAACGCTGGCGGCGACAATGGGAGTCGGGCGGCGACAGCATCTACGGCATCTTTCTCGAAGGCACACCGATAGGCGGCACGGGCTTGCATCGCCGCCTCGGGCCGGGCGTTCTCGAGATCGGGTATTGGATCCACGCCGCCCACACCCGGCGCGGTTACGCCACCGAGGTCACCCGTGCGTTGACCGATGCGGCGTTCGCCATCCCGACCACCCGCAAGGTGGCGATCCACCACGACCGGACCAACGTCGCCAGCAGAGCGGTACCGCAGCGGCTCGGGTTCACATTGATCGCCGAGACGCCGCGGAAGCCGACCGCACCGGCCGAGGAGGGTGTCGAGTGCCAGTGGGAGCTCACGCGGGATGCGTGGGCCACGGCTGATCGGAGGCACGGTGCGCCTGGGCGAGACCGGCCGCACGGCGGGTAGCGCCGGGCTGCGAAAGGAGCCAGTCATCCTCCCATCGAGGTGAGCCTCTCAGCCGCCGCCGACGCTTCCTCCCGACTCCCCTCCTGGGCCGCCGGGGTCCGTCGAGGGGTCGAGCTGGGTCAGGAACTGGGCGATGCGCTCGACTTCGTCCTGCTCGCCGATGCGAGCGGCCGCTGCGCCGAGACCGCGCAGCGACCGCAGGAACCCGCGGTTGGTCTCGTGCTCCCAACGGACGTGGCCACTGCCACGCCATCCGGCTCCACGCAGCTCGTCGAGCCCGCGGTGATACCCGATGCGGAAGTAGGCATAGGCCTCCACGGCGTCGTCCGTCAGCTCTCCGAGCCGGGCCCACCCGTCGAGCAGGCGGGGGTACCGGGCAACGACGGCCGCAACGGCACTCTTGCGATCTTCGATGGGCGATTCGAGTGCGGCGGCGAGTGCGGCGGTCGCGTCCCCCGGCTCGGCCGGCAGCACGGTCTCCGGAGCACCCGAAGGGGTGAGGTTCAGTGGGGAATCGGTCATCGGTTCCGAGGCTACCCGCCCACCGCATCGACATCGGCGGCTACCGGCGCAGGTTCCCGGCCCATGAGCAGTGCCGCCATCACGGCCAGGGCCCCAAGCGCAAAGAGCGCCAGCGGGAGCAGTACGAATGCCTCGCTCGCAAACGGGTCGTTCCCGGCGCGAACCGAGACCCACGTCACGATGCCGAGCCCGATCAGGCCCCCGCTCAGAACGAGCACGGTGCGCACCTCTGCCGCCCTCCGAGCACGCCGCAGTGATCGGGTCAGCACCTCGAGCGCCGTCAGATCGATCAGGAGGGGCACGGACACCAGGCCGAATCCTGCTGCGATGCCGGCAAACCAGAGGTCGTCACGGGCATCGACCGTCTCCAGCAGGTGATACACGGCGGCGATGACGAGCCCCGTCGCAACTGAAGCGGTCATGGCACGGGACTGGCTCATGTGTCGGAGAGTGCCTCGTAGTAGAGCTCGACCGGGTGGGCGATCCGGAAGTCGGGGCCGAGATGGCTCCGCAGCTGCATCTCACAGCCGGGGTTCGCCGACGCCACCAGGGTCGGCCCGGCCATGCGAATCTGGTCGGCCTTCTGCAGGCCGAGCGTGTCCGATGTGTCCGGGTGCAGCACCATGTAGACGCCGGCCGCCCCGCAGCACATGCCGATCGGATCGATCTCCACCGGTATGTACCCGGCCGCCCGCAGGATGTCCCTGGGTGCATCGACGATGCGCTGTGCGTGCCTGAGATGGCAGGGATCCTGCACGGCCACCTCACCCCGCGGCTCGTCGAGCAGCGGCAGCGCTCCGCGGGCGATCAGCTCGGCAACGATCTCGGTCACGTCACGCACCCGGCTGGAGAGCTCGTCGCCTCGGGCCGTCCAGTGCTGCAACTCCTTGAGATGCGCCGTGCAACCGGCTGCATCCGACACCACGACGTCGTATCCGGCGAAGGCTGCGACGTTGCGCTCCACCAGCGCCCGCGTCTCCTCGGCGGCACCGTCGTGAGCCGCCAGCGCACCACAGCACGTTTGCGACTTGGGCACCTCGACTCGGTATCCGCCGCGTCGCAGCAGCTCGATGGTGGCGAGGTGCACCCCGCTGAACCAGTGATCCATGACACAGCCGGCCAGCAGTGCTGCGGTGCCGGCGGGCACGCCATCAGGCTCGGCCACGGTGCCGACAGAGCTACCCCCCATGACCGGCAACGGTCGCATCCCCTTCATCCGATCGAGCGGTCCGGGAAGGACCCGATCGAGCCGCAGATGCTGGGCGGCGGCCGCACCCACCGTTGCCATGCGCATCGAAGCCCTCGAACCGAGGGTCCTTCCCAGCAGCCCGGCCCGGACCGATCGCTGCCGGCTCGGCAACTGTGCTCCAATCTCCGCACGAGCCCCCTCCATGGCGCGGCCAAATGGCACCATCGACGGGCAGACCACCTCACACGCACGGCACTGCAAGCAGAACCCCATCGCATCGGCGAAGTCGTCGTCGACGGCCAGCTCTCCTTCGGCAACCGCCGACATTGCTGCCAAACGGCCTCGTGGCGAGGCCGCCTCGTCACCGGTGAGACGGAAGGTCGGGCACACCGGCAGACAGAGCCCGCAACTGATGCAGGCGTCGAGTTCGCTGCGGGTCGGCGCATCGGCCGTGACCCAGCCCATCACAGATTGCCCGGCAGCCGGCCGGGTGCCATCACGCCGGCGGGGTCGAACGCCGCTTTCACCCTGCGCTGCAAGTGCAGCGAAGCCGGCGGGGTTCCCCATGGGTCGAACCTGTCGTCGTCGACCGGCCGTGCCATCACGACCAGGCTCCCGAGCCGCGACTCGGCCCAATCGCGCAGCTCCGCTGCGGCCGCGACGTCCAGGGCCGGTAGCCCGATGGCGATGTCTCCGACGCCGTGAGCAGCCCGGTACTCCGCATCGGGGAACACCGCTCGCATTTGCCCCACCGCCTCGGACAGCGCCGCCGCCGGTACCCGCAGCGAGAGACGCCAGGGCGTCGTCAACGGCTCGGGCCAAGAGAGCCCGGGTTGCGCCGTGCTCTCGAGGTCGGCCGCCTGGCCGGCGACCTCCTCGGCTGTGCCGGCGACGAAGACATTGGAGCCCCGTTCGGTCTCGATGACGGCGAGGGGGCGGTATGCGATGACCCGTGCCGCCGCTGCGTCCTCGACGGGGATCGTCCCCGCCTCCGGCGGTACCGGCCACAGCTTGAGACACACCCTGGCGACCAGGCCCAGCGAACCGAGCGAGCCTGTGGCGAGCCGGGGCACGTCGTACCCGGTGACGTTCTTCACCACCTTCCCTCCGCCGGTGACGGTCCGCCCGTCACCGGTGACCATCACCACCTCGAGCACCCGATCCCGCGTCGGCCCGAACCGCAGCCGTCGCCACCCCGATGCCCCTGCGGCGATCGTGCCGCCCACCGTCGACCCACCCGGGGTCTCGGGCAGAACCGCGGATTGGCGCTGACCGGCGACGTGAGCCTCGAGATCGGCAACCTTCACGCCCGCCTCGACGACGATGGTCAGATCCTCGGGTTGCCAGTCGAGAATGCGGCTGAGCCGGTGGGTCGACACGACGACGTGTGGCGTCACCGGATAGCCGAGCCCCTGCCGCGAGCCTCCACCCCACACCAGGACCCGCATGCCGTGGACCGCAGCAGCCCGCAGTGTCGCCGCCGCCTCCTCGACGCTGGCGGGGGCGACGACGTGATCGGCTGCCGGAGCATCCGGCAGCTCTTCACGTACGTCGGGACCCAAGGTTGCGGCCAGGTTCGAGCCGGAGGCCGCCATCACACCGCCTCGGCGGGGACAGGGAAGTCGAAGTCGAAGCAGCGAGATCCGGCGGGCAGCACCTTGCCGGGGTTCATCACGCCGCTCGGGTCGAAGGCGTCCCGCAGCCTGGCCTGGGCATCGAGACTTGCCCGGTCGAACACCTCGCCCATGAACTTGCGCTTCTCGAGACCGATGCCGTGCTCGCCGGAGAGACTGCCACCGACAGCCACCGACAGCCGCACGATCTCGTCCCCCGCTGCGATGACGCGCTCCATCACCCCCGGCTCGCGGGCGTCGAACGCCATCAGGGGATGGAGGTTGCCGTCGCCTGCGTGGAACACGTTGAGCATCAAGATGTCGAACTCGGCGGCGATCTCGTAGAGCCGCTCCATGACCTCGGGAAGCCGCGTTCTCGGCACGACGGTGTCGTGCAGGTAGTAGTCGGGGGCCGCCTGGGCGACGGCACCGAATGCCGATTTCCGGCCGAGCCACAAGCGATTGCGCTCGGCGTCGTCGACGGCGATGCGGATCTCGGTTGCTCCTGCGTTGCGTGCGATGCCGGCAATGATCTCGGTCTCGGCCGCCACGGCGGACGGGTGACCGGTCACCTCGGCGAGCAGCACGGCGGCCGCATCCGTTGGATAGCCGGCGTGGACGAAGTTCTCGACGGCCTCGACCATCGGCTTGTCCATCATCTCGAGCGCAGCCGGGATGATGCCGGCGGCAATGGTGTTGGAGACCGTGTGGGCCGCCCCCATCACCTCGGGATACGCCAAGAGCAGTGTGCGCACATCGGGCGGGTTCTCCGTGAGCTTCACGAGGACCTTGGTGACGATGCCGAGGGTGCCCTCCGAGCCGACCACGACGGCGCGCAGGTCGAGCCCCACCGGGTCGGGCGCCGCCCCGCCCAGCATCACGACATCCCCCTCGGCCGACACGAACTCCACACCGAGAATATGTGCGACGGTCGTACCCTCCGCCAGACAATGGGGTCCTCCGGCGTTGGTGCCGACGTTGCCGCCGATGGTGCAGACCGACTGAGAGGACGGGTCGGGGGCATAGTGCAGCCCCATCGGGTCGGTGTGTTTCGTGAGGTCGAGGTTGATGACGCCGGGCCCCACCCAAGCCGTGTGCCCGGCCCGGTCGATCTCCCAGATCCGGTTCATCCTCATCATCGAGACGACGAGACCGGGCTCCTCGGCAACCGCTCCTCCGGCGAGGCCCGTGCCCGCCCCGCGCGGCACGACGGGAACACCCCACTTGGCGGCTGCGCGCACGAGCGCCGCGGTCTCCTGCGTGGTCTCGGGGAACGCCACCGCCAGCACGGTGCCCGGGGTGACGCCGGCATCCCGGTTGTAGAGCCGCAGCTCCAGCGGTGAGTCCTTCACCCGATCGGGACCGAGGATTCCGCGAAGATCATCGACGAGAGGCATACGGCGAGACTACCGGTTGTCGCGGGTGTTCTTGCGTAGCTGAGCGCGCAATGCTGCGCTCAGCTACGCAAGAACAGAGAGATCCCCTCTACAGGATCTGGCTCAGGAACAGCTTGGTGCGGTCCTCCGTGGGGTTCTCGAAGAAGTGCTGCGGGGTGCCCACTTCGACGATCTCGCCGTCGGCCATGAACACGACCCGGTCGGCGACCTCACGAGCGAAACCCATCTCGTGGGTGACGACGATCATGGTCATGCCGCTCTGGGCGAGCTCCTTCATCGTGTCGAGGACCTCTTTGATCATCTCCGGGTCCAGCGCCGAGGTGGGCTCGTCGAACAGCATCACCTTCGGGCTCATGGCCAGCGATCGGGCGATGGCCACCCGCTGTTGCTGGCCACCTGACAGCTGACCGGGGAACTTGCGCGCCTGCTCAGGGATCTTGACCCGTGTCAGCAGCTCGATGGCGAGATCCTCCGCCTCCTTCTTCGGCATGTTGCGCACCTGGCGCGGGCCGAGGGTGATGTTGTCCATCACGGTGAGATGCGGGAAGAGGTTGAACTGCTGGAACACCATCCCGGTCTCCTTGCGGATCTCCTGGATGTTGCGGATGTCGTCCGACAACTCGGTGCCGTCGACGACGATGCGACCGGCGTCGTGCTCCTCGAGACGGTTGATGCAGCGGATCATCGTCGACTTGCCCGACCCCGATGGCCCGATGACGACCACCACTTCTTGCTTGCCGACTTTCATGTTGATGTTCGCGAGCGCCTGAAAGTCCCCGAAGAACTTGTCGACGCCCGTCAACTCGATCATCACGTCGCCGGTGCCGGCTACCTGGGTGGCGTCGGCGAAGACCTCGGCGCCCACGCCCTGCCTATTGTCTGTCATCGTTCACCAACCCCGAGCTTGCGTTCCAGTCTCTGACTCTCGCGTGACATCGTGAAGGACACCGCCCAGAACACGAACGCCACGAACACCAACGTCTCGGCGATGCCGAACCCGCGGAACTCCGCCTGACCGTGCACGATCTCACGCACACCCAGGATCTCCAGCTTGCCGATGATCAGGAGCAGCGAGGTGTCCTTGAACAGCGAGATGAACTGACCGACCATCGCCGGAATCACGGCCCGCAACGCCTGTGGCAGCACGATGAGCCGAGTCACCTTCCACGGCGTCAGCCCCATCGAGTTGCCGGCCTCCGTCTGGCCCTTGGGCACGGCCTGGAGGCCACCGCGGACGATCTCGGCCACGTAGGCGGCGGTGAAGAGTGTCATCGCCGCCAATGCCCGGGTGAACAACGACAGCGGAGTGTCCGTGTTCAGGAAGAACCCGATGAAGAACTGCGCCATCAGCAGCAGCGAGATCAGCGGCACGCCCCGGATCAGCTCGATGTAGACCGTCGACATCACCCGCAGCGCCGGGAAGCTGGAACGGCGTCCCAAGGCGAGGAGGAGGCCAATGGGGAACGACAGCGTGATGGCGATGGCGGCGGCGAGGATGTTGAGGTGGAAACCCTCCCAGTCGTCCCAGCCGACGAACGAGGCATCGACCACGGTGTAGATGACGAACAAGACCACGAACACCACGAGCACGCCACCCAATTGGATGTAGCGCTGGCGGCGAGGATCGTCTGTGTCGCGGCGGCCGATGAGCGACGAGGTCGCCGCGGCGAGCGGGAGGCCCATCCAGAGCCAGCCAAAGCCGAAGAAGCCGCTGACGATCTGGAATCCCAGCACGCCCAGCGCCGCAACCGCCGCCCACAGCAGGCCGACGTTCGGGCCGGAGACCCGCGAACCCAGGGCATAGCCGCCCCAGGCCAGGGCGAGACCTGCAACCGTCAGCAGGAGCGGCCCGATCGTCTCGGCGAACCCGAGCCACACCAGGACGAGCACGACGAGGCCCCAGTAGTGCTTGAGCCGTGCCAGTGCCGGGTCGGTGCGGTACTCGACGCCGGCCTGGAAGGCTCGATACTTCGCTCCCGCCACGGCGGCCCCCACGCCGAGACCGATCGCTCCGGCCCAGATCAGGACCTGCGCGATGATCCGCCATTCGTCGTCGCGAGGGAACGTGCCGATCTGGAACAGCGTGAGATTGGCGCGGACCGGCTCCCATCGCCCGGTGACGAAGATGAAGCTGAGGGCGCGGAAGGCCAGCACGACCACGAGCAGCCCCAGGACGATGGTGATGATCGAGTTGTACCAGTTGTTGAAGAGGTTCTTGCGCACCCACTTGCCGGGCGGCAGCTTCTGCCGGGGACGCTCCTCCAACGGGATCGTGAGCGGCTCCTCGGCACCGAGCTCGGTCTGGGTCATCGGGAACTGGGGTTCGGTCATGTCAACGCTCCACCAGCTGGATCCGACGGTTGTAGATGTTCAGTAAGAACGAGATCGACAGCGAGAAGGCGAGGTAGACACCCATCAGCACGGCGATCGACTGCGGCGCCGGCCGCCCGTTGCCGATCGACGTCTGCGTGAGCGCCGTGATCTCGGCATAGGCGACCGCAACGCCGAGCGATGTGTTCTTCACGAGGTTCAGGTACTGGTTGATCGTCGGAGGCAGCGCAATCCGCAGCGCTTGGGGCAGGATCACGTACCGGTAGCGCTGGAAGCCCGACAGGGCGATGGCGTTTGCCGCTTCGCTCTGGCCCTTCGGCACCGCCAGGATCGAGCCGCGAATGATCTCGGCGATGTGGCTGGCCGTGTACAGGCCGAGCGCCAGCGCAACCGAGATGAACCCGAAGTTCATGGCGAAGCCACCGTCGATCGCCCTTCCGTTGGCCGACAGCTCCGGCCACGAGATGCTCCACGCGCCTCCGGCGATGAAGTGGCCCAACACGGCGATGACGAGGAACGTCCCGAATCCCCACCGCACCCGGTGGTGGTGCACGCCCGTGCGGTTGCTCAGCCGGGTCCGCCACACCGCGACGCCGGCGCCGGCGATCAAGGCGATGACGAACATGACCCAGAAGATGCCAACGTTCTCCCCGGCGACGAATCCGGGAATGCCCCACAACGTGTTCGACAGCAACAGGATGTCGTTGTCCGTTCCGAGGAAGGAGATCGTCGTGGCCTCGGACAAGATCGGGAAAGGCCCGAACGTGAAGATGGCGAAGCCGAAGAAGATGATGATGACCAGCGGCGGGATGTTGCGGAACGTCTCCACATAGAGGGTCGCCAGCCGAGCCACGAGCCAGTTGCTCGAGAGCCGCGACACGCCGATGACCAGGCCGACGACGCTGGCGATCAGGATTCCGATGAAGCCGGCGATGAACGTGTTCTTGATCCCGACCCACACCATGGACGACACGGGGCTGCGGGGATCGAAACCCTCGTCGAACGGGATCTGGAAGTTGGTGGGCCGGCTGAGGAAGCTGAAGTCGGTGTTGATGTTGCGACGGTCGAGGTTGGTGACGAGGTTGTTGAACAGCCAGAAGAGCAGCCCCACGACCGCAGCGACCGCCACCACCTGCCCAACGACGCGCAACACGCGTACGTTGCGATACCACACCACCGACTCGGTGTGATCTACCTCGGGCGGCGGTTCGATGCTCGTCTGCGTCACGGGTCTCCTCGCTCAGGATGGGAACGGGCGACCGGCGTCAACGCCGGTCGCCCGTCATCCGCATCAGATCAACGTCGTCTCACCGGTACGGCGGCACGTACATCAATCCACCATTGCTCCACAGGTCGTTGGGGCTGCCAGCGAGTTGCAGGCCGATGGGGATGATGTGCTGGTTGTAGATCTCCTCGTAGTTGCCCACCTGCGACACCACCTGCACGGCGAAGTCGCTGGGGAGGCCGAGGGACGGGTTGAAGTCGCCGTCTCCGACGAAGTTGAGGATGTTGGGATCGTCGCCCGAGTAGCCGGCGATGCTGCCGGAGTCCAGACCGAACTCCCACGCCTGCACCGTCGCCATGACCGACCACTCGACGGCCTGGGCCCATGCCGTATCGCCATCGGCGACCACAGGACCGAGTGGCTCCTTCGAGATGATGTCGGCCATGATGAACTGCTCATCGCCGCCTTCGCTCTCGATCGTCGCCTTGAAGGCCGCGAGCTGGCTCGCATCCGACGTCCAACCTTCGCACTGACCTTCCTCGTACGCCGGACGCAGCTGCGTGTTGTCGGCGAACACGACCGGGTTGAACGGAATGCCCCGTGCGTTGAACACGGCGGTCAGGTTCAACTCCGTCGTCGTGCCGGAGAGCACGCAGATGTTGGCGCCGGACAGGTCGTCGAGGGTGGTGAACCCCGTCGCTGCCGGGACCATGATGCCCTGGCCGTCGTAGAACGTGGTGAACAGGAAGTTGGCGCCCTCCTGACCGTCACGCGTGGCGGTCCAGGTCGTGTTGCGAATCAACAGGTCGATCTCACCGGACTGGAGTGCGGTGAAGCGTGCCTCGGCGGTCAGCGGAACGTACTCGACAGCGTCGGCATCGCCGAGAACGCCGGCTGCGACGACTCGACAGAAGTCGATGTCGAAGCCGCTGAAGTTGCCGGCATCGTCGACGACGCCGAAACCGGGCAGCGTCTCGTTGACACCGCAGATGATGTTGCCGCGATCCTTGACTGTGTCGAGCAAGCCGCCACTGTCGCCCTCGTCGCCACCGCAGGCGGCCACAATGAGCGCAAGCGCTGCGATCACTACGAACAATCGCTTCATAGAGTATTACCTCCTTCATGCGACGACAGTTGCCGTCGCATAGTGGAAGGTAGCCACCTGGCGGGGGCGGTTTCAACCACCGTGGCTCCTCAAGGCCGCAGGCGGGGGTCGACGAACACTCGCTCCCGTGCTCTCGATTGAGCGAGATTGCGCAGCGGGCGCCACCCCACGGTGAGGATGAGGACCAGGCCCGCAGCGACCGCATAGGCCTGGCGATCACCCATCGCGGCAACCGTCGACGTCGCAATGACCGGCCCGACGGCCTGGCCCATCCGGATGGACGAGATCCACGTGCCGACAGCCGCACCACGCTCCCGGTCGGGAACCGACGAAGTCACGAAGTTCTGCAGGATCGGGAAGACGAGGCCGATGGCGAGGCCGATCGCCGCCAGTGCCGGGCCGACGATCAACAAGGACGGTGCGACGGCGAAGGCGAGAAACCCGGTGCTGACCAACCCGAATGCTCCAGTCATCACCGGGGCGGTGCCGAATCGGTTGGTGGCCCGCAGCGACAGCAATGAGCCCGAGCTCGCCCCGATCGAGGCAAGTGAGATCATCAGCCCGCGCCGCGTCGAGTCGACATCGAACACCTGCTCGAGATAGAGCGGCGTGGTCGTGAAGGCGAACCCGATGAACACGACCATGATGACGAACGAGAAGGGCAGCAGGCCCACGTAGTCGGCGAGCCGGCCCGACGATCGCAACCCGGCAAACATGCTGCGGACGTGCCGGAGCGGTCGCGGCGGCGGCGGACCGTCCGGACGCCCGGGCAGTAGCCGGGCCCACATTGCCAGGGGGAACGCCAAGAGGTACACGAGGAACGGTCGAAACACACCTCCGGCAGCCAGAGCTCCCCCGAGCGCAGGAGCGAACAACCCGGTCACCGTGATGGCAGCGCTGTTGATCCCGAGCATGCGGCGCCGCTCCGGTCCGGGAGGCCACAGATCGCCGATCACGATGACACCGAGGCTGAGGATCCCCGACGTGCCGATGCCCTGGATGGCCCGGACGACGACGAGCGGCCAGAACGACCGGGTGAAGAACCCCAGGGTGCCTCCAATGCCGAATATCAAGAGGCTGAAGATGGCAACGAAGCGGCGGCCGCGCAGATCGGCGAGGTACCCCACGAAGATGGCGATGAAGATCCCGGGGATCGCCACCGCACCCTGCACCATCCCGATCACACCTCGGGAGACCCCCAGCTCGGCGGCGAGGTCAGGGAGCGCCGGGCTGATGAGCGAGAAGGTCAACACGCCTGCACCGCTGATGGCGAGGATCAGCGGGAGCAGCCGCTTTGCGTGGACACTCGGTGCGGAAGTCACTGCAGGAGGCTAGACCCGGGTTGAAGACCCGAGATGCCGCAAGCGAGCAATCCGATCGGCGCCGGGGACCGTGCGCCCGGGCCCATCGTCACCGCTGCCGGGGCGGCGGGCACGGCTCTCAGCCGACCGGCGCCGAGATGCGAGGCCACGGCCGCCTCACACCGCTGGACTCACCCCGCTGGGGCCCGCTCACCCTTTCCCCCAGCCACCCCCTCCGGGCGTCAGGACGCGGAGGCGGTCGCCCGGCTCCACCTCGAACGTCGCCTTGCCCGGTAGCCGTTCCGTCGAGCCGCCGGCTCGTATCAACCAGTCCTCTCCGCAGGCACCCGGCTCACCGCCGTCCAGACCCCACGGCGGCACGACGCGCCGCTCCCCCATGAGAGAGACCGTGGCCGGGGTCTCGAACTCGATCTCACGCTCGATGCCGTCACCTCCGGGAAACCGGCCGGCACCCCCACTTCCCTGCCGCAGCCGGTACGCCACGACCCGAAACGGGTAGTGGGACTCGAGAGACTCGATCGGCGTGTTCTTCGTATTCGTCATGCCCGTGTGGATGCCGGACTGCCCGGTGCGGCCGGGACGTCCGCCCTGGCCACCTGCGATCGTCTCGTAGTAGGCGAAGTCGTCGTTGCCGATGAGGACGTTGTTCATCGTTCCCTGCCCGGCGGCGGGCACGCGCTCCGGTGCAGCAGCGGCCAGAGCCCCGAGCACGACGTCGGCGATCCGCTGGCTCGTCTCGACGTTGCCGGCCGCAACCGCCACGGGCGGTGTGGCGTTGACCAGAGACCCTGCCGGTGCCCTGAGCGCAATGGGCCGGTAGCAGCCGCCGTTGGTGGGGATGGTGGGGTCGGTGGCGACCCGGACGGCGTAGTAGAGACACGATCGGGTCACGGCCTCGACCGCGTTGATGTTGCCCGCCACCTGGCTCGCCGTTCCGCCGAAGTCGGCACGGAGCGAACCGCCATCGATCACCACGACGACGCTGATCGGAAGCAGCTCGCCTTTCCACTCCATCACGTCGGTGAACTCGTAGTCCCCGTCCGGCAATGCCCCCACGGCTGCCCGCATGCGACGCTCGCCGTAGTCCAGCAACGCCGAGGTCACGCCGGCGAACCGCTCGGTACCTTCCCTTCCGGCCAGTTCGGCAAACCGAAGGGCACCGGCTTCGTTGGCCCCCAGCTGCGCCGACAGGTCCCCCAGTCGCTCGGCGGGTGTGCGAGTCGCAGCGAGAAACGGCTCGACGAACTCGGGCAGCCAGTTCCCGTCCCGGACCGCCGCGGTGGGTGCGACCCGGTGACCCTCCTGCCCCACGGTGGTGGCGTGTGCGGGCATCGAACCGGGTGCTTCACCGCCCACATCGGCATGGTGGGCGCGGTTGGCCACCCAACCAACGAGATCGCCCGCAACGTGCACGGGACGGACCAGCGTGAGATCGTTGAGATGCGTCCCACCGTGATACGGGTCGTTGACGGCGTACTGCATGTTGGGTCGTAGATCCCGCCCGAACGTGTCGAGCACCGCAGCCACCGAAGCCGGCATCGAGCCGAGATGTACCGGGATGTGCTCGGCCTGAGCCAGCATCTCTCCGCTCGGCACGAACACCGCGGCCGAGCAGTCGGCACGTTCCTTGATGTTCGGCGAGTAGGCCGTTCTGCGGAGGACGACGCCCATCTCGTCGGCAACCGACGCAAGCTGGTTGCGAGCGAGCTCCAGCGTGATGGGGTCGACGCTCACCATTCGATCTCCAAGGCTCCTGAGTCGTGGACGACGGCGCGCTCACCGGCGGAGAGAAAGGTGGTGGCTTCCGCTTCTTCGATGATGGCCGGCCCCACGACCTCATCGCCGGGTGCCAGCGCCGGCCGGCTGATCACCGCTGCGTCGATGACGCCGCCTCCCGTGGAAACGGGACGGTTCCCGATCTGCCGGGGCCCTTGCGGTGCGGGCAGCGGAACGTCCTCGAAGCGCAGGGCGGCGGACCCGATCGCAACGCCCCGCAACGTCACGAGCTCGATTGGATCGTCCGGACGGGCGAATCCGTTCCGCAGCCGGTGCTCGGCATGGAAGTCCGTGGAAAGCCGGTCCCAGCCGGAACCGAGCGCATAGGGCACGGTCACCTCGTGCGACTGACCGACATAGCGAACGTCGGCGAGCAGCTCCACTTCCCTCGCCTCCACACCGACGTCGTCGCGGAGGCGGTCGCGTACGGCGGCCGCGATCTCCCGGAATCCGGCCTCCAGGTGCGTTGCGCCGGCGTGTGTGAGGAGGCGGCTCTGTGCGACATCCACGCGCGGCGGGCTCACGAGCAATCCGAGGGCGGAGAACACCCCGGCATGGAGCGGAACGAGCACCCCGGACATGTCGAGGCGTCTCGCCAGCGACGTGGCGTGCAGACCGCCGGCCCCGCCAAAGGCCACCAGTGCGGCGCGCCGCGGGTCGGCACCCTCCTCGAGCGACACTTTGCGCACGGCTCCCGCCATGACCTCTTCGACCACCGCAGCAACCCCGAGCGCGGTTGCCGTCGTGTCGAGACCGAGCTCGCCGCCAAGACGGCCGACAACGCCGGCAGCCAGATCACCATGGATCGCCAGACCTCCGGCCAGGACCGCATCATCGGGGAGCCGGCCAAGAACCACGTTGGCATCCGTGACGGTGGGCGCCGTCCCGCCCCTGCCGTATGCCGCGGGACCGGGCTCGGCTCCGGCGCTCAGCGGACCAACTCGTAACGCCCCGCCGGCGTCTGCCCAGGCGATGCTGCCGCCCCCGGCCCCCACGGTGTGGATGGCGACGGACGGCAGGCGGCACGGGTAGCCGGCGACGCTGCGTTCATACGACACCTCGGGGCGGCCGTCTTCGATGCGGCAGACGTCGGTCGACGTGCCGCCCATGTCGAACGAGATGAGCGCACTCCTCCCGGTCGCCTCGCCGAGGGCGGCAGCAGCCATGACACCTCCGGCCGGGCCGGACAGCAGGATGGATGCGGGCAACTCGACTGCCCTACCGATCGGTATCAACCCCCCTGACGAACGCATCACCAGGATCTCGTCGGGGAGGCCGGCTCCACGGCAGCGATCCACGAGTCGAGCGAGATACCTGCCGGTCTCCGGCGCCAGGTAGGCGTTCAGGACCGTGGTCATGGTCCGCTCATACTCACGGAACTCGGGCACGACATCGCTGGAGAGCACAACCGGGACGTGGGGCTCTACGAGCCCGGCGACTCGAGCCGCCACGCGTTCCTCGGCGTCGGCCCGCTCGAACCCGTAGAGCAAGGCCACGGCCACGGCGCCCGCTTCCCGCAATCGGGCATCGGGCTCCCAGTCGGTGACGATCTCCGGGGCACCGATACGGAGCCGCGACGGCACGAGGGGCGCCGCACGGTCGGCAAAGGAGTCGTAGAGCGATGGGCGGTCCTGGCGACCGATCTCGATGATGTCGGTGAACCCGGCCGTGGTCACGAGGGCTGTGAGCGCACCGCGCCGCTCGAGCAGGGCATTCGTCGCCACGGTCGTGCCGTGCAGGAAATGCTCGACTGGTGCCATCTCGGTGGCGCCCGCCATCACCCCGACACTCTGGTCGGCCGGGGTCGAAGGGACCTTTCCGGTCTCGAGCTCGGCGCCGTCCCAGCGGACGAAGTCCGAGAACGTCCCGCCGACATCGACACCGAGGGTGGCGCTCATGCGGCCAGACCGAAGTGGCTACGCTCCGCCACGACGCCAACCGAGGACCTCATGCCCGTCATCATCGACCCAACCCCAAACCCCAACGCGCTCAAGTTCACGGTCGGCACCGACGTCGGGGGACCCAAGACGTTCGTTGCAGGCCGCACGGTGGACGACCCGATGGCGGCGAAGCTCCTGCAGCTCGAAGGTGTGACCAGCGTGTTCATGACGGCCGATTTCGTGACGCTCTCCAAGCACCCGGACTCGAGCTGGGACACGATCGCAGATGACGCCAAGCGCATCCTCGAGGCTCATTTCGCCTGACCGGACGCCGGCCGGATGCCGGGCCGCCGGTCACACGCGCGAGGCGCCACCGACGACGAGCCACGGCTCGAGTTCGATCATCGGCCACTCGTCCCGGGCCACGTCACCGACGGCGGTGAGCAGCGATGCGTAGTCGTCGGCGTCGAGATGCTCGAGACCGCGCCAGGCGCCGAACTCGATCGCCGCGACCAGCTCCGAGGGTGAGTCGTAGCCGGCAAGCGGCCGGTCGACCCATGCGCCGACCTTGTGATCCAATCCGGCTCTGATCGCCGCCTTGGACAGGAAG
This sequence comes from Acidimicrobiia bacterium, assembly GCA_965216945.1. GTDB lineage: Bacteria > Actinomycetota > Acidimicrobiia > Spongiisociales > UBA5794 > DATHZQ01. The sequence goes on along the minus strand of CBDCGU010000003.1, from coordinate 2,082,358 downwards.
ATCCCGTCGGCGCAGCGTCGTCGCAAACGCGATGCGACCTCTGGGAACATCTGGTACAGAGCGGCCGACGGGTAGAGGCGTGGCGAGGCCCCGAACAGTCGACTCGTGTCCAGCTCGGCCATCAGCAGCCAACCGCCGGGCCGGAGCCAGTCGGTCGCGGCTCGTGCCACGGCATCGACCTGGTCGCTCGACGCCCACGCATGCAGAAGCACGACGGTATCGACGGAGTCTTCGGGCGGGTCGGCTCGGTCCGGGTCGATGACGGCTTCCTCGGCCACGACGGTGCTGCCCCCGAGCGCGACGAGGGCTTCCGCCACCTGTCTGGCCCCCGAGCCCCGCACGAGCGTTGTGCCGGCGAAGGTCGCTCCCGTGGCGGCGGCAACCTCGGACCACGCCTTCTGCTCTGCGTCTGCGAGGGCTGGCATGCGCAGAGCGTAGCGAGTCCGCCCCACGAGCCGGCTCCCTGGCGGTTCGCTCCCCGCAGCGTGGGATCATCTGGTGACCCGGATGAGAGGTTGACCAATGGCCATGGGTGGCCGCGACATGAGGCGACTCGCCACCGGACTGCTGATCCTGATGACTGCGATCTTCGTCATCGCCTCGCTCATCGAACGGGAGGTGCAGTGGGTGGTGTGGATCCGGGTGACCGCCGAGGCGGCCATGATCGGTGCCCTGGCGGACTGGTTTGCCGTGACGGCCCTGTTCCGCCACCCCATGGGCATCCCCATCCCGCACACGGCGATCATTCCCAACCGCAAGGACCAGATCGGCATGGCGCTCGGACGGTTCGTCCAAACGAGCTTCCTGACCAAGGAGAACGTGGTCGAGCGTGTGCGTGCCGCCAATCTCGGCCGGCGGATGGGTGAGTGGCTGGAGGATCCGGCCCACGTGCGACAGGTCGGCCATCAAGTGACGGATGGCTTGGCTGCGATCGTTGCCTCGCTCGACGACGAGCAGCTGAGCCCTGCGGTGCGTGAAGTGGTGCTCGAGCGGATCCGCAGCATTCACTTCGCCCCCATGGCATCTCGGGCGCTGACGGCGGCGACGGCCGAGGGACGCCACCAGGAGCTCGTCGATGCCTTCCTGCCCGCCGTCGCCAAGGCGCTCGACGACAACCGGCGGGCACTGCTCGATGCCGTGGTGTCGAGTTCTCCGTGGTGGGTGCCGCGATCGCTGGACGAGGTGGTGCTGGAGAAGGCGACCGAAGTCGCCCGCCGGTTCATCAACGACGTGGCAACGCACCGAGATCACCCGTTTCGCAAGCGTGTCGACCTCTTCGCCGCCGACTTCGCAAGAAGGCTGCGGGAGGATCCAGAGCTGATCGCACGTGGTGAGGAGCTGAAGGAGGACTTGCTGCAGAACCCGGCCGTCCAGCGCTATCTGGACGGGCTGTGGGAGGACACGAAGCGGGCTGTGCTCACCCAAGCCGACGACCCCGAGAGCGCTCTTCGCACCCGCATCGAGGAGTCGATCGCAGGTCTCGGTGAATCGCTGCGAGCCGACCCCGAGCTCCAGCGGCGGGTCAACACCTGGTTCGAGAACATCGTCGGCGAGCTCGTGGACCGTTTCGAGGACGAGATCAGCGACCTCGTCACGTCCACGGTCGAGCGCTGGGACGCCACCGAGACGAGCGAGAAACTCGAGGAACTGATCGGGCGCGACCTCCAGTTCATCCGGATCAACGGAACGGTCGTGGGCGGCATGGCGGGCCTGCTGATCTACTCCGTGTCACGACTCTGGGCCTGATGGCGGTATGTCGATCTGGTAGGGCCACCGGACCAGGGAGACGTCGACCACACTGACATACACCGACCAACCCTCTGCGGTGGGTACGCCGCCCTCGATCTGGGCGTCGGTCCCGAGGTCGGCGGCATGCGCCAGCGCTGCGGCAGCGACGTCGGCGGGAGGGTCCTCGCTCGCAACCGGCGGCAACGGATGTGCCGGCGGGAGCGGCCTGGGCACCGGTAGCCCGGCCACTCCGGACGATCCGTCGTCACCGATCCGTACCTCCACGCCGACGGCACGGACGGGAGTGCGCACCAGCCCCGATTCACCTCGGACCAGGGTTCGGTAGACCACCGTCACGTCGAACAGACCCGGCTGGAGGGCAACGACCGACGACGCCCTGACCCACTCGACCCAGGAATACCCTTCGGCTTCGGGGTGCGGCGCCGGCAGGCCCTGGGCCAGACCCTCGGATGCGTCGCCGTCGCCCAAGACGGTGAAGAAGTCGGCGACGAACCACTCGGCCCGGGCGGCGGCGAGCCGTTCGTCCCCGGCGGGGAGCCCTGCCATCAGATCCGCCTCGGTGTAGAGGGTCGGGGCGAGGATCGCATCGGTGGTGCCGTCGACTGTGTCGTCCTCCGCAGGGTCGGCGGCGGGCTGATCTTCTTCGGTTGGAGGTTCGCCCTCTCCCGTTGCCGCCGGCGTCGCCGCCCCCGGAGCGAGGTCCACCGTGGTCCCGCTCGGTCGCCGCAACACGTTGACCGCCACCACTCCGGTGACCAGGGCGGCGACCACCACGAGCCCGACGAGTCCGAGGCTGCGCCGCCGCCCCGACTCCAGCCGGTCCGCCAGCATCGCCCACGGAATCTGCTCCACCTCTTCGTGCTCGTGTTCCATACCCACGAAGGTATGAGTAGACCCATTTGATATCAAGAGGGTTGCAGCCACACACGGGGAGCCACTGTCTACCGAGAAGCGACGAGCGAAGCGACGTCGCCAGGAGGGGAGTCTGCGGGGAAGCTCCGCGCCTCCCCTCAGATGTCGTCGCAGCCACTTCTTGCTGCGACGACCAAGCGCAAGCTCGGTCGAGTAGCTCGCCCGAGGCAGGCCTCGGGCGAGGGCTCAGCCTCCGATGTACGACATCTCGACCTTGGGGAGGTCGAGGGTCGCCTCCGAACGGATCTCCGAGTAGCGGTCGCCGCGGCGCCGCCACACGGCGGCGATGTGCTCGGCGAGCGCGGCGTCGTCGACCCCGCTGCGCAGCAGCGCACGGAGATCGGTGCCCGCCGTTGCAAACAGACACGTGTAGAGCGAGCCCTCGGCGGACAGCCGGGCCCGGGTACAGTCGGCGCAGAACGGCTGGGTCACCGACGAGATCACACCGATCTCCCCCTGACCGTCGGCATAGCGCCACCGGTTGGCCACCTCGCCCTGATAGTTCGGATGGACGGGTTGGAGCGGATGCTCGGCGTCGATCGTCTCGACGATCTCCGCAGAAGGCACGACATCGTCGAGGCGCCACCCGTTGGTGGCACCCACGTCCATGTACTCGATGAACCGCACGATATGGCCGGTGCCGCGGAAGTGCTCGGCCATGGCGACAACGCCGGCGTCGTTCACGCCACGCTTCACAACCATGTTGACCTTGATGGGAGTCAACCCCGCCGCGGCCGCAACGTCGATGCCTTCGAGAACCGTCGATACGGGCACTCCGACGTCGTTCATGGCCATGAACACGTCGTCGTCGAGTGAGTCGAGACTGACCGTGACGCGGGACAGGCCCGCCGCGGCAAGTGCCTCGGCGCGGCGCGCCAGCAACGTTCCGTTGGTCGTGAGCGTGATGTCGTCGATCCCGTCGATGTCTCGGAGTCCGGCGACGAGGACGTCGAGATCACGACGGAGCAACGGCTCGCCGCCCGTCAGCCGGAGCTTGTGCACTCCGAACCCGGCGAAGATCGCCGCAACCCGTTCGATCTCCTCGAACGACAGGAGGAGGTCCCGGGCCAGGAACTCGTACTCCCGGTTGAAGATCTCTTTGGGCATGCAGTACGTGCAGCGGAAGTTGCATCGGTCGGTGACCGAGATCCGCAGGTCCCGCACGGGCCGTCCCATCGTGTCGAGCAGCATGACAACAAGGCTACTGGCGCCGGGGGACGGCCGAACCGGGACGTGAACGTGTCGACCGTCACCTCGGTCGAGCGTGTCCCAGGCCTGCCGCCGGCTTAGGCGTCAGTTCTTGACGAGATCCAGGAACTCGCTGCGGGTGCGGGCGTCCGCTTGGAAGCTGCCGCGCATGGCACTGGTGACCATCGAGCTCTCCTGTTTCTGCACGCCCCGCATCATCATGCAGAAGTGTTTGCCTTCCATCACCACGGCCACACCATGCGGGTCGAGGATCTCGCCGACGGCATCCGCCACCTGATTCGTGAGGCGCTCCTGCACCTGGAGCCGGCGTGAGTAGAGATCCACGATGCGTGCGATCTTCGAGAGACCGATGATGCTCCCCTTGGGCAGGTAGGCAACGGCTGCCTTGCCGAAGAAGGGCAGCATGTGGTGCTCACACATCGAGTAGAACTCGATGTCCTTCACCAGCACCATCTCCTGGGCGCCTTCAGCATCGAAGATCGCGTTGTTGACGACCTCGTCGAGCGACGTCGCGTAGCCGGACGTCAGGAAATCGAGCGCCTTGGCGACCCGCAGCGGCGTGCGCTGCAGACCCTCACGGTCGGGATCTTCACCCAGCTCCGTCAGTTGCTGACGAACGAGCGACTCGAAGCGTGGGGCGTAGACATCCGTCGTGTCATCGAAGTCTGCCGGAGCCCGCGTGATGTGGGGGGTGCTCAATTGGATTGCCATGACGGGCTTGACCTCCTGGGTGGCGGTGGGCAGCGCCGCTACCAGTTCATACGCAGAGGACCCTGTCCCCGGATGAACCCAATCGGGCGCCACATCGGCGATCGGAACCGCGACGTGGGCAAGCGACGTGGCCTGCGGATCGGGAAGCGACCAGTCGCTGAAGTCGCGGACGAGATCCCCGTAGTAGGCGATGTCCAGATCGATGGTTCTGGGTGCGTCCGGATCGCCGGTGCGGATGCGACCGAGCACCTCCTCGATCTGGCGCAACTCGGTGCGCAGGTCCTCCGGCGCAAGATCCGTGCACGCCTTGACCGCGGCGTTGAAGAAGTCCGGGGCGTTCTCGGGACCCCCGACCGACTTGCTCTCGAAGATCCGGCTCACGGCCTCCACCTCGATGCGGCGGTGCCGTCGCAACAGCCGAATCGCCTCCGGCATGTGGCGCTCTCGCTCGAGATTGCTCCCGACCGAGATGATGACCCTGGAGTGACCGTTGTCCATCGTCAGCTTTCTCGTTGCTCGGCGACGTGGGAACGAACAACGCGCGATCGGTGGATGGTGATTCCCACTGATTCGGCGAATCGAAGGGCCCCCGGCTTCTCGACGGTCATCTCGAGCTCGGCGATGCGCGGTTCGAGATCGAAGCACAGGTCGGCCAGTTCCTGCACCAACCGCTCGACGAGGAACGGTCGCCCGTGTTCGATGTGGGCAATCATGGCCTTCGTGATGGTGCGGTAGTTGGCGGCATCTGCGATGTCGTCACTGGCGGCCGCCGGCGAGGTGTCGACCCAGAAGGTGGCGTTGACCCGCACGGTCTGCGGATGCTCCTGCTCTTCCGGGTTGATGCCGATGATGCCCTGGACTTCGAGGTTCGTGATGTGGATCCGGTCGAGGCTCATGCATGGGAGGGTAGGGGTGACCGAGCGTTGGCGAGCCGGGACGTCGCAGAGAGGGTCGCAGCCCGACCGGCGCATCGACCACGACCGCTGAGCCCGCACCCCCGGACCATCGCCCCTCGCTGCAGGCCCAAGGCTCAGAGCAGGTGCCCACCGCCGTCGATACGGACGATCTCGCCGGTGATGAAGTCGTTGGCGACGAGCGCCACCACGGCATCCGCCACCGGCTGCGTTCCCCCGACTCGCTGGAGAGGCAACCCGGCGCCGAGCCTCGCTGCGTAGGAGTCGTCTTCTCCCGGCGGGGGGAGGATCACACCGAGCGCCACCGCGTTGACACGAATGCGGGGTGCGAGGGCCAGGGCGGCGGCACGCGTGAAGGTGTCGATTCCACCCTTGGCGATCATGTAGCTGAAGTGACGCCGGTAGGGCGTCTGCGTCTTGACGTCTGTGATGTTCACGACCGCTCCGACCATGTCCCCGGGAAGGGCCGCGGCGAACGCCTGGGTGAGGAAGACCGGACTCGCCAGCGTCAGGTCGAGAGTGCTGCGCCATTGCTCGAGGGTGACATCCTGCAAGGAGTCCTCGGGGAATCCAGACGCACTGTTGACCAGGATCGACACCGGCCCGAGCGCTTCGGTCGCCTCGGCGATCAGCGCAGCACCCGAGGCGGGGTCGGCGAGGTTTGCGGAGCCGACCGCGGCCCGGCGTCCGAGCGCACCCACGTCGGATGCGGTCTCCTCGGCCGAGCCGGCGGAGCGGTTGAAGTGGACGAAGACGTCTGCGCCGGCACTTGCCAGCGCCAGCGTCAGAGCTCGCCCGACCCGGGTCGCACCGCCTGTGACGAGGGCTACATGGCCTTCGATGTCCATCGCATGCGACCCTACCCGGCCGTGTATCCAAGCTGCACCGCGGGTATTCGCTGGCTCCGGCTCCGTATCAACTATCTTTGCGCCGGTGAGCAGAGCAGACCCAAAGCATGGCCGGTGGATCCTTCCTCTCGTGATCGCCGGTTTGATCGGCTTCACCTACCTGTTCGTCGAGGCGTTGCCCCCGGCCGCGGTTGAGGCCACCGACACCACGACCACCCTTGCCGAGGGCCCCGACACGACGGAAGGCGAAGGAGGCGAGGGCGGCGTCACCACCTCCAGCTTGGCCACCGACGTGGCGGCCTTCGTCGCCGCCGTCGACGATTTCACCGTGCGGACGGCGGCTCTCGCCGCAGAGGCCCAGACCATCAACGACGACTGGGACGCCAGGACCATCGATTTCACCGCGGCGCGGGATGCGCTGACGGCGCTGCAAGGCAACACGAACCAGCTCACGACGGAGATCAACGCCACCGTGCCGCCGGCCGACGCCACCGACGAATGGAGCGTCGTCGTGGCGTCCTCCCAGACCTTGGACACAGCCGCCGCCGACATGCTCGATGGCCTCGTCAACTCGTCGACGTCCGAGAAGCGTCTCGCCGCACTGGAGACCTACCAAACCACGGCCACCGACATGGCCGTCGCCTACGACCTGGCGAAGAGCAAAGTCGGCGGCTGACCGCATCAGGCCCGAGCCGCCTGCAGCCTGGCTTGGCCGACCGGCGTCGCCCGGCTCCTGAGGTCGCACCGCACACCGATGGCCGTCTCTCACGGCAAACGGACGCCCGCCGCCGGCGAGCGGAAGCGGGCGTGCCTGTTGCCGACAGAGGCTGGGATCAGCCCTGCTCGAGAGCCTCGCAGACCGTGTCCGTGATGAGGCGGGTCACAACGTACGGATCACAGTTGGCGTTGGGCCGGCGATCCTCGATGTAGCCCTTCTGCTCCTTCTCGACCTGCCACGGGATCCGCACCGACGCACCCCGATCGGAGACGCCGTAGTTGTACTCGGTCCACGGGGCGGTCTCGTGGAGACCGGTGAGACGGCGCTGGATACCGGCGCCGTAGTTCTCGATGTGCAGATCGGCCTTCTTCCCCAGGGCCTCGCAGGCGGCGATGATGGCGTCGTAGCTCTCCCGCATCTCCTTGGTGGAGAAGTTGGTGTGCGCTCCTGCCCCGTTCCAGTCACCCTCCACCGGCTTCGGGTTGAGGTGAGCCGAGATGTCGTGGTCCTCGGCGATCCGGTAGAGCAGCCAGCGGGCCATCCACAGCTGGTCGGCGACCTCGACGGGACCGAGGGGCCCCACCTGGAACTCCCACTGCCCGATCATGACTTCGGCGTTCGTGCCCGAGATGGCGATGCCGGCGGCGAGACAGGCTTCGGTGTGGGCCTCGACCACGTCTCGTCCCCAGATCTCATCGGCGCCGACGCCGCAGTAGTAGCCACCCTGCGGAGCGGGGTATCCGCCCACCGGCCAGCCGTGAGGACGTCCGTCCTTGAAGAAGGTGTATTCCTGTTCGATGCCGAACCAGGGCTCGTGCGATCCGTACTTGTCCACCACGGCCGCACACTTGGCCCGCGTGTTGCTCTCATGCGGTGTCATGTCCGTGTTGAGCACCTCGCACATCACCAACACGTCGTCGCCGCCCCGGATGGGATCCGGCTTCACCAAGACCGGGTTGAGCACACAGTCCGAGGCCGAGCCCGGCGCCTGCTCGGTGCTCGAACCGTCGAAACCCCAGATCGGCGGCTCGGCGCCATCGGGAACGATCTTGGTCTTGGAGCGAAGCTTTGCGGTGGGCTTCTGCCCGTCGATCCAGATGTATTCGGCGCGATATGGCATGGCTGGCCGTCTCCTCGTGCACGTCGTGATTGGGATTCTCGTCGAACCATGCTGATGCAGGGGGATTTCCCCGCGGTAACTGCAATGTGAACGCTCTGTTTCGAGCTCGTTCAGGGCTGGACCAGTCGAGCTACGCCGACATACCATGGCCAACGGACCCGGGCCGGGACCCCCAGGAGGATCGATGGGCAACGAACAGCAGTATGTGCTCCGCACCGTCGAGGAACGCGGTGTGCGTTTCATCCGGCTGTGGTTCACCGACATCCTCGGCTTCTTGAAGTCGTTTGCGATCACGCCGGCCGAGCTGGAGACGGCGTTCGACGAGGGCATGCGCTTCGACGGGTCGGCGATCGACGGGTTCTCCCGGCGGCACGAGTCCGAGATGCTGGCACAACCGGATCCCACGACGTTTCAGATCCTTCCATGGCGCGACGGCGACGCCGGCGTTGCGCGCATGTTCTGCAACATCGTCACGCCGGAGGGCGAACCATTCGCCGGTGACCCGCGGTGGGTGCTGCGACGCAACCTGGAGCGGGCCCACGAGCTCGGCTACTCGTTCTACGTCGGCCCGGAGATCGAGTACTTCTACTTCCGGGACGCATCGCCGGAGCCCGAGGTCCTCGACCGCGGCGGCTACTTCGATCTCACACCGCTGGACGTGGCTCAGGAATACCGGCGGCGAACGATCATCACCTTGGAGCGGCTCGGCATCCCGGTCGAGTCGTCACACCACGAGGTGTCTCCGAGTCAGCACGAGCTGGACCTGCGTCACACCGATGCGCTGACGATGGCCGACAACGTCGTCACCACACGTCTCGCCGTGAAGGAAGTGGCGATGGAGCACGACATCTACGCCACCTTCATGCCAAAACCGCTCGAGGCCTACGACGGCAGCGGGATGCACCTCCACCTGTCCCTGTTCCAGGACGATCAGAACGTGTTCCACGAGGCCGGCGCCGACTACAACCTCTCGAAGGTGGCGCGCAGCTTCATCGCCGGACTGCTCCGCCATGGGCGGGAGATCACCGCCGTCACGAATCAGTGGGTCAACTCCTACAAGCGGCTCGTGACCGGGTTCGACGCCCCCGTCTACGAACAGTGGGGACGGCACGACCAGTCGGCCGTCGTGCTGGTGCCGGCGGCCAAACGCGGCAAGCCGCAGTCGAGCCGTATCGAATACCGCTCACCCGACGGTGCCTGCAACCCGTATCTGGCCTTCTCGCTGATCCTGGCGGCGGGATTGGCCGGGATCGAGAACGGCTATGACCTGCCCGAGGGGGCCGATGGCGGTCCCGACGTACCGGCGGGCGCTCACCGGCTCCCCAGCAATCTGGCCGAGGCGCTCGACGAGATGGAGGGCTCCGAGCTGGTGCGCCGCACCCTGGGAGGGCATGTCTTCGAATGGTTTCTGCGCAACAAGCGGGAGGAGTGGGAGAGGTACCAGAGCCACGTGTCGCAGTTCGAGCTCAAGGCCTACCTGCCGGTGCTCTGATGTACGTCGCCGTCTTCCCGCCGAACCCGAGCCAGGCCCTCGTTGGGGCCATCATCGGCGCCGGTCACCAGCCGGTGCCGTTCGATTCGCTCTCCGACCTGAACCAGCGTGCGACGCACGCCGGATTCGGTGCGGCGATCATCGAACTCCAGGATGATCTGGGGCTCGCCTTCGGCATGGCTGCCAAGCTGCGCTCGGAACAGGATCTCCCGGTGCTGCTGGTCACCGACCGCACGCGGACCTCCGACCTGGCCCAAGAGGACGACTACGACGATTTTCTCCTGTCGCCGATCGACCCGGTAGAGCTCGGCGTCAGGATCGCACGGATCACCAACGGCGGCGGGATCGAACCGAGCGAAGATGTCATCCACCACGGCGACCTGGAGCTGAACACGGCGACATACCAGGCCACCGTGGCCGGGGAGCCGAGAGACCTCACCTACATGGAGTACGAGCTGCTCCGCTTCTTCGTCGAGAACCCGGGCCGCGTGTGGAGCCGGGAGCAGATCCTGTCGCGGGTGTGGGGCTACGACTACTTCGGGGGATCCCGCACGGTGGACGTCCACGTGCGGAGACTCCGCGCCAAGCTGGGCGAGGAGCGCAGTAGCTGGATCGTGACGGTTCGCAGCGTCGGGTACCGCTTCGGATGAGCTCCACCCGATTGAGCTTTCCTCCCGGCTTCGTGTGGGGCGCCGCCACATCGGCGTACCAGATCGAAGGCGCGACAAAGGAGGGTGGGCGCGGCCCGTCCATTTGGGACACGTTCTGCCGGCAACCGGGGAAGGTGTTCGAGGGACACACCGGTGACATCGCCGCCGACCACTACCACCGCTTCGCCGAAGACGTGAAGCTGATGGCAGAGCTCGGCATCAGCCACTACCGCTTCTCGATCGCATGGCCCCGCATCATCCCGGCCGGTACCGGACCGGTGAACCCGGCCGGCATCGACTTCTACCGCCGGCTCGTGGATGCTCTCCTCGAACACGGCATCTCACCGCTGGCGACGCTCTATCACTGGGATCTGCCCCAGCCGTTGCAGGATCGTGGCGGTTGGGCGAACCGGCTCACGGCCGAGGCCTTCGGCGAGTACGCCGCCGTGATCGGGAGCGCACTCAGCGACACGGTGGAGACTTGGGCGACGATCAACGAGCCGTGGTGTGCTTCGTACCTGGGTTACGCCGAGGGGGTGCACGCCCCTGGATTGACCGACATGCGGGCGGCGTTTCGTGCCGCCCACCACCTCAACCTGGCCCACGGCCTCGCGGTGCAAGCGCTGCGGGCCGGAGGTGCGGCGACGGTCGCTGCGGTGCTCAACCTGGCTCCCGTCTACGCCATCGAGCCCGGCGAGCAGCACGAGACGGCGGCCGAGTCACTCGACACCTGGCGCAACGACATGTGGCTCGATCCGATCGTCGATGCGGCCTACGGCGAGCGAGTCCTGGCCGCAGCCGAGCCGTGGGGTGGCATGCCGGTCGAGCACGGCGATCTCGAGGTCGCCGCATCACCCATCGACTGGATCGGCGTCAACTACTACCACGACCTCCACGTCCCGGACACGAGGCCGGGGCCACGAACCGAGATGGGATGGCCCATCACCCCTTCGGGTATGTACGACGTCCTGGCCTCGACCGCCCAGCGGACCGGGCTCCCGCTCTTCGTCACGGAGAACGGCGCTGCTTTCCCCGATTCATCCGATGGGAGCTTCGACGACGTGGATCGTGTTGCCTTCCTGGAGGCGCATCTGCGGAGCGTCCACCGTGCGATCCAAGACGGGATCGACGTCCGTGGCTACTACGTCTGGAGCCTCCTCGACAATCTCGAGTGGTCTTTCGGTTACAGCCGCCGCTTCGGTCTCGTCCACGTGGACTACGAGACGCAGCGGCGCACGCCGCGCTCGAGTTTCTGGCGCTATCACGACATCATCCAGGCGAATGGACTGTGAGACGGGTGCCGGCCAGGCCGCAGACGACCATCCCACGACACTGGTCACCGCGGTAGTCTCAGAGGTGTTCGCCAAAGGAGGCCCATGTCCACGGTGAAGGATCCCGCCACACTGACCGAGTTGCCCGAAGGCGCAGACGACCCTGTCGTGTATTCGAAGCCGGCCGGCGAGGAGAACTACACGAAGAAGGGCCGCCTCAAGCGGGATTACTACGAGACAGAGCTGGCGCGCCTCCAGGAGGAGCTGGTCAAGCTCCAGTACTGGGTGCAGCAACAGGGCCTGAAGGTCGCCATCATCTTCGAGGGCCGGGGCTCGGCAGGAAAGGGCGGCGTGATCAAGCGCATCACCGAGCGCACCAGCCCACGGATCGTCAAGGTCGTGGCTCTCCCCAAGCCAACGGAGCGCGAACAGACGCAGTGGTACTTCCAGCGCTACGTGCAGCATCTGCCGGCGGCGGGCGAGATCGTCATGTTCGACCGCAGTTGGTACAACCGGTCCAACGTCGAGTGGGTCATGGACTTCTGCACTCCGGAGCAGCATCAGGAGTTCCTGCGAAGCTGTCCCGAGTTCGAGCGGATGCTGGTGCGGTCGGGAATCACGTTGCTGAAGTACTGGTTCTCGGTCAGCTGGGATGAGCAGCGGCGACGCTTCGAGTCGCGCAACGAAGAGCCGCTGAAGCGGTGGAAGCTCTCCGACATGGATCTCGAGGAGCACCGGCTCTATGTGAAGTACTCGATGGCGAAGGACACCACGTTCCAGTACACGGACATCAAACAGGCGCCGTGGTTCGTGGTCCCCTCAGACGACAAGCGGAACGCCCGGCTGAACTGCATCAGCCACATCCTCTCGCAGTTCGACTACGACGACGTGCTGCCGGATCCGGTCGACCTCCCCGATCGGGAGGACCTCCCCTACGTGCGCCCGCCGATGCACGAGCAGACGTTCGTCCCGATCAGGTATTGAGCACGCGGCCGTCCAAGGCCGAGGTCGACGACATCACCCGGGGGGCCATCGAGTGGTCCGACCTCGTCGTCCCGCAGCGATGCCCTCTGTGCGAACTAGCCGAACTCGATGCCCTGGGCGAGCGGGAGATCGGTGCTCCAGTTGATGGTGACGGTCTGGCGACGCATGTAGGCCTTCCACGAGTCGGAGCCGGATTCACGCCCACCGCCCGTCTCCTTCTCCCCACCAAACGCCCCGCCGATCTCGGCACCCGACGTGCCGATGTTGACGTTGGCGATCCCACAGTCCGAGCCTTCCGGAGACAGGAATCGCTCGGCGGCGCGCATCGAATCCGTGAAGATGGCAGACGACAGTCCTTGGGGCACACCGTTGTGGATCCGCATGGCCTCATCCAGCGTGTCGAACTCGACGAGATAGAGAATCGGAGCGAACGTCTCGATCTTCAGGATCTCGGCGTCCGCCGGCATCTTGATGATCGTCGGCTCGACGAAGTGCCCCGGCCGGTCGAGAACATTGCCCCCGGCCAGCACCTCGCCGCCCTGCTCCTGGGCGATCTCGACTGCCGCCACGTAGTCGTTGACGGCACTCTGGTTGATGAGCGGACCCATGAGGGTGCCGTCGTCGAGGGGGTCGCCGATGGCCACCTGGCCATAGGCCTCGCCGAGTCGCTTGGCGATCTGGTCGGACACGTTGCGGTGGACGATCAGCCGCCGCAACGACGTGCAACGCTGCCCCGCCGTGCCGACGGCGGCGAACAAGGCGCCACGGGTGACGAGATCGAGATCGGCGTCATCCATCACGATGATGGCGTTGTTGCCACCCAACTCGAGCAGCGAACGACCCAGCCGCTTCGCCACCGCGGTACCGACCTTCTCCCCCATGTTGCACGAGCCCGTCGCCGAGATCAGTGGCACCCGGCGATCGTTGATGAGCGCATCGCCCACCTCCGAGCCGCGCCCGACGACGAGGTTGAACACGCTCTCGAAACCCGAGCCATCCATCACCTCATGGACGATGTTGGTGACGGCGACCGCGGCGAGCGGTGTCTGCGACGAGGGCTTCCAGACCATCGAGTCGCCACACACCGCGGCGATGAAAGCATTCCAACTCCAGACCGCCACCGGGAAGTTGAAGGCGGTGATGATCCCGATCGGGCCCAGCGGGTGCCACTGCTCGTAGAGGCGGTGGCGGGGCCGCTCCGACGTCATGGTGAGCCCGTACAGCTGGCGGGAGAGACCAACGGCGAAGTCCGCCACGTCGATCATCTCCTGGACTTCGCCCTCGCCCTCGGCCTTGATCTTGCCCATCTCCATGGCCACCAGCGCTCCCAGCGGCTCCTTGTACTCGCGCAGCGCGTTACCGATGCGCCGCACGTAGTCACCACGGCGCGGAGCCGGCAGCATGCGCCACTCCTCGAACGCTTCGATCGCCTCGCCGATGGCGACCTCGTAGTCGCCGAGCGATGCCTGCACGACGTCGGCGATGGGCTCGGTCGTCGCCGGTGCGTAACTGGTCAGCGTGCTCCCGGAGGGATCCTTCCAGCCACCCACATACAGGCCCGAGTTCTCGTCCGAGAGACCAAGTGCTGAGAGGATTTCGTCGCGGTGCAAGGGAGACCTCCTGGGGCCGAGATCTCGCATGCTAACGAGCGGCGATGACCTCGATTTCGATGGCGGCGCCCAACGGCAGCGCCGCCACCTGGAAGGTCGAACGAGCCGGCTTGGCATCCGCGACGTACTCGTTGTAGGCCTGGTTCACAGCGCCGAAGTCGTCGATGTCGGCCAGGAAGATCGTGGTCTTCACCACGTCGCCGTACCCCAGGTCGAGATCACCCAGGATGGCCCCGAGGTTCTTCATGATCTGATGGCACTGGGCGACCACGCCACCCTCGACGATCGAGCCCACCTCCGGATCGATCCCCACCTGACCCGACACGAAGACGAACCCGCGTGCTTCGGTTGCCACCGAATACGGTCCGGCAGCAGCCGGCGCAGAGGCGGGCTCGTGGATGATCTTGGGCATGGAAGAACACCTCCCGGCGACGGATCGGCGAAACCTGCCCGGCGGAGATCCGGGCGGCTACTGCTCGAGGATCAGCAGAAGCTCTGCCCGCAACCGCAGCTGCGCTGCTGATTCGGGTTGTTGATGGCGAACCCGGCACCGCTCAGTCCCTGGTCCTTGAAGTCGACCGTGGCGCCACTGACCATGGCGATCGACTCGGCGTCGACGGCCAGCCGCACGCCACCGCTCTCACTGACGATGTCGGTGTCGTCGATCTGGCTGTCGAAGAACATGTCGTAGGAGAATCCCGAGCAACCGCCGGGGCGGACGGCCAGCCGCAGCGCCAGCGACGGATCGCCCTCGGCGTCGATGAGCTCGCGCACCTTGGCGGCGGCGGATTCGGTGAGCATGACCGGCGCGATGACGGTCTCCTCGGCGGTCGGTTCGTTTGTCATCACGGTCCGGAGACCTCCTCGGGCAGCAGCGCTGTGTTGACCTGCCGGCAGTATACGCCCTGGATTGCCACTATCGGGATAGTGCTAATGCCTCAACCGCGCCTACGATTCTCGGGTGATCACCGACCGGGACATCGAGGCCGCACTTCGTGGCGTGATCGACCCCGAGCTGGGTGCCGACATCGTCGAGCTCGGGATGCTCAAGGGCGTCCGGATCTCGGGAGGCGATGTCGTGATTCGCATCGCCCTCACCATCGCCGCCTGCCCGATGCGTGACCAGATCGAACAGGACGTCGTTCGCAAGGTGATGGCGCTGCCCGGGGTGGAGCAGGCTCGGGTCGAAGTGTCCGCCATGTCCCAGGCCGAGCGATCGAGCTTGATGGAGCGGGCCCGCCGCCATGCGAGGGACAATGCCACACCGACGCAGGTGAGCCCGCTCACCAGGGTGATCGCCGTCAGCAGCGGCAAAGGCGGCGTCGGAAAGTCGTCGCTCAGCGTGAACCTCGCCCTGGCCATCGCCGAGCAGGGTCACGAGGTCGGCTTGCTCGATGCCGACATCTGGGGCTTTTCGATCCCGCGCATGCTCGGCGCCGGCGGTGTGAGGCTCGAGGCCGGAGAGGACCGCAGGATCGTCCCCGGATACGTCCAGGGCCTCCACCTGGTGTCGACGGGTCTCATCGTCGAGGACGAGCAGACAGCCCTCATGTGGCGGGGTCTCATGCTGTCGAAGGCGCTGGAGCAGTTCCTCAACGATGTCGCATGGCCCCAGAATCTCGGCTATCTCGTCATGGACATGCCCCCCGGTACCGGCGACATCCAGATGGCGCTGTCTCGCCTCCTCCCGCAGGCGGAGATGGTGGTTGTCACCACCCCGCAGCGGGCCGCCCAGCGCGTCGCCGCTCGGGTGGCCGACATGGCGCGGCGCTCGTTCATGCCCGTGGTCGGTGTCATCGAGAACATGTCCGGATTCACCACCGAGGACGGCCGCCACTATGACCTCTTCGGCAGAGGAGGGGGCCAGGAGCTCGCCGACGATCTCGGGGTACCGCTGCTCGGGGCGATCCCGCTCGACCCGACCGTGGTCGAAGGCGGGGACGACGGACGCCCGGTCGTGCGAGCCCACCCGGACTCTCCCGCCGCCAGAGCGATCAACGACGCCGCCAAGCGTCTCGTCGAGCTCGTCCCTCCCGCCGAGGACGAGACGTGCACCTCCCGCATCGCCGTCCTGGCCGAACAACTCGAGAAGATGGCGGCAAGCGGCTCGCGAGGAGCCGGCGAGACGGAGAGTCTCGTCTGACGAGGTTGCGGAACCCTGGACGACGGCCTGCTTCGGGCGAAACCGACGAGCGAATCGACGTCGCCAGGAGGGGGATGTTTGAAGGGGGAAGCTCCGCGCCTCCCCCTTCAACCTTCGTTCGGTGGCTCCGCCACCGAACGAACCAACAAACGACGGCCCGAAGGGCCGACACCTGAACTCGCCCGAAGCCTGCTTCGGGCGAAACCGACGAGCGAATGCTCGGGGTCGAAACCACCTCAATAACAGAGCGATGCGACCAAGGGGTAGGGGTTGACGGCGGAACCGCCGCCGGGGTGGTGCTCGAAGTGGAGGTGGGGCACGGTGTATCGGGCGTTTCCGGTGTTGCCGACGTAACCGATGAGTTCGCCCGCGGAGACCGCCATCCCCGACGACACGCCGGAGGCATAACCATCGAGATGGGCGTAGTAGAAGCTGTCTCCGCTGGAACCGGCGATCCACAGGGTGATCCCCCCGAGCGAGCTGCTGCTCATCCGCGAGATCTTTCCCGATTCGATGGCCACGAGGGGTGTGCCGCGGGCGGCGATCATGTCGACACCCTGGTGGGTGCGGCCACCGGACCGGGGCGCCCCCCACGAATCGGTGAAGGACACGGCACCGTTGACAGGACACACCCGGCCCCCGGTGGCCACCGGCGGAGGGGTGGTCGTCGGCGGAGCCGTAGTGGTCGTCGCCCCGTCGTCGCTCGAAGGGGCGGTCGTCGAGGTCGCCTGGTTGGCTGCCTCTGCCTCGGCCCGACGCCGCGCCTCCTCCTCGGCACGCCGGCGTGCCTCCTCCTCGGCACGTCGCTTGGCTTCCTCCTGCGCCTCGTAGGCCGCAACCAGATCGCGGTACTCGGCATCAGCGGCAGCCAGCCGCTCCAAGATCTCACCAGCCAGGGCTTCCAGCGCGGCCGCATCCGCTTCCTGCTCGGCGAGCAGCTCGTCGAGCCTGGCTTGCTGCTCGGCGAAGGCCGACTCCAGAGCGAGCAGGCGGCTCAACGTCGCCTCACCGGAGGCCGACAACCGCTCCAGGTAGCCGGTACGCACCGGAATCTCGTTGATCGTCGTGGCATCGAACAGGGAAAGCCCGCTCGCCCCTGCCTCCATATACATCGAGCGGGCGACATCCTCGGCCTCGCCTCGCAGTTCGACGAGGGTGCGCTCGGCGACGGACAGCTCCACAGCGAGCAACCTGAGCTGCTCTGCCGTCTCGGTCGTGCGCTGGATGGCCTGGTCGTAGTCGCCGGTGATCTCAGCCAGCTCGGCCGAGACCGTGCGGCGGCGCGCATCGGCCTCCGCCAGGTCGGCGGGGGTGATCTCCTCTTGTGCCGTGGCTGCGTAGGCCGGGAAGGTCAGGAGCAGCACGGCGAGGATCGATGCGGAGACGCGCTTCATTCAGAGTGTCCTGGCAAGTCGACGATCTTGGCTCCCCCTCCGGAGCCGGGGCGTAACTCTACTCGCCCTTCCGAATACAGCTTCTCGAGCTGTATCCCGACCTGGTGAGTAGCCGCCGGCACGAGAGAGGCGTCGAGCCCGGCATAGACGGTGGCGACGACGTCTTCGACCGACCGTGCGCCGGCGGCGACGGCCGCCACGATCTCACGCTCGCGTTGCTCGCGATGGGCGATGTAGGCGTCGACCATCGACGTTGCATCCGGAATCTCGGGGCCGTGGCCAGGACAGAGATGGGTGGGGACGAGGGCCCGCACCCGATGCAACGAGGCCATGTACTCGGCGGCGTCCTCGATGACCACCGTTGACCCTCCCATGATGTGGTCCCCGGTGAAGAGGACGCCCTGGCTCAGGAAGCAGATGTGGTCGGGGGTGTGGCCCGGGGTGTGGACGACCGTGAGCCGGGCGGCCCCGACCTCGACCTCGTCGCCGTCGGCGAGAAGCCCATCCGGTTCGAATTGCGGGCCCGGAGCGAATCCCAGCGCCGGGACGCCGAGCCGTTGCGCCAGCGGGTTGGCCGCCGGTGCGTGATCGGGGTGCGTGTGAGTCACCAGCACGGCCGTGGGGGCGGAATCCGCCAGCGCATGTTCGATGGCGCCGAGGTGGGCGTCGATGATCGGACCAGGATCGATGACCACCGAGCGACCCCCGTCGAAGACGACGTAGGTGTTGGTGCCGGGACCGGTGTAGGGACCTGGATTGGGGGCGAGAACACGGTCAATCCGCACGGCGCTGTAGCTCCGGAATCGAGTCACCCTCGAGGGTCGTCACCCGAGCCGAGCGCTGCAGGGCGTCCGGATCAGGGGGATCGTCGGTCAGCTCGTCGTAGCCGGGCTCACCCGGCAGGACTGCCTTCAGGGAGCCGTCCTCGGCCGTCGACAGCCGCGGCTGAATCGCAGGCACTCCCTCCTGGCGCTCGGCGAAGTCCAGGATCGCCCCGGGCGAGCCCAGATCGGCAAACTGGCGGAGGATGTGTCGAGTCGGCAGCGGCAACACGAAGTCGCCGCGGCGTGCGGCTGCCAGCGCCACCGGGGGATGCACCCAGTCGACAGCGTCCATTTCCCGCCCGTCGGCCTCGCCGTCGATGCCGTGCCCAACGGCGGCCACATAGAAGCGGGCGTCGAACCGCACCGGCACGACCGTGGGTGTCACCCAATTCGAGAAGTACCGCAGCGTGCTCGCCGCAAAGCGGTGATCCAAGGACTCGGCGGCGGCGGCATACACCTCGTGGCCGTGGGGCCTGCGGCCGACGGGAACACAGAAAGGAGCATCGGCGAGCCAGACACCCGTCTCTTCGACGAGCTCCCGCAGCGCAGCCGCCCGCCACGGGACGTCTTCGCTACCCGCTGCATCCAGCGCAGCCCGTGCCAGGGCACCGCCATCGGACTCGTCGACAACTCCACCCGGGAACACCCAGGCTCCGCCCATGAACCGCGCTCCGGCGCCGCGTTGTGCCATGAGCACCTCACAGCCATCGTTGCCGTGGGGACGGAGGAGGCAGATGCTCGAGGACGGACGGGCCTCTGATGTCACAAGATCTCGATCCGGTTCCTCGACCGATTGATCCAGATGCGTCTGATCATCTCGCGCACCGCCGGCACCAGCAGCAGGAAACCCACGACGTCCGTGAGGAACCCGGGGGTGATCAGCAGGGCCCCGGCCACCAAGATCATCGCGCCGTGGGCCAGCTCACGTCCCGGTTCGGTGGCCGTCACGATCGCCTGCTGTACTCGCCGGATCTGCTCGCGGCCCTGGCGCGACACCAGTATCGAACCGATGAACGCGGTCAACAGCACCAGCAGGATCGTCGGGCCCAGACCGAGCCTGTCGCCGATGACGAGAAACAGTGCGATCTCGATCAGGGGAACGATCGCAAAGAGCACGAACAGCGTGGGCGTGAGTCGCACGAGAGGCAGAATACCGGCCCTCGGTAGTCTGGCGACATGAATGCGGCGCACCCACCGTCCGTCGACACGCTGGCCCGAGCACTGGCGTCCGATGGGCCCGGACACGATCTCACCCCGCCGGTCCTCATCGCCATCGCACGCCGCGCCATCGAGGCAGCACGGGCCGCGGGCAACGGCGCCGAGGCGGAACAGATCGCCCGCCGTGCCGTCGCACACGTTGCGGCGGGACGGCCGCAGCGCATGATCAACGCCACCGGCGTGCTCCTGCACACCAACCTCGGCAGAGCGCCACTCCATCCGGGAGCGGCTGCGGCCGCAGCCGAGATCGCAACCGGATACGGCAACGTCGAGTTCGATCTCGCCACGGGGCGGCGCGGAGGCCGTCACGCATACATCTCCGAGCTCCTGTGCGCCGTCACCGGGGCCGAAGCCGGGGTCGTGGTGAACAACAACGCCGGTGCGCTGCTGCTGGCGCTGGCGGCCGTTGCCGCGCCCGGAACCGTTGTCGTGAGCCGGGGCGAGTTGATCGAGATCGGTGGCTCGTTCCGGCTTCCCGACCTCATGGCCGCCTCGGGAGCGACCCTGTGCGAGGTGGGCACCACAAACCGCACCCGAGCTGCCGATTACGCCGCGGCGAGCAGGGACGCTTCGGCCGTGCTGAAAGTGCACCCCTCGAACTACCGGGTCGAGGGGTTTGCCGAGGAGGTGGGATACAGGGATCTGGCATCCCTCGCCCACGACGCCGGCCTGCCGCTCATCGCCGATGTCGGCAGCGGCCTGCTCGACGACCGCACGCCATGGCTCGATGGGCGCCCTCCCCAGTGGCTCAGCGGCGAGCCGGCCGTGCGGCAGACGCTGGACGACGGGGCCGACCTCGTGCTCTTCAGCGGCGACAAGCTGCTCGGCGGTCCCCAAGCGGGCATCGCGGTTGGCAAGCAGGACCTCGTCGATCGAATGTCCCGGCACCCGATGATGCGTGCCCTCCGCCTCGACGGTCCGCAACTCGCCGCTCTCGCCTTCACTTTGGAGCTGTATGCGGACGGGAGGGGCGCCGAGATCCCGTTCTGGGCGATGACACAGCTCAACGACGAGACACTGCGCACCCGGCTCGAAGACGTGCGGAAGAGGGCAGGAGCGCCCGGGGAGATCATCGCGGATGCCTCCATTCCCGGTGCTGGATCCGTGCCGGGTGAAGAGATCGCGACCCCGGTGCTGGCGATTCCGGACCGCGGCGACGCCCGGTGGAGACGTCTCCTCGAAGCGACTCCGCCCGTATTGGCGCGCCGGCGCGAGGGCACCCTCTACGTCGACCTGCGCACCGTCCACCCCGACGATGACGCCGCAGTGGCGACAGCACTCGCCTGATGCCAACGATCGCCACAGCCGGCCACGTCGATCACGGCAAATCCACGCTTGTTCAGGCCCTGACCGGGCGCGATCCCGATCGCTGGGCGGAGGAGAAGGCGCGGGGGTTGACCATCGATCTGGGGTTTGCGTGGACCGAGCTCGCCGGCCGCCCCGTTGGGTTCGTCGACGTGCCCGGCCACGAGCGCTTCATCAAGAACATGCTGGCGGGCATGGGCGCCCTCGACGTCGCTCTGCTCGTCGTCGCCGCCGACGAGGGCTGGATGCCCCAAACCGAGGAGCATGTCGCAGTGCTCGATGCCCTCGGTGTCTCCCACGGAGTCGTGGCTCTCACCCGGATCGACATCGTCGACGACGAGCTGGCGGAGCTGGCCGCCGCCGACGTGCTGGAGCACACCGATGGCACGACGTTGCAGGATTGGCCCGTCGTGCCCGTGGCCGCTCCGACCGGGGAGGGGCTGGCCGAGCTGCGAGACGCTCTGGCTGCGGCCCTTCGCACCGCAGGAGACCCACCGGACCTGGGCAGAGCCCGCATGTGGATCGATCGGTCCTTCGTCGTCGGTGGCGCGGGTCTGATCGTCACCGGCACGCTCCTCGACGGACGACTCCGGATCGGCGACACCGTGGAGCTCTGGCCGGACGGCGCCGCGGCACGCATTCGCAGCGTGCAGAGCCACGAGACGGCAGCCGACGGCATCGAGCCCGGCAACCGTACTGCACTCAACCTCGTTGGACTGGAACGGGACGATGCACCACGCGGGACCATGCTGGGTACGCCCGGTGGATTCAGAACGACGCGACGGGTGCTGGTGCGGCTCACACCGGTGCGGGCCTGGCCCGGTGCGGTCACAGATCGCGGCGCATATCAGCTCCACGCCGGCACGGGACACTGGCCGGTGCGCATCCGGCTGATCAGTGCGTCGCGGCTCGAGGCGCCCGGGGCCGCCCTCGTCACCTTCGACACACCGGTACCGCTGCGAATGGGCGACCGCTTCGTCGTCCGTGAGGTGGGACGGCGGGTGGTGGTCGCCGGCGGCTCAGTTCTCGACCCGGCCCCTCCGCACGGTGCGGCCGATCCGGCACACGTGGCCCGGCTCGAGGCGGCGCTCGCCGGCGACCGGGATGCGTGGGCGACCGCCTTGCTCGACGGTCGGGGAATCGCCTCCCGGCGCGATCTGGACGTCGACAGCGGGGGCGGCTTCCCGGCCGGTGCGATCGAGGCCGGCGATGCGCTCATGACGAGAGCGTGGGCGCAATCCACCCTCGAGGCGATCCGCCGTGCCGTTGCGGCGTTCCACAAGGACAATCCGCTTCGGCCCGGGGCGCCCAAGGCAACCCTGGCATCCCGTCACGGCATCCCGACGGCGCTTCTCGACGCACTGGTGGCGACAGAAGGCAGCGGCCTGTCCGCCGACGCAGACAGCGTGCGCTTGTCGGACTTCGCCGCAGCCTGGCCCGACGAGCTGGAGGCGGCCTGGCAGGAGGCCCGCCGCATGCTGTGCGCCGACGGCCTCGCCGTGCCCCGAACCTCGAGCCTCGGCCTCGACGACGACTCGCTGCACGCCGCGATTCGCACGGGGCGACTGGTCGTGGTCGCACCCGATGTCGCCTTCCTGCCCGAACAGATCGACGAGATCACCGGGCGGCTTGCGGAGATGGCGGACGAGTTCACCGTCAGCGAGTTCCGCGATGCGATCGGTGTGAGCAGGCGGCTGGCGGTGCCGCTGCTCGAGTGGCTCGACGCTCGGGGGTGGACGTCGCGCCGGGGCGACGTCCGGACCGTCAGACGGCGGCAGACGCCAGGTGGTGGCGACGTTCCGACTCGGTGAGGCCGCCCCAGATCCCGTAGGGCTCCCGGATCACCATGGCGTAATCCAAACATGGTCCCTTCACCGGGCAGATCTGGCAGATCGACTTCGCTCGAACCTCCCGACGTTCTCGTTCCTCCTTGCGTTCCTGGGTACTCGGGGGAAAGAACAGATGAGAGTGGTTTCCTCTGCACAGGGCAATCGGTTGCCAAGTGCGGTCGAGCGTGGTCGTCGTCATGGCGGGGGGCACCTCCAGACCAAAGGCCTCACAACAGCAGGAGGACGAAGCTAGCCAGAGGTTAAACGAGACACAAGGGAAATCCTGGCAGATTCGCTTGCTATTCGCGAACAGTTTGGTCGTCCGGGACCAATGGCCCTACTTCGAGCATCACGCCGCTCACTGCAAGCACTTCGACGGCGTCTCCGGCGGTCACACCGGCGGCGCGATGGCTCCTCGCCTTCCAGCGCGCACCATCGACCGCAACGATCCCGGTGGGGTCGAACGACGTCTCTGCGACCCCCGACCTGCCCACGAGATGTTCCCTGCCGATCGTCCTCGTCGAGAAGCGAGAGCGAGCGACCGTCGTGAGCGCCACCATGTAGAAGGCTGCCACGGCGACGACGGACAGGACCACCGCCCACCATCTCGGACCGAACTGTGGTGCAGCATCCGTGATCGTCAACCCGCCACCCAGCAACAACAGTGACCCGAGCACACCTCGCCACGAGATCGACGAGTTCTGGAAATCGATCGTGTACAGCACCATCCCCCCCAGGACGGCTGCCAGCGAGACCCAGCGCATGGGCAGCGAAGCGATCCCGAAGCCGGCGAGGAAGAGCGCCAGAGATGCCACAGCAGCAGTGATGCCGACGCCGGCCGCATAGAACTCGAACGCAGCTGCCGCCAGACCGATCACCAGGAAGAAGAACATGGCCTCGGGGCGCATGGCGAGCCGGAGGAATCGGGTGCGCAGCGACGGCTTCAAGAAGCGCACCTCCACGTCCGGGACGACGATCTCCGTACCGTCCTCAGCCGTCGCCGTCGTCGTGGTGCGAGCGACGACAGGGCCCGCTGCCGTGTCGAGGGATCGATCGTGCAACGATGCGATGAACTGGCCGATGGTGGGCACGACCTCGTCGACGAACCCCGGAACCGGCTCCGCGACTTCGATCGCACCGTCCACCAAACCGGCGACCACCGCGGGATCACTGCCCGCCCGCACGGTCAAGGTGGTCTCTCCGGCGACAGTCGGACTGGTATAGCCGATGCGGGCGCCGGGCGCCGCTGCCGAGTAGGCAACGATCTCGAGGAGGGATGCGGCGCCGCCGTAGGCCTCTGCGCCCGACGGGCCCACCCACGCGGTGACTGGTCTCGTGGATGCTTCGATGGCAGCGAACAGCCTGCCCGGATCGCCCGATGCGATGCCCGGATTGTCGATCTGGAGCACCACCAGCTGCCCGCGTTCCTGCTCCACGACGTCGGCGAGGAAGTCGAGCCCGCGCTGCTCGAGCGGGCCTCTGACGTCGGCGACGACAACGGACTCATCGCCACCATCGGCTGCAAGCGCGGGAGCGATGCCGGCCACGACGAACACGGCGATGAGGGTGAGACGGAGGAGGCGGGCCATGCAGCTCGCGATGTTACGGCGTCGCCATCGCGACGAAGAATCCGCCACCCGCCAACGCAGCGACCACGATCGCCGCCGCTCCCGTCGAGCTGCACGTGCGGGTCGCCATCCCTCGCAGGGCTATCCTGCCCCGCCATGAGCCGTATCGTCGTCGTGGCCGACGTGCCGTGGGTGCGCAACGAGGTCCATGCTTCGCTGACTGCACCCGACTATGAGCTGGTCGATCTGGACGACCCGACCGCGGCCGCCTCGGTCGCCATCGGCGAGAACGCGGCGGCACTGGTGGTGGATCTCCAGGTTGGCTCCATGGGCGGCATGGCGGTTGCCCGCGACGTGCGGGACACGGCATTGCGCTCGGGCCACGGACGTCTTCCCGTGGTGCTCTTGCTGGATCGGGCCGCAGATGCGTTCCTCGCTCGTCGAGCCGGCGCTGCGGCGTGGCTGGTGAAGCCCTTCACCGCCCACGAGATACGGACGGCAGTCGAGCAGGCATTGCGCGACGAGACGGCCATCGCGACGTCGAGCGCCCCCGACGAGTGATCGGCGGTGAGCGCTCGGGAGGGGGAACCTCCCCGATCTGAGGTCGGGACCACGCCATGACCACAACCACCGTCCTCTACATCGTGGTGCTGGCGTTCACCGCAGTGGCGTCAGGCTTCTTCTCCGGGTCCGAGACGGCGCTGATCGGCATCGGGCGAGAGCGCGTGCATCAGATGTCGGGTCACGGCAAGCGCGGGCTCCGCGTGCGGCAACTGGTCGCCGACCCTGACCGGCTGCTGTCGACGATCCTCGTCGCCAACAACCTCGTCAACATCCTCGGCGCCGCAGTGGCAACCACCCTCTTCATCGATCTGCTCGGTGAACAATGGGGTCCCTGGGTGGCGACACTCGTCGTGACCGCCGTCGTCCTCGTGGTCGGCGAGATCACCCCGAAGACGCTCGCCGCCAGGTACCCCGAGCGCTTCTCACTGGCCGTCGCCCCCACCATCTGGCGACTCTCACTGGTCCTGGGACCGATCGCTCGGTTCTTCACCGGCATCACTCGCACGGTCATGCGAATCTTCGGCCTCCGGAACGCCGACTCCGCATCGGCCGTGACCGAGGCCGATATCCGGGCGCTCTCCGAGCTCGGACTCGCCGAGGGGGAGATCGAAGAGGTCGAGCATGAGATCCTGGACGCCCTGTTCACGCTCGCCGACCGGCCGGTGCGTGAGGTGATGACCCCGCGGACCGAGATCGTCCCCCTGAACATGCCGTTCACGCTGGAGGACGTCAGGGAGCGAATCGCAACGACAGGACACTCCCGATTCCCCGTGTCCTCGGGCGACCTCGACCACCTGCAGGGAATCCTCTACGTGAAAGACCTCTTCCAACTGCCCGATCCCGACGTGCCCGCCGTCATCCCCAGCCTGTTGCGGCCGCCGCGCTTCATCCCCGAGTCGGCCTCGATCCTCTCCGTGCTGCAGGACATGCGAGCTCGCCGCTCGGTGTTCGGCGTGATCCTCGACGAGCACGGAGGTGTCGAGGGCATCGTCACTGTGAAGGATCTCGTCGCCGAGCTCGTGGGCACGCTGCGGGACGAGTACGACCCGGGCGAGCCGAGCGCGGTGCAGACCGATGCAGGTGAGTGGGTCACCGATGGGCGGCTCTCCATCGAGGATCTCGAGGACGCTCTCGACGCAACGCTGCCGGACGGGCCATATGCGACCGTGGCCGGGCTCTACCTGTCGGCCGCCGGTCGCATCCCGAGGGAGGGCGACTCGATCACCATCGACGGACTCAACCTCACCGTCCTCACCATGGATCGCAACCGTATCGCCAAGATCCAGGTTGAGCGCACTCCTTGAGCAGGTACAATCGCCCATTCGGGACGTGGCGCAGCTTGGTAGCGCGCATCGTTCGGGACGATGAGGTCGCCGGTTCAAATCCGGCCGTCCCGACCAGAGCCTCGACCCCCAAGCACATGCTTGGGGGTCGAGTTCCTATTTCGTCGCAAGCAGGCTTGCGACGAGTTTGTGACGTGCGGCTGCGCCGCACCGACTACCTGGTGGGGTGCACCGCACAGGTCGCTGCACCCCACAACGAGGGGGTTCCGCAGAGCTCCACCCCCTCGAGCACCCCCACACCCGCCCGAAGTCTCCCGCAGTTCGAGTGCCGCGAGCCACGAGCGGAGCGATGTCACAGGGGAGGGGGTTGTTTGAAGGGGGAAGCTCCGCGCCTCCCCCTTCAACCTCCGTTCGGTGGCTCCGCCACCGAACGGAGCAACAAACGACGGCCCGAAGGGCCGACAAGAAGACTCGACCCCGAGCAAAAGCTCGGGGTCGAAACAACTCGCCCGAAGCCTGCTTCGGGCGAAACTCAGACTCGCCCGAGGCCTGCTTCGGGCGAGACGCCGCCTTCGATGCTTTGTTGGAGTGCTTCCAGCTCGCCGAGGAGGCGGCGGCTCATGCTGCCGCGGAGCATCCAGCCGAAGAGCAGGCTGGCGATCCTGGTCGCGAGACTGTCCGGACCGGCTTCGATGCTGTTCGTCACTTCGGTGACGTCGCCCCGGTCGGTGAACGTCATGGTGCCCTCGAACGCAAACGGACCGCGAGCAACCTGTGAGGCGAAGACGGAGGGCGGCTCGAATTCGGTGACGACGACCTCGAGATCGTTGGACCGCCAGCCGCCCGTGTACTCGAGCAGGTATCGCGAGCCTTCCGACATGGTCTCGTCGATCGCCGAGGCGGTGCGGACTCCGGTCATCCAGGAGGGCATGTTGGATACGTCGGTGACGTAGTCGAACACCTCCGCGACGGGGCGGGCTACGGTGACGCTGGCCTTCGCTTTCACTTCGACGACCTTTGACAGCCCTCCATGACAGTGCCGTTCATCCTAGGACTGCGACGGTTGCAGAGCGCTGGGCCCACCGCCTCAAGTTGCCAGCACCAGCTCCGCAAGCTGGACGGCGTTGAGCGCTGCGCCCTTGCGCAGATTGTCGCCGACGGTCCAGAGACTGATACCGCCGGCCTCGCCGAGCGTCGGCCGTACCCGGCCGATCAGCACGTCGTCGATGCCCGCGGAATCGAGAGGCGTGGGGACCGTGTCATCGCCCCAGAGCTGCGTGCCGGGAGCGGACGCCAGCACGTCGACGGCCTCATCGAGCGACAGCGGCGTTTCGAAGAACATGGTGGCGGCGATCCCGTGCCCGACCATGGTGGGCACACGCACACACGTCGGCTCGACGAGAATGTCGTCGTCATCGAGGATCTTCCTGGTCTCGTTGACGAGCTTCCACTCCTCGTCCGTGTGACCGAGCTCCGTGAAGTTGCCTGCGTGGGGTAGCACGTTGAAGCCGATCGGCCGTGAGTAGAGGTCGCCGCCGGGGTCGGACCATCCCCCGGAGGCCAGCAGCTCGCGGTCCTTGCCGAGAATCTCGAGCTCGTGGGTCAGGACGTCCATCCCGGTCTGGCCCGAACCCGACACCGATTGGTACGACGTGGCCGTCATCCGGCGGATGCGAGCCGCATCGTGCAGCGGCCCGGCGGCCATCATCAACGCCATCGTCGTGCAATTCGGATTGGCGACGATCCCTCGATGACTGGCGGCGGCGGCATCGTTCACCTGGGCGACGACGAGGGGCACCGACGGATCCATTCGAAACGCCGAGGAGTTGTCCACCACGGTCGCTCCTGCCGCGACGAAGCGCGGTGCGTGTTCCTTCGAGCGACCGGCGCCCGCCGAGAAGAGGGCAATGTCGATACCGCTCGGGTCGGCAGTGGCGAGATCCTCGACTTCCACTTCGCCCCATGCAGTCGCGATGCGTCGGCCCGCCGACCGGGCCGAGGCCATGAGTCGGAGATCGGATGCCGGAAACGATCGCTCCTCGAGTATGGACAGCATCGTCGTGCCCACCGCACCGGTGGCGCCCACGATGGCGACGGTCGGCCGGTCGATGTTCAAGGTGCCTCCTCCGTGCGGGCGAGAGCGAAGCCTTCATGGAGGCTCCGAACCGCCGCTTCCATGTCGCTGCCGCGCACGACACAGGATATGCGAATCGGCGACGTGGAGATCATCTCGATGTTGATGTCGTGCGCCGAGAGGATACGGAACATCCGGGCGGCGATGCCCAGCTCCGACTTCATGCCGGCGCCGACGAGGGTGACCGTGGCGATGTCGGGATCGAGGTCCACCCCGCGTGCCTCGAGATCTCCGGCCACCTTCTGCGTGACCTCGAGGGCATCCTCCGCCTGAAGCTTCGCCACCGTGAAGCTGATGTCCGTCGTGCCATGGTGCGACACGTTCTGCACGATGATGTCGACATTGACACCCGCATCCGCCAGCGCCTCGAACACGGCGGCGGCCACACCGGGTTGATCCGGAACACCGTGCACGGTCACCTTGGCGTCGCTCGTGTCTGAGGCGACGCCGCGGACGATCGGTTCTTCCATGGTCTTCTCCTTGACCCAGGTGCCCTGACCGTCGTGGAACGACGAGCGGACGTGGATGGGGATGTTGTACCGCCGTCCGAACTCGACGGAGCGCGCCATCAGCACGCCGGCACCGGCACCGGCCAGCTCCAGCATCTCGGCATAGCCGATCTCGTCGATCTTCACGGCATCGGGAATCAGCCGTGGATCCGACGTGAACACGCCGTCGACGTCGGTATAGATCTCGCAGACGTCGGCCTGGAGAACGGCGGCCAGGGCGACGGCGGTGGCGTCGGATCCGCCGCGGCCGAGTGTCGTGATGTCCCGTGAGTCCGGGCTGAATCCCTGGAACCCGGCAACGATGACCACCTTGCCCTCGTCCAGCCCCTGGCGAACACGGTCCCCCCTGATGTCGATGATCTCGGCCTCGCCGTGGGACGAGGTGGTGAGGATGCCCGCCTGGGAGCCGGTGAGGCTCATCGCCGGGACCCCGCGGTCTTGGATCGCCATCGCACACAGCGCCATCGAGATGCGCTCCCCGGCTGTGAGGAGCATGTCCATCTCGCGGGGATGCGATGCGGGACTCACCTCACCGGCGAGGTCGATCAGCTCGTCCGTCGATCTCCCCATCGCCGACACCACTGCCACGACATGGTTCCCGGCGTTGTGAGTCTCGGCGATCCGGGCCGCCACACGACGGATCCGCTCGGCGTTCCCCACCGACGTGCCGCCAAACTTCTGGACGATGATCCCCATGACCCCGGCGAGTGTACCGGTGCGCCTCCACCGATCATTTCGATCGAGGGCATCTCGATCGAGGCAGGCCTCGATCGAGTTTTGTGACGTGCGGCTCCGCCGCGCTGTCCTCGATCGTGATGACGGCAAAGCCGCCATCACGATGAACGAGGGGGAAGTTTGAAGGGGGAAGCTCCGCGCCTCCCCCTTCAACCTCCGTTCGGTGGCTCCGCCGCCGAACGGACCAACAAACGCCGGCCCGAAGGGCCGACACATGAGCTCGACCCCGAGCGAATGCTCGGGGTCGAAACTCCTAGAGCCTGCCCGGCCGTGTCCTCGGTTGGAGATAGCCTCCCGATGTCCGACCCGACATGTCGGTGATGTCGATGACGACGATGAACCTGGTGCCCGGGCCCCTGCCCGCGGGCATCGACAGCAGGTTGTCGTACGCATCTCGGTACTTGTCGAACAATGCGTCGACCACGACCTGCTCTCGGGTGGGGTCGTTGCGGATCACCTGAGCCGTGCCGGTGAGGATGACGCTCGACCAGTCTCCCGTTTCGGAGTTGTACCGGCTGACCTCCACCGACACGCGGGGATCGGTCTCGATCGCCTCGGTTCGCCGGCCCGGCGCGGTGCGAAAGGCCAGCTTGTTGCCCAGGTTCACGTACGAGATGGGTGTCACGTACGGACCTTCGGCCGTGATGACGCCGATGTGTGCCACGTGCTCCTGTTCGAGCAACGCCTGGCACTGATCCTGCGAGAGCGTGTCCATACGATCATTGAAGCATCTGGAAGCGACGCCTGGGCAGAGCCCAACGTCGTTGCCTCGCCCACAGCCCCCGGGTCCGGATAGCATCCGGCTCCATGCCACCGACACTTCGCACCCGATTGATCGCATCCGTCATCGCTCTGGTCGTCTTTGCTGCCGCCTGTGGCGGCGACGACGATGCCGGAGCAAGCAGCGAGACCGTAGCGACGGATGAAGCTGCCGTCACGACGACAACGCCGCCGGCGACGACCGTCACGGAAGTGCCGCTCGACGCACCGGCGCGACCCGCCACCGACTACGCCGGGTATCGGGCCCTGCCCACGGCGTGCGGCGCAGATCAGCCGCCGGAGCGGGTCGAGATGCAATTCGATGCCCCGGACGACCTCGGGATCGACTCGGCATCGACGCCGACGGCCGTCATCTCCACCTCGTGCGGGGACATCACGGTGGAGCTCGACCCTGCGATGGCGCCGGCGACGGTCAACTCCTTTGTCTTCCTGGCCGAGGCCGGCTACTTCGACGGGACCGTGTCGCACCGCATCGTGCCGCAGTTCGTCCTGCAAGCGGGCGATCCAACGGGGACCGGACGTGGTGGGCCGGGCTACGTGATTGCCGACGAGTTCCCGCCGGACGGGTTCGTATACGAGCGAGGGGTGCTGGCGATGGCGAACGCCGGGCCGGGTACCACCGGATCGCAGTTCTTCATCATGTTCGGAGAAGCGCCCCTGCCGCCGCAGTTCAGCGTCTTCGGCCGGGTCGTCGAGGGCGATGGGGTGCTGGACGCCATAGCTGCGCTCCCATTGGGAGTGGGGCCGAGTGGCGAACCAAGCTCGCCCCTCGAGGCGATGTACCTCAACTCGGTGACGATCGAGCGCTGAACGTCGGTGGTGCGGCCCATCCTGTGGATTCCTAGACTCGCGGTATGGCAACCGACAAGCGCGCACGGCAACGAGCCAATCGCGAGGCCAAGCAGGCCGAGGAGCAGAAGGCTCGGCGCAAACAGGAGATCATCGGCCGGGCCAAGCGCATCGGAATCTGGATTGCGATCGGCATCGTGCTCTTCGTGCTCGCCAATCTCGCCTTCGGCGGGGATTCCGCCGACGCGGCGGCGATGCTCCTGTTGATCTGACCGTTGCCGGTCGATCTCCACCTGCACAGCACCTGCTCGGACGGCACCGACTCACCCGAAACGGTCGTCCGTCTCGCCGCCGTCGCCGGCCTCGATGCCCTGGCGCTCACCGACCACGACACGCTCGCAGGAATCGCCGCGGCCACCGATGCGGCAGCCCGGCTCGGGATACGCCTGATTCCGGGCACCGAGCTGTCGGTGAACTGGCCCACGGGCACGATGCACATGCTCGTGTACTTCCTCGAGCCCGGCCCGGGCCCGCTGCAGGACCGCCTGCAGGGGCTGGTGGAGGCGCGTACGGTGCGCAATCAACGCATCCTGGAGAGGCTCGGCGACCACGGCATCGACATCGCCCACGACGACGTCCTCGCCGAGGCTGGCGGCGACGTCGTCGGACGGCCTCACATCGCCGCACTGCTGGTGCGGCGCGGCCACGCAGCCGGCATGGCCGAGGCGTTCGACCGCTGGCTCGGCACGGGCCGGCCCGCCTACGTCTCACGAGAACGCCTCGACGCACGAGAAGCGATCGAGCTGGCGCGAGCTTCCGGAGCACTCCCCGTCATCGCCCATCCCCACACGCTCGGCCTGTCCGCCGGCGACTTCCGGCGTGCTTTCGAGGAGCTGGCGGCATCGGGACTTGCCGGCATAGAGGCTCACTACGCCGAGTACGACCAAGACATGCGGGAGCACCTTGCGGGCATCTGTTCGACGCTGGGGTTGGTGGCGACCGGGGGGTCGGACTACCACGGCCGCTACAAGGCCGGGCTCCGCGTCGGTGTCGGGCGTGGAGATCTCCGCGTGCCCGACGAGGCGGTCGAAGCGCTCGATGCTGCCCGAGGTCGGACCTGATCCGGCGCGGCAGTGACCCGTGACACGAGGTCGGCGATGTGCAGGGCAGATGTTGTGCGACGGGGCGCTAAGTGTCCTCGGGCTCGGCGGCCTCTGCCCACCCGAGAGCATCGAACGTGTGGGATGGCAACGGAGCCGCGGTCTCGCGGGGGCGTCCCGCCAGCACCCACGAGCTCTGCCGTGGCCGTTTCGCCGGCGTGGCCCGGGCCGTCGCCTCGGCGTCGATCAGATAGGCGACAACGGCGGCGATGGCTGCCGCCACCTCCGGCGTCGCTCCGCCCGTGATGTCATGGCCGGGTGTCGTCACTCGGTCCGCTCCACGAGCTCGATCAGGGTTCCGGCGAACTCCTTTGGGTGCACGAATGCGATGCGGTGACCACCACCTCCGATGCGCGGGCTCTCGTCGATGAGCCGGAAGCCCTGGTTCGCCAGATGTTCGAGTGCCGCTTCGATGTCGGCGACGGCCAGCGCAACGTGGTGCATGCCTTCCCCTCGTTTGGCGAGGAAGCGACCGACCGGACTGTCCGCCGACAGCGGCCGCAGCAGCTGCAGGAAGGATCCACCCACCGGCAACATCGCTTCTTCGACCCCCTGTTCCTCGACCACCTCGCGGTGGGTTGGGACCACGCCGTACTGGTCGCCAAAGCGGGCGATTGCTTCATCGAGGTCGTGCACGGCCAGCGCAACGTGATCCAGGTTGTAGGGCAACATCGGTCCGCAGTATGGCACTCCGCCCCGGGGAATCGTCTGTCGCAGAGCGGCGAAATCGCCGGCACCGGTGTGCCGTACACTCGACCTCAGCGCATACGGTGAAAGGGTGGACATGACAAATCCCGTGATCTGCTCCATTGCACGGACACCCGTGGGCCGGTTCAGCGGTGCGTTCACACCGCTCACCGCGATGGAGTTGGGGGCGGCCGCAATCGGTGGCTCCCTCGAACGAGCCGGCTTGGAGCCCGGAAGCGTCGACGAGGTGCTGTTCGGGCACGTCATCCAAGCCGGTCAAGGCCAGATCACAGCCCGGCAGGCGGCGTCCAAGGCAGGGGTACCCATGACCGTGCCGGCGACGACCATCAACAAGGTCTGCCTCTCCGGCATGACGGCGATTGCCGAAGCCGCCCGCCACATCCGTCTCGGCGAAGCCCAGTTCGTGGTGGCCGGCGGCATGGAGTCGATGACCAACGCACCGTACGTGCTGCCCAAGGCTCGTCACGGGCTGCGTATGGGCGACGCCACGCTCATCGACGCCATGACCCACGACGGACTGTGGTGTGCATTCGATCAGTGCACCATGGGCGAGTCCTCCGACCTCAAGAACACCCAGCTCGGCATCGGCCGCACCGAGCAGGACGAATGGGCTGCCGCCTCCCACGACCGCGCCGGAGCCGCGATAGAGTCGGGGGCATTTGCGGACGAGATCGTGCCCGTCACGGTTCCGCAGCGCCGTGGTGATCCACTCGTGGTCTCGGCCGACGAGGGCATCCGGCGCGGCACCACGGCCGAATCACTCGGCGAGCTGCGCGCCGCGTTCACGGCCGACGGCACCATCACGGCCGGTAACGCGTCGCAGATCTCCGACGGTGCGGCCGCCGTCGTCGTCGCCGATCGGGCCGCGGCCGAGGCCGCCGGGCTGCCGATCCTCGCCGAGATCGTCGCCTACGGGCAGACCGCCGGTCCCGACGCCTCACTGCACGAACGTCCTGCCGAGGCGCTGCGTATTGCCTTCAAGCGGTCGGGGCTGGACGCCTCGGACCTGGCGTTGTTCGAGATCAACGAGGCCTTTGCGGCAGTGGCGCTGCACTCCGCCAACATGCTGGAGGTGGGCCACGACAAGGTGAATGTCAACGGCGGGGCCGTGGCGCTCGGCCACCCGCTCGGCGCCACGGGGGCACGCATCACGGTGACCCTCATCAATGCGTTGCGCAGCCGCGGCGGTGGTCTCGGTGGTGCGGCCCTCTGCGGCGGTGGGGGCCAGGGTGACGCCCTGATCGTGAAAGTAGGCGGGTGATGGCACAGCGACCGGACAGAAACCTCGCTCTCGAACTCGTACGCGTCACCGAGATGGCGGCCATCGCCGCCGCCCGCTACCAGGGACGCGGCGACAAGAACGCCGTCGATCAGGCCGCCGTCGATGCGATGCGCCACATGCTGTCGACCGTCGACATGGACGGCGTCGTGATCATCGGCGAAGGCGAGAAGGACGAGGCGCCGATGCTGTACAACGGCGAGGTGGTCGGCAACGGGCATCTACCCCAGGTCGACGTCGCCGTGGATCCCGTCGACGGTACCCGGCTGACGGCCCAGGGCCAGCCCGGTGCGCTGGCCGTACTTGCCCTGGCGGAGCGCGGCTCGATGTACGCACCGGGAAAGCTCGTCTACATGGACAAGATCGCCGTCGGGGAAGAGGCGGCGGGCTCGATCGACATCGAGGCTCCCGTCTCCCACAACCTCGCCCGGGTCGCCAAGGCTCTGGACAAGAACGTCTCCGACCTGACGGCCGTGATCCTGGACCGTCCCCGCAATCACGACTACATGCGGCAGGTGCGGGGCGCCGGGGCGCGCATCGCGCTCATCGGCGACGGCGACATCTCCGGCGCCATCTCGACGGCAAAACGCGACAGCGGCATCGACATCCTCGTCGGTATCGGCGGCTCTCCCGAGGCGGTGACGGCTGCCTGTGCGATGGCGGCGCTGCGCGGAGAGATCCAGTGCAAGCTGTGGCCCCGCGACGATTCGGAACGAGAGTTCGCCCGTGACGAGGGTCTGGATCTCGATCAGGTCATCACGATGCGAGACCTCGTCGACTCCGACCACACCTTCTTCGCAGCCACCGGCGTGACCGGCGGTTCGTTGCTCTCGGGCGTCGAGTTCCACGGCGACCGGGTCGAGACCCATTCCGTCGTGATGCGATCGCAGAGTGGTACGGTCCGCTTCGTCGAGGCAACCCATCGCGCCGACCGCCTACGCCAGAGCGACACGCCGGGTGTTCGCCCGAACCGCTAACGCAGCCTCCGTTTCTTGCGTAGCTCGCGCCCACACGACGCACCCATCTACGCAGGAACGACGCCGAGAGCCGCCCGTGGCGTTCTTGCGTAGCTCGCGCCCACATGACGCACCCATCTACGCAGGAACGGGAGGCGACGTCCGCCGGGTCAACCACTAACCGTCGGCGGCGGCGCTCCCCACCGGCAGCGTCATGACAAAACGTGCTCCTGGCCGGTGCCGGGAATCGACAGCGACGGTGCCGCCGTGCCGATCCACGATGTCGCGCACGATGGCAAGCCCCAGCCCGGTACCGCCCGCCTGCGCCGAGCGCGCCTCGTCGAGCCGGGCGAAACGCTCGAATACGGCTTCTTCCGACCCGGCGGGAACACCTGGCCCGTCGTCCGTAACCGAGATCACGACCGAGCCATCGCGACTGGCGACGTCGACCGAGATCCGCCGCCGGGCGTGCCTCGCAGCGTTGTCGAGCAGGTTCCGCATAGCCCGGGAAATCCCGGCGGGATCGCCGAGGATCCGCTTCGGCTCGGATTCCATCGCCACATCGAAAGAGGTCGTTTCACGCAGGCGGGCGATCTCGCCCGCGACGACCTCGGTGACGTCGAACTCACGCAGCTCGACCGTCATGCGGCCGGCGTCGCTGCGCGCCAGCGTCAGGAGGTCGTCCATCAGATGCTCCAGCCGATCGATCTCCTCGAGAACACTGCGATGCGTTGCCGCAAGATCCGCAGACGATGGGTGCGCCACATCGACCTCCAGCTCACTCCGCATGCGGGTGAGCGGGCTGCGCAGCTCGTGCGATGCGTCTGCGGCGAAGCGGCGTTGCCGGAGACCGGCGTCTTCGACGCGAGTGAGCATCGCGTTCATCGTCACGGCGAGCCGCTCGATCTCGTCACCCGTCGCCGGCTCCGGGACTCTGCGGTGCAGGTCGCTGCCTGAGATCGATGCGACCTCGCGGCGTATGGACTCGACCGGACGCAAAGCACGCCCGACGATCCACCACACGAGCCCTGCGAGCAGCGCCGCCACAACCGGGATCGCGATCGTCAGCGACCGGGCGAGCGTCGCTCCGGCATCGCGAACATCGTCGAGGCTGCCGCCGACGAGGAGTACCGCCGATCCCCCTGGACCTTCCACGCTCCGCGCCAGCAAGCGGAAAGGATCATCGTCCACCGCGGGCACCATCGCCGTCCGTACCTGCTCGGCGGCAACGTCGGCGGGCACGGTGATCGGGGTTCCCACGACATTGCCGCTGCCGGCGACTGCGGTGCCGTCTTCGAGCGTGAGCTGCACGAATGTCTCGTCTGCCCCGATGCCGAGAGTCTCCGGCAGGCCACCCGTGCCGTACACCGCCTCGAGATCATCGGCGCGCTGGCGCAGGCTCTCATCGATGGCGCTCAACAACAGCCCGCGCTGCAGCACGACCAGCGCCACACCCGTCGCGGCAAGCACGACGACCACGATCAGCGTCGCCAGCGCTGTGATGCGAAAGCGGACGGATCGGATCGCGCGGCGCCACCCGCCCTCGGGCTCACCCACCGTCGGCATTGAGGCGGTAGCCGGAGCCGCGAACGGTTTCGATGGCGCACCGGTCGAATGGCTCGTCGATCTTGCGACGAAGGCGCCCGATGTACACCTCGACCACGTTGGGATCACCTTCGAAGTCATGATCCCAGACTCCGTCGAGGATCTCGTACTTGTCGAACACTGCACCGGCCCGGCGCATCAAGAACTCGAGCACGTCGAACTCGCGCGCCGTCAAGCGCAACTCCGCATCGCCACGCCACACGCGGCGGCTCATCGGATCGATCCTCAGGTCCCCGGCTCGCACGGGCGCAGGATTACGGTCCTTCGTCCTGCGCAGCAACGCATGGACCCGCGCCACCAGCACCGACCAGCTGAACGGCTTCGTCAGGTAATCGTCGGCGCCGGTGTCGAGCGCCTCGGCCTCGTCCAACTCGCCATCCTTGGCCGTCAGCATGAGGATGGGAGTCCAGTCGTCCTTGGCCCGCAAGTCGGCGCACACTTGATACCCGTTTCGACCCGGGAGCATGATATCCAGGATGATGAGGTCGTAGCTGCTCTCGCTGGCCATCCACAGACCCATGTCGCCCCGCTCCGCCACCTCCACCGTGAAACCCTCGGCCCCGAGACCGCGTGCAACCGCTGCGGCGATCTTCGTGTCGTCTTCGATGAGCAGCAGTTTCACGACACCTGCCCCGGGTGGCGGGCCCCCATTGTGCCTCAATGCACCTGAATGGCTGCTGAACAGATTCCTCGACGGCGGCGAGAGGTTCAGACGGCTGTCAGGCTCCCTCGTGCACACTGGCTCGAGATCGGCCCAACGACGAAAGGACGACAAGACATGAAACGCAGCCGGTTGGCGATCGCCGCGGCGGTGGTCGTGGTGGCAACTCTCGCCGGTGGGGGAATCGCCGTGGCAGCAGGCGGAGACGACGATGCCGGCGACATGCCGATCACGGGCGAAGCGTACGACCAGGCGAGCGCCGCAGCGCTCGACCACCTCGGCGAAGGCTCGGTGACGGAGACCGAGGTCGGCGACGAGGAGAGCTACTACGAGGTCGAGGTGACACTCGACAACGGGCACCAGGTCGACGTGCAGCTCGACAGGGACTTCAACGTCGTCGGCACCGAGGACGATGGCGCCGGCGACAACGAAGACACCGACTGACACCTGCCTCCGGGCAGCTCCCCTGCAACGGTCTCGCACTCAGGTGCGGGACCGTTGTCGTGTCATTCGATCCTCACGTGATGGTTCGAGCGCAACGACCCACGGCGAAGACGAGGACGGGTCGAGCACGAGCTCGCGGGACGCAGCGCTCTTCTCTGGGGCAGCCGGCCCGACATCGCGGGGATCGAGCCCGGGGCAGAACCCGCGCCTCGTGACGGCCGTCAGCCCGTGAGCGCAGTGAGGCGCTCGTCGTACATGGGAGCGATGGCGGACCAGTCGAAGGCTGCCATCGTCGTGCGAAGCTCACCGGCGACGGCGACACGGTCGGCGGCGTGCCGGAGCGCCCATTCCATCTTGGCGACCAGGTCGGCCCGGTCTGTGTAGAGACAGCGACCGTGGTGGCGGGTGGGGAGGCGTTCCGGGTAGACCAGGCGATCCGGAAACAAGGGGAATGCGCCGGCGTAGACCGCCTCGGTGACGGCGATGCCGAAGAACTCCTGGCGTGCCGTCGACACCACGATGTCGGCCGAGCGGAGCAGCGCGGCGTAGGTGGCGTCGTCGGCGTAGCCGTCGTGGGCAATGCGATGACCCGCCTCCTTCCTGAGCCGGTCGAAGTCGGAGGGTTCCGATACGAACCGCTCTCCCGCCAGCGCCACGCGAAACTCGCAACCCCTGCCATCCAGCTCGAGCATCGCATCGACGAACTCGCCGGGGCCCTTGTCGTATTCACACCGCTGGTTCCACAAGATCAGCGGCGGATCGGCGCGAAGAGAGGGACCGTCGAGCCGTTCGAGGTCGATACCGACGGGCAACACCTCGCTTCGCCCCTTCACGCCGTCGATCAGCGGTGCCTCATGCCGGTAGTCGGGGAACTGCTTGAGGAATCGGGGCAACGCATCGAACCAGACGCGGCGGTGGTAGTCGGAGTTGAACAACACCAGATCGGCAGCGGCCATCGAGAGCCAGTTGCCCATCGCATAGGACGCATCGGGCAGATCGCGCGGAGAGACCGGATAGGTGAGCTGGTTCTCGTGCATGTACAGCACGACCGCAGGATCGCCCAGGTCCCGCCGCACCAGACCGAGCAGGGCCGGCAGGTTGGTCATCGACGAGGCCAGAATCACGTCCGGGGAACCGTGGGCGGGGATGTGATCGGTGACCTCCGTCGCCAGCGTGAGTGCGGCACCCTGCATGCGCCACTTCCAGAAGCGGCCGTCGTGGGTCACCAGCCGGACGTCGTGGCTCGATGCCGCGGCGTAGCCCTCGGCCCAGGCCCGGTGCGAGCCGGTGAAGTACGGCTCGACGACAACGACGCGCATGGAGCCCGGTCTACAGCTCGTTGCGGCCCGACAACGCACGCCCCAGCGTGATCTCATCTGCGTAGTCGAGGTCGCCGCCCACCGGAAGCCCGGAGGCCAACCGGCTCACGCGCACACCGAGGGGCTTGAGGAGCCTGGCGAGATAGAGCGCCGTCGTGTCGCCTTCGACGGTCGGATTGGTTGCGGCGATCACCTCGGTGATGGCCTCGTTCTCGACTCGTGCCACCAGCTCGCGCATACGGAGCTGGTCGGGACCGATGCCCTCGATGGGTGAGATGGCGCCGCCAAGCACGTGGTAGCGCCCGGTGAACTCCTGCGTCCGCTCGATCACGGCGATGTCCTGCGCCCGCTCGACCACGCACACGAGGGTGGGGTCACGCCGCACGTCCCGGCAGATGCTGCACTGCTCCTCGGCCGTCACGTTGAAGCACCGTGAGCAGAGCCGCACCTGGTCGCGCAGATCGATGATCGACTGGCCGAGACGCACGGCATCCGCCGCCTCGACGTGGAGGAGATGGAAGGCGAGTCGCTGGGCCGTCTTGCGCCCGATGCCCGGCAGCCGGGCCAGCTCGTCGATGACCCGCTGGACGGGCGCCTCGAACATCAGCCCAGCATTCCCCCGAGGTCGATCCCGCCGGTGACCCCGCCCATTGCAGAGCTGGCGTCCTCGCTCATGGCGTCCATGGCACTGTTCACGGCGGCGACGACGAGGTCCCCGACCAGCTCCGGGTCATCGGGATCGAGCACGGAGGCGTCGAACACGACCTCCTCGAGTCGCCCGGATCCCCTCACGATCGCTTTGACGACACCGCCCCCGGCGCTGCCCTCGTACGTCTTCTCGGCGAGCTCTTCCTGAGCCTTGGCGATCTGTTCCTGCATCTTCTGCGCCTGCTGCATGAGCTGGCGCATGTCCTTCGGCATACGTCCCATGGCAATGAGCGTAGTGCCCGGGATCGGTTTGACCGGCGCCGGTGGGGGCGCCGCTACTCGCTGACGATCTCGCCGCCGAGCAGATCCACGACCATGTCCGCCGGATCCGGGATGTCGTCGCCCTCGGCGAGCAGTTCGTCCTTCTCCGGCGCACGCGAGGGTTCGTCCGGGGCCGCTGCCACGGCGTCCTCTCCGCTGGCGAAGGCGAGCCCCACGGCGCCACCGAGTAGGTCGGCGGCGATCGCCGTCATCTGGTCTTGCAGCTCCCGATCCTCCCGCAGCCGTTCGAGATGGAACGGCATGTGGGCGGGTATCTCGAGCGTCACCACACCGTCGTCCACGGATGCAGGGGTCGCAACCTTGACGAGGGCGTGCCGGACCGGACCGGCGGTGTCGCGTACACGGGCTACCAGCGCAGGCCACACGGTCTCGAAGGCCCCCAGGTCGAATTCGGCCGGGGCGGCCGGAGGTGCTGCCGGCACCGGAGCCTCCTCGCCGGGAGGGGCAACTGCCGCTGCGGACTCGGCGGCGGCCGACTGGTCTTCCTCGCCGGCCACCCGTTCTGGTTCTGCAGATCGGACAGAAGGCGCCGCCGCGGCGGCGCGCGGCGGGGCGGCAGCGGCAGGGCGGGCCGCCGCATTCTTGGCCTGGCTCTCGAGGCGATCGAGCCGGGCGGCGAGCGAGGCGGCATCCGTTGCAGTCTCGGGGCGGGTGAGCCGCAGCAGTGCGAGCTCGATGACCAGCCGCTCCTCCCTCCCCTGCCGCAGCTGCAGCAACGTCTCGCCGAGCGCATCGACGACCCGCAGCACCTCGCTCGACGGCAGGTCGGCTGCATAGCGGCGCCATTCCGCGATCACAGCGGCGGGCTCGTCGACCACCTCCTCGAGGTTCGGCGCATACTGGGCGAGGAAGATGCCCCGGAAGAACTCCACGGCCTCTGCCACGAACCGGCGGAGGTCGGCGCCCCGGGAAGCCAGCTCGGCGATCAGTCCCAACGCGGCCGGTGCGTCCCCGGCTACGACGGCATTGGCGAGTTTGCCGAAGGCGTCACGATCGGCAAGACCGAGGGCCCGGGTCACCACCTCGGGTCGCACCACGCCATCGCCGAGCGCGGCTACCTGCTCGAGCAGGCTCATCGCATCCCGCACCGAGCCGTCGGCATGACCGGCCACCATCGCCAGCGCTGCCTCATCGGCGTCGATGGCCTCCCGCGCCGAGATATCGGCCAGGTGCTCGATGAGTCGCTCGGAGGCCACCGGGTGGAAGTCGAATCGCTGGCTGCGGCTACGGATGGTGTCGAGCAGTTTGTACGGCTCGGTCGTGGCGAGCACGAAGACCACGTGGTCGGGTGGCTCCTCCAGCGTCTTCAGCAGGGCGTTCCCGGCGGCCCGCGACAGCATGTGGGCCTCGTCGAGAATGTAAACGCGATGGGCGCCGGCGGTGGCCGCAACGGTGCCGACGTTCACCCGAATCTCGCGTACGTCCTCCACCTTGTTGTGCGACGCGGCATCGAGCTCGATGACGTCGAGGGACGTGCCCGCGGCGATGCCAAGACAGGAGTCACACGTGTTGTCCGGCTCGCCATCGGGACCACGGTTGGCGCAGTTGAGCGCTTTCGCCAGCAAACGGGCCGTCGTGGTCTTCCCCGTGCCCCGCGGACCGGCGAAGAGGTACGCATGGGCCAGCTTGTCCTCGACGACCTCGCGGGCGACCGTATGGGTGACGTGGTCCTGACCGACGACCTCGTCGAAACGCTGGGGGCGGTACTTTCGGTAGAGCGCCTGATAGTCCATCGGCCGTCGATGGTAGCCACGGGCTGTGTCACGAAACCCGCCGCCGTCGAGGCAGGCGGGCGTCCTTCGAGGGCTCAGCGGTCGTTTGACTCCCCGGACGTCCACAGCGGATCGGGAACGGTCCACTGTGGGGGTGCGCCCCACCGATCGGCGAACACAACGTCGTGCACTGGCGCCCGCCCGGCTACGCCCCAGCGACCGAGCGGATACCCGCACGTCACCGCCGCGGCATTCTTCCATCCCTTGTCCGGCGGAACGCCGAGGAGGTCAGCGACTTCTGCTTCCCGGAACCAGCCGAGCACCGTGGTGAGCGTTGTCCCCACGCCTTGGCCCCGGGCAGCGAGCATCATGCTCCACACGGCCGGATAGATCGATGCGCCGGACGGATCGTTGCGATGGAACGGGAGCACGACCAACGGCACCTGAGCGAAGTTCTCCGCAAGCCAGGAAGCCGACCTCACGACCTTCGCCATCGCCGGATCCGCAGTGCGATCGACGCCTGCGTAGAGGGTCTCGTTGAGACGCCCCCACGCCTCGCGGTAGTAATCGCCGAGCCGCTCGATGGTCGGCTTGTCGGTGACGGCGATCCATCGCCAGTTCTGGGCGTTGGAACCGGACGGTGCCCGCACCGCGGCGTCGAGCATGAGCTTGACGACGTTCTCGGGGATCCGATCGGGGGCGACCCGGCGCATCGCCCGGGTCGTGTACAGGGCTTCGTAGAGATCCATCGGGCGAGACTACCGGCTGCTGTCAGGCTGAGAGCGAGGCGGCGGCGGCGAGGAGGACGATCGACAGGACGGCCCAACCAATCGCCACCACCACATAGCGACGCCACCACTCGCGCCAGGCCCACGCATGTGCGGCGAGGCGGGTTCCGAGAAAGAACCACAGCGGCAGCGAGGTCACCGCACCGGCGACGGCCGCGATGGTCGGATCCACTTCGAACACGAGGAAGGGCACCATCGTCGGCATTGCCATCAAGAGCAGCAAGCCGGCCGTTGCCGATGTGGTGGTGTCCGTGATGCCGCTGACGGCGCCGCGCATCGAGCCAAAAGCGACGATGAGGGTCAAGAGGGGCCACGAGAGGGCCATCAGCCCGCCCCGTCCGGTCGACAATCCTCGCCTCGGCGCAAAGGAATAGCGTGTCACGGTCTTCCGACGTTAGCTCCGGTCCGGCCCGACAGCGCGTCGGTACCATCGATGGCCAAAGCCGTCGCAGTCGTGCTGGAAAGGAGCACCGATGAACGACTTCATCGAAACGGGAGCAGTCAAGGTCATCGAGGTGATCGGCGTGTCCGACAAGGGCTTCGAGGACGCCGTCGGCCAGGCCGTCAAGAAGGCGGCCGAGTCG
The DNA here is from genome assembly GCA_965216945.1 of Acidimicrobiia bacterium. Lineage (GTDB taxonomy): Bacteria > Actinomycetota > Acidimicrobiia > Spongiisociales > UBA5794 > DATHZQ01. The sequence goes on along the minus strand of CBDCGU010000003.1, from coordinate 2,038,889 downwards.
ATCAGCGGCATCACCGGGGTCGAGGTGCACTCGATGAACGCTCGCGTCGATGGTGGCAAGGTCGTCCAGTACCGGGCCAGCTGCAAGCTGGCGTTCGCGGTGAAGTAGCCGCGGCACCGACCCAAGGAGTGGGGTGTCCGTGGCGTGGCGCGCCATCGCATCCTCGGCGGAGCCGAGATTTCGGTGTTCCTGCGCACCCAGGTCGAGCCCTGACGCGGCTCGACCTTCTCCGCAAGCGATCTGGGACAATGGAGGGCCGGACTACCCGGCGTGACTGATTCCGATCAGGGTCGGGTTCTCGTCGAAGATGCTCACGATCCACACATCGTCGACGACCCACGAGGCCAGCCGTTGCTCGCCCTCGACCACGGTCGGTGGCTCGCCGATCTTCTCGGTGTAGCCGGCCACCAGCTCGTCGAATGACTTGTCGCTCTCGAAATTGGCGTTGCGGACACCACCGAGCTCTGCGTAGAAGCCTGCGGTGAAGGAGTCGGGGAGGAGTTGGGCAGGAAAGTCATCGGGGATGACGCCGATGTCGAAGTTGGGATCCAGCTCTGTGCCGGCGCCTCCACCACTCGTCTCGTCGCCCGAGGGCTGCGTCTGCTCGGTTGGTGCGTTCGTGTCGTTCTCGCCGGCCGACGCATCGCTCTCACCGCCGCAGGCCACGAGCACGACAGCAAGAATGGCAAAAGCTACCTGCAAGAGTCTCATGGTCGGGGAGGCTACACCGCAAGCAACAATGCGCACCCTCGGACCGTTCGATGGAAACAATCCCAACCGGAGTCCACGCCCTCCAGGGGAAGCCGGCGCGGAGCGGCGGCGGCGATACACCCCAAAGCCGGTGTAGACACCGTAGACGTGTGGGCGTAGACGTTGTAGACTTCATTCCGGAGGTCGTATGACACGGTTGACGCAGGCGATACGAGTCCTGGAGGATCGGGCGAGCAGCGACGCTGCGCTGGCTGAGGCCGTGCGGTTCCTCGCCGTCGGCTCGACCGGGCCGGTTGATCCCTTCGCAGATCCCGGCGCAGCCGTCATGTCGGCGGCGCGCACGGTCAATGAGCGTCGGCAACGACAGCAGGCGATCGACCAGATGCGGCACACTCTGAACACGTCCGAGGTCGTCGAGCTCATCGACTCGATCAACGATCGCAAGGGGGTCGACCGGCGCCGGCACCGGGGCCGGCTGCTCGGCTGGCGCACCGGTCGCGTCACGTTGCACCCCGCTTGGCAGTTCGACCGGCGGCGGGGGGACACCCGCACCGGGCTGGAGCAGGTGCTCGGCGCTCTTGGAGAGATGACCGACGATCCACGGTCCGCCGACATGCTCATGACGACGCCGCGCCACGATCTCGGTGGAGCAACCCTGGCCGATCTGTTCGCCCGGGGCCGCTACGAGACCGTGGTGCAGCTCATCCGGTCCGCCGGAGACCAGTCCTGACCCACTTCCCGGATCGCCGCCCTCCGGGATTGCGGCTGTCCCCGGCGCCGGGTTCGTGGTGGCGTATCGACAACAGCCATCCCGACGAGTGGACGTGGACGCCGTTCCCCGCGGTTCGCAACCGCTTCGACCCCCCGTCGGCCCGATTCCGGGTTCGCTATGCCGCGAACAGGTCGGCGGCGGCGGCTCGGGAGCGCTTCGTGACCAGGACGATCACCGAACGTGACGGCGAGGCCTGGCTGGTCGAGCTCGCCGGCATGCCGTCTTCGCTCCGGCTGACCCGCCAGGCGGTGCTCGACGCCCTCGGTCTGGACGACCGCATCAGCACCGGTCGCATCGATGTCTCGGGTCGCCGCGACCCCGACCCGCTACTCGACGCTTCCGGCCGGCTGATGGACGCCGTCTACGACTGGTGGGACGGGCATCCCCCGCCGTTGATCTACCGAACCCGCTCCATGCCGGACGCCCGCAGCATCGCCTTCACGGAAAGCGCCGGTGCGCGGATCGTTCGAGCACGACCACTGAGGGAGGCTTCCGCCCTCCATGCCCACCTCGTCCTCCGCGCCGGCTTCACCGTCCCCGGCGACTGGCTCATCTGAACCGGCTCGCGGCAGGATCAGATTCGCTCGAGAGGGCGCTCCGACGTTGGGTGATACACACCGGGCTCGGTGCTGGTGCGGATCACCCGCTGCCAGGGCCGGAACAGATAGCCAAGGGGCAGGGTGATGATGTGAACGAGGCGGGTGAAAGGGAACACCAGCAGAAACGCCCAGAACGCCACGACATGCGCCTTCAGGATGAAGGGCAGCGGCGCCACCAGGTCGACCCTGGGATCGAGCACGAGCAACGACCGCACATACGGGACGAACACCCCGGTTCCCCAGAACGAGCCCCACCGGTAGCCGAAGGCGATCCACAGGCCCGTGAGGATCTGCACGCCGAGGATCAGCAACACCACGAAGTCCATCGGCGTCGTCACGGCTGCCACCCTGCTGTTGGACAGGCGCCGGTAGACCAGCACGACCACGCCGAAGGCCGCCCACAGTCCCAGACCGAATCCGGTGATCTCCAGGAGATAGAGCCGCAGGGGAACTCCATTCCACACGGTGAACGCACTCGGCACGATCAAGGCGAGCAGGTGGCCGACGAGGATCAGCGACAGGCCCCAGTGGAACGAGATGGAGCCCCAGAAGAGCTTCCTGCTCTCGAGGAGCTGCGACGACAGCGCCGACACGCTGAACGCGTTGCGGCGCCAGCGGACCACACTCACCACGACGGCTACGGCGGCCGCGACGTACGGCAGGACGGCGAACAACAGCTCATCAACCGGCATGGCTACTCCCGATCTCCACTCGCACCTCGATGGCCACCTGGGCACGTGCCGCCTCGAGCACGTGCCGGTAGGGGTTGTCGCGGTCTGACTTCTTCAGCTCTTTGATCATCGAGGCGACGGCCTGCGGCAGCACCTCGACCAGCTCCTCGTGCGGTGCGTCCACCGCTTCGAGGTAGCGCAGGATGGGTGCCAGGTGATCCGGGAGCTCGCCGTCCATGTCGATTCCAGCATCGGTCATCGCTCGCATCAGGTCGGCCATGAAGGCACCCCGCTTGTAGCTCTCTCCCCACACGACATGGCCGACATAGGGCACGACGTGTGGTGACAGATCCAACGTGCGGGTGTGCAGCTCCTCCCACTCCCCCAACGACAGGGGAGCGATCGCAGAGAGGAACCGTTCCAGATGCGTGCGCACCTTGCCGTCCGGCAACGCGGCCACCGCTTGGCGCAGCTCGTCGAGGCGGCCGTCGTCCGGATAGGCGAAACAGCGGGCGATGGTGGCGGCCGCAGCCATCACGACCCCCTCTGCGGGGAGTCGATGTACCCGACGCCGACCTCGCCCTTGTAGGCCAGCGGGTCGTTGAGAGACTCGATGGACATCTCGCGGTGATATGGCGGCAGCACGAACCGCTCGTCGAGCGTCGGCAGCGTCGTCAGCTTGTACATCGCCTCGACCTCGGCCTCGTTCGTGCCGGCCGACTCGAGCAGCGCCAGCGTTGCGTCGTCGATGAGCCCATCCACACTCTGGCGACGCTTGTAGATACGCACCGCCAGCATCTTCCGCAGCACCGCCCGAATGGTGTCCTCGTTGCCGACCGAGAACAGGTTGGCGAGGTACTTGATCGGAAGCCGCGCCTTGTCGAGCTCGTCGAACAGCTCGAAGTCGACTCGCTCCGGCGGAAGATCGAGACGGGTGAGGTTGCGCTCGATCGTGCTCATCACCGGCGAGAGCGGAGGGATGTAGAACATCATCGCCATCGTCCGGAACTCGGCGTGGAGCGGCAGCGCCAGACCCCACTCCTTGACGAACTTCCACGCCGGCGAGTTACGCGCCGCCTCGATCCAGCCGTCGTCGATACCCGCCGCGTTCGCTGCGGCGACGACCCGCGGGTTCCACGGATCGAGGATGGCATCCAGTTGCCGGTCGATCAGCTCGTCGTCTGGTGCTGCGGCAGCCTCGGCGATCGCATCGGCGTCGTAGAGCAGCACCCCCATGTAGCGGATGCGCCCAACACAGGAGTGGGCGCAGGCCGGGGCTTGACCGGTCTCCATGCGAGGGAAGCACAGGATGCACTTCTCGGACTTGCCGGTCGACCAGTTGTAGTACACCTTCTTGTAGGGGCACGCGGCGACACACATCCGCCACGCCCTGCACTTGTCCTCGTTCACGAGCACGATGCCGTCTTCGCCCCGCTTGTAGATCGCACCCGACGGGCATGCCGCAACGCACGAGGGGTTGAGACAGTGGTTGCAGATGCGAGGCAGGTAGTTGAACACCACTCGCTCGATCTCCTCCAGCTGGGCACGAATGTCGGGGTCCACGCCCTCCATGGCCGGATCGTTGCGTGCGTAGGTGCCCGAGCCGCCGAGGTCGTCGTCCCAGTTGGGACCGCCCTCGATGTTCATCTCCTCGCCGGTGATCATGGAGATCGGCTTGGCGGTCGGCTGATGCTTCCCTTCCGGCGCATCGAACAGATCGCTGTACTTGAACGTGAACGGCTCGTAGTAGTCCTCGAGCTGCGGGAGCGACGGGTTGAAGAACAACCGCGCCAGCCCGGTCGGCTTGTTGTGCAGCTTCAGATGGAGGCGTCCCTTGGCATCTCGGCGCCATCCGCCGTCGTAGTGGTCCTGGTCCTCCCACCCGGTGGGATAGCCGGTGCCCGGGCGGGTCTCGACGTTGTTCCACCACATGTACTCCGCCCCGGAGCGATCGGTCCACAGGTTCTTGCAAGCAACGCTGCAGGTGTGACACCCGATGCACTTGTCCAGGTGGAACAGCATGCTCATCTGTGCTCTGACTCTCATGCCAAATCCCCTAGAACTCGGGCCGGTCGATGCGGCGGACGTAGACGAACGTATCTCGGTTGACCCCGGTGGGTCCCCAGTAGTTGAAGAAGTACGTGAACTGGGCGTAGCCCCCGCTCATCAGCACCGGCTTGAGCCGTGCCCTGGTGAGAGAGTTGTTCATCCCGGCTCGTTGCTTCCGTCTCGGCGAGATCGGGATTCCGACCGTGCGCTCCGTGGCGTGGTAGACGAACACGGTGCCGGTAGGAATCCGGGACGAGGTGATGCACCGCTGGACGAAGACGCCGTTGTCGTTGTAGAGCTCGACCCAGTCGTTGTCCTCGATGCCCAGCTCGATGGCGTCCTTGTCGTTGAGCCACACCGGATAGCCGCCGCGGGACAGTGTCATCATCCGGTTGTTCTCCGAGTAGGTGGAGTGGATCGACCACTTCCCGTGCGGGGTGATGTAGTTGAACATCCGGCCCGCCTGACCCTCGGCGAGGGTCTGCTCGGTCTCGGACAGCATGGTGTGATCCGGCCGGGGCTTGTAGATGGGCAGGTTCTCACCCCAGGCGAGATAGTTCTCGTGATCGAGGTAGAAATGCTGCCTTCCGGTCAGCGTGCGCCATGGCACCAGGTGCTCGACGTTGAACGCAAAGGGCGTGTATGCCCTGCCCTTGGAGACGATGCCACTCCACGTGGGGGTCGTGAGGACCCGTCTCGGTTGGGCGACGATGTCGCTGAATGAGTACCTGGTGTCACGCTGCCCGTCGCCGATGTGGCGCAGCATGCGGCCCGTCTTCGCCTCCTCCGCCTCGAACGCCCTGTACGCCAGCTCCCCGTTCGACGCAGGGTCGAGGGCGAGAATCGCCTCGCACACCTCCCTGTCCCGCGCCAGGGACGGCATGAGCACACCGTTGCCTGCGCCGCCGTCGTCTGACGGCTGCCTGCGTGCGAGCTCGTCGTAGTAGTCGGCGACGGGGATCTTGAGGCCGTGGGCCGCCACACCGTTGGCCCTGGTCGCGGCGCCGAGCCGGGACATCTGGTCGGCGAGGTTGGCGTAGTCGCGCTTGATGACCCGGAACTTGGGCATCGTCTTGCCCGGAATGGCCTCGATCTCGCCGGTCCGCCAGTCACCGACCTCCGGCTGGGCCAGCTCGTCGGGTGTGTCGTGCTGCAGCGGCAGCATCACGACATCCTCGACCTCGCCAGGGAGATGACCCGCCGCCAGCTCGGAGACCTTGGCGGCCACCGATAGGAAGATCTGCCAGTCCGACTTCGACTCCCACGACGGCGGGACCGCTGCCTGCATCGGGTTGATGAAGGAATGCATGTCGGTGGTGTTGAGATCGTCCTTCTCGTACCACGTGGCCGCCGGCAGCACGAGATCCGAGTACAAGGCGCTCGTGTCCATCCGGAAGTTGAGGTCGACGATCAGGTCCATCTTCCCGATGGGTGCATCGGGACGCACGGTGACCTCGGCAACCCCATGATCGTCCGGCTCCGCCGCGATCGCCGTCGAATGGGTGCCGAGGTAGTGCTTCATGAAGAACTCATGACCCTTGGCCGAGGTGCCGATGGCGTTGCCCCGCCAGATGAACCACGTGCGAGGCCACGACTCGGGAGCGTCGGGATCGTCGATGGCGAACTCGATCTCGCCGGACTTCAGCCCGTCGACGACGTGAGCGATGACCTCGGCGTCCGTCTCGGCGCCACCCCGGCGTGCGTTCCGGGCGACCTCGATCGAGTTCTGCTTGAACTGCGGGAAGAACGGCAGCCAACCCCGCCGCACCGCACGAGCCTGGTGATCGATCGTGTGATCGTACGGGTCGTCCTCTGCACCGATGGGGTCGTACTCGCGGAACCCGCGCTCATAGCGCCATTGGTCGGAATGGACGTAGTGCCACGAGGGTGTGTTCTGGTGGCGAGGCGCCATGCCCCAGTCCAGACCGAACGCGATCGACGCCCAAGAAGCCTGGTTGACGACCTTCTCCTGGCCGACGTAGTGCGCCAGCCCGCCACCGTTGACGCCGACGGAGCCGGTGAGCATCAGACCGACGATGGCGGACCGGTAGAGCAGGTTGTTGTGGTACCAGTGGTTGGCGCCCGCCCCGATGATCACCATGTTCTTGCCCTTGGTGAGCTCGCCATTGCGGCCCCATTGGCGGGCGTACTCGACCACGGTGTCGCGATGGATGCCGGTGTACTGCTCCTGCCATGCCGGGGTGTAGGGCACGTCCTCCTGGTCGTAGCTCTTGGCGTAGAAGCCGGGCAGGCCACGGTCGACGCCGAAGCGCGCCATCATCAAGTCGAACACCGTGGTCACCGCCACGGTGCCGTTGCTGGTGGCGACGTGCCGCACGGGTACGCCGCGCACGACAGCACCGGCGCCTTCGAAGTCGTCGAACGCCACGTCGACGACGTCGTCGTGTCCGTCGAGGAAGCTGAGACGGGGGTTGATCTTGCCGCCGACGACCTTGTCCTCGAGCTCGAGGTTCCAGTGACCCTTCTCCTCATCTGCCCAGCGATAACCGATGCTGCCGTTGGGCATGCGAGGGGCGTCGGCCGTCTCGTCCCACATCAACAGCTTCCAGTCGCCGTTCTCCACGCCGGCATAGGTGTCGAGGGCATTGGCTCGCAAGCACCTGCCGGGTTTGCCGTCCTCCACCTCCACCAGGAACGGCAGGTCGGTGTACTGCCGCACGTACTCCTCGAAGTACTCGACCTGGCGATCGCGGTAGAACTCCGTCAGCAGGACGTGGTCGACGGCCAGCCAGAAGGCGGTGTCCTGCCCGGGATTCGACGGGATCCACCAGTCTGCGTACTTGGCGACCTGGGAGAAGTCGGGGCTGAACACCACCAGCTTGGCCCCGGCGTGACGGACCTCGGAGATGAAGTGCGTGTCCGGGGTGCGGGTCATGTTGAGGTTCGAGCCCATCACCGCGATGAAACGGCTGTTGAACCAATCGGCCGACTCGTGCACGTCGGTCTGCTCGCCCCAGATCTCCGGAGACGCCGGCGGCAGGTCGCAATACCAGTCGTAGAAGCTGAGCACGGTGCCGCCGAGCAGCGACATGAAGCGGCTGCCCGCCGCATAGGAGATCTGCGACATCGCCGGAATCGGCGAGAAGCCGGCCACCCGATCGGGCCCGTAGGTCTTCGTGGTGTACACGACGGACGCTGCGGCGATCTCCAGCGCCTCCCCCCACGAGATCCGCCGGAACCCGCCCTTGCCCCTGGCTTCCTGGTAGCGCTTCCGCTTTGCCGGGTCCTCCTGGATCGACGCCCACGCCGACACCGGATCGCCGAGTCTCTCCTTCTTCGCCGTGCGATAGAGGTCGATCAGGGCTCCGCGGATGTAGGGATACTTCACCCGGATGGGGCTGTAGAGGTACCACGAGTAGCTGATGCCACGCTGGCATCCGCGGGGCTCGTACGGCGGCAGGCCCTCTTCGAGTGCCGGATAGTCCGTGGCCTGCAACTCCCACGTGACGATCCCGTCTTTGACGAACACCTCCCACGAGCAGCTTCCGGTGCAGTTCACGCCGTGGGTGGTGCGCACCCGCTTGTCGTGCTGGAAGCGGTTGCGATAGAACTCCTCCCAGCGGCGAGCACCAGGATCAACCTTCTCTTCGATCCACTGGTCCGTCATGTGGTGCTCCTCAGCTTCTCCAGATAGGTGCCACTTGGCTTGCGTACGAACAGGGCCAGGAATCCGAGGAGGACGGCGAGGACGACGAGCCCGAGCAGCCAGAACACATCGAACCCTCCCCCCGCGTCCTCCTGGTCGACCTCGGCGAAGAACGCCGTCAGATCGGTGATCTCCGCCTCTGTGAGCGGGTTCTCCGAAAAGAGAGGCGTCATGGTGGCGGACGGGGGAACGGTCAACGCCGCCATGACGCCTGAGGCTCCGCCAAATCTGGTGTACATGTGGGTGAGGTCGGGTCCGAGCCCGGACCCCCCGAGGAGGTCGAAACTGCCGGCAGCGTGGCACGACGCACACGCCGGAGCACCGTTCTCGAAGACGGTGGACCCCAGGAAGAGCCCCTCACCGGCCACGGCATCGCCCGTGGTGGGTGCGGCGATGGGAGCCGGCTCCGCGTCGCCCCCCTCCTCACCGGCCAGGTCCGCAACGTATTGCGACACTGCGGTGATCTGGGCATCCGTGAGCGTCGTGATCGGAGCCATCACTCCGTCGTAGATCTCACCATTCACATCGATCGGGCCGGAGAGCCCATCTCGAACGACGGACTCCACGTAGGCGGCATCGGCGACGTTCGGGTTGCCCGCCAGCGGGGGGAACGAACCGGGAATGCCGCGGGCGTCGGCTTGGTGGCAGGCCACGCAGGCCTGGTCGTATGCCGCACGGCCGTCGTCCTCGTCCGCCGCCGAGGCGGGCGTGGCGACGGCGGCGACGACCGCAGCCGCCGACAGCGCAAGCATGATCGATCGTTTCACTGCAAGACCCCCTGACGCGGGATGCTGGTGACGGGACGTGTGGAAAGTTCGGCGACGAGTGCCTCTCGCGCCTTGCTCCACGCATCGTGGATGGCGCATTTGTCGAGCGCGGAGCACTCACCGCCACGCAGAGCGCAGCCCTCGCTGGTCGGGCCCTCGACCGCTTCGATGAGATCGAGAACGAAGATCGTGTCGGGATCGACCGCCAGGGAGTAGCCGCCGGTCCGCCCGGTCACCGAGTCGACCCACCCGGCACGCACCAGCGGTGCCATGACTTGGGCGAGGAACGCGGGACTGGTGCCGATGGTGCCGGCGAGCGGTGCGCCCTGCATCCTCTGACCGACGTTGTTGAGCACCCAGAGCGCCTCGAGTGCGAGGTGGGTCTTGCGGTTGATCTCGAGTCTCATCAGGGATTGTGGAACTCGGCCTTGGGCCCCAGGTAGTACCACCAGTTGAGGAACAGGCAGATCGCATAGAAGATCGCAAAGGCGATCAGTGCGTACTCGGGGGTTGCGGCGTTGATCTGGTCGCCGAACTCGATCGGGATGATGAAGGCTCCGTAGGCCGCCACGGCAGACGTCCACCCCAGCACGGGGCCCGCTTGCTCCTGGTCGAAGACGACGGCGATGGTGCGGAACGTGGACCCGTTGCCGACCCCGGTGGCGGCGAAGAGCACCAGGAACAGCAGGAAGAACGGGACGAAGAAGTCCTCAGGTGTTGCCGAGTTGTAGGCCCTGTTCATGAAGTAGGCGACGCCGAGAGCGCTGGCGATCATCGTGACCGCCACGAGTTGAGTGACCTTGGCGCCTCCCACCTTGTCCGCGATCCAGCCTCCCACCGGCCGGATGAACGCCCCGATGAACGGCCCCATCCAGGCAAACGTCAACGCCGACGGGCCGTTGGGGTTGACCATGTCGTGGGTCAGCACGCCATCGACCTCGATGTGCTGGAACCCGAAGATGACCTTGATCGCAAGGGCGAAGCCGGCGGAGTAGCCGATGAAGCTCCCGAACGTCATCGTATAGATGACGCTCATGATCCAGGTGTGCTTGTTCCCGAAGATACGAAACTGACGCTCGAGGTTGGGCTTGATCTCGCCGCGCACCTGTTTGAGGAGCATCACCGTGCCCCAGATGACGCCCAGGATCGCCGGGTAGCGGGCCCACGTCCATCCCAAACCCGTCGGCTCCGGCAGGATGAGGAAGAGGCCGATCGCGGCGGGAACGAGTGCCAGCGCCAGCAGACCTGCGATCTTGGCAAAGGAATTCAGTGGCCCGCCGATGTTGGGCGACACCTGCTCGGTCCTGATGTTGTTCATCTTGAACCAGCCGAGGAACGCCAGCGGGATGAGGAAGACCAGCCAGACGAAGCCGGCATTGTGGATCCACGCCTCGGTCCCCGCTTCGATCTTCCCGATCAGGGTGCCGGAGTCCTTCTCCAGCACCATCGACGCACCGCCGAAGATGCCCGCCGTCATGACGAGCGGAACGAGCACCTGCATGGTCGTCACGCCGGCGTTGCCGAGACCGGCGTTGAGACCCAACGACAGCCCCTGCATCCGCTTGGGGTAGAAGAAGCTGATGTTGGACATCGAGGAGGCGAAGTTGCCTCCGCCGAGCCCCGAGAGGAAGGCCATGAGCTGGAACACCCACAGCGGGGTGTCCTGACTCAGCAGGGCAAAGCCCGTGCCCGCCGCCGGGATCATCAGCAACGCGGTCGTGAAGAAGATCGTGTTGCGTCCCCCGGCGAGGCGAATGAAGAAGCTGCTCGGTATCCGCAGCGTCGCCCCTGTCAAGCCGGCGATCGACGACAGCGTGAACAACTCGGCGTTCGTGAACGGGAAACCGAGATTGAGCATCTGGACGGTGATGACGCTCCAATAGAGCCAGACGGCGAAGCCGCACAACAGGCTGGGAATCGAGATCCACAGATTGCGGCTCGCAATCCTCTTGCCCGTGGTCTCCCAGAACTGCTCGTCCTCGACGTCCCACTCGTACAGGTCGACGGACGACGACGTCTTCTTCTCCTCTGAAGCCGCACTCGTCATCAGGTCACCTCCGCTTCGAGGTCGTGGTCAAGGGTCTCGGCGAACGCACCCTTCGGTTCGTCGAGCAAGAACAGTGTGATGAGGAAGCTCACCAGCGCTCCTCCGGCGAGCACGAAGAAGAAGGTCCGGGCGTCGACCAGGGAGAAGATCACCAGGTAGATGACGGCGCCGACGTTGCCGTAGGCGCCCGCCATGCCGGCGATCTGACCCGTCATGCGCTTGTTGATCATCGGGATGATCGCAAAGGTCGCTCCCTCTGCGCCCTGCACGAAGATCGAGGCAAAGACCGTGATGACCACGGCGATCACCAGCCAGCCCACACCGCTGAATGTCGGAATGACGTTCCGCAGGCCGTCGGCGTCAACAGTGCCATCCCACTTGCCGATGAAGGCCATCAGGAAGAATCCGATGACGATGCCCAGCATGTAGACGAGCATTGTGCGTTTGCGATTGGTCATCCGATCCGACAAGTAGCCGCCCAGGGGTCGGGCCACGAGGTTGACGAATGCGAAGGAGGCCGCGACGACGCCGGCCACGGTTGCCGTCACGAGTGGCTGGCCGGCACTGTTCATCAGCGGTGCGAACGTCAGCTCGAAGAACGCCGGGAGCATCGACACCACAGCGAGCTCTGCGCCGAAATTGGCGAAATACGTGCTGTTCAGCGCCGCAACGCTGCCCCAGTGGTACTTCTCGTCATCGGGTACGCCCTGGCGCAGGTAGGGAAGATTGATCTGCAGCGTCTTGACCACGTGGCCGATATAGATCGCGGCCAGTACGGCGTAGATGAACCACAACATGCCGTCCGAGATCACCTGGCTGCCGTCGATGACAACGTTGCTGATCCGCCAGGCGAGCACGCCGAGGGCGCCCATCAACGGAACCGACCACACGAGGTACTGCACGAGGTCGAGGTAGGACGTCACCATCATGGGCTCGGTCTTCTTCGTGGTGCGGAGCTTGGCTCCCTTGGGAACGTCCCGCACGAGGAAGTAGTACATGACGCCGTACGCACCCATCACGAGGCCGTTGACCCCCATGGCCCAGCGCCATGCATCGTCGCCGAGGCCAAACCAGCCGTCCATGACGGTGATGGCGAACCAGGGCAGCGTCATCGCAGCGAAGGCCGACCCGAAATTGCCCCATCCTGCGTAGAAGCCCTCGGCCCGGCCGATGTACTTCGGCGGGAACCACTGGGCCACCATCTTGATGCCGATGACGAATCCAGCGCCGACCGAGCTGAGGACGAGCCGTGCGATCAGCAGCTGCATGAACGAGTTGCCCATGGCGAACGCGATCGCCGGGAGGGACATGACCACCATGAGACCTGAGAAGACCACCCGGGCCCCGTACCGGTCGATCAGCGCACCCACGACGATCCGGGCCGGAATCGTCAACGCCACGTTGGCGATCAGGAGGATCTTGATGTGCTCCTTGGTCAGCCACCCGACGCTGTCGAGCATGGTCGTCGACAGCGGTGCGAGGTTGAACCACACGTAGAACGTCATGAAGAACGCGATCCACGTGTAATGGAGCGTTCTGATCCGTTCCTGTGAGAAATCGAGGAGCCTCGGTGCGTCCTCGCCCGCTTCCGTCCTCAGCTCCATACCTTCCTCCCGCAGCCTTTATGAGTTCCTGAGTCAAGAAATCGGAAACGGCCTTCGGGGAGTAGAGGCGAAAGTCCCGGGAACGCCCGAGATCAGCGACGACGGGTACGGGCATGAGGCTGCCCGAATCTCGCGGGCGCTGTCGTCACGGATGGGTGAACGTGGCGGCAGCTCGCTCAGAGGCGCCGGAGCACCGGTCTCCACCCGGCGCGGATCGACGCCGTCGTCTCTCCGCTGGGGTCGACGATCTCTGCCTCGACCAACAGCTCGGTCGACCGCCGCTCGGCGAGCCGGCCCGTGATGCGCAGCGAGGTCTCGAGCGGCGTCGGACGCTGCAACGACACATCCAGCCGGTACGTCAGGAACGGTGGATGTTCGGTCCATTCGTAGCCGTGCAGCTCGTTGACGAGCACCGCTCCGGTGTGGCAGTCGAGCAATGTCGTGACCACGCCGCCATTGGCGATCCCGTATCCGTTCTCGAACAGAACCGGGATCTCGAACTCGGCCGTGACGAGATCACCCTCCGGGTAGCTGGCGAGGTGCAGACCGACGGGGTTGGCCGGACCGCAACCGAAGCACATACCGCCCGGGTTGAACCGCTCCTGGATGCTGGTCCCACGCTGGTCTCCGCCCACGTCCCCTCCTCGGTGCGAGGCCACGACAGTAGCCCGAACGACACGTGCGGTCTGCACACCGACTACGGCGTCCTCACGCCGGCGGTGCGATGCGTCGCTCAGGTCGGTCGACGTTCGATCGGGTCTTGCCGGTAGAAGCCCCGCAGGGCACCGTAGAGCTCGGGAAACCGTGCAGCCAGCTCGGCAGGCCGGGTGAAGAAGCGCTCACTGGCGACGGCGAACAGCTCCCCGTGATTGGTGCTGGCGTACCGGCCCAGAAAGGGGTCGATCTCGGCGACGAGCCGGTCGTAGGCATCGCCGAGCACCCGCTGCCATGCCAGCTCGTCCGTCCTGCTGGGCAGCGGTGGCATGCCGTCGACAACACCGTCGACGAGGTCGAGCCGGTGTGCAAACTCGTGGATCGCAACGTTCCGGCCCCGCTCCGGGTGCCGCGAGCCGGTGTCGATCGCCCGCCACACCAGCACCACGGGACCGCCACGCACGGTCTCCCCATGGATCGCAAGCGGCCCAGTGGCGGCGACGCCGCCGCCGAGTTGGCGCGATCCCCGTCGCACGACGGTCGTTGGGTAGACCACGATCGATGTCACATCGTCGAACGGATCGCGGTCGAAGCCCAGCGCCATGATCTGTGCGTGGGCACCAACGACGATCTGGATGCGACGATCCACGTCGACGCCGACACCCTCCCAACGCCGGCCGCTCACGAACGGCCCCATCCGGGCCAGGAGGCGCTCCCGGTCACCCCGTGCGAGATCGTGCCACAGTGCGACCCGCTCATCCAGCACCGAGCGAATCTCCCCGCGGGGGATCGGATCGTCCTTGCGACGTCTGCGGAACATCCCGGCAAGTTAGAGGTGTGCCGATCACAACATGGCTGTGGGCGTGGCAGCCTGCCGGCAGCGGCGGCCGAGGGAAACCCGGGGGCGCACAATGGGCCGAGCGACCCTTGGCGTAGTTGGCGTCTTGCCCGCAGACTGGACTGCAGCCAGACACAAGTAGGGGTGAAAACGTGGCTACACGACGAGTGGCGCTCTTGCTCGCCGTCCTTGCGCTGATCGCAGGGGCATGCGGCGACTCGGGAGAGGCGGACGCTGCCGCGGGCGACGAGCCCGCGACGACCGCTGCCGAAACGACAACAACTGTGGCCGACACCACGGCCGCAACCGAAACAACGACGACTGCGGCCGCGACGACGACAACGGCCCAGGAGACCACGACGACAGCCGGCGAGACCGTCGGTCTTGGCGCACTGCAGACCGCCCTCGCCCAAACGGCCGAGGTGAGCTCGGCCCGGATGGAGGGATCGATCGCCATCGCCGGCATCGAGGGCCTCCCCGCCGGCACCGAGTTCACCATGCCGTTCTCGGGCGCCTTCGACAACGAAGCAGGTGTGTTCGCCTTCACGATGGATCTCAGCGGAATCGCCGCTGCCGCCGGCGAGGACATCCCACCGGGCTTCGAGGATCTGTTCTCCGAGATGGAGATCCGCTCGTTCGGCGACGTCGCCTACATGCGGTTCCCGTTCTTCGGCGCATTCCTCGGGGTCGAAACCGAGTGGATCAGCATGCCCGCCGACGAGGCAGGTTCGGCGGCCGGAGGCTTCTCCGGCGGTGTGAGCCCTGCGAACCCGACGGGAGCGCTCGACACCTTCGCCAACGCGGATGCCGAGATCACCGATTTGGGCCGCGAAGACGTGCGTGGTGTCGAGACGACGCGCTATCTCGTCCTGATCGACATGCAAAAGCTGCTCGAGACCGCCACGCCCGAAGAACGCGCCGAGATCGAAGCACAAGGGCCGCTGCCGTTCGACGAGCTGCCACTCCAGGTGTGGATCGGCGATGACAACCTCGTGTACCGGTATGTCATGGAGTTCTCCGGAGCCGACGTCGACGCCGCTCCGGGCGAGGGTTTCGACACGATGAGCATGACGTTCGAGATCTACGACTACGGCGCATCGATCGACATCGCCGAGCCCGATCCGAGTGACGTCACCGACGCCGAGGAGCTCGGCGGTCTGTTCGACTTCTAGGGCATTTCGCCCGAAGCAGGCTTCGGGCGAGTTGTTTCGACCCCGAGCATCCGCTCGTGGTCGAGTTCTTGTGTCGGCCCTTCGGGCCGGCGATTCCCTGCTTCGTTCGGCGGCGAAGCCACCGAACGAAGATTGAAGGGGGAGGCGCGGAGCTTCCCCCTTCAAACAACCCCCTCCCCGGCGACATCGCTCCGCTCGTCGATTTCGCCCGAAGCAGGCTTCGGGCGAGTTGTTTCGACCCCGAGCATCCGCTCGTGGTCGAGTTCATGTGTCGGCCCTTCGGGCCGGCGATTCCCTGCTTCGTTCGGTGGCGGAGCCACCGAACGAAGATTGAAGGGGGAGGCGCGGAGCTTCCCCCTTCAAACAACCCCCTCCTGGCGACGTCGCTCCGCTCGTCGCTCGCGGCACTCGAACCGCGGGAGACTTCGGGCGGGTGCCGGGGTGCTCGAGGGGGTGGAGCTCCGCGGAACCCCCTCGACGTGGGGTGCAGCGACCCGTGCGGTGCACCCCACCAACAACACAGCGCGGCGCAGCCGCACCACACAAACTCGATCGAGGCCCGCCTCGATCGAAACCCTGCTTGGTGGAGCTCCGCGGAACCCCCTCGACGTGGGGTGCAGCGACCCGTGCGGTGCACCCCACCAACAACACAGCGCGGCGCAGCCGCACGTCACAAAGCTCGATCGAGGCCTGCCTCGATCGAAATTGATCCTGCCTCGATCGAAACTCCCGCTCTGGAGGGGGAGCACGAGGGGGAAGCTCCGCGCCTCCCCCTCGTTCATCGTGATGGCGGCTTCGCCGTCATCACGATCGAGGACAGCGCGGCGCAGCCGCACCACACAAACTCGATCGAGGCCCGCCTCGATCGAAATGCCGTGGATCGAAATGAACCCGACACCGGTATCGTGGACCCAGCCACGATTGAGGAGTTTGTGCGCCGCTTCGCCGTCACGATGACCGTTGTCGTCGCGCTTGCGGTGTCCCTGGCTGCATGCGGGGGCGACGAAGCGAGCGGTCCGACGCTTCCGCCGGACATCGGCGGGGTCCTCGCCGCCTCCGCCACGACGATGGGCATGGTGGACACCGTGCAGTTCACCATCGAACGCGGCGGCGCCCCCGTCTACATCGATCCCCTCGATGCGCTCGAGTTCGTGAGTGCCGAGGGCCGGTTCGAGGGCCCGAGTGCGGCCGACGCCGTGGTCGTGGTGTCGGTCGGCGACCTGCGTGCCCAGGTCGGCGCAATCGCCGTCGACGGCGATACCTACATCACGAATCCCATCACCGGCGACTGGGAAGCGACACCTGAGGGGTACGCCTTCGACCCGGCGACGCTCTTCGATCCGGAGCTCGGGTGGCGGCCGCTTCTCGCCGGCGAGCTGGCAGACGCCGAGCTGGTGGGCGTGGAGGAGGTCGACGGCGAGCCGCTCTACCACGTGAGAGGTCTCGCCGCCGAGGACCGTATCGCCGTCATCACCGCGGGCCTGGTCAGCCAGGACGTGGTGCTGGACCTGTGGCTCGATCCGGTCGACGGGGCCGTCCGCATCGCCGAGTTCCCCACGCAGTACCGCGGCGAGGACAGCCAATGGACGCTGCGGTTCTTCGAATACGGAGAGCCGGTCGAGATCACCGTCCCGGATCTCGATGCATAGCGCTCCGCCTCATGACGCACCGAGCGCTGAGCGGCATGTTGCAGGTTCCCGGCGACAGTCCGCAGAGATCGCAGCGACTTCCGGCTCGGCCGCATTGAACGGGACGAGGTCGTGAGACGGTCCGCCGAATGAGGCGAGCCGCGTCCCCCATGGCCGTGCTGGCCGTCGTCGGCTTCGGTGTGTTCGTCGCCGCCGACGACCTGACCGTCGTCTCCACGATGCTGCGGCCGATCATCGGCGATCTCGGGATCGTCCTCCCCGACGGTCTCGACGATGCCGCCTGGATCGTGAACGCCTACCTGATCGCCTACATCGCCGTGATGCCGTTCTCCGGCCGTCTCAGCGACCTGTTCGGTCGTCGCCGGGTGTACATCGCCGCCCTCGGCCTCTTTCTGATCGGCTCGGTGATCATCCCGCAGACTTCGAGTCTGGGGCCGTTCCTGGCCGGGCGGGTGCTGACGGCGATCGGAGGCGGGGCGCTCGTCCCGATCGGCATGGCGGTGGTGGGTGACGCCTTCGCCGAGGCCCGCCGGGCCCGAGCGCTCGGCATCCTGGGGGCCGTCGACACACTCGGTTGGGTCTGGGGACCTCTCTTCGGTGCGATGCTCGTGCGTTTCCTGTCATGGCAATGGCAGTTCTATCTCAACATCCCGCTCGCCATCATCGGGATCGTCGCCGCCTGGTGGGCACTGGCGGAATACGACGAGCCGGTGCGCACGGGCAAGATCGACTGGGTGGGGGCAGCAACGCTGACGGTCACGCTGGTGGCGCTGAACCTTGCGTTGCTGGGGAGCGCCGAGATCCAGTCGGTCAGCGGTCTCGAGGAACTGACGGGTAGCTCCGGCGAGGGGCTCCGCTGGCTGTATCCCGTGGCCGCCATCGCCGCCGTCGCCTTCTTCATCAGGGAGCGCAGAACGGACGAGCCGATCATCGACTTCGCCCTGTTCTCAGGCCGCAACCTCACCGCCGCCGTCGTGATCAACTTCCTCGTCGGCGCCGCGCTCGTCATCGCAATGGTCAACGTGCCGCTGTTCGTCAACATCGTCGAGCTGGATGTCGAGCGCTCGGCGGTCATCGCCGGCTGGGTGCTGAGCGCCCTGACCGCAGCAATGGCAGTGACCTCCTACGTCGGCGGACGCCTCACCGAGCGCTGGTGGTACCAGCCACCCGTGCTGCTCGGCCTGAGCCTCGGTGTTGCCGCCTACCTGGCGATGGGAGTCGGTTGGGATGTCGACACGGCATATCCGCTGATGGCGATCCAGCTGGGCGTGCTCGGCGCCGGATTCGGCCTCGTGGTGGCACCCACGACGGCGGCGGTCGTCGATGGCGCCCCGGCCGACCGCCGCGGTACCGCCGCCAGCCTCGTCATCGTCCTCCGGCTTGTCGGACTGAGCGTCGGGTTGTCCGGACTCACCGCCTGGGGTCTGCACCGTTTCAACCAGTTCCGGGAGAACGTCGAGCTACCGCCGCTCGGCGACCCCAACTACGCATCGGCGCTCGAGGCTGCCCAGGCGGACGTCACGACATCTGCGCTTGCGGAGACGTTCATCGGTGCGGCCGTCGTCACCCTGGCAGCTCTGGGTGTTGCGCTCCTGATGAGGCGCACCTCCGGCCGCCGCGATGGCCCCGCCTCAGCCCATCACGCAGCCGGCGACGAACGACCGGACACCGACGAAACCACCATGGCCGCCTTCACGCGGCACGATCAAGGAGCGAGCATGACAACCGCAACGAGCCGCAACCTGGCGATCGGCCTCGGCATCCTCGCTCTTCTGGTTGTTGGTCTCGGCGTCGTCGTGGCGGTGTTGCTCGGCCGCGTCGGTGACCTCGAAGTCGAGAACACCGCCCTGCGTGAAGACATGCAGCGTGTCGAGTCGGGAGCGGCGTTGTTCGGCACCCAGATCACAGCGTTCCAAGCCGAGCTGGCCGACCTGGCGCCGACGGTCAGCAGCGGCCTCGACGAGGCGGTCGCCGGACTGGAGAGCTTCCGCACCAGCTCGTTGCAGTTCCTCGTTCCGATCAACGAGACCATCCCCATCGACGTCGATGTGGTGCTCGACCGCGTCATCGAGGTGCCTGTGAACACCGCGATCCCGATCCGAGAAACCATCGACACGACCATCACCATTGCGGGCCCGTTCGGCATCGACATCCCCCTCGACGTGACCGTCCCGGTGGATGTGACGGTTCCGGTGAACCTCGACCTCGAGTTCCCGATCAACGAGACGGTGCCTGTGCAAACCGAGATCCCGGTCGACCTGACCGTGCCGATCGTGGTCGACATCGCCGGGACGGAGCTGGCCGTTCTCGCCGAATCCCTCCAGCAAGGATTGATCAGCTTCAAAGAGGTGATCGAGGGCCTCGGCTGATCTCGAACGCCCATGGAGGGCGAGCGGCTGCGGTCACAAGTGGTCGAAGCCGGTCGTGGCGTGGCGCCGAATCGGCGACGTCGCGACTATGAGCCGGGGTGGCTCGATTGCCGGCCAAGGGCGGATGTCGTCTCTGCCGAAACGCCCTCGACTACGACGAGCACTCACCACGAAGCCGGTCGCACACCTTCGTCACCGTCCGCATCTCGGCGGACGTCATGAGCGAGGAGAAGTGAGCCTCGAGATCCTGGACGTGGCTCTCCGCAGCGCTGGTCACGACGCTGAGCCCTCGATCGGTCAGCTTTGCCCACTGGACACGGCGGTCCTGGTCGCACCGCAGCCGCTCAGCCAGTCCGGCGGCGGCGAGGCGATCGACCAGTCGTGTCACACCTCCAGAGGTGAGCACCATCTGGTCGGCGAGTTGGGTCATGGACATCTGCCTGTCGGGTGACCTGGCGATACGAAGCAGCGCCTCGAATGTCACCTCGGAAAGGTCATGTTGGTCACGCAGCGTCCTCTCGAACAGACGCTCGAGGCGTCGTGTCGCCTCCAGCATCATGCCGAAGGACGCGATACGCGGATCGTCGAGTGGTGAGGAGTCGCTGGCCACGGCGAATACCTTAGCTATCAGATGTTGACACGTCAGGGACTTCTCCGCTACATTACCTGCCTGATCAGATATTGCATATCGCAAGGAGAACCCCCCCGACATGGCCGAAACACTCACCCTCCCCGCACCCGGCACGTGGGCGATCGACCCGACTCACACCGCCGTCACCTTCTCGGCCCGCCACCTGATGGCCGCCAAGGTGCGCGGCAGTTTCAAGACCTTCTCCGGCACCATCGACATCGGCGACTCGCCAGAGGCCTCCTCCGTCAGCGTGACCATCGACGCCGGCTCCATCGACACCGGAGTCGAGGATCGTGACGGTCATCTCCGTTCTCCCGACTTCCTTCACATCGAGGACTTCCCGACCCTGGAGTTCGCTTCGACAGGCATCCGCACGGCCGGATCCGGATACGAGGTGGACGGGGATCTCACGATCCGCGGTGTCACCAACCCGGTGACGTTGCAGCTCGCCTACCACGGTCTCGTCACCGATCCTTGGGGCAACGAGAAGGCACTCTTCAGTGCCACGACCAAGATCAACCGCGAGGACTGGGGACTCACGTGGAATGCCCCGCTCGAAGCCGGAGGCTGGCTGGTCGGAAAGAACGTCGACATCGAGCTGGAGGTGCAGGCCGCCCCCGCCGGCTGAGCACTGCCACCACGCGATCCGGGGGCACCACACCCGCTGGTCCCCCGGATCGCTCTCGTCTGGGAAGATGACAACATGACTGGTATCCGCCGCCTCAATCACGCCGTCCTGTTCGTGGCCGACCTCGCCGAGGCTCAGCGCTTCTACATGGACGTGCTCGGCTTCGAGCTGGTGTCGGCCGAGTCGCGCTTCAACGCCGCGTTCCTGCGTGCGCCCGATTCCCAGAACCACCATGATCTCGGCCTCTTCGGGCTCGGTGCGACGGCCCCCCGGCCGGAACGCGGAAGCACCGGGCTCTACCACCTGGCCTGGCAGGTGGACACGATCGATCAGCTGGCGGATCTGCGCACGACGCTCGCATCCGCCGGTGCGCTCACCGGTGAGTCGTCACACGGAGCCACCCTGAGCCTCTACGGGGTCGATCCCGCGGGCAACGAGTTCGAGGTCATGTGGATGCTCCCCCGCCGCAGCTGGGGCGAGTACGCCGAAAAGGCCATCGTGCAGCGCCTCGACATCGATGCCGAGGTCGAACGCTGGTCGGGTGTGGGAACGGCCGACGAGTTGGGGGTCGCCGAGCCCGCATGAAGGCCCGCTCGGTGTGATCGACCAGGCTGCCGGCCTCCTCCCCGACGGCGACGATGCCGTCCGCTGCAGCGTGCACGCCCGAGAGCACCGCTACGACCCGGGAGGAAGCGCCATCTCGGCGTCGGCCATCATCCTCCTCGAGGTGCCTCTCCCGTGGCCAAAGCCGGTCTTCGACCACGCCATGCTGGCCGGCCTGACGGCGAAGATGTCGACGCCCGCCGGCGAGGTGAGGCTTCTCGCCATGGTGCCGGAGCAGCCGGGCCGGCTGCGGGTTCGCCGCTTCGATCGGGCGGGCGCAGGAGCGCTCGAGGCGACATTCGAGGACGTACGTCCCGCCGAGCTTGCCGCGACCGTGTGCGACGTCGCTTCGATCGCATCGCCGCCGGAGCGGGCACGGGCCCTTGCCCGGCCGACCGTGCTCGTGTGCACGCAGGGTACCCACGACGTCTGCTGCGGCATCGAAGGCACACGGTTGGCGATGGAGCTGGGCAGGCAACCGGACCTCACCGTGCACCGGGTCAGCCACACCGGTGGTCACCGCTTTGCGCCCACCGCGATGACCTTGCCCGACGGTCGCATGTGGGCACACCTCGACACCGACACGCTTCGAGCTATCAGCCGGCACGGGATCCCTGCATCCCAGGCGGCGCGCCATTGTCGCGGCTGGTGGGGTGCGCCGCCCGGCGCCGGCCAAGTCGCCGAACGGGCCGTATTCGCAGAAGTCGGCTGGAGCTGGGAGAGGGTCGAGCGGACCATCGAGCCGACCGGCGATGCGCAGATCTGGAACGTCACCGGCGACGGTCGGACCTGGCTGGTGCGCACGGCACCGGTGCGAAGCGTGCCCGTCCTCGCCTGCCGGGCCCCGGGAGGCACACCGGCCAAGACCGCGGTCGAGTACGACGCCACCATCGTGCGCCGCCCATGACGTGGCGCAGCTCACCAGCGCACCGCGAGCCGGCGATCGATCGCGACCGTTTCCGGTGAGACTGCACAGCCGAAGGCCATCACCCGTACACCCGCTGCTGCGGCGCCCCCGACGGCGGCGATCCACCCCGGATCGGCATCACCACCGATGACCAACTCCTCGACATCGGGCCGTTGCACGACGAAGGCCACGACGACGGCGTCCCCATTCCGAGCCAGCTGAGAGAGCATCGCCAGCTGCGCCGTGGCCCGGGTCGACGGCGTCTGCGAAAGCAATGCGGCGGAGCCTTCGGCGCGTCCCCCCGACTTGACCTCGATCCACACGTCTTCGCCGCCGGCCTCGGCCACCAGATCGATGCGGTGGCGACCGATGGCGACCTCCTTGCTGATCCCGGTCACCCGCCCCGCACCCGGGAGCGGCCGGGACGCCAGCCAGTCGATCAGGAGTTCAGGCGCCAGACCGGCCTCGAGCCCCACCCAACACCCATCCCAGGCCCGGGTCGCGGTATAGGGGGTTGCCCGCTTGGGGTCGTCGGCGGGCCGCAGCACATACGGACGTCCCGGCTCGGTGAGGTGGGTGAGACGGCCGGTGTTGGGGAGATGAGCGCGCACCTCCCGGCCGTCCTCGAGCTCCACGACAACCACGAAGCGGTTGGGGCGCTCGACGAAGAGTCCGCGCACCAGGGGTGCACGGACATCGTCGTTCAGCCGGGTCACACCGCCTCGAGCAGCACTGCGATCCCCTGCCCGACGCCGATGCACATCGTCGCCAGGGCGCGGCGAGCGCCGGTGCGCCGCATCTCCAAGGCGGCGGTTCCGGCAATCCTGGCGCCCGACATCCCCGTCGGGTGGCCGAGCGCGATCGCCCCGCCGTTGGGGTTCACGTGCTCGGCATCGTCGGGCAATCCGATCTCGCGTAGGCAGGCGAGAGACTGGGCGGCAAAGGCCTCGTTCAACTCGACGACGTCGACGTCGCTGATCGTCAGGTTGTGGCGCGCCAGCAGCTTGCGGGTTGCCGGGACGGGTCCGATACCCATGATGCGCGGCGGCACCCCCGCCACGGCGGAGCCGACGATCCGCGCCAGAGGCTCGAGGCCGTAGTCGGCAACGGCCCGCTCCGAGGCGATCACCATGGCAGCCGACCCGTCGTTGATGCCCGAGGAGTTGCCCGCCGTGACCGTGCCGCCTTCTCGGAACGCGGGTCGCAAGGCTGCCAGCCGCTCCGCCGTCGTGTTCGGCCGTGGATGCTCGTCCTCGGCAACGACGACGGGCTCGCCGCGGCGCTGCGGCACCTCGACGGCCACGATCTCCTCCGCCAGGATGCCGTTCTTCATCGCGACCGCCGTGCGCTCCTGGCTCCTCAGGGCAAACGCATCCTGGTCCTCCCGCGAGACGCCGTACTCCTCGGCCACGTTCTCGGCGGTGAGTCCGAGGGCATCGGTGTGGCCCATCGCCTCCATCGCCGGGTTCACGAGCCGCCAACCGAGCGTGGTGCTGGCGATCTCAGCCGTGCGGGCGTACGCGGCTTCGGCTTTGGGCACGACGTGCGGGGCCCGTGACATCGACTCCACGCCGCCGGCAACGATGAGGTCGGCGTCACCCATGGCGATTGCCCGTCCCGCCTGAATCATCGCATCCATTCCCGAGCCGCAGAGACGGTTGGTGGTCGCTCCCGGCACGCCGGTGGAGAGACCTGCCAGTAGGGCCGCCATCCTGCCCACGTTGCGGTTGTCTTCGCCGGCTTGATTGGTGGCACCCATGATGACGTCGTCGACGCGCTCCCAATCGACATTGGGCAACCGGGTCTGGAGAGCCCGGATCGGATGGGCCGCCAGGTCGTCGGCACGCACCGAGGCGAGCCCACCGGCATAGCGGCCGATCGGGGAACGAACGTAGTCGACGAGAAACGCATCACCCATGATGAGTTGACGGTAGTGCGTTGCCGACGTCCGGCTCCCGCTCACCCGCTGCGCATTGTCACCACCTCGATCCGCCAACCCCTTGACACGAGCGGCTATTGATCATAGTATTGAACCTATGCTTCTTAGTTTCAAGGAGGACCGATGATGACAACACTCACCACGGGGACCGGCGCGCTTGCGTACGACGACAGCGGCGCCACCGGACCACCGGTCCTGCTATTGCCGGGGGCAGGCGACGTGATGACCGAGCATCGCCTCCTGAGACCTGCGCTCGCTGCGGCCGGCTACCGCACGGTGACGATGGACCTTCGCGGGCATGGTGCTTCGGACGCTCATTGGGACTCCTTCGGCGTCGTCGAGACCGCCGGCGACATCGTTGCGATGCTGCGCCACGTCGACGCCGGCCCGGCCGTTGTCGTAGCTACCTCGTTCGCCCCTGCGGCCGCCCTCACGGCCGCGGTCGACGAGCCAGATCTGATTCGTGGCGTGGTGGCGATCAGCCCGCACCTCGACCAGGACGCCGGAGTGACGCAGCGCCTCGGCCTACAGGTCCTCCTGCGCGGCCCGTGGGCCGGGGCGGTGTGGAGCAAGCTCTACCGCAGCTGGTACAAGGAGCACCCGCCGCAGGATCTCGAGGAACAGATCGGCCTGCTCCGTGGGATGCTTGCCGAATCCGATCGACGCAGGGCCGTCCGCGAGACGCTGCTCGCCCACCGCCGTGGTCTCCATGCGAAGCTGGCGGATCTGAACATCCCGGTGCTCAACATCTTCGGGGGCGCGGACGACCACTTCGCCGACCCGGAAGCCGCCGCCAAGGACGCCGCCCACCGCACGAAGGGCAGGTACGAGATCGTGGCCGGGGCCGGCCATTATCCGCACGTCGAGCGTCCCGAGCTCGTAGGACGACTCATCACCGGCTTTCTCGGAGGACTCTGATGCCACGCGCCGGGCTCTCCACGGAGTCGGTGGTCCGGGCAGCGGCCGACCTCCTCGACAGCCACCCGGGCACCGAGCTCACACTGGCGGATCTCGCAGCTCACCTCGGGGTGCGTGCCCCCTCGCTCTACAACCACGTCGCCGGCCTCGACGATCTGCAGCGCAGAGTTGCCATGCACGGAATCGCCGAACTGGGCGACACACTACGTAGTGCCGTGATGGGTCGCAGCGGCGGCGATGCCGTACGGAGCCTGGCGTACGCCTACCGCGGATACGTCATCGCACATCCGGACGTCTACCCATTGACCCAGCAGACTCGTCCGGACGACCCTGAATATGCGTCTCTGGGCATGCGTGTCGTGGAGCCGGTGCGGGCAGCGCTGACCGGATCCGGCGTCACGGAGACGTCGGTCATCCACCACGTGCGAGCAGTCCGGAGTGCGCTGCACGGTTTCGCCCTCCTCGAGACTCAACAGGGCTTCGGGCTCGACGTGGATGTCGATGCGTCGTTCGACAGGCTCGTTGACATGCTCGTGATCGCCACCGTCGAGTCGCTCCGCGTGACGCCAGGTTGACTCGCGGAGTCCTCGACGCCGTCACCGGCCGGGGCAGGACGCCGTCCGGTGCCGTCAGCCCCCGGGCCGAGTGTCCACCAGTTGGGCCTGATTGATACGACCGAGCGGTCCCAACTGGTCGAACACGCGGGTGTCGGCGAGTCCGATGCCCGACGCGTGCTGGTGGGCGGCGGACTTCATCCCCACCCACTGTCCCACCGGCAGGCGATGTGCATACAACGTGATGTCGGGATTCACGTAGATGAATGCGGTCGGATCGAGGGCCTGCGAGTTGCCGTTCGACATGTCGGCCACGGTTGCGAGAACCACAAACGGTGTGGGCTCCTCTCCCGCCACCACCGCGCACTTGAGCCGGAACCAGGAGATACCGGGCCCATGCCGCCTGAAACTGTCATCGATCGATCTGATCTCGATGGCATCGCGATGGAATCTGGGGAGCGACGAGCCACCGAAACTCCAGAAGTCCTCGACCCGCACCGCCTCCTCGGGTCCGACAGGCTGATCCCAGGGCTCCTGCTCCGCATCCGGCAGCGACACCTCGGCGGTCCGGATCTTCAATGCCGTTGCTCGCCCGACCTCGATGTCGCCGTGGCGGAGGATTGCTTCCACCACCTGAATCCGCCGGCCGTTGCGCAGCACCTCCACACCGACGCGGAGCGGCTCCAGGGGGACGGGTCGAAAGAGATCAATGGTGAACCGGGCCACCTGCATCGGAGCGCTCGTCTCGACCGCTTCGATCGCACGACCCAACAGACCCGAAGGTGGGCTCCCATGCTGAGCGTCGTCCGACCATCCACCGCGCGTCAGCTCCGTCGGAACGAAGAAGTCGCCGTCTCGGACGAAGAGTGCATTCTCGGACATCGGGGAGGAGCGTACCGGGCGGGCGGTGGCGGAAATGCGCACAGGCCGGGCTTCCGGGGACGCAGCCTCGAGCTCGATTCGAGAGACACCGGCGCTGCTTCGCCGGCGTTGCCCGACGACCGCACTACCGTCGCCAAAGGACACGAGGAGGGACGATGCACCGACGCCTCGATCGTAGAGACTTCCTGGGGACGCTCGCCAAAGGAAGTGCCGCAGTCGCCGTGTTCGGGACGGCCCTCGTGGCATGCAGCGACGACGACCCGGCGACCGGCCAGTTCGGGGATCCCCTTCCGGAGGACTCGACCACGACCACAGCGCCAACGGGCACTTCGGCGCCGGGAGACACGGGTGCGACGACGACGACCAGTACGCCGGCACCCATTGCCGCAGCAACGACCATCGAACGAGTTTCACTCGGCTTCGTCTCCGCGTACGTGCTCGCCCGCAATGGCGAGGCGGCCATCGTCGATACGGGGGTGTCGGGGAGCGAGGGTCAGATCGAGGCGGGTCTGGCGGCTCTCGGACTCGGCTGGGAGGCGGTCGGGCACGTGGTCCTCACCCACCTCCACGGCGACCACATCGGCAGTGTCAGCGCGGTGCTGGAGGCCGCGGCGGATGCGACCGGCTATGCCGGCGAGGCGGATATCCCCGGCATCTCGGCGCCCCGGCCGCTGACACCCGTTGGCGACGGCGACGAGGTCTTCGGTCTGCAGATCATCTTCACACCGGGCCACACGCCCGGTCACGTCTCAGTGCTCGACCCCGTCGGCGGCATCCTCGTGGTCGGCGACGCCATGAACGGCGGCGATGCGATGGGCGGAGAGGCGGGCACCGTGGCGGGAGCCAACCCACAGTTCACGCCCGACCTGGTGGCCGCAGACGACAGCATCCGCAAACTCGCCGGATTCCAATTCGATTCGATCTACTTCGGCCACGGCGAACCGGTCATCGGGCTCGCCGATCAGCAAGTGGTGGAGTTCGCCGCATCGCTCTGAGACGCCGGCCTTCTCGGCTCCCAGGCGGGTGAAGAACACGCCGGCTCGCTGCGCTCTTGGGGTGACGCCGCCGGCCGCGGCTCACATGGCTGCCGCCACCATCGCGTCGACATCGAACTCGAACCCCGTCTCCCGCTCGGACACCTCCCACAGGGTGCGAAGCGCGCCACGCTTGTTGCCGCGGACATGAGGACGCCGGACGGGGGCACCACTGTTCACCCAGCGCGGGGTATACAGCTCGCCTCCCTCGGCGGCCGGGTCTGTGGCGGCTCGCAACTGGGGCAACGCACCCTCGGCAGCGGACATCCCGAGCCTCTGGACGGCGTTGTGGAAGAACCGCTGACTGGACCCGCCGTCGCTGGCATCGACGCTCGTGGCCTGGAGGTCGGTATTCGAGAACCCGGGGTGGGCGACCAGACTCTCGACCGTCGACCCGGCATCCTCCAGGCGGTTGTTGAGCTCGATGGCGAACTGGTAGTTGGCCAGCTTCGACTGCCCGTACGCCTTCCACGGCGAGTAGTTGCCACGCAGATGCGGATTGTCGGGATCGACGGGGCGACCGAAGTTGCGGGCGGTGCTCGTCACGGTGACCACCCGTCCAGAGGGCGCTCGCAGCAGGTTGGGCATGAGGAGGCCGGTGAGCACGAAGTGGCCGAGGTGGTTGGTGCCGAGCTGCATCTCGAAGCCGTCCGCAGTTTGCCGCTCCGGAGTTGCCATCACTCCTGCGTTGTTGATCAGGATGTCGATCACCGGATGCGCCGAGGCAATGGCAGCACCCGCACTGCGAACCGATGCCAGCGACGCCAGATCCAGCTCGACGATCTCCAGGGAGGCCTCGGGGATCTCCGCGGTGATGCCCTCGCGGGCAGCGGCCGCCTTGTCCAGGTTGCGTGCGGCCATGACGACGTGGGCATTCTTGCGCGCCAACTGGCGCGTCGTCTCCAGGCCCAAGCCGCCGTTGGCTCCGGTGACGACGGCGGTCCGGCCGCGAAGATCGGGGATGCGTGCTGCGGTCCAACTCATGACGAGCTACTCCAGGCGGGTGGTCGGTGGGATTCTGGCGGCGCCGGCCGCCTGTGCATACAGGGCTCAGCCTCCGCGGCGTCTGCTCAACGTTAGAAGCGCCGCTCCGGCTAGGAGCAGGCCGAGTCCGGCGAGGGGATTCAGCACTCCGCCCGTGGCGGGAAGCTCTTCCGGGGGTGTCGTGGTCACCACCGGTGGGCTCGTGGTCGTCGGCGGTGCCGTCGTGGTTGTGGTCGGCGGCGGATCGACCTGCGCCACCGCGAGCTGCCAGACGCTCGCCACCGTCGTCTGGATGACGATGCGGACGTCGCCATCCTCCAGGATGTCGCTGCTCTGGATGCAGGTACCTTGGAACTCGGCGTTCTCCTCGCAGATCTCCGTGATCTCCGTGCCGTCCCGGAACACGGCCGGCGTGTCACCGGCCGGAACGACCGTCGCATCGACCACGAACACGATGGTGCTGAAGGCGGTGAAGTCGCCGGCTTCCAACCCGATGGGCAAGTGGAGGCGCACCTGTTGCGGGAGGGTGATGCGCCCATCCAGCACGATGCCCCCGTCGGGCCCCTCGTCGATGACGATGAGACCGTACGAGCCGCTGAACACCGTCGTCTCGATGGGGTCGTCCGGGGTCGCACCGTCTCCGGTGAAGTCGGTAGTCGCCGCGGTTTCTCCCGGTGGAATCGCGATCGCCCCTTCCCCCGGTTCCATCACCGCAAACAGCGAGGTGTCGGTGACTCCTGCCGTAACGGTCACGACCACCCTCACGTCCGGATCGGGGTCGTCCGGATTCCATCGCGACTGGTAGGCACCGGTCGCGCAGTCGGCAAACAACACGTTGTAGGTGCCCTGGGGAAGGCTGAGCGTGTACTGGCCCGAGCCGTCGGTGACCGCCGACGCAACGACGAGATCCTGAATCGTGCCGTAGACGCAGATGCCTGGGAGCGGTGCGCCGGTGTCGGCGCCGGTGACCGTCGCCATCAGAGCGCCCGGCGGCCGCATGGCCATGTCCACCGGCGTCACCTCTCCCTTGACCACCGTGACCGGTGTCGCCAGCGTCGAGATGCCAACGGGGTCACTCGCTGCCCCGCTGTGCCACACCGTGGCATACGCTCCATTCGTGCAGTCGACGAACTCGACGTTGAAATCATCCTCGACGGGACCGGTGTCGTCGACGATGACGACATAGCCCCCGTCGGCGGCTGTTGTGGCGTTCCCCGCCTCCACCGGCGTGAGGCCCGTTGTCCACGCCGTCACGCAAATGCCTTCGAGTGGCTGCCCGGTTCCGGCATCCGTGACGGTCCCGCCGATCGTGCCATTGGCAGGCGGCGTGTCGAGCACTGCGTCGATGCCGGCGACCACGGCTCCTTCGGCCACGCTCACGACATCGGCCGTGGCTTGCGTCGGTTGGTCCTGATACCACTCCGGGAAGAACGCGTTGTTGGTGCAATCGCTGAACTCGATCTGGTAGTCACCGGGCTCGAGCCCGAGGATCGCGTAGGCGCCCGTGGCGTCGGTTGCCGTCCCCAATCCCCCGGTGCCATCCACGTTGTGGGCGAAGGCGCAGATACCATCGAGCAGCGTTCCCACGTCGTCGGTCACGGTACCGGTGATCGTGCCGAGCTCGGGGAGCGTGAAGTCGATGCCGGTTGCCGTCTCTCCGGCGGCAACCGGGATCACGGTTGCCGTCCCGATATTGCTCTCGTCGTCGTACCACCGGGTGCCGTAGACGAAGTTGTTGCAGTCGGTGGCGGAGACCTTGAAGTCGCCCGGCTCGAGGCCGGTTGCCGTATATGTCCCGTCTGCAGCCGTCTCGACGTCGGTGACGACGGCGATGTCGAATCGGTAGATCCGAATACAGATGTCGGCGAGCGGGGCACCGGCAGTGTCTCCGACGGTGCCGCTGATCGCTGCATCGGTCTGAGCCAGACCGGGAACCGAGAGGGCGGCGACGTGGATGCCGACAACGCCGACAAGCACGAGCAGCCATCGCAGCACTCCCCTCATGCCTCCAAACTAGTGGTCCGTCACGCGATCGATGCTGCGGTGTCCCCGAGGTATCGGCGTCGACCGGCGAGGACGCAGGACGCCGCCGGGGCACCGCGGAAGGACCCGGCGACGGGCGCAGGCTGATGCGAGCGGCAGCCGGTGTCAGCCGCCGATCGGAACGGCGATGTCGACGGGAGCGCGGCTGCCGACGGTGGCTCGAGCGGTCAATCGCAGCGTCACGGCATCGTCTTGATCGACCTGGATTCCGGGGAGCCATGCGTAGTCGATGAAACCCGCCCTCGGCTCCGGGTCGATGCTTGCCGACACGGCCGTGTAGTCACCGAGCAGCTCGCCCGACTCGGTGAAGAGGTCGACGTCGAGCTCGACGACTCCGAGGTCGGCGCCCTCGAGCTGCCATTGGGCACGCCCGAGGAAGTTGGCGAGTCGCAACTCGACGATCTGTAGCGAGGCGCCTGCTCCGAGCTCGATGGTGATCGGCTCGTCGGCCTGGTATTCGAGACCCGTCCACTCGAGCTCCACGCTCCCCTCCACCTCGGTCGGGTCCCAACGCTCGACCATGACGAGCTCGCCGGGGAGATCGTCGAGTGGCGGGAATTCGACCGACCACACGCTGGGGAGGAACGGGTCGTACACCGTGCGTAGTGACGTGATCACCCCGGTGGCGGTGCGCAACTCCCATTGCCCTCCCAGCGGCCGTGCTATCTCGCTCGGGTCGGCGCCCCGTCGCACGACCATCGTCAGCGGCACGAGCAGACGATCCTCGTGGATCAGCGGAGATTCGGTACGAACCGCAACATCGCCTGCAATTGGCACATAGTCGTCAGGAAACGGCGTCGGCTCGGCCACGACGACGTCACGTGTCGCCGGCTCCTCCGCCGCGACGCTCGACGTCGGCTGCGAAACCTGATCCTCACCACCCGTCCAGCCGGTCACCGCGGCGGTCGTCACGGCGGCGGCCGCCACGAACGCCAGCACCGCTGCAAGCCAGCCGCGGGCCTCTCGCTCGTCGTCGGGGTCCGGTTCGAGGGGTGACCTCAGGATCTCCGCCAGGTCGTACTCGACGTCGCTCACGGCCCGGCTCCGATGACGATGGTGTCCGCGGCGACGGGTTGCCATTCCGGGTACTCCTGCACCAGCTCCACCTCGTCGGGGGCCCCGGCTCCCTCCCAGATCAACTGGACATTGGTCGACTGGTTGAACCGGAAACCCACTCGCCATCCCGGATCGGGTACCGAGATGAACGCCAGGGAATGCCCAGCCATCCAGGGATCGTCGGCGAGAAGGCTGTTGAGCTGGACGATGGTCGAGTTGGCCTGTTCCAACACGGTCTCGATCT
Organism: Acidimicrobiia bacterium; assembly: GCA_965216945.1. GTDB lineage: Bacteria > Actinomycetota > Acidimicrobiia > Spongiisociales > UBA5794 > DATHZQ01. The sequence goes on along the minus strand of CBDCGU010000003.1, from coordinate 2,006,897 downwards.
CGGCCGTGGCGCCGTTGGGAAAGGTGCGCCGCTCGCCGGGCTCGAGCGGCACGGTCACAGAGCTGCGCTCCGGCGCAGCCACCCGCCAACCCACGACACGCACGACGGCCACGTCGTCGATGGACGTGTCCTCGGGGACGGCAAAGCGCACGACCCCCTCGTCGATGACCGTGGAAGTCTCATACGTCGTGCCCGTGGCCGTTGCGAGCTCCCAATGTTCGGGACGCACCGGCACTGCATCGGGGAACGGTTCCCCCTCGTCATCGAGCGCGGTCCAATGGAGGGGCGTGACCGTGAACTCCAGCTCGGCGACGCCGTCCTCCACGGTGAAGGCCACGGGGGTGAGCACCGACGAGCGGAACCGCACCCCACCCTCCGCCCAGGGTGCTTCGACGACGATCGGGGGCAGCGTCGTCGAGATGACGGTGGCCGCCTCATCCGTGGCGGTATCGCCTGTCGAGCTCACCAGCGCCGCCGCGCCGCCTCCGACGGCGATCCCGAGGACCACGCCGGCGAGTATCAGCAGCGAGCGGTGCATCCTTGCATGGTACGACGCCACCCGCGCTTCGTCGGTGGGTGGCCACCGACGCCACCGGGAGCAGGTGCATCTGCGGTCAGGACGGAGGAGACCCCCTCGTGAGTCGTGTCACGCTGTTTGCGCCTTCGTGGGGATTGCGGAACAGGCCGAGATGCGACAGAGGTCGTCCACGGCACGGGAGAACTCGGCCAGCACCGACCGCCTGAGGCAATACCACGTGCGCGGCCCGTCCTTGGTGGCGAAGAGAACGTTGGCCTCGCGCAGGATCCGTAGATGCTCGGATGTCGTCGACTGTGCAAGCACGCACTCCCCCACGATGTCTTGCACGGTATGCGGCCTCCCCACGAGGAACTGCTGGATGATCTTCAACCGGTTGGGGTGAGCCAGCGCCTTGGCGATGTGCGCCATCCGCTCCGCGGTCATCGGACCCGGGTCGGGGAGCTGGTCTTCGCGGCATGCGGGAGGCTGAGGCACATTCATCACAGGTCGTCCTTGTGAATTGTTTCACAAGAATGTTCTGGCGTCTCCGGCTATCGGACCGCACCGGCTGGGACCAAGGTCCCTATCGCCTATCGACGATTTGCGAAAAGCTACGGACATATTGTGAAAGAATTCACAAAACCCAAGGAGGAACTCACATGATGGCCAAGCGTCTGAGAATGTTGGGCGTTGTCCTGGCGCTCATCGGACTCGGCTTCATGGTTGCGGGCGTGGTCGCCTACACGAAGGTGCAGGACGGCTACGGGTCGCTCCAAGCCTTCAGCGAGGCCCAGAACGTCACGCTGAGCTACAACGAGGACGGCCAGCTCATCGATCGCGGCACCACCGAAGGGGCCGAGGCGATCATGACGCTGCTCACCGAGGACTGGGCCTACCCGGTCGTCGAGTCCGACCTCGACCCGAACGATCCGCTGGTCAACACCGGCACCGAGTACATGTTCATGATGGCGACGATCTCGTACCACGTGCTGCACGGCACCCAAACCGTCGTGCTCACCGAGGACGCCGAGTACAACGGCGAAGTCTTCGAAGCCGGCACGTACGAGTTCGACGTCGACGGTCGCTATTGGACCGACTTCGACCGGCTGCATCCGATCGAGGGCCCGGCACGCTCCCAGGCGTGGAGCGGCGTCGCCCATGGCCTGGTCGGTGAGCTCGGAGTCGGCACCGTGACCCACTCGGCACTGCAGCTCGGTCTCGGCCTGGCAGCCGTGCTCGGCGGCGTCGGCATCACGTCCCTGCTCGCCGGTGCCGGTCTCTGGTGGGCCGGCCGTGAAGAGAAGGACAGTGTCCCCGACACCGTTCCCGCAGACTGGGACAAGGAGACGACAACCGTCTGACGTCCCCATCCCCGCCATGACCTTGGGGCCCCTCGTGGGGCCCCAAGCGCGTTCGGGTCACGGTTTGCAGCGTTTCTCAGGCGTGTCTACCCACCAACCCGATCCGGGCGAGTACGCCACCCAGCGGCAGACATCCGCTGGATACCGGGCCACCGTTGCCCGAGGTTGCGTCGATCCCCACCCCGTTCCAGCCGTTGGCCACGGCTGTCTGCTGAGTGCTTCCTGCACCATGCAGCTCGCCGGCAACCGCAAAGGTGAGTGCAGCCGCCCCGTCGAATGTGGCCTGCGGGGTCAGCCGGCCGTCGGTGAGGGTGCGGTACCAGATCATGCCTGCATCCCCCCATGCGTTGCCACCGATCTCGGTTGCAACCAGGTAGAACGCCCGGTTGGGGATTCCCGAGTTGATGTGCACGCCACCGTTGTCGGACGTGGTGTTGACGAAGTCGTCCATGTGGCCGGGTTGCGGGTCCTTGCCGATGACGGGGTCGTCGTATGCGGTGCCCGGTGCTTTCATCGAACGGATGCCGACACCGTTGACGTTGGCGGTGAGCAGATCCCCTCCCACGATCCAGTCTGCCTCCCCTGCCGTTTGGTTCAGCTTCCGCTGCCGCACCAGCGTTCCAAAGACGTCGGAGAAGTGCTCGTTCAGTGCACCTGATTGGTCGCGGTACACGAGCCCGGCGGAGAACTCCGTGACCCCGTGGGTCAGCTCGTGGCCGATGACGTCCAGCGATTTGGTGAAACGGTTGAACAGACGCTGGTCCACCGGCAGGTCCTCGTCGCCGTCGCCGTACACCATCTGTGAGCCGTTCCAGAAGGCGTTGTCGTACCCGACCCGGTAGTGCACCGTCGAGTCGAGACGCATGTTGTTGTCGTCGATGGAGCTGCGGGCGTAGACGTCCTTGAACAGGTCGTAGGTATCACCGGAACCGTCGTACGCCTCGTCCACGGCGGCGTCGCCCGTCGCCGGCGAGCCTTCACTCCGGACGGGCGTCCCCGGCAGGTTCGTCGTGTTGTTGGCGGTGTAGACGATGCGCTCCTTGCCCGGTGCAGCGACCGCCGACGTCGCCAGGTCGGTCCCGTCCGTCCGCTGTTCGCGGATCACAGCAGAGACCTCCATCGAGATCACTGCGCGGTCTCGTTGGGCATCCGTGCCGTTGGCTGCGATCGACTCGAACACGAATGGCGGGATGATGCAGTGCAGTGGCTGCCGTTGGGTCATGGTGCGCTCTCTCCCTCGCTCCCGATGGCGGTCCTCTCCTGGGGCTATCCGCCCGATCTGGCGGCACGGTCCAGCCAGTCGAGCAGGGGCCGGAGATCCTCCGGTACGGCGGCGTCGGCGGCCGTGACACTGGCCACGTTCGACCCGGACTCGACCACGATGACGTACGTGAAGTCGTCCGCAACGGAGCCGTCGCCAGCGATCTCCTCGGGAAGATCGAAGAAGCCGGCGTCGTCGATCAGCCGCCGCAGCTCGGCAGCCCGATCCTCCGTCAGGTCGTCGGTGGACAGCGTCACGGACCGCGTGATCCCGGCGATCCCTCCCGACCGTTCATAGGTGATCAGCACAGGTTGCCTTTCTTGGGGCGATGACTCGACCGCCGGGGCCGCAGCCTCTCCCGGTGTATCGCCACACGCTGCCAGCAACACCGCGAACCCCACTACGAACATACGCACCGCCATGGCGCCATGCTCTCACGATCACCCTCGGCGTCAACCCGACACGGGCCGCACCGCCTCAATATGCTGTATCCGGAAGGGCCAGCCGCACCTCCTCTTCGTGGAGGAGCCTCGACCGGGGAGGGGAGATGGAGCCGATCTCGGAGGACTTCAGCCAGCGGCTGTCCCCGAAGGTCCGAATGATCGTCAACGGCGACGACGAGGTGAACGGCTATCGAGCAGGTATGTCGGCGTCCGTGCAAACACAATCGCAGGTGGCCGGCGACCTGGAGACGGTTGCGACGCTCGCTGCGGCAGCCGAAAACCACCCCGACACCGACGAGCTCGACGCACCACCCAGCGGTGTTCGCCCGGCACGGCGCGCCCGAGTCTCGTGCTTCGTCCACCTGGACAACCCGTCGATCAACGCACACTCGATCCAGGGCCTGGGGCGAGCACAACAACAGGGCAGCATCTGCGTCGCCGAGCTGGGGCCAGGTGACCTCGAGCGGCTGCGCACCCAGGCCGCCGACGTCGGGATCGCCTACATCGAGACGGGCTCGCCGCTGTCGCATCCCAAGCCGCACGTTGCGACGAGCCACGGAGTCCAGCCCACCGAGCGGGTTCCCGGCCTCGCCCGAGCCCTGCACGGCAGCCGCCAGCACGGCGTCATCGTCGGGATCATCGACGTGGGCGGCTTCGACTTCTCCCACCCCGACTTCGTTGTCGACGGCGGCACGAGGTTTCTCGAGATCTGGGACCAGGCAGCACGTCACGACGGGTCCAGCGAGTACGGCTACGGGCGGGTACTCACCCGGCAAGCCATGGACCAGGCCATCGCGGACGCCGCGGCGGCGGGCGTCGACGCAAGCGACTTCCTGCCCCAAACGATCCAGCAGCTCGGGTCTCACGGGACCCACGTCGCCAGCATCGCCGCGGGAGCGAGCGGTGTCTGCCCGCACGCAACCATTGTCGGAGTGACGATCGCCCTCAGCGAGGAGGATCACGATCGGCATCGGACGTTCTACGACTCCACGCGCCTCGCACAGGCCGTGGATTACATCTTTGCCGTGGCAGATCGGGAGGACCTGCCCGCGGTCGTCAACATCAGCCTCGGCACCAACGGCCACGCCCACGACGGCACGAGCCCCATCTCCCGCTGGATCGACGCCGCGCTGGGACGCCCGGGTCGATGCGTGACTGTGGCTGCAGGAAATGCCGGTCAGGAGAGCCCACAATTCGAGGGCGACATCGGGTTCGTCACGGGCCGTATCCATGCCAGCGGGACCATTCCGGCGCGGGGTCTCACCAGAGACCTCCATTGGCAGGTCGTCGGCAACGGGCGGGTGGACGTCTCCGAGAACGAGTTGGAGATCTGGTACCGGGCGGGCGACGAGTTTGCGGTTCAGGTGCACTCCCCCTCCGGTGAGCACACCGACTGGGTGTTTCCCGGCGAGTACTACGAGAACCACAGGCTCGCCAGCGAGACATTCCTCAGCATCTACAACGAGCGCTACCACCCCGCCAACGGCGCCAACCGCGTTTCCGTGTTCCTGAGCCCGCGGCTGAAGGGCACCATCGTCGGTGTCGAGGCGGGCACGTGGACAGTGCGACTGCGCGGCGAGGAGGTGCGGGATGGCGGATTCGACGCCTGGATCGAGCGTGACGACCCGCGACCCGTGGGCCGTTTGGGCGAGGCGACGGCCTGGTTGTTCCCCTCCTACTTCGCACTCGACTCGAACGTAGATCGCTCATCGGTGAGCTCGCTGGCGTGCGGCCACGGGGTCATCGCCGTGGGAAACGAGGACACGGCCACGCAGCGAATCCACGCCTCGTCGAGCCAAGGCCCGACATGGGACGGGCGCACCAAACCCGACATCGTGGCACCTGGCACCGCGGTCGTGGCCGCTCGCGGCTTCGGCTCGCACGACGAGCGAGGGCTGTGGACCTCCATGACCGGCACCTCGATGGCGAGCCCGTACGTCGCAGGAGTCGCCGCCCACATGCTGTCGATCGAGCGCCGCCTGACCGCCAACCAGATACTCGGCATGATGCGCCGCACGGCCCAGCCGCTGCCGGGAGCCGACTACCGCTGGCAGGACGACGCAGGGTTCGGCGTGATCCAACCCGAGAAATGCGTGGCGCGGGTAGGCCAGCCGTTCACCTCGGTGGACGCCGCCAAGAAGCCGGGGAGTGTCTCGTGAGGATCCGGATGTTCCACGCGGGCGACGGGGATTGTCTGCTGCTCACGAGCACACGGCCCGATGCGGCCGGCGTCGAGCAGGAGTACCACGTCCTGGTGGATGGAGGTCGCAAGGAGGCGTTCCGCGACAACGCTCGGCGGGTGCTGTATGCGCTCCCCAGGATCGACCTGGCCTATGTGTCTCACATCGACGACGACCACATCTCGGGCGTCTTGGGCATCACCGAGGATGCGGTGCAGTGGAAGGTCTATCGCCACCTCGAGGAGCGGGGCGAGAGCCCGAGCAAGCCGAGCTTCCCCGAGCCACCACCTATCGAGGAGATCTGGCACAACTCCTTGTTCGAGCTGGTGGGCGATGACCTCGAACCCGACACCGCCGGCGCCCTGGCCACCAGTGCCCGGCTGCTCGCCGGAGCCATGGAGGAGGAGGCGCGCCTCGAGGCACAACGGGTCGACGATCTCGCCACCGGTGAGCGTTCCGCGATGGAGCTGTCGCGCCGCATCTCCGATCGCCAGCTCGGGATCAAGCGCAACCGGCCCCGCAACCGGCTCATGCAGCTGGGGAACTCGTCGTATCGGAGGATCGGCCCGTTCACGCTGCAGGTGCTTGCGCCCACGGAAGAGGCGATCACCGCCCTCCGTGCGGATTGGGCGGCATGGATTCGCAACAACCACGAGGCGCTGAAGAAGCTGCAAGCTGAGATGCTGGTGGACGAGGGTCGCCTGGGCGCACTGGATGCACACCGGGTGGTCGAGCCGCTGGCTTCGTCGTCGCTGGGGTCCGGCGGCATCACCCCCCCAAACCTGGCGTCGTTGATGCTGTTCGTCCGCGATCGGCAGGCCGTGACCGTCCTTCTCGCCGGGGACGGCTCATCGGAGGATGTGCTGGCGGGCCTGGAGCATTACGGCCGGCTGGACGACTCGGGGCGGATTCACGTCAGTGCGCTCAAGGTGCAGCATCACGGTGCGGTTGCCAACGTTTCCGCTGACTTCGTCGATCGGGTGACGGCAGACCACTATTTGTTCTGCGGCAACGGCGCCCATCACAATCCGGAGCGCGACGTCATCGAAGCCTTCGCCGCCGCTCGCCTCGGGATCGATCGCATGCCGATCTGGCCCAATCGTGACTTCCACTTCTGGTTTTCCAGCCGCCGTGACTCACCGGGCCTCAGCGCGGCGAGGCAGCGCCACATGGAGGACGTCGAAGATCTCGTCGCACAGATCAAGCTGGAGCACGATCCCAGCGATCGGTTCCACTTTGCGTTCCTGCAAAGCGGTCACCACGACATCACCATCCCGTAGTGGTCTGTCGCCGGGAGAGAGTCAAATCTGGGCGCGGGCGCAGGCGGCGGCGACGTCCCGGTGCGCCTGCAGCTCGATGGCCGGCGCCGCGCCCGGGTTGCGGCGGGGGAACCCGGCGGCGGCTTCCATCAACTCGTGCGTCGGCTCGACGACCACGACACGCCGGTCGTCGTCGCGCAGACGGCGGACCTCTGCGGCGAGGCGTTTGCGGGCGTGGCGGGCGAGGAACCGCCGTGACGGCCGGGTCATCGGCGACGAGATGAGCACGACTTCGCACGGGTCCTCCAACGCAAGGTCGGCGTGGGTCGGTGAGACGACACCACCGTCGATGTAGTCGTCGCCGTCGATTCGCTTCGGCTGGAACATGCCGGGGACAGCGGAGGACGCCTCGACCGCCGCTGCCACGGACACGTCGCTCCGGTCGCGACCGAACACCACGACATGGCCATCGGCAACGCGCACCGCAGGAATCCACAGACGATGCGGCCAATCCGACAGGGATGGGATCCCGGGGAATTGCTCGGCAAATGCGGTCGGAAACAGACCTCTCGGCAGCAGCCCCGCCAGAGCGAGCACGGCGCTGCCGCGCGCATGCCATGCGTCGCGGGCGAGCCCGGGCGACAGCGGGCGAACGCTCTTGCGGGCCTCCCTCACCTCGCGCATGATCCTCTCCCGCTGCTCGGGGGTGGGTGGTTGCGCCATCGTCGCCACGATCTCATCAGGATCGGCACCGGCGCGGAGAGCGGCCGCCACCGCGGCGCCCGCCGACGTGCCGATGACAACACCGATGTCGGCCAGTTCGATCCCGCGGTCCCGCAGCGCGGCCAGCACGCCGGCGTGGTACACCCATCCCAGTGCACCGCCGCCGCCGAGCACCAGTGCGAGCTCTTCGGCCTTCAACCCACGCCTCCTCCAAGGTCCTCGCGGCATCGTCCCGCAGGACAACCCGCCCGCCTCCTCGAGTCTCCCGGCTGCGCGGCGGAGGATCAACGGCCGGCCGCACACCCGCCGACAGCGTAGGGAGCGGTTGTCGTAGCAGGGCCGCAGGCGCATACTGAGGGAAGGCGACGAAGAGGCGTTCAGCATGATCTCGGCACTCGAGCTGGCCCTGCAGGAGCTGGCCGGCGTGCGCATCGCCATCGAGGAAGCTCGCATCGACCTCGACGTCCCCCGATTGGCCGAGCTGACCGTGCGACGCGACGAGCTGCGAATCCTCATTCGTGCGCTGGAAGATCCGTCCGTCGAGCGGTCGATGCTCGAGCACGAGCTCGCCGGCTTGAAGACGCAGGTGGCGAGTCCGCCTCCGAACCTCGGCTTGTCGCTGGCGACGACATCGAGCGACGGTCAGGGAGGCAGCGCCTCCGCCGGTTTCGCTCACGGCAAGTACAACCGGATCGTCAACAACGACGACACCGGCGGCCATCGCAGCCGCAACGATGCCCTCGCACGAATCGCCTGGATCGAGCAGCGCCTCATGGAGCTGGACGGCGCCGTCGACCGCTGAGATCGGGTCTAGTGTCGAGGGCATACGGGAGGGGAGAGTCCTCGCATCACCAGCGTTTGCTCCATGCGGGTTGCGGCGCATGTCGATGGTCTCCCCAGAGATGGGAGGAATCGTGACCCGACGTCGCTTTCGCTTGCTGCTCGTCCTCGGCCTGATGTTCTCGGTGGTCCCGGCACTGGCGGCTCCGGCCGCCGCCACCACGGGTGACGTCGTCATCACCGGGGTGATCGACGGGCCACTCACCGGCGGAGTGCCCAAGGCGATCGAGGTGTTCGCCGTCAACGATGTCGCCGACATGAGCGTCTACGGGCTCGGTGCGGCGAACAACGGAGGCGGCTCCGACGGCGAAGAGTTCACCTTCCCAGCCGTCGCCGCGTCGGCCGGACAGTTCATCTATGTCGCCACGGAGAGCGTCGAGTTCACCAATTTCTTCGGATTCGCCCCCGACTACATCTCGGGAAGCGCTGCCAGCGTCAACGGCGACGATGCCATCGAGCTGTTCATGAACGGCGCCGTGGTGGACGTGTTCGGTGACATCAACACCGACGGCACCGGCCAGGCCTGGGAATACCTCGATGGTTGGGCCTATCGAGTCGACGATACAGGCGCCGACGGTACGACCTTCGTACTCGGCAACTGGATCTTCAGCGGACCGAATGCCCTCGATGGCGAGACGACGAATGCAACCGCGGCGATACCGTTCCCGATCGGGACCTATGCGGCGAGCCCACCGACGCCGAACCTGCTCATCAACGAGGTCGACGCAGACCAGGTGAGCACCGACTCGGCCGAGTTCGTCGAGATCTACGACGGAGGCGTGGGCAACACCGATCTGAGCGGGCTCGTGCTGGTCCTGTTCAACGGCTCGGATGACGCCTCGTACAACGCATTCGACCTCGACGGTCAGTCCACAGGGGCCGATGGCTACTTCGTGCTGTGCGGCAACGCCGCCACCGTGGCCAACTGTGATCTCGATGTGTCTCCCGACACGAACCTCATCCAGAATGGCGCAGACGCGGTTGCGCTGTTCACCGGTGATGCGGCGGACTTCCCCAACGACACCCCGGTCACCACGACCGACCTGATCGACGCCATCGTCTACGACACGAGCGACGGTGACGATCCTGGTCTGCTGCCACTGCTCAACGCAGGTGAGCCGCAGGTGAACGAGGGCGGCAACGGCAACCCGACCGGTGAGTCGAACCAGCGCTGCCCCAACGGCAGCGGGGGTGCCCGCAACACGAGCACATACGCACAGTTCCCGCCCACCTCCGGCGCCGTCAACGACTGCGTCGCACCCCCTGCCATGGCGAAGATCCACGACGTGCAAGGCAGCGGCGACGTCAGTCCGCTCGTTGGCCAGACGGTGACGATCGAAGGCATCGTCGTCGGAGACTTCCAGGAGATCGTCACGAACGACCCGTCGGACGAGCCGCTCGAGGGCTTCTTCGTCCAAGAAGAAGACTCCGACATCGATACCGATCCCTCCACATCCGAGGGCATCTTCGTGTTCGCCCCCGGCGCGATCGATGTTCAGGTCGGAGACCACGTGGAGGTCACCGGCAGCGTCAGCGAGTTCTTCGGCCTCACCGAGATTGCATTCCCGTCGAACGTTGCGGTCGTGTCGTCAGGAAACCCCCTGCCGACTCCGGCGGCCCCGATCCTGCCGACGAGCGTCGGCGACCCCGTTCTCGACTGGGAGGCAATCGAGGGAATGAGCGCCAGCTTCGATCAGACGCTCTACGTCACGGGAATGTTCCCGCTGGGGGCCTTCGGCGAAGTGCAGCTCTCGGCGATCGGACCTCAGGACCACCCCAACCAGACCAACGCGGTGGGGTCGCAGGCAGCGATGGATCAGCGACAGCTCAACCTCGACTCGCGGGTGATCCTGGACGACGGCGAGGAGGAGAACGAGAACTCACCGAGTGGGATCTCGACGTGGAACCCCGATCCGACGCCGTACCTCCAACAACCGGAAGGCACGCTGCGCAGCGGCGACGCGGTGAACGACCTGTTCGCCGTCGTCCACTACCGCTTCGGCGAGTACGAGGTGCACCCCATCAACATCGCCGATCCCACCGACCCGGACGGCGCCGTGGACATCGACCGCATCGAGGCGCGGCCGGCTGTGCCACAAGTGGGCGGCCACTTGCAGGTCGCCAGCTTCAACGTGTTGAACTACTTCACCACGATCGACAACGGCCAGCCGATCTGCGGGCCTCCCGGCTTCGAACAGCGGTGCCGGGGCGCCGACACGGCCCAGGAGTTCGCCGACCAGGCGGCCAAGATCGTCGACGCCATCGTGGATCTCGACGCCGACGTGGTCGGATTGATCGAGATCGAGAACAACGCAGGCGTGGCGACGGCCGACCTGGTATCCCGACTCAACAGCGATGCCGGTGCCACCCGCACGTACGATTACGTCGACACCGGCTTCATCGGGACCGACGCGATCGCCGTGGCGTTCATCTACGACACGGCGACGGTCGAACCGGTCGGAGACTTCGCCGTGCTCGACAGCTCCGTGAGCCCGGCATTCGTCGACGACAAGAACCGGCCGGCACTGGCTCAGACATTCGAGGACCTGGCGACTCGGGGCACGATGACCGTGGCCGTGAACCACCTCAAGTCGAAGGGCTCCGACTGCCTCGACGTCGCCAACCCGGGGGATCCGGCGTTTGGCGTCGCCGGCTATCCGGCCGGTGCCGACATCGACGATCCCAACTTCCAGGGGAACTGCAACCTCACGCGGACCGCGGCAGCACAGGTCCTCGGGCAATGGCTGGCGAGCGACCCCACCGGCACCGGCAGCGCCAATCTCATGGTGCTGGGTGATCTGAACGCCTACGCAAACGAGGACCCGGTCACGGCGTTGGAGGCGCAGGGCTACAGCAATCTGAACCGGCTGTTCAACGGCACCTCGTGGGCGGCGGGCGGGCACACGTTCGTCTTCGACGGTGAGCTCGGGTCCTTGGACTACGCAATGGCCAATGCGGACATGCTGGGTCAGGTCACGGGTGCGGCCGCCTGGCACATCAACGCCGACGAGCCGTTTGCGATCGACTACCAGAACTTCAACCCGCCGGGGCAATACACGCCGGACGAGTTCAAATCCAGCGACCACGACCCGGTTGTGGTGGGTCTGGCCCTGGAGACACCGGCGGGCCTCACCTGCAACGGGCTGCCCGCCACGATCGTGGGGTCGGGCATCATCAGCGGCACGAACGACGACGACGTCATCGTGGCGCTGGGTGGTGACGATGTCATCAACGGCTTGAACGGCGACGACACGATCTGCGCCGGCGCCGGCGCAGATGTCGTCGATGGTGGCAACGGCGACGACGTCATCTTCGGCGAGCAGGGTGCCGACACCATCGCCGGCGGAAGAGGCGCCGACACCATCTTCGGTGACAAGGGTGACGACTCGCTGTTCGGTGATCGCGGCGATGACCTGCTGGACGGAGGGGCCGGCGACGACGACGGTGATGGCGGCAACGGCTTCGACACCTGTGTCGCCGTCGAGACCGCGGTGAACTGCGAGGCGTGACGCAGAGGCGTGTGCGGGGGTCCGTCTCGGGCGAGCCCCCGCAGCACGCTCCGGCGGTGTCGAGGAGCGCGCCCACCCAAACCGCGGAGCGGTCGCACCCTGTGCCGAGGCGAGCGCGTGCAAGTGGCAGATGCCCGGCGGCTTCCATGTTCTGCGGTGGGGTAGCTTGGCGACCCCGACCAGGAGCACATGCCCATGCGACCAATTCGAATCGGCGTCCAGTTTCATCCCCAGCATGGGGACTATGCCGTGTTGCGGCGTCGGCTCGCCGCCGCCGAAGAAGCCGGCGCCGACATTGCCTACAACTGGGATCACTTCTACCCGCTGTACGGCCCCGAGGACGGCAAGCACCTCGAGTGCTGGACGATGCTTGCGGCGTGGGCCGAGCAGACCGATCGCATCGAGATCGGTGCGCTCGTCACCTGCAACTCCTATCGCAACCCGCACCTCCTGGCGGACATGGCCAGGACGGTCGACCACATCTCCGGCGGTCGGCTCATCCTCGGCATCGGCTCCGGCTGGTTCAAGCGGGACTACGACGAGTACGGCTACGAGTTCGGCACGGCGGGCAGCCGCCTGGATGACCTGGCTGAAGCGCTGCCGATGATCGAACAGCGCTGGTCGAAGCTCAATCCGGCACCGACGCGGGACATACCCATCCTCATCGGTGGAACAGGCGAGAGGAAGACGTTGCGAATGGTCGCCAGGCATGCGTCCGGATGGCATGCGCTGTTTCCCGAGCGACCCGAAGAACTGGAGCCCAAGATCGTGGCGCTCGAGCGATGGTGCGCCGAGTACGGACGAAATCCCCGCGACATCGAATGGGGGCTGGGCCTCGAGCCGGAGGATCTCGACCGAGCGCTTCGCGAGGACGCCGAAAGCTACGTCGAGATGGGCTTCACGCAATTCACGCTGGGCACGACCGGGCCCGACTGGTCACTCGACGGGCTCGACGACTGGCTCGCCTGGAGGGATCAGCACAACGCGGAGTGATCCGCTCCACAGGTGAGCGGGGCCTCAGTCGTCGTCACCATCACACTCGGCGACGGCGGTGGCGCTGTAGGTCCCGAAGCCGGAGTCCGGCTCGCCACCGTGGCTCCAGTGCACGCTGACGGACAGGGTGTACGTACCCGACTCGACCTGCTCGGACTCCGTCGCCGTCTTTCCCCTCTTGACGCTCGTGCCCGGTGAGAACACGCCACGGTTGTCACCGTCGATGATCAGCGTCCATCCCTTCGACCAGTCCTCCTTGGGGTTGAGGATCGACCACTCGATCTCGGCTTCGCCGTCGTCGCAGGCCACGTCGGCCCACACGACCGCATACCAGTCGGGTTCTTCCGGGGGGAGCGTCGCCGGCGGCGGCTCGGTGGTGGTGGGTGGCGGCACCGTCGTGGTCGGGGGCGGCGGCTCGGTCGTCGTTGTCGGCGGCACCGTCGTTGTCGTCGGGGGCGGCGGCTCGGTCGTCGTTGTCGTCGGCGGCGGCTCCGTTGTCGTCGTCGTCGGCGGCTCCGTCGTCGGCGGAGCGCTCGGCGTTGCGGTCCCGCCCACCTGCGGTCCGGCGGGTGCCGTGCCAACGGACATCACGATCGAGCCGGTGGGAGCAGCCTGGAGCGCCGCAGACAAATCGAGCGGTGGCGTCGCAGAGAGAGATGGCTCCTTGGCGGTGACAGAGAGGCTGGCGAGGTCGACCGACATGGCTACGAAATCGGAGCCTGCGACCGTGGAGGCCGGTCCGACGACAGCATCACCGTCCTGGCCGGTGGAAGGCGCCACGGCCGCAACGAGACCTGTTGTGATCAACACCACGACGATCGCGATTCGGGCTCGCCGGTTGGCTACGTCGGCGTGGGTCTCGCGTCCGCGGACGGTGTGCACTCTCTCCCCCATCATTCCTCGATACCAGCGTAGCGACAACTACCCGGTTTGTGTGTGCCGGGAGCGGATTACATCCTGATTCGTCGGCCCCCGGGATCGAACAGCGGCCGCAGGGACAAGCGGGAGGGATAGCGGCGACCGGCGACATCGACTTCGCTGATCCCGGCATCGAGCCACGCCTGCGTGATCGGCTCCTCGCTCTCGATCATGGCGAGGCCGACCGCGCCTCCGAGCGAAAAGCCGTAAGACGCGGCACGCACGTAGCCGATGTCGACACCGTTGCGAAGGACGATCTCGCCGTGGAACAAGAGGGGCTCCGGGTCGACGACCAACACCTGCACGAGGCGAGATCTACGCCACCCCGACTCGCGGCGAGCGAGTACGGCATCGCGGCCGATGAAGCCACCCGGCTTGTCGAGATCGACGGCGAAACCGAGGCCGGCCTCGAGTGGCCCATCCGTGTTGTCGATGTCATGTCCGTAGTCCCTGTAGGCCTTCTCCATGCGGAGACTGGACAGCGCCTTGAGCCCTGCGTGGCGAAGCCCGTGGGCGGCGCCCGCTGCGACCAGCAACCCGTGGACGTGGACCGCCTGCTCGACCGGGACGTACAGCTCGTAGCCGAGCTCACCGACGTACGTGATCCGGATGCAAAGCAGCCTGGCGAATCCGATGTGGATCTCGCGAGCCGCTCGGAATGGGAACGCCTCGTCCGAGAGGTCGGCCGAGGTCACTGCCTGCACGACCCGGCGCGCATTGGGGCCGTGGACGTTGATCTGGGCGTAGCCGCCGGTCACGTCGGTGATCGACACGCGCATGGTGGGCTCCGCATGCCGCAACAGGCGAGTGGCGACGTGGCGATGGGCGGTGTCGGTGGCCACGACCCAGAAGCGATCATGGTCCAACTTCGTGACGGTGAGGTCGGCCTCCAACGTCCCCGCTTCATTGAGCCATGGTGTGTAGGTGATGGTGCCCGGCTCTCCGTCGACATCGTTGGCCGAGAGTCGACCGAGCAGGAGCCCCGCATCCGGGCCCCGCACCAAGAACTTCGACATGAAGGACATGTCCATGAGGACCACATCGTTCCGGGCGGCCTCGTGCTCGGCCTGCCAGCACGGAAACCAGCTCTCCCGACCCCACGACAGCTTGTCGACGCGGGGAGCCTCGCCGGCGGCTGCGTACCAGTCTGGTGCCTCCCACCCACTCACCTCCCGGAAGTATGCGCCCTCTGCTGCAAGCGTTGTGTGCAGCGGAGACAGCCGCACATTGCGCGCCGTGCGCATCGCCCGATTGGGGTAGTGGGCCTGGTACACGAGACCGAGCGATTCGACGGTGCGCTGTGCCCGGTACTGGCGAGTCGCCTGGTAGCCGTGGAGCCGATCGATGTTGAACCCGGTCACGTCGACGTCGGGCCGGCCGTCGACGATCCATTGCGCCACAACACGGCCCAAGCCGCCTCCGCTGAGAATGCCGATCGAGTTGAGGCCGGCGGCAACGAAGTAGTTGCGCAGCTCCGGGGCCTCCCCGACGATCGGCTGCAGGTCCGGTGTGAAGCTCTCGGGGCCGCAGAAGAAGGTCTTGATGCCGGTCTCGGCGGCGATCGGGACTCGTTGCATGGCCCGCTCGACGTACGGACCCATACGATCCCAGTCCGGCGTCAGCGAGCCGAAGGAGAAGTCGGCGGGCACGCCGTCGAGCGCCCACGGGGCAGATTCGGGCTCGAACAGCCCGATCATCAGACCGCCGACCTCCTCGCGGTAGTAACCGAAGGATGAGGGATCCTCGATGACAGGCCAGTTGGGCGACAACCCGGCAATCTGCTCGGTGATCAGGTAGTAGTGCTCGGCGGCCTGTAGGGGAATCGTCACCCCGGACGCCCGGCCCAGCCGGCGCGCCCACATCCCCGCACAGTTGACGACGTACGCCGACTCGATGTGGCCGTGTGACGTGGCGACGCCAGTGACCGCACCGCGGTGCTGCTCCACGCCGGTGACGGTCACACCCTCGACGAACCTGACCCCGCGCATCCGGCCACCCCGCACGAGGGCCATCGTCGCATCGACCGGGTTCACCCGGCCGTCGCCGGGGACGTAGAAGCCGGCGAGGATGTCGTCGGTGTGTGCCAGCGGAAACAGATCCGCGACCTCACGCCCCGAGATCTCCTCGACCTCCACTCCGCAGTGACGGTTGAAGGCTGCCACCCGCCGGTACTCCTCGAGCCGGTCCCGGTCGGCGGCCAGCTCGATGAATCCCACCGGCTTGAACCCTGTGGCCAGACCGGTCTCAGCTTCGAGATGCGACCACAGATCCCTCGTGTAGAGCCGCATCTCCGTGGACGTCGCCGACAGCGAGCCGAAGGTGACCATCAGGCCCGCGGCGTGCCAGGTCGTGCCCGAGGTGACTCGATCGCGCTCCACGACCACCACATCTCGCCAGCCCATGCCGGCAAGGTGATACGCGACGCTGCAACCGATGATGCCGCCTCCGACGACCACCACCTGGGCGCGGCTCGGCAAGGATCTAGGGTGGGTCGGCGCTGTCGGTTGGCTCACGGTTGCCTCCCGGGGCATGCTGCCAGTTCACCGAGGTCCGGGCGAAACGAGCGTGCCTCGCCACGCAACCGATCGATCCATCCGACCGCCGAATCGGTAATGTCGTGACCGCCCGATCGTGAGGAAGGTGGGACGTGGGCTCGCCCGATGCGCTGAAGTCAGTGGTCTTGGTCCTGGCGGACCTCAGCGGTTACACGCGGTTCATGACGTCGCACGACGGCAAGGCGCTGCGGCACAGCCAGACCATCATCGGCGATCTACTCGAGACACTGCTGCGGCAAGTGGACGTGCCGCTGAAGGTGTCCAACCTCGAAGGAGACGCGCTGTTCCTCTACGCCGAGCGGTCGAACGACCACGAAGTGTGGCGACGCCGCTCCCAAAGCCTCGTCGACCGTCTGCTTGCAATGATCCGGATATTTCAGGAACGGCTGATCGAAATCGGCGCCTACAGCGTCTGCATGTGCAACGCCTGCGCCAACGTCGGCGCCCTCGACCTGAAGATCATCGTGCACTCCGGAGAGGCGCTGGTCACCCAAGTGGGCCCGTATCCGACCCTCTCCGGTGTCGACGTCATCACGCTCCACCGCCTCGCCAAGAACTCGGTGGAGCACGATCGCTATGTGCTGATGACGGATTCTGCGTACGACGAGTTGGGCATCCCTGATGGAGTCGAGGTCTTCCACGGCGTCGAGAAGTACGACACAGGGGACATCCACACCCACTGGTTCGTCCCGGACGTGGAGATCGACGCCGAGGACGTCCTCCGCCGCGCCACGTTCTCGAGCAGCAGCGTCGGAGTCCGCATCCTGCGCGACGAGATTCGCCGGGAATACACCGACGTGGCGCTCCACCCCGATCGGGGGTATCACTTCAACACGGGCCGCCCGGCCGCGTTGAACATGGGATACCTGCCGGAGTGGCTCGATCTGGCGCCGAGCGAGGTCCTGGCGTCGTTCGCAGGCACCGGCAACCCCTTCTCACTCGGGTCGCTGCGCCCGGGCGACTACGTCGTCGACATCGGCTCCGGCGCCGGACTCGATGCCGTCATCGCTGCCGAGATGGTCGGCCGTGACGGCCATGTCATCGGTGTCGACATGACGGAGACGATGCTGGAGAAAGCACGCCGAGCCGTGGAGGACCGCGGACTCGATCAACTCGAGTTCCGCGATGGCTTTGCCGAGTCCCTGCCGGTGCCCGACGAGTGGGCGGACGCCGTGATCTCCAACGGCGTCGTGAACCTCTCGCCGGACAAGGAGCTGGTGTTCGCCGAGATCTTCCGAGTGTTGCGCCCTGGGGGACGAGTCCAGATCGCCGACATCACGGTGGATCGCGTGGTACCCGAGGAGGCGAAGCGTGACATCGACTTATGGACCAACTGAATAGCCGGAGCTCTGGTTGAGGCCGAGCTCCAGGCCACGGTCGTGGCCGCTGGATTCGAAGGTTTCGAGATCACCTGGAAGAAGAACATCTTCGAGGGTGCGGCGCGGCCGTCTGCAGCTGTCGCCGCCTTCGGCACGTGCGGTGTCAACTTCCGCGCCACGAAGCCACTGTCCCGAGCCTGATCCCGCCGGCCCGATCCACCGACGACGAGCGAGCCGTCTCCGTGAGGGACCCGGGCGATGCGACCTGCGGCGGCGGCTCCATGTGTAGGCGAGCAGCCTCGGGGCGACCCGTCAGTCGGTCGAGGCATTCTCCCCGAGCCACGACCGCCAAAGTGGTTCGTCGCGGGCGGCCGCCGCGGCGCCGTCCGGGCCGTAGAGGTACGACCAGACGGAGATCGTGACGAGCTCGTCGTTCCCCTCCGCGGCGAGGAAGGCCGTTCCGGGGGCAGGTTCGTCGACGACGAGGGCAAGCCGCCACGACGCGACGTCTGCCACCGTGCCGGCAAGCCGGGGCGAGTCGTGGGCGCCGACCACGATGTGGTCGCCGGCTGAAGGAACCTGCTCGACGCCCAACTTGCCCATGAGGCGCCTCCAGGCGTCCGTGCGCGGCCCGGGCCACATCCCCGCCGGGAGGGCGGGTGTCGCCGTTTGACCGGCGAAGTGGTCCATGTGCAGCTCGAGATTGAGCAGGAAGAGCTGCCATCCTTCGAGCATGCCGTCATACTGATCGTCCCAGTCCTGGCCCGACCCGAATCCGGAGTTGACGAGCCGGACGACGCAGGTGCCGCCGTCGCGGGCCTCGATCAGCCACTCGAACGCCAGACCATCGACACCCTCGCCACCGTCGAACACGATGCGGTGCGGCGGATCCCAGACGGCCACCCGCCCGGGCACCTGCATTTCCGGCTCGGGTCCGAACGAGGCGGTGGCAGCGCCACCCTCACGCTCCTCGACGATATGGGGGACGTACCACGAGGAGATCCCCGGTCCGGTTGCGATTGCACGCCACACCTCCTCCGGGGTGCCGGGGACCTCGACGTCGAGTTCGATGGACCGCTCGTCGCTCATCGTTGCGCCTTCCTGTTGGTGGGGGGGCATGGATACGAAGCCAACACCAACCGGTGCCTTCGGCCGTCCGCAGCCGACTCGGTGTGATAGCGAGACGCCAGTGCGCCGACGACGGCTCCGAGGTCTCTGGTGAACTCGGCTCGCGCCCCCGCCGAGTCGAACCTGATCTCCGTATCGATCGAGAGGGTCGGGACGCTCTTGCCCATCCGGTCCGCCCGACGCACCAGGTCCGCCACCTCACGGACCATCCGAGCGCCGAGGGCGACGAGATACCGCGCCGACAGGCGATCCGTTCGATCGGGATCGGCCGCTCGATCGTCGAGCACACTCGGCGACACGATGTATGACCTTGCGGTGGCCCGCATCACACGTTCCTTGAGCCCGCGGCGCGGTCGCTCTTCCACCAGCTCGACGAGACCACGGTCCTCGAGCGTGCGCAGGTGATAGTTGACTTTCTGGCGAGGCTCCCCCAGGGCATCCGCTACCGAAGTGGCCGATCCGGGCTCGGCCAGCGCACCCAGGATCCGACGTCGCAGGGGATCCAGAACCGCCACGGCGGCCGCCGGGTCGTCGATCACCTCGATGTCGAGCATCGGCCGTAGTCTTGTATCGACAAACATTTTTGTCAATTCCCACGATGGCTCGCCTGAGGCATCGGGCAATATGGGACCGGCTACGACGAGGAGGTGCCTTCCATGCGAAGGATCGTGTCCGGGCATTTGCAATGTGCGTTGCCGGCGTCCCAAGCGATCGACAGGTTCACGCCCGAGGGTGAGCGCACATGGGTGCCGGGGTGGGACCCCGTGTACGCCGTAGGCACCGCCGACGAGTCACCCGGGACCGTCTACACGACCACCGCCGGTGACATCCCCACCATCTGGTTGATCGTCGAGATCGACCGGACGTCGCATCGAGCCGCCTACGCCCGCGTCACGCCGGGTCTTCACGCGGGAATGGTGCAGGTGCGTTGTGAGGAAATCGCACCATCCCGCTCCAACGTCGCCGTGTCGTACGACATGACCCTGCTCCCAGGAGCGGATCCTTCCGCTCTGGACGCCTACCGCAAAGATCGATTCGCCGAGATGATGCGGGAATGGGAGCACGCCGTCGCCGCCCGCCTACCGTGATCGACCGCCGGTGGCCGCACTGAGATCGCACCTTTGCGTTATGTTCGGGAGCGAGGATCGCTGGCGCGGAGAGACAAGATGGCGATGTTTGCAAAGTACGACGGCATTGACGGCGAATCATCCGCAGCGACTCACGGCGGATGGATCGACGTGGCGGCGCTGCAGTGGGGGGCGCACCGGGAGGGGGCAGTCCGACCCGGGTCGAGCCGCGTCCGCACACCGGCGCACATCGACGACATCCTGCTGACCATCGACTACGAGAAGGCATCGCCCAAGCTGCTGGAGAAATGCCTCGGCGGCCATGTCGTCCCGCGGCTCGAAGTCGAGGTGACCGTGCCGTTCGACGCCGGTGAGCAGATCTATCTCCGTTACGACATGGAGAACGTACTCATCACCTCCTACCAGGTGAGCGCATCGGGGGAGGCTTGGGTGCGGCCAACGGTCGTCGTTGGCAATGCCTTCGAGAAGATCAAAGTGACCTACAGCCACATCGACGCCCACGGCAACGACCTCGGCGCCACAGAGACCGAGTACGCAGTGCCCCAGGCCCCACCGACCAAGTCGAAGAAGAAGTCGAAGAAGGGCAAGAAGAAGAAGTAGCCGGCGAGGGGGCGGCGGCCTCGCGTTGCGGCCTGCTGCGCCTCGCATCGCGTCGCCGGCGCCGGCCGAGGAGCGTCCTCGCCTCCAGCCGGCCGGCTGGGCCCAACCAACGGCAAGCCGCTACGACACCTCGACGGCAAAACCGGAGTCGAAGACGTAGGTCCAGCCGTCCATCGGCGGTGGCTGGGTGCCGAGCTGGGTCAAGATCGTTGCGATCTGCGATCGATGCTCGGTTGCGTGGTTGACGGCTTGCAGCAGCAGCATCCGGGCAGGGATCTCCCACGTCCCCGGCGGGTCGTCGCCGGTCACTCGAACCTGGAACTCGGTCTCCAACCGTTGCACGGCAACTTCGAGCTGGGCGTCGGTATCGGCCAGCCTCGCTGCTACGACGTCGAAACCCGGGAACGGGACCTCGGGGAGCGGCTTGCGCCGCTCGCCGCCGAAGAAGCGAGCCGTGTAGCCCTCCTGACCGTTGGCGATGTGAACGAGCGTCGCCCCGATCGATCCGTACGTACCTTCCACGGTTGCATCGAGTTGCTCTGGCGCGAGCTCGCTGCATGCTTCGAGGACACGCGTGTTCATCATCGTGTTGTGACGGAAGAAGTCGTCGAGAAGCGCCATCGCGGCACATTAACCGGCACCCGGCGTCGCAGGCGGGTGTGCGGATCGCACGGCTGTCCCGCAGTCCGTGCTCGCAGAACGCCTCCCGAGGGCACGGCTCGATCTGTATGTTCGGAGAAGAGCATCCCAGGGAGGGAGGTCCCCAATGTGCGTGGCAGGCACCTCGGATGTGGTCCGTCATTCGCATCAACCCGTCGCCGGCGGAGTGTCGCGCCGCTCGTTCTTTCGCACCGGTGCGGCTGCTGCTGCCGGAGCTGCCGTGCTCGTTGCCGGCAATGCCGTTCCGGCCTTCGCCGCAGGTCGTCGCCGGGGACGGGTCGCCGATCTGACGCACCGGCTGGTCAAAGGCTTCCCCGACTTTCTGGGGGGGGACGACTCGCTGGACGACGAGGTGGTGTTCGACTTCGCCACAGCGGGGTTCTTTGCCAAACGGTGGAGTGTCTACGAGCACGTCGGCACGCACATCGACTCACCCGGTCACTTCTCCCCGGGCATGGCTCTGATCGACGAGATCGACGTGGCAGCGCTCGTTGCCCCCATCGTCGTGATCGACATCACCGACAAGGCGGCCGCAGACCCGAACGCCACGGTCGAGCCGAGCGACATCGCAGCCCACGAGGCCCGGCACGGTCGCATCCCGACGGGTGCCCTCGTGTGCATGAACAGCGGTTGGGATTCCCTCGCCGCCGACAACGACGCCTTCCGCGGCGGAAGCGGTTTCCCCGACTTGAACTTCCCCGGTTTCGGGATCGACGCCGCCGAGTTCCTCATGGCACGCCGCGACCCCGTAGCCATCGGCGTCGACACGATGAGTCTCGATCCGGGAGACTCGTCGACCTTCGACGTCCATGTCGGGTTCCTCGGGTCGGGTCGCTACGGGATCGAGGGTCTCGCAGGCCTCGCATCGATTCCAGCTTCGGGAGCGACTGCGTTCGTGGGCGCCGTGCCGTTCGAGGGTGGATCCGGCGGGCCATGTCGCGTGATCGCCACCTGGTGACCGAACCGGCTCGCCACCGCTGACGAATCTCCACCTGGAGCGAGCGGGACAACCCGCCGGCCGAGCGCGTTGGGACGTTGCGCGCCAACCTGATAGCCACGACCGCCTGTCAGTGTGGGTGGTCGCGCGTCGTCCCGCCATGGTGATGGGAGCCTCAGTCACCGCCGGCTTCGGCGACTCCCTTCAGCTTGGCGAGCCCCTTCTCGAAGTCCGGGCCGACCATGCTGTCCATGCTCTTGAAGATGCCCATCACGCGCGTCATGAACGTCTTGCGGCCCGTCATCTTCCACGTGACGTTGGTGCCGGTACCCGCAGGCTCGAGGGAGAACACGGTGATGTTGCGCGCCTTGAACGGCTTGAGGAACTGGAGCGCGATCTCGACCTTCGACGGCTCAACGGCGTCGGTGATCTCCATCTTGCCCTGGCCAACCTTGCGGTTTCCGCTCCAGGCGTACTTGGCTCCCTTACCGGCGTCCGCTCCGGCGTACGTCTTGTCCATGGAGGGGTCCATCTCGTCCCACGGCGACCAGTCGCCCCACCGGTGGAAGTCGGCGATGTGGGCATAGACCTCGGCGGGGGGAGCGTCGATCGTCGCAGAACGCTGCACCGTGTATGTGTCACTCATGTGTCTGAACATAGCGCCCGACTCAGAACATCCACCGCGCTCGGGACGGAAAGGATCGCCAACGTCATGAGACGGGCCACCGGCAGGGGCCCGGTCTCTGGTCGATGGGGAGCCGGCATCGAACTGATATGTCAGCCATGGCCCCTTGCCGGGCATAGGTGGTTTGAGGGCCCACCGGCAAGCGGAGGGCAGGCAACTGGGAGCGCAGCATGGTCCGAATCACGGCAATCACCGTCGCAACGCTGCTCGTCCTCGCCGCGTGTGCCGCCGGCGCGGCAGAGCCGGACACGTCCACCGGCGAGCAGACGACGACCGGCGGTGAAACTCCACCGGCGTCCCGATCGGCCACAACCGCCGCCGCTTCCCCCAGCGATCAACCCGCAGAGTCGGCCGTGGCGTGGCCGGACGAGAGGATCCACGCCACTCTCCTGCACGACGCATTCTCCGGCCGGCTGTTGATGATGAGCGGGATGAGCGCAATGCAGCGACACGTGGACCTGCGTGAGGTGTGGTCGCTCGACACGACCGACTTCTCGTGGCGCCACCTGGGCGACGTCGCTCCGCTCGATGCGCTGATCACCTTCGGCGCCGATACAGAATC
The DNA here is from genome assembly GCA_965216945.1 of Acidimicrobiia bacterium. GTDB lineage: Bacteria > Actinomycetota > Acidimicrobiia > Spongiisociales > UBA5794 > DATHZQ01. Next base: position 1,983,359 of record CBDCGU010000003.1, on the reverse strand, counting down.
AGGGCAAGTGATCGCATTGAACATGTCACCCGTGCAGACCTGGTCGTACGACCTGAACACCGGAGAGTGGGCGAAGGGCGAGCCGGCAGCGCAGCCGGAGTCGACGTCGACGAACCCCCGCTTCGGCGCTCCGCTCACCTACGACGCCGAGTCGGACCGGCTCGTCTTGTTTGCCGGAGGCTCCCCGTGGTTCATGTATGCGGACACGTGGGCTTACGACGCCAACACCGGCACGTGGGAGCACATGAACCCCGCGACCAGCCCATCTCCTCGAGCGATGTACGCAACCGCCTACGACGCGGAATCGGATCGGGTCTTACTGTGGGGCGGCTTCACCGGAACCGACGAGAATGATGTGCACATGTGGGCCTATGACTACAACTCCGACACGTGGGAGGCGTTGGAGAACGTGGACGGGCCGCAACAACATTGGGAACGTCACGGGATGGCCTACATCCCCGAGATCGATCGGGTGCTCTTCTATTCCGGGATGCTGGAGGAGGAGGGTGTGCTCCCATCCGAGACCTGGTACTACGACTACAACACGAACACGTGGACCGAGATCGACGTATCCACGAGCCCACCCGATCTGGCGATGTATGCGATGACCTGGGATCCGGAAACCGAAAAGGTGGTGATGTTCGGCGGCGAGCACACGTCGAAGTACGCCGGCGACCTCTCACGGGATGTGTGGGTCTTCGACCCGTCGACCAATGACTGGAGCAGCGTCGCCGCACCCGTCGCGGGCGGCTGACTCATGGAGATCGGGAACACACCCCTGATGCGGCTCGAGCGGCTCCCCGGCCCCGACAGCGCCGAGGTGTATGTCAAATGGGAAGGTGCGAACCCGACGGGCAGCATGAAGGACCGGATGGCGCTGTCGATGATCGAAGGCGCCGAGGCACGTGGGGAGCTGCGACCGGGCTACCGGGTGGTCGAGTACACGGGTGGGAGCACGGGCAGTTCGCTGGCCATGGTCTGCGCCGCCAATGGGTATGAGGCGCATTTCGTCTCCTCCGACGCCTTCGCCGCGGAGAAGCTCCAGACGATGCGAGCGTTCGGCGCCGTCGTGGAGGTCATACCCAGCGTCGATCGCCGGGTGACCCCGGAGCTGATTCGGGCCATCGTCGACCGTGCCCGGCAGCTCGCCTCGGAGCCCGAGACCTTCTGGACCGATCAGTTCAACAACGTCGACAACCGGAGCGGCTACCACCCCGTCGGAGACGAAATCCAATCTGCGTTGGGTGGAACGGTGAGCGCCTTCGTCCAGGGTGTGGGCACCGGCGGCAGCTTCTCCGGTGTCGCCGAGGTGCTGAAGAGGGGCAATCCCGATCTCCACGCAGTGGCGGTAGAACCCGCAAACTCACGAGCTCTGAGCGGGCTGCCCCCGACCGGAGGACACCGCATCGAAGGCATCGGCGTCGGGTTCAAGCCTTCCATATACCGCGATGACCTGGCCGACGAGGTCGTTCCGGTCACCGATGAGACGGCCTACCGGATGGCGCGAATGCTCGCCCGAACCGAAGGGCTCTTCGCAGGCATCAGCTCAGGCGCCAACGTGTCGGTCGCCCTCGACGTCGCTCGGCGCCTCGGACCGGGTCACCGCGTCGTCACGCTTCTGTGTGACTCCGGCCTCAAGTACCTCCAGGACGAGGTCTTCGCTCACGAGTGACCCGCCTGCCCAGCGGCCGCATCTTGTTCCATCCGGCTGGTGCCCGTCTCACGACCTCGGCGACGGTCAGTGCGAGTCAGCGGCGTTGAAGGCAAGGACGCAGGACGCAGGCGTTTCGTGCAATCGTCGACGACGAGGACGCCGCCGGTCCTGGCCGGCCTGAACGCGGTGAATGTTGTAGATCGGGGCACTAGGTTTCTGGCTGCGAGATGCAGGGGATGCCGTGGAAGGAAGCTCATCCAAATCGTTCGAGGCGGTCGCTCTGAACGCAGATGTCGTTGGCTACAGCATGTTGCTGGCCGACGATGCCGATGCGACGACCGCCCGGCTCGCCGATGTCCGGCACCTGGTGGAATCCGAGATCGCAAGCGCCCCGGGGACGCTGATCAACTTCGTCGGCGACAACTTCATGGCGATCTTCGACGATGCGAGGACCGCCGTCGCTGCCGCCATCCACATCACGACCGAGATCGAGGCGCAGAACCGTGGTGTGCCTGAGATCCGGCGGATGCGGTTCCGCATGGGGCTCGACAGCGGATCGCTGACGACGCATGAGGGCCGCTATGCGGGCGACGCGCTCAACATCGCGGCTCGCATCCAGTCGATTGCGCCGCCGGGTGGTATCGGGGTGTCGGGCAGGGTCTACCGGGCGCTCGACGAGCCGGCCTTGCGCTTCCGGCCCCTCGGGCAACAGCGCCTGAAGAACATCCCCGAAGAGGTCGATGTCTACGAGTTCGCCGATCTTCCGTCCGATGGATCGGACTCGCCGCACATCCGGTCGGTCCCGCTCGAGGCGCCCACCGTGGCAGTGCTCCCCATTCACACCGAGGGGGTCTCCGAGGACGTGCGATCGGCAGCCAACCTGATCCGGCTCGATCTGGTCTTCAGGCTCACTCAGGTCCCCGAGCTGCAGGTCGTGGACGCCGGCGTCGAGCCGGGAACCGGAGCGGGCCGGCCAACGGCCCGGTACATGCTCGAATCCGGGGTACACGAGGTCGCCGGTTCGGTTCGCGTGTTCACGACCCTCTTCGATGTCACGACGATGAACATCGTCAACTCGTACAAGTGGTCGGCAAAGGTCGAAGAGCTCGCCGAGCTGTCCGAGCAGATCGCCGACGAGGTGTCGCAGGGGATCGAGGTCGAGCTGATCGTCGGCGAGCCCGCCGGCTTGTACGCCGACCTCGACGATCCGGAGGCTATCGAGAAGGTGTACCTCGGGTGGTACCACCTGCGAGCCGGCACGCCGGAGGGTTGGGTGCGAGCCGTCGAGCTGTTCGATGACGTGGCGCACTCTCATCCAGAGCAACCCTATGGACACGTCCTCGGTGCGTTCGCGTTGTGGGCCGGCGCCAGCAACGAATGGCCCCCCGATCCCCAGGCAACCATGGACGCTGCCAGCGAGAAGGCCAAGCGGGCGATCGAGATGGGCGACCCGACCGGGATGGGCCAGGCGGTGCAGGCAGCGATCTACATGTCGGAGGGCAAGTTGACCGAGGCTCTCGAAGCGGTGTCGCAGTTGGAGATTCGCCGGCCGACGTGCGATGTCACCTACGGACTGGAGGGAAGCATCCGCCGATACCTCGGTGAGTGGGAGAAGGCGGTCGACCTGCTCGACGTCGCCATGCGCCTGACAGGGATCGTCAAACCCTGGTATCCCACCGTGCAGGCCTGCTCCCTGTACATCGGGGGGAGAGTCGAGCAGGCCGCAGCCCTTGCGGAGACGGTCGTCGAGTACCAACCCCACAACCTCGAGGCACTGCTGGTGCTGGCAGCCGCACAAGTCGAGCTGGGGCTGGAGCGGCGGGCGCACGCCACAGCCGAAACGATCCGTCAGCGCTTCCCATCAGCGGACATCGAGGCGTGGTTGGAGAAGACACCATTCCAGAGCCGGGAGATCGTCGCGCGCTGGAAGCACGACTTGGAGCGGGCCGACGCGATTCGGGTGGGATGAGGCACCGCAGCCGAGCTGATTGCCCTGCCGGTGCGCCGGCGGCGTAGGGTACCGATGTGGGTAGACGAAGGGTCTTGTACTGCGTGTTGACGGCTGCGCTGCTCGTCGCCGCCGGCTGCGGCTCGGATGACGGGGCCGGACCGGCGACGACCGGCGTCCCCGCAACGACCGACTCGGCTGCGATGGCCGGCAGCGACGACACCGCCGCAACCGGTCGAGAAGACCGCAGCGCCGAGCTCGTCGGCAGGTGGGATGTCGTCAGCTACGCCTTGCCGGATGGTGGGAGCCTCACCAATGTCGTGGGTGATGCGCCCGTGTTCATCGAATTCGGCACCGATGGAACGGTTGGGTACCACACCGGCTGCAATGCCGGGGGCACCGGATACACGACAGGCGACGACTATGCCGTGCCGGAATCCGCGCTCGACGACACGCCCGAGGGCCAGACCATCGGCATGGGCCCCGAGTTCGAACAGACCGAGATCGGCTGCGACGGCTTTCTCGGCGACCAGGACCAGGATCTTCCCGCCGCCATGGCTGCGGCGTCACGGTTCGTCCTCGACGGAGACCGCCTCCTCCTGCTGGATGAGTTTCTCCTGATCGAGGCGGCCAGGTCGGGCTGATCACACCCCCGCTGCGTCGTGCGACGAGGGCGTCGTGGAAGAACGGGCCTGCGGCACGCGGCGACCCCGCATCCCCGGCGGAAGCCTCCCGGGGACACGGGGTGATTCGCTCCAGCAACAGCCGGAGATTCGCCGTCAGGGGCGAAGCACGTAGATGTTGAAGAAGCCGCCATCCACGTCGCTCAGTTCCACGCCGGCGAAGCCCGTGTCCGCTGCGAGCGTCCGGACCATCTCTGGCCGGATGACCGTCCCGATGGCCGCCGAGGGCTGCTCGGCCAGCGAGGCGGGAAGACAGTGCACGACGCTCCAGCCGTACATCATCCGCTCGAGCTCGTCGCCGGGTGCAGTGAACTGCTCTGACACCTTCTCGTCGGCCACCAGCAGCACACCGTCGGCGGCGAGAGACTTGCGCACATGCCGCAGCACCTCGTCCGGGCGCGCCAGGTCGTGGAGAGCCTCGAGCAGGAGCACGAGATCGAACCTGCCGTGCTCGCTCAGCGAAGAGGCGTCCGCGTGCTCGAATCGCACCGTGACTTCCGGCGCTGCCGCCGCGTTGGCGCGAGCATCGGCGATGCTCGCGGCATCGGAGTCGATACCGACCACGTCCGCACCGGGGAACGCCCTGGCGAGAGCGATCGTCGACCAACCCGCCCCGCACCCGAGATCGGCGATCCGGCCGCCTCCGGCGAGCCGGCTCCGCACGTCCGGTGCCGCCGCGAGCCACGACGCAACGAGGTCATGGGTGAAGGCGGGCCGGTTCACACCGGCCTGGCCGTTGCGGAACCAAGAACCGTAGGCGGCATACGGCACACCGCCGCCGCCGCGATAGGCCGCAGCGACCCGGCCGAGCACGGTGCCGACACCGGCGATCATGTCGGCGAGCGGCGAGACGTGGCTCGGATCCTCGGGGCTGGCCAGAAGGGCCGACTGTTGCTCGTCGAGACTGTAGGAACGCCGGTCCCAGCTCAGCTCCGGATCGTCGACCGTGACGAGACCGGCCACGGCTTGCTGCTCGAGCCACTCGCGTGCATAGCGTGCCTCGATGCCGGCCGCTGCGGCGAGCCCGCCGGCGGTGCGTGGGGTCTCGAGCGCCTCGTAGAGACCGAGCCGCCGGCCGAGATGAATGGAGTACAGCTCGAGGGCACCAATGGTGGAGCTGATGAGCCGCTCGTCCAGATTGGTCGTTGTCATGAGGGGATCCTTTCGGTGAGGGCCGGCGCCGGGCGGTGCGCCCGGCGCCGGGACGGCAATGCGTGTCAGACGGCGACGAGACCGCGGCGAGGGGCGGTGCCGGCGATGCCGGCCCGCTTGGCGCCACGGAGGTCGAAGCTGAAGGTGGCGTCGACGCCATCGCTGGCGTTGTGCCCCAGCGTGACCTGCGTGACCTCTCCGTCGACACCACCGAAGCGGCCGGTTCCTCCGACCACTGCGCGGACCGCGGGTCCGGCGTCGGCCGGGGTCTCGGGCCCGATGGTCACGATCGAGTCGTCGCCGACCACATCGCTGTGGAAGTCGAACACCTGCGTGGTGACGACCCAGGCGCCTTCGGTCGTGTTGGCACCATCACCGACGAAATAGCCGAAACAGGTCCACTCGCCGATGACGGCATCGGGGAACTCGGGGCTCCCGTCTGGGTTGACCCCATTGCTGCCGTCGAGCGTGCCCGCCGGGTAGATGTAGCCCTGGGTGACGAAGCCGTTGCCGTACGCCGGGTAGCCGTTCTCGAAGACCGGAGCCTCGTCGAACACGAACCGGGTACCGTCCTCTGCGACCTCGACCTCGAGTGTCGCCGGCCCTGCTGCGGGTTCTGCCCCGAAGGCAGCAGCGGGAATGGCGCTGAGGACCGCGATCGCGATCAGGGTTGCCAGGATGCGAGAAGCGTGAGTCATGGTGATTCCTCTCTCTTGTGGACGCTTCGCCCTGTAGGCGTGAGGAATGGCCTCGCGTCGTGAGGAACCGACCTTCCGATTGTCGTTACCGGCTCAGACCTGCCACTCGATGGCCGCGTCGGGCTCGTAGACGCAGAATCGACCGGTGGCGATCGACCGATCCAGGTGGTCTCCGAGCTGCGGGTGCGCTTCCGCAATTCGCTTGATGGCAGCTCGGATTCGCCACGTCACCGCCGAGCGGGCCTTCTCGGCCGTGGCGGACTGCGGCCGGTCCTTCCCGCCGAGGCCGTACACCGCGCTGAGGTGATCGACCAGCGCATCGAGCTGCTCGCGGGCGCGTTCGGCGGCATACGAGTCACCGTCGGCTTCCGCCCGATCGACGTCCTCCTGGAGCTCTTCGATCCGCGCCCGGTAGTCCTGCCGAGCTGCGGCATCCGAAGCTGCACCGGCATCGCCTTCCACGACCAAGGCACCCATCAGATCGACCGCCGCGATCTCCACGCCAGGGCGAGCCAGGAGGCGCGCAATATCGGATAGCCCCTTGCTGTCACGCTGGAGGATCTCCGTACCGGCGAAGACGATGGACCAGGAGTCTCCCCTGCGCCGGAACATGTTGCCCCGCACTGCCGGCTCACTCCGGCTCGATGAGCCGGCGGCGACCGCACGCAAGCGCCGCGCAACCTCGTCCAGCGGCAACGCGGGCTGATCGGGTGGAATCTCGGGCAGGCGCCCGAGGCGGTCGTAGATGCGGCGTTCGAAGTCGCCGAGCACCGCCGGACCCGTCGAACGTTCGGCAGCCAGCACACCCTTTGCCGTGTCGATGTCACCGGCCGATGCGAACAAGGCGGCGGCACCCAGTTGCGCGATACCGATGTCGGTCCCGCTCCTGATGGCCATGAACGAGTCGATCGATTCCGCGAAGTGGCGTGCCGCAGCCGCGGGATCACCGTCGCTGAGAGCGGCAAGACCCAGCGTCGTCTCAGTCGAGCCGATCAACCATCGGTTGTTGGTCGAGGCCGCGATCGGCTGGAGAGAGCGAGCGATCTCGGCAGCTCGGGCGGGATCCTGATCGAGGAGGATGTATGCGAGGAAGTTGGCTGCCCATGCATACGTGAGCGGATAGTCGTCGCTGCGGGCCATGACCGATTCGAGAACGGCGACCGCGTCGTCGACGTCGTCTGCCCTGGCGTGGGTCAGGGCCGTGTGCATCTCCAGCTCCATCGCCATCGCCTCATGCCCTCCCGCACGTGCGGCTGCGGCCCCGCGGGCGAAGTGATCCAAGGCGGCCGCCCACCGCCCATCCGTGCGGGCGAGATGGCCGAGCGTGCGCTCGCCGTAGGCGGCGCCGAGGCCGGAGCCGGACGATGCGATCTCGGCTGCGTGGCGGGCGCGGTCCGCCCTCCCGGCTTGGCGACTCAGGCACGACAGGATGCCCCAGGCCCTCGCTCCCTCCAGGGTCACCTCGGGCCAGCGCGCCACAACCCGCTCGATGAGATCCGAGCCCTCCGCCTGGTGGCCGACGTCCTCGAGCCACCACAGCGGTGCGACGAGTCGAAAGGTGCGGTCCCGATCGTCCCTCTCGAGACTCCGGTCCACCGCCCAGCGGACGTTGCGAAACGATCTCTCCAGCTCGGCCGGGACGGTGGCTCCCGACATGACGCCCTTCTCGTCGATGCGATCGGCGAACTGCGCCAGGTGCTCGAGCACGCGTTCCTCCGTGTCGACTCGGTCACCGGCGAGGTCCAACCGCTCGGTCGCAAAGGCGCGGATCGTTTCGAGCATGCGGTACCAGGAGATGCCGGCCACCGGTTCGTGGACGAGGAGGGAGCGATCCACCAGGGCGGCGAGCGTCACCAAGGCGGTCGCATCGTCGACACCGGTAGCGCCTGCTGCCAGCTCGGCAGTGAATGGTGCGCGAAAGACGGAGAGCCGTGCGAAGAACTCCTGGGCGGGTGCGGGGAGCTGCTGGTAGGACCAGGCGATGGCTGCTCGGAGGCTGTGATGCCGAGCCGGCCCCCGAGCCCGCGATCGTGACAGCAGATCGAGACGGCTGTCGAGATTGGCGATCATCTCGGCTGCTGTCATGGCGCTCGCCCGCGCCGCAGCCAGCTCCAGCGCCAGGGGCAGGCCGTCCAGGCGGCGGCACAACTCGTCCACGACGTGGAGGTCGTCATCGCTGTCGATACCGCGCGCCTCGACCGCATGGAGGAACATCCGAGTGGCGGGAGACGGGTGCCCGTCGGTCGACAGTGGCGTGATGGCGATGACTCGCTCGTCCACAACGTCGAGCCGCTCCCTGCTGGTGGCGAGGATGGTCAAGCCGGGGTTCGTAGCCAGGAGCCGCTGCGTGATGTCGGCGGCGGCGTCGAGCACGTGCTCACAGTTGTCGAGGACCATGAGTTGCTCACCGTTGTGCACCGCCGAGGCGAGGTCATCGAACGAGGCGAACCCGACCGAACCCGCCAAGCCGTCTGCCAGGTCCTCCGCACCGAGGGGAGTCAACTCGGCAAACAGCGCCGATCCCAGCCCCGCCTCGCTCGCCACGGCGACGGCCAGGGAGGTCTTGCCCACGCCGCCCGGCCCGATCAGGGTCACGACTCGGGATTGCTCGAGCGCCTCCCGGATCTCATCCAACTCGCGTGTGCGTCCGATGAGCATCACCTGATCCTGGCAGACGCAACCGCCCCGGGGGGCACCGCAACCTGAAACGACCCAGCCGGCCACGGCGGCCCCACCCGGTGGAATGTGGCAGGTCGCACCGCGGCGTAGGATTGGATCGAGGCCGATACAGGGGAGTTACACGTGGCCTTGATCGACTGTCCGAAGTGTGGGCGTCTCGTGTCCGACCGAGCACCGTCGTGCCCGGCGTGTGGGGTGGCGATCGCAGAATCGCCGGCACCGAAGGTCGACGAGCCCACCGGTGCGTCATCGTTCGTCACCGCAGCTGACCGGCGGCCGGTGGCGCCGACGATGGATCCGATCGCACCGGCACCGGCCGCCGCCGAGCCGGTGGCCGGCGAGCCGGCGAAGCAAGCAGCAGCGCCGGCGGCCGAAGACACCACCTCAGCGAGCCTAACGGACCGGCACATCTTCGTCAGCTACAAGTCCGAAGACCGGCAGCGAGCGATGATGGTGGCCCAAGCTCTGGAACGACGGGGATGGCCCGTGTGGTGGGATCGCGACATCCAGGCCGGCCAAGCGTTCCGGCGAGTGATCGGACAGGCGCTCAACGACGCCGCCTGCATCGTGGTGCTGTGGACGAATCTCTCGATCGATTCGGAGTGGGTGCAGGAGGAGGCGCAGGAGGGCAAGGCCCGGCGCATCCTGGTCCCGGCGCTGCTCGACGATGTGCGCCCTCCCCTCGGCTTCGGCCAGATGCAGGCGGCGAGCCTGGTCGGCTGGACGGGCGAAGCCGATGATCCGATGCTCGAGGATCTGCTCCGCGGAGTTGCCGCCCGTATGGGGACGGGCGGGATACCGCCTCTGCTCGGCGACGCGGAGTGGGCGGAGATCGTCGAGTCGGAGCGGATCATGCGCGGTCGGGCGTCGGTGGCGAGGGCGACGGAAGAGCGGGCGGCCGCGGCGATCGCCCGAGAAGATGCTGAGCGAGCCGCCTCGGAGCGGGTGGCTGCAGCCGAAGCCGGCCACACTGCGGTCGAAGTCGACGCGGCCCGCCGGGAGGCTGAGGCCAACGAGGCGGCCGACCAGGCGCTGCGCGAGGCGGAGGAGAGAGAGGCGCAGATGGCCGCCGAGCTGGCTGCCGAGCACGCAGCCGAGTTGCGGGCCGTGGCGGCGCGGCGAGCGGCCAAAGAGTCCGAAGCGAAGGCTGCCGAGGAGGCCGCCGCACGAGCCGAGCGGGCGCGAGAAGACGCCCGCACCACCGGTGAGCAGGAGGCAGCCGTACGAGCCGCCGAACACGCCGCTTCGCTGCGAGCCGCCAAAGAGGCGGCCGAAGCCGCCGAGCGGACTGCAAGCCGGATGGAGGCCGTGAAGGCCGACCCCAAGCGCTGGTCGGCGTCCGGCCTCGGTGCGACTGAGCCGGCAGCCAAGGCATCTTGGTTCCGCTTCCCCAACGAAGGGGTGGCAACCCTCCTCGGTGCGGTACTCGTAGGGATCTCGGCGACGTTGCCCTGGCAATTCGGCGAAGAGACTGCCCTCGACTACCCGCTCGAGTACCTCGTCGACCCGGATGCGATCGAAGGCAGCGGCCTCGGTGGTCTTCTCTTGACGCTCGCCGTCGTGGGAGCCATTCTCGCTTTGTTCCGGATTCCTCGCTCGATCACAGTGATCCTCGGCGCCGTCGCCACGGCCGTGGCGCTGGCGTTTCTCATCCAAATCGTGAGGATGCTCGAAGGCGACAGCACCGTCGAGGACTTCTTCACGATGGCGAGCGTCGGCCCAGCGGTGACGATCGCCGGCGGCCTTCTCATGCTCAGCGGACGCTGATTCAACACGGTTGCGCAAGCCTGGGCGGTGGCGCCGCCGCCGGAGCGGCTCGCCACCACGTTCGCCGGCTCGGTACCGTGGCCGCCGTGGACGCCTCGCTCGATCGCACCCTGGAAAGGCTCAACCGCGTCTTGGAGAGGACGACGGCGGAGAACAGCATGCTCGGCGTCTTCCCCGCCATGTACCGCAGCGTCACGGCAGCGGTGCGCAACGCCGTGAGGGCGGGCGGATTCTTCGACGATGACGCCCGACTCGAGGAGCTGACGGTCGTGTTCGCAGGGCGATACCTGGACGCATACGAGCTGTACCGGAGTGGCCAGCGACCCACTGCGGCGTGGGATCTCGCCTTCTCGATCGCAGCGAGCCCGCACCGCCGCATGATCCTGCAGCATCTCCTGCTCGGGATGAACGCCCACATCAACCTCGATCTCGGCATTGCCGCCTGGCGGGTCGGCGGCAAGCGGCTCCCGGTCGTCTACGGAGACTTCATCAGGGTGAACGAGGTCCTCTTTCACATCCTCGACCAACTTCAAGGCGGGCTGGACACGGTATCGCCCCATATCTCGTGGCTCGATCGCCTTGGTGGACCCTGGGACGAGCACCTGATGCGATTGGGGATTCGCACATCGCGCAACCTTGCGTGGAGCTTCGCAGTCCGCCTCTCCGAGACGTCGTCGCAGAGCGACGAGATCGCCGAGCGCGACGGGGAGACCGCTTGGTTGGGGCACCTCATCTCACGGCGATGGAGCCCACTCCACCTCCTCGGCTGGGCGATCGCACGAGCGGAGTCTCGTTCGGTCGCCGACGTCGTGGCAGCACTGACGGTGACCGACATCGACCTCGATACAGTCGCCCGGCGCGCCGACGCCGAGGCGCAGGCCAGAGTGAACGAGGGAACGTCACTCCGGGCCGCCCTGGCGGAGCGCCACCGCTACAACCCCTTCCTGGCGGGCGGCTTTTCCGGACGCCGCGTGGTGCGACGGTGACGGCGACGACACCGGCAAAGGGCTCGAGGGCAACGTGGCTCCGGCGGGTCCCCGGCCTGCGCCTCGGCGGCTGGCGACTCGGGGCACTCCTGGGACTGACCGTCGGCGCCGCAGTGGCGTTGAGCGCCATCGGGCAGCTGCTCACCACCATGCACCCTCCCAGTCTCGCCGGGCGCGGCATGGCGCAGGGTTTCGGCACGAACGGGCTCGGCGGAGGCGTCGATGCGGCGGCTGCGACCTTCGAAACGTGGCGCACGTTCGATGCTCTGAGCTACTCGGTCGACCTGCCCTCGGCGTTCTCGATCGCAACGCTCTGGCTGGTGGTCGACTTCGCCTTCATCGCGCTGTACGCATCCAGCGTCCTGGTCCTGGCGCGACAGGATGGTCCGTTGTCGGGTCAGGGAACGGCCAACACGCTGGCCGCGACGCGGGCGCTCGTCATCGCACTCGCCACCACGGATGCGATCGAGAACACCCTGGCGCTCTATGGCGTGCTGGCAACGGATGCGCCGCCGGTGCTCTTTGCGCCGCTGTTCGTCGTCCGGGTGGTCAAGGTCTTCGGGCTCACGCTGCCCCTCCTCGCGCTGCTGCTTCTGCTCGGTCTCCGCCGCTTGCGGGTGATGTGGGGCGAGCCACGGGTACGCCAAGGTTTGGTGATGGCGCGGCCTCAGATCCTCGTCGTCGCGCTGATTGCCGGGGCTCTGTGGTACCAACCGACGTCCGACGTTCTCCTGGACGTCGGCACCACTCAGACGATGGCACTGCTCCTCTTCGGAGGCTTGCTGTGCGCCGGCCTCGGCATCGGAGCCCGGGTGTTGATCGATCGAGACCGCGTGCAACACGGCACGGGCACCCGCTTCGCGGAGCGACCCGCGGCGCGCCGCACGACCCGTGACGGTAGATCGGTCGGCGCTTCGGTTGCGGTACTCGGCGCACTTGCCCTGTCGATGTTCGCACTCGTCAGCGGCTGGCGCGGCGTGTGGGGTGCAGCCCTGGTTGTGGCATCCGTCGTGGCGGCCTCGTGGGTGCTCCAAGACTCCGAGCAGCCTCCGCCTGAGCACCGCAGCGAGCACTCCACGGCACGGCTTCCGACGGTGCTCGCCCTTGCGCCGGTTGCGCTGTTTGGCCTTGCCCTCGTTCACTGGACCCTGTGGGCCGACATCGTCCTCACACAGGTGCCCCTGAAGTCGATCGCCGGGCTTGCGATGGTGGCGCTGGCCGGGGCTCTCGTTGGGCCGATCGGCAGGATCGTCGAAGTCGCCCAGCGCAACGGTGCGGACCGCCCGCCGGGACGGCTCCACAGGTTGATTGGCGGCCTCGCACGGAGCCGGGGCACCTATGACTCCACCGCATGGACGATCATCGTGACCGTCCTGTCCGTTCCGGCCATCCTGTTGCTGCTTGGCACCAGATTCGTCGACGCTCGCTATCTGGGCCCGATGAGTCTGCTGGTCGGGGCGGCAGCCACGATCAACCTCTTCGGTTCCTGGCTGGTCATCGCCGCCGACTGGTGGCGGGACGAGTTCGGGATGCCTGCGGTCTTCGAGGCGCTGCGCATGTGGCGCATTCCCGTGTTTCTCCTCCTGCTCCTCTGGCTCGCCATCAACACGCTGGCGTTTGCAGAGCCCTCGTATTACGACGTCGTGACGAACGGGACCAATCAGCGGGTCTCCGTGCAGCAGGCGTATGACGACTGGAAAGCGGCCAACGTCGGGGAGGGAGTCGATGCCGTACCCCTCGTGATCGTCGCCGCCGAAGGGGGAGGGCTGCGTGCCGCCTATTGGACGGAACGGGTGCTGACAGAGTTGTTCGACGAGGCCGACATCCAGCCCTTCGCCCTCAGCGGAACGTCGGGAGGTAGCGTCGGCATCGCCACCTATCTCGCCCGGCAGGAACGGCTGGGCGGGGCGACCGGCGGCATCGGCCTCAGCGACGTGCCGGATCCCGACTTTCTGTCGGCGGTGTTCCAACGCTGGTTCACCGTCGACCTGGTGCACAGCCTGCTGCGACACGAGCCCGATGTGGGTGATCGTGCTGCCGCCCTGGCCGATGCTCTGGCTGCTGAGATCCCGGGGTTGCGGGCACCGTACGACTACGCCCCATCCAACGGCTCGTTCCAGCCGATCACCGTATTCAACGCAACCGACCTGCAGGACGGATGCCTGGCCCCGCTGTCGACACTGTCCGATCTGGCGGGCCCGGCCGTCACCGAGAATGACCTCGGATGCCTCGACCCTGATCGACGGGCGGCGGATGCAGCAGGATTCCCCGGCGCCGCCGATGTCGCCCACGACTGTGAGGGGCGGGGCATGAGCTTCGCCACGGCAGCCGTCGCATCGGCGCGCTCCCCGTACGTCTTGCCGGCGGGGAGACTCGAGAACTGCACCGAAGGGGTCTTCTACCTGGGTGATGGCGGCTACGTCGACAACTCGGGCGCCGTTGCGGCTGCCGTGATCCTGGAGCGTCTCGAATCGCTCATCGCGGCCGACAACGCCGCCGGTGGCGGGTGCATCGTGCCGATCCTCCTCCAGATCGACAACGGTGCCGAGACGCTGCTCCCGGGCGGGCAAGCGACCGGGAATCCGCCACAGCTCCTCATCGTCCCGACCGGCGCACTTGCCGCGAACAGCGCACGGCACGACGTCGCCAAAGTGGCGGCGGCGGGACTCGTACAACAACCGATGACCGATGCAACCGGCAGGACCATCGAGGTCACCATCGAGGACGCCGAGGAAGGCCGCCGGCCGATCGATCGGTATGTGCGCATATTCCCCCTCGCCCAAGCGGGACGCGACGCCACTGTCGGGTGGATGCTCTCCCAACCCTCCAAGGATGCGTTGGAGACCCAGCTCGGTGCGGCGATCGCGGACGCACAGGCACTCTTGGCGCAAGATGTGGAGCTGTCGTGTAACTGAGCTGGGCCAACAGCGAGCGACAGCCCAGCCGCGTCCGGCGATCAAGGCTACGATGACCACCCCGGGTCGCAGCACGAAAGGACCCCCCATGACCGACGAGACGGACATCGGCCCAGTCGACTATCTGATCGTGGAGTGGCCGCCCGGCTCGACACCCACCGGGGAGGCATTCCCCCACCTGGTGGATCTGGTGGACCGTGGACTGATTCGCATCCTCGATCTCTCCTTCGTCCAAAAGGACGCAGCAGGCAACGTGGTGGAGATCGATATCGGCGACTTCGACCTCGACGGCAATCCCGACCTCGCCGTGTTCGTCGGGGCCCGCTCGGGCCTGCTCGACGAGGAAGACCATGCGGAGGCCGGTGCCGCGCTGGAGAACGGCGCCTCGGCCGCCATCCTCGTCTACGAGAACACCTGGGCGGGCCCTTTCGCAAGCGCGCTCAGGAGGGGTGGCGCACAGCTCGTCGCCCAGGGTCGCATCCCCATCAACGCCATCCTCGCAACGCTCGACGAGCTCGAAGCCGCCGGCGCCTGATCGAAGAAGGAGAGAGCCATGCCTCGATTGATCCGCGGAGTTGCCCGCACCGCCGCCATCGCCGGCACAGCCACGGCCGTGTCCAACCGAGTCTCGCGACGCCAAGCCAACCGCTGGTCGGAGCAGGCCCAGCAACAGCAGGCCCCGCAGCCGCCGCCTGCTCAGGCATATGTCCCTCCACCGCCGCCGCCACCTCAAGCGAGCACCCAGGACACGCTCGCCCAGCTCAGGGAGCTCGGCGAGCTGAGGGATGCCGGCGTTCTCACCGACCAGGAATTCGCCGCACAGAAGGCCAAGATCCTCGACGCATGACGGGAACAACCCGAGGGCCGGGGTAGATTGGAACCTTGCGGGGTTCGCGGTTCGTTCACAGAATGTGAGTGTGCCGGATGATGGTGAGCCCTTCGAAGCCATTCGGGTCCTCCCCCCCGAAGATGGTCCCACCTCGCCCGAGCTGATCTCCCGTTCGCGGGAGCGCGGGTTGGAGCGGTTCGTGTGGCCGGCCGTGGTCGGCGTCGCCCTCCTGACGTTGTGGCTGGCCGTTTCGGGCACGTGGTCGGCAGATCAACCTCGGCAGACGGCGCCGATCGCCGCCGACGAGCCGCCGCCGAGCTCTCCCCCACCTGGCAACGATCCGGCGGTGGCAGTGCAGGAGGTCGTGGCCCCGGTGCAGTCCTCGGCAGCTGTGTGGACCGTGGCGCGGATCGACGGCGTCGACGCGGTGGCCGGCGTGGACGTCGATTCGGGACGGATGGCGGCAGTGGTCGACACCCCCGATGGACCTGCGGTGATCACCTCCGCTTCCGGCAACACGTGGCGTGTCGAGGACCGCCTCGCTCCCCCACCCGATGTGCGGCTGCGTGAGCTGGTGGAGCACGCTGGACGGCTGGTCGCTTTCGGTGTCATCGGCGGCGAGTTGGCGGCCTGGTCGTCGCCGACGTCTGCTTCATGGCAGGCAGCCGACAACGTCGACCTGGTCGGTCTGTCGGGGTCCTTGGTGGCAGCCTCGAACGGCGATCAGCTGCTCCTGATCGCCGAATCCGCAGCAGACGGCCCACGGGTGCGAGTGTCCGAGGATGCCATCGATTGGCAAGCCGGACCGGCCCCGCTCCCCGTAGACCAGCTGACTCTGATCAACACCGCCACGGGCCATGAAGGTTGGTTCTACGTCGGCGGCTCGCGGTGTGTGGCAGATCGGTGCCTCCCGGCCATCGTGCGCTCTCGGGATGGAGCCACGTGGGAATCGATCCAGAGCGACAACGTGGAGGGCATCGACCACCGCGAGGGAACGGTGACCCACCTCGCCGCCACCCGCGACGGCCTGGTCGTGTTCGGCCGGGTCACGACGGATGACACCGAACGCGTGGTCGTGTGGCTGTCCAAGGACGGCGAGCGGCTCCGTGCGGCACCTGAAGCGCCGGCGCTGGCGCCAGCGAGCCTGCGCGTGCGCGTATCACGAATCGAGTCCGCGTCCATCAGGGTCTCGGTGGCGACCACGGTCCACGACCTGGCGGTCGGTGAGAGTCTCGAGACCGTCCACGGTGCGCTGAGACTTGTCACCATCGACGATGGAGTCGCCTACCTCGACGCGCCGGGAGGCAGCACCCATGCGGTGCAAGCGGGCGGTCTGGTGCCCTTGGCAGCCGAGCTCGAGGTGATGGCGGTGGATGCCGAGGGGCGCCGGGTCGTCGCTGCCGGGCTCGATCGCACCGGATCGGAGCAGCTCGCCGTGGCGTGGACCTCCGTCGATGGGGGCCTGTCGTGGGAGCGTATCGACCTCCCCGCCGGAAGCGGGGCGGCAGCGGAGCACGTCATCGTCGACGGTGGCGACGTCGCGATCCTGGGCGCGACCGATCGCGGGGTCGTCGGATGGCGTGGGCAATGGCGCACGGACACCATTGCGTTCGCCGCCGAACAGGCCGTTCATGACCTGGTCACCGCGGTGAGGGCAGCAGATACGGGTGAGCTCGTCAGCCTGCTGGCCGCCGCCGACGATTCGCCGGTGCAGAACCTCCCGGGGGTCGCGGTTGCCGACTTGAGCGATCACTGGTGGGACGATGCCACCGCATCGATCGATGCTGGATCAGTGGCGGCAACACTCGACTATCTCAGGGCCATCGAGTCCGTCGTGTCACTGGGCTCTTGCCGGACCGCGGTGACGCTCGCCGACGTCGACGGTGCCGCGGTCACCTGCGGCTACACCACCGCATCCACCCTGCTGCGCGGCTTCGGATTGGACGGCGTGGACGGGACGATTCGGGTGGAGTTCCAGGACGGCGACATCCAGCGGATCACAGTCACCGAAGAGCGCTCAGCCGCCATGTGGCAAGCCCTCACCGACTGGACCGCCGACGCCCGCCCCGACCGGCTGACCACGCTCACCGAGGTCACGGCTGCGGACACTCGCCTCCTTGCCCCGACTCTCGACGCAACGACCGCACCCATCCACCTCGCCCTGGTCGATGAGATGGCGTCGAGCCTCCTCCTCCCCGGCGATATCGCCGTCGCCGACAGTCCCCTGGGTCGCATCGAGTGGACATGGATCGAGGAGCCATTCGGCTCCGGCGCCTCCTCGGCCGGCGTCGTTCGCGGACCCGATGCGCTGTACGCCGTCACGTTCGACTCTCGAGGGCCATCGCCGCGCCTGTGGCGGTCGACGGATGCGTACGCGTGGACGGAGATGCAGGCGCCGGAGGCGGACTGGTTCGGCCAGCCGCATGTCTTCGGGGACACTTTGTTGCTGAACGGCGAGCATCGTGACGTTCCCCGTATCTGGGCGCTCGAGGAAGACGGGTGGGCCGAGATCGAGATCGATCGCGTCGACGGTGCCGCCGCCGGCGGTGGCCTGCAGATCGTCGCTGTTGCCGGCGATCGAGCGCTCGTCCGGATCACGAGCTGGGACGCCTTCGGGGAGTTGACCGACGAGCGCCTCGGGCTCGTGTCTGCGGATCTGACCTACCAAGAGGTGACGCTTCCCGCCGGGATGTACGCCAACGAGGATGCCTACCTCGACTTCACGACCGCCGTGACCGACGACGGTATCACTGTGATCACGCATCGCTTCGGCGACAGCCCGTCGGTGTGGCGCACGAGCAACTTCGTCGACTGGACGAAGCTGGGTGACATCCCGGAACTGAGCGAGGCCGGCTTCGCCTGGTTCGTCCACCACGGCGGCCGATACGTGGCCGTCGTGTGGCGGCAGGGTGAGACCTGCTGGGAAACACCCCACGGAACCACCTGCGCCAATCCTTTGGAGATCTGGACGTCCCCGACGGGAGCGGAATTCGCAAAGGCCGGCGACATCGAGCGGGTGAGCGCCTTCACCGCATCGTTCGGTCCACACGGCGCCGTGGCAGTAGGCGGCAACCCGGGCGATGGAGGCGCCCAGATCAGACCAGGCAACGTCATGTTCTCAGACGACGGGATCACCTGGGTGACCGCCGCGGCACCCCTCCTCCTCGACCCGGCCGCCAGCTGGTCCTGGGTGGGCAACGTGACCTACTCCGACGACCGCATCGTCATCGGGATCGACATCGACCGCAGCCCGCCGGGCGGCTCTGCATTCCGACCGGGCGCAACGCTGCTCGTCGGGCGCTTCGTCGACAATTGAACAATCCGAACGCAACGCCGCCCTCGGTCCCGGCGAAGGCACGGATCGAACGGGTCGCCACCGGACCCGACCGTACCGGTCGCCGCGGGCGTGCACGGCACGCGCTGGTGGGATCTGGTGGCACGGCACTCGTTCGAACGTCTACCGGGGAGCGACGATGACCAAGCCACCGACACCCAGTGACCCTCACTTCGACATGCGGGTGCGGGCCAGCTTCGCTCGACAGCCGATGATGGCGTCCCTCGGAGTCGTCATCGAGAGCCTCGGCCCCGGGGAGATCTCGCTCACCTTGGACCACGACGATGCATTCACCCAGCAGCACGGTTTCCTCCATGCGGGCGCCGTCTGTGCGGTTCTCGACAGCGCATGCGGCTACGCGGCGTTCTCGTTGATGCCGGCCGAAGCCGCCGTCCTCACGGTGAACAACACGCTGAACCTCCTTGCTCCCGCCGACGCCCCCAGCTATAGAGCGAGAGCGTGGGTGACCAAGCGAGGTCGGACGATCTCGGTTGCGGAGGGCCGGCTGTTCGGTGCTTCCGATGGTGAGCGACCGATCGCCACCATGACGGCAACCCTGATGGCCCTCGTCGACAGGGGGATTCGCCACTAGGACGGTGCTCGAGAACCGCCGGTGGGACCCGAACCAATGCGCCGGGACTCCCGGTAGGTCTCAGTGGGTCGCAGTGGCAACCGCAACTGCCAACCGGTCGGTGGAGGGCGCACCGGATTCGCGTTCGCGGGTCGGTTGCGAGCCCCGGCGCGGCGCTACGTCAGACGGTAGCCTTCTGATGCGACACCGCGAGGAGACGAATTGATTCTCTCAATGGCACATGCCGAGGTCCCGGAAGCCGATCACGACAACATGCTTGGAGAGTGGTCAGATCTCGTGGTCGGGGACCGACCCGAGGGGCTCGTGGCCGCATACCTCCTTCGAGACGGCAACATCCTCCGGGTGGCCGCCGTCTGGAAGTCGGCGGCGCATCATGATCGTGCGCTCAACGATGAGAAGACCCATCCGGCGTTCCAGGTCTTCGAGGCTGCGGGTGCGGACCCCCATCACGAGGTGATGAGCGTGATGGGGTCGCTGCACGTGTGACCCCGGTTGTCACGAAGACGCACCTGAGGGCTCAACCGGACCGCCCTCTTGTGGCCACGGGGCGGCGCCACCTCCGAGTCAACAGGGGGGACGTTGGGCTCCGCCTCTGCTCGTCGTGTGCCGGTCCGCGGTGGTCGCGTCACCGAGCCGGGCACGTCTCGGCATACGGCTCGCTGCCCACGAAACGCTCCCACTCCATTCGGGTGAGGTTGCGGCCCGCGATCTGGCATGCCAGCTCGCGCCACGCATCGACTCGCAGCTCCCAAGCCACGATTCTGCCGCTCGCATCGAGGGTGTAGAGGGTGTCGCTCGTCGGAGCGAAGCCCGCACCGACGATCTTCTCGTCGTGTGTGGCGAACCGGCGCCCCAGTGGCCGCTGCGCCGCACGGTCCCACAGCGTGATCTCGTCGTCGACGGTCCAAACGAGAAACCGGTCGTCGGGGCTGTAGAGCAGGGTGCTGGGGCCGGTGATGTCGGGGCCGGCAGGTATTTGGTCACCCGCCGGGGCGGGCGTCGCCACGTGCCATTCACGTATCGACGCACCGCCGGTCGCCATGCGTGACGAATCCGGGCTGAACGCGACCAACCCGCCGCCCCCATCGACATCCGAATCCGCCGGACCGGCAACCGGGGCACCCGTGGCAGCTTCCCACACCAGGCCGCTGGAACCGGCGAGGTACCGACCGTCCCCGCTGAACACCATCGGTGATTGACCACCGGGGGTGAGGGTGGCCATCTCCTCATGCGTCGTGGCGTCCAACAGCAAGCTCTCGGAGCTCAACGCAACCGCGATCAGCTCTCCATCCGGGCTGAAGGCAACGCCGTCGACTCCGTCGGCGTCGGAGTGGAGGACATCAGACTCGGCAAACCGGCCGTCATCGAGGCTCCACAGCAGGGCCGTTCCGCCGGCACCGGCTGATGCGAGCACAGCGCCATCGGGCGAGAATGCGACGTCGAGTACGGCGCTCGAGTGTGCCTGCACCGAGTCGAGCTCCTCGCCGGACGTTGCGTTCCACAGCGAGACGACGCCTGCCCGGTCGCCACTGGCGAGGAGCCGACCGTCGAGGGACACGGCAAACGCACTTGCGCCGGCGGACTCGCCGAACCCATGCCGTGCGAGCTCGACACCGAACGGCTGGCCGCGCTCGACGCTGCGAAACACCACACGGCCGTCCGCCATCCCGGCAACCGCAACCGATCCGGCGGCGAGCGTGGCTACCTCGGTGGAGGAGAACATCACGTCGAACGAGCTCTCGCCGTCCGAATCGATCAGATCGAAGCTGTCCGACTTCCACTCGGCCGTCGTGAGCGAAGTGGGATCGACGCCCGAGCGAGAGGGATCGTCAATGGGATGGCTCAACAGCTCGGACCCGGATGCGACGTCGACGAAGATCGATCGCTGCGGGGTCTCGAGCGCCAGCACGTCGCCTTCGGGGCTGTAGGCGACATCCGAGACAATCGTGGAGTTGCCCGACCAGATTCGCCGATTCGGCGTCAGCGTCCTTGCGCCGAAGATGTCGATGCCCGCCTCCGAGCCCACGGTCAGCTGGTCGAGAGCGGGACCGAAGACAGCCCAGCGCACCGTCCCGCTGCCGAGCCGCGCCAGCTCGATGCCTGTGCCCACGTCGTACACCGTGACGCCGGATTCGTCGACGAGTGCGGCCAGATCCCCACCGTGGCTCAGCGCGACGTCGTGAGCTGTCCCTGCCGTCTCCCATGCCGCCCGCTCGGCGCCGCTGATGGCGCCGAGAACTCGCAGCTGGCCGCCACTTGCCGCAGCGGACGCGGCGGGACCGGTGGTCGCCAGCACGAGCGCGGAGCCATCGGCACTGATATCGAGCTCGCTCATCGACTCGGCGCTGTGGGTTGCCAGCGGCTCTGCGGTCGCCGAGTCCCACAGGACGATCGTATTCGTCGTGTCGACCGAGGCCACCACGGACGAACCCCGCGCGACTGCGAACCCAGATACCCCGGCGCCGTGAACCAGCCGCGCCGCGGTTGCCGGATTGTCGAGGAGCAGACCGCTGAAGATGCTGTTGACGGCCGACGCGGTGGGCAGTCGGCCGTGCGACTCGACGGCGAGGAGCAGCGACACATCGCGGTCCACGTCGAGGAGGGCGAGCGACTCGGTGGCGAGCAGGCGAGCCTCTGCGATTGCCGCCTGGCGGTTCGCCCGCTCGGCCTCGTCCTCGGCGATCTGGGTTTGCGCCTCCGCTCTCGCCGTCTCCCGATTGGCGCGGCGGGCATTGAGGATCGCAAAGACGCCACCGACGACGGCAAGGATCGTGAGCAGTGCCAGCCCGGCGAAAACAGTGCGGCGCAGCCGTTGGAAATGCCGGAACTGGCGAATGTCCTCTCCCTCGAGCTCGTCCTTGGCCAAGCCGTGAATGGGAGCGGCGAGATCCGCAATCGCCCCGCGGAAGGCACTGTTGCGCAGGTCGAGATGGTGCTCGCGGTGGGCCCACCTGAGGTCGAGAAAACGCGGCTCGGCGGCGAACACGCCCCGCAGTCGCTCAGGCGCCGCCGTGGACATCGCCCAGTCGATGTCGTGCGATTCGGCGTCCCATGCGATCTCACCTCTGGTGACGACGGGCAGGATCTGGTCGGCACTGTGCGTATCTAGCCAATGCTCGATCTCCTTGTCGACCCACTCCGAGGCCGCCGCCTCAGGGGAAGCGAGGAGAATGAAGAATCGGGCTTGGTCCATGGCGTCGGTGATCGAGTGCCACAGATCCGGGTTGGTGGCAAGGCCCGTCTCGTCGCGGAAGACGTTCAACGCTCGCCGCCTGTTCCAAGGTCTGGCGAGCGTCTGGAGACCTCTCTGGATCGCAGGCGCCAGATCGCCATCGGCCGCGTGGCTATACGAGATGAACGCGTCGTAGCCGATCAGACAACCCCCGCCGCTCGACTACGCCAACCGTAGCGAACGCCGGAAATCCACGGCTATGTCAAGCGGCGCAACCCTCGATGGAACCGGGCCACACTCTCGAGGGACTGGGTAGAGATACGCCTCGACGCCTTGCGCCGGTCACGTCGTTCGCTCTTCGCCGCAGGTCGCCTCGAACGTGCCTGTGATCGTCTCCACCTCGCCCTCGGCGAAGAGGCTGAGTTGCCGGAAGAAGGTGGCCGTGCCGCGCACGGTGTTGCCGTCGACCTCCACCGAGTCGACCTGGCTCATCCCCACCTCGAGCCGGTCCGAGGATTCGAACATCAGATCGTCCTCGTCCGCCACCCAGTCCTCGTCGCCGATCGCAACTCGGACCGAGTTGACCTCTCCGACCTCTTCCGGGTCGGTGTCGGCATGGAGAGCGACGATCCCGATGTTCCCGTCGCCGCCGTCGGCCATGGGAAGCTGCACCGAGAAGATGCCGAACAGATCGGTGAGACACTGTGCCACCAGCGCTCCCTCCGACGAGAAGTTGTAGGTCTCGTCGCCAAGCGTCACCGTGGCCGTCGAAGGACCCGTCCCCTCGCTCGTGCCGTCGCCTTCCCCATCAGCCGATGTCGTGGTAGTCGGCTCGTCGGAACCGCCTTCATCGGACGCCGGCAGAGTCGTCGCCACCGCAGCATCCCCACCGTCATCGGCGGCCCCTTCGTCCGAATCGCCGCCGCAGGCTGCTGCCACCATGAGCAGCGCCACCACCATCACCAGCCACCGTCGCACCCTTACCTCCCCGACCTACGAATCGACGTCGCTGACACTAATGGCCGCGACTCGACGTCAGACGCGGCACCTCGAGTATGCGCGAGTTCGTTGTGCGCGGCGCCGGATCAATCTCTGTCGAAGAGCCTGGTGACGGCACCGAGGTTGGGAGCCCAGCCCACACCCCAGGCCTTCCCGGAGAGGACCGGTCCGCTCGGGTTCCAATAGGTTTCCCGGAACCGCTCAACGGTTGGCGCACGAAAGTCATACGGAACGAGTCCGGCGACCCTGCCGTGCCAGGTGCGCAGCTCGGACGGCTTGCGCAACTCCTGGATGACGGCGATCACGCCGATGATCACAAGGATGAGCTTCCAGAGATCCTTGGGTGTCGGGCGCCCGGCCGGCGCCTCGCCTCGATGATCGCTCATATGGCGAAGGCTACTCGATTCACCTGCGAGCCCGGGTTCGGGTAGAGCTCGGCTCCGGCCGGCAACAACCGGCGGACCTCGTCGGGATCGATCACCTCTAGTCTCCCGTGCGATGACCGACAGCTCACTTGCGCAGGACGCCCTCGCAGCCCTCGACAACGCCGACCGGGCGTTGGAGAAGCTGGACGCCCTTTGTTGTGAACCGGGGCGGAGCCCGAGAATGGCGGCACTCGGCATTGCCCTCGCAGGCGTGCGTGATGGCATGAGAGGGATGACGGACGGCGACGACCGCGCCGACACCCTGCTGGCACAGCTGGAGGAAGCCGGAGCGCAGATCGGCCGGCTCCAGGTGGGGTGCTGTGCCTCCAACCGGCTGCCGCTGTATGCCGAGATGCTCGAGTCGCTCACTCAGGTTCAGCTGAAGATCAGCAAGTCGTTGGGTCGCGATCACTGACCGGCGGCCCCGGCCGGCTCTACGCCTCAGACGACGATATTGACGATTCGGCCGGGCACCACGACGACTCGCTTGGGGCTCGACCCGTCCAGCGCCGCGACGATCTTGTCGTCGGTGAGGGCGGCGGTCTCGATGGCTGATTGGGCGGCGCCGCCAGGCACCGTGATGTGGCTGCGAAGCTTGCCGTTGACCTGAACGGGGATCTCGACGGTGTCCTTCCTCAGGAGCGCCGGGTCTGCCACTGGAAACTCGACGTGGGCGAGAGTTCCGTCGCGACCGAGCTTGCGCCACAGCTCTTCCCCGATGTGGGGAGCAAGCGGGGCGAGCATGAGCACCATCGGCTCTGCGATCTCGCGCGGGACGGCGCCGAGGCCGGTGACGTGGTTATTGAGCTCGATGAGCTTGGCGATGGCGGTGTTGAACCGCAACGCTCCCAGGTCGCTGCGCACGGCGTCGATGGTGCCGTGCAACCGGGCCAGCGTGTCGGGATCGGCCGGCGTGTCTGCGACGATGGACTCGCCGGTGTGCTCGTCGACCAGATTGCGCCAGATGCGCTGGAGGAAGCGGTACATGCCAACGACGTCGCGGGTGCGCCACGGACGGGAGGCGTCGAGCGGGCCCATCGCCATCTCGTGCAACCGCAGGGTGTCCGCTCCGTACGCTTCGTACATGTCGTCCGGGGACACGCCGTTCTTGAGGCTCTTCCCCATCTTGCCCCACTCACGGATGACGGGCGCACCGTTGTGGTTGTAGCCACGCTCGCCGTCCCCCTCGACGTCTGCGGCCTCGACGTAGATGCCCCGATCGTCTTTGTATGCGGCCGCCATGATGTAGCCCTGGTTGAACAGGCGGGCGTAGGGCTCGCACGAGGAGACGTGACCGAGGTCGAACAGCACTTTGTGCCAGAAGCGGGCATAGAGGAGGTGGAGCACGGCGTGCTCCACCCCGCCCACGTAGAGGTCCACACCCCCGGGATGATCGGGGCGAAGCTCGGTACGGGGGCCCATCCAATATGCCTCGTTGGCGGGGTCGACGAAGTGCGTCTCGTTGGTCGGGTCGATGTACCGCAACTCGTACCAGCACGACCCGGCCCACTGCGGCATGACGTTGGTGTCCCGCCGGTAGGTCCTGGTTCCGTCGCCGAGGTCGAGCTCGACGTCGACCCAATCATGGAGCCGAGCGAGCGGGCTCTCCGGATTGGAGAACTCGTCGTCGGGATCGAACGTGCGCGGTGAGAACGAATCTGTGTCGGGCAGTTCGACGGGCAACATGTCGTCAGGCACCGAATGCGGGTTGCCCATTTGGTCGTAGACGATCGGGAACGGCTCGCCCCAGTAGCGCTGACGGCTGAAGAGCCAGTCGCGCAATCTGAGCTGAACCGCCGCCTCGCCGGCGTTGTGCGCCTCGAGCCACTCCGTGGTGAGCCGGATGCCCTCTGCCGTCGCATCGATGCCGTTGAGGTCGAGAGTGGCGTTGGCCGAATGCACGTACGGTGCGTCACCGATCCAGGCGGCGGGCCACCGCGACGTGTCGAGCGTCGGTGCGATGCCGCGTTCCTCGAACCACCAATCGGGGGGTCGCTGGATCGGCGGGATCGGGAGACCGAACTCGACCGCGAACTCGAAGTCCCGCTGATCGCCGCACGGCACCGCCATGATCGCTCCGGTGCCATGACCCATGAGGACGTAGTCGGCGATCCACACCGGGATACGGTCACCGTTGACGGGATTGGTGGCGTGCGCCCCCGTGAAGACACCCGTCCTGTCCCGGAAGCCCTCCATGCGATCGACGTCCTTCCGCGACACCGCAGCCTTCCGGTAGGCAGCGACGGCGCTTCGCTGGTCGGCCGTGGTCAGTGCATCGACCAGCGGATGCTCGGGGGCGAGCACGACGAACGACGCCCCGAACAGCGTGTCGGGCCGCGTGGTGAACACAGCGATGTCCCCGGCCGGAGAGGGAAAGCGCACGGTGGCGCCATCGCGGCGGCCGATCCAGTTGCGTTGCATCGTCTTGATCGGCTCCGGCCAGTCCAACCGGTCGAGGTCGTCGAGCAGCCGATCGCTGTAGGCGGTGATGCGCAGCATCCATTGCCGCATGGTGCGCCTGAAGACCGGATAGTTGCCCCTGTCGCTGCGACCGTCGGCGGTGACCTCTTCGTTGGCGACGACCGTACCCAGGCCCGGGCACCAGTTGACCGGCGCCTCACTCAGATAGGCCAGCCTGTGATCGTCCACGATCGCTGCCTGCTCGGATGGGGACAGTTGGGCCCACGCTCGACCATCCGGGGTCGGGCGCGATCCCGCCTCCAGCTCTGTGATCAGCTCCTCGATGGGGCGCGCTCGGTCTTGTTCGTCGTCATACCAGGCATTGAAGATCCGGCTGAAGATCCACTGGGTCCATCTATAGAAGCTCGGGTCGGTCGTCGACACACTGCGACGCTTGTCGTGGCTCAACCCGAGCCGAGCCAGTTGCCGCCGGTACGTTGCGATGTTGGCTTCCGTCGTCACCGCCGGGTGAGTGCCGGTCTCCACCGCATACTGCTCGGCGGGTAGACCGAAGGCATCGAAACCCATCGTGTACAACACGTTGTGGCCCGTCATGCGTTTGAAGCGTGCAAAGACGTCGGTTGCGATGTACCCGAGAGGGTGTCCGACATGGAGCCCCGTGCCCGACGGATAGGGAAACATGTCGAGCACGAACAGCCTCTCGCCCCGCTCGGCGACGGCGGCCGGATCCGCCAGCGGACCGGCAGGGTTGGGCGTCTCGAACACGCCCGCCTCGTCCCACCACGCCTGCCACCGCAACTCGAGCTCCCGCGCCAAAGCCGCCGTGTACCGCCACGGAGGCGCCGCATCGACACTGGTCAGATCGGGTTCGCTCATGACGCGTTCAGCCTAGGTCTGTACCAGCCGGCTCCCGAGACGCGTCGTTGCGCGCCCGAGACGTCGCGGACTGTGGCCGCCATGTGTACTCGTCGTGGGATTCGGACGCCGAACCCGGTTGGGACGGCGTTGTCGACCGTGACGCTCGATGTCAGGGGCGAGGGCCGGGTGTCACCCAGACATCATCTCGGCCATCCGCTCTTCCATCTCCTCTGGCGACACGTCCTCGATGTGCGTGGCGATGCCCCACCGATGGCCCCACGGGTCGGTGAACCCGGCCGAGCGGTCCCCGTAGAACTGATCCTCGGGCTCGCGGGTCGCCTTGGCCCCGGCCTCGACTGCGGCGGCGAACACGGCATCGACATCGTCCACGTACACGGACAGCACAACCGGGCTGCCCCCGTACTTCGCCGGTGCGAAGAACTCCATGTCCGGAAACTCGTCGGCCACCATCACGACGGAGTCTCCGATCTGAATCTCGGCGTGGGCGACGTGGCCTTCCGGACCCGCCATCCGCATCCGCTCCGTCGCGCCGAGGACGCTCTTGTAGAACTCGATGGCGTCGGCGGCACCGTCGATTGCCAGCGAGGCGCTCACCGTGGGATAGCCGTCAGGCTGCGACTCGACCATTTCGGGCTCCTTGTCCGACTGCGTCAGTCAATCCTATGCGACGCCACCGTTGGGTTCGCTCCGTGGGCTCAGGGTGCGGCGCACCAGGTATCGCTGACCGAAGGGTCGCGCCCGCGTCGGTGGGCTGGTGCGTGCACAACGCGTTGCCGTCGTGGCTTCGGCTGCGATCTGGGCGACGCGGTCGCCTTGCTCGACCGGATCGACCTGCGTCGGCAGGCGCCGATCAGGCGATCGTCGCCGCGTTGAATGTGTAGTTGAAGCGAAGGCAGAAGATCGCCACCGTGGCGTACTCGGACAGGTCGACGTCGTCCGGGATCTCGTAGTTCTGGTTTCCCTGGTTCCCCTTGAGCTCGCCGAGGTCGAGGAACCCGTCGACGTGGTAGGCGTCGCGGTCGTCGACGAGCTCCGAGGGGCTGAGGATCACGCGGAGATCCGGCCCGTTGGAGACGTCCAGGTTCTCGAAGCGGATCACTCGCGTGCCGTCCTCGAGCTCGATGAGGTACACGTCGCCGGACCCGGCCTTGCCCGGCGATTGCAGCTCGGACTCGTGCAGCACGATCGGGCCTGCAGGCACCGTTGTGGTGGTGGTCGTGCTACTCGTCGTCGTCGTCGTCGTGGTCTCGTCGGTCGGCGTCGTTGTTGGAGGGACCGTCGTGGTCGGCGGGAGCGTGGTCGTCGGTGTCGCGGCAACCGGAGTGGTGAAGCCCTCGAGACCCTCGTCGACGCGTTCGTCGATGAAGAGCTTCTGGGGCTCGAACCACACAATCACGAACACGGCGAGTGCCACCGCCGCCACGCCGGCGCCGGCTGCCAGCCGCCGGTGCTCCCTGATCCAGTTCCACATGTCCATGCTCCTTGTTGCCGATGCTCGAACAGGAACGTTCCCAGCGGCGTCCCGTGTTTCGGAACAATTCGTGAACGAGTCACACGCCGTCCACGGGATTCCAGTCGCTGTGCGGTGGCTACCGCAGGTTCACACGTGCGGGACGCCCGCTGGAACAAGCGCTGGAGGCCCGCCCCGGTCGCGATGGCGCGGAAGCTAGCCCGTCACACCCGGTGGCGAGTGGCATCGACTCACGGGAGCGGCGCTCACCGCAACCCACCGCACCGGGACGAGTCCCCGTCGAAAGTCAGGCGTCGCCGCTGCGAGGGCGCGACCTCATCGCACCCAACCGAGCCAAGACGGTGCCCGGCGCTCGAACCATGTCTGGAGGCTGACGGGACCCGGACCTACAGTGGCGATACCGAGGAAAGCCGCCATCTCGATCACGTGGCTGCTGTTGACGGGGTTGTTCTCCGGCCAGACATCCCCGGCGAGGAACATGAACGCCATCATCAGGGCGCCACCGATCGCAGCGATCCGTACGCCTATGCCCAGCATCAGCGCCAAGCCCCCGACCAGCATCGCCAGCATGAAGAACACGTCGGCCAGGTTGATCGCGTCTGGCGCCGCAGGCGCCATCCAATCGAAGAGGAAGCCGGTGTGGCTCCCTGCGGTGGCGAAGGTCAGGAAGCCGTACGTCGGCGACCCTCCCTGCACCATCGCCGAATCACAGAGGAAGTCGATGGTGCCATCCTCCATCCGGCAGGTGGCGAATCCGAGCCCGAAGAATTTGTCGAGGAACGCCCACAGGAACGACCATCCCAAGAGCAGGCGCAGCAAGGTCCACGCCCACATGCCCTTGACCTCAGCGTCTATCTGCCGGATTCCGCGTGCGCCAGTTGTGTCGGTGACCATACGCTCTCCATCTGCTCGCGACTTGCGGTACGCCGGCCGCACGGCGGCGGCCGTGCTCCACTCTGCTGAAACTACTCGTGCGACGGACCGGCGTCGGTGCTTCGCCGGCACAGCCTCACCGAATGCTCCGCGTCTCGCCGGCGGGGAGCTTCTCCCACCATCGGGCGTAGCGACGGTAGGTCCCGGGGTCTCGCGAGGCGATCAGCGAACCCAGAGCGACGGCTTCGCGAGCGATTCCCTCCCAGCTGTCATCGGACAAGGCGCGGAAGACGCGCACTTCGATCCCGCCGTCGACCGGTCGCCACACCCCGCTGACGTAGCCGTCGACGAGCACGGTCGGAAGCACGTCGCCGTTGCGACGGATGACGTGGGCGCGGTACTCCTCGGGGATGACGCGGCTGCGATCGCGGTACGCAAGAAGGGTGCTGTCCCACATGGCGAGGAGGCGAGGCGGGGCCGGCGTGTCACCGGGCGGCAGCGGACCACCGGCGACGTCGAACAGCTCGCCGCCGGGTCCTTCGAGTGTGACCAGTCCATCTGCCATGGCGTCGAGTGCCGGGCGGATGTCGGCTTGGCGCTGGAGCGTGAATTGGGCAAAGTCTCCGGCGGACGCGGGCCCGAAACCCTCGAGGTAGCGCCGGATCAGGCGTTGGAGGGCGGCGTCCGCAGTCGGGCGCGGGGGCCGGGTCGGGGCGGCAACGAATGCCTGGTCACGGCCGAACGACCAGGGCCCGCCCGTCGGTGAATGAGCCAGCTGCCCATAGGTGCGGAGGGCCCACCACAGCCGTGGCTCCACCGGAGACCCCGAGCGCTCGGAGAGCATCGCCATGATCTCCGTGCGGGTCCTCGGCCGAGATGCAAATGTCAACACCTCGTCGAGAGCCGCATCGGCGTCGGCGGTGGTCAGACCGGTCGTCGTGTACCGGCGGTCGTTGAGACGGCTGGCACGGAGGATCGGCAGCATCGCCTCGTGGAACGTCGTGTACTCGTCGGCGGCGATGGCGTGAAGAGTGATGCGCATCAGCGGGGCCTTGGTGAGCGTGCCCTCGGTGAAGGCCCCATCGAGTTCGGCCGGATCGAAACCGGAGATCCGGTTCCACAGCGCGATGTACGGCGAGGCAGGCTCCTGCGCTTGGAGGGCGACGATGCTGCGGACGGCATCCACCACGCCAACCGGTCGCCGCTCGAGGAGCAGCTGGCGAGCCAGAGTCGCTCGATTCAACTGGCGGTGAGTGACTTCCACTGGACTATTCGTGTGCGCCCGTGACGTCGCGGCGGTTCATGACTCGCCTACGGTGGTCTCCGCGGCGTTTCCATCGAACGGGCGCTTGATGACGATCCCGGGCACGCCGTTTCCTCCATTCGGTCCCCGACGGACGACGATCGTAGGCCGTGTCAGGTCGTCGTCGTAGCCGGCGGCGAGGACACAGTCCGCCGGCCCGCGGAGCCACCACCCAAAATCCTGGAACCGGACGAGCAGCCGGCGTGTTGCACGAGCATGGCGAGGAACGCCTTCGTGAATCTGGCTCGTGCGGCAGCTGTCGTCGGTCTGCTGCTCGTGACTTGGTGGGCCTTTGCACCCGCGGCCCCGCCCGGAGAGCCGGTCCTGGGGGCGCGGGTGGCGCCGCACTTGGTCTACAACCCCGTCACCGCTGGGGAGCCGTTGCCGGAGGGCTTCCGTCAACTGCTGCCCCGCGACGGTATTCGGCCGATCTACGACCCGGTGTTCACTTCGGCGGCGGAGGTGGATTGGCGGGACGGCACGCAGGTGATCGGTGTCGCCGCCGGCGGCGAGGCGAAGGCGTACCCGGTCAGCTTCCTCGACCGCCACGAGATGGTGAACGACGTCATCGCCGGAGATCCGATCCTCGTCACCTGGTGACCGCTGTGCGCAACGGCGATGGTCCATCGCCGCAGCATCGAAGGTGAGGCGGTGGTGTTCGGCGTGCAGGGAGCGCTGCTCGGTAACGCTATGACGTTCTGGGACCACGACACGGGCAGCATCTGGAGCCAACCAACGGGCGAAGCCGTCGCCGGCCCCCGCAAGGGACACCGCTTGGAGTTGCTCCCGGTTGCCTTCACCACCTGGGATTCCTGGGAGGACACCCATCCCGGCACCCTGGCCCTCGATGTTCCGGCAGGTGTCACGGGATTTGCCTTGGAGCGTTTGTCGATCGTGGTCGACCTGGCGGGGGAGGCCGTCGCCTTCCCCTACCCCGATCTCGCCGGGGCGGGAGCCGTCAACGAGGTCGTCGGCGGCCTCGAGGTGGTTGTGGTCGTGGATCCGGCCGATCCCAACCGATGGGAGACCTTCGCTCGCCGTCTCGACGACCGCGTGCTCACCCTCACCGTCCAGGACGGCGCGTTGATCGATCGGGAGACGGGGACGGCGTGGGACCCGGTTCGCGGTCTCGGGATCAGCGGTCCCCTCGCCGGCGAGAGCCTCGGCATCGTGCCTGGCTTCACCATCTTTCCCGACGACTTCGCCACGTTCTGGCCTGACGGGCGGGTATGGCAGCCGTGAACCAGGCCGCCCGGGTGCTCCGCCTCGACGAGGGGACATGGCGCTGGCTCGATGCAGACGCCAGCGTGAGGGGCGCCGGGCTGGTCGTGATCGGTGCCTATCTCATCCTCGCCTTCGACCGGTTCGGGTGGCCCGACTCGGCGTTCCGTGCCACTACGAGGACACTGCTCGTCGGCCTCTACGGGTGGCTCTGGCTTGCGGTTGTCCCGTGGATCGTGGTTCGCATGACGACGACCTCACGGGCACCTCTCTCCGACTACATGCGGTTGACCGGACATGCCCACCTTCCACTGCTGCTGGTGGCGATCCTCGTATTCGTGCTCCCGGTCAGCCTGGGTGTCTCCGGTATTGCGCTATGGCCGGCGCTGTTCGCCGGCGTGGTCTGGATGCCGGCGATGCTGGTCAATGCGGTCGCCACCGCCGCAGGCGTGAGCCGGCGTTCGGCCGCCTTGCCGGCCCTGGTCCCCTACGTCGTGTGGGCGGCGGTGGCGGGCCGGTGGTTGTGGCGCCAGATCGGGCACCTCCTGTGATCGCGGCATGCCAAGGCAGCTACTCCGGCGAGAAGGTGGCAGCCCACCACAGTGATGGATTGCCCAGAGGGCTGTTGAGTTGCATCCAGTGCTCGGGCCCTGTCAACGCTCTTCCGTGGGGAGCGACGAGGAGGTGCACCTCCGCTCCTAGCGGATTCTCCAACGGAGCCCCGGTCAAGGGCTCCTGCCCGAGTCGGATCGACCCCGTCATCTCCAATTCAGGCCCGTCGGCCACACGTCCGTCCCCCTGGTAGATGCCGCCTGCGGCAGCGGCTCCAGCGGAGAAGTCGTCCCCGCCGCATTCGCCGTCCGTGCACTGGTCCGGGTGGTTGAAGGCCACCAGCCAGATCGTGAATACCTCGGGCTCGCCGTCGGCGCCGACCGATACCACCGGATGATCCTGGAGCGGACTCCACGCCGCCACCTGATCAGCCGTCGGGTACTCGTAGCTCCCCGGATCGGGCGTCGGAACACGCACTTCGAATCGGAGGCCGTCGCGAGCGCGCATCAGCGTGGCACCGTTCTCGGCGAGCAGTGGGTCGCTGCCGCCTTGCCCTGCTACATCAGACTGCTGCCCATCGGATGACCCAGCCGTGGCTACGACGGCGAACGCTACGGCGGCGGCGACGACCACCACACCTGCGACGACCCATGGCATCACTCTCCTCACTGTCGCACCTCTCTTTCCTGTGCCATCACGATGTTGCCGGGCTCACGATCAGAGCGGGAAAGTCCTGAAACGGCTCGCCGCCGCCGCGCGGCTCGGGAATGAAGTGGCAGTCGGCAACGAACGGTCCGCCGGCCATCACCGCCGCCGCTCCGGTGGCCGCCCCGGGCTCGACACGGGTGATGGCGACGAGGCCTTCGAAGGACTCCGGGATCCCTCGCGCCGACTCCTCGTACAGTTGCTCGAGGGTCACTCCCGGTGGCGCTGGAGCCAGGGCGAGCCCGCCGATCAGGTCGAAGTCGTTGACGAAGTCGAACGCAATCACCGTGCCGCGAGGTACCCGCAGTCTCCCCTCCTCGACCACGCCGCCCTCGAGAACCTCGGTGTGGCATTCGGTGCCGTCGAACTCGAGCCGTATCCGGACATCCGCGTCGAACTGCCACTGCGGGGGCGCCAGCGCATGCTCGAACACTGTGATGTGCTCGAGCGCCACTTCGCCATCGAGATTCTTGAGCTGCCCGTCGAAACTCCCCAGGTGACCACCGGATCGGGACAGGGCAACACCGCCCTCGTTGAGCCCGAGCACGATGTTGCCGGCTTCCAGCGAATCGTCCAGGAACTTCTCGACCACCGCAACGACCGCGGTGTCGTACCGCTTCACTGCCGAGCTCAGGATGTGCTGGCGGTCGATGTTCGATGGGGTGGTGTGATACTCGTCCTCGTCGGAGCCGATCACCCACCGATGCCGGTCGGTCGACATGTCTCGTGCGGCGGCCAGCACTCCGGCGCCGGATTCGTCGGCGTCGTGGAAGATGACATCGGCCCCGTCGTCGTACATGTCGAGGGCGAGGTCACGAGCGAGGTCGGGCCGGCTCTCGGCAGTGGCCCACGGATTCTCCACCGGGCCAAGGTACGTCGACATGACGCGCACATCAGGGTCTGTGAATGTGACGCCCTGCTCGAACCCCGTGCGTGACCGCTCCACGGAGGTCGACTGCCGTCCACCGATGAACCCGACGATACCCGTCTCGGTCGCCATCGCCGCTGCGGCGCCGGCCAGGAATGCACTGTCCTGGAGCGCAAAGTGCATCTCGGTGATGTTGGGGTTTCTGATGTGGAGCAGCACGGGGTCGACGGCGACGAAGTGGACGTCCGGGTACTCGGGACCGAGCATCTCGGCGAGAAAGTCGAAGTCGCGGCTCAGAACGATGAGCTCCGTGCCGGTCTCGGCGAGGTGGCGGACATCCGCCTCCGGGTCGACGAGCGGCTCGATCCGCTCGATAGAGAGATCGAACTCGCGTTCCGCGGCCGCCACACCGGCCAGCATCAAGTCGTTGACGCCCAGATCACCGGTCGCTCCGTGGACGACAGCGATGCGAGGCCCATCTCCTCTCAGGGCCGCGACCAGGAGCGCGGCGACCAGGACGGCGAGCAGGGTTCCGCCGATCGCCAGGACGGCGAGGCGGCGCCGAGCCTGCCGCGTCACCTTGGACTCGCGGGCAGTCCTCTGCTCCTCGGCATCCCGCATCTGCTCGCGGTTCTCGATCGACCCGTCCAGAAAACGCTGCTCGCCCGTCGTGAGCCGCAGCGAGCTCTCCGCGGCCCATCCCTCGTAGTCGGCCAGTCGCTCGCCGGAGAGGAGGTAATCCACTTTCTCGCCAGACGCCTTCCAGTCGGCGAGAAGGATCAGCATCCGGGAGTGGCGACGCACGTCCTCCTGACCGTTCTCGATCCACTCCCTGAGCCGGGTCCACTGATGGAGCAAGGCCTCGTGGGCCACCTCGACGGTCGAGGAGCCGGAGACGTGATCGCGGTCGAAAGTCAGCAACCGGAAGGCTCCGAAGCGGTCCAGGACGGTCTGGAGGTCGACGAGATCGACCGCGATCGCGGCGATCTCAGATGCTGCGACGCGCCGCCTGCTCCACGCGCCCGTGTCGGTGATCGTCACCAGTCGCAGGAAAAGCTGCTTGCAGGCGACCTGCTCGCCGGGGCCGAGCGCATCGAACAGCGCCTCGGCTCGGCGGGAGATAGCGCCCTGGACGCCGCCCATGTCGTCATAGGTCTGCAATGTGAGCAGGCCCTCCGTCCTGCGGTCGAACAGCTCGGTGAGGGCGTATTGGAAGAGCGGGAGCGCGCCACTCTCTCCTGCCACGTCGGCGATCAGCCGCACGACCAGCGCCGGTTCCAGCTCGACGCCGACGGCGGCCGCCGGGTTCTCTGCGGCTGCCTCCAGTTCGTCCGGTGCCAACGGCACCGTGTTCACGACTCCGTCGCCGAGGAGGCTCCCGAATCCCGCATAAGCCAGTGGGCGGTCGTAGAAGTCCGCCCGCAAGGCGAGCACGATCACGATCCGGCCATGCGGATCCGCCAGCACCACCTCGAGACTGCGCATGAAACGGTCTCGCTCGTCATCTGACTCGACGAGCGTGAACAGCTCCTCGAACTGGTCGATGATCAGGACGAGCCGTGCTCCCGTCTCGGGCAACAGTCGCAGTCCGGCACGCATGAGACCGTCTTCTGGATGATCCAGCAACGCGGCGAGGCTGTCCGGCGCATCGAGTGTCGACCGCAGCAACGCCGCCTCCAGCTCCGTGAAGGGCCTGGCCCCAGGCACCATCTGCGCAATGAGCCAGCTGTCGGACCCGTCGACTGCTCCCTTGCGCAGCGCCGGCGTGAGCCCGGCATGGAGCACGCTCGACTTCCCCGAGCCGCTCGCACCAACCAAGGCGACCAACTGATCACCCCCCGACAGCCGCCGTAGGATCGTTGCGACAAGGCGCTCACGACCAAAGAAGGCAGCGCTGTCCGCCTCCGAGAAGGGGCGCAGTCCCTTGAACGGATTCCGGGCCTCGACCGGGCCCGATGCGGGCGACCTTGCCGGCGGCTTGAGCACGGGATCATGGAGGAGCACCTGCTCCTCGACCCGGCACAGTTCGGGAGACGGCTCGATGCCCATCTCTTCGCCCACCACACTGCGGTGCCGCTGGAACGCACGCAGGGAGTCGGCCTGGCGACCGGCGCGGTACAAGGCGATCATGAGAAGCTCTACGGGCCGCTCTCGCAGCGGGTAGGTCGCGACGAGCGCCTCGAGCTCTCCTATGACCTCGCGGTGCTGGCCCAGGCGCAGGTCGGCATCGATGCGGTCTTCGGTGGCCGCCAGCCGCAAATCCTCGAGTCGTGCGCTCTCGGCACGTGCGAATTGCTCATAGACGAAGTCCTGGTATGCCTCGCCTCTCCACAGTGCCAAGGCGGCCTGCAGCTCCCGGCTCGCCGTCGCCGGATCGTCCCGGATGAGGCCGCGGGCGCCGTCGACGGCTTGCTCGAAACGGAACACATCGATGTCAGTCGGATCCACGACCAGTGAATAGCCGTGGTCCCGGGTGACCAGCACCGTGCTCCTCGCTCGGGCGGGTCGGCTCGGCTCGAGCACAGCCCGGAGTCGGGAGATGTACACCCAGAGGGTCTTCTCTTTGCCCTCGACGCCGCCGGGCCAGAGCTCCTCGAGGATACGATCCGTCGACACGACGCGATTGACATTGACCAGCAGCATTCCGAGCAGGGCACGTTGCTGCCGTGGCCCGATGTCGACCGGAACCCCATCGTCGAGCACTTCGAGTGGTCCGAGTAACCGGTATTCCACAGGTGCCTCCCGACGGAACCCTACGCGCCGCCGTCGCAGGAGACCATGCCGCACTTACTGGCTACTTAACGCGCTCGCGACCCCTGCAGCAAGCCGGCATCAAGCATGGACAAAGGTCCGTCCTGACGATGGGCACCGTGTCGAGGGATGGGAGATCCCATGCTCAGAAATATGCGGCCGGTCGTCATCCTGACGCTGGCGCTTGGCCTGGTGGTGGCCTTCGGTCCTGCCGGCCCGGCGCTCGGCGGCGTGGCCACCCAGACCGCTGACCTGATGAACCAGGACGGTATTGGCAGCTACGCCGACGAGGCCGCCGAGCTCATCCGCCAACCGAACGGCATCACGATCCAGGTGTCGTTCCCGGTGCCGCAGCCGAACACCTACGTGTATCCGCCCGAGATACCGACGCCGTCGGCGTCTCCTGAGGTCTTCAGCGGATGGGCGATCGTGTTCAACCACCCGGAGGAGTGCGCATTGGGTCCGGGTCGCTGCGGTGGGCCCGACCTGTTCGATCCAGACGTCGGCGGAGGCATTTACAACTTCGCCGGCCATGCCGTGGGCGCCGGAGGCGATCTGGTGCTGACGGGCCATGTCCAGGTCGGGCAGGCTGCCGGTGGGCCGCCAGGCTCGACCATGGCCCCGTTGAGCAATCCGGACAGCGCCGA
Source organism: Acidimicrobiia bacterium (assembly GCA_965216945.1). Classification (GTDB taxonomy): domain Bacteria; phylum Actinomycetota; class Acidimicrobiia; order Spongiisociales; family UBA5794; genus DATHZQ01. The sequence goes on along the minus strand of CBDCGU010000003.1, from coordinate 1,945,835 downwards.
GGTGCACGTTGCCATTGCCCCGCACGGGTTGGTGGATCCGGCGGGTCTGCCGGAGCAGGCAACGACGCCAGCGGGCAGTCCGGCGTGCGCCTGCTGGTGGGTTGCGGTGTTTGCGCCGTAGACCAGAGCACCCGCGATCGTCTGGGGCCCTTCCGGAGTGGAGGGGCCCCAATCGCGCATGGTCAAGTGCGCCATGCCTCGCTTCTGGCCGAAGTCGCCCATGACCGCGCTGCCGAAGATGGCAGCCGCCTGGACAAGTCCCGCGGCGACGGGGCAAGGGTGTACTCCCCGACCCACGCTCGGGCGTGACGTTGCTCTCGACACCGTCGCCGGCGCTCCCTGCGCCCGGCTGCGGACGCTCCGCGCCATGATGCGACGGGCATCTCGTGCGAGGCGCGGCGTGCGACTAGGTTGCGGGAACCATGAATCAGGTACGAACCGCAGCGCGGTTGGCTACCCATCCCACGACATGACCACGGCACGTCGCGGGTCCCTGCTGCCGTGAGGGCCGTCGTCTACGACCATTACGGCTCACCCGAGGTGCTGAGGGTGGAGGAGCTGCCGGTGCCGGAGCCGGCCCCGAAGCAGGTTCTCGTCGAGATCGTTGCCACGTCGATCAACCTGTCCGACTGGGAGTGCCTGTGCGGCTCCCCGGCCTATGCGCGGATCGGCGGCCTCCGCGCTCCTGCGCGCCGAACGCTCGGTTCGGACATCGCCGGGCGGGTTGCTGCCGTCGGTGCCGAAGTCACGAGATTCCGGCCCGGCGATGAGGTCTATGGAGACAACCTCGAGCTCAAGGGGGGATTCGCCGAGTATGCGGTGGTGCCGGAGCGGGCCCTTGCGCACAAGCCCGACGAGTTGTCCTATGCCCAGGCATCGACGATCCCGCAGGCTGGCGCGATTGCCCTACAAGGGACTGCGCGAGCGCGGCGCGGGCTTCGCGTGCTGATCAACGGGGGTGGTGGTGGCTCGGGCTCGTTTGCGATCCAGCTGGCGAAGCGGGCCGGGGCCCACGTCACCGCGGTGGACAATGCCGGCAAGCTCGAGCACATGAGCCGGCTTGGCGCCGATGACGTCCTCGACTATCGCACTCAGGATTTCACCCGCACGGCCCAGCCGTACGATCTGATCCTGGACCTCGTCGCACACCGCTCGGTGGTCTCCTACCGTCGTGCGCTGGCCGCGGGCGGTCGATACATGTGCGTTGGAGGCTCGGTCGGGACTCTGCTGCGGGTCGTGACGATCGGCGCGATGATCGGCCGCCTGACCGGTCGTCGGATGGGTCTGCTTCGCGTGAACGAAGGCCCTTCGCACTTCGGCCCGCTCGCCGACCTGTGCGTTTCGGGCGAGATCGACATCCACATCGATCGGACATACGGGCTCGACGAGGTTCCCGCAGCGCTGGCCCATGTAGGCGAGGGCCGCAGCCTCGGCAAGACCGTTGTCCAGATCGCATAGGGCTGCTCACGCCCGGCGGCCGTGGCCCCCGCTGGGTGGGAACCCGGCTCGGCGTTCACCCGCACCGACGTGCCCATGCGGGAGGTAGCCGAACTGACCGGCCCACGTCACTCCGAAGCGGCCGACCAATACATGAGCGCCCGACCCTGGGTGGGCCGGGCGCTCGTTGCGGACTCTGTCTCGTGCCGCCGGAGCGGCTCTGCTTCAGTTGAGCGGGCAGCCCAACTCGTTCTCGTCTGCGAGCAGGTCCTTCGCTGTTTCGAAGTCCCCCGTCGCCCATGCATTCTGGACCAGCGCAATCACGTCGGCCTCGGTGAAGCCGTAGCTCACGTCGCCTGACGACGCATTGAGCAGGGCTGCCACGGCGTGCCGGCCGAGAGCCATCTCGTCGCCCCCTCCGGCCTTGAGCGCCTCGAGGAGCGTCACGTCGTAGGGCACACCGAACACAACGTCGAACTCGTCACCTGGGGCGTAGCCGACCCAGGAGTCGAAGTGGTGCGCCTGCTTCCAGTACCCGGGCGTGCAACCCTGGCCCCCCGTCGGTGGCGGCGGAGTGCAGGTGACCGTCAACGTTCCGGTCGAGGACGTGATCCGGGCCCTGGTCGACTCGAGGAACACGACAACGTCGTCGCTCCCGGTCGACACGAACCCTGCCGAGCCGCTGTTCATCTTGAACGACTCATCCTCGATGCCTTCGAGCGTCAGCACGAGCGCACCGTTGACGTACAGGTTGAGATTGTGCCCCGGGTGGACCGACAGCCCGTTGTCGGACTCGAGGTCCACCGTGCACTCGGACCCGGGAACGTCGACGTGCGTGAGGCCGGCGATCTCGACCTCGGCACCTGGGATCACATCGAGTCCCCTCGAAAAGTCCCACGATGTCGTGCTCGTGGCAGCCATGGCCGGTACCGCGACCAGCACCGTGGTCAGTGCCAGCACGGCCACAAAGGCCATGTTGAACAACCTGGGACGACGTCGCATCGTCATCTCTTCCCCCTTCTTCAGATAACGCGGACGCTCTAACGTTACCGGCTCATCACGGGCGGGCCATAGGTCGATCGACCTAGTCCCCCGGCCCGCCACGGAGGAAGGCGCGGCATCTCGGCCACGACGGTGTCTACGCGGGGCGGCGGTTTCGCCACCAATGTGGACCGTGCGGGTGGTCGTGCTCGAGCGCGGTGCGGTCCCATCCGGCGAGATCGGCGGCGGCGCGATGCGTGCTCTCGAGGAAGGCCAGGAGGTCACCGTCGGGATCATCGGCGGTGCGGACGGCCTCGTAAGGCAGCGCAAACTCTCCGAGCTCGTCGAGCCAGAAAGCGGCAGCGGGCGAAACGGTTGCGTCCCGGTATCCGTCGCGTGTCGGATACGCGTACGCATAGAAGATGGGCGTTGGGGACTCGGCGTTTCCCGGCCAGAAGCCGGCGCTCGTCACCTCGTGCGAGTAGGCCTCACGGGCCACATCGTCGGGGAGGTTCGGGATTCCACCCGGATGGGGCGGAGCCTCTCGACCCGAGAAGCGAGTGACGGCGAGATCGAAGCTACCCCAGAAGAAATGGACGGGGCTGGCCTTGCCGGCGAACCCGGCCCGGAACTCGGTGAACACCCGATCCGCCTGCAGCAGCGCACGCCACAAGGGTCTGGCATGGTCGCCGTCGTAGGAGGCGTGCACTTCGTCATCGGGGAAGGGAACCGCATCCGGAATCTCGCTGGGTACCGGATGGATGGATACCGGCATCCCGATCCTCTCCATTGCTGCCATCACCTCGTGGTAGAAGTCGGCGACCGACCGAGGCCGTAGCTCCACCTCCTCACGTCGTCCGGTGGTTGCCCGTAGGTGAAGCCGATCGTCGAGCAGATCGAACTCGATCTCGAACCCCTCGTGGCCGTACGGCACGAGTGACGTGGCCAGACCGCTTGCGGTGACGTAGAGGGGAACGCTCCACGAATGGTTGATCCAATGATCGTGGACGAGACGGATCTTGCCGACGATCTGCGTCCAGAGGTGGAGGGTGGCCAGCGTGTCCAGCCAGTCGTCGACCGGCAGCACAGGCCAGGGATTCGGGGTTTCGGGTGCGGTGCTCATGAGGATCCTCAGCTCGCCGTCCCAAGAGCCTACGCGGTGTCGCACGCCAAGCGGCACCTGACCAGAATCTCGTCCCCCGGTTCCTCAACCGCTACGGCGCCGATCAAAACCTGCGAGAACGTGACTCAGCGCTCTCGTCAGGTCGGCGCGGTCACCTGCCGTCAGCTGATCGAGAAAGTGGCGCCGGATTCCGGCCACATGGGTGGCGGCGAGCCTCTTGTGCAGCTGCCGGCCGGATGGCGTGAGACTGGCCACCACGCCGCGCCCGTCCTCGGGGTCTGGCTTGCGCACAACCAGTTCCCGACGCTCGAGGTTGCCGATTGTGTAGGTGAGCCGACTCCTCGAGAAGAGGGTCTGCTCGGCAAGTTCACTCATCCGCAAAACCCCGCCTTGCGCCTCAGCCAGGTTGGAGAGGACGTCGAAATCGGCGAGCCGCTCGTCGTGTGCCGACTTCATGTCGTCATCCAACCGGGACAGCACCTGGGTGCTGGCGTGGAGAAACGCTCGCCAGGTGTCGTCTTCTTCGGAAGTCAGTCGCTGCGTAGTCACGAGCGGGAATATAGTTCAAGTTTGAATGGTTCTCCGAGATAGTACAGATTTTAACTACTCGCAGAAGGACCACCATGCGATCCATCCACGGCCCGCTTGCGAACAGGTTCGATCAGCTGTTCGATCAGCTGCTGACGATCCTCGAAGAAGAGAGGGCGCTCCGGTCGACGGACCATTCGCTCGAAGCACTCGTTGACGTGAGGGAGCGCCTCCACGCGGTTCGCGCCGAGCTCGCACGATTGAGAGGGCACTTGATGCCCGATCGACGGCCCGAGCGCGATTCACGTCGTCGACCGGAGCCGAGGGCGCAACTCAGGGTCTGCGTGCTGCCGTCGCGGGCTTCGGACACGTGGTGCCGCCCCGCCCACTGCGCTCAGCAAGGACTACGATGCGGGTGACCGCCGCATGCAGGATCCGTCTGATTCTGCTTGGTGCCGGATCCAGGTGAGATCCGACCCGGTCCGGTGACTCTGCCGGGTCCGCAGCGGCCATGATCGATATCGGGGGCCACGGGGAATGCTGATCAGTCTGCGCAAATGGCTGGGACCAAAGGCAGCCACACTGGGTATGGCCTTGGCATTGCTTGGTGGCAGCGTGGCGATTGCTCTACCGGAGTTGGCGCACAGCGAACAGGAGCCGACGGAGACCGCAGCCGAGACGGTCGCCGGAGAAGCCCCGGCGACACGACAGCTCGCAGCGGCGGGTGCGGAGACGCTCGCCAACGATGTCGCAACGGCAGAGAACGCCCCGGACGTTGCCTCGACGGTGGAGGTCGAGGAGGTCGTCGAGACCTACCTCGCCGAGGCGGAGGCGTGGTTGAGCTGTATCCGCGAGGCGGCCGCCGCCCATGCCGAGCAGCAGTCGCAAGGTGACAACGGAGTCGATGGTGACCAAAACGGCGCAGCGATCTGGCTCGCATGCGGAGGTATACCGAGCACGCCCAACGACGACGATGGTGATGACGAGGACCGAGAGATCGGTCCGCCCGAGGGCGCAGGACCACCCGAAGGCGCAGGACCACCCGAAGGCGCAGGACCACCCGAAGGCGCAGGACCACCCGAAGGCGCAGGACCACCCGAAGGCGCAGGACCACCCGAAGGCGCAGGACCACCCGAAGGCGCAGGACCACCCGAAGGCGCAGGACCACCCGAAGGCGCAGGACCACCCGAAGGCGCAGGACCACCCGAAGGCGCAGGACCACCCGAAGGCGCAGGACCACCCGAAGGCGCAGGACCACCCGAAGGCGCAGGACCACCCGAAGGCGCAGGTGCGGACTGACCTGCCGGTCGAGAGCGACCCAAGACAACGGCGACGTGTTGCACGGTCGTGGGCACGTCAGGTCCAGTGGGACCGCCGCGTCTCGCGGAAGATCGCTATGGGTCGACGTCAGGTGCCCAGGCGGCCCCCGGCCGTGTGGTACGGCGGCGGTTGAAGCGAGGATCAGTCGCCTTCGGACAACTCGTCAGCTCTCTGGAAGTCGGCCTCTGATCCCTCAACATCACCGAGCGCCTCGCGGAAATAGCCCCGATCGACAAACGCCCGTGCGTTGTGGGGATCGATACGGATCGCCTCGTCGAGGTCGGCGATGGCTCCGTGCTCATCTCCGAGCTCCCAGCGGCTGATCGCACGTTCATTGAATGCTTCAGCGAAGTCGGGTTTGAGTTGGATTGCCTTGCCATACTCAGCAACTGCGCCCGCGAAGTCTGTGTTCGTGTGCTTGTCGACGGCAGTGTTGAACAACCTCTCGGCAGTCAGCGTATCTGCTGTGACCGGTGGGGCGGCTTCGCTGACGACGGCGTGGCGACGCGCCGCCTCGATCGCGACTGCCGGGGCGGCCGTTGACTCGAGCCGGATCGGCAGCAAATACTTCTCTGCCAGGTCGGCGACGGCGTACTTGAAGTACCTCGATGGTATTTCCAGCATGTTGAAACGTCGCAGCGCTCCTGCCGTGTCTGAAGGCAGATACCGGTCGATGTCGTCCGGGTCGAACTCGGGAGTACAGACGGGCACCAGCACCCGGCCGGTCGCAATCCCCTGCTCCAACTCTCGCCGCAACCAGTCCTCGGGTTCTTCACAGCGAGCAAGAGCGCCGGGGACCAAGACCGGTATCAGATACGGGCGTGCCGCGATCTGGGTCAGGATGATCTGCTCGAAATCTCCGGCGGCGATGTTTTCGATGTCGTAGAACACGTCGATGCCCCGAGCCGTCAGGTCCTGCCACAGCGCCATCGCCATGTACTGCGACGCGTCACGCCGATACGAGATGAACACGTCATTGCTCAACCGCTCGGTCACGCGTCTCCCCTTCAGCGCGTCGACACTACAAGACACTCGAAGTCCTAGTCGTCCGTTCGCGCCCCCGTCGGCGGTTCCGTACACTCTCACACGATGAAGGGTGTCGAGCTCCCGCCAGTCGCTGAGGACTTCACTGCCGATCCGGTCGAACTGTTCTTCGACCTGGCCTATGTCTTCGCCTTCTCTCAGCTCGTGGCGCTTCTCATCAACGAACCGACGTGGGCGGGCGTGGGGAAAGCCGCACTGCTGTTCGCACTTCTGTGGTTGCCGTGGCAGCAGCTCACATGGGCGGCCAATGCCATCTCCGGCAACGGGCGGCCGGTGCGGACACTGTTCCTCGTTGCCACCGTCGTGAGCGTTCCCATGGCGGCCTCCACTTCGACCGCGTTTGCCGGCGGGGGGCCGGTGTTCGCCATCGCTCTCGCCGGGATCATGCTCATCGGATTCCGCATGCAGACCATGGGAACCTCTGAAGAGATCGACTACAGCCGAGCCATCTACAACTGGATTGCTCCGAATGTCGTGGCGATCACCGTGCTCATCGTGGGGTCTTTCTACGACGGGACGGCCCGGCTTGCCTTCTGGCTCGGCGCCGTCGCCATCGTCCTGTGGGCGATGATAAGAGCAGCAGACAACGAGTGGCTGGTGCGCCCGGGTCACTTCGCAGAGCGCCACGGGCTGATCATCATCATCGCTTTGGGCGAGGTGATCGTCGCGATCGGGATTCCCGTGGTCGCCGCTCTCGAAAAGGACGGCAGCTTGCCTGTGGCCACGATTCTGGCGCTGCTGGCGTCGGGGGCGTTTGCAGGCTTGCTGTGGTGGGCATACTTCGATCGGCCGAGCCCCGGCCTCGAATACGGGGCATCCCGCCTCGATGGCCTGGCCGCCGGCCAATACATCCGAGACGTCTACACCTGGGCCCACGCCCCGATCGTCGCGGGCGTGATCCTGGCCGCCGCCGCCCTCGAGGAGATCGCGCTCCATCCTCGCGACGCCGTGCCATTCGAATTCCGGGCGATGATGGCCGGGGGCCTGTTCCTGTTCCTGATCGGTGTCTACCTTGCGTTGTGGCGCGCCTTCCGTGCTCAGGCGCGAGAGCGGTTGGTGGGCGCCGTCGTCATCGCCGCCATCGTCTTCATCGGCGGCTCGCTCGAGGGTCTCGTTCTCCTGTCGCTCGTGGTGGCCGTGATGTTCGTGGTTCTGCTCATCGAGCACCGCCGCGTCGAGAGGCGCCGCCTGCATGCCGAGTCAGAGCGCTGACAAACGGCCGCCGGCGTGGTGCGGCTTCGAGCCGGCGGCGTGAGGCTGTACGAGTAGCCTCGAGGCGTGGCCGTACGACACATCGTGGCGATGGGCGGAGGCGGTTTCTCGATGGAAGACCCGCTGCTCGATCGCTACGTGCTCGATCTGGTGGATTCGCCCAAGCCGAGGGTGTGTTTCCTCCCCACCGCATCAGGCGACTCCCCCGGCTACGTGGACAAGTTCACCACGGCGTTCACTGCTTACGGAGCGGAGCCGTCCGTCCTCGGCCTGTTCTATCGCGACATCGACGACGTCGCCGATTTCCTCTGCACCAAAGACGTGATCTACGTGGGAGGCGGCAACACCGTGAACATGCTGGCGATCTGGAAGCTCCACGGCGTCGATGCCGCCCTCCGCACTGCGTGGGACGCCGGGGTCGTGCTCGCCGGACTCAGCGCCGGTGCGTGCTGCTGGTTCGAGGCTTTCACCACCGACTCGTTTCGCATCGATTCGGCCGATGCGGCAGAGGGCCTCGGATTCCTCGAGGGCAGCTTCTCCCCGCACCACTCGAGCGAGCCGGCCCGGCGTAGTTGCTTCGCCCGCTTGATCGCAGACGGCACGCTGCCCCCCGGATACGCCTGTGACGACTTCGCCGCCATCCACTTCCAGGACAGCGGCTGTCGGGCAATCGCCTCCCACCCCGCCGCGGCCGCCTACCGCGTGCATCCCGACGACAACGACGCAACGGACGAGGTGAGGCTGACGACGGCGTATCTGGGATGAGACCTTGGAGGGGCGATGACGCCCATCCAAGGCGACTCGGACTCATCGACCGGGAAGTGCGGCGCCGGCCGCGGTGCTTTGGCGAGAAACTCTCGTCGCATGGAACAGAGCCCGGCCCGATGCGGGCTCGTGTCGGCGCCCGCACCGACGCGTACCACCGTGTTGGCCTATGCGGGGGGGTCAACCCAGCGATTCTGTGTACACGAGCGCCGTGCCATCCAAGACGACCGTGCCGTCGGCGGCGGACACGGTCGTACGCAGATTGGTGATGGGCTTGTCATCGCGCACGTCCAAGACCTCCACTTCCGCGGTGATCTCGTCCCCGGGACGTACCGGCGCCTTGAAGCTCCAATCCACGTGCAGGAAGACCGAACCAGGTCCCGGGAGATCCTCGGCGACCACGGCGTTCAGCAGCCCGGACGTGACGCCGCCCTGCACGATGATGCCTCCGAAACGCGTCCGAGATGCCAAGTCGGCGTCATAGTGGAGCGGGTTCCGGTCGCCGGTCATCTCCGTGAAGCGCTCGATGTCGCTCCACTCGACACGGCGCGTCCGCCGTGCTACATCGCCCGTTCTCAGCTCTCGCCGCACACCTCGACCCTACGCACCCCCGCATGGGCGTGCCGGCCGAAGGGCCGGTGACGGCGCCTCTCTTCGAGAAGGCAGTGCGACAACCCCGCGGCGGTTGAGCACGCTGGCCGCCTCGACGCCGGCTACCGGTGGGCCAGTACCGAGTGGGACCGGTGGCATCCGAACGGTGAGAGGCGACCATCGCGGCTGCGGCGGAGCCATCGCTCAGCGTTGGAGCATGGCGTCGAGGTCGTCGATCAGGTCGGTGGCGGCCGCCTCTCGTGCGACCGGGTCGTAGCTGTAGCTGACGCCTCGTTCGACACATCGCGAGTCGACGCTCGGCAAGCCCCCCGTGTCGCGGTCGACGATCACCCCATCGATCTCGACGAACGAGCAGTTGCGTGGGCTGAGTCCGTTGAGGCTGAAGTGGTTGACGGCCCACGCAAGCCCGGCGTTGTCGAAGGAGTGCCCCGCATCGGGGTAGGCATGTAGCGCGGCGTCGACGCCTTCCGAGGCCAGACGTTGGATCATATCTTGGCACTGGTCGATGGGTGTCCAGTCATCCGCGGTGCCGTGGAAGATCCGCAGCGGCGCCTCGCCCATTTCCTCGTCGGCGAGTTCGATGTAACAAGTCGACGGGTAGAAGGCGAGATGTCCGGCAAACTGCCTGCCCTGGTATGCATCCTGGAAGCGGGTGAACCCGGACCAGATGGCAGCCCGGCCGCCGAACGAGAACCCCATCACGGCGAGTCGCGATCCATCCACGTACGGGTGGTCGTCGAGCACATCAGCCGCTCGATAGACATCCACGACAGGGCTGGCGACATTGATCGTCTCCTGCCCGGTGCAGATGTTCGAGATTCCTCGAGTCCGGAAACTGTCGACAACGAAGGTGGCGATCCCGTGTGCTTCCAGATCGGCGGCCCAACTCAGCTCCGCGCCACCCACACCCCCACAGCCATGGGTGATGATCACGCCAGGAACTGGCGTTTCGGTCGCCGGGACCCTCAGCAGTCCGCTGACGGTCACCGGGTCACCATCGATCAAGGCGGGCATGAACGGGTCCCACAGCCGTCCAGGCAAGTCCACCGACTCGAACTCGATCGTCTCTGACCGCGTCTCGGTGAGCGGCTCCAACCCGGCGCACGCCGACAGCATCAAGGCCGCAGCAGCGGCCGCCATGAGGAGAGTACGGACCGTCACTCATCGCAGACTACGCACCAGCAACGACGTTTTTCGACCGACTACAGGGCCCCGTCAGAGCGCCTGATGAAGCGCCGTCTCCGAGCATGCATCCTGGCCAAAGAGAGTGGCGCCTTCCTCTATCAGTGGCGCCCGACGACCGCTCCCAGGGCCTGGCCACGCCCTCCCTGATCCGCCGGTCTCCGCCGACGCTCGGTCTCCGGGTTCACCCCTGGACGGTATGAGCGTTTACCGCGGTGGGGTGACGACGTGCCGTCCTCCGGTTCATACCTTCGGAGCTATCGACGAAAGGGACGGCATGCTCGCCTCGCTCAAGCCACTGCTCCAACAGCTACAGCCGCAACGGCGCCCGAGCCGCATCCTCTACGCCTTCGGGGCATTCTGGACGTTCAGCGCCCTCGTTCACACCGCGGTGCTCGTCGCAACGGGTCTCGAGTGGGCGGGCGCGGTGTCCTGGCGGAAGCCAATCGTGTTCGGCCTGTCCATTGGCCTGCTGCTCGCTACGACGGGATGGATCCTCGACCGTCTCCCCCACCAGCCCCGGCTCGCCGGTGCCCTCGCATGGACGCTGGCGATCTCGTCTTCGATCGAGGTGGGTCTCATCACCCTTCAGGCGTGGCGGGGCGAAGCATCCCATTTCAACGTCTTCGATGGCACGAACGCCCTGGTGTTCGTGATCATGGGAGTGATGGTCGGTGTGATGTCCCTGTGCCTGCTCGGGGTCTTCGTTTGGGCCCTGGTTCGACGTCCCAGGAACCCTCTGATCTCCTGGGCCGTGATCGGCGGCATGGCGCTGGTGATGCTCGGTCTGGGCATCGGCCAGTGGTTGGTCCAGCTCGGCAACGACTTCGCCTCGGTCAACGCCGCGGTTCCCGAAACCGTGGTCAATGGAGAGGCCGGAGTGCCCAAGTTCCCCCACGCCATAGCGTTCCACGGGATACAGGTGTTCATCATCGCCGCGATCGCATTGGGCGAGTCGGGTGGCGTCACGGCAGCCCGAATGAACCTGATGAGGTCGCTCGTCGGCGGCTACTCGCTGATTCTGCTCTTCGCCTCGGCGCAGGCGGTCGCGGGCGTTGCTCCTCTCGGTTCGGGCGGGTGGACCGCGTTGATGATCTTGACCGGCATCGGCACCGCCGGTGTAGGCGCCGCGATCGCCAGGGTCTACATCACGCGCCCGGTCCGGCGCGGAGCAGCCGAACTGGTATCGGTCGGATGATTCTCTAACGTCGGTTCCGATGTTCAGCGCCGACAGTCGAACCGCCGTCTTCGCCGACCGGCTTCTGGCCGCAGCATTCATCGCCCTCACCCAGCTCGAGATCTGGGTGTTCGAGGCCGATGCGCGCTTGGCGCTGGGTCTGAGAATCGGGGTTGCAGTCACCACGTTCATCGCGGCGTCGTCACTGGCGTCGAGGCGCACTCGCCCGATGCGCGCCTTCATCGTGAACAGTGCGGCGATCGTGGCGAGCATCTCGCTCGGCTTCCCGTCGAACTTCTACCAATGGACGAACCTCGTCGTCACGTACTCGGTGGCGGCGCACGGCACGGCGCGGCAAGCCTGGTGGGCGCTCCCCTTCTCCCTCGGAGGAGTGGCCTACTACTTCATCCGACTCCCTGCCGAAGGTGGCGCCCTCGTGGCGGGTTTCGCCGCATCACTGTGGCTGGTCGGCTGGCTGGCGGGCCGGATGTATGGCTCCCGGCTCGAGGAGATACGGCTGCGGGCCGAGCGGGATCTGTCGGTGCAGCTCGCCGAGACGCGCCAGGAGCGTCTCGCCCTCGAGGCGGAGAGGACCCGCATCGCCCGCGAGTTGCACGACATCATCGGACATTCGGTGAACGTGATGGTGATCCACGCCGGCGCCGGAAGGGGGGCCCTTGCCGAGGATCCCACACAGGCCATGGCCGCCTTTGCCACGATCGAGGAGACCGGCCGGAGGGCGCTCGGCGAGCTCGACCGTGTCCTCGCCGTCTTGCGCCGTGACGAGGAGGCGGGCCTCGCACCGGCACCCGGGATCGAGCGGCTTGCGGATCTCGCGGAGACATTCGAGGCGGCGGGTCTCCCTGTCGACGTGAGCGTGGAGGGAAGCCCCGACATGCTCCCGCAAAGTGTGTCCCTCAGCACCTACCGAGTCGTGCAGGAGGCACTCACGAACGTGCTGAAGCACTCCGGTGCGATGAAGGCATCGGTCGAGATCGCCGTCGGCGAGGACTCGCTCGACATCGAAGTGGCCGACGACGGCGGGGCGTCGCCCGCGCTCGTCGAGGGACGGGGCATCACGGGAATGCGGGAACGGGTCGCGCTCCACAACGGATCCCTCGAGGTGAGATCGGCGGCAGATGGCGTCGTCACCCGCGCAACGCTCAGGTGGACGAAGCGATGATCAGCGTTGTCCTGGCCGATGACGACGCGCTCATTCGCGGTGGGATTCGGCTCATCCTCGAACAAACAGACGACCTCCGGGTGGTGGGCGAGGCCGCCGACGGCCGCGGGGCGGTGGCGATCGCCAAACGGGAGAAGCCCGACGTCGTGCTGATGGATGTGCGCATGCCGGAGATGAACGGAATCGACGCCACCAGGGAGATCGTGGAGCTGGGGCTCCAGACCAAGGTGCTGATCGTCACGACGTTCGAGCTGGATGAATACGTGTTCGATGCACTCCAGGCAGGAGCATCCGGCTTCCTCCTCAAGCGCACGAAACCGGAGGACCTGGCGGAAGGCATCCGGACCATCGCCTCCGGAGAAAGCCTCCTCTCCCCGTCCGTGACCCGGCGACTCATCGACGAGTTCTCCTCCAAGACGCCGCCGGTTCGCGATTCCAGGCTCGATTCCTTGACAGGGCGCGAGCTCGAGGTGCTGCGCCTCATGGCAGAGGGCATGAGCAACGAGCAGATCGGCAACGAGCTGTACATCGCCGACAACACGGTCAAGACCCACGTGAAGCGCGTGCTGATGAAGCTCGATGCGCGCGATCGGACCCAGGCAGTCGTGCTCGCCTACCAGGGCGGGCTCATGGACCGGTAGGCCTTCGCCACACTCCGCGGCGCGCGCTGGTGTGGCTGGTGAGGTCGTTCCTCGGTTGCCGCGACTGCGGGTGTTCGCTGGTGACCGACCGGCTCCGGGTCGAGTGGCCCCTCTGGCCTCTCAGGCCATCCCCCGGAAGGGCGAGAGACTTGCCTTCTGGCGATCCGGGTCCGGGGCAGCCACCCTCGTGTGCCGCGACCATGGCTTCGCCACCCGCCGCGTTCGAGCCGTTGCTGACACGCAACTACTCTAAAGATTTTAGGGTAGAATAGGGCTCATGCGAAACGAGGTCTCCCAAGCCCTCAGCGAAGAGCCTGCGAACGTGGGGCAGGCTCTCCTCGCCATCCCTGAGAATCAATGGTACGACCGCAAGAGCGCTCGGGTCGCTCCACGTGACCTCGCGAACGCCGAGATCGCCTTTGCCAACGCCGAAGGCGGAACGATCGTTGTAGGCCTTGGAGCCGACAGGGTCGAAGGTATCGATGCTCAGGCAAGACGGGTCAACGACCTGCGGCAGGCGGCCATCGACCACACCCAACCCCTGGTCCGCGCACATGCCCGAGAGGTCGAGTGCACCAACGAGCGGGGCGATGCCGACCACCTTCTCGTGATCGAAGTCGAACCATCGGCCGTGGTCCACAGCAACCGGAAGGACGAGATCTACCTGCGCGTTGGCGATGAGACCAGGCGCCTGTCCTTCGCTCAGCGTCAGGAGCTCACCTACGACAAAGGACAGAGTGTCTTCGATGGCACCACTGTGCCCGATGTGTCGGAGGACGACCTGGATTGGGAGAGTATCTACGGCTGGGCCGAGCCGCTCGGTGCGGCGGACCCCGACCGGCTGATGCGGCGCCGTGGACTTCTTGGCGACGAGGGTGTGACCGCCGCTGCTGTCCTTCTCTTCGGCAAGGAGCCGCAGGTCACTTTGCCGAACGCATACGTCCGCGTGCTCAGGTTCAGAGGCACGGAGCGTAAGACCGGCGGGCGGCAGCAGCTCCTGGAGGACCGCTCGTTCGACGGCACGATCGACCAGGTTCTCACGCGCTCGTCCGAAGCAGTACGAAGCCTCCAGCCAACCTCACGCCGCCTGTCTACATCCGGCCGCTTTGCCAATCTGCCGCTGATACCCGAAGACGCGTGGCTCGAGGCAATCGTCAACGCCGTCATGCACCGTTCGTACTCGCTGGGGGGCGATCACATCCGAGTCGAGGTCTTCGATGACCGCATCGAGGTCTCGAACCCCGGGCGATTCCCCGGGTTGGCCGAGGCTCGCGACCCCAGAGAGGCAATGCGATTCGCACGCAACCCGCGCGTTGCGCGCGTGTGCACGGAACAAGGCTGGGCACAAGAGCTAGGCGAGGGCATACGACGGATGTTCGACGAGATGGCCCTGTTCGGCCTCCCTGCCCCGTCGTACCACCAGACAGCGGGAGCAGTCCGGGTCGTGCTCACGGCCACACACGTTGACCCGGGAGTAGCTGAACAACTTCCGGCCGGCTGGCACGTCGTTGTGGCTGCTCTACGTCAAGTCGGCCGTCTCAAGACCGGTGAAGTAGAGGAGCTGCTTGGCGTCACAAGACCAACGGCAATCAAGCGGCTCCGGCAGATGGAGAAGCTCGGCGTGATCCAATGGATCGGGAGCAGCGACACGGATCCGAGTGCCTTCTGGACTCTGGCGGAGTAGCCGACACGTCGCGGGCCTGCGCCTCCGCTATGGCGCCTATTGAGTGACGTTGGCGTCGGCGCCGCCGAAGGCGAGCAGACCGCCGTTCCACCCAGGAAGGCTGCGATTGCCGTCGCAGGATGGTGGTACATCAGGACAGAGGCGTCTCGGGGGAGTGATGCTGAGCGGTCTGAGAATCGCGGATGGTCCGATCGGCCTCAGCGTGTCGCCGGCGCATGCAGGGAGGGGGAGGGGACGGCCGGTGCTGCCGGGTGTTGGGGAATCCCCCGATTCACAGGCCGGCGGCAGCTTCGTACCTTCTTGCCATGGAAGGACCCGAAATCCGGGTGCGCGATCGAAAAGGGGGGATCGACATGGACTCCGTCTTCACCGAGCCGAAGCGTGGGCGCTGGGTGAGGTGGCCGGCGATTGCAGCGGGCGTCATGGTCGGTGGGCAGGTCGTGGCTACGGCGCTGCCCATGATCACCATCCTGCAGTACGGGTTCTGACGATGGTGGCGACGCTGTACCGGTTCAAGCCGGGGTTCCAGCGGAAACTGGAACCGGTCGTGGCTGCGTTGGATCGCCGTGGGGTCTCCCCGGACGTGGTGACCTGGTTCGGGCTGGCCGTGGCCGGCGGAGCAGGAGCTGTGGTGGCCGCAGCGAGCCTGTGGTCATGGCTCATGTGGGTGATCCCAGCATTGCTACTCGTACGGATGGCCGCCAACGCTGTTGATGGTCAGCTCGCCCGCCGGACGGCGACGAGCGAGCACGGGGCAGTGCTCAACGAGGTGACTGACGTCGTGGGCGATGCTGTGGCCTATCTGCCGTTTGCCGCCCTGACGGGCGGCTGGGCAGGGTGGATGGTCGTCGGAGTTGTGGCGATCGCGATGATCGCCGAGGTGGCGGCGATTGCCGGCGATTGCCCGGTGCGGCGCAACGCCGGGCCGCTGGGCAAGGCGGATCGGGCGCTGGGCTTCTCGCTGCTTGCGATGGCACTTGCGGCGAGCGCTCCGGCGGTGCTGGTCACGGGCGGTCTCGCAGTGATGGTGGGGCTCGGGTTGGCGACGGTCCGCAACCGCTTGCGGCAGGTGGGAGCTGACTGATGGAAGCGATGGCGGCGCCGCTGCGATGGGCGATGGGTGGGGTCTTCGCCGCCCTGGTGGCGGCGAGCGCCACGACGTCGACTCTGGCCCGACTGCGGCCCGGCCTCGAGCTCGGTGAGGTGCGGCTGCGGGTGCGGTCGTGGTGGGTGATGGCGGCGGTCTTCGTGGTTGCACTGGCGTCGCATCGCATGGTCACGGTTGCCTTCCTGGCTTCGGCCGCATTGGCCGCCCTGTGGGAGCTGGCGAAGATGACGAGGGCCGTGGTGCTGCCCATCGCCTTCCTTGCGTACCTGGCCGGGTTCGTGGCTGCGGTGTCCGGTCGGCCGGATCTTCTGGTGGCGGTGGTACCGGCAGCGATGGCGGGAACCGCAGTGGGGCTGGTCGCCTTCGGCAGGCCCTCCGGCTTCACGTCTCGGGTCGGCGGGACGGGGCTGGCGGCAGCTGTCGGCGTCGCCCTGGCGCATTTGGCGGCACTGCTGACGCTGCCGGCATCGGCTGGTTCTGCCGGTGGAGCCGGATTGCTGCTCTGGCTGGTGATCGTGGCCCAGGCCGGGGATGTCGCGCAGTTTCTGGCCGGCAGAGCGTGGGGTCGCCGCAGCCTGGCGCCGGCCATCTCTCCGAACAAGACGGTCGCCGGCTTCGTCGGCGGCATGATGACGGCGATTGGGTTGGGGTGGGGTCTCGGGCTGCTCCTGACGGGACACGCCTGGTGGTGGGGTGGAGTGCTGGGCGCCGGCGTCGCCCTTGCGGGAACGCTTGGTGACCTGCTGATCTCGGCGATCAAACGCGACTGCGGCGTGAAGGACGCCGGGTCGCTGATCCCCGGCCACGGCGGTGTGCTCGACCGGGTCGACAGCCTCATATTGGCGGCGCCGCTGGTGTTCTGGGTGGTGGTGTGATGCGGAGTGCACTGCACCGTTTCGCACTACGACCCGCGATCCGCTGGCTCACCGGCTTCGACGTGCGCTGTCCGGATCGGCTACCCGTAGCCGGCCCGGCGATCGTCGTGGCCAACCACAACAGCCACGTCGACACGGCGCTGCTGCTGGCGGCGTTCCCGACCCAGACCGTGCCGCTGGTGCGCCCGGTGGCTGCCGCCGACTACTGGTTCCGCAGTCGAGTCGTTGCCTGGCTCGCCCGCCAGGTCTTCGGGGCGGTCCCGATGGATCGCTCCGGTGCGAGCCGTGACCCGCTCGGACCCGTTTCGGAGGCGCTGGCTAGGGGCCACATCGTGGTCATCTTCCCCGAAGGGACGCGCGGCGAGCCGGGGAAACTCGGTCGATTCCGGTCGGGCGTCTGTCGTCTGGCGCAGAAGCACCCGGAGGTGCCGGTGATCCCGGTGTGGCTGGCTGGGTGTGACGAGGTGCTCCCCCGGCACGGCCGCTGGCCGCGGCGCCGCCGGTGCACGGTCACAGTGGGAGAGTTGGTGCGAGTGCACGGCACCGATCCGCAGTCGGCGGCGCTGCGCCTGCAGGAGCGTGTGGCGGCGCTGGCATGAGGCGGGGGAACGGCTGGATCGCCGGCGTGTGGGGAATGGCCGAGGCGGTGCTGTGGTTCGTGGTGCCCGACGTGTTCCTGACCTGGGTGGCGATGCGGCGCGGCGTGCGGCCAGCGCTGGGGCTGTCACTGGTGGCCGTTGTCGGTGCGATCGGAGGTGGTCTATTGGTTTACGGCTGGGGGGCGACGATGCCGGAAACCGGAGCGGCCGCGATGGCGGCGCTGCCCGGCATCGATGAGACGATGGTTGAAGAGGTGACGAGGGAGGTGGCGGCGGCGGGCAATGTCGCGCTGCTGTCTGGCCCCCGCCATGCACAACCGTACAAGCTGTACGCACTCGCGGCGGGAGACCTGGGGACGAGTGCGGTGACGCTCGCGTTGTGGACGGTGCCAGGACGAGCGTTCCGCTTCCTGATCTCGAGCCTCGGGGCCGGACTCGTGGCGACGGTGGCTCGCCGCTTCGTCGGGGAGCAGTGGTTGGTGGCGGGTTGGGCAGCGACCTGGACGGCGATCTACCTCGCGCTGTGGCTGTGAAAGGGGGGCGGCGTGCTGGCTCGAACTGCCACGACCAATGTCTACTCGGCGACACGCCAGGTTGCGTGCGGCTTGGCTCTCCCCATTCGGCCATCGCATCGACAACAACGCCCGACGGCATCCGTCCCGGCGATGTGCACGGCTCTGACCGTACTGGCCGTACTGGCCGCCGGGCCCATGGGCAGCGGGCTATCGTCGCCTCATGCCGGAGCCGACGCAGCGAAGACTTGCTGCGATCGTCGCAGCCGACGTGGTGGGGTATTCCCGCATGATGCGCGTCGACGAAGTGGGAACCTTGGAGGCGCTTCGCCGGCGCCGGTCGGACGTCATCGACCCCCGGATCACGGAGCGCGGCGGTCGCATCGTCAAGACGATGGGCGACGGTCTGCTGCTGGAGTTCCCGTCGGTGGTTGCAGCCGTCGAGTTCGCCGTGGCCACGCAACGAGCCCTGGTGGAGTACAACGCCGCAGCTGGGAACGCGGCGATCCGGTTTCGAATCGGGATCCACATCGGTGACGTCATCATCGAAGGCGACGACATCTTCGGCGACGGGGTCAACGTCGCCGCCCGAGTCGAACCGCTGGCCGGTTCCGACGGCGTTGCCGTGACCGACGACGCCTACCGTTTGGTGAGGGATCGCGTCGATGTGCAGTGGTGGGACGGGGGAGCGCACCTGGTCAAGAACATCGAGCGCCCGATTCGGGTTTGGCACTGGGGTTCGGGCCCCGCTCCCGAGTCGAGACCGTCGCTGCCACCCCAGGACGCGCCGCAGGAGGCCCTCGATCCCTCGATCGCGGTGCTGCCGTTCGACAACATGTCCGGAGACCCGGAGCAAGATCTGTTTGCGATGGGGATGACCGAGGACCTCATCACCGATCTGTCGAAGCTTTCCGGCATGTTCGTCCTGTCACGATCCACCACCGCCGGATTCTCCGGACAGACCATCGACGTTCGCGACGTAGCCGTGCGGCTCGGGGTCCGGTACGTCCTCGAAGGTAGCGTCCGGAAGGCCGGCAACCGCGTCCGGATCAACGTGAAGCTGACCGATGCCGACGGGCAGGGACACATGTGGGCCGAGCGCTACGACGGATCGATCGACGACGTGTTCGAACTTCAGGACGAGGTTGGCGCCAAGGTCGTGTCCGCACTGTCCGTGAGGCTGCATGGCGACGAGGAGGAGCGCCTGCACACGGTCCACACTCGGAATCTCGCGGCCTACGAGCTGTACGTCCAGGCGAAGACGACGCCGTACCCGCCCGTGCCCGCCAAGCTCGAAGCAGCCAGAGCGATATTCGAGCGCGTCATCGAAATGGATCCCGGCTTCGCTGGTGGCCACGCCGGGTTGGCCTCTCTGCTCGGCTTGGAAGGCGTGCTGGGCCACCACGACCTCTCCGAAGTGGCACCGCGCGCCACCGAACTGGCCGAACGAGCCATCGCGGTCGACGACAACTTCGGGTGGGGCTACACCGCCATGAGCCTCGCGTTGGTGATGCGGGGCCGGCACGACGAAGCCAACGCGGCGGCCGAGCAAGCGATTCTTCGTCAACCGAACGATGCCGATGCCCACGCCTACCGAGGCTTCTTACTCGCCCTCTCCGGCGATCCTGGGGCGGCAGTCGACCCGATCCTGCAAGCCATCCGCTTGAACCCAGGCTTCATCGACGGACCGTACCTGAATCTGTTGACCCTGGCGAGATTCATCGGAGGCGACTTCGCGGGAGCAATCGAGGCGTTCGAGGAGAATCGGGGCCGCAAAGGACCCGTTGGGCCTCCGGCGCTTGCTTGGGGAAGTGGCGCCTACCAAGGACTCGGGCAAGAGGACAGAGCGCGCAGGCTGGCGAGTGAGGCACAGGCTCGGCTTCCCGTGTTCCATCTCACGTCGTGGAATCTGCTCCGCCTGATCCGGCGCGACGATCAACGTCAACGGGTGCGAGACCTCATGCGGACGGCTGGCGTGCCGGAATGACAGAGCTGCGAGGGCAGCGTCCCGCCGAGAGGTGGAAATGTGAGGTGACTGTCAGCGACTCCTCGCCAGGCCAGGCGGCGTGTCCCGGTTCAGGTTTCTTGCTCAGAATCTACGACCAGTGGACCGGTCCCGTCACCGAACCTCATCACGACAGCCCTCACGTCTTCGCCAGCAGGTACGACCTCACGATGGATCACGCCTGCAGGCACGACCACGAAGTCGCCTTGGACCGCGGTAGCGGTCTCAACCGGGTCGTCGCCGTGCTCGACCGTGAGCTGTCCGGCAAGCATGTAGAAGACAGTCGTATTGGTCCCGTGGTGATGCCAACCCGTGGAGGTGTTGGCTGGCACGGTCGAGATTCCCGCCCACAGGGTCGGCTCATCAATCGCAGTGTGCCTGAGAATCGAGGAAACCTCGTCGGCCTCCTTCTCCTCGACGCTCTCGATCCTTACTCTGTCCAAGAGCCTCCTCTCGAATCCCGGATGATCTTACGTCCAGAGTTCCCGAGCAGAACGACAAATCCTTTGCGCGTCCAGTGGGATCCCTCGACCGGAAGTGCGGCATTCCGGTGCCGAGTAGCTGTTTCCTGGTCCCGTATGACCCACCCCACCCGAGCCGCCGGCGTGGCCGCACAGGATGGGCCCCCAGAGGTCAGAGGGTTCACCGTGACGGAGCGAACCGAATCCGTTGCGGTAGAACGGCTTCAGCAGCACGCCCGGAGCGACTCGAACCCCCAACCTTCTGATCCGTAGATCTCGAAGCCGTGTCCATGACCGTCCGGAGGCGTCCATACGGGCCGGAACGGCGGGCCATGGGATCCATCGGCGTCCACGACTGCACATCCCTTTCCACAGAGAATGGCTCCCAACTCGGCTCTCCCCACCCCGGCAAGGTCAGCCGTCAGCTGTCAACCGCAGTGACGGCCGATCGCGGCTGCCTAGCCTGGCGGAATGAACCTCGGTGGCGAGTCTCCCGTCGACGTCGCCCGGGAGCTGTTCGCTCCGATCGCTCCGACCTACGAACGCTGGGCGCGGATCCTCAGCATGGGACAGGACGCACGATGGCGCCACGCGATGGTCGACGGACTCGATCTGCCCGCGGGTTCGCGCGTGCTCGACGTGGCCGCCGGAACGGGCTCGATCACTCGGCTCCTCGCGGAGCGGGGCAATGAGGTCGTTTCGCTCGACCAGAGCGCGGAGATGGTGCGGCATGCACGATCACGAGGCACCGGAGCCGTGCTCGCGACGGCGGAGCGATTGCCGTTTCGCGACCAGAGCTTCGACGGCCTGACGTTCGGATACCTGCTCCGCTACGTCTCGAGCGTGCCCGATGCACTGGCCGAGCTCGTACGCGTGGTCCGCCCCGGCGGTGTTCTCGGCATGGTCGAGTTCGGTCGACCCAGTGGGATCTGGGGACCGCCGTGGATGGTCTACACGCGGGGTGTGCT
This sequence comes from Acidimicrobiia bacterium, assembly GCA_965216945.1. Lineage (GTDB taxonomy): Bacteria > Actinomycetota > Acidimicrobiia > Spongiisociales > UBA5794 > DATHZQ01. The sequence goes on along the minus strand of CBDCGU010000003.1, from coordinate 1,924,418 downwards.
TCCGGCCGCGGGGTGGGCCATCGGATCCGGATGGAGACAGGTCGGTCGGTTCCTCGGCCCCAGCATCGACCAGTTCGCACGTACCCACCCACCCCACCGCCTGGTCGCCGAGTGGCGAGCGGCGGGCATGACCGAGGTCACGGTGCGGCAGATGTCTCTCGGCGGCGGCCTGATCATGTGGGGCCGTCGGCGGTGACCGATCGCAGGCCGGCCTTCTACGCCAGCTCTGGTCGCCGCATCGGAGACCTCATCACCCTGCTCCACATTCCCTACACGTTGTGGCATCTCTCCTACGTGGCGATCGGTGCCGCGCTGGCACGAGAGGTCGAGGCACTCCGGCTCGGGGGAACGCTCGCAGCGTTCGCCATCGGCCTCGGGGTCGGCGCCCATGCGCTCGACGAGCTCCACGGCAGACCGCTCGCCACCCGGCTGTCCTCGCCGCTGTTGCAGCTTCTGGGCTGGGGATCGCTGCTGCTCACCGGTGTCATCGCGCTCGCCGGTGCGTTCGTCATATCGCCGCTCACGCTGCTTCTTTGGGTGATGGGCGCCGGCTTCGCCGCCGTCTACGCCTTGGAGCTCGTCGGGTTCGTGCATTCCGACCTCGGCTTTGCGGTTGGTTGGGGCGCCTTTCCCGTGCTGGTCGGCTACTGGGCGCAGACGGAGTCGATCTCCGTCGCCGCGATGGTGACGGCGGCGGCGGCGGCCGCGTTCAGCTTGGCGCAGCGCGAGCTGTCGACGCCGGCGCGTCATGTCAGGCGGCGCGTCCCCGATGCCACGGCCGCCATCGGCGCCGAAACGTGGAATCGAGCCAAGCTGCTCACCACCTGGGAACGGCCGCTCCGGCTGCTCGTCGCGGCCCATGTCATCCTGGCCGTGGGGCTTCTGCTGGTCCACGCCGCTGGCTGAGCCGCTCACCAAGGGTCGGGCTCCGCCGGTACGGCCCACTTCGAGACGTCGACGCCGCGTGCCGCACTCACGCCGACGTATTCGACTGAGGGCGCTGGTGACGGCGATTCGCCACGGAGGGGCCATGTCCTCCAACTCCACGAAGAGGATCTTGGCGAAGATCGCGCGACTCGTGCTGGGCGGGCGGCGGCTTCGCGTCGTGATCACGCCGGGGCGGCCGGTGCGCGCTCTCGAACCGCTCCGATCACGCTGACTGGCGACCGGACAGCCCGCGGCATCCCCCGCTCAGGTGACCGGGTCCAGGTCACTGAATCGACGTAACCCGCCCAACATGGCCGATCCAAGGTGATACACCCAACGACACTGTCGCCGAGGGTCCGAAGCACGTCCGCAACCACGGCGTCGAGCTGCCTCGCCCGGAGCAGAGTCCACCGATCGGATCGCCAAAGACGGTCTTTCACGCCGGAGGGCGATGTGGGTAGGAAGTCGAGCGCCCGGACGGCGCACGGCGGCGGCGGGTAGGGTTCGTCCCGATGCGGAGGTGTCGGCAACGTGTCCGGGACTACGGCCGGCGTCAGAGATGGGCGACGGGGGGTGAGGTGTGAGGACTCCAGTATGTGACGTGCTGGGCATCGAGGTACCGATCGTGTGCGCTCCGTTCGGTCCATGGGATCAGGTGGAACTGTCGGCTGCGGTGTCGAATGCTGGGGGCTTGGGGAGCCTCGGCACGGCGGTGCGGTCACTGTCCGACCTGAAGGAACAATGGCGGAGGCTGCGCGACCTCACCGACGGTCCGTTCGCGATCAATCACACGATGCGTCCGTTCGACGAGGCGGCATTCGCTGCGAGCCTCGAGTTTGGTCCGGCGGCACTGTCATTCCACATGGGGGTTCCCGTCGACCTGATCGAGCGGGCTCACGACGCCGGGATCCTGTGGATCCAGCAGGTCATCGATCTGGACGAGGCGAAGCAGGCACTCGCAGCGGGGGTCGACGTGCTCATCGCACAAGGCGGCGAAGCCGGAGGCCACGGGGGGTGGGTGTCCACGCTGGTTCTGGTTCCGGCGGTCGTCGACGTCGCCGGCGACGTGCCGGTTCTGGCCGCGGGTGGCATCGCCGACGGGCGAGGGTTGGCGGAGGCGTTGATGCTCGGAGCCCAGGGCGTAAACATGGGGACCCGGTTCCTGGCGTCGGAGGAGATGGCAGTCAGCGACAACTGGAAGAAGCGGATCGCCGAGGCCGACGCCACCGACGCGGTGAAGGTCGTCAACACCGGCCGAATCCTGCCCCCGTTTTCGAGACCCGTCACCCACGCCGAGCCACGCTCGCTACGGACGCCGCTGATCGACCAGCTGGCCGATGATCCCGATGCGATCGACGTCGAAACGACCACTCGCTCAGTGGTGGCGTCGATCCTTGCTGGCGCCGGAGACGAGTACATGCCCTTCGCTGGCCAATCCGTCGGCCTCATCAGCGAAGTGCTTCCGGCCGTCGACATCATCCGGCGCACGGTCGAGGAAGCCGAATGCCTTCTCGCACAGGGGGCCTCCTGGGTGTAGCGAACCACCATGTGCCTGCGGCGGAGCGCCTGGGCGGTCGAGGGTGGAGGTGTCCCTCCGGACGCACCATGCGCCAGCGTGGCGGTGTCATGGTCGATGAAGACGTCGGTGTCGACGAGGATGTCAGCCACGATCCCGTTCGTCCCGGCTGGGTAGCGTCGCCTTCGGTGCCGCCCCGAAAATGGCCGCCGGCGCCAACTCGGGTCGCGTGCCTCGTCCTCGAGTCCGAGTACTTCGAGGTCACGGCACCGGATCCTGGAACAATGGGTGGCGAATCCTGGGTGGGAAGCGTCGCCTACCACCTCAGAGACACGAGACTCGTCGTGATACCGTACGGCTGTCGGCACCATGTCTGCCGCCCGCTCCACCTACGAGACCTACTTCGCCGCCGTCATCGACGAGATCGCCGGCCAGCTCGACGGGGGCCAGGGTGCGGTCGGCATTCATTGAGCGCTGCAGTCTGTCGCCGACCGAATGTTCACCGACGACGATAAGGCGATGGCTCTTGCTGGCGACGGCAACAACGAAGTCCTTGGTCGGTGTTCCAGCACGCTCGTTGCATTCGAGTTCCCAAACGGTGCGGCGAGCATCGAAACCGGCTTCGTGGATTTGCGTGATGAGGGCCTGCCGGAGCACGGCTGAGGGATTGCGAACCGTCGTGCTTGGTGGTTCTCAGTGACGGGGATGACGCTCAGCCCTCGACGTCCTCGACGTCGATCGTGTCAGTGGCATTTCGTCGAACTGGGTTTCCCGAACTCGAAGGAACCACTTCGGCGCCGGCCGATGTCTGCCAACGCTCGGCTGTCGAGCCCCATCAAGCCTCCGTTGGACGGCTGGTCGAGCGCAGGCAGCTCGGAGCAACTGCGGTCGGGCGGCCTTGCCGGCTGTTCCGCTGGGAATCCTGATCGCGAGATGGCTGCAGCAACCCGGTGCGTGGTCGCTCATCATCAAGTACGCGGTCGACCTGCCCGAGTACGGGTTGACCGGCGCCACGCCGGGCTACGCCAATGACCTGCGTGCCAGCACGGTGCGGTTCCTCACCGAAGTGCTCAACGGCCTCAAACGCGGACCGCCCAGTCGTGGTCGCCAAGTCGCTTGGGTCTCTGTGGGCCAGCTGGCGTATCTGCGACGTGAAGTGGGTGACGGTTGGCCGTCAGAGGGTCGCCTATCGACGGAGCGGGGAATGGCCGTCGCTGGTCTTTCGGCTTGGATGGCCATTCAGACGATCGTGCCACGGCAGCGGATCTCGCGCCTGGTTGTGAGGTCGCGGCGTGAGCGGGATGTCCGAGCCGAGTCCATCGTCAAGCCGGGCTACGCAAGTGCCTTGCAGCTCTCGAGTTCTGAGACGTCGGATGCGGAAGACGCTTGTCTGCGAGACCGCGCATAAAGCGGGTCAGACCCAGCGGTCGGGTGATGGCGCGCGTCGCCCCGGCCAATCGTGGCCCTCCGGACGCGCTTCGAGATCGTTGATCGCGAGTCGCAACGCGGCGCCCGAGCTACGGGTTCCGGTGACGCACGTTCGAGTGAAGGTGAGCCAATTCGCTGAACCGCGCGTACGCTCTGACTTGAGCGGCGACAGGTGTGCGTTTGCGTACCCCGAGCATCTTCATCTCGTATCGGCGAGAGGACACTGCGGACCTTTCGAGTCTCCTCGCTCGTGACCTCAAGGAGGATCTCGGACTCTCGAACGTGTTTCGCGACAGCGACGACCTTCGTGCTGGCCTTGAGTTTCCCGTCGAGATCGAACAGCGGGTTGTCGAATCGAATGTGACGGTCGCACTGATCGGTTCCGCATGGGCGGGACATGGGGACGCGAGGCGGCTCAACGAACCGGGTGACTGGGTTCGCCGGGAGATCCGCGTCACGTTCGAATCCGGCGGCGATCTCATTCCGGTCCTGGTCGACGGTGCCCAGCTGCCCGCCTCTCTTCCCGATGACGTCAGCAGGCTCTCGAGCATTCAGAGCCTCGAACTGGACTCGGAGAACTACGATCCCGCCTACCAGGAGCTTCTCGCCAGCGTTTGGTATCTCAACGTGAGAACTGGTTCTGAACGCGAGGTGATGATCATCAGTGACGATACGGCAGAAGCGCGTCTGGCCGTTGACGAACTCGTCGAGACGCTCGATGCAGAGGACACTCCAGGAGCTCGAGCACTGAGCAGGGTGGCCGTTGGTCTCCGGGCCGTATCGGTCGGCGATGCCGCCAAGCGCTGGCCTGACGTGATCATCCTGACGGACGACGCCCCGAGCGAGACCCAACTACAGCGACTCAGAGGTATCGCGTCCCACAAGCGGATACGACAGATCGGCTTCGTCGCGGCGGCCGCGACCGTCGGCGCCGGAGGACTGGCGATCGGTAAGGGTGGCTTCGCCCGAGCGGAGTCCATTGCCTCCGAAGCCGGGAACTTCACGAGCAGCGTGTCTTTCGACTCGACACACGCCTTGGCGTCGTGGGTGCGTCCGAACCGATTCCTGAGCTGGTGGCAGGGCCTCGGGACGGCCGGGAACGTCGGGGTGGTGGCGGGTACGGTAGCTGCTATTGCGGTCGGTGTGACACTGGTCTCGTCGGATCCGGAGCCGGCTCCTCGACCGCCGGGTGGCGAGGCGGTGGCGCGCATTGCCTCGACCACGCAGCCGCTTCCGGCAGCGGTTCCGACGACAGCTCCAGAACCGGCGGACGATGAGCTGCCGGACGTTGTCGCCGCCGAGATCGAGACTGAGAAGCCCTCAGATGACGAGACGTGCACGCTGACGCTGCAGGGCACGAACGATGACCCCGACATCGACGGTGCGGAGCAGGTCGCCGTCGAGGTTGGAGACACCTTGACCGTATGCGCAACGGGCTTTCTTCCGTTCGACGTCCCTTTGGCCGTCACCGCACTGGACGGCCCGGCATGGGATCCTGCGACGCTTGCCCTATCGCCGGGAGGCGGGGATGTGCAGCCGTGGGAAGTTGGCGGGGGTTGGGAGCCAGTTGCCTTCGCCGTCCTGCCGGGTGCTTCGCTCGGACCTCACGTTGTGACGGCCGAGGTCGCACTGGCCGATCTGCAGGAGGCAGCTTTCGCCCTGACTGCAGCGAAGACTGCGGGTGCAGATGACGTCGCCACTGGTGGCAAAGTTGCGATTGCGCTGGTCGAAATCGTCGAGGCCACCGGTCCGCAAGTCACCGTTTCGCCGCAGGCCGGGCCGCCCGGGACGGAGTTCACTGTCGGACTAGCTGGGTTCGGTCCAAATAGCGACGAGGTCGTCCACATCTATGCGCATACCGGATCGGTCGGGGCCGATCCGCCCCGTGAGACGTGGCAATACGTCACCACCCTCACAGCCGTCACCGGCGATCATGGTGAGGCGATCCTGGCGTTCGTATCGCTGCCCGAGGACCCGGTCGGACGCTACCTCCTCGTCGTTTCCGAGGAGCAGTACGCGGAATACGAGTTGGAGTAACGGCCGAATCGCCATGGCTCAAGACCATTGCAGCGCAACGGGTCTCATGGCACGCCCGGAGGGACTCGAACCCCCAACCTTCTGATCCGTAGATCTCCAACCCGGGTCCACGGGTGTCCACGAATGCCTGCGCCAAGGGCTTTCGAGTCCACCGGCGTCCACCGGCGTCCACCGCCGTCCACAGAGGATGGCTCCCAACTTGGCTCCCGGAGGCACCTGCGGGGCCCCGCCACAGGGTGAGTCCGCAGCTGGCTCTCCATTCCCACATTCTCTCGCCGCAGGGGGCCCCACCTTCGACTCATCGCAATTCCCTCGATGTCGTGCCAACGCGCCCTTCTCGCGCCGCTCACGTCGCTGCCCTTCGAGCTCCACAACAGCTCGTGAGGCTCCTGCAACGCCTCCAGCGGATCCACCAGCCACGAGTCGAAATCAGGGCACCGTCATGCCGCGATCAGGGTTCTTCCTGACTGACCCTCGACTCCTTGGCCGAAGGCATCCCCGTACGCCGGTCAGCGGTGGTCGTGGGGCGCGGGTTTCGGACGGTGGAAGTCGCGATCATGATCGACTGGTGGGACAATCGGCACTGTGCCCGGGCCCAAACCTGCTGAAGACCTTCTCACCCAGATGGAGACGCTGCGTGCCGAGAATCGTCGGCTGCGCAACCTCCTTGGGCTGGACGACCGTGCGAACGACGGGCACCAGAAGGCGTGGGGGCCGACCCTGTTCAGCCAAACGGCGGTCGCCGAATCGATCGACGAGGACGCTCCACTCGAGGCGAAGGTGGCGCTCATGCGCTCGCTATTCGGCGCCCGGTCGGACGTCTTCGCTGTGCGCTGGGAGAATGCTGCTACGGGCAGATCCGGCTGGTCGCCGGCGGTTCGAGGCAGGTGGTCGAAGGGAGCGAGAGAGCACGACTACTTGCCCCTGACGGATGAGGTCTTCGCGCAACACCTCCTGGGGCAGTCGACGATCGGCATCTATCCCCTGCTGCGCGATGACAGCTGCACGCTGCTTGCTTGTGACTTCGACGGCGGCTCATGGGTGCTTGACGCCCTGGCGTTCCTCGATGCGTGCCACGACGTCGAGGTGCCGGCGGTACTCGAGCGATCGCGCTCAGGCGACGGCGCGCACGTGTGGATCTTCTTCTCCGCTCCAGTCCCGGCGGCAACAGCCCGTTCCCTCGGCGCCTCACTGCTGCGGCGGGCAATGACCGCAAGGGCCGAGCTCGACCTGGCCAGTTACGATAGGTTCTTCCCGTCCCAGGACTTCATGCCCAAGGGATCGTTCGGCAACCTGATCGCGGTGCCGCTCGACGGAGAACGCTTGCGTGTCGGGGCGACCGCCTTCCTCGATCCCACATCACTCGAGCCTTGGCCTGACCAGTGGCGATTCCTCTCGTCGGTCGCACGTATCGCCCGGATGCGGTGGCGTCCCTCGCCGAGTCGCTGCGACCCGTGGCGTCGGGACCGGCCATGGGCCTTGCCGACCTCCTCAGCGACGACGGACCGCAGCCACCCCCGGTCGTTCGGGCCCGCCTAGGCGCGGGCCTCTCCATCGAACGCACGGGTCTGCCGCCGGCTCTGGTAGCGGCGCTCAAGCATCTCGCCTCGATCCAGAACCCGCAGTTCTACGAGAAGCAGCGTATGCGATTCTCCACGTGGGACACACCGCGCTTCATCCGGTGCTACGAGGAAGACCTCGAGTGGCTCCACCTGCCCAGAGGTCTGGTCGAACGCACCGGCGACCTCCTCGCCGAGATCGGGAGCCGCCTCGACGTCGCCGACGTCCGGCCCTCACCAGAGGCGATCTCGGTCCGGTTTCGATCGGAGCTCCGAGCGCAACCGCGAGAGGCGGTGGCGGCCGTCGAGCCACACGAGCGCGGGGTCATCGTGGCGCCACCGGGAGCGGGCAAGACGGTGATGGCGTGCGCCTTGATCGCTCATCATCAGACGCCGACGCTCATCCTGGTCGACCGCATGCCCCTCGTCGAGCAATGGACGGACCGCCTCCGCGACCATCTCGGCATCGATGAGAGTCGGATCGGGGTGATCGGCGGGGGGAAGACGAAGCCCACCGGTTTCGTCGATGTGGCGATGATCCAGACGCTTGCCCGCCAGGACGACCCGGCCGACACCTTCTCGAACTACGGGCTGGTCGTCGTCGATGAGTGCCACCACATACCGGCGGTCTCTTTCGAGGCGTGCGTCCGCCGTGCGCCGTCTCGCCGGTGGCTCGGCCTCACGGCAACTCCGTATCGGCGGGACGGCCTGGAGGGAATCATCGCGCTCCAATGCGGCCCGGTCCGGCACGAGATCCGACCAGTCGACGCCGAAGGGGTTGCGCTCGTGAGGGAGTTGATCGTGCACGAGACGGACACGACCGTCTCCGAGGACGAAGCACGCGAGATTCACACGGTTCTCTCGGCGGTCGCCGAGGATGAGGCGAGAACGACCCAGATCTGCCAGGACGTCCAGGATGCGGTCGCCGCCGGCCGCACTTGCCTCGTGTTGACCCAACGGACCTCTCACATCGACGCGTTGGTCGCCGGTCTCGCCGACATGGGCGCCCCGGCACTGGTCCTGAGGGGAGGACTCGGAAAGAGGGCACGTCAAGCGGTTGCCGACGCCATCGCGTCTCGCCCTCTGGACGAGGGCATCGTGCTAGTAGCCACCGGGTCGTACCTTGGAGAGGGTTTCGATTGGCCGGAGCTCGACACGTTGTTCCTCGCCTTCCCGATCGCGTTCAAAGGCCGAGTCGTCCAGTACGTTGGGCGACTGCTCCGCGCCCACGAAGACAAAGGCCGCGCATCGTGAAGTCGCCGATGAGCATCCGGCCACCTGCGAGGCCTCGCCGTCTAAGAGTGAACCACCTCTACCTGAATGAGTCGCTCGCCGATTTCGTGGATCTCTGGGGTGCACACACTTCCGGCGATCTGCACCGAGCGCTGGCAGTGGCCGTACACTCTTGACCATGCGATTCACCGCCGCCGTCACCCATGAGCCGCCCTGGTACGTCGCCCGCTGTCTTGAAGTGGAGGTCACCAGCCAGGGGGAGAACGTGGAGGGAGCCTTGAACAACCTCCGCGAGGCCCTCGAGCTCTACTTCGAGGACCAGCCGCTTCCCGATCACATCGACACTCCGATCATCGCTCCGGTTGACATCCCGGCGTGAGCCCGAGCCTCCCCATCGTCTCCGGACGCGAGGCGGTTCGCGCCCTCGCCAAGGTCGGCTTCCTCGAGGTGAGTCAGCGCGGCAGTCATGTGAAGCTGCGGAACGAAGCCAACCGGACGGTGATCGTTCCAATGCATCGCGAGTTGGCACGAGGCACGTTGCGTTCGATTCTGCGTCAGGCGGATCTCACGGTGGAGGGATTCACCGCACTCCTGTGAAACGGGCGCGAATGGCTCCCAAACGTCAGAAGGTCCACTCGCGACCACCGCGCTGAATCCGCTGCGGCACAAAGGTTTTAGCAGCACGCCCGAGGGACTCGAACCCCCAACCTTCTGATCCGTAGTCAGCACAGATCCACCGCGCCTGGAAGCGTAGAACCGCCAAGAGATCGAAAAACTGCGCTGCACAGTGCTCGATCTCGGACCTCGGAGGGGCGCGGTGGGGGCACGGCGAGCGTGTCCCACTTCGCGGACACGGCAGCCGTCGGCGTTCACGTCCTATGGTTGGAATGAGATGTCCCTTGGGGGAGGTACGACCTGGCAGCGGCTCTCGGAATCGTGGTCGGATGCGTTGCGACTCTACTTGCCTGGATATGGGCACAGGGTGTGCCGAGTGTTACCTGGCGCGAAGCAACGCATGGCGCTGATCTGCGCATTATCACGAATCAGGGACCCGGCGATGCCGTGGTAACGCGAGCCATCGCTTCGAACCTGGGAGCAGAGGTCCCAGCCGGTCACGCTCCTGAGGCTGTGGTGATTCTCGACGAGCGACTCGGCGGCGTGTCGGACCCCTATTGCCGCGGAACGGTGATACCGGTAGGACGCGATCTTGTTGTCATGGTTGGAGTGAACTGCGATCTCCGGATCACCTACCGGGCATCGGGGCTGCTTTCTCGCCTATCACGGCGAGCGAGTGTCACGGTCGAAGGGCACGTGTGATGGAGGTGTGGCGATGACTTGCACAGATACGCTCGCGAATAGCCTCTACGCATGTCTGCGCCCTGATCGCGGTCTGTGATCGGCAACTCATCGCACGCTACGGGAGGCTCTCACGGGTTTTGGACTATGGAGTATGCAAGCACGCCCAGTTCGACGAAGCGTTTGTTCGGGTTGTATGCACGGAGAGCTCGTTTGAGATCTTCGAAGTCGGGATAGGGCTGACCCCCGGCCCTCATTGCGATCGTTCGACCTTGCAGGTGATCTCTCACAGCGATCGCAATGGACTCCTTATCGGAGAGGTCGCTTCGCTGGCTTTCCCTGCAACGACGCAGGCGCAGAAACCCCATCGGCAGCGTTCACCGTCGTCAGCCCGATGTCGGTCGCGTGGCCAAGGATGTGACGCAACAAGATCAGGTCCTGGCGCATCGTCGAAGCCGCCAAACCGTCGCGGCGCAGATCCTGCAACCAATCCACCACCTTCGCCCTCGTCACCGAAACTGCAGGTACGAGAGGCATCGCCGGGTTGCGGCGACACCAGCTGCGCCAACGCTCCCGATACCCACGCATCGTCTGCACACCAATCCGTGGCGGTCCGGACTCGAACCAGCGCGTCGCGACCTCACCCAACGTAACAGACTGATCCAACGAAGGATCAAACCCGAGCGTTGCAGACCTCGCCGCAGTCTGAGCCGCGTAACCGGCAGCCTCAGCCTCTGCACGAGTCGAGAAACCGCACGTTCCCTTCTTGTGTCCACGGCAAAACCCGCGGCCAGCAAGGAGTGCCGCATCAGACAGTGACGCATCCGGGCAATACCACCTCGCATCGAACCGGATCGCACCGTCCTTCGACACGCGCCTCTCGACGACGACCTTCCTCTGAGTCGACTTCGTAACCATCTTCACTGCCCCGACCCACGGACCGGCATCCGGGACGCGCACTCTCGCACGCCCGCCGACCCAACGTCAAGAACACACCCGTGTCCCGGAACCCAACTCCTCAGGGTTCACATAGACATACGCAACGAGCACCGCCGGCGTGATCCCATCACCCGTTCACGTGAAACACGAAACGAACAAGACCGTCCACATCCGCTCACGCACCCCGCAAGCGGCGGACCCGCGCAACAGCGGCGGCGTCAGTCAAAGTCGGCTCAGCGCCTCCCGTTGAACGGAAGTGGCGCCGCGGTGCTGCCAGCCACTCGCCGAGAAAACGCTCGTACCCGGCGATCCTGAGCGGTCTGGTCGAAATCCGTCGGATGCGGTGAATCTGGATTGGTTCCGACCGTCTCCTGGAGACGACGGAGTGGCGACGACGAGGATCACAGTTCACGCGATTTCGCACCTCACATCGTTTCGGTAGGTGCGGTCGGCCGGCCGAAAGGAAGCGACAGCATTGATTGCGCCTCCCTTCATCGCTTCACCCGTTACCCCGATTCCTGCCAGCAGCAGGGCCTCGCCGAGGAACTGGGTCGCAACCATCCGGCGCGTTGCGCCGAGGGCGCGCCTGAGACCGCTCTACCAGGAGCCCCCGCCGTTGGACGGTGCGCGGACGACGGCTCGAAAGCCCAGGTGACTCGTGGCCGTCTCGATGGTCTGTGGTTGGCGAGCGGCTGGTCGATAGCGGTAGCAGTACTGAGGCGTACACAGGTGCGAACCGCCTTTGACCACCTTCCGAGGGATCTTCACGTCAGACGACGGGTCGTAGCTGTCCTCACGTCGTGGGGCGTGAGGTGCACAGCACGCAGTCTGCTGCCGTACGGACACATACCAACTCACCGTCCACTCCCATACGTTGCCGGCCATATCGAAGAGACCGAACCCGTTCGGCGGGTAGGACCCAACAGGTGAGGTCCTCGCGTGTCCATCGATCTCGGTGTTCTCGAAGGGAAACCTTCCTTGCCATGTATTGGCGACGGGTTCCGTCTCCTGCGGATCGTGGTCGCCCCATGTGAAGTCGGCACCAGCGAGGCCGCCTCGCGCGGCGAATTCCCACTCCTCTTCAGTGGGAAGCGTCGACCCAGTCCAGGCGCAGTATGCGGCGGCGTCCGCATACGAAACCTGAACAACCGGGTGATCCCCCAGGTCGTCGATCGAGCTCTCGGGTCCTAGCGGGTGGCGCCAGCTCGCGCCGGGAACCCAACGCCACCACTTGGTGTAGTCGTTGAGATCAACAGGCCCCGGGGTCATCGTGAACACGAGTGCACCGGGAACGAGATCCGTCGTGTTCGCTCCCGGATACATCCATGGATCTGGCGGCTTCTCGGCTTCCGTCACATAGCCGGTGCCGTCGACAAAGGCGGCGAACTCGTTGTTGGTCACCGGATGCTCGGCGATCGCGAACGGGTCGACCGTCACACGGCGAACCGGCTTTTCGTCCGCGTAGAACGCGTCCGATCCCATCTCGAAACTACCGCCGGGGAGGGCCTTCATGGTGGGCACACCTGCAGCATCGCGCCGTGCCGTGCATCCGCGCATCCCCTACTGATCGTCGCCCACAGAGTCGCCGGGTGCCATGGGGGCTCCCGGCGTACCGTACTTGGCCCACCATTGCTTCCCCGCGTCGATACCGCCGACGCCGAACGCGATTGCAAGCGCGAGCGTTGCCGACCCGATGACGAGTGTGACGATTTCAGCGGCAAAGCGGACGTCGACGATCTCCATGGCGAACAGCAGTCCGAAGACGATGACCCCTGCATGCACGACGTAGGTGAGCCAGGGCACGTGCTGCACGTCGGCGAACGGCTTCACGAGCCCCGCCGCCCAACTCCCGGCTGCCGCGAACACCACCACGATCGCCGCAGCCAGCAGCACCAGCGGAATCCATGCGAGTAGACGGACCAGCAGCACCTGAACGGACACGATGTTGAGGATGTCCGACACAACAAGAAGGACCACAACCATCAGGTAGGCGTAGACGATCGTGTAGGTAATCGATCCAGGGGTTTGGTTGCCGTCGGCCAGCGCCCGCGCCACACCTGATCGCTTCCACATTCCGTCCAGGCCGCCCAGGTCGAGGAGGCCCCCCATCAGCCGCGCGATCAGCTTTGCTATCCATCGTCCAATGACGAGGATGACGAGTGCGACGAGAAGCAAGACGGCCCACTCGACGAAGCTCTCGCCAAATATCACGAGGCGGTCCCACAACGTGTTCCAGAATTCCATTTCCTATCCCTTCCTTCGGTTCTTCATGTCTTCTCTATCCGTTGCCCATGTCGTCGATCGGGTATGCGAGGTGCGTGCGCCGCGAGAACATCATTCGGTCAGAACGGCAGGATCTTCGGGAGGATGATCAGCACGCACGTGGCACCAATGAACAACAAAGTGGCGAGCCCCACGGCGAGGTAGCGGTTCATCGTGGACCCGAGCTTTGAGCTGACGCCACCGAAGAAGAGCACGAGCGCGAACGCGACCGCCGTCAAGACGTAGTCATCGGAGTTCTGGTTCGCCACTCCCGCGGCCGACGCGAACGAGTCAGCGTTCTCTTGAAGGCGGTCAGCCTCGATCGCGCTCGCGAGCACGTACTCATCCATCGCAAACGGCGTAGGGGGGGCGGTCGCAGGGTCTTCGGCAAAGAGTTCGACCCACGAGTCGAGCGCAGGCCGGAACTCTGGGCGAACCCTTGCGAAGAGAAAACCTGACAGCGTCCCGTCGGCGGGCTCGTACACCTCCGATCGGTCGAAGTCGATGAGCCCCGCGTTCACGTCGGCATTGAAGGCATTGAGCCAACCCATGAACACGGCGACGTCAATCCCAGCCTCCTGGCCAGCCCTCGTGTCGAATCGGGTCGATTCGGTACGTGCCGCTCCTGCACGGCTGAAGGAGGTGGCCTGCTCACCCGACCACTTGGCGCTCTGGAACGCCGCCCATGCAGTGAAGATGGCGGCGAGGGCCATGATGATCGTTGCAATCAGCTCGACCCGGTCGGTTCCACCCAGGAACTGGCCCTGCTGGTTTGGTGCCCCGCCAGTCATCGTCGTCGCTCCGCGGAGACAGCCTTCACTGGATCGCCATCGCCACGCGCAGACGTTCCTCGTCGGTGATGTAGTGGTCGGCGTCTTCGGAATCGTCGCCAATGTCGATCTGCACCCATTGGACTCGACCGTCGAAGCGGGTGGCCGTTCCCTCGAGGTCATCCGTAACGGCCGTCGCGGTATCCGAGCCGACGTCGGTGGTCTCGTCTGCAGAGAAGATCATTGCCTGTGTCGCGTCGACGCGGCCCTGACCGACCTCCGTTCCGTCGACGTAGAGCGTTACGGTCCCACCTTTGCCGAGGCCACCTCCGTCGTACGCAAACTCGACTCGGATCTGGCGCTCACCCGGCGCGACTGGCTCACTGCCCGCGATCTTGAATAGCTGAAGGCCAAACAGGTTGTAGCAGTAATGGGGCACCCCGTCGACCATGTAGACCGTCCAACCGCCGAACTGCCCACCCTGTGAAATGATTACGCCGCTGGTTTGTGCATCCGCGAGACTCACCTGGGCCGTTATGGCGTGGCTTTTGTTCTTGACGTTCAGGACGGTGTTCTCCGTCAATCGGCCCATGCCCCCGAAGAGGATCTGAGAGTTTCCCTTAAGGAGGACGGGACGTCCCGCGAGGTCAGAGTTGAAGCGCTCGATACGCCTGTCGTCGAGTGGCAGGACGTTGTAGCGAGCCGCTTCGATCAGGAACAGCGTCTTGAGCTCGTGCAGCTTCTCCGGCAACTCGGCAGCGAGGTCGTTCGCCTGGGTCCAGTCGTCAGGCCCGTACAGCTCCCAAACGTCCTCGTCGATCGGTGGAACCTCAGTCCCCATCTCCCACGGCGTGCTGTGGCGGGTTACGGCTGTCCAGCCCTCGTGGTATATCCCGCGGTTCACGAACATCTCGAAGTACTGGGTGGTGCGCCCCTCGGGTGCGTCACGATCGTCGAACGTCGGGATCATGCTTGTTCCGTGGAGCGGCTCCTGCTGCACGCCGTGCACAAAGGTCGGGTGTGGCAGACGGGCTGCTTGCATCACGGTCGCAGCGATGTCGATCACGTGATGAAACTGATCGCGTACGTCACCCCTCGACTCGAAGCCGTTCGGCCAATGGACCACGGTGCCGTTACGGGTACCGCCCCAATGCGAAGCGACCTGCTTGGTCCATTGGTACGGCGTGTCCATGGCGTGAGCCCAACCAACTGCGTAGTGGTTGTACGCAGCAGCCGTGCCGAACGTCTCCAAGCGGGCCGCCATGAAGTCGGCTGTTTCCAAGGCTCCCGCACCGTTGAGACTCAGCATCTCGTTGAAGGTGCCGTTGATCGTGCCCTCAGCAGATGCGCCGTTGTCGCCGATGATGTAATAGACGAGGGTGTCGTCGAGTACCTCCAGCTCTGCGAGCGCATCGACGAGACGGCCTATGTGGTGATCGGTGTGCTCCAAGAAGCCCGCGTAGACCTCCATCTGGCGGGCGAGGACCGGCCTGAGTTCCGCTGGCATGTCTTCCCACGCGGGAACTTCGTCGGGTCGTGCCGTCAGCTGGGCGTCGTCGGGGATAACGCCCAGCTCCTTTTGCCGCGCGAAGGTGCGTTCGCGTACGGCATCCCATCCGTCGTCAAACTTCCCCGCGTACTTGTCGGCCCACGCCTTCGGTACGTGATGCGGAGCGTGCGTGGCACCGGGAGCGAAGTACATGAAGAAGGGCTTGTCAGGCATGAGCGCCTTCTGCTGGCGAACCCAACCGATGGCGTGATCGGTCATGTCCTCGGTGAAGTGATAGTCCGGATCATCGATTCCATCGGGTTCGATGGGAACGGTGTCGTTGTAGATGGCCGGCGCCCATTGGTTTGTCTCGCCGCCGACGAACCCATAGAAGTGCTCGAACCCCTGACCGGTCGGCCATTGCCGAAACGGCCCCAAGGGACTCGTCTCCCACACGGGGACCTCGTGACATTTGCCGAACTGGGCGGTCGAATAGCCGTTCAGCTTGAGCATCTCGGCCAGAGGCGCACATGTGTTGGGATAGACCGAGGTATAGCCCGGAGCTCCCGTCGCGAGCTCGGTGATCCCACCCATCCCCATCGTGTGATGATTCCGCCCGCTCAAGAGCGCAGCACGCGTCGGGGAGCAGAGCGCCGTCGTGTGAAAGCGGTTGTATCTCAGCCCTCGAGCGGCCAACTTCTCAGCGACCGGCGTCTCGCAAGGTCCGCCGAAGGCGCTCGAAGCCCCGAACCCGACGTCATCGAGGAGCACGATGAGGACGTTCGGAGCACCCTCGGGAGGACGGACCTGGGGGATGCTCGGAAAGCTCGACGACGGGTCCTTTGCGTCGTACGTGACGAGGCCCTGATATCTCTGGTCCGGTATCGGCAGTGCTTCTCTTCTGGTTTCGTCGGCCACGACCACTCCTTGATGCGTCAGACGGCGGGTTCAGGTGTTTCAGACGAGGCTTTCGGCGTCGGCTCTGCTCATCAGGCCTACCGCGACCAGGTCGAGGGGGCTGATGAACGTGTCGCCGAGGCGAAAGCCGCCAGCACGAGCCACAGCGTCGCGAAGCCCAACGGCCCAGTGGTGCTCGATGAGGATCAACACGGCTGCGGAGTCGAGAGGGATCTCCTCGACGACGTCCCACCTGTCGTCCTCGTCGAAGAAGTCGAGGCTCTCGGCAGCGGCCTCGGCGCCGAGCTCCATTCCCTCCTCACCCGCGAATCCGAGGCCTACGAGGTTCGCAACCTTGCTTCCGATCTCCTCGGCTTCGTCGTCGCTCAGGTTGCTGAGGAACTCCACCTCGATGTCACCGTCGGAGTCCTTGTACACCGCCATCGAGTCGATGACCTTGATGGTGTTGCTCTCTCTGAGTCGTTCGAGTTCTGCCTTGATCTCACCTTGAAAGTCTGGGCTATCGAAGCCGAGCACAACGAGCTGCACTGGTCCTACGGACATGAGTCTTCCCTTCTTTGGTTTACGTTCCCTTGAATCAATCTCGTCGTCGTTGGGGTCACGCGAGCAGCTTCTCTTTTTGAGCATCGAACTCCGCTTGGGTGATCACGCCTTCCCCCACGAGGTTCGACAGCTTCCCCAATTCATCCGCGGTCGAAGGTGGTCCGCCAGCCACGGATCGGATGTAGTCGTCCTGCGCTGCGCGGGCGGCGGACATCTGGCTCGCTCGGCGCTGCGCCATTCCGTCGCCGTTGCTGATGACGTAGACCAGGGCACCGAGCAGAGGGACGAGCAGCAGGAAGATGGTCCAAGCCGCCTTCGCCCAACCTCCTACATCATCACGGCGAATGATGTCTGAGAAGAGCGAGATGAGGAACCAGATCCAGATGAAGAACAGGTAAAGCAGCAGCATTGTCCAAAACAGGTCGAGCAGTGGCATGGTCATCTCCTTTGATCCACGCCATGATCGACCGCGCAGCGAAATCGTCCATCCCCCAGAGGGGATGAAACGTGAGGTTCATCCCATGGGGAGGATGCCTGCCCCTTCACACGAGGGAAGCTGGTACGTAGACAGTCAGAGGCCGTACCACGGAAGGATCGAGTGGCATGAACCCCGACCGAGTGCAGTTGCTGCGCCGTGTCACATTGAACGACGCAAGCGCGGTGGAGTCGATCATGATGGGAGGCGGAGGTCCGCCAACCATTCTCAACGCCCGGTGCGCAAGTCTCGTAAGGATCGTGGCACTGCTGAGTATCGACTCCGACCCGTCGACGTTCGAGTGGGCCGTCGACTCGGGGCTCGCGGCGGGACTCGAGGACGATGCCATCTACGACGCCATCACGCTCGTTGCGCCGGTGATCGGCGTGGCCAAGCTGACGTCCACCCTGCCCAGGCTGATGGCTGCTCTGGACATCGAAGTCATCGGGGACTAGCGCCAGCCCTGCCGATACTCGGCGGCACAACGCGCGTTGGTACTCAGATGCCGGCTCCGAACAACACTCCGCCCACGAGCGGCGGGAATGG
Organism: Acidimicrobiia bacterium; assembly: GCA_965216945.1. Lineage (GTDB taxonomy): Bacteria > Actinomycetota > Acidimicrobiia > Spongiisociales > UBA5794 > DATHZQ01. The sequence goes on along the minus strand of CBDCGU010000003.1, from coordinate 1,906,480 downwards.
GTCGTTCACCGAGCTGAAGGCACCAACGAGCGTGAAATCACCGTCTCGGTGGGCCACGACGTCCGCAATGAATTCCACCGCCCGAGCCCGAACCGTGGTCGTCCACACCAACCGCACGCCGAAGTTGGCACCCGGGATCGCGACGTCTTCGATGCTGAGTTCCAACGAAGCGTCGATCGGCGGACGTTCCACCAGCCAGGAGATGTACGCGCTCGCAATGCAGGCGCGCCCATCCGCCCTTCGGGTCATGATCTCCATGGCAACGAAGGCCGCCGCCGCGGCCTCCTCGGACTCGAAGACTCGAGACTCGAAGGATGCAGTCGGCGCGAACAGTCGGTCGGGCAGACTCGCAGGAGCCTCCACAATCGTCGAGTACGCCGCCACGCTGATGTCATCGAGGGTGGCCTTCTCGATGTGCCCAGGTGCACACACCGAAACGAGCCTCTCCGCGAGGTCGCCGTCCGAATTCTCCAGTGTGTCCGACTGCCTCACAGTCCAGTCCGGCGGTACCGCACTCGCGATTGCATCCGACGCCGCGAGCGCTCTGTCGACCTCTGGCTCCGTGGTCGTAGACGAAAGCACGGTCGTCGTTGTTGAGGGAGCCACGGTGCTGGTGACTTCACCAACGGTCGTTGTGGTTTCCGAACCGGCAATCGTCGACGACGTGGTGACCTCCGACGTGGTGGTACTCCCGTCCAACGTCGTCGTCGGAAGGGACGGGAGCGAAGTCGGTAGGTTGCTGCCGTCACCGCTACATGAGGCAGCGACGGCCGCGAGGACCACCACGAGTGCAGGAAGACTCTTCATTTGAAGCATGAGCGTTGGTGTCCCTTTTCCTTGATCCATCGTGAGAAGGCCGCGGCGGACCACGCTGGCTATGCACGCCCTTCAACTCATCGATCCTCTCCCACAGTGGCCGACGAGGCGTCACCCGAATGGGACGAATAGCCGAGCAGCGCGGACCGGAGCCGCTTGTGCAACAGGCCCCTCAGCGCCTCGAGACGACTCCATCTACGATGCGAACGCTGCGTGCGCAAGCGATCGGGGGCCGGGCGCCCCCTGCCGATGTCTCCGCGGTGAGCCCTCGGCCACTGATGCAAGGCTCACCGAGGATTAGGGTCCGGCGGACGGTTCAATTGCGTGCGTGCCCGATCGGGACACCGATCGCGATCATCCGCAAGCAGCTCAGGAGCGACCCCATGCTCGACTTGAAGACATCGCCTCCCACCCTCAGATCGGGCTTGGTCGAACGCGATGCAGTTCTGTCGAAACTCGAGGACGCAACGTCTCCTGTAATCATTGTCGAGGCGCCGTCCGGGTTCGGGAAGACGACAGTGCTCGCTCAGTTTGCGGCGAGAAGTGACCGACCGGTCGCTTGGCTGAATCTCGACGACGGGGACGGGGACCCGAAGGAACTGTATTCGTTGCTTCTCGGCGTGCTGAGGGACGCGGGCTTGTCACACGTCTCGTTGCCGGCGGAGAACATCGAATCACGCAACGTTCTCACCCGTGGTGTGGATCTCTTGCTTGGAACTATCGACTCCAGTGCGAATGGTCTGCTGATACTCGATCAAGTCGACCGGGTATCCACGCAGAAGGCGCTCGACGTCGTCGGCGAGCTCATGATGAAGGCGCGGGGTCGGATCACCGTGGTGGTCGGCGTCCAATCATCGGCCGCTCTTCCCATTGGGGCGTTGAGGGCGAGAGGCGACCTCACAGAGGTGACCGCGACGGATCTGGCACTGCTCAGAGACGAGGCCGACGAGGTGTTGCGCGAAGTAGGAGTTGAGGATGTCGAAGGAATCGACGAGATCCTCGCCCGAACAGAGTTCTGGCCCGTCGCCGTGTACCTGGCAGCGGTCGCGCTCCGCGCAGGCGATGACCCAAAGAGCGCCGCTGATATCCGAGGAAATCACGTCTTTCTGGCTGACTACATCCGCGAGAAGCTAATGAGCGATATCCCGGCTCACCTCGAGGAGTTTCTCGTGAGGTCATCGCTTCTTCCGAGCCTCTCCGCAGATCTGTGTGACTTCGTACTCGAGACCGAACAGTCGTCGCTGATCCTCGACCAGATTCAAAGGACCAATCTTCTCGTCGTTCCGCTCGACCGCACCCGAACGTGGTATCGATATCACACGCTCCTCCGCGAATTCCTTCAGGCCGAGCTCCATATGCGGGCACCCGGTCTGAGCGCAGACTTGCACCGTCGAGCATCTGAGTGGTTCGAACGGTCCGACAACAGAGACCAAGCGATGGAGCATGCGCGTCTCTCTGGCGACTCGAGCCGCGTCGCGGGCCTGCTCACCGGGTACGCGAGGACCCTGTATGCGACCGGTCGAGTGGACACGCTCGTTCGCTGGTTTGACTGGCTCGAGAGGGATGGAGAACTCGAAAGACACGGAGAGCTCGCCAGCCTCGGTGCGCTCGTGTGCGCGTTGGAGGGCGACGCGAGCGGCGCAGACCGACTGCTGGCCCTGGCTCTTCATCGGTCCGAAGCGATCGAAAGCGCTGTACCCGGCCCTCTGAGCCTGATCACGCGAGCGATCCTGGCGCCGAGCGGGATGAAGGCGGCCGTCTCAGACGGCACCGCTGCATTCGACGCATTGCGCCAGTCTCGGGAGTGGAGCCATGTGGCCCTCGCAGCACTGGCCCTTGCGACTTTGGGCCATGATGGGGTCGTCTCCACCGAACGAGTCTGGGCCGACGCTCGACAGCGCGGCGAAGCCGTCGGCGGCTGGCCGGTCGGCGCGCTCGCACGCGGCATGCAAGCCAACATCGAGATCAGACGTGGAGGCTGGGACGCCGCCGAATCCCATCTGCGCGACGGAATCGTCGAAATGGAACAACGGGGCCTCGACGGAGGCATCACAAGCTGCCTGTTGTACGTCGAGGCTGCTCGCGTCGCTGTCCACGCCGGCGACCACGATGTGGGGCGCTCTCACCTCGCACACGCGTCAACGATCAGCCCGTTGCTGAGCGCCGGATTCCCCGTCTATTCAGTCGTTGCCCTGCACGAGATGGCCCGGGCCTACACGGAGATGGCGGATGTCGCTGGCGCACGGCAAACAATGCGATCTGCATCTGACATCCTCGCGGCGCGGCCGCGGCTCGGAACGCTCGTCGCCGAGCACGAGAAACTCCGGGAACAACTCGACAAGCTTCCCGCAGGCACCGTGGGACCATCCTCGTTGACTCCAGCCGAGCTGCGACTGCTACCACTCCTCGTAACGCATCTCACGTACCCCCAAATCGGCGAGCGTCTGTACGTCTCGAGACACACCATCAAGACGCAAGCGATGTCGATCTATCGCAAACTCGACGTGTCGTCGAGGGCGGAGGCTGTCGAAGCGGCGCGTGATGTCGGACTTCTCTCATCCTGAGGCGCTGACGTTCTGGACGATGAGTCCTTTGCCCTGAGCGGACCCAACCGTTCTGCCCGGTTCATCCGAATCGGGCGATGCACGCTGGCGGCGACGTGCGACGCTGTGCAGGGATGAGCGACGATACGAACAGTGGCCCAGGAAAGCGGCGCTTCGCGTTTGAGCGGGGTCTGACCTGGGTGAGGGTCCTCGGCGTGTAACAGGGACTCGACGAATCTTGAGGTGTGTTAGCGCCGTCGAGATCCGGGAGTCCCTGTTGGTTGCTGATCCTATTGCGATGTGTGAACTGCTCGTCGGTCTCGGTGAGGTCACGGTCCTCGACGTCACCGATGTGGGTGGCCGGCTGCGGGTTGCGGTCGAGACCCGAGCCCAGCGGCCATCGTGCCCGAGTTGCGAAGCGGCGGTGGTGGTCAAGGACCGGGATCTGGTCGAGCTCACCGATCTGCCGTGTTTCGGTAAGCCAGCGGTGCTGGTGTGGCGCAAGGTCCGGTGGGACTGCCCTGACGGGTGCGGGTCGTTCACCGAACAGGCACCGCAGATCGCGGCTTCTCGTCTTCGGTTGACGGATCGGGCGGCGAGGTGGGCCACGATCCAGGTGGGGCGTCATGGCCGGTCGGTGTCCGAGGTCGCCAAGGACCTTGGGTGCAGCTGGCATGCGGTGATGGACGCCGTGGCCGCCTACGGGCAAGTGCTGGTCGATGACCCGAACCGGTTCTCAGATGTCGCTGCCCTCGGCTTGGACGAGACGTTGCGGTGTCGGCGGGGGAAGTGGCGTCGCCAAGCGTGGACGACGCAGATCGTCGACGTTGGGGCGGGGCAGCTCCTCGACGTGGTCGAGGGTCGCAGCGCCCAGGGTCCCATCGACTGGCTCACCAACCAGTCTCAGGCGTGGCGGGACCGTATCGAGTGGGCGACGTTGGACCTGTCCGGGCCCTACCGCAAGGTGTTCGACACCATGGTGCCCGACGCGGTTCAGGTGGCCGACCCGTTCCACGTGGTGAGGTTGGCCAACTCGAAGCTGGATGAGTGCCGCCGCCGGGTCCAGAACGAAACCATGGGGCATCGGGGACGCAAGGACGATCCGCTGTATCGGGCCCGCCGCCTGTTGACCAAGGCCCATGAACGGCTCGACGACCGAGGCGACGCCAAGCTACGAGGCCTGCTGCGAGCTGGCGACCCACACGGCGAGGTGCAGATGACGTGGCATGCCAAGGAGACCACGACAGATCTACCAGATCACCGACTGTGACCTCGCCGCCGAGTTCGTCGACCAGCTCGCCGACGACCTGCGGGATGACACGATGCCCGAAGAAGTCCGCTCGTTGGGTCGCACCATCGCCAGGTGGCGGGACCACATCGTGGCCTGGCACCGCGCCCGGGTATCGAACGGACCCACCGAAGCGGTCAACAACCTCGTGAAGCGCATCAAGCGGGTCGCCTTTGGGATCACCAACTTCCGCAACTACCGAATCCGAGCGTTGCTCTACGCCGGCAGACCCAACTGGGACCTACTCCCCACCCTCACACCCCGCTGAAACGCGGAGTGCCAGGAAAGCACCGACGCGTACTTCGGTTCTTTCCCATCGCTGCGCAAGTGTCCGAGTACCGACGCTCCTTTGTATGGGCGGACCTCGCGGCCGCCATCACCGTCTGGGCGATCGTCGTCCCCGAGTCGATGGCATACGCATCCATCGCCGGCATGCCGCCTGAAACCGGCCTCTATGCAGCAACCGTTCCGCTGTGCATCTACGCCGTGCTCGGCGCTTCCCGACGGATCACGATGGGGCCAAGCGCCGCGGTGGCCGCGCTGTCCTTTGCGACCGTCGCGCCCTTTGCGGCACCCGGCACCCAGGAACTCGTCACACTCACCGTGATCCTGGCCGTGACCGTCGGCCTCGTCCTGCTCGTTGCTGCGATTGCCCGTTTCGGCGTCGTGGCTGACTTCCTGTCAGAGCCGGTCCTCAAGGCTTCATCGTCGGGGTCGCGATGACCATCGCGCTCGGTCAGGTCGGGAAGCTCCTGCGACTCGAAACGGAGGGTGAGGGGTTCTTCGTCGAACTCTTCGATCTGATCACGCAACTTCGCGACCTCCATGTTCCGACGCTGGTCCTCGGTTCGGCGTGCCTGGTTGCTCTCTACGTCCTGGAGCGCTGGATACCACGGATCCCCGCGGCGCTGATCGTGGTCATCGGATCGATCGCCGCGGTGAGCATCTTGGACCTCGAGTCAACCGGCGTGCTGGTCGCTGGTGAGATACCGGCAGGGTTGCCGTCGCTCGCGCTGCCGTCGATGGATTGGTCTGTCGTGGTAGGCCTCATTCCCGGCGCGATCGGTGTCGCGATCGTGGTCTACGGGGAAACGATGGCCCTATCGAGGACATTCTCCGCAAGGCATGGTGAACGCGTGGACGCCGATCAGGAGCTTCTGGCGCTCGGGGCAGCCAACTTCGCTGGCGGGCTGTTCGGCTCGTTCGTGACCAACGGATCGAGCTCACGCTCGGCTGCAGCAGATGCAGCGGGGCAGCGAACGCAGGTCGCCAGCTTGATCGTGGTCAGCCTCATGATCGCGACGCTGCTGTTCATGACGGAGTGGTTTGCCGATCTTCCAGAAGCTGCTCTTGGAGCAATCGTTGTCCACGCGGTGGTCGGACTCATCCGATTCGAGCCGATCACATCGCTCCGGCAACGCAACGCCGTCGACTTCTGGGCAGCGGTGGCGACCCTGATGGGCGTCCTCGTGCTGGACGTGCTTGCGGGTCTGATCATCGGCGTTCTCGTCTCGATTGCGGGCCTGATGCGCCGAGCGGTGCGCCCGAGAATCGGGTGGATGGCGCGGGACACGGTCACGGGGAGTTTCGTCCCGCGGCAACTCCCAAGCGCCGAAGAGGTCGATCGCATCTCCATCGTCCATGTCGGCGCCGAGCTCTTCTTCGCAAACGTCACGCCCTTCCGCGAGGCCGTGACACAGGAGGTTGCGTCGAGGGCGCCGTACGCGGTGGTCGTTGATGCGGCGGCGGTCAGCGACATCGATACGACCGCAGGTGACCAAATCGTCGACCTCGCCGACGAGCTCGGCGGGATGGGTACGCAACTCACCTTCGTCCGTCTTGCACCAGAGGCGCGGCGCGCCCTTCGTGATTCGGGCCTCGAATTCGAGGGCATCGAATTCCGGCGCATTGACGAAGCCGTCGCAGCGCTCACGGTACGAATGGACGAGGGCGAGTAGAGGGCGAGTACACAGTCGAGCACTCAGCCAGCGACAATCATTCGTCCCATCGGGGTGACGACTCGGTCGCCTGGTTTCGCGAGAGTGTGCATGTCACCACAAGAAGGAGATGACAATGGTTGGAAGACCAGCTGCCCGGCGCACAGCCCGGCGAACGTCCAGGCGAGTCAACCGTCGCCAATCGATGATGGAAGGCGGACAATCCCAGGCACCCGCAGCGAGCGAACCCGCCGCAGCACCGCCAGCAGCACCCCAGACGGAATCCGAGGTCGATCCCTATGACCAGCTGAAGAAGGCGAAAGAACTCCTCGACGCGGGCATTCTCACCGAGGAGGAGTTCGCCGCGGAAAAAGCGCGCATCCTCAGCTGAAGGTGCCTGGCCAACCGCAACCTACTCACCGCTGCCGTCATGGCTCGCGGCCGATTGATCAAGCCACGCACGGACATTCCCCGCCGGTGTATGGCGCAGCCGACTTCGTTGGCCTGCCTTGGGAAACCTCCTGAAGGAGTACCGGCAACTGAGAGAAGTCGCTTCCTTTGGAAGACTCAGACACCTCGCGCCGGATGAACAGATCGTCGTGGGGCAGATCGATCAGACCGGATCTCGCATTCTGCTGTCGAGCGGCATCGGAGTGTTCAATGGTGCGCCGGATCAGGGCATGCCGACCATGTGCCTCGGTGTCCATGGATACCCGTTCACAGCAGAGACCGCCTCAGCGGACTGCTTCGGGACCAGAGATGTATGCGTGCAACCCTCCCTGATCGGCCTAGAAGACGACGGACTCTGGGTATGGACACTGTTACCAGGTGACGCGGTGACAGCGATTCTCGTTGACGGCGGGCGGCCCGTCATGTGGCAAACCCCCTCCAGCGGCGTGGTCGCCTTCTACTACCCCGATGGCGCCATCGACTCTGTGACGCTTCGAGTCCTCGATGGTGACGGCAATGAGATCGCCACATCCGACCGCGCGACGCCCGCGGTAACGGTCGACTATGGATCGTTCGGCGATTTCAGCACCACAGAAGCAGAAGACCTCGACTTCACCGGGGTCGTGCCTGCCCTCGCCGAGTGCCTAACGGCACACGGCTATGCCGCAGAGTCGGAGGGCGTCGACCTCACGACTCTCGTTGGCGTCAACGACTCGGTGGGTATTGCCGCTGCCCATGAGGCTTGTTGGCAAGGACTCGGACTGCCAGACCTGCGCTGACACGGTCCGACACCGCGGGCTGTACGGCAACAAGTACCTCGAGATCACCAACCAGGTCGTCCGGCACTGGTATCTGGGTTCCCTTCCGCACATCCGTAGGGGCACGGGAGGGCACGAACCGCTCCAGAGGGGCGCGTAGGCACAAGGCCGATGGTTGAGCCGATCCCGCCGTTGTGGTCGTCGCGAGCACTTGACAGATGTCAAGGAAACGCAGTGATACCAAGGGTTTGACAGTTGTCAAGCAAAGCTCTGAAGCCCTTGGAGGAGTAGCACGCCCGGAGGGACTCGAACCCCCAACCTTCTGATCCGTAGTTCGATTCAGCCACCTGAGACCCGTTGAGCCGCAACGGTCGCTGTGGGCTGAATGTGTTACGTATCAACGTGTTTCGGAGTTTCGGGCCACGAGCGCAGCGACCTCAACGGTTGCGATCCGGTCCCTCCCAACACGCGCAACCAAGATGAAACCCAGATCAAACGATGAATCTCCCCGGAATTGGTGGAGGCTCCAACCCTTGAGAGGATGGAGCCATGACAGAACAGCGACGACCGGGGAAGTACCCGGTGGAGATGCGCCAGCGTGCGGTGCGGCTGGTGTTGGATCATCAGCATGAGTACGGGTCGCAGTGGGAGGCGATCTGTTCGGTTGCCGAGAAGTTGGGTCCGACAGCTGAGACGGTGCGGAAGTGGGTTCGTCAGGCTGAGCGTGACACGGGTCGGCGGGTGGGGCCGACGAGCGACGAGCTGGCTGAGCTGAAGCGCCTGAAGCGTGAGAACGCTGAGCTGCGCCGAGCCAATGACATTCTGAAGGCGGCTTCGGCTTTCTTCGGGGCGGAGCTCGACCGCCAGTCGAAGAAGTGATTCGGTTCATCGACGAGCACAAGGATCGGCGCAGCGGGCAGCTGCGGTGGGGAATCGAGCCGATCGCCAAGACCCTTGGTATCGCCCCGCAGACGTATCACGCTGCCAAGACCCGACCACCGTCGCCACGGGCGGTGCGTGACGCCGAACTGAAGCCGGTGATCGCCCGGGTCCACAAGGACAACTTCGTTGCGTACGGGGCCGACAAGATGTGGGACCACCTCAACCAGGTCGAAGGCATCCGGGTCGCTCGATGCACTGTCGAGCGGTTGATGCGGCAGATGGGCCTGTCCGGTGTGCGTCGGGGCCGGTCATGGGTTCGCACCACCATCAGCGATGACGGGAACGAACGACCGGCGGATCTGGTCGATCGGGACTTCACCGTCGATGCACCGAACCGGCTGTGGCTCGCTGACCTGACGTATGTGAAGACCCACACCGGGTGGGTGTATGCGGCGTTCATCATCGACGCCTACTCCCGGATGGTCGTCGGCTGGCAAGCATCACGATCACTGCGCAGCGATCTGGCGATCGACGCCCTGGAGATGGCGATCTTCAACCGCCGCCGAACCGGTGCCGATCTGGACGGTCTGATCCATCACAGCGACATGGGCGTCCAATACCTGTCAATCCGCTACTCCCAGCGGCTCGCCGACAACGGCGTCGTCGCATCGGTCGGCTCGAGGGGCGACAGCTACGACAATGCGATGATCGAGTCGTTCAACGGTCTCTACAAATGGGAGCTCATCTACCCCCACGGACCCTGGCACGGTCTCGAGGACGTCGAGTTCGCCACCCTCGAATACGTTGACTGGTTCAACCATCGCCGCCGCCACGGCGAGATCCTCCCCGGCCGCCGCCAGTTCACCACCCCCGCCGCCCACGAAGCCAACCACTACCGTCAGACAACCACAGCCCACGAGGCAGTCACTCAATAGACCAAGCCTCCACGAAACCCGGGGCGATTCACGAAGCTTCGAGCGCTGCCGCTCGTCAGCCGGCATTTGTGCTCGTTGCCAAGTCAGCTGTCAAACACGTAAGCGGAGCCGGAGTGGAGCAGGTTGGCAAGATCGTTCACCGGTGCTCCAACGACCACTACTCGCCCGGAGATCGCTACCGACCACCCAAAGTCCTCGCCAGACGCCGCATCGGAGGCTGTGATCTTCGCCTCCTTGTACCCGCTGGAACGGTCCGGGGTGTACAAATACGCTGCGCCACTGACCCATCCGGCGTGACCGTCGAAGGGCGCTCCAACAACGATTCTGTCCCCGGAGATCCCCACGGAGTTTCCGAAACCCGCAGAGCCGTCGGAAGCAGTGAGCTTGGTCTCTCTGTAGCCGCCTCGCCTCGCTGGCACGAACACGTAAGCCGCTTCGCTGTTTGTTCCAGCCACGATGGTGTTGCCGGAGACCCCGACCGAACGCCCGAGGCCGCCATAGTCGGTGGCGTCGGAGGCCGTGAGTTTCGTCTCCTCGTAGCCACCAGAGCGGTCGGGCGTGAACACGTAGACCGCACCAGCTCCGATTCCAGCGTCGGTGTCCCCGCTCTGGCCGACGACGATGGTGTCACCAGACACTGCTATCGAAGTCCCCAGAACGACACCGTCGGATGCGGTGATCTTGCTCTCTGCGTATCCTCCCGACGAGTCGGGAGTGAACACGTAGAGGTCACCGCCGCCAACGGCGTAGATCCGCCGCTCGGAGACGGCCACCTCCGCTCCGAAGTTGTCTCCCACAGCGGCGTCGGAGGCAACCAGTTTGGTTTCGTCGTATCCACCTGAGCCGTCAGGCCGATACACGTAGACTGCACCGGAGTTGGAACCGGCCGTGTCGTCAGAATCGGCTCCGACCGCAATGGTGTTATCGGACACGGCCACCGAAGCTCCGAAGTAGCGGCTCCCGTCTGAAGGTGCGAGCTTGGTTTCGTTGTATCCGCCCGAACCGTCGGGCCGGTACAGCGCAGACGACATCGCCCAGCTCGCCATGATCCAGGGACGGCCAGCTATCGCGTTTCGCGAACTCCTGCATCGACCGTGGCGAGAAGCTGCCCTACCTCTGGAGTGCGGCGACGCTCGCATCACCCCGCAACAGGTGGGGACCATCCCGATGGCGACAACCGCAGCAGGAGTCGTTGTCGCCGCCGAGACGGCCAAGCACTTCGCCGGGATCGGGAATCCACTGGACAACTCCCTTGACCACAACTTGCTCCATCCGCCCGGGCCCAGCAACCACAGAAAGCGCCCAACGACCACACATTGTCCGTATCACGGCCGTTCGTAGGAGGCGCCCGACGCCACGCGTGATCCGGGCCAGGATGCGTGCGTTGGTAGGCTCATCCGACGACGCGTGCAGGCGAGGTGGCGATGGAAGTCAACGCCAACGACAAGACACTGGAGTCGGTGCTGACCGGCGGCTTCTACCGGGTGCCGCGCTTCCAACACCCGTACTCCTGGGATGCGTCGAACGTTGAGGACTTCTGGGAAGACGTCGTTGAGAGTGGCAGCGACTACTTCATCGGTTCGATGGTCATCTTCAGCGACGGTGATGCATCCGGCCTCGTGGATGGACAGCAGCGTCTAACCACGGTCACCATGATGCTTGCGGCGATCCGCAATGAGCTGCTCGAGCTCGGCGCGGCCGACGAGGCTGCCGGCATTCAGACGCTCATCGAGCGCAAGGACTCCAAAGGAAAGCTCCGGTTCGTTCTGCAGACGGAGTCGTCGTATCCATTCCTTCAAGCTGCAATCCAGTCGGAACCAGGCAAGGCGGTTCCGGTCTCCGCCGCGAAGGCCGAGGAGCGTGACCTTGAGCGAGCCTTCAAGTACATCACCAAACAGACTCGTTCAGCAATCGATTCTGCAAAGGCCAGCAAGGTTCAACCGGGCAGCTCGTGGCAGAAGCGGGCGAGGAGCGCGCTAGAGAGCCTACGCGACAAGCTCTACGGCCTGACGCTGGTGCTCGTTGAGGTTGGAAACGAAGACGATGCGACGACGATCTTCCAAACCTTGAACAGCCGCGGCAAGGATCTTGAGACCGCCGACCTCGTGAAGGCGCATCTTCTACAGATGCTCAAAGCCCCCAACTCGGACCTCGACCAAGCTAGAGATCAATGGGATGCGATTCGTCGGAGTTTCGACGAATCGGCGGCGCCCATCAACATGAACCGTTTTCTGCTTCATACCTGGCTGTCCCGCGAGGAGTACGTCGGAGAGAAGGATCTGTTCAGAAGAATCAAGAAGAAGATCCGTGGCAACAACGCTCAGGAGTACCTAGCCAATCTGGGCTCCGACGGGGAACGCTACCGGTCCATTCAGCAACCATCCTTCCGGACATGGAAGAAGCCGCAGCGGCGGGTCGAGTCATCTTTGCGGGCATTGAGCCTCTTCCGCCTGCAACAGCCACTCCCGTTCGTCCTGTCGATCCTGCGGGAGTACGACCAAGGGGCGATCCGCCTGAAGTTGCTCCTTCGCGGTTTGCAGGGCGTTGAGAGGTTTCACTTCTTGTCGACGGCCGTCACGAACCAGCCCAGTTCCGGAGGCATCTCGCGCATGTACGCTCTTGCAGCGAGAGAGGTCATGAGGGGAAAGACCCCAGGCGACAAGGCCGATGCCGTGGATCGTCTCCTATCGAAGCTACGGGATCGGCTCCCAACCTCCGCCGAGTTCGAGGCGGCCTTCATTGAGCTACGTAGTTCAAGGGTCTATCCGCAACAGACCCCATTGGTCCGGTACGTGCTCGAGAACCTCCTCGTGGCGGTACCCGGACCGACAGAAACGAGACCTGTCGATCTGAGCCAACTGACGGTCGAGCACCTGGCACCGCAGGGCGGTAAGCATGCATCTGCCCTTGCCCCTAGCGAGGTGGCCCGAATCGGTAACTTGATCCTGGTGACGCAAGACCTGAATGACACGCTTGCGGACAAGGGCTTCTCCGACAAGCAGAAGATCCTGAGCGGCGTCGAAGGTGTCGAAGGCGAGATTCTTGGCGCATCACGTTGGGACTCGAAGGCAATCATGGAGAGATCGCGTCGCCTAGCCAAACGTGCGTATGACGACGTGTGGAACTTCTAGATGAGCCAGACGACGCAGCGGAGTGTCGGTCGGTTGAGAGAGCTCAACATCGATGCGACACTGATCGTGTGCTTCGTCCTCCGCAGCCGTCTTCTCCCACTGCAAGCAAGGCAATGCGAGGCAACCGCCGGCGGGACACCCGTCCGGAGATGGCGGTCCGCTCAGCGGTTCACCGGCGGGGCCTCAGATATCGCGTCGACGTGCAGCCTCTCCCAGCATTGAAGCGACGCGCTGATCTTGTCTTCCGATCAAGCAAGGTGGCCGTCTTCGTTGACGGGTGCCTCTGGCATGGGTGTCCGGAGCACTGCCGCATTCCGGCGACTCACAACGACTACTGGTCGAGGAAGATCGAGCGGAATGTGGTGAGGGACCGCGACACCGACACGAAACTTCTTGATGCCGGATGGCTTCCGCTGCGGATCTGGGAGCACGAGGACACCAAGGAGGCCGCTGATCGGGTTGAGCAGACCGTTCTGGCTCGGAGGCTGGGCTAGTCGCGGTCCTCGAGCGCCCTCCGCAGCAGCTTCTTGGCCTCAGGGGAGTCTTTCCAGCGGCGAGCCGGATTCCGCCAGTAGTTGTAGAACTCCTCTGGTGTTTCGAATGCGCCTTGGCCCGCCACGATGTCGTGAACAGAGGTGACGGATCCGATGTACTCCCTGGTCGCCGATGCCCGCCTCTTGCTGGCGAGTCTCCAGGTCTCGTGGGCGACCACGATCACGTCCGTGATCCGCTCGGGTAGGTTCTTGTCGAACTCGTATAGGACCAGTACGGCGATGTGCTCCTGGTATTCCTCGAATGGGCGGAGGATGCCTCCGAACTTGAGCTGCGGCCAGAGAAACCAGGTGTTGCCGGTGTAGAGGGCGATCGAGTTGTTGAGGCGGTTTGGGTTCTTCCGCCGTGCGCACTTGATGTCCACGGCCCGGTAACCGCTGCCCAAGGCTGAGCCGTCGAACTCGAGATCGGGATACGATCGCTGTGTCCCTTCCCTGACATTCACGCCCTCGGCATCACGAGCGGCATCGACAAGGTGCTCACGAAGCTCGATCTCCATCACGTTCGCGAGGGCGGCTGGCTCAGTCGGAAGCGGCAGAAGGTGGCCGGCATCAGTCAGCCGCTGGCGAAGCTCTGCCGGCGAGTCCGCCGAGAGTGGCCAATCGTGTTCTGCATACTCCCGATAGATCCCGACGGCCGACGGTTGCCACCCCTCGATCTGTTCACGGAGCCAGCGCAGCAGTGGTGAACTCATGCGAATGGAACACCTCGGACGGCGTTGATATCGCCCTCAGTCATCGGTTGAGCCGAGAACCGACTCTGCCACCTGCCTGGCGAGGTGCGGGGGAACAGAGTTGCCGATTTGGGCCTGCACGCTGGATCTCGAGCCGACGAACGCGAACTCGTCCGGGAACGTGAACAGACGCTTGAGCTCCGGCACTCTGAGCCTCCGGTTGTCCCAATGGAAGGGCCCGACGTTGGGTCCTGGCTTCGCCTGGATCGTGGGTGAGGGACGGGCCGGAGACAGCTTGAGCAGGAACGACCAATAGCGGGACCGCCACTCGAATCGCGGCTCGGGGTGCTCACGCTTCGCGGTGTAGAAGAGGTAGTTGTCGCCGGGTGGAATGTCGGGCAGGAGATGTCCGTATTGCCCACGGATCACCTCCTCCGGCTCCGGATCGCTGATGAGACCGTCGAGCGCCTCGCCGGCCGTGACATGCGGCTCCCCGCCCAAGGAGGCCCCAGTCGTGCGGCGTTCCCACGAGCCGGTATGGGTCGGCTCGGGAAGATTTGGCGGAGTCTTGCCCTTTGGGACCCCGACAATGAACAGGCGCGGCCTCAACTGAGGGACGCCATAGTCGGCAGCGTTGAGAACCCCGGCTGTGAACTCATAGCCCGCTTCATCAATCTCACGGAGTAGCCGCTCGTACGCAGGCCGCGAGGCTTTGTTGTTGAAGGTGAGCGCGTACACGTTCTCGAGGATGAAGGCTCGGGGCCTGGCCTCACGCAGCACGCGCGTGTAGGTCTGGAGCAGCGACGCTGTTGGGTCGAGTCCTTGGCGCTTCCACTCCAGCCAGAAGCCTGACTTAGAGAATGGCGTGCATGGGGGACCTCCGACCAGCAGCTCGGGTCGCTCGCGCCCATTCAGACCAGCGGCTCGCAGCAAATCCCGGGTTGGCACGTCGATGATGCTTCTGCGATCGACGGGTGACACGAGGGAGTCGACGAAGTTCTTCTCCAGCGTATCGGCAGCGTCGTCATCGATCTCATTGGCGGCAGCCACGCGGTAGCCAGCCGCCTCGACGCCGAGGTCGAGTCCCCCAGCGCCGGCGAAGAGGCTGATCGCGATTGGCCGCTCTCCCAACTCTGCATCCTCCGGTCTGCGAATTACAGGTGTGTAATTGTAGCGGCCACCCAGAGCCTGTGCCGTCTGGTGGCTTTGCCGCTCGCTCGCCGGTTCGAGCCTCAGGGCAAGCTGCTCGCCGGCAGCAACGCATGCTTCGTGCAGCTGCGAGACGTCGGTTCGCACATCGCGCATCCTGTAACCTCCTTCCGCTGCCACGTGTACACGGAACCTGTGACGGTTTCTCCGCCGCTGCTGCTCGCCTGGGTGATCTGCAAACATGTCTCCGCTGGGGTTGAACTGGCTGACATCGTCGCTGACTTCGCAAAGGGCTATCGCTGAGGCCGACGCCCGGCACCCGCAGGCGCTCAACCAACGGTCGAAGGCGCCATACCAGGAGGGGATCGGTCCGCACACCGAGGTCGCAACTCTCAACCTCGTTATGGACGAGCTGGCGAGATCGGCGCCGGCCCGGTTCATACGCGAAGAGCGAGGGACGGTGCGGTTCGGATCTGTCATCCTCGAAGGACTCCTGCGTGCCACACGGCCGTCGCACCGACTGTCGCCAGATACATCGGCTCGACGACGACTGCCTCGGGGATGCGCTCTGCGCCGACTGCTTCGACTACACCGGCGCCGTCCTCTGGAATGCACACGCCACCGAGCTGTGGCGGAGAACCACCATTGCGATCCGGCGAGAGCTGGCCAAGGGACTGGACCTGCCCGTCAATCGCTTCGCCGACCATGCCCGACTTTCCTACGCCAAGGTGGTGGAGTACCAGGACCGAGGACTCGTCCACCTCCACGTCGTCGTCCGGCTCGACGGGCCAAACGGCCCCGCTGAGCCACCGCCCGTGGGTCTCCCTATCGAGCGGCTCGAAGAGGCCGTGATCACCGCCTCGCAACGGACGCGTTTCTCGTATCCCGCCACCGACGGCATCACGGGCGACATCAGCTGGGGTCAACAGATCGACGTACGTCACGTTGGCCTCGACTCAACGGCGCCCGGAGCGGTCGCGGCCTACATCGCCAAGTACGCCACCAAGTCGACCGATGGCTTCGGTCGCCTCGACCATCGACTGCGCGAATCGGACCTTCCCGCACTCGATGTGCGGCCTCATCTTGAGAGGCTCGTGCTGACGGCATGGGAGCTCGGTGGCCGGCCGGAGCTGGAGCACCTCAAGCTCCGCTGTTGGGCGCACACATTGGGCTTCCGAGGCCACTGGCTCACCAAGAGCCGGGCGCTACTCCACGACGCTCGGTGCGCTCCGGTCAGCTCGCGCCGTGTGGTCGGCGAACCGTGGGGATTCCGCATCAGACGTGTCCGAGGCGGTTGCGGTCAAGGACTGGCGCTTCAGTGGCCGAGGGTGGGACAACCCGGGAGACGAGTGGCTCGCCCGCACCGCAGCGGCGACACGGGCTGAATCCCGCCAGCTTGCCCGGGAACAGCGGCTTGCTGAGCGATGGGACTGATGGGAGGAGCCATGGAGAAGCTGCTGCTCACACCGAGCGAAGCCGCCAAGGCGCTCTCAATCAGTCGCTCCAAACCGTACGAGCTGATCGGGCAGGGCCGGCTCTCCACGGTGCAGATCGACACCAGCCGACGGGTGCCGGCGCAGGCCCTCGTCGAGTTCATACGGCACCTTCAGCACGAGGAGGCCGAGTGTGAAGCGTGAGCTGCCAACGGTCAGACGTCGAGCTGAGACGCTGGAGGATCAGCGAGAGCCGCATAACGCTTTACTCCGTCAAGGGTTAGCGGGTATGGTTGCATGCATGACCAGCCACCTCGTCGGGCTCAGCGAGATCGCCACGATGCTGGGAGTCACCCGCCAGCGAGCCAGTCAGCTCGTCCGGGACTACGGGGACTTCCCGCCACCCGTCGCAGAGCTCGCAGCCGGCCGGGTCTGGGAGACGGCGGCCGTGGAAACCTGGGCGAAGGCTCATCCCGAGAGGCCGCCCGGTCGGCGGGTGAAGGAACCAGGATCGTGACGAAGAACCGTCGAGGCTGGGGCGAGGACTCTGTCTACCAGGATGGCGATCGGTGGCGCGGAGCCATTTCGGTTGGCCGAACACCTGATGGTCGCCGCCGCCGAGTCAAGGTCTCCGGCAGCACGAAGGCCGAGGTCATCGGAAAACTGAAGCAAGCGCGCCGCGCCCTCGACGCCGGAGTGGAGAACCCGACCAGTCGCCTCACCGTCGGTGCGTACCTGGATCGATGGATCGAAGGGGTGCCGGCACGAGTCGCCCAGTCCACCGCAGCCGACTACGCCGACACCGTCCGCCTCCACCTCAAGCCGACCCTCGGCTCGAAGACGCTGACCAAGCTGTCGGTCTCCGACCTGAACGCCCTCTGGGCTACGAAGCGGAAGGCCGGGTACAGCGCCAACAGCATCCGCATCATGCGCACCGTGCTCCGATCCGCACTCCACCAGGGCCGAACGCGAAGGCCTTCTCGTCCGCAACGTGGCCGCGCTGTCTGATCCACCCCAGCTCGACCCACCTGACGGACGATCCCTCACCCTCGCCGAGGCGAAGAGCCTGCTGCATGCGGCGAAGGGCGAGCGCCTCGAAGCGCTCTACGCAGTCACCTTGACATACGGTCTCCGGCGAGGTGAAGCCCTCGGCATCTCGTGGACCGATGTGGACCTCGAGTCCGGTCTGCTACACGTCAGACATCAGCTGCGCAGGGAGCGGTTGTCATCGGAAGAGGCGCAGCAGGCGGGAAGGCGAACTCAGCTCGTCCTGCGCCGGCTCAAGACCAAGCGATCGCGGAGGACGCTCCACATCACGCCGGCGCTGGACGGTCTGCTCCGAGCCCACCGAGCACGGCAGGCGCAAGAGCGACTCGCGGCGGGCCCGGCGTGGGTCGACTCGGATCTCGTCTTCACCACCAAGAAGGGTACGCCCATCGATCCGGACAACTTCGCCCACTACTTCCACCGCCTCTGCGCCCGGGCCGGCCTCGGACACTGGACCCCGCACGAACTCAGACACTCCGCCGCCTCGATCATGCTCGCCCAGGGAACCCCGCTGTGGGTGGTCTCCGAGGTGCTCGGCCACGCCTCGCTGGCGATCACAAAGGACGTCTACGGCCACCTCCTTGGCGACGAGAAGAAGGAAGCGACCGAGGCGATCACGGAAGTGCTCTTCGGCGGATAAGACGCCTCAGCCGCTCCGCAGTCTCAAGGCAGCGACCACATTCTCGAGAAGGGACCTGTCTTGCCCCAATCCATGAGCTGCACTTCACCGACTGCGTTGGCGCACGAACCGGTTAGGACAGCGACCTCCACGGGTGCGGCCATGAAGAGGTCGACCCGGTCAACGTCGGATTGATCCGCCAGCGCCGCAAGCTCCGTGCCAATCTGTCGCGCCCATGAACTCGCGGTGTCGGATCCATCGACGGCCCTTCGCGAGGCGCCTCCAGCCGGCTTGAGTGTCCGCCGGTGTCGATACCGGTTGCCCTGCCTCACATACGCCTGTACTCCCGCCTCCACATCCCGACTGATCGAGATCTCGAGAGACGACACTCGCGTCTCGACTGGCCCCTTTAGGGCCTCCCCTGGTATCAGACCGTTCTCACCCGTGAGAACTGCGGGTGCAACCCGGTCGTCATCGTCCTCTCGGTAGAGCCGGATGGTGCACCCAGTCGGACGAGCAAAGGCATGGCCCAGTGCGACAGCGAGCGGCAAATGTGCTTTGACGGCCAGGATCACCTCGCACGCTCCGTAGGCCTCCTTGAGCGCGCCGATCCCTACGGTCAAAGCCGCCCGTAGCCGACCTTCATCGGATGGCTCCAGGCCACCCCGAGTAAGGCGGTGGCGCCAGTCCAGGTTGAGGACTGCCCGCTCCCGCAGTCCCGCGGTGTCGTCGTAGGAGACGAGGCGGACGATCGGCGGTTCTCCGTTGCGGTGTGCGTCCTGGACGTGTGCGCGCACCAATCGCGCGGCGATCCGTGCTGCGTTGTCTTCGGTCGATGGGTTGGAATCGATTACGTCGCCGTTGATGTCGCCAACCTCGACGCCGAACCTCCTGCTGACCTCGGCGGATGCTTCCTCGGGCGACATGCCATCGAATACCGGCACGATTCGGAGGTTCCCTTGCTGCCAGGCCTTGACAATGGCGGGAAGTTCGACGTCGGCTACGTAGGCGGAACCGAAGATGTCCGGGTTGATCCAGAGGATTGCGGCCGAGCATTGGGCTAACTCGGCCTCGATCACCTCGGTGCTGTCGCCGCCGAGTTCCAGGCTCTCGACGTCCCGCCATGGGTTCAGGCCGTAGTCGCGCAACGCATAGAACAGGGCGGCTCGGTCGAAGCGGCTTCCTGAGTAGCTGATGAAGACCTTGTTCATGATGCATCGGCCAGGTCGGTCTCGGGCAGGTCACCAGTGACACAGATCCCCGCCGTTCTCAGCCCCGCCCGGGTCGTCACGTGCGCGATGACCTTCTGATTGTCGGCGGCTTGCGGATGAACCAGCACCAGTATCGGCTCCGACATGCCTGAGTCCTGAGCAGCGCTCAGCATCGTTGCGAGATCCAGTGGGCTGGGACCCGCCTCGGAGGGGTGGCTGTGCCATTCGCCGAGGTAGCCGAGCCGCGGGTCCCGTGTTCGGGCTTCAGAGACGACATCGTCGACTCGACCTTCAGGAATGGTGTACCCACGGTCGGTGGCGTCGGGGTCCCTGATCTCAACCACCTCAGCGATGACTGGTCGCTCATCGATGACGCAGCCGAGGAGGACCCCCCCAGTCTCGTTCGGCAGAGCCTGTTGGGCTGCATGTAGGAGGGCACGCTGGGCTGTTTCACTCATGTCGATCGTGTAGGGCAGGTCCTCCCGTCGCAGGCGTCCAATCTGGTCGAAGGGAGCTTCGCCCGCGCGAATGACTTCGATGATCTCGTCCGGTTGTTCGTTTCGCCCAGTCAGGTGGTCGATTGCTACTTCGACGGCGAGTGCAGCGGCATGGATGACGGAGACGGGCGGAGCGTTGTGAACACGCGCCAGACACCCAACTTCAGTACCGACATACTCGACCTCTTCGGGCAGCGGCGGGATCTCCGGGTACCGGTGGAGGTGAGGGCGCTGTAGCAGTGGCACGTCGTCGGGGTGAGCTTGGCGGCGTATCCGAGCCACTCGACCTCCCTGAAGAAGCGCCACAGAGACATACGGTCGTCCCATGGAATTCGCAACTTTCCCGATCAGCTCTGCGAGTCCTCCGTGGCCGGTGGCGTCGATCGTGAGGTCGGCCGATTCGAGCACCTTCTCGATGGACTCAAGCGTCCAGACGACCCCATTGGAGGTTGGGTCGGGATCCTCGATGTCGATCCAGGGGTAGAGCCCGAGTTCCTCCCTGAGGGCGGTTGTCTTGGGGGTCCCGGCCGGCGTGCCTGGGGATGCGGCATGACGAATCAGATTGACGGGCCAGAGAAGGTCGTGGTCGACGAGGCGAAGCCGGGCGATCCCAGCGCGGGCGAGCTGCTGAGCTGCGTGGGAGCCGATGGCCCCGACTCCTACTACGGCCACCGTCTTCTCCTGCAAGACCTGCGCGTCCGGTCCAGCTCGCAGCAGCAAGGCATCTCGACCCTTTGGACGCAGAACGACGAGGCCATGGGTATGGCCGCCGGCCTCTGTAGGGCTGGCGAGAATCACGCTGCCTACAAGTCCTGCCCTATTACCCCAAAAGAGACCGAACATGAGAAGCGGGCGGTCACGAAGGTCCTTGTCGAGTCGCAGGCGCTGGTTCTCGGTGAGAAACGTCCGGAACTCATCGAGGTTCCTAGGGGGGTGGGGCACTGAGGAGCGGTAGAACCAGCGGCCTCGAACCACCCGGTGACCCGGTCGTCCGTCGGGCAGCTGCCTCGGCACACGTTCTGGCAGGTCTGTCATCGCGGTGAACCCACCAGGGCGCAGGTCATAGACGCCGGGGCTGGGACGTCCGTCGGCGGACACCGCGTCCGTGAAGTGGAACTCCCCGTGCTGGCCGTCAGCGGTAGCCACCTGCAGCTCGTCGAGATCGACCAGGCCCACGACTCTTCCCACCTCCTCCTGCCAGTAGATCTCAGGGTTGCGGGCGTTCTCGACCAGCGCGAAGCCATCCGTAGCATGGGCCGCCCACTCGTCGATCCGTTCATAGAGGCCCTGCAGCGTGACCCAACGCTGACTGTTGTCCTCGGATTGCCAGATGCACAGCAGTTCCTGGTCGGCGTGCCATGCGTGAATTCCGGGCACGTGGAGTAGCGGAGGAAGGTAGGGCCAGGAGGGTCGGATGATGATCGTCATCCGAGCCGAACTGGTATGCCCGCCGTCGAGCAGGGACTGCCGAGTTGGGCCTTCCCACGCGGCTGGACCGACCCGCGTGAACCCGTCCGCTTCAAGCTCGGCGATGAAGCCGCGGAGTCGGTCCGGCTCTACTGCCTCGTCGAACGGAGGGTCAGCGGTCACCGAACGATCGCTCCCCGGTGCCTCCTGTCGCCAGGTTGGCGGCGGCGGTGCCCATGGCCACGCCATTCGACCGGCAGCCAGGGGGGAGTGGAAACACCTGGTCGAGCTTGCCGTTCCTACCGAAGATGTAGCGCCACTCGATGGCAGCCTGACAGCGGCTGTCGGCCAAGACCGCCGACCGAGCGCGTCGGGCGAGTTCATCGAATACCCTCCGTGCTTCGTCCAGGTCTGTGGCTGTCGGCGGCGGGTCGTAAGGGGTTCCGAGAATGGGATCACAGACAGGCTGGCTGTGAGCGACGATGAGGCGACTGGCGATGAACGTGAGAGCGCTGGCAGTCAGGTCCGCCCATGAGTCTCCGTCGATAGCGCCGCCTAGGAATCCCTCGTGCAGGATGAATTCGTGGTAGAGGGCGCTGGGCTTGGTGCCGTCAAGGTGATGGGACTTGACCTGCTTGATCTCCTTGACGGTACGGACGAATCCACCGACCCCCGCCACCAGCGGGCGACGGTTCCGGAGTTGGGTTTCCTCGGTGAGCCTCACCGGACTGGTCTGCCGCCATTGTCCGGTGCGGTATCGCTCACCTGTCTGCAGTATCAGTCCGACCTCCGGGATCCCGTAGTGGTCATCCCATCGGGCGGCCGGGACAACGTCAACGGAGAACTCGAACCCCAACCGGTCCAAGCCAGCGATGGCGCGGGCCACCCGCGCCGCGCCCCAGCCGTACTCCTCGGCGGCGGTGCGGATGAACTGGGTGGAGGGGTAGCGGCCAGGGCCGAACGCGATCTTGAAGGAGCGAGGTTGAGGCACGAGTCGGCCCTGGTCAGCAAAGGTCTGGAGTGCTCGGCCGAACATGCCGTACGCAGCATCTGGAGACAGCGAGTCCACCGTCTCTTTCATCAGCCGCCCGAAGACGTCGACGTCCTTCCCAGGCCAGTTCGACACTCGCCGGGCGTAACTTCCAATCAGGACATCGTCGAGACCATGAGACTGCAGCTCCGCAGAGGCCCGCAGCACCGACCTGACCTCGACATGGGCGGCGATGGCGACCAACGCTCGGTCTCCCAGAGCGATGTTGCCGTGCATCGTCGTGAACTGGTCGTGGAGTCGATGAACCGCCATGGCGCTCCTGTAACAATTCGATGTCTCAGCCCGCCCGGGCGAAGCTGTCCACGAGCTCGTAAACGCCGCGACTGAGTCGGCGGACCTCGCCCCTCGCAATCGCTCGATGCACGACAGCCGACACCGCACCCCGCTCGGGCTCGTCCGGCATGGCGGCGACGAGCTCCGCCAGGGTGACTGGGCCTTCGGCGGCCCCGAGAGCAGCAAGCACCTGCTCAGCTCGGGGCCGGTCGCGGGCAGGTTCCACGTTGCGATCGAGCGGGTGGCCCGATCCAGTAGCAGATCGGTACAAGCGGAGGGCATCCCCCTGAAGCTGGCGCAGGCGAGCCAGTTCACGCTTCAACGATGCGAGCTGCTCCTCAAGCGCCTCAACTTCCCGCTGAGTGCTTCGGATCGCACCATCGAGTTCATCTACGAGAGACATCCAGACCTCCGGCGACCAAATCACAGGTTTGTGATTATAGGCAGCCCCGGCGCGCCAGGCGCGCCTTTGTTGGCGTGCGAGGCGCGCCCACCTCCATCGACCTACCCCAGAACCAGGATCTTCGGCCGGGTGAAGCTCGCAGATGCAGGCGAACGCCTTGAAGGATGGCTCCCGAGAATGGCTCCCAGCGGTCGGTTCGCCGAACGTCGGCGCACCCTCGACGCGCCGAAACCCCCGCTTACGCAGGGGCTTCGTCAGCACGCCCGGAGGGACTCGAACCCCCAACCTTCTGATCCGTAGTCAGACGCTCTATCCAATTGAGCTACGGGCGCACACGCATCCGATGGGGATCGGGTGCGAGGACGTAAGGGTACAGCGACGGGCTGGTGACCGAAAGCTCAGACGGTCGCAGCCGCACGGGGCTCGACCCCGCGCCCCAGTCACCAGACGGGAACCCGGTTCGGTGCTTGGATCGTCCCAGCCGCATGAAACATCTCGCAGTGCTCACACTCGCCCTTGCGCTCGCCACCGCTGCCTGTGGCGGTGGGGATGACGGGTCTGGGACAACGCCCGACACCGTCGATCCGAATGCGCTCGTGCTCGAAGTGCGCAACGAGGGAGGGTTCGCCCCGATCGAGTTCATCTACAACCCGGCACCGCAGTACGTCCTCTATGCGGACGGGCGGCTGCTGGTTCCCGGTCCCATCCCGGAGATCTTCCCCGGACCGCTGGTGACCAACTACCACATGGTGCAGCTCGACGAGGGCGATATGTCGACTGTCCGGGAGGCCATCGACACGACGGGCCTGCCCGACATCGTCGACGAGCACTACGTGGCGGATGAAGG
Organism: Acidimicrobiia bacterium; assembly: GCA_965216945.1. Lineage (GTDB taxonomy): Bacteria > Actinomycetota > Acidimicrobiia > Spongiisociales > UBA5794 > DATHZQ01. The sequence goes on along the minus strand of CBDCGU010000003.1, from coordinate 1,882,578 downwards.
CGTCGCCGACGCCCCTGACACCGTGTTCGTCTATGTCGACGACGCACCGCATCGTGCATCGATCTACGCCCTTGGCATCAGCCCCGACACGAACCCTGAGATCGAGCCCTACGCCGATCTCTACGGCCTGCTCGGCACGTTCGCCGTTTCGGAGACGGCCGTCGAGTGGGACGCCGACCGCTACCAGGTGATCATCACCTCGAGCTTCGGGGTCGAGAACGACGAGCTCGCCACGGTCGAGCCTTGGCCACTGTCCACGCCCGCCGCCGACATCCCGGTCACCGGGTTCGGCGAGCTGCAGTGCGTCGTGCTCGACGGCAGCGACGCCGCAACCGCCGGCGAGATCTTCGCCACCGCCAACCAGATGACGTTCTTCGAGGATGCCGGCGAGGTCTATCGCTTCAACGTCCGCCCGTTGGCGCCCCACGAACAGGGCTGCCCGACCTGACGGTCGGCTTGCGGCTCACCTCGGCCGGGTACCCATGTAGGCGTTGAACAACCGGGGGTCCTCCAGCAGGCGATCGGGCACGTCGTGGGCCGCCACCCGGCCCGCATCGAGCACGATGGCATCGGCAGCGAAGTCGAGAGCGCGTCGCACCTGCTGCTCGACAAGCAGCAACGTGAGACCCTCCGCCTGCAGGATGCGCAACTGGGCATACACCTCGGCGACTGCTGCCGGCGCCAGGCCGAGGGACGGCTCGTCGAGAAGGAGCACCTGGGGCTCCGACATGAGCGCCCGGCCGACGGCCACCATCTGCTGCTCACCCCCCGACAGCTGTCCCGCAGGCGACCCGAGACGCTGCCCGAGCACCGGGAAGAGGCCAACCACCCGCGCCAGATTCACATCGCGGCGATCGCGGCCGCTCCAGAAACCACCAAGTCTCAGGTTCTCCTCCACCGTCAACCTGGGGAAGATCCGCCGGCCCTCGGGAACCAGCGCCAGGGAGGCCCGCGCCCGGCGCTCCGCCGGCAGAGCCGTGATGTCGCGGCCGCCGAGCAGCACCCTGCCCGCGCTCGGCCGCACCAACCCGGCGATGGCAGCCAGCAGACTCGACTTGCCTGCGCCGTTACGACCGAGCACGGCAACCGGCTCACCCGGCTCTGCGCGGAAAGACACATCGTCGACAGCGGAAACAGCGCCGTAGCCGACACACAGGCCTCGCACCTCGAGCGACGTCATCGGTCCACCATCCCGTTGAGATCCTGCGGATCGTCGACACCGAGGTAGGCCGCCCGAACTCTCTCGTCGTCGAAGATCTCGCCCGGCGTGTCGACCGCGATCACGCGCCCGAAATCCAGCACCGCCACTCGATCCGCCACACCGAGCGCCAAGTCCAGGTTGTGATCCACCACCACCACGGCGATACCCTCACTACGGAAGCCATCGACCAACGCGGCGATCTCCTCCCGCTCGGCCTCCACCATGCCGACGGATGGCTCGTCGAGCAAGAGGACCTCGGGCCGTCCGGCCATGGCCCGCGCAATCTCCAGCCGGCGCCGCTCGGCCGGGTTCAAGCGGGCCGGCAGCTGATCGCGGCGTTCGAGAAGGCCTGCCGCGGCGAGGCTGCGTTCCACTTCGACGAGGGCGACGCCCGGCCGCAACGCCACCCGTACGTGCTCCTCGACGGTGAGATGGGCGAACGTCCGCACGTCCTGGAAGGTCCTCGCCAATCCGGCCCGGGCCCGCTGATCGGCGCGCCGACCTTGGATCGGGCGTCCCTCGAGCGAGATCGTCCCCGCCTGGGCGGGGACCCGTCCGGTGACGACGTCGATGAGCGTCGACTTCCCGGCGCCGTTCGCTCCGATGAGAGCCAGCACCTCGCCGCGACCAACCCGCAGCGTCACATCGTGCAGAGCGACGATCCCGTCGTAGCTGTGGGAAACGCCGTCGACAGCCAGGACCGTCGCCTCGGTACTGCGATGGGGCTCGGTGTGGTGGCCCGACGCACGGCGACGCTCGATCGCCCGACGCACACGCCGCAGTGGCGCCCCCCATCGCAACGCAGTGCGCCGGCTCACGATGCCCTCAGGGAGCACGGCGATCAACACGACGATGGCGACGCCGTACAGCACGGCAGCCCACTGGTCCAACACGCCGGTGCGCAGTGATGCACCGAGCGATCCGCTGACGACTTCGACCACGGCCGCCCCCGCAACGGCCCCCACGAGGCTGTGGGCGCCACCAACCAACGAGAACAGCGCGATGTCGAACGAGTGCTCCACGGCGAAGTCCTCAGGTGCGATCCCACCGATCGTCAGGGCGAGAAGACCACCCGACACTGCCACGACGGCGGCGCTCGCCACCATCGCCGCGGCCTTGACCCGGCGGACGTGGACGCCGGATGCGGCAGACGCATCGGCATCGTCGAACAACGACCGAGCCTCGATGCCGCGGCGTCCCGCCATCCACAGGGCACCGACCACGAGGACGATCACGCAGGTGACGGCGACGGTCCTCAGATCGGTGCGCGACTCGAGAATGAGACCGTCCGCCCCCCCGAGGCGGTCGCTGTTGTCGATGACGATTCGAACCATCTCACCGAACGCCAGCGTCCCCAGGATGAGACCGACCCCCCCGAGCCGGGACGCCCACAATGCCAGCGGAACGGCAATGACTGCGGCGACGATGGCGGCGGCCAGCAGCATCACCGGGACGGGCCAGCCGACCTCGAGGTCGAGCAGCGCCACGCTGTAGGCACCGATGGCGGCAAACCCGGCCTGGCCGAGGTTGAGCTGGCCGGTCACGTACACCAGGTTCATGCCGACCGCGGCGACGATGGCGATGCCGAGTATGGCGAGCGAGGATTCGCTGAAGAGTGCGTCGATCATGTCATGCCCCGAAACAAACCGCGCGGGCGCACCGTCAAGGCGATGATCACCAGCACCCACGGCACCGCCTCCTGGAAGCCGGCAGGTGCTCGGTACGCCAGAAGCTGCGACGCCACCCCCAGGCCGACTCCGGCGACGAGCGCACCTGGGATACTTCCGATGCCCCCGATGGTCATCGCCACCAGCCCGATCAGCGTGAGGTCGAATCCCAGATCGGGGCTCACACCCCCGCCGGTGCTCCACACCGTGAGAAAGGCGGCCAGACCCGCCAGGGCTCCTGCCATTGCCAGCGTCAACAGGACCACCCGGCGCACCGGGATGCCGAGCAGCCGCACCGCCTCCGGATCGTGCGAGAACGCACGCATCGACGCACCCCACCTCGTGCGCTGCACGAACCAATGCCCGACACCGGCGACGGCAACCGCGATCAGCAGCGTGATGATGTCGACACCATCGACGACGGTATCGGCGACACGGAAATCGAGCTCGGGAGTCGTGTACGACGGACCCCGGGAGACGTTTCCTTCCAGGAGCTGAACGATCACCTCACGAATCACCAGCCCGAACCCGATCGTCGATACTGCCGCCGAGATGGGCCGGCCGTACCCCACGGGGCGGAAACTCACCACGTCGGTCAGCATGCTCAGCACAGCCCCGATGACAACGGCGATCACGAGGGCTGCCCAGATCGACGCCCCTGCCGCTTCGGTGACGACGAGCATCAGAAAACCCGCCGCCATGAGCACCATGCCATGGGCCAGCGTCAGCAGCCGCATGACTCCGAAGACGAGGGTGTAGCCCACTGCGAGCAGCGCATAGGTGGCACCCACCGCAAGCCCTGCAACGAGAACCTGAAGCACCAACCGCCGCGATCAGTCGAGCGTGCGCATGTCGCCGAGCTCCACCACTTTGACGTAGACCTCCTTGGCGGCGTTCCCCGCATCGTCGAACGTGATGACACCCGTGATCCCGACGAAGCCCTCCAGCCCCAAGAGTCCGTCGCGGATGCGGAGACGTGCGTCCTCGACATCGGTCGCCCCGTTGATTCCGGCGTTGATCATCACCTCGGCAAGCAGCTTGACGGTGTCGTAGTAGTTGGCCGCCTCGGCAAAGACCAGCTCGTCACCGTCCTCGCTCATGGCCGCCTGGTACGCCGCCGCAGCAGGCTCGGTCGACTGGCTGTCGAACACCAGCGGCAGCACCCATTCGTCGATGTCCTCACCACCCTGACTGAAGAACCCTTCCGCCGCCTGGGCGGGATGGCCCAGCACTGCCCGTCCCAGGTCCTGCTGCGCCAGCTCACGAGCCAGCAGCCCGGCCTCAGGTGCGTTGGAGATCACGATCACTCCGTCGGAGTCGTGCTCCTTGATGCGCTGCACCGTGACCGTGAAGTCCGTGTCACCTTGCTGGAACGTCACGGGCTCGTCCTCGTTGACGATGGTGATACCTTCGGCCGCGGCCACGTCGGGGATGGCATTCGTCGCGGCGTCCACCCAGGCCGGCCCCACTTCGTCGTACACGACCACGGCGGTTTTGATGGCGTACTCGTCCTGCCACTTCGGCATTGCCGCGGAAAAGAGCTCGAGATTCGTCGCCGTGTTACGGAACGCCCAGCCCGCACCGGCGCGGGTGATGTCTTCCTTGTTGGCCGTTCCCGTCACGATGGGGAGCCGCCGTGATGCTGCCTCGGGAAACAGGATATCCGCCTCGCGCGACGACAAGGGACCGCTGACGGCGAGTACACCAGCATCGGCGAGGTTCCTGAAACCCGTGACGGCGTTGTCGACCTCGGATGCCGTGTCGACGATCGTCACCCTCAGCTCGGAACCGTTGATCCCGCCCGAGTCGTTCACCTCGGCCACAGCGAGTTCGGTGGCCTGTCGGATGTCGAGGCCGACCGCAACTCGGGGGCCGGTCAGGTCGGTGATCACACCAATCTCGACCGGAGGGTGTTCGAAGTCGACGGATTCTGAGGTGTCGTCGCCGCCGCACGCACCCAAAACGAGGGCGAACGCGACGGTTACGACGCCACGGACCGCGGGGCTGGTCACGCCGCCACACCTCCTATCCCTCGGTGCGGAACACCCGATTCTGATCCCTTCTCTCAAGGCTAACGAGTCGCCCTCACCGTTCGCTGTCCGGACGTCCCTATTTGCGAACGCGCCCGGCCCTTCCGCGCCTTCGCGGACCGATGCCGAGCCGTGACGCTTCGCCTGGTGGTGGAGCACAACTGGTGCTCCGTCTCACGACCTTGGCGATGTTCAGGGCGAGTCAGGGACGTTGTTGGCAAGGACGCAGGACGCAGGCGCATTCATGCCATGCGTCAAGGACGAGGACGCCGCCAGCGGCGGTCCTGGCCGTCCTGAACGCGGCAAATGATGTGTGACGGGGCACTAGCCTTCAGCCGCTGCCGACTCTCCAAGGGACGAAGATGAACGAAGCGCTGCGCACATTGGGGCAGGAATACTGGGACTACGCCCTCGAACACCAACCCACCCAGGCCCTGATGCTCGGCGACCACCGCTTCGACGATCGGTTCGAGGAGATGTCACGGGCGTCCGAAGATGCTCACATCGCCCGGTTGCGTGATTTCGTCCGCCGCGCCGAGGCCATCGACCCGGCGGACCTCACTCCCGACGAGCGCATCTCACGCGACGTGCTGATCTTCGAGGCGGGCACGGGCGCCGACATGGAGGAGACGAGGCAGGCCGAGCTGGCCGTCAACCACACGATCGGACTGCAAACCGCGTTGCCGGTCGTCATCCCGATGCTCCCCCTCACCGAGCCGGAGCATGCGGCAAAGATGCCGGCGAAGTTCGAAGGCATGGCGCGGGCGATCCATGAGTCGGCCGTGCGGTTGCAGGAGGGCGTGGCCAACGGACGGACCCCCATCGCCTATCACGTGGAGAAGACGCTCGAACAACTCGATGACTACCTGTCGACTGCGGCAGACGCCGACCCCTACACTTCCCTGCGGACCCCACCCGGCTTCAGCGACGCAGACGAGGCGGCGTGGCGCCAGGAGATCGCCGCAGTGGTCGCCGCCAAGATCCGTCCGGCATGGGACGAGTATCGCCGTGTCGTTCGCGACGAAGTGGCTCCGGTCGCCCGCTCCGCCGACGAGCCCGGCGTCTGCTTCCTCGATGACGGCGAGGAGTTGTATCGCCGGGCGATCAAGCGTCACACGTCGGTCGATCTGTCGGCCCAGGAGATCCACGAGATCGGGCTGGGGCAGATCGCCAAGCTCGGAGACGAGTACCGCCGGCTCGGCAGCGAGGTGCTGGGAGCCGACGACCTGACCGAGATCTACACGAGGCTCCGTGACGATGCGGCACTGCGCTTCGAAGATGGACCTTCGATCGTCACGGCGTCGGAGGTGGCTCTTGCCAAGGCCAAGGCTGCCATGGGTGATTGGTTCGGCCGGCTTCCCCAGGCGGACTGCGTGGTGCAGGAGACCCCGCACGGCCCGACGGCCTACTACTTCCCGCCGGCTACCGACGGGTCGCGGCCCGGCACGTTCTTCATCAACACGGCCGACCCGACCCGATGGCATCGATTCGAGATCGAGGCCATGGCCTATCACGAAGGCATTCCCGGCCATCATCTCCAGCTGGCGATCTCGGGCGAGCTGGACGACGTGCCGGAGTTCCGCAAGCACGCCACGGTGACCGCCTACGCCGAAGGGTGGGGGCTCTACACCGAGCGGCTCGCCGACGAGATGGGGCTCTACAGCGGACCGATGGAGCGCATCGGCATGCTGTCGGCCGACTCGATGCGAGCCGGACGTCTCGTGGTCGACACCGGGCTCCACGCCATGGGGTGGACGCGCCAGCAAGCCATCGACTACTTCGCCGACAACTCGCCGATGTCGATGGGAACGATCGAAGGCGAGGTCGACCGCTACATCGGCATGCCGGGCCAGGCGCTCGCCTACATGGTCGGCCGGCTCGAGATCATGCGGTATCGGGCGCAGGCCGAGGCGGCAATGGGCGATCGCTTCGACATCAAGGGCTTCCACGACACGGTGCTCTCCTCCGGTCTCGTACCGCTGCCGACGCTGGAACGCATGGTCGACGACTGGGTGCGGGCTTCCTGACGGCAGCCCCGCCGGCTCGAGCGGTACTCCGGCACCGGGGCTTGCGGGTGAGTGGGTGCGGTTTAGCCTCGGCGAACCATGACGAACGCAACTGACGACATCGACGCCCTTGCCGGCGAGTACTGGGAGTACGTCCTGTCGACGGTGGCTCCGACGATGGCGATGCTGCTCGGTGACCACCGCTTCGACGATCGCCTGGAGGACTTGAGCCGGCAGGCGGAGGACGCCCAGATGGCACGGCTCGACGACTTCGTGGGACGTGCGGAGGCGATCGATCCGGCCACGCTCACCACCGATCAGACCGTGACCCGCGGCGTGCTCATCCACGAAGCCTCCGGGCTGGCCACACCGATGCACTCCCGCCTGGCCGAGTTCGACGTCAGCCCGTCGACCGGGGTCCACATCGAGCTGCTGCAACTCGTCGGCCAGCTCCCCATCGATACCCCCGACCACGCCGATGCGGTCGTTGCCAAGTTCTCGAAGATCGGAGGGCTGTTCGAGCAGGCCGTGCACCGGCTCCGCCAGGGGCTGGCGAAGGACCGTACGCCGCCGCAAATCGCCGTGGAGAAGGTGATCGCCCAGCTCGACGCCTATCTGGCAACGCCGCTCGACGCCGACCCGTTCGTCACGATCGCCGCACCGCCCGCCTTCACACCCGAACAGGAGACGGCGTGGCGGAACCGGCTCAGCACGGCCGTCTCCGAGTCGGTGCGCCCAGGCTTCGCCCACTACCGGGAGGCGCTGGCCGGCGAGGTGGCACCCAAGGCGCGCTCCGCCGAGCGCAGCGGGGTCAACTGGCTGCCCGATGGCGACGACGTCTACCGCCGCGCCATCCGTCGCCACACTTCACTCGAGATGCCGGCGCTCGACATCCACCGGATCGGCCTCGACATCATCGACCAGCTGGGGGACGAGTATCGAGCGCTCGGGGCGAAGGTCCTCGGCACAAGCGATCTCGCCGAGATCTTCGAACGCCTCCGCAACGACCCTGCATTGCGCTTCACGACGCGCGACGAGATCGTCGCCGCAGCACAGGGCGCCCTGGATCGCGCCGCTGCCGCCATGCCGCAGTGGTTCGGCCGGCTGCCCCGTGCGGATTGTCGCATGGCTGAGATCCCGGGCCCCGGCGCCGAGGAGGCGCCGCTCGGGTACTACTTCCCTCCGGCCGCGGACGGGAGCCGGCCCGGGCAGTTCTTCATCAACACCAGTGAGCCGACCACCCGCACCAGGTTCGAGTCCGAGGCGCTGGCATTCCACGAATCGATCCCCGGCCATCATCTCCAGCTGGCCATTGCCCAGGAGCTCGAGGACATACCGGAGTTCCGCAAGCACGCCATCGTCAACGCCTACGTGGAAGGCTGGGGTCTCTACACCGAACGGCTGGCCGAGGAGATGGGGCTCTACACCGACGACACCACCCGGTTCGGCATGCTGTCGTTCGACTCGTGGCGAGCGGGCAGGCTCGTCGTCGACACCGGGGTGCACGCCCTGGGCTGGTCGCGCCAAGACGCCATCGACTGGATGCTGGAGAACACGCCGCAGGCGGCGAACAACGTCGAGGCGGAGGTCGACCGCTACATCGGTTGGCCGGGTCAGGCGCTCGGCTACATGATCGGCCGGCGCGAGATCGTGCGCATGCGCCATGGGGCCGAGGTTCGGATGGGGGCGGCGTTCGACATCAAGTCGTTCCACGACACCGTTCTCGGGTCCGGCCCTGTGCCCCTCGGCATCCTCGACGACCTGGTCACCGCCTGGTCGAGCGCATGATCGAGCTGCACCGCCCGCCGGAGTCGGCGGCCGCCGACGCCATCGCCACCGAGCTGCGCCGCCTGGTGGTTGCGTTCCGCGAGGTCGAGGATGCCGGGCTCGCATCCCCGCGGATCGAAGAGGGTTCGGTCGCCGTCACCGACCCCGGCGAGATCGCCGCCTACCTCGCCGAGCTCCGCCGCGACGTCGCCCAATGGAACGCCTTCCAATCGGATGCGTGCTTCGTCGAGGACGACGGCACCATCTGCTGACGAGGCGGTCAGCACGCGAAACGTTTGCGTGATGCCACCTACTCAGGCTGGGGCCCGTTGGGTACAATGCCGCTTCCTACCACAGCGAAAGAGCCCGTCTCCGGACGGGCTCTTTCGTTGTCCGGACCGGGTCGAGCCGGGGTCGGTCACGGCCAGATGCCACGCTGCAGAGCAGCCGTGGCGCATGCGCCGAGGGCGAGCACGTGTGCCGCCGTCCGCAGGTCAGGCATCGGGAGATCCCCATCGTCGTGGTTCTTTCGCCACTCCCGCTGGTAGTGCCCGTGCGCATCCATCAGAGCGACTCGCTTGGTGACCACTCGCTCCGTAGCCCGCCGCATGATGCGACGCAGCTTGTCCATCACGTCCCGTTCCTCCCACCGGCGGTTCTCCAGGTTCTGCACCCACTCGAAGTAGCTCACCACGACGCCACCGGCGTTCGCCAGGATGTCGGGCAGCACGTAGATGCCTCGCTCGGCGAGGATCCGGTCGGCCGCCGGCGTCACCGGGCCGTTGGCCGCCTCCAGGACCAGCGGCGCCGTGATGCGGGCGGCGTTCTCCGCCGTGATCTGGTTCTCCAACGCTGCCGGAACCAGAATGTCGCACGGCGCCTCGAGCACCTCCTTGGGCGCCAGCGGCTTGGCGCCGGGGTAGTCGACGACCGATCCAGTGGCCGTCTTGTGCTCGAGCACCCTCCGCGGATCGAGTCCGGCCGCATCGAAGATGCCACCGCGGGAGTCGCTGACCGCCACGACGGTGGCTCCTTCGCCGGCGAGCAACCGGGCGGCGTGGAACCCCGCATTGCCGAAGCCCTGCACGGCCACGGTCGTATGGGCGAGGTCGGAGATGTCCTTGAGCGCACCCATCTCGATGAAGTGCTCGGCGACGAACACAGCCCCCTGTGCGGTTGCAGCATCGCGGCCCGGTGAGCCGCCCAATTCCAGCGGTTTGCCGGTGACGACGGGAAGGTTGTTCTCTCCGGGATGCATCATCGAATACGTGTCGTAGATCCAGGCCATGGTCTGCGAGTTGGTGTAGACGTCCGGCGCCGGGATGTCGGTATACGGCCCGATGTTGTCGCCCAGAGCCGTGATGAAGCGGCGCGTGATACGGGCGAGCTCCGCCTCGCTGCAGGCGCGCGGGTCGCACATCACGCCACCCTTGGCGCCTCCGAACGGGATGTCGACCAGGGCGCACTTGAGCGTCATCCAATAGGCGAGCGCCCGCACCTCGTCGAGATCGACCTTGGGGTGGTATCGAATCCCACCCTTGCCCGGGCCGCGCACACTCGAATGCAGCACGCGGTATCCCATGTAGGTCTCCACCGCGCCGTCGTCCATCAGCACCGGAATGACCACTTCCATCACCTGCTGCGGCTGGAAGAGCCACTCCGCCAACCCCGCACATTCGTTGATCTGCTGGATGTACGGCCGCGTCATCTCGAACTGATGGCGGGCGATGAGATTGGGGTTGAGAACTTCGCTTGAAGCCGGCACGTGCGAAGTGCCGAGGTCGCCGACGGTCATCTCTGGCTCCTTCGGTGGCCCGGTGCGTCACACGGGCTCCACCATCCATCACCGTGCCGGACATGGCGTGTTCGCGTCCAGGGGCGGACGGCCCGTGGTGCAAGCACGGTTGGCGATGTCGCGTTGCCTATCCGGACGGCAGCGTGCTGCCCGGGACCTCGACGGTGAGCAGTGGGAGGAAGTACTGGACGAGCGGTCCGATCGCCAGCGCAAAGAACACGGTGCCGACACCGACGGTGCCTCCGAGCAGCCAGCCGACGAGAAGCACACTGATCTCGATCGCGGCTCTCGTCAGGCGGATGGACGGGCCACGGCGGGCGATACCGGTCATGAGACCGTCGCGCGGTCCGGGCCCGAACTGCGCTCCGATGTAGAGGCCCGTGGCGATCGCCACCACCACGACGCCACCTGTCATCAGCAGGATGCGGAGCACCAGCGCCTCCGGTTCGGCGACGAGCGCCGTCGTGGCATCGATCGAGGGACCGATGATCAGGGCGTTGAGCAGCGTGCCCAAACCGTACGGCTCTCGCAGCGGCAGCCACAACGCAAGCACGACGAATGACACGATGACGGTCCAGGTGCCGACGCTCAACCCGAGCTGCACCGTCAGGCCCTGGTGGAGCACGTCCCACGGTGACAGCCCCAGCGTCGACTGCAGCATCAACCCGGAGCCGACCCCGAAGAGGATCAGCCCCACGATGAGTCTGACCAGCCGCTGGGCGAGTCGCGGGCCGCGGATGGGAAGGAAACGCACCGCCGCAGGCTAGGAGGGTGCCGAAAGCGCGCCGGTCGCGGAAGCGAAACGACCCCGCCGATCGGGGCGGGGTCGTTCGGGCGGAGAGGGAGGGATTTGAACCCTCGAGGAGGCTCAACACCCCCTACTCGCTTAGCAGGCGAGCGCCTTCGACCGCTCGGCCACCTCTCCGTTGCCTGCCAGGTTATCAGCCGCCCCAACCCGCGGAACGGGGGCCGGTGTCGCACCCTCGAGGCCCTCGCCGCATCCAGCGACACGGCGGATCGCCGGAGGACTCCCCCGAGGCAAGGCCGCGAAAACCCGCCTTCCGCTGGAAGTTTTGCCCGTGTAGACCTGAAATGGCACATTGGGAGAGAGTGTGGCAAGAGCGCGCGCGAGCGAACACCGCCAACCGTTGAACGTCGACATGGAACGCTTCGCCGACGGTTTCAGTCGTGCCCTCGACCCCGTCGAACTGTTCTTTGGAACGGCAGACGTGCCCGATCTCGTCGTGGATGTCGTCAGGGGGGCCGATCTGGTGGCGATGCGGATCGCCGCCTACGACGTGGAACTGCTCGTCGGGGAACATCCTGTTCTCCGTGCCGGGCCTGACGGGGGCAGCCTCGTCGTGCACCTGCCGTTCCAACATCTCACCGAGCGGGCGATCTATGAAGTCAAGGTCGACGTTCCCGACGACGACGAACCGGACGACCAGCCCGAGACTCCGCCGCTCGACGGCTTCAAGCGGCCCGAAGAGGCTCGCCCCGCCAAGACCAGCCGGCTCGTCTTCGAGCTCGCCGCCGGGGCGGAGATACCGTTCACCCAGGAGGACATCCTCGCTGCGATCTCACAACTGCAGATGCGCGTCCACCCATTGGCGCGACCGCGACCGCGGCGAGTGCCGTTTCCGCCGACCGGCCCCATCCTCGGGCTGTCGACCGGCGTGGTGGCGATGGTGACGGAAGCGGGGCTGGTGGCCGGCCCGGCCAGCGCCCGCCGCCCTGCTCCCGATCCGACCACCACCGCAGGCCTGATTCAGCTGATGCGCGACCGCCGCATCGCCCGAGGCATCCACAACCGGCTGGGTGCCGTCAGCACCGGCAGACGTGGCCTGGCCGGCGACGCCGTCGAGACCGAGATCACCATCGGCGGACGCACCGTGCGCTTGCCCGGGCTGGTCGGGGGTGGCGGCATCGTGGCCGGTGAGATCGACATCAGCCTCCCACCCCGACCCCGGCTGAGTCGCGAGCCGCGAACGCTCGAGACCGCCATCGAGGCCCCTTACCGGCTGATCATCAGCCCGAGCGCCATGGGCGGCTGGACCCATGCCACCGCGCCGGTGCCCGCGGCCGATGCAGAGCACCGGATCGAACTGTGGCACAGCCGGCTCGGGGTGCGACGCACCGCACCGGACGAGTCGATCAGCATCGACGAGGCGACGGCGCGCCAGCGGATCATCCGCGCCGTCTGGACGCGCGACCGGGAGGCGATGGCCGATTTCTCCCAGGTCAAGAAACCGCCCCACGAGAACGTTCCCTTCCGCATGTCGCTCGATGGGGCCGACCGCCACATGCTCGTCCGGCAAAGCGCCGAAACGTGGATCGGCAAAGACGGCAAGAGGCTCAGACCGGAGCCCGTGGATGCGCGGCGCCTCTACGTATCCGCCCTCGGCGCCTGGTTGGACTTCCACGGTGAGTGGGAGACCATCGACTACTCGGAAGCGAAGATGTCGTCGCTGGAGTCCTGGGAGCACATCGCACCCATGGGCCGCGACCAATTCGTCAAGGTCGTCTACCCCGGATACCTCTGGCCATTCGGGCATCGGGCGAGCCTGGTGAAGCTCACCGAGCGCAAGATGAGGGAGCCGGTCAACTCGATCGCCGGGTTGTACCAGCGCAAGTTCCTCGTCGTTCGCCAGCCGGTGAAACGCTTCACGTCCGCCGACATGCCGTTCACCGAGATCACGCTGGAACCCCTGGTGACACCGACGTTGAATCCGGAGCCGACGGGGGACCAGCAGGACAAGGCCTTCGTGCCGCATGTCAACGGCCAGCCATTCGTCTTCATCTTGCACTGCCGGGACCACGAGGACCGCGCGGTCCGTCTCGCCACGCCGTTGACTTGGGTCGCTGAGGCGTACACGGACCAACAGGACATCGAGAACGTCCACTCGCCGCACCGCACCATCGCAGCGGACGGGCAGAACATCGCGTTCGCTCCGGTGCGCAAGGGCGGAGACACGATCGCCCCCACCGCCAGCTTGACGTTCGATGCGACGGCCTTCACCGGTGGCGCGACGCCGCAGATGGACATCGCCGCCATCACGGTCGACGCCGTCGAACAGCTCTCCGGAACCGGCCCGGTCAAAGTCAATTACTTCCCGACGTACGTCACCGACCGGTTCGACACCGGCGCCAACGCAGGTGAGGTGTGGGCAGAGCTGGTCGCCCCCGTCGAGCTCGGTTTTGGTGAGGGCCAGTCGTCGGGTAGCGACAAGGCCGGCGGGTTCGTCCAGCCCAACCTCAACGTCGCAGGGCTCTCCCGCCTCAAGGGCACGGTGGACGACCTCGACAACATCGCCTCGGGAACGTTCGACCCCGTCGAGTTCCTGAAGAACGTCTCGCCCAAGCTGTTCGGCCTGGTGAACCTCGTCGAGCTGCTCGACACGATCGGGATCGACCTGGACGACGCCCCAACGGTCGTGTCCGACACGCTCGATCGGATCGAAGCGTTCATCGACGACCTCAACCGGGTGAAACGCATGGTCGAAGATGCGGTGGCCGAGGCCGACAAGCTGCGAACCCGAGCGCAGGACAAGGCAGCGGAGCTGCAGCAGCAGGCCCAGGCCGCCTTCGATGCCGCGGTAGCGCTGCGAACCCGCGTGCAGGACGCGGCAACTGCGATCGTCGACGCCATCGCCGGTCTCATCGACGCCGATCCGGCTCAGGTGACGGGCGACCTGAGCGGGCCTCTCCAGGACATGTGCGATGCCATCCCGGACATCCGCGAAGTGGCCACGATGCTCCCGCCCCTCATCGGCCGCCAGCTCGAGACCATCGCCGACATCCTCGGAGTGGTGTGCACCGCAGCCGACCTCATCGAGGACATCGTGCGCTTTGTCAACGGGCTCGGCTCGAGCAGCACGATGTTCTCGTACCGGTACGAGTGGACACCGATGCTGCAGTCGTGGCCAGACGACAACAGCCCCGTGCTGGAGCTGACCGAACGCAGCCTGGTCCTGGCCGTCGAAGGCAGGATGAACGGCAAGGGCGAGCTCGGAGTCGAAGCCCTCGCCGAGCTGAAGGACTTCGCCCTCAACCTGCTTCCCGGCGCCGACCTCGTCCGATTCGCATTCGACCACTTGTCGTTCCGCGCCGGGTCGGAAGGCAAGCCCGAAGTCGACGTGGTCCTCGCCGAGATCGAGTTCCGCGGCATGCTCGCCTTCATCGAGGTGCTCAAGGAGCTGATCCCGTTCGACGGCTTCTCCGACCCACCGTTCCTCGACGTCACCGCCTCGGGGCTCAGCGCCGGGTTCACCCAGGACCTCCCCAACGTCGCCATCGGTGTCTTCAACCTGTCGAACCTGTCCCTGGGAGCGGACATCCAGGTGCCGTTCCTCGGCGAGATGGTGACCGTCGGTTTCAACTTCTGCACGAGGGAGCGGCCCTTCACCCTTGCCGTCCTGTTCATCGGTGGCGGCGGGTTCTTCGGGCTCCGCCTGTCCCCACAGGGCCTGGTCGTCCTCGAGATGAGCCTCGAAGCGGGTGCCGTCCTGGCGGTGGACTTCGGGGTGGCGTCCGGGTCGGTGTCGGCGATGCTCGGGATCTACATGCGGTTGGAGGGTGATGCGGGCTCCCTCGCCGGCTACTTCCGCCTCAGGGGCGAAGTCGACGTGCTCGGCCTCATTTCGGCCTCTATCGAGCTGTATCTCGAGCTGAACTATGACTTCAACACCGGCAAGATGGTCGGCAGCGCCTCGATCACCGTGAAGGTAGAGGTGCTGTTCTTCTCCACGTCGGTGAGCATTCGCGCCGAACGCCAGTTCGCCGGCTCCAACGGAGATCCGAACTTCGTCGACGTGATGGGACTCGAAGCCGACGGGACCTCCCCGGCCTGGTCCGAGTACTGCCTGGCGTTTGCGGGGGTGTGACGTGGCCGTCGAGAGATTCACCGTCGTGGCGCTCCCCTACAGCGCAGACGACGACGCCCCTTTCCACGTTTCGCTGTTCATCTCCCCCCAGCTCACTCCCGACGGTGACGAGTCACCGCTTGGCGCCTTCCCGACGTTTGTCGACTGGGCCCGGGTACTCTCCGGCGCCGCCATCGGGCTCTCCAACCAGGCGGGCCCTCTCGACGTGGAGCCCCTGCTCGACGTCGTCGAGCCGGACGTGTGGCGGGCCGTCTTCCCCGAAGACACTCCCGTGCGGGGCCAGGCACCACCCGACTGGCGGCAGCGCCACTGGCGGACGTTCCGCGCCGGCGAGGTCCACGACAGCGCCAAGCTGATCTCCGCCATCTCGATGGCGATCAACCCCACCGCACCGGGCGCACCCGACCCGCAGGCCGATCCCCTCGTGTTGCTGATGACCCGAATCGCCGATGTCGGCGACTCCGGATACGACGAGTCGGCGTTCACGGACCTCTACGACCGCATCGTCCGCGAACCGAGCAAGACCGGCGAGCCGGCATCGCTCAGGTCGGTGGAGAGAAGCATCTCCAACCTGGAGGGATTGACGAGGGCATTCGCCGAATTCCACCGCGCCCGCCGCTTCTACGAGCGGCCCGAGTCGGCTGCGGTGGATCCCCCGGTGCGACCCATCGACGGGATGACCCGGGACGACCTGCCACGCCCGGACCCCGACTTCCATGAGCGGGTGTCGTTGCTCGGCGACCACCCGGGGGTGCTGCGCCGGCTCGGCTTGGTCATCGATCTCAGAGTGCTCAACCTCCCGGCGCTGATCGACAGCGAGTGGATCTCTGCGAGCATCACATTCGAGGCGGGGCTCACCGGCATGCAATGCCGCACGACGACGCGGGCCATCGGCGACGACCTCGTGACCAAACCCCATTCAGGCGAGGAGTGGTCCGCAGGTCGTCTCCGCATCGGCGACGAGAGCCTCTTCCGCGTGCTCAACATGGATGTCGACGGTGCGGCCCTCAAGACGGACCGTTTCCTCTGGACCATCCCGCGGCTGGTCACGGCTGCCGAAGGCAACGCCGACGTGACGGCCGCCACGCCCGCCCACCGGACCGGTGGGTTCACGGTTGCCCGCAGCGGGCGAGCGCTGGAGACCCAGGACCGCATCGCGTCCCAGGTGAGCCTGGGTCAATCAATCCTCGGTGGATCGTCGCCACTCCTCCACACCGAGGACGTCACCGTGGGTTACCGCATCGAGGTCTACGACGACGAAACGCAGCGGTGGTACACGCTCCATGCACGCCGTGTGGACGCCGAGGTCCTCGATCACGGGACCGTCCTGAAGGATGTCGCCGACGAAGGATATGTCCAGAGCACCACGGCCACGGAGACGGCCGAGGTGGAGGACTCGCCGGTGCACGTGCACGAGGCGATGTTCAGCTGGGGGGGCTGGAGCCTGTCTGCCCCGCGGCCCGGCAAGAGAGTCCGGCACGAGGCGGGCGAGGAGATCGTCGAAGATCCCGACACCGACCCGGACCCGATCACCCCGATCGTGCTGCACGCCAGGGTCGAACCGGGCACGCTGCCGCGGCTCCGCTACGGGCGGTCGTATGCGTTCCGGGCCTGGGGTGTCGACCTCGCCGGTAACAGCCGGCGCCACGACGTGGGCCCGGTGCAACCCGCACCGTCGGTGGCGGTCAATGCGGTGTCGGCGACCGTTGGCGAGCCCACCGGTTTTGCGCCGAGCCCCGGTCTCGACACCGAGTTGCGGAGCGAGTCGGCGGCGACCGTCGTACGGCGGCGAGCCGCGAGCGAGGGGCCGGCTGCGGTCGACATCACGGACGTCGCGGTGGGCGAAACGAACCAGCCGCTTGCTCCCGAGATCGTCGCCCGCTTGCGGACCCGCCGCGCGCAACCGCTGACCCGAATGGGCAGGGCACGGACGTTTGCCGACATCGATCGCACCGGCCAGGTGAACCGAGCCTTCGAGGACCTGATCCTCGACACTGGTACCCCGCTTGCAGCCGGAACGGCCGTCCTCGATGCGGAGGTGGTCGCCGCGGCAGTCGACGTCGACGGGGATGAGGTGCTCGATGCCCGCACGGTGACGCCCCTCATGCCGTTCCTGCGTTGGGAACCGGTGCAACCGCCGGCCGTCGTGAGCCGCCACGCCAATTCCCCCGGCGAGTCGCTACTGCAACTCGTCATCCGCTCCGGTGTCGAGCAGGATCCGGACACGCTGGACATCTCGGTCACGTCGCCACAGGCCTATGCGGCGGCCAACCCCGGCCACCGGTATCACGCCAAATCCGAGCGCCACCTCGTCGCACCGAAGACGAGCCAGAGCGAAGCAGAGTTGCACGGTGCGTTCGACGACGCGATCGGATCGACCGATCCCGACGACCACCGCAAGCTCCTCGGGGTCGCCGTCCGGGAGGCGGGGACCCTCTTCGACATGAGCGTTCCGCGCCTCGACAACCCGAACATCCACGACCCTCAACCCGACATCGCCCTGGTCAGCGATCCGGGGGTCCCGCCGTCGACCCTCAAGGAGCTTCCACTCGAGCCCGGCGAGGCGCCGACGCCCGGCCAGTACATCACCCACGGTGCCGATGACCTCCGGCTCCCGTACTTGCCTGATCCGGTGGCGCGTGGGATCTCGTTGGTGTTCCAAGACGCAGGCCGTGACCGGCAGCTCGTCTTCCCGTTCGGCGTGGAGGGATTCACGGTGCGCTACGACGGCTCCTGGCCTGAGCCCCGCTCCTTCCGTCTGGTTCTCGAGTCCAGGGAGGAGCTCGCCGGCCGGTTGGACGGGCGCGTGCTCCGCATGGGTCTGCCGCCCGGCGACGTGCAGCGATTCCGCTTGGCGTCGTCGCTGGCGGAGTCGGATCTCGACCTGTTCGGGTTCTGGCGGCTCCTGCCTCCGATCATCCGCAACAACAAGGTCATCGCGGAGGCGGCCGCCGACGGGTGGATGTGGATCTTCACACCGTTCGACCGGGTGACGATGGTGCATGCGGTGCCCCGACCGCTGGAGGCTCCCGACGCCGTCGGTCTCCGTGTCCTCCGCTTCAAGGGCTCGACAGACGCCTCGCTGTTCGGCGGCATCGACGTGCACGGGCCGAGCACCGAGCAGCTGACGGCGGAGGCGACATGGACCGAGTACACGGACGACCTGAGCGTGCCGCTCCCGGAGACGGCCGAGGTCGGCGGCGTTGGGTTCACCACCGTGGTGCGACCCGAGGAGGACGTGGCGATCCTCGCCGACGGTGTGCTCGCCGACCAGAGGCTGGAGATCCGCGGATTCGGCCCGGTGTGGCTCCACCGCGCCGTCCACCAGTGGGGCGATACCAAGCATCGCAAGGTCACGTATCAGTTCCGAGCTGCCACTCGCTACCGCGAGTACTTCGATGCCGCCACGCTCACGCCGAGCAACGGGACGGCGGGCGACGACGGCCAGAGTGTCGTCGGGCATCCGACCACGGTGTCGGTTCCGAGCTCTGCCACGCCGGCGGCGCCGATCGTTCACTCGGTGCTCCCACTGCTGCGGTGGGAGGTGGGCACCGAGCCGGAGCAGCCGATGGCCGTGCGTCGCAGCCGGCACGCCGGGGTGCGTATCTACCTGGAGCGCCCGTGGTACTCGTCCGGTGGCGGTGAGTTGCTGGCCGTGCTGGTGGCGCTGGGAGGAGCGGACAAGGGCTTGGGGAACGTGGTCAGCCAGTGGGGTGCCGACCCGGTGTGGTTGTCCGCCAATGTCCCCAGCCGAGGCATGTTCCTCGAGTTCGACAACCTGCTCGGCGTTTTCGGGCTCGACGAACCGGGCGACGCCCGCCCTGTCGCCCCACCGGTGACGATGAACCTGCATTCGGTGCCCGGTGCCCCTCGGGTCACCGTGCTCGGCTACGAGCCGCAATACAACGCCGAGCGGAAGTTGTGGTACGTGGACGTGGCGATCGACGCAGGCGACAAGCTCTGGCCGTTCGTGCGGCTGGCGGTGGCGCGCTACCAGCCGGAGAGCCTCAACGGCTGTCACCTGTCCGAGCCGGTCAAGTGCGACTTCGTACAGCTTCTTCCCGACCGCACCGCCAGCGTCTCTCGCACCGACAAGCGGCACGTGCGTGTCGTCGTCAGCGGACCCATCGGCATCCGCGGCCGGAACCAGGTGTTCCCCCCGCCGCTCGTGTCGATGGAGGATGTGGTGAGCCCGAACCGCCGCGTGCTGGCTCGGCTGCAGCGGCAGGACCCGAACATCCCGACGAATCTCGGGTGGGATACGGTCGACACGGTCGAGCTGAAGATCCGCGGAACCGGCGGATCGGCGAGCGAGGCCGCCTGGGTCGGAGAGCTGTCGTCACCGGTCAACATCCCTCTGCGCAAACCTGGCTCGCAGAAGACGTGGCGCGTCGCCATCGAGGAATGGGAGATCCTCGAAGGCGACCGCGCCGACCTCGGCGAGCGCGGCCCGCGGGTCCCGGAACGACGACTGATCTACGCCGACGAGATCAACCTCTGAGGATTCGTCGTCGAGTTCCAGCGTCCGAACTTGCTCGAACCTGCCACCGAGCGAAGTGCGGGTGGTGTCGCCCGACACGTGGTGAGGTGTAGCGCCTCCCGTCGACCGCGTCACCTTGAGGCGGCGTGGTCCACCGGCGTGTGTTGCCCGGTGCCGGTGATTGCGACGCACGAGTGGTTTGCCGGGATCGGTCCGACTTGGTGTCGATCTCAGATTGGCCTTGAGTGCTGCCGATGCCGTGCGGGAAGGGCGCGTGTCGTCGAATCTGATCCACTACTTGCCCGTGGTCACCACCCTGGTCGCGGCTGCGTTCTTCCGGGTGCTCTGGCAGCACTGGCGCCGCAACCCGTCGGCTCGGTATGTGTTGTGGTGGACGATCGGCGTCGGTCTCTACGGCTTGGGCACCCTCACCGAGGCGTCGACGACGATCTTCGGTTGGAGCGAGCCGGTGTTCCGCACGTGGTATGTCGCTGGTGCGCTGCTTGGGGCTGGACCACTTGCCCAGGGCACTGTGTACTTGCTGCTGCGCAAACCGGTCGCGGATCGACTGGCAGTCGCCCTGGTGACGTACGTGGCGATCGCTTCGGCGTTCGTCGTGGCCACACCTCTCTTGTACGAGTTGGTTGAGCCGAACCGACTGTCAGGCGAGGTGATGGCCTGGCAATGGGTGAGACTGTTCTCCCCGCTGGTCAACCTGTATGCAGTGGTGTTCCTCATCGGTGGTGCGATCTGGTCGGCTTGGAAGTATTGGCGTCGCGGTGACGCCTCGGCGCGTGTCTTGGGGAACGTCCTGATTGCGGTGGGTGCGATCCTGCCGGGGATTGGCGGTTCTTTCGCCAGAGCCGGGGTCATCGAGGTGCTCTACGTGACCGAGTTGATCGGATTGCTTCTGATCTGGGCCGGATACCGGGTCATTTCTGGTGATGCGGCCATCTCCATTCACCTGCCACAGCGGGCGCGCACCGCCCCATCGACCACCAGGTCCACGTGAGGTGACCGCGTGAGGACCAAGTCCGTGCTGGCGCTTGCCGTCGCCACCGCGTTGGCGGTCGCAGCGTGCGGGGATGACGCCCCCGCAGATACGACGGCCTCGGTCGGCGCACCGGCGACGACGATCACGTCGACGACGACCTCCACCACGGCTCCAACGACGACAGCAGCCGTCGGACGTGTGTTCATCGGTGCGGATGGCGTCGAGACGACCATCACCGATGTGTCCCGGATCGTGTCGCTGAATGGTGACCTGACCGAGATCATCTTCGAGCTCGGGTTGGGAGACAATGTCGTGGGTGTGGACGTCACCACGACCTATCCACCGGAGGCGGCTGCCCTCAACGATCAGGGTCAAACGGTCGGGTTCGCCCAGCAGTTGACGGCCGAAGCTGTGCTGCGTTTCGAGCCGAGTGTGGTGATCGGAGACACCCAGGTTGCTCCGCCTGAGGCCATCGAGCAGTTGCGTGGCTCTGGGATCCCGGTGGTGATCCTGGAGACTCAAACGACGCTCGATGGGGTGGAGACCAAGATCAGCCAGGTCGCCGAGATCTTGGGGGTGCCCGATGAGGGTGCGGCACTGGCCGAGCGGGTCATGGGCGAGATCGACACAGCCCGGCAACTCGCCTCCGGAGACGATTCGGACCCTCGAGTTGCTTTCGTGTACGTCCGAGGGCCGCAGCTGGTGTTCCTGTTCGGCGCCGGTACGGCCACCCAGGCCATGATCGAAGGCGCCGGCGCCGTCGATGCCGGCGCCCAAACGGGCGTGTTCGGGCCGGCACCGTTGACACCGGAAGCCCTGGTGGCCGCCGCACCCGACGTCATCGTCTTGCCAGAGGCAGGGCTCGAGGCGCTTGGTGGGATCGAGGCATTCTTGGCTTTGCCTGGAGTGGCCGAAACCCCAGCAGCGGAGAACGGGGCGTTCTTGGCCTACGACGAGGCGTACTTCTTCAACCTGGGACCGCGCGTGGGACAGGCCCTAGGCGAGTTCGTCCTCGACCTCTATCCCGATCTGGGTTGACCGGAACGCACGACGTCGTACACGACAACGACCCCTTCGCCGGCCGGCGTCGCTTGGTCGGCCCCATCGCCGGGTTGCTCCTCCTGGCCGTGGCGTGGGGAGCGCTGTCGCTCGGCGCTGTCGCGGTGCCCTCGGGTGAGGTGCTGGGTGTGCTCGCCGGCAAGCTCGGACTGGGCCTCTTCGCTGATCCCTCGGCTCGAGCCGAGGCCGTGGTGTGGGGCATTCGCATGCCTCGGATGCTCCTCGCATTCACAGTCGGAGCGGCGCTCGCACTGACCGGCGGCGTACTCCAGGGTCTACTCCGCAACAACCTGGCCGACCCGCATCTGCTGGGCATCGGCCCCGGTGCGGCCATCGGGGCCGCCATCGGGTCATCCGCCGGTGGGGTGCAAGGAGCGATCGCGGGCGGGGTCGCGGCCGGGGTGATCACCGCGTTTGCGATTCGCCGGCTCGCACGCAGAGCTTCGATCGATCCAACCAGGATCATCCTCTCTGGGGTCGCGCTCGGTGCCGCGCTCAGCGCCTGGGTGGGCTTCGTCGTGTTCGCGGCGGACCGAGCCGCTGTTCCACCGATCGAGTTCTGGCTGCTCGGCAGCCTCGCCGGTTCAACCTGGCGGGCCGTCGGGACCGTGGTGGTCTTCGTCGTCATCGCCGCCGCCGTGATGCTGGCTTCCGCACGGATGCTCGACCTCTTCCGGCTCGGAGAAAGCGACGCCCGGCATCTGGGCATCGACGTCGATCTGGTGCGAACCGTCATTCTCATCTCAGTCGGTGCCGCGGTCGGCGCCACGGTTGGAGCAGCTGGGGTGATCGCCTTCGTTGGGCTGCTCGTTCCGTTCATCGTCATTCGTTTCACCGGGCCGCTCCACCGTCATCTGCTGGTGGCATCGATGGCCGCGGGAGCGCTCTTCGTGGCCGCTTCAGACCTTCTGGCCCGCCTCGCCATCCAACCCATCGAAATACCCGTCGGCCTCGTCACCGCAGCCGTCGGCGGACCCGTGTTCCTCTGGCTCCTCTCCAAGCGTGCCGATGTCTGATCCCACGATCGTCGCCACCGCCGTCACATACCGAGTGCGAGATGCCGTCCTCGTCTCCGACATCGACCTGGAAGTGGGTCCGGGTGAACTCGTTGCCGTGATCGGACCAAATGGTGCGGGCAAGTCGACGCTCCTCGGCTTGCTGTCTGGAATTCTCACCCCGAGCGACGGCGAAGTCCTCGTCAACGGCATCAACACCTCCCGCGCCTTGCCCGGCGACCTCGCCCTCGAACGATCCATCCTCAGCCAACGTGAACGCACCGACGTCCCCTACACGGCTGCCCAGGTCGTCGAGATGGGCCGATTTCCCCACCGCCGCGACAAGACCAACACGCGCGATCAAGATGCTGCAGCCGTCGCCGAGGCGATGTCCCAGACCGACACCACACGATTCGCCGGCCGGCCCTTTGCCACCCTGTCCAGAGGGGAGCAGACACGGGTGTCCCTCGCCCGCATCATCGCTCAAGCCGCACCAATCGTCCTCCTCGACGAGCCCACCACGGCCCTCGACGTTGCGCACCAGGAGCGCATCATGAACAGGGCCGTGGAACTGGCCAGCCAAGACAAGACGGTCGTTGCAGTCCTCCACGACCTCAATGCGGCCGCCGTGCACGCCGACAGGATCATCGTCATGAACCAAGGAGCGGTAGTAGCCGACGGCGGATCACGCGACGTGCTCCAAGCCGACCTCCTCACCGACGTCTACGACCAGCCAATGGTGGTCGTCGAACACCCCTTCCGCGACTGCCCGCTGATTCTGAATGCGAAGGAGTGAGAGCTGCCGCACACCCAGACAACGACCCATCGGACGGAGTCCCCGGCGCGGTCCTAGTGGGACAACGTTCGAACCTGTCACGACTCGTCGAAGATGCGGCCGATTGCATCGGCCGGGACGTTTGAGCGGAGCTCAAACTCCAAGCAACCCGATTTTATCGGGTTGCCGCGGAGGGAGTGGGATTCGAACCCACGATGGGCGTAAACCCATACACGCTTTCCAGGCGTGCGCACTAGGCCAGACTATGCGATCCCTCCTAGGGTCCGACAGTGTAGAGAGGCTGCAACGCGGTGGAACGGGCGGAAGGGCAATACGACGAGGCGATGGGGCTCGCTCTCGAGCAAGCCGGGTTGGCTGCGGCTCACGGCGACGTGCCCGTCGGCGCCGTGCTGCTGAGTGCGGCAGGGCATGTCATCGCTGCTGATCACAACCGGCGAGAGGAGACGGGCGACGTGACGGCCCACGCCGAGCTCCTCGTGATGGCTGCGGCGACGAGAGAGCGGAGGGACTGGCGCTTGGGCGGCCACACCCTGGTCGTGACCCTCGAACCTTGCGCCATGTGTGCGATGGCGGCCGTATGGGCTCGTCTCGAGCGCATCGTGTTCGGTGCCGCCGACCTCAAGGCAGGAGCAGCTTGGAGTCTCTACAACATCCCTCAGGATGCTCGGCTCAACCACCGATGTGAGTTGGTCGGCGGGGTCCGCGGGGAGGAGTCCGCCGCACTACTCGGAGCATTCTTTGGCGACCGCCGCTGACTGCTCGCGCTACCCCGTCGCCTACACTTTCGTCCTCCGGAGGGATGGCCGAGCGGACGAAGGCGCTGGTCTCGAAAACCAGTGGGCCTCTTTTGGGGTCCCGTGGGTTCGAATCCCACTCCCTCCGCGGCAACCCGATAAAGTCGGGTTGCTTGGAGTTTGAGCTCCGCTCAAACGTCCCGGCCGATGCAATCGGCCGCATCTTCGGCGAGTCGTGACAGGTTCGAACGTTGTCCCACTCCCTCCGCTGCGATCTGTTCGAACCCGGATTCCCCTTTGGCCAGAAGCACAATCTGACAGCGCGTCCCACTCCTTGGGTGATCGCTCGCGTTCGGACCCGCGGCTCAGTCGCGGCAGCAGCGCATCGTCGCGCCATGGACCTCGGTGCTCGACTCCTCCAGGATGCAACGGAGCCGGAATACAACGAAGGACATCGCGAGTCACCCCCTCTGCCTCGGGTGGGGTCACCCGAACCAGGAGCAACTCGCCCGGTTCCTCGCTACACACGGCGGGGCCGACTGATCGGGAGGATTAGGCGCCAACTCCACCGACTGGGTCGACTAACTGGCGGCGGATAGCCGGCAGGGAGGGTGGAGGGTGCGCTGATCTTGGGCGATGGCGGTCACCCTCTGCCGGGTTCTACGGTTGGTGGGTTCCTAAGGGTTCGGCTTCGCTCACGAACCGGCTGAGACCACAGGGTTACCTTTGGAATGACTCGCCGGCTGGCCCGGGGACGACAGCTGCTCCAGAGGGTTCGTGAGTGAATCCGAACGGCGAGTTGCTAGATCGGTTTGCGATCTCTCGGATGCAGCAACCCCTTCGTCGAGTCGCGCCGGCGGTCGAGCGAGCCTTGAAGGAAGACCTGAATGCCGAGGCGGCGTGCTTCGGTAGCGAGCCCGCCCATCGCGAGAGCACAGATCATGGTCCACCTACAACACTCTCGGTTCTCCGCCGAAGCCAGCGCAGCTCCTGCCTAGACGTCTTCAAGCTCAGAGGGCCTTGACAGTTCTTTGACAGGACCGCGCGAATCTCGGCGTATGACCGCTTCTCTGACAACAGACGCGAACCGTGGAGCGTACGGTGTGGATGTGACTCTTCAGGCCCACGTGCTTGGACCAGTCGACGTGGCTAGCAGCGGCGAGCCGATCCCCATCGGCGGCCCCAAGCAACGAACGGCGCTTGCGCTCATCGTCAATGGGAACGGCGCCGTCGTCTCGATCGACCGCATCATCGGCGGCATCTACGGCGACAACGTGCCGGACCGGGCGAAGCGTTCCGTGCACACATACGTCTCAAATCTGCGGGGCGCCATGGGCGATGCGATTCAGAGTCGTGGTCGGGGCTACTTCCTCGATACGTCGCTCGTCGACGTGGATGCCATCACTTTCCGGCGTTTGGTCCGGGAGGCGATCGCCCTCGTCGCCGCTGATCCGGGCAACGCGTCGGAACAACTACGCGACGCGCTTGCGCTCTGGAAGGGGCGTGTTGCTTACGCGGACGTCGACGCGCATGGCCTACTGGCGCCCGCAAGGACTCAGCTGGAGGAGCTCCGGCTCCAGGCCCTCGCAGCCCGCATCGATGCCGACCTTCGACTCGGCCGACACGCCGACCTCATCCCTGAGCTGAGCAGCCTGATCGACAGGCATCCACTATTCGAAACATTCCGAGGCCACCTCATGTTGGCGTTGTATCGGGCGGGTCGACAGATCGAGGCACTGAGGGTGTTCGACGCAGCACGTCGCCTTCTCGTAGAAGAGGCGGGGCTCGATCCGTCGCCATCCCTCGTGGAGCTCCGCGATGCGATCCTCGAACAAGATCCCGCCCTGAAGCACCCGACGCTGAGCGTCGCGTCGTTACCCAACAGGATGACCACTTTCGTCGGCCGATCCAAAGAGCTGGACGCCGTGGCTCAACTGCTGCGGACGCATCGGATGGTCACCATCCACGGCCCGGGCGGCGTCGGCAAGACGAGTCTCGCCGTGGAGGCGGCTCGGCATGTCATGGCGGATTTCGGCGACGTGGCCTTCGTGGCGCTCTCTGCTGCGTCGGAGGGCTATGAGGTCCTGAATCTCGTCGCCCGCGCTGTTGGCGTGGACGCGCGTCTGGCAACTGATCTCGAAGACATGATCGGGCGAACCATCGGCTCGTCATCGCTCTTGCTGCTGCTCGACACCTGTGAACACGTCGTCGAGCCCGCAACCTCTCTGGCCTCGACTCTATTGGCCAGATGCCCGCACTTGACGATTGTGGCGACCAGCCGCCGCCGGCTGAAGATGAGCGGCGAGAGGCTCTTCGAGCTCGGCCCCCTTCGAGCCGAACGCGGGACGACGAGGTCGGCGGCCGTCGAGCTCTTGATCGATCGCATCCGGCTGCTGGTTCCGACCATCGAGATGACACCCGCGAAGGAACAAGCCCTCGACATCATCGCCAAACGGCTCGATGGTCTGCCGCTTGCGCTCGAACTAGCCGCGGCCCGCGCCAAGTGGTTCGGGCTCGATGCGCTGTCTACCGAGCTCCAACAAGGAGGTGAATCAGTCGTGGATGAAACACAGAACACGGCCGACGAGCGCCAGTCCTCTCTGGTCAAGACGGTCGAGTGGAGCGTGGGGATGCTCTCGGAAGATGGCCAGACCGCTTTCGCGGCGCTCTCCGTATTCCGAGGCAACTTCAGCACAGAAGAGGCATCGTTGCTGTTACGTCGAACGTCGGTGAGCAGCTCTCCACAAGCGCTCATGAGCGAACTGCTGGACGCAGCGCTCCTCGCCAACGCCGACCAAGACGGCGGTCGTCATGTCATGCTGGACACGGTGCGGGCCGTCGGAGCGAGGCGCCTCGCCGCGGCGGTTGATCTCGCAGCTGTGGTTCGAAGAGCCCACGCCGACAACATCCTGACGACATTGCGGGCGGCGCCAGACAACTTCGATCTTGCGGCCGCCCTCGACGTCGACGCCGAGGCCAACCTGATGTCGGCCACGTCCTGGGCTTCCGCTACCGACCCACAGATGGCCGTCGACCTGGCCGCTGCAGCAGCACCCTGGTACTGGATCGTCGGCTCCCGTCCGACCGGGTACGAG
Organism: Acidimicrobiia bacterium; assembly: GCA_965216945.1. Classification (GTDB taxonomy): domain Bacteria; phylum Actinomycetota; class Acidimicrobiia; order Spongiisociales; family UBA5794; genus DATHZQ01. The sequence goes on along the minus strand of CBDCGU010000003.1, from coordinate 1,855,076 downwards.
CTGCTCAACTCGGTCGCTCGCCAGCTGGCATCCGTTGATGTCGGATGGCAGTTTGCGCGATGGGCGAGCATGTTCGCCACGTACTACGGGCATGACGACAGCGCACGGCGCTGGATCGATACAGCGGAGGATGCGGCCCGACGCTCTGGGGATCCGGCCGCTCTGTCCTCGTGTCTTCGGGCCCGTGCCTTTGCCGATTGGAGTACCGGCAGGAACGGCGACGTGGCAGACCTCTATGAACAGGCGCTCCAGATCGCCATCGACAACGAGCTCCCGGCGGCTCGGGGAGCCGTCATGGGCCTGGCGAACCTCGCTGTCTATGAGGGAGACGCATCCCGCGTCGACGAGGTCGCTGATCGCTATGCCGATCTCGCACGCCGATTCGGGTGGCCCGATGGACGATTGCGAAACAAGTGGCTGAAGTCACTTGCCGCTCTCCTTCGCGGCGACCACGAAGAGGCGCTACAACTGGTGGATGCAGCGGTAGACGGCTTTCCAGCAACGAGCTCCAGCTTCGCCACGGCTTGTCTCGTCCGGGCCCGCCTACGCCTGTGGGAGGGCGACTCGGCTGGAGCGTGGTCTGACCTGGCTGCCGTCGAGGCTGCCGGGCACCTGACGGACGCACCCTGGGCCATGGAGTTTCGACTCGACACGGCCCACGTGCGTGCATTCGCATTCCGCAGCGACGGCGAATACAGCGCCGCGGCTGCAATGCTGCGCGCAGCCATGAGGGAATCGCTGGAACACCGCCACGTGGCCGAAGTTCGGACTGTGCACCTTCCCGAGCTGCTCCTCCAAGGCGCGCTGCTCACCGAGGAGCTCGGGCAGCGGCACAAAGGGACGACGCTGGCGGCTTTCACGAGGAGTTACCACCAGTCTATCGGCAAGGGCATCACTGCCAGAGCCCATGAAGATCTGACCGCATGCGAGGACCGGTTGCGGGATGCGTTGGGCCCTGACGCCTATTCGGCCGCAACAGCAGCTGCGGAGTCGCTGACGCTTCGGGCGGCAATCGACTTCGCGATCGATGCTCTCGCAGACTGACCGAGGCTGTCGCCCTTCCTACGCGGGTCGGAAGCTGCTCGCTCGATCGGTACGTGATGGTCGGCTCGCCATGCGTCGTTGCGTTTGGCCGTGTTCTCGTTGCGGGGTGAGGAGGTCGGCAGACCTGTCGATCAGCTCGCACGAGGTTGGCGGGCTCCGGAGCGAGTAACTGAGCAACTGTTTGCATCGATGGCAGACCTAAGCGCCACCAGCCCGCGATGTCATCGAACGTGTGCCCTAGTGGCAAGTTCTGACAGGTCCGAACGGTGTCCCACCAGGGCCGCGCCGGTCGGATGAAATCCGACCATACGGAGTTTGAGCTCCGCACCAACGTCCCGGCCGATGCAATCGGCCACATCGTGGGCAAGTCTTCTTAGGTTCGAACGCTGTCCCATCAGGACCGCCATGGGCGGGGGCCGATGCACGACGGGATCGCGCACTCCAACGTCGTGATCATCCGCGGAGTCGGGCACATGGTCGGCATGTAGGCACCCGAGCGATGCAACGCCGGGGTCCGCGCTTACGCGTCGCGCAGCATCGAGGCGCCCTCCAGATTGACTACGGGCGCTTCGTGCGTAGCTGGCTGCAGAATGCCGCGGTGGTGTACGCAAGAAAGAAGGCGGCGGTCGCCCGCGGGAGCTGATCGCGACCACATCCGCATCGCAAGCCGGGACCAGCGCTGTCGATTACTGCGAGACCTCGGCGACGGCCTTGCTCCGCGTCAGCTTCTGCTTGATCGCTTCGATCCCACGGCCTTTGAGGAACCACGCCCATCCAAATGCCCACAATGCGACCGACTCCAGCACGAATACCGGCTTCAGGTCCGCAAGCGACGTGTCGCTGAGGAAAGTGTTGTAGAGCGGGATCGCCACGATGCAGGCCACGATGATCCAGGCGCAGGTTCGATAGACCGTGTTGCGCCGTTGGCGCTTCCGGCTGGGCGTGGTGCCTGGTCGCGTCCTCGTGAAGAGGAAGTATGAGAAGTAGGCGAGGGTGATGAACAGCGCTGCGGCCGAGGTGAAGTGGATCACCCTCACGAGCTTGTGCTCACTCGTCGTCGGGAAGATGGCGACACCGAGGGCGAACACGCAGGCCAGGTTGCCTGCGATGTTGTCGGCGGTCTCATGTCCCTTGTAGGAGAACAAGAAGACACCGATGGCGAACAGAACCCCAACGAAGACGGCGATCATGACCGTCCCGTAGTAGTCGCTGATCGAATTCTGGAAGACGGCCTTCGTGCCGAAGACGGCCACACCCGCCGGCAGCACCACGGGAAGGATGACGCCGAGGACTCCGATGGACTTCCTCAGACCTCGGTACGATCGAACCAGGTGGTCGTTGTCGCTTGCATTCACTCGGGACCTCGCATCGTCCGCCTATCAATGAGATGCGCCGCCGACCCGAGAGATACGTCGAATCCGATGCGCCTGCGTGGGCACCTTCGCCACCTCGAGCCACGTGCCCGACCGGCCTCGGGGTCGAGATGCAAGGAGCCCGCTCTGGATACGCCACACGACGCTACCGTTTGCGGCTCGGAGGGATGGCCGAGCGGACGAAGGCAGCAGTCTTGAAAACTGCCGAGCCCCCAGCGGGTTCCGTGGGTTCGAATCCCACTCCCTCCGCCAAAAGTGCGACGTTCGAACCCTGGGTTGAATGATTCAGCTCAGGGTGTTCTTGTTTCTGCCCCTGTTTCTGGCGCGTATACGTGCGGTGGATGATCTGATCAAATGGCTCGGCGAGCTGTGCCTCTGCGATCGTGGCCCCGTGAAGGTAGAGCTTGTCGTACAAGGCTTGGTTGAGGGCTCGTCTCAGCTTGGGTGGTGAGGCTAGGTAGACGCGGTGACAGTTGGTGGCGAGGGCGATGGCGGATTCGAGCGCTTCGGTGACGTTTCCGGCAGCCAGGTGGCACGAGGAGATGACGTCCTCGGCTCTGGCCTGTTCCCGTTGGATGCGGGCCTGTTCGTCTTTGAGGAGATCGAGCGGAACGGCTCCGGCATAGTGGGCCTGGAGCAGTGTACGCCGCTCGTGATCCAGCCTCGTGAGAGTCTTCTTCTGGCGCTTCACGTCTCTACGGGCCAGACGCTGGGTGCGTTCGATCTCCTCGACCAATGAGTCTCGAACGCCTCCTGCTGAGGTGGGAGTGAGCTGTACTGTGCGGTAGTAGTTCTCGACGGCTTCTTCTACGGCATCGGTGGCGAGGTACGGCTCGTTGCAGTTGGTGCGCTTGTGTTGGCGACCGATGCAGTAGAAGTAGGCATAGCGGGTGCCGTGTCGGTTCGTGGTGTGGGTGAGTCCGATCATGGAGCGGCAGTGACCGCAGAACAGGCTGCCCTTGAGGTAGTGCTGGTGCCGATACGAGCGCTCGCCTGATTGGCGATGCGCATCGAGGATGTCTTGGACCAGCTGGAAGGTGCCGATGTCGATCAGGGGTTTGTGCATGCCGTCGTAGTCGACGCCGGCGTAGTGGACGATGCCGATGTAGTAGCGGTTCCGGAGCATCGTGTGCACCTTGGAGCGCTGGAGGGGTTTGGAAGCAAACTTGCGGGTCCTTCGCGTCCTGAGGCCTCGGTCTTCCAATGCCTCGGTGAGGGAGGTCAGGGTGTGTTGCCCAGATGCGAAGGCTTCGAAGGCCCATGTGACGTGTTCGGCTCTTTCGGGATCGGGCTCAACAGTGCGGATCTCGTGGCCGTCGGTGCGACGGATCGTGTTCAGATACCCAATTGGGGCGTAGCCAGGCGTGCCACCTTCCTTTGCTTTCTGGACCAAGCCCTTCTTGGCTTCGTTGGCCAGGTTGGAGGAGTAGAACTCAGCGATGGTGGCCATGATGCCATGGAGCAGCTTGCCCGAAGGTGTCTGGTCGATGTTTTCGGTGGCCGAAATAAGAGCGGCGCCGGCTTCGTGGATCTGGAGGGCGATTCGGGCGTCGTCGTGGCGGTTGCGGGCTAGTCGATCGATCTTGTGGACGATGACGTAGTCGACGTCCTGTCGAGCCTGGAGGCGATCGAGGAGAGCTTGGAGCTGAGGTCGGTCGGCGGCGCGGGCCGATTCGCCGGCGTCGACGTACTCCTCGACCACGGTGGCGTCCAGGTCAGCGGCGGCGCGTTCGCAGGCTTGGCGTTGTGACGGGATCGAGTAACCCTCGGCTCCGCCGCCCATGCGCGCCTGACGCTCAGTTGACACCCGAAGGTAGATAACGGCGCGCTTCATCTCGTGGTCTTCTCCTTCTACGCGGCGAGTAGTTGGTTGGCGGTGAGCTCGGTGCGGACACCGTCGCATCGGCGGTTGTCGACGAGGCCGATCTGATGCAGGCGGATGTTCATTGCCTGCGGGGATACCTCGAACCGTCGACCCAAGTCAAGGGGGTTCTGCACCCCTTGGCTGTAGAGGCGTTTCACGAGGGGTCGTGGCATGAGGAGGCAGGCTGCGAAAAAGTCGCAGACCTTCTCGGCCCGGTCTTTGGCGGTCAGCCAGCCCTGGCGCGGGTAGAGCTTGTCGATGGCGTGGTCGTCGATGACGTGTTTCAGTTCGTGGGCGAGGGAGAAGCGTTGTCGTACCGGAGGTTCGTCTTGGTTGAGGAGAACGATCCAAGTGCCGGCGACTTGGCGGGTGGCGCCGGACACGTCGAGCCCGGTGACGGTTTCGACGTGGACGCCGGGAAGCGTGCGAAGGGCGCCTTCGGGTAGGAGAGGTTCATTGTGGAGGTCGAGCAGGCGCCTCATGTGGAGGGCTTGTTTCTCGGCGATCATCATGGCTTCTCGGGTGTCGAGGGCGCGTTGTGGGATCAGGTCGCGGAGTCGGGTGATGATGGTGTTCATGGGGCACCTCCTTTCGACGCGTGTTCAGGTGATGTTTCTGTGAGGCCGTACTTGTCGGCGATGAGTTCGAAGTGATCGACCAACTGGGCAATAGCTCGTGCCGGCAAGTCGCTGTGCTTGGTCCTGAGGTACGCCTCCAAGTTCGGTAGGTCGCTGGGTTTGACGTAGCCTGCTGTCAAGAGCAACTCGTCGAGGTTGAGGTCCAACACCTGCGCGAGCCTCTGCAACGTCTCGGGTCGGGGCCGTGTGATCTCACCAGCTTCGATACGACCGACGGTGGCTCGGTGCATGATGCCGGTGCGTTCGGCCACCTCGTAGGAGGTCAGCCCCTTGTTCTTGCGGGCTGTTCTGATGAGTTGTCCGAGACTGGTGGTTCCTGCGCTTCTCTTGGTCATTGGTTTATATTGATTGATGTCTATATGGTCTCATGGATGTGCGCGTGGGCGCAACGGTGGAATTGACAACGTTCATGCAACGCTCCTCAGTGCTTGTTCGGGCCAGCGGAAGTGCCGGTCGGTGATGTCGATACCGAGCCAATCTCGACCGAGGCGGGTGGCGACGTGGGCGGTGGTGCCGGTACCGATAAACGGATCGAGAACGAGCCCCCGTTGATGATCGGCGTCGCAGCTGCAGCTCGGCTGCTCGTCGAGGTGGAAGGGCCGGCCGCATCGGCTGCACAGCTGGCGGGGGCATCCGGCCAGGATGGGCCGTTCGATGAGACGCTCGGGGAACGTGGCTGAGTGTTCACCTCGGTGGGTGGCTTTGGCAAGAGACCAGACATCGCCGGGGTTCTTGCCGCTGGGGTGACCGCTGCGGCCTTCCCTGCGTAGCTTGACTAGCCCGTCGTTGTGTCCGCCGTAGCTGCCGGTCCAGACACTGGCTCTGCCAGCGTTTCGCTTGGTGGTGTGCGGGATGCGGATGGCGTCGAGGTCGAACTGAATCTCCCCGGAATTGGTGGAGGCTCCAACCCTTGAGAGGATGGAGCCATGACAGAACAGCGACGACCGGGGAAGTACCCGGTGGAGATGCGCCAGCGTGCGGTGCGGCTGGTGTTGGATCATCAGCATGAGTACGGGTCGCAGTGGGAGGCGATCTGTTCGGTTGCCGAGAAGTTGGGTCCGACAGCTGAGACGGTGCGGAAGTGGGTTCGTCAGGCTGAGCGTGACACGGGTCGGCGGGTGGGGCCGACGAGCGACGAGCTGGCTGAGCTGAAGCGCCTGAAGCGTGAGAACGCTGAGCTGCGCCGAGCCAATGACATTCTGAAGGCGGCTTCGGCTTTCTTCGGGGCGGAGCTCGACCGCCAGTCGAAGAAGTGATTCGGTTCATCGACGAGCACAAGGATCGGCGCAGCGGGCAGCTGCGGTGGGGAATCGAGCCGATCGCCAAGACCCTTGGTATCGCCCCGCAGACGTATCACGCTGCCAAGACCCGGCCACCGTCGGCACGGGCGGTGCGTGATGCCGAGCTTCGTCCGGTGATCGCCCGGGTCCACAAGGACAACTTCGTTGCGTACGGGGCCGACAAGATGTGGGACCACCTCAACCAGGTCGAAGGCATCCGGGTCGCTCGATGCACTGTCGAGCGGTTGATGCGGCAGATGGGCCTGTCCGGTGTGCGTCGGGGCCGGTCATGGGTTCGCACCACAATCAGCGATGACGGGAACGAACGACCGGCGGATCTGGTCGATCGGGACTTCACCGTCGATGCACCGAACCGGCTGTGGCTCGCTGACCTGACGTATGTGAAGACCCACACCGGGTGGGTGTATGCGGCGTTCATCATCGACGCCTACTCCCGGATGGTCGTCGGCTGGCAAGCATCACGATCACTGCGCAGCGATCTGGCGATCGACGCCCTGGAGATGGCGATCTTCAACCGCCGCCGAACCGGTGCCGATCTGGACGGTCTGATCCATCACAGCGACATGGGCGTCCAATACCTGTCAATCCGCTACTCCCAGCGGCTCGCCGACAACGGCGTCGTCGCATCGGTCGGCTCGAGGGGCGACAGCTACGACAATGCGATGATCGAGTCGTTCAACGGTCTCTACAAATGGGAGCTCATCTACCCCCACGGACCCTGGCACGGTCTCGAGGACGTCGAGTTCGCCACCCTCGAATACGTTGACTGGTTCAACCATCGCCGCCGCCACGGAGAGATCCTCCCCGGCCGCCGCCAGTTCACCACCCCCGCCGCCCACGAAGCCAACCACTACCGTCAGACAACCACAGCCCACGAGGCAGTCACTCAATAGACCAAGCCTCCACGAAACCCGGGGCGATTCAGTTCGTCGACCCAGTCGTCGATCGATGGTTCGTGGCCGAGCTGTTCCTGGGATTGGTAGTCGCGGAGTCGGTAGTACGGCGGCGAGGTGACGACACAGTCGATCGACTCGGCCGGGATGCGGGCCAGCTCGGTGGCGGCGTCGCCGACGATCAGCTGGTTGCGGTACTCAGACGGTGGGGTCGAAGACATGTACCCCTCCTCCCTGAGCGTCAACAACGGCCAGTTCGATCTCGACGTCTCTGGCGAGGGCTTCGATGTCGATCCGCATGTACGGTCTGGCCCAGTCCGGGACCAGTTCCTCAGTGAGGCCGATGTCTTCGGCATACTGTTGGGCATACTCCTCGACGGACCGGTAGGTACCGATGTACGCGTCGGCAAACCGGTCTCGGAGGTCTTCGTCGTCGAGGCCGATATGTGCGACCCAGGCGGCGAAGGCCTCACCGTGCTCCTCAATGCCGGCAGCGACATCGGCGACGGTGTTGATATCGGCGTACTCAGCGAGCCGGAGAGGTCCGAAGTCTTCGTAGTCGTGGATGGCCCACTCCTCCGCGATCGGCTCGGATGAGGTGGCGAGCATCCGTTGAATCTCGGTATGAATCTCGTCTGGTTCTTGGTCGGCATCGATCCAGGCACCGTGGAGACGTCCGGCGTTGTAGTCAGACAGCGAGGCCACGTAGATGCGTGGTCGTCGTTCTGGTTGGGGTTCGTGTTTCGGGGTTGGTTGTTCCATGTCATGAGTCGTCCTTTCCGCTACTGATGAAGATCTGAGGGATATCGGCCATCGGGGCGACGTGGTGGAGCTGCCAGCTCTCGGCAGGACGGCGGCCCAAGACGTCGACCAATTGGCTGCGGCGGCGTTCGTCGGGGACGATCCACAGCACACTGGGGAAGATGCCTAAGCGGTCTTGTTCGATGCCGGTGGCCAGATAGCGCTCGTACACCTGAGCCTTGCGGGCAATGGTCGTGCCCGATTCGGTGGCGCGGTCGAGTTCGATGAAGCGGTGGTCTTCGAACTCACCCGTAGCGGTCACCAGGTAGGCATCCGGCTTGAGGACACCGGCTCCCCACGTCCGCCAACACCGAGGCTCGGCGGCGTAGTCGATGACCTCGAGACCACCAGTGCGAGCCCGTTCCACGGCTCGGACGTAGATCTCAGACACGTCGATGGCGTGGACCAGGAATGTGCGGCCGGGCGTGTGGGGACGTCGACCCGGATCGAGGTCGCGGAGTCGTCGACCAGCAACATCAAGTCGATAGACGTAGCCGTCTGATCCGGCGCGGATGCCACCGATCCGACGTGACAGGCGGCTGATGACCCGGAGCCCTGACAGTTGATGGAGCCGTCTGCGAGCAGTGCGAGCCTCGTGGCGTTCGGGCCAGTGCAGCCTCCGCAACTGACCGGCAGAGACGATCCCCAGGCGTTCGACGGATTCGACGACCTGCCAGTCCCGGACCGCGAGGCGCTCTCGGAGCTGGTCCACCTGGCTGGCGGTCACTCGCATGACGAGCCTCCATGCGGCATTGACAGGGGTGAGTCAGTCGTCGCAACTGGCGTGCCGAATGCCTTGGCCTCGTTGAGATACCTCATGGGTGGACTCGACCCGAACGGACAGGCGATCGGCCACTTCATGAGCGGCCTCCGCGTCGGCGACGCCCGATGGTCATAGGTCCGGAGTCGGTCTTGTCGACGGGCGGAATGGGTCGTCCAAACAGCTGAGCCGATCGTCTCCGGACGATGTCCGCTTTGGCGGTGGACTCACTTGGCGGCAGCGTGCGACCAGTCACCGGGGGCAGCTTTCCGTCCGGCAGCGCTACGGTGGCCACGATCTCTCGACGACCAAGTCCCTGGAGATCGCCCGCAGTGAGGTGTGGCTCCAGCTCACGGGCCAAGACCTTCGCGTCGTCTGGTCCGGTTTGGAAGATCACCCGCGTACCGATGTTGGCTAGCACATCGCGCCGCACCGACTCCGGGAGCTGCCGTAGGTGCTGGTGCGCGACGACGACACCGACACCCAGTCCGCGGGCCTGCGACAGCATGTCCCCCATGCCGACCGGTAGGCGCAGGTAGTCCTGGAACTCGTCCATATACACGAACACCGGATGACGCTTCTGCTGGGGGATGGCGGCGCGGCCGAGAACGGTCTGCCAGAACCGAGCCAGGATCAGCCCACCGATCAGAGCGGCGGTGTCCTGGCCGATCAACCCTTTGGCCATGCGAACGATCACCACTCGGCGCTTGGTGAACACATCGAGCAGATCAAGTGTCCCTTCGGGATGACAGAGCGTGCGTACGACTTCTGGTCGGAGCAGGAAGGCCCGGACTTTGTTCAGCACCGGAGCAATCACCGAGGCCCGTTCGGCTTCGGACAGCTCGTCGAACCAGGTCCAGAAACCGGCTACCAACCGGTCATCCATCACCTCAGGCACCACCGACCGACGGAACGCCGGATTGGTCAGCAGGTCAGGTAGATCAGCCAACGTCGACCCTGGACGAGCACCCAGTGTGAGCAGCGAGGCTCTGAGCACATCGGCGGTACGGGGACCCCACGACGATGCGAAAAACCGGGCAAACACACCCATGACGAACTCGACCAACTGTGGAAGATTCGTGTGGCCTGTGAGGAGGTTGAAGCCGACCGGGCGATCGACGTCGGTCGGATCGACGATGACGAGGTCCCCGTGGCGATACTCCGGGACTCGCTCAGCGATCTCGCCGGTCAGATCACCAATCGGGTCGAACGCCACAACGCTCCGACCGTGTGCGATGTCATGTGTGATCAAGTGGACCAGCAGCGTCGACTTACCCACTCCGGTCGGTCCGATGACGTGAAGATGCCGCAGACGACCGTCATGGCCGAGCTGGATGCTGCGGGAGGTGCCGGGGTAGGAGCTGACACCGACTGCTGGACCACTGCTCGGCAGTGAGACAGGCGGAGGCCAGAGCCGGGCGGCTCCCCGGCTCAGACCCCGGATGGGCACCGGGCTCATCGGCCATCCCACCAAGCCGGCCAGCTCGGCCACGTTGAGATGTGATGGCCAGACCAGCAGCGGTGGGCGCATTCCAATGACTCGACGAGCAGCCCAGGGCGAAGACCGCACACTCAGATAGCCTCCGGCGCCACGGGCCTGACGCAGCACCCGACCCACCGAGCCGACCAGGGATCGAGCTCGACGCCGATCGGGAGCCCAGGCACCAATACGGCCTGTCGCTACGACTTCGGCCTCGGAGCGCTTGGCCTTCTCGATCCGACCGTCAGGCAACTGCCGTGAGGCCAGCCAGCCTCGCCGCAGCGGCGCTGCCAGCCATTGGACAACGACAGCTTCGTTGCGACGAGTTGTGGTCAGGGACGCAAGAAGGGCTGAGCTGAGGTCCGCCGTGATGTCGGTACGGATCAACCCAAGGGCCGGGCCACCCAGCCGTACACCGGCCGACTCGCCTCGAAACATTGCGGTCGGGCGATCAACAGCCTCGATCCGCACGCCGGGCATTGCCGTCGTCAGCATCGAGACGACATGTGGCATGTCCGGCATGGTCAACAGATGCGAGATCGATCCGTCCATGGCCCAAGTCTCAAGACAGACCGGACCTCGGGTCGATGAGGCGAACCGGCCGAGATGAACCGCACCGATCACGGCACGAAGGGCAGCTACGCCACCCCGCACATCCGCCGAACCCGGGAAGGTCAGACGCAGCGTCTTCACGCCGCATCCTTCTCATCCTCATCTGGCGGCGCCGACTCGGGTTCCGCTTCTATCTCGGTGAGGCTGAGCCGTGCCAGCTCAATCAAGGCTCCGGCCAGCTTGCGAAGATCAGGCTCAGAGCGATGCTTGGCAACGATGCGGACTTGACGACTGGACACGGATCACCTCCTTTCGAGGACTAGTTGCAGGGATGCGCCACCAGCCGACTTGGGGAAGCCGAACCGGCTTGGGGAGGATCTGGTCTAAAAGAGAACAACAGATCAGAGATTGCAGAAGGGCCGACTGCTGGCGCCTATTTACGATACGTTGCGTCCATGCGCAATGTCTATGGTGGAATCGACAACCGTTTCGCAACGTCCTCAGTACCCCCGCCACAGACGCCGAAACACGATGACCATCACCAGAAGGACGACCAGATACGGGAGTGCGGGTGCCAGCAGATCCGCTGACACCCGCACCGCGATCGCCAAGGCGATCAGATACGCCAGCCCACCGACGGCCCACTTCGACATCACAGCTCGTCGATGACATCGCCGCGGACGATCTCGGCCATGTGATGCCGGGCCTGCCACGCCGCGATCGACAGCCGCTGCGCCGCCTGGAGCGCCTCCAGCTCGGCCCGGAGCGCCCGTTCCCGCTCAGGCTGGGTCTGCGTCATGTATCCGAACATGGCCCACGCACCGCCACCAGCGCCCAGTGCCAGGATGAGAAGCAGGGCGATGAGTTCCACGATCAGTACCCCAGCCTGGCGATCTCGGCCGCCGCCACGCCGGTGAACGTGTCCACGATCACCTTGTAACGGCCCTCACCTAGCGGGCACTGCTGGATCATCCGACCCTCCTCGGCCGACAGCATCGCCACCTGGCTCAACGCCACGTGCGTCACATATCCCGCCGCCTGCGTCCTCGCCGCCGACACCAGACCACGATGCCCGGCATCCTCGACCGCCCGGACGATCGCCCGCGGCACACGCGGCGATCCCACCCGAGAGGTGATCCCAACGTCGTCGCTAATCCGCTTGACCAGTTCGTTTGGCATCTACGATCTCCTTGCTCATCCGCGACGCTTCCGGTCTCGGTCCTTCAGCTGATGCCAACACAAAGTGGGGCACTTGTGGAAAAGTGGGACAGAATGGGGATCGAGCCAATCGGGTGAATCAGGTTTCACCTGCCAACGTTGGGGGGTCCAGTCATGAGTCCACGACGGGTGATGCGAGGCAAATCACTTGCTGACGATCCGCGCATGTCCGACATGCAGTACTTGAGGAAAGGACATGGGCTCACCCGCGAGAAGCTTGCAGGCCGCCCACGCATACTCGACCTTTGCGGCACATCTGACGCCGATACGGCATATCAGACCCTCTCGGACACCATCGACGCGCTGTTACCAAATGAGGACATGAAGGCCCTCAAGAACGCCCTCGGGGTCGACTACACATCCCGTGGCCTCCTGCGTGACCGACGAGCTGCCTTCGCCGACGAACTCGGCTGCAGCCTCGACAGTGTGAGAGACCGAGAGGACCGGGCGATCGCTGAGCTGATCCTGTTCTTGATCGGACTCCAGCCCGTTCCGGATCTGCCGCGTCCCCGGTTCCTCATGCATCGCCTCTTCATCAAGTACCTCAACCGCGACCGCCACTTCATCCAATCAGAGCAATACCGCGAAGTCGTCGCGCTACACAGTGACCTCGGCTCTTTTCGCTATGGCACCGACCAAGGCACAAACCTCATCAACATCGCCGGCGGCGAGCTACAACTCGACCACGTCAACGAGCAAGGTGCCATGATCCACCGCATCGTGTTCCCCACAGTGCTGCCGCAAGGCGGAAGACACACCTTCAGCTTCACAGAGATCAAAACGGAACCCCTGTCGACACCCCGAGAGGAGATCCGATACGACTGGGCGAGCCAGCTGTTTCACATGCCAGCCCGACACTTCGACGTCGAGGTTCAGTACGACGGCGAACGACCCAGCGTCGCGTGGGGGTTCCGTCAACTGTCGCCCCTCGAACGGCCCGGCCAACCACACAACGACAATCGACTCACAATCAACAGGTCAGGGCTCGTGAAAGCTACATACCAGGACCTATACGGCGGATTCGCTAGCGGAATCGCCTGGCGATGGAACGTCTTCGATCCTTGATACCGGTTATCGGGGTCCGGGCCAGGCGATGCGAGGCGGCCGACTCACGTGTGGCGCCCAAGCGGCCGCAACGTGGCGATGGGATTCAGATATCCCTCGCCGTATCAAACCCGAGGCCGACCAGGTCAGCAATAGCACGTGCCGACCGACGCCACTCGTCTGAGCTGGCATCTCCCCGGCCTAGGGCTTTGATGCTTGCCCTAACGAAGCTCTCCTGAAGCTCTGTGGAGTGCAGTGGGGATGGCGATCTTCGGGGCGTCGCCCAATCGGAGTCCTCTGGACGAATCGGGACGATGTCGCCCCCGTCGGTCCGGCGGGTCTCAACGCCGCCGATCAAGCGATCGACCACCGAACGCTCGACACCAATGAAGGCTGCGATGGGCCCTCGGAACCGCGCTTGGACCTTTGGAAGCTTGCTCGCGTTCTCCCACCGACTGACCGAGGCGCGGTTTGAGCCCACTCGGTCGGCGACCTGCTGCTGAGACAAGCCGAGGTCCAGACGGGTCTTGCGGAGCAGTCCGCCCAGCTCAGAGCGATGGCCGTCAGGCTCCTCGGGATGCGCGTCGTGTTGTTGTCCCATCACATCGTTCCGCGGATTGTGATCGGAGTGTACCAATCTGCTGTTGACCTGGCGAGAATATGGCGTTCCGTGCGCGCTTATAGCCGACTTGTCCACAAATAGCCCACAGTTGCTCACAATCGAGCGCGCATTCCTTGAACAATCGCCCACTCTTTGGTATAAACTACACCAATGTGATTCATGTACGATTCCGCGAAGACATATGGACTTGGCATCACTGCAGGGAGAGGGCAGCGTCGGTGGATGAAGTCTCGACAGCGGCACGTGCAGGTTGTCGAGCTACCGAGCGCGGGAATCTCTTGGTGCTCACGCGGCTGCCAATCCGAGCCAGGCAACCAATATTGGGGGGACACTGATGCCACGACCCAGGCGTGACGGAACCACAGCCAACGACCGTGAAGCACGCGACACCACTCACTTGTACGGCACCGTGACGTACTGGTCCTACCCTCCGCGTCAGGAGGATCTCGTCGTCGAGATCTCGTCCGACTACTCGGACGCTGCACTAGAGCGCGTCCGAGAGGAAGCACACAACCAGGGGCGCCTATCGGTCTTCGATCACGTTGACGACGAGACGTTGAAGGCGAGTCTCGACCGGGGCAAGGGTCACGCAGCCGCCACGCCGCGTGTAAGGCGTCTCGGTTCTCTTATCACTGGTCTTGTGAGGTTGAACCGCTCCTAGACCCTACGACCAGCACAAGAATGGACCCCGAACAACCACATCAGCACGCCGCCGCGCGGCCGAAAGACCTTCGGTGGCTTATACCTATGATCTCCGTCTCGGCGGCCATGCTGTACGCGCTTGGCTGGACGTTCGCCACGATGGCCTACTCCGCGTTGCATGTCAATGCGGAGGACGTCGGTGTCGATTTCGACTACTTGCTTGTGCGCACGTCGGTCCTCGTCGCCGGACTTGTGGTGGCGCTCGGACTTGCCCTGCTAGTGACCCGGCTAGACACCTGGCGCGTGCGCGGCTTGAGCGGCGATCTAAGTGCCTTTCGATTGCTCTTTCTGATCGGCAGATTGCTTCTCGCGGGCTTGGTGGGTGTGCTCATGTGGGTGTTCGTCCCGTGGCCGTCGGACCTATGGGTTCGCAGCGTATTCATCGGTGCTGCCAGCGCCGCTGTGCTGGTTATTGTTTGGTTTGAGGGCGCGCTGCTTCTCATGGGTTCTGGCTTCACACTCACCGACCAGGCCGGTCCGGGGCTTTCGGGTGTTGATTCGCGTCAGCTCGTAGCCGCATCATCGATCTGGGTTGTCACTCTGGTATTGCTCGCTGCAGGAGCGGGCACGGTGGTCGGACAGCAGATCTCAGATGGCCACGAAATCGACCTCCTGCTCTTCCGGGCCCTGTACGTCGACGCAGTCGTGCAGAACGCTACGGAGACCACACATTACGAATGCGTGATTTCCCTGGGCGCACATGACGGTGTCGCCGTGCTGTACGACCCATTGTCGCAGTCTGTCTTACGGATCGCGTCAGTGAACCTGTCATTGACGAGGCGCTTGTCCGAGAGTGGCACGGATCTCGATCACGACTGCGAGCCCGCATGAGGCAACAGCGACGGCAACGCTGCCGGGACCAACTAATGCAGTACCTCACAGAAATACGTGACCGCCTGGAAGACAAGCTCCAACTTGAACCAGAACGCATCGGCGCAATCGGCGTGAAAACCTGGCTTCTTCCTGAGCGCTACTACAGAAGCTACGTACTCGACGACGCCCGAACGAAAGCATGGCTCGAGTTCCTGGCCATCTCCATACGATGGCCCCGCTTGGTTGAGGTCGGATTCCTACAAGGTGCCGAGCAGGGCGAATCAGGCATTTGGCCGATCGGCAAGGGCACATTGAGCTATTGCCTGTTTTCTGGGAGGCAGTTCGCGTCACTCATTCACAACGAGGATTGGGATGCGGGCATTGAGAACCTTCCTTTGCGCGAATTCCGGCGACTCCCGCGATATATGCTCCTTGGCAAGACGCGGAAGGACTTCCATCGACTACGCACAAAATACGGCTCAGCAGTCTTCTACCCGCTGCGGAACCCGGGCAGCCGACTACCACCGTTTGGGTGCATCACAGTGCACACACCGAGCGACTGGTCGTTCTCGACCGACGAGATCCAGGAGGTCGTGAGAAGCCTGGCTGATGCATCGGCCACGCTGTCCCGTGTTGTGCTCTTGGCCACCGAATACGATATCCCAAGTATTGCACCCACTGGGCGAGTTGAACTCACAGAGGCCGCCGCGCCACTGTAGGTGGCACGTCGTCCTGATCTCGCAGCATTGTGTACGGGAGTCCCTTGCTACAGACGGGACAGCCGCGGATACAGAGTGCCTCACCGGTCAAGATGGACCCATTTCGACCGCAACTTCGCCACGCCATCCCGATGGAGCGTGGAGGTTCGAGTTCCGAGCTGTCCGCGAGGGTTGTGTCTGAAGTCGGAGACATCGACTTCGCAAGATAGACCTCCCGGAACAAGAGCGGCGCACGATCTATCGCCGGCTCTGTCTCGTTGTCGACCTCATCGACGGCGACTAGGGACCGCGCCGGGCAGGTGATTGCCACCGGTTGTTGCGTTGCGTCGGGATGATCCCGAGTACACGCAACAGCAATGATCCGGTGGAGGTACATGATGCGCGCTCAAGCTTGAAGTGGTCGAGGTGATCTGGCGTGCGATCGAAACCGAGGGCCAGTAGAGCGATGGGCATCGGCCAGATCACTCGGCCGTTCTGCGAAGCGACCTTACTTCTGGCAGTTCCAACACCTGTTCAAGTGTTGCGAGCGTATAGGTCCGACCCTGTGTGGCTATGACAACGTCGACCAATGCGTTGGCTCGTTCCGACCAGCCCTTTCCGTCGACGATCGCGCATGGCTTCAGGCCGAGGCGAGTCGCTGACTCGCTCATTGACTTCACTCTCGCCGCCTTGTCTCGAACCGTTCCACCGTCCTCACCAACCTTCGACTCGATCACCAGCGTTGGGGACTTGTCTGGAATGACGAAGTCGGCGCCGGGCGACAGCCCGTACTTCTCAGCGGTCTCTCGGGCTCCGGCAGCTCCTCGTTTCGTGTGGTGATGCGGTATCCCGTTCCGAGTCAGGAGCTCCTGCAAGGGCACCTCAAGCAGGGCATCACCCTTCACTTCGGAATACGCATCCTGCACTTGCCGCCATACGCCACCAACGTACCGCTGATACAGCAGCGCGCTGTATGGAACCCCGCCTGCGTCTCCTGCGACCGAGTCCCATCCGTCGGTCGTGTCGCGCTTGTCGAGTTTGGAGTGGAAGTGAGGCGTGGCGGTTTCCGGCACTTGGAGGACCTCCCGGTCCATGACCGCCATCGCTGTTCTCGCGACAAGAGCGATCATCGCCAGCCTGGTCTGAGAGGTTTCTGCGGGCGGTGGTCGCCGCTCGAAGTTCTTGAGGGCGTTTCCCGAGATCGTCGACTGAGGGTCGACGAGTCTGGTCGCGACAGCGAGTTCGTTGTGCGTCAAGCCGAGGATCATGCGCAGCGGAGCCAGGGCGGCGGGTTCGCTACTGAGAGCTGTGGAGAGCGTGGCTTGAGAGACCAGAGTGAATCTGTCTGTGTCCCGTGCAAGCAGATCACACGAGCGAGCGAAGCCGACCTCATCGGCCATCGCGTCGCCGCCAGGAATCAAGTGAAACGAAGGTTGAGTCTGTTCAACGTAGCTCGCGGCCAACAGCTCACGGGCCTTCTGCGCGTCGGGCCCCCTCTTCGACAGGAGGATGCCTACCGCCTGCTGGCGTTGAACAGCATCAGGATTGCTACCCGCCATACTCAGTATGCGGATCTCAGAATCAGAGAGCGACACGCAACTGACCGCCTTCGTCGCGGACGGAGGTCTCGCCCGCAATGCGGTTAGCAGCAACCTCAACATAGTCCTCGTGGAGTTCGATGCCCCCACCGTTGCGACCGTGACGTTGGGCAGCTACGACCGTGGTGCCTGAACCAGCGAAGGGGTCGACCACGACGCCGTCGGGAGGTGACGCGAACTTGACGAAGAACTCGGCAAGACCCTCTGGCATGACCGCGGTGTGCTGGCCAGCGGGGCCTTGGAACTGGTTGTACGTCTGGCTCACAGCAATGACATTGCCCGGATCGGCTCCACCCTTGTTGTAGGTCTTCGTTCGGTCACGACCGAAGCCGGCGTCGGTGTTGCGGCGGCCGTTCTTGTCTCTGCTGCGGCGTTCGATCTCTGCAGAGTCCGCCTTGTAGGGAACTCGAATCGCGTCAAGGTCAACGTACGGCTTCTTGCCTCTTGCGAAGTGGTAGACGTACTCGAAGCTGTCTTTCGTGCGCGGACCGAATCGACCGGGAATCGCGTTGGGCTTTGCCCAGATGTACGTCTCCAGCCATCGCCAGCCCATGTGCTGGAGTGCAAGTACCAACTCGTAGACATAGGGATGTCGCTGACCCTTCAGGGCGCCTGAACGGGCGACGCGGTTCTTGATGTTCAACACGAACGACCCAGAGTCCCGTGTCGCCAGAAACATCGAACGAGCGAACGGCAGGAACCACTCGACATATCGGTCAGGATGAATCTTGGAGTATGAGCGAGCGTCTGCGTACGGCGGCGAGGTGAAGAACAGATCGATCGACGCCTCGGGCAAAGCGGGAAGCCACTCGGCGGCGTCACCCCAGACGACGCCGGCCGTCAGCAGGTTCTGCAGAGCAGCGCCAGGGTCTGTCGGGACCGCTGGCCGGGATACCTCCGACAACCGAAGCTCAGTCATTGGTACGCACGCTCGAAGACGCGGACCCACGCCCTTGCTGAGAACAAAGACTGGCTGATGGCAACCACTCCTCACCTCCGGTGTGTTGTCCGTCTGGCTAGTGCGACCGGGTCAGTCGAAGCTCCTCGACCGGGATCAGATTGTCGAGGAACTCCTCGATCGCCTTGACGACGAGGTAGTTGATCGACAGGTCGCGCTCATCGGCAGCCTCCCGCAGTCGGTGGTGCAGATCCTGTGGCAGGCGTACAGCCGTTGTCAATCGGTGCTTCTGAGGCATCGAATTACACACTAGTAATTACAGCAGCGTGATGTCAATCCGCGCGCGCCTTGCGGACAGCTCGCGCGCGGCTCGCATTCTGCTTGCTCCGTGCCACACAAACGCCTCGGATCTGCTCGCGCTTTGAATACCTGAAGGTGTCGCTCGGGGACAGTACGCTCTCATAGCGAGCGAGCCCCGACAGTCGCCAGGGCTCGCTCCAGAGGGATCGGTCGCTGACCTCTCCATCTGCTTGAAGGCTCGCCAGCCTACCAACGGCCGGCTCGGAGTGCTCAGCGGACCGACCCTCTGAGATGCGTTCAGCGGCTCACAGAGAAAGGGGGTTCGGTCAAATGTCAGATCGAGCCGTGTACAAGACCAACAAGGACAGTGATGGAGACATCCTGGCCTTGTGCCGAGATGGAGCGTTGTGGTCACCCCGTCGCAAGGCGGATGTGATTCGGGACATCAAGTCCGGCGCTCACACCTACTACGTGCCGTGGCCAGAGGGCCGGACGGAGATCCGCGTTGTCAACGGTCCGAATGGAGAGTACCTGAGGACTGATCGGGACAGGACATCGAAGAACAATCTCGACGACCTCCCCGATTGCTAACGGCTTCATGGAGTGGACGCAGGTCATTGCGTGACGGGCGTCCACTCTATGAATACGATGGTATCTGCAGCAGAGGGCTCGCTCGCCACGGCGATTGGTGGATGGAGATGAGATCGTATGCCCCTTGAGATCCGAACTGAGGCTGTGGGCCTCGGACAGGTGTTGCGATCAATGCGACTTGCTGTGCCAATACACCAACGGGAGTTCGCGTGGACGGACGATGAGGTCAAGCAGCTCTGGGAAGACATCCAGAGGGCGCGGCGCGAGGAACCTGACGGGTACTTCGTTGGACCGATGGTCCTCAGCAAGAACGAGCCCCCGGTCGGACGCCTGTGGATCATTGACGGTCAGCAACGATCCGCGACGGTGTCAATCCTCCTCGCCGCAATCGTTTCCGTCTTCCGGGAGCGTGGAGATGCGGATCGTGCTCCGAAGCTCACTGACAGGTTCCTATTCGAAGAAGATCTCGACACTCTGGATGAGATCCCGAAGCTCGTCCTTGGAGACGATGACGACCCTTTCTATCAGAATCTCGTCTCCGCTGCGGCCAATGGCGGTCCACTGCCAGAGCCCGCGCAGACAAAGGAATCGCATGGCCTCCTGCGGGCTGCCTACGACTTCTTGCTGGCACAGGTTGTGGCAGAAGCCGGGGACGGGACTGATTGGCGCGAACGCCTGTTGAGCCTCGCAAGCTTCATCGAGACGTCGCTTGAGGTGATCCTCGTGACAGTCGATACGGATCAGAATGCGTACCTCATATTCGAGACATTGAACGACCGAGGGCTCAGGCTCACGACAGCGGACCTATTGAAGAACCACCTGTTCGGCAAGGCCGGCACCCACCTCGAATCGGTGCGGCGGCGGTGGATAGAGATGCAGCGGACACTCGAACCGATCAGTGCCACCATCGATACCACCGAGTTCCTGAGGCATCATTGGATCTCCAGCCGTGGGCACGTGCGCTCGCGAGAGCTGTACAGAACGATCAGACGCGAGGTGGCGACAGCGCTCGCTGCGAACGAGCTGGCGGGCGAACTCTCTGGCGCATCAGACGTCTATGCGTCGCTGTTGCTGTCGACTCACCCTCGCTGGCATGGTGCGGCTCCTATCGTTCGCGAGTCATTCGATGCAATCCGGCTGCTGCGTGTCGTGACGCCCCGACCGCTGTTGCTCGCTGCGGCTGAGGAACTCGACGACCAGGAGTTTGCGGGAGTGCTCGACGCTGTGACTCGTTGGTCGGTGAGAATGGCTATCGCCGGTGGCCTGGGCTCTGGCACTGTGGAAGAAGCATACGGAGAGGCTGCGAGAGCGATCCGGGCTGGCACCATCTCCGACGTCGCCGGACTTCGCGTCGCACTAGAAGACATCCTGCCAAAAGACGCTGTCTTCGAGGCGGCGTTTGCCGTGAAGCCGATACGCAACGCCGCGCAAGCAAGGTTCTACCTCGGATCGCTGGAGGCACTCGCTCGTGACGATGATGGGCTGACGGACGAACTCAACGTCAACCGTGATCCGGGCTCGGTGAATCTGGAGCACATAATGCCACTCAGTCCCGGGCCGGATTGGACGGCCGTGACAACAGACGAGATCAACATCTATGCGGCTCGCATAGGCAACATGGCTCTCATGCTCACGACAGATAACGCTGCCGCGGCCAATTCGGGATTCGACGACAAGAAGCAGTACTACGCGGCCTCGGAGCTTGTACTGACCAGCGAGCTCTCGGGGTACGGCAAGTGGGGGCCCGAACAGATTCTGGAGCGACAGAAGCGACTCGCCGCCTTGGCGGTGCGCGTGTGGCCTCTGTGATGTTGACCCCGCCGACGGGTCGACTCGCCTGAGCGGAGGCGCTGCGATTTCGTAAGGGCAAGCTATCCAGCGTCCGGCCCAAGGTCGCTCCTACCCGCACCCAGATGGCAGCTACGCCCAATGAACGACTCGCTCTTCGCGACGAGGTCGACTCGTGAGACAATCGTCTCGATGATGGACATGCATTGCTGTGAATCCGGTGGCGAATGCCACGCCTGGGGGAGGACATCGTGACGACCTCTGCTGTCCCGTCTAGAGAGGCGCAGAGTAGCCCTAGGGCGCTTCTCGTTGACTGGGCCAACGAACACGATGGCTGGGCTCGGCTCATTGCCGCTGAGGTGCTCGCGACGGGCCAACAGCTTTCTGAATCGGCTGTTGCCGAGATCTATGACGCCTACAAGGCGGAAAAGGGCTTGTCTGAGAACGACCTCTCCCCGAGCCCCAAGCTAGAGATCGATGAAGCCGACGGGAACGGCGACTCCGTCCTATTGATGCTTTCGATCGATCAGGTCGAGGGGGTAAACGCCCTAGAGGGAGGGCACGCGATCACCTTCAACGAGCATCTGACTTTGCTCTTCGGTGAGAACGGGGCGGGCAAGACAGGCTACTCGCGGATTCTGAAGCGGGCTGCGAAGGTCAGGACAGCGGAACCGATCTTGCCCAACGCACATGCCGTAGGGCAGCAACCGACGCCAAGTGCTCGAATCCGATACAGCCTCGCCGGTCAGGAGAGTGAGACGACGTGGCGAAACGAAGAAGGTCTCTCGCCGTTCTCACGACTGAGTGTCTTTGACTGGCTCTCCGTGACAGTTCACCTTGATGATGAACTGGGCTACCTGTATACGCCAGCAGATCTGGCACTCTTCAAGCACGTCTCGGATGGAATCGAGGGAATCCAGGATCTGCTCAGGAACGAGACCGAGCGGCTGAGACCGAAACCGAACCCCTTCGTGCGCCTATTCAAGCGTGGTACACGGATCTACCCCCAGATCGAGAGTCTCGGGCCAGCAACCGACCTCGATGCCCTTGCCAAAGAGTCCGCCATGACACGGAAACAGGAAAGTAGGGCCGAGCAGCTCAAGGAAGAGGTTCTGGCGCTGAAGGGTCAGACGCTCGATGATCAGATCTTCGCTACCGCCGAAAGGGTTCGACTGCTGCGACTGCTAGCTGATGCAGCCACGCGAGCCTCTGAATTCGATGCCACAGCCTATGAGCGTGCTCGCGATGCACATGGTGCCGCTCGTCAAGAACACGCAAGCGCTCGAACAGAGCTGTTCGATGTGGTCGATGCCACGGGACCTGCCGATGACGAATGGCAGCAGTTCATTGCAGCCGCTGAGGCGTTCTTGGTACATCGTGGCCTAGATGACTACCCAAGTGATGACGATCGATGCATCTACTGTCATCAACTCCTGTCGAGTGAGGCCTCGGATCTGATCGGGCGCTATCGGTCCTTCCTGGACGACTCGCTGGCCCAGCAGCTTTCCTCGACGGAACGTCACCTTCGTGAGCAGGCCTTGTCTCTGGACGGCCTGAATATGGCTGGGGTTAGTCAGTTCCTCGTGCTCCTTGGTGACCAGCGGAATCCGCCCGACTGGCTCGACCGAGCACGCAGAGTCTGCCGGCAGTTGCAGAGTGTCGCTGAGAAGTGTGCCAGCGGATCGGCTGCGGGCGGGAAACGCCTGCGAGCCGACGCGTCAAGGCTCCTTGAGACTGTCTCAAGCGAGCTTGACGCAGCGGTCGAGTCGGAGGCCAAGCTGCGAGCAAAGAAGGACGACCGCACTGCAACGCTGGCAGCAAACGAGGACGAACTTGCAGAACTCGAGGCCCGCATCGACCTTGCGCGCCACCTCACGGCCATCATCGAGTACGTCGACGAAGCAAAGCGGTATCAGCGCTTCCAGACGTATGGGAAGACGATTTCGACAGTGAGAAGGTCGCTGACCGAGGTGGCCAAGACAGCCAGCCAGGACCTCGTGAATAGCACCTTCAAGGAGCTCTTCACGGAGGAATGCGCGGAACTTCGAGCACCTAGCGTCGAACTCCGCTTCCAAGGTCGAAGCGGCAAAGCAGAACGCCGGAAAACAGTGGCCACCACCTACCGACCATCCGACATACTCTCTGAGGGCGAGCAGAAGGTGCTCGCCCTGGCCGACTTCCTGGCGGAGTGCCGCATGAGGGGCACGCGCGCGCCCATCGTCTTTGACGACCCCGTGACAAGCTTGGATTACCGGAGGCTCAAAGAAGTCGCTGGGCGGATCGCAGCTCTGGCCGAAACACATCAGGCGGTTGTGTTCACTCACAACATCTGGTTCACAACCGAGCTGCTGGCACTGTTTGAGAAGCGTAAGGACGAGATCACCTACTACGCAGTGCGGGACCGGGATGACGCGAAGGGCATCATCGCTAGCGGAGAAGGCCCGAGGAGGGACACTCCGAGGACAATCGGCAAACGGATCTACAAGGTGATCACGGCCGCCAAGAAGGCCGAACCAACAGCGAAGGATGCCTTGATTGAGAAGGGATACGATCTCCTCCGAAGCTGGATAGAAACCTTCGTGGAGCAAGAGCTTCTAGGCGGAGTCACAGAGCGCTACAGGCCAAACGTGATGATGGGCCGACTCAACAACCTGAGGCCCGACCTGTTCACCGACGCTATCGACAGAATCAACCCTCTGTTCGACAAAGCATGTCGATACATGGGAGGTCACTCACAGCCGCTCGAACAACTGAGCGTTCGACCGTCCGTCGAAGATCTTGAACAGGATTGGACCGAGCTGCAGGAACTACGCAGGGCTTTCACCTAACGACAGCGGGCACAGCCCTTGCTCTTGCGGTTCCCCGCTTGATATCATCGAACACGTGTTCTAGTGGCAAGTTCTGACAGGTTCGAACGTTGTCCCACTAGGGCCGCCATAAGTGCGACGTTCGAACCCTGGGTGGAACCCGAACCCGCCCCTGAGTGAATCAGCTCAGGGTCACTTTGTTCATGCCCCTGTATCTGGCGTGTGTAGGTGCGGTGGATGATCTGATCAAACGGCTCGGCGAGCCGTGCGGTGGTGATGGTGTCGCCGTGGAGGTACAGCTTCTCGTAGAACGCCTGGTTCAATGCTCGCCGCAACTTGGGCGGCGAGGCCAGATAGGCGCGGTGGCAGTTCGTAGCGAGAGCGATGGCGGCTTCGAGCGCCTCGGTGACGTTTTCGGCATGCAGCTCACAGCAGGCGATGATCTCCTCGGCCTTGGCCTGCTCACGTTGGATGCGGGCCTGTTCATCCTTGAGGAGGTCGAGCGGAACGGCACCGGCGTAGTGGGCCTGGATAAGCTTCCGTCGCTCGTGATCCAGCTTGCTGAGCAGCCGCTTCTGGCGCTGGACATCACGGCTGGCCATGCGCTGGATGACCTCGATCTCCTCGATCAGTGTGTCCCGGATCGATGCCGCCGACTCAGGCTTGAGCTGCACCCGTAGGTAGTAGTCCTCGACTTCCTCCTCGACGACATCGGTAGTGACGTAGGGCTGGTTGCAGTTGGTGCGCTTGTGTTGACGTCCGATGCAGTAGAAATAGGCGTATTGGGTGCCGTGCCGGTTCGTGGTCTGCGTGAGCCCGATCAGCGAGTGACAGTCGCCACAGAACAGACTGCCTTTGAGGTAGTGATCATGCCGGTACGAGCGCTCCCCCGACTGGCGGTGGGCGTCGAGGATCTCCTGGACTCGCTGGAAGGTGCCGATGTCGACAAGGGGCTCGTGGTTGCCTTCGTAGTCGACACCTCCGTAGTGGACGATGCCGATGTAGTAGCGATTCCTCAACAGGTGGTGCACCTTGGATCGGTGCAGGGGCTTGGAGGCGAAGCTGCGGGTCTTGCGAGTCCGCAGACCCCGGTCCTCCAGAGCCGCGGTGAGCGTGGTCAGCGTGTGTTCACCGCTTGCGAAGGCCTCGAACGCCCAGGTTATGTATCCAGCTCGGTCTGGATCGATCTCAACGGTGCGGACTTCGTGGCCGTCGGTGCGGTGGATGGTGTTGAGGTATCCGATCGGGGCCCGGCCCGGTGTGCCGCCGGACTTGGCTTTCTGATGGAGGCCTTTCTTGGCCTCGTTGGCCAGGTTCGAGGAGTAGAACTCTGCAATGGTGGCCATGATTCCGTGGAGCAGCTTGCCCGACGGTGTCTGATCAATGTTCTCGGTAGCCGACACCAGGGCAGCCCCGGCTTCGTGAATCTGCAGGGCGATGCGAGCGTCGTCGTGGCGATTCCAAGCCAGTCGGTCGATCTTGTGCACAATGACGTAATCGATTTCCTGGCGGGCCTCGAGACGCTCCAAAAGGGCCTGTAGCTGAGGTCGATCAGCAGCTCGGGCCGACTCACCGGCGTCGACGTACTCATCGACCACCTCAGCATCGAGATCAGCTGCAGGGCCAGCTCTGTGGCGGCGTCGCCGACGATCAGCTGATTGCGGTACTCAGATGGTGGGGTCAAAGACATGCACCCCTCCTCCTTGAGCTTCCACCACTGCGAGTTCGATCTCCGTGTCCCTGGCCAAGGCTTCGATGTCGACACGTACATAGGGTTTGGCCCACTCGGGGACCAGTTCTTCGGTGAGGCCGATGTCGTCGGCGTACTGCTCGGCATAGTCCTCAACCGACGAGTAGGTGCCGATGTAGGCGTCGGAGAATCGATCTCGCAGGTCCTCGTCGTCGAGGCCGATGTGATCAACCCAGGCAGCGAAGGCCTCACCGTGCTCATCGATGCCGGCAGCAACGTCGGCCACGGTATCGATGTCGGCGTACTCGGAGAGCCGGAGTGGTCCGAATCCTTCGTAGTCGTGGATGGCCCACTCCTCAGCGATTGGCTCGGGTGAGGTGGCGAGCATCCGCTGAATCTCGGAGTGGATCTCCTCGGCGTCTTGGTCGGCGTCGATCCAGGCGCCGTGGAGGCGGCCGGCGTTGTAGTCGGACAGTGAGGCCACGTAGATGCGTGGTCGTTGCTCTGGTTGAGGTTCGTGTTCGGGGGTTGGTTGTTCCATGTCATAGGTCGTTCTTTCCGTTAGTGATGAAGATCTGAGGGATGTCGGCCATCAGGGTGACGTGGTGGAGCTGCCACGACTCGGCAGGGCGCCGGCCGAGAGCGTCCACGAGTCGGCTGCGGCGGCGTTCGTCAGGGACGACCCACAGCACACTGGGGAAGATCCCGAGTCGGTCTTGTTCGATGCCGGTAGCCAGGTAGCGCTCGTAGACCTGGGCCTTGCGGGCAATGGTGCTAGTGGATTCGGTGGCGCGGTCGATCTCGATGAACCGGTGGTCCTCGAACTCACCCGCAGCCGTCACCAGATAGGCGTCAGGCTTGAGCACACCGGCTCCCCACGTCCGCCAACACCGAGGCTCGGTCGTGAAGTCGATGACCTCGAGGCCACCTATGCGCGCCAGTTCTGTGGCTCGGACGTAGACCTCTGAGACATCGAGGGCGTGTGCAAGGAACGTGCGGCCTGGAGTGTGGGGGCGACGACCGGACCCAAGACCAAGGAGTCGGCGGCCGGCAACGTCGACGCGGTAGACGTATCCGTCCGATCCAGCGCGGATGCCACCGATCCGACGCGATAGCCGACTGATGACCCGAAGCTCCGAGAGCTGATGAAGCCGTCTACGAGCAGTTCGAGCCTCCCGACGCTCGGGCCAGTGAAGCCTCCGCAGCTGACCAGCAGACACGATGCCAAGACGCTCGACGGACTCGAGGACCTGCCAGTCCCGGACCGCCAGACGGTCGCGGAGCTGATCGACCAGCACAGCGGTCACCCGCATGACGAACCTCCAACGGGAACTGCCAGGGGTATGTCATTCGTCGCAACTGGTGTCCGAAACGCTTTGACCCCATTGAGAATCGCCAGGGGTGCACTCAACCCGACCGGCCAGGCGATCGGCCACCTCACGACCCACCTCCCCGGCGGCGACGCCCTACCGCAGTATCACGATCTGGTGTGTGTCTAGTGACAGAGATTGGCCGTCCATGCATTTCAGTTGAGTGCTTACTCACCGCATCGGCGCCGACGGTCTGTTCACTCGGCGGGAGAGTGCGACCGGTGACGGGCGGCAACTTGCCGTCAGGCAGTGCCACCGTGGCCACGATCTCTCGACGTCCCAGCCCGCGGAGGTCCTCGGCACTGAGGTGTGGTTCCAGATCGCTTGCGAGGACTCGGGCGTCTTTGGCTCCGGTCTGGAAGATCACCCGGGAGCCGACATTGGCCAACACATCACGACGCACTGACTCGGGTAGTTGCTGCAGATGTTGATGAGCCACTACCACGCCGACACCGAGCCCTCTGGCTTGGGACAGCATGTCCCCAATGCCGATTGGAAGACGGAGGTAGTCCTGGAACTCGTCCATGTAGACGAACACGGGATGACGCTTCTCAGGGGTTACTGCGGCGCGGCTGAGGACGGTCTGCCAGAACCGCGCGATGATCAATCCACCGATCAGGGCAGCGGTGTCCTGGCCGATCAGGCCCTTGGCCATCCGCACGATCACTACCCGACGCTTGGTGAATACGTCAAGCAGATCGAGTGTCCCGTCTGGGTGGCACAGCGTACGGACGACCTCTGGTCGCAGCAGGAAGGCCCTGACCTTGTTCAACACGGGAGCAATAACCGCGTTGCGCTCGGCTTCAGAGAGATTCTCGAACCAGGTCCAGAATCCGGCCAGGAGCTGATCGTCCATCACGGACGGGACAACGGTGCGACGGAAGCTCGGGTTGCTCAGCAGCTCCGGAAGATCGCTCAGCGTGGAGCCGGGTCGGGCACCGAGGGTGAGGAGTGAGGCCCGGAGCACGTCGGCGCTGCGGGGACCCCACGACGATGCGAACAGCCGTTGGAACACACCGATCACGAACTCGACCAGTAGTTGGAGGTTGGTGTGGCCCGTGAGGAGGTTGAAGCCAACCGGCCGTTCAGCATCGGTGGGGTCGACCACGATGATATCCCCTCGACGTCGCTCAGGAACTCTCTCCAGAATGCTGTTGGTGAGGTCTCCGATCGGATCGAAGACGACGACTCCTCGACCGAAGCGGATGTCGTGCTCGATGAGATGAACCAGAAGTGTGGACTTGCCGACGCCGGTCGGGCCGATGACGTGCAGGTGCCGGAGTCGTCCTTCAGTGCCGAGGCGGATCTGCTGGTTGGTGCCTGGGAAGGTGCTGACCCCAACAACCGGCCCCTTCCTCGGCAGCGAGACAGCAGGCGGGAGCAGCCGGGCAGCGCCACGGCTTAAGCCCGGAATCGGTGTTGGGCTCATCGGCCAACCCACCAGGCCGGCCAGCTCAGCAACGTTCAGATGAGAGGGCCACACCAACAGCGGCGCCCGCATGCCAGCGATCTGATACGGAACCCACGGGGACGGGCGCACACCCAGACGCCCCTCGCCACCCGTCGCTTGACGCAACACGCGTGCTACCGAGCCAACCAGTGATCGAGCTCGGCGACGATCTGCAGCCCAGGCGCCGACACGGCCCGCTGCCACGATCTCGGCCTCTGAGCGCTTCGCCTTCTCGATGCGATCCTCGGGCACACGACGCGAGGCCAGCCCGCTGCGACGCATCGGCACCGCCAGCCACTGAACCACTACCACCTCACTCCTGCGGACAGTCGTCAGAGACGCCAGCGTGGCTGAGGTGAGATCAGGGGCGATGTCGGTGCGGACCATGCCGAAGGATGGGCCACGCACTCGCATGCCAGCCGACTGGCCTCGCAGCAGAGCGGTTGGACGATCGACGGCCTCGATGCGTACACCGGGCAATGCCGTCGTCAACATCGAGACCACACCAGGTGTGTCCGGTACCGTCAGCAGATGCGAGATCGACCCGTCCGTGGCCCACGTCTCAAGACAGACCGGACCACGACCACGCGAACCAGGCCAACCAGAACGAGCCGCACCAATGACTGCTCGCAGCGCAGCGATACCGCCGCGGACATCGGCAGAACCGGGGAAGGTCAGGCGCAGCGTGGTCATGCTGCGTCCCTTTCATCCTCAGCACGAGGTGTGGATTCGGTTACTTCGACCTCGGCGAGGTTGAGCCGTGCCAGCTCGATCAGCGCTCTGGCCAGTTTGCGCAGATCAGGCCCCTCACGATGCTTGGCAACGATGCGGACTTGACGACGAGTTGACACGGCTCACCTCCTTTCGAGGGTTAGTTGCAGGAATGCGCCTGACAGCCGGTCGGAAGCGACGGCTCGCTCGGGCAGGCGATCTGAACGGCAGGGGGAGGATGGCTCAGGATCGAGGAGAGCGACCGGCTGATGGCGCGCTTTAACGATACGTTGCAACCATGCGCACTGTCTATGGTGGAATAGACAACCTTTACGCAACGCTCTAGTAGCCACGCCAGAACCGCCTGCCCACCAGGGCCGCCACGTACAAGATGGCGATGATCGGAATCAGGGGCAACAGGAAGTCGACGATCAATTGAGCCGCCAGCACTACGGCCACAACTCGAGCTATCGCTTCCATGAACCAGTTGTTGCGATACGGGTTCATCTACTGCTCCCACACATCCCCATTGCGGACGGCATCGTCCATCAGCTGTTGGGTCTGCCACGCCCGCATAGACAACCGCTGCGCAGCCCGCAACGCCTCGGCCTCAGCCAGAGGCATCGAACGATCGATTAGGCCGAGAACTCCAGGAAACTCCCGAGCTACCAGGACGCCGGCTACGAAGCCAAGCCCCAGGGCGAAGATGACGATGAAGAACACCAACAGCTACATCCCCAGCCCTGCGATCTCGGCTGCGGCTACGGCGGTGTAGTTCTCCACCAGGATCCTGAGCCGTGCGGCCACGCGCTCTCTGTGGATCGGATCGGCCGCCGGGATCATCTCCGCCAGCCGTCCTTCCTCGGCAGACAGGAAGCCGACCTGGGTGAGCGCCACATGCGTGGCGTAGGCAGCACCTTGCACGCGGGCGGCTCTGACGACGCCTCGATGCGCTGCCTCTTCGACCTCCCGAGCCATCGCCCGAGAACGCCGGCTCGGCCACGTGGTGCCATAGCCCGCCGGTAGCGAATCGCTCATACGCGGGACCAAGTCACCGGCCATGAGTGAACTCCTTTCTGAGCCCGAGACCATCTCGGGCTCAGAAAGAACCCTGACAGGGTGACCTGGAAGGAAACCGTCCAGCTACGCGGCAAGACTGGGATATTCTGTGGTCACGAGTCGTGTAGGGCCTTGGTGTCGGTTCCGCCCGGCGCAGGGGCCGTACACGAGTCACCGGAACCCATCGACTTCCCCGAGCTGCTGCAGCTAATGGAGAAGGTGAAGCGAATCGGCTCCCGACCAGCCGAACTCGCAAATTTGACGCGCCTGCTTGAGCAACCAGCTGTAGCAGAGCGCTCGTCGGGTGACGGCGAGTATATGCGGGCCTTCGGCCTGCTTAGAGTCCTCCATGAAGCAGCACGCCGACTTGGTTCAGAAGTGAACCCGCGAGCCATTGCCACGAGAGAGTTGTTCGGCCTGACACCAGACACGAAGGGACGGGGAATCGCCGCCAGGCGACGCCTCGCCGCCAGAACACTCGTCGTTGCGGGTTCGACTTTCAGGAAGAACTATGAGCCAGCTCTGACCGAAGACCTGTCGGTCGAGTTGTTGTGTTCGTTTCGGCGTCGACTCCCCGACCGGTGCGACACCTAGCTTGAGGTCAGGTCACCCAGGCTCCCCGGCAGAGGGTGACAGCCTGACGGCTTTGTGTCATACTTAGCAGCACATAACGTTGGTATCCATTGGCACACGTATCACTGCAGGCGAATCGGTCGGAGCGAGCATCGCTAAGCGCTTTCCGAAATCAACAGTGTCGGAACCGCGGGCCGCACACGGCAGGAGGAAGACATGACTGTTTTAGTGATCGCGGCCCATCCTGACGATGCAGAATTCATCTGCGGCGGTGCAATCGCACACTTCGTGTCGAGCGGATCACGCGTTCACTACTGTGTTGTCACCCACGGACTTGCCGGCCTTCCGCACGGGGCAGAACCCAATACTCGGGTCCAAGAGCAGCGCGAAGCCGCGCAAGAACTTGGGGTGCTCGACGTGGAGTTCCTGTCGTTTCCTGACGGACGCCTGCAAGCTTCGGTTCAGCTGCGGCACGATCTGACGCGTGCCATCAGGACCGTCCGTCCCGACCTCTTGCTCACGCACAGCCCGATTCGCAATCTCGATAGCATCAGATTTAGCCACCCAGACCATCTTGCGGTTGGAGAAGCGGCTCTTGCAGCTGTCTATCCCGACGCGCGGACGGCGGCATCCTTTCCGTCTCTGCTGAATGAAGGACTTGATCCGCACAGCGTTGCTGAGGTATGGCTATTCGGCCATGACGAGCCAAACCGTGTCGTTGATATCACTGAGGTGTTCGATCAGAAGCTACGCGCCATTGAGAAGCATCGGAGCCAAATGAAGTCGTTTGGCGATGTCCCCTCGTTCTTCCGCGAGTGGGGAGTCGAGGTGGCCCAGAGCCACGACCTCCCCAAGAGTCGGCTCGCAGAACAGTACCGAGTGCTCGACACGCGGTAGCCTCCGGCTATGAGTAGTCACGAGGACGGACGCGAGCCTGCGCAAGTCGCCAGAGATGCGGCTGGAGCCGTCGCGGGCACGTTGGTTGGAGGTGCAATCGGGGGCCTTCCGGGCGCTGTAGTAGGCGCAGCTCTTGGCCCCGCGGCGACCGCGACGCTGCATGTTCTCGAGGGATCGATGCGTGTCAGACTCACAAGGATGACAAGGGCCCTATCACGCGCCGCAGAAGTCTCGGGGCAAACCCCCGAGCAAATCCAGGATGCGTTGATAGACAGTGAGCGCCGGATCGATGTCGCTGTGGCGGCTCTGGAGGCGGCAGCAGCTAGCTCCGTCCCCGAGAAGCTCAACGCGTTCGCAGCGATTCTTGCGTCGACATCGACTAGCAACATCGACGACGAGCTCGACTCGATGCTTCAGGTCGTTAAGGCAATTGCATCTCTCGATGGGCCTCACATCCGCGTCCTCGACACCTTGAGTGCGATGCGTGGAAGCGGTGTCTCCCCAGACCGACTAGGAAGTGCGCTGAAGAAGCCGCCCGAGAGCTTGCGTGCGATCGTGCGCACACTGGAGCTCCATGGTCTGATCACCGATCGGGGCACATTGATCCCAGGCGGAGTGACGGTCGAATGGCTGATGACGCCCCTTGGTGAAGAAGCACTCGACCTGCTGAGGTCCCGATCGGAGGATCATCCAGATGACTGATTGGAAAGCCTTGCGTGAGGAGACGCGGGGCGTCAACCACGTAACTCATCTGAACAACAGCGGAGCGGCCCTTCCGCCAGCCCCCGTCGTTGACGCCGTGATTGAACACCTGCGCCTGGAAGAGCGGATAGGACCCTACGAAGCGGCGGCCGCCCATACGGCCCAAGGCGCCGCGGTGTACGACAATGCTGCCCAGCTCGTTGGCTGCCAGCCAACGGAGATTGCTTTCTGTGACTCTGCGTCTAGAGCTTGGAACAGTCTCGTCTATTCCCTGCCGCTGAAAGACGGAGACCTAATCCTCACCAGCCGTATTGAGTTTGGATCCGGGCTCATCGCACTCCAGCATGCGGCCGAGCGCAGCGGAGCACGTGTCATCGAGGTGCCATCCGACGACCACGGAGTGATGGATCTCGACGCGTTGGACTCCCTGTTGGACCGAGACCCTGTACTCGTTGCGGTAACTCACGCTGCTGCGCACAGTGGCGCCGTCAACCCCGTTGAGGCGATCGGCCAACGGGTTGAGCGATCTAGCGCGCTGTACATCGTCGACGCATGCCAGTCCGTCGGTCAGATGTCGATCGACGTTGCGACCGTGCGATGTGACGCACTAACCGCAACAGGGCGGAAGTGGTTGAGAGGACCGCGAGGGACGGGCTTCCTGTACGTTTCGTCTCAGCTCGCAGCTACAATCGATCCCGTAACTAGCGACCTTGTTACTACGGACTACCTGTTCACGCCCAGCCGAGGTTCTTTGCTTGAGATACGGAGCGATAGCCGCAAGTTTGAGCTCTGGGAACGGAGCATCGCCGGAACCATTGGGCTCGCTACCGCCATCGAATACGCGATGAGGATTGGCCTGCCTGCGATCGCGAACCGTGTCACCAATCTGTCCCAGATCCTGGCGGACGGTCTTCGATCAAGTGGCAAGCTCGATCTTTGGGGCCCCTCTCGCGTGGAGTCTGGCATCGTCTCATTTGGTGCGACGAAATCCTCAGCATCGCGCATCAAGGATGCTTGTGCGGCTGCGTCAATTAATGTCTCCACGATGGCGGTTTGGGATGCACCCCTCGATTTCAATGCGCGGCATGCTGAGGTTTGTATTCGTCTTGCACCGCATTACTACAACACCGAGGAAGAGGTGCAGAGGGCCGTCAGTGTCGTCACCAATGTAGCCTGAGGATGCTTGTTGTCAGGACAACGCGAGTCTTTGATTCGATCGCCGGCGTGAATCGCAAGCTTGACGCCCTTCATGTCCTCGACGGGAAGATCTCGACTGAACCAGGGGCTAAGGCGGTAGTCGAGCACGAGCTCGACCTTCGTGACTACTACGTATACCCAGGCTTGATCGACTCGCATCTGCATTTGTGCTTCGACGCACAGGCCGAGAACCCTGTAGAACAGCTGAAGGGTCAATCGGACGTCGAGCTATTGCCCCTAATGCGGGAACAGGCGCGCTGCGCGGCTCGACGTGGAGTTACGACAGTTCGAGACCTGGGCGACCGGTCGTATCTCGCATTAGTGCTACGGGAGGAAGGGCTACGCGATCGGAGCCTTCCGTACGTCATCGCATCCGGACCACCGCTGACATCCGTCGGAGGTCACTGCCACTTCCTGGGAGGAGAGATCGGCGATCGACGCGCAGGGCTCCGAGCCGTGCGCGACCACGCGAGCCGAGGCGCGGATGTCCTCAAGGTGATGGTCACTGGAGGCGTGCTCACTGCGTCGTCGGACATAGGCAGTTTGCAGTTCACGGAAACTATGATCGTTGCTCTACGGTCGCTAGCGACACGTCTCGGCCTTGAACTTGCATATCACTGTCACTCGGCCCATGGCATCGCTATCGCTGCTCGCGTTGGCGGCGGCACCATCGAGCATTGCACCTATGCCGACGTCGAAGACGAGCGAGAACTCGAATCGAACATAGCCGAGCTGGCAAGGGCAGGCGTCGTAGTGTCGCCCACGTTGGTAGAGAGGCCAGGCGTCGACTGGGACTCGGATTTCCTCTCGTGGCGGAAGGTGGGAGTCCGTGAAATGATCCGTCGTCGGATCCGGGTCATTGCTGGCACCGATGCAGGAGTCAAGACCGCGCTGAGCCACGACAGCCTGCCTTGGGCTGTCGCCACTCTCATCGACGCCGGCCTCCCACCGAGCCGTGCAATCCAGGCCGCGACTTGTCATTCAGCCGCAGCGCTCGGACTGGCTTCAAGTAAGGGAGCCCTGTTACCAGGACGTGACGCTGACTTGATCGCCTATGCGGAGGATCCGCTGGCGACGCCGGAAGCGTTGGCGAGTCCGTCACTCGTTATGATTCGTGGTGGCGTCACGTTGGACGCTCGATAGGCGATGACATCACGCAACAATGATCAAGTCTCGCTGCGATACGCGCGCGACATCCACTCCTTCATTCGTCTTGGCGGTCAGTCAGGCGCTAGGGCGGAGTTTGCAGGGATCGTCACACGCGCTCATCACACTGGTGGGA
Organism: Acidimicrobiia bacterium; assembly: GCA_965216945.1. GTDB lineage: Bacteria > Actinomycetota > Acidimicrobiia > Spongiisociales > UBA5794 > DATHZQ01. The sequence goes on along the minus strand of CBDCGU010000003.1, from coordinate 1,820,360 downwards.
TCAGCTTCGCAACCGTTCGGGACGCCACCGGGGCGATTCAGATCGTGCTAGAACGCTCGGTCTTGGGCGCGACGGCCTGGTCCTCCGTTAAGGCTCTCTCGGTGGGTGTGCGCATACGAGGAATTGGGACGGTAGGCCTAACGAAGCGCGGTGAGACGTCCATCTTCGCTTCAGAAGTACCGGTCCTGGTGGATTCATCGCTCACGTATCCGATTTCTGGTTCCGATCCAGCCTACGCCGCGTTGGGGGCGCAGATGTTCCAGGCTCGGCTCCGGGCACGTGCCGCCAGCTACTTCCGAGATCGCGGATTCCTGGAGATTGAGCCCAAACTGATTTCGACGCATTGGCATGCCGCGGGCCTCGAACCTCTACGGGTTGAGTATGAGGGATTTGGCGCACCGGCCTACCTTGCGCCTACGCCCGCCACGCAGCTGCTGGAGTCGCTATACGCCTCTGGACAAGCCGTCTTTGCGGCCAGCCGATGCTTCAGCACTACATACAGGGACGAGAAATCCAGCGCTGAGTCACTGATAGTCGCGGCAAAAGTGCAGAACATGTCGCCGACCGAAAGCCGCGACATCCTCCGCGACTGCATTGAGTACACATTTGGCGATCTCCACACGCATCCTGAGTCGGGGTTGATTCCCCGGGCCGAATGGGAGGAGCGGGATCTGCGAGACCGGACGCCGAGGTTCAGCTCCACTCCGGTCGATAGACCAGTTCTGGAGGTTCTTCGTGCGCCAAGTATTGCTCGGGGTCTCTCACCAGGGACGGAGCTCTTGGAGATTGCTCGGTTCATCTGGCCACCACGGCGCGTCATCGGTGAGCAAGCAATCGAGGAGATCGGTGGTGATTTGACCGTCAGCTCGATTACGGTTCACATTGAACGAATGGCGTCTCTTCTGCGGGATCTTCCTCTCCGCATCATACGAGACCTCCGTGGTGGTCAACCGTGATTGAGCCCGTACATTTATCCTCAGACGAACCCCTGGGTCACGGTGCGCCGTACACGAAGATTGAGCGCGCCTGGGCGACGATGCCGCGCGGCTCTGCGCTCACCCGAGTTCGGGTGGAACGGTTTGATTCGACAAGTTCGATCCTCTATGCGCCGATGGAGTACCGGTTCGACTCCGTGCCCGACCTCCGCCCCTCGCAACCGCAGCGCGACTGGATCGAGAGTGCGTTCCGCGCCTTTGTCCGTGGTGAATTCCCAGCTCGGAAGGTTGACCTGGCTTATCGCGCCCTCGGTCTCAACATCGTGGACGAACGGGTCGTCGGCTTCGACTTCCTCGAGCGCGTTCTCGGCCGCTTCGAAGACGAGCTCGTCTACAACGGGCGGCTCGATCCCCTGATCGAACTCGCTACGCGCGACATGACGGCCGCTGTCATCGAGGTGCTCTGCGATCCGCTCCTCGGCCACGTGAAGAACCGCCAGAACCTCGATCTACGGTCCTTTCGAGCGCTCGTCGAGCGTCAGGTTGAGGATGGCGACCGCCTCATGTTCATCGTCCCCTCGTTCCCCTTCAAGGATCAAAACCCATTTCGGACGCTAAGCGAGCCTCATGCGTTCGACCTTGGCGAGCTCGGGTTAATGCTCAGGCTCCACGCCCTCGCTTTGGCCCTTTACCAGGTTCACCCATTCGGCGCGGACATGGTTGTCTTGTCCGATGGTCGTATGTATGCGGAAACGTTCGGAGTGAAGCGGTCGGAGGCTGACAAGTACCGCGAGCAGCTCCGAGCATTTCGCAATCTGCTCAATATTCAGGGTACCGTCTCGGTCTTGGACCTGGAGTCCGTGTTGGACCACTTCACCAGTCCGGTTGATAGGTCTTCTCCAGTCTGGGACACAAAGCAACACATAGCGGGTCACATACGCGAGCTTGCCAAAGGCGATGGGCAAGCGGCAGCGTCGTTTCTGACCCTGAAGCAGGGAATGAAGTGGAATCTCCGCTCGCGCGAGGAGCTCGCTAATCTAAGCCTACGAAGGGCCTGGGATCTGCTTACATCGATCAACCCGCCGGACGTCGCGCCATCGCTGAGAGCGTTGTGGACTGACCTCGACGAAAGGGCGATGGATGCAGCCGTGGACTACGCCGCTACCAACCTGACGGTCAGATACCTCGACCTTCTTCAGCTCGTGTTTCCCGGGACAATCCGAGCGACTGTTCATCCGAAGAAGGGCCAGGTCGCACTGGCGCGCGCCGGTAGTGCCTACCCTTGGAACGGATCCGCTTATGTTGATGACGGCGACGTAGGTCCGTCATCTATTATCTCGTTGCCCGCCTACCAGCTCGCACCGCAGAGGTTGGTCCTTGTAAGGCTGGACATGACTGGCGAACCACTGTTCTTCCGGAGTGCGGAGGATGGCAGCGGCAGCATCAATCAGCTATCGGCGGCGCTTCACGATGGCCCAACTACGGCGACGGATGGATACGGTCTGCGCCGGCTAGTGCCAGAAGATTATGACGATCTCCACGGGATCCTGGCGGCCTCGGACGAGATGACCTGGGAACGCCAGGCCGCGTCCCCAGAATACTCTCGCAACCTACTTGACTTCAGGCTGGATCACTATGCCGAGTTTGGGTTCGGCGTGTATGCGGTCGTTGCCGATGCGGACGAGCTAGTTGGGCAGGCAGGGTTCCAAGTTCTGGGTCCCAAGGCTGACGATCGCGTCGAACTAGTCATCTTCCTCGCTCATGGACGGATGGGCGCTGGGCTTGGTTCTACCATCGCGCGAGATCTGATCGGCGTCGCAGCCGAAGCAGGGCTGACTGTCATCTACGGTACGTCGCGCTTCGAAAACGAACGTGCCGAAAGTCTGATTCGGAAGCTCGACTTCGAGGCGGCAGGCGAAACTGAGAACTTCGGTTACCCGTGTCGACTGTGGGCTCTCACGCTCTGACCTAGCTAATCGTTGCTCTAGTCCGGTGTTCGCCAGGCGTACCCGACCACCGACAAGTTGATCCAGACACTGCATGGAGCGCCAAGCTCGGCTGCTACATCGACTGCGATGCCCGCGGCACGCTGGTCCAGCTTTCGCGCACGAGTCACGTAGAGATGTCCGAAGATCTCCAATTCCACAGGCGACAGTTGTCGCATCGTATGCGGTACGAGAAGCCTGATAGAGATCTGATCCGGTGTCAGGTTCTTGCGCCAAGTAGTCAGGTGCGCTGATACCGTCGCTCGGACCGAGTCCAGTCGCATCTCCGCGACCTCGAGGAGTTCAGGAGCAACGAAGAGGTTCGCCGACGGCATCAGCGACCGGCGACGCGAGAGATGCCGCGTCGCGTGAGTGAGTCTGCCAAGGCCGCGAGATGAACACTGGCTGCACGTTGGGATGCTTGAGAATCTGTCGAGGTGAGGCTTGTACGGACGCAAGGTGAGACCATCGTCGACCACCCTATCCTGCTGCTATGCATAGTGGTGGGCGTCCCAACCCCGATCTACGGATCGCACACCTTCTCGCGGATGCAGCTGACTCTGTCAGCCTCCGATACTTTCGCACTTCCGGCAGCCGCCTAGGCCCCGATGAGCCCGATCTTGCAGTCGATAAGGCAGTCATGGCGGCTCTGCTACTGCTCGCGCCTCAGGACGGCTTTCTCTCAGAGGAAGCAGGGTCGCGATCTTCGGATTCGTCGCGCTGCTGGATTCTGGACCCTATCGACGGTTCGACAAGATTCCGCGTCGGCAATCCCGAGTGGTCCACAGAGCTAGCCCTCACGCGCGACGGAGCCGGAGAGGTGGGAGTGATCAGCAGTCCTGCCATTGGAAGCCGCTGGTCCTGGGCACGCGACGCGGGATCGTGGCAAGCCAGTGTTGAACGCCCGACGAGACCCACCAAGCGTCTTTGTGTCTCGCCCACGTCTCAGCTGCGGTCGGCTCGCGTGAGTCTGTGGCTGCCCCGGGACCGGCACCAGGCGGCCGCCCTCCTATCTGTCCTTGAAGGATCCGGTTGTCGGCTCATCGTGAAAGGGCAATCACCGCCGTCAGGCGCAGTCTCGACGCCGGATGGCTACCCAAATGATGCGGTCCGAGTCGCTGCGGGCATGCTCGATGCCTTCATTCTTCCTCGCGGCGGTGTCTGGGATTACGCAGCATCCGGTGGGTTGTGCGTGCAAGCCGGAGGCGCGTTCTCGGATTGGTCTGGCAAGACCGTCCTCGCGGAAGGGTCCGGGTTGTTCTCGAACGGCGTCCTCCACGAGAGCATCATCGAGATACTGGCCCACGCCGCCTAGTGCGGCGCGGACAACTCGACTGGTCTGCCGCCTCCGTTGGTACAACCAGATGCAATGGTTGTGGACCTCTGGGCTTAGACCGCAAGCCTGAGCTGACCTCCCGGAGCGTGGCGAGACGTTGACAATGCCTACCAGTCGGATATGGACATGCTGTGGCACGGTCAAGACCTGGGCATCGCTCATCGTTGGATGACGGATCGTGGTCGTGATGCGATCTGTAGCCTTGCTGCCATGCCGGACGAGTTCTTCGCCGAGCGCGCTGGAGCTGGAGCATTGAAGCATGCGATTCTCCGGCGGTATCTCCCTGTGTTCGCCGCGAAGACCGCGGCCTCGACTCGGCGTAACGCTGTCCACTACGTGGACGCATACGCCGGTACAGGTGGCTACGAGGATGGGTCGCCAGGTTCGCCCATGATCGCAGCTGCGATTGCAGATGCAATGAAAATGGCTGACATCGAGGTTCGAGCAGAGTTGATCGAATCGGACAGACAGCGCGCGGCCGACCTAGCGAAGAGGCTGACGGGCCGGACTGGCTGGAACGTGACTGTCGGTACCGCCGATGATCATCTGGCAACCGCTATCGCGAGAGCGAGCGCGTTGCCTTGCTTTGTGTTTCTTGACCCATTCGGGATGAACATGGGGCTCGACGAGCTAACGACAGCCGTGTCGGCGCACACGGGTCGCATCATTGAGCTGCTAGCACTCTTTCACCACAACGGTGCCAAGCGGTTGATAGGACACGACGACTCTCCATCAGGCGTCAAAGGTGTCGTTGACACGGCGATCACAGTGCTGGGAGGGACGTGGTGGCGCGACCTAGTCGCCGAACACGGTGGTGTGGCCTCTCCGTCCTTCACACGGGCGCTCGTACAGGGGTACTGCGCACGGCTAGCGATGGCCGTCGGGGGGAGCTGGATGGCAATCCCAGTCCGGGCCTCCAGCGAGGGAGCGCCGCACTACTACCTGTCGTTCGTGACGCGGAACTCGATGGGGATTTGGGTGATGAACGAGCAAGTTTCGCTTGCCTACGCGGAACAAGCCGACCACGAGATGGGGGCCACGCTGTTTAGTGCGGGCGAGTTGAGCAAGCAGGAGCTCATCCTCAGGGTAAGAGAGAATGTCATCCGACTGCTTGAAGAACACCCGAGCGGTTTCCGGCCCCTAGATCACGTCGAGATGTTGCTCGACGGTGTGGTCGGACGAGCGCGGACGACTCACGTCTACCAAGCCATCGCAGCCCTCGCTAGCGACGGCTTCTGTGAGCCGGTGAAGAGCAAGGATCTGCCACAGGCGATGATCAGACTGGCACGGCGATAGCAGGCTCTTGGTCCCAGGTCCGGCCGTCGAGGAGCCGTCCCCCAGCCTTGGGTGTGGTGCCTCCCCACTGTTTGAAGAAGAACGGCACTCCAGCATTGACACAGTCGTCTCGGATCTCGCGCACCCAATCGGCGTTGCATGGTCGCGCCCCGTGCCCTGATTCGCCACCAACGATTACCCAGCCTATCTCGCTCAAGGGTAGAGACACGGGGCCCAGAAGTGGCTCCGCTGACACGAAGCGCAGAGCGGCGGGAACCTGCGCTAGGTAGCTGCATCTAAACGCGTAGCGCTGCTGTTCGACTGAAACGCCCACCCATAGGTTCTCCGGCCACGGCAGATCGGGTGCAACGTTCGCGAGTCGCTTCGCACGCTTGGTGAGTATCTGATATGTGTGGCGAGGCGTCTCCGCACAGACCTCGAGCACCCTTCGAATGAAGTCCACGGGGACGTCGGGATGGAAGAGATCGGACATCGAGTTGACGAACACCCGCCGCGGCTTTCTCCACCGCTCGGGCACATCGAGGGTGTCGGGATGTAACTGGAGTGCGAACCCCGGCCCCGACGTTCGCGGATCTCCGTCGACCTGATACTTCGGTTGTCCCATGGCCTTCAGTCGCTTTGCCAGTGTGAGCGCGTAGCAGTTGTCGCAGCCCGGCGAGACACGGTCGCACCCGGTGGTCGGGTTCCACGTCGCATCAGTCCACTCGATCGACGTTGAGGACATGTCGCTGACGTCCCTAGTCTAGATTCGCGATTCGCGAAGTTAGACTACATCAAGGGCGGGAACGATGTCGCAATCAAGGGCGGAAACGATGTCGCAATCAAGGCCGGGAACGATGTCGCAGCTGAGCCACATTTCGAAGCTGCTCTTCAACTCACGGCACTTCTTGACTATCGCTCAGGTCTTCCATGGCTCTGAGGAGCTTCTCACCAGAGACGACGTTGTGGGCAAGTCCGCCGTGAGTTCCTCAACGGTTCACAAGGAACTCCAGATCCTTGTCGAGATCGGCGCTCTCCAGCGGGTAGAGATTGCACGGTCGATCGGCTACCAGCGTCTGGATTCACGGTTCTGGGACTTCTGTGCAGATCTAGTGGCCAGAGCGACAGCGGCCCAAGACCCACCAGCAAGCCGAGTTCCAGCGTCCCGATAGCAGGCACGGCAGACCTGTTCCATCGAGATGCAAGCTGCGCGGCCGCATGACAGGCACGCGTCGCACCTTGCGCTGAATGGCCACAACCTTCAGCAGCGTTGGTGCCACTGGGGGTTTCGACAGGCTTCTCTATGCTGCTACTGCGATTCACTTCGCGCGGCTCCTCGGGTGGCAGCGCCGCGATCGACGGTGCCGCTGTTGAGAGTCGCTCCAGTAACCCCTGGTTGGTGTTCGCGGTCTTTGCCAGAGCTTGCTCGAGGGCGGTCCAATGATGCTCGTCGGATGTGTTGGGTTCCCGCGTCCTCTCACGGCGCCACCTTTCGGGACAGGCCTCTAGGAAGGCCGAGTCGCCCGACGTATCATCCACGATCAGACCCGAGCTCCCAGCGAGGTGCGTACAACAATGGCTCTTGAGGTCATCTACGGCGAAACCAGGAATCGTTCGGTAGCCCAGGCCTTGGCACGTGAGCTTCAGAAGATCGCTGACGACGGGACCGTGTACATCGGCTACCCGGTTCTTGCATCCGCAGACGATCGCGTCTTTGTGGACGCTCTGGCAGTGCTCCCCCTCCACGGGCTCGTCGCCTTCCAACTCGCCGATCTCGTACCCCAAAGTGCCGATCAGTGGGACGCCGTGGTCACTGCGCAAGACCGGCTGTACGGCGCCCTGCAGAGTTACCTTGGTAGACACCCTGAGCTTCTAGATCGGCGGCGCCTCGCATTCCCGATCGAGACGATCACAGTCTTCCCGGACGCCGTTGGTGCTCCACCCGCCGACACCGAAGGCCACTACTGCGATCTTCAGCATGTGCCGAATATCGTGAGCAAGTTCGAGGGTATCGACGACGTACGGCTGAAGGCACTCCGAGCAGCGCTTCAGAGAGTCTCGACGATCAAGCCGGCCAAGCGCCGCCAGGGCGTCTCGAAGCAGGATTCGCGTGGTGCGGTTCTGAAGCGGATTGAGAAGGAGATCGCGAACCTCGACAGATGGCAGAAGCGAGCTGCGATCGAGATGCCCGAAGGGCCTCAGAGGATCCGAGGTCTTGCGGGTTCCGGCAAGACGATCGTCCTGGCCCTCAAGGCCGCATACCTGCATGCGCAGCACCCCGATTGGGATATCGCCGTCACGTTTCATACAAGAGCGCTGTACCAGCAGTTCGAAGATCTCGTCACTCGCTTCTCCTTCGAACACAGCTACGACGCCCCCGATTTCGAACGCCTTCAGATCCTGCACGCATGGGGTTCACGGAATCGAGACGGCATCTACGCGGCAGTTGCGCGATCTCTTGGCCATCCAGTCCGTGATTGGAACTACGCACGGTCAGCGTACGGGTCGGATGAAGCGTTTGAAGGTGTGTGCAGTGAGCTACTCGCCGCGACGAATGACGACGTGACCGAACCGCTTTGGGACGCAGTCCTCATTGATGAGGCACAGGATCTTCCCCCAGCCTTCTTCCAGCTCGTCCATCGCTTCGCTCGGGACCCGAAACGGGTCGTCTGGGCCTACGACGAGCTCCAGAAGCTCTCTGAGGCTGCGATGCCTTCAACCGAACAGCTGTTTGGATCGGATGCGAGCGGCGACCCCCACGTCGTGCTCGTGAATCAAGATGGTCAAGCAAAGCAGGACATTATCCTTGAAGTCTGCTACCGAAACACGCCCTGGGCACTCGCTACGGCTCATGCGATTGGCTTCGGAGTGTATCGAGAGGACGGCCTCGTTCAGCACTTCGACGACCCGACGCTCTGGAGCGATATCGGCTATCAAGTACTGAATGGATCTCTTGCGCCCGGTAAGAATGTGACGCTAGCTCGCTCGGAATCCAGCTACCCGAGTTTCTTCCCGGATCTGCTGGACGCCGAAGACTCGGTGGTGCTGGCGCTCTTCGATACGGAGGCAGCGCACGACGAATGGGTAGCGAATGCGATCCTTCGGAATCTGGCAGAGGACGAACTCGAGCACGACGATATTCTCGTCGTCGTGCCTGACGCCTACACGGCCAAGCGAAGAGCGAGTCGGTTGCGAAGAGTCCTCGCTCGTCATTCGATCGCCAGTCACCTAGTCGGCGTTAGCTCGAGCGTCGACGAAGTGTTCGTTCGTGACTCAATCGCCATAGCTCACATCTACCGCGCCAAGGGCAACGAGGCTCCGATGGTATACGTGCTAGACGGGCAGTACGCAGTGCGTGACATAAACGCAGTGACCCGACGCAACACGCTGTTCACCGCAATCACACGGAGTAAGGCTTGGGTACGCATCAGCGCCTGGGGCGACCGTGCTCACGACCTTGAGAGCGAGGTGAGGCGCGTCTTCGATCGACGATACCGGCTCGCCTTCAACATCCCAACGCCCGAGGAGCTTGCACAGATGCGAAGAATCCACCGCGATCGAAGCGAGGCTGAGGTTGAGTCCCTCCGACGGGCAACCAAGGGTCTCCAGGACGTCGTCGAGGCTTTCGAGCGTGACGAAGTCGACCTCGCGGATCTCGATCCAGCACTTCGAACGCGTCTGCTGAACTTGATTAGGGAGGACCTAGAGAATGGTCGTGACAGCGGATCACGTCAGGTCTGAGGTTCAGAACTTCCTCGACTACCTGATCCAGTCTGAAATCGGACTCCTCACCAACCCAGTAGTCACGTACGACGGCATGCTGACTTGGCCGACGTCTTCATCAAGGCGAGCGCATGGTTTCCTTCCACATCGAGAAATGACACTGGTGCGGCTTTATCGGTATTGGATCGACACGAGCGCGTACTCGGCCGTTCTCGCCGACGGAGCATTGATGCAGATCTCATACGAGTTCGACAGGACTGGACTCGTCTCGCACAGACTCGCGTACGTTCGGTGCCCCTTCGCCATCGAGATGGGTCTGCTCGAGCGTGAGCCGATAGGTGACGTGCTTTCCATCTACGCCGAGACAGTCGCAGTCGATGACGTACGAGGCGGCGCCCTTCGGTTTGACTTTGATTCAGCGGGAGCCCGTCCGGGCCATCCGGCCAGCCACTGCACGCTGATCCGGGACAGCTGCCGCATCCCATGCGAGGGCCCGATGCGACTCGGTCGCTTCGCAGAGTTCGTCTTCAGCAATTTCTATCCGAGGCTGTGGGATGCACACCCGTTCCTTCAGCGGCTGGCGAAGTCCGATCTCGTACCGTCGACCATCACCAACGAGGACCGCCGAAGGGTCTATATCTCATGGTCCTAGCGGAGAAGAGCCGACAGGGGCGGCGGACGATCCCGTTGTCCAAGACGTGATATCATCGAACGTGTGTTCTAGTGGCAAGATCTGACAGGTTTGAACGTTGTCCCACTAGGGCCGCTGCGGGCCCCGTCCAGCACGGCGCCAACCGTAGCGCCGTGCATCGCACTGAGCCTTGCGAGAATCCCCCACCTCCCGGCTCGCCACTCGTTCGGTCCGAATGGCAGCGTTGCACTGACCTCGCGCCATTCGCAGAAGGTTCGAATCCCCGGCGGAACGCTCGCTCGTGCACACGATTTGGTGATCGGGGCGCTGTGCATTCAGGCCATTGCCTTGTCTCTGCCCGAGAGGCAAGCTGAGGTAGTGAAAACGGACCCGCCCGACGAACACGCCTACGGGCGTGTCAGCAATCCGGAGCGCTACCAGGAAGTCGTCGACGCCGCCACTGCCCTCATCAGCCAACTGGTCGATACCTTCGACGTGGACACGACGGCTGGCAGCTCGGCGGCGGACTTCCCGAACTGGCCGGACGGGTCGGCTGAGACGATCCGTCTCCGGCCAGCGGTGGGTACTCCTCTGGCGATCCTGGTCACCGACTTCCCCGGCGTTCTGGTCCGCTTCGGCGCGTGGGGCCGGGAGGCATTCCCAGGGTGTGGTTGCGATGCGTGCGACGAGCAGCCACGTGAGGTGATCGAAAGGATGTACCGTCTGATCGAGGCCGCCGTTGAGGGCGAGTACCAGGAGGCGTTGACCAAGCGGACCCTGTCCTACTCGTTCAGCGGGACGTGGGGTGGGAAATCCAGCGAAGGACGGCTCGAACGCGGCGAGTGGAGACGCCTCGGTGAGCTTGGCCCGCACAGCTGGCCCCCCTGGCCCCAGCGAAAGCAATCCTGACCGCACGCAAACGTGCCGGTCTGGGCGGTTTGGCGGGATACTCGTTCGTGTGCGGTGTTTGATGATCGGCGTGGCAGCAACCCTCCCGCAGAGACCTCCGCTTCAGATACGGGACAGACAAGACCAGAGCTACCGGATCATCTCGCCCAGTGCTGCCAACCTCAGCATGTGGGCTTGGCCTGCGTGGATGGCGTACTCGCCGACCATCTTCACCAACGTGGCTCGTAACGGCCGATTGCGAGACCGCCACGGTTTCCACGTGGTTAGGCGTTCGGCTCGTTCGAGGAAGCACTCGCATCCTCTGTGGGAGCTGTGCGATACCGCAGCCACGAGACCACATCGGCGGCGTTACGGTCCGGTGGGAACACCGGATGCATGACATGCTCGACCGTGCCGTTGCGAGCGATCAGAGTCAGCCGCTTGTAGAGCGTGGTCCCGGCGATATCGAAGGTGGGAAGGTTCATCGCGTCGCCAAGCTCACGGTAAGGGTCGCTCAACACCGGGAATCCCACGTGGCGCCTGGACACCATCTCCTGCTGATACTCGGTGGTCTGCGTGGACAGGCCGTACACCTCGCTCCCCATGGCCGCCAGCTCCTCCTGATGGTCGCGAAAACCGCAGGTCTGTGGAGTGCAGCCGCGGGCCCCAGGGATCATCTCCCACCCCTCCAGCCTTGCCTCTCCAGGCCGTCCGGTCCGGGGGTAGATGTAGATCACCGCCCATGGCGAGCCCACCTGGTTCAGGTCGACAGCGTCGCCAGATGTCGCTGGCAGGACGATGCTGGGCAGGACCGTGCCGACGAGATGCGAGGCTGCGCCGTCGTCGACGGGCACTGGGAGGTCGGTGGGAAGTCGTTCCAGAGCCATCGACGGATTATCGCATCCGAGTGCGTGGGCAGGAGCCGGCATAGGTCTGGAAGAGATCCGGCAGTTCTGTGCCGGGAGCTGACACGCTGGGTGGCATCAGCTCCCCGGTTGGGTTCATCGGCTGGCACCGGCGACGAAGGTGGCAACGATGTAGGTGGCATGGCGGTCGAGAGAGCGTCGTGCTCGGCCGTGGCGCATCGTGGTTCTTGGGACGGCGTGCGATGCGGCCCCCCATACGTCACGGAGGGCGACGTCGGCGTCGAGGGCGGCGGCGATGAACGAGTGCCGCAGCGAATGCGGCGAGATCGTCTTCTCGATCCCTGCCCGTCGGGACAGGCGCTTCACGATCCTTGTCGCCGCGTGCCGGTTCAGGCGTCGGGTGCCAAGCCGAGATGCTCGATGTCGGCGTTGAGCGCCTCGGAGATCCGGAGACCATTCAGGGCGAGGAGGCAGGCGAGGCGCGGTCGCGGCCTCCGACGAGCTCGGCTGGACGAGGAACATGCCGAGCATGTGCGTTCGTGCGCCCTATTCGTTGATCGGGGTGACGAGGGCGTTCACCTCGAAGCTCAAATCTGATAATCTGATCACATGCCGGAAATCACTGCTACCGACGCGGCTCGTCACTTCTCCGACGTACTCGACGGTGTCGAACATCGCGGTGAGCACTACACAATCGTTCGCCGCGGCAAGGCGGTCGCGCATCTCGAACCGGTATCGAGTGGACGTGGCGCCGAAGTCAAGTCGCTCTTACGGCGGCATCGGCCCGATCCGGCGTGGTCGAAGGAACTGACCGATCTCCGAGGACTGCTAGAGACTGAAGACCGGGCATGAGTCTGCTCCTTCTCGACACCACATTCCTGATCGATGCCGAGCGTGGTGATGCCGCTCTCGACGATGCCATCGATGATGACGACGACGTTGCCATCGCTGCCGTCACCCTCGCTGAGCTGCTGGTGGGAGTTGAGTCTGCCTCGGGCAAACGACGGGATGCCCGCCTGGTCTACCTCGAAGAGATCCTCGAGTCGCTCCGCATCATTGCCTACGACCGCAAAGTGGCGGTCGAACACACTGACCTCCTCCTCGCCGTTCGCAAGCAGGGTCGTCCACGCGGCGCACACGACCTGCTGATCGCTGCGACAGCTCGGGCTACGGATCGGACGATCGTGACTGCCGACCAGGAGGCATTCACCGACCTTCCCGGTGTGGCCACTGCCATCCACCGCTGACGCAGGAGGGCCGTTCTGGGCGGTTGAGAGTTCAGCCCGGTTGGATGATGCGATGCTCGTCGGCCCAAGCCGCTACGACCGTATTCAGATCCATGAAGGTCGAGGCGTCGGATATCACGGCGGACCACTCGGAAGTCTGAGTCGCGTTGGCTGCTGCATCGAAACTGTCGAACCAGACCTCTCCCAGCCCGGTGTACGGGATGTCGCCGCCCTCAGGGCTGGCTGTGCAGTGGTCCTGCACATACCCCCGCAGACCAGGCACGGCGCTGACGAGTTGTGCGTGCTCGTTGCGCCAGTGTTTTAGGGCTTCCTCTCTCGATACTCCTTCTTTGGCATGCCACATGGTCAGTCGTTTGATCACGCCACCTCCTCGATTGAGATGTCGGAAGCTAGCGAATCAGTGACCAGGCCAGACCGCTCCGAACCGGCAGGGCGCTGCCTGGGATACCGGCCTGGAAAGCGGTCAGCGGCCAGTACACCCTCGCCATGTTTGAGCGACGTGCCGCAGGTTCAGCGGCAACGCCGTTCGCTTGGCAAGTTCTGTCAGGTTCGAACGTTGTCCCGCTCCCTCGGCTGCGATCGGTTGGGGGTAAGACCGTGGCGCCTATCCGCCTTCGGCGACTATCGCTTTCACCTCATCGATCGACAGGCCGTCGAATTGCCTTGCTAGACGGAGCTCTCCGTCGACATCGGATATGACCGCCTCGCCCGCAACCCGGAAGATGCCGTCGAAGTTGGCGGGTAGTGGCTCGGTACCTCGGTGCGGTCGGCGCGGGAGGCTCCATCGTCGGGAAAGTCCAACAGGAACAGCAACAGCTCCTGGTCTATCTCCGGCAGCGGAACACCAAGGACGCGACGCGCTTGGAGCCGCTCGCCGTCGTCGTTCACGATGTAGGCGCCGAACGGAAAACTCACGGTCCGCCCCACGCGGGCATCGCCGGTCAGCACCTCTTCAACCGTCACAGCGACCTGGACGATCTCCGTCCGATCTTCGCCTCCTTCGACATATCTGCTGTGCTCGATCTCCGTTACCGTGCCCACGACAATGAGGTCGGCCGCCCCGATGAGTTCTTCGGTTGTCCTGTAGGTGTTGGTTTCAGACACGTGGTCGTCGACGGTTGCGAGGCCCGATCCGCAGGCGGCCACGACCAATGTGGCGATGATCAGACAGCGAATGCGTTCGTGGTGGAGGCCGAGCCGGCTGTCAAGGGCCGACCTGTGGGCTACATGACCTCACGGAGACGCGAGTTCGGGGCGACCGATGCCGCCCCGAACTGGATCGCCACCAGGGGGACGTTGGCTATGCCACGTCGTCACACGAGTAGAAGATGGCCCGCGAGTCGTTGACTTTCGGTCCTACGTAGCACACGAACGGCACCGGCCAGTTGGGCAGGCTCGCATCCGAGAACCGGATGCCGATGGGGCTGTCCGTGATGGTCACATTGGTCCACACCTGCTCGCCGCTCGTACCGGCATGCAGATCGACACCGGTCTCGCCGTTGTTGTGCAGGCGAATGTCGGTGTACTGGAAGTTGTTGTTGTACGCACCATGATCGATCCCGGCACTCCCGTTCGAGTAGGCGGTGAACCGCTCGATCGGGTTGAGGCTGCTGGAGTTGTGCCACACCCAGATGCCATTCTTCGTATTGTTGTGCGCCACGTTGTCCTCGAAGACATACACGTGCTCCTCGAGTGCCGGCCAGCTGAAGCCCGCCGCATCCTTGGGTCCGAGCACGGCGACTGCCACCGAGTCGACGACTGCGCCACCGTCGCCCGCCATCAACGCAAAGCCGGAGTTGGTGAAGTCGTCTCCACCTCGCTCGTTTGCGGCCGGGTGGACCAGAGCAGCCATCGCATGGTCGTAGACCACGTCGAGCGTGGCGTTTTCCTCGTTGCCGCCACGCACCGGATCCCACCAGTAGGCGGCGCCGACGATGTTGTAGGCGATGGTGTCCCGTGCCGTGACGCCATGCGATGCGTGGTAGACGAACGCATGGTTGCCGCCGTTCTTCACGACGACGCCCTCGAACAGCGATCCGCGAGTGGCATCACCGTTCTCGTGGAGATGGACCGGATACCACCCGAGGTTGCCGGGAATGCCGAGGCCGTCGACCTCGACGTACGCCATGTACTGCGGCTGGTTGATATCCATGAACATGACCCGTCCGCAGTGCTCGACCGTGGATCGGATCACAACGTCACGATCGAGGTTCAGGACCTCGGCCGCGGGCAGGTCGCTGGCGATCCGTGGCGCCGGCCCGCCGTCCCATGCCTTGAAGGTGTAGTCGTCGAGGGCGATCGGAGCCACGAGGACTTCGTCACTCGACAGCCAGCCCTGAGCATTCTGCGGATCACGCGTCCAAGCCGTCTTGGCGGTGCCGACGGCATCGAGGAGGCCGTCCTCCATCACCATCACTTGGATCTCACAGCTCGATGACGTGTCGAGGGTGAGCGTGTCACCGGCCCGCATCTCGAGCGTGCCCATGACGGTGACGTCACCGTCGACGATGACCTCGCCGTCGACGGCCCACGTTTCACCGGCAGGCACCGTGAAACCGCCCTGGATGAAGCCGCTGACCTGCGTCACGTCGCCCCCGGGATCGGGGGGCAAGGTCGTGGACGGCGGCTGGGTCGTCGTCGTGTCCCGTGGGGGGCGCGTCGTCGACGGGGGCTCCGTCGTCGTGGTCGTTCGGGGCGGCCTGCGCCTTGCGTCGGCCTCCTCGAGACCTTCTGCTGATTCGGTGGTCAGGTCGTCGACGACCTCATCCGGCGGAACGGTGTCCACCGTGAAGGGTGCGGCAACGTCGAAAACGTCGCCATTGGCGTCAACGATTCGATGAGTCGTCGGAAATGCGGCACCGGCGGCGAATGCAACACCGGTGACCAACGCCGCAGCCACCACTGCGACGAGCCATCGACGAGAGTTTGACATGAACTGAGCCCTCCTCCGGCTTTCTCACTCTGAGCGCACGAGGATGACCCGGCCGTGCTGGCGCACTTCGTCCGTTGCAGCACCATTCCCACGTGACGCTCGGCAGAAAAGCTACCCAACCCAACATCAAAGCGGCGCTAAATCTCGGCAAGTGGTGGGGAAAATCGTTGCGATGTGCAAGAGGATGGGCCCGACACCTCGGTATCGGGCCCATCTGTGTACCACCGTCTTCGGATTGCGCCTCCCGGTGCACCCGCCTCAGGGAGCGTCGATGACGATCACCGTGCCGTCACTGTCGCCATCGGGGTCGGTGTTGGCCCCGGGGTCGTAACTCAACGCACCGTGGGAAACCGAGTTCACCGTGTACTCCTGGCGCCTTCCGCTGGTCAGCAGCTCCACATCACACGTGCCGTCGACGTCGGTGGTGCACTCACCGACCTCGCCACGGCGGAACGTCCCGGAGACCGTGGCACCGTTGACCGGCGCCCCGTTCTCGTCGACCACCGTGATCGTGACGATCGCCAGCCAGCTCGCTCCTTGCGAGATGGCGGCGGCGTCGAGATCGGCAATGTGCATCGTCGTGCCGCCGGTGCCGTCCGTCACCGTCACATCCGTGGACGTCGAGTCGGTGGCTCCGTCGTCGTCGGTCACCGTGAGCGTCACGGTGTACGTCCCCGCCACCGCGTAGCTGTGCGACGGATCCTGGGCGGTCGACGTGTTGCCGTCGCCGAAGTCCCAGTCCCACGACACCACCGAACCGTCACTGTCACCCGATGTGTCGGTGAAGTCACAATCCAGATCCGTGCAGCTCGAAACGAACCCCGCCGTCGGCGGCAGGTTGCCTCCTGGGGCGACCACCGTGACCGATGCCGTCTCCGTGTCGCTGGCGCCGCCGTCATCTGTCACCGTCAGCGACACCGTGTAGGTGCCGGAGGCGGCGTAGGCGTGCGACGGGTTCTGTGCGGTCGACGTGTTGCCGTCGCCGAAGTCCCAATCCCACAACACGACCGAACCGTCGCTGTCGGACGACGTATCGGTGAAGTCACATTCCAGATCTGTGCACGACGAGGTGAACCCGGCGTTTGGCGCCGCATTGGACCCCGCATCCTGATCGACCACGACCACGGTGCCGTCGCTGTCGCCATCCGGATCGTGATTGGCGCCCGCGTCGTAGCTGACACCCGTCAGCGTCACGTCGTCGACCGTGAAGGTCGCCGATGCGCTGCTGTCGCGAACGTTGTTGCGCGTGATGGCGCAAGTTCCGGAGCCGTCCGTCACACAGGATCCCGAGCCGTTCGTGCCATCACTCCACGAGCCGTCGACCGTTGCGCCGCTGACGGGCACCTCCGCGGCGTCGTGCACCGTAACCGTGACGATGGCGTTCCAGCGGCGCCCGTTGTCCGAGCTTCCCGGATCGAGGTCGCCCACATGGATCGCCGCCGGCGGCTCCGTCACCGTCACATCCGTGGACGTCGAGTCGGTGGCTCCGTCGTCGTCGGTCACCGTGAGCGTCACGGTGTACGTTCCCGCCGCCGCATAGCTGTGCGACGGGTTCTGTGCGGTCGACGTGTTGCCGTCGCCGAAGTCCCAATCCCACGACACCACCGAACCGTCGCTGTCGGACGACGTATCCGTGAAGTCACATTCCAGATCTGTGCACGACGACGAGAACGCCGCGGTCGGCGGGCTGTTCACGCCCGGATCCGTCACCGTCACCTCCAGCGACGTCGAGTCGGTGAGACCGTCGTTGTCCGTCACCGTCAGCGAGACGGTGTAGGACCCGCCGGCGGCGTAGCTGTGCGACGGGTTCTGCGCCGTCGACGTGTTGCCGTCACCGAAGTCCCAATCCCACGACACGACGGTGCCGTCGCTGTCGGTCGACTCGTCCGTGAAGTCGCAGTCCAGTTCGATGCACGACGACGAGAACGCAGCATTCGGGTTCTGCGGACCGCCATCCCCGGTGCCATCGACGACGAGAGCGAACGGCTGCGGTCCCATCGGCACGTTGAAGCCCGAAACGGTGACGCTCCACGTCCCGGCGGCGGCGTTCGGGATGTACACGTTCTCGACGTTGTTGATCCGGTCGGCGCTGCCGCCTGTCGTGGACCAGCCGCCACTGAAGTTGTTCCCGAAGTAGGTGCCACCCGGCCCGGTCACGATGAGATCGAGGTCGTTGACCAGGTTCACCGAGGCGGAGGCGGTGGACGGGAAGTCGCTCCACACCAGCGAGATTCGCAGATCGGTGCTGCCGTCGGTCGTGTAGTCGTAGTTCATCGCACCACTGGTGCCGACCCCGGTGGCCTCGTCAACCCATTGCGCCGACCCGTCGACCGAATCGGCGAGATCGACCCGGCCCCAGCCCTCGTGGGAGTTGGGAATCGGGAAGTCGTTGTCGTTGGCGCCATCGTTGTTCTCGTCGAGCAGGTCGTCTGCCGAGTTGATCAGCGACGCCTTCGTCAGTGCGGCGCTGGCGTTGTGGCCGTGCGCCTTGACGTAGTAATCCCTCACGACGGCAGCCGCACCCGACGTGATCGGCGTCGACATCGACGTGCCGCCCATGTACTTGTAGTCCTCGGAGACCGGGAAGCCCCAGCCGTCGTACTGGAAGGCGCCGTTCTGGGGGTTGGTGACCCCGTCGTAGCCCTCCTGGTAGAGGTCGGAATACCCGGAGAGGATCCAGGTGCCGGGGGCAACCACGTCGGGCTTGATGCGTCCGTCGTCGGTCGGGCCGCGGCTGGAGAACGCCGCCATCTGCTCTGCGTTGCCGGCGCTGGGGTCGTTGGCGATCGGAGCAACCGGGAAGTCGGCGGGCCAGGCCGACCCGTAGGTGAACAGGTCGTTCTGACCGGTGCAGCTGTTGCCGATGCCCGTGTCGCAGTCCCAGTTCCCCTGGCGATCGTTCTCACTCGCACCAACGGTAAGCAAGTTCTTGGCCGTGGCCGGCGATCCAGTCGTGTCGTCGTCGATGACGCCGTTTGCGTTGAGATCGGCCCCGTCGTTGCCGGCGGACGTCAGCATGAGGAAGTCGGGATTGCTCCAGATGAAGTTGTCGACGGACGCGGAATCGGCGGTGTAGTCGCCGTCCACGTCGCTCCCCCACGAGTCGGAGTGGAGGCGGGCACCGTCGTCGTAGGCGGCTTGCAGCAGATCCTCGAGATCATCGGGAAGCCCGAGCAGGTAGTAGCCGTCCGGGTTGGTGATGGCGCAGATACCGATCATGTCGGCATAGTCCTCTGTCGCCTGGAAGACGAGCTGAGCCGCGGGAGCCGTTCCCTGGCCGAGACCCGTGCCCGAACCGTCGCCGAGCACCGAGACCGATACGTGCGTGCCGTGGCCGGAATCGACGTCCTGCGCACCATCGGGGAAGACGTTGTAGCAGTTCGCCACGCTGCTCCCAGGCCAATCCTGCACGGACACCACACGGGAAGCAGGGATGTCGACGTGAGCACCCGTGGTCGTCCCGTCGCCGATGCCCGTGTCGGCAACGGCGACGATCTGTGTCGAGCCGTCGTAGCCCGCAGCGTTGGCGGTGTTGGCGCCAATGATCACGCCGGCACCAAACTCATTGTGTTTCTCACGCAGATGGAGATTCTCGATCCAGGCCACGTCGGCGACCTCGGCCACGGCCGCCAGGGCAGCCCCATCGCCGAAGACCGTCACGATGCGACCGTTGCCGCTGACGATCTCAACACCGGCCTCCTGGATCGCAGCCGCCGCGGCGCTGCGGTCCACGCCTCGCTCGAGGCTCACCGTGTACAGGCCCTCAGCCTCCAGATCCGGGCTGAGCTTGTAGTCCGGCTCGAACGCGCCGACGAATACGACACCGTCGAGGCCGGCGGCATGACCGGCGGCCGCCGGCCGCATTCGCACCTTGTAGGCGAAGTCCGGCAGGTACGACATCAGCTCGGCGTCGAGCGCCCGCAACGCATCGGATTGCGATTGCAGGATCGGTCCGTCGAACTGGACGACGTAGTAGCCCTGGCCCCGATTGTTGAGGCTGGGCCGGGCCTCCTCGGAACGGTCCGGTGTGACATCACCGGCCTTGAGACGCAGCTCGGGCTCATCCGAGCCCTGGACCGCGGTGCCGGTGGCCGCCGTGGCCACCACCGATGCGAACAGCAGCGAGAGCACGACGAGCAGTCGTGCGACCTTCCGCAGGGTCATGGGTTGTGTCCCCTCCCAGTCGTGCGTGACGACGCCAACACGGCTCCCCCTGGCGTCAACCTATCGGAGGCTAGTCGGGATCATTGCTGCCGGCATGGGCCGGGCGACCTATCGACGGACACCGAGCCTCTCCGCTCAGCTACCCTTTCAGGGACCGTGCTAGGCGGGGCGTTAGGGGTGTCCTGTACCCGAAATCCCCTTCATGCGGGGCCGAACCCCGTCCGAGGGTGGGCGCTCTTCGGGTCTAGCGCCGGGAGAATCGACGTTGAAGGCCGGGTCCTGCGCGGCGGGACGCCGTGAATCGGGTCAGGTCCGGAAGGAAGCAGCCCTAAGCGGGACAGTCCCGGGTGCCGCAGGGGTGCCTGGCCCGAGTCGATCTCCCGGGGACGCGCCGGGGAACGACCATTCGAAGACGGGGGTGCACGGTCGAACAAGCGGGGCGGCCCGCGAGCTTCGGTAGGGTCGTGGTAGTTCACGGGGAAGGACGATTGACACCACTGAGCGCTGAGGAAAGCCACGGAGCCAAGCTTCCTGCTCCTCTGCTGACGATCAAGCTCGTGCCGCCCTTGCTGACGTCCCAATCGCTCCCCAGACCGGAGGTCGTCGAACGCCTGGTGGGCGCAGAAGCACAGGTCTTGTTGATCACAGCGCCTGCGGGCTGGGGCAAGACGACCCTGCTGGCCGCATGGCTAGACGCCGAGCAGGGCCGGCGCCCGACCGCATACCTTCGGCTCGAGGAAGGCGATGACACCGGACCTGTCTTCTGGACGTATGCGGTTGCTGCGCTTCGCAGAGCCTGGCCGGAGCTCGCCGCAGGCGCCGAGGACGCACTCCGGAGCCCTGATGTCGAGCCGATGCGAGACATCGTGCCATCGTTACTCAATGAGTTGACCGAAGCCGACGAGGCACTCCTGCTGGTATTCGACGACTATCACGTGATCTCCCGAGCGGCCATCCATGAATCGGTCGGATACCTGATCGATCATCTTCCACCTGGGGTGCAGCTGACCATCGCCACCCGAGCGGATCCCCGGCTGCCCCTCGGTCGCCTCAGAGCGTCAGGGAACCTCATGGAGCTCCGTGCGCACGACCTCGCCTTCTCGGCGTGGGAGACGGGGGAGCTGCTCCGACGTCGCTTCGCCGTGAATCTCGACGACGGCACCGTCGAATTGCTCCACCGCCGAACCGAAGGCTGGCCTGCTGCAGTTCATCTCGCGGGCATGTCGCTCCAGGATGCCGTGGATGCCACCGAGTTCGTCGTCCGGTTCGCGGGTGACGATCGGAATGTTGCCGACTTCCTCATCGGGGAGGCGCTCGAGAGGGTCTCGGACCGCGATCGGGAGTTCCTGCTGCGCACCTCGGTGCTCGACCAGATGACAGGCCCACTCTGCGACGAGGTCGCCGGCGTCACCGACGGGGCAGCGATCCTCGACCGCATGGAGCGAAGCGGTCTCTTCCTGATCCCTCTCGACACCACACGCCGCTGGTATCGCTACCACCGCCTGTTCGGCGACTGGCTGCGCCACCAACTACGTAGGACCGACCCGGCCCTCATCCCCAACCTGCATCTCGTCGCGGCTCGGTGGTACACCGAGACCGGTTCCCTCGAACCCGCCGTCGACCACGCCATCAACGCAGGGGACCATCTGCTTGCCGCTCGACTCATCGACCAGTACCTCCAGGACTGGACGGCCGTGCACTGGTCGCTGGTGTGGCGGTGGTTCCAGGAACTCCCCGACGACGCGATCCGCGCCTTCCCCATGACTGCGGTAGGCAGGTTCAATGTGGCACTCGCCCGTGGCGATTTCGCCTCGAGCTCACAATGGCTCGAGGCGGCTGAAGCGGCTCTTGATGCTGTCTCAGGGGACCTGCTACCCACCGTCGAGACGACGGTGGCAGCTCACCGTGCGTTGGGTGAGCTGGTCGCCGGCGGTGACATCGAAGTCGCCCGGACTGCCTTCACGGCGATCGCCGATCAAGAGCGGTCGAGGCAGTCGATCATCTTCGCTCAGACGATCGGGCTCGCCGGCATATCCACCTTCTGGACCACTGGGCCGCTCGATGCCATTCCTCTCCTCCTCGAAGGCGCGACGGCTCGCAAGCGCGAGTCAGTGCGAGATGGCGGTGTCACTGCGCTGCTCGCGCTGGCCTACGCAGAGGTTGGCGACTGGGCAGCGGCAGAGGCGACGGCCGCCGAGGCGCTCGCCCTTCCCGAACCGGACGAGTGGGTCGCCTACCCGGATCGCATGGCTGCTCACTTCGCCCTCGGAAAGGCTCTCCTCGCCCACGGGGAACGTGATGAAGCCGCCTCCTGCATCAGCACCGGCCTCGGCATGGCCCGGGAGTGGGTGGAGCCGATCTTCATCGCGTACGGATGTCTGGCACTGGCCGAAGCCCTCACCGACTACGCCGAGAAGCGAGCCCTGGTCCGCGAAGCGCGGACGTTGGTCGAGGGGCTTGAAGGACGGGGACGCATCACGGAACTCGTTGCTGCGGCAGAACACAAGCTGGCGTTACGGAGACCACACCAGCAAGCGGCCGGCACCGTGCACGTGGAGCCGCTCACCGATCGCGAGCTCGAGGTGTTGCACCTGCTCCGAAGTGACCTGTCCCTTCGGGAGATCGCCAACGAGCTCTACCTCTCGCACAACACGATCAAGAGCTACACCCAGGCGATCTACCGCAAGCTCGGTGTCACGTCTCGGTCTGCTGCTCTCGAGATCGCCTCTGACATCGACATCCTCTGACGGGTCACCCGGGGCGGTTCGCCGGCAGGGCGATGGCATCCCACCCCGCGTGACCTGACACTCGGTGGCATGGAGCACGACCATCAGGGCAGCAGTGTGGGCAACCGGCGCTTTCGTATCTGGGTGCACGGCCGGCTGGACGAGCGATTCAGCGAAGGCCTTGCCGGGATCGAGCAGGAAGACGTGTCGGCGGGAACAATGCTGAGCGGTGCGCTGCTCGATCAATCGCAGTTCCACAGCACCCTCGACCTTCTGCGCAGTCTGGGCATCGACGTGCTCCGATTCGAGGTGGACCCACCCCTCGCCCCGAGTGGCACCGGCCTCGCCGAGCACGTCGGGGATCCCAATGAGGCAACACGGCACCTTCACCCGCATGAATCGACGCTACGACCGAGCGAGTGGGACGGGGGTCATGACAAGGGAGAAAGAGTTGATGAACGTAGCGATCGTCTTCGACAGCAAGACCGGGACAACCAGGGCGGCAGCTGAGACAATGGCGGAACGAGTCCGAGCGGCCGGGCATCACTGCACCATCAGCTCCGTCCAGGACGCCGATCCCGCCACTGTGAGCCGGGCCGACGCGATATGCGTCGGGAGCTGGTGCAAAGGCCTCTTCTTCGTGCTTCAGCATGCCACCAAAGCCACGATGGACTTCATCGACGGCCTCGATGACCTCGACGGCAAGCCGGCCGCAGTGTTCTGCACGTACAAGACCGCAGCCGGCGGAATGCTCCCCAAGATGGCCGCGAGATTGCGGAACAGAGGAGCCGTCGTCACGGGGTCGTTCAAGTCACGAGGGCCGGTAGCCGCAGAAGGCTTCGACCACTGGGTCGAGAGCCTGGGGTAGGGAGTCCCACTGCTCCTCAGAGATTGAAAGTCCTCAGAGATTGAAAGTCCTCAGAGATTGAAAGTCCTCAGAGATTGAAAGTCCTCAGAGATTGAAAGGACCGAGTGATGTTCAACCGTCTCCTGGTCATTGGTGCGACCGGCCTGTTGGGCCGGCCGGTCGTGAACCGCCTCACCGAGGGCGGCCACTCTGTCCGGATCCTCACCCGCAACGCCGAGAAGGCGCACGCGATGTTCGGCGGCGCCGTCGAGATCGCCGAGGGATCGGCGACGAGCGTCGACGACGTCCGATCGGCGATGGCGGGCTGCGACGCGGTGCACGTCAACCTGACGCCCGCAACGGAGTACACCGCCACGAGCCACGTCATCGAGGTGGCTGCGGGTCAGCTCGAACGCATCGGCTACGTCTCTGCGACCACCCTCGGCGAAGAGAACCGATGGTTCTACCGAGCCGACGTGAAGATGCGCACCGAGCAACTCGTACGCGACAGCGGTCTCCCGTATGCGGTCTTCTGCCCGACCTGGGTGATGGAGACGTTGCAGAACTTCATTCGGGGCGGCAAATGGGCGATCGTCGTCGACGGGAAGAACCCGCCACCGCTGCACTTCTTTGCCGCAGCCGACTTCGGGCGGATGGTCGCCGCGTCGTATGAGGACGACCGGGCGCTGGGGAAGCGCCTCTACATCTACGGCCCGGAAGGGATCACGATCGGGGACGCCATGGATCGCTTCGCCGCCGCCTGTTACCCGGAGGCGAGACTGATCCATCTGAAGGTCTGGCAGGCGCGGCTCCTGGCCAAGGTGATCCGCAACGCCGAGTTCGCCGAGGTCACGGAGCTGATCGCCTATCTCGACAGTGCAGGTGAGCACGGCGAACCCGCCCTCGCCAACGAGCTCTACGGTGCGCCGGCCATCACCCTCGACGACTGGTTCGACATGCCGCGGGACGAACAGGGCGGGTTCGCTCACTAGCAGGGCTGCGGGCCTTGCGTCGATGCGCTACTGGTGCCATTGCCGGACGAGTCGCCTGACGTGATCGACGGCCGGATGCGTTGTGCGATGTTCGAGACATCGTTCACCTCTTCCCACCAACCGCAAGCGAAACCGGTATCCGCATCCCAGCGCCCGTTCAATCAGCTCACGCACTCCCTGACCGGGATCAAGGACCAGTCGATCAGGGTGGAACACCCCGGGGGGTCGAGAGGGAGGGTGATGCCGAACCCCCCTCTTTGGGCGGACGATTCGGTGATGGCGAACAACCAAGAACGGAAGGAGAACCAATGACTGACGAACAACGTCAACGGGCTATTCGGCGTATCCAAGCCAAGCGCGGGTTCCGGGTCCACTTCGCTGTCTATCTCGCCGTGAATGCGCTCCTGGTGCTCATCTGGGCGGTGACTTCCGCCGCGTACTTCTGGCCGGTTTGGCCAATGCTCGGATGGGGCATCGGAGTCGCCGCCCACGCAGTGAGCGTCTACGCCAAGCCCTCGGAGATCAGCGAGGCGCAAATCGATCGCGAGCTGCAAGGTCGGATCGGGTCGTAGCAGCGTCCGGTCTGGATCCTCGAAAGGAACCACCCATGCAGAACCCAGCGTCCGTGGAGAGGGTGAACGTCGTCACCACGGGTCACGCCAAGGCACATCACGAACACATCTACGGGACCAAGAAGCCTGCCTACTGGTGGATCTTCTTTGGCCGCAAGATGGTCCGGCTTCCCGTCAATGCCTATGTAGTCGAACACGAGAGCGGCTTGGTCCTCTTCGACGCCGGCGCTGACCCCGCTTGCGCTACGGACCCGAGCTACTGGGTGACGCCGGGAGCTGCCTTCTTCATGCGTCACATCTTCGAATGGGACATCACCCCGGCGGACAACCTGGCAAACCAGATGCTCCTGGCCGGCTACGACCCAGCCGACGTGACCAAGGCCGTGATGTCTCACCTTCACGCCGACCACGTCGGCGGAATCGGGCTGATCCCGCAGGCGGATCTGTACGTGGCTCCGGAAGCGTGGGATCACATGCTCGGGCTTCGCCCCGAACGGGAGATGGTGATTCGACCCAAGATCGCCCGGCTGGGCGCCAAGTGGAATCCAATCGTGTTCGAGCCAACCGACGATCCGTCGCTGGCGCCATTCGACCGAGCTTTCGACCTGATGGGAGACGGTTCGATGATCGTGATCCCGACGCCGGGTCATCTTGCCGGCGCAGTGTCGATGCTCGTCCGGCGGGCCGACGGGCCGCCGGTCCTCATGATCGGCGACCTCACCTACAACGACGAGTTCCTCGAGCAGGATCGGACACCGGATACCGGCGAACGTGAGGTGCTTCTCGAGAGCTTCGCCAAGGTCAAGGCGCTTCGGGACAACCAGCCCGGCCTCATCATCCTTCCCGCACACGACCCGCATGCTGCGGAGAAGCTCGCAACACCGTCCCCAGCAGCAGCGGTGAGCGGGCCCTGAGGCAAGATCTTCGGCGCCGACGCAGGCCGCGATCGTCCTGATGAGTTGCGGCCCATGAACGGGAAGGACTGGCCATGAGCCACGACTCCGGATTCGACATTGGGTGGTTCCTGGACACCCGTCTCGGCGATGAGAGACCTGCTGTTCACGCGGCTCACCTCCCACGTGGGTCTGAGTTTCGAACTCGAGCCGGTATCTGCCGGCGAGAGAGCCGAGGTCCCGAGATGAGTAGGCCACAACCAGAGGATGAGGCACCAGGGCGGGGCGAATGGAAGGGCACGTGAGGGCCCATGCCACCTCAAGCGGTCCCTCTGCCTTCGAGGTCGTCTCGCAACTCGTAGCAGCCCTCGCGGCACGAGACATCGAAACGATGCAGACGCTGCATGCCAAGAACTACGTCGTGGATTGGGTCTGCGGCGACGCCTTCGAGAATCCGCCCGCCTCTGCGGAGGAGAGCGCGGCATTCTTCCCGGCATGGTTCGTTGGCTTCGATGACATCGACTACGAGGTGAAGCGCACGATTGCCGCCGAGACGGTCGTTGTCACAGAGTGGGTCTTCACCGGCACACACACAGGCCCGCTGGGGCCGCCGGTGTTCGAGGAACAGCTCGACCCAACCGGGAGAACCATCCAGTTCAGGGGTGTGACGGTCTATGACGTGAGCGGGGGACTCATTCAGCGGGAGACCATCTACATGGATCTGGCCACCCTGCTCGTGGAACTGGGCGCCAGCGTGTAGGTACCGCCGATGAACCACGCGCAGATGGGCACCGTGGTGCAGGCAACCCGGGTCGCAACCCCCGGCACGGACCCCAGTCGTGCCCGCATCATCATCGTGCTGCTGGCAGTGTGCACGGCGCTCCAGATGACCAGCTACGGCTTGATCTTCCCGCTCTTTGCCCGGAAGCTCGGCGACTTCGGCGACAGCGTGGCAGTCCTGGCAGCAAGTGTGATGGCCTACTCGCTGGCTGGCGTGATCGCGGCGCCGTTCATGGGGTCGCTAGCCGATCGTTTCGGCAGACGGCCGCTCGTCCTCGGTTCATTCGCAGCGTTTGCGGCCGCTTTCGCCGGCTACTACCTGGCCGCCACGTCTTTGGCGTTCATCATCATTCGCGGCTTGGCCGGGGGGCTGACGGCAGGGCTGGGGCCGGCGTCCATGGGGCTTGTCGCCGACATCGCACCCCAAGATGAGCGCGCTCGTTGGATCGGCGTCATCGGCGGCGGCACCGCGGCGGGGTTCATCGTTGGGCCGGTCGTGGGCGGCCTGCTCTACGACAGGTGGGGCTACGGTCCCCCCTTCCTGGCATCGATAGGCATTGCTCTGCTCACCCTTCTCGTCACATTCCTCGCTATCCCTGAAACCCATCCGAGCGAGAAGAGACGAAGAGCCGCCCTCTACGAGAAGCGAGCCGCACGATTGGCGCCGAAGCCGAGAACGGCCGTCTCCTTCATGGCTTCGCTGCCCCATCCGTTGCTGGCCTTCGGCACGTTGCTCTTCATCAGTTTCAGCATGGTCTTTGCGTGGTTCTTCATCGATCCCCAATTGCCGTTCTACGCCTTCGACGAATTGGGATGGTCTACGGCCCAGTTTGGCGCGGTCATCAGTTGTTATGGCTGGGCCACGCTGATTGGGAACCTGGCGCTGGGTCGATCCAGTGACCGGTTTGGACGCAAACCGATACTGATCATCGGGCTCCTCTTGCATGCTGCGCTGTATGGGGGACTGATGCTCACGAATGCCTACTCGGTGATCGTCGCCGCCTTCATCATTGCCGGGTTGGGCGAGGCGTTGCTGAATCCGGCATTGAGCGCTGCCTACCTGGATATCACACCGGAGGAACATCGTTCACGGGCGATGGGCATCAAGACGGCCATCGGATCTCTGGGCAGCCTGTTGGCGCCTGCCTTGCTCACCATTGTCATTCGCTATCTCCCGCCGCGAGGTGTGTTCTTCATCTCTGCGGCATTGATCCTGGTCGCCGCGGTGCTGGTACTCGTCGCTTTGCGACTGCCGGGACCGACCGTGGCAGCCCGTGATCTGGCGTGGGAGGCTTCCCAGGAGCGGGTCATGGCTGCCCAAACCGCATTGCGCAATCTGACGGTCAGTGCGGCAACAGCTCGCGAGCTGAGAAACGCGGCTTGACCTCGGGCAACGACACCGGCCCAAGCCGGTGTCTCACCTCTCACGTACCCTGGAACCCCCGAAACGACCCGACCTGTTGGTGATCCGTTGGACAGTCGGTGCGACTGGCACGGTTCCTCGGACATCGCTTTCGTCCACAGCGTTTCGGTTCTCGGTCCCCGAGCTTCATGACGTACGGCCCTGGAATCCGGACCACCGCAGCCTTAGGTTCGTTTCATGGCTGCCAACCCTGGTGCTGTCGTCGCCGCGTCGGGGGTCTCGCCGCGGGTCGGCGACTCTGTGCTCGAGTGCCGCGGGTTGACAAAGCGGTATGGTGCGCGGACGGTGGTCGACGAAGTGGGGTTCTCGATCGCTCCCGGAGAGACGTACGGGCTCCTCGGTCCGAACGGGGCGGGCAAGACTACGACCATCTCGATGCTGTGCGGTCTGCTGCGCCGAGACGGCGGCACGGTGCGCGTCCTCGATCGCGATCTGGACGATGAACAAAGATTCGTGCAGGGTGCGATCGGTCTCGTGCCGCAGAACCTGGCGATCTACCCGGATCTATCCCCGGTGGAGAACTTGCGGTTCTTCGGGCGGCTGCACGGCCTGGGTGGCCGAACGCTCGCGGCGCGAATCGACGATGTGTCGGCCACAGTCGGGCTGGCCGACCGTGCCGGTGATCGTGCCGAGGACTTCTCTGGGGGCATGAAGCGACGCCTGAACATCGGGATCGGGCTCCTGCACGAGCCGAGCCTGTTGATCCTCGACGAGCCGACGGTCGGCGTCGACCCGCAGAGCCGAGACGCCATCTTGGCCAGCGTGGACCAGCTCGGAGCGAGTGGCATCGCGGTGCTCTACACCACCCATTACATGGAAGAGGCCGAACGTCTCTGTGACCGCGTCGGCATCATGGATCACGGCCGATTGGTCGTAGAGGGAACCCGGCGCGAGCTCGTCGCCCTCGTCGGCGAGCACGATCACGTCCAGCTGAGCCTCGACGGCGACCATGAGGCGGCGGCTGCTCGGCTCCAGAGCCTACGCGGCGTCCACAACATCGCTGCATCCGATCACACCCTCGACCTGGGCCTGTCGGAGGCCCACCGGGCTCTTCCGTCGATCCTGTCCGCGGTGAGCGATGCGGGGGCTCGGGTGCTGTCGGTCGAGGTCGTGGAGCCGGACCTGGAGGCGGTCTTCATGCACCTCACCGGTCGGGCCCTACGGAACTGACGATCCGCTGCCACCCGGTGGTCATGCGGTCGTCAGCCCACGATGGAACGTCGCAGCGAAATCGATGCGGCGACCAGTAGCGAGGACCCGAACACGACCAGGACTGTGAGCTCCAGGCCTATTTGCCCTACTCCGCCGCCCCGCTGGATCACCTCCGTGAACGCGTCGACAGCCCACGCATGCGGCGTGATGTGGGCCACCGAGCGGAGCCAGCCGGGGAATATCTCGAACGGGACCATGCATCCGCCGAGCGCGGCGAAGCCGAGGCCGAGCGCCATTCCGATCGCCACAGTTTGGCTCTCGTTTGTCACCAACGCCCCGACGAACATCGCTGCTGCCGTCGCCACCAACGCAAACGACACGATGATCGCTGCGGTGGCGGGCCACGATCCCCAATCGAGACCGAACAGGAGCGCAGTCGCTCCGACAATGAATGCGCCCTGCAGGACGGCGACTGCGAACCGGCCGAGGCCCTCGCCCGCGATGATCTGGGCAGTGGTGGCCGGCGTGGCCAGCATCCGCTCGGTGACTCCGAGCTGTCGGGACTGGATCAGTGCCGACGCGGCGACCATGCTCATCAAGAACACGAACAGGACCAACTGCTGTGCGGCGACGAAGCCGAACGCGTCGGATTCGACGAAGCCGTCTCCGTCTGCGTCGACCGTGACGACATCGACCGCTGCGATATCGTCGGCGACCGCCACTACGTGCGCTGACGCCTGCGCTGGCGGTAGACCCGTCTGCTCTCCGACCACGCGACCGGCTCGTATCATCGTGTTCTGGTCGGCGATGACCGATCGCACCAGGCTCTGCATCTCGAACCCACCGCTGGTCGGGATCACCCGGTACTCGAGCCCGGTCGCGCCCCCCGCGGCGATCATGTCGTCGTACCCGACCGGAACTACGACCAAGGCGGTGATGTCCTCACGCTCCAGCGCATCGGTAGCCGCGCCAAGATCGTCGAAGAGCTCGACTCTGATGCCATCGACCGCGTCGAGGCCCGCGATCAACTGCTGGGCTCCGGGAGCGACCTCACCCTCGACATGGACGCCGATGCGCGGCTCGTCGCCCCCCAAGGTCACCCCGAGCACGAGGATCAAGGCCAGTGGCAGCACGAACACGAAGAACAGATTCGCCCGCTCACGAACGAGCCGTCGCAGGTTGTTCACCGCGATGACCAGGACACTCACGAGCGCACCAACCGTCGCCCTGATGACACCAGACCGATGCCGCCGACCACCGCAGTGAAACCGACGAGCACCGCCAACGTCACACCGAGATCACCGACCCCGGCGCCGAATGACACGTCTCGGAATGCTTCCAGCAACCAGCGGTGCGGCGATAGGAAGCTCACGGTCGACAGCAACCCATCAGCACGACTCAGCGGAAAGAACGTACCGCCGAGGAGGCCGAGCACCAAGGCTGCGGCCGAGCCGAACGCCACCGCTTGCTCAGCGGACCGGGCCGCTCCGGCGACGAGCACTGCAACGGCGATTGCCACCATGACCCCGACCACGATCAGCACTCCGACGGCAACGGGGTCGCCCCACTTGGCGCCGCCGACCAATGTCGTCGCCGCGACCAGCACGACCATCGACAGCACACCGACGAACATCGAAGACATCATCTTGCCTACCACCACCGCCGACCTCGCGATCGGAGCCATCAGGATCCGGTCGAGGGTGCCGCCCTCTCGCTCCTCAACCAGACTCAGCACCCCGAACTGCACGGTGAAGAACAAGAAGAACACTGACAGCGACACCGCGTAGTACGTCGACAGGTCCTGCCCGCGGCCCTCGCTCTCGATCGAGACGAGATCGATCGGCTCCGGTTCGGCCAAGGCTGCAACCGTCAGCTCGGCGAGGCGATCCGGTTCCCCGGCGCTGCCGTCGATGGTCAACACCGACGCTGTCGCGAGCGACACGTAGCGGAGATCGGCTGCGAAGCTGTCGGCGATCGCCTCGGCCACGTCAGTCGCTACCCGCGATCCGGGGTCCCCGACCACGGTGATCGTCGACGATTCGACGGACTGGACCGCGTCGCTGAATCCGGCGCCGATGTGGAATCCCGCCGCCACCTCGCCGTCCGCCACCAGGCGTTCCAGTTCGGCACGGTTGCGGGCAGGGGTCACTTCCACGACCCGGTCATCCTCCAACGCGGCGAGCACCTCGAAGAAGCCGTCGGCCACCGACCCGTCGTCCTCGACGGCCACCCCCAGCTCGAACGCGGCCGGGTCGTCGGCCCCTCCGAGTGTTCCCCCCAAGATGAGCGCCAGTGCAAGCGGCCCCACGAGGCCCATGATGAACGCCGACCGATCGCGGCTTCGCTGGGCAACGTCTTTCGCCGCAACGACGAGGATCGCGCTCCAGGAATCCATGTGTCCACTGTGCTCCGTGACCAGCCGCACCGGCAGGGCCTGATGTCCACGACTCGTCGGTACGTTGTCCTCTTCCTGTCGCAACTCACAGGCACGACGATGGCTGAGGCCGTGCGAGGAGGTCAGAGGATGGATCATCACGAGGGGCGCACAGCTGCTGCTATCGCCCGCATGGCCGGCAGACGCGACTTCAGGAACCACCCTCTCGTCTACTGCGCCGTCAACACACTGCTCGTGGTCATCTGGGCCGCGAGCGGTGCCGGCTACTTCTGGCCGACCTGATGCCACGGACAAGGAGGACGCCATGACCACGTCTCCATCAATCCAGACCAATGTCGACCTCGTCGTGCGGGCGGGTACCCTCCTGCAAACCCGCTTCGCCGACCCGGACGAGGAGCTGTTCGCATCCGACTTCGTGTTCCACTACGTCAACCCGCGCCTCGCCGAACTCGACGGCGACCACCACGGCTACGACGGCTTCCGCAGCTTCTTCGAGCGACTGCGTGAGGGCAGCGAAACCGGCCTCCACAACGAGCCCCATTCGCTCACCCCGTACGGCGACGAGCTCGTGGTGGCGTACGCGACGAACACGGTGAGCTTCGGGGGTACCACGCTGGACGTCGATGCGATCGTTGTGTGGCGGATCGTTGACGGGCGCATCAGCGAAGCGTGGGACATCCCGGCGATCAACACCGTGCGCCTGCATCAGCCGCACACCGAATGAGCCGGCACCGCCGCCCACATCCTCGGTCGAGGTTCCTCGGTCGAGCGGACAGCCGCCATGAGCTCGCTTGCGGGGGCTCTTCAGGTCCTTACGTCGCGGGACGGGATACCGACCCTGGTAAACCTCGCAGCGCTGACCCTGGCAGGGAGGCATGGTGTGCAACTCGAAGGGGCACGCGAAGCCCAGCTGCGTGGCTTCTTCCGGCGGCTCAACCGACGCCTGCCGCACACGTCTCCGACGAAACATGACGAACCGCTGACAGGGTCAACGCGGGGCCGATGTGCTCAATGCCGTGCGTAGGCGAGCGCACCCGATCGGCGGGCGTTGAGCACGAGTTCCGCTGTCTCTCCAGGAGATTCAGTGGCAGGGTCGATGATGTGCCTCGCATCGATTTTGGCGTTGGCGAAATCCCGGTGCAGGCGCCGTGTAGCAGACTCGTCGGTGAATCCATGGGCTCGTCTCCCCAGGACCCGTGCCAGGCAGACATCGAGAGGCGGCATCAAGATCACGTAGTCGAAACTCTCGAGACCAGTAGCGTCGGCGAACGTCGGGAGGAACCACGGCCCCACGACGCCGTCGTAGATCGTGTCGTAGCCGTCCCGCACGAAACGTCCAGCAGCAGCAGCGGCCGCCGTGATCACCGTCTCGTTCTGCTCATGAGCTGCGGGTAGCCACGGTTCCACCTTGTCGTTGACCAGGAACCCAAAGAACGAGTCGCCGGTGACAACCGCGCTGAGCCGGTGGCGCTCGCCGATCATGGCCGCGGCGGCCGACTTCCCCGCACCAGGGGGACCGGTGACCACCAGCAATCTGCCCATCTCAGCATTCTCCCCGAACTTGTGTCGCGGCGCCGAAGAACCGATCGACGCTCAGGGAGAGTGACGGGTCGGCCCACGCCATCACCGCACCGCCGGCGGTGCCCACCAGACAGGGCCTACCCGATCCCGGGACAGCTATGTCAACAGGCCGCGTACGCCCAGCGTATGGCAAGCTTTCACCATGAACAGCCGGGTTGCCGCTACTTCCGTCGCCGCCGTCATGGTGCTCAGCGCTTGCGCGTCTGCGGACCCGGCAGCGACGACGACGGCACCACCCTCGACGATGCCGCACTCGATGACGCTCGAGTCGAGCGAGCCTCCGGTGGAGAGCACGACGCCCGCCGCGACCCCGACCGCGTCCACCATCGGCGATGGGCCGCTCTACCTGCGACCCATCGACCCGACGACGTTGGAGGATCTCGCCGGTGCCGCTCACCTCGGCGTTGGGGGCTCCTTGTGGTCGGCGGTCAGCCCCAGCCGACGTTGGCTGGCTGCGACCGGGTTCGCCACCACTGAGGGCGACGAGCCCAAGGCGCTCCTCGTGCAGCTCGACGGGTGGGAAACGTCCGAGCTCAGACCCATGCCTGCGATGACAGCCTTGGAGTCCCTCGCGGTGACCGACTCGGGCACCATCGTATGGCTGTCGTCGGCGCTGAGCGGGTGGAGGTTGCACCGGCTCGATGCGGGGGCAGGGGAGCCGGAGTTGGTGACGGTCGTGGATGCGGACCTGGTACCCCTGGTGGATCCCGACGAGATGGGCGTGGTGACGGACGACTACGTGGCCGTGGTTGGTCGGGAGGACAACGACCCCTTCGGCGGCGAGCTGCGAGTGGTGATCGTTGATCTCTCCCACGGCGGCGTCACCCAGGTGCCGTTGCCGGGTGTCTGGGGCGGTCACGTCGATGATGATGACGACGACGACATCTGGCGATCAGAGTCGCCCGGCTGGGCCTTCGACCGAGACCAAGAGCTGCTCTACGTTGTGTCGGCGACGACCGACGAGGTCGTGGTGGTGGACTTGGCGGCAGGTGAGTTGGTACGCCGCGGCAGATTCGACGAACCCGACTCGCTGCTGCGGCGAGTTCTCCAGTGGTGGATTCCAGCGGCCGACGCCAAGTTGGGAGAAGGAGTGCGGCGCAACGTTGCGCTGAGCCCGGACGGCTTGCGTTTGTACGTAGCGACGGCCCGGGCGGAGTACGATCATGGCCGGTGGCAGGACGTGCCGCTCGGTGTCGAGGTGATCGACACCAACTCGTTCCAGATCACGGGCCGCTCCGAACTGCCAATCAACGACGTGGCACGATCGCTCGACCGTGGCGTCTTGGCCGGCGCTGGCCTCCACGATCGCTTCGCCTCCGGCGCCGACGAGTCCGTCGGCAGCGGCCTGTACTTGCTGGACGCCGTCACGTTGGAGGTGCGGCACCACATTGGCGACGGCAGTCCATTCTTGTTGGATGGCTTCTCGTCTGATGGGTCGACCGTCTACGTATGGTCGTACGACCCTATCGGCGATGTTCTGACCTACGTGGCCGTTGACGTCGACACGGGCGAGATCGTCGGTGAGCGTTCGGTTTCCTGGCCGGGCTATGTGATGCCATGGGCTGCGGCGGTTGTTGACGCTCGGCCGTGAGGGTGGTCCCGCCGGCCCATCGCCGTTGACTGTGGCTGGCTTCAGACAGAACCGTGTGCGGCAGAGGCGTCGCCGGGGATCGCACGACCGTGACCGTCGACGACGAGACCCTCGAGCTGGGTTGATCGCCTGCCGGGCCTCGTGCCCGGACACCGCGACGAGTTGCAGGCCCGGAGGACGTCGGCTCCAACACGCCTGACTGCGCGAAATGGCTGCGGCGGTGGCTGATCTGGTCGTCGAGCGAACTTGCGTACATGGCTGCGACATTCCGCGGTGATCTACGCAGGAACGCCGTGGTCGACGGATTTCTTCGTTCTTGCGTAGCCGGCTGCGGCATCTCGCGCTCAGATACGCAGGAACCACAGCCTCTACGGCTTGGTGAGGATGGCGGCGTAGACGAAACCCAAGGGGCCCATGCGCCAGGTTGCCTCGAGGGCCAAGGGGCCGTCGCCGAACATCGTGTCGGGTGGGGGCAGCTTGTCGAGGCTCTCGTGCAGATACCGGTATTCGTCGGCGGCGCCGGCGATCCGGCCGACGAGAGGGAGTACCACACCACTCCCCGCTCGGTGCAGCTTGGCCGCCCAGTCACGCTCCGGGCGAGCCAGATCGACGATGCCCGCCTTGCCGCCGGGCCGCAGCACGCGGGCGATCTCCGCAACCGTGGTCTCCACCGAATCGAGATTGCGGAAGACGTACGCCGAGAACACGGCGTCGAACGTCGCAGCGGCGAACGGCAGTCGCTCCCCAACGGCCACGACCCGCAAGCTCGCATCGTTGCGGCCCAACATCTCGGGCGAGGGGTCGAGAGCAACGATCTCCCGTTGTCCGAAGATCGTGTTGGCGGCGCCCGTGCCGGCGCCCAGGTCGAGCAGGCGGCCCTCGGGCAGCCGGTCTACCGCCGCCTTGCGCCATGCCTGATCCCGCCCCAGCGACAGAATGCGGTTGATGCGGTCGTACTTGCCCGCGATGTCAGCGAATACCTCGCCCTTGGACATGGGAGGAATCAGCCGCCGATACGGTCGAAGCCGACGTACGGCAGCAGCGCCTCGGGAACGGCGATCGAGCCGTCCTTCTGCTGGTGGTTCTCGACGATCGCGATGAGCCACCGCCCCACCGCAATGGCCGTGCCGTTGAGGGTGTGCACCAGGCGGTTCCCCTCGCCGCTGCGATAGCGGATCTTGAGCCGGCGCGACTGGTAGTCGGTCGTGTTGGAGGTCGACGTGATCTCCCGATACCGCCCCTGGCCGGGGAACCACGCCTCGATGTCGTACTTCTTGGCGGCAGATGCTCCGAGATCGCCGGCAGCGACGTTGACCACCCGGTAGGGGATCTCGAGACCCTGCGCCAGCTCCTCCTCCCGCTCCAACAGGAAGTCGTGCTCGTCCTGGGACCGTTCCGGCTCGCAGAACGAGAACATCTCCACCTTGTCGAATTGGTGAACACGGAAGATCCCGCGCGTGTCCTTGCCGTAGGTGCCCGACTCGCGCCGGAAGCAGGTCGAGAACCCGGCGAAACGGAGGGGAAGCGAGTCCTGATCCAGGATCTCGTCGGCCATCATCCCGGCGATCGACACCTCGGAGGTACCCACCAGGTAGAGGTCGTCGGCCTCGACGGCGTACACCTGCTCGCGATCGCCCGGGAAGAACCCGGTGCCGTACAGCGCCTGCTCGCGAACGAGCACCGGAGGCGCCACCGGGACGAACCCGTGCGGCTCGAGATGATCGAACGCATACTGAACGAGGGCGAACTCGAGCCGCACCATCGGTCCGAGCAGCGCCCCGAATCGAGTGCCCGACAGCTTGGCGGCACGTTCGATGTCGAGGAATCCGTGCGTCTCGCCGAGGTCGACGTGATCCTTCAGCCATTCGGCATCGGGCGTGTCGCCCCAACGGGTCACCTCCTCGTTGTCCTCATCGGTCAGCCCGTCGGCAGCCGTGGGGTCGGTCAGGTTGGGAAGCGCCGTCCACTGCTCGTTGAAGCGAGCATCCAGCGCGTCGGCTTCGGCCAGCGCAGCCTTGTATCGCTCCGCCAGCTCGCCGGCGGCGGCGATCGCCGCCTCACGCTCCTCCCCCTCCAGCTGGGCGATGCTCTTCCCCGCGTTCTTCTGCTCGGCGCGCAGCTCCTCGGCGGTGATGCGCACGGTGCGACGCCGGGCGTCGAGCTCGACCAGGCCGTCCACGTCGATCTCGATCCCGCGGCGCTCCAGCGACGCGCTGAGCACGTCGGGTTGGTGGCGGAGAACGGCGACGTCGATCACAGTGACCGGATGTTACCGGTGGGGATCGATCACCCGGCCATGGCCGCATCGATGGCGGCGAACTCCTCGGGTGACAGTTCCTCGGTCCCGCTGCGGCGGCGCACCTGCTTGGTGAAGAACATCGTTTCTGCCCGACCCACGAGCACGGAGATGACCAACCCGCTCCCCCGCCGATCGAGCAGCGCCACGGACCGCGACAAGTTGCCCGTGATGTCCCCAAAGGCGTTGTAGCTGACAACACCCACGTGAGCCACCGCATCGGGCAGCGCTCGCTCGACCGCCTCCAATCGCGGCCCGAGGTCGGCCACGGTCTTCTCCACGGCCGAGAGATCGATGTCGAGCTCCCGCATGATGCCGATGACGTCGCCGTCCTTCGGCACCGACGCGAGGCGGGCGCGAAGCTGATGCGCCTGCACCAGTGCGATGGTGGCGACGATGAAGGCAATGCCGGCGAGTACGAGTGCTGCTGTCGTCATTCTGAGTTCGATGCGAAGGTGACCTGCCAGACGTTGTTCTCGATGTCGGCATCGTTCTCGATGGAGGCCGAGACGTGCAAGGTGTACAAGGTCCCGGGCTCCATGGCAAGACCGGCGAATTCGAGCGACATCGACGACTCGGGCTCGAGCGCAGGAATGAACCGCCGTTCTTCGAACGGCTGCGGCCCATTGGCGCCGTCGGTCGTCAGCGTCAGCGTCACTTCGATCTGCTCCTGCAACACGTTGCCGCTGTTGGTGACGATGGCGGTGACGTCGAACGTGGCCGAGAATGGCATCACCGCGACGCCGTTCCGGTCACCGGTGGGCTCCGGCAAGGTGTTGGCGATGACCGAGATGTCGTGGCGCTCCGAGAAACTACGCCGCAGCCGCAGCCGGCTGGCGATGGCCTCGACGTCTGCGGGCTCCTCGCCACCGACATAGGCGACCTGGGGGTAGTCGGGGGGCTCGTACTCGGGATCGAGCCGCAGCGTGGCATCGAGGAATGCCTCGTACGCCTCGTCACCGACCCGCAGCTGGGTGGCGACATCGATGAAGGATTGCGGCGCCACCTCGGCGTCGTCCGGCTGGTCCATCACCTCGACGATCGCCTCCTCGAGGCCGCCGACGCCTTCGGACCACGAGCGCACAGCAACGCTGAAGAGCCCGTGCACCTCGGCGGCCGGCCGGGTGACGACGGCTTCCTCCAACCGCAGAGCCGACCGCTGCGCCTGGTCGCTCAACAGCGCAACCCGCCCGACGATGTCGGGCCGATCGAGGCTGCCGAGCGTGTCGAACAGCTCCCGCAACGACTGCGACGTCACCAACTCGTCCTGGGCGATCTCCTTGACCAACGCCAGGTAGTCGGCGGTGTCCCTCCGCTCGGTGCGGTAGCGCGCGGCCAGCGCCACCAGGCCCGCGATCACCGCAAGCGTGAGGAAGATCGCAAACTGGCGTCGGCGCCGCGATCGGCGGAATAGCGCCTGGGACGAGGTGGCCATGGCTCGGGACGGTGGCTCTCATGCCACCGAATCGCTCCTTAGAGATCTCTGGGCGTTTCCCCGGGGCATGGGAGACCGCGGGGTCGCGGCAGCCCGCTGCCGCACAATCGCAGCCGTGCGACTGCGGGGTGGGCGAGGAGGGACTTGAACCCTCACGAGTGTTACCTCACAGGAACCTGAATCCTGCGCGTCTGCCAATTCCGCCACTCGCCCGGTGAGAACAAAGGGTACCAGGGTCACAGAACGACCAGGCTGTGGAGGGCGGCGGCCGACGCCGGGGGCGTTCTTGTCTCCGACGCCTGAGAGCGAGCGACGTAAGCGATCTGGCATCGCAGACCCCAGCCGGTTTCTACTCCCGGTTGCTCCGTAGACTCACCCATCGTGGGTCTTGCACGGAGTCTGGAACGGCGTCTCGAGCGGCTGGTGGACGGGTTGTCCTCCGCCGTATTTCGTGGTGGCATGCACCCGGTGGAACTGGCCGGGAGGATCATCCGTCAGGCCGATCTGCTCGTCACCGAAGGTGCGGCCGGGCCCACCATTCCGAACGTCTTCTCCATCGGTGTGCATCCAAAAGACCTCCCCGACGTCGACGGGACATCGCTCGATCGGGAGATGACTCGCGCCCTGGCCGAGACAGCAGCCGAGCGCGGCTGGCGTACCAGTGGCCCGATCACTGTCGCCATCCACAGCGACGACTCCGTCGGACGGGGATCGATCACCTGCGCGGCCGAGTCGATGCCCGGCCCGCAACCGGCGTGGGCACAACTCGTCGGACGAGGCGGGGCGATCCATGATCTCGGGGACAACCGGGTCGTCGTGGGACGGTCGTCGAAGGCCGACATCACTCTCGACCAGCCGGAGGTGTCGCGCTTTCATGCCGTGATCTTCCGGCGCTCCGGGGGCATCTGGGTGATGGATCTCGGGTCGGCGAACGGAACCCGCCGCGGCGGCGAACAGGTGTCTGCTGAGGCGGTGGGAGTGCTCGCCGGCGACCTGCTCGAGTTCGGACCCGCTACCTTTGCGTTGCGACTCGCATAATCGACCGGATTTCACGGCATGCCCGCACTCTTCCTCAACCTGCTCAAGCTGATCTTCATCGGCCTGATCTTCCTGTTCCTGTGGCAGATCGGCCGGTCCATCGGCGCCCACATCGGGCCGGCGGCGTCATCACGCCCGGCGAAGCGCGCCAGTGAGATGGTCGTCGTCCGCTCGGAGACGCTGAGCGGACTTCGCTTCCCCGTGGGAGCGGGCGTTTCGGTGGGCCGGAGCTCCGATGCCGATATCGTGCTGGACGACCCGTACGCCTCGGAGTTTCACTTTCGCATCGTCGTACACGACGGCTCCGTTGTCCTCAGCGACTTGGGAAGCACCAACGGCACGTACGTGAACGGACGCCGGGTGACGGTGCCGACGAACCTCGGCAAGGGTGACTCCATCCAGGTCGGCAACACCATTCTGGAGATCCGATGAAGTACGCCTGGTCGGTGGAGACTCACGTGGGGCGGGTGCGCAGCGGCAACGAAGATGCGCTGGCCCCGACGACCGACGGCACGGGTGAGGGACCGGTCGTCATCGCCGTGGCCGACGGGATGGGCGGCCACGTCGCCGGCGAGGTAGCCAGCCGGCTCGCCATCGATGCGGCCATGGTCGGCGAGCCGGGCGAGGTCGGTGCCTTGGGCCGCGTACGCAACGCCAACCGGGCGGTCGCCGGAGCGATGGACGACGACCCCGACCTCGCCGGCATGGGAACGACATTGACCATCGGCGTGTTCGGCGCCGGCGGCGAGCTCCGCATCGGCCATGTGGGTGATTCCCGTGCGTACCTGTTGCGCAACGGCGAGCTGTCGCAACTCACCGAGGACCACACGCTGGTCGCCCGGCTGGTCGCCGACGGCCACATCACCGAAGCTCAGGCCCGTACCCACCCCCGCCGCCATCTGGTCATGCAGTCGATCGGG
Source organism: Acidimicrobiia bacterium (assembly GCA_965216945.1). Lineage (GTDB taxonomy): Bacteria > Actinomycetota > Acidimicrobiia > Spongiisociales > UBA5794 > DATHZQ01. Next base: position 1,779,737 of record CBDCGU010000003.1, on the reverse strand, counting down.
ATGCGCAACATCGAAGTCGACGAAGTGGTCGTGCAGCTCGAGCCCGGCGACCGGGTGCTGCTGTGCACCGACGGTCTCACGTCGATGGTCGAGGACGACGCCGTGTGCCGGCTGCTTGGTGCGGACAGCCCGGCGGAAGCCGCGTGGAGCCTCATCGACGCCGCCAACGCCGCCGGCGGCTACGACAACACCACCGTCGCCGTGGTCGACGTCACGCCATGACGCGCAACGCGGAGGCATCGCTGCTGGCGGCGGCAGCGGTCCTGGCCGGGCTCGGCGTTGCCCTCGTCAACTTCGCCTCCGGCGTAGGCTTCGACGCCCAGGCGGCGCTGACATTGCTGGTGTTCGTGCTCAGCTTCGGCGGCGTTCACGTGGCAATGCGGCGATGGGCGCCGACGGCCAACCCCTATCTCTTCCCCCTAGGCGCGTTCCTCGCCGCCATCGGCTTCATCGAGGTCTACCGGCTGGATCGTGAGCTGGCGGCGCTCCAGTTGTGGTCGCTGCTCGTGGCCGGTGGGGTCTCGGCCTTTCTGCTGTTCCTGCTGCGCGACGAGGGCGTGGCCGCCTTGCGTCGCTACCGCTACATCCTGCTCGTGGTCGCCGTCGGGTTGCTGATGCTCCCCCTGCTCCCCGAGGACTGGCCGGTCCAAGGCGCCGAGGTGTTCGGCTCCCGTCTCTGGGTACGGGCCGACCTGCCGTTCGGTGAACGCACGCTCAGCTTCCAGCCCGGAGAGGTCGCCAAGCTGCTGCTGGCCATCTTTCTGGCGTCGTACCTGGCCGACCGGCACATGGCCCTGGCGACTGGTCGGCGGATCGGACCCCTCAACGTGCCCGACCCCCGCCACGTGTTCCCCGTCGTCGTTGCCGCCGCCGCCAGCTTCCTGGTGCTCATCTACCAGCGCGACCTCGGGGCCTCGCTGCTCTTGTTCGCCCTCTTCATCGGCATGATGTACATCGCCACCGCCCGCCCGTTCTACCTGATCACAGGCGCCGGGTTCGTGGTCGCCGGCGGGTACATCGCATTCCGCGCCTTCGATCACGTGCAACGCCGCGTCGACGCCTGGCTCCACCCGTTCGACGACTTCACCGACACCGGGTATCAGATCGCCCAGAGCCTCTTCGCCCTCGGCAGCGGCTCGCTCACCGGGTCTGGTCTCGGGCTGGGACGGCCCGACCTGATCCCCGCCGCAGCCACGGACTTCGTGTTCGCCGCGGTCGGTGAGGAGATGGGGCTGGCGGGCTCGATCGCAGTGATCACCGCATATGCCCTGCTGATCGCTGCGGGTTTCGGCATCGCCCTGCGCTCCCGGGACGTCTTCCGCAAGTTCCTGGCCGCCGGGCTGACCCTCGTCATCGGAATGCAGGCTCTGCTCATCATCGCCGGGGTGACCCGTCTGCTGCCGGTGACCGGAATCACGCTTCCGTTCATGTCCTACGGCGGTTCGTCACTGCTGGCCAACATGGTGCTCCTCACCTTGCTGGCACGGATCTCTCACGGAGAGCGGGCATGAACGGGCCGATCCGCCACCTGGCCACCGCCTTGTTCGTCGGGCTCGCGGTGCTCGTAGCCGCCGTCACGTGGATCCAGGTGGTGCAGGCGTCCGAGTACCGCGACGACCCGCGCAACACTCGCGTGATCACGGCCCGGGTTGGGCGGGAACGGGGCACGATCATCACCGCCGACGGTGTCGTCGCGGCGGAGTCGATTCCCAACCAGAGCGATCCGCAGGTGTTCACCCGGCGCTACCCGGAGGGAGGCACATACTCCCACGTGGTGGGCTACTCCACTGTGCTCTTCGGCGACACCGGCATCGAGGCGAGCCGCGCTTCCGAGCTCACCTCCAACCGTGACTCGACCATCTCCGGCGTGATCAATGCGCTGCTCGGAGGCGACCTCCGCCCACGCGGGCTGCGGCTCACCGTCGACCACGATCTGCAGACGAAGGCCTTCGAAGCTCTCGCCGGGCAGATCGGCGCCGTGGTCGCCATCGACCCGACGACCGGCGCAGTGCTGGCGATGGCATCCAACCCGACGTTCGATCCCAACCTGCTCACCGGGTTCAATGCGGGTCCCCAAGGTTCGGCGCTGGAGAGCGACCCGGACCGCCCGCTGCTCAATCGCACCGCCCAGGAGACCTACAACCCCGGATCGACGTTCAAGACCATCACGGCGGCCGCCGCCTTGGAATCGGGTGCTGCGGGACCGGCGACGACCTTCCCGAACCCGGTCGAGCTGGAGCTTCCCGGTTCCACGGCCACGATCTCCAATGCATGGGGTGGCGCCTGCGGGGACGGGGCGACGGTGGACCTGACGACCGCATTCGTCCTTTCCTGCAACACCGTGTTCGGCATGCTCGGCATCGAAGTCGGTGCCGACGCCCTGGTGGGTCAGGCGGAGGCGCTGGGATTCAACACGGAACCGGCCACGACCGACTTCCGCGCCGCCTCGTCCGTCATCCCGGACGCCGAATCGTTCGAGAACTCGGACGCCGCGCTTGCGCAGACCGCCATCGGCGAGAGGGACGTCCGCGCCACCCCCCTGCAGATGGCCATGGTCGCCGCAACGGTGGCCACCGGGGGCGAGATGATGGAGCCGTACCTCGTGGCCGAAGTGTTCACCGCCGATGCCGAGGTTGAATCCGTCACCGAGCCGACGCCGCTGGGACGGGCCATGAGCCCCGCAGCCGCCGAGGCCCTCAGCGTGATGATGGAACGCGTCGTCACCAACGGTACGGGCCAGCGAGCCTCGGTCAACGGAGTACGCATCGGCGGCAAGACCGGGACTGCGGAGACTCCGAGCGGATCTCCCCATGCCTGGTTCATCGGCTACGGCCCTGTCGACGCCGCACCGGGCGAGCCGCAGATCGCCATCGCCGTGCTCGTCGAGTCCGGCGGTGCCGTTGGAGCTTCGGCCAGCGGCGGGACGCTCGCCGCCCCCATCGCCCAGGCCGTGATGGCGGAGTTCTTCGCCAACGGCGGTTGACGCCGGCCGGGCGTCCGGTGACGTCGCCCTGGCGGAAAACAGCTTTGTTGACCCTCGTCGTAAGTACCATGCGGACCCGTGAGCGAATCCACCCGTGTTCTCTCGGGCCGCTACCGAATCACTCGACATCTAGCCCGCGGGGGCATGGGCGACGTCTTCGAAGCCGAGGACGAGCTCCTGGGTCGCCGGGTAGCGGTGAAGCTTCTTCACGAGCACTTCGCACGTGACGAGGCCTTTGTTGCGCGCTTCCGTCGGGAAGCACAAGCCGCCGCCAACCTCAACCACCCCAACATCGTCTCGATCTACGACTGGGGCCAGTACGGGCAGACCTACTACATGGTGATGGAGCTGATCGACGGTCGCACCCTGCGGGACATCCGACGATCGGCCGGCGCCCTCCTGCCGCGGCGGGCCGCCGAGATCGCCGCCGAGGCCGCCGCGGCGCTCACCGTCGCCCACGACGCCGGTGTGTACCACCGCGATATCAAGCCTGGGAACATCATGCTGACGCCCGACGGCAGCGTGAAGGTCACCGACTTCGGCATCGCCCGGGCGCTCGACGATTCCGAGGAGCTGACGCGCACGGGCGCCGTCATCGGCACGGCCACCTACTTCTCCCCAGAGCAGGCCCAGGGTCTGCCCGCAGACTCCCGCAGCGACGTCTACAGCCTCGGTGTCGTGCTCTACGAGCTCTTGTGCGGCCGCGCACCGTTCCAAGGTGAGAGCCCGGTGGCGGTTGCCTACCAACACGTCTCGGCGTGGGCGACACCCGCATCGAGCATCAACCCGGCGGTTCCTGCCGAGCTCGAGTCGGTGATCGAGCGGGCGATGGAGAAGGATCCGTCCCTCCGGTATCAGACCGCCGCCGAGATGCGCAACGATCTCCTGCGGTTCTTGCGCGGTGACGCCCCCGTCGCCGCCGTTGCACCGACGGACGTCGCGACCGCAGTGGTGGCCGCACCGCCGCTGCCGCCGCCCACCGTCACCCCAGACGAGACAGCCCGTCATGTCGCGACCCCTGCGTACGAGGAGAAGCCGAACAACACGGCGTACGCGCTGGCGATCATCGCGCTGCTCGTCGTGCTCGGCATCGGCATCTTCATCCTCACTCGCCTGCTCTCGGGCCCGGCGGAGCCGGACGTGATCGCAGTACCCGACTTGACCGGCCAGACCGAGGCGGACGCCATCGATGCTCTGCAGGATCTCGGCTTCCGCATCAGGTTGCGCGGCGAGACCAGCGAGACGGTGGCGGAGGGCTTCGTCATCGCCACCGACCCCCCTGCAGGCGCTCAGGTCGAACCCAACTCCGTCGTCACGCTCGTCGTGTCAGGTGGTCCGGAGCAGTTCCCCGTCCCACAACTCGGTGGGCTCACGGAATCGGAGGCGCGTGCTCTCATCGAAGAACAGGGGTTTGTCGTGGGTGAGGTGACGACACGCCTCGACAACGACATCGCCGAGGGTCTCGTGCTGGAGCAGGACCCAGATGCCGGCGAGCCTGCCCAACCGGGCGCCGCCGTGGACCTCGTCGTGTCCGGCGGGCCGTTTGCACTGACCGTGCCGGATGTCACCGGTGCGACCGCGGAGGCCGCCATCGCCGAGCTGGAAGCGGCTGGATTCGAGGTCACGACCGAAGAGGAGTTCTCCAGCGACATCATCGAGGGGTTTGTCACCCGCACCGTGCCGGCGGCACAGCAGCTCGTCGGCCGCGACAACCCCACGGTGACCATCTTCGTCTCCAAGGGTCCTGAGCCCTTCGAGCTCCCGGACTTCGTCGGACGCACCGTGTCCCAGGCGCAGGAGCTGGCCGCCGGGCTCGGGATCGAGCTGGTGATCGACAGCGTTCCCGTCGAGGTCACACTCGCCAGCGGGCTCGCCGATCTCGTTGCAGCCCAGGAGCCGTCCGCCGGCTCCCTCGTCACGATCAACGATCCGGTCCGCGTCCAACTCGGCGTGATCCGCCAGATCGACGTGCCCAACCTCGTGGGCCTCACCGAGCAGGAGGCCACCGACCTGCTGGAGAGCCGGGGGCTCCTGCTCGAAGTGATTGGCAACGTGTCCGTCGACCCCGATTCGGGCCTCGACGGCAAGATCGCAGGCCAGGACCCCGCCGACGGGGAGACCCTCGCCGAGGGCAGCACGGTTCTTGTCCAGATCGGCGTTGCGGACCCGCCCGACACGACGACGACCACCGCCGCCCCGTGACGCCGACGATCGAAGAGGAGCGCAACGCCGCGCTCCTCGGCTGGTACCGCGAGAGCGGCCGGTCGCTGCCGTGGCGTGACACCGCCGAGCCCTACCCGGTCCTGGTGTCCGAGATCATGCTGCAGCAGACTCGCGCCGATCGGGTGGCGGCGTACTTCGAGCGGTTCATGGATCACTTCCCCACCGTCGAAGCGCTGGCTGCCGCTCCTTTCGCCGACGTGGCGGCAGAGTGGTCGGGGCTCGGCTACAACGTTCGGGCCAAACGTCTCCACGAAGCCGCTCGCCGGATCGCCGCCGAGGGATGGCCGGAGTCGATCGACGGCCTCATGACGCTGCCCGGCGTGGGGCCCTACACCGCACACGCCGTGGGTGCGATCGCGTTCGGCGCTCCCACCCCCGCGGTCGACACCAATCTGCGTCGTGTGCTCATCCGCTGGCACGGCGAGGTGCTGGAGGGTCGCCGCCTCGAGCGCGCCGCCTCGATTGCGCTGGGTGACGCCGACGCCTCGGCGTGGAACCAGGCAATGATGGACCTCGGCGCCACGGTGTGCTTGCCGCGCACGCCGAAGTGCGCTGACTGCCCGGTGGATGTGTGGTGTGCCGGACCCGATACCTACCAGCCGCCTCGACCCCAGGCTCGCTTCGAAGGTTCGCTGCGCCAGGTCCGTGGCGCCATCGTTCGCCGCCTCGTCACCGGACCTGCGACCTTCGCCGAGCTCGTCTCCACGGCACGAGCGGAGCCCATGCTGGTCGCCGAAGCCGTCGACGCCCTCACCGCAGACGCCATGATCACCAAAACCCCCACCGGCTACACCCTCACGTGACGACTTCGATCGAGGCAGGCCTCGGGCGAAACCGACGAGCGGAGCGATGTCGCCGGGGAGGGGGATGTTTGAAGGGGGAAGCTCCGCGCCTCCCCCTTCAACCTTCGTTCGGTGGCTCCGCCACCGAACGAAGCAGGGAATCGACGGCCCAAAGGGCCGACACTAGAACTCGACCCCGAGCCAAAGCTCGGGGTCGAAACAAACTCGCCCGAAGCCTGCTTCGGGCGAAACAACTCGGGGTCGAAACCTATCCGAACCAGTGGATCCGGGACCAGGTGCGCCGTTCACATTCGGGGCAGAGAACCCAGCGGCTGTAGTGCTTCCCGGGAATCCACAACGAGATCATCATGATGCGGACGCCTGCCTCGATCGTCGTCATGCGGCTGTGCACGCCGCACCGGGAGCACTCGAGCACGACGGTGCCCGGCTGGTGTGGGCCGGCGGAGTACAGCGCTTCCTTGCCCTCGGGGTTGCGGACCTCGACAAAGGGATCGTCGGCGACCGGTTCGGCGGGCGTGATGGGTGGGCTCTCGAAGAGGGCTCGCTTGCCCAGTGGGTCGCTGCGCGTCATATACGCCTCGCAAAGGCGCTCGCCAGCTCGCGATAGGCGAGTGCCGGCTTCGACCGGGGGGCGTGGCGCAGCACCGAGCGCCCCACACCGGGCGCCTCGGCGACCCTCACCGACTTGGGGATGGGAGGCTCCAGGACCTCGATCCCGTGCACTTCCTCGACGGCCTCCAGTACCTGGCGCGCCAGCCGGGTGCGGCCGTCGAACATCGTGGCAACGCCACCGATGACCTCGAGATCGTCGTTGGTGTAGTTGCGCACATCCTCCACCGTCTCGAGAAGCTGACCGACGCCGCGGTGGCTGAGCGTCTCGCACTGAAAGGGTACGACGACACCGTCGGCGGCCGTCAGCCCGTTGATGGTGAGGATTCCGAGAGACGGACCGCAGTCGATCAGCACGGCGTCGTAACCCTCCTTGACCGGCTTCAACGCCCGAGACAGCACAAACTCCCGGCCCGTCTTGGTGAGCAGGTGAACCTCTGCTCCTGCCACGTCGATCGAGGAAGGCAGCAGGTCGGCGGAGTCGGTGGTGACAATGACGTCGGCCGCCTCGATGCGCCCCAGCAGAACTTCGTGGAGGCCGGCTTCCGTCCCGTCGGGATCGAGTCCGGCCGCATAGGTGAGGCACGCCTGCGGATCGAGATCGACCATGAGGACACGCCTGCCGTCGTCGGCGAGCGCCTCGGCGAGGGCATGGACCGTGGTGGTCTTCGCCACGCCCCCTTTCTGATTGGCGAACGCGACGGTGGTGCCCATGGGGGGCGAGTCTACGGCGTCTGCGCAACCGCCCGCTCTCGACGGCGCCGCACCTGCCACAGACCAACCAGCAGGGCCGTAGCAAGGGACGCGGCCGCGGAGGCCCACCACATCGGGTCGTAACTGTCGGTGAGGTCGACGAGGGCACCATAGATCGGCGGGCCGATACCCAGGCCGAGCAGGAAGCCGGCAACGATCCGTCCGGAGGCCTGTCCGGTGGCGGCCGCACCCGCCTCATTCATGGCGGCCAGCATCGCAACCCCGTTCCACGATGCCGTGCTCAACCCGAGGCAGACGGCGGCGGGCCACACGAGCCAGGTGCCGGCAGAGCTTGCGATGAGGAACAGCACGGCGCCGGCCAGACCGAGCGGTGTCATGGCCCACAGCGGCTCGATGAAACGGCCGCTGCGCTCAGATCGGCGCGCCCACCACACCCGGCCTCCCACGGCGGTCAGCCCTATAGCTGCGGCGACGAGCCCTCCGATGCGGGTGTCCTGGCCGAGTCCCTCCTCGACGAAGAGCGGCACCAGCAAGGAGGCTGCCCCGGCGAAACCGAACAGCAGCCCGTATCCCGTGAGCCACCAGATCGATGACGGAAGCGGCGATGTCGACCGCGATCGACGTGGTTCTTCTGTGAACGGGATCGGCGCCACGAGAAGGGCGGTGGCGGCGGCCAGCACGAGCGGAATCGACGCCACGACCATGTACGTGGCCCGCCAGCCGAATGCGACCGCCATCGATGGCAGCGTCACGCCACCGATGAACACCCCCGCCTGCACGCCCGACTGCTTGATGCCGGTCACCACACCTCGGCTCCCGGCGGCGAGCCGCTCGACGATCATCCGGTTGGTCGACGGATTGCACGCGGCGTCCGCAATGCCGCCGAAGACCGCACCGGCAAACAGCAGGCCGTAGACCGGCGCCCAGCTGTAGACGAGCCAGGCGAGTGCGGCGACCAGAAACAGGCCGATCAGTGACCGCCTGCCACCGAGGCGGTCGGCATAGCGGCCGGCAATCGGTGAGAACGCCGCGGCGATCAGCGTGTCCGCCCCGATGACGAGCCCGAGTTGCGCTCGGGTCATGCCCAGGTCGGCGATGATGAAGCTGGCGAGGATGCCGAGGGAAACCAGGGTGAACGTGCCCGCTCCCATCCCGGCGAACAGCAGCGATGTGAGTACCGGCACGCCCCCGGTGACACCGCTGGGGGTCGCCTCGGGCTGCGGCGGAGCGTCCCGCATCAACGTCGCCGGCGCATGCTGGGTTCAGCCTGCGAGGAAGTTGGCGAGGAGGTACTTCCCCTCACCCGTCATCACGCTCTCGGGGTGGAACTGCACACCTTCGATGGGAAGCTCCCGGTGCCGGAGACCTTGGACGACTCCGTCCTCCGACCGTGCGGTCACCTGAAGTGATTCCGGCACCTCGAGCACGGCGAGCGAGTGGTAGCGCGTTGCTTCGAACGGATTGCTGAGTCCGGTGAAGACCCCACGGCCGTCGTGCGTGATCGGCGACGTCTTGCCGTGCCGCGGCTCCGGTGCGCGCGCCACGTCGCCGCCGAACATCGCTGCGATGACCTGGTGGCCGAGACATACGCCAAGCGTAGGTAGCGACTCCCCGAAGGCTGCAATCATCTCGGCGGAACAGCCCGCGTCCTGCGGCCGGCCGGGGCCGGGTGAGATGAGAAGCCGGTCCGGCGCCAGGTGCTTTGCTTCGTCGACGGTGATGGCGTCGTTGCGATACACGACGGGTTCTGCACCCAGCTCTCCGAGGTACTGGACGAGGTTGTAGGTGAACGAGTCGTAGTTGTCGATCACCAGCACCTTCATCCGACTGCACCTCCCGGGTCCAGGAAGATACCCAGCCAGGTGTAGAAGAAGTGCAGGCCGACGAGAAACAAGACCACGATGACGATGGCTTCGATGATCCGCACAGGAAGCGGGCCGGGCAAGGCGTTGAAGGAGCGGCGGATCATTGGGTGCCCGAGATGGCTGCGAAGTTGGGACCTTCGACGAGCTCGGCCTGCACGATCAAGCGCTCGGCGGCCGAGAACTTGGGGTGGCACGTCGTCAACGTCAACCAGCCGCCCGGCTTCGGCTCGGTGACCCACAGGGCCGTGGGCTCGACGACAAACGGCATCTCGCGGACCTCATAGACATGCAGGCCGAGGGCCGTCTCGACTTCGATGCGGTCGCCCGGCATCAGCTGATCGAGATTGTGGAACGGTGCACCGTACGTGGTGCGATGCCCGCTGATGACGGAGTTGCCCGGCTGACCCGGAAGCGGCGTTGTCGGCATGTGCCCCGCCCCGCTGCGGAGCAGCGAGATCGTGACGCCTTCAACGAGGGTCCATCCTTCCTGGAGCTCTGCGAGCTTGGGAATGCGGATGAGGGCAAACGGCTCCCCTTCCTCTGGAGGCGCCTCTACCAGGATGGTCGGCAGCTCGCCGCCTGCCCCGGGAACCAGGTTGCCGGAGCCGTCCTCGACGAGCGGGATGTACTCCGCCTCGCTGACCTCGACCTCCTCGTAGTACGCCAAGCGCTCCTCGGAGAGACCGCTCTGGGCCTGCTGGGCGAAATAGGTTGTGACCCAGAGCTGGTGAGCGACAAAGCCCAGCGTCAGGGCACCGAGCCAGATGAACGTCCACCCGGCCGCACGAACAATGCGACGGCCCAAGCCGGTGTCGGCCGCGACCGGAGTACTCGGTTGTGCGATGGTGTCCTGCATGCCGGTGGTGCTCCTCGTGTCCCACCTCTGGCCGCCAGCAGCGTACCGCGTCGCCGCGAAGAGTCGTTCCACACTGTCGGGACACTGGCGGAAGGGCGCTACCCTCTTGCACCATGCCGGTTTCCAAAGGACGCAAGAAGGCCAAGCGCCGTCCACCTCCGCCGCCCAAGCCCGATCCGATCAAGGAGAAGGGTCCATCGCCGACGTGGTACATCGCCACGATGTTCGGGCTGATGGCCGTGGGGATGCTGGTCATCCTCGCCAACTACATCGACCTCCTGCCGGGCGGGACATCGAACACCTACCTGCTCATCGGTCTCACCGGCATCGCCGTCGGCTTCGGGATGACGTTGAACTTCAGGTAGGGATGTCGCCGCGAGCGGGATCGCGCACCGGCTCTACGGGCGGCGGCCGAGCCAGCGGTCGAGGAACGGGTTGGCGAACATTCCGTCCGGATCGAGCTCGAACGCCAGATCGCGGAACCTCGGTCCGTCGGCGAACAGAGCGAGGAAATCTGCGGGAACCCGGCCGTGCTCCTTGCCCGGATGGGGACGGCCACCCAGATCGAGCATCGCCCGCTCGAAGCCGGTGAAGTACGACTCCAGATCCGAGCTCTGAGCGATGTATGCGCCGATATGGACGGTGGGACCGCCATGGGCCGGGCTCATCCACGCTGTGTCCGCTGCGCTGAAACGAATCTCCGCAGGGAAGTCGACCAGCAACTTCTTGTCGCGGATGAGGCGAGCCAGGGCCGAGAACGCCTCCGGTGCCCGCTCGAAGGGAAGTGCATACTCGATCTGCCGGTTGATCGGTGGCATCGCCGCCGTCAGCACGTCCTGGCTTCGACCCACGCGCTTGTGTGGCCGGGCGAAGGTGGCTCCTACCAACCTGGAGATGCGAGGAATCAGAGCCGGCCACCGACGGCCCGCTTGGAGCAAGCCTGGGAACACAAACCGATTGAGGCCGTGCTCCATCTTCTGCGCCGCATCGGAGACCTCACCGCGGTCGGTCGTGCGCTCCATCCGGAACACGGCACACCGACGGCTGTGCGGGAACCACCACACCTTCACGTACTCGGCCGACGCCGCAACCTCAGGGAGAGCCTCCGCCAGATCCTCGACCGTCAGGGGGGTCACCGTCTCCCGCAGCCAGAACTGTGTCTCGACCGCAAGCTCGATCTGGGTGACCACACCCAATCCACCGAGATGGACGCGGGCCGCATCGAGCCGGTTGTCGGCTTCATCCAGATCCAGAACCTCCCCGGCCGCCGTGACGAGGCGAAGGCCTCTCACCAGTGAGGACAGGCTGCCGTGGTCGAGAGAGCTCCCGTGGGTGGCGGTGGCGATCGCACCGGCAGCGGTCTGTTCGGTGATCGTCGGCAATATCGCAAGAGCGAGGCCCACCTCGTCCAGCCTCGCGACGAGTTGCCCGAGACGGATTCCGGCCTCGACCGTGACGATTCCACCACCGATGTCGATCACCCGGTTGAGATGATCCAGGCGGATCGCATGGCCGTTCGTCGTGGCAGCTCCGGACCAGGAGTGACCCCCGCCGACCACCTTGAGTCGCTGCCGCTCCGCGGCGGCCCGGCGCACGACGCCGACCACCTCGGCCTCGTCGTGCGGCTCGACGATCGCCTGCGGAGTCCAGCGATGGTTGCCGGCCCAGTTCGTCAGCTCAGCCACGCGCCAAGGCTACGCGCCAATGCAGCTTCGAGGCGTTGCCGCGGCCGAAGGTCCCACAGGTCGGACAAGGAGCCCGATCAGATGGGGGATTCACGTTCCCGTCCGCTCCATCCCGTAGGTCGATCGAACTACATACGTGTTGTTATCCCCCGAGTGGTCCACAGGGTGTGGAGAATTGCATCCATGTAGTTCGATCGACCCAGTGGCCCGACCACAACATTCACCGCTTGCAGGACGGCCAAGATCGCCAACGACCATGAGACGGGGCGCCGTCGCTCAGACGGGGACCTCGTCCATCTCCTCCATGCAGTGGCGGGGGGCTTTGCCTCGCTCGTCCACGGCATGGGTCACCGTGAGCCGCAGGCCACATACCGTGCAGTGGTATTTGCGCTCGACCTCGACGAGGTCTTCCGGGCTCGGCTCCGGAGGAGGCGGAGTCGCCAGCAGGTCGATCATCCACTTGGCCCCGGCGTAGATCGCTACGCCCATGGCGACGGCGATGAGGGCGGTCGTCATTGGTGCTGCTCAGTCGATGCGCTCGATGATGGTGCCGTTGGCCATGCCGCCACCTTCACACATCGTCTGCAGGCCATAGCGGCCGCCGGTCCGCTCCAACTCGTTGAGCAAAGTCGTCATCAGCTTGGCCCCGGAGGCTCCCAGCGGGTGGCCCAGGGCTATCGCTCCGCCGTTCACGTTGGTCTTCTCCCAGTCGGCTCCGGTCTCGCGGAGCCAGGCCCCGATGACTGTGGCGAACGCCTCGTTGACCTCGAACAGATCGATTTCATCGATCGTGAGCCCGGCCTTGTCGAGCACCTTGCGGGTGGCGGGGATCGGGCCCGTGAGCATGGTGACGGGATCGACACCGGCGAGGGCGAACGCCTTGAATCGAGCCCGCGGCTTCAGCCCCAGCTCCCTTGCCTTGTCCTCGCTCATGATCAAGACGGCCGCTGCTCCGTCGGTGATCTGCGAAGAGTTGCCCGCGGTGACGACGCCGTCCTCCTTGAACGCGGGCTTGAGCCCTGCAAGCACCTCGACGGACGTGTCGGGCCGGATGCCCTCGTCCCGGCGCATCACCTCCACGGTGCCGTCTTCGTTCTTCACCTCGATCGGCACGATCTCGTTGTCGAAACGACCTTCCTCCGTGGCTCGCATCGCCCGGGCGTGGGAGTCGGCGGCATACCGATCCACCTCCTCGCGGGAGATCTCCCACTGCTCGGCGATCAGCTCGGCCGAGATGCCCTGCGGCACGATGCCGTTGTCGTAGCGATCGAGCATCATCGGGCCGAAGGCCATACCTGGACCCTGCTGCATCGTGATCCCCATCGGAACCCGGGTCATCGACTCCACGCCGCCTGCGATCGCAACGTCGTACACGCCGGCCATCACTCCCTGTGCGGCGAAGTGCACGGCCTGCTGGCTGGAGCCGCACTGGCGGTCGATGGTCGTGCCCGGCACGCTCTCCGGGAACCCGGCGGCGAGGACTGCGTTGCGAGCCACGTTGACGCTCTGCTCGCCGGTCTGGGAGACGCAACCGAAGATGACGTCGTCGACGAGCTCGGTGTCGAGGTCGTTGCGCTTGACGAGCTCCTTCAGCACCTCGGCGGCGAGATCGACCGGATGCCAGTCCTTGAGTTTCCCGCCGCGCCGGCCGCCCGGCGTACGCACTGCATCGACGATCACTGCCTCGGCCATGGCTGACTCCTTGTCGCTCCTCGCAAGCACAATCGTAAGCGGCTGCAAGTCATTCCGGGACGGGCGCGCCTAGGCCGGACTCCCGTGCCGGCCAACACGACTGGTTCTAGCCGTGCGGGGGAGATCGCATACAATGCCAACTCCCGGGGACGTAGCTCAGTCCGGCAGAGCACCTGGTTTGCAACCAGGGGGTCGTGGGTTCAAATCCCATCGTCTCCACGCAGGGCTCGCACCGCTGCCCCTCCGATGGATCGCACCATCGCCGTTGCGGGCACCCGGCGGGGTGCATTCGTGGACCCGACGTGGTGATCGGTCACCCGACACCTGCCGCGTCCGGCATTCCGGCGTACCTGGGTGCAGGATGCGGCACCCAGGTACGCAAGAACAACGGGCGCCGCGGGCGACCGTCGCGTCCTTCAGTGAGCCTCGCCGGCGGCTTCTCGCAGGAGGTACTCGCTGAAGACCTGGGCTCGATCCATCCCGCACGTGGAAGCGGCGTGCTCGCCCCGGTCCACGACGAAGGACTTGTACTTGGCGAACAAGCCCGGATCGGCGAGAAGGTCGATGACCTTGCTGTATTCCTCGTGCCGGTTGAAGAAGTCCCCCGCAAGCAGGTAATGCATGGCGGCCAGCGCGTTCTTGTGCTGTTCGTGGATCAGGTCCTCAGCAGACGCTGCCTGGGCGAAGTTGATCGCCGTGGGGTTGTAGAACAGCCGAATCGCCTTCTCGACCAGTCCATATGCCCCGGCGATCGACTCGTACGCACTGGTCAGCGCCTTGTCGCCGATGGCGGGAGATGTCGTCAGGCCTTCGTGCAGCGCTTCGGCCACCAGGCGAGCGCTGTTCATCGAAAGGAAGATCCCGCTGGCGAAGATGGGGTCGATGAACGTGTGAGCGTCGCCGACCAGGGCAAAGTTGGAGCCGTACTTCCTCTCGCTTCGATATGAATAGTTGCCGTTGACGACCGGATCCTGTACGAGGCGGCCCGAAGAGATCACGTCGGCGACGAACGGCGAGGTGGCGATCTCCTGGAGGTAGAAGTCTCGCTTCCAATCCGTCGACCCGGACTCCCGCAACGCACCCCTCTGGGTCTTGAAGTAGTCGTTGTTGACCACGGCTCCGATCGACACCCGGTCGGCGCCGACCGGGATGACCCAGATCCAGCCCTTCTTCTCCCCGCCGAGATAGACGATCTGGAGCAAGCCCTCCTCGAGGCCACCGTTGAATTGCACGCCCTCCCAGTGCGCCGACGTTGCGACACGGTCCAGCTCTTCATGGGCCTTCTTCCAGCCCATCCTGTTGGCCACGAACGTGTCCCGCCCGCTGGCGTCGATGAGATACGACCCCGTGTAAACGCGCTCGTTGCCGGCGGCGTCGGTCACCGTCACGGCGACCGAGCCGTCGGGGCGCTCGAGGTCGACCGCCCGCACCCTGGTCTCCTCCATCACCTCGACGCCGTGCGCTTCGGCATTGCGCAGCAACATGTCATCGAACCGATCGCGCCGGACGTGGAATGAAAGGTGGCTCTCGTCCTTGATGACGTGGCCGAAGCACCATGTGGTGTGGTGGCGCCCGTCGACGTCGATGAATCGCACGCCCGGTTTGCGGACGGCCCGCTCCTTCATCTGGTCGAGCACGCCCAGCTCGTCGAGGATCCCATGGCAGTACGGCAGCAGCGACTCTCCAACGTGATCACGCGGGAACTTGGCACGCTCGAAGACGATCACTCGATGGCCCCGTTGCGCCAGCAAGGTCGATGCTGTCGATCCGGATGGTCCTCCGCCCACGACCAGTACGTCGGCGTCCGGCTTGCTCTGCATGATGGGTCCCCCTGATGGCGAGCACCGCCCCGGCCTCGAAGGACGGCTCGCCTCCCAGGATCCCCGACGCACCGGCGCGGGGCTATCGGGTCTTGCCGCCACCGACGTGGGGTCATTGCGACACGACCGCTTGGCCACCGGGACGGGACCGAGCCGTAGCGCTTGCGGCTCAGTCGAGCAGAGCCTCGTAGTCGAACACCGGCCTCACCTCGACCGTTCCGTGACGAGCACCGGGGATGCCGGCAGCGACGCTGAGAGCGTGCTCCAGATCGCGGCATTCGCACAGGTAGAAGCCTCCGATCTGCTCGGCGGTCTCGGCGAAGGGTCCATCGGTGACCAATGTCTCACCGGCCCGCACCGACACCGCTGTCGTGACGGCGGCCGGCTGCAGCGCCTCACCGGCAAGGAACACCCCCTCGGCTGTGAGACGGTCCTTGTACTCCTTGTACTCACGGTGGTGGGCAGCGATCTCGTCGGCAGTCCATCCGTCCCCCATGTAGGAATCGGGGAGACGGAGCAGCATCACGTATTTCATCGGCGCACCTCCGCGGCCATCGAGCGCATGACCACCACTATCGATCCGTCAAAGCTCCTCGCCGGCCACATCGCTCAGGTCGGGTGGCTCCCAACCCGGGTTCTCACACGACAGCCGGTCGACCATGTTCCGTAGGTTCTTCAGCTCGGCGACGTCGAGGAGCTCGGCGAGCCGCCGTTGCGAGACCGCATCGAAGGTCTTCTGGTGCTCCCTCACCTTCGCCTTGGCCGACTCGGTGATCTGGGCATAGATCACTCGCCGGTCCGAGATGGAAGGAACTCGCTCGACCAACCCGGCATCGACCAAGCGGTCGACGATCTTGGTCACCCCGCCCCGCGTGACCACCAGCGCATCCGCCAGCTCCGCCATCTTGAACCGGCCCCCGGCCAGCATCAGCTGCACCAGAACCAGCATCTCCGACAGACCCAGTCCGGCGTTTGCCTGCAGCTCCCGGTCCAGCTCGTCGGAGAGGAGGGCCGACACCCGAAGGAAGCTGAAGGCCACACTGGTGTGCTCGGGAATCGGCTCGAAGCCGAGGTCCTGCTCGGTGATCTGCTGCGTTGGGTTCCGAGTCATCTCCGCCACCATACCACAGTTAGTTGCTGAGTTAACAATTTCCTTGTTGACAAGTTAACCAAGATATGATTGATTGTTCAACTATTGACGGGTACGCTATCTCAAGGAGCTCTCCCATGCTGACCCAAATGCCGGACGAGGTCGCCACGACCATCGAAGAGGCGGTGGTGATCGAGGATCTCGTCGTCGCCCTGCGCCCCCGAGCCTCGAGGGCGCAGCAGGCGCAGGTGCGGCAACTGGTCGAAGCCAATGCGTGAGTTTCTCCACATTGCAGGTCTCACGGAGCCGATCGAGGGTTCCGTGAGGCTGAGCGACGGCCGGCAAGTCGGCTACGCCGAGTACGGCGACCACCACGGGTCCCCGGTGTTCCATTTCCACGGGCACCCCGGGTCGCGTCTCGAGGCGGGAATCCTCCACGAACCGGCGGCCAAATCCGGGGTCCGTCTCATCGGAGTCGACCGACCGGGCATGGGCTACTCCGACTTCAAACCGGGTAGGCGGCTACTCGACTGGCCGGACGACATCGTCGAACTGGCCGACGCCCTGGGTCTCGACAGGTTTGCGGTGCAGGGCATTTCCGGTGGAGGCCCGTATGCAGCCGCAGTCGCCTTCGCCATCCCCGAGCGACTGACCGCGGTCGGGATCATCTCCGGCGCCGGCCCGGCCGGCCTCGGCAGCAACGAGGAGGAGCTGCCGATCAACCGGCTGCAGCGGCGGATGGTCAAGTATGCGCCGTTCCTCCTGAACGTTGCGTTCGGCTCGATGGCGCGCTCGATGCGCACCGCGACGGAGACAGACGGCCCTGCGGCCACCGGCCGCGCTGCCCTCACCGGACTTCCGGCTGTGGATCGCAACGCCCTGAGCGAGATCGCCCTCGCCGCTCGATACGGGCTGGCGCTCAACGAGGCCTTCCGTCAGGGAGGCAGGGGTGCGGCCCGGGACGCCAAGCTCCTCTCGCGCCCTTGGGGTTTCCATGTCACCGACATCGCTCATCCCAATGTCCACGTCTGGCATGGAGCCCTCGACCAGAACGTCTCCATCGCCACGGGCCGAGCAGTGGCGGCCGCCATCCCCGGCGCCCAGGGCCACTTCTACGACGATGAAGGACACATCTCGGTGGCGATCCACCACGCCACCGAGATCCTCGAGGCGATGCGAGGGTGATCGACTCGACCGTGCACCGGACGACGCCAGATCCGGATTCCCGAACAGCGGAAAGCCCTTGTACACTCTGCGGCTCTCCGCGGGCCCATAGCTCAGCTTGGTTAGAGCGCATCCCTGATAAGGATGAGGTCCCTGGTTCAAATCCAGGTGGGCCCACCAGTGAGATCCCTTGCAGCGCAAGGGGATCTCCGTTACTTGGCCTCCAGAGCAGTCACGGTCATCGCCGATTCCTCTCGCGTGCAACATCGCGTGCACATCAGCAATGGCGAAGGTCGCTGCGAGGCGATCGGCTGCGGCTTCATCCAGGCGGTCGAAGAGGTGCCCAGTAGGTGTCGAGCGTCGTCTTGATGAAGGCATGGGCCGAGCCGTTCCTGAATGACTTTCGGGTGCTCACGCTGGGCGATCAGCAATGCTGCGTGAGAGTGCCGCTGGCGCTGTTGTGTGAGACTACGCCTGTGTCCAAGGTCGATCAGGAATTCATCTACACCCCTGCGGACTTCTTGGGGTGGGCGCTCAAGTCCGGGTGGCAGCCGTCGACGCTTCCGATCGGAGTCGTCTACACCTTCCAAGATCCGGTTACACGCGCAATCGTCGAGGACGAGAGATTCGTCGACAACACAGAATTGATCGTGTCCAACGCCCGGATGCTCATGACAGTCGTCGGTGGCGACCCCGTATTGATCGGCTGCATGAACCCCGGGGCTTCCTCGATGGTGACACAGCTCGAACATCTCCGCTTTCTGGCGGGCGATAGCCGCTTGTCGGCGGTGATCTGGGCACCGCTGGAGCGATCGCTGGCCAGCACGCCATTGGAGACACGGTCATCGTGCACTCAGCACTCCGCACGGACGGGATTTCAGATGCGTACCTTGCTCCAGCGGAGGTCGTGTACGCCGAAACCGAGCTCGTGGCAGCGCTTGCAGCCCAACTCGACGGCGCTGCGCTCGCTAGAACCTGGACGGTCGCGGTTCCGTATCGGTCTACACGCAGGGATCTGGAGGCTGCCCGCGAGGCCGACGCAGAGGTGGTCGAGATGGAAGCAGCTTCGCTATTCGCTGCGGGGCAGGCGCTCGGTGTCCCCACCGCAGCAGCTGTGACAATCAGCGACGTTCATCGGGTCGACGAGCCAGCCACGGTCGACTGGTCGGACACGCTCAAGCCGACCCTCAACGCACTTGACGCAGCGATCAAGGCAATGAGGTCACCAATCCGCCCATAACGGCATGGCATCACTTCGCGGAGCGGTCGCAAGCTACCGGATCGTCACTCGGTGTGGCATCCGTGTGCGCCGTGATGCTCGCGCCGACCAACGCAAGAGCTCACCTAGAATTCCTACGGAAACGTCGAATCAAAGAAAGCGTAGGTATTGCGTGCCACGGGGTCGCCCCACCACCGAGCAGCTTCTTGCCCGCGTTGACAGCGAGGTCGGCGTTCTCCGCGATCGTTTCGGAGGGCCACACAGCCTCGAACTCGACCATGTGCTGCGCGAGATCTGGCTGCTGGAGACTCACCACTCGACGGCAATCGAAGGCAGCTCGCTCAGTGAGCAGGATGTAGTCGCGGTCGTAGAGCACGACGAAGCCCGCGGCACTCTCTTGGAGGCGCTGGAGGTGAGGGCATACGCCGATGCCGCCGCCTGGGTGTACGACACGGCGCCGGGAGCCGGGATCGACCTGGCAATCGTTCGGGAAGTGCACCGCCGCGTGGTCGGGCCCGTCTGGGCGACCTACCCGCCCGCAACCCGGGACAGACCTGGTGCCTTCCGTTCGACTGGAGTGACCGTCGGAGGGGGAAGGCGTGTCCAGTTGTCGCCGGCAGCGGCAGTCCAAGCCGACATGACAGACTGGGTTGCCGCCGACAGTGAAGACTCTGAACGGCACGTGATCGAACGGATCGCACAGCGTCACGCCTGGTTCGAGCGAATCCATCCATTCACCGACGGCAACGGGCGCGTCGGAAGGCTGCTGGCCAACTGGGAGCTCGTTCACGCCGACTACCCACCTATGGTCATTCGATCCCAGCAACGCGACCGCTACCTCCGAGCGCTCGTGCGCGCCGACCGCGGTGACGCCGGCGGCCTCGTTGAGCTGTTCGCTCGGGCGGTCAGCGAATCCATCAACAGGTTCATCCTGCCTCGGCTTGGCGGTGACGCTCGTCTCGTTCCGCTCCGAGCGCTTGCGCAAGGAAGCCCATATTCCGCGGACTACCTCCGCCAGCTCGCCCTCTCGGGTCGTCTTCGCGCGGTTCGACACCGATCCCTGTGGCTCAGCTCTCACGCTGCCCTGCAGGACTACATGGACAGCCGCAGCCCCCGCGGCCGGCGGTGAGCCGCGTGGCACAGCGCGTGCACACGAGAACGAAAACGACACGATACGCCGCAAACTGATGAAGTGGTTGAAACCGTTGCGGCACAACGGTTTCCGCCGAAATGACATTGGCGGCAGGACCCCCTGACATCCCTGAGAAGGATGAGGTCCCTGGTTCGAATCCAGGTGGGCCCACACAACTCAACCAGCGGCCGAAACTCCGGCAAACGGCGGGTCGCCGACGCCACGTATCGAGCCACGCTGTCGGACAGCACCAGTGGCTCACCCGACGGGTTGTTCAGCAACGATGTCTTGGGCCGATGGACGCAGTACTCGCAACTGCACACTCGGGTCCGGCGACGAACCGAACGCGTCGTCGCGTCTCTGCTTCTTGTCGCTCGCCGGCTCGCTCGCTTCAGGATCCGGGCCGTCTCGCGCTCCACAGACGCCCCACAAGGTTGATGTTGTGATCCCTCATTCCTGCGAGGAGGTCAACGCGATGTGGCCTTGCGACGGTGTCGGCGGCAGATCGGCTCGGAGTTGCTCGCAGACCGCTGTCAACTCGAGGTGCAAGTTTGCGAACGTCGCGCCGGATCTGTTGTCTGATTGCCGAGAAGTAGTCCGTCACTGCCAGTTGCCACCTCGTCACGCTGCTCGCCCATATCAGTCAGGTTCGGGTTGCGCCGGAGAATCGGACATCTCGGCCGGCTGGTCACTTGGTTGGTAACTGTGGAGGAAGGTGAGGACAGCGGCGACGCGTCGATTGAGGCCCGAGTCCTCCGGGTCGAGTCTGAGCTTCATCATTATCGAGTTGATGTGCTTCTCGATGGCTGACTCGGAGACGAACAGCGCTTCGGAGATGCCTGCGTTCGATTTGCCTTGGGCCATCTCCGTCAATACCTCCATCTCGCGTTCGGTGAGTTCGCCCAGGCTTCCGCGCGACATTGTCGCTTTACGTGATAGGAGGCTCTCCACGACGCTGGGGTCGATCACCGAACCGCCTCCTGTGACGGCGTCTAGAGCTCGCACCAGCTCCTCGACATCGCCCACTCTGTCCTTCAGCAGGTAGGCGAGCCCGTCGGTCCCGTTCTGAAACAGCTCGAAGGCATAGAGGGCGTTTGCGTATTGCGATAGCACGACGACACCCACACGTGGATGTTCGGTGCGGATCCTACGGGCGGCCGTTATCCCTTCGGTCTCGTGGTCGGGGGGCATGCGAATGTCCACGATCACAGCGTCCGGATCGAGGCGCTCCACCGCGTCATGAAGGGCAGCCGCGTCTCCGACTGCTGCGAGGACATCTGCCCGCCCGGAAGTCTCCAACAGTTGGCGGGTACCCTCACGAAGCAGGTAATGATCCTCCGCGATCACGACTCGGATACGCTTGGTCATGGTGTTCCGGCCGAGATCTCGTGACTTGGAATCTGCGCGGTTACGAGGGTTCCTCGGCCCGGATCGCTCCTGATGGTGAGATCGCCGCCAAGCGCATGGACGCGGTCAGTGAGCCCTGGGATCCCCGACCCTTCCATGGCACTGCCCGCGTCAAAACCCACACCATCATCTGCGACAGCGACGCTGACGACGCTCCCGTCGAAGTCGAGGGCGACGTCGACCGTGGTCGCCCCGGAATGTTTGAGTACGTTATTCAGCGCTTCAGCTGCGAAGAAGTACGCCGCTGCCTCGACGTCGGCGGAAAGTCGTCTTCCGGCGAGTGCCGTGCCGATCCGTACGTTGACATCAATGGGAAGCCTGGAGCAGCGGTCCTCGATGGCGGAGACCAGGCCCCCGTCGCGAAGGACCGACGGGAAGATGCCCTGCGCCAGTTGACGCAACTCACCAAGAATCCGCTGGGCCTCGCGCTGGATCCGGTTGAGATCCGCTACGACGGCTGAATCACCCGTCGCCTTGGCTCGGGCTATGCCGAGTTGCGCCACCAGATTGGTGAGATCTTGCTGGGTCCCGTCGTGGATGTTGCGTTCGATCCTTCGCCGCTCTTCTTCCTGGGCGTTGACGATGCGTGTAGCCATGCGGGCATGGGCGATGGCTAACGCGGCTTGGCCGACGAGAGCGTGCAGAAGGGGAAGATCCTCTTGTCCCAAGGCTGCGCCGCGCTGCGGCTGACAACGGAGCAACCCGAATACTTCGCTACCCCATGCCACCGAGAGCCTGGTCTCGGCCGCATCGTTCCGCACGCCGACTTCAACCGGAGATGATCCCTCGAGGTCCACTCGGACCCAGCCGACGACGAGGGCGCGGCTCACGGTGGACGCCAGGCTCTCAGCGATGTCCTGGGGCCGACCGGAACCGGCCACGCCCCGCCCCAACGTCTGGATAGCATCGACCGGGGAAGCTCGATTGCCGAACACCCAGCGGTCCGCGACACCTTCGAGCCAGTGTCGGGCGGGCTGAAAGACGAGTGTCGCTGCGGCGGTGAGGATGATGGCGACCCCGATGGGGAACTGCGCTCCTGCGAGCATTCCAAAGCCGGCGGCGACGCCGACATAGATCCCTGCTATCACCAGCCAGAGAAGGCCGTATACGAGGGAGCGGCGTACCACGACGTCGATGTCCCACAGTCTGTACTTGAACAGAGCCATGCCGAAGCCGGCCGCAAATAGTAGGAGAGCGGGACCCGGCACCAGCGTCTGCAGGGTGGTCAGCCACGGGGTCTCCGGCACTGGGAACCAGAGAATCCACCAGGCCAGGACGGCCGAGCACCCAACCGCGATCCACTTGAGCTGCTGTTGCTGCTCGCCCACGGCGGTGCGGATCCGATGCCACAACACCCAAGCCATCAGGGAAAAGACGACGATGGCCACGGCTATTGCAGCGACGTCCAGGGCCTGATCGGTGGCGCCACGGTTTGCCGTGCCCTCGAACGACCACCACGTCGATCGAGAGAGCCAAGCGTCAACATCGATGACCTTCAAAGCATTGAGAACCTGACCCAAGATCATGAAAGGAGCGAAACCCACCAGGAACCAGGCAACCCATCGCCACTTGGGGGAGGGCAGACTCCCGTCGGGTCCAACGAACAGCAAGAAAGCGAAGCACACTACAGCCAGGACGAACACGGAGTCACCGATCGCGATGAGCGTTCGTACAAGACCCAGCCCGAGGGTTGAGGCTGATTCAATCCCAATGTAGGGAAACCCGAAGAAGTGGTAGGCGAAGATGCCCAGTGCCCAGAAGAAGGCGAACCCGCTCAATAGCCAACCCTGAACCAGGCTCCTCCGATGCCACACCACCAGCGCACCGAGAGTGGCGATGGCCATCACGCCAACAAACCAGCCCAGTCCGGCCAGCAGGGGCACTCCTGAGATGCCGCGCAGCGTGGTGGCGATGCCGGAGAACATGACCACAGTCAGGGACCAGACGGCCCATATCGGCCATCTGTGAGCCGATTCACCGGCCCGGGCCTCGTCGAGGTCGATCGAACCCGGCGTCTCGGGAGCCAACAGCGAACCCATGCGTAGGACGATTCTCGGCGTGTACCACGAATATGTCCAGGGTGGAAGGCCTCAGTTCGAGTCGTGCGACGGCCTGAGGAAATCCTCAGCTAGGAACGATGGCACCCTCATATCGCCTCCGAAGGTCGACCCGTACGTTGCTCGGTAGACAGCGAGGAGGATCTCATGACAACGGTCACCGCCAGCCGACAGCTTTCGACGGGTACACGTGGGAGTGTTCGGATTGCCGGATGGGCCGCCATTCTGTGGGGAGTGCTCTCAGTGGCCAGGGCGCCGCTGACGGGTGAGGCTGGCATGCCACTATGGACCGCGTCACCCTCGGACATCGTTGCGTTCTACGAAGGCCAGGCCTTCGACACGGCCTTCGTGCTGGGAGTATCGATGGCGGCCCTGGGCTGGTCCCTCCTAATGGTGTTCCTTGCCAAGGTCTCAAGCATCCTCGACGGAGGGTTGCGATGGGTCGGATACCTGATTCTGGGAGGCGGTGCCATCACCGTCACGGGCGCCATCTACTACCTCAGCGTCGTAGGCGCGGGGGTGTTCTGGACGTCCAACGGTGGTCTTGGTACAGACGGCTACCTGGTGCTGAACGGGCTGACCTGGAGCTTCATATGGGTGGACCTGATCTCGAACGCGCTGTGGCTCTTGCCGCTCGGCGTTGTGATCATCCAAACCCAACTGTTCCCGAGGTGGCTCGGCTGGCTCATGGTCGCCAACGCCGCGGCCGGGTTTGCTGCGTTCTACCTGCCACTTGAGGTCTCCGTAGTGACGGGAGGGCTCCCTTATCTATGGGTCTTCATCGCAGGCGTGTTCATGCTGATCCGGTCCGATCAGCACGTGACGGCAACGGTGTGAAGCATGGTTGAGGTATCGACGACGAAGGGGGACTCGTCGATGCGACCCCGCAGGACGGAAGTACGTAGTCTCCGAACGACGTCGGCGCCGCATCCCACTCTCGAGGACCTCCGTGACCAATCCCGTGATCGACATGCTCGGCAGGAGGCTGCGCCTCGCCGTCATCGGGGGTGGGCCCGGCAGCTTCATCGGGGAGATCCATAGAGCGGCGGCGCGCCTCGACGACCGCTACGAGATCGTCGCCGGTGCGCTCTCTTCTGACCCCCAACGATCGACAGCGGCAGGGACAGCCATCGGGCTCCACCCCGATCGGTCCTATCCCGACGCATTCACGTTGCTCGATGGCGAGGCGGAACGCGAGGAGGGCGCCGACGTCGTGGCGATCATGACGCCGAACGACAGCCATCACGCCTACATCCTCGCTGCACTCGACAGGGGCTTCGATGTCATCTGCGACAAGCCGATGACGAACACGATCGACGAGGCGGTCGAGGTGGTGGAGCGGGTTCGCCAGACCGGGCGCATCTTCTGCCTCACCCACAACTACTCGGGATACCCACTGGTTCGCCAGGCCCGGGCCATGGTGAGCGCCGGCTTGCTGGGCGAAGTCCACCTCGTCCAGGTGGAGTACGTCCAGGGCGGCAAGGCTCGCAGCGATGAGCCCACACCCACAGCGGACAAGGCGTGGCGGGACGACCCGGTGCGAGGGGGTCCGTCGCTGATCCTCGGCGACATCGGCACCCATGCCCATCACCTCATCCGCTTCATCACCCAACGCGAGGTCACGGAGGTCGCCGCCGAGGTCGGTCACATCGTCCCCGACCGGGTCGTCGACGACTACGCCGGTGCGCTGCTCCGCTTCGACAACGACGCAAGGGGCAGCTTCTGGGTGACTCAAGCGGCCGCAGGGGTCGAGAACAGCATCCGGGTACGCGTATCGGGCACGGCGGGGACGGTCGAATGGCAGCAGGAACTCCCCCAGCGTCTCCTGTTCAAGCCGCTCGACGGCCCGGCACAGATCATGACCCCCAACGGCCCCGGTCTCCTGCCCCTGGCACTGCGATCGAGCCGTATCGTCAAGGGTCATCCCGAAGGCTTCCATGAGGCCTTCGCCAACGTCTACTCCGATGCAGCGGAAGTGATGGCAGCCCGGCTGGCCGGCGTCGCCGTCGACCCGCTGGCCCTCCACTTTCCCACCGAGGTGGACGGCCTGGCCGGCGTGCGATTCGTCCGTGCGGCCATCGACTCCAATGCAGCCGGCGGCGCCTGGACCGACGCAATCTCGACCCACCCCTGATTGACCGGCAGGCCGCCCATCCAAAGCTTTTCGCGGGCTGACCGCAGATGGCCAGGCTCAATTGGATCAAGGGCGCGCGGGACGGTACGTTGACGGCCCCCGTAGGAAGAGAAGGGTACGGAGAGATGAGACGATTGGCGGTGCTCGTCGCGGCATTGGGGCTCTTTGCGCTGGCAGTCCCCGCGTTTGCGCAATCAGGCACGATCACGATCGAGCTGGACGGAGTCCTCACCGGCTTCAACGAAGGCGACGTCGAACCACTGGTTTCCGAACCAGTCGACCCGGCGTTGGTTGGTGCGACCTGCGACGGCGTGCTCACGACCGACAACAACGGCTCCGTGCACCCCGGCAACACGCTCATCATCACCACCGGCGGCGAGACCGTCGAGATCCCGAATGTCGAAGACGAGCCCGGGCAGACGCTCGAATTCCCTGGTGAGGGAGTCGTCGTGGGTGAAACCATCGACATCAGCATCCGGTTCGGTCGGAACGGGATCACGAGCGGCGGGTTGACCTTGATCCTCGACTGCGTCCAGCCTCAGCAAACGACGACCACGTCGGCAGAGACAACGACCACCACGCCCGGTGGCGGTGTCGAGACCGGGGCGGGCGGTACTGCCGGACCCACCGAGTCCGCTGTCCCGTTCCTCTTCGGCACGATCGCGCTTGCCGCAGTCGCCGTCGGCCTCTACTCGTGGAAGGGTCGCTCGGAGAGCTAGCAACTCGATCCGGAACCTCGATGAGGGTTGCAGCCCGGTCCGGTGCGCTGCTGGCCGCCGCGCTTGCGTTGGTCTCGCTCGTCATGGCGGCACGCATCGCACTCGCCGGGGAAGCCGAGGCGTCGTCCGACGCCCTCGCCCCGATTCCTTTGGTGCCGTTGGATCCCGTTGACACGAACGCTGTCCCTGAGCCCGACCTGATCGAGGTACGGCCCCTCACGGCGACGGTCACCCAGACCATCGATCGCGTCGAGATGGAGCCCGAGCCGGTGGAACCGCTGCGTGTCCGCATTCCGGGCATCGGCGTCGATGCGTCCGTCGTCGACTTGGGGCTGCGGCGGAACGGCACGCTCCAGGTGCCGCGCGATTTCTCCACCACCGGGTGGTACACAGGTCGTGCGGCACCCGGCGAGCCGGGACCAAGCGTCGTGGTGGGCCATTTCGACTCCAAGGAAGGGCCCGCCGTCTTCTACCGGCTGCGGGATCTCGATCCCGGGGATCTGATCCAGATCGACCGCTCGGACGGCACCGTGGCGATCTTCCGGGTCACCGACTCCGTGCGCGTCGACAAGGACGAGTTCCCCACCGACGACGTCTACGGCGCCACCGCGGAGGCGACATTGCGCCTCGTCACGTGCAGCGGACGGTTCGACCACGACGAGGAGACCTACCCGGGCAACCTCGTGGTGTTCGCCGAGCACCTCGGCAACCAACCCACCCACGGATCCACCACGTAGGGCACCCGTCGGATTCCCGACAAAGACACCATGTCTCGCTCGCCGGTACCGTTGGCGGCAACATGCCCGTACGTCGTGCGACATGGGTCCCGTTGGCGTTCCTCGCCGTCGTCGTGGCCGGCGTCCTCGTGTCGACCGGCCGCAGGTCGACCGACCCGGCTGTTCCCGTACCGCCCGATCTCTACGATCCCGTCGCGGCGGGCGAGGAGCTCCCCAACGGTTACCGGCGCAGCTTGGCCCGCGATCAGATTCCCCCCGTCTACGACCCCGAGTTCACGGCGGCGAGCGGTGTCGACTGGCCGAGTGACTCGCTCGTGATCGGGGTGGCAGGAAAGGAGAGCGCCAAGGCGTATCCCGTGAACCATCTCAGCTCTCGCGAGATGGTCATCGACTCGCTGGAGGGAATCCCGATCCTCGTCACCTGGTGACCGCTGTGTGCAACGGCGATGGTCCATCGCCGTGAGATCGCCGGCACCACGCTGGTGTTCGGCAACCAGGGCGACCTCTTCGGCAACGCAATGACCTGGTTCGATCACGAGACCGGCTCCGTGTGGAGCCAGCCGATCGGCCGCGCCATCCTCGGCCCGCGTGCCGGTGACGAGCTCGAGCTCATGCCGTCGACCCTCACCACCTGGGGTGCCTGGCGGGAGTCGCACCCCGACACGCTCGCCCTCGACGTACCGGGATGGGCGACGGGGTTCGACCTCGCCCAGATGTCGATCGTCGTCGACCGCGGCACGGAGGCGGCGTCCTATCTGGTCCCGGCGCTGCGGGAGGAGGGCGTCGTCAACGACGTGGTCGGCGGCTTGGAGATCGCCGTCGTGATCGACCCGTCCGACGATGAGCGGTGGGCCGTCTTCAGCAGGCGGCTGGACGGCGAGATCGTCGTCGCGCTCGAGATGCGGAATGGCGAACTGGTCGATGCCGACAGCGGAACCGTGTTCGATCCGTTCACCGGCCGTGCGCTGGCAGGGCCGCTGCAGGGCCAGACGCTCGATCGTGTCCCGGGCTTCACCGCCTTTCGTCCGGACTTCGTGACCTTCTTCCCCGAGGGCAAGACCTGGCCGTTCTGACCGCGGAACGGCCAGGTGCCGACGCGGGCGCCTGGTGTTTCGCCTCGAGGGGTCCTCCGTGAACCCGGCCCGGACTACGGTGACGCCCGCAGCGGGAGGTGACGTGCAGCGTGAGCCGCAAGGGACGCATCGCAGCCTTTCTGGCGGCCGGACTCGCCGTCATCGCCGTCGTCGTGCTCGTGGTGGCGACCGTTGACAGGGTCGACGAGGGGGCCCCGCCGCCGGCCATGGCTGGACCGACATTCGTGGAGGTGGCGAGGGCTGCCGGGATCGATCACGTGTACGACGGCGGATCTGGATTCTCCGTGGGGGGAGGGGTTGCCGTGTTCGACTGCGACGGCGACGGCTTCCCCGACCTGTACTTCGCGGGAGGCGCCCATGCGGCCGCGCTCTATCGAAACAGGAGCACCTTCCGAGGCGAGCCGGTCTTCGGCCACGTGCCGTCGGCAGCCACTGATCTGACGGCGGTGACCGGTGCCTACCCGCTCGACGTCGATGGCGACGGCGTGACCGATCTCGCCGTGTTGCGCAACGGTGAGAACGTCATGCTGCGCGGGCTGGGCGGCTGCCGGTTCGCTCGCGCCAACGAGACGTGGGGCATCGACGGGGACGATGGGTGGACCACCGCCTTCTCAGCCACGTGGGAACGGGGCGCCGCGCTGCCAACGCTGGCCTTCGGCGACTATGCCACGACCGACGGAGCCGGCAGGCAGCAGAATGGCTGCGCCGCCGGCTCCGTGCACCGACCTGTCGACGGGGCTTACATGGTGACCTCGCTGGCTCCGGGGTGGTGTTCACTCTCGATGCTGTTCAGCGACTGGGACCGGTCCGGCGGAGCCGACTTGCGGGTGTCCAACCACCGCCGCTACTCGCGCGATGGGGAAGAGCAACTCTGGCGGTTCGAGCCGAGCGAGCCGCCCGAGCTGTACGGCCGGGCCACGGGGTGGGCCCAGCTCCAGATATCCGGCGCAGGCATCGCCACCCACGATCTGACCGGCGACGGCTATCCGGAGGTGCTCTTGACGGGCGTGGGCGACAACAAGCTGCAGACTCTGGAGGACGGCGCCGATCAGCCCACCTATCGCGATATCGCCGCGGAGTTGGGCGTCACGGAGGCCCGCCGGGACACCGGCAACTCGAGCCTGCCGTCCCCGGCGTGGCACGGGGAGTTCGCCGACGTCAACAACGATGGCTTCATCGACCTGTACGTCAGCAAAGGCAGCCTCGATGCGGCTGCAGCAGCCGAAGGCGACGATCCCAACAACCTCTTCCTGGGTCAAGAAGGTGGTGGCTTCGAGGAGATCGCGTTGGCTGCCGGAATCCTCAACGCTGCCCGCGGCCGTGGTGCGGCACTCGTCGACCTGAACCTGGATGGAATGGTCGATCTCGTCGAGGTGAACCTCGGCGAGCCGATCACGGTATGGCGCAACGTTGGCTGGGGTGAGGACGGCGATCCGGCGCCCATGGGCAACTGGGTCTCGGTCCGCCTGGTCGAGGCGGCACCCAACCCCGACGCCATCGGCGCCTGGATCGAGGTGCGCAGCGGGGACCGCGTGCTGATGAGGGAGGTCACCGTCGGGGGTGGACACGCCGGGGGACAGCTCGGGTGGATCCACTTTGGAGTGGGCGACGCCGACGACGTGGAGATACGGGTCACGTGGCCCGGGCCCGACAAGGGCGATTGGATGCCGACCGCCAGCAACCGGTTCGTCGTGGCGCGGCGCTCCGCGGGCAGCCTCACAGCCTGGGAACCCGAGCTGGGAGAGCGGTGAGGGCGTCTCGGTCTCAGACGGATCGGCTCCTTCTTCGGCGGTAGGACCGCGGGATGAGCACGCCCCCTGACCCGACTCCGGGGACTAGAAGTAGAGACCGGGGTGGGGCGTGGGGAGTTGCATCGCGGCGTCGAGGGACGAGATCAGCTCGTCCGGGCCATCGATCCCTGCGATGGCACGCAGCATCGACGCCGTCTGCGCACCGATCCACAGCCGGGAGAAAGCATTGACGGTGGCGTGCAAGGTCGGGAGCGAATCGTGGTTGCCGGCTTCGGCCGATGACGGGTCCCCGATCTTCACGACATAGGAGCCGGCGACGCCATCCTTGCTGTTGCCGAGGACGTCGCCCAGCGGATCGGTCAGCGTCAAGTTGAAATGCACCGGTGACCCGGCCCAGCGACGTCTGGCGACGCATGCCGCCACATCGAGGATCCGAACCTGCCACCACGCCATGGCGCGATTGGTGGCCTCGAACTCGGATCCCTTCGTGGAGATCCGCGCCCGGATGGGGTGCCGCAGGATCTCCTCGACCTGCAGATCCGGGGGCTCCAACACCACCATCGATCGCACCTGGTCGCCGAGTGACTTCAGCATGGCGAACAGCTCGCCCAGCTGCTGGTGGGTCTCGTAGCTGATGAGGTTGATGCGATAGGGACCCGACTCACCCTTCGGCCGCCCGACAACGAAGTGCGTCAACCGTCCTGCATCGTCTCGGTAACCGAGCGCCAGCAACGGCGTGGTCCAGCCGATCTCGGCCTGATAGAAGCCGTCCCCGTCGATGGCGATGCCGCCGTGGCTGCGCAGCCGGGACCGATGGGCGGCTGCGATATCCCCACAGTCGTCGGCCGTGAGCCGAATCGGTGGCCGGTACGACGCCGGCAGGTCGATGCTGGCCGGGTCGAATCGCACCTGATGCTCGTACGCACCGGTGCCGAAACCGAGCTGGTCGTAGAAACCCTTCTCGAACATCCCCAGGGCGGCGACCTCGGCGCCGGCCGCGGCGCCTGCCGCGAGTGCTTCCGCAGTCACCTTGGTGGCGAGTCCCTGCTTACGGCCCACCCAGGAGGTCGTGACCGATGTGACCGCAAGCAGATCGAGGTCGGCGCCGTCATATGCGAGGACACCGCGATGGGTCGATACGGCACACTCGACCTCGCCGGCGAGCTCCTCGACTCTCACAACCCCGTCGGAGAGGAAGGGCTCGATCTGTTTCGCCTCGTCCTCGGAGTCGACCCACCCGCATTCCTTCCAGATTCGCTGGACCGCGGGAAGATCGGCCGCCTGGTAGTCACGACTCATCGTTGCGAGGCTACAGCCAACGGCTCGTCGGGTGCAGTCAGTCTGCTTGGAGGATGTGGAAGTGGTCGGCCTTGGTGTAGACGGCCTCGCATCCGCACTGCGGACATGAGTATCGCTCGGCGAGCACGAGCGCTTCCAGAGTGGCGCGGTCGACCTGGAGCTCGGACGGGAACGGCCGGCCGCACACCTTGCAGCGCACCATGACCGTCTCCGTCATGCGCCACCCCGCCCCCAGTGGGCAACAACTTCGACGGCCTCGGGAGAGAGCAGAATCAGATCGTCGTGGAGAAGGCGCTCGCCGTTGACGAGGAGCACGACCGACTCGGCAAAGTGCTCGGACGGCACCCTGTCCCATTCGTCACCGCCGAACCAACCTTCCCCCACCAGGCCCTGAGCGGCGACGAACGAGGCGCGTAGCGCTTGGTGCTCTGGGCAGGTCGACTCGAGGTGATGGCCCAGCTCGTGCGCCAGGGACTCGGGGAAGCGAGCCGGCGACGTTGGGATCTCGATCTCGATGCGACGCTGATCGACCCTGTAGGCGGCGTCCCCGTCGGGGACATCTCTCACCAACATGAGGTCGACGGGCTCCATGCAATCGATGCGCGCCGGAAACACCTCCTCGAAGCGCCGCCACGTCTCGTCAACCAATCTCGCCACATCGTCCGGCAGCTCCTGCACCGGTCGCAACACGGCGGCATCGCCGTCGGAGCACGCCGCCACGACCATCGCGGCCGTGACCAGCAGGGTGCGGAAGAAGGGGGTCCGCCGGTTCGACGACCGATGAAGCATCGATGTCCGTGACGGTTTGACGTCGTCTGGCGAACCGGCTCTCGGGCTTCTTCCGGACCCTGCCAAAGCACTGCCGAGCCATGGCGAGAGCTGGTTCCGTGCCGACATCGGACCGAGCGTATACGGGTCCCTGCGGCACAGGGCTCGAAGCGCCGGAGAGGTGACCACCGGCCCTGGCGGAGACGCCGGATGCGTGGTGAGGTCGAGGGTCGAGGAGGAACCATGACTGTCACCCACCGTGCTCCCAGCACCACCCGGATCTCCACCGGTGCTCGCCGGTTCGGCTACCTGCTGGCCGCCGGCATCAACCTGGCACTGCTTCTCATCGTCAACAACGTGCTCGCCTGGGGCTGGTTCCCCTGGCTGACCGACGACTTCGAGGACGTTCTCCCGGTCCTGAGCCTGTCGCTCGTCGTCGCCATGCTGGTGAACATGGCCTGGGTGGGCTACGACGCTGCGTGGTTCAAAGCGGTGGGCAACATCGCACAAGGTGCCATCGCACTGGTCGTGTCGATCCGGCTGCTCGGCGTGTTCCCGTTCGACTTCAGCGCGTACGCCTTCAACTGGGGCGCCGTGGCCCGCGGTCTCATCATCGTGGCGATCGTCGGTTCGGCGATCG
This sequence comes from Acidimicrobiia bacterium, assembly GCA_965216945.1. Lineage (GTDB taxonomy): Bacteria > Actinomycetota > Acidimicrobiia > Spongiisociales > UBA5794 > DATHZQ01. The sequence goes on along the minus strand of CBDCGU010000003.1, from coordinate 1,747,276 downwards.
CCATCCTCGCCGAGTCCGCCAAGCTACTGACCGGCCGCAGCGACTGGTGATGCATCCAACAACCTCCGGTCGCTGGACGGGTTCCCACAGGCGCTGAGCCGGGTCGTGACCGATCGGCAGACCTCGTCGCCCGTCGTCGCACGCGGGATCGCCGGGTCAGGCCGTCGGCTGCATGTCGCGATGCTCGACCTCGCCATCGGCATGCAAGGCGAAGCGACCATCACCCCTGGCGTGGACCGGGCTCGGCGTGGACCACGGCCAGCCTCCAAACTGGGTACGCCGGTAGTCCTCGAACGCCTGGCGCAGCTCTTCCGGTGTGTTCATGACGAACGGGCCCATCTGGAAGACGGGGGCGCCGATCGGCCTGCCTTGGAGCAGGAGAAACTCGGCCGGCGTGCCATGGTTCGAAAGCCTTGCCGGAACGTCGGAACGTAGCCGGATACCGGTCTGCTGCCCGAGGCGACTCCCGCCAACCTCCACGTCGTCGCCCATGAAGCAGTGCAGCATCCGGTTGACGCCGGGCGCCGTCGGCGGCAGGTCCCACGTCGCTCCTGGGCTCAACCGGATCAGCCAGATGGCGAAGCTCGTGTCCGGCCGGGAGGCCCATGAGTCCGGAGGTGGTGCCGGCGGCGTATGCCCATCCAATGCGCCGGCGATCGCATCCACGCTGACGCCTCGCGCCACGTCGAGCGTCGGGATCTCCTCACTCCACAGCATCGAGAAGTACGCCGGGACCATCTTCGACTCGGGGGGCAGGTTCAACCAGATCTGGAAGAGCTCCAGCGGGTTCGGCCCGTCCGCCCGGATGAGCGGGAACATCTCAGCGTGCATGATCCCGCTCCCCGTGGTGAGCCACTGCACGTCACCACCGCCGTAACGGGCGGTCGCCCCGAGCGAATCGGAGTGATCGACGTAGCCACGACGTACCACCGTCACGGTCTCGAATCCCCGGTGGGGATGCTGCGGGAACCCGGGCACCGAAGTGCCGTGGTACATGCTCCACCCGTCCTTGTACGAGAAGTCCGCACCGATCTGGCGGCCGCCCAGCGATGCGACCGGACCCAGATCGTCGTTCCCCTCCGGGTAGTGATCGACGTGATGAACGGTGAAGATGAACGGGTCGAGACCCGTCCACGGGAACCCGAGATCGACAAGCTCGAGTATCGGATCGGCAGCCACTGCCGCCCTCCTGTCTTGGCGTCCGTCGATGGTACGCCGCCCCATGGACAAAAGAGGCGGGTCGCCGCCGCGATGCCGGATGGCGCACCGTCCCGGAGCGACCAACCACTGCGGCCGCGGTCTGGACTCCGGCGTCCGGCATCTCCACCCCACAGGACGGCGACCGCAGCGGTGTGAATCCGGCGTCCGCGCAAGGACCGAAGACCCTGCCGCACAAGGGCTTGCGCGGGGAAACTGCACGGACAACTGCCAAATCACGGCCCGCCGGCGATCTTCCCGGCGAGGTCACTCATCCACACGTCCACTGCCCAGGGGAGGGGTTCCATGGATGCCGGTCTCGACCGCGACACGCTCGCTCTCGTTCTCGACACGATCCGCGACTTCGGCGAGAACGAGCTGCCAGACACTTATCTGCTCGAGCTCGACGAGAAGGACGAGTTTCCCGAACCCATCGTTCGGCAGATGCTCTCCGAGCTCGGTGTCTCGCTCCTCTTCATCCCCGAGCAATACGGGGGGATGGGTGCCGGCACCTTCGACATCTATCGAGTCTGCGAGCTCCTTGCCCGTATCGACGTGGGAGTCGCCACGGGCGTCTTCGCCACGTTCCTGGGCAGCGACCCGATCGTCTTCGGAGGCACCGAGGAGCAGAAGGAACGCTGGATGACCCGTATCGCCGAGGAAGGTCTGTTGATGGCCTACGGCGCAACCGAACCCGAGGCCGGGAGCGACCTCGGCGCCCTCAAGACCACGGCGAAACCAATCGTGGAAGACGGCGAGGTCGTCGCCTATGTGATCAACGGCAACAAGCAGTGGATCTCCAACGGCACGTATGCCGACCTGTACACCATCCTCGCCAACGCCCCCGGTGGGCCGACTTGGTTCGTCGTCGACCGCGATGTCGAGGGCTTCGAGAAAGGCAAGCCGGAGGACAAGCACGGTATCCGGGCATCCAACACGGCGGCACTCGCCCTCTCCGACGTTCGGGTCGATGCCGACCGCATCGTGGGCGAAGGCGAAGGGCTCGGACTGGTCCAAGCCCAGCTGGTCTTCGGTTACACGCGCCTGATGGTTGCGGCGTTTGGTCTCGGCGCCGGCTGGGCCGCCCTCGACCGCTCGATTGCCTACTCGCAGGAGCGCATCCAGGGTGGCTCGCCGCTGTCCGAGAAACAGGGCTACACGCACAAGCTCATCGTTCCCCATGCCGTCTGTCTCGAAGCCGCCCGTGCCTACATCGAAGAGACGGCGCTCCGCATCGACGCCGGCGAGGGCACCCTCAACACCGAAGGTGCGATCGCCAAGTTCATGGGCAGCGAGGCCGGCAATGCCACCGCCGAGGCCGCCATCCAGGCGCATGGCGGCTACGGCTACACCAAGGAGTACATGGTCGAGAAGATCAAGCGGGACGTGAAGATCACGACGATCTACGAGGGCACGTCAGAGATCATGGAGATGACCATCGCACGAGACCGCTGGCAAGAGCATCTCAAGAGCCGCGGTGGCTACTACCACGACAAGGCTGCCGACCTCGAGACGCTGGCCGTCGACGCCCCGGGCCACGGTGCCGACATCGCTGCTCTGGCCCACCACGCCCTCGCCGGTGTGATGGAGCACGCCAGGGCCCACCGCCTGACCCGCAACCAGCACGTCCTCTTCCGTCTCGGCGATCTGGTCGCCGCCGTCGAGTCCGCCGGGGCACTCGCACGGCGTGCTGCGGCGGCAACCGCCGGACGGCTTCCCGACAAGGCGGACACCCGGTTCTCCCCGACGGCGCTTGCCGCTGTCAGCCGGGTGTACGCCAGGGAAGCCGCCGCACGCATCGCCGCGGAAGGCATGCGGTGGGTGCTCGGCGCCGCCGAACCGGGAGCCATTGATGCCGCGGCGCTCGAGGCCGCCGTTGGCGCCAAGGCCATCGAGCAGGCGCAGGGCGGCCTGGTCGCCGACATGGACGCCGTCGCCGACGCCCTCTACGACCGGACGGACGCCGGCTGAGAAGAGCCACGCCATGCGCCAGTACCTCCCCGATCACGAAGTAGCCACACCCTCCGGCCGGCAGCCGCCCGTTGCCGGCCGGGTCACACATCTCTGGAGTCACCATGGTTGAGAAGGCCGCACGAGCGGTTGCCGTCGTTGGCGTCGGGGCGGTTCTCCCCGACGCCCCCAATGCGGATGCGTACTGGGAGAACCTCACGCAGGGCCGCTACAGCATCAGCGAAGTGAGCCCCGACCGGTGGGATCCTGCGCTCTACTTCGACCCGGATCCCAAAGCCCCGGACAAGACCTACTCCACCATCGGCGGGTGGGTGCGGGACGTGGATTGGTCCCCGCTCGAGTGGCGGCTCCCCATTCCCCCGAAGGTCAGCGATGCGATGGACCGCACGCAGAAGTGGTCGATCGTCGCATCCCGCGAGGCGCTGCTCGACTACGGCTATCCCGACAGACCACTCGATGCGGACCGCACGGCCGTGGTGCTCGGCAATGCGATGGCGGGCGACATGCACTACCTCACCTCGATGCGCGCCTACTTCCCGGAGTACGCCGACGAACTGACGCGCGCTCCCAGCTTCGCCGCGTTGCCGGCGGATGCGCAGGCGGCCATCGTGGAGGACTTCCACGCCGGCGTGCGCAACCGATTCCCCAACATCACAGAAGACACGATGCCGGGCGAGCTGGGCAATATCATCGCCGGCCGGGTTGCCAACCTCTTCAACTTTCACGGACCCAACTTCGTCGTCGACGCCGCCTGCGCCTCGGCTCTCGCTGCCATCGATGCCGCCATCGAGGGCCTGGAGAACGGTGACTACGACGCCGTGATCACCGGCGGCGTGGACGCCAACATGGGCGTTCCCAGCTTCATCAAGTTCTGCAAGATCGGTGCGCTGTCCGCCACAGGCACGCGCCCGTACCACGACGGAGCCGACGGTTTCGTCATGGGCGAGGGTGCCGCGGTCATACTGCTCAAGCGTCTCGAGGACGCCGAGCGCGACGGCGACCACATCTACGCCGTGATCCGCGGACTCGGCGGATCGAGCGATGGCAAGGGGAAGGGCATCACCGCCCCCAACCCGGTGGGTCAGGAGTTTGCGGTGGCGCGTGCGTGGAAGAACGCCGGGATCACGCCCACCAGCGCCACGTACATCGAGGGCCACGGAACATCGACACGGGTCGGCGACGTGGTCGAGGTCGAGAGCTTGTCACGCGTCTTCGCCGGCCTCGGTCTGGCACCGGGCAGCATCCCGCTCGGCTCGGTGAAGTCCAACATCGGGCATCTGAAGAGCTCCGCCGGCGCCGCCGGCATGCTCAAAGCGATCAAGGCGCTCGATCAGAAGCTGATCCCGCCCAGCCTGGGTGGTACCGAGGGCAACCCCAACATCGACTTCTCCAAATCGCCGCTCTACATCAACCGTGCGCTGGCGGAGTGGAAGGCGGCACCAGGGCAGGTGCGGTCGGCCGGCGTGAGTGCGTTCGGCTTCGGTGGCACCAACTTCCACGTAGTGCTCGAGGAGTACATCCCCGGCCGGCTCCAGGTGAACGGCGACCAGACGTTCCCCATCGTGACTCCCGAGCCGGCCCCTGCCGTGGCGGGTGACGAGCTCAAGGCACCGCTCCGTGGTGCCCTGGTGATCGGTGCGGCCGACGAGGCCGGCTTGCTGGCCCGACTCCGCGACGTGCACACCGCCGCAACTGCTGGCGATGCCCCCTCACCGCAGCCTCCGGCAGAAGAAGATCTGCGGGCGGCCGCCCGGGTGGCAATCGACTACGGCGACGCCACCGAGCTCGCCAAGAAGACCGAGAAGGCCATCAAGGCGCTCGAGAGCGACAACCCGATGATGTGGAAGCCCCTCGCCAACCAAGGCGTGTTTTTGGGTCGTGGGAAGCCACAACTCACTGCGTTCCTGTACACGGGTCAAGGGTCGCAGTACGTCAACATGCTCGACACCCTGCGTCACACCGAGCCGCTCATGCGGGAGGTGTTCGCAGAGGCCGATGCCGTGATGGAGCCCATCCTCGGTCGGCCGCTGACCGACTACATCTTCGCCGACGGCGCCGACGAGTCGGCGTTGAAGGAGGCAGACGCCCAGCTCCGCCAGACCGAGATCACCCAGCCTGCGGTGCTCGCCGTCGACCATGCCCTGACCAAGCTGATGGCCGCCTACGGGATCCACCCCGACATGGTGATGGGCCACAGCCTCGGAGAGTACGGGGCGCTCGTCGCCTCCGGTGCCATGCCGTTCGAGGATGCGCTCCACGCCGTGGCCGGTCGCGGCAAGGAGATGGCGAACGTCTCCGTAGCCGACAACGGCCTCATGGCCGCCGTCTTCGCTCCGATCGAGAAGATCCAGCAGGTGCTCGATACCGTTGACGGTTACGTCGTCATCGCCAACATCAACAGCACTCAACAAGCAGTCATCGGAGGCGCCACCCCCGCAGTGCGGATGGCGATGGACGTGCTGTCCAAGAGTGGCGCCCAGGTCATCCCGCTGCCGGTGAGCCACGCGTTTCACACCGAGATCGTGGCTCCCGCCAGCGAACCCCTCGGACGGATTCTCACCCGCCTCCGGCTGGAGTCTCCGGCGATCCCGATCGTCGCCAACATCGACGGCGAGTTCTATCCGATGGGACCAAACGTGGTGCCGAAGATGATCGAGATCCTCGAGAAGCAGATCGCGTCGCCCGTGCAGTTCGTCAAGGGTCTCCGCACGCTCTACGACGCCGGCTGCCGGGTCTTCGTGGAGATGGGACCCAAGAAGGCGCTGCAAGGAATGGCGGCCGACGTCCTCGGCGACGATCCCGAAGTGGTGACACTGTTCTCCAACCACCCGAAGCAGGGCGACGTCGTGTCTTTCAACCAGGCGTTGTGTGGCATGTATGCCAGCGGCCACGGTCTTGGTGTCCGGCCCGGCACGGCTGCACCCACGGCCGCACCGCCGGCACGTGCGCCGCAGACGTCCATCGAGACCAAACCAGCAGAGGTGCCCACGATGACCCCCGAGAAGGGCGACATGTACAGCGAGCTCGGCCACCTGTTCGCCGACTTCCTCGCCAAGGGATACGAGATCTACTCGAGCGGCGAGGCGATTCCGGCGGCGAAGCCGGTGGGGCCGCCGCCGCGCCCTGCAGGCGATCGCCCCGTCGTCGTCACCGGCGCCGGGCTCGGGCTCCCCGGTGGCGAACGCGTCTTTGGCGACGACAAGGTGCCGGCGATCCTCCATGGCGAGCAGTTCATCGACACGATTCCCGTGCAGTACCGCCAGCTCATCGCCGACAAGCACATCACACGACTCGTCAAGAGCGAGGCCGGCGGGGGCCACTTCGAGACGATCGACAGCCAGGCCGACGTCATCAAGCTGGCGGGCCGTGCCGGAGCACTGGACCTCGTCTCCGAGTTCGGCTTCCCCGCCGAGCGTGACGACGCGCTGGACCAGGCATCCAAGCTCGCCATTGGCGCCGGCTTGGAGGCGCTGCGAGACGCCGGCATCCCGCTGGCGATGCATTACAAGACGACCACGACGGGCACCAAGCTGCCTGAACGCTGGATGTTGCCGGAGGCCTACCGGGACACGACCGGTGTGATCTTCGCATCGGCCTTCCCCGGCGTCGACGGCATGATGCAGGAGGTCGATCGCTATTGGGAAAACGAGGTTCGGCGACGCCGACTCGAGGACCTCCAGAGCCTCAAGCAGCGGCTCACCGGGGCCGACAGCGGTGTCGCCGCCGAGATCCGTCACCGCATCCACGAGCTCGAGGCCGAGCTCGAGCGGAACCCGTACGTCTTCGACCGCAAGTTCCTCTTCAAAGCGGTGTCGATGGGCCACGCCCAGTTCGCCGAATACATCGGCGCTCGCGGGCCCAACACCCAGATCAACGCAGCATGCGCAAGCACGACGCAGGCAGTCGCGGTCGCCGAGGACTGGATCGAGGCAGGCCGCTGCGACCGGGTCGTCATCATCTCCGGCGACGACGTCACGAGCGACAGCCTGATCGAGTGGATCGGGTCCGGCTTCCTCGCCGTCGGTGCGGCCGCCACCGACGAGGTGGTGGAGGAGGCGGCCCTGCCCTTCGACCGGCGCCGTCACGGCATGATCCTGGGCATGGGGGCCGCCGCCCTCGTCGTCGAGTCGGCGGGCTCGGCTGCCCAGCGTGGGATCCGCCCCATCGCCGAGGTGCTCAGCGCCGTCACCGCCAACAGTGCGTTCCACGGCAGCCGGCTCGATCCCAGTCACATCAAGCACGTGATGGAGGACTTGGTATCACGCGCCGAGGCGCGCTGGGGCGTGAATCGCGATGAGATCGCACCTCGCACGGTCTTCATCTCTCACGAGACGTACACCCCGGCCCGTGGTGGCAGTGCGCAGGCCGAGGTCGATGCGCTCCGTTTCGTGTTCGGCGACAGGGCAGACGACATCGTGGTGAGCAACACGAAAGGCTTCACCGGCCACGCCATGGGTGTCGGCGTCGAGGACGTGGTCGCCGTGAAGTCGATCGAGACCGGCATCGTGCCGCCCGTGCCCAACTTCAAGGAGGTCGACCCGGACCTGGGCAACCTGAACCTGTCCAGGGGCGGCACCTATCCCATCGAGTACGCGCTGCGCCTCGGCGCCGGCTTCGGCTCGCAGATCAGCCTGACGTTGTATCGCTACGTGCCGGCACCCGGCGGCGTGCGCCACGAGCCCGATGAGTTGGGCTTCGAAGGCCGTATCGCCGACGGTGCCACATGGTCCCGCTGGCTGGCCGACGTCACGGGGATCTCGAGTGCCAGCGTGGAGGTGGAGCGGCGGACGCTCCGCGTCGTCGACAATGGCATTCCGACGGCAACGGGGGTGCCCACGACGACCACGGCGGCGACACCGGAGATCCAGCCAGAGACGCCGGAGGTCAGACCACAGACCCCAGACATCGCACCTGCGGCAGCAGGTGCGCCTGCAGCGGCGACGGCCGCACCGACGGCGGCAGATCCTGTGGCCGAGCGGGTGCTGGCTCTGGTGGCGGAGCAGACCGGGTATCCGCCGGACATGTTGGACCTCGACCTCGACCTCGAGGCCGATCTCGGGATCGACACCGTCAAACAGGCGGAGACGTTTGCCGCCATCCGCGAGGCGTATGGCATCGAACGCGACGACTCCCTGGCACTGCGCGACTACCCCACCCTCAACGACGTCATCGGATTCGTCTACGAACGCGCCGAAGGCCTCGAGGCGCCCGCACCGGTCGTCGCCACGGCAGAAGTGAGCCCGCACACGCCGGAAGAGGCGCCCACCGCACCGACGGCGGCAGATCCTGTGGCCGAGCGGGTGCTGGCTCTGGTGGCGGAGCAGACCGGGTATCCGCCGGACATGTTGGACCTCGACCTCGACCTCGAGGCCGATCTCGGGATCGACACCGTCAAACAGGCGGAGACGTTTGCCGCCATCCGCGAGGCGTATGGCATCGAACGCGACGACTCCCTGGCACTGCGCGACTACCCCACCCTCAACGACGTCATCGGATTCGTCTACGAACGCGCCGAAGGCCTCGAGGCGCCCGTCGCCGAGTCGACCTACGTCAAACCGCAGACGCTCGAGACGGTTGCCGCACCGGCGGCGGCTCCCGCAGCTTCGGGGGCAGCAGATCCTGTGGCCGAGCGGGTGCTGGCTCTGGTGGCGGAGCAGACCGGGTATCCGCCGGACATGTTGGACCTCGACCTCGACCTCGAGGCCGATCTCGGGATCGACACCGTCAAACAGGCGGAGACGTTTGCCGCCATCCGCGAGGCGTATGGCATCGAACGCGACGACTCCCTGGCACTGCGCGACTACCCCACCCTCAACGACGTCATCGGATTCGTCTACGAACGCGCCGAAGGCCTCGAGGCGCCCGCACCGGTCGTCGCCACGGCAGAAGTGAGCCCGCACACGCCGGAAGAGGCGCCCACCGCACCGACGGCCCCTGCAGCTTCAGGGGCGGCCGATCCGGTGGCGGTCAAGGTGCTCGAGGTCGTGGCCGAGCAAACGGGCTATCCCACTGACATGCTCGATCTCGATGCGGACCTCGAGGCCGATCTCGGGATCGACACCGTCAAACAGGCGGAGACGTTTGCCGCCATCCGCGAGGCGTATGGCATCGAACGCGACGACTCCTTGGCACTGCGCGACTACCCCACCCTCAACGACGTCATCGGATTCGTCTACGAACGCGCCGAAGGTTTGGGGACGGCTGCGGCGCCACCTCCGACCGAGGAACCCGAAACCGGAGCGGCGCAACAGACGCTCGCCGTCGACGACACCGCCGACAGCGGCCCCGCGCTGATCCGCGGCGACGACCAAGCCGCTGCAGCGGTGCCACGTCGCATCCCCACGGCCGTACTGCGGCCGCCTCTGGATCACTGTGTCGCCACCGGTGTCGTGCTCGGCGAGGGCTCCCGCGTCGTCGTCATGCTCGATCACGGCGGTATCGGCACGGCGCTCGTCGAGCGGCTCGAGAAGCGAGGCGTCGCGGTGCTGGCCATCGACGATGCCCCGCCGGCCGAGGAGCTGCTGGCTCGGATCGACGAGTTCGCCGCCGATGGCCAGGTGACCGGTGTGTACTGGCTCCCTGCGCTCGACGTTGAACCGGCCGTCGCCGACATGGAGCTCGACGATTGGCGCGAGGCGCTGCGGCGACGGGTGAAGCTGCTGTACGCCACGATGCGCCATCTCTACTCCCACGGCGGTGACACCGGTGTGTTCCTGGTGAGCGGCAGCCGTCTCGGTGGCCGGCACGGGTACGACGAAGCCGGAGCCGTCGCTCCGATGGGCGGTGCGGTGACCGGATTCACCAAGGCGTACAAGCGGGAGAAGCCCGCGGCCCTCGTGAAGGCGGTCGACTTCCCCACCGGTCGCAAGACGGCGGCGCACGCCGACGTGCTGATCGCAGAGACGCTGGCGGACCCCGGCGCCGTCGAGATCGGCATCTACGCCGACAGACGCTGGACGATTGGCCTCACCGAGCAACCTCTGCCCAACGAGGGTGGCGGCATCGAGCTGGGGCCCGACTCGGTGGTGGTCGTGACCGGAGCAGCAGGCAGCATCGTGTCGGCCATCACCGCGGACCTCGCTCGGGCATGCGGAGGCACGTTCCACCTGCTCGACCTGGTCGAGACACCCGACCCGACAGATGAAGACGTCATCGCCTTCGGTGCGGACAAGGATCAACTGAAGCGGACCATCTTCGAGCGCCTCAAGGAGGCGGAGGGCCGTGCCACCCCGGCGATGGTGGACCGCGAGCTGGCCGGCATCGAACGGCGGCATGCCGCCCTTGCAGCCGTTCAGGCCATCGAAGCCGCGGGCGGGACCGTGCACTACCACTCGGTCAACTTGCTCGACGCCGACGCCGTCGGTGCCGCGACGGAGGCTGCGGCGGCGACCACCGGCAAGGTTGATCTGCTACTGCACGCCGGAGGGCTGGAGATCAGCCGGCTCCTGCCGGACAAGGAACCCGCCGAGTACGACCTCGTCTTCGACGTGAAGGCCGATGGTTGGTTCAATCTGCTTCGTGGCCTCGGCGATACACCGCTCGGCGCTGCGGTCGTGTTCAGCTCGGTGGCGGGCCGGTTCGGCAACAACGGCCAGACCGACTACAGCGCCGCCAACGATCTGCTGTGCAAGAGCACATCCAGCTTCAAGACGAGCCGGCCGGACACACTCGGTGTCGCCCTCGACTGGACGGCCTGGGGCGACATCGGGATGGCGACGCGAGGCTCCATACCGACCGTCATGAAGGCGGCAGGCATCGACATGTTGCCGGCAGCTGCGGGCATTCCCATCGTCCGGCGCGAGGTGACCGGCCGCACCGAGACCGGGGAGCAGGTCGTCGGGCTGCGCCTCGGCATCCTGCTCGACGAGCACCACCCGACCGGCGGTCTCGACGTGGGTGGTGACGGACCGGTGGCGAGCCAGCTCGGTGGAGGAAAGGTGGAGGTTCACGGGGTGGTCGGGTACGGCATCTACGAGGGCTTCACCGTGACTGCCGAGCTCAACCCGACGGAGCAGCCGTTCCTTCACGACCACCAGATCGACGGAACACCGGTGCTGCCGGGAGTCATGGGCATGGAGGCGTTCGCTGAGACGGCGGCCTTCCTGCACCCGGAGCTCACGGTGGTGGCGGTCGAGGATGTCGACTTCCTGGCTCCGTTCAAGTTCTATCGGAACGAGCCGCGGGTTGTGACGATCACTGCGCAGTTCGTCGCCGACGGTGACGAGACGCTGGCGCATTGCCGGCTCATCGGGGAGCGACAGCTCGTTGGGCAGGACGAGCCACAACGCACCCTGCATTTCACCGGCACCGTGCGGCTCGGGCCCAACCCTCCGGACCTGGGACGGACCGAGGTTGCCGATCCGGTAGGGGCTGCCGCCGGACCCGAGTCGATCTATCAGATCTACTTCCACGGCCCGGCGTATCAGGTGCTCGCGGCGGCCTGGGGCATCGACGGTGGCGCGGCCGGCCGCATGGCCTCGGAGCTGCCGCCCAACCACGTTCCCGCCAGTCGCTCGACGGTGACCCATCCACGCTTGGCCGAGCTGGCCTTCCAGGCCTCCGGCATCTGGGAGATCGGCACGACGGGCACGATGGCGCTGCCGATGCGCGTGGGCAGAGTCCGGTTCGGCGGCGACCCCGACGCCGCCGACGGTGCCATCACGGCGATGGTCCAGCCGGGCGATGATGAGTTCACCGTGCGCGTCGCGGACGCCTCAGGCGCTACCTTCGTGGTGATGGAGGGATACAAGACGGTCTCGCTGCCTACGCAGGTGCCGGACGCCGCGGTCGCACCGCTGCGTGCCGCCCTCGGGGAGCACGGCTGATCAGATGAACTTCTCGCGTATCGCGGTCGTCAACCGCGGTGAGCCGGCGATGCGGCTCATCCATGCCGCCGCCGAGTACAACGCAGAACGAGGAACCAACCTCACGACGATCGCGCTCTACACCGAGCCCGACCGCAAAGCGATGTTCGTGCGGGAAGCCGACGAGGCGTACTACCTGGGTCCGGCTCACGTGCCGGGCCCGGATGGGTCGCGGCGTGTCGCCTACGTCGACTACGACATCCTGGGCAAGGCGCTCGTCGACACCCGTGCCGAGGCGGTGTGGGTCGGCTGGGGTTTCGTGGCCGAGCACGCTCAGTTCGCCCAGCTCTGCGAGCAGCTGGGAATCGTGTTCATCGGGCCCAGCCCCGAGGTCATGCGCCGTCTCGGCGACAAGATCACCAGCAAGCAGATCGCCGAGGCCGCCAAGGTGCCGGTGGCCCCTTGGAGCCGCGAGCCGGTCGAGACCGTCAAGGAGGCGCTGGCGCACGCCGACAACCTCGGCTACCCGGTGATGATCAAGGCCAGCGCGGGTGGCGGCGGGCGTGGTATCCGCAAGGTCCACGCCGAGGCCGACCTGGAAGCGGCCTTCAAGGCTGCGAAAGGCGAGGCCGCCAGTGCCTTCGGCGACGGCACCGTCTTCCTCGAGTCGTTGGTGACCGGCGCCCGCCACATCGAGGTGCAGATCATCGGCGACAACGCCGGGACGGTGTGGCCGGTGGGCGTGCGTGACTGCACGGTGCAACGCCGCAACCAGAAGGTCATCGAAGAGGCCCCTTCCCCGGTCCTGAGCGCCGAACAGGACACTTTCATCCGGGATGCCGCGGCGCGACTCGGGCGCGCCGCCGGCTACCGGAACGCCGGCACCGTCGAGTTCCTGTTCGATGAGCACACGGACCAGTTCTACTTCATGGAGGTCAACACCCGCCTCCAGGTGGAGCATCCGATCACCGAGTTGACGACCGGCTTCGACCTGGTGAAGGGCCAGCTCGACGTCGCCAGCGGCCATCTGCTCGACGGCGACCCTCCCCCCGCCCGCGCCCACGCCATCGAAGTGCGCCTCAACGCCGAAGATCCGGATGCGGGCTTCGCCCCGGCACCGGGAGCCATCGAGATGCTGCGCATGCCGAGCGGTCCAGGGATCCGCATCGACACCGGGGTCGAGGAGGGCGACGTCATCCCGCCCGAGTTCGACTCGATGATCGCAAAGATCATGGCGCGCGGGCGAACACGGGAGGAGGCCCGCAGCCGGCTGCGGCGGGCGCTCAGCCAGATGCGAGTCATCATTCGCGATGGGTCGAGCAACAAGGCGTTCCTCGAGTACCTGCTGGGACATCCCGACTTCATCGCGGCCGACTACGACGTCGCATGGCTGGATCAGCTCGACGACGAATCGTCGCGTAGCGACGAGGTGATCGCCGCCGTGGCGATGATCGCCGCTGGCATCGCCTCCTACCGCAAGGAGACCGAACTCGAGCTGCGCACGTTCAAGGCGTCCGCAGCCCGCGGCCGGCCCGAGGTCAGCGACGCCGTCGGCCACACCATCGAGTTGCGGCACCGTGGCGAGCGTTACTCACTGCTCGTCGGGCGTCTCAGTCCGGAAGAGTGGCGGATCGCCGTCGATGGCCGGCGGGTCGAGGTGTCGGTCGAGGACGTCGGCCGCGCCGGGCTACGGATGCGCTGCGGTGATCGCTCCTACCGAGTTCTCACCGCGTCCCATGGCGCCAACCACTACGTCGAGGTCGACGGTGTTGCCCATCGGATCACGGCGGACGAGGGAGGCATCGTGCGTGCGCCCTCCCCCGCCATCGTCGTGTCGCTGCCCGTACAGCCCGGCGACGAGGTGGCCGCGGGCGATCGCATCGCCGTGATCGAAGCGATGAAGATGGAGACGTCGCTCACCGCCGAATACGCCGGGACGGTGCGCGAACTGCTCGTGCGTGAGAACGTTCAAGTGTCGCCGGGCACCCCGCTCGTCATCATCGACCCATCCGCCGACGACACCGCCACGAGCACAGGCAGGATCGACTTCTCCCCGCTGGCCACACCTCCCGACGTCCACCACAACCGGTGTATGCACTACCTCGACGAGTTGCGAGCCCTGCTGCTGGGGTGGGACATCACTGCCGACCACCTCGAAACCCTGGTGAGCCCCGAGGGACCCTTGTGCGTCGACCCGCCCGACGAGGACCGGCTCCGCCGGCTGGAGGACGACATCCTCGGGATCTTCGTCGACATCATCTCGCTGTTCCGGCGCCATCCCGTGGACGCCGAGATCGCCGAGACGCGCACCAGCAGCGAGGAGTACCTGTTCAACTACCTCCGCGATCTGGAGACGAAAGGCGCCGGCCTGCCCGAAGGCTTCATCCGGCGCATCCAGCGCACGCTGGCGCACTATGACGTGACCTCACTGGATCCCGGCCCGCAGCTGGAACGCGTGCTGCTGAGGATCGCCAAGTCGTATGCGCGCATGACCGATCAGACGCGCCCGATCCTCCGGGTCCTCGAAGACCGGCTCGAGCACGGCTCGGCGCGTGGGGATGTCGAGTTCCGCTCACTCCTCGAGCGCCTCCTCACACAAACCCGGGGCCGCTACCAAGCGGTCCACGACATGGCACGGGAAGTGCACTACCACGCCTACGACGTGCCGTTCCTCGAGCGGATACGTCGTGCGGCGTACGCCGGCGTCGAAGAGCATCTCGCCTACCTCAGCGAGCAACCCCACGGCGACGAGCGCGCCATCCACGTGAAGGCGCTGGTCGACTCGAGCCAGCCGCTGTCACCGCTCATCACCCGTCGGTTTGGTGGAGCCGAACCGGACGTGCGGGCTGCATACCTGGAAGTGATGACGCGCCGCTACTACCGCATCCGCGACCTCGGCGACTTCACGACCTACTCGGTGGACGGGAACATCTTCGCCGCATCGGATTACCACCATGACGGCCGCCGTATTCACGTCGTGAGCGCCTACACGGAATACGAGCAGATGGAGGCCACGACGCAAGCCATGCGGTCGCTCGTCGACAAGGCTCCGGAGGCCGACGACGTGATCGCCGACCTCTACGTGTGGCAGGAGCACGCCGAGGCACCGGAAGAGGTCCACGCCGGGGTCAGCGGCACGTTGAACGATGTGCTCGGCGAGAAGGCGCTGCGCCGGATCGTGGTCGCCATCTCCGGACCCGACACCGGCTTCGGGCTCGCAGGTGTGCTCAACCTCACGTTCCGGCCCGACGGCGACGCCGGCTACTTCGAAGAGACGTTGTATCGCGACCTGCACCCCATGATGGCCAAGCGACTGGAGATCTGGAGGCTCGGCGAGTTCGAGCTCACCAGGCTCCCGACACTGCAGGACATCTATCTGTTCCATGCCGTGGCCCGCGACAACCCGAAAGACGAGCGGCTGTTCGGCATCGCGGAGGTGCGCGACCTGACACCGATCCGCGACGACGAGGACCGCGCAGTAAGGCTTCCCGAGTTCGAGCGCATCTACCGCGAGACCCTCGGCCCGATGCGACGCTTCCAGGCGCGACGCCCGGCGCACCGCCGCCTGTGGTGGAACCGGGTGATGATCTATGTGTGGCCCGTCATCGACCTCCAGCAGGAAGAGATCCAGGGACTCATCGACCGTCTCGCACCTGAGACCGAGGGTCTCGGGCTCGAGAACGTCTCCATCCGCATCCGGCTCCGCAGCGACGACGGCAGGATCGTGGTCAGGGTGCTCGATATCAGCAATCCGAGCGGCACAGAAGTGCACTACCGGTTCCGCGACATCTCCGGCGACATGGTCCATCCGCTCAGCCCGTACGACCAGCAGGTCGTCCGCCTGCGGCGGCGCGGCCTGATCCATCCTCACGAGCTCGTGGAGATGCTGGCCCCGCAACACCGTGCCGGAGCAGGTTTCCCGCCCGGGGAGTTCGTGGAACACGAACTCGAAGACGGCAAGCTCGTACCGGTCGACCGGCCCAAGGGGCAGAACCCGTCGAACGTGGTGGTCGGGCTCGTGACCAACACGACGAGGCGCTACCCGGAGGGCATCACTCGATCGATCATCCTCAGCGATCCGAGCCGCGGCATGGGCAACCTCGCCGAGCCGGAGTGCCGCCGCATCATCGCCGCGATCGACCTGGCCGAGGACCGCAGTATCCCGGTGGAGTGGTTCGCCGTTTCGGCAGGTGCACTGATCTCGATGGACAGCGGCACCGAGAACATGGACTGGATCGGCCGCGTACTGCGTCGCATCATCGAGTTCACCCAAGGCGGGGGCGAGATCAACGTCATCGTGGGCGGCATCAACGTGGGCGCCCAGCCATACTGGAACGCCGAGGCGACGATGCTGATGCACACGAGGGGCATCCTCGTGATGATCCCCACGGCCGCCTTGGTGCTCACCGGCAAAGAGGCGCTCGACTACTCGGGCGGTGTGTCCGCCGAGGACAACCGCGGCATCGGCGGCTACGAGCGGATCATGGGACCCAACGGTCAGGCGCAGTATTTCGCACCAGACATGGCCGAAGCGTGCCGCATCCTGCTCCAGCACTACGAATACAGCTACGTCGTTGCCGGGGAGCGGTTCCCCCGCCTCGCCGAGACCGACGACCCCCTGGACCGCGACGTCACGAAGTCGCCTCACGGTGGTGAGTTCGCCACCGTCGGCGAGGTGTTCTCGGAAGAGACGAACCCGGGCCGCAAGCGTGCCTTCGAGATGCGGGCCGTCATGCAGGCTGTCGTCGACGCCGACCATCCCTGGCTGGAGCGTTGGTACGGCATGCAGGGAGCCGAGACGTCGATCGTGTGGGACGCCTACCTGGGCGGCCGACCGGTCACGTTGATCGGTTTCGAGTCGAAGCCGATGCCGCGTCTCGGTGCCGTCCCGGCCGACGGACCCCGCCAGTGGACATCGGGCACGCTGTTCCCCAGGTCGTCCAAGAAGACGGCTCGGGCCATCAACGCCGCAAGTAACAACCGCCCGGTCGTGGTCTTGGCGAACCTGTCCGGATTCGACGGCTCGCCGGAGTCCATGCGCGACTGGCAGCTCGAATACGGCGCCGAGATCGGAAGAGCCATCGTCAACTTCCAGGGCCCCATCGTCTTCTGTGTCGTCTCGCGCTACCACGGCGGAGCATTCGTCGTGTTCAGCCAGACCCTCCACGACAACATGGAGGTCGCCGCGCTCGAGGGCAGCAAGGCCTCCGTCATCGGCGGTGCCCCGGCAGCGGCGGTCGTGTTCGCCCGCGAGGTGAGGAAGCGCACCGAAGCCGACCCAAGGGTCACCGCGTTGGTGAAGGCTGTCGGTGCCGCCCTCGGCGGCGAGAAGGCCCGCCTCGCCGCCGAGCTCGACACGGTGCGAGCCGAGGTGCACTCGGAGAAGCTGGGCGAAGTCGCCGACGAGTTCGACGGCATCCACAGTGTGGACCGTGCGCTCCACGTGGGATCGATCCAGCACATCATCCCCGCCGCGGAGCTGCGGGCCTATCTGATCTCTGCCGTCGAGCGCGGTGTCGCACGGGAGCTCGACGGATCCACCGCCGACTCGTGACCGAGCCGATGCGCTGGCACTCCGCGGGCATGCGCGAGGTGCCGCGGGAGCCGACCTGGCACGATCCGGCACTGGCAGCCCGGCTGGCCTCCATGCGCTTCACGAAACGGCGCGACGAGGCCGAGCTCGGCCGCTGGACCGCCAAACAAGCCCTGGCACGCGCCCGTGGGATCGACCCTTCCGACCCCGCCTCGTTGCGCCGCATCGTCGTCCGCAACGCACCCGACGGGGCGCCGGAGGCTTTCATCGACGACTTGCCGGCCGGGATGCGCATCGCCATGACCGACCGCGCCGATTGGGCCGTCTGTGCGGTGGTCGCCGGAGGCGGTGACATCGGATGCGACATGGAGCTCGTCGAACCCCGCAGCGACGCCTTCGTCCGCGACTACTTCACCTCCGCCGAGCAGCGGTTGGTGGCGGCAGCCCCCTCTCACGCCCTCGCCGCCAATCTGGTGTGGTCTGCCAAGGAAAGCGCCCTCAAGGTGCTGCGCACCGGGCTCCGGCGCGACACACGAAGCGTCGAGGTGACGGTCGAGATCGACGAGAGCGAGGGGCGGTGGAGGCCCCTCCATGTGATCGACCGGCCGGCGGGCGAGCGGTTCCCCGGGTATTGGATCCGCCACGGCGAGTTCCTCCTCACCGTCGCAGGTCGGACTTCCCGCCCCGCACCGGTGAGCTTCACGGAGCCACCACCTCTGGCCGCGGCCGTCCCCAGCCACGATTGGCTCCTGCGTCCCCGCTGATTCTCGCCTCCCCTCTGCGACGATCGATACCACCCTGCGCCACCTAGGGTGTGGACCGCATGAACCGGGCCGCCATCGCCATCGTGGTAGGGATCGCCGTCGTTGCGGGCCTCGCAGTCTTCCTGCTCAACCAGGACGGCGACACCGACGCGGCCGCCACTCCGACGACCATCGCCGTGGCCGGAGAAACCACCACGACCACCGTGGCCGCCCCTGACGAGAGCACGACCACGACGACTCGACAAGCTGCCGCCTACGAGCCGGTCTTCGAGGAGAGCCGCTGCAACTTCGATCCGATTCCGGACCGCGACCCCCAATGCGGGTTCCTCGTCGTGCCGGAGAACCGGGAGGACCCGGCCGGGCGTCAGGTCCGGCTGCACGTTGCACGATTCGAGAGCGACAATCCGGATGCACCAGACGACCCGATCGTCTACCTCGACGGCGGACCGGGCGGCGAGACACTGAACACGCTGGCCTTCGGGTTCGAGGACTCTTGGGGCGGGTTCCTCGCCGAGCGGCACCTCATCCTCTTCGATCAGCGCGGCGTCGGCCTCTCCGAGCCGACGTTGGAATGCCCCGAGGCTCGGGATTACCTGCTCGACGTCATCGACGAGAACCTGCCCCCCGAGGTCTACCTGGAGGGCGAGAAGGCTGCGTACACCGAATGCCGGGACCGACTGATTGCGGACGGTGTCGATCTCACCCAATACAACAGCGTCACGAATGCGGCCGACGTCGCCGATCTCCGCATCGCACTCGGTATCGAAGAGTGGAACGTGCTGGGTATCAGCTACGGGACGCGCCTTGCGCAGGGTGTGATGCGGGATCACCCGCAGGGCGTCCGCAGCGTGATTCTCGACTCGGCCTACCCGCCTGATGTCGATCTGTTCCGTGAGCTTCCCGGCAACTACGACCGGGCACTCGATGAGCTCTTCGACGGTTGCCTGGCCGACGCAGCGTGTGCGGCCGCATATCCCGAGCTGGAGCAACGGCTCTACGACCTCGCCGATGAGCTCGAAGCCGATCCCATCAACACGCAGGTACGTGACATCACGACGCTCGAGCGCCACGACGCCATCATCGATGGTGAGGCCCTCCTCGGTCTGGTGTTCCAAGGGCTCTACTCGGCTGAGGTCATCCCCGTGCTTCCCCAGCTGGTCGACGATCTCGAAGCGGGTGATGCGACACTCGGCACCCTGCTGCTCACCAATCGGGTCGCCCAATCCGCCTTCGTCAGCGACGGCATGTACCTGTCGGTCCAATGCAACGAAGAGGTGCCCTTCTCCTCGGCGGAGGCCGCCATCGCAGCCGCCGGGGCCTACCCGGATCTCGAGCTGTTCTCCCAGGGCAACTATGGGTTCTACGAGGAATGCGAGCTCTGGGACTCGGGTGTCGCCGGCCCCGCCGAGAACGAACCCGTGGTCAGTGAACTCCCAACGCTCGTCATGGCCGGGGAGTACGACCCGATCACCCCTCCGGCATGGGGAGAGCGGGCCGCCTCCCGCCTGTCGAACGGCGTCTTCGTGTTGTTCCCCGGCGTCGGGCATGCCGCCTCGCTCTCCGCCGACTGCGCACGGGATGTGGCGCTTGCGTTCTTCGACGACCCCTCCGGCTCACTCGACACGAGCTGTGTCGCTGCGATGGCGCCGCCGGCATTCGTCACGGGAGACGAGCAGGCAGCGGAGATCGTGCTCGTGCCGTTCGAGGAGGACGTATTCGGGGTCACCGTGAGCGGGGTAGTCCCGGAGGGTTGGGAGAGCGTAGGGCCCGGCGCCTGGGCTCGCGGCACCAACGTCGCCGATCAGACCGCCATCGTCCAGCAAGCGGTACCGGGCGCCGGCGATCCCGAGCTGCTGATCGGGCTCTTCGGCTCTCAGCTCGGCTTCGCCGAGGATCCGGTGTCCAACGGCACGATCGATGCCGGTGGGCGTACCTGGTCGCTGTACACGGGAACGATCGATGGATTCCCCACCGAGGTCGCCCTCGGCGCCGACGCCGGCATCACCGGCGTGGTCGTCCTGATAACGACCACGGAGGAGCGAGCGTCGCTCCGCACCGACGTCTTGTTGCCGGTGCTCGACGCCTTCTCGACGTCCTGACCGCCCCCGCCGCCCCCACCGACGTAGGCTGGTAGCGAGTGAAGCCCGACTACGCGTTCACCGGCTTCGTGGCCGAGTACTGGGATCTGCTCCGCACCGCCGAGTCCGCTTGGGACGACCGGGCGTTCTTTCACGAACTGATCGAACGGCACGGGGAACCCGTGCTCGACGTCGGATGCGGGACGGGTCGTCTCCTGATCGAGTTCCTCCAGCTCGGCTGGGATGTCGACGGCATCGACATCTCGCCGGAGATGCTCGACATCTGCGAGCGCAAGGCCGATGACCTCGGCGTCATGATCGATGTGTACGAGCAGGCGATGGAGGACCTCGACCTCCCCCGCGAGTACGGCACGATCATCGTGGCCTCATCGGCGTTTCAACTCATCACCGATGTGGACAAGGCGCAGCGGGCGATGCGGAGGTTCAAGGACCACCTGCGACCTGGCGGCGTGCTCGCCATGCCGTTCTCGACGCTGTGGCGCGGGAGCGCGCCGCCCACCACGATGCCGGACACGTGGACGTCGGTCACCGAGGTGACCCGGGAGGACGGTGCGGTGATCCGGCATTCCTCGAAGGCCCGCATCGACACCGTCAACCAACTCGAACACCGCATGGACCGCTACGAAGTCCTGGTCGACGGCGAGGTCGTGTCCGCCGAGGACCACGAGCGCTCACCTTCGGCCCGCGGGTACTCCTCGGACGACGTGCACGCGCTGTTCATGCAGGCCGGATTCGGCCACGTCGAGCTGCTCGACCCGTTCACCATGCGTCGCGCGTCGGGTCGCGAACCGATCTACGTGGCAGTCGGCCAGAACGCCTGAGCGCCGCCTCCAGTACGCAACGACTCCGGCAAACCCCATCGCCTTCTCGGCGGCGCCGCGAACCACACATGTCTGGCGCCTGGTCCTTCACCCTCTTCCCGAGGTCGTGGCGCTTCGGCGCAGCCGTCAACCCGACTGGTGGAGCAGCTGGTGCCGGGTGGCATGCAGTCGCTCTGCCATGACCTCGGCAACCCGAGCCATCACCTGGTATCCACAGGTCGGATCCCTGCCGAACTCATCGCGCAGCGCCGCAGCATCGAAGGCGATGGTCCGAACCGGCGTCTGCGCCACCGCATCGAACTGCCACTCGTGTGGTTCGAACAGCCATGACCAGCCGAGTGCCGAGCCCTCCGTGATGTGGGAGATCGTGCGCGGGTATGCGCCCCCCGCCTCGACCTGGAGCGCCACCACCCCCGACCGAACCAGGTAGAACGTGTCCGCCGGCTGGCCGGCGCGGAAGATGATGTCCCGTGCGCCGAACTCGGCGAAGTGGCCGAGCTGGACGAAGACATCCACATGGTGCTGTTCGAGTCCCTGGACGAAGGGGTGCCCTGCCAGTTGCTGGCGGATGCGGGATCGATCGGTCTCCGTTTCCATGCGCTCCTCGGTGTCGAGCTCGCACCCAATCTACCCGGAGCCGGCGCAGCTTCCGTGACGTGGACCGGGGGTATATTGGCTCGATGGCACAGGAATCTCCCGCCCGGCGGCCCGATGCCGCGATCCAATACCGACCCCACGTCGGGCAGAGCCGCCAGTACGTGCGGGACATCATCCTCGGAGTGAACGACGGGCTCGTGTCGACGCTCCTGCTCGTCGCGGGTGTGGTGGGTGGTGGGCTTGCGACCCAGCAGGTGCTGCTGACCGCAGTTGCCGGCGCCGTGGCCGGGGCGGTGTCGATGGCTGCCGGGGAGTACTTGGCAACCCAGTCCCAGGAAGAGGTGTTCGACCGCGAGATCGCCCTGGAGCAGGAACACATCGAGCACTTCCGGGAGCAGGAGGTCGACCAGATGCGTGGTTTCCTCGTCGAGATCGGCGTGGCGGACGACGACCTGGAAGCCACCTTGACCGGGCTGACCCGGGACGATGCGACGTTGCTCAACGCGATGAAGGTGTTCGAGTTCGCCATCGTCGATTCGGAGCGTCGGAGCCCCTACTTCGCCATGCTGATGAGCGGGCTGCTGTTCCTGGTGGGCGCACTCCCGTCGATGGTCCCCTTCTTCTTCGACGTCTCGCCCAACATCGGCTTGACGTGGGCGGCGAGCCTCACCGCCGTGGGGTTGTTCGCCGTGGGGTGGTTCAAGACGGCGGTGACGGACACCAATCCCTGGCTGTCCGGGTTGCAGAACCTCGGCATTGCCGGCGTTGGAGGCATCGCCGCCTATGTCATTGGGCGGATCTTCGACGCAACGATCGCCTGATCGAGCCGCCGCGGCACCACGATGGGACGTCCGGCCTCGTCGGTCAGCACGGTCACCTCGGCCTCGTAGATCTGCCGTAGGCGCTCCTCGGTCAACACCTCGGAGGCGGAGCCGGACGAAACCACCCGCCCGTCGGCAAGCAGCAGCAGGCGGTCCGTGTACTGCGCAGCCAGGGTGAGATCGTGCAGAGCGGCCACGACGGCAATCCCCCGCTCGATGCGCATTTCGTCGACGCTGGCGAGGAACTGCTGCTGATGCCCGAGGTCGAGGCCGGTCGTCGGCTCGTCCAGCAGCAGCACCCCCGGTCGCTGCGTGAGCGCTCGCGCCAGGACGGCCCGCTGACGCTCGCCGCCGGACAGCGAATCGAGCGGCCGATCAGCAAGGCCGGCGAGGTCGAGCCGCACCATCTCCTCGGCAGCGATGCGGACGTCCTCGCGAGTCTCGTTTCGCCAATACCCGATGTGGGGATTGCGCCCGAGCAACACGTACTCGCGGACGGTGACGCCGGGGGGGACCACCGGCGTCTGTGGTACGTAGGCGATGCGACGTGCCGCCTCGTTGCGTCCCATCTCACCGATCGGCAGGCCGTCGACCGTGACCGACCCGCGAGCGTCGACCAGCCCGGCTCCTACCCGCAGCAGCGTCGACTTGCCCGACCCGTTGGGCCCGATCACCGCCAGCCACTCCCCCACCGTCACGGCGGCATCGACGCCGTGGAGCACGTCCCGGTCGCCGTATCCCGCCACTACTGCTTCGAAGGTGATCCGGCTCACGCCGACCTCCCCGCACGCGCCAGGATCACCGCAAAGAAGGGAGCCCCGACAAACGCCGTGATCACTCCGATGGGAAGCTCGGAAGGCGCCATCACCGTGCGGGCGATGATGTCCGCGATCAAGAGGAAGGCCGCTCCCCCGAGAAGCGAGAGTGGCAGGATCGAGCGAAACGAGCTCCCCGCCATCAACCGCACGGTATGGGGCACGATGATGCCGACGAACCCGATCAATCCGGCGACGGAGACCGCGGCAGCGGTGGCGAGGGTTGCCGCGGCGACGATCCAGAAGCGGACGCGCGGCACGTGCATGCCGAGCGACGCCGCCTCCGTCTCGCCGACGGCCATCACGTCGAGGTGGCGGCGATGGACCACCAGCACGACGAGTGCGAGGATGAGGAAGGGCGCCACCAACGTCACGTCGCTCCATCCGCTCGTAGTCAGCCTGCCGAGGATCCACGCAAACACCTCTCGCACCGTGTCCGAAGCCAGCTGCTGAGCGAAGGTCTGGGCGGCGGTGAAGAAGGAGGCGACGGCGACTCCGGCGAGGATCAGCGTTGCCGTCGTCCGCAACGACCCGCCGAGCCGGGCGAGTGCATACGTGATGACGACGGCGATCGCACCGCCGGTGAAAGCAGCCAGTGGCAGCAGGGGCGACGTGCCGGAGACCCCGGCCACGATCGCCAGCGTCGCCCCCAAGCCGGCCCCGGCGGCCACACCGAGCAGATACGGGTCCGCCAGCGGGTTACGGAAGACGCCCTGATAGGCAGCCCCGGCCGCCGCGAGCGACGCTCCGACGAGGGCGCCGAGCGCAACTCGAGGCACACGCAGCTGCCACAACACGGCGGCCTGGCGTTCGGTGAGCCCCGACTCCACTTCGACGAGCGGGAGCCGGTCCACCAGTTCCAGGAAGACGCCCTGGACCGGCAACCCGGCCGGCCCGACGAGCACTGCGGCGATCGCGGCCAGCACTCCCCCCACGGCGATGATGACACCGGGGCGGAGGTGGATGCGGTGGAGTCGAGTCACCGCCGCGTCCGTCATGGCGAGATCAGGGGGTCGGCGATCGCCGCCATCAACTCCACGATGCGAGGGCCCCAGCGCGAGGCGACGTCCGGGTCCAGCAGCACGATGCTGCCGTCGATGACTGCGGACATCGTGTCCCAACCGTCGCGAGCCGCGATCGTATCCGCCGTTTCTCCGAAGGCCGCCAAGTAGACCATGTCGGGATCGCTGTCGATGATGTACTCGGGGCTCAGTTGGGGGAACCCGCTGCCGAACTCGTCGGGAGCGGCGTCGGCGATGTTCTCCATCCCGAGCATCGCATAGAGCTGCCCGATGAACGAGCTCGAGTTCGGCGTGTAGAAGCTGAAGGGGTCCGTCTCGTGGTAGTAGGTCACTCCCATCCCCGAGTTGCCGACCGCATCGACGGTCGCCTTGATATCGGTCTGCATGCTCTGGATCAGGGCGTGGGCCGCATCGCTGTTCCCGGTGACGGCACCCATGGCGGCTATCTGGTCGTACGCATCCTCGAGCGACGTCGCCGTGCCGTACAGCAGCGTGGGGATTCCCACCGCCTGGAGCGCCGGGATGGCCTCGACGGGGTCGAAGGTGAGGATGACGAGGTCCGGATCGAGGGCGATCACCGATTCCACGCTCAGATTGAACGAGTCGACCTGCTCCAGCTCGGCGGCCTCCGCCGGGTGGTTGGAAAACAAGTCGCCGGCGACAACCTGGTCACCGGCACCGATGGCGAACAGCATCTCGACGTGGGTCGCGGACAGGGCGGCAACACGTTGTGCCGGGGCATCGAACGTCACCTCCCCAGCCTCGGTCGTGAGCGTCAGCGGGAAGCCATCGTCCACGGCCAGGGTCGTCGTGGTCTCGGGCGGCACAGCCGTCGTCGTGGTCTCCGGTGGAGCCGACGTCGTCGTCTCGGGCGACACGGCCGTCGTTGGCGGGCTGGTGCTCCCCGTGTCGTCATCGCCACCGCATGCGGCGAGGGCGAGCACGAGCGCCAGGAGGGCTGCGAGTAGGGAACGGGACATGTGAACTCCTCTCGTCGGAGGAGTTGCGCCGCGAAGTGGACACGCCCCTCCTCCGAGAGCGTCGACCACCACCTCACGTCAGGCGACCTGGCTCGTGCCTCTGGTCGGAGGACATCACAGTTGCGGGACAGCGCCGGGATCACACCGGACTTCGCTTCCGTGAGGTGGTCCGGTGCCGCAGCACCGAACGGGTCGGAGGTTAGCCGCCGGACTGCCTGGACGCCTGCTCGACGCTCGGTTGCAACCCGTCTGCGCCACTACCCTGGCGTTCATGGATCAGCGCTCACGCCTTCTCGCCCTGGTTGCGGTCGCCGCCGGAATCGTCGCATTCCTCCGCAGACCCGTGAAACAGCCCGACGCCCAGGGCAAGTGGCAGCCCGCCGACCGGCAGACGACTCCCCGCTGACGTGCGCATCGCCATCCACCAGGTCGACGACGTCGGCCTCCGCAGCGGACGCATCCTGCTCGGAGAGCGGCGGTTGAGCGCCCTCGGGATCGTCGGCCGGCGACCGAGCACGGTCACCGATGCTCGGTTGGAGCCTGCCCTCGATCTCGGCATCTACGACGTACTGGTGAGCGACGACACGGCCGACCCCGTCGCTCAGGCCGAGGCGGCGCTGGAAGCCGGTATCTCCTGCGTTCTGTGGGCCGACCCCGACGACCAGCTCGCCGCGCTGGCCGAGCGGTACGTGACGGCCGGCCGGACGCTGCTGCTCGGAGCGAACCTCGCCGGTGGGCTGGCGCCCTGTCTCGCCGCCCACGAGACGGCGCGGGCCACCGAAGTGCTCGACGTCTCCATCGCCTGGACCGAGCCGGGCCGCCCGCTGCGTCGTGGCGAGCCCATCCCGTTCCCCGATCCGGTCGGGGCGCGCTGGGCGCGCAGCCGGGATTCCGACAGCAGTGTGCGCCGGTACGTCGCACCGATCGACGGGGAGTGGGCAGCGGCGATGGCCCGGGTGACTGCGGGGACACCAGACGGGGTCCTGGCGCGAGTGGTCGGCGTCGCCGATCTTGCTCCTCACTTGGAGGCGCTTGCCCTTGCTGCAGGAGCACTCACGATCGGCGAGTACGGCTACGGTCTGGCGGTGCCCGCGGATCGAGCCGAGGACTTCCTCGCCAACGCCCTCGATGCCGGGCTCGACGTCGCCGCCTATTCACTCGAACAGGACCGCTGAGCGAGCCGGGGAATCCATACCGCCTGGGAACCGTTTGAATGATTGCGATGAAGCTGCTCCGCGCCGGTGTTCTCCTGACCGCACTCACCGTGCTCGCCGCCGCGTGCTCCGGCGCCGACGGAAGTGAGTCGGTGGCGACGACGGCTGCAGCACCCGACGTGGCCGAAAACCCGCAGACCACCGATGCCGGCACGCAGACGACCACCACCGCACCACAGGCGTCCTTCGCCGGCGACGTCCCGGCACCTGAGTTCCCGGAGGGCCTCGACTGGCTCAACACTGCGGCGCCACTCACCTTGGAGGAGCTGCGAGGCAAGGTGGTGCTGCTCGACTTCTGGACGTACGGCTGCATCAACTGCATTCACATCATTCCGGACCTCGAGCGTCTCGAAGAGGAGTACCGCGACGAACTGGTGGTCATCGGCGTGCATTCGGCCAAGTTCGTCAATGAGAGCGCCACCGACAACATCCGCAACGTCGTGTTGCGCTACGGCGTGGAGCATCCTGTGGTCAACGATCGCGATTTCGAGGTGTGGAGAGCCTGGGGGGCGCAGGCGTGGCCCACCACCGTCCTCGTCGACCCCGCCGGCAACGTCGTCGGCGGCCACAGCGGGGAAGGTGTCTACGACGTCGTTGCCCCGGTGATCGCCTCCCTCGTCGCCGAGTTCGGCTCGAACGGTCAGCTCGACACCACACCGCTCGAGTTGCGTCTCGAGAAGGACGGGCTGCCGCCCGGCGTCCTTTCCTTTCCCGGCAAGGTGCACGTCGCTCCCGGCGACCCCCGTTTGTTCATCGCCGACAGCGGCCGCAACCGCATCGTCGTCGCCGAACGGACGTCCGGCGATGTGCTGGCGGTGTATGGCAGTGGCCGCCCCGGATTCGAGGACGGCGTCGGAGCGACCGCCAGTTTCGACGCACCGCAAGGGATGGAGCTCAGCGCCGACGGAGCGACGCTCTACGTGGCGGACACGAACAACCACGCCATTCGTACCGTCGACATGGCGACCGGCGAGGTCGGCACACTGCTCGGTACCGGCAGGTTGGGTTGGCCGCCCACCGGTGGCCTGGCACCCGAAGTTCCCATCAACTCGCCGTGGGACCTCCTGCTCGACGGCAACCGGCTCTACATCGCGATGGCCGGCCATCACCAGATCTGGATGATGGACCTCGAAACGGGGATCGCCCTCCCCCTCGTGGGCAGCGCCCGCGAAGGCGTGTTGAACGGACCGCTCGATCAGGCAGAGCTCGCTCAGCCGAGTGGGCTCGCCATCGACGAGGCGGGTCGTCTCTACTTCGCCGATTCGGAGTCGAGCTCGATCCGCTACGCCGATGTCGGTGTTGCGACCGGCGGTACGGGGCTCGTGGCCGGTGGAGACGCCAACCTCTTCGAGTTCGGCGATGCGGATGGTGTCGGGTCGGCGGCGCGCTTCCAGCATCCCCTCGGCGTCGTCGTATGGGAGGAGAAGCTGATCGTCGCGGACACGTACAACAGCCGGTTGCGGCTGATCGATCCCGTGACCCAGGAGGTGGAGACCTTCCTCGGGGCCGAACAAGGCTGGGCCGACGGAGCCGAGCCGCGGTTCTACGAACCGGGCGGCCTCGCCATCGACGGCGACACGTTGTACGTGGCGGACACCAACAACCACGCCGTGCGCATCGTCGATCTGCCGACCGGCGAGACGACGACACTCGTATTGAAGGGCATCGACGCCTTCGAGCCCCGGCCGGAGGATGCCGACTACCGGGGTGCGCTGATCTCGCTCGATCCGGTGAGTGTCGCCCCAGGAGGTGGTGAGCTCGTCCTCGACATCGAGTTGCCGCCCGGGTACAAGGTCAACGAGGAAGCACCGTCCTCGCTGGAAGTGACGGTCGATGGGACGGCCGTGGCGCCGGGTGCGTCGACCACCGACCTCACCGGGACGACGCTGCCGGTGGCGATCCCCGTCGCCCTGGCCCCCGGCGTTGCGGATGTCACGGCCGACCTCGTGTTGCTCTACTGCAGGAACGACGCCGAGAGCCTGTGCCTCATCGAGCAATCTCGATTCCGCATCACGGTCACCGTGAGCGACGGCACGACAGGACGGACGATCAGCCTGCCCAGAGTGGTGGCGGCGCCGGTCCCCGGCACCGAGGGGTGAGCCCGGGGCTCAGCTCGACGGAGCCGTGACCCTGCCCGGGCTCGGGGTCTCCGACGGCGGGACGGTCGTCTCGCTTGCGGACGCATCCTCCTCGTCGCGTGACTCTGCGTCGCGTGACTCTGCGTCGCGTGACTCTGCGTCGCTGCCGTTGCCGGCAGCGGAGGAGACCATGGGCTCCGCCGGTACCATCGGCGTCGCGGAGGCGGCAACGGCAGGGTGCGACCGGCGTACAGGTGCCCGCAGCACACGCCGTCGTGGCTGCGGCGGCAGATAGGACTCTTCGAGCACGGTCACCTCGACACCGCCCACCAGGTCCGAGATGAGGTTGTAGAGCACCGCACCCAGCGTCATCGCCGCGGTCGCCACGACGACCATGATGATCGTGAGCAGCAGCAGGGCCCGGAAATAGAGCTCACCGTCTGGCGTGATCGTGAGGGTGAGGCTTTCGAAGATGTCGGCGATGCCGTCGGGAATGCCGCGCTGAACCGCGATCGACCACATCACCCACATTCCGAGGATGAATGTCAGCCCCGAGATCGTGTTGAAGACGAGGGACGCCTTGAGCACGGTCCAGGGATCGATTTTGCGAATGATGCGCCGAACGCGTCGAACTTGCATCTACCGGCCTCTCGAGATCACAAGAGTGTACCCGGCGCCAGGAGTTGCGCCAGGCATCGCACGCAGATCTCCACTACTTCGATCAGACCTCTGCAGCGTCCTCGGCCTCGACCAGCGCAAGCGCAGACAGCTCGGCGCCCTTTTCCAGATTCATCACACGAACACCCGTGGAGTCGCGCTTCTGCCGGCTCACGTCACTGGCGGTCTGGCGGATGACGATCCCATCGGTCGACATCACGACGATCTCGTCGTCCGGTGACACCGCCCTGGCGGCGGCGAGCGTGCCCCGCACTCGGGTCAGCTTCATCGCCTTCACCCCGACACCCCCGCGGCCCTGGCGGGGGAACTCCCCGGTGCGGGTCCGCTTGCCGTAGCCGCCAGTCGTGAGCAACAGAATGTCCTCGCCCTCGCCGGCACAGGCGGCGGCCACCACCTCGTCGCCCTCGCGGAGCCGAACTCCGCGCACGCCCTGGGTGTCCCGTCCCATCGGGCGCACCTCCTCCTCGCTGAAGCGGATCCCCTGGCCGTTGCGGGTGAACATCATCAAATCGCTGTCCCCGGAGGTGGCACGGACGGCGACGACCTCATCGTCGTCCTGAAGGCTGATGGCTACGAGCACCTGGTTGCGCGAGTCGTACTCCGAGAACCTGGTCTTCTTCACCTGGCCGAGCTTCGTGAACGCGACCAGGTAGCGGAACGTCTCGTAGTCGCGCGTGTCGATGACCGCCTCCACGCGCTCATCGGCCTCCATCGGCAGCACCGATTGGATGAGCGCCCCCTTGGACGTGCGGTCCTTGCGAGGCAGCTCGTGGGCTCGAATGCGGTATACCTTGCCCCGGTTGGTGAAGAACAGCAGGTACGCATGTGCCGTCGTGTGCAGCACGTGAGTGACGACGTCGTCGTCGCGAAGTTGCTGACCACGGACGCCTCGGCCGCCACGGCCCTGGGTGCGGTAGGTACGCGCCAGCACCGACTTCACGTATCCGGCCTGGGTGATCGTCACCACCAACTCCTCGTCGGCGATGAGGTCCTCGAGGGACATCTCACCCTCGTCGGGAATGATGCGGCTCCGCCGGGCGTCGCCGTACTTGTCTTTGATCTGCTCGAGCTCCTCGGCAACCACCCGCCGCTGCCGCTCCTCGCTGCCCAGAATCGCATTGAGGTCGGCGATCGTGGCCTGCAGCTCCTCGTACTCCTCCCTCAGCTTGGACGTCTCGAGTGCGGTCAGGCGACGCAGCGGCATGTCCAGGATGTGATTCGCCTGGATCTCGCTGAGCTCGAACCTCTCCATGAGCGTGGTGCGTGCCGCGTCGACGTCTTCGCTTCCCCGGATGATCGCCACCACCTCGTCGATGTTGTCGAGCGCGGTGAGGAGACCCTCGACGATGTGGGCCCGTTCCTCGGCCTTGCGGAGACGGAACCGGGTGCGGCGCACCACGACTTCGAGCTGGTGTGCCACGTAGTGATGCACCATCTCGGCGAGATTGAGCGTCTTCGGAACGCCGTCCACGAGGGCCACGGTGTTGACGCCGAAGTTCTCCTCGAGCTGCGTGCCCTTGTACAGCTGATTGAGCACGACCTGCGGATTGGCGTCCCGCTTCAGTTCGATGACGATACGGACGCCGCTGCGATTGGACTCGTCACGCAGCCCGCTGATGCCGGTGATCACCTTGTTGTTCACCAATTCGGCGATCTTCTCCATGATGCGACGGATCGAGACCTGATATGGAATCTCGGTGACGACGATCGCAAAGCGGTTCTTCTTGATCTCGACGACATCGGTGACGGCTCGCATCTTCACCGAGCCCCGGCCGGTGAGAAGGGCGTCGCGAATTCCGCGGTTGCCGAGGATGTAGGCGCCGGTCGGGAAGTCCGGGCCCTTCACGAACCGGGCAAGGTCCTCGGCGGTGGCATCGGTGTGGTCGAGCGCGTGCAGGCAAGCATCCACGACTTCGCCGAGGTTGTGGGGAGGGATGTTCGTCGCCATGCCGACGGCGATGCCGGTGGAGCCGTTGACGAGCAGGTTCGGATAGCGGGCAGGAAGCACCGTGGGCTCTTCCCGCTCGCCGGAGTAGTTGTCGCCGAAGTCGACCGTTTCCTCCGTGATCCCATCGAGAAGATGCAGGGCGAGCGGCGCCATCCGCACTTCCGTGTAACGCATGGCGGCCGGGCCGTCGTCGACCGATCCGAAGTTGCCCTGCGGCTGGACGAGCGGATAGCGGGACGCGAAGTCCTGGCCGAGACGCACCAATGCGTCGTAGATGGCGTCGTTGCTGTGCGGGTGGAACCAACCCATCACCTCGCCGACGACGCGGGCGCACTTGCGGAAGGGCGTCCCGGGACGGATACCGGAGTCGAACATCGAATACAGGATCCGCCGGTGGACCGGCTTCAGCCCGTCGCGAACGTCGGGTAGCGCGCGCGAGACGATGACGGACATGGCGTACTCCAGGAAGGAGTCCTCCATCTCCCGCTCGATCTCGATCGGTCTGATCCTGGCGGTGTCGTCGTCGGGCATATGGTCTCTCTACTCGGTCGATCTGGCGAGCGGCTCTCCGCGACCTGGAAGGGTGCTCTTTCGCACCGTCCTAGAAGTCGAGGAACCGAACGTCGTTGGCGTTGTGCTGGATGAAGTGGCGGCGTGCCTCCACGTCGGTTCCCATCAACGTGGAGAAGACCTCTTCGGCATAGAGCTGGTCCTCGAGATGCACTCGCAGCAGCTGCCGGACGTCCGGATCCATCGTGGTGTCCCACAGTTGGTCGGCGTTCATCTCTCCAAGACCCTTGAACCGCTGGATCTTGTGCTTCCGGCCGTTGAGGGTGGCGCGGAACTCCTCCAGCGCCGCATCGTTGAAGACCCAGTTGGTCTTTGTCCCCACCTTGACCGAATACAGCGGCGGCTGGGCGATGTAGACGTAACCCGCCTCGATGAGCTCCGGCATGTGACGGAAGAAGAACGTGAGCAGCAACGTGCGAATGTGTGCTCCGTCCACGTCGGCGTCGGTGAGGATCACGATCTTGTGATACCGCGACTTCGACAGTTCGAACTCCTCGCCGATGCCGGTGCCGATGGCGGTGATGAGCGACTGGATCTCGTTGTTCTTGAGCACCCGGTCGATGCGGTTCTTCTCGACGTTGATGATCTTGCCGCGAATAGGGAGGATCGCTTGATACTCGCTGTCCCTGGCCTGTTTTGCGGAACCACCGGCAGAGTCACCTTCGACGATGAAGAGCTCGCTGATCGCCGGATCGCGGGACGAGCAGTCGGCCAGCTTGCCGGGCAGCCCGCCCGAGTCCAGCAGGCTCTTGCGCCGGGTGAGGTCCCGCGCCTGGCGGGCTGCCATCCGGGCCTTCGCCGCGTTCATGGCCTTGTCGACGATGCGGCGACCATCCCCCGGGTTGCGCTCCAGCCATTCGGGGAGGCTCTGGTTGAGGGCCTTCTCCACGAAGGATCGGATCTCGGTGTTCCCCAGCTTCGTCTTCGTCTGGCCCTCGAACTGGGGCTGGCGGACCTTGGCGGAGATGATGGCGGTGATGCCTTCTCGCACATCCTCCCCTTGGAGGTTGCCGTCTTTCTCCTTGAGCACGTTGCGGCCGCGGGCGAACTCGTTCACAGCTCGGGTGAGCGCCTTGCGGAATCCCTCTTCGTGTGTCCCGCCCTCGTGCGTGTTGATGTTGTTGGCGAAGCTGAGAACCGTCTCGTTGTACCCGCTCGTGTACTGGATCGCGACCTCGACCTCGGCCTCGTCGGTCTTCTCCTCGAAATACGCAACCTGCTTGTGGATGGGCTCGCGCGTTGCGTTCAGATGCTTCACGAAGTCGACAAGACCACCCTTGTATTGGAAGGTGATCTCCACCGGCTCCTCGCCGCGTTCGTCGCGAAAGCGGATCTCGAGACCCGAGTTGAGGAAGGCCATCTCCCGCAGCCGGCTCGCCACGACTTTCATGTCGTACGTCTGCGTCTCGGAGAAGATCTCGGGATCGGCCCAGAAGGTGATCACCGTTCCCGTTCGTTTCGCCGGCTTGCCCTTCTCGAGCGCCGCCGTCGGCTTGCCGTATTCGAACGTCTGCAGCCAGGCGAAGCCCTCGCGCACCACCTCGGCCTCCAGCCGGGTGGAGAGGGCGTTGACAACGGACACTCCGACGCCGTGGAGCCCGCCGGAGACGGTATAGGCCCCGGATTCGAACTTGCCGCCGGCGCCGAGCGTCGTCAGCACGGTCGTGACCGCCGGTTGCTTGGTCTTGGGGTGGCGCGCCACCGGAATACCGCGGCCGTTGTCCTTGACCCGAACCCCGCCGTCGGCGAGCAATGTGACGTCGATACGGGTGGCGAACCCGGCCATCGCCTCGTCGACCGCGTTGTCGACGACCTCCCAGATGAGGTGGTGGAGGCCCTTCGGACCGGTGGTTCCGATGTACATCGCCGGCCGCTTGCGAACGTGCTCGATTCCTTCGAGCACCTCGATGTCCTTGGCCTCATAGGACGCGTTTGCAGCGCGTTTCGGTGTGCTCACAAAACTCCTCAGACTGGCCCGGAATCGATGGTGAAGCGTCGAACTGACAAGGATGTCATTATAGCCGAAAACGCCCACCGCTCAGTCATTGTGACCCTCGCGACTGGGATCGCACGCGTACGACGATGCGATCGATTTGCGGGTCGTCGCCCAGCTCGTCGCGCACCGCCTCCAGCAGCGCCGGCACGGCGTACCGGAGCATCGAGGCGTCCATGCCCGAGGCGACCTCGAGTGTCACGACGGACCCCCTGATGGCGACCGGGACGCTCTTCGTCCCCCACTCCCCCGCAATGGTCTCCCAATGCTGCCGAAGACGTACGAGAGGCGCTACCCCCTCCCGCGCCACCTTGCCGAGCACGAGGTCGAGGAGATCACCGACCTTGGCCAAGTCTCTTCGTTCGTTCATCGTACCTGTCCCTCGGTCACGTCCCACCGCCGCCCTGCCACCGGAACCTCATCTTCTCGCGTGGTAGTGACGAGAACCTGGCCTTTGGGGAGCATGTCGACAACTGCCCCGGTGCGGGCCAGATCGAGCTCCGAGAACACATCGTCCAGCAACAGCACGGGAGGCTGCCCGTGACGCTCCTCGAGCAGTCGATAGGCGGCCACCCGCAACGCCACCGCCACCGAGCGCTGCTCGCCCTGGCTTGCCTGGGACCGCGTGTCGCGTGGGCCGAGCCGCAACTCGATCTCGTCTCGGTGGGGGCCCAGGGTGGTAGTGCGCTGCTCCAGCTCACGGCGGCGCCGCTCCACCAGGCCGCTGCGCAGCCGGGCCGCCAGGTCGGCGCCGGCTGCGGGACCCGCCGCCGGCCGCAGGGTGATGCCCAGGCTCTGCCCGCTCCCCGCCACCGCGTGGTAGGCGTGGGTGAGACTGGGGCCGAGTCGCTCGACGAGCTGACCTCGGTCCGACCACAGCGCCACCGCCGCCGTCGCAAGACGCTCGTCCCACACCGCCAGCGTGACCTCGTCCGTCATCGGGCCGGTGTTGCGGAGGAGGGCGTTGCGCTGTTTCAGGGTCTGCTCGTACTCCGCGACTGCCGCCCCGTAGCCGGGGGCGAGGTGCGAGCCCAGATCATCGAGGTAGCGGCGACGGATCCCGGAGCTCTCCTTCACCAGGTCCAGGTCGTCGGGGAGGAAGGCCACCACCGGCACCTCATGTGCCACGCCGGCGAGACGCGGCGGTCGCTTGCCGTTCAAGAGCACCCGACGGCGCCCTCTGGCAGGCAGCTCCACCTCGATCCGTGTCTCGCCGGCGACCTTGACGAAGCCACCCCGGATCACTGCGCCGTCGGCGCCGATGCGTACGAGCGACGCATCCGGGGTGCGGCGAAACGACCGCAATCCGGAGAGGTACGCCACGGCCTCGAGCACCGTTGTCTTCCCTGCGCCGTTGGCCCCGACGAGCACGTTGATTCCCTCATCCGGCTCGAACTGCAGCTCCGAGTAGGCCCGGAAGTCGCGCAGCTCCAGCCAGCCGAGGTGCATGGGAAGGGGACGCGGGTTACAGCCGAACCGGCATGAGGAGGTAGCGGAACGTGGCATCGTCGGCGCCTCGCACCAGCCCCGGCTTCAACGGATCGATGACGTCGATGACCACCTGCTCGCTCTCGACGGCCTGCACACCCTCGGTGAGATACCGTGTGTTGAATGCAATGGTCATGTCCTCGCCGGTGTACTCACCCGCCAGGTGCTCCGTCTCCTCGCCGACTTCCTGGCGCGACACGCTGAGCTCCACTCCCCCGTCGTGCATGCTGAGCCGCACGGGAATGTGATCCTCGGCGACGAGCGACGCCCTGCCCACGGCGTCGAGCAACCCTTCCTTGGCAACGGTGAGCTTTGCCGGATACGACTCGGGGAGGAGCTGGCGGTAGTTGGGGAACGTGCTCTCGATGACACGCACGGTGAGAGTGCCGCGATCCGAGGCGAAGGTCACCTCCCGCTCACCCACGTCGACGGCCATCTTCTTGTCGCCGATCGTCCGTCCCAGCTCGCGAAGTGCCCGATACGGCACGAGTGTGGTGTCGGTGCCGTCCACGCCAGGAAGATCCCGAACGGCGAGACGGTACGAATCCGTCGCAACCAGGCGCAGCCCATCGCCCTCGCGCTCGAACAACACTCCGGTGAGTGTGGGTCGAGCCTCGTCGCTCGAGGCGGCGACCCCGACCTGGTTGACCGCTTTGATGAACGCGTCGCCGTCCACCTCCGGCGCACCGGCGGCCGTCCCTGTGCTGAGCGACGGGAAGTCGTCGACCGTCAGTTCCCGCAGCTTGAAGCGAGGTCCGTTGCCCGTGATCTCGACCTCGCCGTCGGCGGCGGTCACCGTGACGGCCCCCACCGGCAACTTCCGCACGGCCTCAGCGGCGAGCTTGGCCGGGATCAGCGTCTTGCCTTCCTCGAGAACCTCCACCTCGAGGGCGGTGCGTACCGTGACCTCGGTGTCGGTTCCCGTCACGCGCAACCGCCCCGCCTGCACCTCGCACAGCACACCCTGGAGGATCGGGAGGGGTGATCGGGTGCCGACCGCGCGACCGGCACGGGCGAGCACATCGGCGAGGTCGTCTCTCTCGGCTCGGATTCGCACTGTTGTTCGTCCCTCTCGGCTTCTTGATGAATGAATAAGAACAGTAGTGGTAGTAGAAGGGGGTGTGGATTGTGGGTAATCCTCCGAAACCCTTGTCACGCTTGCGATGTATCACCAACAGGGGCTGGGGATGACTCGGGTGGATGTCCGCAGCCCGGATGCGCCGACCGCTATCCCTGTGGGTACCGCAGAGTTGTCCTCAGTTTCTCCTTCGGGTTTTCCGCAACTCTTGGCACAGGCCGGTGACCTGATCGAAGACCTCGATGTCGCTCTGCATGAGCCGCTTGACACGGTCGACGGCGTGCAGGACCGTGCTGTGATCCCGCCCACCGAAGGCGGCGCCGATCTTCGGCAGGGACATGTCGGTGAGGTCACGGCACAGGTACATGGCGATTTGGCGCGAGCGAGCCAGGGGCTGCTTGCGGCTGGGCCCGGTGAGCTGCTCCTTGGTGAGCCCGTAGTAGATCGCCACCTTCTCCATGATCAGGTCGGCGGTCACCGTGCGGCTCGCCTGGGACGGTACGAGATCCTGGAGCACCTCGTGCGCCATCTCGAGCGTGATCTGCTCATGGGTGAGCGATGCATAGGCCGTCACGCGGGTCAGGGCGCCTTCGAGCTCCCGGATGTTGTCCAGGACGTTCTGGGCGATGAACTCCAGGACGTCCCGAGGGACGGGCCGTGGGGCGAACTCGGCGTTCTTGCGCAGAATGGCGAGGCGGGTCTCGACGTCCGGCGGTTGGATGTCCGTCAGCAGACCCCACTCGAACCGGCTGCGGAGCCTGTCCTCGAGTGTCGCCAGATGCTTGGGATGACGATCGGAGCTGATGACGAGCTGCTTCCCCGCCTCGTACAGGCTGTTGAACGTGTGGAAGAACTCCTCGAGGATCTGCTCCTTGCCCTCGAAGAACTGAACGTCGTCGAGGAGCAGCACGTCGATCGTCCGGTAGCGGGCCTTGAACTCAGCCATCTGCTTGCGGCGGATGCCGTTGATGAACTCGTTGAAGAACTGCTCGGACGAGACGTACCGGACGATCGACCCGGTGTCCAGCTCACGCCGGTGGTGTCCCACGGCGTGGAGCAGATGCGTCTTGCCGAGGCCGGCGCCTCCATAGATGAACAGCGGGTTGTAGTGGCTGCCGGGCTGCTCGCCCACCGCCATCGCCGCAGCATGGGCGAACCGGTTCGACTGCCCGACGACGAAGTTCTCGAATGTGTACTTCGAGATCAGGCGGGACTTCATGTCCTGCACGGGTGCGGGCTCGGCCATCGCGGGCTCCCCCGCCGGGGCATCGGTGACGGTCGTGACCGCCGGGGTGACCGGGTCGAGTGGAGTGGGTGCGGTCGGGTCGACACCGATTTTGACGTCGGTGGCCTTTCCGAACACCGCACCGGCGGCGTCTTGGATGGCGTCGAGATGACGCTCGGCGACCCACCTTCGGTGGAACTCGCTTGGTGCGTCGAGGGAGAGGACGGTTCCGTCGTGCTGGGTGCGAAGCGGCTGCAGCCACGTCTGCCACGTCACGGCGGGCACACTCTGCTGGAGCAATGCCCGGAACTCGTCCGGAGGGGTCGGGGGGCTCGTCTGTGGTTCCACGGTTCTCCTGTCCGGTCCTGGTCCTACCTATGGCTGTCCACATATGTATCCACAACGTGTGGAGAACAGGAGGTGCAGCCCCGCAGGACGCGGAGCCTCCCCTCCCAGCCGGGGAAGTGGCGGTCGGGGACCCCACCGGCGACGAGCGAGTGTAGGGAGTCGTCGAGGGGCGGTTCAAGAGCGAGAAATCTCCGACTACCGGGGGTGCTCGCGTCGCTCGAGTGTGCGCAGACGCCTTGTGCCACAAGGCCTTCGGCGGCGACCGGACACGACCCCGTATCGCGACCGACCCCGGCGCACTCCCGATTCGGCGTTAGGCAATGTTTCGCGCGTCAACACGAGATTTCGCGCCATCTCGTGTGATCGCGTCAGGTGAGGCCACTTATGTGTGCTGCCGGGCCGGTGGATGCGGGGGTCTGCGACGGGCGACTCTGGAGGCGACGGGAGAGGGAGGCGGCTCCGCACCGGGGCGCAGCGAGAGCCCGGGCGGGAGATTGTGGACAACACCACGGGGAGCTCAACGAGAACGGTGGCGCCTGCCTTTGCAAAGCTCCGCCACCGTTCGTAACCTACCGCCGAACCGCGAACCTCTTCGTCTCGGATTTCCCATGAAACGTACGTATCAGCCCAATGTGCGGCGACGCAAGCGCAAGCACGGCTTTCGCCACCGCATGCAGACTCGGTCCGGCCGCGCCATCATCAAGCGT
Source organism: Acidimicrobiia bacterium (assembly GCA_965216945.1). Taxonomy (GTDB): domain Bacteria; phylum Actinomycetota; class Acidimicrobiia; order Spongiisociales; family UBA5794; genus DATHZQ01. The sequence continues at coordinate 1,708,525 of CBDCGU010000003.1, read as the reverse complement.
CGCCGTGCCAAGGGCCGCACCCGACTCAGCGCGTAGCGGCGCCGCCTTCCGGTCTCTCCGCGGGCGGGACGCCTTCTCCAGGATTTACCAGGAGGGTGCACGGTGCCGCAGAGGGGGCGTTACCGTGGTGGCCGCTCAGGGTGAGTCCGGTCCGCCGCAGGTGGGTGTGGTGGCTGGCAAGCGTGTGGGAAATGCAGTGCGGCGCAACCGCGCCAAACGGCGATTGCGGGCTGCGATGCGCGGTGCCTCCCTCGAGGAGGACACGGCGTACATCGTGATCGCCGGCAGGGAGGTGCCGGACGTCGAATTTCGGCGTCTCGCAGCGTGGTTGGCGGCGGCCATCGACGGAGTATCCGTCGGAGAGGAAAAGGAGAACGAGTGAGCACGAAGAAGCCACACCGCGGGCTTGCCGCCCGGTTGGCGATCGCGCTCATCGGTGGTTATCGCCGATTTATCTCCCCTCTCCTTGGGCATCGTTGCCGCTATCTGCCGAGCTGCTCGGTGTATAGCGAGGAGGCCATCGTCCACTACGGGCTGCTCCGTGGCGGCTGGATGGGCCTCAAACGTATCGGGCGGTGCCATCCCTTCAACGAGGGCGGGTTCGACCCCGTTCCCGAGCCCTCCACCTCACATACAGGAAGTCCCGCGTGAACCCTTGGACCGCCCTCGTCAACTTTCTCGGCGCCAGCGTCGCCTTCTTCTACTCACTTGTTCCCAACTATGGCGTAGCGATCATCTTGCTGACACTTGCGGTCAGCTTGTTGCTCTTCCCGTTGACCCTGAAGCAAACGCGTTCGATGAAGGCGATGCAGGAGATCCAGCCTGAGGTCAAACGACTCCAGAAGGAGTACAAGGAAGACCGCGAAGAGATGCAGAAGCAGCTCATGGCGCTGTATCAGGAGCGGGGTGTCAACCCAGCCGCCGGATGTCTCCCGCTCATTCTGCAGATGCCCATCTGGTTTGCCCTTTTCAGCGTGCTGCGCAACCCCGCCGACACCATCCCCGCCGACTCGGCGCTCGCCGATGCGGTGTCGGCCGGTGAGACCATGTTCCTCGGCATGGATCTGCAGATCTCCCCCAGCGATGCTGCCAGCAGCGGCATCGTGAATGCGATCCCCTACATCATCCTCGTCATCATCGTGATGGCCGCCGGCTTCTATCAGCAGTGGCAGACCACTCGTCGGAGCAAGAACAACGGACAACAGCAGCAACAACCCCAAGGTATGCAGACGGCCCTCAAGATCATGCCGCTGTTCTTCGGCTTCATCTCCTGGGGCTTTCCCACCGGTCTCGTGCTCTATTTCGCCACCTCGAATCTCTTCCGGATCGCCCAGCAATCGGTGATCCTCAGGATGGACGACGACCACAAGAAGAAGGCCGCCGAGTCGGCCCTCGAGAACGGCTCCACGGGCACATCGCCCAAGGAGCTCAGCAGCGGTAGCGGCGGCGGCAACCCATCCGGGCCCACGCCGCGGCCACCGAAGTCGAAGCCATCCCCCCACGCCAGCAAGAAGCGCAAGAAGCGCAGGAGGAAGTAGTCCATGGCATCGGTGGATGAATGGGTAGAGGTCGCAGGTCCCACGGTGGACCTCGCAGTGACCGCCGCCCTGCAGGAGCTTGGGCTCACGTCGCACGACGACGTCACCGTCGAAGTGATTCAGGAGCCCAGCAAGGGCATCCTGGGCACGGCATGGCGGGCGCAAGATGCGGTCGTCAAGGTGACGCCCAAGCCCAAGGAGCCCAAGAAGCGCCGTCGCCGTCGCAAGCGCCGCTCGGGAGAGGCAAAGGGCAGCGACGGTGCCCGCACCCAGGACAAGTCCAAGAGCGACCGGTCCCAGGGACAAGGCGCTGGCGGTGGCCGGTCCGGCGGTGGCCGGTCCGATGGTGGCAAGAACGGCGGAAACCGGGGCGGAAGAGCACAACGACCGCGTAAATCGACAAAGCCGCAGCCGGCACGAACCGGCGATCGAGCAACGCATACGCCTGCTGCGGCATCGGCCCAGGCGAACTCCGGAGGTGAGGCGATGTCCGACACGCAACCCGCAGCTACGGAGGAGGCCACGATCGAAGAACAAGCCACCGTTGCGGCCTCGTTCATCGAGGGTTTGCTCGGTGCCTTCGGGCTCGAAGGCACGGTGGAGACGGAGATCGACGACGACATTCTCAAGATCAGCGTCGTGGGCGACCAAACCGAGGCGTTGGTGGGGCGGAAGGGCGCCATCATGCAGTCGGTGCACGAGATCACTCGCACCGTCGTGCAACGGAAGACGTTTGGGGCGCCGCGGATGCGTCTCGATATCAACGGATATGGAGAACGCCGTCGCGAGGCGTTGAAGATCTACACCGCACGGCAGGCAGAACGGGTGCTGGAGGATGGCGGCGAGATCATTCTGGAGCCGATGCACCCCGCCGATCGCAAGGTGATCCACGATGCGGTGGGTGAGATCGAGGGAGTGGAGTCCTACTCGGAGGGCGTGGAGCCGCACCGTGCAGTCGTGATCGCACCGATCCCGCAGGACTGAAGCTCCACGACCGGCGATACACGCAAAGGCGGGGAGTCTCAGGCTCCCCGCCTTCTACTTGTCGGGGGACCGCTGGGCTGTTTCACGCGAAACCAGCGAACGAGATGGCTTTGGTCTGTTTCACGTGAAACAACGGGCTGCACGACTACGATGGCCGCGCCTATGGCATCTTTGGAGTGCACGTGTCTCGATCGGGTAGCCGGGTGGTTGGGTTGTGTCTGGACGGACGGCCAGCGCCACGCCTTCGAACGGTATGCAGACTGGCTGACAACGGAGGGGATCGACAGCGGCGGGATCGGTCCCGCAGAGAGCAGCCGCATCTGGGACCGCCACGTGTGCGACGCCTTGACTTTTGGCCACGGTCTCACGACCGTGCGATCGCTCATCGATGTAGGCTCGGGCGTTGGTCTCCCCGGAATCCCGCTCGCCATTGCCTTTCCCCACCTCGAGATCGTGCTCGTCGAGCGCTCCGGGCGACGGGCGGATGCGCTGAATCGCGTGACCGCCATGCTGGGTGTCGATGCCACCGTGATCCACGCCGATGTCGCCCAGGTGGTGGACCGGGCGGACAGGGTGGTGTTCCGAGCATCGCTCCGTCTGGAGGAGGCAATCCACTGGAGCGGTCGTCTGTTGACTCACGATGGCGAGGCCTGGTTCGGGCTCGGGAGGGGCGCACATCCGAAGGCGCTCGCCAGGTGGCGAACCGCTCCGCCGCCGGCTCCCGGTCTGACGATCAGCGAGGTCCACGTGCCCGTCGGGATCCTTGACTCCGATGCCTGGCTGCTTAGGATGACCGCCACGTGATCGAGCAGAGCACCCCTGTCACCGACAAGGCCGGCGACACCACCACAGGCACGGCCATCGTCGTTGCCATCGCCAACCAGAAGGGTGGCGTGGGCAAGTCGACGTCCGCCATCAATCTCGGTGCGGGTCTGGCGCTTCAGGGCGAACGGGTGCTCATCGTCGACCTCGATCCCCAAGGCAACACCACCTCCGGCCTGGGCATCGACCGCTCGAGTCTCGCCAACACCACCTATGAGCTCCTGGTCAACGACATCGACATCGCCGACGTGGTCGAACCAACCTCGGTGCGGGACTTGCACGTCATTCCAGCGCATATCGAGCTGGCCGGGGCCGAGATCGAGTTGGTGTCCATGTTCTCTCGCGAGACCCGACTCCGCCAGTCGCTCGACGGGGTGCGTGATGACTACGACTTCGTCCTGATCGACTGCCCGCCCTCACTAGGGCTGCTCACGGTGAACGGGCTTGCTGCCGCCGACGAGGTCTTGATCCCCATCCAATGCGAGTACTACGCCTTGGAGGGGGTCAGCCAGTTGATGCGCAACGTACAGCTCGTGCAAAGCAACCTCAACCCTGAGCTAGAGGTTGAGGGAGTCGTGCTCACCATGTTCGACGGCCGAACCACGTTGTCGACCGACGTGGTCGACCAGGTCCGCGCCCATTTCGGGGAGACAACCTACCGTACCGTAATCCCACGTACCGTCAGACTCAGCGAAGCACCGTCATATGGCGAGCCGATCGAGGCGTTCGACCCGATGTCCCGGGGCGCCATCGCCTACAGGGCGCTGGCCAAGGAGTTCAGGAGGCGCCATGGCCGCACGTAAGAGCGGATTGGGGCGGGGCCTCGACGCCCTCATCCCCGTCGAGCGACCGGAGGCGGGCTTTGCCACGGTCCCCATCGACCACATCGATGCGAACCCGCAGCAGCCGCGGGCGCACTTCGACGAGGAGTCACTCGAGGCTCTGGCCTCTTCGATCCGGGAAGTCGGCCTGCTCCAGCCCGTGGTGCTGCGGACCGGGGAGAACGGCCGGTACATCCTGGTGGCGGGGGAGCGGCGGTGCCGTGCGGCGAGGATGGCCGGGTTGTCCGAGGTGCCCGCCATCGTCCGCCCGTCGGAGGGCGGGGCCTCGAGCCTCACGGAGGCGTTGATCGAGAACGTGCAACGGGAGGATCTGAGCCCGCTCGAGGAGGCAGGCGCCTACCGGCAACTCATCGATGACTTCGGACTCACCCACGAGGGCGTTGCCACGGCGGTCGGAAAGAGCCGCAGCGCCATCTCCAACACCCTGCGCCTGTTGCTCTTGCCGGCGGCCCTCCAGGGCATGCTGGAACGCGGTGAGCTGTCGGCGGGACATGCCCGTGCCCTGCTGGCGCTCGAGGACGAGGCGTATGCGGTGCACATCGCCAAACGGACTGTCGCGGAGGGCTGGTCGGTGCGGCAGGTCGAGGATGCCGTCAAGCTCCGCGCAGACCAGGCCACACCACGCCCCCGCATGTCGAAGGTGCGGCCGGCGGCGATCATCGAGCTCGAGACGAGACTTGCCGAGTACCTGGATACCCGGGTCAAGATCGACTACGGAAAGCGCGGCGGCAAGCTGGTCGTGGGGTTCTCGTCCCTCGACGATCTGGAGCGGATCTACCGCCGGTTCTACAGCTGACCGGTGCGGGTGGTGCGAAGCCGCCTCGCCCGTCCCGCCGAATCGGTCATACGGATCCGTTCGCATCACGGGGCGCCGCCAGCAGCTCGACGATCGCCCCGGCGACACGACGCGCCAGCGGCCGGGTGACCTCTTCCGCCGATACGACGACGGCGGGGGCGCGCGTGTCCCTCAGCATCGGCACCGTTCGCCCGAGGCTCTCCATCCCCAGAGACGAGGCGATCGCCGCCGCCAGCTTCTCGCCTGCCGCCGAATGGCTGTGCTGTGAGGCGAAGTAGCAGATGGCCTCGACCCCATCCCGTGCCTCCGCGAAGGACACGACGAAGTCGGTGCCCAAGCGGTTGGCCCGCAGCGCTCGTACCCGCTCACTCGGGAACGCATCGGCAGACCTGGAATAAATTGGGAAACCACCGAGCTCCTGGAGGGCCAAACCGAACTCGACGGCGGCGGACCACGTCGCCTCGGCTTCCCGCTCGTCACGACACGCGGCATCCACATAGATGCGTTGCCCGGCGAGAGTCGGGGGGAGTGACGCCAACCACTGGCGTTCCCTGACAGCCTCGCGGCCCGGCTTCTGGGTGGCGCGCGCCATCAGCTCCAATTCGGCGACCACCTCTCGCCCGGCGATACCGTCCTCGGCCATGCGCCGATTCGACTGGAAGTCCAGTGTCGCCCGCAACGTGTCGGGACCGAAGATCCCGTCGACCTTGCCCGAGTCGAATCCCAGCGAGTTGAGGCGCCGCTGCAGCTCGGCGACGTCGTCGCCTCGGATCATCGGGACGCGGTGATACAGCATTCGGTCGCCCAACCGGAACCCGGCGTCGACGAGCGTCCGCCAGGTGCTCGGACCCACGATGCCATCCCCGGGCAGCCCGCGTTCCTCCTGGAACGCAACCACACAGTCGTGGGTGCCCTCGCCGAAATGGCCGGGAGGGTCGGAGGAACCAAAGCCGAGCGCTGCCAGCCGGTGTTGGATGTCCCTGACGGGTTCCCCTTCGTCGCCGAGAAGGTAGAGCCTCACGGTTTCATGCTCTCACATGCTGGTGGTGTCGCCGCCGGTTCGCTTCGGCGGGGGAGTGGCACACCGGCAGGAAGGGGACGTTGCGCGGGGACAACCGCGCAACGGTCGTCCCCGGGTGTGGAGTGGGAGCGGCAGACACCGCTCGGCCCGACCACTCAGGCGATGTACTCGTCGAGATCGTTCTCGAGTGCCGACTTGGAGCGTGCGCCCACGAGACGCTTCTTCTCGACGCCGTCCTTGAAGATGATCATCGTCGGGATGCTCATGACCTCATACGTCATCGCCACCTGCTGGTTCTCGTCGACGTTCAGCTTGGCGACCTTCAGCTTGCCCGCCTTCTCACCTGCGATCTCCTCGAGCGGACCGTTCATCATCTTGCAGGGCCCGCACCATTCGGCCCAGAAATCGACCAGAACCGGTGTCTCGCCATTGATGAGCTCGGCGAAGTTCTGATCGTTCGCCTCAACTGTGTTCCGTCCCATGAGCGTCGGCCTCTGCGGCCTTCACCTCCTCGAGGTATCCCCACCCCCCGGCCCGGCGGGTGAAAGTCATTTGTGTGTTCTGAAGATAGCCAACCCCGCGTCCAGAGCGGGCATTCCTGTCAACCGTGCTGTTCCTCGAGCCAGCGCTCGGCGTCGATCGCCGCCTGGCACCCCATCCCGGCGGCGGTGACGGCCTGGCGATACACCGTGTCGACGACGTCGCCGGCGGCGAATACACCCTCGACCGATGTCATCGTCTTGTCGGCGGGGACGATGTAGCCGGCATCGTCGAGCGTGATCTGGTCGGCGAAAACCGCCGTGTTCGGGACATGACCGATCGCCATGAAGACACCGTCCACGGCCAGCTCGGATTGCTCCTCCGTCGCGGTGTTGCGCAATCGCAGACCGGTGACGGCTCCGTCGCCGAGGATCTCCTCGACGGTGGTGTTCCACGCCACCTCGATCTTCTCGTGTTCGAGCGCACGGTTGGCCATGATCTTCGACGCACGGAACTCGTCGCGGCGGTGGATGATCGTCACCTTCGAGGCGAACTTCGTCAGGAACAGCGCCTCTTCCATGGCACTGTCGCCGCCGCCGACGACGGCGATCTCCTTGTCACGGAAGAAGAAGCCGTCGCACGTCGCACATGCCGACACGCCGTAACCCCGCAACTTCTCCTCTCCAGGGACGTCGAGCCAGCGGGCCGACGCACCGGTGGAGATGATGACCGACTCCGACTCGTAGAGATCCTCCCCAATCCACACTTTGAAGGGTCGCTGCGAGAAATCGACTGCGGTGACGTCGGAGGAGATGATCCGCGTTCCAAACCGCTCGGCCTGCTTGCGGAACTGCTCCATCATCTCGGGGCCCATGATGCCGTCGGGGAAGCCGGGGTAGTTCTCGACGTCGGTCGTCAGCATGAGCTGCCCGCCCCGCTGGAACCCTTCGATCATCATCGGCTTCAGATCGGCCCTGGCTGCATAGATCGCTGCGGTCAGGCCTGCAGGACCCGATCCGATGATCAGCACCTTCTCCGCCATACGCTCCTTCTCCTACCCCACCTGCTCGGTGGTCCGCTGTCCTGTGTTGCGCCTGGACCACAGGAACGCTCCGGCGATGAGGAATAATCCCCCGAGGATGACGTACGCCAGTTCGACGGTCGTCGCCTCGGCGAGGAGCCGGAAGAGACCCACGAACAGGAAAACGACGAGGACGAGCCCGAGCATGGCCAGGACCATGCCGACCGCGGTCCACGTGGCGAAGTTTCGGAGCCGGTCGACGGAGAGACTGCGGATCTTGGTCGCGGTGTCTTCGAGGAACCCGGCGATCTGGGCGGGATAGTCGTCCATGGGAGCGAGCTTAGTGGTGCCAGGGATCCGTCCAGATGGCACGCCCGCGACCCTCCGCAACGGGGACGGGAGGTGTGCCGCCGGTGGAACCCGGGGATGGATCAGCCGGGGAACAGAGCGAGCGGCTCGCACGACGAAGCATCGTGTGCGGCGAGGTCGAGACTCGAGCGCTGGGGATACACCGTGATGCGGAGCAGGCCGTCGCCGAGATCGACGTCACCGAGCACGTAGGCGTCATCGCTCCCCAGGCCCAGCGCCTCGGCACCTTCCGCAAGACAATCGGCTTGATCGTCGTCGAGCGGCGGGGGCTCGACACCGAGATCGGCGGCGAGGATGCGAGCGTCGTCGGGGTCGTCCGACGGTTCGATCGTCTGGTGCAGAACCACGAGCAGCTGCTCGGTCACGTCCGAAGGTGCGGAGAAGGTCGCATTCTCCTCGGCAGCGGCTGCCTCGGTCGGGGAGGACTCGGCGGCCTCGTCGCCGCTGCGATCGCTCTGCGTCACCAGCTCGTCGGTGGATGGCGCCTCGGCCGACTGCACGTCTGCTCCCCCTTCACCGTCTCCGGCGGACACGTCCTCGGTGATCGCATCGAGCGCGACGCCCTCACTGCCGGAGTCGTCCTGGCCGCCCCCGAGCAACTCGAGCTGCGGGGCGACGAGCACCAGCGCCAGCAGGACGGCGGCGATGGAGAACACCGGTGCCCAGTTGAACCGCCGCGGCGAGGTGTCCGCCGCGGCGACTGCGGTGCGATCGTGGCCGAGCGCCGTATCCAGATCGCGCCCGAGCCGTGCCGCCTCGAGCTCGGTCAACGTCACCGGCGGGGCTGCAGCGAACAGGGCGAGGGCGCTCTCCTGAAGTGCGAGATCTTCGGCGCACTCGGCACACGACTCGATGGAGCGGCGGGCTCGTGCGGCGGCGGGTGCATCGAGTGTGCCCTCGGCGAGGGCCATGATCAGGTCGCGGTCGTGGTCGTGGGTGTTCATTCGTCTCTCTGATGCTGCGAGGAGGGTCTGAGGTTCCCGAGTAGCTCGGCCAGTTGCCGCCTCCCGCGGAATACGCGCGACTTCACGGTGCCGATGGGCACACCAAGGGCGTCGGAGGCCATCTCGAGGCTCAGGCCCTGCAGGTCCACGAGGACGACGGCAGCGCGGAACTCGGCTCCGATCTGTTGGAGCGCCGATTCGACCTGGGGCCGCACGTCGGCTGCGGCGAACGCATCCTCACCGCGCAGGTCGACAGGGTCGGTGCCTTCGGGCAGCGGCTCGGTGCGTCTGCGCTGGTTGCGGCGAAGATGGTCGTAGCAGACGTTGACCGTCACCCTGTAGAGCCATGTCGTGAAGGCGGCCTCCGCCTTGAACCGATCGGCCTTGCGGAACAGCATGACGAACGTGTCCTGCACGGCGTCGAGCGCCAGGTCGCGGTCGCGCAGCATCCGCATGCACACCGCAAACACACGATCACGGTGGCGTCGAACCAGCTCGTCGAACGCCTCGACGTCCCCGCCGACATACCGCTCGACGAGCGCCAGATCATGGGCCCGCTGCGTCATGTGCTCGGGATTCTCGTCAGCCACGATGCGGATGTCACGGTCCGAACGTCACTTCGGAGATCTCAGCGAAGAACACGCCGGATTCCTGTTCCGGGAGGTCGATGAGCCAGAGCAGCCAGACCCCGCCGCTCCGCTCGGGGAGCTGGAACGAAGTAGCGCCGGTCTCGAGCGTCCCCGTCTCGACGACCTCCCACGTCGTGAGATCCCCTGAGGGTTGTGCGGCCCAGGCGATCTCGTAGCGAGTCTCGGCGGTGCCCTCTACGGCCATCGAGCGCACCGGCCCGGTGGGGGAGAGGAGCACGCCGACGCCGGGCTTGATCGCTTGCAGCGGGCTGAAGTAGCGCTCGGTCCGCCAGGCCGTGGCCGGATCGCGGTCGTGGAGCAGCGGGATGTCGGACTCGTGCTCTGAACCGTTGTCGCCGAAGGGGTCGAAGGACGTTGCGGTGATGGGCACGATGGGACTGGCCGAGGGTGCGGCAGGTGGTGGCGTCGGCTCCGGTGCAGATACCTCGCCGGTTGCCGGCAGTTCTTGTGGCGTGGCGGGGAAGAGGAAGGGCGAGTCGGGATCGGTGTCGATGCCGATGCCAACCACGGCGATGACCAGGGCGGCGAGGAGCAGGAGCGATGCCGGTACGAGCCACCGCCACGACCAACCACCACCCTCCCCCTCGGGCTCGGGGCGGTAGGGCGCCGACCGCAGCGTGGCGGCGAGCTGGGCGGCATCGAGCGCACCCGCCTCGGCGTTGTCCAGGGCATCGTCGACCGTGCGGGGAAGGCCTTCGACGACCTGTGATGGTCGCAGATCAGACGATCCGGTCCCGGTGAGGGCGCGCCGCAGTGCGACGGCGAGAGACCGGGTGTCGCCGGTCTCGTCGACGTCGTGGGGAGCCCGGCCGTAGGCAGTGAGCTTCGCCGGATGAGCCGCCGAGAAGTGGATGGCTCCCGTATCGATGGCGCCGTGAAGCACACCGGCGCCGTGCAGAGCCGCTAGACCATCGGCGAGGCCGGCGGCGTTCGGCAAGAACTCGTTCACGGGCAGCGTGTCTCCTGCCCGGAGCCTGTCGGTGATCGAGACCCCGCCGTTCCACTCGATGACTGCATAGGTGCTGCCCTGATCGCTCACCTCGTAGACGCGAGCCAGGTGGATGTGGTCGACGGCTGCTGCGGCACGCACCGAGCCGGCGAACCCGTGGGAGCGGTCGGCCGGAGCCGCCGGATCGAGGGCGCGGATCAGCACAGGGCGGTCGAGTGCCGTGTCGGTTGCGAGCCATTCCTCGACGTCACCGTCGCGGCCGAGCCGAACCTGGGTCTGATAGCGCTCGGGAAGTCGCGGAGGCAGAGCAGAAACCTCTGGTTGGGGACAACCTGAGAGTAGTGGCGGAGTGGGTCAATCCCAGTGCGACCCGCACCTGGGCCGGTCGATCAAGGTGCGGTCGGACCCCCGTGCCGCAACAGCGCCAAGGCCTCGGGGAGGAGGACGAAACCCTCGGACTCGTAGAGCCCGATGGCCCCGCGGTTGTCGTTCTGGGTGTTGAGCAACATGATCTGGGCGCCGGCGCTGCGCGCCTTGCGAGCGGCGACCCGAATGAGGCTGCGACCCATACCCTGGCCCTGCCAGTCGGGATGGACGGCGACGCGCTGCAGGTAGCTGATGGCGTTGCCAAACCCGACCACGGCAAACCCGGTCGGATGGCCCTCTCCGTCGCGGATGATCAGGATGCTGGACCGGCCGGTCGCGTCGATCGCCTCGCGCAGGCCGAACCCATCGAACCGCCAGAACTCGTCGAAGGCGGCAGCGTCGATCCGCAGAAGCTCGTCGATGTCGATGTCCTCGCTCTCCACGACCAGATGGTTGGGTGCCTTGGGCTGCGAATCCAGGGAGAGACGCATGAGAGCAAGGTCGAGGTAGGGCACGTAGCCGGCGTCCCGCCAGGCCGATCTCGCCGAGGTCGGCAGCGGAGGGGAGATCACACCGTCGGTACCAAGGGAGAGGAGTTGTTCGGTGCAGGCCGTGAGGAACGCGGCTCCCCCACGCACCAGGCGGAGACTGGCGCTGTCGGTCGTGCTGTTCCACGGGCGTGCGTCGGCGCGCGACCACCCACGACGGAACGTCACTTTGCCTGGCCACGTCCCGCGATGGGTGACGCGATATGAGCTGTCGGCCAGTGCCATCCCGGGCGCCTTCCCCTCCCAGCTCGAGCATGAGCCCTGGTGATGAAGGGTACAGCGATTCGGAGGGGCTTCGGTCGCAGCGTGTCAAGATGGGCCGATGCGGGTGGTCCTGGTCCAGCACGAGAGCTCGATGAAGCACGACACAGGTGTGGGGCATCCGGAGCGAGCCGCCCGCATACCGGCCGTAGTCGAAGGGGTGGTGGCAAGCGGGCTCGAGATCGTCGACCTCGCAGCCCCTGAAGCTTCGAGCGAGACGCTCCAAGCGGTGCATGACGCCAGCTACATCGCGGCGATCGAACGCTTCTGCGCTGCAGGCGGCGGGGCGCTCGACCCCGACACGGTCGCCCGCACCCAGTCGTGGGAGGCGGCGCTTCGTTCTGCCGGGTCGGGTCCTGCTGCGGTCGAAGCGCTGCGTGAGGGGACAGGCGACCTGGCGTTCATCGCGATGCGGCCACCCGGGCACCACGCCATGCCGGCGCGGGCGATGGGATTCTGCCTGTTCAACAACATCGCGATCACGGCCCGGTTACTCACCAGAGCGGGGCACAGGGTCGCAATCGTCGACTGGGATGTCCACCATGGCAACAGCACCCAGGACGTGTTCTACGACGATCCTCGTGTGTTGTACCTCTCGATGCACGAGTTCCCGGCGTACCCCGGCACCGGCTGGCTCCACGAGTGCGGCAGCGGCGATGCGGCGGGTACGACGCTCAACATCCCGTGGCCAACGGCAACGGGGGGCGCCGCCTACCGGTGGGCGTTCGACGACCTGTTGATACCGATCCTGGGACAGTACCGGCCGGACTGGCTGCTCGTGTCTGCCGGCTACGACGGTCACGAGAGCGATCCGCTGGCCGGTATTCGGCTCATCGCCGACGACTACCGGTTCATGGCCGGCAGGCTCAGCAATGTCGTGCCGAGCGGCCGCACCGTCGTGTTCCTGGAAGGCGGCTACGACCTGGCTGCGTTGCGTGAGTCGACGACGGCCACATTGCGAGGATTCGCCCACGGTGCCGGCGATCCCCGGTCGCCGATGCCCGCCGAGGGTCCGTCGGCCGAGATCGCTCGGGCGGTGCGGCTCGAGGCCGTCGCCTACTGGGACGTCTGAGCCCGGAGCTGCGGTACGCTCCGCCACGATGGCATCGTTCACCTGCCGCGATTGCGGATCCACCTTCTCCGTGCCGGACAGCGTGGTGGCGCGCTACCCAGGGTGGGAACCGGCACAATGTCTCGATTGCAGAGACCGCGACCGCGGTACACCGCGGGCGTCCGGAGGCGGTGCCACGGCCCCGCTGGCATTCGAGGACCCGGGCTCCGGTGTGTTCACGGACGGGGGAGCCAGCCCGAACCCCGGCCCGGGTGGTTGGGGCGCCGTCTACGTCGTCGGCGGTGAGATCGTCGCCGAACGCCACGGGCACGATCCCGACACGACGAACAATCGGATGGAGCTCACCGCGCTCATCGAGGGCGCCGCCCTGGTGCCGGAAGGGACTCGAGTGACCGTCTACTCGGACAGCAACCTCGCCGTACGGACGATCAACGAATGGGCCGCAGGCTGGGAGAGGCGGGGTTGGAAGCGCAAGACAGGGCCCGTCGAGAACCTCGACCTGGTGCAAGAGGCCTATCGCACGTACAAGCGCCGGCCCGAACTGGACCTGCGGTGGGTGAAGGGGCACGCCGGGGTCCGATGGAATGAGTACGCCGACGCTCTCGCCAACCGCTGGCGCACCGGCTGAGCGAACACGATCGGAAGGCCGATGCTGGTGGGGGGCGTGCGGTCTTCTACCCTTGCCGCCGTGATTCCTCCCCGGCTGGAACCCCTCCTCGAGACGGGGGCCGCATCCCGCGAGCTCGCACAGCGCTTTGCTGCCGCGGGCAAGGCCCTGTACCTCGTCGGAGGCAGCGTGCGCGATGCACTCTTGGGAAGGTTCGGTGCCGAAACGGATCTCGATTTCGCGACGGACGCTCGACCGGACGAGATTCGGCGCATCGTGGCCGGGTGGGCTAGCGACCTCTATCTCGCCGGGCAGACCTTCGGCACGATCGGGGCCATACGTGATGGCACCGTCTACGAGATCACGACGTTCCGCCGCGAGGTGTACCGGGACGACTCCCGCAAACCGGTCGTCACGTTCAGCGACGACATCGAGACGGACTTGTCACGGCGCGACTTCACGGTGAACGCCATGGCCATCCGCGTGCCTGGTCCCGGCGAGACGCCGGAGATGATCGATCCCCACGGGGGCCTCGCAGACCTGGCAGCCGAGACCCTGCGCTGCCCGCTCGACCCCCACACCTCATTCGGGGACGATCCACTGAGAATGGTGCGGCTCTACCGGTTCGTGTCTCAGCTCGGCTTCACCCCGGACGCAGCGGCGGTCGCCGCGGCCACCGAGATGAGGGAGCGGCTCGCCGTGGTCTCGGCGGAGCGGGTTCAGGCGGAATTCGACAAGCTGATGGTGGGCGCCGACGTCGGGGCTGCGTTGTGGGGTCTGGTCGACAGCGGCCTCGCCGCCGAGTTCGTGCCTGAGCTCCCCGCCCTCGCCGTGGAACAGGATCCGGTGCACCGGCACAAGGACGTGCTGGCGCACACCATCGCCGTCGTCGAAAAGACGTCGCCCGACCTGGTGCTGCGGTTGGCTGCGTTGTTTCACGACGTCGGCAAGCCGGCGACTCGCCGGTTCGAGGACGGTGGGGTGAGCTTCCACCACCATGAGGTGGTCGGGGCCCGCATGACGAAGGAGCGGTTGCGGGCGTTGCGGTATCCGAAGCAGGTGGCCGACGACGTGTCGCAGCTCGTGTTCCTCCATATGCGGCCGCACACGTACAAGATGGGCTGGACCGACTCGGCGGTCCGGCGCTACGTGCGCGACGCCGGGCCGTTACTGGACAAGTTGAACGAGCTCGTTCGCTGCGACGTGACGACACGCAACGCCAGGCGAGCCAGGGCGATCGAACGGCGTATCGACGAGTTGGTGGGGCGTATCGACGAGCTGCGCAAGCAAGAGGAGCTCGATGCGTTGCGCCCACCGATTGACGGCAACGACGTCATGCGGTATCTCGGGCTCGAGCCGGGCCCCACGATCGGCGAAGTGATGCGGCTGTTGTACGAGCATCGGATCGACCACGGCCCCTACACACCCGACGAGGCGTATGCCCTCTTGGACGAGTGGAGGGCGAGAGGGGAGCCCGGCGGCGCCGAACGCTAGGACTCGCAGGAGACCCGACGGGCACATCGCCCCCGAGTCTTCAGAGGGTTGACAGGGTTTGGCTGTCGCACCGCGTTCTGCCGGGACGCCACCGGTAGACTGCGTCACATCGACACGAGGAGATCCGTGCGCACCGCAGCTTGAGCCGACCGTTCCCGGCCCCGCCGGTCTCGTTCTCGAGGAGCTGCCATGCCTGCGATCCATCTCGACCACCTCTCGTTCCGCTATTCGACCGCGTCCGATGTTCTGTCCGGCGTCACGGTCCACCTCGGGCCCGGCTGGACGGGCGTCGTGGGCGGCAACGGTTCCGGCAAGACGACCCTGCTCCGCCTCATCGCCGGCGACCTGCAGCCGACCGACGGCGACCTCAGGATCGATCCCTTCGGCGCCGTTGTCGCCACGTGCGCACAGGAAGTCGAGTCGATGACGAGCGATATCGACCGCTTCGCCCGATCGTGGGACGGTCCGGATGCGGCGCTGCGCGGCAGGCTCGGTCTCGATCCGAGCCAGGTCGAGCGTTGGGATACGCTGTCGCCGGGGGAGCGGAAGCGATGGCAAGTGGGCGCTGCGCTTGCTGCCGATCCCGACATCCTGCTGCTCGACGAACCGACCAACCACCTCGATGCAGATGGTCGGGATTGGCTCCTCGGAGCGTTGCGCCGATTCCGCGGGCCCGGGCTCGTCGTCTCTCACGATCGCACGCTGCTGGAGGCGCTGACCACCCACACGCTCCGTCTCCATCGAGGCAGCGCCGAGATGTGGAACGGTGCGTATGGCGTGGCCCGAGAGGCGTGGACGGCGGCGGAGCGGGAGCACATCGCCGAGTATCGACAGCTGCGTCGCGAGCAGAAGAAGCTCGACCGCCGTATCGCCGACCAGCGACGCACGGCCGAGTCGAAACGCGCCCGCTTCCAGCGTCAGATGCGGACCTCCGCTCCCAAGGACGTCGATGCGCGCAGCGCTGCAGCCACCTCGGTCTTCCGGGAAGGCGAAGCCTCTGCCGCCCGTAGGCTCGCAACGGCGGTCGGAGCCCGAGATCGCATCGTCGACAAACTCGGTGGCGTGACGATCGACAAGGATTTCGGCGGCACGCTGTTCGTCGACTGGGAGCCCTCTCCGAAGGCGGAGCTGGTGGCATTCCACGGCGACCTGGCCGCAGGCGGCCGGGTGCTCGCATCCAACCTGGCCGTCGTGCTCCGCCGCACCGACCGCATATGGCTGCGGGGAAAGAACGGCACCGGCAAGACGACTGCGCTCGAGACGCTGCGAGCAAGCGCCGCGCTGCCGGCCGAGAAGCTGCTGTACCTACCGCAGGAGCTGACCGAAGCCGAGGCGCTCGAGCGACTCGCCGAGGTTCGGCGGCTGCCCCCGGACGAGCGGGGCCGCGTCCTCGCCCTCGTTGCCGTGCTCGGCGTCGACCCCGACGTGCTGCTCGCCACCGAGCGACCATCGCCGGGTGAGGCGCGCAAGCTCACGATGGCGCTGGGCCTGGGGCGGTCCGCCTGGCTGCTGCTGCTCGACGAACCGACGAACCGCCTGGATCTCCCGTCCGTGGAACGGCTCGAGGCGGCCCTTGCCGCCTATCCCGGTGCGATGGTGCTCGTGACCCACGATGATGCGTTCGGCGCCGATCTCGGTCTCCACGAATGGTGGCTCGAGGAGCGAGCGCTGCGAACCTGAGCCGCCCGAGCCGTTGTCACAGTGCGCGGCTCTCGAGATTGCTGTCGATCGACCCACCCACGACCGTTCCCGCGATGGAGAGATCGGCATCGAGGATGGTCAGGTCGGCGGGCTCACCCGGGGCGATGCGGCGGTGGCGGCCCAGCAGGCCGGCCGGCGTCGATGTCACGGTCGCCACGATCTCGGAGATCGACGCACCGGTTGCGTCGCGGAGGTTGCGGATGGCCGCATCGAGCGACAAGAGACTGCCCGCCAAGGTGCCGCCTG
Source organism: Acidimicrobiia bacterium (assembly GCA_965216945.1). Lineage (GTDB taxonomy): Bacteria > Actinomycetota > Acidimicrobiia > Spongiisociales > UBA5794 > DATHZQ01. Next base: position 1,691,814 of record CBDCGU010000003.1, on the reverse strand, counting down.
CGAGCCGGGGGGCGCCGCCGCTGATCGTCACGTCCTTGTCCCCGAGTTGGTGACCACCCTGCAGGTCCCCCGCCCCAAGCGCGGCGATGGCGTCGCTGACGAGCACCGTCCTCGCGGGGCCCAACGCCCGCCACGCTGCCGCCGTGACCACGGGGTGAAGATGGACGTTGTCGACGATCATCCCCACGCTCACGCGCCGGTCCGCCAGCGCGGCGATCGCCAAACCAGGTGTCCGGTGGTCGCCTGTCGACATGGCGTTGTACAGGTGGGTGACCATGCGAGCGCCCGCGCCAAAGCCGGCTGCAGCCTCGGCGTGGTCCGCGTCGGAGTGGCCGAGCGAGACGACGACGCCGTTGGCGACGAGCGTGCGGATCGTGGACAGCGCACCGGGCAGCTCCGGGGCCAGGGTCACGACGGCAACTCCGGCGGCGGGAGACCAGCCGCTCACCAACTCCGGGCTGGGATGGCGCAGCTTGGCGACATCGTGGGCCCCGCTGCGGGAGGGAGCCAGGAATGGTCCCTCGACGTGAAGTCCCCAAACGGCCGCCCCCTGATACCCGTGCGGTGGGCCCGCGGTGACGACCCTGCGGGCTTCTTCGATTCGTTCGAGTTCGGTCGACACCAGCGTGGGCAGGAAGGCCGTGACGCCAAAGCGCCGGAGCCGCTCGCCAACCAACCACATCGACGCCGGGTCGGCAGTGAAGTCGGCACCGAAGCCACCGTTGATCTGCAAGTCGACGAACCCCGGAGCGATGGTGGCGCCGGCGAGATCGATCACACGGCGCCCAAGCGCCGAGATGTGTTGCTCAACGGCGGCGATGCTGCCGCCGGCGAGGGCGACGTCGCTCGGTTCGCCGTCGGCGAGCCGGCCATTACGCAGGAGGACCGGATCGGCGCCGGCCGAGCTCACCGGCACAGACCGGCGGTGCCTGAACGCACCGCAGGGATTGCTGTGCCCATCTCGATCATCGTCGCATACCTCCGGCCGCCGAATACTACGACGGCCAACGTTCAGGCATCGTACGTCGTCCCACCCGCCTCGTCGGCGAGCCCAGCCGGATCGTGGCTCGCATCTTTGCCTGTTCTTTGCACGCTGTTCACAGCGCCGAAACACGCGTCGGGCACAGTTGGCTCATGCGAGAGCTCGGAACAGGGAAGACGGGTCCGACCGTCCGGCTCATCCAAGAGATCGATCGCAGACGGCGGCGGTTGGCGCAACGCTTCGTCGAAGCGACCTCCGTCACCGAGCGGTTTGCCATCTCCCGCGAGCTGGGCACTTTGCTCGAGCGGCGCCGCGTCATGCTCCGGTCGGTGGAGCGGTCAGCAGTGCTCCGTAGCTGAGCCGGCTCAGCTGCGGGGCACCGCCGTCCACGGCAGGTCCTTGTCGACGCGGGGCTCTCCCGGCAGCCCCAGGACCCGCTCTCCGAGAATGTTCTTCATGATCTCGGACGTGCCGCCCTCGATCGAGTTGGCGCGGGTGCGGAGGAACCGGCGCCGGATGTCTTCCGGCATGTCCTCGGGAGACTCGGGTTGAATGAAATCGTAGGTGTCGTAGAGCATGCCCTCTGGCCCCATCAACTCGGTCGCCAGCTCGTAGATGCGCTTGTTCAGCTCGGCGTACACCAGCTTGGCGGTGGAACCCTCCGGCCCGGGAGTGCCGGTGGTGCGATTCTCGTACGCCCGCAGGTTGGTCAACCGGGCCGCCTCGGCTTCGACCCAGAGCTGCATGACGCGGTCCCGGTCCTTGTCAGAGCCGCCGTATTCGCCCCAGACCTGCAACAGGTCGGCGATCGCTCCCGAGTTCCGCGGCGTGGGGTTGGCCCCGATGGCCACGCGCTCGTTCATCAGCGTGGTCAGGGCGACCTTCCACCCGTCGCCCCGCTCGCCGATGCGCTGTGAGTCGGGAATCCGCACATCGGTCATGTAGACCTCGTTGAACTCGGCCTCGCCCGTGATCTGGCGAAGCGGTCGCACCTCGACACCCTCCGCCTCCATGTCGAGCAGGAAGTAGGTCATACCCTGGTGCTTCGGCAGGTCGGGGTCGGTGCGGGCGACCAGCATCCCCCACTTCGAGACGTGGGCCACGGTGGTCCACACCTTCTGGCCGTTGACGATCCACTCGTCGCCGTCCCGGATCGCCCGGCTCGACAGCCCGGCGACGTCGCTGCCCGCCCCCGGCTCCGAGAACAGCTGGCACCACACCTCTTCTCCTGTGAACAGGGGCTTGAGGTGACGGCGTTTCTGCTCCTCGGTGCCGTGCGTCATCAGCATCGGAGCGCCCATTCCGTGGCCGATGACGTGGAAGAACGACGGACGGTGTTCGGTGGCGTCATCCAGCTTGGCGTCGATGACCTCCTGGAGCTGGATCGGCAGACCGAGACCACCATGGCCTTCGGGGAAGTGCACCCAGGCCAAACCCATGTCGAACTGGGCGCCCATGAACTCGTGGCGATCACCCTTGGGGTCGTGGTGAGAGAGAAGCTGATCCACCAGTTCGAGCACCAGCGCCTCTTCGCTGGTCGTGCCCGCATCAACGATCTGCGTCATGCCACCCTCCAGGGAGCGCGTCGTCTACGTCGCAACGGTAGTGCCCCGCTCCGTCTTGTTGGCGAGCCGGCCCGCATCCACCTGACGTATGCGACCTTGGCGACCGTGGCCGCCGTCGACGTCGGTGATTGTGGTGAATCGGGGCGCTACGAGTGCTCGGCGTCCGCCGGCTCGTCGACGTCGGGCGGGTCCGCGGCGTCGGCGTTCCTGGCTTTGGCCCGCTTCTCCGCCCAACGCACGGCGAGTACGGCCAGGACGATGGGGAGCCCGAACATCAGCAGCTCGTCCCATCCCCCTTGATGGGCGAGCGTCCACAAGGCCCGGTCCGCCATGCGTCAGCCCGCCAGCACGAAGAGTCCGAGGGAGGTGAGCGTCACCATGAGTGCCAGCATCGCATATTGAGTGCGCACCGCAACCCCACCTCCGAAGTCGGCCAGTGCCCTGTCGTGAGCCAGCACGACACCGGCGACGTGGCCGGCCACGATCGTCGCGAGCTGTACGTACCACACGATCTCCGGCGACAGGAAGAAGTTCACAGACCACTCGGCTGTGCCGAACAGATCCCAGCCCCTTCCCATCGGGTCGCTCGCCGAGATCAAGAGCAGCTGGCCTTCGAACAGAACCAGCGTGAAATAGTGCGCAACTGCGTAGGCGACCCCGATGGGCACGAGAGTGTGGGCGAAGCGTGAGGCGACGCGGCGGGCTGTCCAGGTTCCCCGTGCGGCGAATCGAGCCGCCGCCAACGAGGCAAGCCAGTACGCCAGGCCGATGATGGCGACGGAGGCCAGCAGCGCCAGCGTTCCGAACCAAACCTCGCGACGCACGCCGGCGAACGTCGTCGACCACCACTCGGTGTTCGACAGCCCGTCGTACGTCACCGTTCCGATCATGGCGGCGGCGAAGGCGGCCAGCCCCGGCCACTCCGGAATGGCCGGGAGCGCACGCAGCCAGCCGCGCCGGCTCAGCCCGACCTCGGCATCGACCCTGACGGCGCCGATTGCATCGTGGGGAACGACCTCGATCGGTGCGAGCGCAGCAGTGAGCTCGTTGTACGTGTGAAACGCCTCGAAGAGGCGAAGCCCGCTCCGCGGCCCGAACCCGAAGCCGGCGGCAACCATGGCAGCCGTGTACACGAGAGCCGCAAGCGCCAGGTAGGACGGATCGCTGTTGTCGGGCGACACCAGTTCGAGCCACGTGAATGCGATGAACGTGGCGGTGGCGCCCCAGATGCCGAAACGTGCCACGAGGTCTTCCCGCTCGGACCGACTCCGGTTGACCCGCTTCGACAGCGTGGCCCACGGGTTGAGCCAGTGCCACCAGTCGCCGATCAGGACGCCGCCGAACGGCACCACCAGCCAGAACAGCACGAAGACAATCGCCGGGCTGACATTCAAGGGACTGGCTGCGCCGTCGCCGAAGCCGGCGACCAGGACGATGACGAGGCCGGCGAGACCGACCACCTGCAGGACTCGGGCGGCGATTCGCACGGCGGCCGACCGGCGAGTCCGCGATGGCTGCCGGTGCTGCAGCCGCGGCTCGGTCCACATGGAGCTGAGCATCACGAACGTCAGGACGATCACGATGCCGGCGCCGACGGCGAAATAGCTCACCGGCACCGGCAGGTCGGCTCGTCCCCCGATTCCGTGCGCCGCGGCGATGCCGGGTGCGCCGAGGAACACCAGGGCGGCGGTTGCGACGATCGCCGCACGCCGGCCGTGGGACCTCACAGCGCCGACTTGGAGGCTTGGGACGGCAGGCGCTGCGTCACCGTGCTTCGAGCGATACGACATGGACTGCAACGACCCGCAGGCAGGCGGCCACGACCTCAAGGCCGTGGGGTGGGGTAGCGCGCAGCATCGTGCTCGTTGACCTGGATCGGGAGGGCATCCGGGTCCTGGATCACCATCGAGCGTCCGAAGGGTTCGTCTTGGATGGCTCTGGAAATGGTGACGCCGCGGGCGGCGAGGTCGCCACGCAGGGACTCGAGATCCCGGTCGGCGGTCAGGGCGACGCCGACCTGGGTGCCTCTCTCCACCGTGTCGGCGGCGTGGAGTGCAAGCGATGCACCGCCCCCGAGAGAGAGCTCGGTCCAGTACGGCGAGCTGCTCACCAATGTCGCATCCGGCAGCAGCTCCCGGTACCACGCGACGCTGCGCTCCATGTCCGTGACGTAGATGATGGTGACGACCTGCATACCCGCAAAGGTAGCGCCGCCGCAGGCTCGAGCAGCCGATCCGTTGTCCAGGGACGAAGCCGCGGTGCCGGGGCTCGCACCGGCGTCACGTTCGGCGTGCCGGAGTGGCGATGGCGAGGGCGCCGAGGGCGAGGTAGACCGCACCGGCCAGCTGGTTGCGTCTGTGTAGCACTGCCGAGTGAGAGCCGAACCTCCTGCCGGCGGCGAGAGCCGCAATCGTGGAGGCTTCCATGAGGAGACGGCATTGACCGCCGCCAATTCGCATGACTATTCGAGTATGCGTATAGTTTTCGGCTCCCTGTCTCGCCCCACCAGGAGGGCCTCATGAGTCATCGCACCGCCATCTTCGGAGCGTCCGGATTCGCCGGAGGCGAGTTGGTGCGTCTGGTGGACGGCCACCCGGATCTGGAGCTTGCGTATCTGGGCGCCCACAGCGCAGCCGGGGAGCCGCTGGCGGCGGTGCATCCACAGCTCTCGGGCGGTGAGCGCATCCTCGGGCCGATGGATGTCGACGCTGTGGGGGATTGCGACCTGGTCTTTCTGGCGCTGCCGCACGGCGCCTCGGCACGGCCCGCAATGGCCCTTCTCGACGCGGGTCTTCGAGTGGTCGATCTCGGCTCCGACTTCCGCTTGACGACTCCGCAGCGTTACGAGGAGGCATACGGGACGCCGCATCCCTATCCCGATGAGCTCGGACAGTGGGTCTACGGACTTCCCGAGCTGTTCGGCGATCGGATTGCGGGTGCGAGAAAGGTGGCCGCTCCCGGCTGTTACCCCACGTCGGCCATTCTCGCACTGGCTCCGCTGGTGGCCGCCGGGCTGATGACGTCACCCCTCACCGTGCACTCGGTCTCGGGGGCGAGCGGCGCAGGTCGGGGCGCCAAGCCCAACCTCACCTTTGGCGCCGTCGACGAAGGAGTCGTCGCATATGGCGTGCTCACCCACCGCCACCGGCCCGAGATCGAGCAGGGGATCGCCATGGCTGCCGGCGTGGAGCCGACGATCCTCTTCACGCCGCACCTCGTGCCCATGCAGCGCGGGATTCTGTCGACGTGCTACGCACGGGTGACCGACGGTGCGACCGCGGCCGATCTCGGCGAGGCCCTCGACAAGGCCTATGCCCCTGCGCCCTTCGTCGAGGTGATCGACCGGCCGCCCCAGACGCGGTGGGTCGTGGGCTCGAACCGGGTGCTGATTGCGACGTTCCTCGACGAGCGCAGCGGCACGGCGATCGTGATGGCCGCCGAGGACAACCTGCTGAAGGGTGCGGCGGGCCAGGCCGTGCAGTGCGCCAACCTCATGCTTCGGCTTCCAGAAACAGCAGGTTTGCCCAGAGATGGGTGGATGCCGTGAGCGTCACCGCCGCTGGGGGGTTCCGCGCCGCCGGCATCGCATCGGGCATCAAGCCGTCGGGCGACCTCGACATGGCCCTCGTGGTGGGTGAGCCGGGTACGATCGGGACGGCCGTCTTCACGACGAACCGGGCCGCCGCTCCGCCTGTGGAGCTCAGTAAGACGCACGTCGCCTCCGGGCCCTCCATACGCGCCGTGGTACTCAACTCGGGCTGTGCCAACGCGGGCACCGGCGAAACGGGCCGTGTCGTGGCCATGGAGACCGCCGCCGCCGTGGCCCTGGCCCTCGATTGTCCCGACGAGGCCGTGCTGGTGTGCTCGACGGGTCCCATCGGACCCCAGCTCGATGCAGCTCGGATGCGCCGCGCAGTGGGCCGGCTGTTCGCCGCACTCGACGATGGTCGGAGTGCGGGTGCGGATGCCGCTGCAGGGATCCTCACCACCGATACCGTCACCAAGGAGGCCGTGGCGCCCGGTCCCGGCTTCACAGTCGGTGGCATGGCCAAGGGAGCCGGGATGGTCCGGCCGGACATGGCCACGATGCTGGCCGTCGTCACGACCGACGCCGTTGTGTCGGCGCACGACGCCACGGCCGCCCTCCGGCTCGCCGTCGACAGCTCGTTCCACGGGCTCAACATCGATGGCTGTGCGTCCACCAACGACACCGTCGTGCTGCTGGCGTCGGGTGCGTCTGGGGTTGCCGCGGACACCGCCCTCCTGGCCGATGTGCTGGGCGACGTTTGCCGGAGCCTGGCGCTACAGATGGCGGAGGACGCCGAAGGCGCCTCGCGGGTCGTCCACCTGCGTATGCGGGGGGCGGTAGACGACGCCTCGGCCCGATTGCTGGGTCGCAGCGTCGCCGACTCGGTCCTGGTCCGCTCCTCGTTCTATGGCGGCGACCCCAACTGGGGGAGGATCCTCGGAGCGCTCGGTGCGGCCACCGTGGAGATCGACCAGACCCGCGTCGACGTGGCCTACGCGGGCACCCCGGTCGCCAGGGGAGGTGTGAGCGTGAGCTACGACCACGACGAGCTGACGGCCTCGCTCACCGGCGATTTCGACGTCACGATCACGGTCGGTTCGGGGCCGGGCGCAGCCGATGTGATCACCACCGATCTCACACCCGACTACGTCGTGTTCAACGGAGAGCCATCGTGATGGAGATGCCACACGACCCCTCTTCGTGCGCCCGTCTGGAAACTGGCGGGTGGACTCTCGGGAATGGCGGCGAGAGCCGGCAGGGCCACCGCCGCCCATGCAGCGAGCTGACGCGATGACTGGTCACTCCTCGCCGGACGTTGCGAAGTCTCGTATCGCCCGCACCATGGGGAAGGCGAAGATCTTCTCGGAGGCGATGCCGTTCATCAAGCGGTTCCGGGGCAGCACGCTCGTGATCAAGTACGGCGGGTCCGCGATGGTCGACGAGTCGTTGCGCAACACCTTCGCCGACGATGTTGCGATGCTGCACTACGTCGGCATCGATCCCGTGATCGTCCACGGGGGAGGACCGCACATCTCGCGGGCCATGCAGCAGCTCGGAGTCGAGCCGCAGTGGATGGACGGGCTGCGGGTGACCGACGAGGAGACCATGCGCGTGGTGCAGGCCACGCTCGCCGGCGAGGTCAACCCCGACATCGTCAGGCTGGTGAACGCACACGGATCGCTGGCCGCAGGTGTCAACGGGCTCGATGCCAACACCTTCGTTGCCCGGCCGCGCGACACCCGGCTCGGTTTCGTCGGCGAGGTGACCAAGGTCAACACCCAGCTGGTCACCGCGCTGCAAGCAGAGGGCTTCGTACCGGTCGTCGCTCCGCTTGCCCGCGGCGAGGACGGGCATCCGTACAACCTCAATGCCGATACTGCCGCCGGGGCGCTGGCCGAAGCGCTCGGCGCACGCAAACTCGTGTATCTGACCGACGTGGAGGGGCTCTACCGCGTGTTCGGAGACGACGACTCGCTGATCTCTCGCACCACGGTCGCCGGGTTGCGGGACCTCGTCGATGGCGGTTCGATCTCGGCGGGAATGCTCCCGAAACTCGAGTCATGCATCCACGCCATCGAGTCTGGAGTCACGAGCGCCCACATCCTCGACGGTCGTGTCCAGCATGCGCTGCTGCTCGAGATCTTCACCCCGGAGGGCATCGGCACGATGATCACAATGGAGGCGGTATGAGCCCGACCATCGCAACGAGACGCCGCCTCGTCCGCAAGCTCATCTCCACGGAGGCCATCACGTCCCAGCACGAGCTGGTGCAGATGCTCGAGGACGCCGGGCACTACGTGACCCAAGCGACGGTGTCGCGGGACCTCGATGCGATCGGTGCCGTGAAGGTGCGGACCCAGGGTGGGGGACTCCGCTACGAGATCCCCGAGGACCCGGCTGCCGTGATCGCCGACGAGCGGGAGACGGTGCGCATCATCGACGAGTTCCTGGACTCGCTCGCCGTGAGCCGCAACATCCTCGTCATCCGCACGCGGCCCGGAGCGGCCCACGTCGTGGCGGGTGCCATCGATCGTGCCCGCATCGGTGGCGTGCTCGGCTCGGTTGCCGGGGACGACACCGTCCTGGTGGTGGCAACGGAGGAATTGGGGGGCCGCGGTCTCCTCGAACAGTTGGAGCGCATAGGAGTGAGACGATGAGCAACGACATCAAGAAGGTGGTCCTGGCGTACAGCGGTGGGCTCGACACGTCGGTGATCCTCAAGTGGATCAGAGAGGAGTACGGTGCCGAGGTCATCGCGTACACCGCCGACGTCGGCCAGGGCGAGGAGGTCGAGGAGGCGCGCCAGAAGGCGCTCGCCACCGGAGCGATCGAGGCCATCACCGAGGATCTCCGCGAAGAGTTCGTCCGCGACTTCGTGTACCCGGCCATCCGCGCCAATGCGATCTACGAGGGCTACTACCTCCTGGGGACGTCGCTGGCCCGCCCCATCATCGGCAAGGGCCTCGTCGAGGTGGCCGAGGAGAGCGGCGCAGATGCCATCGCGCACGGGGCCACCGGCAAGGGCAACGACCAGGTGCGATTCGAGTTGGCGGCGTACGCCCTCAAGCCCGACATCAAGGTCATCGCACCGTGGCGAGAGTGGAGCCTGCGCGGTCGCGCCGACTGTGTGGCCTACGCCGAGGAGCACGGGATCCCGATCCCCGTGACCCCCGAGAAGCCGTACTCGATGGACGCCAACCTGCTTCACATCTCGTACGAGGGCGGTGTGCTCGAGGACCCGTGGGCTTCGCCCCCCGCCACGATGTTCAAGCTCACCACCAATCCCGAGGACGCTCCCGACGAGCCCGAGCACGTCACGATCGGGTTCCACGAGGGGACGCCGACGACGGTCGACGGCGTCGAGTTGAGCCCCGTCGAGCTGCTGTCGACGCTCAACAGGCTCGGCGGAAGGCATGGCGTCGGCCGCGTCGACATCGTCGAGAACCGTTTCGTCGGCATCAAGAACCGGGGCGTGTACGAGACGCCGGGCGGCACCCTGCTCTACCACGCGCACCGCGCCGTCGAATCCATCACGCTCGACCGTGAAGTCACACATCTGCGGGACGAACTGACATCGCGCTACGCCGAGATGGTCTACAACGGGTTCTGGTACTCACCGGAGCGTGAGTCGCTCCAGGCGTTCATGGACAACGTCCAGCTGCGGGTGAACGGCGAGGCCCGGCTCAAGCTCTACAAGGGCCAGGCCATCGTGGAGGGGCGCCGTTCCGACAGCCACAACCTGTACGACGAGGCGACGGCCACCTTCGAAGCAGACGACGTCTACGACCAGGGCGACGCCACCGGGTTCATTCGCCTCCAGAGCCTCCGTCTCCGCACGTTTGCCGAGCGCCGGATCGGAGAAGGGGAGTGACTCGGTGACGCTGTGGGGCGGGCGGTTTGCAGACTCGCCCGACGAAGCGCTCTGGCGGTTCACGCTGGACACGTCCGACCGGCGACTCCTCGTCGACGATGTCACGGGCTCGCTGGCCCACGTGGCGATGCTGGGCCACGTCGAGTTGCTCGATCCAGACGACGTCGCGGCGCTGACGACCGGTCTCGACACCATCCTGGCCGAAGCCGACGCCGGGGAGTTCACCTGGAAGGACACCGACGAGGACGTCCACACCGCCGTGGAGCGGCGCCTGGGCGAGTTGGTCGGCGAGCTGGCAGGCAAGCTGCACACGGGCCGGTCGCGCAACGACCAGGTGGCGCTCGACCTGCGGCTCTACCTCAGGCGCTCCGGCCACCTGCGAGTCGCCCAGCTCAGGCGGATGGTGGCGACTCTTGTCGACTGCGCCGAGCGCGTCGGCGATGTGGTCGTGCCCTCCTATACCCATCTCCAGCAAGCCCAGGCCGTGCCTCTTGCTCACCACCTGCTGGCGTACGGCTGGATGCTGCTGCGCGACGTGGAGCGCTTTGAGGGGGCGATCGGCCGCATCGACGTCTCACCCCTCGGAGCGGGAGCCTCGGGCGGCAGTTCGCTGCCGCTCGATCCCTTGCACGTGGCGAGCAGGCTCGACTTCTCGGCTGTGTTCGACAACTCCCTCGATGCGGTCGCCTCCCGCGACTTCGTTGCCGAGTACGCCTTCTGCGCCGCCCAGACGATGACCCATCTCTCCCGGTTGGCGGAGGAGCTCATCCTGTGGTCGTCGACAGAGTTCGGTTGGACGACCTACGACGATCGCCACACCACCGGCTCCTCCGCACTCCCGCACAAGAAGAACCCCGACATCGCGGAGCTGACTCGCGGCAAGACCGCCACCGTGATCGGCGATGTTGCTGCGCTGCTGATCTTGCAGAAGGGTCTGCCGCTGGCCTACAACCGCGATCTCCAAGAAGACAAGCGCACCGTGTTCCACGCCGACGACACGCTGGCCCTGGCGCTCGAGGCGCTGACGGGCATGATGGCGGCGGCGGACTTCCATCCTCCGGCGCCGACATCCTGGGTGACGGCGCTCGATCTCGCCGAGGCGTTGGTGGAACGCGGAGTGCCGTTCCGCCGCGCTCACGACGTCGTCGGGCAGCTCGTTGCCCGCCTGGTCGCCGCGGGCCGGACTCCGGCGAGCCTCACGCCGGAAGAGCTCGTCGCGGCCGACCCCGCGTTCCGGCCCGGCGACATCGAGCGCACCTCGCCCGCTGGTTCCGTCGTGAGACGCTCGTCGCCCGGTGGCGGCTCCATGGCGTCGGTACGCCAGCAGCTCGACGAGTTGCGGAGCGGGTTGGCAGGCGCGACTACGGCACCCCCCTAGCCTGTTGCGATGGTCCGACCCGCTGTACCCGCTACGGACGTGCGTCGTCGTGTCGAGGCCATCGTTGGTGCGACGGATTCGTGGCAACCGGTGACAGGCGGCTACAGCGCTGCCGGGATCTGGGTGGTCGGGCGGCCCGGTGCGACCAACGTCTTCGTGAAGGCGGCCACGACAGAGCCAACGGCTCGGTTCCTCCGTGACGAGTACGCCGTCTACGCAGGGATCGCTGCCGAATGCATCCCCGACCTGGTCGGCTGGGATGGAGACGGCGAGTATCCGGTGCTGGTCATCCAGGATCTGAGCGGTGGCCGGTGGCCACCGCCGTGGGACCGAGACGGCATCGACTCGGTCTGGATCGCGCTGAATGAGCTCGCATCCCTGCCGGGGCCGTGGTGGTTGCCCGCGCTGGAGGGAATGCGCGACCAGCTCACGTGCTGGCGCACGATCGCGGCCGATCCGAAAGCGTTCATCGCCGGCGGCCTCGCCGGCGACCGCTGGCTCGACGTCGCACTTCCCAAGCTGCTCGCCGGCGAGACCATGGCTCCGGTCGGGGGAGACGCCGTCCTCCATCTAGATGTCCGCAGCGACAACGTGTGCTTCACCCCGGCCGCAAAGCTCGTCGATTGGAACTGGGCGCGACGGGGCAATCCGGAGGTGGACGTCATCGCTTGGCTTCCCAGCCTCTATCTCGAGGGTGGTCCAGCACCGTGGGTCCTCCGTCCCGCCGCCGACTGGCAGCTGGTCGCGTTGTTCGCCGGCTACTTCGCCCACCATGCGGGCCTACCGCCGACGCCCAACGTCAACCCCGACGTGCGTGCGTTGCAACACCGCCAGGCCGACGTGTGTCTCGAATGGCTGGCACAGATCGATCCAACGTTCGTCCGCACCTGATCCGTCAGGTGGCCCCGAGCAGGCCCCGAGCCTCCGCTTCTTGGACTGCGTCGTGCCGGCTGTCCACGTCGAGGCGGGTCAGGATCGCCGACACATGGTTGTCTACGGTGCGGCGCGCCACGAACAGCTCGTCGGCGATCTCCTGGTTGGTCAGCCCCCGCGCCAGGAGCTCCATCACGTCGAACTGGCGGTCGGTCAGCACCGGCACGGTGCCGTCGTTCGCCCGGCGCGGGCCACGCGGCACACTGGCAAAGCCCCGCGAGCGCAGGCGTAGTCGGGCCAGGTCGGCGGTGCGGGTGGCCCCGAGACGATCGAGTGTTCGCAACCCCTCGAACGCCAGCGACGGGTCCGTCGACTCCACGAGCTCCAGCGCATACTCGTACGGCTGCCCGGCGCGATCCCACAGGGCGGCGGCGCGCCCGAAATTGCCGGAGAGCGCGGCCTCATAGGCGGCTGGGCACCCCTCGAACGGCTCGACATCGTCGCCGATGCGCAGGAGGTAGCGGAGCGCTTCGGCGCGCAGGCGCAGGTGGCCGGTTCGCTCGGCGACATCGAGCAACCGCGTCGCCAGCATTCGCACCTCGTCGTCCCTGCGCTCCAGCCACGCCAGCTCGAGCTTGCTGATGCCGGCAACGGCGACCTTCTGGTGCTCTCCTGTCGTGAGCGACATCTTCCAGGCCTGCTCGATGGTCCCCTCTGCCCTCGGATCGCCGCGCCGGGCGTAGATCCGGCCCAGGGCCGCCAGTGCCGATCCGCGGATTGCCCCCGCCTGCCTGGCGTCGGCTGCCGCCAGCTCTTCGAGGAGTCGCTCCGCCGCGTCGACGTCCCCTCGCATGATCAGCACGATGCCCTGCTGGATGCGGGCTCTGTAGACCATGTGGTCGAAGCCGTGCTCCCGGGCCAGCCGCTCGGCCTCGTCGATGAGCGGTGCGGCTTCGATCGGCCGGCACCAGCGGAGCAGGCACACGGCTGAGTTGTACACATTGATGGCGTGCCGCTCGACCGGCCCGTACATGGCTCCAAGCTCTCGTGCACGCTCCAGATCGGAGAAACCGCCCTCATCTCCGCGGCAGGAGCGGGATGTGCCGCGCACGCCGAGTGCGCACACGAGGGGCTGTTGCCATCCGTGCTCTTCACAGAGATCGATCGCAAGATTCGCCCAGCGGGAGCCCTCCTCGTGGCGCCCCGTGATCATGGCGATCGCCCCGAGCCGGCAATAGCAGGTGGCGAGGTTCGGCTCCGGAGGCAGAGCCTCGAGCATCCGTCGGGCTTGCTCGAAACCGTGAGCCGATCGCTCGTTCTCCCCGATCGAAGCGCTTGCCGTGGCCGTCAGCATCCATGCCTGTGCCAGCTCGGATGACCCCGCTCCCGTAGCCCGCAGGATGCGCACCGCCTCCTCGGCATGATCCCGGCCTGCCGAGTGGTTGTTCGTGGTCCTGCCCGCTTCGGCGGCCTGCATGTGCAGGTCGGCGATGGTCAAGTCATCGAGACCCGCGGTGTGCTCCAGCGCGATGCGGCTCAGTGTCCACACCTCGCGGTGGTTGGTAGGGGCGAGCTCGCCGCGCAGCACATCGAGAGCAAACTCCGTGGCGCGGGCCGCATCGCCGGCTGCCCGAGCCACGTGCACGAGGCTGGTTCTGTCGGCGTTGGACGCAACCAGCGCCTCGAGCACCCGGTGGTTGAGGGCCATGCGCTGGCCAAAGGTCAGGGACCGCTCGATGGCCTCGCGCCCCAGGTCGTGGCGAAACGTGATCCGATCGTCGCGAACTTCGAGCAGCCCGCACCCCTCGGCGTCGTGGAGGGCATCCGGGTCCTCGGCAAAGAGCATCCTTGCGAGAGACGCATCGGCCCCGGCGGGCATCACACTGAGAAGACGGAGCGCGTCCTTGCCGGATGGAGAAAGCCGGTCGGCCCGTGCGAGCACGGTGTCTCGCACGGATTCGGCGATGTCGGTCGACGAGGCTGCCAGCATCTGTCCCACGTAGAAGGGATTGCCTCCGGATACCTCATGGAGATACGCGGCGTCCAGGTCGGTCTCTGCGGCGAGCTCGGCGATCGCCGCGGGGGACAGTGGTTGCAGGCGAAGGAGGAGCGGCGGCCGGTCCGAAGGTCCTGAGGTGAGTGCGCTGAGGGGGTGGTGTTCCGGCAACTCCCTGTCGCGCAGACTCAGTACGAGGAGTGCCGGCAGCGACGGCATCCGGCGCATCAGGTAGCGGATCACGTCGAGCGACGCATCATCGGCCCAGTGCACGTCCTCGATGACGGCAATGGTCGGACGGAGCGTCCGCTCCATCAGGTCGAGCAGGTGCCCGAGGAGATTCTCGCGCTCGGGAGCGGTTTCGAGATCGGCCGGCAGGTGGTCGGAGCGGCGCGCCATGTCGCGGAATGGCCCGAATGAGCGAGGAGCGATGAGATCGTCGCAACCCCCGAGGAGCACGGTCACGTCGTCGACGGAGGAGAGGAAGGCCCTGATGAGGCTCGTCTTCCCTATCCCGGCGTCCCCGCAGAGCAGAGCTGTCGTCCCGCGGCCCTTCCGGGCATCGTCCAGGGCTCCTTGCAACGATTGGAGCTCGCCGGCTCGCTCGAGCAGCTCCATCGAGGAAGCATACCGATGCATCTGCGCCGGTGAGGATGGTCGGGTCATGAGCTCACGGGTCGTGTGGATGTGTACCCGGGACAGGAGTGGCTCGGCACGGCCGAGATACGTCGAAGTGGTGCCGTGCCGGCTCTCGTCGACTCCGATGCCCACCGTCAGGCGAGGCTTGCGACGCCGCGTGCGTCGGGCAGCTCCATCAGCAGCCCCTCGCACGTCCGGATGAGGATCCCTGCGGCCTCTGCGACGTCGCGATTGGTCAGCGGATTCTCCTGGCGTCGCCGCCACCGATCGATGGTCGCCAGCAAGGCACTGCGGACCTCGGCCACGGTGGCGCCTGTGGGAAGAGCGAGCCTCTCTCGGTCGGAAACTCCTGCGCTCCCGAGCAGGCGATCCACCTCGGCGGTCTCCTCATCGTGAAAGGCAACTGTTCCCTGCCGGAATGCGTTCAACAGCCGGATCTCGGCGAAGGCGTGCGCCGAGGCCTCGATGCGTTCGACCTCGGCGGCCAACGCCTCGGATCCGTCGCTACGGTCGTCGGCGATCACTGCGGCCACCGTGCGGAGGGCCGAGCGGCTGCGGAGGACGTCGCTCCGGGCGCCAAAGCGACCGAGGAGCTCGCCGCGCAGCTCGTCGATGCCGCTCCGCTGCTGCAGCGCCGCTGCGAGCTCGCGTCCGGATCGGGTGCGGCCGTGACGGATCAGCGGGAGTGCGATACGGACTCCGAACATCCCGAACCGGTCCAGGAGGTGACGTCGTTCCAGCGGCGTCAGCCCGGCCAGGGTCTCGCCGGACGTGAAGCGGTCGGCGGAAAGCAGCAATGCGTCGGTTTCGCCCCGCTCGAGCGATGCGACGGATGCCAGCGCCCGATACTCGTCTTCGGTGAGGCTCGCGGCTGTCTCGGCAAGCAGCCCGCCGACGGGGAGCACCGTTTGGCAGAGTCGCATGATCTGGGGATCGTGGCGATAGCGCCGTGCAACGCGGTGAGCGACGCGCATGGCGTCCGGGCGGCCAACACCCATCTCGTCGGCTCGCGAGATCACCCCGATGGCGTTGACCGGGCTGGCGTGGGCCAGTTCGTCGTCGTGGAAGCTCTCGAGAAAGGAAAGGTCGGCCGAGTGCAGGTGCCGCATCAGATACAAGACCGCATCGGCATCAGTGGGAGCATCGTCGCCGGGTGAGAGGAACTCCATCGTCCTGGCGGAGACATCGGTGTTCACCGAGGCGATTCCGGGAGTGTCGATGAGCGTCACGTCGGCGAGGCGTGGTGACGGCCACTCGACGACCATGCGCTCGATGTCTTCCGGGCGGCGAGTGCCGAGTTCCACGTCGATGGCTCCGTGCGTGCGCGTGAACCGGGCCGGGACGGAGCTGCCGTCGCTGAGGTCGAGCCGGACACGGTAGGTGTGCCCGTGTTGATACCAAGTGACGATCTTGGTGCACTCCCCTGCATCCGTGGGGGCGAGCTGCTCGCCGACGAGGGCGTTCAGCAGTGTCGACTTGCCCGCCTTGACTCGGCCGGCGATCGCAAGTCGTAGCGGGGCTTCGAGGCGGCTACGCACCTCCGCAAGGATGGGAGCGGTGCCTGTTCCGGCGTATGCGGTCTGGGCGCGCGAGACGAGCGCACGCACGTCGTCGTGGAGCGAAGTCATCGTCCCCCCTCATCGATGGCCGACGCCAGCCGCTGGTCGAGCCCGTCGAGGCGTTGCAGCTCCGCATCGACGTCTCGCAACCGCTTGGTGCGTTCCGTTTCCCCAGCCGCGACGGCCGACTTGGCGGCGCTGAGCGATTCGGCGATCGAGCGGTTGAGCTCGTCGGCCCGTGCCTGGTAGTGGTCGCGCAGCTCGCGCTGTACCGCACGAAGGGCGTCCTTCATCTGCTTACCCACCGCAAAGCTCGCATCGTCGATGAACTGCCGCGTCGTGATCTTCGCCTGCTGGCGGCGGACGGTCAGCAACCGTTGCTTCTCGTCCTTCACGGCCTTACGGCCCATCAACACACCGACTAGCGCCGTTGCCGGGTTGAGCATCGCCAGGCCGGCCATCTGCGCCACCATCCCGAACATCAAGAGGCCGCCATA
Source organism: Acidimicrobiia bacterium (assembly GCA_965216945.1). Lineage (GTDB taxonomy): Bacteria > Actinomycetota > Acidimicrobiia > Spongiisociales > UBA5794 > DATHZQ01. The sequence goes on along the minus strand of CBDCGU010000003.1, from coordinate 1,674,925 downwards.
GGAGCCCCGCAGGGCGGTGAGGCTGCGACCACCCACGCTGGGGTCGGTGTTCTCGACGCGAGTGCGGGTCTCGATGGACCCGGCGGTCTGCAAGACGCCGCGAGTGTCCATGTCGATGCGAATCGGGGCGTTGCCGTCGGCGAAATGCTCGGCGACCACGTGGGACAGCTCATTGGTCTGAGACGCAAGCGCCACAAACGACGCAGCCACGTCATGGCTGACCTGCTTCTTGAGCCACGCGGTGAATTCGTCCCAGATGACCGCCGGGTCCTCGCCTTCGATCGTGGCGTCCGCTTCCCGAGAGATGTTGCGCATCCGTGATCGAAGATCGTGGTCGATGGTCGCGGTGAGGTCCGCTATCCCGTCGTTGAGGGTCACCTGCCACCGGGCTGCTTGGCCGCGGAGGGCATCGGCCTGCTCCTTGGCCGTGTTGAATGCAGCCACAACCTCCTCGCCACGCTGCGGGTCTGCCAGCACATCGCGTTCTGCCGCAAAGGTCGTGCGCAGCTGGTGGACGACGCCTCTCACCTCGGCGAGGGCGGCAACGGTGCGACTGCCACCGCGGTCCGCCACGATGGCGCCTATCCAGTCGGTGATGGCCGGGTAGCCGGACTCGAGGTTCAGCCTGCGATCCTCGGACTCGATCGCCTTGAGGCGCAATGTCGCCGAGGCCGGGAAGATGGATGCGGTGACATCGCCCCTCTCGAGATGGCCACGGTTCAGCTCCCGGATCTCTTCCCAGTCGGGGTAGAAGTCGGTCTTGGTCAGCACGAATGCGAGATGCGGGCAGGCCCCTGCGGCAAACCGGAGGAACTCCATCTCTGGACCCGTCAGCTCCTGCGACGCATCGCTCACGAAGAGCGCTGCGTCCGCCGATGCCAGCGCGGCCATGGTCGCCGCGGTGTGCGCCGAGCCGAAGCCTCCGACGCCGGGCGTATCCACGAGTGTGAGCCCTCCCGAGAGCAGCCGGCGTGGCAGCCCGACCTCGACGCTGTGCAGCCGGCGCTCGTTGGCCGGGTTGCCGAGCTCCGAGGCGTAGATGGGAAGCTCATCGAACCCGATGGTCTCCTCGGTCGGGTCGGCATCCGTCCCGTCCCTCTGACGCCGGATCGCTGCCCGGGGTTCCGGGGCATAGCGCACCACGGTCGGCACCGAGGTCGCCACGTCGTCGTCGACAGGGCAGACCGGTGCGTTGAGCATGGCGTTCACGAGCGTGCTCTTGCCCTGCTTGAACTCCCCTACGACCAGAAGCCGCAGAGCGGGGTCGCCGATCCGATCGGCGATCTGATCCAGGTGCGCGGTCAGGTCGGCCCTCCCGTAGGCCGTCGTGGCCTGCTGGGCGAGTTGTACGAGTTGAAGTGCTTGGGTCTGCATGGTGCGTCGACGCCCTGGTGGGGAAGACCGCACGAGTGCAATGCGGTCTTCCCCCAAGGCTCCCCCCTCAGGAGCCTGCCGGTTCGGGCTCTGGCTCCGGCTCCGCTTCGGCCGTGACCTCGATCTCGGTGAGATCCAGGTCGAGGTCGACTTCTCCCGTGGCGTCGCCGTCGGCGCTGACCCCGGATCCGATGAGGGCGCTGTCGTCGATGGCCACGACGTCGATGCTGGCATCCAGCGTCTCCGTCGGGGCAACATCGGCTTCGTTGTAGTCGCCGGTCTGCACGGCCGAATCATCGATGTAGTTGTCGCTGATCGTCGTGTTGGTGGCATCTCCCGATCCGAAGCCGGCGCTCCCGACGGCGGAGTCGGCGATGGCGGCTTGGTCGCCGTCACCGGTCTCGACGGCGCTGCTATCGGCGTAGATGGCGTCGCCACCCAGTGCCGTCGGGGCATTGGTGTTGCCGCCGACGTTGAGCGCCGCCGCGTTGTCGCCTACTGCGTTGCCGTCCGCGTCGCTCAACACCGTGTTGTGGTCACCGAGGGCGTTGCCCTCGACGTTGGAGCCGACCGCATTGACGCCCGAGTTGTCGCCGCCCACGAAGGCGCTGTCCTCGACATCGTCCATGATGTAGCCCTCGTTGTCGCCGGTGACGAGGTTCGAGTCCTCGACCGGGCCGTCGACGGCGATTCCTTCCTCACCAACGACCGTCGTGTCGAAGTCCTGGTGGACATCACCGGCGGCGAGGAGCGTCTGATTGACCGACGCATCGGTGACGATGTCGTTGTCCTCGAACACGTCCTGATCGTTGACCGTCGTGTTGTTGGTGATGTTGTTGACGTAGATGATCTGTTCCACTGCGGCATCCAGCGGGGTGTATCCCTCGCCGGGATCCATGGGAGGCGGAGGTGGCGGTGCCGGGTAGCCGCCACCGGAGGAGCTGCCCCCTCCTGAGGACCCGCCGGTCTGTGCAACACTCGGTGCGTTGACGACACCGATGTCACCCGCGTTGAAGCTCTGGTCGACGGCGTTGCCGCCGGTGTAGGCGTCCAGATACGACGACTGCTGCGAGTTGAACACGCTGCCTTCCTCGTACATCAGGCTCACGGCCTCTTTCACGTCGTAGGCGGTGACGTCCTCGTAGCCCTCTTCGGCGAGGCGTTCTTTCACCGTCTCGTGGTCCATCTCCTCACCCTCCTGGAACAGTTCGGTCAGGAAGGAGAAGAAGTCCTGCAACATGGACATGGGAATCCCCCTTTGTTCGAGTTGCGGTCGGTGGTTCCGACCGTCTTCCGCACCACCGGTCTTGTGGGTGGCGGTCCATGCCAAGAGGGATATCCGAGATCGGACCAGGTGGCATGAGTAGGGGCTACTCATATCCGGTTTGGGTATGCCCATGCCGGCGCATCTGCGGTACACCACTGACGAGCGGCCCCGGCCGCGGGAGAGAACCACCCGAGCCATCGGGAACGATGGGACACGACCCAGGGGGATGACGATGACCTACTACCTCGGAATCGACTTAGGCACGACGTATGTCGGTGCAGCGCTTGTACGGGACGGGAGGGCCGAGATCGTCACGCTTGGCGACCGCTCCGCCGTCGTGCCGTCTGTGCTCTTCTTCAAGGATGACGGCGACGTGCTCACCGGCGAATCAGCCATCCGGCGCGGGCTCAGCGACCCCTCCCGGGTGGTGCGCGAGTTCAAGCGCCGTGTCGGCGACACCACACCGGTCATGGTCGGGGTCACGCCGTACTCGGCAGACAGCCTCACCGCCGAGCTCCTGCGGCGTGTGCTTGCAGAGGTGAACGAGCGGCAAGGCGAGCCGCCGGCCGGTATCGCACTCACGCACCCGGCCAACTGGGGCCCGTACAAGGTCGACGTGCTGCACCAGGCGGTCCGTATGGCCGACGCCGGCGACGTGACCATCCTCACCGAACCCGAGGCCGCTGCCATCCACTACGCAGCCACGGAGCGACTGCTCGCCGGGGAGGTCGTGGCGGTGTACGACCTGGGTGGCGGCACATTCGACGCTGCGGTGCTGCGCAAGACGGACGGCGAGCGCCCGTTCGAGCTCTTGGGACAGGTGGAGGGTGTCGAGCGTCTGGGGGGCATCGACTTCGACGAGGCCATCTTCCAGCATGCGATGCGGTTCACCGGTCCCGAGTTGGACGGGCTCGACCCGCAGGATCCCGCCACGGTGCAGGCGGTGGCGCGGCTTCGCCAGGAGTGCGTTGCGGCCAAGGAAGCCCTCTCCAGCGACACGGACGTGTCGATACCGATCCTGCTGCCGAGCCTGCAAACGGAGGTCCGGCTGACCCGGTCGGAGTTCGAGGCGATGATCCGACCCTCGATCAATCAGACGATCGAGGCGTTGCGACGCGCCTTGCGCAGCGCGGCGGTCGAGCCCGAGGACCTCACGACCGTGCTCCTGGTCGGCGGCTCCTCGAGGATTCCGTTGATCGCGGAGATGGTCGGCGCAGAGCTGGGCAGACCCATCGCGGTCGATGTCCACCCCAAGCACACCGTTGCTCTCGGGGCGGCACTGGCCGCAGCATCGACCGATCTCGTCGCCCCAGTGGTCGCACCGGCGGATGCGGCGATCGCCGCTGCCCCTCCCGAGCCGGCGCCCGAGGTCGTGGACGATACGGCCCCCAGTGAGGGCGTACCCGTTGCCGTGCTGGCCACGGCAGGCGCCGCGGACGCTGCCCCAACTCCACCGGTCCCCGACGACGCATCGACCGCGTTTGCTGCGATCGACTCGCCGCACAAGGGCTCCGAGCGATCGCGTCCCTGGTTTGCCATCGGAGGTGTGGCTGCCGCCATCGTGGCGGCCGCCGTGATCGGTATCGCCGCGTTGAGCTCCAGTCCGGCGGCCGGCGAGGCCAGCGATGCCACAACGACGGCCCCGCCCGTGGCGGCCGCGGGAGACAGTGCGGTCGTGATGCCTGACGCCGCGGAGAGCACGACCAGCACGACGACGTCGACCACGGCGTCGCCAACCACGACGCTACCGGCGGTCACGACCACCACACTGTCACCGGAGGACGGCCTCGACGTCATCATCGATGCAATCACGGTGGTCGACGGGGCGTACCACATCACCTACCGGACGGATTTCGAGCCGCTCATCGGCAGCGATCCGGCCTCCCACCACATCCACTTCTTCTTCGACACCGTGCCCGTGACCGAAGCGGGTGTGCCTGGTGCCGGTCCGTGGAAGCTCTACGACACGCCTTCCCCGTTCACGGGCTGGCGGGTCTCCGACCGGCCGGCAGCTGCACGACAGATGTGTGCCACGGTGGCGACGAACGGGCACGCCGTGCTCGATCCGATGCATGTCCATTGCCTCGACCTGCCCGACGATTGAGTCACAGCACTCGGGCGATGCGCTCCAGCAGCTCCTCCAGAACGTTGGGCGCCGTTGCGAAGTTGAGCCGGGCGAAGCCGGCGCCTGCCGGCCCAAAATGCAGGCCGGGGCTGAGGGCGACGCCGGCCCGGCGCAGCAATGCCCCGGCGGGATCGTCGCCGAGTGACGTTGCCGAGTAGTCGAGCCAGCCGAGATAGGTGCCTTCGGGTGAGTGACAGCGCACTGCGGGCATGCGTTCGGCGACAAATTCGGTGAGCGTGCCGCGATTCGTGTCGAGACGGGTGAGCAGGCCGGAAAGCCAGTCATCGCCTTCGTTCCACGCGGCAAGCGTGGCGGCGACGCTCAGATTGGCAACGGCGCCCCACAGGCGCTCTGGACGCTCCTCCAGTCCTCGCCAGGCTGCATCGTGGCCGACGTGGGCGACCGCCGTGCGAATGCCGGCGAGGTTGAAGGTCTTCGACGCCGAGGTCAGCGTCACCGTCCGCCGGGCTGCGTCGTCGTTGAGCGAGGCAAAGGGGATGTGAGTATGCCCGGGGTAGACCAACTCGGCATGTACCTCATCTGCGATCACCAGCATGTCGTGCTCTGCGGCGAGCTCTGCCAGGATCTCCAACTCGGGTCGAGTAAGCACGCGTCCGGTCGGGTTGTGCGGGTTGACGAGAAGCAGGACTCGCGCGTTCCGCAGCGTCCGCTCGGCGGAGATCGGATCGACACGCCACCCCTCCGGCGTGGCGCGAAACGGGATGGGCGACGAGGGTCGTTGCATCCGATCGAGCGTCGCAAGAAAGGGTGGGTAGGTAGGGGCGTGCACCGCCACGGCGTCGCCCGGCTCGGTCGTCATGTGGAGGATCGCCTGTACGGCGTTGAGGACGTCGGTGAAGGTCCAGACCCGGGCCGGGTCCGGTTCCCAACCGTGGCGGGTTCGCATTCGGTCGGTGAACGGAACGGCGAGCGGGTTGCCGTCATCGAGATTGGGATATCCCAGATCGCCTCCGTCGACCGTGCGGTGCAGCGCCGCGGCAACCGGCGGAGGGATGGGGAAGTCCATATCCGCAACCCATGCCGCCAGCGCCGGTCGAGGTCGGGACCACTTCAGCCCCGGCTTGGCTCGCAGCCACGCCGGGTCGAGATACTCGAAACCGGTCATGTTCGGTCTGCGACCACGATGGCGTCGCGGATCACTTCCATCTGGCCGTGGTGCTGTGCGAGCTCCTCGTACACGTGCTGGAGGGCCCCCGCCTGAGTCAGGAGGATTCCGGGGCCTCGGTAGGTTGGCGGCGGAATCCCGCGCAGCTCACCACCGAGGTCGGCGGCGTCGACATCGTGCCGCAACTGAGTGCGCGCAGCCTCGGCAGCCGCAACGAGCCCTGCCACCGGGCCGGCCGCGACGAACTCTGCATCGCGATCTCGGTGAACGGTCCTCCCGGCCACCAGGGCTCCGGCCCAGTACTCCATGACGCCCAGGCAATGCGTCAGCAGGGCATAGGGCGAGTTGGCTCCGGGGATCCCGGGTGTACGGTTGGCGAGGTCGTCGCCCAGCCCGGTGACGATCTCGATCATGCCGTCGAGGGCACGATCGACGAAGAAGAGGTAGGAGTCGCGATCGATCATCCGCCCATCGTGGCAGCTGCCGGCTCGAAGCGGTGTACCGCGTCCTGCGAGGTCACCCGGATGCGCAGGTGGCAGATGACGGGGCCGGTGCCGCCCGTGGGAGAATCGGGCCCTCGACGCGCAGGAGCGGTGTGAGTCAACAACGAGCCGGGATGTGGCTGGGCATCGGGGCCTACGTGGCCTGGGGCCTCTCGCCGATCTTCTGGAAACTCGTCGCGGACGTCCGTTCCACGGAGATCCTGGCGCATCGTGTGGTGTGGGCCGTACCCATCATGCTCGCCGTCGTGGCGGTGCAGCGCGGGTGGCGACGGCTCCGAACGGCATACTCGTCTCGTCGGACCATCGCTCTGGCCGCGCTCGGGGCGGTGTTGATCCTCACCAACTGGGGCGTGTTCTTGTGGGCTGTGACCAACGAGCGCATCCTCGAGGCGAGTCTCGGCTATTTCATGAACCCGTTGGTGTCCGTGGCGCTCGGCGTGATCGTGCTGCGGGAGCATCTGCGCCCGGCGCAGCGCATCGCGGTCACGATCGCCGCCGTCGGCGTCTTTGGCATGACATTGCTGCTGGGCGTTCTACCGTGGGTGTCCCTGACCCTGGCGGTGAGCTTCGGCCTCTACGGACTCCTGAAGAAGCTCCCCGGATCGGCGCCGGCGCTGCCCGGCCTGCTGGGGGAGACGGCCCTGCTGGCGCTCCCAGGGCTCGGGTACGTGATGTGGCTCGTGTCGGCCGGCGAGTCCAACTTCACTCGCAGCCCGGCGACGGCGGTGTGGTTCCTCGCTGCCGGTCTCGCCACCGTGGTGCCCCTCTGGATGTTCGGTGCAGGGGTGCAGCGGATTCCGCTGTCGACGATGGGTCTCCTGCAGTACATCGCCCCGACCCTCCAACTCATCGTCGGCGTGCTCCTCTATGGCGAAACACCGCTGACTGGTCAGGCGTTCGGCTTCACGATGGTGTGGATCGCACTCGTGGTGTTCGCCAGGGACCAGCTACGGACCACGCGAAGGCTGGCCGCGGCTCCGGCGTGACGGAGTACCGGCGTGATTGCTGCCGGCTCGCTGCCGGCCGCGAGAGCCACGCTGATAGTGTTTGCCCCGTTGCAGCGTCGGTTGTCGCCGGGCTCACACCGGGCTCCACGAAGGGCTGACGCTGCATAGCGGCGCAGTCGAACGAGGGGCTCGGCATGAGATGCGTGACGCGGTCACCCGATGGGCGCAACGCGCTCACGGTGTGGCTGGACGCCGCCGGAGAGATCGGCTTCGAAACGACCCGCGACGATGCCACCGTCGTGTCCGCCGGTCGTATGGGTCTCGTGCGCAGCGATGCGAGCTTCGTCTCGCGGCTCGAGAGCACTGGCCTGGGGGAGCCGGTGCGTGTGGACGTCCCGTACACCATGGCCCACGGCAAACGCCGTCAGGGGGCGCTGCGGGCAGAGCAGCGTGTCCTCACGTTCCGCGAACCGGAGGGCGCCCGCTTCGACGTCGTGGCTTGTGCTGCCGACGACGGGGTTGCGTTTCGCTACCGCTTCTCGGCCGACAACCCGTCCACCCTGCAACTCCTCGAGGAGACCACGTCGTTCGGCTTCGCCGGCGACGTGCGAGCCTGGCTGCAGCCGATGCAATCACCCGGCTACGCCGCACCGGCCTACGAGAATCTGTACCTCAACGGTGTACCGAGCGACGATCCAGGCTCCGCAACGACCTTCAACATGCCCGCGCTGTTCGATACGCCCGCGGGCTGGGTCCTGCTCGCCGAGTCCGATCTCGACACCAGCTACGTGGGCTGCAGGCTGGCCAGCGACGGCTCCCGCTACCGCATCGTCTTCCCCGCCGCCGGGGAGGGGGCCGGAATCGGCGATGTCGCCCCATCGCACCGCATGCCGTGGACCATGCCGTGGCGGGTGATGATCCTCGGCGACGATCCCGCTGCAGTCGCCTCCTCGGATCTGGTCAACGCTCTCGCCCATCCTGCCCGCGGCGACTTCTCCTGGGTGCGGCCGGGCAGGGTCTCCTGGAGCTGGTGGTCCGAGCACGACAGCCCGAAGAGCCGCGCACGTCTGAGGGCCTACGTGGATCTCGCACAGCAGTTCGGTTGGGAATACACCCTCGTCGACGCCAACTGGAACGTGCACGCGGATGGAGTGATGGCGGATCTCGTTCGCTATGCCGCCGAACGCGGGGTTGGAGTGTTCCTCTGGTACAACTCGGGAGGGCCTCACAACACGGTCACCGAAGAACCTCGGGATCGGATGCACGACCCGCGATCACGGCGCGCCGAGATGGACCGATTGGTCGAGTGGGGTGTCGCCGGCTTGAAGGTCGACTTCTTCCACAGCGACAAGCAGGAGAGCATCCGGCTGTACAGCGACATCCTGCATGATGCCGCGGAGCGCCGGCTGATGGTCAACTTCCACGGGTCGACCGTGCCTCGCGGCTGGCCACGCACATGGCCTCATGTGATGACGATGGAAGGAGTCGCGGGCGCCGAGCAGTATGGCTTCCGCGACGACTATCCCGCTGCCGCCCCTTGGCACAACACGATCCTGCCCTTCACCCGCAACGTCGTCGGGCCGATGGACTACACCCCGGTGACGTTCTCCGATCAGCGGTACCCGCACGTGACGACGAACGCCCACGAGCTCGCCCTCTCAGTCGTCTTCGAATCCGGGCTCCAGCACTTCGCCGACTCCGACGACTCGTATCGCTGGAGTCCGGAGCCCGTGCGCGCCATGCTCGCCGCGGTGCCGGCGGCTTGGGACGAGACCGTCTTCCTCGACGGCTCGCCGGGAGACTTCGTCGTCGTCGCCCGCCGCCGGGGCGCCGACTGGTTCGTTGCGGCGATCTCCGGACGGGACGAGCCCATGCGCCTCCTGATCCCGCTCGGCATGCTCGACCACCCCGCCGCGGCCCGCGTCATCAGCGACGGAACCTCGCCGCACGACTACTCGTGGGAGACCCACGTCGTGGCGCCGGGGGACACGCACGAAGCCGCCCTTGCTTCCCGTGGTGGTTTCGTCATGTGGTTGACCCCCGCCTGAGCCGGCACCGTCACCCGGCGACGACCTCGAGTCGTCGTTTGAGCTGGGTGAGCTCGCGTTGCATCGATTGCCCGCCGGCACCCGCCAACGGTATCCCTGCCCGAGCCGTGCCGGGCCAGTCGCCTCCGCTCGGCGCCGGGGCGGTCAGGCGGCGACCGGCACGTCGGCGGGAAGGCACACTTCACACGTCGGGTGTGGGCAGCCGTGCACGACCGTGAAAGCGATGCCCGCCTCGGTGAGCGACCGCTCGGCGCTCGCAAAGTCGTCCCGGGATGCCGTGTCGTTCCTCGTGTCCAAGATCGTGTTCATGCCGCCAACGTATCAATGGGGTGTGACAGATTCGGGCGCAAGAGGAGATCGGCCGCCGCGGCGCACGCGGTGGATCAGTTGTAGTGCCGCACGGCGTCCCATACGTCCGTCAGCGGGCGGGACGGCTGCCGGCAGAGGAAGATGGGAAGCCCGGCCTCTTCGTTCTCCACGCCGTAGGGGTTTCCGATCGTGGCCACGCGTCGTAGACCAGGGCAGATGGGCTCGAGCGTCCCGCTCACCACACCGACCCCGATGATCGGACCGTCGTGCTGCGGGGGCCCCCAGAGCCAGTAGGTGTTGTGGCCGCTGACGGCGGCGGGCAAGCCTCGCTCTCGACCAAGAACGTCGACGGCTCCCGCCTCGCCGTACGAACTCGTCAGCACGACGACGTTGCTCTGCTGATCCTGAGGGAGACTGTCCCGCACGGCGACGATCTGATTCACCAGCTCCGGCCACCCGACGGTCTCGCCGAGCTCACCCGTGACGTCCAGAGTCCCCGACGACTGCGGTGGGAGCAGCGGCAGAGCGATGAAGAGGCCGATTGTCACCCCCACTGCAGCTGCCACGATCATCGTCCGCTTGCCGATGGTCCCCAACTCCTCGAACCACAGTGCCCCCGCCGCCAGCATGGCCGAGTACATGGGGGCGATGTAGTAGGCCTTGCCGCCCGTCAGCAGGAACACGACGAACAGGATCAGGTAGGTGAAGGCGAGGACCCGCCACGGTCGGAGTCTTTCCGAGCGCAGCAGCCGCCACAAGCCCACGGCGGCCGGGATGGCGAGCGTGATCGACAGCAAGGCCGGTTGCAGCGCGACGAATGCCACAGGGCCGTCGGATCGGTTCCGCAGCGCCTCCGCCATCTCCAGCTGCGGCCAGTCGTTGGCGGCTTGCCAGACGATGTTGGGGAGTGCGATGGCGAATGCGATCGCCACACCGACCCAGGGCACGGGACGCGCAAGACGCTGCCGGTCGATGGCGAGAAGGCTCAGGAGCAACGCCGCGGCGAGGAACAGGATCGTGTGCTTGTTCTGCATGCCCAGGCCGACGACGCCGCCCAAGGCCAGCCACCACCGCTCGTCGGTCCCTTCCAGCAGCCGCACCATGATCCACAGACCCGCCGACCAGAGAGCGAAGTCGAAGATCGCGGTACTGAGCAGGTGGCCCTCGCCCAGCAGCACACCTGCGCCTGCGGTGGTTGCCGCAGCGAAGATCTGTGCGGTGCGACCCCCGCCAAACCGCCGCGCCATGTCCGCGGTGAGCACCACCACCAGGCCCACTGCAAGGGCTGGGAGGATACGGAGGGCCGTCGGCGATACGCCGAGAACGAGCTCGGAGACCCGAGCTACCACGGGGGTGAGCGGTGGCTGGTCGACAAATCCCCAGTCGAGACGCCGCCCCGCCACGACGAAGTAGAGCTCATCGCGGTGGAACCCATAACGGCCCGAGACCGCAAGCAGGAGCGCAACAGCTGCTCCTGCCGCCACCCACGCGCCTGGGGGAAGAAGGGTGCGCGTGCGCTGTGTCATGCATCGCAGTCTGGCAGCGACCACGCAGCTTGAGGAGCCGTCGACTCCACGGTCTGCCGGGGCGGCAGCGGCGTGCCGCGACCGGTCGTCGGGAGTGATGGCGGTCCGTTGAGCCTGGGATGCGTCCCGATCCCGCCATACTTCCGGGGATGGATGCACACATCCTGCTCGTCGAGGACGACCCCTCCATCCGCGAGGTCACCCAGCTCGGGCTCGAAGCCGCCGGCCTGGAAGTGGTGACCGCCGCCGACGGCGATGCCGCGCTCGAAGAATTCCACCGCAATCGTCCCGACCTCGTGCTGCTCGATGTCATGTTGCCGAAACGGGATGGATTCGAGGTGTGCCGAGCCATCCGGGCCGAGTCGGCGACGCCGGTCATCATGCTGACGGCGCGAGCCGACACGATCGACGTAGTCGTCGGGCTCGAGTCGGGCGCCGACGACTACGTGACGAAACCGTTCGAGATGCCCGAATTGGTGGCACGCATCCGCGCCGCGCTCCGGCGCGCCCGTCATGCCGACCCCGCCGAGTCGCTCACCATCGGCGACGTGCACGTCGACGTCCTCGCCCACACCGCCAGCCGCAAAGACACCGAGCTCGGACTGACCCCGACGGAATTCCGGCTGCTCGTCGAACTGGCCCGCCGGCCGGGGCAGGTGTTCACACGTGAAGTCCTGCTGGAGCGGGTCTGGGGTTACGACTACCTCGGCGATTCCCGCATCGTCGACGTCGCCATCCAGCGGCTCCGCGCCAAGATCGAGCCCGACCCTTCGGACCCCCGGCTGATCGAAACGGTGCGCGGCGTCGGATATCGGGCCACCCGCTGATGGTGGGTGGCTTCCGCGGCCGGCTCGTCGCCACCATGATCGGTCTCGTTCTCGTGACGGCGGCCGTGGTCGCCGTCACCTCCTACGTGCTGGTCGAGCGCTCGCTTCGCGACCAGCTGGTGATCGATGCGGTGGATCGGGCCGAGTTCAACGTCGGCGTGCTGGCATCCGAGGACGTCCTACCCGCCGATGCGCTGCGCGCCGACTTCGAATCGTCCGGCCTCGCCGAACGATTCCTGCAGCGCGGCGCGGTGGCGGTGTACGTCGAGTTCGATGGCAGCGACGATGCTTATGCATCGGAGTTTGCGCTGTTCGATGCCGGCGAGCAGATCGAGCCGCAACTGCGAGCTCTTGTCGCTCAGGGCAGGTACGGCTACCAGTTCATCGGCTCGGGTTCCGACTCCCAACTGATCGTGGGTGGGCGCAGACCGGACGCCGGGCCCGACTTCTATTTCTTCTTCTCTGCCGCTGAGGTCGATGCCGCACTCGTCGAGCTCCGCCGGGTGCTTCTGTTTGCGGGTGGAGCGGTTGCGGTGCTCGGTGCGCTCGTTGCCGGACTCGTGGCGCGCGGCGTGCTGCGACCCGTCCGCAACGCTGGAGTCGCCGCACGCCGGATCGCCGGTGGGGACCTGTCGGTGCGGCTTCCCGTCGAATCCCGCGACGAGTTCGGAGTGTGGGCCGAGTCGTTCAACACGATGGCGGCGTCGCTCGAGGCCAAGATCGACGAGTTGCAGGCGGCCCGCGCCAGGGAGGAGCGATTTGTCGCCGACGTCTCCCACGAGCTGCGGACGCCTCTCACAGCACTCGTGACGGAAGCCGAGATGCTTCAGGCCCACCTCGATGACATGCCGCCGTCGGCTCGCAGGGTGAGCGAGTTGCTGTCGCACGACGTCAGCCGGCTGCGCAGGTTGGTGGCCGACCTGCTCGAGATCTCCCGGCTCGACGCCGCCGTATCGATGCAAGGGACGGACGAGATCGCAGTGGCTGCGTTGTTGCAGGCCGAGATCAACGAGCGCCTCCCTGCGGCGCGTCTCGAGGCCGACAGCACGATCGTCGTCGAGTCGGATCGTCGGTCGCTCGATCGCACCGTCGGCAACCTGTTGGACAACGCAGCTCGGCACGCCGCGGGGGCCGCGGTACTCGTGACGGCCGAGGTTGCCGATGGCCGGCTTTCCATCTCGGTGGCCGATGGGGGTCCGGGCGTGCCGCCGGGGACGCTTCCCCATCTGTTCGATCGCTTCTACAGCGCAGACTCGGCCAGGACGGGCGGTACCGGCCTCGGTCTCGCCATCGCCAAGGCCCATGCGGAACGGCTCGGCGGCACGCTGTCCGTGAGGCCGAATCAGCCGACCGGGCTGATCTTCGAGCTGGTGCTGCCTGTGACCGAACTGTTACGCAGCCGTGATGGGCCTGCGAAGCCTGCGCTCCATCATGAAGGGGAGATGACAACGGACGATCGAGGAGGTGCACCGTGAGGCGTCTCATGATCTTGATGGCTGGACTGATCCTCGTCGTCGCCGCCTGTGGTGGTGGCAACGAGGTGGGTGATGGCGGACCGGTGACGACGGGTGACGGCGCCAGTGGCCCGGTCACCACGTCGACCGCGCCGCCGACGTCAACGGCTCCGGACCCGACGGCAGCTCCGGACCCGTCGTCCACGACGACCACCGTGCCGGAGGAGACCCAGTTCGTCGATGTCTACTTCCTGCAGGACTCGCAGTACGCCACCGCCGTCGCGACTCGTGTGCCGGCTACGCCCGACATCGCCGCCAACGCCGTCCGTGCCCTCATTGCCGGACCGACGCAGACCCAGGAGGAGATCGGGCTGACCAGCTCTGTCCCCACCGACACGCTGCTCCTCGGCCTGGTGATCGAGGACGGGCGCGCCACGGTGGACCTCAGCCGCGAGTTCGAGGCCGGCGGCGGCTCGTTTGCGATGATCACGCGACTGGCTCAAGTCGTGTACACGCTGACCCAGTTTCCCAGCGTCGACGAAGTCGAGTTCTGGTTGGATGGCGAGCCGGTGACCGTGTTCTCCTCGGAGGGCTTGCTGCTCGAAGAACCGGCGGTGCGTGAGGACTACCTGTCGGCGGTGCCGTTGACCCCGACCGTGCTCGACGGAACCCCACGGTGGGAGCAAGAGGACCTGCCCGATCCCTCCGGTGCCGACGACGTGCGCCGTGTCGTGCTGGTCGCCGACGACGATGTGCTCAACGTGCGGCTGGGGCCAGGTGTGTCGTACCAGGTGATCGGAATGCTGGCGCCGGGGACCGAGGTCGTTGCCACCGGTGTGGAGGCGGCCGTTGGCAGCTCGACGTGGATCGAGCTGGCGACGCCGGCGGGCGCCGGATGGGTGAACGACCACTTCCTGGCGCACGTGGAGCCGGAGCTCGAAGCAGCCTTCCCAGGTGACGATGTCATCCCGCTGATCCAGGGCTTCAGCGATGCGATCGCAGCCGGCGACGACATCCGAGGCTTCGTGTCCGAGCGAGGTCTGTACGTGTCGCATCACGATGCGCCGGTCCGTTTCGATCACGACGAGCTGGATGGCATCCTCACCGATGGCACCACCTACAAGTGGCCGTCCAACGCCCTCGACGTGAACGACCCTGATCAGGCGAACGAGATCCGGGACCGGACGTTCGCCGAGGCCATCACCGATCGCTTCAACAGCACGTGGGACGACCCTGACGCGGTGACGACCGTCAACGAGCCCATCGAGGGAGGCAATGGACGGCCGCCCGCGTTTGCGATCCCGTTCGAGCTGAGCGGCTTCAACTACATCGGGGTCTACGACTCAGGAGACAATCCCGATTACGGCGGCCTCGACTGGACCATCTGGTACGTGTCGATCGACTACGAGGATGGCCGTCCCGTGATCGTTGCGCTCACCCTCGACGAGTGGGGGCCGTGATCGGCGTCGACCGATAGGGGGTCCCAGCCGAACTTGCGTATCTCACCGCGTCATCGCGGCGGGAGATACGCAAGTTCGGTCGTCTGCGACCACATCAGGGCCGCCCGCAACCGTTGACACGCCACCACGTCCGGATCTCGGCGGCGAGAGCCGCCTTCTCCTCGGTCGCAAGCCACGATGCGTCGACCGCGGCGAGCGTCAAGCGCTCGACGTCGACCAGGTCGGGGCCGAAGTGCTCGGTCAGCTTGCGGAACTCGCCGGCGAGATCGCAGTGGAACATCGCCGGATCGTCTGTGCTGATGGTGACGGCGGCACCGGCGTCGAGCAGCCGGCCCACCTGGTGATCCGGCCAGCTCGGCGCCACCCCGGTGCGGAGGTTCGACGTCGGGCAGACCTCGAGGGGGAGTTGCTCGTCGACGAGGTAGGCGAGCAGTTCGTCATCTTCGACGGATCGGACTCCGTGCCCGATGCGCTCCACTCCGAGGCTGCGGATGGCACCCCACACGCTCTCCGGGCCGGCCGCCTCGCCGGCATGGGCGGTGCGATGCAACCCGGCGTCGGCGGCCGTGGCATACACCGCGGCAAACGGTTCCGGAGGGTGGGCCTGCTCCGAGCCGCCGATCGTGATGCCACGGACACCGGCGTCTGCGGCCACCTCGAGGACGGCGGCGAGGGTCTCGGCGGCGCGCTCCGGTCCCGGATCACGGACGAGATCGCAGTTGAGCGTCACGCGGGTCTCGCCAACCCGGTCGAGACCTCGACGAACCGCCATTGCCAGGTCATGCACCGCCAAACCGTGCCTGGTGAAGTCGGTCGGGGAGAACGAAGCCTCGGCATAGACGATGTTCTGGTCGGCGAGATGGCGTGCGACCGCCTCGGCCGCGTAGGTGAAGTCGTCGGGGGTGCGCAGGTACCCGGTCATCCACCACCACGTGTCGATGAAATGCGGGAAGTCGCGGTACGCGAAGCGGTGGCGGAGATCCTCGATCGATTCGATCTCGGGATCGCCGCCGTGGCCCTTGATGATCTCCCACAACGTCGGCAGAGGGATGGCTCCCTCGAGATGGAGATGCAGCTCTACCTTCGGCGCGTGCTCGAAGACATCACCCGAGGCCACGCGGCTGCTATTCCGCGGCGAAGCTGATCAGCAGCTCGGCGAGCTCCTCGCCCTTGTCCTCCTGGAGGAAGTGGCCGGCGCCCTCGATCGTGACGTGCTCCCGGTTCTGGGCTCCCGGGATCAGCTTCTGGAAGGGGCGTTCCCCGCCGCGGGTGATCGGGTCGGAGTCGGAGAACGCAGTGAGAAACGGCTTGGTCCATCGCTTGAGTACCTCCCATGCAGCCCGGTTGCCCGGCACGGCGGGGTCGTCGGGTGAGATGGGCACGAGCGACGGGAAGATGCGGGCGGCCGCCAGGTACGAGTCGTCGGGGAAGGGCGCCTCGTACGCTGCCAGCACCTCGGCCGGCAGCTCCGTCACCGTCGAGTTCTGCAGGATCTTGCCGATCGGGAACGACGGTGCGTTGATCGAGAAGTCGCGCCACTCCATGAACGCCTCGGTGGGATCGTGTTCGCCGATCGGAAGACCCGTGTTGGCGACGACGACTCTGTCGAAGCGGTCGGGGTGGACGGCCACGAGCCGAAGCCCGATCAAGCCCCCCCAATCCTGGGCGAACAACGTGATCTCCCGCAGGTCGAGGTCGAGGAGCCAGGTCTCCACCCAATCGATGTGGTGCTGGTAGCTGTAGCCGGACTGCTCGGCCAGCTTGTCGGAGCGACCGAACCCGATGAGGTCGGGGGCCAGCACGCGGAATCCGGCGTCCGCCAGCGGACCGATCATCTTCCGGTAGAGATAGCTCCATGTGGGTTCACCGTGGAGGAGCAGCATGACGGGACCGTCGGCGGGCCCCTCGTCGACGAAGTGCATCTGCAGCATCTGGCCCGATGCATCCCCTGCCGGGACGAGGTGGTAGTGGTCTCGGTACGGGAAGCCAGGGAGGTGTTCGAATCGGTCGGATGGGGTACGGAGAATGTGCATGGGGCCATTCTCGCGGATCGCCGTATGCCGGGGGACTCCTTCCCGGCGGGCAACGGCCGAGCTGCACATCCCGTCACGAAGAGGGCGTGAAGAGCGCCGCTGGCGTGATCAGCCGGGGCCCCATTGCACCCTGGATCGACCCGGCGAAGGTGCCCGAGCCGGTGGTCCGTCACACACCGCTGCGGTCGATGCCGGCGATCTCGTAGGCCTCGTCCTCTTCCAGCGTCTCCTTGTCGAGGAGCGCTTGCGCCAAGGCATCCAGCTTGTCGCGGTTCTCCTTGAGTAGCTCCAGGGCGGAGGTGTAGCACGCGTCGACGATGCGGCGCATCTCCTTGTCGACGAGCTCCAGCGTGTCGGGGGCGACCTGGGGGCCGCCGAACGGGTTCTGGTCCTGCGGATCCGCGGGCAGCACCGAGAGAGGTCCGACCGCGTCCGACATACCCCACCGGCCGACCATGCTCCGGGCGAGGCTGGTCACCTGAACGAGGTCGCTCTCGGCGCCCGTGGTGACGGAGCCGAAAACGAGCTCCTCTGCTGCGCGGCCACCGAGCGCCCCGATGATCCGCCCGCGCAAGTACTCCTCCGAGTACGAGTAGCGGTCGCCCTCGGGGCTCTGCATCGTGACACCCATTGCCCGCCCGCGAGGGATGATGGAGACCTTGCGCACGGGATCGGCCCCTCGGATCACCATGCCCAGGAGCGCATGACCGGACTCGTGGTATGCCGTGAGCTCGCGATCCTCCTCGGACATCATGATCTTCCGTTCGGCTCCGAGCACCACTTTCTCCAGCGCATCGGTGAAGTCGTTCATGCGCACGCGCTCATGACTGCGCCGGGCCGCCATCAGCGCAGCCTCATTGACGAGGTTGCGGAGATCGGCGCCGACCATGCCCGGCGTCGACGAGGCGACTGCACCGAGATCGACGCGCTCGTCGAGGGGCACGGAGCGGGTGTGCACCTCGAGGATCGCGGTGCGGCCGACCTTGTCCGGTGGGCTCACCGCCACGTGACGGTCGAACCGCCCCGGCCGGAGCAACGCCGGATCGAGCACATCGGGACGGTTCGTCGCCGCGATCACGATGACGCCCTCGGCGCCGCTGAACCCATCCATCTCGGTGAGAATCTGGTTCAGCGTCTGCTCACGCTCGTCGTGGCCGCCAAAGGACATCGAGCCGCCCCGTGCCCTGCCGATCGAGTCGATCTCGTCGATGAAGATGATGGCGGGAGCCGCTTCCTTCGCCTGCTTGAAGAGGTCACGCACACGGCTCGCCCCGACACCGACGACCATTTCGATGAACTCCGATGCCGCCATCGAGAAGAACGGAGCACCGGCCTCGCCGGCTACAGCACGGGCCAGCAGGGTCTTGCCGGTCCCCGGCGCACCGGACAGCAACACGCCGCGGGGGATTGCAGCACCCAGTCTCGTGTACTTGCCCGGATCGCGGAGGAAGTCGACCACCTCCACGAGCTCGTGCTCGGCCTCGTCGATGCCGGCCACGTCGTCGAAGGTGGTGCGGTCCTGCGACGCCTCGTAACGCTTTGCCCGCGAGCCGCCGAGGCCCCCGAAGCCGAGTGACTGGCCGGCCCGCCGGTAGAAGCTGAAGAAGAGCCACAGCAAGAGGAGCGTCGGGCCGAAACCGAACACGATCTGCTGCCAGAGGGGAGCAGGCCGGTTTTGCGGTTCGGCGTTCACGACGACGCCGTTGTCGATGAGTCGCTGGAGCAGGTCGTCCTCGGCGAACGCCGGGCGCTCGGTCGTGAAGTCGATCGAGAGATTGTCCTCGTCCTCGGGGTCGACGACGGGCTCCTTGAACGTTCCCTGGATCGTCGCCCCGGTGGACACGACGGATGCGACATTGTCGATTTCGAGCTCGTCGAGAAAATCGGTGTACGGCACGACGATGGGCGGGTCGCTCTCGAGCAGGTTGCTGGTGACGAACCAGTTGAGGGCGAGCAGCACGACGAGCAGCGGCCAGAACCACCTGCCGAACGGAAGACGATCCTGCCAGTTGGGGGGCTCGCTCGGCTTCTTGTCGTCGGGCATGCCTTCGACCCGCCATTCGGGGGCCTTGGCATCGGCCTTGTCGTCAGGCGTCGTTCGGCTCGTCATCGCGACGAGGCTAACGCCGCGGGGGATCAATCCGGACGGTCGCCGCACGGCGGAATGCGGTGCCGCAGCGTACGGTTGAGGTCGCAACGACGCAGGAGGCGATGGATGAGCACGATTGTCGTCGGCGACGGCCCGGGCGGCCTCAGTGCCGCGTTGTTCCTGGCAAAGAACGGCCACCCTGTCACCGTGTATGGGCAGGACGAGACGGCCATGCATTTCGCCCTGCTGTACAACTACCTGGGCATAGAGGAAATCCTCGGATCCGATCTGCAGGCCACCGGCCGGCGCCAGGTCGAGCGACACGGAGGCACGGTCCGCTCGGCCGCAGTGGCGGCGGTCACCGCAGGATCGAGCGGTTTCACGGTGACGCTGGACGACGGGGAGACGGCGACTGCGGACTACCTGGTCATGACCGAGGGACGCAATCCGGTGCTCGCCCGTTCGCTCGGCGTCGAGGAGTCGGACGGCGGCATCGTCGTCGACCGGCGGGGCCGCTCCTCAGTCGACCGGGTCTACGTCATCGGCCGCAGCGTCCGCCCCGAAAGGAGCCAGGCGATCATCTCGGCAGGCGACGGCGCCGCCGCCGCCCTCGACATCCTCTCGAGAGAAGCCGGCAAGGACGTCCACGACTGGGACAGCCCGCCGAAATAGATGCTGTCGCTCCAAGGGCCTTGAGGCGCAACAAGAGCTGGGCGCAGGCTCCCGGTGCCGTGTGCGGGTCGGCCTGCGGGGCGCGCTCGTTGTTGGTGATGCGTCGCCCCGCTCCCGTCTGGTGAGCCGGGGTTGCGAGCGAGCCGAGCGATGTGGCAACTCCGTTACCATCCCGGGCCGACTCTTCTGGGGAGACGGCATGGAGATCAATCGCTACGCAGAGGCAGCCTCGTTTCCGTTCGGCCACCTGGTCGTGCGGGACATGACGCCAGGCAGCTTCGATCGGCTGTCGCTTGCGGAGATCGAAGTGCCGATCGGTGCCGACAACCCGCCTTTTGCGGCCGCTTTGAATGACAAGGTCTACGTCGGCATCACGGGCGAGGTCGAGTTCGTCGTCGGAGGCGCTCCGGTTCGGATGGGTCGCGGCGACGTGTTGGTGATTCGCGCCGGGGAGCAGTACTCCTATCACAACGGCGGCTACGAGATGGGGCGGCTCTTCCTGCTCCAGGTGCCGGCCTGACAGGGTGCGAAAGGCTCGACAGCCGGCTCGACACACGACGTCGGATGGTGGAGACTCTGATACTCCATCGGTCACCAAACCGGCGGATCCACTTTTTCCGCATCCTCCTGGCCGTTCCAAGACGGACCACTAGCCCCGATCATTCATGGGGTGTGATCTGGGTCGTGTTGGGGGTGCGCGAAAACGCCCTCCTGGTGCGGGATACTGAGGTTGTCGAAGCCGTCAGTTTCCGAGAACAGGAGGGCATCTCCGAGATGAACGGTACCAGCGTCGGCAACGTGGCTGTGGAAGCCGGCGGTACTCAGGTTGTTGGCCATGTTGGACTGCACGCGTTGGGGGCTTTCGCGGACCGGCTCGGTGTCCCAGGGGTGCTGTCATCAGCGGTCGGCTGGGACGGTCCAGGGATCCCGACACATGACCGGGGCCGGGTCCTATCTCATGTGATGTTGATGCTTGCTGGTGGCGGCGAGTCGTGTGCCGATATTGAGTTCCTCGCTTCTCAGGGTCGGCTGTTCGGTGAGGTGGCGTCGGACACGACCATGTATCGCACTTTCACCGAAAGTCTCACTCCCGACGCGGTCGGCAGGGCCTGTGAGGCGTGGGCCGAGGTTCGTGCCGAGGTGTGGCGACGCACCACCGTGGTCGACGGTGACGGCCCGGTGATGTTGGATGTTGATGCGTCGCTGGTTGAGATCCATTCTGAGAACAAGGACGGCGCCGCGGCGCATTTCAGGGGCGGGTTCGGGTTCCACCCGTTGTTCTGTTTCGCCGATGGAACCGGTGATGTCTTGTCGGGGATGCTGCGGCCCGGCAATGCCGCGGCCAACGACACGACGGATCTCTTGGCTGTCGTCGACGACGCCGTCTCACAGCTCCCCCCGGATATCGCGGCCGGTCACCAGCGAGGCGACGACGCCGAGCTCGTTACGCGCCGGGTGGTGGTGCGTTCCGATTCGGCAGGAGGCACCCACACGTTCACCCACGGGCTCCGGGAACGCAACATCGGGTTCCAGGTCGTCGCCCGCGCCCAGGACGCGGTGCGAGCGGCGATCGTGGCCGCGAACGAAGACCCCGAACGGTGGGAGAGGGCGCTGGGCCAGAACGGCGAGCCGGTCAAACCGACCGACCGGAGTCTGGTCGCAGCCGTCTGCGAAGTCACTGACCTCGTCGACATGACCCGCTGGCCCGAAGGGACCCGTTTGATCATCCGCCGCCAGCCTCATCATCCTGGCTCTCAGACCAGCCTGCTTCCCGATCTCGACTACCGGTTCTGGGGCCACTACACCGACCTCGCCGGCGACCCGGCCGAACTCGATCGGCAGATGAGAGCCCACGCTCATGTCGAAGACCACATTGGACGATTGAAGAACTCCGGGCTCCAACGGTTCCCGTTCACCGACTGGGAAGCGAATCAGGCATGGCTCCAGACCATCATGTGGGCTTCGGATCTCGTTGCGTGGTTCCAGCTGCTGTGCCTCACCGGCCCGTTGGCGAGAGCGAAACCAAGACGACTCAGATGGGCCCTCTGGCATACCCCGGCCCGCATCATCCGAACCGCAAGACGTGACATCGTGCGTATCGTCGACGGCTGGCCCACGGCCAATCAGATCGTCGCCACCTACCGAGCCATCGCCGCGCTCACCTGACCAACCCGCCCCAAAACGCAGGCACGACCACCGTCGACGGGTCGATCACACACGCCCCGAATCATCACGGAACCACCCTCGACACGATCATCCGAACCCATCACGATCATCACCGCAAACACCAGCCACCACGGCGCCCTCAACACACCCAGAACCCCTCATCACCGAATCCCGTGAATGATCGGGGCTAGCTAGGTGTACTAGGCAGCGAGAGGTACGACGTACCGCCACACCGCGGTGAAGTGCACGGCGGTGGCGACCACGACGAGCACGTGGAAGGCCTCGTGGTAGGAGAACACGCGCGGCCACAGGCGGGGTCGGTTCGTGACCAGCATCACCATCCCGATGGTGTAGAGCAAGCCTCCGATCGCAAACCAGACGACGGGCGTGAGCCCGGCCTTCCGGGCGAACGGCCACATGACGAAGATGGCGAGCCAGCCCAGCGTCGTCATCATCGAAATGCCGAACGTGTTCTTCTCGCGGGGGAAGAGGACCTGCTGCCCGGCAACGACGAGGGCGATCATCCAAGCTCCGAGCAGGCTCGCCACGCTCCACCAGCCGTCGAGGCCGATCACCGCGACGGGGGTGTAGGTGCCGGCGATGAAGATGGCGATCATCGAGTGATCCGCCCGTTGCATGCGCTTCTTCCAGATCTCCGACCAAGGGATCGAGTGATAGAGCGAGCTGGTGGTGAAGAGGGCGATCATCGTCAGCCCAAACGCCAGGACGGCGAATCGGCTGGTCCACGTCGGGGCGGAGAGCACGATGAAGACGCAACCGGCGACGGCGAGGAGCGCCGCCAATCCGTGGAGGAACCCTCGAACGGGGTTCTGCATCCGGCCCAACGTGAGTCTGTCCAGGTGTGGCTTCTTCACGTTGGCCACAGCGTAACGGGTCGGGGAGACATGCCAATGATGCGATCGCCCTTCTGGGCGCGTGCGCCGCAAGCGGCGATAATCCGTGACGATGGAGCCGATCCGCATTGCCAACTGCTCGGGGTTCTTCGGCGACCGCTTCTCCGCGGCACGGGAGATGGTCGAAGGCGGACCGATCGACGTGCTCACGGGTGACTACCTGGCCGAGTTGACCATGGCGATCCTGGCCAGGTACCGCCTCCGTGATCACGAGGCCGGCTACGTACCGACGTTCCTGCGACAGCTCGAGGAGGTGCTGGCAACCTGTGTCGATCGCGGGATCAAGATCGTCGTCAATGCCGGCGGGCTGAATCCCCCCGCCCTCGTCGGGAAGGTCGCCGGTCTCGCCCGGGACCTCGGCTTGGCCACGTCCGTCGCCGCAGTGACCGGGGACGACGTACGGGACCGGATCGACGAGATGCGCCACCTGGAGACGGGCGAGCCTCTCGACCGATCGACGAACGAAGTGCTCACCGCAAATGCCTACCTCGGCGGCTGGGCCATCGCCGATGCTCTAGCGCGCGGTGCGGATGTCGTCGTGACGGGAAGGGTTGCGGATGCCTCGCTGGTCGTCGGTCCGGCCGCATGGTGGTTCGACTGGCAGCGTGACGACTGGAACGCCCTCGCCGGCGCCGTCGTTGCTGGACATGTGGTCGAATGTGGGGCGCAGGCAACGGGTGGGAACTATTCCTTCTTCGCCGAGGTGCCCGGGCTCGCCGAGCCCGGTTTTCCCATCGCCGAGATCGCAGCCGATGGCAGCAGTGTCATCACGAAACACCCGGGAACGGGCGGCCTCGTTTCGCCGGGAACGGTCACTGCACAGTTGCTGTACGAAGTCGGGGGTCCTCGCTATCTCAATCCCGATGTCGTGGCGCGTCTCGACACCGTGCATCTCAGCGACGCCGGACCCGATCGTGTAGCAATCTCGAGGGTCCGCGGCGAACCTGCACCGCCAACCACGAAGGTCTCGGCAACGCTGCTCGCCGGCTTTCGCAACAGCGTCACGTTCGTGCTGCCGGGTCTCGACGTCGACGCCAAGGCGGAACTCGTCGAGGAAGCCTTGTGGCGGCGCTTGGGAGGTCGTGACCGCTATGACGAGGTCGATGTCCAGCTGCTGCGAACCGATCATCCCGACCCTGCCAGCCACGAGGCCTCGTTTGCCTATCTCAAGGTGACGGTGGCCGATCGGGATGGGACCAAGGTCGGTCGAGCGTTCTCGAATGCTGCGATCGAACTGGCGCTCGCCAGCTACCCGGGGTTCCTGGTGACGGCGCCGCCGGCCAAGGAGACGCCACTCGTCGTCTACTGGCCCGGTCTCTTGCCACAGACCGTGTCGCAGGTCAGCGTCGGCGGCGACGTGTTTGCCGTCGCCCCGACAATCATCGAGTCGCAGGGTGGAGCGCCCGTGATCGAAGAGGCATCGCCTCCATCACCACAGGTGAACGGCATCCGGGTCGAAGTACCCCTGGGGAGACTCGTTGGAGCCCGATCAGGCGACAAAGGTGGGGATGCCAACCTGGGGGTGTGGGTGCGGAGCGACGATGCTTTTGCCTGGCTCTGTGAGTTCCTCACCGTTGACCGCCTTCGCATTCTGATCCCCGAGGCGGCGCCGTTGCACGTTTCCCGGTACGTGTTCTCGAATCTCCGTGCGATCAACTTCGTGCTTCACGGCTACCTCGGCCTAGGAGTCTCCTCGTCCCCAAAACTCGACCCCCAAGCCAAGGCGCTCGGTGAATACCTCCGGGCTCGGGTCGTGCCCGTGCCGGAAGTGCTGGTGGCATCGTGAGCTCAGCTGCCCCGGCCGATGCCCGATTGGCGCAGCACGGCAGCCGGGACCCCGGCTTCCCGCCACGCGGCGTAGGTGATGCCCTTGCGATCGGAATAGCTCTTGGCGTGCTCGACAAAGCCCGCCTCGAGAGCATCCAGATCAGCCGACGCCGATACGCGTTTCAGCGCTTCGGCGGCGTCCAATCTCTGCTGGACCAGATCGACCCGGCGCAGAGGGTCCTTCTCCGCCTCGATCTTGGCGTCCAATCGCTCTATCCGCTGGCGAAGGCTGTCCGGTGTCACCGGACGGCCTGGTCGCCTGCTGCCCAACGCCTCGAGGTAGGACTTGATCGCCCTTGCCTCGCGGCGCCCCTGAGCGAGGGCATCCTTGTGCTCCTGCGTCATCGCCATAGACGCAACCTCCACATTGCGGAACGACGTTGGCTCCATACTGGCATGATTATCGAAGCTATGACACCTGGAGCTCCCCGAACGCGTGTTGGCGGTGTGGCGACTCCGACATGCCCGTCGATGCTCAAGAGGACGCCATGAGATTTCGTGACTACGTGAAGCGGCCGTTGTATCGCCTCTACGAGCGGCGGATACTGCATCGTCTGGACAGGGAGGCATTGCCGCGACATATCGGGGTCATACACGACGGCCATCGTCGCTATGCACGATCCGAGGGACTTCCCGATTATGCGGCCTCGTATCGGGTTGGAATGGCGAAATTCGTCGAGTTTCTCGGTTGGTCCGAGGAACTTCGCATACCGGCCGTGACGTGCTGGCTCCTGTCGGTCGAGAACCTCAAGCGCCCGCCCGACGAGCTCGAGCCGTACTACGACGTGCTCATCGAACTGTTCGAGCGCATCCCGTCTGCGGTGGCGAACGATCCGGTCAAGGTGCGCTTCATCGGCTCGCTCGATCTCCTGCCGACCCGTCTCGTCGATGCCGCAAAACGCTTGCAGGGCGAGTGTCCCGAGGGACGGCGCAATGTGACGATCGCACTGGCATATGCGGGCAGGCAGGAGATCGTCGACGCCACCAGGGAATTGGTGACCAGGCTCGTCGAGGAGGGCGTGCCCCCCGATGAGCTGGCCGGCCGGGTCGATGCAGAGGCGCTGGCGCGCCACATGTACGCCGCCGATCTTCCCGATCCCGACCTGGTCATCCGGACATCCGGCGAAGCTCGCCTGTCCGGGTTCTTGCTCTGGCAATCGGCATACGCCGAGTACTCGTTTGTGGACGTCTTCTGGCCGGCATTTCGACGGGTCGACTTCCTCCGGGCGTTGCGCGACTTCACCCAACGCGAGCGACGCTTCGGCCGTTGACGTGGCACGACTCGGCATCGCCATTGCGGGCATCGTCATCGCCATCGTGGCGAGCGCGTGCACGTCTCGCAGCGACGTCAGTCCGGAAATGGCCGTGACCACCTTGCCGGCGACGAGCGATGCGGGAAGGCCCTCAACCTCGGCATCGCCGACGACGGAGGCGCCGGTCGAAGTTGCTCTGGTACTGGATGAGGTGGAGCGCTTGGCGTTGCGCAACGGGGTGAAGCTCGAGGTCGCCATCGACGGCGTCTCTGTGGGTGCGCTCAGCGACGAGACTCCGCAGCTGACCATCTCGCTGGCTTCACCGCAGGACGCTCAGCTCACCTACGTCGGCGTCACGGGCGCTCCCACCGAGGTCACATGGCAGCAGTCGATCGATCCGGCAGCCGGAACGGTGACGATCGTGCAGCCGTGGCGTGACTCCACGGGTACGGCTCGACCTCACGTCCTCGCATGGCAGCGCAATCGTGCAACGTTGGCGGAGGCGCTCGCCGAGGTCGACGGAACGCCGGTCACCGTCGTGTCCCCGCTCTGGTGGAACATCAACGACGAGGCACTGCTCAGCGGTGAAGCCGATCCCGACTATGTCGCGGCGATGCACGCCCGCGGGCTGCTGGTATGGCCGGCGGTGCAGGGTCTTCACGCCGATGGGCTCCACATCATGCTGTCCGATCCGGCGCTTCGTCGATCCATCGTCGCCGAGCTGGCATCCGAAGCCGAGGCCGCAGGGGCGGACGGGCTCAATATCGATCTCGAGGGCTTCCGCAACGAGGATTCCGAGGGCTTCTCGGCGTTCGTGGAGGAGCTCACCGCTGCGGTCCACGAGTGGGGTGGCACCGTGTCGTACGACCTCGTTCCGCGCAGCGACACGTGGGATGTCACACCACCCGAGCTTGCATTCTGGTCGACGGCTCCCGACCGCCGCCGTCTCGCAGAGGCGGTCGACTACACCGTGCTGATGGCCTACGACCAGCACAACCGCTACCGGCCGGCGGGCCCCGTCGCCGCCCCGGGCTGGGTCGAGGAGCTCGTCATCTATCAGCTCCGATACTCCGATCCCCATGAGGTCATCCTCGGGTTGCCGGCCTACGGACGCCTGTGGGATCCCGATGAGCTGGACGCTCCTCGGGCGCTGGGCTTCGGTGCGCTGGCTGAGGTCCCCGGCACCCGCACTCCGGATCCCGAGTTCGGCGTCGACCGTGTCGAAGTCGACGATGGGCGCTTCTACTGGGCGGACCACGAGATGACGCCCGTCCGTGTCGCCATCGGCGATGCCTACGGGCTCAGCGGTGTTGCCGTCTGGCGGCTCGGCCTCGACGATCCGAGCCTGTGGGAGGCCATCGCATCGTGACTACGCGGCGCTCTCGCCGTCCGCCCGGAAGGACCGCTCGGTCGACTTGTGAGACAGTGAGGATCGCGAGGCGGCCGGCCGGCCGCAGCTGACACGGCAGTCAGCCGCGTTCAGACACATGTCAGGCCTTGTGATGCATCTTCGAGCCGTCCATTCGTCACGGAAAGGCCCACCATGAGACGGCTGCTGATGCTCGCCATTGCCCTGTCTGGAATCCTCGTCGCCGCTTGCTCAGCAGGTGGCGCCGGCACTGTGGCGGCAGCGCCCGGCGACGCCGCAGCTGCACGGCCTGTCGCCGCGGCTCGCCGGACGTCCGAAACCCCGGCGACTCCGGGGTGCCCTTCCGAGGGCGATGTGTTGGATACAGCCAAGCTCTACATCGAACACAACGCGACGGACCGAGATACCGGCGTCCACGGTCTCTTTGGCGGCGAGGCCTGGTCCGAACTGTGCATATGGGATCCCGGCGGGCGGCTCATCTTCATGGCTCATCCCCAAGGACAGCTTGCCGACTTGCATGTCGCCGATCTCTTCTTCGAGTCGCGGGAACCGCCGAACGACGAGTATCCACTCCACCAACTGCGGACCGACTTTCCCTACCCCGTCGATCCCCCTGACGGGCAGGACCCGATCGCACTCAACATCGACTTCACCCTCGAGGTGCCGGCGGACGTGCGCGAGGTCGTGGTGCCGGCGGCATTCCTCCAAGCCGGCGCCGGTTACGAGTTCGAGCTCACCGCGGTCGACGCCTCGGGGAACCGGACATTCAGTGTGGGAACGTTCTCGACGGATGGTTGATCGGCGAGACCATCGCAGCGCCTGCCGCGGTGCGCACCCAGGCGGCCGGCGAAGAGATCGAGGCAGAACATGGTCTGCCGGACCCCGGGTGAACCGGTTGGCGCCATCGCTCGAGCACCTGAGCGGGTGAGGGGCGTCCGCAGCTCGCAGATCCGACCGGGTGATTCGCACCGGAGGACCCTTCACACGGGTCGTGCATCTCGTGTTCAGCGCAGATCGGCATAACCTGGTGCCGCAGCATGGAACGACGATTCGAGATGATCGAGCTTCTGGGGACCGGGGGCATGGCCACGGTCCACCGAGCTCGTGACACGGTCCTGAACCGGGACGTCGCCATAAAGCGGCTTCTCCCTCATCTGGCTGCGGACTCCGATGCCTCGGCCCGATTCCGGCGTGAGGCGCAAGCCGTGGCTCGCCTCAACCATCCTGGGATCGTCACCGTGTTCGACAGCGGGGAGGACGACGAGGGTCCCTTCATCGTGATGGAGCTCATCGAGGGCGAGACGGTGGCGGACAGGCTCGCTTCGAGTGGCCCGTTCAGCGCTTCGGAGACGGCCGCCATCATCGGAGGGGCAGCCACGGCTCTCGACGAGGCACACCGTCAAGGCGTGATCCACTGCGACATCAAGCCCTCCAATCTGATCCTCGGCTCCTCGGGACGCGTTCGACTGACCGACTTCGGCATCGCCAGGACCGTCGACGATGTCACCAGGGTGACCAAGACCGGGGAACTCGTCGGTACGCTCAGCTACCTCGCACCGGAGATCGCTGCCGGACAGAGACCCACGCCCGCATCGGACATCTATGCGCTTGCCGCCGTCGCCTATGAGATGTTGACCGGCCGGCCGCCGTTCGCCGCAGAGAATGCTCCGGCGCTTCTCGCCAAGATCTCGACGGAGGCTCCACCCGATCTCGACGTGCAGGCGCCACCGGGGCTCGCATCAGGGGTCATGGCGGCGCTCAGCAAGGATCCGTCGGCGCGTCCCGAGACCGCCCAACGCCTCGCCCTGGCGATGCGAGGGGAACCGACACTGCGAATGGAGCGAGATGCGGCGTCGTCGGGGCCGGCGGCGCAGCGTGAGCGCTCGGGGGCGGATGAGCCGACCCTGGTGCTGGCCACCTCCTCGGCCGCGAGGGCGTCACGCTGGAGAACGGTCGTGCCGGTCATCGTCGTACTCGTGGCGCTGGCGGCCCTGGTTCTGGCGATGTTGCCGCGCCGCAACGAGGCCGTTGGCGCACCGCCCGTGACATCCACCTCTACGACCACAAGTACTCCGACCACCAGCACGACGACCAGCACGACGACCACCACCACCCTGCCCGCGACCACTGCGGAGCCTCTCGCCACGGCGGATCAGATCCTGGCCGCCATCGCCGCCGTGATCGAGGGCATGGACCCACCCGAGTTCAAACCCAAGGTGGTCCGCCAGCTCGAGAAGCGGTTCGAGGAGGTGGCGGAACGGGCAGACGAGGATGATCGAGATCGGCTCGCCGACAGCCTGCAGAAGGCACTGGAGGAGATCCTGGACCTACCGGAGAGCTCGGTGAGGTCGGAGTTGCTCGATCTGGTCGTGCGTCTCGCCGAGTCCTACGGCTTCGCAGTCGACGAGGACGAAATCGAGGCAGACGACTGAGTCCGACCCCGTCGATCCTCTCCGCAGCGGGTCGCTCGCCGCGGCCGGATCCTCGGCCCGTGGTGTACTCGAGCCGGGGACTCGCTGCTCTTCGAACTCCTCAGAGCAGGGAGCGCCGGACCCATCGTGACCCTTGACGACCCGTCACCTGCCTGCTCTACTACCCGGCTCACAACGCGCTCATCTAGAGCGGCGGAGGGACAGGCCCTGCGAAGCCGCGGCAACCGATTCCGTTCGGTGCCAATGCCTGACACGATGAGTAACGCTGTCTGCGGTCTCCCGCTCGCAGCGCTCTCAGGAGCGCGTCAACGGAGAGGAGACATCATGGAGATGCACCACTGGCACCCCGTTCCCCCACCCGGTGGCGGGTGTCCACGCTCCCGGGTGGTGTCACCGGCCTCGTAGGTCGACGTCAGCCATCCCGGGAGCGAACCAGGGCCACTGGTCGCCACCATCGCGCCCCGTCGACCCGCCACCGGCCGGCTCGTGAGCCGGCCGCCACCACATCCCCATGAACGCGAAATACGATTCAGGAGCACAACCATGACGAGTAGCGATCAACGTCCCGTCAGCAACGGAGTCAACGTCCAAGCACTGCTCGACGCCAGAGCAGCCCTCTCGGAGGCGCCTGAGGGAGCCAAGTTCACCTGGCGCGCCACGAACGAGTGGGCGGGCGGCACCCACAGCAACTCGACCGTCGAGGAGTTCTTCGGGTTGGGCGAGGATCAGTCGCACAAATCGACCTTCACCTTCACCGCCGACCATCCCGAGGTCTTCGCCGCCGACGACCATGGCGCAACCCCGGTCGAGTTCGTGCTGGTGGGGTTGGCGAGCTGCCTCACCGCGGGCATCGCCTCGGTGGCTCAGAATCGCGAGATCCAACTCCACTCCGTGAAGGCAACGATCGAGGGTGACATGGACATCCTCGGCATCCTCGGCGCCGATCCGGATGTGCGCAACGGCTTCGACAACATACGCGTCAGCTACGAGATCGATGCCGATGCCACGCAGCAGGAGATCGAAGCGCTGGTGGCACAGTCGCAGAAACGGTCCGCCGTCTTCGACATCATCACCAATCCGACCAACGTCGGCGTCAACGTCAACTGACGATGCCGGGCCCCGTGACCCGCGTGCCCGTGGTGGTGATCGGGGCCGGCCACACCGGACTCGCGGTCAGCCATTTCCTGACCCGCTACGACGTCGACCATGTCGTGCTGGAACGGGGTGAGGTAGCCCACACCTGGCGCACCGAGCGATGGGACTCGATGCGCTTGCTGACGCCCAACTGGCAGACCCGACTCCCGGGGCACGCCTACGAGGGTGACGATCCGGACGGCTTCATGACGGTGCCGGAGGTGGTCGACTTCATCGATCGCTATGCGGAGCGAACCCGGGCGCCGGTCCACGAGCACACCAAGGTGACGTCGGTGCGTCGCCGCAACGAGCGGTACGGAGTCGCCACCGACCGGCACACATGGGACGCGGCCGCCGTCGTCATCGCGACCGGTGGCTTCAACCTCCCCAGGGTGCCCGCGGCCGCTGCCGCAATGCCGGCCCACGTCGAAACCGTCACCGCTCTCGAGTACAAGAACCCGGATCAGCTGCCCCCCGGTGGGGTCCTGGTGGTTGGCGCGGCTGCAACCGGTATCCAGATCGCCGACGAGCTGCACCGCAGCGGACGGCCCGTCACCCTGGCAGTGGGCGAGCACGTCCGGATGCCACGCACCTACCGCGACCGTGACATCCAGTGGTGGCTCGACGCCATCGGACGGCTCGACGAGCGTTACGACGAGGTCGAAGATCTGGTGCGAGCCCGGCGCGTGGCCTCCCCCCAGCTCGCCGGCACGCCCGACCGCAGCACCCTCGACCTCAACTCGCTCGTCGAGAAGGGCGTTCGTCTGGTCGGCCGGCTCACCGGCGTCCGCGAGGGACGCGCCCTGTTCTCAGGTTCGCTGCGCAACGTGTGCGCCCTGGCCGATCTGAAACAGACCCGGCTCCTCGACACGATCGACGAGTGGATCGCAACCAACGGTCTCCCCGGCGACACCGGTGCCCCGGAGCGGTTCGCTCCCACCCGGGTCGACGATGACCCGCTGCTCGAGCTCGCACTGCGGTCGGGTGGGATCTCATCCGTGGTGTGGGCCACCGGCTACCGAGCCGACTACTCGTGGCTCGACGTCCCGGTCCTCGACCGCAAGGGCGAGATCAGGCACGACGGGGGCGTGGTCACCGAGTTTCCCGGCCTCTACCGCATCGGGCTGAACTTCCTGCGGCGGCGCAAGTCGAGCTTCATTCACGGCGCCGAGGACGACGCCGCCGACCTCACCCGACATCTCGTCTCGTATCTCCGGCCCGGAGCCGTGGTGGGTCGGGCGAGCTGAGGCCTCCGGAAGGGGCAGCGCGGCACCGTGGGTGGTTCGGGCTGATGCCCCGGCATCGCCGGCGAAACCAGACCGAGCACAGAGGACAGGGGAGGCGACCCCCGAAGAGGGTCGTTGGCGCCGGGGGCACGCCCGCTGCACCGCTGTTCGTCACCGGACGTGAACCGTGGGGCGCCGCTCGTCGAACCTCCACAGTCCGGCGTCTCTGGCGGCCTCGAATGCCGCCGCCATCTCGGCGGCCAGCGGGCGGCGGTCGACATCGGTGTATCGCTGGTGCCCCGGCACCCTGTGCTCCGGCCGGTACTGCCCCATCACGTTGACGTACGTGTCCGGCGACAGCGCTGCGGCGAGCCAGCGGAAGATCGCCGCGGCCTCGTCGCCCTGGCCCGGCATCACGAGGTGCCGGATCAGCACTCCCCGCTTCGCCAGCCCGTCCGAGCCGAACCGCAGCACTCCCACCTGGCGATGCATCTCGACGATTGCGGCCCGCGCCACGTCCGGGTAGTCCCGGGCCCGGGCAAGACGGCGGGCCGTCTCGGGATGCCAGAACTTGAAGTCCGGCATGTAGATGTCGACGAGTCCCTCCATCAGCCGCAACGATGCGATGGAATCGTATGCGCTCGTGTTGTACACGATCGGCAGCCGCAGACCACGGGGAATCGCCGCCGCGATCGCCTCGACGACTTGGGGGGCGACGTGCTCGGGCGTCACGAAGTTGATGTTGTGGCACCCTGCGGCTTGGAGCCGCAGCATGACTTCGGCGATCTGCCCGGCCGCCAACTCCTCGCCGGCCGGGGCCTGGGAGATATCCCAGTTCTGGCAGAAGACGCAGCGCAGGTTGCAGTACGAGAAGAAGATCGTGCCCGACCCGCGGGTTCCGCGAAGGCAATCCTCCTCTCCGAAGTGGGGAAAAGCCGACGCAACCCGAGCGTGCCGTCCCGTGTGGCACAACGCCATCTCTCCGGCAAGCCGGTCGACGTCGCAGTCGCGGGGACACACCCGGCATGCTCGCAGCTCTTCGAGCGCGATCGCCAGGCGATCCTCCATCCCGCCCGACCGGCGCAACGTGAGGTAGGCGGGCTCGAAGTCCTCGATGAGGAACTCGTCTCCGGGATGGCCCGACGCGGATCCCATGCACCAAGCCTATCGAGCATGCGGAGGAGATCGACGTGCCGGTCTCGAGCCTCACGCTCGCAGCTCGGACCTTGCGGGACTGGCCGGCTCAGACGCTGCGCTTGTCGGTGGGTAGATGCTCCTGGTCGTTGAAGGCGCGCAGCGAGAAGACGTGGGCGCCGGCGAGCGGGATGGCGCGTACCCGGGCTATGGAGGCATGGGCGAGCAGGAATCGTTCCCATTCCCAGGGCGTCGGCTCGACGCCCAGGAGGAACGTGAGGGCGACCGAGTTGGTGCCGCCGTGGGCGACGATGGCGATGCGGCCCTCGCCGCCCGCATGGTCCCATAGGTGCGGCCGTTGCAAGGCGTCGGGGCTGATGCCCCGCTCGGCGAGGATCGTTTGAATCCCGCCGGTGACCCGGTTGTGGAAATGACGGAAGCTCTCTCCGCCGCTCAGACCGTCCCACCACTCCTCGGGCGGGCGCTCCCGCGCCTCGGAGAACAGCTTCTGCACCGTCTCCTCGGGTGTGTTCTCCCAGTCCGGCATCTGGATCTCGAGCAGGTCGTCGACCGTGATGGGCACGATGCCAGTGGCCTCGGCCAGTGGCGCGGCGGTCTGCTGGGAGCGGGTCGCCGGGGACACGAGGATCTCGGTGATCGGTCGCCGCTCGGCGGCGAGGCGTTGCGCCGTGTGCTTGGCCTGGTCACGTCCCAACTCCGTGAGCACGGGATCCGGCCGGCTCATGCCGTCGACGCTCCATTGCGGCTGGCCGTGGCGGACGAAGACGAATTCCATGACAGGGGAGGGTACCCCGAGCCCGAGCCCTCTCTTCTCCGCTGCCCACGGTCGTGCCTGGGGTACCCTCTGGTCGATGAAACCGTCGCCTCCTCCGGCTCTCGTGGACCACCTCCGCACCCACGCGGTGCGAACGGACGGACCCTTCACACTGCGGTCCGGCGAGACGTCGTCGTGGTACATCGACGCCCGCCAGACCACGTTCGATGGTGTCGGAGCGCGGCATGTGGGCAGGGCCGTCGCCGCGGTGCTGCCGGCGGGGACCACCGCGGTCGGAGGTCTCACCATGGGTGCCGACCCGATCGCGATCGCGGCCGCGATGGAGGCGAACCCGCCGGTCAAGGCATTCTCCATTCGCAAGCAGGCCAAGGACCACGGAGCCGGCGGCCGTTTGGTCGGACCGGTCGGTCGCGACGACGTCGTGGTCGTACTCGAGGACACCACCACCACCGGCGGTGCGATTCTCGAGGCGGTCGCCGTGTTGCGCGACGAGGGCATTCCGATCGCCGCTGTGGTGTCTCTCGTCGATCGCAGCGGCGGCGCCGTGGCCGCCCGGATGGCCGCCGCGGGCCTCGACTACACCGCGATCCTCACCCCCGAGCAGCTTGGCGTGTCGTGACCCACCTCGCAGTCCACCGCTCCGCCGTCCGTGAGATGCTCATGCTCGCCGCCGGCATCCTGCTCATCCTGGCTGCCGTGGACGTCATGTGGCTGTATGAGGTCTCCGGGCCTCCAGAGGTCGACGAGGACACAGGCGTGCTCACCTCACGGGGCCTGAGCCAGCAGCGCACGGACATCCTGTGGGGAAGCACCTTCCTCGTCGTCGGTGGCGGTATCACGCTGATCGCGGCCGGGGGTCTCCTGATGCGGCGTCCCGTCGTCGAGGTCAAAGAGGACGAGATCGAACTGCGTGTCGCCGGCCCCCGTCGCACCGTCACCGTCCCCTGGTCCAACGTGTCGTGGGTGCATTCCGGGAGCGACGGTGAGGACGAGGCAGTTCCGCCCCGCGTGTTCCTGCTCCACGTGTTCGATGCATCCCCGTACCCCGAGCATCTGTGGGGTGCCGATTGGGACGGTTCCACGATGATGGTGGATGCGGATTCGTGGAGCGTACGGGCCGTCGAGGTGGTGACACATTCACGGATGGCGCTCGACGCGTGGCGGCGTGACCATGCGCCACCAGAGCAGCTCGCCGACGCAGCAACCGAAGAGTCGACGTGACATGCTGATCGGCGCCCACACCGCCAACGATCGTCCGCTCGAACAGGCGGCGGCCCGCAGCGCCGACCTCGTGCAGATTTTCCTGGCCAATCCACAGTCGTGGAAGAAGCCCCACCCGCGGGAGGACGCCGCCGAGTTGCTGGAGTCCGCCCTGCCCATCTACGTCCATGCGCCCTACCTGATGAACCTGGCTTCGCCGAACAATCGCATCCGTATCCCGAGCCGCAAGACGCTGGCCCAATCCGCCGAGGCGGCAGAGGCCATCGGTGCCGCCGGGCTCATCGTCCACGGTGGCCATGTTGGTGATGACGAGGACCTCGCCGTGGGTTTCGAGCGATGGCGCAAGGCGCTCGACGCCGTCGAGTCCGATGTGCAGATCCTCGTCGAGAACACCGCCGGCGGTGGCAACGCCGTGGTGCGCGAGCTGGAGAATTACGGCGCCCTGTGGGACGAGATCGGGGACTACAACGTCGGCATCTGTCTCGACACGTGCCACGCCTGGGCGGGTGGAGCCGACCTCGCCGGTGCGATCGACCTGGTGAAGGACCTCACCGGCAGGATCGATCTCGTCCACTGCAACGATTCACGTGATCCACACGACAGCCGCCGTGACCGCCACGCCAACTTGGGCTCCGGCGAGATCCCGGAGGACCTGATCGTCGCAACCGTGCGACAGGCGGCAGTCCCGGTGGTCGTCGAGACACCCGGAGGGGCAGCAGAACAGGCCGCCGACATTGCGTGGCTCCGTGAGCGAGTCGCATAGCGACACGGTCATCGTGGGCGGTGCGGCGCTCGGGAGCGCCGTTGCCTACTTCCTCAGCGAGGACCCCGGCTACCGCGAGTCGATCGTTGTCGTCGAGCCGGACCCGACGTACGCCCGCAGCTCGACGACCCTGTCGGCCGCCAGCGTCCGCCACCAGTTCTCCAACCCGGTCAACATCGCCATCTCCCGGTTCGGTACGGAATTCCTCGCTGACTTCCACGACAACGTGGCCGTCGACGGTGACTCCCCCGAACTGGCCTTCCGCGAGACCGGCTACCTGTTCCTCGCCACCGAGGCGGGTCTGCCGGTGCTGCTGGAGAACTACGCCACGCAGACGGCCGCCGGCGTCGAGCTCGCGCTGCTCGATCGCTCCGAGCTTGCGAACCGGATGCCGTGGCTCAACTCGGACGACCTGGCGGGCGCCACGCTCGGGTTGTCCGGGGAAGGGTCGCTGGATGCCCATGCGCTCATGCAGGGCTTTCGGCGCCGGGCCCGTCGCAACGGGGTCGACTATCTCCAGGATCGGGTCGTCGGGTTCGACCAGCAGGCGGACGGCCGGATTGCGGCGGTCCGCCTCGGCTCGGGTGACCGCATCGTCTGCCGGATGGTGGTCAACTGCGCCGGGGCCGTGGCGGGTGAAGTAGCTAGGTTGGCCGGGGTCCATTTGCCCGTCGAGCCCCGCAAACGATGTGTGTTCGTGTTCGACTCGCGGGATCACCCCACCGACGAGTTCCCGCTGATCGTCGATCCATCCGGGGTGTGGGTTCGGTCCGACCCGCCCCACTTCATGACCGGGATGCCGCCCCCCGACGATGCGGCGGTGGCTCCCGACGATTTCCGAGTTGTGCGCCGGCTCTTCGAGGAGCACATCTGGCCCGTGCTGGCCCATCGCATCCCGGCGTTTCAGGCCCTCCACGTCACGCACTCCTGGGCCGGTCACTACGCCTACAACACATTCGATCAGAACGCCATCGTCGGCCCCGCCGTCGGTGTCGACAACTTCCTGCTCGCCAACGGCTTCAGCGGGCACGGATTGCAGCAGGCCGCGGCGGTCGGTCGTGCGATCGCCGAGCTCGTCGTCCACGGCGGGTACCGCACGCTCGACCTGAGCGATCTGGGCCACGAGCGGATCGTCGCCGGCCGCCCGTTCCGCGAGCGCAACGTCATCTGACGCAGGGCTTGTGAGCGGGCGGTGATTCGTCCGCACCATTGACCGGAGACGCCGTCTGCGCCACCCTGACGACGACGGCGGCATAGTCCTCCTTCGGCTGCCTGCCACAGGCGCCGCCGTCGTCCGGCAGGGAACATGGGGGACGTTCGGTAGGGGTCATCAGGGCCGATGGTTCTGTGAGACGGCGCTTGGCGCCGTCGAGTGGTGGTTGCCACATCATTGGTGTGGTCATGCGCGCTCGTCCCCGGTTCGAACGAGGGTGTTACCTGCCGGAATCACCGGGGGAGGGCCACCAACCCTCCCCCGGTCACTCTCTGTGTGGGCTTGCCGGCGGCTCCTCGCCGTGTCGTCCGGGTCCGCAGCCCTAAGATCCACCCGGGTGCCGCACCTGGCGGTGCGGCCTCTGTTACCCCCGTGTACCGAGGAACTCCGCCAGCGGGCCCGCCGTGGAGTCCGTCCCGTCGATGAATGCCGCGACATGATCCGCCGCCTCACCGTCACGGAACTGCACCGGTGGGCTCTTCATGAAGTAGCTCGACGGAGCGAGCAGCGGACCGCCGATACCCCGGTCCTTCGCCAGTTTGAGGCAGCGGACGGCATCGATCACGACCCCCGCCGAGTTGGGCGAGTCCCACACTTCGAGCTTCAGCTCTGCGTTGAGGGGCACATCGCCGAACCCGCGACCCTCCAGCCGGATGAACGCCCACTTCCGGTCCTTGAGCCACGGTACGTGGTCGGAGGGCCCGATGTGCACGCTGTCGCTGCTGATCCCGCGGTCGATCTGAGATGTCACGGACTGCGTCTTGGAGATCTTCTTCGACTCCAGCCGCTCCCTTTCGAGCATGTTCTTGAAGTCCATGTTGCCGCCGACGTTCAGCTGGTACGTACGATCGAGGACCAGGCCGCGGTCCTCGAAGAGTCGGGCCAGCGTGCGATGGACGATCGTTGCGCCCACCTGCGACTTGATGTCGTCGCCGATGATGGGCACGCCGGCGTCGACGAACCTCTGCGCCCAATCCGGGTCGGAGGCGATGAAGACCGGGATGGAGTTGACGAACCCAACGCCGGCTTCGAGCGCGGCTTCGGCGTAGAACTTCGTTGCCTCCTCCGAGCCGACCGGCAGATAGGACACCAGAACGTCCGCCCCGGCATCCCGCAGCGCTCGGGCCACGTCGACCGGCTCCTTCGCCGATTCCTCGATCTCGTGGCGGTAGTAGTGCCCCAGCCCGTCGAGGGTGGGGCCGCGCTGCACCTCGACGCCGAGTTCGGGGACGTCGGCGAAACGGATGGTGTCGTTGGCGCCGGCCCACATGGCCTTGGCCACATCCGTGCCGACCTTGGCTGCATCGACGTCGAAGGCAGCGACGACCTCGACGTCGCCGACGTGATACCCGCCGAGGTCGACGTGCATCAGCCCCGGCACCGGAGTACCCGGGTCGGCGTCCGCGTAGAAAGCGAGGCCCTGGATGAATGAGTTCGCGCAGTTGCCGATGCCGGCGATCGCAACACGAGCTGTCGATGTGGTGGTCACGAAGATCCTCCGTCAGTGACGTTGCGCCTCGGTGCGCGCCAGCGTGATCAACTCGTCGAGCCACTGAATGTCGGCTTCGACGCGCGCCACGTTGTGACGGACCAAGGCAAGGGTGTAAGGGTCGGTATCGGCGGTCTCGGCGCGGCGCAGGACTCTCCCGGTCTCCGCCCGCAGCGGCAGCAGCCGGCTGCGGCGCCGCTTGAGGATGCCGAGCCGGCGCTCGGGATCGATGAACTCGAAGAAGGCAAGCCGCATCTGGAAACGACGATCCTCCTCGAGCTCGCCCCCGTCGTCGGCGAGCAGATCGTCGAGTGCAACGATGCCCTCCGCGGTCAGCCGGTAGGCCTTGCGCCGCGCCGCCGGCCGCAGTGCGGCGATCAGCCCGCGCTTCTCCAGCCGCCGCAGCGCCGGATACAGCGCCCCGAACGACACGCGTACGAACCCCAGCTCCGCAAGCTGCCGCTTCAGGTCGTATCCATGCCGGGGTCCACGCCGCAGCATGCCGAGCACCGCAAGATCGAGCATCGGGGTAAGTATAGATCGAATCGATAGATCTATAGCGAATCGATATAAGAAGGGGCCCCCTCAACGCCCGCCGAGACGCCATCCTCTCCGATCTGGGTTTTGGCTACCGTGCCCCCATGGCACATCCTTATCCCCCTGTCGCCGCCGACGAGCGGACGACGTTGACCGCGTTCTTGGACTACTTCCGGGCGGTGATCGTCGACAAGGCGTCCGGGTTGAGCCGTGAGCAGTTCACTCGTCGGCTCGAACCGTCCACGCTGACCCTGGGCGGCATCGTCCACCACCTCGCCCTGGTCGAGCATTGGTGGTTCCACCAGTTCTTCACCGGCTCGGAGGCGCTGGAGCCGTGGGCTTCGGTCGATTGGGAACCGGACCCCGACTGGGACTTCAACGTCGTGCCCGAGCTCGAGCCCGAGGAGGTCTTCGACCGCTACACCGCCTCCTGCGAGCGGGCACGCCAGGTCACCGCCGCAGCCGGTTCGCTCGATCAGCTCTCCGTGCGTATGAGTCGCGACGGCGACCCCAAGTCACTCCGCTGGATCCTCGTGCACATGATCGAGGAGACCGCCCGGCATGCGGGACATGCGGATCTCATCCGGGAGTCGATCGACGGCGAGACGGGCGACTTCCGCGCCACCGGCGAGGACGGTTGACGGCGACCGGTGCGCCGAGACCGATACGGAGGGGGTGTTCACACGCTCGCCGTCTCATCGCTGTGCGCCCGTGCCAGTTCCTCGAAGGGAGAGTCCGGGATCCTTCGCACGAAGAACAGGGCGACGACCACGATCCCCACCGCAACCATCAGACCGATCCGCAGAGCCGTCAATTGTCCCTCGGAGTAGGCATCTACGATCGCCTGCTGCTCATCCACGCTCAGGTCGGTCCCACTCATCGCTTGCTCGACGTCACTCGTCGACACGAACTGGATCGAGCCGTTGAGCTCGACGCTGATCTGGTTGGAGAGCTCGGGTGAGATCCTGGGATCGTTGGCGATCTCGCCGACGAACGCCGAGGCGAGGGCGCCAATGACGATGGCCCCGATGAGCGCCGTGCCGATGGAGGATCCGAGTTGCTGAGCGGTGTACTGGAGGCCTCCGGCTTCGCTGCGGTCCCGGGGACCCACCGAGGATTGGATCACGTTGCCGAGCTGCGATGCCAGGAGGCCCATGCCCACCCCCAGCAACGCCATCGAGAACGCAAAGACCGAGCCCTCGAGCACCGGCTCGATGGTGCCCGCCAGGACCAGAACGGCCAGGAGGAGCACCAACAGCCCCCAACGAACGATCTGTTGCGGGTTCCATCGCTGACTCATGCGCGCTCCGACGAAGGACATCACGAACATGGTCACCGAAACCGGGAGCATCTTGAGTCCGGTTTCGAGAGCATCCAGTCCCTGGACGACCTGCAGGTAGAGGGGAATCGAGAAGAAGACACCCATCAGGATCAGATTCTGGGCGAAGAACATCTGAAGCCCGGCCCGCAGCGGCTTGACGTCGAGGAGGCTCAAGTGGAACAGAGGGTCGAGCCCCTGGTCCATGCGATGCTCCGACCAGCGGACGAACCACCCCAGCACGATGAGTCCGGCCCCGACGACGAAGGGGGTCAGTGCCAGCCCAAACGGAGTAACCGGAGAGTTCACGTTCTGAACCCATCCCCACTCGCTGGCCTGGAGGATCCCGAAGACGATCACGGCAAGCCCGACCCCCGACAGGAAGCCGCCCACCCAATCGATCTTCGGAACGGGGTCGGGCCGTGGCATGCTCCCGATCCATCCCACCAGCGCGATCACGATCAGCGCAACGACCACCTCGCCGACGAAGACGTAGCGCCAGGTGAAGTTGGTGGTGACCCAACCACCCAGAATCGGCCCGACCGCGATACCCGCTCCTGCGACACCTCCAATCACGCCGTACGCAACGGCCCGGTCGGGTCCGTGGTAGCTGCCGGCAATCAGGGCCACGAGGGCGGGCAGCACGAGCGCGGCACCGATGCCCTCGAGAATCGACCAACCGAGCAGGAGCTGCCAGACGTCGGCAGAGACCGCGGTCAGCGCCGAGCCGGCGGCGTAGATGAGCAGCCCGATCCAGAAGGCCTTCTTACGTCCCCAGATGTCGCCGAGCTTCCCACCAAGGATCATGAGGGCGGCCATCGTCAGCGCATAGAACGTGATCACGCCCTGAATGACGGTGACGGACGTGTCGAAATCCTCGACCAACTGGCTGATGGAAACGTTCATGACGGCCTGATCGAGAACCATCAAGAACTGAGCCAAGGCCAGCACGACCAGAGCGCGCCATTTCACGTGCGGGATCCTAGCGAGCGGCGTGCGGCCGCACCCGGCGCCGCGACCCACGTCGTGCGACCTGAGGTGTCGGCGGACACGAGGGTGAACTGCGGCGCGGAGCGAGC
Organism: Acidimicrobiia bacterium; assembly: GCA_965216945.1. Taxonomy (GTDB): domain Bacteria; phylum Actinomycetota; class Acidimicrobiia; order Spongiisociales; family UBA5794; genus DATHZQ01. The sequence goes on along the minus strand of CBDCGU010000003.1, from coordinate 1,633,294 downwards.
CCTGCGCGCCTGGGGGCCGCGGGCATACCTGCGGTGCGCACCTAACATCGCGCAGCGTGCGTCGGGTCATGCGGTGGATGCTCAACTTCCTGATCGCCGTCGTCGCCCTGACGGCGCTGGTCGTCGTGGCATGGCTCGTGGACACCCGGATTGCGCAAGCCGACACCGTCGCCCGCAGCGTGGAGCTTTCCGGCTACTCGCTGGGCGGTTTGGGTGGAGCCGATCTCGAGGCTCAGCTCGACCTCCTCGAAGCCGACGTGCTCGCAATGCCACTCGTCCTCGAGACGCCCGAGGTCACGCTGTCGGCCAGCAATGCAGAGCTGGGGGTCGGTCTCGACCGTGAGGCGCTCGCCGACGCGGCGATGGAAGTGGGGCGCACCGGCGAGCTGGGGGACGACCTCATGAGCTGGTTGCGCTCCTTCATCGAGGACACCGAGTTGGAGCCGGAGTACACGTTCGACGCCGCGCCACTGGCCGCCTGGGTGCCGAGCCAGCCGGAGTCCGTGCACGTCGCACCGGTCGAGCCGACCTTCACCGGCCGCAACGGATCGCTCGACGTGAGCCCTCCCGTGGTGGGCAGCCACCTCACGGCCGAGACCGCCACGGACGCCGTGGCGGCCGCGGTGGACGCCGGTGCGCTGCCGATCCAGGTTGAGGTGGCACTGTCGCCACTGCCTCCCGAGGTCGACGATGAGGAGCTGGCGGCGGCCGTAGCCGAGGCGGAGACGCTGGCGGCAAGGCCGTTGACCGTACGGGTGGGGGACCGGGTGGCGCGGCTCGGGCAGGAGACGGTACGCAGATGGATCGAGTCGGAGATCACCGACGACGGCGCCATCAGCCCCGTTCTCGACACGACACGGATTCAAGAGTCCCTCGAGCGCATCCTCTCGCACCTGCAGACCGAGGGATCACCGCCGGTCTTCACGGTTGTGGACGACGCGGTCGAGGTCGACGTCGGTCTTCCCCCGTTGCGATGCTGCGCACCCGGTGCAGGGGACGTGGTCGCCGAGGCGGTGCTCTCGGGCTACCGAGGGGCCCTCGCCTTGCCGCTGGTCGAGGTGCAGTCGGCGGAGTCGATCGCCGAGGAGTACGGAGTGGTCGAGCTCGTCGCCGAGTTCACGACCAACCATGCCTGCTGCCAGAACCGGGTGAAGAACATCCAGCGCATGGCCGACATCGTGCGCGGTGCGTTGATTCCTCCCGGGGAGCAGTTCTCGCTCAACGGTCACGTGGGAGAGCGCACCCGGGAAAAGGGGTTTGTCCCCGCAGGGACGATTCTGTCCGGCCGCCTCGTCGACACCGTCGGTGGCGGGGTGTCCCAGTTCGCCACGACGACGTTCAATGCCGCGTTCTTCGCCGGGATGGATTTCATCGAGTACCAGTCGCATTCCATCTACATCTCCCGCTACCCCTACGGCCGCGAAGCGACGGTCAACTGGCCCGACGTCGACCTCGTGTTCGAGAACAACACGCCGTATGCCGTGTTGTTGTGGACGTCCTACACCGATACGTCCATCACGGTGCAGATCTGGTCGACCAAGTATTTCGAGGTCGAGCAGACGGGCCAGAGCAGCGGACGGGCCGGGCGAGCTTGTACCCGGGTCAACACCTTCCGCACGCGTACCGACCCCGACGGAAGAATCCTCGAGGACTCGGTGTTTGCCACCTACCGGCCGGGCGAGGGTCTCGACTGCAACGGCAACCCGACGCCCCAACCCAACGGTTAGCTCTGCAATCGATGACACAACACCCGCTTCGCATTCTCGGGGTCTCAGGAAGCCTGCGGTCCGCCTCGTACAACACTGCGCTGCTCCGCACAGCCGGCGAGGCGATGCCGCCGGCGATGGAGCTCGAGATCGCACCCATCGGCGACCTGCCGCTCTACAACGGTGACGTCGAGGCCGCAGGCTTCCCCGAGCCGGTCGTGCGTCTCCGGCAGCGGCTGGCCGAAGCCGATGCGGCCCTGTTCGCCTGTCCCGAGTACAACTGGTCCCTGACCGGCGCACTCAAGAATGCCATCGACTGGCTGTCGCGCAACCCCGCATCTCCCCTCGACCACAAACCGGCGGCGATCCTCGGCGGTGGAGGCCGCGGTGGCGGCGCCCGGGCCCAGTCCCACCTGCGGGAGGTGCTCGCCCACAACAGAGTGCAGGTGTACGAGGAGTCGGAGGTCGTCGTCCCAAGAGTCTGGGGCGCCTTCGACACGTCGCTCCGTCTGCAGGACGACCGGGTGCGAGACGACATCGCAACGCTGGTCGAGGGTCTCGAGCTCCACACCCGCCGGGACATCGCCAACCGTCCTGCGGTGCTCGCCATCGGTGGGGACGCTCGTCGCCTGGCCCGCGCCTACCGGGCCCTCGTCGCCGACTATCGAGTCGTGCTTGCGCTCGAGCCGGCGGCGCTGGACCGGCAGATGGCGCGGTGGTCCCCGGTCGCCGCCGTCGTGGACGACGGCTTTGCTCCAGGGCTCGGCGACCTGCCTTCCGTGACCACCGGGGATACGGCCGACCTGCTGCCGCGGCTACAGCAGGCGGTAGCTCGATCTGGCTGAACCCGGTCGGTGTTCCGCGGATCCCTCGATCGGAGAGTGCGCGGTGCGGTCACGGCATCCCTTGCTCTCGACCGCACCCGTCGCACGGACCCGGCGAGCTCAGTACACGCCGCCCAGCTTGGTGTGGTCCCACGAGATGATGCGGTCCGGCTCGACGATCACCACCGTGTTCTTCTCGGCATACCGCCCGAAGGCAGCCTCGAGCGCCTCGGCGTCGAGGGCCACGGGTTTCGAGCCGGTGATGGTGTAGCGGGCAGAGATCTCACCGTAGATGCGGAGCACGTACGCACGATCGGTCACCAGAGTGGCGCGGCCCTTGATCATCACCCCGCGCAGCTCTGCGTACTCGAGCCCGGTCTCGACGAGCACGGTCAGCTTGGGGTCGCGCCGCAGGTTGAGGATCTTCTGCGACTTGGTGAAAGACCGAAACACCACCTTGCCCTCGTGCACGACGTAGAACATCGGGGCGAGGTGGGGGAAGCCGTCTCGTCCCAACGTCGCCACCTGCAGTGTGTGGCCTCCGATGAGGAAGTCGCTGATCTCGGAGTCCGTCATGGTGATGTCTTTGCGCGCCATGAGCGCAAGGTAGCGAACCGCGAGGTCCATCGACGCTGGTGCGGAGGTGGGTTGCGGAGCATGCTCGGTTGATGAGACCCAAGGCTCACGAGACGAAGGCGTTCCCGGCGGATCGACGCTTCGTGCTGGCTGCGATGCGTGCCGGAAGGCGCCACGCCACCGTTCACGGATTGACGGCGGTCGACGTCACCGCGGCGACCGAGGCGCTCCAATCATGTCGTCCCCCGCTCTCGATCACGGGATACGTCGTCGCCGCTGTGGCTCGGGCCGTGGCGCGGCACCCGGAGGTTGCTGCCTACCGCGACTGGTGGGGACGGCTCGTCACCCATCGTCACGTCGATGTGGCGACGATGGTCGAGGTCGACGGCGTGAGCGGGCGCTTTCCGCTGGCGCATGTGATCCGCAACGCCGATGTACGGTCCGTTGCCGATATCAGCCGCGAGCTCACCGCCGTCAAGAGCGATCCGCAGCGGAGCGTGAGCGGCCGATTGCTGACGCCGGCCTGGGCGAAAGCGGGCCGCCTGCCGGGGGTGGCGTCACTGATGTATGCGGTGCTGGCCCGCTCGCCACGTCTCCGCATGTGGTCGGGCACGGTGACCGTGACGTCCATCGGGATGTTCGCCGGCGGCGACGGCTTCGGCATCGGTGTCCCGACGATCATGACTCTCACGGTGCTGGTGGGTGGCATGAGTGAGCGTCCCGTGGTCCGGGACGGCGACGTCGTCGTGCGCCTGATGCTGGATCTCACCGTCTCCGTCGACCACCGGATCGTCGACGGCGCCCCCATCGCCCGGTTCGGGGCAGATCTGCGCACGATGATCGAGAACCCGAACACCCTGCTCGCCCCGAACTGATCCCGCGGCGGCCCCTACAATGACGATGTCCACGACACGGGCGACCGCAGTGCGGCGGCCGATGGCATTCCGGACGTCGACAACTCGATCCTGTGACACCCTCAACCGGCAGCCCGGTGGGGAGGAAGGACTCTCATGGCCAGCAAGCTCACGGCACCCAAGATCATCGCTCGCAAGGGTGGCGACAAGCTCAGGATGATCACGGCCTACGACTTCCCCTCCGCACGAATCGCAGATCGAGCGGGCGCCGACATCATCCTCGTCGGTGACTCGGTCGCAAACGTCGTGCTCGGGCGTGAGGACACTCTCGGCATGACCGTCGACGAGATGGTGTACCACACCCGAGCCGTTGCCGCCGCCCATCCGGCGGCGCTGGTCGTCGGCGACATGCCATGGCTCAGCTACCACACCACCGCCGAGGCGACGGTGCACAACGCCGGGCGTCTCGTGCGGGACGGCGGGGCCGAGGCCGTGAAACTGGAAGGGGGTCGCAAGCGGCTCCCGATGATCGAAGCGGTGCTCGACGCCGAGATTCCCGTCATGGGCCATCTCGGTCTCACGCCACAGTCTGTGCATGCGATGGGCGGGTATCGCATACAGGGGAAGACGGCCGCCATTGCCAACGAGCTCGTCTCAGACGCAGTCGCCCTGGCCGACGCCGGCGTGTTCTCGATCGTGCTCGAAGGCGTGCCGGATATCGTGGCCCACCTGATCACAAACGAGATTCCCATCCCCACGATCGGGATCGGTGCCGGTCCCGGCACCGACGGCCAGGTACTCGTCTTCCATGACGTGCTCGGCCTGCACAATGGCCACATCGCCAAGTTCGTGCGCCAGTACGCCCAGCTTGCCGACGACGCCGTGGCCGCCGTCGGGGCCTTCTTTGCGGACGTCCAGGCCGGGGCGTTTCCGAGTGACGAGGAGACGTACCACATGGCGGACGACTCGGCCAAGATCCTGCTCGACATCAACCCCGATGCAGACCACCTCCTCGCCGACGAGGCCATGGAAGGCTGACGGACGCAGCGCGAGATTCCGGGGTCGGCGAGCCGTTTCCCTTCCTATACTCGAAGCGTTCTTTGAACATGGGGGAATGAGCGGCCGATGGCCGATAGCGAAATGCCGGCCGACCGGTGGGCCGGGTGTTGCGGCGTGCTTCGCCGCACCTCCGAGGAGCTGGTGACGGCGGCGGGAATGGTGATGCACGATGAGCTCGGCTGAGTCTCCCGAGTCAGGGCTCGCCGATCTCACGGGGGCCGGCGGGGACGAGGCTGCGGATCTCTCGACCGGCGCTTCCGAAGGCACGCGACGGCCCGACCACGATGCCGAGATCGAGCGGCTGCAACTGCGGCTCGACGAGCTGCGGTCCCGCATTCGGTCGGCTCTTCCGGAGGGCTACGACCTGAACGAGCTCGTTGCAGCCTCCGGAGACCGCCACGAATCCGAAGAGGTGTTCGAGATCACGAGCGAGATCAATGCGCTCGAGAGTCTGGCGGGGCCGCTCACCGTACCGGGAAGGACACCGCTGCCCGCGTTCGACGACGTGCCGGCCCCTGCACCGCTGCGGCCGGAGACAACCGCGCTCGAATCCGCCGTGGAATCGGCCCGCTGGCGCTGGGTCGCGCTGATCGCCGTGGCCATCGTCTCCATCATCGCCGCCCTGGCCCTGCTGCTGCCCTACCTGTAACCGCCACGCCCCGGTCGCACGGATAGCTGCCGTCGCCGTGTTCCACCGGCCTCGGAGTGCAGCTCGGTCTCGCCAAAACGATCTGAGGGTCGTACACTCCCAGGCTGCTCACGCAACCCCTGCTCCCGGAGAGACCGGGGGCCTTTCGCGTCCGCGATCGTCCACAGGAGGTGAGAGCATTGCGTTCGTATGAGCTGATGATCATCCATCGGCCCGAGATGTCAGAGACCGATGTCGAGAACCAGGTCGGCGAGGTGGAGAAGGCCATCGCCGAATCGGGCTCCGTGACGGGCAAGGATTTCTGGGGCAAGCGACGGTTTGCCTACGAGATCAACCATCTGAATGAGGGCTACTACTCGATTGTCGAGTTCTCCGCCGACTATGAGATCGTCGACCGGCTCGACCGTGCACTGAACCTGTCCGACGCCGTCGTTCGCCACAAGATCGTGCGGCGCGACCGCGGCTGACGCGACGTGTCACACCCACCGGCGACAATGCCTATCACGTAGAGCAGAGAGATCGAGATGCCAATCAACAGTGTCACCCTCATCGGAAACCTCGTCGACGACCCCGAGCTGCGATTCACCCCTTCGGGTGTGGCCATGGCCAAGGTGCGGTTTGCCGTGAACCGTCGCTACCAGGACCGCAACGGAGAATGGCAGGAGGAGACCAGCTTCTTCGGCGGAACGCTGTGGCGCGACGCCGCCGAGAACGCCGCCGAGTCTCTCACCAAGGGGACCCGAGTCATCGTCACCGGTCAGCTCGAGCAGCGGAACTGGGAAACGCAGGACGGCGACAAGCGTTCCATCGTCGAGGTGCGTATCGACGAGATCGGTCCGTCCCTCCGCTGGGCGACGGCCAATGTCACCCGCACCCCACGCAGCGGCGGGAGCTGGGACGGCGGCCAGCAGCGCTCTGCCTCGCCTCCGCCGGCGCCGGTCGTTCGCGACGACTACGGCCCGGATGAGGCGCCCTTCTAGACAAAGAGCTTCGAGGAGAAAACGACCATGCCACCGAGAAAACGGAATTCGAAACGGAGACGACCCGCTGCGGACTCACGTAAGCGCAAGCGTGTGATCCACAAGTTCGGCGAGGACGAGGTCGTCGACTACAAGGACATTGCTCTCTTGCGCAAGTTCATGTCCGACCGCGGGAAGATCCGTGCCCGCCGCGTCACCGGGCTCAGCCCGAGCCGGCAGCGCGAGGTTGCCCGCGCCATCAAGAACGCCCGCGAGATGGGCCTGCTCCCCTACACCCAGCAGCGCTCATGAGTACGAAGGTCATCCTCATCGAAGACGTGCCCGACTTGGGCACCCGCGGCGAGATCGTCGACGTGGCCGACGGCTATGCCCGCAACTATCTGGTGCCGCGCAAGAAGGCCGTCAAGGCCACGGCGAAGGCCCTGGCTCAAGCGGAGTCCATGCGTCGTGCGGCCGAAGAGGCAGCTCGCCGCGCCAAGGCCGAGGCCGAGCAGATCGCCACGACGCTCGTCGGTACCCGGGTCGTGGTTGCGGCCCGGTCGGGCGACGAGGGCCGTCTCTTCGGCTCGATCGCCGAACACGACATCGTCGAGGCCGTGAAGACCTTCACCGGGATCGAAGTCGAGCGGAAGATCATCACCATCGAGGAACCGATCAAAGAGATCGGTCTTCATGAGGTGACGATGCGTCCCCATCCCGAGGTCGAGTTCAAGGTCACGCTGGACGTCATTCCCGCTTAGCAGGGTGTGGAAGAAGCGCAATTGGCACTCGTTAGGCAGCGTTGATAGCCCCCCATCAACTTGGTCTGCTGCCGTCACGAGTGCGCCGACCCATTTTTCCGCACCCTGCTCGGGGTTCGCCGCAAGCAGGCTTGCAGCGAGTTCGGGCGGCGCCCCGAGCCGAGCTCGGGACCGGTCATCCGTCTGGCCGCGCCGGCCCATCGCTGCCGTCGCAGCAACAATGGCTGCGACGACATGTGAGGGGAGGGGCGGAGCTTCCCCTCATACTCCCCTCCTGGCGGCTGCTGTCGGTCCCGGAGGATCGGCGCAAAGTCCGCGAAAAGAAACCAGGGCTCCCAACGCCGGCAACCCCTTTCTCGTTTTCCCGACCCCGTGGTGAGCGCGTAAGGTCGGTGCACTTCCCCGATCGTCGGGGAGCGCCTGGGACGAAGCGCGAAATCTGTCACAGGACCAGAGCAATCTGACGGACAGACGATCACAATCGGGGAGGACTCGTGACATCGGTGGTGGACCGCGAGAGCACTCGCGGCGTGCGGATGGCGCCACACAGCGTCGAGGCCGAAGAATCCGTGCTCGGTGCGGTGCTGATCTCGTCCGAGGCGGCCGACATCGCCCTCGAATCGCTGCACGCCGAGGATTTCTACAAGCCGGCCCATCAATCGATCTTCGAGGCGATCTCCCAGCTCTTCGACGCCAACGAGCCGATCGATGTGGTGACGGTCACCGAAGCGCTTCGACGCCGCGGAAACCTCGACCGGGTCGGTGGCATCGGGTACGTCACCACCCTGTCGGATGCCGTGCCCACCGCCTCCAATGTCGACCACTACGTCGGCATCGTCGAGGAGCATGCGCTGCGCCGCCGCCTGCTGCGAGCGGGCGGCGACGTCGGCACGCTGGCAACCGCGGTCGATCGGCCCGTGGCCGAGGTACTGGACGAGGCGGAGCAGCGGGTCTACGCCGTCTCCGAACGCCGTGTTGGCGAAGGTCTCGCCCTCATCGACCCGTTGCTGTTCCCCGCCATCGAGAAGGCGGAGGAGTTGAGCCAGCGTGGCTCCGACGTGACCGGCATCCCCACCGGATTCCGCGACCTCGACCGCAAACTCGCCGGTCTCCACCCCACGAACCTGGTCATCGTCGCCGGGCGACCCGGCATGGGAAAGTCGGCGCTGGCGATGAACATCGCCCGCAACGTGGCGCTCCACGATCATCCGGTAGCGATCTTCTCGCTCGAGATGAGCCGCGAGGAGCTCGTCACCAGGCTGCTGTGCTCACAAGGTCGCATCGACTCACAACGGCTGCGAACGGGGCAGCTCGGCGAGGGTGACTTCACCAGGTTGTCCAACGCCGCCTCCGTCCTCTACAAGAAGCCGATCTACGTCGACGACTCGCCGGGGCTCACGGTGACGGAGATCCGGGCCAAGTGCCGCAGGTTGAGCCGCCGGCCCGGGCTCGGCCTCGTCATCCTCGATTACCTGCAGCTCATGAACGCCTCCGGCGGCGAGAATCGGCAGCAGGAGATCGCCACGATCAGCCGGAATCTCAAGAACCTGGCGCGGGAGCTGCAAGTGCCCGTCATCGCCGTATCGCAGCTCAACCGCTCTCTGGAGGCCAGGGAGGACAAACGCCCGCGGCTCGGTGACCTTCGTGAGTCCGGCGCCATCGAGCAGGACGCAGACGTCGTGATGTTCATCTACCGCCACGAGTACTACCACCCGGAAGCGACGGAGACCAAGGGCATGGCCGAGGTGCAGATCGCCAAACATCGCGCCGGTGCGGTTGGCCGCGTCGAGATGACGTTCCTGCCGGAGTACACGCTGTTCGCCGACCTCGGTCGCGACGCCCCGGTTCCGATGTGATGGGGCGGCGCACGGTCAACCCCCCGACCGTCTTCGACACCCTGGGATACGGGTTCTCACAGGCGGTGACCACCACCGGGGAGAAGACGATCCATGTGTCCGGCCAGGTCGGGTGGGACCGCAACGAAGCACTCGCGGGTGACGACCTGGAGACGCAAATCGAGGCAGCCTTCGTCAACCTGGCGCACGTTCTCTCCGCAGCCGGCGCCGAGCTGGTCGACGTTGCCGCACTCCGGATCTACGTCGTCGAATCGGCGGCGGATGATCTCTCCCCTGTTCGCCGGGCGCTAGGCCGGACGTTCCCGGCAGAGCCGCCGGCCGCGACGTGGCTCGTGGTGCGGGGTCTTGCCTCTCCCGGTCTGCTGGTCGAGGTGGAGGCGACGGCTGTAGTCGATTGACCGGGCGACGTCGGACCGGCCCGTCACGTCTGGCATCATCAACCTCCCTTGGGACAGGAGGACGCTGTGAGGCAGGTTCGCTTCGGGGTGTTGAGCACCGCCGACATCGGGATGGAGAAGGTCACACCCGCCATCGCTGCCGCGTCCAACTGTGAGGTCCTTGCGATCGCCTCGCGTGATGCCGAGCGAGCCCAAGCGGCGGCGCGGCGCCTCGAGATCCCACGTGCATACGCGTCGTATGAGGGTCTTCTCGACGATCCGGACATCGATGCCGTCTACATCCCGCTGCCGAACCATCTCCATGCCCAATGGGCGATCTCCGCCGCCGGAGCCGGTAAACACGTCCTATGCGAAAAGCCGCTGGCGATGAACGCGGCCGAGGCGAGAAGGATCGTCGACGCCTGCCACGCCGCCGGCGTCCTGTTGATGGAGGCGTTCATGTACCGCTTTCATCCGACGTGGCTCCACGCCGTCGACCTGGTGCGCAAGGATGTCATCGGCGACCTGCAAGCGGTGCAGAGCTGGTTCTCCTACTACAACGACGATCCGGACAACATCCGCAACATCGCCGAGTATGGCGGCGGCGCTCTCATGGACATCGGGTGCTACAACATCAACCTGTCCCGCATGTTGTTCGGATCGGAGCCGACCAGCGTCGACGCCATCGTCAGGCGAGACCTCGGCTCCGGGGTGGACATCGTCACATCCGCCGTGCTCGGCTTCGGCGACGGGCAGGCGACCTTCACATGCAGCACGCGGGCGGAGCCCGACCAGCGGGTCCACATCGTCGGTACCCGCGGTCGCATCGACATCGAGATTCCCTTCAACATCCCGCCGCACCTCCCGACGAAGGTGTTCCTGGTGGCCGGCGGCGACCCCCCCGTGGCGCCGGACCTCGAGGTGCTCACATTCGACCCACGTGACCAGTACACGGCACAGGCGGAGGCGTTCGCCGATGCGGTACTTCGTGGGACGCCGGTCCCTCTGCCCAATGAGGACTCCATCGCCAACATGGCGGTGATCGATGCCATCTTCGATTCAGTCGGGTGAGCGCCAGGGGGTGCGGTCGAACCCGAGAGCGGGCGCAGATGAGTGCCCGCTCGGGCTGCAGGTTCACGGCTTTCGCCCCGCGGCGTAACCCCGTCAGCGTCTGAGGAGGCTGAAGGCGATGTTGGGGCCGTGGCCGAGACCGTAGGCGAGCCGCACCCAGAGCACGGCGAGGTGCTCTAGATCACGGGTCGCCACGATGCCTCCTGCGTCGATGGCCTCGAAGCCGAGATCCCGGGCCAGAGCCATCGTGGTGCGCCGGGCCTCCGCCTCCTCTCCCGCCACGAACATCACCGGCACCCCGCTCGGATACGTTGGGTCCGCCAGGTTCCCCGACCCGGTGGTGTTGAAGGCCTTGACGAGGCGCCCGCCGGTCAGCCACTCACGTATCCGCTCGGTGGCGGACAGCTCCGGATGGCGGATGTGGCTGCGGTCGTCGGCGAATGGGTTGGTTGCATCGACGATGATCCGATCCCCCACGTCACCCAGCTCTTCAACCACGTCGCGCACTGCGCGCCACGGCACTGCCAGCACCACCACGTCGGCGCGCTCCACCGCGGCGGTCACCCCGTCTACCTGCATGCCTCCGTATCTCGGGTCAGCCGGGTCCCTCACTCCGTACAGCACCTCGTGGCCGGCGGCGCTCAATCGGGTCCCGAGAGCGGCTCCCACCCTGCCTGCCCCAATGATTGTGACTCGCATGATCCACCTCCGGGTGGCTGGGCTCGGCTCTGCAGCGCGACGCCCTCACGGTACGCGTTGGTGTCCGCTGCGTGGAGGTGCCGATCGACCCCACCGATCGTCATTCGGACGGGGAATCAGGTGCCGGGCTCGAAGAGCAGCACGTGCCGGCCCGTCTCGGCAAACCCGAGCCGGCTGTACCAAGAGATGAGGTTTTCGCGCCGAACCTCGTCGTTCGGAGTGACCACGACTTGGAGCGCCTCGAAGCCTTCCTGGTTGCTCCACATCATTGCCTCGCCGAGCAGCGCCGTGGCGATCCCCTGGCCGCGATGGGAGGGCACCACGAACAGATCCTCGATCTCGGCGGTGTGTCCCCGCTCGATGCCGAACGCGCTGGTCACCGTGCTCACCCCGACCGCCTCGTCCCCGTCCACCGCCAGGAACGCGGCGTTGCCCGGGTTGGTGAGAAACTCCGACACCCGAGAAGCCACCGTCTCGGGGGGAGTGGTGAACCCCTCACCGGCGAAGAAATGGGTGAGCAGCCGGGTCAGTTGCTCGGTGTCCTGGGGACCGGCACGGCGCAGTTCCATGGGCGAGGAAGTTACTCGGCTCACCGTGCTGGTGCGGCGAACTGGCCCGGATCAGGGGATCACCGCGGAGATCTCGCCGGACCGGCGTTCGCTCACAGGAGGTGAGAGCCCAGCCCCTCACCACCGCGATCGCACCGTCCCACAGGGTAACCCCGGGCGGTGTGCTCGTGCGGATCGGCGGCGCACGGCCCCGTCGCAGGCCGGTCGAGCAAGAGCGGACACGACGTTCATCGTTGACCGCCATCGTTGAACCCGGAGTAGGAGTGGCGGAACCCGGCGCCGTGGCCGGCAAGCTCCGGTCCGGTCCCGTACACCGGATGGGCGGTCCACGGAAGTGCGTCGGCGTCAGTCATTCGGTTGATCTCCCGCAAGTACTCGACCCCGTCGCTGCGCACCGAGGCCCGCATCGCATCCAGGTCCGGGAATGCCTGGACCGCTTCCCACCAGATGGCCCTTCCCGCCATGTAGCCGCTGGCGCCCGCCCGGTAGGCGAACCCCAGGATGCGGGCGAAGTCGGCCTTGCCGGCTCCGGCAGACAGCATCACCCACGGACGACCCGCCAGCCGGCCCAGCTCGTCGAATGCAGCCTGCGCCGCGGCGGCTCCATTGCCGTCGAGCTCGGGAACGCCACCAGCGACCAGTGGGGACTCCAGCTCGAAGAGATCCACGCCATACGCATCATCGGCGAACTCGGCGACGCTCGCCAGCACGTGGTCCGTGCGCTTGCCCGGATATTCGGCGTAGTCCGTCGTGTGGCCGGCCCCTCCGGGAAGGGGATAGACCAGCAGCTCGAACACGAAGGGGATGTCGTAGCGTCGACATGACTCCCCGATCGATGCGACGAATCTCTTCTGGTGGTCGCACACCTCGGTGGCGGCGTCGGGTCGATACCAGGCGAGCACCTTCACGGCGTCGCCGCCGGCCCGCTTGATCTTCTCTACGCTCCAGTCGTCGATGCGGGACGACCGCCGTCCGGTCGAGGTTTCCTCGAAGATCGAATCCTCGAGCGTCAGCAGCAGACCTTGCGATGGGCGCACGTGTCGAATGGCCCGTGGGTAGGCATAGTGGGGGTCGAGCAGCATCGCCGAGGAGAGCGGCGCCAGCTCCTCGACCAGTATCGCCTTGATCGTGGCGACGTCGTCGTACGGAGCCGTTGCGACGCTCCGCCGGTCGGTGATGAGATTCTCGATCGGTGAGCGTTGATCGACCGCCGTCATCTTGAATCGGCTGGAGGCGTCGGCGATCCGTCGCATGCCCCACAGCTTGCCTGCACTCAGCTCCATGGTCCGCGTTCCTTCACAAAGTCGTCGACCTCCCGGCGCGTCGGAATGCCGGCTCGCCCCCCGAAGCGAGTGCATTTGAGAGCCGCCGCTGCGGAGGCCCAGCGTAAGGCCGCGGCCGGCAGCTTGCCCTCGGCAACCGCAAGGGCGAACGCACCATGGAACACATCGCCGGCCCCGAGGGTGTCCACGACGGTGACGACGTCCGCCGGGCCGTATCGATGTTCGCCGTCCGCCAGCCACGTCACTCCAGCCGCCCCGTCGGTGGCCGCCACCCACGCTCCGGTTCGATCCTCTGCAGCCCGCAGCGCCGTCGCCAGGTCGTGGGCACCGGCATAGCGGCGAAGCGTCTCGGCGGCGAACACGATGTGGCTCGCCGCTTCGAGGATGCCGGGCGCATCGGCCGGGTCGTGGTCGCAGTCGACGATCGCAGGTTTGCCGGTGCGTACGGCCGACCGGAGGGCGGGGATTGCCCCCTGGGGCCAGCGCATGTCCGCCAGCACGACATCGGCGGCGGCGATCTCTCTTGATGCGACCGGCGCAGCCCGAGCGAACAGGTCGTCCCCGGCGTGGTTCACGATCATCCGCTCGCCGCCGTGCTCGACCAGTACGGCAGACAGTGGGGATGCCTCCCCGGCGACGCGACGCACGGCGCCCGTCGCCACGCCAACCTCGTCGAGTCCCGCCAGGATGCGGTCCCCCGTGTGGTCGTCGCCAACCGCTCCGAAGAACAAAGCCTCACCGCCGAGTTTGGCGACGGTCGCGGCGGCGTTGGCGGCGACTCCGCCTCCGATCTCCGTGCGCCGTGACGCCCGGGACTTGCCCGGGGTCGTCGGCAGGGTGTCGACCTGGAACACCAGGTCCAGGACGGCGATGCCGACGCACGCGACGTCACTCATCCGGCTTCCCTGGTGATGTCCGGCACGGGCGGCTCAAGCTCCGGCCAGGGCGTCCCAGTCGATCGGCTCGTGACGATCGATGGTGGCGTCGGCCGGCGGCATGGGGTACTTGAGCCCGTTTCCGCAATTGAAGAGCACGACACGATCGCCCCGGTCGACGAGACCGTCCCGCAACGCTCTCTCGTAGGCGGCGTACGTGGCTGCACCCTCCGGGCACAGCAGCTGGCCCTCCCGGGCGGGCACCCTCTCCTGGGCGGCGGCGATCTCCACGTCGGGAACTGCAATGGCGAACCCTCCGCTGTCACGCACCGCTTGGAGGATGAGAGAATCGCCGATGGCCACCGGCACCCGGATCCCAGTGGCGATCGTGCGGGCGTTCTCCCACAGCTCGGCGTGGTCGGCGCCCTCCTCGTAGGCTTTCACGATGGGGGCGCACCCGGAGGCTTGAACCGCAACCATCCTTGGCCTCTTGGTGCCGAGCCAGCCGATCGCCGCCAGCTCCTGGAACGCCTTCCACATGCCGATCAGTCCCGTGCCCCCGCCGGTCGGGTAGAAGATGACATCGGGCACATCCCAGCCGAGCTGCTCGGCGAGCTCGAGTCCCATGGTCTTCTTGCCCTCGATGCGGTACGGCTCCTTGAGAGTCGATACGTCGAACCAGCCCATTCTCTCCTGGCCCTCGCCGACGATGTTGCCGCAGTCGTTGATCAAGCCGTTCACCCGCCACACCTTGGCGCCCCGGAGTGCGATCTCGCGGACGTTGACCTCCGGAGTGTCGTCGGGACAGAACACATACGTCTCCAGCCCCGCCCGGGTACCGTATGCGGCGAGTGCGGCCCCCGCATTCCCGTTGGTGGGCATGGCCATTCGCCGCACGCCGAGCTCCTTGGCCATCGAGACGGCCAGTGCGAGGCCGCGGGCCTTGAACGAGCCCGTGGGCAGCCGTCCCTCGTCCTTGACCAGGATCTCGCCGGTGACGCCCAGATCCGAGGCGATGCCGGGGAGCCGAATCAGCGGCGTGACCGCTTCGCCCAGCGATGTGACGTGCTGCGTCTTTCGCACCGGCAGGAACTCGCGATAGCGCCACATGTCGGGCGGACGGGCCGCCAGCTCGGCCTTGTCCACGGTGGCACGCAGCGACGGCAGGTCGTAACGCACGAGCAGCGGTTTGCCCGCGTTGGAGAGGCCGTGGAGAACGTCGGGCTCGTATGGCGTTCCGTCCGCCGAACACTCGAGGTGGGTGACGAACGTAGGTCGTTCTTCGGTGATGTTGCGGGAAGAGGGATCGCTCATCGCGCGGAGTGTACGAACCGCCGGCTCGATGCAACGCCTTGCCGATCGGGTGCAACAGGTCGGCTGCGATGCGAGAGGCACGGCATCGCCCCATCGAACGGCTCGCTGGGGGCGGGTCGTCCCCGGATGGTGAAAGCGCTTCCATTTCGTTATCGTGACGCTGTGAACCCACCCCGATGGGCCGGGTTCGACAGGGAATCTCTTCCCAACTGGAGGAAACACATGAAGAAAGCCAAGTGGCTGATGCTGCTGGTTGTCTTCGCCATGGTTGTGGCCGCCTGTGGCGGCGATGACGACGACGCAGGCGGCGATGACGGCGGCGGCGATGACGGCGGCGGCGACACGGCAGTGGCTGCCGAGTTCACACTGTTTGGTGCTCCGACGGGCGTTGAGGGCGATGCCCTTCAGGGATTCGTCGACGTCTACAACGCGGAGACCGGTTCCAACATCACGTTCACGGGCTCGGACGACTTCGAGTCGCAGCTGCGCATCCGCGTCGACGGTGGCGATCCACCGGCGGTGGCGTTCACGCCACAACCGGCGTCGATCTGCGGCTTCGCCGACGAAGGTGCCCTCGTCTCGTTGGAGGACATGGGCTTCGACATCGCCGAGATGGAAGCCAACCACTCCAAGTTCTGGATGGATCTGGGCCTGTGCGACGATGGTCAGCACTACGGCATCCCGTGGTTCCCGAACTTCAAGTCGATCGTCTTCTATCACCAGCCGACGTTCGAGGCGCAGGGCTATGCGATTCCCGAGACCTGGGATGACATGATCGCCCTGTCCGAGCAGGCCGTTTCCGACGGTTTCACGCCGTGGTGCTTCGGCTTCGAGAGTGGCGGCGCCACGGGTTGGCCGGGCACCGACTGGATCGAGGACATCCTGCTGCGCCAATCGGGTGCGGACGTGTACGCACAGTGGTTCAACCATGACATCCCGTTCAACGACCCCGCGGTATCAAGCGCGTTCGACACCTTCGGCGAGCTGTTCTTCGGCGAGGGCTTCGTGCTCGGCGGTCCCGAGAACGTTGCGGGTGTCAACTTCAACGACTCGCCTGGTCCGCTGTTCCAGGACAACGCCGGCCCGAACGGCGACGGTCCGGGTTGCCTGATGCTCAAGCAGGGCTCGTTCATCCAGAACGTGTTTGCGGATCAGCCGGACTATGAGGACGGTGAGGAGTCCGAGATCGGCGTGTTCTCGTTCCCGACCATCGACGGCAACGTCGGCGCCCTCGGCGGTGGCGACACGCTCATCGTGTTCGATGCCGCACCCGAGAACGTGCAGGTCGTGACGGATTGGATCAGCCCCGAGTGGCAGTGCACCCTGGCGTCGGCCGGCGGAGGCGGCGTCGCCGAGCACGGCGGCCACGGTGTCGCCGGCGTGGAGCGGCTTCCGGGCCACAAGGACGTGGACGTGAACTGCTACGAGACGGACGCCGCCAAGTCGTTCGCCGAAGCGGTGACCGCCGCCCTGGCTGCGAACACCTTTGCGTTCGATGCGTCGGACCTGATGCCGCCCGCCGTCGGGCAGGGCAGCTTCTGGGAGGGCATGGTCAACTGGAGCCGGGGCACCTCGACCCAGGACGTGGTCGATGCCGTCGAGGCCAGCTGGCCGTAGACCGAACGTAGAGCAAACAGACAACGAGCGATCGTGGAGGGGCAGCTCGAGGCTGCCCCTCCGCTTCTTGGCACGGGTACCGCTCGGATCGGTATGATCGATCCACTGAGCGTGACGCGAGGGAGAGGGTGCGATGACGACACCGCCATTACTCGATGAAGAACGCGAACGCCACCAGCCGATCTACGAAGAAGAGCAGATGGGTGGTGTCGGGGTCTGGTTCCTCAGGATCGTCTCCGCCCTCGTCGTTCCGGTCGTGGTGATCGGGTTCTTCTTTGCGTTCGAGTTCCTCAAGGACGAAGACACCAACAAGATCATCCAGGTGCTGATCGCCCTGGTCGTGGGAATCGTCGGCGTCTGGGCCCTCTATTGGGGGATGGACAACCTCACCAACCTCCTCCCGGAGCGGGCAGCCGCCAGCGTCAGGCCGTTCGTGTACGCGGGACCGGCCGTCGTGCTCCTGGCGTTCTACCTCGTCTACCCGGCGATCAACACCACCATCCTGAGCCTCCAGAACGCGGACAGCACGGAGTGGGTGTTCCTCGACAACTACGTCAGGATATTCACCGAGAGTCAGTACCTCATCGGCATCCGGAACAGCATCGTTTGGGTGCTGGTGGTGCCGTTCGCCGCGGTGGGTATCGGCTTGGCGTTCGCCACCTTGGCCGACAAGCTGAGCACTCGAGCGGAGAACTTCTCCAAATCGCTGATCTTCCTGCCGATGGCGATCTCCTTCGTCGGCGCCGCCGTGGTGTGGGCCTTCGTCTACAGCTTCCGTCCAGCGGGCTTCGGCGAGCAGATCGGGATCTTGAACGGCATCTGGACCGCCCTCGGTGGCGACCCGGTCAACTGGTTGCAGCAGCAGCCGTGGAACAACCTGTTCCTGATGGTGATCCTGATCTGGCTCCAGACCGGGTTCTCGATGGTGATTCTCTCGTCTGCGATCAAGTCGGTGGACGAGTCGCTACTCGAAGCGGCGCGGATCGATGGCGCCACCGAGTGGCAGGCCTTTTGGCGGGTGACATTCCCGGTCATCTCCTCGACGGTTGTCGTGGTCTGGACCACGGTGCTGATCACCACTTGGAAGGTCTTCGACATCGTCTGGGTGATGACGGGGGGCCGTGACGGTACACAGGTCGTTGCTCAGCAGATGGTGCAGGAGTTCTTCACGAACTTCAACGCCGGCATCGGCGCCGCCCTCGCCGTCCTGCTCTTCATCGCTGTGGTTCCGATCCTCATCATCAACATCAACCGGTTCCGGGCGCAGGAGGCCATGCGATGACCACGACGACCGAAACCCCGACCACGACCGCCCCGGGCGTCACGGTCAAGCAGTCGTCCAGGGTCCCGATCTACATCGGGGTGACGCTCATCGCCACCCTGTGGACGATTCCGTCCCTCGGGCTGCTGGTCAACTCGTTCCGAGATCCCGGCGACATCCGGGCCAGCGGGTGGTGGACCGTGTTTGGCTCCATCTTCGACTCAGCCTCGTGGACACTCGACAACTACTCTCGGGTGCTGGATGAGGGCTTTGGCAACGCGTTCGCCAACACGCTCGCCGTCAGCATCCCGGCCGTGGTCATTCCGATCACGATCGCCGCATTTGCCGCGTATGCGTTCTCGTGGATGGAGTTCCCCGGACGCAATCTGCTGTTCGTGATCATCGTCGGGCTGATGGTGGTGCCGTTGCAGATGGCGCTCATCCCGATCCTGCGTATCTACACGGACTTCAACGTCACAGGTACGTTCCCGGCGGTGTGGCTGGCCCACGCAGGCTTTGGCATGCCGCTCGCCGTATACCTGCTACGCAACTACATGGGTTCGTTACCAGGGTCACTCATCGAGTCGGCGAAGATCGACGGCGCAGATCACTTCCTCATCTTCACGAGGCTGATCGTCCCGCTGTCCGTGCCCGTGCTGGCGTCGTTCGCCATCTTCCAGTTCCTCTGGGTGTGGAACGACTACCTCGTTGCACTGGTGTTCCTCGGCATCGAACCGAGTCAGCGGGTGCTCACGGTGGAGCTTGCCGACCTGGCCGGCCGCGGCGAGGGGGCGCTCAACTTGCTGCCGGCCGCAGCCTTCGTCACGATGATTCTGCCGCTGGTCGTGTTCTTTGCGTTGCAGCGGTTCTTCGTCCGTGGCCTGACTGCCGGATCGGTCAAGGGGTAGCTCACGCCCAAAGTCAGCGACATCCCGGACGCCGAAGTCCGGCGTAGGAACTGGTTGGCGATCGGTATCGCCACCATCATCATGATGTTCAGCTACTTCCCGTACGCTGCCGCCTTCGCCGGTGCGGAGGGGGAGCCGGCCGGCATCGACACCGGGCTGCTTGCGGTTGGGCTTGCCGTGGCACCGTTCGTCTTCGTTGCCCTGGGAACGCTGTCGCGGTACATGGGGTTCGCCAAGCAGGTGCTGCGGGCAATGGGCCTGCTGATCGTGGTCGGGTTCGGTGTCGGCCTGCTGTCACCGGTCCTGGGGGCCACCGCGGGATTCGGGGTCGGTGGGGCGCTCACCTTGCGGCGGCCCGAGGTGTACGAGGTGATGAAGTGGCGGCTGTGGTCGGTGGTCATGACCGTGGTCTACACACTCGTGCTCCTGGTTGTGATCACGCCGGCGGGGGTGTTCACCGGCGGCGTGTTGCCGCTGATCATGCTCGGCTTCGCCGACGAGTACAGCGCATGGCGCAGCGTTCGGAGTGCAACCTGAACCGAGTTGGTCACTCGGCGAGCGCCGCTTCGAGCAGCGGGACGAGCTCGGTTCGGTCCAGCTCTCGAGCCCAGGCGAGGACGTCGCCGGAGGCTACGGAGCACCCGAGCTCACAGATCGCCACCACCGTGGGGTCGGCGCCCGCCTCCAGGAGCGCCTGGACGAGCTCCGGCCGGCTGCCGGCGAACACGGCGATCTGCAGGGGTGTGTGACCGCTCGTCGACGGGGCATCGACGGTGGCTCCGGTCGCAAGCAGCGTGGCGACGGCAGCCTCCTGGCTGCGGCGAGCCGCAAGTCCCAGCGGTGTGGCGCCCAGGACGCGGGGGTACCCGTGTCCTTGGGTCACGGCCTCGGACCGCAGGTCGGGGTCGACGCCATGTCGAACGAGCGCCTCGAGCGCCAGGGCGCTACCCGTGTCTGCGGCGCTGTGAATGGGCGCCATGCCGCTGCGGGAGAGGGCCGCCACGTCGGCGCCGTTGCGGATGAGCAGCACGATGCTCTCGGCGGCGTCGGCCTGTGCTGCGATGTGTATGGGCGACAACCCTTCAGGATCGGTGGCGCCGAGCGACGCCCCCGCCTCGATCAACACGGCGGCCATCTCCACGTCGTCGCGGTTCACGGCACGCATGAGTGGTGTCAACCCGAGGACTCGTGGGCTGTCCGGATCGGCGCCGCCCGCAAGAAGACGCCGCGCCAGCGCCACGTCGCCGCCGGCGACGGCATCGGCGAGGGTGCCGGTTGGTTCGGTCGGGTTGCGCACGACGAGCCAGACCGCGGAGGCGACGGCGACGGCAAGCACCACCACCGTCAGCAGCCGTAGCCGCCGGGGGTGGGAAGCGGTGGATTCGGACATGGCAACCATTGTGCCTTGCGGAACCGGCGGCGGAAATGGTGCACTCCTGCGCGACACGCCGCAGCCATGTGCCACAATCGGCCCGATGCGGAGCGGCGTCATCGCAGCGGGCCTGGGAGTTCTCGGGGCGGTCGCTCTCGTGTACCCGGCCGTGATCTTGGGGCTCGTCGAAGCCGAGCCCTACGAGATGGAGATCGCACGCTGGACCGGCCTGGGATTGATCGGAGCGGCCACGATGTGGGCGTGGGCACAACAGCGAGGCTTCGGCGTCGCTCGGCGGTTGCGCCGCTGGCTTCGGACCGCCGCGTTCGCCGGTCTGCTGTTCCTGCTGTCGACCAACCCCATCTTCCTCGTCGTCGCCTTTGCGCTCCTCACCGCCGGTGTGCTCGACACCATGCTGGAACGAGTCACGATCGCCGCCTACGAGCTGATGTCTCGCCTCCGCAGCGACGAAGCCTGAACCCGAGGCGCCGGCCACGAGCCAGGCAAACGCCCTTGCATCGGTGGCGCGGTTGACACAGACTGGACCCGAGGTGAGGGCATTGCCCATCGTTTGGCACGAAGAACCGAACGGGTTTGCCGCCTCCGGCTTTCGGATTCGTCCCGTCGAAGGTAGAGAGGAGCTGTGGCAGCTCGATGCCGCACCCTACCGGCTCTCCTCGCCGGGCCACAGCGTGGGGACTACGTTTCACGACACCGTGGGCGAGGCCATGAGATGGGCGGAGTGGGTCGACGGCGAGAGGCGCACCCGGGCCCGGATCCGGGGACATGTCGTCATCGGGTTGGTTGCCGCCATCGCCTTTGCCATCGCTGGTTCGATCGTCAACGGTGTTCCCCTGTTCGTGCTCGCCGTCGTGTCGGCATATGTCGCCCTGAAGTCGTTCGTCAACGCCATCGCGATCGTGCTCGGCGACGTGTGGAGTTGGACGCGGGACGGCGGTGTGAAACGGCCGGCCAGTCGTGCGGATCGGCTCCTGGAGCGATGGATAGCCGCCATCGAGGGTCCTCCGGATTGGGATGCGATCGAGCCGGCGGGACCGGTCGTGGAGGTGGATCCCCGGGACCACCCATTCCCGGGGGGTTGAGCCGGCAGATTCGACAACCTGCCTTCTGCCTCTGCACGGCGGGTGCGACCCATCCCGGCCGCGAGGCTCGCGGGGACCGCGGCCCGCCGAGGAGTGGGCCCGGTGGGTGCGTAAGCTGAGCCGATGGTCCGCACGCCGCTCGCAGCAGCGCTCCTTCTTGCTGCCGTCGTCGTCTCCTGGGGCGCCATCCCGCTGATCGTGCGCGGCGACGTGCCCTGGCAGCAGTTGGTGGCGGCTCGCGTCTGGCTGGGTGCGGTCACGCTGCTTGCGATCTTGGCCGTCCAGGGCAGGCTGCGGCTTCCCCGCGAGCACGGGCGGCGCATCGCCCTGTCGGGCGTGATCCTCGCCGCACATTGGTCGAGCTTCTTCCTGGCGCTCACCGAGACAACGGTGGCCACCGCCCTCGCCATCTTGTACGTGGGTCCGGTCATCGCTTCGGTTGTGGCGACGCGGGTGCTGGACGAGCATCCACGGCCCCAGGTCTTTGCCGGTGTGGCGATCGCGCTGCTCGGGGTGCTGGCAGTGGTCCGACCCGGAGGCGAGACGACGGCTCTCGGGCTCGCCGCCGCCATTTTCGGCGCTCTGAGCCTTGCGGCGCTCATGCTCGTGGCCAAGCCGGCGGCGACGGCGCTGGGCGGCCTCGTGGTGGCCGCCGGCGAGTTGACCATCGCGTCGCTCGTCATGACACCGTGGGCTGTGGAGGCCGCTCGGGAGTCCGCCCAGTTCTGGCCACAGCTCGTGGTGCTCGGTGCCGTCCTCACCGGCGTCGCCGGCTGGGTCTTCTGGGGGGCAATGCGCCGGCTACCCGTGGCGTTCGTGAGCGTGATCATGTACCTCGAGCCGGCGAGTGCCATCGTCTGGGCCATGCTGTTTCTCGACGAGACACCGGATGCGCTCGCCTTGGTCGGTATCGGTCTCGTCCTTGCGGGCGGGATCCTCGCCGGGTTCGATGCGACTCGAGAAGAGGATGGCATCGGTGTTGCCGTCGCGCTCTGAGGCATGCCCCACCCGGCGAGCTCGCTCATGTGCGAAGCAACCGCCTCCTGACACGCATCGTCCGGTGCGGTTGCCCGAGTGCCGCGGTGACGGTCTCGGGTGCGGCGGCCGCGGGTTGGAGTCCTAGATGGCCCCGCTCTTCGAGGTCGAGGACCTTCGCATCGCCGTGTTCGACGAAGGGGCCGCCTATCGCAAGGAGGATCACGGCCTGACGGCCAAACCGGGCGGAAAGCCTCTTGGTGCGGGTTGGATCGAAGCCGTGCCGGGCATCAGCTTCTCGGTGGAGGCGGGTGAGGTCCTGGCTCTCGTCGGTGAGTCCGGCGGCGGGAAGACGCTGACATTGCTGGGCAGCCTCGGCCTCCTCAGCACCGGGGCGCGCATCATCGGCGGCCAGGTCACGCTCCTGGGGCACCGGCTCGACCTCAACGCGACGCCCGAAGAACGTGGCCGCCGCGACACGTGGCGAGAGCGGAGGAAGCAGAAGAAGCGTGAGAAGGGCTACATGGGGGAGTTGCTCGACAAGGAGTGGCGGCGTCTCATGGGGACCGAGGTGGGCATGCTGTTCCAGGACCCGGTGGCGAGCTGGGACCCCGCCGAGGTCGTGGGCAAGCAGGCCGGGGAGGTGCTGCGGGAGCACTCCGATCTGACAGAGGAGGAGATCGCAGAGAGAGTCCTCGATGCCCTCGGAGAGGTGCGGCTGCCGGGAGCGGGCAAGTACCTGTCGTTCCGGCACGAGTTGAGCCGGGGCGAGGCGCAGCGGGCGATGCTGGCGGCAGCACTGCTGAAGGCGCCGTCGCTGTTGATGGCCGACGAACCGCTCTCAGGACTCGACGCCCCGGTGGCCCGGGCGATCCTGGAGCTGATCCGGGACATGCAGCGCAAACGCGGCCTGGGCATGGTGTTCGTCACCCACGATCTTGCGACGGTTGCCTCGATTGCCGACCGCGTCGCTGTGATCTATGGCGGCCAGATCGTCGAGCAGGGACCGCGCGATGCGATCTTCTACTCGCCGCAGCACCCCTACACCGACGGCCTCCTCGGCTCGATTCCATGGCCGGGAGCGGGCCGGCTTCGACCCATCGAGGGCAGCCCGCCCCGCATCGTCGAGGTGGCGCGCGATCGGTGTTCGTTTGCGGACCGCTGCCCCTACCGGGAGCACTCCTGCCTGCTGGGCCAGCCCGCGCTGGAGCCGCTGGGGTTCTCGCAGGTTGCCTGTGTCCGGGCGGCTCACCTGGAGCTGCGGGGCGTGGGAAGGCGCTGATGCCGGAGCTCTTCGACATCCGCAGGCTCAACGCCGCGATCTTCGACCAGGACGCAGCCGCGGCAGGAGTGGAGCACGATCTTCGGGACGTGCAGACAAACCGACCTCTCGGCCCGGGCTGGCTGCCCGGTCTGCGCGACGTGAGCCTCGCAGTGTCACCCGGGGAGGTGGTTGCGCTCGTCGGTGAGTCCGGCATGGGCAAGACGCTGCTCGTGATGGCGGCGCTGGGCCTGCTGGGCCCGACGGCACGGGTCACGGGAGGGGAGGTGAGGCTGCGCGGGGAACGTTTCGATCCCGGACGACTGTCTCCGCCCGAGGGGTCCCGCAGAGAGCGGCGGGCTTTGCGCAGGCGGCGCTGGATGGGCGAGGTGGACGACCCCGTCTACGCCAGGATCATGGGCAACGAGGTCGGGATCATCTTCCAGGATCCCATCGCATCGTGGGACCCGCTACCGCTGATCGGGACCCAGGCGGGCGAGGTGCTCGAGGAGCACTCGGACATGACCGTGGAAGAGATCGAAGCGCGCGTCTACGAACTGCTCGGCGAGGTCAAGCTGCCGCGGGCCCGCAAGTTCTATTCGTTCGCCCATGAGCTGAGCCGCGGCGAGGCGCAGCGGGCGATGCTGGCGGCGGCCCTGGTCAACGGTCCGTCGTTGCTGGTGGCCGACGAGCCGTTCACCGGCCTCGATCCACCTGTGGCTCGAGGCATCGCCGAGCTGATCCGGGACATGCAGCGGCGGCGGGGTCTCGGCATGGTCATGGTCAACCACGACCTCGCTCAGGTGGCCTCCCTGGCGGATCGGGTGGCCGTCGTCTACGGCGGCCGCATCGTCGAGGATGCTCCCGTGGCCGAGGTCTACCGGCGGCCCCGCCACCCCTACACCGAGGGGCTGCTGGGCTCGGTGCCTTGGCCCGGCGTCGACCGGCTGCGTCCCGTCGCCGGCGAGACCCCGCGCCTGGCCGACGTTGCGTTGCGCTCGTGCTCGTTCGCCGACCGCTGTGCCTACACCGTTCCCGCCTGCCGGTCCGCAGTCCCCGAGGTGCGACGGGTCGGCACGGTCGCCGTCGCCTGCGTTCGAGCCGAGGAGCTCGACCTCAAGGGCGTGGTCTGAGCGGACGTTCCCTGCGAGCCCGGACAGGTGCCGCGGGTCAGGAGCAGATCGACCACGAGATGCGCCCGGGCAGCGATGCGGCGGCGCTGGTAGCTTGGTTGGCGAAGGCGAGAGGGAGGGTGGAACGATGCTGCGGCGCCGCGGTCTCGGTTGGATCGTTGTCGTGTTGACGATGGGGGCAGTGCTGGTCCCTGTTGCGGCGGGGGCACAGCCACCTTCGGATGCGGGTCTCTCGGTCGAGGTCGTGTCCAGCGCCGCCGATCAGGTGAGCGGGGGTGATGCGCGCCTCCACATCTCCGCCCGCGACGACATCCGCCTGTCCACCGTCGAAGTACTGGTCAACGGCGCCGACCAGACCGATCGGTTTTCGCAAGTGGCCGGCCGCCGGCTGCTGTCCGGCGTCGTCGATTCACTGGTCCTGGGTTCCAACGAGATCGAGGTCACCGCTCGCGACCGCTTTGGTGTCACTGCGAGCCGCTCGCTCACGGTGGTCAATCACCCGGCCGAGGGCCCTGTGTTCTCCGGCCCGCACCAGTACCCCTTCATCTGCCAGACGGAGCGTGCCGGTCTCGGCCAGCCGCTCGTCGACAGCGCCGACCGTGGCTACGCCGTGTTTGCCGAGGACGAGACCGGTGCCAAGACCGACGAGGTCGTCGGCTTCTCCCAGGACTGCGCGGCGGAGACCCTGGTGGTGTACCGGTACCGCACGACCGCAGGGGCGTGGGCCGACTACACGCCAGGTCAGGAGCGCCCGGAGGACATGGCGACCACCACGACGATCGAGGGCCAGACCGTCGACTACATCGTCCGCTGGGAGCGAGGCACCATCAACCGCTTCGTCTACAGCGTGGCGATGCTGGCGCCCAATGACACCTCCCCCGATGACCGCGACTCCTCGGCATGGAGCGGGCGTCTTGTCTACTACTTCCAGGGCGGGGTGGCGATCGGCCACGATCAGGGCACAACGTCGACCCGGCGCATGCTCTACGACGACGCCCTCTCCTTGGGCTACGCCGTGATCTACTCCACCGGCACGAAGACCGGAACGCACTACAACCTCCAGGTCGGCGGCGAGACGGCGCTCATGGTGAAGGAGCACTTCATCGAGTTGTACGACGTGCCGCTCTACACGGTCGGTGTCGGCGGGTCGGGCGGTGCCATCCAGCAGTACGTCTACGGGCAAAACCATCGGGGGCTGATCGACGCCGCCGTGCCCCAGTACTCGTACCCGGACATGGTCACCCAGACCATCCACGTCGGTGACTGCGAGCTGCTCGAGTTCTATATGGACGTCGTAGATGCGGGCAACCCCAAGTGGGCGACCTGGTCCAACCGGCGCTGGCTGGAGGGCATGAACGCCAGCGACACGTGGCCCAACCCGTACACCGGCGGGCTGCCGGGCTCCACCGAGTGCGTCAACGGGTGGCGGGGTCTGTCTCCCCTGGCGCTGAACCCGCTCTACGGCGCCGTCGACGGCATGGAGCTGTGGCATCCCATCGACGAGGTCCTTGCGATCGAGTGGACCCACTGGGCCGATCTGGTGAACATCTACGGCCGCGACGCCACGGGCTTCGCCCGCAATCCGTGGGACAACGTGGGTGTCCAGTACGGGTTGCAGGCGCTGGTCGACGGCAACATCACCCCCGGGGAGTTCCTCGAGCTCAACGCTGCCGTGGGGGGCTGGAAGGACGAGGCCGACATGGTGCAGGAGGGCTCGCCCTTCTTCCCACCAGGTGAGATCGATCTCACGAACTGGGATCCGTGGAGCGCCCGCAACCAACTCCACGACGTGCCCATCTCGCCGCGGACCGAAGGCGATCCCGTTGCCGGCGCTGCGGCCTACGAGTCGGGCATGGTGTTCGTCGGCGACATCGACATCCCGATCATCGACTGGCGCCACTACCTCGAGGATGCGCTCGACATGCACAACTCGCACCAGTCGTTCGCCGCTCGCTCCCGGATGGAGAGCCACGACGGTGATGCCGCAAACCAGGTCGTGTGGTTCACCGACACCCGGGGGTTGGTCGACGATGACGACTTCTTCGATCAGACACCGATGGCGTTCGCCGTGATCGACGAGTGGATGGCGAACATGAGGGCCAACCCGCGCCGGGGTGTGGCCGGGAACAAGCCGGCCGCTGCCGTGGACAGTTGCTTCGACATCGACGGTGACTTGGTCGCCTCCGGCTCCGGGGTGTGGGACGGCATCCTCGACTCCGGTCCGCAGGGCACCTGCGCGGCGACGTTCCCGACGTACTCGACGTCGCGGGTCGTGGCCGGTGGGCCGCTGGCCGGCGGTGTCTTCAAGTGCGCCCTGCAGCCGGTGAGCGACGCCATCGCCGCCGGTGTCTATGGCGACTGGGTGCCGAGCGCGGAGGAGCAGGCAACACTCCAGGCGATCTTCCCCACCGGCGTATGCGACTACACCCAGGGCGACGTGTTCCGTCCTTGACGGGAAGCCCCTCTCCGCATGTCCTCCCATCGATCGAGGGCAACGTCCATGTCACCCGTGGGGGGTGGCGGCGGCACCTAAGGGTTGATCGGTGAGGCTCGGGAGTCGCCTTCCATCTCCACGGCTGCGGGAGCGGGAGGCGGCTTGCGACCCCACGCCGTCCGGCGTGTTGCACAGGGCATGATCGAGCCCGAGCAGGGTTCGAAGTGGCATGCACGTCCGCCGGCCCGGGCACCTAATGTGTGGTTGAGGCGAGCAAAGTAGTGTCGTAGTAAAGTACTTTGCTGTCGGAGGCAAGGGATAGCGTGCGGTTCGTCACGTACATGGCGTTGGTCGCAAGACGGCTGTGGTCCAAACGCGGCATTCTGTTTGGATCGTTCCTCGGCGCGACCCTCGTCACTGCCTTGCTCGTCATCGTTCCTCTCTACGAGTCGTCGGTGCAGGCGGTCGATCTGCTCTTCACGTTGCGCGGCGCCGCCGCCGCCGACGTCGACATCACATCGACGGCCAACACGACGTCGTACAACGAGTCGGAGGCCACGGCCAACCGCGACATCGTGACGGAGAACTGGCAGGAATGGGTAGCCGATTGGTACCCGACGATCGTGGAGCGCTCCCAGTCACGCGAGTTCGTCGTGATCCCGATCGACGGCTCGGTCGACTGGCTGGGCGCCGCCGAGGCGTGGCGGGACGATGTCGATGCCGAGACGAGCGCCGGAACTCCCCCCGAGGAGCTGCCGGCGCCGCCGTATCCCAGACCGCCGCAGGAAGCAACGCAGGTGCGCTTCTTCACGGCTCCGGACATCGCCGATCATCTCGATGTCGTCTCAGGGGAGCTTCCCGGCGTCATGACCGAACCGGAGAGTGGTTTCGCCACACCCCTTCCCGTCGTCCTCGGCTCCGCCGTTGCCCAGACGATCGACCGCCAGGTGGGCGACCAGTTCGTCGTCAAACCGTTCGCCGGCTTCCCGCCCGTGTTCGAGATCGTCGAAGTGGCGGCAATCGTCGATCCGGTCGATACGAACGAGACGATCTGGGGTATCGACGACCCCACCTTCATGGCCTACGTGCCGCAGGAGACCTGGGATGCATGGACGTCGCCTCTGCCGATCGCTCCGGACAGCGACCCCTGGCGACGCACGTCGCGGGGATTCCCCGAGCTGACGGTCTCACAGCGGTTCACGCTGCAATTCGATCCTGCATCGGTGGAGCTCGAGGAGCTGAATGCGGTAGCCAACGGGGTCGTGGGCTTCCGCTCCGACGTGAGCCGGGACAGCGGCGGTGCGATCGCCTCCAACAGCTTTCTCGACAACCTGCTGGAGGCGTTCACGACCCGTTCGGTGACGATCGGTGGGCCGATCCTCGCCGTGCTTGCGCTCGTCGTCGGTGGCGCCCTCTACTTCCTCGTCTACACCGCGGCGCTGACACTGGAACGGGAGGGGCCGGAGCTGGCGCTCCTCAAGACCCGTGGGGCGAGCAGCTGGCAGACGATCGGGATCCACATCGCGCAATCCCTGGGCATCGCCGTGATCGCCGCGCTGGTCGCTCCCTGGGTCGCCAGAACCCTCATCGGGTTGACCGGACGCGTCCCGCCGCTCTCCGACCTCACCGGTGGCGAGCCGCTGCGGGTGGCTCAGGTGCGATCGGTGGTTCCGTTCATCGTTGCCGGAGCCGTTCTGACGTTCGTGGCGATGGGTCTGGCGATCTTCCCATTCGCCCGACGGTCTGTGCTCGAGCTGCGCTCGCTTGCAGCCCGCCCCGCCCAGTCGTCGGTCTGGCAGCGTTACAACCTCGACCTGTTTGCCATCGGCATCTCGCTGGTGATTCTCTTCCAGCTCTCCCAGCGTGGCTTCATCAACACCACCGAGGGGGAAGTCAGGCTCGACCCGCTTGCGATCATCTTCCCCGCGTTGCTGCTCTTCACCGGGGCCCTGCTCCTGCTCCGGATCCTGCCGCTGCTCCTGCGCTTCGTCGGATGGCTGATGACGAAGGCCCGGTCGATGTCGGCCGCCCTGCCCGGCTGGCACCTGGGCCGCAATCCCATCCCGTATGGTCGTCTGGCCCTGCTGGTGTGGCTCACCACGGGTTTGGGCGCTTTTGCGCTCACGTATGCCAACACCCTCGACAGCTCCTTCAGCGACAGGGCGGCGTTCGTCGCCGGCGCCGATGTGCGCGTTGTCTCCGAGGAGGCCGGGCTGCTCGCAACGCCGGAAGGCAGCGACGCCACTCCCGTCTTGCGAACCGCCGGCGCACCCCGCCAGTCGTCGCGGCAGGCGGAGGTGCTGGCGATCCAACCGGACGAGTTCTCCTCGATCGTGACCTGGCGTTCCGACTTCGGGCCCTCGCCCGACGAGGTCTTCGGGCCGCTGCGCAGCGAAGGACCCCCCGATCTCGGCGCAGAGGTGCCGGACGGTGGCGTAGCGCTCCGTGTCGACGGTGTGGTGGTTCCGCTGAGCCTCGCCAACCAGGAGGCACTGGGGGCCAACAACCCGGATCAGAGCCTCCGGCTCATGCTCAAGGTGTTCGACGGCCAGGCGCGGGTGTGGACGATGCAGGCCGACCAGGACCTCGTCGACACCGAGTGGCGCACCGTCGAGGTCGACCTCACCACCGGCCTCAACACCCAGTACCCGACACCGCCGGAACCACCGTATGCGGTTCATGCGATGTGGGTCGAGCGCAGCAACCCGACGGGCGGGCTCCTCGTGGACGCCGAGCAGGTGCTCGTCGCCGACTTCCGCATCGTCACGGCGAACGGTGACGAAGTGGCCTTCGATGCTGGGCTCGACGAGCTGCAGACCACCAACGGCATGCGCCGGTTCCGCGACGTCGACGCCGGAAGCGCCGTCGACGCACTCTATGCCGAGCTTCCCGAAGGCACCGAGGCGCCGTCGGACGCCGAGCTCGCCGCCTCGGCCTTGCAGCGGGAGGGGATGGCAGAACGTTGGGTGCTGCCGCCCGCCCGCACCCGGGTCAATACCGCCGTGCCGTCCTTCCGTCGCATTCCCGACGACATCCGGGTCCTGCTGGACCGTGAGGTCGCCTCCCGCGCCGGGCTGGTGCCGGGGGACGCCTCCAGCTACTCCATCGGCGCTCAGGTGTTCAACGGCGTGATGGCCGGTTACATCGAACGTGTGCCCACGATGAACAACGCCGCTCGGGAGGGCAACATGGTGATGGACCTCGATGCCTACACCGCCTGGAACGACGGTGTGGCTTCGTGGAGCTTCAACACCCAGCTGGGGCGTCTCGACGCTCCCGGCGAGCTCTGGATCGCCACCGATGACCCGGATGCTGCGCTGCGCAGGGTCGCTGCTGCGCTGCCCCCCGGCACGGAGCCCGATCAGGTCTTCACGATCCGGGGAACCACCTCCGAGTTCTCCTCGCGGCCCGTGCAGGTGGGACTCGTCGCGATCCTGTTCGTCGGGGCGGCGACGAGCGTCGTCCTCGCCCTCGCCGGTGTCACCGGGTATGTCCTGCTCGCCGTGGCGCGGCGGGCGCGCGAGATGGGTGTGCTGCGGGCGCTCGGTCTGCAGCGGCGGGAGGTTGCGGCCACCTTCGCCATCGAGCAGGTCGTGGTCCTCGGTTTGGGGGCGATCATCGGAACTCTCGGCGGCATCGCCCTCATGTGGACCATGATTCCGTTCTTACAGCTCGGTGAGGCCGCCGAGGTCGTTGAACCACCGATCCGGCTCGCCGTGCCGGGGACGGCGCTGCTGATCTACATCGGTGTTGTGGCTGCGCTGTTGATCCTGTCGGTGGTGTGGTCGACGCGCCGCGTGTCGGCACGCCGTATGAGCGAGGTGTTGCGGGAGGTGGAACGATGACGAGTGCCATCATCGACTGCCGCAACCTCATCAAGATCCACAAGCAGGGCAATCTCGAGGTCGTGGCCCTGCAGGGACTCGATTTCATGATGGGTGAGGGAGAGTTCATCTCGGTGGTGGGGAAGTCGGGTGCGGGCAAGTCGACGCTGCTGCGCATCCTCGCCGGTCTCGACGTTCCTTCGGCCGGGGCCGTCCAGGTCACGGGGACCGACCTCACCGACATCGACGAGAAGCACCTCGTCGAGCACTACCGGCGCAACGTGGGCTTCCTGTGGCAGGATTTCACCCGCAACCTCCTTCCGTATCTCAAGGCGCGGGAGAATGTGGAGCTGCCGATGCTCCTCGCCGGCGTACCCGGGAAGCGGCGCAAGAAGCGAGCCGTTGCGCTCCTCGATGCAGTGGGGTTGCGCAACCAGGCCTACTCCAAGGTGCACACGATGTCGGGTGGCGAGCAGCAACGGCTTGCGCTGTGTGTGGCGCTCGCACTCGGTCCCAAGCTGCTGCTGGCGGACGAGCCAACGGGGGAGCTCGACACGGAGACCTCGCTCGAGATCTACGAGCTGCTGCGCCGGCTCAACAAGGAGGGAGGTCTCTCCATCCTCGTGGTCACCCACGATGTGGCGCTGGCGCAACGGACCGACCGTGTCGTCAGGCTGGCAGACGGCAAGACGGCGCTGCCGGAGCGACGCGTGTCGACCGAGGTGACGATCGGGCCCGCCGGCACGATGCAACTGCCCCGCGACATGCTCGTGGAAGCGGGCATCGGCGACACCGCACACGCCCGCATCGTCGAGGACGGCATTCTCCTGGAACCGGACGGGGGTGGCGATGTCGCTTGAGCTGCGCGGAGTCACCAAGCTGTATCCCGGGGGAGCGATCGGGGCTCAAGACGTCAGCATGGCGGTCGACCCCGGCGAGTTCGTGGCTCTCTTCGGGCCATCGGGATCGGGCAAGACGTCGCTGTTGCACATGTCCGGCCTGTTGCTGCGTCCCGACTCGGGTGAGGTCCTGCTCGACGGCGAGCGAATCGACAAGCTGTCCGAGGCGGCCGCCGCCAGGGTGAGGAGAACCCAGCTCGGCTTCGTGTTCCAGACGGCGGGTTTGCTCCCGCTGCTGTCTGCGTCCGAGAACGTCGACGTGTCGCTGCGGCTGATCGGGATATCCGGCCGTGAGGCCCGGGAGCGCACCGCGGCGGCGCTGGCGTCGGTCGACATGGAGGGTCGCGCCGGGCACCGTCCCGACGAGCTCTCGGGTGGTGAGCAGCAGCGAGTGGCGATCGCCCGCGCTCTCGTTCACGGTCCCTCGTACCTGTTCGCCGACGAGCCGACGGGCGAGCTCGACACCAGCACGGGGGCGGCGATTCTCGATCTCCTGCGGAGCGTGGCCCGCGACGGCACTGCGGTGATCATGGCGAGCCATGACCCTGCGGCGATTCACTACGTCGACCGGGCGCTCTTCGTCCAGGACGGCACGTTGCACACACCAACGCGCCAGGAGCTGTCGTTGTGGCTCACGGAAGGTGCGGCGATCGAGTCCGTCGCCGCAGCCATGCCGGCGATGCCGAGCTGAGGGCGGACTGTGCCGGCCTTGGGCGCCGTAGCGCATCCATCGCAGGTCGAGGCTTGCTGCTGAGAGGCCTCAGGTCTCGATCTCGATCTGACCGAGGGCGGACAGCAGCACCAGGAGGCTCACGACGAAGACGGCGCCACCTGCAAAGAAGGGCGTAAAGGTCCTACTGATGATGGCGAAGACGAGGCCCAGCAGCATTCCGACCTCGGCAATCGCCACGACGATCGTCCAGCTCGTGGTGAGTCTGCCGCGGGCCACCGGCTTGGAGACCATCGTGTTGCGCCACCAGACGGCGGCCCCGAGCCCGACGATGCCGGTTCCCGTCGCCACCCAGGTGCCCAGCGTGGCGAGATCGTCGTCTTGGGGATCCCAGCTGGCCGAGAGCACCAGCAGCACGACGAACATGATCAGGAAGCCCGTGAGGAGTCCGAGCGCCAGTACCTTGAGCTGCCGGATAGGCTCGCTGGCGCTTGGGGTTCCCGTTGCCATGACCGGCAGGCTACCCGTGGAACGCAGCCGCGGGTTCAGCAGACGGCGCCGTCCGTAATAGGCTGGTCGGCCCGAGATCAGCGAGGCTCAGTGACGGCGCCGGCCACCACCGACACGCAGCAATGGTGGGCGAAGGATGCAGGTGCGATCGTCGCCCAGCTCGAGACCGATCAGCACCGGGGCTTGACCGCCGCCCAGGTCGCCGAGCGACAGCGACGTTTCGGGCCCAACGAGCTCGAGGAGGAGCCCACGGCACCTCCGTGGCGGATCTTCCTCTTGCAGTTCGCCAACACGATGATCGTGGTGCTGCTGGTTGCCGCCGTCGTCATGGTGGCGATCGGCGAGTCCACGGATGCGGTCGTCATCGGGGCCATCGTCGTGCTGAACGCACTGATCGGGTTCTTCCAGGAGTACCGGGCGGAACAGGCGATGGCGGCGCTGCGCACGATGACGGCGCCGAGCGCCCGGGTCGTGCGCGATGGCGCCGAGTCCGCGGTTGCGGCGACCGAGCTCGTACCCGGCGATGTGATCGTGCTCGAAGCCGGCGACATCGTTGCCGCCGACGCCCGGCTCGTGGAGAGCCCCAACCTTCGCGTCAACGAGGCCGCTTTGACGGGCGAGTCCGTGCCGGTCGACAAGGACGACGACTCGCTTCCCGATGGTGAGGGCGAAGTGATCGGCGATCGCCACAACATGGTCTTCAAGGGCACATCCGTGGTCTACGGCAGGGCCCGTGGTGTGGTGGTGGCAACCGGGATGGAAACGTCGCTTGGCCAGATCGCCGGCCTGCTGCAGACCCACCAGGCGCCGCGCACCCCGCTCCAGAAGCGCCTGGCGGTATTGGGTCGCTGGCTGGCGGTGGCGGCAATCGTCATCTGCATCGTGGTGTTCTTCGCCGGTGTGGCGCGGGGCGAGGACGTCGAGGTGATGTTCCTCACGGCCGTCAGCCTCGCCGTGGCCGCCATACCCGAAGCACTGCCGGCCGTGGTGACGATCGGGCTGGCGATGGGTGCTCAGCGGATGATTCGGCACAACGCCCTGATCCGCCGGCTGCCCGCCGTCGAGACGCTGGGCTCCGTCACCGTCATCTGCACCGACAAGACAGGGACGCTCACCGAAGGTCGCATGCTCGTCGAGCGACTGTGGACGGCCGACGGTACCTACGGCGTCACCGGCTCCGGCTACAAACCGTCGGGAGAGCTGTTGCGCGACGGTGTGCACGAGGACGTCGCGCCGGGGTCGGCGCTCGCATCGTTGCTGACGGCGGCGGCGTTGTGCAACGACGCAGTGCTCGTCCCCCCGTCGGATCGCGACGAGGAATGGGCCATCGTCGGCGATCCAACCGAGGGGGCCTTGCTCGCCGCTTCCAGCAAGCTCGGCTTCGACCGGGAACGAGTCAACGAGCACTACCCACGCACCGCCGAGATCCCGTTCGATTCCGAGCGGAAGCGAATGGTCACGATCCATCGCACCGACGATCCGGAGGTGCGGCTGGTGGCGGCCAAGGGCGCTGTCGAGGCGATGATCGAGGCCGTCACGCGCATCGCCACGGCCGGCGGCGATCTCGAGCTGACCCCCGGCCGCCACGACGAGATCCTCGCCCGGGCGGCCGATTTCGCCGCCGCGGGATACCGCGTGCTGGCGGTTGCGGGGCGCACGGTCCACGACGGCGATCTCTCCCACGTGCTCGAATCCGAGCGCGATCTGGTCCTGTACGGGTTGGCTGCGATGGCCGATCCACCGCGCCAAGAGTCGAAGACTGCGGTGGCGGCGTGTCGCACAGCCGGCATCACGCCGGTCATGATCACTGGAGACCATCCCGCAACCGGCCGAGCGATTGGGGGGAGGCTCGGCATCGTCGACTCCGCCGACCAGGTGATGACCGGCTCGGAGCTGGCCGCCGAGCACGCCGAGGGATTGGCCGACCACGTCGCCAGCGTTGCCGTCTACGCACGCACCTCGCCCGAGCAGAAGCTCGACATCGTCAACGCATGGAAGGAGAACGGCGACATCGTCGCGATGACCGGCGACGGCGTGAACGACGCACCGGCGCTGCGCACCGCCGACATCGGAGTCGCCATGGGCGTCGCCGGCACCGAGGTCGCCAAAGAGGCCGCCGACATGGTGCTCACCGACGACAACTTCGCCTCGATCGTCACTGCGGTGGGAGAAGGTCGCCGCATCTACGACAACATCCGGCGTTTCGTCCGCTATACGCTCACGTCCAACGCCGGTGAGATCTGGGTGATGTTCCTCGGACCATTCATCGGCCTTCCCCTTCCGCTCCAGCCGGTGCAGATCCTCTGGATCAACCTGGTCACCGACGGCTTCCCCGGCCTGGCGCTCGGCGTCGAACCGGCGGAGAAAGACGTCATGGAGCGCCCGCCCCGGCCGCCGAAGGAGAGCATCTTCGCCCATGGCCTGTGGCAGCAGGTGATCGTGATCGGGCTGCTGATGGGCTTCCTGACGCTCGCCGTCGGGCTGTGGGGTGAGGCGAACGACCGCCCGTGGCAGACGATGATCTTCACCACCCTGGCGTTGCTCCAACTGGGCAACGCCCTCGCCGTGCGCTCAGAGCGGCAGTCGCTGTTCAGGCTCGGGATCTTCACCAACATGTATCTGCTGTGGACGGTGCTGGTCACCGTGGCGATCCAGATCGTGATCATCTACTGGGCGCCGCTGCAGTCGTTGCTCAAGACCGAGGCCCTCTCGGCACAAGAGCTGGCCATCGTCCTCGTCGTATCGACGGGAGCCTTCCTCGGCGTAGAGGTGGAGAAGTGGATGCGCCGCCGCACCGGCCGAACGTAGGGCTGCCGCTCCGCGCTTAGGCACCGACCCGGCCGGCGGCCTGACGTCCTTTCCGGCGTCGCGGACTTCCGGCGCCAATCAGTGAGCCCCGGCCACGCAGAACTCGTTGCCCTCGGGATCGGCCAACACGGTCCAGTGGAAGCCTTGGATCTCGTGGTCTTCCACCCGACTGCCGCCCAGTTCGACGACCCGGGCGATCGTCGCCTCGGGGTCTTCGGCGCCGAAATCGAGGTGCACCCGGTTGCGTCCCGGTGTCGGGTCCGGCACCTGCTGGAATGCGATGGCGGGCGCCCCCTCGGCGGGCGGCTTCAGCCACACGAAGCCGGGGAATCGCTGTGCCTCCGACGTCTCGAGCAGCTGCGACCAGAACTCCACGAGGAGGTCCACGTCGCTGCAGTTGAACACGATGGAGCCCAGCTTGGGGATGACCGATGTGCTCATTCCTCACCTCCAAAGTCCTTGTGCATCCGGCTCGGGGTCGGGCCCGACTGGCCCTGGTACTTCGAGCCGGCCCCGACGGAGCCATACGGGTGCTCTGCCGGTGTGCTGAGTTGATAGAACGAGACCTGCCCGATCTTCATGCCGGGGTAGATGGCGATCGGAAGGTTGGCCACGTTGGAGAGCTCGAGTGTCACCTGACCCTTGAACCCGGGGTCGATGAACCCGGCCGTGGAGTGGATCAGCAGCCCGAGGCGGCCGAGGCTCGACTTGCCTTCGAGCCGGGCGACGATGTCGTCGGCGAGACCCACCACCTCCAGCGTCGAACCCAATACGAACTCGCCGGGGTGCAGGATGAACGGTTCCTCGGCGTCCGCTTCGACCGGCGTCGTGAGATCGTCCTGGGGGGCCTTGGGGTCGATGTGGGGGTAGCGGTGATTCTCGAAGACTCGAAACACCGCACCGCAGCGGAGGTCGACGCTGGATGGTTGCACCATGGCTTCGTCGTACGGGTCGATGATGATACGGCCGGCGGCAACCGACTCTTTGATGGTGCGGTCCGAGAAGATCATCGGTCGCGATGGTAGCGGCCGCCTACGGGGCGACCTCTGCCGCCGGATGCGGCTCAGGATTCGGCGGTTGCCGCGGTGAGCGTCGTCGTGTGGCGTGTGCGTCGCTTGCTCGTGCGGGATCGGCGACCCTGCTGGGGGAGTACGGCTTCACGGAGCGTCGCCGTTTCGAGGTGCCCATGGAACTCGGCCCGGCGCATCGTGCGCTTCAGCGCCGAGAATCGGTCGGCGAGGTCGTAGCCTCCACCTGCGCCCGTGCCGTCGTACGACGTCGCGGTCGGGTGCCCTCCGGTGGCTGGCTGCGTGGACATGGCGGGGGTCCCCCTCTCCTTACTCCTTCCCACTACGAGAGTCGCACATTCGCCGCCAAATACAAAGGATCTAGCGACCCATTTTCCGAGGTGTCTCCAGCGCGTGGGGAACCCCGATGCGGACCTCCACTCCGGGCGACCAGTGGGCGATCGGCTCGCCTGTGGGTTGCGGAAGACCTGCGGCGGCGATCAACTCGTCGCGAAGCTCCAGCACTTCCAGTCGATGGAGCGGCCACGGCTCGTGTTCGGCCAGCGCATAGCGCAAACCGCCGCCCCTGGTGCTGTAGAGGCGCCAGCGAGCGGTGAGGTAGTGGTCGAATGGACCGAGCTCGGACGGTGCGTATCGGTCACCGACACGAACCTCGACGATGGACGCGGCGCCTCTCGGTGCGGGCCAGCGTCGCCGGCAGGTGTAGGAGTACGTGTCGGCAGAGCGATCGAGGCGCATGGCGGACCAGAAGTAGGGAAGCCGGTAGACGGTGCGGGCCGTGATCACTGCCGGGAGTCGAGCGGCGTCGAGGGAGAGGAACCAAACGCCACGTGTCCCGTCGGGAGCGGTGGCGTACGTCCGCACGTTCGTCTCGCAGAAGTGCGAGATCCACGGCAGAGCGGGTCCTCGTGGCGGCCGGACCTCCATGAGGAACGGAACGAGCCCGACCCATGCGGAGCCGTCGTAGGTATCGACCGTGAGGCTTTCGGGCAGCAGACGCTGGACCAGAGCGGGGTCGTAGCTCCAGTGCAGGAACGCGAGCCGGTCCCAGCGGTGGATCATGGATGCTCGCTCGACCCGGATGGGACAGGTCGGGTCGAAGTTCGGTTGCGGTGCTCCGGAGCTCACGAAGCGTCACCATAGGACGCCGGCCGGAGGTGGCGACGACATGGAGCGGGTGAGGGGAATCGAACCCCCGTATTCAGCTTGGGAAGCTGATGTTCTGCCATTGAACTACACCCGCGGGGCGCTCATCTTACCTGGACGGTGGTGCGTCAACCGGTGACGAGGCTGGCGATACCCCACGCCGCGATGAGCACACCGACGCCGAGCAGCCACCACGCCCGGGTGGGGCGAAACTCCCCCTCGGCCTTCTTCGGCGTTCGCCCGGTGTGGTGCATCCAGATCGCTGCGCCATTGCCGAGGATCATCGCGGCGCCCACCGCCAGCGTGAATTGGGCGAGCAGGTCGTCCAGCCCGAGCAGCTCGGTGATGTCCATCGGCGGGACGCTAGCGGTGGTCCGCCGGCGTGTGGCCGCGGCGGAATCGCGACCCTAACCTCGGTCCTATGCCAAGGGCGTGCCAAGTGCTGCGAGTGTTCACGAGGGACGGCGAGGGGGGCAACCACCTCGGTGTGGTCAACGATGTCATCGATCTCGACACCACGAGCATGCAGACCATCGCAACCAACCTCGGGTTCTCGGAGACGGTGTTCGTCGAATGGGACGGGGACGCGATTCCTTTCGTCAGGATCTTTACTCCGGCCGCCGAGCTCCCGTTCGCCGGCCATCCGCTCGTGGGGACCGCCTGGACCATGCTCACGCTCGGTCCCGGCGGCGTCGACCAGCTGGCATGCGGTATCGGACCCGTCGACATCGGCGTCGATGGCGACGTTGCGTGGATACGAGCGCCGCTGGATCCGGTCAACGCCTCGGA
This sequence comes from Acidimicrobiia bacterium, assembly GCA_965216945.1. Taxonomy (GTDB): domain Bacteria; phylum Actinomycetota; class Acidimicrobiia; order Spongiisociales; family UBA5794; genus DATHZQ01. The sequence goes on along the minus strand of CBDCGU010000003.1, from coordinate 1,594,124 downwards.
GGAACAGCTCGCCGACTACGCACTGCGCACCGGTATGCCCGTACCGCGACGGTCCTGGCTCGTGCGCATTCCCTCGGATTACGTGATCCTCGAGTACGGGGACGAGAGCGTCGTCACCAGTGTCGCTCCCGAGGCGGATGCGTTGTCCGAGTACCACGGGACGATGGTCTACGCCCGCACCGGCAATCGAGTGCGTGCTCGCTTCTTCGCCCCCGACCTCGGCGTCTACGAGGACCCGGCCACCGGCAGCGCTGCGGTTGCTTGGGCGACGGCCATGGTGGCATCCGGCGAGGCGACGGGCAGCGCCACGATCTATCAGGGAGACGAGATCGGGTTCCCGTCACAGATCGAGCTGTCATGGACAGCCACCCATGCCCGTATCGGCGGCGGCTGCGTGCGCGACGAGGTGCGCTTCCTCGAGGAGTGATCCTCGGAGAGCGCGCCGATGGGTGCGACCTCGGCGATCTGGGGCTGGGGCCCCGGATCGCAAGGCGATGAGCCGCACGGCGAAGAGCCATGAGCATGTGCATGGAGCGACCGCAAAGGGCGCTCGCTCCTAACCTGCAGCAAGATGCTCGAGCAGCGGCTGGATTATCTCGGGCCAGTGGCACTCGCTGAGGTGATGGGCCAGGCCTGAGATCTCGACATACCGTGAGTCTGGCAACGCCGCCGCCAGCGCCCGCCCACCGGACACGTTCACAAGTGGATCGTCCGCACCGTGGATGATCAAGGTCGGCAGCGTCACTCTGCCCAGGGCCTGCGTTCGGTCGGGGGACGCCCAGATGGCGCCGAGCTGGCGCCCCACCCCCTGCGGATCGAAGGCACGGTCATAGGCCCACGCTGCGTACATGCGAGCCCGCACCCTGTCGAAGCATCCCTCGCCGGCGAGCAACTCTGCCGATTCGACCGCAGTCACGATCGCACCTTCACGATCCAGCGGCGGGGCCCGGAACAGCGCCCGGTTGCCGGTGGGATTCGGCTGCCCTACGTCGGCGGCCCCGGTGCTCGCCATGAGACAGGTCAGGGTCCGCAGCCGGTCGGGATGGCGGATGGCCAGCTCCTGAGCGATGGCGCCGCCCATGGAGATGCCCACGACGTGTGCCGCATCGATCCCGAGATGGTCCAGTAGACCGACCGCATCGCCGGCCATATCGCCCAGGAGGTAGGGCACGCTGGGTGTCTCGCCGCTGCGCAGGGCTCTGGCGACCTCGCTGAGGTTGAGCTTGCCGGTGAAATGCGTGGACCTTCCGACGTCCCGATTGTCGAATCGAACCACGTGATAGCCGGCGATGACGATCGTGTGGACGAAGGCCATCGGCCACATGATCAGCTGGCCGCCGAGCCCGCTGATCAACACCACGGTGGGGTGCGCCGGGTCGCCCGAGGTTGCATACATGAGATCGAGGCCGTTGCTGGCTGCCACGGGCACGTCAGGTCAGGATCCGGAGGATCCGCCCGGCGCCGAAAGGTGCGCTGAGGCCGACGCCCATCCGCGCCCACAGCGCAGGCGGCAACCCCAGCGTCGCCAGGTACAGCGGGTCGAGATGGCGCAGCCCCTCCTTGGGCAGGGCCAGCGTCAGGGTGGCGGCGGCGTCGATGCCGCCAGGGTGACCGTGGCCGGACGGGAAGTCGAGCGACACGACGAACCGTCCCGCGGTCCAGCGAGCCAGCTCTGCGGCCCGGCCTCGCAGCGGGCCCTGCAATCCGTACCCGACAAGGGCATCGACCACGACCCCGTTGTCTCCCGGCTCGGGATGCGGGGTGATGCCCATCTCGGCCAGCGTGCGCAGGTGATGGGCGGGTGCGGACGCAGGCTGGTCGCCGGCGAGCGCCACCGCGACGTCCCTTCCCCGATCGACCAGATGGCGGGCCGCCGCCAAGCCGCCACCTCCGTTGTTGCCCCCGCCCGCAAGCACGGTGACCGGACCCGGTGGCGCCAGCCGGTGAGTCAGCTCCGCCAAGCTGGAGCCGGCATGCTCCATCATCTGCAGGAGCTCGATGCCGAACTCCTCGATGGCGAGGCGGTCGGCCTCGACCATCTGCTCGACGGTGAGCCACGGCAGGCTGGAGGCAGGGATGGTGGGGAAAGTCGACATGCCGGCGAGCCTAAGAGCCGGAGCAACTCTACGCCCGCGCCGCGGCAGGTCCATGGCTCCTCGCCCCGTGGCTCATCCGGTGCGATCCGGGAGCCGCCAGTTGTGACGGAACCGCACCGCCTCGGTACCCTCGCCGTCGCATGGAGGACGATCCGGCATTCGTAGGGATCGCCAGCGCACCTGCCTCATCCGCCAACCTCGGGCCGGGGTTCGATGCGCTGGCATTGGCGTTCGAGCTGCGCTGTGTCTGTCGCGCCGTGGTGTCCGACGAATGGATCGTCGAGGAACTGGGCTCCACGTTCACACCGCAGCCAGATTCGCTCGTAGGGCGTGCGATGCGAGCTGCCGTCGGTGACCGACCCGTGCGGGTGCAGATCGACAATGCCATCCCTCGATCCCGCGGGCTGGGCTCGAGCTCCGGTGTGGCCGTCGCCATCGCGGCTGCCTCGCTCCGCGCCCACGGCATCGAGCCCCAGAGCGAGGTGCTGTTCGGCATCGCCGCCGACCTCGAGGGGCATCCCGACAACGCCGCCGCCGCCGTGTACGGAGGGCTGGTGGTGGCTTCGGGAGATCTCATGCGCAGGCTGCCGCTGGCTCCGGATCTCATCTTCATCGCCGGCATCCCGGACGAGACGCTGTCGACGCGCGACGCCCGCGATGCCCTGCCTCGGCTGGTGGATCATGCGGCTGCGGCCCGCAACGTGGCGCGGGCCGTGATGCTCGTCGAGGGCCTGCGTACCGGCCATCCGGGAGCGCTGCGGGCGGCGGCCGGCGACGAGTTGCACGAGAAGCCACGGGCGGGCCTGTCCCCGCTGACAACCGATCTCATCGCTGCCGCCTACGACGCCGGGGCGTTCCACGCCTCCTGGAGCGGGGCCGGGCCGACCTGTCTTGCGATCGCCCATGCCGCAAGCACGCAGCCGATCATCGAGGCGATGGAGAAGGTCCTGGATGACCGGGGCTCAGTCCGCATCTTGGACGTGGCGACCGAGGGGTGGCGGTAACCCTCTCAGGCGGACAGGTCGGGCGGTGTCACCGTGCGCCATCCATCGGGGATGTTTGCGGCCATCGCCGCGGCCACGAGGAGCCGCACGTCCTCGTGGTGGAGCGCCGGGGCTCGCACGTACAGCACCTCGGCGTCCTCGTAGACGACCTCGTTCACCAGCGGGTGCTCCTCGACGGCCATCGCGATCCCCGGCAGCTTCTCCTCGCCGATGAGCTTGCCGGCACGTTCGTCGAGCCATGCGGAGTGGCCACACCGGGTGCACATCGGATCGGCAGCCTGGGTGGCCTCGACCGTGACGAGCTTCAGCGCGGTGCCGAGGTACGGCGACGCCGTCACATCGTCCGGATCGAGCAGCTGATGGCCGGCCGGAGCTCCGCTGGGCCCGCCGTCGGGGCGCTTGATGCCGTTGGCGTCGCCCCGCTCCGTGCGTGCCACGAGGTCCTCGAGCCGCCGGTTTGTCTCATCGGCATCTTCGAGCGCCATGTCGAACCGCTCGGCCGGCGTCGCCGCCAGCTCGCGCTCCTTCTCCGCCAGGGCCTCGTCGAGGCTCTGGCCGAGGTCCTTCAGACCCTCCGTCACGTCGGTCGCCTCGCGCCCGAACGCTCCCTTGACCTTGTCCCAGAATCCCACGGAAGCATGGTACGCCATCGACCGCTCGATGTGGGCACTTCGGGCTTGCGATTGCACCGTGGTTGCGCGATCCTTATGCCTCCCGCCCCCGGCGGTTCTCCGCCGAGGGCGTTCTGTTTGGTACCCCGATCTCGATAGGAAACGTCTGTATGGGTTCGTTGGTCAAGAAGCGCCGCAAGAAGATGAGCAAGCACAAGTACCGCAAGCGCATCAAGGCGAATCGCCACAAGCGAAAGAAGTGACCAATGACCCCGGTCCGAGGACCGGGGTCTCCTGCGGCTGGGCATGTCGGGTCCTGCCCGCCCGGACCCGAGAGGGCGGCCCCGGTCAGCCGTTGTCGCCGGTCAGGTTGATCTCGGCGAGGATCTCATCGCACTGCTCGAGCGCCGCTTCGAAGGCGGGATCGTTGAGATCGACGGGGCCGAACGGGCCGTCGCCCTGAAGCGTCGCCAGGTTGGAGAAATCCGGGTCGGGCAAGTCATAGCCGTTCTCCCGCATGCATGCCGCGAAATCGACGAGCGTGTCCTGCAACGATGTCAAGTCGAGCTGCTCGAATCCGAGGGAGATGTCGTCGAGCAAGTCCGAGCATGCCTCGACCGCCACCTCGGCATCCTCCGGATCGACCTCGCTGGCCACCTCCAGGAAGCTCTCGATGTCGACGTTGCCGTTCTCATCCATGCGCGGGTCGCGGACTTCGAGCCCGTTCTCGCGAAGGCAGGCCGTGAAGTCAAGAACGGCCTGTTCGTTGTCCGAGACCCGGTCGGAGCCTGCGGCCGTCGTGGTCGTGACCTCGTCGAGCGACGCCACTCCGTTGGAGTCGTCTGAGCCACCGCAGGCTGCCAGGAGCAAGACGCCTGCCACGACACCGATCATGATTCGCCGCACGACGTTCCTCTCCCAATCCGGTCGTCCCCAGGATATGACGGTTGCGGGGCAATCCATCTCCCACGGCGAGAGCTCGTTGCGGGCGCCGCGGCTATCGTCGCCGGGATGTCTGGATCCATACTCGGCGCAGCCGTCAAGCGGTCGGAAGACCCCCGCTTCATTCTGGGTCGCGGCACCTACGTTCCCAATCAGCACGTGCCGGGCGCACTCTTCCTCGTACCCGTCCGCTCGACGATTCCCCACGGCGCGTTGAACTCGGTCGAGACCACGCTCGCCGCGGAGATGCCGGGTGTCGTGGCGATCTACACGGCAGGAGATCTCGACGTCGGCCCGGCATCGCCCGGTGTCCGCGGGATCGATCGGGCGTTCTCCCGCCCACCGATCGCCGGTGACACGGTACGTTTCGCCGGTGAGATCGTTGCGGTCGTCGTGGCCGAGAGCGAGCGCCAAGGTGTTGACGCCGCCGGCATGGTCTTCGCCGACATCGACCCGTTGCCTGCGGTGACGTCCGCCCGAGGCGCCCTCGAAGACGACGCCCCCGTCCTGCATCGCGACGTCGGCACGAACGTGGCCCTGGAGGTTGGCCCGGACAGCGTTGCGGACCTCTTCGACGGCGCCGACCGTGTCGTTCGCACGAAGATTCACAACCAGCGGCTCGCCGCGGTCCCCCTCGAGACCAACTCGGCCCTCGCCATCCCGCACGACGACCGCCTCGAGGTGCGGGCCGGCAGCCAGAACATCTTCGGCCACCGCATCGTGATCTCGCGCAGCCTCGGGATCGACCGCGAGGCGCTCCACGCCGTCGTGCCCGACATGGGCGGCGGCTTCGGTGCCAAGTTCTACAGCTACCCGGAGCAGATCCTCGTCGGTGCGATTGCCCGCAAGCTGGGGGTTCCCGTGCGCTGGCACGAGACGAGGCGCGACAACCTGGTCGGGATGACGCACGGGCGCGCCCAGGACATCGACGTCGAGGTCGGGGTGAAGGACGACGGCACGATCGTGGGCCTGCGCGTGGACGTCATCCAGGACGTCGGCGCCTATCCGCTCTTCGGTGCGTACCTCCCCACCTGGACGATGTTGATGGCGGTCGGGCCGTACGCGATCCCGCGAGTCTCGGCGGGTTACAAGAGCGTGGTCACCAACACGACGCCGGTCCACGCATACCGGGGAGCAGGCCGGCCGGAAGCGACGCACCTGCTCGAGCGCACGATCGACGTGGTTGCAGCCGAGCTCGGGCTCGACCCGGCGGAGGTGCGCAGGCGCAACTTCATCCAACCCGACCAGTTTCCGTACACGACCCCGAGCGGTGCCGAGTACGACACGGGGGAGTACGAGGCTGCCCTCGATCTGGCCCTGGAGAAGGCCGGGTACACCGAGCTGCGCAAGGAGCAGCAGCGGCGTCGGGATGCGGGGGAGCGCCTCCAGCTGGGCATCGGCATCTCTTCCTACGTCGAGATCACCGCCCCGGAGGGCAGCCCCCAGGAGTGGGCCGAGGTCGAGATCGACGAGAGTGGCGGCGCCACGATCAGGGTGGGTACGTCCGGTCATGGTCAGGGGCACGAGACCGCATTCGCCCAGCTCGTGACCAGCCTGACGAGCATTCCGATGGATCGCATCTCGTTCGTGCAAGGTGACACCGACAAGGTGCCCAGGGGCGCCGGTACCGGTGGATCGAGATCGTTGCAGCTCGGCGGTTCGGCCGTGTACCGGGCGACCGAAGAGGTGCTCGTCAAGGCGCGCCGCATCGTCGCCGACGAGCTCGAGGCGGCCGCCGAGGACATCGTCGTCACCGATGACGGCACGCTCGGTGTGGCCGGCGTGCCCGGCAGCGGGCTCACGTGGGGTGAGGTGGCCGCCATCGCTGCGGAGCCGGATGGCCTGTCCGAGGAGGAGCCGGGGCTGGCAGCCGCACTCGTGTTCGAACAGGGTTACCCGACCTTCCCGTTCGGCACCCACGTCTCGGTGGTCGAGGTCGACACGGTGACGGGCGACGTCGACCTCGTGCGGCACATCGCGGTCGACGACTGCGGCACGGTGCTCAACCCGTTGCTCGTGGCCGGGCAGGTACACGGCGGATTCGCCCAGGGTGCCGGGCAGGCACTCTGGGAGCACGTCCGTTACGACGAGGACGGCAACCCGCTCAGCGGCAACCTCACGTCGTATCTCGTTCCCACGGCGGAGTCCCTGCCGTCGGTGGAGCGAGGCATCATGGAGACGGCAACGCCATACAACCCGCTTGGGGCGAAGGGCATCGGTGAGGCGGCCACGATCGGATCGACACCGGCCATCCACAACGCCGTCATGGATGCGCTCGCTCCTTTCGGCGTTCGCCACCTCGACATGCCGCTGACCGCGGCGCGAGTCTGGGAAGCCATCCAGGACGCTGAGCACGCCCGCCGTCGGCGGTGATGGCTACTCCTGATCCCTCAGGAAGGACTCGATCTCCTGCACCAGGTCGTCGGTGAGGCCCGGATCGAACTCGGGTTGCCGTGGCATCCAGGCGTCGTCGCCCTCCTCGAGCTCCGAGACGTACTCGGCGAGGTCGTCCGACGACTCGACCGCATCGGCGACCCGCCGATCGAAGTCTGCGGCGGCTCTCTCGAGACCGGCGAGATCCGTCGGGAGCAGGAGGATGTCCTTGGCCCTCCCGGCGAGCGCCAGCATCGCTCGCGGGTTGGCGTTCGCTGCGAGATAGTGCGGTGTGGCCGCCCACAGGCTCACGGCCGGCAGGCCGACCTCACGACACGCCTCCTGCAGCACCCCGATGATGCCGGTGGGTCCCTCGTAGTTCGACCGGGCCAGGCCATGTCGCTCCACCAGCGACGGGTCCGTCGCCACGCCGGCGATCGGGATCGGCCGGGTGTGGGCCACCTGACCGATGTAGGCGCCGAGGAGCAGCGCCTCCTCGACGTCCATCTCGACCAGCACCTTCGTGACGTGGCGAGCAAACGTCTTCCAGCGAAAGCTGGGCTCCTCTCCGAGCACGACGATCACGTCACGCGGCTGGGTCGGCGTCTTGACCGCAAAGAACTTCGTGGTGGGCCATGTGAGACGGCGGGTGTCGCCATCGTCGATGGACACCGTGGGGCGCCGGACCTGGAAGTCGAAGAACTCCTCCGGGTCGATCACGGCGAAGGGCTCCGCGACGCCGGCCTGCTCGATGAGGTACTCGGCGACGCCGCTGGCTGCCTCGCAGGCGTCATTCCACCCCTCGAACGCCACAACGGCGCGCGGTGTCCTGAGCACCGGTTTGCTGAAGCGGCGGACGGCATCCATGGGGTCAGGCTACCGGCTTGCGGTCCCTTCGCATTTGGCTGATCGACTCAGATCCGGAGCAGCCGGGCGGCGTTGCCGTGCAGGATGCCACCCGTCACGTCGGTGTCGACCTCGAGCTTCTCCCATTCCCGCAGCCAGAACTCGGGAGTGATGAACGGGAAGTCGGAGCCGAAGAGCGTCCGGTCCGCCAGTTCCGTGGTGGCCGCCCGGAGCAACGACTCCGGGATGTATTTGGGCGACCACCCGGAGAGCTCCAGCCAGATGGTCGGCTTGTGGCGGGCCGCGGCGATCGCTTCGTCTTGCCACGGCCACGAAGGGTGAGCCGCCACGATTCGCAGATCGGGGACGTGAGCCGCCAGCGCATCGAGCAGCATCGGGTTGGCAAGGCGTGTCTCCACACCGCCACCTCCCGGCATGCCGGCGCCGAACGCGGTGTAGCCCGTGTGGAACAGGCAGACCAGCCCGTGTTCCGCGGCCCGCTCGAACATCGGCCTGTACTGGAGGTCACTGGGGTCGAATCGCTGCGCCGACGGGTGGAACTTGATGCCGAGCAAACCGAGATCGTGCACCTGGTCGACCGCCGCGACCAGATCGAGGCGGTGAGGATCGACGGCACCGAACCCGATGAACACGTCCTCCGCCGTCGCCACGAGCTCGGCGACGTCGGTGCTGGAGAACGGGGGCATCCCGGTTGTCGCTTCGGCATCCCAGCCGAGGATCACGGCCCGCCCCTCGAGTGAGCGGTAGTAATCGGCCAGCTCGCCGGGGCTCATCCGCGGCACCGGCCGCCCGAATCGCTTCTCCAACTCGGGGATGAAGGGCCCGAACGGACCGTCGAGATACTGCGGGATCGGCGGGTGGCAATGCATGTCGATGAAACGCATCCCGCGACCGTAGGCGGCAAGAACAACCTCTCGCCACCGCGGCAGGCGGGCCATTGGGCCCGGCCGGACCCAAGCCGGTCGGTGCGACGAGCCCCGTACCCTTCGATCCCCTCACCGGGCTCACCGTCGTGGCCGTGACGGCGGTTCGCCGAGTGCGGTCATTCCCAGCGGCGGAGGCGGAGGGAGTTGGAGACGACGCTGACGCTGCTGAATGCCATCGCCGCGGCGGCGATCATCGGGTTGAGGAGGCCGACGGCGGCGAGCGGTATGGCGGCGGTGTTGTAGAAGAACGCCCAGAAGAGGTTCTGGCGGATCGTCCTGAACGTGGCTCGCGCCAGTCCCACGGCGGATGCTGCGAGCTGGGGGTCTCCCGACATCAGCACGATGTCGCCCGCCTCGATGGCCACAGCCGTTCCCGTGCCGACTGCCATCCCGAGATCGGCCTGGGTGAGCGCCGGGGCGTCGTTGATGCCGTCGCCGACGAAGGCCACGGTCTTGCCACCCTGCTGGAGGCGGGCCACCTCCGCAGCCTTGTCGCCGGGCAGCACCTCGGCGATCGCGGTCGTGATCCCCACCTCCTGGGCGATCGCCTCGGCGGTACGGCGGTTGTCGCCGGTCAGCATCACGCTGGCTGCACCCATGGCCTCGAGCTGCTCGATGGTGGACGCGGCGTTGGCCCGCACCGAGTCGGCCACGGCGAGCACTCCGCGAACCTCACCGTCCCAGCCGGCGAGAAACGCAGTCTTCCCGGCGACCTCGTAGGCCTCCAGCCGATCGAGGTAGCGATCGGGAATGTGGAGCCCGTGGTCTGCCATGAGCTTCGCCTTGCCGACGACGACTTCGACGCCGTCCACCCGGCCCGCGACGCCACGCCCCGACACCGTCTCGACGTGTTCGGGTGTGGTCAGCTCGATTCCGCGCTCCTCGGCTCCCAGGGCGACGCCTCTGCCGATCGGGTGGCCGCTTGCCGCCTCCAAGGACCCGACGAGATAGAGGAAGCGGCTCTCGTCGTCAGCCGTCATGTCGCTCAACGTCATCGCCCCTCGCGTCAGCGTGCCCGTCTTGTCGAACACCACCGTGTCGACGCTGCGGGCCCGCTCGAAGACCTCGGCGCCCTTGAACAGCACGCCGAGCTCGGCGCCGCGCCCGCTGCCCACCATGATCGCCGTCGGAGTGGCCAGCCCGAGGGCGCAAGGGCAGGCGATGATCAGCACGGCAACGCCGTTGCGAACGGCGGTGGAGATCTCCCCGCTGGCGATGAGCCATCCGGCGAACACGAGAATGGCGATTCCGATGACGATCGGAACGAAGACGCCGGCGATCCGGTCCGCCAGCTTCTGCACCGGCGCCTTGGACGCTTGGGCGTCCTCGACCAGCTTGACGATCTGGGCGAGGGCGGTGTTGGGTCCGACGTTGGTGACCTCGATCTCGAGCCGGCCCTGCTGGTTGACGGTGGCGCCAAACACCTCATCGCCGACCTGCCTGTCGACCGGTATCGACTCGCCGGTGAGCATTGACTCGTCGATCGAGGACTGGCCGGCCGTGATGACCCCGTCGGTGGGGATCTTCTCGCCGGGAAGGACGAGCATCGTCTCGCCAGGTCGGAGGTCGAGCGGGTCGACGGTCGTGGTTTCGCCGTTGCGGATGACCCTGGCCTGGGTGGCACCCAGCTCGAGCAGCTCGACGATGGCCTGCGACGCACGTCCTTTGGCGCGGGCCTCGAAGTAGCGGCCGAGGAGGATGAGAGTGATGATCATCCCCGCGGTCTCGAAGAAGACCGGTTGGTCGGCGAAGAGCGCCCACACGGAGTACCCCCATGCGGCCAGCGAGCCGACGGAGATCAGCGTGTCCATGTTGGCATCGCCGGCCCGCAGGCGCTTGAGGGCGATGCGATGGAATTGTGCGCCAAAGACGAACACCACCGGCGTTGCCAGCACCAGCTGTCCCACCTTGGCGGCGAAGCCGTCGGGGCCCAACATCGAGAGCAGCATCAGCGGTACGGTGAACACCGCCGCCCACAGCACGTTGCGCCGCTGGAAGGCAACTTCCTCGGCGTAGCGTTCGACCGGCGTCGTCCTCTCGGTGCCCGGTGCCAGCGGGCGGATCGTGTACCCGAGCTTCTCGATGGCTGCCTGCATCGCCGACACGTCGGCGTCCGGTGCAACCGTGGCGCGTGCCTCCAGCCCCGCAAAGCTGACGACGGCCTGCTCGACACCCTCTTGCTTGCCGAGCACGCGCTCGATCCGAAGGGCACACGAGGCACAGGTCATGCCCTCGACGTCAAAGGTGATCTGCTCTGTGGTGTCGGTCATGGGTCCATCCGTCGGTCAGCCGGCCCGGACGGGCCTGTCAGCCGGCTACTTCGTATCCCTGCTCCTCGATGGCGCTGACGATGGCCATCTGGTTCAGCGTCGCGTCGTCGAACGAGACGTCGACGGTGCGCGACTCGATGTCGACCTCGACGGAGTCGACGCCACCGAGTTCGTTGACGGCGCCCTCGATCGATGTCTTGCAATGGCCGCAAGAGATGTCGGGGACGGACAGGGTGAGCGAGGTCATCACGGTGTCTCCTGGTGGGTCGGGCCGGTGACGGCGGGTGTGTAGCGAAGTGTCTCCATGAGCTCGTCGACGATCTGGCCGGAGCGGCCCTCCTCGACGGCGTGCATGACACACGTCTCCACGTGGTTCTGCAGCAGCACTCGGTTGACCTTCTCGAGCGATCCTTGTAGCGCGGAGACCTGCTTCATGATGTCGGGGCAGTAGCGCTCGTCGTCCACCATGCCGATGACGGCGTCGAGGTGGCCGCGCACGGTCTTGAGCCGGTTGAGCGCCGCCTTTTTGTGTTCGGGTTTCATCGTGGAACCTCCAACGTCTGCCAGGATACCACATTCCCACCCCACCCGGGGTGGGGTCTGCCACACGGCAGAGCCGCCGGCATTTGACCGGATCGGGGAGTGCAGGGCAGGCTGACGCCGTGGATGTGCTGATCGTGTACGAGGGCCGGCGAGGATCGACGCGGCGGATCGCCGAAGCCTTGGAGCAGGCGGTGGTGCAGCATGGCCACGTCGGGAGGATCGCCGTCCTCGAGGACACCACGTCCCAGGAGGTTGCTGCGGCGGATGCGCTTCTCGTCGGCTGCTGGTCGGAATCGGACGAGCGCTTCGGCGGTGAGACGACGGCTCACCTGATCGACTGGATCGAGACCCTGCCGGAGCTCGATGGAAAGCCGATCGGTGTGTACTGCGCGTACTCGGCGTTGCCCCGCCCCTTCGCCGACGTCGCCGGGCACGCCGCGGAGACCCTGGCGGAGCTGCACGACCACCTCGGCGCCCGCGGTGCCACCGTGGCCGCCACCCATGCCTTCCATCGGTTCGGGCTCGATCCAGAAGCGGCCGCCTTCGTCGAGGCCGTCCTCTCCGCCGCCTCTTAGGAGGTGCTGACGGTGGCAAGAGTCGACCAGTACACAAAGTGCTCGGGGATACGGAAGGGTGGCTGACGCACTGGTTCGGGTGCGCACCGGCGTCTAACGTGGGCTCGCCCCCGGGTGCCGGGGCGTCCGCCGAGCCGAGTAGGGCCAGATGCTGCGATCGTTCCGCGACTGGGTGTTCACCGTCCCGTTCCTGCTGGCGTTTGGCCTGACCCTGCTCGTGTTCGACATCGCCGGGCGGCTCGTGCGCCCGCTCTCGATGCGGGCGTTCGAGTGGGTGATGGCCGCGTTGCAGCGCACGCTGATCGGGGTGTTCCGGATCTGTGGCACCACGGTCGAGATCGAGCAGTCACCGCTCATCGAGCCCAACCGGGGGTATGCGATCGTGTCGAACCACCAGAGCATGTTCGACATCGTGCTCATCGGAGGGATCCTCTTCACGAACTATCCGAAATACGTGGCCAAGCGGGAGCTGGGGCGGTGGATTCCGAGCATCTCGCTGAACCTGCGCCGGGGCGGCAACGCTCTGATCGACCGGAGAGATCGCGATCAGGCGGTGAACGCCATCTCCGAGATGGCCTCCACGGCGCAGGAGCGGGACGTCAGCGTCGTCATCTTCCCGGAGGGCACCCGCAGCCGGGACGGGTCACTACAGGCGTTTCGCAAATCAGGGACCGAGGCGATGCTGGCGGCCGCCGATCGATTGCCGGTCGTTCCAACGACGGTCGACGGCGCCTGGAAGCTGCTGAAGCACAACCTCCGGCCGGTGCCGTTCGGCACACGGGTACGGGTGCGGTTCGGCGACCCCATCCCGCGGCAACCGGGAGATGCCGGCACGGTCGGTGAGGTCGCCAGGGAGCGCATCCAGTCGACGTTGGACTCGTGGCGGCCCAGCCTGTCCACCCCATAGCGGGATCCGCTCCGGAGCGCGGTAGGTGACCGACCTGACAGCGATTCTTCTCGACGTACTGGCGCCGGCCTTTCTCGTTGTCGCCGCCGGATACGCCGTCGGCCGAGCGTTCTCCCTCGACCCGCGCCCGACGGCTCGGATCGCGTACTACGTGCTCGTGCCCGCCTTTGTCTTCGAGGTGCTCGTCGAGTCGGATCTCGGGGGCAACACGGTCATACGAATGGTGGGCGCCATGGCAGCGACCATGTTGACGGTGGCCGCCGTCGCCTGGGTCGTGAGCCGGTCGTTGCGCCGGCCCCGTTCGATCGGGCTCGCCTTCGTGCTCGTCGCGGTGTTCGGCAACGCCGGCAACCTCGGGCTCGCCGTCACGATTTTCGAGTTCGGGGACGAAGCGGCCGATCTCGCCGGCATCGCGTTTCTCACCGTCAATGTGCTCTCGTTCCTCGTCGCGATCACGGCGATCAGATGGGGCGACGGCGACCCGCTGCGGGCCGTCGGTATGGCGTTGGTGACACCGGCCGTACTGGCGGTTCCGCCGGCCCTTCTCGTCAACGCGGCGAATGCCCGGCTACCCGTCTTCCTCGACCGCTCGATCGGGATCCTCGCCGAGGGTCTGATACCGATCATGCTCGTCACGCTCGGGCTGCAGCTGGCGGCGACGCCCCGACTGCGCCTGGGCACCGACGTGCTGATCGGCACAGGACTGCGCCTCGTCGTAGCTCCGGCTCTGGCCGCTCTGGCGGTCATGGTCCTTGGTCTTCGCGGCGATGCCGCCGGCGTCACGATCGTGATGTCGGCGATGCCAGCAGCCGTGTTCACGGGCATCATCGCGATCGAGCACGACCTCGAGCCGGAGCTGGTGACGACCACGGTGCTGGTCTCCACGCTGCTGTCGGTCATCACGCTCGCCGCCGTCCTCGCCCTCGTGTGACGTAGAGTCGACCCACGATGCAGACCGCACATCGCTGGTCGGGGTTCGGGCAGACCGTGTTCACGGAGATCACGGAGCTGGCCAAGGCGCACGATGCGATCAACCTGGGTCAGGGCTTTCCCGACTTCGACGGTCCCGAATTCATCAAGCAGGCCGCCACCGCGGCCATGCATCGCGGCGAGAATCAGTACGCCCGCATGTTCGGGATCCCACACCTCAACGAAGCGATCGCGGCACGGTTTGCGGCCGACACCGGCAGACAGGTGGACCCGGTTTCGGAAGTCACGGTGACGTCCGGCTGCACCGAGGCCCTTGCCTCGAGCTTCCTCGGTCTCGTGAATCCGGGTGACGAGGTGGTGCTGATCGAGCCCTATTACGACTCCTACCCGGCTTGCGTTGCCCTGGCGGGGGCGACGGCGACCTACGTGACTCTGCGTCCGCCGGGATTCCGCCTCGACCCAGATGAGCTGGCGGCCGCAGTCGGACCGGCGACGCGTGCGATCGTCGTCAACACCCCGCACAATCCCACAGGAAGGGTGCTCGGCGAAGTCGAGCTGCAGGTGGTTGCGGATCTGGCCGTGGAGCACGATGTGCTCGTCTTCTCCGACGAGGTCTACGAGCGGCTCGTCTTCGACGGAGAGCATCGATCGATCGCAACGCTGCCCGGCATGTGGGAGCGCACGGTCACCATGTCGTCGCTCGGCAAGTCCTTCTCGCTCACGGGCTGGAAGATCGGCTGGGCGGTGGCGTCACGTGAGCTCACGGCGGGTGTGCGTGCGGCCCACCAGTTCCTGACGTTCGCAACGGCGACGCCCCTCCAATATGGAGCCGCCGCGGCGCTGGCGGCGGGCGGTGAGTACTACGAGTCGCTGGTGGCCGGCTACCGGCGCAAACGGGATCTGCTGGCTGAGGGCTTGGATCAGGTTGGCTTCGAGGTGTTCGTGCCGGAAGGCACCTACTTCGTCCTGGCCGATCATCGCCCCTTCGGGTTTGCCGACGACGTGGCGTTCAGCCGCCACCTCACGGCTGACATCGGTGTGGCGGTCATTCCCCCGAGTGCGTTCTATCACGATCCTGCCGATGGCGCCGATCTGATCCGCTTCGCCTTCTGCAAAGGAGACGAGACGTTGCGAAGCGCCGTCGGGCGGTTGCAGCGTCTGCGCCGCTGAACCTCGGTCAGCGGCGCCCGGCGAACAGGTCCGGGGCGGGGGCAACCGGTGGGACATCGAGATTCCACCTCGTGCGAGCCAGGTCGATGGCTGCCACCGTCATCGGCGCAGCGGACGGGCCGGGAGGTATCGCACCGGGCTCGAACCGCACCAGCACCGCCCCGCCTTGCGGCCCGGTGCCGGCGGCGAGGCGGGCTTGGCGATCGTTCTCCGTGCACTCGACGGCGGTGCCGTTCTCGAACCTGATATCGAGCTCCTCCTCGGGAGGAGGCTCACCCGTGAGCGCCATGCCCCGTCCTCTGCGGCTGGCATCGCCCGCCGTGAGCAACTTCCGTTCCAGCCAGACGGCGTCGAGCTCGAGGTCGCCTTCGATGTGAGCCCGGAACAGAGCACCAGGCGGGAGGCCGGCCGCTTCGGCGGGTGCGATGTGACCGGCGGTGAGCCTGGGGTTGAGCTCGGTCGGACGGAAGCCGGCTTCTGTGAGCACCCCGTCGATGCCGAACGGGCCCCGGTATCCGTACCGAGCCGCGAGATGCACACCGACCTGCCGTGCCGCCCGCCGCATTTCGCACCGCTGCCGCCACGGAGGATCCCAGAAGTTGGCCATCCCCGCATAGAACAAGCCGGTGCGATCGACCCGGCGCAGCATCAGCATCTCCAGGGGCCGCAGGACGGCGACGCCGTTGGCCGTCACCCAGCCGTGGATCGAGCACGGGATGCCGTCGAGGAACGGCATGACTCGAACCCGGTCGGCACATTCGCCAAACCACGCGATGGCCTCGTTCACGTCCTCTGGCGTTCGCACCCAGCGGACGTGAGTCGACCCGCCGTGCCAGCCGCGCTTGTTGTCGGCCACCCACACGGAACCCCGCGGGCCGGCGAGGTCGCGGGCGGCGGCGCCGGCATCGGCCACCGGCACGATCTCGGATGGAGCCCGTGCGATCCCGGCTGCATCCCACAACGCATCCGCAAGCAGCTTGTCCTCGAGTTGTTCCTGCGAGATCGGCCGCGGGCCGTATACCCGGCGCCCCAGCGCATCCCGGCGAGACGAGAACGGGGCCACAACGACCAGTGCATCGCCGGCCGGGTCGAAGTCGTCGACCGCGGTCTGCACGCCGGCGCTCGGGGCTGCGATGGCGGCGTCGAACCGCCGCATGCCCTCCATCCCGGTGCGACCGCTCCCGGTACCCGTGTAGGCGATCGGCACGTCGGGGAGGTCGCCGATCCCGGGCTGCGCCGCAACGACCATCACCCCGGCGGCGCCCCACTCCTCGAGGGCCGTCACCAGGCCCGTCGATGCGGCAGCGACATCGGTGGCGATGATCCAGCGCCGATCCTCGTGTAGCGCAGCGAGGCGGCGGGTCACCGATGCAACGTCCATGGCGGCACGCTACCCGGGCCCGTGCGGGCGGGGGGCTGATACCGTTACCGCCGCATGGACATCCAGGACAACATCGTCGCCACCATCGGCAACACGCCTCTTGTTCGTCTATCCCGTATCCATCCCGCGGGAAACCTCGTCGCCAAGGTGGAGTACATGAACCCGGGCGGCTCGGTGAAAGACCGGATCGGCATGCCGATGATCGAGCGGGCCGAGGTCAACGGGTGGCTGCAGCCGGGTGGGACGATCGTGGAACCGACGAGTGGCAACACGGGTGTCGGGCTGGCGATGGCCGCGGCGATCAAGGGGTACAAGATGATCGCCGTGATGGCCGACAAGCAGTCGAAGGAGAAGCAGGATCTGCTCAGGGCGTACGGAGTCGAGGTCGTCGTGTGTCCGACCGACGTCGATCCCGAGGACCCACGCTCGTACTACTCCGTGGCCGATCGTCTCACCCGGGAGATCCCCGGTGCCTACCGGCCCGACCAGTACTCCAATCCGGCCAACCCGCAGGCGCACCTGGACTCCTCGGGCCCGGAGATCTGGCGCCAGACCGACGGAGAGGTCGGCATCTACGTTGCGGGTGTCGGCACCGGCGGGACCATCACCGGCACCGGGAAGTACCTCAAGTCGATGAATGCCGAGGTGATCGTCGTCGGAGTGGACCCCGAGGGCTCCATCTACACGGCCGAGCGCAAGGAGGACGTGCGGACCTATCTCATCGAAGGCGTCGGCGAGGACTTCTGGCCCGAGACGTATGACCCGGCGGTGGTCGATCGCTATGAGAAGGTCACCGACGGCGAGGCGTTCCGCATGACCCGGCGCCTGGCCAGGGAGGAGGGCCTGCTCGTCGGTGGCTCATGCGGCATGGCGGTCGTGGGCGCTCGACGCGTCGCACAGGAATACCCAGACCGGCTCACCGTCGTGCTGCTCCCCGACTCCGGCCGCAACTACCTGTCGAAGATCTTCGATGACGACTGGATGGCCGAGCAGGGATTCGCCTGAGAGCCGGTTCGAGGCACGGGCCGGAGCGCCCGGTCGTACAGGAAGGATCAGACGCGTTCGAGGGCCTCGGCGAGGTCTTCGATGAGGTCGGCCGGGTCTTCGAGACCGACCGAGAGGCGGACCAGGCCGTCCAGGATGCCGATACGGAGACGCTCTTCGCGGGGGATGCCGGCATGGGTCATCGTCACCGGATGGGTGACCAGCGACTCGACCGAGCCCAGATTCTCCGCCAGCGTCCAGAGCCGGACAGAGTCCATCAGCTTCTTGCCGGCATCGACACCGCCCTCGACCTCGAACCACAGCATGGCGCCGAAACCGGATGCCTGCCGCTTGGCGAGGTCGTGCTGGGGGAACGACTCGAGCCCGGGATAGCGCACCTGCTCGACCTTGGGGTGGGCTTCGAGGAACCGGGCCACCTGCATGGCGTTGTCCGACTGGCGATCGAGGCGCTCGGTGAGAGTCTTCGTGCCCTGCAGCGTAAGCCACGCCACCATCGGTGACATGATCGTCCCCGTGGCATTCTGCACGAACGCCACCTGCTCGTGGAGTTCGGGTGTCCTGCTCACGACGGCGCCACCAACCGTGGCGTTGTGGCCGTCGAGGTACTTCGTCGTGGAGTGGACGATCAGGTCGGCGCCCAATTCGAGCGGGCGCTGGTAGTACGGCGTGAGGAAGGTGTTGTCCACGGCGTGCGGGATGCCGTGCTTGCGGGCGATGTCCGACACCGCGGCGAGGTCGGTGAGCTTGAGGGTCGGGTTTGCCGGGGTCTCCGTGAAGATCAGCTTGGTGTTGGACCGGACGGCACCGGCAACCGTGGCGGGGTCGGCGGTGTCGACGAAGTCGTATACGACGCCGAATCGCGTGTAGATCTCGGTGGCGAGCCGGTGGGTCCCGCCGTACACGACATCCGACACGACGCAGTGGTCACCGGCGTTGAGGAAGGCCATGAAGACGGCATTCGTCGCCGCCATGCCCGTGGCGAAAGCGGCGGCGTCCGCCCCGGCTTCCAGGGCGGCGACCTTGGTCTCGAAAGCGCGCACCGTCGGGTTCCCGCTACGGGAGTACGAGTAGCCGCGCGACATGTACTCGTCGACGGACGGCTGGACGAAGGTCGTGCTCTGATGGATCGGCGTCAGCACGGCACCCGTGGTCGGGTCGGGGTGCACCCCGGCATGGATCTGCTTGGTACGGAAACGCATGGTCATCCTCGAGTGGCGTTGAGGCACTCAAGATACCGTGGCGGTGCTCGCCGCCGGCCGGTCCTCAGTGGTGCTCCTCCGGGTGCTGCTCGTCGGCGCCGGGCACTGCCAGCGACGCTTCGTCGACCTCGACGAAGTCGGGCTCGATGTAGATGGGGCGGGCGTACGGGGCAGCGTCGATGATCGCCAGCTCCACGTCGCGGATCGCCAGCGCCACCTGGTCCGCACTCAGCGCATCGTGGAACTCGACCTTGCACGCGACGAGGAGGTCGTCGGGGCCGAGAAACTGGGTGCGCACGTCGATCAGACGCTCGACGTGCGGCGCCTCCCCGATGGCCCCTTCGATCTTGCGCAGGACCTCGGGTCTGGCGGACTCGCCGATGAGCATGCCCTTCATCTCGATGGCGAGGATGACGGCGATGATCCCCAACAAGATGCCGATGCTCAACGTGCCGACACCGTCCCACACGGCGTTCTCTGTGACGACGGCGAGCGCCACCGCGGCGAAAGCGAGGACGAGACCGGTCAGCGCACCCAAGTCCTCCAGCAGCACGACCGGCAACTCGGGGACACGAGCGGTGCGAATGAACTGCCACCACGAGCGGCCCTCCCGGAGCGGCTGGGATTCGTTGACGGCGGTGCGGAATGAGAAGCCCTCGAGCACGATGCCGAGACCGAGGATGGCGAACGCCCAGATCGGCGACTCGATCTCGTGGGGGTGCCGGATCTTCTGGATGCCCTCCCAGATCGCAAACAGCGAGCCGAGCGTGAACAGCACCATCGACACGACGAACGACCAGAAGTAGCGCTCCCGCGTGTATCCGAATTGGAAAGCCTCGTCTGCGTCCTTTGCGGCGCGCCGGCCACCCAAGAGCAGCAGCGCCTGATTGCTGGTGTCTGCGAACGAGTGGATCGCCTCGGCGAGCATCGACGATGCCCGGGTGAATCCCCAGCCGATGAGTTTGGCGATTCCGATCCCGAGATTGGCGAAGAACGCCGCCAGGATCGCCTTGGTCCCGCTACCTGTTGCCATGGGCGGGCAGGCTACTCGACGGTGTCGATCGGGTCTGCGACGTCGGCAGAGGATGCGTGCAGGGCTGCGAGCAGCGCCGTCGCATCGACGTTGATGGCGCGCCCGTGCCGGCCCGATCCGAGCGAGATGAGCCGGGATGCAGCGACCCGCCGGTCGGCGACGACGGGCCAGTCCTTACTCGCCCCGAGCGGCGTGATCGTCCCGCGCTCGTAGCCCGTCGCGTCTCGGGCCTCACCCGCACCGGGCATGGTCAGCCTGCGAACGCCGAGCGCCGCCCGCAGCTTCTTCCAGTCGACCGTCGTGTCGCCGGTGATCATCACGAAGACGTAGTCGTCCGCCCCGCGGCGCACCACCAGGGTCTTGATGAGCTGGCGCAACTCGATGCCACGCGCCGCGGCCGCCTCCGCGGCGCTGGAGACCGGGCCGTATTCGACGACCGTGTGGGCAAGGCCGAGGCGGGCGAGATGGTCGAGGGCGGGGTCGGTCATGCCCCGGCCAGCAGCGCCGCCCACAGATCCATGCCGTACCAGAGGTTGCCGAGGCGCAGGTTCTCGTTGGGCCCGTGCTGGTTGTTGTCGTAGTTGGCAATCGGCAGGATCACCACGGGTGTGCCCAGGGCCTCGTTGAAGTCATGGAGCGGCACCGAGCCACCGAACGTCGGGAGTCGCACGACATCGCCCGTGCCTGTCGCCGCGGCAGCCCGCACCACGGCGTCGCCGGCCGGGAGATCGATGGGGCTGCGGGCAGCCGGGTAGCCGGTATCGCGTTGCAGCCGGGCCAGATGGCGATGCGATCGCCTCTCGTCGGGAGACGGCTCCCGATCCAGCACCCGGTAGCCCTGTCGCTCGAGATGCGCCTCCACCAGGTCGAGCATGGCCGCAGGGTCGTTGCCTACCGCCAGCCGGATGTCCACCGATGCGGAGGCCGAGGTGGGAATCACGTTGCGCGCCCCCGTTCCGGTCGTTGCCGCGGCCAGCCCGCGTACATTGAACGTCGGGCGCAGGAGTTGCTCCATGTAGCTGCCGGATGCGGGCTCCGGCGTCGCAAACCCCAGGTCGGTTCGATAGCGGTCTTCGACACGCGGCAGCGCGGCGATCGCAGCGAGGTCGGCGTCGGTGATGGGCAACGTCGAGTCGTTGAACCCGTCGATCAACACGTTGCCCATACCGTCCTTGCACGTTGCCAGCAGCCGGGCCAGTTCGAGCGCCGGGTTGGGGACCCAGTTGCCGAAGTGGCCACTGTGCAGCTCCTGCTCGGGGCCGTACACTGTGAGCTCGAAGCCGCAGTAACCCCGCACCCCGAACACCACCTGAGGGCGACCTGTGGGATGCACCGGGCCGTCGCAGATCAACCAGAGATCGGCGGCGAGCTCCCCTGAGAGAGAGTCCATGTAGCGGCGGAGGTCGGGTGAGCCGGATTCCTCCTGGCCCTCGAAGAGGAACACGAGCTCGGTGGTTCGGGCGATGCCCGCCGCGGCGAGGGCGTCGACGGCAGCCAGCACGGCGGCGAATGGCGCCTTGTCATCGGCGGCTCCGCGGGCGTAGAGGCGCCAATCCGGGTCGACGCCGCCTCCATCGATGGGAAGGGCGACGGTCCTCCCGCCCCGGTCGTGGGGTCCAGTTCGCAGCGTCGGTGTGAACGGATCGGAGGCCCACTTCACCGGGTCGACGGGCTGCCCGTCGTAGTGCACGTACATGCCGAACCGCCGCTGTGGTGCCTGCTGGGCGGGCAACATCCCCACCACCACCGGCGCACACCCGGGCAACTGCTCGGTGCGCATCTGTGCACCCCGCTCGGTGAAGCGTCTTGCCAGCTCTGCGGCATTGACCTCCAGGGCGGCCACGTCGCCGGTGACGTTGGCAATGGCGAGCAGCTCGGCGAAGTCCCGCACGATGGCAGCTCCGTGGGCGGTGCGGTGGGAACGAGCCGCGGCAACAGCGGCAGATGGGGTCATTCCGCCAGCCTAAAACGGCGGGGAGCCGGGCGCCGACTCCTCACCCTGCTAGTGCGAGGTGAGCGCCTTCAAGAGCACTGCGATCTCGAGATGATCCTCGAGCGGATGTCGGAGCGGGCGGTCCTCGTGCACCTCGTAATGGTTGCGGCGGCCCACCTTCTCGTGCGAGATGTAGCCGGCCTCCTCGAGCTCGGCAACGATCCGCTGTGCGGCTCGTTCTGTGATGCCCACCTGTGCCGCGATGTCGCGGAGCCGGATGTCCGGATCCTCGGCGATACACAGCAGCGTGTGGGAGTGATTCGTGAGGAATGTCCAGTTGCGTGTCGTCATACGTCCCTCATCATACGTCATCATTTGCATGATACGAATGACGCTTGCTCCTTCGCCCTCCGCTGAACGCATCGGAGATCAGCCGCTGCAGCGTGTTGATCTCGCCGACGACCTCGGCGGGGCTCCGTGTCGAGAGCACGTGCAGGTACAAGCGGTCGTGGTGGAGCTCGAGCGCAACGCTGCCGGGAGTGAAGGAGACGGCGTTCATCAGCAGGGTCACCTCGTTCCTCGTATGCACCAGCAACGGCACCTCGATGATCGCCGGCGCCAACCGATGCGACGGCACCGCCATCAGGCGGACCACATCCCACGTGGAAACCGTGAGTTGCCAGATGAAGTGACCGGCGAAGCGCAGTACCGCCAGCGGATGGAGGAGTGCCCGGGGCCAGCGAGGTGCCATGGAGCGGAGGGTGACGGCTACGGCTCCGGCGACCACGATCCCCCCGGCGACGACGTTCAGCCGCAACGATCCAAAGAGTGCGATCCAGGCGATCAGGAGCCACAACGCAAGCCAGCGGCTGGTGCCGCCGGTGCGCTGGACGGAGGTCGACTCGGGCAGCGGCAGCTCCAGGGCCGGCTCCTGGGTGGAAGGCATGCGTGGTGTCTCCGGGTCGTGGTACACGGCGCGGGCGAGAAGGCTCATGCCGAGCGGCCCGGAGAGAAACAGCAATGCAATCACGAGCACCAGGACGAGGACCCCGGACGGCGCCCCGGCCTCGGCCGCAGCTGCGGCCGTCATCCCGACCACGCCGACGGTGGCTGCCTTGGTGGCGGCGTGCATTCGGGTGAACACGTCGGGGAAGCGGAGGAGTCCCAGGGCGCCCAGGGCGGTCAGGAGCGCTCCGACGACCAGCAGGATCGCAGCGATGACGTCGATCACGAGCGGTCGGTCTCCGCCTCGATGTACCTGGCCACGATCAGGGTGCCGATGAACGCGATGAGCACGGCGATCACCAGCACGCCGACGTAGGTCGTGTCTCCGGTGCGGACGACATGGACGCCGAGAGCACCGACTCCGATGAAGAGCAGGGTGTCGAGCGCCACCATGCGATCGGCGACCGACGGCCCACGCACCACCCGGATCAGAGCGGTGGCGGCGCCGATGGCCAAGAGAACGGCAGCGACGGTCGATGCCACGATCATGAGCCCACTCCCAGGACCAGGTTGCGGTAAGCCCCCGGCTCGAGCAGCTCACGCGCTGCACGCTCGGCGTAGCCGATGAGGGGTTCACCGGCGACCGCAATCGCAATCGAGAGGGCGATCAGGCCGGCGGTTGCATACGACATCCCGCGCGCCGGCCGGGTGATGGGGGAGTCGCCGCTCCGACCCCAGAACACGCCGGACCAGATCTTCGACATCGAGAAAAGCGTCAGCACACTGGCGACGAGCGAGACGCCGACCACGATCCAGCGTTCTGCCGAGAGCCCGGCCTGCACGAGCGCCAGCTTCCCGACGAAACCGGAGAACGGGGGGAAGCCGGCGAGGCTCAGCGCGGCGAGCAAGAACATCGCGGCGATCGCGGGCGAGCGGTGGGCGACGCCATCGACGCCGTCGATGGCGCTGGTGCCCTCCGTCTCCTCGACGAGACCGCCCACGAGGAAGAGCGAGGCCTTCACGACGATCTGGTGGACGACGAACACGATCGCAGCCGATACACCGGCGACCGTGAAGAAGCCGAGTCCCATGATCATGTAGCCGATCTGGCTCACGATGTGAAAGGAAAGGATGCGCTTCATGTCCTTCTGTGCGATCGCACCGAGTACGCCGACGATCATCGTGAGGCCGGCGATGATCAGCATGAGCGTCACCGCACCGTCGCTGGGGAACAGCAGTGTCTGTGTGCGCACGATGGCGTACACGCCGATCTTGGTGAGCAGCCCGGCAAAGACGGCCGTGACCGGCGTCGGTGCGACCGGGTATGAGTCGGGCAGCCAGAAGAACAGCGGGAAGATCGCCGCCTTGATACCGAACACGAGAAACAGCATCCACCCCAGACCCGCCCGCATCCCCACGGGCGCCGTATCCAGCCGGCTCGTCAGGTCGGCGATGTTGACGGTGCCGGTGACGGCATAGATGAGGGCGATCGTCGTGAGGAGCAACGCCGACGCCACGAGGCCGATCACCACGTAGGAGATCGTCGCCCGGGTCTGCTCGCCACCGGCGCGGTACGTCAGGAGCACATAGCTCGCCACGAGCATGATCTCGAAGGCCACGAAGAGGGTGAACAGGTCGCCCGTGAGCAAGGCCAGCGCCACACCTGCGGACAGCATCTGGTATACGGCATGGAAGCCGCGCAGCTCCTCGTCGCTCGATCGCTGGCTCACGGCGTAGACCAATACGGCGAGCAGTGCGGCCGATGCGGCAAACAGCAGCAGCACAGCCAACCGGTCGGCGACGAGTGCGATCCCGAAGGGGGCGTCCCATCCGCCGACTTCAGCGACGATCGCTCCAGTCCGGTCCACGGCGACCAGCAGCCAGCCGGCGATCGCAGCGAGGACGGCCGTGGCGGCGATGCTCACCGCATGCTGTGCGGCGAGGTGGCGCAAGGTCAGTAGTGACATCGCTGCGCCGAGCATCGGCACCGCAATCGCGAGGGTGAGCAGCGCGCTCATGACGTGTCTCGTTTCCGCCGTCCGAGACGAGCGATGCGGCGGTCTTCGACGTCGTCTTCCACCTCGTCGACGCCGTGCTCGTTCCAAGAGCGGTGGGCGAGCGCCAGCAAGAACGCGGTGACTCCAAAAGTGATGACGATGGCCGTCAAGACGAGCGCTTGCTCCAACGGGTCGGAGAACGGGCCGGCGGCGCCATCGTCCAGGATCGGGGGTTCGCCGGGCCTGCCCCCGGAGCCGAGGAGCAGCAGGTTGGCGGCATGGGCGATGAGTCCGAGCCCCACGATGATCCTGCTGAGCAGTTTCTGCAGCAGCAGGTACGTGCCCGTTGCGAAGAGAGCTCCTGCCGTGACGGCGATGACGACGCTCATCCCCGATCCTCTCCGCCGAGATGGACGATCGTCGTGGCGATCAGCCCCAGCACCACGAGGTAGACACCCAGGTCGAACAGCAGCACCGTCGTCAGCTTCACCCGCCCGAGGCCCCAGATGTCTGCCGCCAGGCTGAGGCCGTCGAGGAACGCATCGCCGAGCACCAATCCAATCGCCCCGGCTCCGACGGCCACGGCGAGACCGGCACCCAGGACGATTTCGGGCTCGGTGGGCAGCGCCCGCCGGACTCCGCGGTCACCAAAAGCCAAGTAGACGAGGAGGAGGGCCGCAGAGCCGAGAAGACCGCCGGCGAATCCACCTCCAGGCATGTCGTGACCGACGATCAGGAGGTACAGCGAGAACACGACGAGTGTCGGCACCATCGTCCGGGCGCCGGTGGCGAGGAGGGGCGAGAAGCGGATGTGCATCAGGACGATCCCCCGGTGCGGCCCGCACTGCGGATCGAGCGGACGAGGGCCGCCACGCCGACACCGGCGGCGGCGAGGACCATGATCTCCCCGAGCGTGTCGAGGGCGCGAAAGTCCGTCAAGATCACGTTCACCACGTTGCGGCCGCCGGCCGGCTCGGCTTGGTCGACGTAGAACTCAGCGACCGTGCGTTGCGGGGTGGCCGACGTGGCGAGCAGCGCCGCCGCGGTGACGAAGACCCCGGCGAGGGCCGCCACCGTCAACCTGACGGGGCGCGAGAGGGATTTCGGCGCTTCGCCGAACTGGCGGGGAAGACGTGACAGCACAAATGCGAAGAGTGCGATCGTGAACGTCTCAACGAGGAGTTGCGTCAGCGCCAGATCCGGCGCGCCAAAGGAAACGTAGATGCCGGCAACCGAGAAGCCCACGGCGCCGAGGAGCAGTGCTGCGGCCATGCGGCGCTGTGCCCGCGTCGCCGCGAATGCCGCGGCGATGGCGACGACGCCGATGGCAGGCTCCGCCCATCCGTTGGTGAAGGGCGTGTCCGGTGCGGCATCGTGGGTCGCCAGCCACGTCGTGCCCGTCACGACGAACACGGTGGTCAGGATCACCGCGAGGTAGACCGGCAGCGACCCGTTTTGCACGATTCCGGTCACCCGGTCGGCGGTGGTGTTGAGACTGCGGACCGCCGCCTCGTAGATCGACTGGGCGCGCGGTACCCGCCACCGCTCGATGCGGCGACGGACGTCGTTCGGCGATGCCCAGTCCCGCCCCGATGCGACGTGGTACAGACCACCCATGGCGACCACGACCGCAGATACGGCGAGGGCCGGTTTCCAGCCCGGCCACAACACGAGCTTCACCGTTGTGTCCGTGGCATTGCCCGCCATCTCGCCCAGCGGCGCCGGTAGCAGCCCGAGGACGATCGAGGCGCCGGCGAGCAGCGCCGGCGGGGCGAGGAGGGCCAGGTCGATCCGGCCAACCCGAGGTCTATCGACACGATGCGGCAGCTCTGCGAAGGCGCCCGTCCAGAAGCGTGCGGCATAAGCGACGGTGAGCGCCGAAGCGACGGCGCCGATGCCGAGGACGGCCCAGGCTCCCTCGGTGATGAGCGCATCGAAGGCCGCCTCCTTGGTGGCGAATCCGAGCAGTGGAGGAATGCCGGCCATGGAGAGAGCTGCAACGGCAGCAACGAAGGCGAGAGCCGGGCTCGACCGCCGGAGGCCCGAGAGCCGACGGATGTCTCGGGTGCCGGTCTCCTTGTCGATGACGCCGACGACGAGGAAGAGAGCCGCCTTGAACACAGCGTGGGCGACCAGCACGGCGAGTGCGACTCCGGTGAGCCCGACTCCGATCAGCGCAACCATGAAGCCAAGCTGGCTCACCGTGCCGTGTGCGAGCAGGAGCTTCAGGTCGTGCTGTCGCAATGCCTGCGCAGCTCCCATGCTCATCGTGACGAGGCCGACGGATGTCACGCCAATCGACCAGATCGGCTGGTCTGCGAACCCTGGGGCGAGTAGGACGAGCAAGACGATGCCCGCCTTGACCATGGTGGCCGAGTGGAGGTAGGCCGATGCCGGTGTTGGTGCGGCCATGGCTCCGGGCAGCCAGAAGTGAAACGGGAACTGCGCCGATTTGGTGAAGGCGCCGAGCAGAACGAGCCCGGTGGCCACCGTTCCCAGGGTGCCGTCGGGAGGAGCGGCGATGATGCCGCCGAGCGATGGGGTCCCCGCCGCTTGGGCAAGCAAGATGAATCCGGCGAGCATCGCCAAGCCGCCTGCCGTCGTCACGAGCGCAGCCTGGAGGGCAGCGGCCCGGGCTCCTGCCTTGGCATCGTCGAATCCGATGAGGAGGTACGACGCAATGGTGGTGACCTCCCAGAAGACGAAGAGCCCGAAGATGTTGTCCGAGGCCACCAGGCCGGCCATGCCACCCGTGAAAACCACGATGAGCGCAAGGAAGCGGACACGTCTTGCCGCGTCGGCGACATAGCGGCCGCTGTAGACCACGATCAGAAGGCCAATCGCCGCCACGACGGCCGTGAGCAGCCTGGTGAGGCTGTCAACCCGAAACGTCAGATCGACACCGAGGGTGGGCAGCCACTCCGTTGTCTCTACCCCACCGTCCCAACTGCCCGTCACGACGATCACGAGCTGGGCAGCAAAGGGCGTCATCGCCAGCGGGAGCAGGCCACGGCGCAGCCGCGCCCCGCCGACCGCGATGACGGTGGCGAGCGCGAAGTAGGCGGCGATGGTGAGGGTCAGAGTCACGTAGGTGGTGTGAGTTTCCGGATATTGATTGCACGAAATCTAGTGCGGGTGATAATCTTACGCAAAGAAATACGTGTTACGCAAAGCATATATGTGCCTTTGCAAGAAGAGAATGAGGAGCCATGAGACGATTCCAGGAGATCCTGGTGCTGGCATCGCCTGCCGACGAGATGGCCAGCATCGTGGCCAGGGCTGCCGAGCTGGCCGAGCGCAACCGGGCGCGGCTGACCATCTTCGACGTCGTTCCCGAGCTGGGAGCCCGTTCCAGGAGAATCGACAGTGGCGGATCGGAGATCGACCTCCAGGACTTGCTCGTGGAGGCGCGGCGTCGCGAGCTCGCCCAGCTGGCTGGTGTGGTGATGACGGTGGAGACGCGGGTGGCGGTGAGCACGGGGGTGCGCTTTGTGGAGGTGGTGCGTCGGGTCCAGGAATATCACCACGATCTCTTGATCACGGCGCCGGACCGCGAGCCCTCAGGTCGCGGGTTGGGCGGGGCCACGACGACGCTGCATCTCCTGCGCAAGTGCCCCGTGCCGGTGTGGGTGGACGATCCACAGACGTGGGGAAGGCGCGACGTCGTGGTAGCCGTCGGACCCTTCGCCGACGATGGGGAGATCGGTGCGCTCGACCGTACGCTCATGGAGTTGGCGACCTCGCTGGCGTCCGTTCAGCGTGGCAAGGTGCACGTCGTGCATGCCTGGCGGTTCGAGGGCGAGCAGTTGCTGCGCTCCGGGCGAGGCCGCTTGCGATCGGCGGAGGTCGATGCGCTGGTCGAGACGGAGCGTGCCGTGGCGGAGAAGAGCTTCCGGCGTCTCCTCGACGACTTCGATGCGTTCGCCGGCAGCATCGAGTCATATCTGCGCCACGGCAAGGCCCCCCACGTGATCGGCGAGATCGTCGAGACGGTCAAGCCTGGCGTTGTCGTGATGGGCACGGTGGCCCGGACCGGGCTGAGCGGGCTCATCATCGGCAACACCGCGGAGCGACTCCTGGGAGATCTCGAGGCGTCTGTGCTCGCCGTCAAGCCACCGGGGTTCGTGTCCCCCGTCGGTCCCCGCTGATCCGGTCCTGCTGATCGAACGCTCGGCGGCCCGTCGGCGGGCGGGTGTTGTGTGACGGCTCGGCGCTATACGCTGAGCCGCGCCTGAGTCTCCGCCAGCCCGTCGGGGCTTCCCAAAACCGTGAGCTCGTCGCCGACGCGCAACTTGGTGTGCCCGGCGACCACCACGGTCGATCCCTCGCGAGTCAGCTGGAGGAGCAGCACGTCCGTCGGCAGCCGTAGATCCCGCACCGGGACGCCTTCGAGATCTCTGTTGGCCACACGTAGCTGGTTGACCACACGATCCGCCTCTCCACGGAGCAACAGCGTTGCCGAATCCGGAGCGGTCACGGCCCGCTCGAGCAAGGCGACGATGGCGGTACCGGGGTCGATCACCACCACGTCGCGTTCGTGCGATCCGTTGCTGGACGGGTCGGCGGGGCGTGCGACGAGGCGCGGTACACCAGCATCCTTGGCCAACTCGAGGGCGGCAGTGTTCGCAGAGTCGTCGGCCAGCATGGCCACGACGGCATCGGTCTGGTCATCGATGAGGTTCCGCAGCGTCTCCTCCGTAGTGTCGGCGATGTGCCGTTCATCGATGTCCGCCGCGGCCAGACGGGCAACCTGGTCGGCGTCCGTATCGGCCACGACGACGGTCCAATCTGCGCGCTGGAGGGCGCGCGCCAGCTCGAGGGATTGGCTGTCCACGCCGAGCAGGACGGCCCGGCGGGAGAGCGAGCCGCGCCGGGCGGGTTCATGGGTCTCACCGGCTCGCCGCAATGCGCCCTTGAGGAAGAGCGGGCCGACGACCTCGTTGATCACGACGACGGAGATGATGAGCGTTGCGAAGGCATCGCCGAGCGAGGGGAACTGGACGGCCACCTCGCGAGCGAGTCCCAGCGCAATCCCTGCTTGGGTGACGAACGAAGCCCAGTAGAGGTTGCGATGCCGCCGGGGCTCTCCTGCCCAGGTGGCTCCTGCAATGGTGCCCGCGACGATTCCCATGGCCCGCAGCACGAAAAGGGCAGCCGCGATGGGAAGCACCGTCCACAGGATGTCGAGCTTGAGTGACAAGCCGGTGAGGGTGAAGAACGCCACGTAGACGGCCGGACCGACCTGATGGAGCAGGTGGGCGAACTCTTCTCTCGCGTCGGTGAAGTTGGTGATGAAGAAGCCGGCGATGAGGGCGATGAGCAACGGCTCGAGGTGAATCTCGAAGCCGAGCGCATCCGGAGTCCGGGCACTGATCAGATCGGCGGTCTCGTAGATCGTGTAGCCGACACCGAGGATCAGAATCGTCTTCAGCGCCGCCGGAAGCGGGCTCGCCAGCACTCCGCGGAGCAGCCTTGCGGCCCCGTACCCGATCGCTCCCGCCACGACGAGATCCAATGCGAGGAGCGCCGGGAAGCTGAGGTCGAGCGAGGTGTTCATCAACAGCGGTGAGGCCACGGACGTCATGGTGGCGAAGAGAACGACGATGGCCACGTCCATCGTGATCGTCACGCCGAGCACGGTGCGGGTGAACTGTCCCCGCGCACGCACATCCCTGATCACTGCGATCGTGGACGGAGGCGACAGCGCAAGTAGAACGGCGGCACCGAGGAGCGCCGTGGCGAGCCTGGCTCCAGAGTCGAGGTCGCGGGTGAACGACGCCAGCGAGGTCAGCCCATAGATCCCCGTCGCCAGCACGGCGTAGGCCAGAGCGATGATGCCTCCCGTCAAGCTCAGAATCGGCTTGAGTCGGGGCCGGATCTCGGTGATGAACAGCTCGCTCCCCGCCACGAACGCGATCACGGCCAGTGCGATCTCATCGAGGAAGCGCAGCTCGGTGGCGGCCGTCGTGGGTATGAGGTCGAGGCCGAACGACCCGGCAAGCGCCCCCGTGAGCAGGTAGCCGGTGATGGCCGGGAGGCCGAGGCGCTTGAAGTGATCGCCGATTGCGGCGGCGGCGAGGGCGACAACCGCAAACGACGCCAGCAGGAGCACCGTACTCACGGCAGCCGCACCCGCTCGTTGCGGCGTGGTTCGCAGACGTGCAGAGCAAACATACGACACAGAATACACGATTCACAAAACAAGCACACTACTTGACACGAATTAAAACACGCGATATCTATATCGTATATAGAACACGGTTGACATTTCACCGAGTCTGCTGCGGAAGGGGTTTGCCATGCGCAATCATCGAGCCTCTCGGCGGGGAGGCCCGCGTAGAGAGGACGTACGAGAGCTCGTCAGAGCACTGATCTTCACGGCGGGGATGTTCGGCTCGCTCGTTGCCTACTCGCTTGCCGGGTGAGGCGAGAGCAGGTTCGCCACATCACCCGCATCGCTACCGGATCAACTGGAATCCAACGGGTAGCTCGAGCCGGTGCGATGCCATCAGCTTCGTGTCGGCCAGTAGCGCACGGGTCGGCCCGTCTGCCACGATCTCCCCGCGGTCGATGACGATGGCACGCGGGCACAGCTCCAATGCATACGGGAGGTCGTGGGTGACGATGAGTTGGGTGATGTCGAGGCCGCGAAGAATCGATGTCAGCTCGCGGCGGCTCGTCGGATCGAGGTTCGACGTCGGCTCGTCGAACACCAAGATCTCGGGTCGCATGGCCAGTACCCCGGCAATGGCCACCCGGCGCTTCTGTCCGAAGCTGAGGTGATTCGGGGGGCGATCGGCCAGGTCGGCCACGGCGACGGCGTCAAGCGAGTCCTGCACTCGCTTCTCCAGTTCGGCGCCCGCCAGCCCCAGGTTCTGCGGACCGAACGCTACGTCGTCTCGCACCGTGGGCATGAAGAGCTGATCGTCCGGGTCCTGGAACACGACACCCACCCGCCGCCGCACCTCCATCACCGACTCGTTGCTCAGCGTCAACCCGCTCACGGCCACCGAGCCCACCTGCGGCATGTGGATGCCGTTGATGTGGAGCACCAACGTGGTCTTGCCCGCTCCGTTCGGCCCGAGCAACGCCACCCGTTCGCCGGGGTGGATGTGGAGATCGACATCTCGCAGCGCCAGCGTGCCGTCCGGGTACCGGTAGCTCAGGCCATCGACGGCGATCGTCGGCGTGCTCATCGGATTGTGAGGGCGACGATGGCGATCCCCCACGCCAGCAGCGGCAGGGCGAGCACGACGGCCCACGTCGCCGGGGCGGCGTGTTCGGTGGCGACGGACGGCATGTGTCCCGCATAACCGCGTGACGCCATGGCCAGATACACACGTTCCCCACGCTCGTACGAGCGCACGAAGAGCCTTCCGAGGCCCTGGGCGTACGGCTTTGCCTGACCGATCCACCTCGGGTTGTACGCCCGTGACTTCATCGACACGTTCATGCGGCGGAACTCGCCGAGCACGACGTCCAGGTAGCGCACCATGAACCCGGCGATCGAGGTGATGACTCGGGGCATCCGCAGCGTGTCGAAGCCGCGCAGCAGCTCGGGGATCTGCGTGGTCCCGGCGAGCACGATGGATGTCAGCAGACCGAGAGTCGCCTTGGCCACGATGTTCCACATGTCCCACAACCCTTCCAGCGAGAAGGCGACACCGGCCACCTCGATGCGCTCCCCTCCGCCGAAGAATGGAAGGGACACGGCCACGACCAGGAAGGGGATCTCAACACTCATTCGTGTCGCCACGAAACGCAGACCGAGCCCGGCGGCGGCTGCCAGCGACGCCAGGATCACGGCATGGATGCCGAACGCCCAGATCGCTTCGCGTGGCGTTGCTACGACCGCGAATACGAATACGAACGCGGCGACGATCTTCGTGTGCGGCGGCAGGCGATGAATCGCCGATGTCCCGTGCCGGTACAGGGCGTGGACGTGTCCGCCGGCCACCGATCAGCCCTCGGTCGTCATCGGCTGTTCGCGGCGTTCGGATCCTGCGGCGTGCGGCGACGCACGAGCCAGAACAAGCCGTATCCGAGGCTCAGCGTCGCGGCGATGCCGGCGAGCGCCGCCACCGCCGTGTCGAGGCCGCGATTGCCCGTGAGATCCTCCCCGTAGCCGGCGAGGGGGGTGTCGTCGAGGGCGTGCTCGTCGGCGCTGTCGGCGAAGCCCTCCTGTTCGGCGACAAACTCCAACCCGTCGGGTGCGCTCGACGAGAACTGGCTCATCACGACGCCGAACATCGCCGCCGCCAGGAAGAGCCCGATGAAGAGATTGCGGGTGCGCTTGTCCATTCAGACCAGCTCCTCGCTGCGATCTCCCGTGTAGGCCGGGGCCCCGTACACGAGGTCGGGCCGGCTGGCCATGACTGCACCGACGATCAACGCCGTCAAGATGCCCTCGCCGATCCCGATGAGGATGTGGGTGCCGATCATGGCGGTGGCGACGGCACTGAGCGACACGTCTGCGGTGCCCCCGACGGCGAACTGCGCGACGAATCCCGCAGCGGCGAGGGGCACTGAGAGGAAGGCGGCGATACCGGCGGCGACCGTCACGCTGCGCGACTTCTTGGGAAGGACGTGGAGAATGCCCCGATACAGGTAATAGCCCCCGACCGCCCCGATCAGACCCATGTTGACGATGGTGAGTCCGAGGGCCGTGAGCCCTCCGTCGGCGAAGAACAGCCCCTGCACGACGAGCACTACCGACATCACGAGGAGACCCGCCCATGGCCCGACCAGCACCGCGGCGAGAACGCCGCCGAGGAGGTGGCCGCTCATACCTGCGGTGACTGGGAAGTTGAACATCTGCGCGGCGAACACAAAGGCGGCCACCAGACCCGCAAGAGGGACTTGCCGCTCGTTCAGGTAGCGGCCGGTCTGGCGGACGGCGGCACCGACACCGCCGGCCGCAACCACCCCGAATCCCGCGGAGGTGGCCCCGTTGATGAAACCGTCCGGAATGTGCATCGCCCGTGCCTCGTGTTGCGAATCGCTTGCAACAGCCCGAACACTACATGCGAGCGATTTGCAACAGCAAGGGAGGGAGGTCAGCCGGCTGCCTCGGTGGAACACGTCCCGCAGAGCCCCGACAGCGCCACATGCGTTGGATCGGGCACAAACCCGGTGATCGCGGTGAGTTGATCAAAGAAGGCGCCCAACTCGCTCTCCGGTACGGCAACCGTCGTGCCGCATCTCATACAGATCAAGTGCTGGTGGGGCTGTTCGTCGCTCAGGTGGTACACGAGCGGGCCGTGACCCATGTGGGTGTGCTGGATCAGACCGCTGATCTCGAGCGTCTCCAGCGTCCGATACACGGTGGATTGGTCAACCGACGGACCCGTCTCGGAATTGGTTCGTTCGAGGACATCCGCAGCCGTCAGATGCTCGCCGCGGGATGACGCCAGCACCCGGCACACGGCTCTTCGTGGAGCCGTGATCCGCAATCCTTCGGCGCGCAACGCCTCGATCATTCGATCCGCTGTGTTCACGCGCCCAAAGTAGCGTCGCCGCAGTCCCGAGATCGCGCGTATTTGGAACCTTCCGCCGTACTCTTGTCGTCAGAACATCAGAAGCTTTCGGGAGTTCCCGGCTACCAACGGGCCGCTGCTCCCCTTCAGGCGCCTCCTCGGTCCCTACCGCCGGGGAGGCGCTTTCGCATTGCGAGCGCGCTGCCTGCGGTGGGGTGGCGGCTCATCCCGTCAAAGTCTTGCGCAGACGCCACGAGGCGAGCGAGAGCAGTACGAGGGCGAAGCCGGCGAGAATCGTGAGCTCGAGGGCGATGTCGGCGATCGTCCCGTTGTGGCGCACCAGTTCCGCAAACGCATCGAGTCCCCATGCGTGCGGGGTCAGGTGGGCGATCCGTTGCATCGTCTCTGGGAAGAACTCGATGGGCACCATGCAGCCACCGATGGCGGCGATTCCCAGGGAGGCGAAGACGCCAAAGGAGCCGGCCTGCTGGTCGTTGGTGGCGATCGAGCCGACGAGCATCCCGGCCCCGGCTCCGACGGCGCAGAAGAACAGGAGAATCGCGGCCGCTCCCGAGGGATCGCCCCAGTTGACGCCGAAGAGGAGCAAGGATCCCAGCATGATGAACACACCTTGCACGAGTGCCACCAGGTAGCGGCCGAGTGCCTCGCCGCCGATGATCGTCCCCGTGCTCGTCGGGGTCGACACCATGCGGCGGGTGACGCCCCACTGGCGAGATTGGATGAGGGCGACGGATCCGGCCATGGATGTGAGGAACACGAAGAGCAAGAGCTGCTGGGAGGCGCCGAGATCGAACTGGCCGAGTGTCTCGGGGAAGAGCGCTTCACCGGTCGAGCTCACCACCACCCTGACGTCACCCGCGGAACTGCGCACCGAGTCGGCCGTCGCCAGGATCGTGGTTCGCTCGTCGGCGTCTGCTGCGCCGATGGCCGCCACGGCGACCCACCCGATGTTCTCCTCGCTGATCGCGGCCTGGCTGGTGCTGAGCAGCCGCCGGCTCACGATGTCGCTGGCCCGGCCGACGAATCCGACCACGGCTGGTTCGCCGGCGGCAAGACGTTGGTCGTAGTCGTCCGGTACCACCAGCCCGGCGTTGAACCGCCCCCGCTCCACGCCTCCACTGAGATCCTCCACCGACGTGACCTCATCGACGTTGATGGAGTCGTCTGTCGTGACGTGGTCCAGCAGTGCTGCCGAGAACGGGCCGTCGGCTTCGACCACGACCCCGAGTCGTGGCTTGAACTCGCCGCCGAAGCTGACGCCCAGGACGATGATCATCAGCATGGGGAAGATGAAGACGAAGAAGACGTTCGACGGCTCCCGCAGGAGGCGGCGGACCGAGTTCCAGCCGATCTGGAGCACCTTCATGCCGCCACCATTCGCCTGAGCCGCGTCGCGGCCAGCGCCACGGTGACGACGGCGAACACCAGCATCGCCAGCGCCGCTTCGACAGCCTCGCCGGCACCGCCACCGCCGGCGAGATCGCCCAGCCCGCGCATGAACCACGCATGCGGTGTGAGGAAGGTGAGCCGGGAGAGAAGGCCTGGAGCCTGGCTGATCGGGAAGAAGGTGCCGCCGAGCATCCCGAGCACGACGGCGACGATGGCCTGCCAGTTGCCCGCCTGCTCGGGCGTCTTCGCCAGCGTTGCGATCACGGCCATGATGCCGATCGCCGCCAGCACCGCGGTCACGATGAGCAGCGCCACCCCGAGTGGGTTCCCCCACTCGGCTCCGATGAACAGCGTCGAACCGACGGCGAGCACGGTCATGGCCACGACCCCGAGTAGGAATGCGGCCAGCGCCTTGCCGGCAACGATCTGTCCCCGTTTGATCGGTGCCGCCAGCAGGCGCGGCATGGTCCCCAGCGTCCTCTCCTCCAGCAGGCTCGCAACGCCGAACTGCACGGTGAAGAACACGAAGAACACCGCCATCCCGGCAGCGAAGAACGTGCTGATGTCGAGCTCCCTGGTCGCCGCCAACTCCTGGTCGAGAGTGATGTGCGGCGGCGTCTGCGACGCGGCGGCGGCGACGCTGGCGGTATTTCTGGCGCCCGTGGCGAAGGCGGTGGCCAGGGCAACCCGGACGCCGGTGAGCCGGCCGGCAAAGCTGGTCGTGATCGCTTCGGCGATCTGCGCAGAGGTCTGTCGATCGACGTGGCCGATCACCTCGATGCGCGCTGCCGTGCATTCGCCGGCGTTGCACGTCCCTGGGTCTGCTGCTTCGACGGCGGCAGTGAAGCCTGTCGGGATGATCACGGCCGCATCGACCTCGCCCGCTTCGACGGCGGCAGCTGCGTCGCTGCGGGACGACAGCGTGACGATGGTCAGGAGTTCGTCCTCGCCGGTCAACGCACCGAAGACGTCGTCGATCAACACCGTCGACAGCTCCCCTCGGTCGGCGTCGACCACGCCGAGCCGAACCGAGAAGTCGTCCATCTCGGGGATGATGAGGGAGAAGATGAATGCCAGTCCCAGCGGGGCGACGATGCCCAGCATGAGAGCCGAGCGGTCGCGCAGCCGCTGGCGGAGGTCCTTCATCGCAATCCGAATCGCGGCGCCCATCAGTCGCGCAGCGCCCTCCCCGTGAGGTGGAGAAACACCGCTTCGAGATTGGGCTCGACGACGTCGACCGATGTGACCCCTCCCCCCACGGCACTGGCGGTGGCGATCAGCTCGGGGAGAACGGTGCGGGCGTCCTCGGTCAAGAGCTCGACCTCGCCGTCCGCATGCGTGGCGCTGTCGATGGCGTCGATCCGCCGTACTGCAGCGGCGACGGCGGCGGCGTCGCCGTCGATTCCAAGACGAACCCGATCGTGCTCACCGACCATCTCGACGAGCTGCCGCCGGGTCCCCTCGGCCTGAATCTGCCCGCCGTCGATGATGGCGAGCCGGTCACAGAGCCGCTCCGCCTCCTCCATGTAATGCGTGGTGTACAGCACTCCGATACCGGCATCGCCGAGACGGTCCACGCTCTCGAGGATGGCGTTGCGACTCTGCGGATCGACACCGACGGTGGGCTCGTCGAGTATCAACAACTTCGGCTCGTGGAGCAGCCCAATGCCGATGTTGAGCCGGCGCTTCATCCCGCCGGAGTACTCCTCGGCGCGGTCGTCGGCACGATCTCCCAGACCGGTCACGGTGAGCACCTCGTCGATGCGGCTGTCGAGGTGTGACCCCCGTAGGTCGTAGAGGTGACCGAAGAAGCGCAAGTTCTCCCGTGCGGTCAGGTCCGGGTAGATCGCCAGGTCCTGCGGTACGAGCCCGATCTCGCCCTTGCCGGCGGTACTCGTGGTGTTGACCACCTCCCCACAGACGCGGATGGCGCCCGCATCCGGCTCGAGGATCCCGGCGATCATCGAGATGGCCGTCGTCTTGCCGGCTCCGTTGGGGCCGAGCAGCCCAAAGGTCTCGCCCTGTGCGATCGTGAAGCCCACATCGTCCACAGCGACGAGATCGTCGTAGGTCTTGCGCAGACCCGAGCACTCCAGGACCTGCATTGCGGGAGCCCTCCAGGGTGGCGAACAGCCGGCACAATCTATCCTGGCGAGCCGGGCACCGCAGGTTCGCTCGAACACCGCTCGTCCCCACCACCGAACTCGTACACTCGCCGGATGGAAACGGGATTGGCAGGGAAGGGAGTCCTGGTCACCGGCGGCGCCGGAGGCATCGGGTCGGCCGTGTGCCGGGCCTTCGCCGCCGAGGGCGCCAAGGTGGCCGTGCACTTCAGATCGTCGGGCGAGGCGGCGGCCGGCCTGGCTGCTGAGATCGGTGGGGTGGCGCTGAGCGCCGACCTCACCGTGGAGGCCGAGGCCGATGCGTTGGTGCCCGACGTGGTCGCCGCACTGGGAAGGCTCGACGTCTGTGTCGCCAACGCCGGGGTGTGGCCACGAGGCGACGAACCCCTGTGGGAGATGTCACTCGAACGCTGGAACGCCACCTTGGCGAGCAATCTCACCGCCACCTTTCTGACCGCACGAGGCTTCCTTCGCCTCGCCGCACAGACGGGGACCGGCTCGCTCATCATGATCGCCTCGACGGCCGGTCTGTTCGGCGAGGCCGGTCACGCCGATTACGCCGCCGCCAAAGGCGCCATCAGCAGTGGGCTGCTGCTCTCGGCTAAGAACGAGGCGGCGCGCATCGGACCCGGGGTGCGGGTGAACGTGGTCGCCCCCGGTTGGACCGTGACGCCGATGATCGGTGACAAGGGACTCGACTCCGACCACATCGCCAGGGTCACCTCCACCATGTCGCTCAAGAAGCTCGGCCGGCCCGAGGACGTGGCTGCGCAGGTCGTGACGCTTGCGTCCGACCGTGTATCGGGGCACGTCAGCGGGCAGGTGATCACCGTGGCCGGGGGGATGGAGGGGCGCATCGTCGAAGGCGAGTCCGGCTAGCTTCACCTCTAGTGCCCCGTCACACAACATTTGCCGCGTTCAGGACGGCCAGGACCGCAGCTGGCGGCGTCCTCGTCCTTGACGCATTGCACGAATGCGCCTGCGTCCTGCGTTCTTGCCAACAACGCCCCTGACTCGCCCGAACATCGCCAAGGTTGTGAGACGGAGCACTGGCACCAATGGGCTCGCGATGAGGATGCGGCGATGCCCCACGACCGGGTAGATTCGCGGCGTGTCGAGCGACACCCCGCCACCACCACAATCCGGCCGCGAGCGCTTCATCCGCAAGCTGGCGTCGCTGATGGTGATGGGGGTCTACCGCAAGGTCGACGTCTACCGGTCCAACGCCGACACGACCGGCCGCCCCCAATTGTCGGTCTCGAACCACTTCGGCGGATTCGCCGACCCGCTGTTGTTGATCTACGCCATGCCGCGCTTGCCGCGCATCATCGCCAGGGACGTCATCTGGAAGTTCCCGCTCGTAGGGACGCTGATGCGGTGGGTGGGTGCCATCCCCGTCCACAAGCCGGAGGATCGTGGCAAGGGATCGAACGACGTCATGTTCGCCTCCGCCTATGGGGCGCTCGAGGAGCGGTCCCATCTGATGATCTTTCCCGAGGGAATCACTCGCGATGAGCCATCTATCGCACCGATCAAGACCGGGGCCGCCCGGATCGCCCTCGGTGCCCGCACCAACGGGGTGGATGGCATCCTCATCCGCCCTGCGGGCATCCACTACGAAGACAAGGCCGCCCTCCGCAGCTCGGTGTCGATCCAGATCGGCCCGCCCATGGATCTGGACGCCACCATCGACCACTATGTGGAGAGGGGTGCCGACGCCGGTCCCGACAACCGAGCGGCGGTGCGGGCTCTCACCGACGACATCGAGCGCAACCTGAGGCGCGTCGCCCCGGACTTCACGGATTGGGAGGAGGCGCGCTCCCTCACCCACGCCTCCGAGATGCTGCTGCGGTCGCTCGCCGACGATCCCGCTGCGCCTGTGCCCCTGGCGGCCCGCGACCTCCTTGCCGGCTTTCTGGGACGCAAGCCGGCCGCCAACAAGGCGCGGATCCGCAAAGCAGTGGAGTCGTACGACCAGCAACTCGACGCCCTCGGCTTGACCGATGCGCAGCTGCTGTCGGGCATGACCGGGCGCCGCTTCGTGTTGCGGCTCGTCGGCTGGTTGCTGTTGTCGGTCGTGCTGTTGCCCTTCGCCCTGATGGGTGCCCTGATCAATTGGATTCCGTGGCTCATCGTCAAGGCGGTCGGTCTGCTCAGAGTCGCACCGGCCGTGCTGGCCACGCTGAAACCCATCACAGCCGTCGTGACCTTCGCCGTCGCGTGGGGGATCGCAGCGTGGGCCGCCTTCCGCAACAACGGCGTCGAGTTCGCCTTTCTGGCGATTCTGATGATGCCGATCTACCTGGCCGCCGTGATCGTGTTCGTCGAGCGCGTACAGGCGCTGTGGACCGGGTTCCGTGCATGGCGCGGTCTCGTGGCTTCGGCCCACACCGGCGACGCCATCGAGGAACGCCGGCGCGACGTCCTCGAGCTGCTGGTGCAGGAGCTGTGATGAACAACGATGTGCTCGTCGCATTGCTGGTGTCCATCCCGGCCTTCATCCTGATCGCGTTCACGATCGTCGACATCGCCCGCCGCCGCGACCTCACGGGAGCACGCAAGCTCGGCTGGCTGGCCGCATCGATCCTGCTTCCCGGGGTGGGGACGTTCCTGTACCTCGTCGCCCGCCCCTTTGCTGATCCGGGTCGAGATCTCGGAGAAGGCAACGATCGCATCGCTCACATCGTCCGATCGATCGAACGTCGGGAACGGGGCGAACTCGACGACGCCGAGCTTGCGGCCACCAAAGAGCGCCTGCTGGCCGCCATGGCTGCCGGGACGGACGTCAAGTAGGAGCCACGTCTCCCGACGCCCTGCTCCTGCCCGAGGCCAGGCGGTAGAGTCGGCGCATCCCATGCGAGACGCCGAACACAGGGGAATCTGGAATGGCTGATTTCACGCCGCGCTTCAACACCCTCATCGACATCTTGGAGCACAGCACCAACTCCTTCCGTGACCGCCCGCTCTTCGGTGAGAAGCGCGACGGGTCCTGGGGCTGGATGAACTACGGCGCCTTCCGCGAAGAGGTCGATCGGGTTCGCACCGGACTGACCGCGCTGGGCGTCACGAAGGGCGACGCCGTTGGCATCATCTCGGACAACCGCACCGAGTGGGCGGTCGCCGCATATGCCGCCTACGGCCTCGGTGCGGCGGTGGTGCCCATGTACGAGGCCCAGACCCAGGAGAACTGGCATTACATCCTGGGGGACTCCGGGGCCAAGGTCGTGTTCGTGGCGAGCCAGGGAATCGACAAGCGGGTCCGCGAGTTTGCCGGCGACCTGCCGGCCCTCGAACACGTCATCTCCTTCGAGGCACCCGCAGAGGGCGATGCGGTGTGGTTCGGCTCGCTCGGCGGAATCGGCGAAGACGTCGCACCGCTGGCTGACCTGTCGTCGAGCGACATCGCCGGGTTCGTCTACACGTCGGGGACGACCGGCAAGCCCAAGGGCGTGCTGCTGTCGCACGGCAACCTCGCCCACAACATCAGTGCCATCACCGACGTCTTTCCCTTCGTGAAAGAGGACCGCACGCTGTCGTTCCTGCCGTGGGCCCATGCGTTCGGGCAGACCGTCGAACTGCACGGCGTGGTCGCCGTCGGCGCATCGACGGCGTTCGCAGAATCCACCGCCAAGATCGTTGCAAACCTCGGCGAGGTGCAGCCGACCATGCTCGTCAGCGTGCCCCGCATCTTCAGTCGCATCTACGACGGTCTGCAGAAGCGGATGGCCGAACAAGGTGGCGTGCAGAAGATGATGTTCGATGCAGCCATCGCCAACGCCGAGAAGCGCCGCGAGCTGTCGGCGGAGGGCAAGACGAGCCGCTGGGTCGACATGCAACACGCCTTCTTCGACCGGATCGTGTTTGCAAAGGTGCGCGACAGTTTCGGCGGCAGGATCAAGTACGCAATCAGTGGCGGTGCGGCGATTCCCGTCGAAGTCGCCCACTTCATCGATGCCCTCGGGATCACGGTCTACGAGGGATATGGGCTTTCCGAGACGTCGCCGATCGCCACTGCCAACTGGCCGGGCACACGCAAGGTCGGTTCGGTCGGCAAGCCGATCCCGGGCGTGCGTATCGAGATCAACGAGGCGGACTCCGCCGACCCGCGAGGTGGCGAGGTCGTGATCTACGGCCACAACGTGATGCAGGGCTATCACAATCTCCCGGAAGAGAACGCCAAGGTCTTCACCGACGACGGTGGCTTCAAGACGGGTGACCTGGGTCACGTGGACGACGAGGGGTTCCTCTTCATCATCGGGAGGGTCAAGGAGCAGTACAAGCTCGCCAACGGCAAGTACGTGGTGCCCACCATCATCGAAGAGAAGATCTCCCTGTCGCCGTACATCGCCAATGTCATGGTGTACGGCGACAACCGACCGTACAACGTCGCCCTCGTGGTGCTCGACCCGGAGGCCATGGAAGCGTGGGCCAAGGAGCAGGGCCTCGACGTCGAGGGCCATGACATGGTCAACGACCCGCGCGTCCTCGAGCTCATCGGCAGCCAAATCGACGAGTACGCCACCGGGATCGCCCGCTACGAGCGGATCAGGGAGTTCGCCCTTCTGACGGAGGACTTCACCACGGAGAACGGCATGTTGACACCGACGCTCAAGGTCAAGCGCCGCGTGGTGCTCGACAACTTCAGCGACGATGTCGAGAAGCTCTACGCCTGAGCCGCATTTGCAGAACGGCCCGGTGACGGCGGAGCCGCGCTCATGTGGCGATGTCGCGGCGGCGGAACGCCGGCACGGCCAGCGCTCCGAACGCCACGATGCCCGCGGCGAGCAGCCAGTAGGTCGCGGAGAAGCCTCGTGCCAGCGGTGGGGTGTCCTGGAGGTACCAGAAGAAGGGGGAGAGCCACCGGAACGGCTCGAGTCCGTCGATTGCAGCACCAAAGCCGTTGAGGATGAACGTCGCGACCGCCAGCCCGGCGGCGAGACCGGTCGCCAAGCCGGTGCGGCCGGTCTGTGCGCCGATCAGGAAGGCAACCGCTCCAAAGAAGAGCGCAAGCAAGGCGAGCCCGGCGTTGGCGGTGAGCACGTATCCCGGCCGCAGACCCATGTCGTAGACCGCGCCTGCCGCGACCACGACGACTGCCAGGGACGCGGCGATGGCGGCGACCAGCGTCACCATCGAGGCCAGCTTGTCGCGCGCCACCGTCCGGCGCCGAGTCGGTGTACCGAGCAGCAGATCCATC
Organism: Acidimicrobiia bacterium; assembly: GCA_965216945.1. Taxonomy (GTDB): domain Bacteria; phylum Actinomycetota; class Acidimicrobiia; order Spongiisociales; family UBA5794; genus DATHZQ01. The sequence goes on along the minus strand of CBDCGU010000003.1, from coordinate 1,551,211 downwards.
GTGCCCCTGGCCTCCTCGCCGGCGAGCCCGCCTGCGCCTGCGCCGATGGCGAAAGTCAGCAATGCGATCGTGCCGATGCTGGAATACAGGCGGGCCGACAGGAAGCCCTCCGGCGTCGTCAGGCTGGTCGGGTCGGTGATGCCGAACATCGCGAGCAGCTCGCTGGGGATGGCCTCGAGCATGCCTTGCATGGCGTCGCCGCTCGTCTCGATCGTGGGCCAGAACGCCGCGGTGAGCGCGGCCAGTGCTCCGAGTCCGAGTATCCACCCCCACAACGAGCGGCGTCGCTCCCACAGCGTCTTGCCGTACACGTTGCCGAGCAACCAGTCGGCGGGACCGCCGGCCTTGCCGGCGCTCTCGTTGGTACGCCGCGGGAGCCGCGGCAGCGTGAGCAGCGGCTGGCGAGAGCGGAGGTCGCGGCGGTGGAACGCGGCGACGGCCAGCGCCACGGCGACGAGTGCCGCGACGGCGAGCACACCGTGGAGCATGGTGGGGCCGTTGAGCAGTGGGTCGTCGGCGAGGTACCAGTGGAACGGCAGGAATCGATTGACCGTGTCCAGCCAGTCGACGAGCGGAGCAAAACCGTTGGCGAACCACGCCACCAGAGCGAGACCGCCCGCCACCGCAGCGGCCACCGACTGCTGGCCGCGCCAGGCTCCCACTGCCATCGCCAATCCGCCGAACAGCAGCCCGAGGAGGAGGAGACCCAGGTTGATCCCGACGATGCCGACGACGGACAGCTTGAGGTCGACGATCGGGTTGGCCACTGCCAGCACGACGCCGAGCATGAGCGCCACGGCGGCCGCCAGCGTGACCATGGCCGCGTATTTCTCGAGGATCAGCCGGCTGCGGCGCAGCGGTGTGCCGAGCAACGTATCGATCGTGCCCGTTTCCTCCTCGCGCGCCGTGGCGGCCGAACCGACGCTGACAGCCACGGCGATGATCAGGAGTGGCCCGATGAGCGTGTACAGCTGGGCCTGCAGGTAACCGAAGCCGGTCGTGTAGATCTGCGGGTCGATTCCGAACAGGGACAGGAGCTCGGGCGGGAAGTCCTCGATGAACTGTTGGAGCTGCTCGCTGTCCCGGATCGCCGGGTAGAAGGCGACGAGCCAAGTCCCGAGGAGCAGCGTCGCCACCAGCCACCAGACCAACGAGACACGGCGCTCCCACAGTGTCTTGGCGGTGACGCTATGAAACACGCGGTTCCGCTCCCTGGTAGAAGGCGAGGAACGCCTCCTCGAGATCCCCTTCTCGGGAGAGGATGTTCTCGATGGTGTAGCGCCCGGCGATGGCCATCACGGCATCGAGGTTGCCCTCGACCGCCAGATCGACCCCACGGCCGGCATGGGTGGGCCGGCAGCGCCGCACCTGTGGCAAGGTCTCGAACGCAGCAACGTCGACGGGCTCGCTGAACACCAGCTCGACCGTGCGGAGCGCCCTGGCCCGCAGGTCGGCCACCGTCTCGACGGTCACGAGATGTGCTTCGCGCACGATGCCAACACGATCCGCCAGGCGCTCCACCTCGGGCAGGATGTGCGAAGACAGGAACACCGTCCGTCCCGCCTCCTTCACCTCGTCGACCATCCGGAAGAACTCCTGCTGCATCAGCGGGTCCAGACCCGTGGTCGGCTCGTCGAGGATGAGCAGCTCGGGATCGTGCATGAAGGCCTGAACGATGGCCGCCTTCTGCCGGTTGCCGGTGGAGTAAGAGCCGATCTTGCGGTCGACATCGAGCTGCAGCCGTTCGGCGAGGTCGGTGACGGCCGCTGCAACGTCGACGCCCCGGAGAGCGCCGAAGTAGCGAAAGAGCTGGGAAGCCGTCATGTCGTCGTACATGGCCAGGTCGCCGGGCAGGTAGCCGATGCGGCGACGGATATCGACCGACTGGCGGGCCACCTCCATCCCGAGGACCTCGGCGCTGCCCGACGTCGGGTGCAGCAGATGGAGCAGCGTGCGGATGGTGGTGCTCTTGCCCGCACCGTTGGGCCCGAGGAACCCGAAGATCTCCCCGACGTGCACCTCGAGGTCGAGGTCGACGATTCCGGGAGTGTCGCCGTAGTACTTGGTGAGTCGCTCGGTGCGGATCGCGATGCCAGTCATGCCCGACATCCTGCCACGGTGGCTCCGGCGGAGCGGTACCGCGTCGTCAGCTCCCGGCGGGGAAAGGCTCGGCGGCCTTGAACGCTTGGATGACGTCGCCGGAGTCCGGCTCGATCCGGACGACGTAGGAGACGCCGCCTTCGTTGGAGATGCGCACCGGTAGCGTCATGGCCTCGATCTCGGCCCCGCCGAGGCTCAACGCCGAGCTGCCGAGCTCGACGAGCACCGGAACCGACATGCCGGCATCCGCCGTGATCTGTTCGGCGAACGTCGACGCAAATCCGGGAAGGTTGAAGGCGTTTCCGGGCGACGTTGCCTGGGAGAACATCGTGAGGAGCAACTCCTGCTGGCGACCTGTGCGACCGATGTCACTGCCGTTGACGGAGACCCACTCGCCGCCCTGTAGCTCCTGGTAGGAGCGGGAGCGGGCATAGGCGAGAGCCTGCGCTCCATTGAGCGTGAGGGTGCCGGCCGGCACGTCCAGACCGGACTTCAGGTCGCGAGCCGGGTTGTCGAACGTGAGGGTCACGCCGCCCATGGCGTCGACGACGTTGGCGAACCCGAAGAAGTCGATCTCGACATAGTTGTTGATCGGGATGTCCAGGTTGTCCTGGATCGTTTGCACGAGGAGGTCGGGCCCCCCGAACACGTAAGCCGCGTTGATCTTGTTGGTGCCATGGCCGGGAATGTCGACCTTGAGATCACGGGGCAGGCTGAGGAGCTGCGCACGGCCGTTCTCGACATGGGCCACCATGATGACATCGGTGCGCGAGCCGCTGAACTCGCCGAACTTGCCCTCGAAATCGTCGGGGAGACCTTCGCGACTGTCCGTCCCCACGACGAGGATGTTGCGCACACCCGCTTCGACGGGCTCCAGTGACGTCAGATCCTCTTCCGGCAGCTTGTCGATCTTGGAATCGGTCCACAGCAAGAGGCCGATCACACCGAAGACACCGACAACGGCGAGCAGCAAGAGCGAGAGAAGGATGGTGCGGCCCCAGTGGCGCTTCTTCTTCGGCGGCGGCGGTTGCTGCGGAACCGGCGCGGGCGCCGGGGGCATCTCCATAGTGGTCATGGGAAGCGGTCCTCAAACGGGAAGAGAGATGTGTCCCGAATGGGACGCCAGAAGTGTAACTGGGGTTCCCGACAGTGTGAATTCGGTCGCCCGGGCCGGGATGGGCCCCGGCTCACTACCATCGCCAGCCCCATCGGCAGGAGGGTCTCGTGTCGGAGCTCAATCGTGTCAGCCGTCGGATCACGCAGCCCAAATCCCAGGGCGGCTCACAAGCGATGCTCCTGGCCACGGGCCTGTCTCCCGCCGATCTGGACAAGGCCCAGGTGGGCATCGCCAGCATGTGGTACGAGGGCAACTCGTGCAACATGCACCTCAACGACCTGGCGGCCAAGGTGCGCGAAGGTGTTGTCGCCGCCGATCTGGTGGGGATGCGGTTCAACACGATCGGTGTGTCCGACGGCATGTCCATGGGCACCGACGGCATGAGCTACTCGCTGCAATCGCGTGACTTGATCGCCGATTCGATCGAAACGGTGATGCGGGCGCAGTGGTACGACGGTCTCGTCACGATCCCCGGGTGCGACAAGAACATGCCGGGGTCGGTGATGGCGATGGGCCGGCTGAACCGGCCGAGCCTGATGATCTACGGCGGCACCATCCGCGCCGGCAGATCCCGGGACGGGGCTCCCATCGACATCATCTCGGCGTTCCAGTCGTATGGGGAGTGGATCGCGGGTCGCATCGACGAGGAGCAGCGCAACGACATCGTGTTCAACGCCTGCCCTGGTGCCGGGGCGTGTGGCGGCATGTACACCGCCAACACGATGGCGTCGGCGACCGAAGCGCTGGGGATGAGTCTCCCCTACAGCTCGTCGACCCCGGCCACCGACCCGGCGAAGCTCGAGGAGTGTGTGGCCAGCGGGGCGGCGATTCGCCGCTTGCTCGAGCTCGACCTGCGGCCGCGCGACATCATGACGCGTGAGGCGTTCGAGAACGCCATGGCGGTGACGATGGTCCTGGGTGGCTCGACGAACGCCGTGCTGCATCTCATCGCCATCGCCCGATCGGTGGACGTGCCGCTGACGATGGACGACTTCCAATCCGTCAGCGATCGGACACCGCTGCTGGCCGACCTCAAGCCGAGCGGACGCTACGTGATGGAGGATCTCCACCGAGTCGGTGGCCTGCCGGCCGTGATGAAGCTGTTGCTCGACAATGATGCGCTCCACGACGGCTGCCTGACGGTGACCGGAGAGACCGTCGCCGCGAACCTGGCAGGGCTGCCGGCGCTCGCCGATGGCCAGGACGTCGTGCGGCTGTGGGACAACCCGATCAAGGACACCGCCCACATCCAGATCCTGCGGGGCAGCCTCGCCCCGGAAGGGGCCGTGGCCAAGATCACGGGCAAGGAGGGCTTGCGCTTCCGCGGCCCGGCCCGGCCGTTCGACTCCGAGGAAGCGATGCTGGCCGCGCTGGAACGTAATGAGATCAGCCCGGGTGACGTCATCATCATCCGCTACGAGGGGCCCAAGGGCGGTCCCGGGATGCCAGAGATGCTCACTCCCACCTCAGCGATCATGGGTGCCGGACTGGGCGATCAGGTGGCGCTGCTCACCGACGGCCGGTTCTCGGGGGGATCGCACGGGTTCATCGTCGGCCACGTGACGCCCGAGGCTCAGGAGGGCGGGCCGATCGCTCTCGTCCGGCCCGGCGACGTGGTCGCCATCGATGCGGTGGCGCGCACGATCGAGGTGGAGGTCCCCGCCGACGAGCTGGCCGAGCGCCGCACAGGATGGGAGGCCCCGCCGCTCAAGGTCACCAAGGGCACCTTGGCCCGCTACGTCAACACCGTGAAGAGCGCAAGCGAAGGCTGCGTCACCGACGAGTGAGGGGTGCCGGAGCGCACCCGACCGCGATTACGATGGCGGGCATGAAGCTCGAAATCGAATACTGCGCCGCTTGAAACTACACACCCCGTGCCGTGAGCATGGTGGAGAAACTGCTCGAGGAATTCGAGTTCAAGATCGACTCGGTGACGCTCGTGCCCAGCAAGGGCGGCGTCTTCGAGGTGATGGCGGATGACACGCTGCTCTACTCCAAGAAGGCCACAGGTGAGCACGCCGAGTACGACGACGTCGCCGTACCGCTGCGCCAACTGATCGGCTGAACCGGCTGCGGCCACTGCCATTCGGGGGGCAGGAGATCGGCGTTCGCCGCCGGCCGATCCGATCACCGACGGACGAGGGGGCATTGCGAGCCCGCGGCGATGGCGTTCGACCGCACCCTGTGTCACAGTGGGCGCATGTACGAAACGAGCGACGAGCTGGATGCGCTCCAGCAGCTTCTCGATGACAGCTTCGCCGAGTCGTCGTCACACCTTCTCTCGATCATGGAGCCGCAGCGGCGTCTGACCGCGGAGCGGCTGGCGGCCGAGTTGCCCTGTCCGGCCGTGCTGAGCATTGCATCGGTGACGGCGCGCGGCGAGCCGCGCGTTTCCGCAGTCGACGGGCACTTCCTCCACGGACGCTGGCACTTCTCGACCGTGGCCGACTCCCCCAAGGCGAGACAGCTCGCCGCCCGCCCCGCCATCAGTGCGGCGTATACCCCCAGGGACGGCTACGGCGTGTTCTGCCACGGCCAGGCCGTGCTGCTGCAAGGTGCGGCGCAGCAGTCGCTGCTCGAGCACCTCGCGGCGACGTACGGAGCCGATCCGGCGGAGTGGGGCGACGTCAGCTGCTACCGCATCGAGCCTCATTGGATGACGGGGTTTGCGATGACGGACGAGGAGATGGCCCAGATCGAGGCGCTTCACTCCGATGACGCGGCCGATTCTGCGCGTGCCGACCGGCGCTAGCCTGCTGGTCTCATGAAGTCCGGGACCAATCGCGCCGTGCTCGTCTCCGAGCTGTTTGCCCACGATGGACCCTTCGTGGACGTTGCCGAGGACTTCCTGGCCGGTCGCTGCACCCGTTGCAGCCTCGACGTCGCCGACGATGCGTTCTTCCTCGATGAGGGCTTCGTCTGCGGCGACTGCGCTCGCCTCGTCGGGGACTCCGGCTAGAAGGAGGAAACCCCCCGTTCTTGCGTATCTGGCCGCGGCATGCCGCGGCCAGATACGCAAGAACGGTCAGATCCCGGAGACCTCGAGGTGTTCCGGCATGGTCTCCGCGACGATCGTGCGGATGGCGTCGTGGAGTGCAGGGTTGGCGGCTACGACGTGACGCATCCACGGCGACATCGTTGTCCCGCCCGGGGTGGTCGAGATCCCGCCCGCTTCGGCCACGATGAGGAGGCCGGCAGCGATGTCCCAAGAGTTGAGGTTGTACTCCCAGTACGCATCGAGCCGGCCGGCCGCCACGTAGCAGAGGTCGAGGGCTGCCGAGCCGAGGCGGCGGATCCCGTTGACCCGGGCCAGCATGGCTTCGACCGTGCGCACGTAGGCGGCGGGGTGCTCGTGGTGGTCGTAGGGAAAGCCGGTGACGACGAGCGCTCGCTGCAGGTCGGACGTGCTCGACACCGCAGCCGGCTCGCCGCCCACGTGCGCTCCCTGGCCGGCGGCTGCGCTGAACATCTCATCGCGCAGCGGGTCGTAGACCACGCCAACCAGCGGGGTCTCGCCCTCGTAGAGGGCCACCGACACCGAGATGTGGGGGACGGCGTGCACGAAGTTCACGGTTCCGTCGAGCGGGTCGACGATCCAGGTGCGACCACCGCCGCCACGAGCCGTGCCTTCCTCGCCGACGATCCCGTCCTCGGGGCAGAGGTCCGCCAGCACGGCGCCGATCGCCTGCTCTGCGGCCTTGTCGACTTCGGTGACGGGGTCGTTGCGCCGCTTGAAGTCGGTCGTGCGGTGCCGCCCGAACCCGTCGGCCACGACCGCACCCGCGGCGCGCGCCGCCGTCATCGCCACGTCGAGGTCGTCCATCGGTGTCATGGTACGAGCCATCGGACAGACGCCGCGCCGCTCTTGTGCGTGGGGCGCTTCTGCGCCGTCGTTGCGGCTCGGCGTCTCTCGACATCCCGTCGGAAACCCAAGTGTGCCAAGGTGTTTCGCCCCAGGCGGGGCTAGTCTGCGACGGCTCATGACCCCGTACCTCGCTGCCGTTGCCGGCGGGTTGCTCATGTGGGCCGCGTTTCCACCCCTCGACTGGGGCTTGCTGGCCTTCATCGCACCCGCACCCCTGCTGTGGGCCTCGCGCAACGTCGACTCCTCCTTCGGTGCGCTCGGCGTCGGGTTCGTCCATGGTCTGGCGTTCTTCGGACCGTTGCTGTTCTGGATCGCCACGGTCGGCATCGTCGCATGGCTGCCGCTGACGACCGTGATGGCGGCGTGGACGGCGCTGTACGCCCTCCTCGCATGGTCCTTCCGGTTGTGGCCGGCGGGTCGCTGGTGGATCATCGCCGTGGCCGGGTGGGGTACGTGGGAGTTCCTGAGGGCTCGATTCCCGCTCGGCGGCTTCCCGTGGGGTGACGTCGGTTATGCCGCTGCCGGGAATCCCGGATTCATCGGTTCGACGCAGTGGATCGGGCCGAGCGGTTGGGGGCTGCTCGCCGTCGGGGTTGCCGCCGGTCTCGTGCTCGTGTTGGAGTCGACGGACCATTGGAGCCTGCTGGTCGACCCGTTGGTCGTCGCTTTCATGTTGATGCTGGCCGGCGGTCTGTTCCCGCCATCGGCGGACGGTCCGCTGATCAATGTCGCCATCGTGCAGGGTGGGTCGCCCTGCCCCGGTACCCACTGCCAGGACGAGAACCGTTTGATCTACGAGTCGCACATCGAGCTCACCCGGCAGTTACAGCCGGGTGACGCCGACCTCGTCGTGTGGCCGGAGAACTCACTCGGCACCCCGTTCGAGCCGGAGGAGAACGTGGACGTGCGAGCAGCCTTGGAATCCGAGGCGCGGCGTCTCGACGCAAACCTGCTCGTGAGCGGCACCCGGGGCGTCGGCCAGGACCAGTTCCTCAATATCAACACGTTCTTTGGCGCCACCGGATCGCAGCTGGGGGTGTACGCCAAACGACATCCCGTGCCCTTTGGAGAGTTCGTCCCGGCCCGGTCGCTCTTCTCCATCGTGCCTGAGCTGGAGCGGGTCCCGCGTGACATGGTGCGCGGTGAGGGGGCCGTCGTGTTCCCCACCGACGAGGGCATCATCGGCTCTGTGATCTCGTTCGAGGGGGCGTTCGCCCGCTACGTGCGGGACGAGGCAGAAGCGGGAGCACAGCTGGTGGTGGTGGCGACGAACGAGAGCAGCTTCGGCCGTGGCGCCGCATCCGATCAGCTGATCGCCATGACACGGGTCAACGCCGCCGCTGTCGGCCAGGACCTCGTCCACGCGGCGATCACGGGGAAGTCGGCGTTCATCAGGGCCAACGGGGACATCGTGTCGTCCACGGAGCTCCTCGAGGTGCGGAACCTCCTCGGCGAGGTGCGATTCCGCATCGCCCCGCCCACGTTGTACACGCGGTTTGGCGATTGGCTGCTCCTGGTGGCCGCAGCGGGCGCCACCGCTGCCATCGCCCTGCCCGGTGGTCGGTGGAGGGAACCGGCCCCCGGCACGGTTGCCGTCATCCGCTGACGGGATCGGTTCCGAACACTCTGCAAAACCCGGACCTTGCGGAGGTTCCCATGTCAGACACAGCGATCAGGGCCGATCGACCGGGGGCCCGCATTCGCCGCCCCAAGCAGTATTCCAAGGGCCGTGTGTGTGAGAACCCAGAATGCGGCACGGTGATCAGCAGATACAACCGTGAGGAGCTCTGCTTCCGGCACCGACCCGTCGTCTACCCACGCATCCGCGGCAAGTTCTCAGAGGAGTACGCCGCGGGCTGATTCGCCACAGTCCTCCCTCCAGCGGCGCAGCATGGACGGGCCAGCTCGGCTCGTCCATCTGCGCGTTCATGCATCGTTGGCGCGGCGCGCTCTCAGGTCTCCCAAGCCTGCAGCGCGGCATCGATGAGGTCGATGGCGTGATCCAGCTCTTCGAGTGTCGTGTTGAGCGGCGGGATGAACCGGATGACGTTCTCGTCCGGGCCACACGGCAGCAGCAGCATGTGGTGCTCCTGGCAATGCCGCCGCACCGCGTCGATGGCCGGTTTCGATGGCGTGTGCCCGTCATCCTCGACCAGCTCGACACCGATCATGAGGCCGAGACCACGGACATCTCCGATCGTCGGATGCGCTTCCCCCAGCTCGTGAAACCGGCTGAACGCGTGCTCAGACAGCTTGGGAACCTGAGGTACCACGTCGACGAGGCCATTGATCGTGCCGATGGCGGCTGCGCACGAAACCGGGTTGCCGCCAAACGTCGTGCCGTGCGAACCGGGGGGCCACGCATCCATCAGCTCCGCCGAGGCGCCGACCGCCGAGAGCGGGAGGCCGTTCGCGATGGCCTTGCCCATCACGAGGATGTCGGGCTTGACGTCGTAGACCTGACTGGTGAACCAATCACCGGTGCGGCCGAACCCGGTTTGCACCTCGTCGATGACGAGCAGGATGCCATGCTCGTCGGCAATGCGCCGTAGTTCCTGCATGAACCGCTTCCCCGCCGGGTAGTACCCGCCTTCGCCCTGGAGCGGCTCCACGAGAAAGGCGGCGACCTCGCCCGGGGTGATCTCGTGCTTGAACATGAAGCCCAGGTCTTCCAGGGCCCGGTCGGTGGCGGCGTCCTGATCCATGCCCCATCGGAAGGGCCTCGGGAACGGGGTCACGAACACGGAGCCCACGAGCGGGTGGTAACCCTGCCGGTACTTGGCCTTCGACGTGGTGTACGACACCGAGCCCATCGTGCGCCCGTGGAAGCCGCCGCGGAACACCACCAGCCCTTGCCTGCCGCTGGTCTTGCGGGCGAGCTTCATCGAACCTTCGACAGCCTCGGCGCCGGAGTTCATGAAGAAGAACTTCTCGATCCCCTCGGGTGTGATCGACCGCAATCGCTCGGCTGCCGTGACGAAGGTGTCGTAGCGGAACACGCCGCCCGCATGCCACACCTGGTCCAACTGGCTGAGGATCGCTTCCTTGACCATCGGGTGTTGGTGGCCGAGATTCGAGACGGCGATGCCACACGTGTAGTCGAGGTAGCGGGTGCCGTCCTCGGCGATGACGTACGAGCCCTCGGAGGCGACGATCTCGATCTCGGTATCGAACGCGATGACCGGGGCGATGACTGACTGTTGGCGATGCACGATGTCGGACATGGAGGTCTCCTGTTCGTGGCGGAGAGGTGATGCGGACGGGCCGGGCAAGCCGCTCGCTACGGAGCGGCGAACAGGTGACGTCTGGAGCGTCGAGGCGTCCTCACAGGGCCATTGTGACACACGGCGACCCCTTGCCGGAGCGGCGTCTTCGCCAGTGCGGTCGCATTGTGCAACTGTGGCCTTCACAGGTCCGGATCACCCGACGGAGGCTCACGATGCAGCTCTACGACCGACTGCAGCATGCCGCACAGGAGCTCGCCGCACGAACGGGTCGCAACCACCACGAGGTGGTGGTGGTTCTCGGGTCGGGGTTGAGCACGTATGCCGAGCGGTTGGCCGGGGCGGTTGCCGTGCCCTACGCCGAGCTTCCGGGATTCCCCATACCCCGGGCTGAGGGGCACGGTGCGACTGCCTACTCGGTCGTCCTCGGCGGCAACCGGGTGTTGTTGTATGCCGGGAGGGTGCACGCCTACGAAGGGCATCCGATGGAGGCGGTCACATTCCCGGTGCGGGCCGCCGTCATGGCGGGGTGCCGGTCGGTCGTGCTCACGAACGCCGCCGGCGGATGCGGGGAAGGCATCGGTCCGGGCGATCTGGTGGTGTTGACCGACCACATCAACATGGCTGGCATCAGCCCCCTCGCAGGAGAGTACGACGACCGGCTCGGTCCCCGATTCCCCGACATGTCGGATGTCTACACCCCCGGCCTGCGGGCGGAGGCGCATGCGGCCGCCGCCGAGGTGGGCATGCAGCTGGGCGAGGGCGTCTACCTCTGGTGGCACGGGCCGATGTATGAGACCCCGGCAGAGGTGCAGATGGCCAAGGCAATGGGAGCGGCACTCGTCGGCATGTCGACGGTGCCTGAGGCGACGGCAGCCCGGCAAATGGGCGCTGCGGTACTCGGGTTGTCGCTGTGCACGAACCTGGCGGCGGGTATCGCCGACCACCGCCTGTCCTCCGCCGAGGTGACGGCAACGGCAGCGAAGGCGGCAGAGCGGTTTGGGGCCCTCCTCGATGCGCTGTTGCCCCGGCTCTGAGGTGCCGTTGCGGTGGCGGCGTCGTCAGGAGCCGGTGAAGTCCGGGGGACGCTTCTCCGAGAACGCGGCTGCCGCCTCGGAGGAATCGTTCGACGTGATGAACGCCGCGTTCCACAACGCCATGTAGTCGAGCTGATCGTCGAGACGCTTGCCGTCTGCGTTGCGCAGGATCGCCTTGGCGCCCTGCACCGCCAGCGGTGAGTTGGCGGCGATCTGTGCGGCCATCGTCATTGCATCGTCGAACATCGTGTCACGGTCGGGGAGCACCCGGCGGACCAGTCCGATCTCGAGGGCCTCGGCTGCGGTGAAGTCCCTGCCGGTGTAGACGAGCTCGGCTACGGCGCCCGGGTCGACGATCCGCGGCAGCCGTTGCATGGTGCCCACGTCCGCCACCATCGCCAGTTTGGTCTCCCGTACCGAGAAGACGGCGTCGCTCGAACACAGACGAATGTCGCAGGCCGTGATCAGGTCGACACCACCGCCGAGGCAGTAGCCGTGGACGGCGGCGATCACCGGCTTCGGGCACTCGGCCACGGAGGTGAACGTGTGCTGCATCCGCTTGATCTGCCGGTACAACGCCAAGCGGTCCGAGACGGAGGCAGCCGAACGCGGATCGGCGAGCTCGGGTCCAAATGCGACGAGATCCAGGCCAACCGTGAACGCACGGCCCTTGGCGGCGACAACGATGACCCTGACGTCCTCGACTGCACCCAGTGCTTCCACGATCGTGGGGAAGTCCGACCAGAAGGCTTGGGCCATCGCATTGAGCTTGTCCGGGCGGTCGAGCCACACGATGGCGACGTGATCACGTTGTTCGACGCTGACGACGTCGGAGATCGGGGTGTCGATCATCGGCGGATCGTACCGTCCGGCGCCTCGGGCCACGTCGCCGCCGCAGCTGCCAGGGCAGCCGGGGTGTCGAGGCTCAACCAGGATCGGCCGTCCTCTCCCCAGCCGCGCCAGATGTTCTCGGGCACGTCGATGCCATCGGCGTCGAAGAGCGGCTGGAGGGAAGGGCTCGGCGTGCCGGCGACGAGTCGCTCGACGGCCGGGGCTGCCGCACTGCGATACACGGCACACAGCGTCTGGCGCCTCCCGTCGATCGGAGCGACGAGTGGGCCTTCGATGGCGAGCAGGCCCTGGATCGTGGCCGCGCGGAGAAATGGCTGATCGGTGCCGACCAGCACGACGTCACAGCCCGGGTACGCACGCATGACACCGACCAGACCCGCCGCCGGCCCGGCGAGCGCTGGAGGATCGGCGACGGCTGCGGCGTCGACGTCGGGGCGCGGTGGGCCGGCGATCACCACCTCGAGGCTTGCGTCGTGCAGCGCGGCGACGACGTGGTCGATCAGACGGCGACCTCCGAGTCGCTGCACCGCCTTGTCGGTCCCCATGCGGGTGCTGGATCCACCGGCGAGGACGACACCGAGAGTACGGTTGTGAGCTCCCACGTCAGCGGGGCGTGCCCGGGCCTACGGCGAAGGGCTCGCCATGTCCGGGAACGATCACCGAAGCCATGTCGAGGACCCGGCGTCGTCCCCGGTGGAGAGCCTCGAGGTCGGAGCCTCGCGGGTCGGTCTCGGCGGTGGCGTGCCACCACAGGTGGGTGAGGGCGGCGACGCCATCGGCGGTCGTCACCAAGGTGGTGATGTCCTCGCGGGTGTGACCCGGCGTTTCGATGAGCTGCACGCCCTCGCTCAATCGGGCTCCCTCCGCCGGCCGGGATGTCCAGACGTCACGTTCGTACACGGCCCAATAGTCGTGCACCCGCACCTCGGGGAAGATCGCGATGTTCATCGTGTGGTCCGGGTGGTGGTGGGACAGGACGACGTCGGTCACGTCTTCCGGTGCGACACCGAGCGCCAGCAACGGCTCGAGGATCGCACTGCGGGCGGGCACCATGCCAGGGTCGACGATCGCGACGAGCTCGCCGTCACGCACGAGCGACACCGTGCCGGCAACGCGCTCCCCGACGTATCCGGTGAAGAGAACGTCGAGTTGCGCCATGGCGGGGAAGTTAACGGTTGGGGGCGGGCCGCCACACGACCGACCCGGATCCGGGCTCGATCCAGCCGATGACCCCGGCGGGGCGGTCGTGGGCCGAGAGCAGGTCGATGACCGAGGCGGCTGCGGCCTCCGGCAGGACGATTGCGAAGCCGATACCCATGTTGAACGTGCGGAACATCTCGAGTCCCGGCACGTTGCCGAGTTGTTGCAGCGCGGCGAAGACGGCCGGTGGTGTCCATGCGTCGGCGTCGATCACCGCATCACACTCTGCGGGCAGAATGCGCGGCAGGTTTCCGGGCAGCCCGCCGCCGGTGATGTGGGCCATGCCGTGGACCTCGTGCTCGGCCAGCACGGCCAGCACGGCCGGCGTGTAGAGCACGGACGGCTCCAGCAACACGTCGCCGACGGTGCCGTCGCATCCCGGCATCTCGTCGGTCGGCGCCAGCTGCTCCCAAACCACTCGCCGCACCAGGGAGAAGCCATTGGCACGCAGGTTGGGCGATGCGATGCCGACGATGACGTCCCCAGGCTCGACGGAAGAGCCGTCGACCACGGCGCCCGCTTCGACGACGCCGAGCGCCGCCCCGGCCACGTCGAAGGCGTCGTCGTCCATCACCCCCGGGTGTTCTGCCGTCTCCCCGCCCAGCAGCGCAACGTTCGCCTCACCGCATGCCGCCGCAATGGAGCGAACGATGCGCCCGATGCGATCGACGTCGATCCGGCCGACCGCGAGGTAGTCGGTCATGGCGATCGGGCGGGCTCCGGCAGCAACCAGATCGTCGATGCACATCGCCACCAGATCCCACCCCAGGCCGTCGACCAGGCCGGTGAGTCTGGCGAGCTCCGCCTTGGTGCCGACCCCGTCGGTCGACATCATCAACACGGGGTCCCGATATCCCGCGGGGAGGCGCAATCCGGCGGCGAACCCCCCAAAACCGCCGACCACTCGCTCGCCCCACGTCGCGACGACATCGCCCCCGATGGCGTCGACGACTGCGTCGGCGGCGGCGAGGTCGACGCCGGCGTCGCGATACGTGGCCATCAGGAGTGTTCCAGCAGGTACTTGTCCCCGGCTCCCACGACCGGCGTCGGGTAGTCGCCCGACAGGCAGGCGGTGCACAAGCCGCCGCCCTCGACCCCCGTCGACTCGAGAAGACCGGCCAGCTCGAGGTAGGCCAGCGAGTCCACGTCGAGGAACCGGCGCACCTCTTCAACGCTGCGATCGGCGGCCAGCAGCGTCGAGCGATCACCGGTGTCCATGCCGTAATAGCAGGGCCAGCGATAGGGGGGAGAAGAGATGCGGAGGTGGACCTCGCTGGCTCCTGCCTCCTTCACCATCTGCACCAGGCGCCGCGTGGTCGAGCCGCGCACGATCGAGTCATCTACGAGCACGACGCGCCGTCCGTCCAGCTCCTCGGGGATCGGGTTGAGCTTCATCCGGATCCCCTGGTCCCGCATCGCCTGGGCGGGTTGGATGAAGGTGCGTCCGACGTAGCGGTTCTTGATCAGCCCGTCCGCCAGCGGCAGACCGGTTGCCGCGGCAAAGCCCTGGGCGGCGGGAATCCCACTCTCGGGCACAGGCACGACGACGTCGGCGGCGGCGGGTGCCTGCTCGGCGAGCCGGTAGCCCATTCGCCGCCGTGCGGCATGGACGTTGTGGCCGTCGAGGACGCTGTCGGGCCTGGCGAAATAGACGAACTCGAAGATGCAGAGACGGGCCGCGGTATCGGGGAACGGGCGATGGCTCCGCAATCCGGCGGTATCGATGACGACCATCTCCCCGGGGGCCACGTCGCGAACGAAGCCGGCGCCGATGATGTCGAGCGCAGCCGTCTCCGAAGCGATGACGTATCCGCCGTCGAGTTCGCCGATGCACAGCGGGCGGAAACCGTGTGGATCACGCACCGCAACCAGACTCTCCCGGTCCATGATGGCGAGGCTGAAGGCCCCTTGGAACCGAGGCAGCGTCTCCAGGGCCGCCTTCTCCAGGGTCAGGCCCTGCCGCATCTCCGATGCCAGGGCTTCGGCCATCAGCTCCGAGTCGGTGGTGGCGAACAGCTTGCCGATCTCCTCGGCGAGCCGTCGCGTGTTGGTGAGATTGCCGTTGTGGGCGAGGGCGATGCCGTTGTCGCCCACCTGGCGGTACACCGGCTGTGCGTTCTCCCACACCGACGAACCCGTCGTCGAGTAGCGAGTGTGACCTACGGCGATGGAGCCGTCGAGGGACGCCAGCGTCTGTTCGTCGAACACCTGGGCGACGAGCCCGAGGTCCTTGACAACGGTCAGGCTCTCTCCGTCGGCAACGGCGATGCCGGCGCTCTCCTGACCACGGTGCTGCAAGGCAAAGAGGCCGAAGTACGTCAGACGGGCCGGGTCCTGGCCCGGTCCATAGACTCCGAAGACCCCGCAGGCCTCGCCTGGCCGCTCGATCGCGATGGCCGTTTCCGCCACAGGTCGAGTGTAGAGCGAGATCGCCGACGCCAGGGGAACTGCTTCCGGTCCGGCGACCGCCCGACCGAAAGGTCCGCACGAATATCCACATCGCCGTCCGCAGGCGGAGTTGGGCCGGATTGACGGTGGGGGCTACCCCAGAATGATCAGAGCCGTCAATGCGACGAGCACGGCGCCTGCGATGAGGGAGCGGCGACGGACGGCGTCGGGGTGCCCGCGGGCGAACTGGCTCCACAAGGCGGCGACGAGCGTGCCGGCGATGAGGCCGCCCACGTGGGCTCGCCAATCGATGTTGGGGATGAGGAACGGCAGGGCCAGGTTGATCAGAAGCAGCACCCCGAGCTGGTTGAACATGCTTCTCCCGCCCGGAGTCTCCCGCAAGCGGTAGGCCACGTAGATCCACGCACCGAACAACCCGAAGATCGCACCGGATGCGCCGACTGCCACCTGATTGGTGGGCCCCAGGAGATAGGAGGCCGCACCCCCGCCGGCCGCCGACGCCGCATACAGCAGCGCAAACGGCACCGAGCCCACCTGCATCTCCATCCGCGGCCCGAACAGATACAGCACGTACATGTTGAACAGGATGTGCAGGACGCCGCCGTGGAGGAACGCCGCCGTGAACACCCGCCACCACTCGCCCGCCTCGATCAGCCAGTTGGCCGAGGCGAAGCGGACCAGAAGCTCCTGTTCGATGGCAGGAGAGACGAACCCGGCGACGAACACCGTGACTGCCACCGCGATGATCGAGAACGACACCGGTGCAGTGGCGAAGCTCGGCGGCGCCAGGACTTGTTGCCGGGCGTTGACCACACGGTGACGCCCCTGTGGCTGGGCACACGCCGGGCAGCGTTGCCCGACGGCGGAATCGTGCGAGCATTCGGCACAGATCGGCCGGTCGCACTCGCTGCAACGCAGGCGGGTAGCCCGATCGGGGTGCCGGTAGCAGACCGTGGTCGACGTGCGCTCGTCCATACCCGCTGCAACCTACTGCGGCCGGGGGCATAATCCGCCGATGAGTGACAGCAGCCACGATTGCCATCGCACCATGGCCGTCAGCATGTTCAACCACACCTGGGATCTCCTCGATGCGGGGGTGCGCACGCCAGAGGCGGATCGGGAGCTGCTGGCGTCGGCCTACGCCTCGTATGCGCACTGGCGGAGGATCGGCGAGCCGAAGAACCACTCGGTGAGCGACTGGCAGGTGTCCCGCGTCTGGGCGGTGCTCGGTGATTCCGCCAGGGCCGAGGAGCACGGCGCCGAAGCGTTGCGCATCGCCCAGGAGCACGGACTCGATCCGTTCTACGTGGCTTACGGCCATGAGGCACTGGCGCGAGCGTCCGTCCTCGGGGGAGACGCACCCGGCCGCGACGCCCATCTGTCGGCTGCCGAGGCCCTGCTGGCAGACATTGCAGATGACGACAGCGCCGATCTCGTGCGCAGCGACCTCGAGGAGATCCGGAAGTTCGGCTAGTGCTCCGGCTCACAACCTTGGCGATGTTCAGGGCGAGCCAGGGGCGTTGTTGGCAAGGACGCAGGACGCGGGCGCATTCGTGCAATGCGTCAAGGACGAGGACGCCGCCAGCTGCGGTCCTGGCCGTCCTGAACGCGGCAAATGTTGTGTGACGGGGCACTCGCAGGGTGCCCTGGGGAAGACGGCGGTGGAAGGGCCGCTCGAGGGGTCAGGAGGCTCCCAGCGCGACGAGCATCTGGTTGATCGATGTCTCCATCAATACTTCGCGGTCACGTGGATAGATCCAATCGAGCTGGTTCGTGACTTCGAGGGTCACCAATCCGTGCCAGTGGGACCATGTCCCCACGAGGAGTGGAACGAGCGATGCCGGGAACCCCGGGGCGCCGCTCTCCAGCTCGCGGGCGAGGGCAACCTCGCCTTCGGTTGGTCGCCGACCCAGGTCCGGTGCGACGAGGTCGCCGTGCATCCAGGCTTCCGCGGCCACGGCGAAGAACGCTTGACCCATGCGGCGGTTGGCGGCGACGGTCGGACCTCCCTGCGGCGCCGCATAACCGGGGACAGGGGTGCCGAACAGCAGGAGGAACCGGTTGGGGTCGGCGATTGCCCACGCCCGGTAGGCCCGCACACCGGCGGCGAACCGTTGCCACGGCGTGCCCCCGCCCGTCGTCGCCGCCTGTACGCCGTCTGCCAGGTCGTCGTACGCATCGGTGATCAGATCGGTGAGCAACGCATCCCGGCCGCTGTAGTAGCGATAGAGGCCCGCCGGGCTCATGCCTATCGCCCTGGCCACTCCGCGGATCGAGAGAGACGCCGCCCCGCTCTCGGCGACCTGGGCGAGGGCGGCCGCCTTGATCTCGGCGATCGTCTCGCTCCGGATGCGCTCCCGCCTGGTGGGTGCCGTCATGGGCTCAGTGTGGTGAGCGCCGCATCGTATTGCAAACATGTCTTGACAATGCGAACGGTGTTCGCATATTGTGCGGGCCCATGTGCGAACAGTGTTCGCACCCGACGAGAGGATGCATCATGACACTGTTCACCGTTCTCGGGGCCACCGGTGGTGCGGGCTTCGCCATCACGAACGCATTGCACCACGCCGGCCTGCGGGTGCGTGCGGTCAACCGCCGCGGGGATGCCGGCGTATCCAGCGGGGTCGAGCGGGTAGCAGCCGACATCGAGAGGCACGACGATCTCCAACGTGCCGTTGCCGGCTCTTCGGTGGTCTTCATGGCAGCCCAGCCTCCTTATCACCGCTGGCCCGAGCTGTTCCCCCCGATGCTCGAGAACGTGATCGCCGCCACTGGTGCGACCGGTGCCAAGCTCGTGATGGTCGACAACGCCTACGGCTACGGGCCGGGCACCCAGCCGATGACGGAGGACTCGGAGGAGCGGGCGCAGGATGCCAAGGGCCGCACCCGCCGCCGGATGACCGGCATGCTGCTCGAAGCACATCGCCAGGGCCGGGTGCGTGTCGCCATCGGGAGGGCCTCGGACTACTTCGGTCCGGGCGCCGGCAACAGTGCGATCACCGCACTCGCCGTTGCTCCGGCGTTGCGCCCCAGGGGCGATCTGCGCTGGCTCGGATCGCTCGACGCGCCCCACTCGGTGGCCTACGTGCCGGACATCGCCCGGGCATACGTCACGCTCGGCACCGACGACCGGGCGGACGGCGAGATCTGGCACCTGCCCCACGTTGCCGCCCCGACGGGCCGGGCGTTCCTGGAGACCGTGAATCGCCACCTCGGCGAGCCGCGCAAGGTCTCTCTCGTGGGTGCCGGCATGCTGCGGCTGGCAGCTCCGTTCCACCGGGTGTCGCGTGAGTCGCTCGGCATCCTGTACCAGTGGCGCGAGCCGTTCATCCTCGACTGCACGAAGTATGAGGCGACCTTCGGCGTCTTCGACACCACACCGCTCGAGCTGGCGATCGCCGAGACCCTGCGGGCCGGTGCGGTCAGGATTTCGGCGGCCTAGTGCTCCGTCTCAAAACCTTGGCGATGTTCAGGGCGAGTCAGGGGCGTTGTTGGCAAGGACGCAGGACGCAGGCGCATTCGTGCAATGCGTCAAGGACGAGGACGCCGCCAGCTGCGGTCCTGGCCGTCCTGAACGCGGCAAAATGTTGTGTGACGGGCACTAGCCCAGGCGGCGACGGAGGGCGTTGCGCCAGGTGGCGGTGGCGCCGGCAAGGGGGATGGCGCCAAACGGTCCGAAATCGATCGCATCGCCCCCGACGGTGCCGATGCGGCGGATCGGCACCACGTCGCTCGGGTCCCCGCGGTCGGGGAGCACGGCGACGACCCGATGGGGGGACTCGTTCAGGAGCTCTCGCCAATCCTCGACGTCGACGGTCGCACCCACACCGGATCGAATGCAGATCTCGGCGATCGCCACGGCGACACCACCGGTCGACACGTCATGGAGCACCGGACACCACCCAGCGAGCTCGATGGTGCGTTTGACGACCGCGGCGCCCCGCCGGGAATCGGCCGCAACCGGCCGGCCGCCGGCTACGCCGAGCACGATGCGGGCGAACGCCGATCCGGCGAAGTCGTCGATTGCCTCGGCTCCGAGCAGCCAGATCCCCATGCCGGCCTCGGCCCGATCGATCCGCGGTGCGTGCGACGGCATCGGGTCGCAGAAGCCCAGCATCCCGACGACGGGCGTCGGGTGGATGTCCACGCCGTCCGTCTCGTTGTAGAAGGAGACGTTGCCCCCGATGACGGGGATACCCAGGGCCTCGCACGCCTCGGACATGCCCTCGATCGTCTCGCGGAATTGCCACATGACGTCGGGCTTCTCGGGGTTTCCGAAGTTGAGATTGTCGACGAGGGCGTACGGCCGAGCGCCGGTGACGGCGACGTTGAGCGCCGCCTCCCATACGATGCGAGCGCCCCCACGCCTGGGGTCGAGGCGGCAACGATGTGCATCGCCGTCGGTGGACACCGCCAGGCCCTTCTGGGTGCCCTTGATACGAAGCAGCGACCCGTCGTGCCCAGGCTCCACCACGGTGTTGAGGAACAACTGGTGGTCGTACTGCTCGTAGATCCACGATCGGTCACCGATCGCCGGATCGTCGAGCAGGGTCGCCAGGGCCTCGGCGACATCTACGTGCTCGGGGAGCGGCGGAGCGGCGGACCAGATGCCGTCGAGCGACTCCGGTCGCCGGGACGGGCGACGGTGGAGCGGGGCATCCTCGGAGAGTGAGGCTGCCGGGACTGCGGCGACGAGCTCTCCGTCGTGGAAGACGCGGAGTGAGCCCCCGTGCGTGACCGTGCCGATCGTGGCCGCCTCGATCTCCCATTTCTCCGCCAGAACCAGGACCTCGGCGACGTCATCGGGCTGCACGATGGCGAGCATGCGCTCCTGGGATTCGGACATCAGAATCTCGCCCGGGCTCATGTCGGCTTCGCGCAGCGGGACTCGGTCGAGGTCGACATCCATCCCCATGCCGCCGTTGGCGGCGGACTCCGACGTCGCACACGAGATGCCTGCGGCGCCGAGATCTTGAATACCCACGACCAGGCCACGTTCGTACAGCTCGAGGCATGCCTCGATGAGCTTCTTCTCCTCGAAGGGGTCACCGATCTGTACCGAGGGCCGCTTGGCTCCCGACTGCTCGTCGAAGCTCGCCGACGCTAGGATCGAGGCCCCGCCAATGCCGTCGCGGCCGGTGGCCGCCCCCAGCAGCACCGCCACGTTGCCCTCACCGGAAGCGGCAGACAGCACGAGTTGCTCGCGGCGCAACAGGCCCAGCGCCATGACGTTGACGAGCGGGTTGCGGGTGTAGCACTCGGCGAACTCGACCTCACCTCCCAACGTGGGAACGCCGACGGCGTTGCCGTAGCCGGCGATGCCCGCCACGACACCCTGCATGAGGTAGCGATTGTGCGGCTGATCCAGGGGGCCGAACCGGATCGGGTCCCAGACGGCGATCGGGCGTGCGCCCATCGTGAAGATGTCGCGCAGGATGCCGCCAACGCCGGTCGCCGCACCTTGGTACGGCTCGACGAAGGAGGGGTGGTTGTGGCTCTCGATCCGCAACGCCGCGAGCCAGCCGTCGCCCAGGTCGACGACGCCGGCGTTCTCCCCCGGGCCGACCACGACCCACGGGGCGTCCGTCGGGAAACGTCCGAGCCAGGCGCGAGAAGACTTGTACGAGCAGTGCTCCGACCACATCACGGAGTACATGGCGAGCTCGGCCGGCTCGGGGGGTCGCTTCAGGATGGCGACGACGGCGTCGTATTCGCCGTCGGTCATACCGAGCTGGCGATGCGCCGGCTCGGTCATGCCGGCACCGGGGCGGCCAGCGACGCTACGAACGACTCGAGCAGCACGCGACCGTCCGTGGAGCCCAGGATCTCCTCCACGGCCCGCTCCGGGTGTGGCATGAGCCCGGCCACGTTGCCCGCACCGTTGGCGAGACCTGCGATGGCGGCGGTTGAGCCGTTGGGATTGCACTCGTCCCTCACGTCGCCACTGGCAGCGCTGTACCGCAGCATGACCTGCCCGTTTGCCTCGACCGCATCGAGCTCGTGCTGGGGGATCACGTAGTTGCCCTCGTAGGAGTTGAGGGGGATACGCACGACGTCACCGATGCGGGCCGCCGCAGTGAGCACACTCGCCGTCGACTCGATGCGGAGATCGACCGGGCGGCAGATGAAGCGCAGATCGCGATTGGCGACGAGCGCCCCGGGCAGGAGACCGGCCTCACACAGCACCTGGAACCCGTTGCAGATCCCCAGCACGGGCGCACCGGCCGAGGCCAGCCGGGTCACCTCGGCCATGATCGGTGAGAACGCGGCGATCGCCCCCGTGCGCAGGTAGTCGCCGTGAGCGAACCCACCGGGCAGGACGACGCCTGCCGCTCCGGACAGGTCGGTCTCGCGATGCCACACCAGTTCGGCATCTGCTCCGAGGAGTCGCATCGCATACACGACGTCGTGCTCGCAGTTCGTGCCCGGAAAGACGACGACCGCAACGGTCACTCGACGACCTCGACCGCGTAGTCCTCGATCACCGGGTTGGCCAGGAGCCGCTCGCACATCTCCTCGACCCTCGCCACGGCTTCCTCTCCATCTGCGAGGTCCAAGGTGATGGTCTTGCCGAAGTGCACCTCGTTGATGCCCTCGTAGCCGAGATCGCCGAGTGCACGCTGAGTCTCCACTCCTTCGGGATCCGACAACCCCTCCTTGCGCGTGATCGAGACGCGGATCTTCACGAACCACATCCGAGTTGCGTGAGCGCGTCAATCCGTGTGCCACGGGGAGTCGGGGATCGGCGGCTCACGACGGGTCCGCCAGGTAGTCGTCGAAGCTCGACTCGGTGAGGCGTTCGTATGCCTCGATGTAGCGACGGCGGGTGCTGGCGACCACCTCGTCGGGGAGGGCGGGGGCGGGCGGTGTCTTGTCCCAATCTCGGGCATCGAGCCAGTCGCGCACCGGCTGTTTGTCGAACGACGGCATCGTGGCCCCGGGTTCCCACGCCACTGCGGGCCAGTAGCGAGAGCTGTCGGGGGTGAGCACCTCGTCGATCAGGATCAGGTTTCCGTCCACCGTGCCGAACTCGAACTTCGTATCGGCGAGCAGGATGCCGCGGGCGGCTGCGTACTCGGCGGCCCTCTGATAGATCCGAATGCTGCGCCGGCGGAGCTCGTCGTAGAGGTCGCTGCCGACGTGATCGCGAGCCTCGGCCTCGGTGAGGTTCTCGTCGTGGCCCGACTCCGCCTTGGTGGCCGGGGTGAAGATCGGCTCGGCGAGACGGTCGGCCATCTGCAGTCCGGCGGGGAGGTGCTCGGTCGTCGGACCACCGCCGGCTGCGTATTCCTTCCACGACGAGCCGTAGAGGTAGCCGCGGACGACGCACTCCATCGGGACGACGTCGGCGCGCCGTACGACCATCGAGCGTCCGGCCAGCTCGGCGGACGCATCGGCGTCGATGCCGGAGATCTCGGTGACATCCGTCGACAAGAGATGGTGGGGCGTGCCCAACAGCTCGAACCAATGCACCGACAACCCGGTGAGTACGCGTCCCTTGTCGGGAATGGGGTTGGGCAGCACGACGTCGAAGGCCGAGATCCGATCAGAGGCCACCATGAGCAGGCGATCGGCGTCGATCTCGTAGAGATCACGGACCTTTCCCGACCCCAGGTGGTTCAGCGGCAGCACGTCGGCACGAGCGTAGCTGTCTGATCGCCGCGGAGAAGAACCCGCGGAATGCGTCGGGCGCCGATGGCGTACCCTGCTGCGATGCTCCCGAACCCACCACCGTCGGCAACCCACCCCTGGGGGGATGCGGCAACGCCCTACGAGGAGATCGGGGGTGATGTCGAAGTGCGCAGGCTGGTCGATCTGTTCTACGACCGCATCGACGCCAGTGCCCCGACGTTGCGGGCCATGCTGCCCAAGGACGACTCGGTGTCGCGGCAGAAGCTCTACGAGTTCCTCAGCGGCTGGATGGGTGGGCCGAGCCTCTACATCGAGAAGCGAGGCCATCCCCGCCTGCGTATGCGGCACTTCCCGTTCGAGATCGGGCAGCCCGAAGTGGTCGAATGGCTGCGCTGCATGGGGGAGGCGATGGACGAGCTCCCCGTGGCACACGAAGATCTGCGTAGCTACCTCGACGGGCAGTTCGAGCGATCCGCCTATTGGTTGCAGAATCGCTGAGACGGTCCCCCCGGAGCAGCGACTCAGCTCCACCAAGCCTTGACGTTGTGGCCGGTGAGCTGGCTGAGCAGGGCTAGGTCTTCACTCAGCTCGTCGAGGATGCGGCGCCGGGTGCTCAGCGGAACGCTCGGTGTGTTTCGCGCCGTGTTCGCTCGGCGGAGACGATGCCCCGCAGCCCGCACCACGTGCGGTCGAGCCGCATTGGTCAGCCAGTCGCTGACCGGTCGCAACCGGGCGACGCGCGGGCGCCGGGATCTGTTGAGGTGCTCGTACGACTCGAGCGGCGTGGGGGGCAGCCCGAGCCACTCGAGAACACCGAGGTGGGACTGTGCCGGGTCGCGTGCGGCGTCTTCGAAGCGCATGAACCACACCTGTTCCCTCGAGAATGTCTGGATGTAACGCTGAGCCTGCTCGCCGACCCGGGCAACGGCCAGGTAGTCGAGGCTGGTGCGGAAGTCGGTGGCATCGGGAGGGCGTTGCTCGAAGACGGCCTTGGTGAAGTCGCGCTGGCGCTCCAAGCCGACGTAGCGATGGTGGTTGTGGAGTGAAGCGAGCATGTCAACCGGGTTGCGCAGCCGGATGATCAGGCGGGCGTCCGGTGACATGCCGTGGATCGAGGCCGGCGCCTTGATCGAGTACAAATACCAGGGTGTGGCGTCGCAGCGGTACCGGACGTCTCTCGTGGCATCGAACGAATCGAGATACGCGGTCTCGTCGGCGACCCGGTCGACCATCGGCAGGTCGAGGGCGTGGTAGGCCGGCTCCTTGGGTTTGCAGACGTCGATGTCCGGTGTCGCGCTGAGCCAGCGGGCAAGGGACGTGGTTCCCGTTCGTGGCGGACCCAGCACGAACAGGTTCGGTTGCGGAATCATTCTTCCCCCTAGCGGCTGGGGCGGGTGGGTAGCGGACTCGCCCGTCGCCTCGATTGTGTGGGGATTGGGCAGGCGGCTGGAAGGATGATGCCGTTGGGCGTGATGCACTGCACCGTCCGAAGCCCGCACCGGGCTCCAACGTGCAACGCACACCATCCGCGCGGCCGCCGAGCAGCCCCGTGGCCATTCCCCTGGTCCTCACGATACTCGCTCGTTCAGCCAACGGCTCCGGCTTGGAGGCGGTCGAACGCGAGGTCGATGTTGCACAGGTGGCGGTCCGGCGAGAAGCGGGCTGCTACCTCCGAGGGGCTACCGGAGCGCTGCGTCGAGGCCATCGAAGCGGCCGGTGGATGACCAGGCGGAGCCTGCGCCTCGGGTCGGGCTGTCGGGCGGAGTGATCGTCGTCACCGCCGACGAATACCCGGAGCCCGCACGACTGGGCACGCTGATCGGCGACGTGCGAGCCCGTGATGACGGTCCCCTTTCCGACAAAGAGCCGCGCCGCCGATTTTGGTATCTTGCGTGCGCCGAGCGCATCGTATCTGCAGAGCCACGGCGACGGAGGACAATGGCGACCCCTCGAGTCTTCATCAGCTACCGGCGAGGCGACCGCGAGATCGCGGGATTATTGCGCGCAGAGATTGCACGCCGGGTCGGTGCGCAGCGCGTCTTCATGGACACGCGAGACATCGCCCCGGGAGAGGACTTCGAGCTGGCGTTGGACTCTGCGTTGGAACGGGGCGACGTCGTCTTGATCGTCGTCGGCGACGAGTGGTCTCGGGAAGCGAGCCGCCTCCACGGGGAGGACGACTGGGTCCGCAGAGAGATCGTTGCGGGCCAGGACGCCGGCGCCAAGCTCGTGCCCGTGGTCATCGGCGATGCGACGTGGCCGCCGCCAGAGTTGCCTGACGACTTGTCCTCGCTGGGGAAGCGACAGGCGTATCGCATCGGCTACGACGACCTCGACCGTGACGTATCTGAGCTGCTCGCCAAGCTGGGTCTTCGCGCCTCCCGCCGCTGGCCGGTACCCGTTGCAGGTGCGGTCGCGGTCCTTGCCCTTGCCGGGTTCCTTTGGCTGCGGTCTGCTCCCGCGGCGTCATTCGTGAATACCCAGATCGTCTTCGATGGCTCGTCAGAGATGCTGCAGACCTTTCCCGGTGAGGATGGATCCGAGGTCCAGAAGCTGAAGGCAGCCGCTGATCACGTGCGCAACACGGTGGGGGTGAGATCGGGCGACCACATCGGGTTGCGGGTGGGCAGCGGGTGCCCACGGAACAGCGAGCTGTTGGTTGCACCCCAAAGAAATGCCTCCGACGTGATCTCGAACGCACTGCAAGACGTCACGTATGACGGAGACGGCTTCCCCCTGGCGGAGGCCGTCGTCGCTGCAACGAGCGACTTCTCCGACCCGGAGAAGTTCGGCGGACCAGACCGTATCCGGCAGATCATCGTCGTGACATCGGCGGGCGATCACTTCTGCTCCGATGACTTCGAGGAAGCGTTGAGCAGACGATGGGAGGAACTCGGAGCGCTCGAGGGATTCACCGTGAAGGTCGACCTCATCGGCCTTGGCATCACCGACCCCGAAGAGCTATCCGCGCTGCAATCGATCGTGCGTGTCGTCGACGGCCGCTTCTTTCCAGCCGAGAACGAGGCCCAACTCGCCGAGCTGCTCGAGTTCCTTCTCGACATGGAGCCAGTGCTGACGGCCGCACAAGAGGTCGCCGATGTCGGAGGCTCCCTCGTCGACCCGCTGAACAGCCTCATCGCCGCGTTGAACTCGTGCGACCCGCACCTGGCCCAGGAGTCGTTTGCTGCGACCGAGTTGATCGCATCCGAATCGGAAGAGCCGCTTCGATCGCTCGAAGGGCGAGACAACCGCCCGACGTACAGAGAGATCTACGCAACCGGCTTCGAATGGGCAGCCGCTCTCGAATCTGCGCTCGAGCCCGCATCGGACCTCATAGCCCTGCAGGAAAGTGATCTGTCGAGCGATCCTGCGGACGAAGAATGCCGAGAGTTCCGGGCGTCAGATCCGTGGATCGAGCTGATCGGCGCTTGGAACGAGCGCGTCGGAACCGCCAACGACCTTGTGAGAGTGCTGAACGGGCAGATCGCTGCCCTGTGGGACGAAGCCACCGAGCTCGTTTCGTGATCGACGAGACCGCATCCCAGCTCGATCCTGCGGGATTCGAGGATCGCCGACGAGGCGCTCCATAGCCACTTGACCGAGCCGGAGCTCGGAGAGCTCGGATTCTTCAAAGCACGGGCGGGCGGTCACTGGCGCTGGAACAGGACGCTCGGTATCGGCGAGGTTCTCGGAGACCGTCTGGGGCGGTGACCGGCGACATGCGAGCCAGGGGCCGGACTCCGACGTGTGACACGCACCTTCCGCGAGGCCGCCGGGCAGCCCCCTGACCAATGCCCTGGTACGAGGGATACTCGCTCGTTCAGCCTGCGCCTTCGAGGCGGTCGAACACGACGTCGATGTTGCGCAGGTAGCGGTCCGGCGAGAAGCAGGCTGCGAGGTCGCCGGCCGGCAGCGCGACGTCGGGATCCTCGGCGAGGAGCTCTCGAAGCGGGATGCCCTGTTCCCACGCCGTCATGGCGTTGCGTTGCACGATCCGGTAGGCGTCGTCGCGCGTCATGCCGGTCTCGACGAGGGCGAGCAGCACGGCCTGGGAGAAGATGAGGCCCTGCGTCGCCGCCACGTTGGCCGCCATGCGGTCGGTGTTCACGACCAGATCGCCGACGAGGCGGGTCATTCGGTCGAGGGCGTAGTCGAGGAGGATCGAGGCATCGGGGAGTGCGACCCGCTCGACGGACGAGTGGGAGATGTCGCGCTCGTGCCACAGGGCGACGTTCTCCAGTCCGGCGCCGGCGTAGCCCCGGAGCAGGCGGGCGACGCCGGTCAGGTTCTCCGAGGCGATGGGATTGCGTTTGTGCGGCATGGCCGACGAGCCCTTTTGTCCGCCGCCGAAAGACTCCAGCACCTCGCCGACCTCGCTGCGCTGCAGGTGTCGGATCTCGGTGGCGAAGCGCTCCAGCGTCGAGCCGACGAGGGCCAGCGTGGAGAGGTACTCGGCGTGCCGGTCACGGTGGGTGATCTGGGACGAGGCCGGCTCGACGCCAATGGCGAGCCGATCACACACGAATGCCTCGATCGTCGGTGGCGTGTGGGCATAGGTGCCGACTGCTCCGGAGATCTTGCCCACGGCGACCGCATCTCTGGCCCGCGCCAGGCGTGTGCGATCGCGGCGCAGCTCGAAGGCCCAATTGGCCAGCTTGAGGCCGAACGTCGTCGGCTCGGCCCAGATGCCGTGCGTTCGGCCCACCATGAGGGTCTCCCGATGCTCGACGGCGCGGCGTTCCACGACGGCGGTGAGGTCTTCGATGCGGCGAATCAGCAGATCGGCGGCATCACGGAGGATGGTGCCCAGGGCGGTGTCGAGCACGTCGGAGGACGTCAGCCCGTGATGGACCCACTCGCCACCTGTGTCGACGGACGCAGCGAGGACGTCGACGAAGGCGGCGACGTCGTGGTTCGTGACACGTTCCCGGGCCTTCCACGTCTCGACGTCCACCTCCGGCGCCCGGCGGAGAGCGTCCGCCGCAGTCGACGGGGCTGTGCCCTCCGCGACCCAGGCCTCGACGACGAGTGTCTCGACCTCCTTCCAGACGGCGAGCTTGTGGGCTTCGTTCCACAGCGCCGTCATCTCGGGAAGGCTGTACCTCTCGATCATTCTGCGAGTCGTGTCCGGTAGGCGGCGAGCCCTTCGGCGAGTTGGGCGTTGGTCAGCGACAGGATGCTCACCGCCAGGTAGGCGGCGTTGGCCGCCGAGTCGACGGCAACGGTGGCCACCGGGATTCCGGTCGGCATCTGCACGGTCGACAGCAGGGCGTCGAGACCCCCGAGCTTGCCTGCAGCGATGGGAACGCCGATCACCGGAAGTGTCGAGTTGGCGGCTACCGCTCCTGCAAGGTGTGCGGCCTTTCCGGCGCCGCAGATGATGACGCCGTAGCCGTCGCGGCGTGCCGATCTGGTGAACTCGGCGACGCGTTCCGGGGTGCGATGGGCCGACATCACGTGCGTCTCGTGGTCCACTCCAAACTCCTCGAGCACGTCTGCGGCGGGACGCATGAGATCGGCGTCCTTGACCGAGCCCATCAGGATCGCAACCTTCATTTGCAGTGGCCTCCTTCGGTGCCGTCGGTGCGGTGCCCTTCAGGCACCGATGTCCGTTCTGTTGGTCTTGCCGTCGAACTCGATCTTGGCGGCTGCCTCGTATGCGGCGGTGCGGGCATCTTCGACCGACGGCCCGCGACCGACGACGTTGAGCACGCGGCCGCCGGACGTCACCAGACCTTTCGGTCCGGTTCTGGTTCCTGCGTGGAATACCAGTGCGGTCTCGGCGGCCGCTTCGACGCCGGTGATCGTCTTTCCCTTCTCCGGTGCCTCCGGGTAGCTCCGCGACGCGAGAACGACGTTCACGGCGGCGCTCGGCGACCAGGACAATCCCGTACGGGCCAGCTCGCCGTGGGCGGCGGACGTCAGCAGTTCGAGCAGGTCGTCTTCGAGACGGGGAAGCACCGCCTGGGTCTCGGGATCGCCCAGCCGGCAATTGAACTCGAGCACCTGCGGGCCGGAGGCGGTGAGGACCAGCCCGGCGTAGAGGAAACCGCGGTAGGGGATCCCCGTGTCCGCCATCGCCGACATGACGGGGGCGACGACGTGCTCGATGGTCCACGGCACGAGGTCGTGCGGCAGGTCTGCGACGGGGGAGAAGCTCCCCATGCCTCCCGTGTTGGGGCCGGCGTCATGGTCACCGAGACGCTTGTAGTCACGGGCGGGGGCGAGGGGAACTGCCACCGATCCGTCGCAGATGGCGAACACCGACACCTCGCGCCCGTCCAGGTAGTCCTCGATCAGCACCGTGGCGCCCGCCTCGCCGAACCCGCCGCCGAGACATCGCTCCACCCAGGCAACCGCGGCGTCGAGATCCTCGGTGACCAGTACCCCCTTGCCGGCGGCGAGCCCATCGGCCTTCACGACATAGGGCGGGTCCACTGTCCTGAGGTGTGCGGTGGCCGCGGTTCCGTCGTCGAACGTCGCAGATCTGGCGGTGGGTACACCGGCGTGTTGCATGATGCGCTTGGCGAAGGACTTCGACGACTCGAGCCGTGCCGCCGCCTGCACGGGACCGAAGACGGGTATTGCGGCTTCTTCGAGGGCGTCGGCGACTCCGGCTGCCAGCGGGGCTTCCGGCCCGACGACGACCAGGTCGATCTCGTGTGCATCGGCGTAGGCGGCGACCGCCGCGGTGTTGGTGGGGTCTCCGTCCGGAACCACCGTGCCGAACTCGGCCAAGCCGGGATTTCCGGGCATGCTCACCAACGACTCCAGACTCGGGCTCTGAGCCAGCTTCCAGCCCATGGCGTGCTCCCGGCCGCCACCACCGAGCAAGAGAACCTTCACCGGCGCCCTTCAGCCTCGGGTGAGGGTGGCGGCCCGGGACGGCCCCACGGAGACGGTCGTGATCGGCACGCCCGCCAGGGCCTCCACGTACTCGACGTACTGCTTGGCTTCCTTGGGGAGATCGTCGAACTCCCGGATCGCAGAGATGTCTCCACTCCAGCCGGGAAGATCCTCGTACACGGGATGACAGTTGTACAGGACGCGTTGCTGACGGGGGAACTCGGTGTAGCGGGCGTCGAGCGAGTCGTAGGCAACGGCCACCCGGATCTGCTCGAAGTCGGAGAGCACATCGAGCTTGGTGAGCGCGATCTCCGTGATCCGTTCACCCGCACCGCATACCGCAGCGCCACGGCGTCGAGCCAGCCGCAGCGGCGGCGGCGTCCGGTCACCGTGCCGAACTCGCCGCCGACCTCGACCATCCGCTCACCGATCGGGTTGTCCAACTCCGTGGGGAACGGCCCGCTGCCCACCCGCGAGATATAGGCCTTGGCGACGCCGATCACCCGGTCGATTGCCGTCGGTCCGATCCCGGCGCCGGTGCACACCCCGCCGGCGACGGGATTCGACGACGTCACGAATGGGTAGGTGCCGTGGTCGATGTCGAGCAGCGTGCCTTGGGCGCCCTCGAACAGGACGTTGTCGTCTCGTTGCAACGCCTCCCAGATCAGCAGCGACGTGTCGGTGACGTGTTCGTGGAGCCGGTCGGCGTACCCGAGATACTCCTCGGCGATCGGCTCGATCTCCATCGGCAGCTGGTTGTAGACCTTGGTCAACAGCCGGTTCTTGTCCTTGAGCGCAGTCTCCAGCTTGGAACGGAAGATCTTCGGGTCGAACAGGTCCTGAGCGCGGATGCCATGGCGGGAGAACTTGTCCATGTAGGCCGGACCGATGCCACGCTTGGTGGTGCCGATCTGATGGCGCCCGAGGAAGCGCTCCATGACCGAATCGAGTTTGCGGTGATACGGCATGATGAGGTGGGCGTTGGCGCTGACTCGAAGCCGCGACGGATCGATGCCGCGCCCGGCCAGTGTCGCCATCTCGTCGATGAGCACCGCCGGATCGACCACGCAGCCGTTTCCGATGACGGGCGTCACGGTCGGGTTGAGCACGCCGCTGGGGATGAGAGTCAGCGCAAAACGCTCCTCTCCGACGACGATGGTGTGACCGGCGTTGTTGCCGCCCTGGAAACGGACCACCACATCCGCGGATTCGGACAGCACGTCGGTGATCTTGCCCTTCCCCTCGTCGCCCCACTGGGCGCCGACGACGACAGTTGCGCTCATCGTTCCTTTTCTCCGGGCCGGACGCGGCGAGTGTAGGACCGGGACCTCGTGGCGACGAACCGGTCATTTCGGACCGCCGTGTGTGCTTCCGCTTCTGTACACTCCATGGCAGAAGGGGGGACATGCTGGGAATGAGGGGGTGGCACACGCCGTGCCACGCATTCGTGCGAGCAACATCGCAGAACACAAGGAACTGACGCGCACTGCGCTGCTCGATGCTGCGTTCAAGCTTTTCGTCGCCAACGGGTTCTCGGGTACGAGCCTGACCGATGTCGCCAGTCTGGCGAGCGTCGGCAGGACGACCCTCTATGAGTACTTCCCGAACAAGGAGGAGCTCTTCCTCGCACTGGTCGAGGACCGCGTGCCGCCGTTGCTGAAATCGGCCGTGGCCGGCATCCCTCCGGGTAGTCCCGTCGAGCGGGTCGAAGGCGTCTACCGCGCCGCCTTCCTCATGCTCGGACGCAACATCGACCTGGCGTTCGTGCTCTTCTTCGTCGGCCGCGAGCTCCCGTCAGATGTGCGCGACCGCATGTGGCGAGTGCTCTGGCCGGCCAACGAGGAGCTGGCTCGTCAATGCGCCTTGGGTATCGAGTCGGGTCTGTTCCCACCGGGCGATCCCGAGCTCCTCCACCAGATGGTCGCCGACCTCCTCGTGGGCGCCGTCGACCACGTGCTGGTGCTCGGATACTCGCCCGAGGTGGCCGAGCGGGTGCTGCAGGCTCGGCTGGGGTTCCTCCAGCACGGCCTCGGCGCCACATCACCGCTGTAGCTCGACAACCGTTGCGTCGGTCAAGGCGATGTAGTCCTCGGGGGCGAGCACCACCTGGAGCCCCTTCCGTCCTGCCGAAACCCCGATCCACTCATGGTCGAGGGCGGTTGCGTCCAGGAACACGGGAAAAGCCCGTTTGGCGCCGAGCGCCGTCACGCCGCCGCGGCGGTAGCCCGTCAGCCGTTCCAGCCGCTGCACGGCGACGAGCTCGAGGCGGCGAACTTCGGCGGCACGGGCCAGTGCCTTCAGGTCGAGCTCGGCGTCACTCGCCACCACGGCGAACACCGTGACGTCGGCCTCGGCGGCGACCAGGGTCTTGAAGACCTGCGCCGGGTCCATCCCGATGAGCGCAGCCACCGCGGTCGCGGAGAACTCCTTCATGGCGATCTCGTAGCGGCGCACCTCGTGGACGACTCCGGCGCTTTCGATCCGGCGGATGGCGTTGGTCTTCGTCGCCATGCGACAACGGTAGTTTCGGTCCGATATCGTCTCGATAAGCGACGCCGAGGAGCGCTGGCCGATGCCGCACATGATGGATGACTTCCCCCTGTTGCTGTCGACTCTGTACGACCGCGCCGTGCGCCTGTTCCCGAATCAGGAGATCGTGTCGGTCGAGTCGGACCTGTCATTGCGACGCCAGACGTATGCGGAGACCGACGACCGCATCCGGCGCCTGGCCGCCGTGTTCGACGAGCTGGGGGTCGGAGTTGGCGATGTCGTCGGCACCTTTGCTTGGAACAACGTTCGCCACCACGAGCTCTACTGGGCGACCGCCAACACCGGCCGCATCTGCCACACGCTGAACATCCGGCTGTTCGCCGACCAGCTCGTGTACATCGTCAACCACGGCCGCGACAAGGTGATCTTCGTGGACCCGGGCCTCGTCGACCTCCTGGAAGCCGTCGCCGACCAGCTCGAGACGGTCGAGGCGTTTGTCGTGCTTGGTGACCATGTCCACGAGACGTCGCTGCCCAACGTGTTGTTCTACGAGGATCTTCTCGCCGGCGTCGAGCCCGTACAGGAGTGGCCGGGGCTGGACGAGCGTTCGCCGATGATGTTTTGCTACACATCCGGCACGACCGGCAATCCGAAGGGTGTTGCCTACACGCAGCGGTCGACGTACATGCACACGATCAGCAACCTGGCGATGCTGCCGATCACAGCGTCGGACAACTTGCTCCCGGTGGTGCCGATGTTCCATGCGGCGGCTTGGGGGTATCCCTTCGAGGCGACGGTGGCGGGCGCCAAGATCACCTACCCCGGCCCGGACCTGTCACCGGAGGGCCTCGTCCGGCTGTTCGAGCAGGAGAGGGTGACGTTCTCGGCGGGAGTGCCGACGGTGTGGCTGGGTATCCAGCACTACCTGGCTGAGCATCCGCAGGTCGACATCGGCTCGATCACACGGTTTCTCTGCGGCGGCTCGGCGGTGCCGCGGGCGATGATCGAGTGGTATTGGAAGAATCGCGGCATACGGGTGATGCAGGGCTGGGGCATGACGGAGACGAATCCCGTCGCTTCGGTCGCCGTGCTCAAACCCGAGATGGAGGAGTGGGACTTCGAGCGCCAGCTCGACGTGCTCGAGACGGCGGGCATCCCGGTTCCCGGGCTCGAGGTGAAGATCGTCGACGAGGCCGGCGAGGCCCTGCCTCACGACGGGGAGGCGTTCGGCGAGCTGTTGATCCGCGGACCCTGGATCGCCGCCGAGTATTACGAGGATCCGCGCACGCCGCAGTCGTTCGTCGACGGTTGGATGCGGACTGGCGACGTCTGCAAGATCACCCCCGAGGGCTACATCCGTATCACCGATCGGGCGAAGGACGTCATCAAGTCCGGTGGGGAGTGGATCTCGTCGATCGATCTCGAGAACGAGTTGATGGCCCACCCCGAGGTGGCCGAGGCGGCCGTCGTCGGCGTCAAGCACGTCAAGTGGCAGGAACGTCCCATCGCCGTCGTCGTGCGCACGAAGGGCTCTGCGGTGTCGGAGGAGGAACTCCACCGATTCCTCGAGGAGCGGATCGCCAAGTGGTGGCAACCGGACCGCATCCTCTTCATCGACGCCATCCCCAAGACCGGCACCGGCAAGTTCGACAAGAAGGTCGTTCGCACCGAGTACGGCGATCTGCTCATGAGGGAATGAGGTCTCGGACGCCGCACCTCCGAATCCCGACGCCCGTTCGCCGGGCCGGGCACGGCACAGCCCCACCCTGTGACCCCACTTGCGGGTTCGACGGTCGCCCCCGTCAGATGCTCAGCTCGTCCCATCTCTGGGTCACGGCGAGGTCGACCACCGTCCAGGCCATTGCCAGCGCACCGTCGCGGATGGCCTTCTCGCCATCGGGCGTCACCGTGTGGGCGGCGAACTCCTTCTGGTGGTTCACGGCGGGAGAGCAGTTGATGCTGAGCATGGGGTGGATGGAAGGGACGATCTGGCTGACATTGCCCATGTCGGTCGATCCTGCCATCTCACCTTCGGAGCGGGGCATGGGGCGGCCCAGCGTCTCGCTGTTGGCCCCGTACAGCTCGACCATCACGGAGTTGGGCAGGAGGTTCTCGTACGTGTGGCCACGGGCCTTCACCTCGTGGCTGCAACCGGTGGCCTGCGCCGCTGCAGCGAAGCATGCCTCGACCTGTTCCTCGAGCTCGTCCATCCGCTCCATCGTGGTTGCCCGCACGTACCAGGCCATCGAGGTGAATGCGGGAATGACGTTGGGGGCGGCGCCGCCGTAGGTGATGACACCGTGCACTCGGTCAGTCGGCAGCATCTTCTGGCGGAGCATCGAGACGTTGTTGTAGGCCTGTACGGCGGCGTCGAGAGCGTTGATGCCGAGCTGCGGCGCATATGCGGCATGGGACTCCTTGCCCCGGAACTCGACGTCGATATGGGCGACGGCCAGTGCTCCCGGATCGAGCATGTCGTCCGGAGAGGGATGGATCATCATCGCCGCCGTGGCGGTTTCGAATGCTCCGGCGTCGATGAGGTCGACCTTGCCGCCGTGGGCCTCCTCTGCCGGCGTACCCAGGACCCGTACCCGCACTCCGAGCTCCTCGGCGACTCCGGCCAGTCCGGCGCCGGCGCCGGCTGCTGCGGCGGCGATGATGTTGTGGCCGCAGGCATGGCCCACCTCGGGCAGCGCGTCGTACTCGGCACAGATCACGACCTCCGGGCCCTCGCCGACGGTGGCATCGAAGGCGGTGTCGAGCCCCCACGCCGGGTATTCGACGGCAAATCCCTGGCGGCGGAGGAAGTCGACGAGCTTGGCTGACGCCTGGTGCTCCTCGTACGCCGTCTCCGGGTTCTCGTACATCCAGGTCGACAGCGCACGCAGTTCGTCCTCCACCCCATCGAATCGCCCCTGGACGGCCTGCTTCGGGTCCACGTCATCGCCTTTCTGTGTCGACGCGGGCAGGGTAGATGTCCCGGAGACGCCTCGATCAGGGACTCTCGGCCCTCACGGCCGGTCCTCGTACTCTCCGACAATGTCCGGACAAACGACAGGACGAGGACACATGGGACAGAACAAAGAGCTGCTGAAGTCGATTCACGAGCACACGCGGGAGCTGCGCCGGCACATCGGCGATGTGTATGCAGGGTTTGCCCAGGTGCACCGGGCGACGTACCAGGACGGGGCGCTGCCCGGCAGGATCAAGGAGTTGATCGCACTCGCCGTGGCCATCCACGACAACTGCGACGGCTGCATCGCGGCGCATGCGCGCAGTGCGGCCCGTAAGGGGGCGACACCGGAAGAGGTTGCGGAGACGATCGCAGTCACGATCCAGATGGGCGGTGGCCCGGCCACCATCTACGGTCCGCGGGCTTGGGTCGCCTACAAGGAGTTCGCCGAGGAGGTCTAACACGGTGCGGAAAGGGGTTCGGTGACCGATGAAGCAACAATGTCCCGGACGATGGGACGTTGTCTGCCGAACCAACTCTCGGGCTTGCTCCGCACCCTGCCGGCGCCTGCGGCGGGGGAGCCCCGATCGGGGAGCCGCGCACGGTATGTCTCCCACGCGCCGATAAGCTGGCCGGCATGCTCGCTGGCATCTCCTACCCCCCGATACCCATCTTCGAGCTCGGTCCGCTGAACCTGTCTTTGCACGGTCTGTTCGCCGGCATCGGGTTCGTCGTCGGCGCAGTCTTGATGGTGCGGGAAGCC
The DNA here is from genome assembly GCA_965216945.1 of Acidimicrobiia bacterium. Classification (GTDB taxonomy): domain Bacteria; phylum Actinomycetota; class Acidimicrobiia; order Spongiisociales; family UBA5794; genus DATHZQ01. The sequence goes on along the minus strand of CBDCGU010000003.1, from coordinate 1,514,723 downwards.
CGTGGCCGTGGTTTCGACACGGACAAGATCGCGTCAGTCCTCACCTGGGCGCTCGTGGCTTCGGTGCTCGGCGCTCGCTTCTTCACGGTCCCGGCGCACATTGGCGACCCCGGCTATGGACTCGACGATGCCATCAGCATCGCCGGCGACTACAGCATCCTCGGCGGCTACGCAGGCGGGATCCTGATCGGGGCGTTGCGGATGCGGATGTTGCGTCTCCAGGTGCCGGTGACCCTCGACCTGGCCGCTGCCGGGCTCGCCATCGGGGCGGTCATCGGGCGCATCGGCGATCTCGCCATCGTCGAGCATCTCGGCAGCACGACCGACTTCTTCCTCGGATTCACCATCAAGCCGGGCCACGACGTGTCGCCGCAGCACGACATCTTGGAGTGCACCACCGAGCAAGCCATCGACGGTATTTGCGGGACATACCATCACACGGCGCTCTACGACATGATCGGTGCGGCGGTGCTGCTCGTCGTGATCCTCTGGCTGCAGCGGGTGTGGAAGACCCGCCACTACGGCCAGCTCTTCGCCTTCTGGGCCATCTGGTACGGCGTGCAGCGTTTCCTCATCGATTTCACCCGGCTCGGCGCCGCTCGCGACGGGGTGGTACTCAACGACGGAACGGTGGTCGAGGCCATCGCCGACTCGGTGATGGGGCCGTTCACCGGCAGTCAATGGGGGGCGCTGGCGGCGGCGGCGATCGGTGTGCTGTTGTTGCTGTGGTGGCGTCGCAACCCGACCGTGACGCCCGAGCAGGATGCGATCTACCAGGCCGAGACGGCCGGCGAGGCCGAGGAGCCCGCATCGGGTGCGGACGTCGACACAGGGGAGTCCGCAACGGGGCGCGCCGAGGCACCTCTCGACTCCGACGGCACGATCGAGGCCGCTCCCTCCGACGACTGAACCGTGGGCGCCTACCTCGACACCGTCATCATCTTCACCGCCGATGGCGAGCGTCTCGCTGCGTGGTACCGCCGGAGCCTCGGTCTTGGCGAGCCGGAGCGGGCACCCGGCCACATCGGCTTCCAGGTCGGTGCCGTGTACCTCGGGATCGACGAGGTTGCCGAGCCGCCGCCGGGCGCTGCGGCGGTGTCTTTGTGGTTTCGTGTCGACGACGTCGATGCCTCCTTCGCCCGGTTCGTTGCGGAGGGGGCGGAGGTCATCTACGCACCGGTCGACAAGCCGTGGGGAGACCGGCTCGCCGCGTTGCGCGATCCCGACGGGAATCGCATCGGTCTGAGCGCCCGGCGGCGCCGCCCAGGCTGATGCTCGCCTCCATCCCCTCGCCGGCGGTCAGCCAGTTCGAGCTCGGTCCGCTCACCATCCACGTCTACGGGATCCTGATCGCGGTGGGCGTGCTTGCTGCCGCCTGGATCATCAACCGGCGCTACGAACGATTCGGCGAGGACGCCTCGACCCTGGACCGGGTGATCGTGTGGACGGTCGTGCTGGGATTCATCGGCGCCCGGCTCGCCTACGTCTCGACCCATCTCGCCCGCTTCGAGGGGCGATGGTATGCGGTCTTCTTCCTCTGGGAGGGCGGGCTGGCCCTCTTCGGCGGGCTCACCGTCGGCGCAATCACCGCGGTGGTGATGCTGCGCCGGCTCGGCGGCGACCCGTGGGCATTCGCCGATGCCGCGGCCGTTGGCCTCCCGGTGGCGCAGGCCATCGGGCGGTGGGGCAACTACTTCAATCAGGAGCTATTCGGCACTCCGACCGAACTCCCCTGGGGGCTGGAGATCGATGCTGCCAACCGTCCCGCCGAATACCTGGGCTTCTCGACGTTCCACCCGACGTTCCTCTACGAGTCGATGTGGAACGTCTTCGTGCTCATACCGACGATTCGCTGGCTCGAGCACCGCGGCACGCTGGCGCGGGGCTCGGCGATCGGTGTCTACCTGATGATGTATGGGTCTATCCGGTTCCTCACGGAACTGCTGCGCACCGACACCACCTTCCGCCTCCTCGGACTGTCCCGCAACGCATGGGTCGCCATCGGGGCGACGCTGCTGGGCGGCGCGATCATCGTCGCCCGGCAGCGCCGCGGCGAGCCGCAGGTGCGCAGGCGCGAGGCGGAGGAACCATCGCACACCGCCTGAGCGGATCGCGTCACCACGAACTCCACATGCGACGAGGGGGCCCGGCGACGGGCCCCCTCGGAGTGTGCCGGTGGCGGTTCGTCAGCCTTGGGGGCGCCTGCCGTTGCCGTCCGTCGGAGGCTGGTTGAAGATCTCGCCGATGGCACCGACGGAGCTGAGAATGCCGCTCATCTCCATGGGCATGAAGATCTTCGTCGCCTGCCCGTCTGCGATCTCCCGCAGAGCCTCCAGGTACCGGATCGCAATCAGGTCCGGGCTCGGATCGCCGGTGTGGATGGCGCCGAAGACCCGCTCGATGGCACGGCCTTCGCCTTCGGCGACCGTCTCCTTCTGGAAGCGCTCGGCTTCGGCAACCTGCTTGATGGCTTCGGCCTGACCCTCGGCCTCGAGGATCCGCGACTGCTTCACACCCTCGGCTTGGAGGATCTTGGAGCGTTTGTCGCCCTCGGCCTCGGTGACGACGGCACGGCGATCGCGCTCCGCCTTCATCTGCCGGTGCATGGCGTCGGTGACGTCCGCCGGCGGATCGATGCGCTGGATCTCGACGCGCACGACCTTGGTGCCCCACACATCGGTGGCTTCGTCGAGGATCTCGCGCAGCTGGGCGTTGATCGTCTCACGGGACGTGAGCGCATCGTCCAGGTCGAGGTCGCCGACCACGTTACGCAGGTTGGTCTGGGCCAGCTTGGTTGCGGCCAGCACGAAGTTCTGCACGTTGTACACCAGCTTCACGGGGTCGGTGGCCTGGTAGTACACGACGGCGTCGACGGTGACGACGACATTGTCCTTCGTGATCACTTCCTGCGGGGGGACGTCGACGACGATCTCCCGCATGTCGACCCGGCGTATCCGGTCGATGAACGGGACGATGAGGTGCAGTCCCGGGTCCAGTGTCTCCCGGTACTTGCCGAATCGCTCGACAAGACCTGCCTCGTACTGGCGCACGATCTTCAGACCGAGGCCGACGTAGACAACCAGGATGACGATGAACGCAATCAGGATGATTGCGGCAGCTGCCATGTCCTTCTCCTATCTCTTTCTGTCTGTCTCTTCCAAGCTTCTCGGTGATGCCGCCGGGGGTTCCCCCGGGGCACTCAGCCGGCGTCGTCGACGGGTTCGACGACGAGGTGGCTGCCCTTGACCTCGACGACGCGGACCACCACACCCGGCTCGACCCGCTCTCCGGTCACGGTGGTTGCACTCCACCTCTCTCCCCGACCCAATCGGACGCGGCCTTTGCCGGCCATGGGGTCGATCGTGTCGGTGACGACGGCGCGGGCGTCCACGAACCTCTTCACGCCGACGGGGTAGGAGGGCTCCCGGTCACTCCAGGCAAACCTCCGCAAGGCGAAGAGCGCGACGAGGGACACGCCGATGAAGACGATCAACTGCACGGTGAGCGTCACATCCGCCCAAGCCAGCAGAGCCGCCACGGCGGCTCCGATCGCAAACGGCAGCATGAAGAAGCCGGCAGTGACCATTTCGCCGACTCCGAGCACCACGGCGATGCCAAGCCAGAGCCATCGCCAGAAATCTGGATCTTCCACTTGATCCTCCTTTGGGCCGAACATCATCAACAGAATCGCAAAAAGGACAACGGGTACGAGCCATCCGTAGGCAGGAAAGAAGTCGATGTATCGCTGGTAGGCGCGAGCCGATGGCGCCTGCGGTGGGTGGGCCGGTGGGGGGATTCGATAGCGCGACGCCATCGACTCGGCGAACATGGAGACGTCCCTGCCGGTCACGCGGCGGAGCGATCGGCCCCTGGCGGCGGCGTGTTCGAGCCGCACCGCCAGCTCGCTGCGGAGCTGTGGCATGGCATAGGCGGGAACGCGGGTCTCGACCCAGTACGCCTCGCACTCCTCCGCGATGCGCTGCATCGTGTCATCGTGCGCCATGTTCACCTCCATTCAGCACCTCCTCGACACCTCGTGACAGCCGGCGCCATTCCGCCGACCACTCGTCCAGCCGGTGCCTGCCGGCGGGAGCGATGCGGTAGTACTTCCTCGGGGGCCCCCCCGTCGACTCGACGAAGTAGCCCTCGATGAAGCCCTTCTTCTGCAAGCGGCTGAGCAGCGGATAGATGCTGCCCTCGCTCACCAGCTCCAGGCCCTTGTCCTGCAGCTTGTCGACCATCTCGTATCCGTAGCTGGGCTCCTCCGAGATGATGGCCAGAAGGCACATGTCGAGGACGCCCTTGAGCAGCTGGGAACTGTGGTCCACGGTCTATTCCTCGTCGAACTGCATCTCGACTCCACCATTGTCTTGTAAGGCCGGTTACCATGGTTTCCCAATTACCCTGGTTTCCCGGCTACCTTGCGTAGCATCCTAATCGACCTCGGTGTCGATTTCAAGAGGATTTCCGCTCCCCTTGTCGGTTACTTGAAACTGTTGGGTAGGGTCGCGGGTCCAAGTGGGGGAAGGGCGGGGCCAATCGACAGGAGAGCCGTGGCCATCGAACGATCTGCGTCCAGTCGGTTCAGCGGTGCGGTCATCGCTGCCGTGCTGGTGGTCGGCGCTTTCTTCATCGGCGCCGCCACGGGGTTCTTCAACCCGTTTGGCTCGACCGAGTACACGCAGGTGGGACCGAGCGTCGTGGAGAGCGTTCAAGCAGTCGCCGATCTCACGACCGTCGAGATGGTCGAGTACACGACGGTCGAGAAGGGCAATGACGCGGGTTGGCTCAACTGGGCGCGCGGCGACAAGATCTTCCTGTTTGCAGTCGCCCGCATCGGCGCCGGCGTGGACTTCGATCGTATGACCGTCGAGGACTTCGAGGTCGACGAGGCCACCGGCACGGTCACCATCCAGATGCCCAGCCCTGAGATCCAGTTCATCGAGGTGGACGAGGACCAGACCCAGGTGTATGACCGGGATACCGGTCTCTTCACCAAGGGCGATGCTCAGCTCGAGTCTGATGCCCGCGCGGTGGCTCAAGAGGTGCTGTTGCAGGGCGCCCTCGACCGGGGGATCCTCGACCTGGCGGATGAGAACGCCCGAGCGACGCTCACCGAGTTCCTCATGGGCCTCGGTTACACGGACGTCGTGTTCCTCGACGCCCCACCGACGCCGTAGGCGCTGCGGAGAGGCCGACCCTGGCGGTCGGGGCGCCGGCCTCCCTCAACCTCCGCTGACCGCCTGCAGGATCACGATCCGGTCGCCGTCGTCCACCGCGGCCTCGGGCTCAGCCATGTGGTCGTTGCGGAACACCGATACGTGCTGCCGGATGACGCCTTGCTCATCGAACAGGTGGACCGACAGCTCCGGGTGGCGTGTCGTGACCGCGTGGAGAACGTCGCCGACCGTTGCGCCGTTGGTGGCGAAGCGCCGCTCGCTCCCCACGAGGTCGGCGAGCATCCGCGGCAACGTCACCGTCACCGCAGCCGTCATGTCACGAAGGCGTGGACACTGGTGATGCGGGGGAAGACGTCATCGAGCTCGCGCCATGTCTCGCCCCGGTCACCGCTCATCGCCACCCGGCCGGCCGTACTACCGACGTACACACCACCGACACCGTCAACCGCCATCGCATCGCGCAGCACGCCGTCGTGACCCGGTCGTGACCATCCGCCGGCGCGGTGCCAGGTGTCGCCGTCGTCGTCGCTGGCGTACACGGCGAACTCGCCGTCGACGGGCAGGCGGAACTCGTCGGATTCGAGCGGGAGTACGAAGAGACGGCCGCTTTGCGGATCGCGGTCCACCGGAAAGCCGAAACGAGCCGGGAGCCCGGCTTCGATCCTCTCCCATGACCTGGCCCCATTGCGGGAGCGATAAACGCCGGAGTGGTCCTGACGCCAGATCGTATCGGCCTCCGCCGGGTCGTGTACGAGGCAGTGGACGCAGTAGCCGATACCGGCGTAGTCGTCGTTCGGCGCCGTCTTGGTGACGCCGTCGTTGCGTAGCTCCCAGCTCTCCCCGCCGTCCTCGCTGGCGAACACGCCGACGGCCGACGCCGCGGCCCACATCCGGTCGGGATCGCCGGCGTCGACGAGGATGCGGTGTGCGGCCAGCCCACCCAAGCCCGGCTGCCAACCGGGACGCGTCTCGTGATCGTTGAAGCCGCCGACCTCGCTCCACGTCTCGCCATCGTCGTCGCTGCGGAACAATCCGGCCTGGGCCACCCCGGCGAACATCGCTTCACCGGCGACGGCCAGCGTCCAGATCTGCTCGAGCGCACGACCCGCGTCCTCCGCATAGGCCGGCCCGTCGACGATCTGGGACCAAGTGGTGAGGTCCGAGCTGCGGTGGAGAGCGGCTCCGTACCATGTGCTGCCTGTGCTGAGCAGGTAGTCGCCGCTCGGGGTGCGTCCGAAGGTGTTGACCTGCCATCCCTTGAGGAACGGGCCTTCCACCGCCCATTCCTGGTGGTCGTCAGTACGTGCGATCCACGCACCCTTCAAGGTGCCGATGGCCAGCGCAACCGTCATCCAAAGCTCCAATGCCGGGAACCACGGAGCCTATCCGACGGTGCTCCGCGGTGTTGCGACGGACCGTCCCACGCCACGGGTGCTTCGTGACCTCCGGCCCTAGCTCGGCGCCGCGACCGTGCGCATCGTGACGGGATGACATCCTCGCCGGCCGGGCCTTACGATGAGTGACGGCGATCGCGGAACGACCCGCATCACCGAGTGCCGGTGGTTGCACATGCCGTACCTGCTGGTCGATGCGATCGTCCGCGACGACCCGGTTGCCCTCCTGGCCAAGGGAGGGCGCCGAGTGGGCGACGAGGTCCGCATCGAGCTGACCGCCCACATGCCCGGCACCGGCATTGCCATGGCCGCAGAGGCCGCCGTGGAGGTGGGCGAGGCCGAGGAGCACCCGGGACCCATTCCGTCGGTGAGGATCCCTCTGGCGTGGCGGGCCACCCACGGCGAGCACCTGTTTCCGCAGATGGAGGCATACTTCGAGGCCTTCCCCACGACCCCGACCGACACCGAGTTGGCGATCGTCGGTGAGTACCACCCGCCGCTCGGTCCGGTTGGCGCGCTGGTCGATCACACCGTGATGCACCGCGTGGCGTCGGAGACCGTGGCAGAGCTGCTCGAGGCGATCGCCGGCGAGATCAAACACCGCAGGCGAACTCATGCCTTCGACGAGGTGCTCGGTCCCGAGGGTTGAGCGATGCTTCGGCGCACAGCGGGGATGCCCACGAAGGTCCGTCCGCTGCGCCGGTGCCGGCACGTCTCAGGGGTTCAGGTATTCGTCGATCTTGGAGTGGGCGGCGTCCAGCACTTCGACGGTCAGCGCCTGGAGGGCGCGGGCGATGGCGAGCTCTTCGCCGATGATCGGCATCGGTGCGTCCGCCGGGTTGCGGCGAGCGCTGCCACGCGCCTCGAAGTGATCGCCACGCAGATCGAGCGCGGCGGTCGCCACCGTTGTGGTGTCGTCCTCGTCGAGATGTAGATCGATCTGGATGTCCTTCTCCACAGGGCTCCTCCTCTGACGAGTGGCCCATTGTGGCGTGGAGCGCATGTTCGGTGAAGGGACCTCCGGCTCGATCCGCCGGGACCGGGCCGACACGTGGTGCGGCACCGGTCGCCGGCGGATTCGGCAGGCACCCGTTGTGTGACACAACGCCGCCCGCGTACGGTCGCCGTAGAAGCGACTCGCGCCGAGTCCACCACCCCACGGGTCGACCACCTACCACCTGGTCAACCCCCTCAGGCAGCTCGGCCCTTCCTGGTCCCTACCACCCAAGATGAGCCACCCGAAGGGCGTCGAAGATAGAAGCGGCCGGTTGCCGGGTCAATCGGTTTATCCACAGGAGCACGCGTATGAGTCGATCGACTCATAGGCGGATCTCGCGTGATCGCATACCTTGCGACTGGGGAATTTGTGCGGGGGACGCAGACCTAGAGCGTCGCCGTTTGGCGCCTACGACGGGGGGTTTAGGGCGCCGAGCGGCGATTCTCTATGAGACGCCTCCGGCCGCCCCGTTCACCTCTGCTCCTTCGACTCGCATGAATCCGAGGCTGCCTTCGTGGTCCTCGATCCGGATCCGGTCCCCGTCGGCGAAGGTTCCGTCGAGCAGCTGCAGCGCCAGCGGGTCGGCGACCGCCTTCTGGATCAAGCGCTTCAGCGGCCTGGCGCCGTAGCTCGGGTCGTAGCCGTGCTCAGCCAACCAGTCGGCGGCGGCGTCGCTCAGCTCCAGCGTGATGTGGCGCATCGCCAGCCGCTGCTGGAGCAGGGCGAACTGAATGTCCACGATCTTGCGGAGGTCCTCTCGCGAGAGCCGATCGAACACGATGAGATCGTCGACCCTGTTCAAGAACTCCGGACGGAAGTGGCCGCGCACCACGTCCATCACCCGCTCCTCGACGGTCTCGTCCGGCAGGTCCGGATCGATGAACTCGGAGCCGAGGTTGGAGGTCATGATCAGCACTGCGTTGGTGAAATCGACCGTGCGACCCTGCCCGTCGGTCAGCCGGCCGTCCTCGAGCACCTGGAGCAGTGCGTTGAAGACGTCCGGGTGGGCCTTCTCGACCTCGTCGAGCAGCACCACGGAGTAGGGGCGGCGGCGGACGGCTTCGGTGAGCTGACCGCCCTCGTCGTAGCCGACGTAACCAGGAGGCGCTCCGATGAGACGGCTCACCGAGTGCTTCTCCATGTACTCCGACATGTCGATGCGAACCATCGCCCGCTCATCGTCGAACAGGAACTCGGCCAGCGCTCGGGCCAGCTCGGTCTTGCCGACTCCCGTGGGGCCGAGGAACACGAAGGAGCCGATGGGTCGGTTGGGGTCGGCGAGCCCGGAGCGCGATCGCCGGATGGCGTTCGCGACCACGTTGACGGCGTCGTCCTGTCCCACGACACGTCTGTGGAGGTGCTCCTCGAGCCGGACCAGCTTCTGCACTTCGCCTTCCATCAGCCGTGACACCGGGACCCCGGTCCAGCGGCTCACCACCTCGGCGACGTCTTCGTCGTCGACCTCCTCCTTGAGCATGGCGCCGTCCGCCTGCAGCTTCTCGAGCGCTTCCTGGCCGGCGGCGAGTTGGGTCTCCAGCTGGGGCAGCGAGCCGTAACGCAGCTCGGCGGCGCGTTGCAGCTCGCCCGCACGCTCGGCACGCTCGGCCTCGGACTTCGTTTCTTCGATGGACTGTTTCGTTTGCCGGATCGCATCGATGCGGTCCTTTTCGAGCTGCCAGTGGGCGGTGAGCCGATCCAGCTCCTCGCCCAGGTCGGCCAGTTGCTGCTCGATCGAGGTGAGACGCTCGGCCGAGCTCTTGTCCGTCTCTCTGGACAGTGCGTTGCGCTCGATCTCGAGCTGCCGCCGCTTGCGTTCGAGCTCATCGATCTCCTCGGGCATGGAGTCGATCTCGATGCGCAGCCGTGAGGCAGACTCGTCGATGAGGTCGATCGCCTTGTCCGGTAGGTGGCGTGCAGTGATGTAGCGATCGGACAGTACGGCTGCCGACACCAGGGCGGCATCGGTGATCCGCACCCCGTGGTGCACCTCGTAACGCTCCTTGAGCCCACGGAGAATGCCGATGGTGTCCTCCACGGAGGGCGGGGCGACGAACACCGGCTGGAAGCGGCGCTCCAGGGCGGCGTCCTTCTCAACGTGCTTGCGGAACTCGTCGAGTGTGGTGGCGCCGATCATGCGCAGTTCGCCGCGCGCCAGCATCGGCTTGAGCATGTTGGAGGCATCCATCGATCCTTCGGCGGCGCCGGCTCCGACGATCGTGTGCATCTCGTCGATGAACGTGATGATCCCGCCGTCCGAGCTCTTGATCTCGTCGAGCACGGCCTTCAGCCGCTCCTCGAACTCGCCGCGATACTTGGCACCGGCGACCATGGCGCCCAGATCGAGGGCGATGATCCGCTTGTTCTTGAGGCCCTCGGGAACGTCGCCGTCGACGACGCGCTGGGCCAGACCCTCTGCGATGGCGGTCTTGCCCACGCCCGGCTCGCCGATGAGTACGGGGTTGTTCTTCGTGCGCCGGGAGAGGACCTGGATGACGCGGCGGATCTCGTCGTCGCGGCCGATGACGGGGTCGAGCTTGCCCTGGCCGGCGAGCAAGACGAGATCACGACCGTACTTCTCGAGTGGGGCGAAGGTGTCCTCCGGGTTCTGCGAGGTGACTCGCTGGCTGCCGCGAACGTCTGCGAGCGCACCGAGCACGGCGTCCTTTGTCAGCCCGCGGCTGCGCAGCAGCTCGCCCACGGCGCCTTCCGAGGCGCTGAGTGCCAGGACGATGTGCTCGATCGACACGTACTGGTCCTTGAGCGAGTCGCGCTCGGTCTCGGCGGCCTCGAGGATGGCGATCGTGCCGGCGTCGAACCCGATCTCCGGGCGGTCTCCGTACACCTGGGGTATGCCGGCGAGCTGGGCCTCCACCGGGCCACGTAGATCGGCCGGGCTGATGCCGAGCGCGGCCAGCAGGGGGTAGAGCAGTGTGTCGGTCTGGCCGAGAAGTGCGCCGGCGAGGTGGGCCGGCGTGACACTTGGATGCTGGCGTTGCTCGGCGGCCGTGCGGGCGCCCAGGATGGCCTGTTGGGATTTCTGGGTGAAGGTGTTGATGTCCATGGCTCTCGCTGTGGTGAAAGTGTTCTGTTCCCGTACAACGGCAAGCCTACCACACTTATGCCAGGAAATATGAGTCACCAACTATCAAGTTTGGTTTCTCCTCATCCTTGCAGCGAGACGGAAGTCCCACCGTGGCCCTGGCGCTTGCGACCTGGCTCGGGCCGTAAGCTGCGCTGATGTCCCGGCGCCAGACGCGATCCCATGGCTGACTTCGGGCGGCGCGGTGGGTGGTGGGTTGCCGCCCAAGTCGTGCTGTTCGTTCTCTTTGTCGTGGCGCTGTCGAACCGGCGATCCGTCCCCGAGGTCGTGGTCTTTGCCGGATGGATCGCGGCGGCGAGCGGGGCCGCCCTGGCGATCGCCGGTGTGATGACGTTGGGCCCGAGCCTCACGCCCTACCCGGAGCCGCTGGCAGAGGCCAAGCTGATCGAGCGCGGCGTCTATCACGTCGTTCGCCACCCGATCTATGGCGGCCTCTGCATCGGTGCGCTCGGTCTTTCGCTGGCGAGAGGGTCGCTCCCGGCGTTGTTGACGGCGGTTGGGATACTCGGATTCTTCTCCCTGAAGGTGCGCAGCGAGGAGGCGCGGTTGGTGGCTGCCTACCCCGACTATGCCGCCTATCGGGCCCGGGTGCGGGCAGCCTTGATTCCGTGGCTGTACTGAGCGGGTGCGGCAATAGGGGTGATCCGGTGTCCTGATGCCCTCCATCATCCGGTGTCCGGGACGAGGACCACGTGGATCGTGCGGGGCCCGTGCACGCCCAGGTTGAGGCGCATCTCGATGTCGCCGGTGCGGCTGGGCCCGGTGATGAACACCAAGTTGCTGGTGTGGGTGAGCGCATCGGGATGATCGGCCGCCCACTCCGACACGGTCGTGTGCATGGCGTCGTGGGGAAGGAGTGCTACGTGAAGATCGGGGATCAGCGACGCCATGCGGGGCATTCCCTCGCCTGCCGGCAAGACGATGGTCCCCGAGACGGCAAACGCCGCGATGGCGCCGGTGATGCCGGCGTCCACGTCGAAGTAGGTGCGCTGGTGGGCATGGCGAGCGTCGGGGTCGTCGGGTACCACACCGTCGATGCGACGCAGCCCTGCCGACTGAGCGGCGTCGACGATGCCGGGAACGGGCAGGTATGCAGGATCCCACGAGAGGAACGACCGTGCCCCGGCACCCGCAAGGATGGACAGCACGGTCGAGACGACCTCATCGACGTTTTCCGGCCGGTGGACCTTCCCGTCGACGGCCTCGAGGTTGTGAGCGAATGCGGCGACGGGGTCCTCTCGCCCGGCCACGGCCGGCACGGAAGCAGCCGGGGCGACGGGCAGCGCCGCGTCCGCCACCGCGTAGCGAACGGCTGTCAGGAAGAGATCACGATCCACGGTTCGTTCTCCACCACAGGTAGAACGGTTCACGTGCCGGACGAGGTAGGTCGCGGGAGTTGGTCCATGCCGCCCCCTTGCCCGGTAGCCGCTCGATCCAGCCGTCCCGGCCGATGGAGCCAGCCAGTCCACCCGACCTGAGCAGTGCTCGGAACGCTGCGGGACGTGCCGCGGCTGCGGCGTAGGCGGCGAGACCGGTCTTGAGCGATCGGTCGCCGTACCCGCTCTCGATCGCTTCGGCGCGCAGACCCAGGAGCAGCTCCGGGATGTCGATCCGCACGGGGCAGGCGTCCTTGCAGGCTCCACACAGGCTCGACGCATACGGGAGGTCGTGCCAGTCGTGGAGACCGCGGAGGGCCGGCGTCAGCACGGCGCCGATGGGTCCGGAGTAGACGTCGCCGTAGGGGTGGCCGCCGGTCTCGCGATACACCGGGCAAACGTTGAGGCACGCACCACAGCGGATGCATGCCAGGATCTCCGCATTACGCCCCGACAAGACGTTGCGCCTCCCGTTGTCCAGTACGACAACGTGGAATTCGTCCGGGCCGTCCGGATCCCACATCCAGCGCGGGCCCGTTGCGATGTTCGTGTAGACGCTGAGCCTCTGCCCGGTGCCGCTGCGTGCCAGCACCTCGAGGAGGATGGCGAGGTCGGCGAAAGTGGGGACGATCCGCTCCATTCCCATGACGGCGACGTGGACCCGCGGTGCCGTCGTGGTGAGGCGGCCATTGCCTTCGTTGGTGACGAGGCACACCGATCCGGTCTCGGCGACGGCGAAGTTGACCCCACTGATGCCCATGTCGGCGCTGAGGAAGATCTCCCGCAAGTGGCGGCGGGCGATGGCGTTGAGCTCGATGGGATCGTCGGTGTACGGGGCTCCGAGCTTCTCTGCGAACAGACGCCCGATCTCGAACCTGGTCTTGTGCAGCACCGGGGCGATGATGTGGGATGGGCGGTCGGCGGCCAGTTGCACGATGAACTCGCCGAGATCGGTCTCGACGATCTCGATGCCGTGGGCCTCCAGCGCCCGGTTGAGGTCGATCTCCTCGGTCACCATCGACTTCGACTTCACGACCCGCTCGACGCCCGCGTCGTCGGCGATCTTGGTGACGATCTGATTGGCTTCCTCGCCGTCCGTGGCCCAGTGCACCTGCCCACCGACGGCCTCGACTGCATCGGCGAAGGTGGCAAGGTGCTCGTCCAGCTTTGCCAGCGTCTCCAGCCGGATCGTGCGTGCCCGATCCCGCATCGCCTCACCCTCGGGGAACTCGGCGAATGCCGTGCGCCGCATGCCGGCGAGCCGGCGCGCCCCGGCTTCGACGGCAGCGACGGCATCGGAGCCGAGCTTGGGCGAAGCCCGGTCCACGAAACGCACCGGTTGCTCGATCACACCGGATCGTCTCCGGCGAGAACCTCTGCGATGTGTTGGGTGCGGACGGAACTGCCCCGCCTGTGCAACCCGCCGCCGATGTGCATCAGGCAGCTGACGTCACCGCCGACCACGATGTCGGCGCCGCTCGCCTCGATGTTGTCGAGCTTGGTGTCGAGAATCGCTGCCGAGACCTCCGGCATCTCGATCGAGAACAGGCCACCGAAGCCGCAGCACTCGTCGCTGCCCTCCAGCTCGATGCGGTGCACAGCGGCGGCGGCGTCGAGCAACTGCTGTGGCTGATGGTCGAGACGGAGGTTGCGCAAACCGTGGCATGAGGCGTGATACGCCACCGACCCCGCGCAGCCGCCCCCGATCCCGTCCAAGCCGCACTCGTCGACGAGGTACGAGCTGAGCTCGTGGGTACGACCGGCGATCCGCTCCGCCTTGTCGCGATACTCCTCGTCGTCGTGCAGCAGATCGGGGCCGTGGTGCACCAGCATTGCGGCGCACGAGCCCGACGGTAGGACGATGGGTCCCTCGGTGGCGTCCAGCACGTCGATGGTCTGGCGCAGCATCTTGCGTGCCAGGTCGTGGAAACCGGCGTTGAAAGCGGGTTGCCCGCAGCACGTTTGATCCTCAGGGAACTCGACGGAGGCTCCGGTCCGTTCCAGCACGGTCACCGTGGCGACCCCGACGTCCGGGAAGAAGCCGTTGACGAGGCAGGTGACGAAGAGCTGCACGGTCGACGTTGCCATGCCGGGCACCCTACCTCCGCGGTCGCCGCGCCGTCACGGCGTCGGACGGGGCGCGAAGATGACGGCCGCATGTACCCCGACACTCTGCATCGCGGTGGCGGCCGGTGACGGCGCTGCTCGCTCTCGGATCTGCGCTGGCGTTCGGCGCCGGCGACTTCTGTGGGGGCGTGGCCAGCCGGCAGGCACCACCGATGAAGGTCACGGCGTTGGCGCAGGTGGCGAGCGCCATCGTCCTCGTACCGATGGTGTGGCTGGTGCCGGCCGCGAACGTGACGGCTGCAGACGTCTTGTGGGGAGCGGCAGGTGGCCTGTTCGGCCTGGTCGGGCTCCTCTTGTTGTTCATCGCGCTGAGCGAGGGCCCCATGGGCATCGTGGCGCCCACCACATCTGTGGTATCGGCGTTACTCCCATTGCTGTGGGGTTTGGCCGTGGGGGAGCGCCCCGGCGGGTTGGCGTACACCGGGATGGCGCTCGGTCTCGTGTCGATGGTCGCCGTCACGGCGGCTCGAGGACCGGGCGGCCGGCTCAGCCGTCGTGTGTTCGGCCTTGCTCTCGGGGCCGGGCTCGGCTTCGCGCTCTTCTTCATTGCCCTGGGCGGGACGAGTCTCGACTCCGGCCTGTGGCCGTTGGTCGGGGCCCGGGGGGTGTCGGTGCCCGTGATCCTCCTCATCGCCTGGTGGCGCGCCGAGCCGGAGCCACTGGGAGCCGCATGGCGTCTCGCCGCCGTGTCGGGGTCGCTCGACATGGTGGCCAACGCACTGTTCCTGTCGGCTGCTCAGCGGGGGTTGCTGGCGATTGCCGTCGTCCTGTCCGCCCTCTATCCGGTGGTCACGGCGCTTCTCGCCCGGGTGGTCCTCCACGAGCGGATGTCGGGACTCCAGCTCGGAGGTGTCGGAGCCGCCGTCCTCGCCGTTGTGCTGATCGGGCTGCCGGCGTGAGTCGCTACCGGCAGGTGACCGCCCAGCCGCCGCGGGTGCTGGCGTTCGGCTCGACACACGAGGAGCTGTTCGAGAACGCCGCGTTTGCGATGTTCGATCAGGCCTACCGGATCGAGTCGCTGTCACCCACCTACTCGCGGCCAATCGTGGCGCCCGGCGACATGTTCGCAGAGCTGCTCTTCAACTGGCTGGCCGAGCTGTTGTACGCGAGCGAGGCGGAGAGGCTCGTGTGGAGCTCGTTCGCCGTCGACCGGCTCGAAGAGGGCGGTGTGCAAGGCTCTGCCTCGGGCATGCCACTCGAGGTGGTGACTCTGCGACCGGTGATGGTCACGGGAGTCGCCGCGATTCCTCCGGCTCCAGTCCCTGTGCCCGAAGGCTGGTGGGTCGAGCTCGAGTTTGCCGTCGTGAGGCGCATCGGCTCCTGAACACCTGGGAGGAATCGGGACCTGAAGGCGAGGTGCTGGGAAACTCTGGGTAGATTCTCCGTCGACACATCCCGGGAGGATCATTCATGTCCAAGCTCTGGAAGGAATTCAAGGAGTTCGCTCTCAGCGGCAGCCTTGTCGAGGTAGCGGTTGGTCTGGTGATGGCGCTCGCCGTCGCTGCGCTGGTGACCTCGCTGGTCGAGGACATCGTCATGCCGATCGTCGGCATCATCTTCGGCGAACCGTCCTTCGACGACCTGACCTGGACTGTCAACGGGTCGGTGATCACCTACGGCACGTTCATCACGGCGTTCATCACGTTCCTGTCGATCGCCTTCGCCGTGTACTTCTTCATCGTGAAGCCGTACAACGCCTACAAGGCGCGCGTGGAGGCTGGTGAGGAAGAGCCGGCGGCCGAGCCCGAGGACATCGTGCTGTTGCGCGAGATTCGGGATTCGCTGAGCGGCCGCTCGTAGCGCGACCGTCATCCGACGTCGCTAGGCCCCGTACCATGATGCGGGGCCCCGCTGCATGTGGAATGGGACGGCCACATGCTGAGTTGAGGAGGCCGGAAGCCGAGCGCAGGAGATGGAGCATGGCCAAGGCAACCTGGAATGGCGTTGTCGTTGCGGAGAGCGACCAAACCGTGATCGTCGAGGGCAATCACTACTTCCCGCGTGATTCCGTCGCTACCGAGTACTTCGAGACGAGCGAGGCGCGCACCGTGTGCCCGTGGAAGGGCGTCGCCAACTACTTCGATCTCGTCGTTGGAGATGCACGTAATCCCGGCGCCGCCTGGACATACAAAGACCCGAAGCCCGCCGCCGCCGACATCCGCGACCATGTTGCATTCTGGCGCGGCGTCCGCATCGAGAGCTGAGACGTCTTCGGCCGGCAACCTGCGGTCGTGGATCGAGCTGCGAGCCACCGCCAATCGGTGGCTCGTCACTCTGCGGCCCGCCTCCCGCAGCCGTCGGCACGCCTCCGGTCCCGAGTCTGAGGCCTGCGCCTGGCATCCCTTCTACACTCGCCCACGTGTTGCCGCTGCGGATCGTCGAGAGTGAGCGTGACGGGTTCGACGGACCCATCGTCGAGCTGTGGCGCGACGATGAGTTCGTCGGCATGGTGTTTTGGGACGAGGACGCAACGATCGTCCAGATCTACCCGGACGACGATGGCGATGTGAAGGACCTCGAGGTCCGTGAGCTGATGCGAGTGCTCGACATGGCTGAGCGCATCGTGTCCCCGGCGGCGGATGATGAGGAGTTCGCCGACCTCCGGGCCACCTTTGGTGGAAGTGTCGTCACCGACGATGCGGGCGGGGCGGATGGGTGGGATGACGAGCATCCGTCCACCGTCACGTTGGTGGGCGAGTTCGACCCCCGTGCGGTCCACCGGACCGAGGACGGTGAGGGATTCTTCCAGAAGGACGTGGCAGACGAGTTCATCCGCCGATGCGACGAACTGGATCTCGCAGTAGTGGAGATGGAAGCGTTCGACCTCGAAGGTCGGTCGCTCATCCCCCGGCCCAACATGGATGTCCTCATCCGCGTGCAGGGCGAGACCGATTGGAGCGTGTTCCGTTCCACGGCCAACGGCCGCGCCCTCGACTCGCTCCACGAATGGCCAAGCCGGTCCAGCCTCGTGGTCGCCTTTGTGGTCCAACAACCCGACGGCGAGACCTTCGTAGCCTGAGGATTTCGATCGAGGGCATTTCGATCGAGGCGGGCCTCGATCGAGCTTTCTGACGTGCGGCTCCGCCGCGCTGTCCTCGATCGTGATGACGGCAGAGCCGCCATCACGATGAACGAGGGGGAGGCGCGGAGCTTCCCCCTCGTGCTCCCCCTCCAGAGCGGCTTCGCTCCGCTCGCTGCAAGAGTGTTTCGATCGAGGCGGGCCTCGATCGAGTTTTTGTGGTGCGGCTGCGCCGCGCTGTGTTGCTGGTGGGGTGCACCGCACGGGTCGCTGCACCCCACGTCGAGGGGGTTCCGCGGAGCTCCACCCCCTCGAGCACCCCGGCACCCGCCCGAAGTCTCCCGCGGTTCGAGTGACTTGGGGCGACGAGCGGAGCGATGTCGCCGGGGAGGGGGTTGTTTGAAGGGGGAAGCTCTGCGCCTCCCCCTTCAATCTTCGTTCGGTGGCTTCGCCGCCGAACGAAGCAGGGAATCGCCGGCCCGAAGGGCCGACACATGAACTCGACCCCGAGCGGATGCTCGGGGTCGAAACAACTCGCCCGAAGCCTGCTTCGGGCGAAACCCCAAGCGAATGCTCGGGGGTCGAAATCAATATCCGGCGATGGCGACGAAGGTGCCGGTGGCGAGGTAGATGAAGCCGGCGAGGATCGGGAGGTTGGTCAGCGTGGTCTCCGTGCCGCGGGGGGTCTCCCAGCTGTGGCCGTGTCGGATCAGGTTCCACAGCGCCGAGACGATCGGCACGATCACCAGGGTGATCACGCCGAGGGCGATCACGAAGATCCCGACCATCGACTGCATCGACACCGGCGTACAGTCGACTCCCGGCTCGGCGTTGATGCGGTTGCACAGCGGCAGGTAGTGCGGCTGGAACCACACGGCGAGACCGGCTGCCACACCGAAGCCGATGGTGGTCCACAGCGGGAACCGAATCCATGGGAGCCATGGACTCTTGGGCGCCTCCATGTGCCCAACTTACCCGGACGTGGGTGCTTCGGAGAAGGGTCGTTCCTCCCCGCGGTGGGCCGATTCCCCCGTTCTTGCGTATCTGGCCGCAGCATGCTGCGGCCAGATACGCAAGAACAAGAAGAGGGCGCCGCGATCAGTCGAAGGGGTTCTCCCGCGGGATATCGGGGAGGTTGCGCCGCTCCTTGATCCGGACGGTGCGCACCACCCCGACCGGGCCCGTGCCCACCATCCGCTCCTCGGCCTCGCCGAGAAGCCGCCGGAGACGGTCGACCTGACCCCGCAGGCGCCGATTCTCCTCACGCAGGCCGAGAATCCGGCGCACACCTTCGAGGTTCACACCGGCATTGGTCAACTCCTGGATCAGCGACAGCCGCTCGAGATCCTCGTTGGAATAGCGTCGAGTCCCTCCTGGGGTGCGGTATGGCTCGATCAGACCCTTGCGCTCATAGATGCGCAGCGTCTGCGGGTGGACGCCTGCCAGCTCTGCCGCCACCGAGATGATGTAGACGGCCTGCTCCCGCTTGCTCATGTCACACCCCCAAGTGGGATCGTGGGCTCTGCGAGGCTCCCTGGTCCCGCAGCTTCTCGAGCAGGGCTCGTTCCTCGTCGGACAACTCCTTCGGTACCGCCACCTCGACGGTGACGAGAAGATCGCCCGTCGTCTTGTTCGTCTTCACGCCTTTGCCGCGCACTCGGAACGTCTTGCCGTTTGGCGTCCCTGCGGGGATGCGCAGACGTACCTTTCCGTCGAGAGTCGGCACGTTGATCTCGGCGCCCAGTGCGGCTTCGACGAAGGTGATCGGCACCGTGATCGTCAGGTTCTTGCCCGATCGGCCGAAGACGGGATGGCTGGCCACCCGCACCTTCACGAAGAGATCTCCGTTCGGGCCACCGTTGTGTCCAGGGCTGCCCTTGCCCGCGACGCGGATACGTGCCCCGTCGTCGATGCCCTGCGGGATCTTCACCTTCACCCGACTGCCGTCGATGCTGAGCTCCCGCGTCACCCCGGCGATGGCTTCGTGGAACGACAGCGCAATCTCGGTGCTGATGTCGCGGCCGGCCTGTGCCCGGGGGGCAGCCGTGCCGCCGCGGCCGAAGATGTCTCCCAGACCGCCAAACAGATCGAACGGCGAGCCTTCGACGCCTCCCTGTCCGCCGAAGAGATCCTCGACCCGCACGTATTGCTGTCCGCCCTGCGGCCCACCGACGAAGTAGCCCATCTCGCGGGTGTGGTCATATTCCTTGCGCGTCTCCTCGTCGCCGATGACGTCATACGCCTCGTTCAGCTCCTTGAACTTCCTCTCGGCCTCTTGGTCGCCCGCATTGGTGTCGGGGTGGTACTTCTGAGCGAGCTTGCGGTAGGCCTTCTTGATGTCCTTGGCCGAGGCGCGCTTGGAAACGCCGAGCACGGCGTAATAATCCGTTTCGAGCCACTCTTTGCGCATCGTCTTCAGTTCGCTTCCCCCACCATCACCAGCGCCGGGCGCACCACTCGCCCTTGCAGCGTGTAGCCCCGCCGCAGTTCCTTCGACACGACGAGATCGCCGTTGCCCCCACCGGCCACGGCCTCGTGCACAGCCGGGTCGAACGGGTGTCCCTCGGCCTCGATCGCGGCGAACCCTTCACGCTCCAGCGTGTCCATGAGCTGGGCGTGGGTGCCTCGCATGCCGTCGAGGATCTTCTCCTCCGCAGGTGTCTGGGTCTCGTAGCCCAGTGCGGCGTCGAAGGCGTCGAGTGTCGGCAGCATGGACTCCACGAGCCGTTGCGAGGCGCGCAGCACCGTGTCTGTCTGGTCGCGTTCCACGCGTTTGCGATAGTTGTCGAATTCGGCGGCGACCCGTTGCAGCGTCTCCAGGTAGTCGGATGCCTCGCTGCGGGTCGCTGCAATCTCTCGCAGCATTTCCGCCTCGCGTGCAGAAGGATCTTCCGGGAGATCCAGCCCGAGCGCCGCCGGCGTGAACACTGCCGCGCCGCCGTCCACCACCTCGGCTTCGACGACGTCGACCGCGTCGTCGTTGGTTGGCGGGTCGTCGACTGCCGTGGGTGCCAACGCTTCTTCGGCTACGACCTCTGCGACCTCGATCTCGTGTTCGTTCATCGTCGGTTCCTCGTTGGGTGGGGACGAGTCGCTCAGGACTCGTCCCCTTCATCGTCGACGATCTCGGCTTCGACGACATCGTCGTCCCCGCCGGTGGCGTCGGCCGCCTCGGCATCGCCCTCGGGTGGGGTCTGCGAGGCCTCGTAGATCTTCTGCCCCAGCACCTGGGATGCGGTCAACATCTCCTGGGTGGCGGACTGCAGGTCTTCGGCTGCCGCGTCGTCGGCGAGCAGCTTCCGCACTGCCGTCACCTTGTCTTGGATCTGAGTCCGCTCGTCGTCGCTCAGCTTGTCGCCATGCTCGGAGAGCTGGCTCTCGATCGAGTAGGCGGCGTGGTCGGCCTGGTTGCGAGCCTCCGCCGCCTCGCGGCGCCGCTCGTCCTCGTTGGCATGGGCCTCGGCGTCTTTCACCATGCGGTCGATGTCGTCCTGGCTGAGCGCGGTGCCGCCCGTGATCGTCACCTGCTGCGACTGTCCCGTACCCAGATCCTTGGCCGAGACCGACACGATGCCGTTGGCGTCGATGTCGAACGTCACCTCGATCTGGGGCACACCACGCCGGGCCGGGGCGATGCCCGGCAGCTTGAAGCGTCCGAGCGACTTGTTGTCGGCCGCCATGGCCCGTTCACCTTGGAGCACGTGGATCTCGACCTCCGGCTGGTTGTCCGCAGCCGTGGTGAAGATCTCGCTGCGCCGGCTGGGGATCGTCGTGTTGCGCTCGATCATCTTGGTGAACACGCCGCCCTCGGTCTCGACGCCCAGCGTCAGGGGGGTGACGTCGAGGAGCAAGATGCCCGAGACGTCGCCCTTGAGCACGCCGGCTTGGACTGCGGCGCCGAGCGCCACGACCTCATCGGGGTTCACGCCCTTGTTGGGCTCCTTGCCGGCGAGCTCCTGCACGAGCGATTGCACAGCAGGCATCCGGGTGGAGCCGCCGACGAGGATGACGTGGTCGACATCGTCCATCGAGACTCCCGCATCGTTCAGCGCCTGCTGGAACGGCTCGCGGGTGCGCTCGACGAGATCGGCGGTCATCTGCTCGAACTCGGACCGCGTCAGCTTCTTGAGCATGTGGATGGGGCCATCGGCCGTCGCGGTGATGAACGGCAGGTTGATCTCGGTCTCCTGCACGGAGGAGAGCTCGATCTTCGCCTTCTCCGCCGCCTCCTTGAGACGGGTGAGCGCCATGGGGTCTGCGGAGAGGTCGATGCCGTTCTCGTTCTTGAAGCCGGTGACGAGCCAGTCGATGACCCGCTCGTCCCAGTCATCGCCGCCGAGGCTGGTGTCGCCGTGGGTGGACTTCACCTCGAACACGCCCTCGCCGATCTCGAGCACCGACACGTCGAACGTGCCGCCGCCCAAGTCGTACACCAGGATCAGGTGGTCGTCGCTCTTGTCCATGCCGTAGGCGAGCGATGCGGCGGTGGGCTCGTTCACGATGCGCAGCACCTCGAGCCCGGCGATCTGGCCGGCTTCCTTCGTCGCTTGGCGCTGGGCGTCGCCGAAATAGGCGGGAACGGTGATGACGGCTTCGGTCACCGGCTCGCCGAGATACGACTCGGCGTCGCGCTTGAGCTTCTGCAGGATGCGGGCGGAGATCTCCTGTGCCGTGTACTGCTTCCCGTCGATCTCCACGCTCCAGTCGGTGCCCATGTGGCGCTTGACCGAGCGGATCGTCCTGTCGGGGTTGGTGATGGCCTGGCGTTTCGCCTGGTCACCGACCAGCACCTCGCCGTTCTTGGCGAACGCCACCACCGACGGCGTCGTCCGGCTTCCCTCGGCGTTGTTGACGACCTTCGGGTCCCCGCCCTCGAGGATGGAGATCACCGAGTTGGTGGTTCCGAGATCGATGCCTACTGCGCGTCCCATACATGCTCCTTGTGACCTGATGAAAGCGACCCGTGCCGGGTCGATGCATTGATGTGCTGAGTTCGGACACATTCTATAACTTGAGTGTCCTATTGTCATATTCCCGATCTTGTGGGCGAAAGTGTCGTCGGGAGACGACATTGGTCGGGTCGGCACGACGACGGTGACGTAGTACGTTGCCGCCCATGCGCGAGCTGTCCGAGCCCGAGATCCAATCGCTCCTCCGGGCCGAGCGCGTCGGCTACGTTGCCGTGCTCGATGGCGAGACGCCGTATGTCAGCCAGCTGTCCTACGTGTACACCGAAGGTGTCATCGTCTTCCGCACGATGGAGGGGCGCCGGCTGGAAGCCCTACGACGGCACCCGCGAGTGACGATGGTCGTGACCAAGCTGGGACCCGGTGCGGCCGAGTGGGAGTCGGTGCTCGTCGAGGGCGACGCCACGATTCTCGAGGATCGGTCCGTGTCGAGCCGGTATGCGGCCTTGATCGTGGCCAAGTACCGGGCCGCTTATGGGGTGATCGATCACGTGCCGGACTGGCTGCTGGATCCGAGGGCCTTCATCGTGCGCATCGATCCCATTGCGATCACGGGTCGGGCTGCAGGCGAGACGCGTCCGGGTCGGATCGATATCCCGCCACGTTCGTGATGCGCCCGGCCCTGCCGGTAACACCTCGGATCAATTGCGGAGGCGGTGCACTCCGTATGCGGCGATGCCGGCGCCGAGGATGAACTGTGCGGGGATCCACAATCCTGTGTGACCCTCGAGCCCGCAGAACGTGGCCATGATGGCCATGGCGCCTCCCGCCACGATCGAGCCGGCGTGGACGAGGCGCCGCCGGGTAGCGGCGCCACCGAGCGCGGCGACGAACCCGATGTTGAAGGCGATGTTCAGGCCGACGACGAGCGGAGGCTGGGCGGTCTCCGGGTCGGGGGCCGGAGCGATGGCGGCCAGCAGGGTCGTGGCGAACAGCCAGAACGCCGCGATCAGCAACGCCTCGACTCCTGCCACCTCATCGATGAGGCGGCGGCGGAGCCGCACCGGTGCGGGTGCCACATCGCCGTCGACATGGGTGGTGAGTGCGTCGTTGCGGATGTCGAGCATGGGGCTACCTCCTCGTCCTGTCACCGTACTCGATGTGGACGGCAAGCAGCGCGCAACCGTCAGACGGTGAACGCTTCGATCAGGGGCGCAAATGCCCGAACCGCCCCGAGGTCGGATACATCCCGGATGCCGACGATGGCGTGCTGCACGCCCGCCTCGGCGAGCTCCCGGTACCGGCCGATTTGATCCGCGACGGTGCCGGCGCCCGCAGACTCGGCGACGCGAGCCGGCGTATCGCCAGGCCCGCACCACTCCTCGAGCTTGGCCGCCAGCGACGGGTGATCGGGGGCGACGACGGCCTGGGAGAGGTGGGTCACCTCGATCTCAGCCGGGTCACGACCCACTTCCTCGCAATGGGCGGCGAGCACTGCCAGCTTGTGGCGTACCGTGGCCGGGTCCCCGAACAGGTTGCACATGTCGGCATGGCGAGCCACGAGCCGGAGGGTTCTCTTCTCGCCGGAACCGCCGATCAGGATCGGGATCCGCTCCTGCAGTGGACGGGGGTAGCACATCGCCTCCGGGACGGTGAGGACGTGCCCCTGGAACTCCTTCGCCCCGGGCCCCCAGAGGAGGGGGAGCAGCTCGAGCGTGTCTTCGAGCAGGTCGTATCGCTCGGACACGGCGGGGAAGTCCCATCCGTACGCTCTGGCCTCCTTTTCGAACCATCCCAGGCCCAGCCCGCACACGGCGCGGCCCCCCGAGAGCACGTCGAGGGTGGCGAGGATCTTCCCGAGATGAGCCGGATTGCGATACCCGACGCCGGTCACCAGCGCGCCCAGGGTCACCTGCTGGGTGGCGCCGGCGAGAAACCCGAGGGTCGTGTACGAATCCAGCATGTCGTGCCACTCGGGACCAACCTGGGGGATCTGGCGGAAGTGATCCATCACCCAAATACTCGAGAACCCGCTCTCTTCGGCGGTGGATGCGATGCCGGCCAGGGTGGCGGCGAGCGCCGGTGGTCCGCCATCCCACGTGAAGCTCGAGATCTGCAGGCCGAACTTCATGGACATGGGCTCCTCCTCGTGTCTGCGTACGGCGGCCGGTGCGGCGAGCATCGAGCTCGGAACGGTGCGCAGCGCCGCCGGCCCCGTGACGACGTCCCACCCCTCGTCCTCGAGCCCCCCTCGCACCTCGGCAAAACGTTTGCGTTGTGCGGCGAGGGTTCGTTTCGGCAGCGGCCAGCGGGCGGCGGCGTTGCGCTTCTCGATCTCTTGCGCCGCCGTGTCGAAGACCACGGCAACGGATCGCATCCCGGCATCGCGAGCGCTTGCGACGAGCCCGGCGCGGCGCTCGTCGTCGAAGCCCATCGTGTCGACCACGGTCAGCAGCCTGCGACGTATGCGGGCGGCAACGATGCGGTCGAGGAGATCGAAAGCGTCGCCGCCGGCCCGTTGATCCGCTGGGGAGGTGCCCACCATGGCGCGAAGCTCGTCCGATGACACCACCTGCTCCGGGGCGAAGTGTGCGTCTGCCCAGGCCGACTTTCCCGACCCGGACGGTCCGATGAGCGCGATGACGCACCCTTCGGGAACGAGGATTTCACTCATGTCTCGACGCTACCGCGGCTAGGCTGACGGGGTCGAACGGCTCCCGCCGTACGACGTGCGTCTCCGTTTCCGGGGCCGCAGCAGGGGAAGGTGCCGAGGGCCAGGCTCGCGGCACGAACAGAAGGGGGTTGGAGTGCCTACACCACTCCGCGGCATTCGCCGCTCCATCGCGCTCATCGGCGTACTCGTTCTGGTTCTCGCCCTTCCGGGCGTTGCATGGGCCGACGGGACCGAGACCTTGGGGACACCGTCCATCGCCATCGCCGACGGATCCGGCATCGCCTCTGGCGGCACGGGTCTCGAGGACATGCAGCCGGCGTCGTTCGACGTCGTCGTGCCGGCGGGTGCAACGGTCAACCAGGTATTGCTCTATTGGGAGGGATTCGCCAACGACGAGTTTGGCGGTGACGACACGATCACGCTCGACGGGATCTCGATCACGGGCACGTTGATCGGTGGGCCGACACGGTTCTTCCCCGGGGCGTTCAGCAGCACGTACCGTGCCGACATCACCGGCCTCGGGCTGGTGGCCGCGGGTACCAACACGCTGACGGCCGGAGACATGGCCTTCGGACGCAACGACAACGGTGTCGGCGTCATGGTGATCTACGACGACGGAACCGAGTCGGAGATCGAGCTTCGTGATGGCAACGATCTCGCCTACGACGGCGGCCCATTGCCCCCACCGTTCGCCCCGCCGCTGGACACCACCGTTCCGCAGACGTTCACGTTCGCCGCGGCCGACGTCGACCGCGACGTCACGCTGACACTGTTCGCCAGCTCGGTGAGTGCCGACGGAGACGAGCGTCCCAACTCGGTCGAGGTCACCGTCGACGGTGTCACCACCGTGTTCGACACCCCGTTCCAGAGCAACGTCGGCCCCGAGTTCGACGTCGTCGAGCTGACGGTGACGGTGCCCGCCGGAGCCACGGAGCTCACGGTGCAGGCGCTGTCGAATGATCCCTCGCCCAGTGGCGACAACCCGGCCTCTTTCGCATGGATCGGTGCCGGCTTGGTCGTTCCGGTTCCGCCTCCACCGCCCGGCGGCGGCGAGGGCTGCACCCCGGGCTACTGGAAGCAGGATCATCACCTCGACTCGTGGGATGCCACCGGGTTCGATCCCGATGACCTGTACGAGACCGTGTTCGGTGTCGACGCCGGCGAAAGCTGGACGCTGCTTGGGGCTCTCGAGGCCAAGGGCGGCGGTGAGAATGCGTTGGCCCGCCACGCCACGGCGGCGCTGCTGAACGCTTCGAACCCGGACGTGAGCTACGAGTACACGGCCGACGAGGTGATCGCACTGGTGCAAAGCGCCTATGCCAGCGGCGATTTCGAGGGCGTCAAGGACCTGTTCGAGGAACAGAACGAGTTGGGTTGCCCGCTCAACTAGCGAACAACCCATGGGTATCGAAGAGGGCCGGGAGCTCACTCCCGGCCCTCTTCCCATCGGCGTGGGAATCTGAGTCCGCCGCCCCATTCCGGGCCACTGAGGTGCTGGCTAACTTCCGACGCAAGGCAAGGGGGCTGTGTGGCCCTCGGTGGGGCTGTGGTGGCCCCAGCCGACGGAGGGAGAGTGGTGGAAGTGGAGGGAACTCCAGAACCCCGGATGTGGATTCTGCTGGCAGTCATGGTCTTGGCGTTTTCGCTCCTGCCCGGCACAGCTTCTGCGAGCAGTGCGTCCCTGGACGTCGCGGCCACCGACACCGTGGTCGACAGTGCGGGAGGCCTTGCCTCCGTTGCGCCGGTAGAGCTCGGCCGGCAGCACCCGGACTACAAGCTCGTCTGTGAGCGGACGCGGGACCTGAGCGCCGTGGTGTGCACTCGCTGGGCACCGCACAAGTGCAAGGTGCCTCGCGGCGAGGAAGTCGGAATGCAGAACTGCATGGGCAACGGGCCGAGAGCCAGAGTCATCCTGTAGGGCAGGACGCAAGTCGCTGGATCGCATTGGGGGTGTGGTTCCCTGTTTCCCCCTGGCACCCTTAACGTCGTGGTAGGCGCCCCAATGCGATCCAGAGTCGAGCGAGCCTCGCAGGCCCTCAGATCGCATCGAGCCCGGCGCGGAGACCGGCGGCCATCTCGTCGAGCTGTTCCCGAGTGATGATCAAAGGCGGTGAGGCCTGCAGACCGCCGCCGGCGATGGCACGGGTGATCACGCCGTTGCGGCGTGCGGCTTCTGCCGCCCGCGTTGCGGCGTCGGGGTCGTCGGTCATGACACTGTCGGCGAGTTGTACGGCCGCCATGACGCCGACGCCGCCGCGAAGGTAGGCGACGGCCGGGTGATCGTTGAGCGGCTCGAGTGCATCCATCAGCTCGGTCTCCAACTCCAGCGCCCTGGCCAGGAGCCCCTCGCTCTCCATGATGTCGAGGTTCGCCTGGGCCGCAACGCAGGCCACGGGGTGACCCGAATAGGTGTAGCCATGGCGCCACATCGCACCTTCGCCGGACCAGAAGGGTGCGGCGATCTTGGGCCCTACGAGAACGCCCCCGAGCGGGGCGTAGCCCGAGGTCACGCCCTTGGCGAAGGTCACGAGATCGGGTTCCAGGCTGAAGCGGCTGGAGGCGAACCAGTCCCCGACGCGGCCAAACCCTGTGATGACCTCGTCGGCGATGAACAGACCTCCGGCCTCTTCCATCACTCTCCGGGCGTGCTTGAGATAGCCCTCCGGAGCGGGACGTACCCCGCCTGCGCCGATGACGGGCTCGCAGTACAGCGCGGCCACCCGATCGGCGCCGACCAGCTCGATGGTGTCCATCAGGTAGTCGATGGAGTCGTACGGCACGCGCACGACGTCCTCGATCATCGGCCCATGGCCGTCAAGGTTGGGTTGCATCCCGGCCAGGCTGGTGCCGTAGGCGTGCATGCCGTGGTACGCCCACTCCCGGATGATGAAGACCGTGCGCTGTGGCTGGCCGGTCTCGGCGAAATAGCGCCGTGCCAGCTTGGCGGCCGTGTCGACCGAGTCGGAGCCACCGGAGGTGAAGAACACCTTGCTCCCGGGCACAGGTGCGATACCGGCGATCCGGTCCGCCAACTCCATCGCCGGTCGGTTCGAGAAATCGCCGAAGGTGTGGAATGCGGCGAGCTTGGCGGATTGTTCCGCCATCGCCGCACCGATCTCGTTGCGGCCGTAGCCGACGTTGGCGTACCAGAGGCTTGCCGTGCCGTCGAGGTAGCGCTTGCCGGCGGAGTCGAACACGTAGACGCCGTCGGCGCGTTCGATGACCAGTTCGTTGCCGCCGACGGCTGCCATGTTCGCAAACGGATGCCAGAAGGAGCTCATCGGCGGCATGGTACGCCGCAGCTCCTTGGCCTCGTCCGGCGAACGACCCGGCGCACCATCAGGTCAGGTGTCGCGTAGTCGCACCGATGAATGGTCTACAGGGGTGACGTCCACTCTTTGGGAGGCAATCGTGGTCGCACGGTCGACGTGGCCGATGGCGCTCGCTTCGCTGGCGCTCGTGGTGAGCGCCTGCGGTGGAGGAGACCAGACCGGAGCCGAGGCCACGACGGCGCCGCCGATCGAGGCGACGACGCACCCACCGTCGACGACCGAGGCGCCATCCACGACGACCACCTCGGTGTCGACCACGGCCGGCGGGACGACAACGACGACGGAGGCCGTGCCGGCGGGTCCGCTGCGCTTCGATTTCGCCGTCGTGCGGGGCGAGGACAATCCCGTCCTTGCGGACGGTGACGGAGGCGACTGGGATGCCACGTGGACGTTTGCGCCGAACGTCGTCTTCCACGATGGCTTGTTTCACATGTTCTACAGCGGATGGGGCAGCGAGAGCATCGGCATCGGTTACGCCACGTCCACCGACGGCATCGAGTTCACCCGCGTCGGCGAGGGGCCGGTGCTCCGTCTTGCGCCGGACGATCGGAACTTGGAGGCGGGACGTGGGGTTGCCCGCGTGCTCGACGACGGCACGTGGGAGATGTTCGTTGGCGAGTGGGTGGATCGGAAGACGCAAGGCAACAGCATCTGGCGCGCCACTGCCCCGGCGCCGGAAGGCCCGTGGACGATCGGCGCCGAGCCGATCTTCACGTCGCCGCCGGATTCCTGGGCCACACGGATCGTCCCCCAGTCGATCGTGCCGGGCACCGACATCGTGCTCTACGACGGGGTGCGGCTGTACACGATCCAGATGGGTGCGCTGGTGCGGGACGGCGGTGGCGCATGGGTGCCCTTCGACGACCCCGCCACCACGGACGGTTTGTTCGAGGTTCACGATCCCATCCTCGGACCCGTTGCAGAGGACGACGAGGAGTGGGACCACGCTGCCGTTGGTAGCCCGACCGTGTTTGCGACCGATGACGGCTTCGAGATGTTCTACGCCGGCTGGTTCCGCGACCGAACCCAGACTCATGACCAGTGGGATTGGCTCGGGTACGCCACCAGCGTCGACGGGCTCGCCTGGGAGCGCTACGAAGCCAACCCCGTGGTTGAGTTGACCAACGAGAACGGATGGCTCTGGATGAGCGGAGCCCAAGTCGATGACACCTACCACTTGTATTACGCGATCCAGGCCGGGAAGCATGGGGTGGGGCTCATCCAAGGCACGATCGCGGAGAACTGAGGCGCCATCCGACTGCGGGGCGGCGGTACGGGACGACCGGCGCCGGTGCGGTGCCGGCAGGGCTCAGTCGTGCAGGAGCGCATCGAGGCCGGCGGCGGCCCGGATGTCGGCTGTGCTCGCCAGACGTCCCCGGCCGACGGGGATTCCCGTGCCGTCGGCGACTCGATTCATCATGGCGAACGTGGCGAAGACGGCGGCGACATCCACCAGCGCGGCGTGGCCCAGTTCGTCCAGGACCGCGCTGCGGGCGGCGGCCAAGCGCTCCGGCGTGCCGTCGAGGGTCGCGTCGACCAGGTCGAGAAGCGGCATCCCCGCCGGGATCAGCGGGTCGCGGGCTCGATCGGTGACGGCCATCAGGTCGTGGGGGGTGTCGGTTGCGAGGCAGCTCTCCCGGAGCATGGCGACGTGTGATACGACTCAGTAGAAGCACTCGTTGACGGCCGACGTCCTGGAGGCGATCAGCTCCATCTGGGGGCGGCTGAGCCGGCGCGGGCTGCCCGGCGCCTGCATCTGCTCCGGCGACAGATACAAGACGCAGTGTAAGTCCTCCATCCGGGCGTACGCCTCCGGGACGAGGGTGAGCGACCACCAGATACTCGTGCCGCGGGTCATCGGTACGAAGCCCTTCGACGGTCTGGCCATGGGGTTGAAGTCACCAGTGGGGGCGCCGCCACCAGGATCGGGCAGCTCCGGTGGCGCCAGGCCCGCAACCTCGTGGAAGGCGTCGACCGCCATGATTCGGCTGACCAGCGACAGCGTCTCCACGTAGCCCGTCAGGGGGAGGCCGGCCGCCACCAGCGCCTCGACCCAGCCGCGACGCACCTGCGCCGGTGCAGTGGCGATTCGGTCGACGGCTGCCGCCACCGGTTGCGGCAGGTCGTCGTCGATCCCGGCCCCTCGCACGGCTGCTCGCGTGCGTCGCATGACGGCGAGCTTCTGCGGCGAGCTGAAGTACGTGCCGGGCCGCTGGAGCCATTTCCACTCGCGTTCGAACGCCTCGCCGATGTCCGGGCGCACGTCGTGCTCGTCCACGAGATGGGTAAAGCCAGCCATAAGGGGAGGTTAGGGCCACCTGAGTGTTCTCCCGTGAGCTTGACTCTCGCTCGTGCAGTCTCCACCCTCCTTTCTCGACAACGATGGAACGGATCGCCTCGTGGGTGCGTCGAACTGTGGTAGATGGGAGCCGCGACTTTGAGCGCGGTAAGCGAGGCCGAGCTGCTGGCCCGGGCTCGTGAGGGGGATCACCGGGCGTTTGCCGACCTCTTGCGCCGGCACGACACCGGTCTGAGGGCGCTGGCGTTTCGGATGGTCCGGGACGCCACGCTCATGGACGACGCGCTGCAGGAGGCGTACGTGAAGGCATATCGGGCGCTTCCTGCGTTTCGTGGGGAAGCCGGCATCGGTACCTGGCTGTACCGCATCGTGCACAACTCGTGTGTCGACGTCATGCGCCGAACTCGGGAGCACGTCCCGCTGGACCCGGACAGGGCTCCTCCTGCGCCGTCGGTGGAGCCCCGGGTCGTTGCCCAGGTGGACGTCGCGTCGGCGCTCGACGGTCTGAGCATGGAGCATCGTTCGGTCCTCGTCCTCGTCGATGCACTTGGCTTCGACTACGGCGACGCTGCCGCAGTGCTGAACGTGCCCATCGGCACGGTGCGCTCTCGCCTGGCGCGAGCACGTCGCGCCATGCGCCGCCGGCTCGAACGTCAGGACCAGTTGTGAACCGCGACGATCGCGACTTCAGCGTCGACCTCGGCGATCTGCCGGTCCCGCAACACCGCACCGGATTCTGGGAGGACGTCGAGGCCGAGCTGTCCCGGATCGACCCGCGCCCCGTTGTTCCCGGACGCACCGGCGACGGCGAGATCGTCGAACTGAAGCAGCCCGAACCTCCACGACAGCGTGTGTCTCCCTGGCTCGCCGCCTCTGCGGCGGCAGCCATCGTTCTTGTTCTTGGGGGTGCGACGGCAGTCCTCACCCGGCCCGCCGCCGATCCGGATGCCGTCGCCACCCCCGAGGCCACCGTCGGTCAAACCGGCGTCGACTCGATGAGCGGCACCGTCACCACCGCCGCCGCGGCGCCGCTCGGCAGGGCGCCATGGGAGGGCCCGCGCCTGCGGGCGGAGGACGTGCCCGCCGTCTACGCCGACGTCTGGGACCAGGCTGAGAACCAGCGATGGTGCTCCGCGCTGGCACCACTGACGCTGGCCTCGCTCGGCAACGACGCGACACCACGGCCCGCCGACTTTGCCGGCGGTTGGGCCGTGGCGTGGGACCGTCCCGAGGGTCCCGGCCAGCAGCCCGATGGCAGCGATTGTGAGGACTGCGGCCGCTCGGCGTTCGGGATCGCCGGCACGGCCGTTCTCCACGAGCCCGACACCGGCGAGAGCCTCACGGCCACGATGAATTGGGCGGATGGCAGCTTTGCCACGATCGGCCCGGAGGGTGCAGACACCACTGGCACGAAGCTGCTCGCCAACATCGTCATTGCCGGCCAGGGATGCCGCTACCAGGTGTGGTCCAATCTCGGCGAGGAGCACCTGCGCCGCCTGGTACAGAACCTGCGTCTCGTCGAAGGCATGATCGCCCGGCCCGTAGAGCTGCGCACCGCATCCGATCCGCCGCAGACCGTGACGCGAGGGGCACCGCCTTGGGCCGGCGCAACGGTGGACGCAACGACCGCATCCGATCTGGTGTTCGCCAAGTGGGAAGAGCTCGGAATCAGCGGGCCGCAGCTGGTTCTCGCCTCCGTCGGGGAAGAGCTCGAGGGCGCCGAGGTGCGGACCTGGGGCGCGGGTATCGCATGGAACACCAGGTCCGGTCCCGGCCATACGGGCTCGAACCAGCCTTGCGTGGCCTGTGGCCGCGGTACGGCAGGCATTGGTTGGCAGCCGTCCAGCGATACGCCGAGCACCGGTCCCTCGCTGCCGAACCGCATCGAGTGGGTGGACGGAAGCGTCGCCGAGTACGGAGGGCGCACCTCCGATCCGGCTCTTCCGCGAGATCGCGTGTTGTACTTCGACCCGGAGACGGGCGAGCCGACGGTCGACGCACTCCAGGCCGTCGTCAGCGTCGAGGGAAGCGACTACGACCTGGTGGTGTGGTCGCACCTCGGAGAGGACCATCTCCTGTTCCTCATCGACCAGCTGAGGTGGTTCGTGCCCACCGGGTAGGGTGCTGCAATGGATTGGCCCGTGGTCTATCGCCGCAAGGTTCGCTACAGCGACAGCGACGCCCAGGGCATCGTGTTCAACGCCAACTATCTGGCCTACTTCGATGACGCCATCGCCGATTACTTCGAGGCTGTGGGCTATCCCGGTCACCAACTGCACGCCACGGGCCACGAGGTGCTCGTCGCCCATGCCGAGATCGACTTTCTCGCCCCGGGCCGGATCGGTGACGAGCTGGCCGTGGGGGTATGCGTCGACCGGATCGGCACCACTTCGTTGCGGTTCCTCCTCGAGGCGTGGAACGAGGCGACCGAGGCGACCGTGGTCCGCGGCCACGAGATCTATGTGGTCGTCGATGCGGAGTCGTTCGAGAAGAAACCGGTGCCGAGGTTCTTCATCGAGGCCGTGGAGCGGCTGCAGGGGTCTCTCGACAGGCGCTGAGCCGGCGACTCACTCGAGCGGGCTGGGCGATCCGAGCGAACCGAGCTGGGAGACGTCGCGCGGGAACAGCATCCCCATGGTCCAGTCGCTGACGACCCGGGATTTGCGGGCGAGTCCCGGCATCATCAGCAGGTGGTATGAGCGGCCCATCCACCAGGCCAGCGGTCCGGTGAAGGTGAATCGCTTCACCTGGGCAGTTCCCTGCCACTTGCCGAGTGTGACGGCGAGGCCCCGGGTTCGGTAGTCGAAGTTGGCCGGTGCGGCGACTCCGAGCTCTGCTGCGATGTTGGTCGCGGCCACCCGCCCCTGACGCAGCGCATGCTGGGCGGTGTTGGGGGACAGACCGCCCTCCGGATCGGGAACGGCAGCGGCGTCTCCCACCGCATAGATGCCTTCCAGACCCTGGACACGCATGCCGGCGTCGACGGGAACGAAGCCACGGCGGTCTACGGGCAAACCCCAACCCGTGACGGTGGGACTCGGCCGCTGTCCCGCCGTCCAGACGATGGTCTCCGACACGTAGGGCGCCACCGGGGCTCCCGACAGCTCGACGCGCTTGTCGACACAACTCTCCAGGCGTGTCTCCAGGTGCACCTCGATGCCCCGTCTGCGCAGGACCTTCTCGGTGAACGTAGCCAGCTTGGGGTGGAGGCCGGGGAGCAGCGAGTCTTGGGCTTCCACGAGCACCCAGCGGAAGTCGGATGCGGTCAGCGTCGGATAGCGGCGCACCGCCTCCCGCGCCATCGACTCGAGCTCGGCGAGCGCCTCGACGCCTGCATAGCCGCCGCCGACGAAGGTGAACGTGAGCTGACGCCGGCGCTCCTCCCGATCGGTGGCCCCTTCCGCGACGTCGAGTTGGTGAAGTACCCGGTTGCGCAGCCACGTGGCGTCGGCGAGCGTCTTGAAGCCCACGGCGTGATCGGCGAGACCGGGGATGGGGAACACCGTGGGGACGGAACCCGGCGACAGCAATGCTTTGCCGAACGCGATCGTGCGGTGTTCGCCACCTGCGGTCCGCACCGACGCGACGTGCTCAGCCGCATCGAAGGACGTGATCCTCCCGACCAGGATCTCGGTGCTGTCCAGCAGTTCCCGCAGCGGGATGACCGCGTGGCGCGGCTCGAGGGTTCCGGAGGCCGCCTCGGGGAGCAGGGGGGAGAAGAGCATGAAGTTCTCCGGGGCGACCAGAAGGATGCGCTCGCCGTGATTGCGCAGGAGCTCCTCGAGTCGCCGTGCGCCGAACGCACCGCCGAATCCGCCGCCCACTACGAGTACGTCGAACCACGCCATGCGGGCAAGGCTAACGAGCCGGTTCGGCTCTCCGGTATCGACCCTGACGGACGGGCGCAGCACAACGCCGTCGTTGCGGGTACATTTGGATCTGCCGTCAAGGCCTTGCGGGAGAGACCGGTTTCGGCCGGCGCCGAAGGAGCAACCGCCCCGGGAATCTCTCAGGCACCAAGTACCGCGGGTCGAGGCACATCTGGAGAGAGGGTGCGTCGCATCCCGCCGAAGGGGAAAGCCGGTCCACCGGCGAAATCTCTCAGGCAACCGTGACAGAACGGGGCCACAGCCGACATGCCGCGTGGCCGACCAGAGGAGCTCGCCAGATGAACCCACCGCTCACCGAACTGCTCCAGAGCGAGGACTTCGTTCGCCGCCACATCGGGCCGGACGATGACGACATCGCACACATGCTCGACGTGGTGGGCGTCGGCAGCCTGGACGAGCTGCTCGACGCCGCAGTTCCCGATGCGATTCGGCTCGAGACGCCGCTGGCGATGCACGGCCCGACGACCGAAACGGCCGTGCTCGAGCGGCTTCGGGCCATCGCCAAGAAGAACGTGGTCTATCGATCGATGATCGGGATGGGCTACTACGGCACGATCACTCCACCGGTCATCCAGAGAAACATCCTGGAGAACCCCGGCTGGTACACCGCCTATACCCCCTACCAACCGGAGATCTCGCAGGGACGCCTGGAGGCCCTCCTGAACTTCCAGACCATGGTCGGCGATCTCACGGGCATGGAGATCGCCAATGCCTCGCTCCTCGACGAGGCGACCGCCGCCGCCGAGGCCATGACGATGCTGGCGCGTGTCGGCAAGCACGAGGGCGAGGTCTTCTTCGTGGACTCCGAGTGTCACCCCCAGACCATCAACGTCGTCCGGACCCGGGCCGAGCCACTGGGAATCAAGGTCGTGGTCGGCGATCCACATCGTGACCTCGTGGGCGCCGACCCCTACGCCGTGCTCCTCCAGTACCCCGGCACCACCGGCGTGGTGCGTCACGATGCGGAGCTCATTTCCCAGCTGAAGGAGGACGGCAGGATGGTGGCCGTCGCCGCCGATCTGCTGGCGTTGACTCTGCTCACCCCGCCGGGCGAGCTCGGCGCCGACGTCGTCGTCGGGTCGTCGCAGCGTTTTGGCGTCCCGTTGATGTTCGGCGGACCACATGCCGCCTACATGGCCACCCGTGAGCAGTACAAGCGGTCGTTGCCCGGACGGCTCGTCGGCGTCTCGATCGACAGCAAGGAGCGTATGGCCCTGCGGCTCGCCCTCACGACGCGCGAGCAGCACATCCGGCGGGAGCGGGCCACGAGCAACATCTGCACCGCACAGGTGCTGCTTGCCATCATCGCCGGCGCCTACGCCGTCTACCACGGTCCCGAAGGGCTCCGCACCATCGCCCGTCGAGTCCACCGTCTCACCTCGATCCTCGCCGCAGGGCTCGAAGCCGGCGGCTACCGCCTGATGCACGACACGTGGTTCGACACGCTGACGGTTCGCACCGAGCAAGGGGCGGACGAGATCGTCCAAGCTGCCGAGGACAGGGGCATCAACCTGCGCGTGGTCGACAACCACCACGTGGGTATGTCGGTCGACGAGACCACCACCGCTCCCTACATCGAAGCGCTGTTCGAGGTCTTCGGGATCGAGGGGTCGGTGACCGGGCTCGAGGACGCTCGGTCCGGTCTGCCCGAGGGCCTGACCCGGGACAGTGAATTCATGACGCATCCGGTGTTCCACTCGTACCGCAGCGAGACGGAGATGCTGCGTTATCTGCGCAAGCTGCAGCACCGCGACATGGCGCTCGACCGCACGATGATCCCGCTGGGCTCGTGCACGATGAAGCTGAATGCCACCGTCGAGATGCTGCCCGTGACGTGGCCCGAGTTCGCCGACATCCATCCCTTCGTGCCGCTCGATCAGGCGGCGGGGTACATGGAGCTCATCGGCGAGCTGGAGGGCTGGCTGGCGGAGCTCACCGGGTACGACGCCGTCTCGCTGCAGCCCAATGCCGGATCCCAAGGCGAGTACGCCGGTCTGCTGGCGATCCGCGGCTACCATCAGAGCCGCAATGAAGGCCATCGCGACATCTGCCTGATTCCGGCCTCCGCCCACGGGACCAACCCGGCGAGTGCGACGATGGCGGGACTGCGGGTCGTCGTGGTCGCCACGGACGACAACGGCAATGTGGACGTCCAGGATCTGCGTGCCAAGGCCGCCGAGCATGCCGACAACCTGGCGGCGTTGATGATCACCTACCCGTCGACTCACGGTGTCTTCGAAGACGACGTGCGCGAGGTGTGCGACGTCGTGCACGAGCACGGCGGTCAGGTGTACATCGACGGCGCCAACCTCAACGCCTTGCTCGGCGTGGCCAAACCGGGCGAGTTCGGCGGCGACGTGTCCCACCTCAACTTGCACAAGACGTTCACGATCCCCCACGGTGGTGGCGGGCCAGGTGTGGGCCCGATCGGTGTGCTGTCCCATCTCGAGCCGTTCCTGCCGGGACACTCGCTCGTCGCGGATCAGACCGGTCACCGCGACGGCGTCGGCCCCGTTGCCGCCGCACCGTGGGGCTCGGCGGGCATCCTCCCCATTTCCTGGGTGTACATCGCACTCATGGGTGCGTCCGGGCTCACGAAGGCCACCGAGGTGGCGATCCTCAGCGCCAACTACATCGCCAAGCGGCTCGAGGATCACTACGACGTGCTGTACGCCGGCCCCACCGGGTTCGTGGCCCACGAGTGCATCATCGACGTGCGGAACTTCAAGCACGAGCCAGGTGTGTCGGTGGACGATTTCGCCAAGCGCCTGGTCGATTACGGCTTCCACGCCCCGACGATGAGCTTTCCGGTGGCAGGCACGCTCATGATCGAGCCCACCGAGTCGGAGAGCCTTCGTGAACTCGATCGCTTCTGTGATGCGATGATCGCGATACGCACAGAGGTCGACCGCGTGGCGGCCGGCGAGTGGCCGGTCGACGACAACCCGCTGCACAACGCCCCGCACACGGCCGAGGACGTGACAGCGGACGGGTGGCCTCACCCGTACCCACGCGGGGT
This sequence comes from Acidimicrobiia bacterium, assembly GCA_965216945.1. Lineage (GTDB taxonomy): Bacteria > Actinomycetota > Acidimicrobiia > Spongiisociales > UBA5794 > DATHZQ01. The sequence continues at coordinate 1,477,409 of CBDCGU010000003.1, read as the reverse complement.
CGCCGCCTACCCGGCCGAGAGCCTGCGCAGCGACAAATACTGGCCCCCGGTCGGTCGCATCGACAACGCCTACGGTGACCGCCACGTCGTGTGCGCCTGCCCGCCGATCGAGGAATACCAGTAGCCGGCGATCTTGCCCACCGCCCCGCACTGTCCCTCCGGGGTGCCACCCGCCTCGGCCGCATCATGCGCGCCTGCGTTGTGACCCCTGCCGGCAGAACACACGCCCAGCCGCACGGCGTGGCGGCGCTTCGTTTGATACGCTCGGGGCAGAGACGAAGCGGTCTGCGTGAGTGGACGAACAACGGCGAGAGAGGTGACGCTGATCGCGGTCGGTGGTGCCACTTCGACCGCCATGATGTGGCTCGTTGCGGCAACGGTCACCGGGCTTGTCGGCGCCGCCGCCGTCCTCCTCGGCATGTTCATCCCCGTCGCCGCCCTCGGTCTGATCATTCACGTGATCACAGATCGCCGCAGCGGCAGCGTCGTGGCGGTCCCCAGGTCGCTGAGAAGCGCACATCGTTGTGCCACGTGCGGCGGGATCTTCGAGAGCCGGGTGGGTATCCGTGTCTGTCCGAGGTGTGATGCCGGGCCTTCCCGCTGACCGATGATGGAGAGTCCGAATCACGGGAGTGGCAAGCGATCTCCACGCAAATGGAGGCCGCCGCCGGCGGCCTCCATTCGGTCAGCGAACACCCGGGTCAGCCGGCCGGAACGAATCCCGGTCCGAGCAGAGGACACATGAAGAAGGCGTCGTCTTCGTCCATTTCGCCGTTCCCGTTGGTGTCCATCCACCAGCGGCCACCGACATAGTCCTCGTCGCCGGGCCCCCATTCCGTCTGCAACCCGGTCGGGCCTCCCGGCTCGAGCTTCTGGTACGGAGCGTTCTCGACGAACGGGAGATCCGCCAGGACGATCGAGTCGTAGGCCAAACCCTGGCTCGTCACGTACACGACGGGTGTGGGATGCGGGTTGCCCTGGCCGCGGGCGAGCGCCGGTGCGGCCAGGACGCCGACCAGCAGCCCGACCGCCATGAGTGTCACTGTGATTCGCCGCATTGAGGCTCCTTCCTCTGGTTCCATCGGCTGCCGGGCTCACAGTTCCATCTGCGGGTGAACGATTTGTGAACATCGTGACAACACCCGCGAAACAACGGTCGTGGAGTGGTGCTCTGCACTCCGGCACCTCGGTTCACGGGCCCGGTTCACCGGGGTCGCGGGCCGCTCAGAAGCGTTCGTCGGGTCGCCCCGCTTGGGTCTCACGGGGCGGGTGCGGGGGGCCACCCTCGCCCGGAGCGCCGCCAACGCGGCCGTACGTATCATCCCCCCATGTCTGTTGAGCGTTTCAAGAGGGCGGCGGCGCTGGCGGCCGTCGACCGGATCCGATCGGGGCAGGTGGTCGGGCTTGGCACCGGGTCGACGGCGCGTTTCGTCATCGAGGAGATCGGGGAGCGGCTTCGGCAGCGGCGACTCGGTGACGTCGTCGGCATTCCCACCTCCGACGAGACGGCGGCACTCGCGGCGCGTCACGGTATCCCGCTCACCGAGGTTGGCCACAGTCCCATGGCGCTCGCCATCGACGGGGCGGACGAGATCACGCCGTCGCTGGCGCTCACCAAGGGTGGCGGGGGTGCACTCCTGCGGGAGAAGATCGTCGCGGCGGCGGCTCATCAGTTCATCGTCGTCGCCGACGAGTCGAAGCTCGTCGATAGCCTCGGCGCCACGTTTCCCATCCCGATCGAGGTCGCTTGTTTCGGCATTCGCGGCACCATGGATCAGCTCCGCCGGTTCGGCAGCCCGACGTTGCGGGCCGTTGCCGACGAGCCATTCGTGACCGACAACGGGAACTACGTCGTCGACCTCCAGGTCGAACCCATCCAGCATCCGGTGCGGTGGAACGAGCTCGTCTCCAGCCTGCCCGGTGTCCTGTGTACCGGTGTCTTCGTCGGGCTGGCGGCCGAGGCGCTGGTCGCCGGCCCTGGGGGTGTCCGCAGCCACTCGGCCCGGTGACATCACCATGACCGATTTCTGGTGGGGCATCGTGACCGGTGCCGTCCTTGCGGGCACGCTGGGAGGCCCCATCGCCAGTCGGCTGTCGGCGCGGCTCGAAGCGTGGGGCGACCGCACCGGAGAGCGGCGCGCCGCCACCGATCCCGGTGTCGGCGCCATGGTGGATCGGCTGGCGTCCGATGAGGCGTTGTTTGCCGCTTACGAGGTCCAGTACTGGACGTGGGCAGCCATCGTTGGCGGTGTCGCTCTGGCCTGCGGCATCGCCGGTGGCTTTGCGGCGTGGTTCCTTCACACATCCGGGCGGATCTCGGCCGCATCGTTCGTTGCCGCCACAACCGCGATCGTCGTCGCCGGCATCGCGGTCTTCTGGGTACGGAAGCTCGTCGCCAAGCGCCGGATCGGCCGTCTCGTCTACCTCCGGCGCAGGTCGGGCGGGCGATAGGCTGCCGCCATGCGAACCAACCCGCTCCTCTCTCGAATCCGCAACCGCGAGGTGGCCCTCGGCGGCTGGCTCACCATGCCGTCCTCGGTCAGCGCCGAGGCGATGGCGGCCAACGACTTCGACTACATCTGCATCGACATGCAGCACGGTCTCATCGACTACGCCGACACCGTGCCGATGCTGCAGGCCCTCACGACCGGTAGCGCGACACCCGTCGTGCGGGTTCCCGAGAACCAGACCGGCCACATCGGCAAAGCTCTCGATGCCGGGGCGATGGCGGTGATCGTCCCGATGGTCAACTCGGCGCAGCAATGTGCTGCCGCCATGGCGGCGGTGCGCTATGCCCCCGCGGGATCCCGCAGCTTCGGCCCGGGCCGCGCCTGGCCGGTGGAGGGTCCCGACTACTGGGATCGAGCCAACAGCGACATCCTGTGCGTCCCCATGGTGGAGACCGCAGAGGCGGTCGCCAATATCGACGCCCTCCTCGACGTCGAGGGCGTCGCAGCCATCTATGTGGGCCCGGCGGATCTCTCCGTCAGCTTGGGGTACCACCCGCGCAGCAACGAGCCGGAGTTTCTCGACACGCTCGACGTCATTGTCGCTGCATGCGAGCGCCACGGGGTCACCCCGGGTATTCATGCCACGACGGCGACCGCCCAGGACCGGCTCGATCGCGGCTTTCGCATGGTCACCGTCACCGCGGATCTCGTGGCGCTCCGCGCCAAGTTGAAGGAAGACCTCGATCTGGTTCGCAGCGGCCGCGCCGGGGGCGAGGCGTCGATCTACTGATTCGCCCGCTCGGAGACGGGTGGACGGCGCCCGAACCACGGGTGCGCCCGCTCCAGCTGGCCGGCAAGCGAGAACAAGACGTGCTCCTCGCCGTGCCTGCCGATGAAGTGTGAGCCGATCGGGAGCCCTTCCTCGTTCCAAGCCAGTGGTACCGACATCGCCGGGACGCCGGCGAAGTTGGGGATCGGCGTGAATGGCACGTAGCGGCCCAGCTCCTCCTCGAACTGCTCGAAAGGTGTCGTCTGGTCGAGCTCGCCGATGCGCTTCGGCGGCTGCCCGAGCGTGGGCGTGAGCAGGACGTCGTATTCGCCGAGAAACCTCCCCAACTCGTACGACGACTGCTGCAAGTCGTTGGTGGCGAGGAGGAGGTCGCCGGGGGTCATCTGCAGGGCTCGCTCCACCAGCGTCCACGTGAACGGTTCGAACCCATCACGCCCTGAGCGGCGTTTGTCGAGGCGAGCGATCGCCTTCATCGTTCGGGCGTCACCCAGGATCCGCCGCAGCGCCTTGCCGCCGGTTCGCCGCTCCACTTCCTGCAAGATCAGCAGAAAGCCCGCCTGGGGCATGGCTTTCCACCACTGCAGGAAGGCGTCGGCGATGAGGGCGCCATCCAGCTTCGGCGCCGCCTCCTCCACGTCATGCCCGAGCGCCTCGAGGAGAGACACCGTATTGGAGACGGCGGCGGCGCAGTCCGGATGCACGGGCTCGCCGTTGAAGTCGTGAACGGTGAACGCGATGCGCAAGCGGGCGGGGTCCTCGGCGGCGGCTTCCCTGTACGAGATCGGGGGAGAGGGTGGGGTGAAACGTGCCCCGGGAAGGTGACCGGCCACCTCGTCGAGGAGACCCGCGCTGTCCCGCACGCTGCGACTGACACAGAAGGAGGTCGAGACGAAGTCGGCGGTGGCAGGCGGGTACAGCGGGACGCGGCCGCGGCTGGGCTTCATTCCGAAGAGCCCACAGGCCGACGTCGGGATGCGGATCGACCCGCCCCCGTCGCTCGCATGAGCCATCGGTACGATGCCCGCCGCCACCGCCGCGGCTGCGCCGCCACTCGAACCCCCCGGGGAGTGATCGAGGTCCCACGGGTTGCGGGTCGGTCCGAACAGGCGGGGTTCGGTGGTGGGCAGCAACCCGAATTCCGGCGTATTGGTTCGTCCCAGGGAGATGAGCCCCGCACGACGGAAGCGGTGAATCACCTCGGGAGTGACAACGCCGATGAAGTCCCGAAAGAACACGGAGCCCATCGTGAAGGGCTCGCCGGTCTCGGAGATGAGATCCTTGATGAGGAACGGGACGCCACCGAAAGGGCCGGGCGGTGGCGGAGAATCGTCGACCGATGCCAGCGCCGCCTCGATGCGACGGCTGACCACGGCGTTGATCGTGTGGTTTCGCCGCTCGATGCGTTCGGCGGCCGTTTCGACGAGCTCCGAAGCACGCAGTTCGCCGCTCGCCACGAGGTGGGCGAGCGAGGTGGCGTCGTGTTGCTCGTAGTCCGGGAACAGGTCGGGCATCGCTTTCCCTCTGCGGCCGAGCCAATCTAACCCGCTGCGCTTTGGTGCCTGCTGGTGTGGTCGATCGCCGCCCCAGAGCGCCCACCGGCTTGCGAAGTGTCCCGCAGCCGACACTTGCCGCACGCCGCACTGCGGTACGGTCGTTGTGACCAGGAAGCCGGACCACAACACCAAGGACGCACAATGAAGCGCTGGACCATCGCCGCCGCGGCCATTGCCGTCGTACTCGCCGCTTGTGGTGGGGCCACCGGCGATGAAGCCGTCGGGGACGCCGAGACGGACACCACCGTGGCGGCCGAATCGACCACGACCGCGCCCGACGACACCACGGAGGCGCCGACCGAGACCACTCGAGGAGAGGGTGGAGACGTGGAGCTCCCGTTCGAGATCAGTGTGCTGGGCAACGTGTGGCCGACCAATTGGGCCAAATCGACGATCGACCTCGAGGAACTGCGTGTTGGCTTGGCCGCCAGCGATCCGCGTGACCTGATCCGCCCGATCGACCAACCGGTCTACGAGGACATCGAGTCGGCGAACGACTGGCTCGAGGACCAGGAGGTCGGGATCCTGCTCGAAGTGGAGGGTGAGGCGCTCTTCTACCCCGTCCGGATCCTCACTTCCCACGAGATCGTCAATGACCAGCGTGGCGACGTGCCCTTCTCGCTGACGTACTGCCCGCTCTGCAACACGGCAGCTGCCTTCGATCGTCGCGTCGACGGTCAGGTACTGCGATTTGGTGTCTCGGGTTTGCTGCGGCACAGCGACCTCGTGATGTGGGATGACGCCACCGTGTCCCTGTGGCAGCAAGCGACGGGTGAGGGAATCGTGGGTGACTTCGCCGGCACACAGCTCGAGTTCCTGCCCACAGCCCTCATCAGCTGGGGCGACTTCAAGGCCAACAACCCCGAAGGTGACGTGTTGAGCAAGGACAGCGGTCCGTTCGATTATGGAACCAACGGCTACTTCGGCTACACGAGTCGCTCCGCCCCCTTCGGGCGATTCTTCACCGGCGAGATCGACGAGCGCTACGAGGCGCTGTCCCGTGTCGTCGGCGTGCGCGTCGATGGCGAGACGAAGGCATACCCCTTTGCGGTGATCGAAGAGGAGCGCGCCGTCAACGACGAGGTCAACGGTGTGCCCGTCGCCGTGTGGTGGGGTGCAGCCGAGACGGCCGACCCGCTCGATGCGCGCACCAACGCCGGTGGACAAGCCATTGGAACCGGTATCGCCTTCGACCGCCGGGTCGATGGTCAGGAGTTGACCTTCTCCGCCCAGGGCGACAGCGACACGTTCGTCGACGCCGAGACCGGTACGACGTGGAACCTGCTCGGGGTTGCAGTCGACGGCGAGTTGGCCGGGACCCAACTCGAGTCGGTGATCCACATGAACGAGTTCTGGTTTGCGTGGGCGGCGTTCAACGAAGGCGCTCCGGTGTACGGCGAGTAGCCACCACCCGGCGCCCGGTTCGGAGCCGGGCAGAGCGTGAACGCCGTGCCGGTGCCGGCATGTGAGGATGGGGCCGACGGGTCGGAGATCATCGATGTGCGGGCGGCGGCCGTCCGTGCCGGCGAGATCGTGGGAGCGACAACCTGCTCGTCTGGGGCGGCTGGCGACAGAGCCCTCTTTCTCGGGTAACCGGGGCCTTCCTGCCCGGGCCACTCCCGGCCGCGATCCGTATTCTTCTCGTCAGGAGGTGATCGTATGTTGAAGACGGGCATGAAAGTCGTCAAGCTCACGAAGAAGGTGGGTCAAGCCGCCCCGGTCGGCACCATCAAGTCGATGCACGGCGACTCGGTGGAGGTCCGCTGGGACGATGGCCACACCAGCATCGTGTCCCGGATCTCCGTCGTGCCGGCCACGGCGAGCAACCAGCACGACTGAGCGCGGGCTCGCCGAGTTCCTTCTTTGTTAAGGACGGGTTCACCACCTCGTCAGGGCTGATACGCATGCTGATCTCGTCAGCGGAGGTACCGCTGGAGAAGGGAACGAACGCATGCGGAGATTCCTTGCTGTGCTTGGCGCTGCGCTGATGGTTGCGGCATTTGCCGTGCCCGCCGCCGCCAACGAGTCCGAGGTCCCCGGAACGTACGAGGTGACGATCACCAATCTTGCGGCCACCCAGCCGATCTCACCTCCCGTCGTGGTCACCCACCACAACCGCAACAGTTTCTGGAGCGTCGGCGACGCAGCTTCGGAGGGGATCGTCGCCATCGCCGAGAACGGCGACCCGAGCGTGGCCTTCGATGCGCTGTACGGCGCTCGCCACGTGACCGACGTCGTCAACGTCGGCCAGCCACTCACTCTGGCGGGAACCACGTTCGGTGACTTCGGCGACTCGGTGACGATCGAGATCGGTGGCATGCGCGACGACGTGTTGTCGCTGGCGGGCATGCTGATCTGCACGAACGACGGCTTCGCCGGTGGCGACTCGCTTGCTCTGCCGCGGCGCGGCTCCGTGACGTACTACCTCGGCGCCTACGACGCCGGCTCGGAATACAACACCGAGGAGAGTGAGGACATCGTCGACGCCTGCAGCTTGCTTGGTCCCGCCGTTCTCGACGGTGACGACAACGGCAACAACAACGACGGCATCGACACCCACGACGTCATCACGCCGCACGCCGGTATCTCCGGCAACGCCGACCTGCTCACCGCCCACAACTGGGACGGTGCAGTGCTGATGGTCACGATCACCCGCGGCTGAGCAACCGGACGCATCCTGCCGGTGAGGACTGGGCGCCGTGCAGCCCAGCAACGACAGCTCCGGGGGGGCCAGCAGAGATCGAGGGGGGAGCCGTTCCCGGCTCCCCCCTCGATTGCGTCCTCGGGTTTGGCGTCAGCGGCCCGAGCCCTGCTGGGAGCCCGTCATCGGATCACCACTCAGATCGAAGAGCGAGCAGACGATCTCACGATCCCCCTCGTCCCAGGTTTCGGGCGTCGGGTACAGGTAGCGAACGTCGAGCTGCGATGAGGCGTAGTCCCTGCCTACGAACGGCTCGAACTGCGCCAGGCATCCGTCGCCCGCATCGGCCTCGACGGCCGCCAGGCCCGGGTAGTCGCCGTCGGCGAGGTCGAAGACGTGATAGACCTCGTTGTCGTGCGGTTCGGCGCAGTCGACGATGTCGACGTTGGCGACCTCATCGAAGGAGTCGGGGTCGTCGAAGCACTGGCCCACTTCGAGATCGAAGACGTTGCCGCTGCATGCGGCCGTCATCAGGGCGAGCGCCAATAGCAGTGTCATGCGCAGTTCCATGTGTCCCCTCGGCTGTCGACGGCTTCTCGGCGAATACGGCCCGCCGCGGCGCATTCTATGGATTGGGGGTGCCGGCAACCACGGGTCGCCCGGCTCAATCCCATTGTCGGCCTGTCCGGAGAATCAGCGGATAGGCTGGCCCTCAGCAGGTGCTGTTGGCCCGTTGCCTTGCGGCTCATCGCCGTGTCGGCAGGGGTCCCATCCCCAGCCGACCGAATCCCCCCGGGAGTGGTCACATGCCCACATTGGAAGACGTGCGGAGGATCGTCTCCGGCAACAACGGCCTCGCCACCGTGTCGGTGGTGCGGCACGACGGATCGGTCCACAGCACCGTGGTCAACGGCGGAGTCCTGGCGCATCCCGTGACCGGTGGGGATGTCGTGGGCTTTGTCGCTCTCGGCGACGCCTACAAACTTCGCCTCCTTCGCCACCGCGGGCGCGCCTCCCTGACCTTTCGCGATGGCTGGGCTTGGGCGGGTGTCGAAGGGCCGGTCGAGATCGTGGGTCCGGACGACGCGATACCCGGCGTCGACGGCGAGGGTCTCCGCATGCTGCTCCAGGACGTCTTCCGCGCCGCAGGCGGTACCCACGAGGACTACGCCGAATACGACCGCGTCATGCGCCAAGAGCGCAGGGCCGCGGTGCTCATCACGCCGGAGAGGATTCTCGGCCGTGGTTGAGGTGCTCCTGCGGAGGGCTCACGGTCGGAACGGCGTGCCGTCTGCGGCATGGGAGCGGAGCAGGTCGGCAGGCAGATATCGATCGCCGTACTTGCCGGCGAAGCCCTCGAGCAGATCGACGAGGCGGCCGGCTCCGTAGCGATCGACGAACGCAAGAGGACCCCCGCGGAACGGCGGGAAGCCCAGGCCGAACACTGCGCCGATATCCCCGTCGCGTGCACTGCGCAGGATGCCCTCCTCGAGACAGCGCACTGCTTCGTTGACGAAGAGGGCGCTCAGGCGATCTTGGATCTCCTGCTTCCCGATTCGCTGGTTGACCGTGACCCCCAAGGCCTCGTACACGCTGCGATCGACCTCGCCCTTTTTGCCGTCCTCGTACTTGTAGAAGCCGCGGCCGTTCTTGCGACCAGCCCGGTTGTCGGCATGGAGGCGGGCGAAGCTGTCCGGTGGCGTCATGCGGTCGCCGAACGCCTGCTGCATGATCTTCACGATCTTGACGCCGACGTCGATTCCGACCTCGTCCATCAACGTCACGGGGCCCACCGGGAACCCCCAATCGACCATGGCTCCGTCGATGTCCTCGATGCGGACGCCCTCGAGCAGCAAGTGCCCGACCTCGTTCATGTAGGGACCGAGGATGCGGGTCGTGTAGAAGCCGGGGCCGTCGTTGACCACGATCACCGTCTTCCCTTGCCGCTTGCCGAACTCGACACACGTCGCAGTGACCCACGGCGCGGTCTTGTCCGTGACGATCACCTCCAGCAGCGGCATCTTCTCGACCGGGGAGAAGTAGTGCATCCCGATGACCTGCTGCGGCCTCGTGCTCGCCGCGGCGATCTCCGTGATGGGTATCGATGACGTGTTGGAGGCGAAGATCGCATCGGTCGGAAGAACACCCTCGACGTCCTGGAGTACGGAGTGCTTGAGATCGAGATCCTCGAACACGGCCTCGATGACGAGGTCGACGTCGGCGAAGCCCCGGTAGTCGACCGAGCCGGTGACCGTCTGCATCATGGCGGCGGCCTGGCGCACCGACAGCCGCCGCTTCTTCACCTGCCCGGAGACGATCTTGCCGACGTACGACAGTCCCCGCTGGACCCCGGCGTGGTCGATCTCCTTGATGCGCGTCCGCACGCCGGCCTGGGTGGTGTTGACCGCCGCAATGCCGCCGCCCATCAACCCACCGCCCAGCACGGCCACCTTCGACACAGGCCTCGCCTCGACGTCCCCGTCGACGCCGCGATCCTTCTTCACCGCCTGGCTGTCGAGGAAGATGCGGATGAGCGACTTGGCCTCCGACGAGACGACGAGATCGGCGAACGCCGCCAATTCGGCGGCATAACCCGCGTCCATGCCTTTGTCGACACCCGTGCGGACAACATCGAGGGCAGCCTTGGGGGCCGGGTAGTTGCCTTTGGTCGTCGCCAACATCTGGTCCTCGGCCTTGGAGAACAGCACCTTGCGACCCAGGGGGTTGTCCTCGAGCGCCAGTTCCTGCAGATGCTTGGGAGACAGCCAGCTCTTGATCGTGTCGAACGCACCTTCCCCTCCAGGCGGATTGCCGATCGCCTCCCGGGCGCGGGTCTGGGCGACCGACAGCACCACCTCCTTCGGGCAGATCTCGTCGACCAGGCCCATCTTCAGCGCGCTCCTCGGCCGCACCGAGCGGCCCGTCATGATCAGGTCGAGTGCGGCGGCGATGCCAACGAGACGGGGCAGGCGCTGCGTGCCGCCGGCTCCCGGGATCAGGCCGAGCTTCACTTCCGGCTGGCCGAGCTGCGTCGCCTTCTGGTCGTCGGAGACGATGCGCATCCCGCATGCCATCGCCAGCTCGAGACCGCCGCCGAGGCAGGCGCCGTGGATCGCGGCGACCACGGGGCGACCACGGCGGTGGAGGGCCTCCAGCCGCTTGAACACCTCGTGCGCTTCACTGAGGAGGGTCAAGGCCTCGGCGGAGTCGTCGAGTCCCTGCAGCCATCGAATATCGGCGCCGGCCACGAAGTTCCCGGGCTTGGCCGATCCGATGACGAGGGCTCTGATCGCATCGTCTTGCTCGCAGCGGGCAACGACCGCCTCCAGGTCCATGGCCACATCGGGGCCGAGCGTGTTCATGGTTTCGCCCTGCCGGTCGATCAGGGCGGTGGCGACCCCATCGTCGTCGACGGTCAGCCTGATGTTGGCGAGCTCCTGGCCGGGAAGGGTTGCAGTCATGCTCAGCGCTCCAGAATCAGGGCGGCGCCGAGGCCGCCGGCCGCACATTGGGTGATCAGGGCCGTGCCGGCGTCGCGTCGCACCAGCTCGTTCGCCATCGTGAGGGCTTGGCGTGCACCGGTGGCGGCAAAGGGATGGCCCAGCGAGATCGAGCCTCCGTAGAGATTCAACGTCTCCTCGTCGATCTCTCCGATTGCCTCGTCGCGGCCCAGGTGCTCCTGGGCCCACGCAGGGGAGGCGAACGCCTGTAGGTTGGAGAGCATCTGCGCCGAGAAGGCCTCGTGCATGTCGACCACGTCGATGTCGGCGAGGGTCATGCCTGCTCGATCCAGCGCCTTCGGCGTGGCGAACGCCGGTCCCATCAGCATCTGCCACGACGGGTCGAGACCGGCGAACGCCCACGAGCGTATGAACGCTCGTGGCACCAAACCCAACCTGCGGGCCGTCGCCTCCTCCATCAACACGACCGCCGCCGCACCGTCGGTGAGCGGTGAGCTGTTGCCCGCCGTGACGGTGCCGTATTTGCGGTCGAACACCGGCTTGAGCTTGCCGAGCTTCTCGAGCGACGTGTCGCCGCGCGGGATGGTGTCGCGGGTGACCGTCTCTTCGAAGGCGGGCGGCAGGGGCAGGCTCATGACCTCGTCATCGAAGATGCCCTTCTCCCAGGCCTCGACCGCCTTCTGGTGCGAAGCCAGCGCAAAGGCGTCCTGGGCCTCGCGACCGATGCCGTTCTCCCGCGCCATCTTCTCCGCCGCCTGGCCCATCGTGAGGCCGGAGCTCAGGTCCGCGAGGGCGGGTGGCTTGGGTGCGAGGTCGCGCGGCTTGATCGACGAGAAGGCGCGGATCTTCCCGGGGAGGTCCTTGGCGTTCGAGGCCGCCATCAAGGCGTCCACGACGTTGTCGTCGTAGAGGATCGGAGGCTTCGACAGAGAGTCGGCGCCGCCGGCGATGACGATGTCGGCGTCGCCCGTGAGTATTGCCTGGACGCCGTTGACGATGGCCTGGGTACTCGTGGCGCATGCCCGGCTCACCGAGTACGAGTCGATCGCAGCGGGGAATCCGCACCGCATGGCAACCTCGCGGGCGATGTTCGGCCCGGCGATGTCGGCAACGACCGCGCCGAGGATCACCTGGTCGACGTCGCCGTGGCCGATCGGGGCCCGTTCCACCAACTCGGTCACGCACGCTGCAGCCAGATCGAGCGTCGAGAGGTGGTGGTACGTGGTGCCCGACTTGGCGAAGGGCGTACGGAGCCCGTCGACGATGGCGACCCGGCGACGGTTCAGCTTCCCGGGGTTGTCCTTGACCATTGCGTAACCTCGCAAACTTTGAGCAGCTGCTCAAATTGTAATCTGGCCCCGACGTGCCGTGATCCGCCGATGTCACGGACCCGACGGTATGTGCTGGACTGGGCGGATGGAGCACTTCGCTTTCGATTTCGAAGACAAGTATCGCTGGATGCTCGCCACGATCGGGGTCAAGCCCTCCAACTCCGAAGTGACGGTCGACGACACCACGTTCACCGCGCAGTTTGGGCGCTGGCGAGTGGAGACTCCGATCGCCAATCTCGTGGGATTCGAGACATCAGGCGACTATCGCTGGTTCAAGGCGATTGGCGCCCGTGGTTCGTTCAAGGACCGCGGGCTCACATTCGGCTCGAGCACACGGCGAGGGCTGTGCGTGCGGTTCGCCGAGCCGGTGCGGTCCTTGGTGCCGGGGGACGTGATGCCGCACCCGGGGTTGACGGTGACGGTGCTCGACGTCGACGGTCTGGCGGACGCGCTGCGGCGCCGTGGCGTGCCGGGGTAGTGCCCCTGCGTCAGGTGAACCGCAGCCGGCGGGCTCGTTCCAGTCCGGCGGGCGTGCCCACGTCGACGTAGCTTCCGCCGTCGACGATTTCGGCTGCAACGTCGAGACCGCGGCGAATCGCCGACTGCACGACCTCACCGATCTGCAGCTCCGGCTGCTCGGCCGCCGGCCCCGCATCGAGATCCTCCAGGTAGCCGAGGAGGAATCGGGTGAAGCTCGGGGCCCACAGCGCCAGCGTCCACGAATAACGCAGTCCCTGGTCCGGTTGCTTGATCACGATATCGACTGGCCGTCCCGATCGATCGAGCCGCACCATGTCGACCCGCTCAGGCGCATCCGTCTCGAACAAGCCGAGTACGACGTCGGCCCCGACGGCTCGCTGCCGGTGGGCGAGTGCACGGAGAGCGTCGGGCGGCTCGTAGATGACATCCGGGAAGGCGAGGGCGATGACGTCCCCGGCGGCCAGCCGGAGAGCCGGTGCCAGGGAGTGCACGACGCTCGGCGTCTCGTCGACCATCACGTACGCAAGATCGACGCCGTGGAGATGGTCCCCCCGCAGCGCGTTCGGCACGTCCCATTTGCCGCGGCGCAGTGCAATCACACCGCGAGTGATCTCGCTGGCGGCGAGGCGTCGCAAGAGGTGGGCAGCTGCGGGGACCCCGCCCACGTCGACGACCTCCTTGGAGCCGTCGATGGTGTCGCCGAGGCGCTTGGCGAAGCCGGCGGCCGGGATGACGGCTGTGATCGGCTGGCGCGCCGTCACCGCACGATTCCCAGAATCGTGGGTCCCTCCTGGGCCGCCGCCGCGGCGCGGGCCGCCGCCGCTCTGCTCATGATCGGACCGCCTCCATCGCTCGCCGCCAGCCCCTGCGAGGGCGTGCAGCGGAGCCTATCCGACGTGGCGTCGCCAACTCGCAGCCTCGACTTGAGACGAACCCCACAGACCTGCCAATCTGCCGCCAACACGGAGGCGTATGGAGAGCACGCAGGCCAAGGTTCGGTTGGGTGGTTTGCCTGGCCCGCTGCGCGCTCTCCTCGTCATTGCGCTCCTGTATCTGTTCCTCGGTGGCGTCAAGCTGCTCGAGACGGGCATCAAGGGTCTTGGTAGCGACTTCACGGATGCGCTGTTCGAGAATGTCACCAACCCCCTGGCCGGATTGTTCGTCGGCGTCCTCGCCACGGTGCTCGTCCAATCGTCATCGGTGACGACCTCCACGATCGTCGGGCTCGTGGCGGCCGGTGTGATCGATGTGCCGACGGCGGTGCCGATGATCATGGGCGCCAACATCGGCACCACCGTGACGAACACGATCGTGGCGATCACCCACATCCGGCATTCCGACGAGTTCCGCAGGGCTTTCACCGCGGCCACGATGCACGACTTCTTCAACGTGATCGCCGTGGCGATTCTGCTCCCGCTCGAGCTCCTCACGGGGTTCCTCTCCAAGGCTGCCGAAGAGATCGCACTGTTCCTCTCCGGCGGCCAGGAGTTGGGCGGCAGCTTCGACAGCCCCATCAAGGGTGCAGTGAAGTGGTTTGCGACCCAGATCGAGTCGTTCTTCGAGATCTTCACCGAGAACGAGACCGCTCTGGCCGTCCTGGCGATCATCGCCGGCATCGCCCTCATCTACCTCGCGTTGACGCTCATCACGAAGAACATGAAGGTGCTCGTGGCCGACCGCATCGAGCGGTCTCTCAATGCTGCGCTCGCCAAGTCGGGTCTTGTCGGGCTGCTGGTGGGAACGATCGTCACCATCGCCGTGCAGTCGTCGAGCATCACGACGTCGATCCTCATCCCCCTCGTCGCCTCGGGCATCCTCCTCGTGCGCAATGCCTATCCGATCACCCTGGGTGCCAACATCGGAACCACGGTGACGGCTCTCATCGCCGCTCTGGGCGCCGGAGCGATCGACGGGCTCACGATCGCCGTCACCCACACCTTGTTCAACATCGCCGGGATCCTCCTCATCTACCCTTGGGGAAAGGTCCGCTACGTGCCCGTTCAGCTGGCCGAACGACTCGCCGATCTGGCCATCGAGCGCAAGTCGCTTGCGCTGGCATATCTGGTGGGTGCTTTCGTAGTGATCCCACTCCTGGGTATCGTGATTCTTTGAGCAAGGAGGACTGACATGGTGCTGGACTTCTTCAGGGGCAAACGCGGCGGCACTGCCATGGAGGAGGTGGAGGCCACCATCGTCCAGATGTTGCGCGAGGGCCGGGAGGTCTACGACTCGGCCACCGCCGCCGTTTTTGGTGGTGGCAAGTCCAAGGCCACCAAACGCGAGGTCAAGGGCACCGATCGCCACATCAACGAGTCGCAGCGAGAGGTGCGCCGGGCCTTGATGACCCACAGCGCGGTGACCGGCGATGTCGATCTCCCGCTGGTGCTGGCGTACATGAGTGTCGTCAAGGACGTCGAGCGGGTCGGTGACTACTCCAAGAACCTCTACGACCTCGCCAAGATTGGCGCCGACTTCTCAACCGCGGCGGACGGCGATGAGCTGAAGAGATACCGCGATGCCGTCGGCCAGCTCATCTCCGACGCCGCCGACGCGTTCGAGGCGCGCGATGTGGACCGGGCCGCCGCATTGGTGGCCAATGCGGACCGCTACCTCGACGAATACGACGATCACGTCGTGGCCCAGGCCAAGTCGGAGGGCTCGGCCTTCGATGCGGTGTCCCGGGCGCTGTTCTTCCGATTCCTCAAGCGAATCACCGCCCATGTCATGAACCTCATGACGGCGCTCGTGCTCCCCGTCGACCAGTTGGACTACTACGACGAGGCAAAGGACGACCGCAACGACGGCGGGAGTTGACGCCGTCGTGCTCTCCCTTCTCCCGAGCTCGCCGGCGTGATCTGGGCCACCGCCGCCGCTGAGGCGTCCGAGGACATCGACATGGTGTTCCTGTTGATCACCCTGTTTGGCGGCCTGGCCATCTTCCTGCTCGGCATGGATCGCATGACCGAGTCGCTGCGGCTGGTCGCCGGTCCCCGGTTGCGGGGCATCCTCAGCAAGCTCACCACGAACCGCTTCACAGGACTGCTCACCGGTGCGGGGGTCACGGCGCTCATCCAATCCTCCTCGGTGACCACGGTGCTCGTGGTCGGCTTCATCTCGTCGGGCTTGATGACGCTCACCCAATCCATGTCGGTCATCATCGGCGCCAACGTCGGCACCACGATCACGGCACAGATCATTGCCTTCAAGGTGACGACCTACGCCCTGGCGGCCGTTGCCGTCGGCTTCGGCGTGATGTTCTTCTCGAAGCGACCCGATCGTCAGGCACAGGGCACCGCCGTCATGGGTCTGGGCCTGGTCTTCTTCGGCATGGCGACCATGGGTGATGCGATGTCGCCGCTGAGGACATCGGAGACGTTCATCGACCTGATGGCAACCCTC
This sequence comes from Acidimicrobiia bacterium, assembly GCA_965216945.1. GTDB lineage: Bacteria > Actinomycetota > Acidimicrobiia > Spongiisociales > UBA5794 > DATHZQ01. Next base: position 1,461,304 of record CBDCGU010000003.1, on the reverse strand, counting down.
GCCAACCCGTTTCTCGGGATCCTCGTTGGCGCCGCATTCACGGCGCTCGTACAGAGCTCCTCGGCCACGACGGGCATCGTGATCGTGCTCGCCCAGGAGAGCTTGATCACCCTCGAGACGGGCATCGCCCTGGTACTCGGCGCCAACGTGGGGACGGCAGTGACGGCCATCCTGGCTGCGATCGGTAAGCCACGCGATGCGATGCGTGCCGCCGCCGGGCACACACTCTTCAACGTCGGCGGCGTCATCATCTGGCTGCCGTTCCTGGGCCTGCTGGCGGGATGGATGGAGTCGATCGGCGGGGCAACCGCTCGCCAGATCGCCAACGCCCACACCACGTTCAACGTGGTCAACGCCTTACTGTTCATCGGCTTTGTGCCGCAGCTCACAGCGTTGACCATTCGGTTGGTTCCCGATCGCGGCGACGTCGGGCCCTCGGTGCAGGCGAAGTACCTCGATCCGACATTGGTGCGGACCCCGGCCCTTGCCCTGGACCGCGCCCGTCGGGAGGTGAGCAGAATGGGCAGCCGTGTCGGCGGCATGCTCGACGGCGTGCTGCCGGCCATTCTCAGCGGGACTCGCTGGACGCTGCTCGAGATCGAGCAGATGGACGAAGAGGTCGATGATCTCCACGCCCAGATCATCGAGTACCTCGGTGAGGTCGGTTCGCAGCGTCTGTCGACAGAGATCACGGATGAGCTGCTGGCGCTGATGGAGGCAACCAACGATCTCGAGGCAATCGGAGACGTCATCGAGACCAACCTCGTCGGGTTGGGACTGGCTCGCGTGGAGCACGGCCTCGAGGTCAGCGACGCCACCCGCGCCGTGCTCGTGGAGCTGCACTCCGCGGTCGCCGAGGCGCTGGACGAGGCCGTCCGGGCGGTGACCGATCTCGACTACCGGGCCGGCAAGTCGGTGGGGCGCATGAAGGCGGAGATGAACCGCCTGGAGCGGGCGGCGGCGGTGCATCAAGCCGAGCGCTTGCGCGCCGATGCGCCCGACCGGGTGGCGAACTACCGGCTCGAGATCGACGTGATCGCCAACCTGAAGCGCATCTACTACTTCGCAAAGCGGATGGCGCGTACCGTGGCGCCCCGCGACGAAGAAATGGCATTGTGAGCAACGATTTCCCATTCGAGCCGCCGGTCAAACCGATGAAGGCTCGAGTCAAGGAGACACCCCCGCCGCCACCGGGCGTCGTCTACGAGCCGAAGTGGGACGGGTTCCGAGCGATCGCCTGGTCGGGTGCAGAGCCCCGGCTCGATTCCCGCAACGGGAAGGACCTGCTGAGGTACTTTCCCGAGTTGCGCCCCGCGCTGGCCCAGCTCCCGCCGGGCACGGTGGTCGACGGTGAGGTCGTCGTCGTCATCGACGACGTCACCGAGTTCGACACCCTGCAGATGCGGATCCATCCCGCCGAGTCGCGTATCACGAAGCTGTCCGAGGAGACACCCGCCGAGCTGGTCGCGTTCGACCTCCTCGCAGTCGACGGTGAGGACCTGCACGAAACCCCCTATGCCGAGCGGCGGAAGGCGCTCGAGGCTCTGTTCGCCGGGCTGGACTTCCCGTGGCATCTGACACCGATCACGGACGACCTCGACGAGGCGACGCGCTGGTTCCAGGAGTACGAAGCAGCCGGATGCGATGGCATCATCGTCAAGCGGCTCGACGAGCCCTACGTGGAAGACAAACGGCAGTGGATCAAGTGGAAGCACCGGCGTGACTGCGACTGTGTCGTCGGCGGCTACCGCATTCACAAGGACGGCGACAAGATCGGCTCGATCCTGCTCGGACTGTACAACGAGAACGGTGACTTCCACTTCATGGGTCACTGCTCCGGGTTCTCGAATCACGACCGGGTGGAGCTGCTGCGGCAATTCGAACGGATCCGCACCGAAGAGTCTTTCGGCGGTGACGAGCACACGAGGGTGCCGGGCATGCAGAGCCGCTGGTCGGCGGGCAAGTCGCTGGATTGGATCCCGGTCGAGCAGGGGGTCGTCGTCCAGATCAGCTATGACCAGCTCGAAGGCGGCCGCTTCCGGCATGCGACTCGCTTCGAGCGCTGGCGTCCAGACAAAGCCGCCGAGGAATGCACCATGGATCAGTTGATCCGTCCGGAGGGCTCAGGATTCAGCGAAGTGGTCGATTAGCCATCGACCGCTTGTCGAAGCGGCCCTGTGACAGAGCTACGACGGGACCGGCGCCGTGGAACCTCGCACGATCAGCTCCGGTGTGACGTACACGTGCTCGACGGTCCCGGGTTCGTCCATGGCTCGCAACAACTGCCGGATGAGCCGACGCCCGATCGTTGCCGGCTGGTGGCGGAGGGTCGTGAGTGGCGGCGTCGTGTAACGGGCAGCGTAGATGTCGTCGAATCCGACGATGCTCAGGTCCGAAGGTACGTCGACGCCTGTCGAGCGAGCAGCCTGCATCGCCCCGACGGCCAGCAGGTCGTTGAACGTCACGAGCGCTGTGGGCGGCTGGCGCAGGTCGAGCAAGCGGAGCGCCGCGGTGAGTCCGGACTCCTCCCGATAGCCCGCGACGACGGTGTACTCGGGGCTCGCCTCGATGCCGTGGGCTCCGAGGGCGCTCCGGAACGACTGGTACCGCGTGGCGGCGAGGGCAAACGCCAGGGGCTCGGCGACACAGCCGATGCGACGATGTCCCAGAGCAACCAGATGATCGATCGCCGGTCGCATGCAGTCGGTCGAGTCCGTCACGGCAGGGTGATCCTCGGCGTGTGCGGACTCACCGAACGTGACGAAAGGCAGACCGCTCCGAGCGAGGTGCTCGATGCGGGGGTCTTCGATGGCAGTCCGCAGCACCACGAATCCATCGACGCGGTTGGCTCGAATCGCTCGGTCGTACGACGCAACGGGGTGTTCGTCCGCCAACGGTGCAGACAGTTGGAGCTCGTATCCGCTGGCAGCCGCCTCGTCCACCAGCGCCGTGAGGAGCTCGCCGAAGAAGGGATCCGAGAAGCGCTGGCTGGTCGTATCCAAGATCAGGCCGATCGAATGCGACCGGGCGTCTGGCTTCTTGAGCCGGCGCGCCTCGAGGTTGGGGATGTAGCCGATGCGTCGTGCTGCATCCGTCGCTCTCTGTCGTGTCACCTCGGCGACGTCGCTGTGGCCGTTGAGTGCTCGCGAGGTCTGGGTCACCGAGAGGCCGGACTCCCGGGCGACGTCGCGCAGCGTGGGCCGGCGTTCGGCGGTGGTCCCCTCGTCGTTGTATGACTCGTCGCGTTGCAACGAGACCTCCTCGGTCCAGAATCGGTTGACACGGTAGAGCCCGAGACAGTATGTTCACCCCAGCCTATATCCGAAACGTTTCGGACAGTCCGGTTCTCTACGGCCTGATGGGTCGGCCGGTCATCGAGCGACGGTTGCGAGAAAGGCGTGTGATCCATGTCTGACAAAGCATCCGTTCGCGTCGCCATGATCGGTTGCGGAAACATCGGAGTGAAGGGGCACCTTCCCGCGTACGCCGAGCTGCCAAGCGCGTCGCTCGTCGCGGTCTGCGATGCGGTACCGGCTCGCGCCAACAGCATTGCGAACATGACGGGGGCTACGCCCTACACGCAGCTCAGCGAACTGCTCGCCAGGGAGGACGTGGATGCCGTGGACATCTGTACGCCTCCGTGGACGCACGCCGTGCTGGCGATCGAGGCCGCGGAGGCCGGCAAGCACATCCTGTGCGAGAAGCCGATCGCGCCGTCGCTGGACGATGCAGATGCGATGATCGCCGCCGCCGTCGCTCATGGCGTGAGGCTCATGATCGGGCAGACGCGACGATTCGATGATCGGTATCGCACGGTCAAGGCCCAGATCGAGGCCGGCCGGATAGGTCGTCCCGTGTACGTGCGCCGGTCCGAGCGCCAGCTCCTGCCGTTCGATGCGGATGCGTGGTACTGGGACACGTCGGTGGGCGGGGGTGTCATACTCGACATCGGAGTTCACGCGTCCGACCAGCTGCGGTGGCTCCTCGACGACGAGCCGGCCGAGGTCTTTGCCGTCGGCAAGGCCGTTGGCGCCGCAGCACGAGAGGCGCAGTCCTTCGACTACGCCCAGATCACCTTCACATTCACCGGCGGGGGCATCGGCTTCGCCGAGACGAGCTGGGCCCATCCGGGCGAGTTCGGTGGTGGACAATATGCCGCCCTCGATGTTGTCGGCACCGACGGCAGGATCGAGTACAGCGACCGAGACTCCAATCCCATGCTCACCGTCAGTGCCGAGTCCGGTCTGTCTTTGCCGCGCTATTTCGCTCTCATGTCGTCGACCGAGTACGCCTTTGCAGCCGAGATCGGTGCGTTCGTCGATGCGATAGCGACAGGCTCCGAGCCGATTCTCGATCCGGCGGATGCCCGGGCGGCGGTGGCAATGGCCCTGGCTGCCCAAGAATCGGCAGCGACCGGCAAGGTCGTGCGGTTCGAAGGCTCCCCGCGGACCGGCCGTGGGATCGTCGCCGACGGGGCCGGCGTATGACGCAATCCGTCAACATCGGGATCCTGGGTTGCATCAACCTGCATACCCCGCGCTACCTCGAAAGCATCGTGAAGAACCCGCGGGCACGACTCATCGGCATCTCCGAGGAAGGCGCCGCCGCCGCGGTCGGCAGGCGGGACGCCGCGGCGGCAGGCGTACCGTTCTTCGATTCGCACGATGCGTTGCTGAATCTCGACGACATCGATGCGGTCTACCTCGGCAACCTGCCGGTCGATCATCTCCATGCCATCGAGATGGCGGCGCAACGGGGTGTTCACGTGTTGTGCGACAAACCGCTGGCGACGACGCTGACCGATGCCAAGGCCGCCGACAGGGTCGCACGGGATGCCGGAATCAAGCTCATGGTGTCCTTCTTCCCCCGCTTTCAGCTACCCCTCATCAGAGCCAAGGAGACGCTGGACAGTGGCGAGTCCGGCGAGGTCGTGGCCATCTATGCGGTCAAGTACGGTCGCGTTCCGACGAAAGCAGCGACCGACTTGCCGACCGGCTGGTACCTCGATCCGGAGCTCACCGGCGGGGGTGGTTTTCTCGACATCGGGATCCATGCCATGGACGCCTTGCGATGGCTCGCCGGGTCGGAGCCCGTATCCGTGAACGCCAAGGTGGGCAACATGATCGATGAGGGCCTGGGCAGCGAGGACCTCGGCGTCGCCACGTACCAGTTCGAGAACGGCGTTGTTGGCACCCTGTCGGCGGGTTGGGCCAACCCCGATCACTCCCCGACCTGGCTCGACGTCAAATTCGAGATCCTGACCACGAACGGTGTCTTCATCATCAACAAGCCACACCACGACCTGGCCCTGCACACCAACGAATCCTCATTCCGCCTCGCCTGGCTCAAACCGGATACCGATTTGCAGATTGCCGCTCTGGCTCGGATGGTCATCGAGGATCTCGAGCCGCCGATCACGGCCAGGGACGGTCTCGCCGCGCTGGCCATGGGGCTCGGTGCCTACGAATCCTCGAGACGCGGCGCCACGGTCCACATCGCACCGCTCATCGCAGAGGCGTGAGCCAGGGCCGGGTCGTCACGTGACAGAGATCGAAGCCACCCTTCTTGCGCATCTGCAGTTCCTCTATGGACCCGATGCCGAACCTGTACTCCGCGACCTTCTGAGACTGATGCGCTCCTACGAAGGGCGCCTGGCGGCGGCGAGGCAGCGCCGACTCACCGAGAAGGACGTTGCGCTCATCACCTATGGAGACATGGTTCGCGACGGTGAGCAGTCGCCGCTGGCCACCCTGGGCGACTTCCTGACCACCCACATCTCCGACGCGCTCAACACCGTCCACATCCTGCCGTTCTACCCGTATTCGACCGACGATGGTTTCTCGGTGATCGACTATCTCGAGGTCGATCCGGCGTTGGGCGAGTGGGACGACGTCGAACGGATGGGTGGGACGTTCCACCTCATGTTCGACGCGGTGCTCAACCACATCTCGGCGCAGAGCGAGTGGTTCCAGGGGTTTCGCAATGGAGACGAGACCTATCGAGATTTCTTCACCGTGGTCGACCCGGCCACCGACCTGTCCGATGTGTTCCGGCCTCGAGAGCTGCCGCTACTCACCGAAGTCGACACGGCGGACGGCCCGCAGCACGTGTGGACCACCTTCAGCGCCGATCAGATCGACCTGAACTACCGCAATCCGGCCGTCCTGCTCGCAGCCATCGAGGTGCTTCTCACCTACGTGGCGCACGGCGCCGATGTCATTCGGCTCGATGCGGTCGCCTTTTTGTGGAAGGAGCCGGGCACCTCTTGCATCCACCTCCCGCAGACCCACCGGATCGTTCAGCTCCTTCGCTCGGTGCTCGATGCGGAGGCACCCGGGGTGATCCTCATCACGGAGACGAACGTGCCCCACGAGGAGAACGTCTCCTACTTCGGTGACGGGACCAACGAGGCGGATCTCGTGTACAACTTCGCCCTCCCCCCCTTGACGCTGCACGCCTTCCACACCGGTGATGCCTCGGTTCTCTCCGAGTGGGCAGATGGCATGCGGGCGCCGTCGGACACGACCACCTTCTTCAACTTCCTGGCCTCTCACGACGGTATCGGGGTGGGCGGCGCCCGGGGATACCTCTCCGATGACCAGATCGGGGCGATGGCGGCCCGGGTCGAGCAGCTTGGTGGTCACGTGTCGTACCGCACCTCCGTGGACGGTGGGCGAGAGCCATACGAGCTGAACATCAACTACCTCGATGCGCTCGGAGAACCCGGAAGCGTCGAGAGCGACGAGCTGGCCGCCCGGCGCTTCCTCACGGCGCAGGCCGTGATGCTCTCGCTCCAGGGGATGCCGGCTATCTACTTCCACAGCCTCTTCGGAAGCCGGGGTTGGGCCGAAGGCGTGGGGCAAACCGGGGTCTACCGCACCGTCAACCGGCAGAAGCTGCAGAGGGAGCAGATCGAGGCCGAGCTGAGCGTGGCCGGCTCGCTGCGCAGCATCGTCTTCGGCGGCTACCGGGCTCTGCTCGAGGCACGGATGGCGCACGGCGCTTTCGCCCCGTCCGCTGCCCAGCGGGTCGTCAGGTTGCACGAGAGGGTCTTCGCCGTGTTGCGGACGAGCGACGAGGAGGCAGTTCTGTGCCTGCACAACGTGGGCAAGGAGCCCTCCACCATCGATGCCTCGGAGGTCGTCGGCGGTCCGGTCACCGACGTCATCACCGGCGGGGTCTGTGGGCCCGCTGTCCAGCTGGGTCCTCACCAGACGCTGTGGCTCGCTGAGGACCACAGGTGAGGATCGGTTTCATCGGCGTTCGGTTCGCGGGCCTCGACGGGGTCACGCTCGAGGCGGCCAAGATCGCTCAAGTGCTGCGGGCCGCCGGACACGAACTGTCCTGGTTTGCCGGTGAGCTCGGTCACGGGTTCACCCCAGGCGTCGAGCATGCCTCGGCGCGTTTCGACAGCGCCGCTGCTCAGCTGAAGGGGGCTCCCCCCGAACTTGCGTATCTCACCGCGGCATGCCGCGGTGAGATACGCAAGAAGCAGAGGACTGGGGCGCGGGACCTTCAGGATGTGTCGGCGGTCGAGCAGTCCGAGTCATTCCCTGGCGGCGAGCTCGGCCAGGACGAACCCGCCTGCGATCCCGGCGCCGTCGCCGAGACCGGGAGGCACGACGAACTCCGGCTGGGAGTGTTCCTCGAGTCCCGGGTAGCCGGCGAGGGCCGCGTTCAGCTCGGTCCGCACCGCGGCGAGCAGGCCGTCCATCTTGGCGACGCCGCCGCCGACAACGATGCGCTCCGGTGCGATCGTGTAGACGACGTTGCGCAGGCCCTGGGCGAGGTAGAAGGCCTCGGTCTGGATGGCTTCCGTCGCGGCGGCGCCGGTGAGCTGGTCTGCGGCCGTGCCCCAGCGGGCCGCAATCGCAGGTCCCGATGCCATCCCCTCCAGGCAGTCGCCGTGAAACGGGCAGATGCCGGCGAAGTCGTCCCCGGGGCGGCGCACGACGCTGATGTGACCCATCTCCGCATGGACCATGCCGTGGGCGACGCGGCCACCGATGACGGCACCGGCACCGACCCCGGTGCCGACGGTCATGTACACGAATGTCTCCAGGTCTTGTGCCGCCCCCCATCGACCTTCGCCGAGCGCGGCGCCGTTGACGTCCGTGTCGAAGCCGGCGGGCACGTTCAACGCGCCCGCGATGGGGCCGACGAGGTCGGTGCCCGACCACCCGGGCTTCGGCGTTTGCGTGATCGAGCCGTAGGCCGGGCTGCTGCGTCGCAGCTCCACGGGACCGAACGAGGCGATGCCCACGGCGGCGAGGGGTCCGCTCTCCGTGAAGAAGTCGATGACACCGGCGAGCGTCGCGGAGGGGGTCGTGGTCGGGATCCGCTTCTCGTGCTCGATGTGGCCGGGTCCGGTGCCGGTGGCACAGACGAACTTGGTTCCACCGGCTTCGAGTGATCCGTACCGATCCGCCATGGCGGCGACTCTAGAGGACGCCGCCGCCCATGCTCCGGCGCTCCGCAGTGGGTCAGGGAACCACGAGCGGTTCACGGTGCTCGATGACGAACAAACCGTTGGCGGGCGTCGTGATGGACCCGGCGCCGTCGAAGTAGAGCAGCCCCCTGTCCTTGAAGATGACGAACGTGCTCGTCGTGATGAAGCCGTAGACGTTGAGGCTGGTGAAGAACGGGTTGGCCGCGGCGCGCTCCCAGGTCTCACCGTCGGCGCTGGTGGCGTAGCCGAAGTCCCACACACGACCCTGCTGTGTCGGGTTGCGGTGGTGGCTCGTGTAGGTCATGACCCAGCCACCATCGACGGCAACGACGGATGGATGCTGGACGCGAAGGGCATCCCATGACTCCGCACCGCCGAGCCCGAAGATCGGGTCGCTCTCGGCGAGCTCGTCGCCGGTGGTCGCCGGGTCGTCGTGCTTCGTCCACGTGATGCCGTCCGGGGACGTCGCCATGCCGATGCGCCGGTCGGGAGGGTCGTCGACGTCATCGACGTGCCCGTCGTAGTACATGCGGTACCCATCCTCGGTGGCGACGACGCTCGGGTGACTCAGCCCTTTGGCATCCCAAGCCCCCTCCGGGCCCCGGACCAGCAACGGGTCCGGGTGAACGGTCCATGGACCGGAGGGTGCGGGTGCGGTGGCCCTGCCGATGGACCCGCCGCGGGATCCAAGGGTGCGGGGCACGGTGTGGAAGTAGAGCACCCATGCCCCATCCGGCTCCACCAGTGCGCTCCCCACCACCACACCCTGCTCGGTCCACTCCAGCTCGGCGGCGTCGAAGAGTGGTCCTTGGGTGGTGCGCGCCCAGTTGCGACCGTCCCCGCTCTCGGCATGGCCCACCGCCCCGCGGGTGACGCTCGTGCCGGCGAGGTCGTAACCCATGTAGAACATGTGCAGCGTGTCCTCGGTCGCCACGAACCCCCCGGGGATGATGAAGTTGGACTCCCATGCCTCGATTCCCGGCCCGAAGATCGCCTGGCCGTTGAAGGCCCAATCCGGCGGAAGGGTGGTGGTCGTTGCGACGGTCGTCTCGGTGCTCGACGGCGCAAGAGTTGTCGTGGTGGTCGTGGTCCCTGTTCCCCCGGTGGTCGTGACCGTGATGGATGGGAGCGTGGCCGTGTCTTGGTCGACGACTCCGCAGGCCGCGACCACGAGGGCAAGGACGGCGGCCGAGAGCAAGGTGCGGCGCATCATGAGGGTGAGATGCCACCAGGCATCGATACGGGTGACGGCATGATCCGGCTGTCCGTCACCCGAGAGCGCCGGGTGCGGCATCCTATGGATGTGGGGCGCCCCACCGATGAGGAGATCTACAGCAAGTACGCCGACGGCTTGGTGCGATTCGCCACCGGCCTCGTCGGACCGAGTGACGCGGCCGACGTGGTCTCGACGGCGGTGCTACGCGCTCTGTGGTCCCGAGGATGGGCAGACGTGCGCAACCCGCAGGCGTACCTCTATCAGGCGGTCTTGAACGAGTCGAAGATGCACCATCGCAGCACCATGCGGCGTCGGGCCCGTGAGCATCGGGCGGCGCAACCCACCGTGGCGTACCAGCCCGAGGTCCGTCCCGAGGTGCTCGCCGCCGTCGGGCGTCTCTCGGCCCGCCAGCGCGCCGTCACTTTCCTGGCATATTGGGAGGGCCTTCCTCCCTCCGACATCGCCGACCGGCTCGGCATCGGCGAAGGCTCGGTGCGCCGACATCTGGCGCGGGCGCGAACCCATCTGAGGAGGATGCTCGATGAGTGACGCCAGGGACCCGATCGTGCGGGCAGCCGTCGTCGAGCTCGCCGAATCCGCACCGCTTCCACCGGCGTGGTCGACGGTGTCGGCCCAGGCCATGGGGCCATCCCGCCCCCGGGCTCGGCCCTGGGTCGGTGCAAGCGCGGCACTGGCCACCTTCCTCCTGGTCCTCCTCGCCGGTGCGGGTGGCTGGTGGCTGGCCACGTCGCAGCTGTCAGGCAGCGATGGAGCTTCCCAGGTCGTCGATTCTCCGGCGAGCGAGGTGGCGTTCTCGGCCGCCGACGGTGTGACGTTGCGCGGCCAGTTGTGGACCGGCGATTCCACTGGTGTCGTGGTTGCTCCCGCGTTCGGCACAGGAGCAGAAGAACTGAGCGACGTCGCCGCCACGCTGGCGGGTGCAGGGCACCGGGTGCTGCTCTACGAGCTACGGGGACAAGGCGCTTCGGAGGGCGTGCAGTCCGCCGAAGTGCTCACGTCAGACCTCATCTCCGCCGTCGAGTTCCTGCGCACGGAAGGCGCCACCGACGTGTTCGTGCTCGGCTTCCGCCATTCCGCCACCGCGGCTGTCCGTTTGGCCGCTGCCGACGTGCCGGGGCTGGCCGGGGTTGCAGCGATGTTCGCCTTCCCCGCCTATCAGGGCGTGGATGCCCTCGAGGCAGCTGCAGCTCCTCGCGTCCCGCTGCATCTGGTGGCGGCGGCGCAGCCGGACGACACGGGTCCCTGGGCCGTCGAGCTGTGGCGGGCCGGAGGCTCGACCGGGACGATCGAGATCTTCTCGCCGGTGCCGCCCGATGCGGACTTCATGGCGCACAACGGCCCGAAGATGGTCACGGAGATGCTGGAGTTGATCGAGCGCACGCTCGGGTGAGGTGAGGCCCGACCCGCCGGCAAGCGATGAGTGCGGCGCTCTGCGGGCATTGCTCACTCGTCCCAGTTGTCCGGGTTCTTGGCGGAGGGCCGCACGCGGGGCGGTTCGCCTGGCATCTTGGGATAGTGGGGTGGCCACGGCGCCTCGCCGATTCCGTTGGCCTCGTCACGGGCAACCATGTCGAGTGCGGCTTCGAGTCGCCCTGCCGATTGGTCGATTCCTTCGGTCAGGTCGCCGGCGTCGGCCCAGCGCTCCTTGAAGCTCATCATGTCGAGCGCCGCGTGGTCGACCGTTGCCAGCTCATCCCAGGTGAACGGCGCCGACACCAAGCCGGTGTGGCGCACCGAGTAGGCGCTGGCGATCGTCTTGTCCCACGCGTTCTGGTTGTAGTCGATGAATACCCCGTTGCGCTCTTCTTTCCACCAGGCCGTGGTGGCCAGGTCATGTCGCCGTTCCACCTCCCGTGCCACCGCCAGCCCCGCCCTGCGCACCTGGTAGTAATCCCACTCGGGCTCCAGCCGAACGTAGATGTGGATGCCGCGGTTGCCGGAGGTCTTGGGCCAGCCGACGAGGCCGATCTCGTCGAGGAGGTCGTGCACCACGAACGCCACTTCGCGAGCGGCCTCGAAGTCGTAGCCCTCGGTGGGGTCGAGATCGATACGAAGCTCGTCGGGGTGGTCGAGATCCGAGGCGCGGGCGTTCCACGGGTTCAGATCGATGCAGTTCTGCTGCGCCATCCATATCACGTCCCCCACATCGAGGGGGAGAAACATCCGGCCGGGTCGGGCCGAGGGGAACGTCACGTCGACGAGCGTCCGGGCGCCCTTGGGCCGTTTGACGAAGAGCGGCTTCTGGCCGACTCCCCCGTTCCACCGTTTCAGCATCGTGGGCCGGTTCGCCACGCCACGTAGCGCTCCCTCGGCACACATGAGGAAGTGTTCGACGACGTCGAGCTTGGTCCATCCCTGGTCGGGGAACATCACCTTGTCGGGGCTCGAGATCCTGACCTCGCGATCCCCTGCGGCGACGTGGACTTCCTTGCGGCTCACGCGGGCATGTTGCCACACCCGCCGTCCCGAGCCCGTGCTCGTCAGCCGTCGTAGTGGGGGAGCCCGCGGAGAAACTCCGCGATCAGGCGACTGATGGCGTCGTTGATCGCGGCATCTCCGCTGGCGAACATGATCCACTCCCCATAGGCCCGCGTCTGCCGGTCGGACAGATCGTCGAGGAGTCCTCCCGAGCCATCGGAGAAGTCATAGAGGGCGGGATCGAGGTGCGGCGATGCCGCAAAGAACTCGTCGACGGAGGCTTGCACCGTCCCCGTCGTGCGCAAGGAGCCGATCGTGAGGAACTCCGTGTATGTCCACAGCAGGGCGTCGTTGAACGCATCGGCGCTCTCCCGGGCCGTTCCTTCGTTGTCGGTTTCGAGGATCTCCAATCCCCGATCGACGAGGTGGCCATACCCGATCTCGATGATGTCGGCGGCCAGCTGGCCACCCACCTGTTTGGCACCGGGCAGCGGTACGAGGGTCGCAAGGGTGTCGATCATCCCGACGACGGCGGCCATCCGCTCGTCCCGCTCCTTTGCATCGGAGATGTTGGCCTCGGCGATGGCCGTGGCGAGCAGCGAGGAGACGTTGCCGAGGGAGATGGCGATGCGGTTGAGGCTGTCCGGGTCGCCGGCCGCTTGCTGCAGCTGGGTGCCGTAGTGCTGGAGGATCCCTTCATACAATGCAGCCGCCGCCACCTCGTTCGCTGCGAACGCCCGGAACGCAGCCTCGAGTTGGTCCTCGGTCACCAGCACTTCCCGGTCGCCGCTGCCGAGCCACGCCTGGTGTGATGCGTCGTTCGTGATCCCCTGTATCTGAGACATGATCAGTCCGATCGCCCCGGCGAGGACATCGAGCTGGCCGCCGGCGTCGCCGGTGGCGGCGAGGGTGATCAGCGACCCGATCACATAGTGAGCGGCCACGACGTCGTCCGAATGGAGGCCGATCGTTGCCTGCTCCAGAATCGGAGCCACGGCCGAGAAGGCCGTCTCGTTGTAGGAGGCGTGGGGCGCCAGGAGGGCGTCCAACCGACCCGTCTCTGTCAGTCGAAGTGCCAGCTTGGCGCCCGAGCCTGCCGCCGCCACGGCAGGTAGCAGGAAATCCCGCGGGTCGATCGGGAACTCGCCGTCGATGCTCGAGACCTGGATGACCTGTGCCATCACCGGGTGGCCGTGGTAGGGAAGGTATGCGGCGGCGGCGGAGGCGAGGAAGGACGGCTCGAATCCGTCGGCGATGAGGAGATACTCCACCCCGTACCCGGTGAAGTAGGGCGACTCCAGTGGGTCGGAGAGGATGTCGGCTTCGATCAGCTCGTCACCCGTGAACACGAGGTGGCCGGTGCGCGACGCCGTTGCCAGCTGCCGGCTCAGGTGTGAGATCAGGTCTGCGGGATGCCCAACGCTCGCTCGCAGATGGACGTGCCCCATGGACGACATTCCGATGAGGTGGTTGGGCAGCATCGCCGCACCCTCGGCACCGAGATGGTTGAAGAATCCGGCCGCCACCTCGGCGTCGTCGGTTGCGACGAGCCGCTGGACGATGGTCCAGATGGCGTCGTAGTCGTCGGCGGCGAGAGCCTCTTCGAGCTCGGCTGCAAGGGAGGCTCCGTCGCGCCGTCTGGCCAGGTTGGCCAGGTGGTTCGAGTACCAGTCCTCGAACGGCACCGTGTCGATGGCGGACATCGCCCAATGGCGCCCCGCCGCAAGTGCGGCGCCGGCTCCACCCGCGGCGGAGCTTCCGACGAGGGCGATCTCGTCGTACGCCGCAAGCAGCGCAGCGCGGCTCCGGACGCTGTTGGCCCAGACGCCCGCCCAGTGGGCACTGGAATACGTGGATCCGGCGGTGATCGTCGCCCCGTGGGAGTAGCCCTGGCTCGCCATCGTGTTGGCGGCGGCGAGCCCCCAGGTCTCGATGTCGTCGGAGCAGCTGTCGAGCTGCGAAGCCAGATGGATCATCCGGTCCGGATCGCCTGTGTGCGCCGCCACCTCGTCGCTCCTCCCGTGATGACCGGAGCGTAGCGCATGACAGGCATGATGACAATGGGAAATCGCGTCAATATCATGCTAAACAACGCTAAGAGATGTGAGTGCTCTCAAGAGGACGGGGAAACGAGAAAGGGGGCCGGCTGCGGCCGGCCCCCTTTTGGCGTCGTCGCGATGGGAGGGGTTACTGCTGGACCTCGACGGTCACCTTGCGGGGCAGGACCTCGGGTCGCTTCGGCACGGTGATCTCGAGGATCCCGTCCTTGGATGTCGCGCTGATCGACTGGGGGTCGACCCCCTCCGGGAGGAGCACCGTCCTCTTGAACTGTCCCTCGAAGATCTCCTTGCGGTGGAACCCGTTGTCCTCGGCCTCGTGCTCGAAGGAACGCGAGCCGCTGATGGTGAGGGTCCCGCCCTCGACGGTGACCTCGAGGTTGTCGGTGTCGGTGCCCGGCACCTCGGCGCGGACGATCAGGTTGGCGTCACGCTCGAAGACGTCGACGCGCGGCATCCACACGCCCTTGCGGGGCGCCGGAGCCTCGAACATCCGGTCGAGATCACGCACGAGCTCGAAGGGATCGAATCGAACCAGACTCATGGGTTCCTCCTCTGATGGTGGGATTTGATGAAACTGACATACTGTAGAAATCTAAGTCGAAAGCGCTCAGGTTGTCAAGTCCCCAAGAGTCCGATGCCCGGGGATCCGCGGCGTCGGAAGGAGGCGATCGTGCGTCGGGAGGGTCGCCAGGGAGGCGGGCCAGTCGCATCATCTGGAGATCCTCGCCAACGTACCGGCCCGTGCCTACAATCGAACACATGTTCGCCCCCGAGATCGAGACCCCGCCATGGCTCGACGACCTGAATGCCGACCAGGTGACGGCGGTGACCCACGGTGAGGGGCCGTTGCTCGTGATCGCCGGAGCCGGTAGTGGCAAGACTCGCACGCTGGCCAGCCGGGTGGCCTGGCTGATCGAGCAGGGCACCGCCGCCGATCGCATCCTGCTGCTCACGTTCACCCGCCGCGCCGCCGCCGAGATGATCCGCCGCGCCGGGGCGCTGATCACGGATCGGTCGACGGGGCGGGTGTGGGGCGGCACGTTCCACTCGATCGCCAACCGGTTGCTGCGGCGGCACGCCCCGGCGGTGGGCCTCGACCCCAACTACACGGTGCTCGACCAGGCGGACGCCGAGTCCCTGTTCGGCGTGCTCCGCAGCGAGACCGGGGCTGCGGAAGGGAAGGTGCGCTTCCCGCGCCAGGAGACGATCGCAGCCATCTACTCGCGGACGGTGAACGAGCAGGCCAAGCTCGATGATGTCCTGCGGCAGCGATTCCCCTGGTGTCAGGACCACGGCGACGAACTGCGCATCATCTTCAGGGCCTACCGGGAGCGAAAACTCGAACACAACGTGCTGGACTACGACGACCTCTTGCTCTACTGGCGAGCGCTGGTCGAGAGCCCGGCCGCCGATGCCATCCGTGGGTCGTTCGACCATGTGCTGGTCGACGAGTTCCAGGACACCAATCGCATCCAGGGTGACATCCTTCGCCGGTTGTGTGGAGCCGATGGCAACCTGACGGTGGTGGGCGACGATGCCCAAGCCATCTACGCCTTCCGCGCCGCATCGATCGAGAACATACGGCGCTTCCCCGATGAGTTCGAGAAGGTCGCCGTCGTCACGCTGGAGCAGAACTACCGCAGCACACCGCAGATCCTGCATGCGGCCAACGCCGTCATCGCCCAGTCGAAGGAGCTCTATCCCAAGCGGCTTCGTACCGACCGCTCGGATGGACCCGTGCCGGATCTCGTCACCTGTTTCGACGAGACGGCGCAGGCCGACTTCGTATGTGATCAGGTGCTGGCCCATCGGGAGGCCGGCATTCCACTCGTCGACCAAGCCGTGCTGTTCCGCACCGGCCACCACTCCGATGGTCTCGAGTTGGAGCTGGCACGACGCAGCATTCCCTTCGTGAAGTACGGGGGGCTCAAGTTTCTCGAGGCCGCCCACGTGAAGGACCTGCTGGCGCTGCTGCGGATACTCGACAACCCGCGGGACGAGCTGGCGTGGCATCGGGCGTTGCTGGCGATTCCGGGTATCGGTCCCGCCACTGCCGTCCGGCTGCTCGGTCAGGCGGGGGAGCGGGCCGGTGCGGACGGCCTCGATGCGCTGACCGCCTTCTGCTCTCTCGAGCCGACCCTGACCGCCGACGCCGTGCAACCGCTGGCAGAGCTGCAGCACGCGCTGCGCGACGCCCGAGGCAGCGTGGATCGGGAGCCGAGCCCGTCCGAGCAGATCGATCGCCTCCTGCCCTTCTGCACGATGGTCTTCGAGCGCAACTACGACGATGCGGCCGCACGTCTCGGCGACATCGAGCAGCTGGGGGCCCTGTCCGCCGAGTACGCCACCCGCAGCAAGTTCCTCACCGAGCTCACCCTGGATCCGCCGGTGTCGACGTCCGACCTCGCCGGCCCACCGCACCTCGACGACGACTACCTGATCCTGTCGACGATCCACTCCGCCAAGGGTGGGGAGTGGCGGAGCGTGTTCCTCATCCACGCCGCAGACGGCAACATCCCCTCCGACATGGCCCTGGGTCAGCCTGGCGGCGTCGAGGAGGAGCGGCGCCTGCTCTACGTTGCGCTCACGCGGGCCAAGGACCACCTCCACGTCACGTTCCCGCAGCGCTTCTACCACCGCCGCTTCTCCGGCGACGACCGCCACTCGTACGCACCGCTCAGCCGATTCCTGTCGCCCGTCTCCGACCACTTCGCCGGCGCCGTAGCGGCACCTGAGGAGGAGACCGATCAGGTGGCCCATGGCACAGCAGCCGTCGATCCCGTGGGGACCCTGCTCGACGATCTGTTCCGGTGAGTCGCAGTACCGTCCTGCGCCATGGCATCGATCTCCGCACGGTCGCGTCTCGCCGTCTACGGTTCGCTCGCACCTGGCGAGCGTCACCACGATCAGCTCGCCCACCTTCGGGGCACATGGCAGCCCGCCACGGTGCGAGGCAGGATCGTCGACCGGGGATGGCGCCGCGGTGAGGGCTACCCGGGCTTTGTTGCCGAGACCGGCGCCGATCGAGTGGACGTCCACCTCTTCACCTCGTCGGAGCTGGAGGGCGTCTGGCGTGCACTCGACCGGTTCGAGGGGCGGCAGTACCGGCGCATCGTGGTGCCTGTGGAGCTCACAGACGGTACCGTGGTCGAGGCGAGCATCTACGAGCTCCGCCCGGAGTTCGTACCCGACTGACCGCAAGCACCCGGCGGCCGGTGCCGGATGAACCCGGCGATCCTCCACGTCGACCTGGATGCCTTCTATGCGTCGGTCGAGCAGATGAAGCAGCCGGAGCTGGCCGGCAAGCCGGTGGCAGTCGGGGGCGGGGTGATCTTGGCAGCCAGCTACGAGGCGCGGCAGTTCGGCGTACGGGCGGCGATGCCCCTCCGCATCGCTCGCGAGCTCTGTCCGTGGCTCATCGTGGTCAAGGGCAGCTTCAGCGACTACGCCGACCTGTCCGAGCAAGTCTTCGAGGACGTATGCCAGCGTTTCACCCCTCAGGTGGAGCAGATCTCCATCGACGAGGCGTTCCTCGACGTCACCGGCTCCACCCACCTCTTCGGCACACCAGGGGAGATCGGTGCCGCCTTGCGCACCGCCGTCCGCGACGAGACCGGCCTCGCCATCTCGGTCGGCGTCGCTCGAACCAAGTTCCTCGCCAAGGTGGGCAGCCGCTACGCCAAGCCCGATGGGATGAAGGTGGTCGATCCGGACGACGAGATCGCGTTTCTCCACTCGCTGCCCGTCGACTACATCTGGGGCGTCGGGCCGGTCACGGAACGCAAGCTGCACGAGTTGGGCATCGCCACGGTCGGCGAGCTGGCCCACGCCGACCGCCGAACGATCGGAAGACGTTTGGGTCGCGGAAGCGGTGCCCACCTGATCGCCCTGGCGTGGAACCGTGACCCGCGCATGGTGACACGACACCATCGAGCCAAGTCCGTCGGCGCCCAATCGTCCTTCGGCGGTGGCGGCCGGGATGCGGCGGTGCGGCGGGAGATCCTGTCCGACCTCGCCGACCGGGTCGGAGCGAGGCTGCGCAAGAAGTCGCGGGCAGCACGCACCGTGACGGTGCGGGTGCGGTTCGACGACCTCTCCTCGGTCACCCGAAGCACGACGTTGCGGGCGCCGGTCGCAACGACTCCGGCGCTGCTTGCGGTGGCGGCCCACCTCGCCGACGAAGGTGTGCAGGAGGCGGGTGACCGGGACATCAATCTGCTCGGGATTTCCACCTCGAACCTCGTCGTGTCGCCGTACCTCCAGCTGGAGCTGCCGTTCGAGGACCCGCTGGGCGCACACGACGTGGCGTACGCGGGGTCGGTGGCGGAGCAGGAGCGGCATCAGCTCGACGCAGCCATGGACGCCCTGCACGAACGTTACGGCAACGAGGCTGTGGGGAGGGCTTCGTTGCTGCTGGGTCGCCGGCGCGGTGCCGTGCCCGACGAATTCCGCGAGCTGGCCACTCGGGATTGAGTCGAACGAGCGTCAGCGCGCAAGGATCTCCGCGGCGAGGTCCACATCGGCCATGGTGTTGTAAAGGTGGAACGACAGCCGCACCTTGCCGGCCCGGGTCGCGGCCGCCACGCCGGCTTCCGCCAATGCCGCCCCGTGTGGCGTATCGATGCTGACGATGGCGCTGTCCGAGGATGGGAGACCGAGCCGGGCAAGGAGTGCGTTGGCCAGGCCCAAATCGTGCTGATGGATCGCGGCGACCCCGAGGTCGGCGATGAGCTCCGTGGCCTCGGCCGCCGTGACGAAGTCGAGCCACCCCGGCGAGACGTTGAACCGGCGGGCATCCGGTGCGAGTCGCAGCGGTGGGCCGTAGATCGACGTCCAGATGTCATCTCCGGCGTACCAGCCTGCGTTTCTCGGAATGAGCCAGTCGGAGTCGTGGCGGACCGTGATGAAGCCGGATCCACGGGACGAGCACAGCCACTTGTAGGCCCCGCACGCGGTGACGTCGAACCGATCGGCGACCAGCGGCAGCCATCCGGCGGCTTGGGTCACATCGACGTAGGTGCGGGCCCCGACGACTCCGGCGGCGATGACCAGCCCATCCAAGTCGACGAGCCGGCCATCGGCCGACTGGACGGCGCTCACTGCGACGAGGTCGACGGCGGGATCGATCGCTTCGACGAGCTTGTCCAGCGGGACGAGTCGCACCTCCAGACGCGGGTCGGCGAGGAACGGGAACAGCACCGACGTGAAGTCCTCCTCGGCCGCCACGACGACGGCACGGTCGGGAAGGGACGAGGCCACCAGACCCGTGATGACCGAGACCTGGCCCACGATCCCGACGGCGCTCGACGCCACGCCGACGATGCGGCCGTAGGCGGCTCGGGCCCGGTCCACGTCCTCATCGAACGACGGCGGCCGAGCCATGCCGGCCTCCCATTCGGCGATGCGGTGGCGTAGCGCACGCAACGCCCGCTTCGGAGGCAGACCGAGGGAGGCGGTGTTCAGATACCCGCGCCCCGAGGTGAATTCGTCGGTGATCGATTCGTCGAGCATCTGCCCATTGTCGACCATCGAACCGTCGCCGCAGTCGCGGGGACAGCCATGTCGACGGATCGACCGCACCGTGCCGGACGACTGCTGTTCGGCGTGGTTGCCGCAACGCCGGGTACCGCCGCCGGCGGTCGCAGTGTCAGCCGCCCTGGCGGCGGATCACGACCAGCTGGTCGGCGGCGGACTCCGCTCCCCACACCTCGCCGGGCCGGCCGAGAATCTGCCGCACGTTCCCCGGGTTCGACGGCAGTTCGAAAGTGAAGAAGGCCTCCGTCGCTGGGTCGAAGCGGTGGATGGCGTTGCCGCCGAAGTCGCTCACCCACACGATGTCCGTGTCATCGACGTAGACCGCATAAGCCTGCGGCGACGCGCCCGGCAAAGGCCAGGTGTCCCAGGATGCGTCGACCGGCTCGTAGCGACTCAGCTGGCCTGCGTTCCACTCGCTCACCCAAATCGCACCGGTGGAGTCGGCCCAGACCCGCCGTGCCCCCTGCTGCGGCGTGGGTGGCTCGAGCACGGTGACCGATCCATCATCGCCCACCAGTCCCACATAGCTTCCGGCAAGCGATGCGAAGTAGATCGTGCCGAGCGGGGTTGCGGTGATGCCGTACGGGCCGCGACCCCGAGGTGAGTCGAACACTCGCATCGATCCGGTGGAGGGATCGAGCACCCCGTGGATACCGTTCTGGCCGGTGAACCACAGCAACCCGGCGCCGTCGAACGCCGCCGTGTTGAGGTTGGCGTCTGGTCGATCGGCGGGCAAGGGGAAGACGGTGACGGTGTCGCTCGACGCCTCGACGCGGACGATGGCGTTCAACCCGCCGTCGGTGACCCAGGCGTCACCCCGCTCGTCGACGATCACGCCATGGGGGCGGGAGCCGGCACCCAGGGCGATGTGTCGCGTGGCTCCACTGGCCGGATCCAGCCAGCCGAGCTCGCCCGAGCCCTGCGCCGTGTACCACACCCCCCCGTCGGCGGCGGGCGCCACATCGTGGGGACGCGATCCGGCCGGAATCCCGTACGCCACGAGTTCCAGCTCGTCGGCGGGGATGGGTTGGGAAGCCGCCGTCGTGGTCGGCGCAGCGGACGACGTCGACGGGGAGGACCGGGTCGTCGTCGCGGCGACCGTCGTCGTGGTGGTGGTCGCTGGATGGGATGACGTCGTCGTGGTGGTGGTCGCTGGATGGGACGATGTCGTCGTCGCAGCCGGGCCTCCGCTGCACGCCGCAACGATGAGCATCGACCCGAGCAAACCGGCGAGGGGGCCGAGGCGTCGTCGCATCCGCCGACGTTACCCGGGGCTCGGCGCTGTGCCGTACCCCGCCGACGGGGTACGGGCGGCGGCGGATAGATTGGCGTTGCGCCGCACGGAAGGAACCCATGAGCAACACCCCGGAGAACACGCGTATCGGCTGGATCGGCACAGGAGTCATGGGAGCTTCGATGTGTGGTCATCTCCTCGATGCGGGCCACCCGGTCACCGTGTACAGCCGCACGCGGGAGCGGGCTGCGAACCTGGAGGCGCGCGGTGCCCGGTGGGCCGATGGGCCGGCGGCGGTGGCTGCGGCATCGGATGTCACTCTTGCCATCGTCGGGTTTCCGGCGGACGTTCGCGAGGTCTTTCTCGGTCCCGACGGCGCCGTGGCCGGTGCCGCACCGGGAGCCGTTGTCGTCGACATGACGACCAGTGAGCCGTCAATGGCGACGGAGATCCATGCCGCGGCGAAGGCACGCGACGTCGGTGCCGTGGATGCCCCGGTCTCAGGGGGTGACGTGGGTGCCCGCAACGCCACGCTGTCGATCATGGTCGGCGGTGAGGATGCCGACGTCGAACGAGTCTGGCCGCTGTTCGAGGTGATGGGCAAGACGATCGTCCACCTGGGCGGCCCGGGTACGGGACAGCACACCAAGATGGTGAACCAGATTCTGATCGCGACGGGGATGATCGGTGTCAGCGAGGCGCTGCTCTACGCCCAGCAGGCCGGGCTCGATCTCGGGAAGACATTGGAGGCGGTCGGCGGCGGCGCAGCCGGTTCGTGGTCGCTGAGCAACTACGGGCCGCGGATGCTCGCCGGCGACTTCGACCCGGGGTTCTTCGTCGACCACTTCGTCAAGGACATGGGCATCGCCCTGGACGAGGCCGAACGGATGCGGCTCTCCGTTCCGGGCCTGGCATTGGCCCACCAGCTCTATGTGGCGCTGCAGGCCCAGGACGGAGGCCGCAAGGGGACCCAGGCGCTGCTGCTGGCGCTGGCCCGCATGTCCGATGTCGAGTGGCGTGACCATGGGTGACCCGACTGGGCTGTCGAGTCGCGGCGCTCGACTGGCCGCCAGCCCACCGTTGCCCGGGTATCTCTACGAGCACTTCGCCCGGTGTGATGATCCGTGGCATCCCGAGCACAACGCAACCGGCTACGTCGGGATGTGCGTCGCCGAGAACAAGCTGATGCACGATCTGCTGCTTCCGCGACTTGCGGCTCTTCCGGTGCCGCCCGAACACGTCCTCGGCTACGACTCGATGATCGGGAACATCGACTTCCGCACCCGACTCGGCAGCTTCATGGGCGAGCGCTTCCTCGGACGCACCGTCGCTCCCGAGCACGTGGCGGTCCTCGCCGGCGCCGGGACCGTGTTGGAGACGTTGTTCTATGCGCTGGCCGACCCGGGTGACGCCGTGCTCGTGCCCACGCCGAGCTACGCGGGTTTCTGGGCAGATCTGGGCGCCCGCGACGGCCTGGAGATCATTCCGGTCGACGGTCGAAGCGAGGAGGGCTTCACATTGACGGCCGCGGCGTTCGAGAGGGCGCTGGCCACCTCGGAGCGACCGGTGCGGGCGCTGCTCTTCACGACACCGAGCAACCCGCTCGGCCGGGTCTACACGCACGCCGAGATCGATGAGGTCCTCACGTGGGCGGAAGGGCACGGACTGCACGTCGTGTTCGACGAGATCTATGCGCTGTCGGTGTTTGGCGACGCACCCTTCACGAGCGTGGCCTCGCTACGC
This sequence comes from Acidimicrobiia bacterium, assembly GCA_965216945.1. Classification (GTDB taxonomy): domain Bacteria; phylum Actinomycetota; class Acidimicrobiia; order Spongiisociales; family UBA5794; genus DATHZQ01. The sequence continues at coordinate 1,438,628 of CBDCGU010000003.1, read as the reverse complement.
TCCGCGCTGGGCGACCGGACGCACATCGTGTGGGCCTTCAGCAAGGACTTCGGTGCCAGCGGGCTGCGGTGCGGTGCCCTCGTCAGCGAGAACGCCGACGTCATCCGAGCTGTGGATGCCGTCGCCTACTGGGGATGTGTTGCCGGCCACACGCAGTGGATGCTGGGGGAGCTGATCGAAGACGACGCATGGGTCGACGGCTACCTCGCCGAGCTGCGGCGCCGTCTCGGCGATGCCTATGCCCGAGTGTCGGCTGCGCTCGACGCCCAAGGGATCCCACACGTCGCCGCGGGGGCCGGGATCTTCGTCCTCTGCGACGTACGAAGTTGGATGGACGACCTGACGTGGGAAGCGGAGGAACGGCTGTGGCGCCGGTTCCTGGAAGTGGGCAACATCAACCTGACTCCGGGCGCTGCCTGCCACATCGCCGAGCCGGGCTTCCTGCGGTTGTGCTACGCCGCGGCGCCCACCGATGCCATGGTGGCGGGAATCGAGCGTTTGGCGACGATCGGCACCGCCCCTCGATGATCCCCTCTGTGGGATGGCTGCGCAGAGCGAGGCGGTTGCCGCCGGCGGCGGCGGTCGCACAGATTGCCGTCAGGCGTCGGCGTGGGCGAGGCTTTGGCGGTGGGTGGCCACGGCGGCTTCGTGTTGCCAGTCGCCGGTGATGTCGTCCCGTCGCTCGTCGAGCTCTTTGAGCACCGCGGAATGGCCGTAGAGGATGAGGTTGTCGTAAGGATGCACCTGGGTCTCGCCGCGCGGAGCACCGATGTAGTCGCCGCTCCCGCGTTGCACACCGAGCACGAGCACACCCTCGTCGGGAAGCTCCAGGTCGGCGAGGCGCTTGTCGGCGAGCCAATCCCCGGGCTCGATGAACAGCTCCGTGACGGCATAGTCGTCGGTGAGCTGCATGAGGTGAACCATGTCGCGGACGTCGAGGTCTGTCCATTGCCCGAGGCCGCGCACGATCTGGCGCGTCAGCCAGGTCTCGACGTGGCGATTCCGTGCCACAAGCAGGATGCTGGTGATGACAGCGCCGATCACGGCCAGCCGGAACACCACCTGGGACGGTGTCGCGCCTCCGGCGAAGGTCAGGATGAGGGATGCGGCGATCGACACCAAGCCTGCCTGACCCATCAACATGAGACCAAGCACGATGCGGCGCCGGATGGGGTGGCCGACAACGGTCTCCGATTCGGTGGTGGTGAACCCGACGCCGCTCAGCGCGGAGCGGGCTTGGAAGCGGGCGATCTCGATGGGGAGCCCGGTGGCCACCAGGGCGAGGATGCCGATACGCGCCACGATCAGCGTTATCAAGATGATGATGAAGAACGATGCGAGGGCAATCATCGGATCTGGGTGATGTTCTCGACGGTGGCGTCGGCGCCGGGTGCGACCCCCGCCTCGCTCGATGGGTCCTGCTCGGGGTGGTCGACGAGAACAGGTGCAACGACGAGGTCGTTGAGGCGAGCGTTGAGGCTCGCTGCCTCCCGGTCGGTCTCATCTCGCAACACCTCGAGGCGCATCAGCACGCGCCCGGGTGGCCCCGCATCCAGCGCACGTCCGACGGCGGCCCGCAACCTGCGATTGGCTCGCAGACATGCAGCCACCGAGCCGATCTCCGTGGCGGTGGCGATCTCCGAGGGGAACAACGCCACCTCTTCGTCGACGTCCGCCTGCGGTTTGGTCGACGGTGCCGCTCGTCGCAGCTCGGCTGCTGACGCCCGTTTTCGGCGTGCGAGCCGCAGCAATCGTTGCGAGAGCCGGCGATCTTCCACGCGGCGAGCGGCACGGCGCAATGCAAGGCGACTCTGTGTCATTGCGATCATCACGTTGCTGACCTCGACCGTCCATCGAGGCCTGCGGTCAGAGCGCTTGCGTCCTGGGGCCATTACGTATTCCTTCCATTGCAGTCTTCGGTGAGTCCTTCGGGTATGAGGGGTTCTCAGGGCGCCGGTGTGGTGGGCCGGCACGCATCACACTGGCCGACGTAGGTGATCGCCAGCCGGTCGGCGACTCCGGGAAGGTCGATCTTCGGCACCTTCACGCGACGCACGTTTGCGACCGAGCGGCATGTGGCGCACCAGAAGTGATCGTGAGGTGTCGCATCCGCTTCGAAGCGGGTGGGACCCGGCAAGGTGTCGACACGGCTGATGAGGCCGCCCTTGGTGAGCGAGCCGAGCACATTGTTGACGGACGAGCGGGGAAGGGTGATGCCCCGTGTGACCAGACCATGCCGGATGTCGTCAACCGACCAGTGTGTGGCGTCCTCCCGGATCATCTCCAACACCGCTCGCCGTGGGAGCGTGGCGCGCATTCCCGCACCGCGTAGCACGCCATCAACAGCCTGCCGCTCGACAACGGTGGTCGGTGCCACGAACTCCCTCCTCGGGTAGCTTCGTCCAAGAATGGACAAAGTCCAATATAGGACGCTGTCCAATCCAAGTCAAGGCGCACCGGGGTCGCGGTGCCTCGGTTCGACCATCGTGGGCCGGTCGGCACCCGCCGACGACGATGGCTGCAAGAGATCACCGCAGGGCTCGTGCCCGGCGGATCACTCCTCGTGGCAGGGCTGTGACGGGTCGTGCTCGACCTGCAGCACCGGTTGGCCCGGTTGCTCGATGAACGTCGGCACGAAACAAGCGCGCACCTCGCCATCCGGCTCGAAGACCACCTGGGCCACGGCCGTCCTGGAGCCGGCCGTCGACAGTGTGGGCCACACGAAGTTGCCGAGACCCCACGCCACCGGAACTCCGTCCACGATCTCGAGCGGTTGGAGCCGGTGGGCGTGGTGGCCGAAGATGGCGTCGGCGCCCGCGGCGATCATTGCCTCCGCCCGCTCGCGATCCTCCGGCCGCGGCGTCGTGTCGAGCTCGACGCCCCAGTGGATCGTCACGAGGACGAGATCGGCGATCTCGTCGGCCGCCTGCACTGCGGCAACCATGGTCTCGATGGTGTCGCCGTCGGCCATACCGGGCCGATCATCGGTGGCGATCCATACCGGTGCCGGCACCACGCCGCCAAACCCGAGCACCGCGACGGTCCAGCCGTTGATCTCGAAGACGGCGGGTTGGTGGGCCTCCTTTGCATCGGCTCCGACACCGACGGGCGCTATTCCGGCTGCCTCGACTTGTGTGAGCGAGTCGACGAGCGCCTCAGGGCCGTAGTCACCGGAGTGGTTGTTGCCGAGGTTGGCGACGTCGACTCCGGCATCCCGCATCGGGGCCAGCGCATCGGTGTCACAGCGGAAAGTGAATTGCTTCGGTTCGGGCGATCCGAGATCGGAGACGGCGCATTCGAGGTTGACGATGGACAGGTCATCGTGGTGGAAGATGTCCTGCAGCCCTTCCCACGGGTAGGTGTAGCCGCGCTCGGCGAGGGACGGGATGTAGGACGGGTCCAGATTGACGTCGCCGGTCGCGCTGACCACGAGTCGTTCTCTCGGCGGCAGGGTTGTCGTGGTCGACGTGGAACTGGTCGTCACGGACGGCAGCGTCGTGAGGGTGGTCGCCGGCGTCGTGGTCGTGGGCGCAGACGTGGTCGTTGCCACCGTTGCTGCTGTAGCTGCGGGTTCCGGGGTCGCTGCGGCCGCACCCCCGCACGCCGTGATGGCGACGGCGACAGCGAGCAAGAGCAGGGTGCGACGGCCTGGCATGGCGGGGAGTGTATCGGCGCACAGACGAGACACACCGGCGCCCGGCTGGTCCCGGCCCGTTCCTGCACGGCCCGTGTTCCGTCCGCCCTCCGACCGCGATATCGGCTACTCGAGGATGTCGGCTGCCGTCGGCGTCCAGACGGGGATCTTGTCGACGTACGGCTCCGGATCGCCGTTCCAATCGAACGCCAGCATCTGGTTGCGGCTGCGGCGACCGAGCACGGCACGGGCCAGCTCGTATGGGTCGACGTGCAAGGTCGTTCCGGGTGCGGTATCGCCGACCAGCCAATCACGATCGCCCGCGACGATGCGCAGCGTGGGGAGGCCCGCCTCCCGGATTTGCCGTTTGAGCCGCCAGACGCCCGAGACTGTCAGGTCCAATCCCGGGCCATCCCGCCCACTGACGATGCCGAGCGCATTGTGGATGTCCTGGTCGTGAGTCCATGCGTCGATGGCGAGGGCGTTGGCGGCGTTGTCTGCGACGAAGCTCTCCATCGCTGCGCCGTTCGCCTCCCACTCGTCGCAGACTTCGCCGATGGACCGCCCGCCACGCTCCTCGACCTGACGCGCCGTGCTGTCGGCGCTGCCGATACCCGTCCTGCCTGCCAGCGCATCGGCCGCCAGTCCCGTCAGGTGGGCATAGGTGTCCTGCACCGTCCAGTCGGGGCACGTAGGCACGGTCGTGGCCAGCTGGCCAGGATCGAGGGTCGGTGCCAGCGCCAGGAGGCGATGCCGTGCGGTGCGGTAGATCGAGGCGAGGTCGAAGTCGCGCAAGCTCAGAGCCCCACGATGTCGTCGGGCCTCACCGGGACCCGGGTGATCGGCCGGCCGGTTGCGGCCCGGATCGCCGCCGCCACGGCCGGTGTCGAGCTGATCGTCGGCGGCTCGCCTGCGCCCTTGGCACCGAACGGGCCGAAGTGGCTGGGTTCCTCGATGAACTCCGCCATCACCTCGGGGGCGTCGGCAAAGGTCGGCAGCAGGTAGTCGGTGAAGTTGGCGTTGCGGATGACGCCGTTGTCGACGATCAACTCCTCCATCACCGCAAGTCCCACTCCTTGCATGATGCCGCCTTCGATCTGCCCGACGAGCGCTCGTGGATTCAACACCTTGCCGACGTCTTGGACGGTGTCGACTCGAACCACCCGCACCAGCCCGAGATCGGGATCGACGTCGACGACGGCGCGGTGTGCCGCGATGGCGAAATCTACGTGAAGATCGCCGTGCCCGTGCTCATCGGGTTCCTCGGTCGGGGGGTGACGGAAACGCACGAGATGGGTGACGGGTCCGCGGTCGGTCAACTCATCGAGCGAGATGGTGAGCCCGCCGTCTCTCCAGATCCCGGCCGCGTCGAGGTCGTCCCCGTCGAACTCGCGAAGGAGCTCGGCGCGGAGCTCGGTGGCGGCGGCGTGCACGGCACCACCGGTCATCTGCGTCTGCCGTGACGCGGAGGTCGATCCGGCCGAGCCGATCCGGGAGGTGTCCACGAACGTCACGGCAACGTGCTCCATTGCGAGGATCGATCTCACGATCTGCTGGCAGATCGTGATGAGACCCTGGCCGACCTCGGCGGCCGCCGTTTCGACCTCGACGCCGACGGGCGTGATGGTGACGCGGGCCTCGGTGAAATCGTCGAACGCCTCGGAGAACATCAGGTTCTTCAGGCTCACCGCATACCCGACCCCCCGCCGCACGTGTCGCTCCTCCGTGGTGAGGCCGGTCCCGCCTGGCAGATGGAGGGGATGGGTGACCTCGTCGGGTGGCGGCAGCGGCATGTCCCGGAGCTGCTCGATCACCCGCCGGGTCGGTAGCGAGCCCTCGATCTCCTGCAGGGTGGTCGGCATGACGTCGCCGGGCGCCAGCGAGTTGAGGATGCGCAGCTCGAGCGGATCCATGTCGAGCGCAGCGGCGAGACGATCCATCTGGGTCTCGTGGCCGAAGCAGGCCTGAACCGCACCGAACCCCCGCATCGCCCCGCAGGGCGGGTTGTTCGTGCGGGCCATCACGCCGTCGACCGCGACCGAGTCGCAGGTGTATGGCCCGATGGCGAAGTAGGCGGCGTTGGCGATGACGGCCGGGCTGGACGAGGTGTACGCCCCGCCGTCGAGCAGGAGCTTGGCCTCCACGCGCACCAGCTTGCCGTCCTTGGTCGCTTCATGCCGGTACCACATCTTCGACGGGTGGCGATGAACGTGGCCGACGAAACTCTCCTGCCGGTTGTAGACCATCTTCACGGGGCGGCCCGTGTGCAGCGCCAGCAGACACAGGTGGATCTGCAGGCTGACGTCCTCGCGTGCTCCAAAGGCTCCACCGATGCCGGAGAGGTGGACGCGAGCCTGGTCGTCCTCGACGCCGAGACTTGCGGCGATCTGCCGGTGGTCCTCGTGGCTCCACTGCGTGGCCACGTAGAGGTCGACGCCGCCTTCCCCGTCGGGAATGGCGAGACCCGACTCGGGTCCGAGGGGTGCCTGGTCCTGGATGGCGGTCTCGTAAAAGCCTTCGACCATGACGTCGCCGCGGAGGCCCTGATCGCCGCTGCGGATCTCGAGTCGACGGAACAGCTCGCCCCGTTCCTCGGCCACCTCGGGGTCGGCGAGCGGTTCGAGCTCCTCGTACTCCACGATGATGGCCTCGACGGCCCGTTGGGCATCGTCTGCGTTCTCTGCGGCGACGACGGCGACCGGCTCGCCCCAGTAGCGGACGGTGCCATCGGACAGCACGGGCTGATCATGGACGATCATCCCGAACGTCTTGAGGCCCGGCACGTCGTCGAGCGTCAGGACGGCGCTCACGCCGGGTATCGCCAGGGCTGGGGCGTAGTCGAGACGTGTGATGCGGGCGTGCGCATGCACCGACCGCAAGGTCGCCCCCCACAGCATGCCGTTGGCAGAGAGGTCTGAGGAATAGGCGAAGTTCCCCTGGACCTTCGGCGTCCCATCGGGACGGTCTGCCGACGTACCGACGCCGCCGAGCACCTCGGTCTTGTGTGTCGTATACGTCACGATGCGATCTCCCGGTCCGTGCCGCTGCGGCGACTCATGGCAGACCGCCGGCGTTGCGTGCAGCCAGGTCTTCGAGACCTCGCAGGATGGCGCCGTACCCGGTGCACCGGCACACGTTGCCCGCCAGCGCCTCCCGGATCTCGTCGCTGGAAGGAGACGGATCGGCGTCGAACAGCTCGGCTGCGGCCACGACGAAGCCGGGGGTGCAGAACCCGCATTGCACGCCTCCGCTGTCGAGCAGCGCTTCCTGAACGGGGTGGAGCACTTCGTGATCGCCGTACCCCTCGACGGTGCGCACAGTGGAGCCGTGGGCGTCGGCTGCCATCACCAGACAGGAGCAGACGACGTCGCCATCGAGCACCACCGAGCACGAACCGCACTCGCCCTGCTCACAGGCGTTCTTCGAACCCGGCAACGCCAGCTGGTCCCGGAGCACCGTCAGGAGGCTCTCCGGGCCGCGGATGTCGGCCTCCGTGTCGATGCCGTTGATGGTGATGGTGACTCTCACGCCGCAAGACACCTTTCGAGTAGTCGTCGCGCCAGCACGCCCGACGCATGCCGGCGGTAGGCCTCGGTGCCGCGGTGGTCCGTGATCGGTCGAACCTCCTCGGAGACGAGGCGGGCAAACTCGGTCAATGCCGCCTCCGAGGGGCTTGTCTCGTTCGACATCATGGCCTCCGCGCCGTGGGCGCGGACGGGCGTCGGGCCCACGGCGCCCAGCGCCACCCGGGTTTCCCCTTCGGAGGTGCGGGTGACGCATGCCGATACCATCGAGATGACCATGGCGTTGCGCACGCCGATCTTGCCGAACGCTTGGTGCTGCGGGAGGACGTCCGGGAGCACCGCGGCCGTGATGATCTCATCCGGCCGGCGGCTGGTTCGCTTCACCCCGACGATGAACTCGTCCCACGGCACCTGGCGGGTGCCCTGTTCCTTCGAGCGCAACTCGATCTGGGCGTCCACCGCGGCCAGGAAGGGCAACGAGTCACCGGCCGGGCTTGCGGTCGCCAGGTTGCCGCCGATCGTGCCGGCGTTCCGGATCTGGGGAGAGCCCACCGTGCGAGCCAGCTGGGAGAGGGCGACGTGTGGCCCGAGTTCCAGGCGGGTATACGTGACGCCGGCGCCGATGCGGTTGCCCTCCCATGCCTGTAGCTCCTCGATGCGTCGCAAGGAGATGACGTGCTTCGGCTTGGCGTGCCCGAAGTTCACCTCCACCATCAGGTCGGTGCCTCCGGCGAGCAGCGCCGCCTCGGGATCGGCGGCGAGTGCCTCGAGAGCTTCGCTCAGATCGTGTGGCCAGTCACACTCCACTGGGGTCACTTTCACGGTCGGGAAACGTGAGCCTACCGCCACTGGTGGTGCGAGGCTCACCGAATCGCATGTGGTTCCCGGCCGCGGTGGTGCCTCAGGGGGTGGCCGATGCGGTGTGCGCATCGACTTCGGCGATCAGCGCATTCTTCCGGTCACGCGGCAGGAAGCTGGAGCGGAAGGAGTTCTTGGCGATGGTCGCCAGCGCGGCGACATCGAGGGAGGTCTCCTCGCCGACGGCGGCGTAGTTCTCGCCGACGTAGCCACCGAAGTAGGCCGGATCGTCGGAGTTGATCGAGACGAGCAGCCCGGCATCCATCATGCCGGGGAGCATGTGGTCGGCGAGCCGATCGACAACCCGGAGCTTGACGTTCGACAGAGGACAGACGGTGAGCGGGATCTGCTCGGCGACGAGGTGGGCGACGAGCCGGGGATCTTCCATCGACCGCACGCCGTGGTCGATACGTTCCGCACCCAGGGCATCGAGCGCTCCCCAGACGTACGAAGGCGGCCCCTCCTCACCGGCATGGGCGACGGCGTGCAGCCCCTCGGCCCGGGCCCTGGCGAACACGTCGGTGAAGAGCTCCGGTGGATTGCCGACCTCCGAGGAATCGAGCCCCACGCCCAGCAGGGCATCTCGGAACGGGAGCGCATCCTGCAACGTGGCCATGGCCTCGTCGGCGCCGAGATGGCGCAGGAAGCAGAGGATGATGCCGCTCGTGATGTCGAGGTCACGCTCGGCCTCACGGCACGCTGCGGTGAGACCCTGGATCACGGTTCCGATCGCCACGCCGCGGGCCGTGTGGGTCTGCGGGTCGAAGAACATCTCGACGTGCCGCACCCCGTCGGCGTGGGCGCGGCGAAAATACTCGGAGGCGAGATCGTGGAAATCTCCCTCGGTGACGAGCGCTGCGGCTCCCTGGTAGTAGATGTCGAGGAACGACTGCAGGTTGTCGAACTCGTAGGCGGCGCGGATCTCGCCAACCGAGGCGAACGGCAGGGCGATGTCATTGCGCTCGGCCATGGCGAACATCAGCTCCGGTTCGAGGGTGCCCTCGATGTGCAAATGGAGCTCGGCTTTGGGGAGTGCTTTTGCGGCGCGACGGAGGTCCATCGGCGCATGCTACGCACAACGCCGGACCTGCCGTCTCGTTTCGACGGATCGGCGCCCCCGGCCGTATGCTGCCGCCTTCGCAAGAGGACCCGAGGGGGAGCGCATGCGCCGACTGATCATTCCCGTGCTGCTGGTGGCCTTCGTTGCCGTGGCCTGCGGCGGCGACGAGGGTGCCGGTGAGTTGGTCACCGACCTCGACGTTTCGATGGTCGAGTTCGAGTTCGACCCGGCGGAGAATGTCGTGCCGGCCGGTGCCGAGATCACTCTCAACCTCTCCAACACCGGATCGGTCGAGCACGAGTGGGTGCTGCTGAACGCAGACGTCAAGCTGGAAGCCGAAGCCGACTTCGAGGAGTCGATGGTCTACTTCGAAGCCGAGGTCGAGCCCGGCGATGCCGGCACGTTCTCGTTCACCGCACCCGGGCCCGGCAACTACCAGGTCGTCTGTGTCATCCCCGGCCACTTCACCGCCGGGATGGAGGGCCGCCTCCGAGTCATCGACGACTCGTAGCCACGTCTCGCGCTGCGTCCGTTCATCCAACCACCCGAGGTTGGGGGACGAGGGCAGCTGAGACGACGCGACCCGGACTTGCGAGCCGTCCTTTCGGCGTCGCGTCAGGTGCCGGCGACCACCGGGCGCACTTCCGGCGTGCGCTCCAACCAGTTGGTTACCGTGCTCACGAACTTCTCCGGCACCTCGAGTTGTGCGACGTGCCCGACGCCATGGAACGTGACGATCTCCCAGTCGGGGCGGTGCCGTTGCAGCCAGTGAGCAGAGTCCAGCGGAACGACGTCATCTTCGTCGCCGTGGATCAGAAGCGCAGGAACGCCGATCGAGTGGATCAACCGGACGAATCGATCGCGCCGCAACAGGACTGAGGCGATGGAGCGCCCAGCCTGGGAGAAGGCCTTCGTCGACCACGGCATCCGGCGGCGCGCTTCCTCCATGACCACACCTGCGATCCGTACCTCGTCGGGGATACGGCTCGGGTCGGCGGCAACGTAATCGAAGGTTGCGTCGACCTGTTCCTCGGGCGAGCGAAGCTTGCGGAGATGATTCGTCCAGTGACCGCCGACAACGGGTAGCAGCGGCATGCCGAGATAGCGCATCGTGTCTGCGCTCGGCACCGTTGGCGCGGTCGGCAGCAAGGCCGGATCGACCAATACGAGGCGGCTGACCACGTCCGGATGATGTGCGGCGCAGAGGAGCGCGATCAGCCCGCCCATGGAGTTACCGACGACGGTGACCGGCTGCCCGAGGTCGGTGCGGACGAGCTCGGCGATCACCCCGGCCTGGGTGCGCACGTCGGCGCTGCGACCTTCGAGCCCTGTGAGGCCAAAGCCGGGCAGGTCCACCGCGAGGACTCGGAACGACCTGGCCAGCAACGGAGCGACGAGCATCCAGTTGAGATGGGAGCCACCGAGGCCGTGGACGAGGACGAGCGGAGGGCCGTCTCCGCCATAGTCGACCACGTGAACGGGGCCGGCGATGTCGACGGTGCGGCTGGCACCGCCTTGCGGAGATCCGTGAGCTGGCATGGTGCGAGAGTACCTGCTCGGGGGAGCGGGGTGGCGCTCCGGCCAGGGGATCCTCGTGCCGACGGAATGCCGAGCACGAGTCGAGCCCGGACGTATCCACGGGCGGCGGGGGCGTCGCCGGCGTGGCGGCTGTCGCAAACACGTCGTAGCGCTCTACGCGCTCAGGGCAGTGGTAGCGATTCGGGATGCGATGCGATACCATGTCGGGATGAGCAAGCAGATCGCGGTGCGTCTACCGGAGGACCTCGTTGACTACGTAGACGGGCAGGTCAGAGCCGGCGCAGCCACCAGCCGGGCCGATGCGGTCGCCCGAGCTCTGGCGCGGGAACGCCGCCGCACCCGCGCCGCACGAGACCTGGCCATTCTGCTTGCGGAACGTGACGCCGCGGATCCCGATCGACTCGACGACCTCGCCGAGTTCGCCCGCACGCTGCCCAACGAGTGATGCGACCCATCCACGTCGCTGAACTCGACAAACGACGCCCGGTCCTCGTGCTGACGAGGGAACTCGTCCGGCCCGCGATGACCAGGGTGACCGTCGCCCCGATCACCACACGGCGGCGAGGACTCGCCACTGAGGTTCAGGTGGGCCCCGACAACGGCCTGTCCGAAGACGGCGTGGTCAGCTGCGACAACATCGTCACGATCCCCGCCGCCTCACTCGGACGAGTGGCCGGCTACCTCCTGCCCGCCCAAGAGCCACTCCTCACCGAAGCGATCATGGCGGCTTTCGACCTCGAGTAACCGCCTCCAGAGCCTGGCGCACACTCGATCACATGCACCGGGAAGACAGGCTCACTCGGCTTGCCGGCTCGACCCGAGACATCGCTGACCCGAAGGCCGCTCGAACCCTCATGTCTGCAGCTCGCGGATGAGCGCCAGATCGGCGTCCCGGTCGAAGTCGCCGGACCGTTGCAGGTAGAAGCGGCGCATCCCGGCCCCGGCGAGATCGGCGAGCTGGCTCGCTACCTCGTCGTACGTGCCATGCGGTGTGTTGCGCATGCTCATGTGGGCTCGGAGGTCCTCGACGCTCATCCCGGCCTCTTCAGCGCGTCGCTCGAGGAGCTCGTCGAACTCGGTGCGGGTCGAGGCGACCAGCACCGCCCCCGAGCTGCTGATGAGCAATGCATCGGGATCACGCCCCGCTCTGCGGGCCCCTTCATGTGCTCGCGCCACACGGTTCCCGAACTCGTGAAGCGGCGCCGGGTAGCAGTTGAACTCGTCCGCGAAGCGCCCGGCGAGCCGGGGTGTCTTGTGCGGGCCGACCCCACCCACCACGATGCGTAGCTGCTTCGGCCGCGGATAGGTCGGTGCGGCGTCGAGCGCGAAGTGGTGGCCCCGAAATCCCGGGTGCGTGTCGTCGAGAATCGCCCGCACATACCCGAGGGCTTCTTCGAGCAGCTCGAATCGCTCCGACGTGCCGGGAAACGGGAACCCGAACAGGGTGTGCTCCCGCTCCATCCAGCCCGTGCCGATGCCGAGGGTGAAGCGCCCGCCGGACAGCTCGTCGATCGTCAACGCCGTCTTGGCGAGCACGGCCGGGTGGCGAAACGTGATCGGGCTGACGAGCACCGACAGCTCTATCGATGACGTATCGCGCGCCAGCGCCGCAAGCTGGGTCAGCGCGTCGTATGCGGGAACGTCGTCTGCATCGCTCAGCGACAGCAGATAATGGTCCGGCACGGCGATGCAGGCCAGCCCGTTCGCTTCGGCCCAGCGAGCATTGTCGAGCAACTGCTGGTACGGACCGCTGGTCTGTAGTGCGATCTCGTAGCTCATCCCACGCCGGCCATCGCCGCAATGATGCCATCCGCCACTCCGGCGACGTCCTGGATGGCCGTGGCGACGCCCTCTCCCGCAGCCAGTGCGGCATCGAGGTTGTCGCGCACCTGCTCGATCGGTGCGGTTTCGAGGCCGGCCTCCCGAGCGGCGCCGACCATTGCGGTGAGGACGTCCAGCACCCCCCAGGCGTAACGATCCTCGACGGGGTGGGCCGACCAACCCTCCAGCTCCGATCCTGCCGCCTCATCGTCACCGATACGCACCGCCAACACCGCCAGCCAACCATGGGTGCCGCTGACCCCGCTCTCGTCGCCGATCTCCTCGAAGCGAGCGAGGGCGGTTCGCAGCTTCGCTCCTGCGGCGATGAGGTTGTCGCGGGCGAGCTCCAGCATGCCGAGATGCTGTTCTGCATAGGCGAGACCACGCTTGTCGTTGAGCTCGGCGAACAGCGCCCGGCTCTCGGCGAGATCGATAGCGGCCTCTTCCAGAAGGTTGCGGTTGAGGCGGGCAATGGCGGTCCGGATGAGTAACCACGCTTGATTGCGGCGGTCGTGCACTTCCGAGTACAGGGCCGCTGCCTCCTCTGCGAGAGAGAAGCCGTCTTCATCGCTGCGGAACGCAACGCTTGCCAGGCCCTCCTTGGCCCAGCCCATGCCGCCGCGGTGGCCCGCCTGCGAGAAGAGGTCGTATGCCTCGTCGAGCGCCGCCTTGGCTCCGGCCAGATCGCCGAGGAGGTAACGCGTGACGCCGACGAAGCGCAGCGTGAGCGCAAGGTGGCCCACGTCGTCGGTGCGTCGCGAGATCTCTTCAGCGGCGTGGAGGTATTCCTGCGACGCCGACAAGCGGCCCCGATCGCGGGCGTTGACACCGCGACCGGCGAGCGTCCTCGCCTCCAACTGCTCGAGGCCGAGACCCCGAGCCATCTCACTGGCAGATTCGAACGTCGCATTGGCATCCGCATAGCGGCCGGTGATCGTCTGGAAGATGCCCACTGCATACAGCACCTGGGCGCGGGCAGCCGTCGGCTCGCCCTCGGGGGCGGCCTCCAGGATCCGGGTGCCCCACCGCAGCCCCTCCTCGATGTGGGAGCGCCAATACCAGTGCCATGTGAGGGCGGCGTCGATGCGGAGTGCCACGTCGCAGCGGTCGCGGGTGATGCTGGACTCCATCGCGGTGCGGAAGTTCTCCAGCTCGATGTTGGCGATCTCGCTCGCCCTTGAAGCGGTCGGCCCCTCGATGTGAGGTGCGATCGCCTCGGCGACCGATGCGTAATGATCGGCGTGCCGCTCGTCGACGGCGGCGGCGTCACCCTCTGCCTGCAATTCGCGCTGGCCGAACTGGCGCAACACCATGAGCATTCGGTACCGGATCTGATCGTCGCTGGTGTGCGTCGGTACCAGCAGAGACATGTGCACGAGGTGGAGGACGGCGTCGAAGACATCTTCCTTGTCGACGCGACCCCACCCGGCCACGGCCTCGGCCGCTTCCATGGTGAAGCCACCGGAGAACACCGACAAGCGGGCGAAGATGGCACGCTCGATCGGGTTGAGCAGGTCGTAGGACCACCGCACCGCCTGTTCCATCGTGGCCTGTCGCGACACGGCATGCCGCCGCGTCGCCGGTACGTCGACGAAGCGCCGGTCGAGGCGTGCCACGATCTGACGCGGAGTCAAGGCCTCCGTGGCGCTCGCCGCCAGCTCGATAGCCAGCGGAAGGCCATCGAGCCGTACGCAGATCGCGGCCACGTCGACCACGTTCTCGTCGGTCAGGGTGAAGCGGGAATCGGCTTCCCTGGCGCGGTCGACGAAGAGGCGTACCGAGTCGGCTTCCGCCGTCGCCGACAGCGCGATCTCGTCGAAGCGGGGCAGCTCGAACGGCGGCACGGTCCACGTGTGCTCGCCCGGCACGCCGAGCGCTTCTCGCGAGGTGGCGAGGATCTTCACATCCGGGCACGTCTCGAGAATGGCAAGCAGCAGACGCGCCGCTTCGTCCAGGATGTGCTCGCAGTTGTCGATCAGCAGGAGTACCTGCCGTTCTCGCAGATGGTCCAACACCAGCTCCGTGTAGTCGGCGCCGATGGGTGCCACGATGCCCAATGCACCGCTGACTGCTTGGGGCAGGAGGCTCGGTGTCGTGACGTCGGCGAGCTCGACCCAGCCGGCGCCCTCGGCGAACTGGTCACCGAGTGTCCGGCCCACTTCGAGGGCGAGCCGGGTCTTGCCGGATCCGGGTGGCCCCACGAGCGTGACGAGGCGGCGTTGGGCGACGGCCTCCTCGACGTGGCGGATCTCGGCGGTGCGGCCGATGAAGCTGGTGAGCCGAGCCGGCAGCGGCGGTATCGCCTGCGTCAGGGTCGGTGCGGTGGGCGCCGCCAGTGATTCGTCGTGAACCAGGATCTGCTCCTCGAGCTGAACGAGACTCGGAGGCGGCTCCAAGCCGAGCTCTCCGAGGTTCTTCCGGAGCGTTTGCGCCGCCGAGATGGCCTCAGCCGATCGACCCGACGCATACAACGCCTGCATCAGCAACTCGGTTGTGCGCTCTCGCAGCGGGTTGGCGGCGGCGAGCTCCTCCAGCTCCGCCACGACGCCTGCGGTTCTCCCCAGCCGCAACTCGCTGGAGACCCGATCCTCGGTGACGGTGAGCTTGCGCGCCTCGAGACGGCGCGACTCGGGTGCGGCGAAGTCCTCGTAGGCCACGTCCTGCAGCGCCGGGCCGCGCCACAGATCGAGGGCCTCGGAGAGCAGCCGCTGGGCCCGGTCGGGCCGGGGCTCGACCTCGCGGTGGCCCTCGGTGGCAAGGCGGTCGAAGCGCCTGCTGTCGATCTCGTGTCGGGTGGGATCGACGTAGTAGCCCGCATCGCGCGTTTCGAGGACGCTGAAGCCGCTTCCCTTGACGCCGGGCTCGAGCACATCCCGAACCTTGGAGACGTGGAACCGAACCGTCTTCAACCCACCGGACGGCGGATTGTCCGGCCACAGCCGGTCCAGGATCACCTCGGCGGGTACCACGTGACCGGCCTCGAGCAAGAGCAGGATGAGCAGGGCGCGCTGCTTCGGTGCAGTGATCTCCACGCGCCGTCCGCCGTCGTCGATGCTGAGTGGTCCGAGTATCCCGAAATGCACGATCCCCTCGAGACCACAACCTACTCCATTGCCCCGCTCTCCGCCCGGTCTGCGCTAATCGATCGCTAATCGTCGTTTGTTTTCATACGCGGGTCGTCATCTCATGGGGGCGCCCCGGAGGGGGGTAGCGCCGAGCGGAACGGCCTAGGTGCCCCGTGAGATGACGGTGAGGCGGCAGTCGAAGGTGGGCGCGGTCCCTTGTTCACCTTCGACTGCCGTCGCGTGCGCCGGCGCTGCGCGCCGGTCGAGCGACCTGTCGGATTTCGAGAGGATCCGGACATGGAGGAGGCAGCACGCAGAGAGTGATCGTGGACGGTGCAGTGACTTCGCCAACCTCGTGCTCGAGGCTGCGGACGCCTTCCCCGACGGGTAGCCGCTTGGCCTGAGGCTGCGCTCGCCTGGACTCGGCCCGAAGCCCGAGGTTCTGGGTGGGTCAATCCAAGCCGGGGATCCTGGAACCGAAACGGATGAGGTTGGCGTCCCGATCGAGGCAGGCTCCCTCGCGTAGCCCATAGCTCGTGTTTCGAGGCTCGACGAGGCGGCCGTCGATGTCCGCTTCGGCCCACTCCCGGTGGAGTTCGTCGGCATCGCTCACGTAGAGATACACAGCGCTCATGTTGCGTCTGGGTTTGAGATCGTCCACCTGTGCGAGATGGAGTTCGATCCCGTCGCGCTCGGCGAAGGCGTAGGCGTGCGGACCCTCGTAGTGGCGCACCACGAACCCGAGCTTGCGATAGTGCGAAACCGCCAGCTCGATGTCGCGGACGGGAAACACCGGCGACAGACGATCAAACCTCACGCAGCAACGATACCGCCGGTGTCTCTGCGCCGTCACCCGACCGCACGGCATGGCCTGAGACCACGCGGGGGTTTCGGGGCATCGCGACGCACGCTCCGAGGTCCATTCTCCGACGTTGCGTCGACACGGCTGGAGAATCTGCTGCCAGATGGTGTCCCGAGATGTAGCGTCGGACGAACGATGGCCAGGGGGCGTGATGGAACCGGAACCGTTGAGCGACATTGACTTCACCGCTTGGGACCAACCAGATCCGTCGGCAGAACCGCGAGACCTCCTCGAAGCGTGGTTGCGGTACCAGCGGCACGAGTTCGTGCGCAAGTTGCGGGACCTCACGCCACAGGGCCTCGTCGCGTGGTCGGTTCCTCCGGTCGAGCTCTCGGTGCTCGGGCTGGCACGGCACATGACCCAGATGGAACACGTGTATCTCGCCTGGGGACTGGGTGGAGGAGACCGGGTGCTCGCCTACGGCGATGACGACTTCGCCGGTGGCTCGGTCGAGACCGTCGATGTCGACTTGCGAAGGTACTTCGCCGAGGTCGAGAAGGCCGACGCTGCGATTGCGCAGATGCCGTCGCTCGAGTCGAAGGGCCGCGGCCATGGACGCCCGCTGCGGGCAACGCTGGTGAAGATGATCGACGAGTACGCCCTCCATGCCGGCCAGGCGCACATGCTCAGGTTCGCCGCGCTTGGAGAGCTGATCCGCTGACCATGCGCCGCGCGGTTCGCAGGAGGCGATGTTCGACGGCCGGCGCGAGCGCGAGTCTGCGGTCCGACATCTGGTCTCCGGCATTCGCATCCGGCATGCGCCATGCGGCATGCGGCGTCTCGGGCGGTAACGTCCCCGCATGCTCGTTGAACCGACGATCGATGCTTCGGCGTTCGTGGCGCCCTCGGCGCAGATCTTCGGCAACGTCGTGGTCGGGCGGTCGGTGGTGATCATGTTCGGGGCGGTGCTGCGCGCCGAGTTCGAGATGATCTCCATCGGAGAGGAATCGAACGTGCAGGACAACTGCGTGTTCCACGTCGACGAGGGCTACCCGTTGACCATCGGCGAACGGGTGACGGTCGGGCACTCGGCCGTCATCCACGGCGCCACGGTCGCAGATCACTGTCTCGTCGGTGTCGGATCCATCATGCTCAATGGCTCTTCGCTCGGGGAGGGCGCCTGGCTGGCGGCAGGCTCCATGTTGACGCCGGGCAAGGCGATCCCACCGTGGACCCTGGCCGCCGGTTCGCCGGCCAAGCCGATCCGTGATCTGCGCCCCGAGGAGATCTCCAGTCAGGATGACGGCGTCGGTCACTACCTGCGGTTCGGGCAGTTGTACCGGGTGCATCTGGGCCTCCCGTGACTGCTCCGACGAGGAGCGACGCTCAACGCTGCTCGCGGAAGTAGGGGATGGCGAGGGCGGCGGGCGCACCCAGCAGGCGGGCCCGCTTCCCGCTGGCGAACACGATCATCGCGATGATCGCCAGGATGAACGGGATCATCGCCAGCAGCGTCGACGGGATGCCGTTCCACGGTTCGCCGAGCGTCTGCAGGCGGAGCTCGAGGAACTGGGCGAATCCAAAGGCGTATCCGACCCAGAGGGCCCGCCACGGCCGCCAGCTGGCGAGGATGACGAGGGCGATGGCGATCCACCCGGCGGGACCGATCGGGTTGTCCTGCCACGTGGGGACGATCTTCAGTGCGAAGTAGGAACCCGCCAGCCCCGACAGTGCACCACCCACCAGCACGTGGACGTATCGCACCTGGGAGACGTTGATACCCGCCGACTCGGCGCTGGCCGGATCCTCGCCGACCGCTCGCAGGGACAGGCCGAGCTTGGTGTGGAACAGGTAGTAGCTGGCTGCTGCCGCGGTGAGAACGCCGAC
Organism: Acidimicrobiia bacterium; assembly: GCA_965216945.1. Classification (GTDB taxonomy): domain Bacteria; phylum Actinomycetota; class Acidimicrobiia; order Spongiisociales; family UBA5794; genus DATHZQ01. The sequence goes on along the minus strand of CBDCGU010000003.1, from coordinate 1,420,438 downwards.
GTACACGAGGATGTCGTGCCCGAACACGATGGGTCCGACGATCGGCCACTCTGCGATGCCCCCCTCGACGATGGGTTCGAACGTGACCCGCGACGGCTCGCCGACGAGCGGAGAGGAGCCCACCTTGCCGAGGAAGCTGGCCAACCCGGCGCCGAACAAGGTGAGGGCGAGGCCGGACACGATCTGGCTGACTCGCAGCGTGATCGACAGGAAGGCGTGGATGATGGTCAGGGCGGCGCCCGCCAGGATCGCCACGATCACGCCGAGGGTCAGGCTGCCGCTGTTGAATGTCGCCCAGAATCCGGCAACGGCTCCCACGAGCATGGTGCCCTGCACACCGAGGTTGAGGATGCCCGCCCGCTCCGTGATGATCTCACCGATGGTGCCGAAGACGAGCGGCGTACCGAGGCTGATTCCGAAGGCGACCGTCGAGACCCACCACCAATCGTTCATGCCGCAGCCTCCTGGGTCGCCGCTCCGACCACCGGTTCCGGGTCGGGCCGGCGCACCCGGTTGGCGATGAAGAACTCGCCGGCAACGGCGAAGACGAGGATGGCTCCCTGCAGCATGGTCACCGTCTCTGCCGGTACGCCGATGGACTGCAACGACGGACCGGCGTTGTTGAGCGCCCCCATGAAGATGGCCACGGGGACGATGGCGACGGGGTTGAGCCGGGCCAGGGCCGCCACGATGATCCCGGTGAAACCGAGCCCCAGGTCGAGCGAGCGGGGATCGAGGGCACCAACAGGTCCGGCTACGAAGAGCGAGCCGGCCAGACCTGCCAGCGCACCTGAGAGCAGGAACACACCGAGGATCTTGCGCGGCACCGTGATGCCTGCGTAGCGGGCTGTCTCGGCCGAATCGCCGACGATGCGAACCTCGAAGCCCCACCGGGACTTGTCCATCAGGACGTACACGAGCAGTGCGATCGCAATGGCGACGAAGATGCCGTAGTCGAGGCGGTTGAAGAACTCCGGGATCCTGGCGCTGTCGGGGATCGGCCGGCCCTGAGGGAACGTGCTCACCGCGGGATCACGCCACGGGCTGTTGCTGCCGAAGATCAGGTAGTTCATCAGGTTGAGGGCGATGAAGTTGAGCATCAGAGTCGTGATGATCTCGTTGGTGCCCAGGTAGACACGCGGCACTGCGGCGAAGCTCGCCCAGAATGCCCCGCCGATGGCGCCGGCGACGATCACGAGCGGAAGGGCAATGGCGGCGGGCGTGCCATCGCCGAGCCATATGCCGACGCCGGCGGCAAACACGGCACCGAGAATGAACTGACCCTCGGCCCCGATGTTCCACACCAGCATCTTGAACGCCACCGCCGCCGCCAAACCGGTCAGGATGAGCGGTGTCGCCGAGATCAGCGTCTCGCTGATGCCGCGGCCATCTCCGAACGCGGCGTCGACCATCTTGGTGTAGACCTCCCACGGGTTCTCACCCGTGAGCGACAGGAAGAGGGCACCCACGATGAGGGCGCCCACGATCGAGAGCAACGGCACGGTCACGAGGAGCAGCGGCGAGGCGAGGCCCCGTGGCTCGACGATGAAGCGGCGGGAGGCCATCAGCCCTCGTCCCCCGTGCCACCCATCAGCATGCCAAGCCGCTCCGCTGTCGCCTCTTCAGACGGCATCTCGCCGACGATCTCACCCTCGTAGAGGACGATGAGACGATCCGAGAGCGCCAGCAGCTCGTCGAGGTCCTCCGAGATGAGAAGTACCGCTGTGCCTCTGGCCCTTTCGTTCAATATGTGCTGGCGAACCGCATCGGTGGCGCCCACATCGAGGCCGCGGGTCGGGGAGCGGGCGATCAGCACCTTCGGGTTCAAGCTGACCTCGCGGGCGATGAGCGCCTTCTGCAGGTTGCCACCGCTGAGCAGGCGGATCGGCAGCCCGGGCCGCACCCCGCGAATGTCGTACTTCTCGATCAGCTCGCCACCGCGGTCCCTGAACGCAGAATTCACCAGCCAGGGGCCGCGCGAGTAGGGCGGCTTCCGGTAGGCCTTGAGCCCGAGGTTGTCTTCGGTGGTGAGCCCCGGGGCGAGCCCCATGCCGAGCCGGCTCTGCGGCACGTAGGCGAGGCCGGCCTTGGTGTGTTCGAGCACGGTGGCGTTGGTCACGTCGTTGCCGTCCAGGGTGACGGTCCCGGCGGTCGGCGTGCGCAGGCCGACCAACCCGTAGGCCAGCTCCCGCTGTCCGTTGCCCGAGACACCCGCAACGCCGAGCACCTCGCCGGAGCGCACGTCGAAGCTGATGCCCGCCACGGCTTCGAGACCGCGGTCGCTGTTCACCCGCAAATCGCGCACGGAGAGCGTCGGCTCGCCATAGTTCTGGTCACCGCTGCGAACCGAGAGCTCCAGCTCGTGGCCGACCATGAGCCGCGCCAGGTCCCTGGCTTCGGCGTCGGCGGTGTTGACCGTGCCGACGTGGCGGCCCCCGCGCAGCACCGTCACCCGGTCGGAGACGGCTTTCACCTCGTGAAGCTTGTGGGAGACGAAGATCACCGAGCGGCCCTCGTCCGCCATCTGACGCATGGTCGTGAAGAGCTGCTCGGCCTCGGCGGGCGTGAGGACCGCGGTGGGCTCATCCAGGATCAGGATGCGCACGTTGCGGTACAACAGCTTGAGGATCTCCACCCTCTGCTGCTCGCCGACGGACAGTTGCCAGATCCGCACCGACGGGTCGACCGGCAGACCGTACCGCTCCCCGAGCTCGCCGGCTTCGCGCTCGAGGTCGCTCTGGCTGATTTGCAGCCCAACGTCGGGGTGACCCAGCGCCAGGTTCTCCGCAACCGTGAGGTTCGAGACCAGGCGGAAGTGCTGGTACACCATGCCGATCCCGGCAGCGAGCGCATCTTTCGGTGACTTGAAGGCTCGCTCCTCGCCGTCGTAGCGGAATTCCCCGGAGTCGGGCCGGTAGAGACCGGCCAGGATGGAGCACAGCGTCGACTTTCCTGCGCCGTTCTCACCGAGCAACGTGTGGACCTCGCCCCAGCGGAGATCGAAGTCGACCGCGGCGTTGGCATGGACGCCGTAGAACGCCTTGTTGATCCCCTTGAGCTCAACGGCAAGGTCGGAGGGCGCCATCGGGCTCCAATCTAGATCGTTGACCCTGCACCATGCAGAGTCTGCACTGGGCGGCTCCGCACGGTGGCACGATCACGCGTGCCCGGCCGCCAACGAAACTGGACGGACACTAGTTTGAATCTCCAGGAGCCGCCTCGGGGAGAGGAGATCACGCATGGCCGACGTCGCCCCGCTGACGCCGTTCGGACTCGATGTTCTGCTGGGGAGGATCGCCCACGAGTGGGAGACCCGGCGCCGTATCTTCGATCTCCCCTCGGCGAGGTTCTGGTCGAAGAGCGATGACGTGGACCTCACGATGGACTTCCTCGGGAGGGCGGCGGCGACCCCGGTCGGCCCGGCGGCGGGACCCCACAGCCAGATGGCGCAGAACATCGTCCTCGGCTGGCTGGCCGGCGCCCGCATCTTCGAGCTGAAAACCGTTCAGGTGCTCGACGACCTGGACATCGCCCGCCCTTGCATCGACATGCAGACAATCGGGTTCAACATCGAGTGGAGCCAGGAGCTGAAGGTCGAGGAGTCGCTGGAGGAGTACGTCAAGGCCTGGATGATGATCGAGATCGTGAGGCAGTGGGAGCCGATCCGGAGCGTGGTCGGCGACGATCCGGGTCCACACATCTTCGACCTCTCGGTGGGCTACGACCTCGCCGGTATCCAGACCGACAAGGTGGCGCACTTCATCGACACGATGATGGACGCAACGGCGGAGATCGAGCGGCTGCGGCTCCACATTCCGGAGCCATTCGGCGAATTTCGCGACTACGACTTCCCGACCCGGATCGCCGACACGCTGACGCTCTCGACGTTCCACGGCTGCCCGCCTGCCGAGATCCAGGCGATGGTCAGGCACCTCATGGATCGTCACGGGCTCGACGTGGTGATCAAGCTGAACCCGACGCTGCTGGGTTTCGGGCGGGTCGTCGAGGTCTTGCAGCAAGATCTTGCGTACGAGCACGTGCGACTCAACCGCCTGTCATTCGTCGAGGATCTCGATATCGAGCGCGCCGTCGATCTCATCACCGACCTGGTCCGGTATGCCCAGGAGCGCGGGCGGCAACTCGGCGTGAAGCTCACCAACACGATGGTGGTCAACAACGACAAGGGCTTTCTTCCCGACGATCCGATGTACATGTCGGGCCCGCCGCTCCATGTGCTGGCCACCTGCCTGCTCGACGATCTGATCAACACGATGCCGGGCACCTTCAAGGTGCACGGCCACGACGGGCCGGTCCAGGTGAGCTTCTCCGCCGGTGTGAGCAAGGAGAACATCAGCCGCACCGTCGGGATGGGCGTAGCCCCGGCCACGTTGTGCTCGGATCTCCTACGCCCCGGTGGCTACGGGCGTCTCGAGCCGATATTGCGCCGGCTGGAGAAAGACATGGCTGCGGAGGGCGCATCTTCCCTGGCGGAGTGGCACCGGCACAGTTGGGACGCCGCCAGGACCAACGGCTTCCGCGGCCCCGCCGAGGCACACATGACCGAGATCGTGCGCGGTCACCGCCGGTCGATCTACGACGTGTATGCCCACGAGGAGCTGCCGCGATCCGTCGACCACGACCTGGAGATGTGGGGGTGCGTTGCGTGCAACTTCTGCGTGACGGTGTGTCCCAACGACGCCTTCTTCCGGCTGCCGACGCCGCCGGATGCGGCCATCTCCGGTCGTCAGCAGTACATGGTGTTCGCCGAGCTGTGCAATGAGTGCGGCAACTGCATGGTCTTCTGCCCCGAGAACGGTGACCCGGCTCAGGTGAAGCCGAAGCTCTACCTCGACGACCAGCGTTTCGCCGCCGGCGAGGGCCAGGGCTTTCTGCTGGAACAGGGCCCCGAAGGCGTCGCCATCACCGCGCACGACGGGTACGAGGGCGAAGTGCCGATGCTGTTGCAGCTCCTCAACGACGCCGGCGAAGGCGTGCCGGTGAGAGCCGGCGACCTGGGTTGAGGCTTCATCCAACAACCGGGCACACACGGTGAGACGAGGCACCAAACCCGTACTCGCGGGTGTTCCGTCCGGTAGCCGTCTCGCCCCGGAGGCGCCACCGGACGCGCCAGGGCCCCGGTGCTGGCCGGGGCCCTGGTCGGCACTCTGCGATCGGTGAGATCAGCCTGTTGGGCTGCCGATGACGCCTTCCACGAAGTAGTTGTGCTCTTCGGTGAAGATGTTGCCGAGCGGCCGCTCGTTGCCGTCCTGGTCGACGATCGGATCCGGGAAGACCTGGAACGTACCGTCGATGATCTCTTGGGTCCGCTGCTCGATGAGCGCCTTGGTCTCGTCTGAGACCGAGGGGCCGAACGGCGCGAGATTCACCATGCCGTCGGCCATGGTGCCGTAGAACGCCTCGGAGGTCCACGTGCCGTCGATGACCTGCTGGGCCCGCATCAGGTAGAACGGGCCCCAGTCCCAGACCGGTGCGGTGAGCCACGCGTCAGGGGCGAACTCCGTCATGTCGGTGTTGTATCCCACCCATTTGGCGCCGGCCGCCTCGGCGGCCTGACCTGGCGCAGCGGAATCCTGGTGCATGGCGATGACGTCGGCACCCTTGTCGAGCAGCGACTGGGCAGCCGTGCTCTCCTTCGGCGGATCGAACCACGTCGACGTCCACACGACTTCGACGTTGGCATCCGGGTTCACCTCACGCACGCCGAGGGTGAAGGCGTTGATTCCGCGAATGACCTCGGGAATCGGGAACGCAGCGACGTAGCCGATCAGGTTCGATTCGGTGGCCGCACCGGCGGCGAGGCCGGAGAGATAGCGGCCCTCCTCGGCGGCGCCGAAGTAGTTGCCCATGTTCTCGCTGGTCATGAACCCGGTGGCGTGTTCGAACACGACATCCGGGAAGTTCTCCGCAGCAGCCAGCATCGGCTCCATGTAACCGAAGGAGGTGCCGAAGATCAGCTTGTGACCGTCGGCGGCCAAGTCCTCGAAGACGCGCTGAGAGTCGGAGCCCTCAGGAATCGACTCGAGAGTCGTGATCTCGACGGCGTCGCCGAGTTCCGACTTCACGAGCTGGGCACCCTGATCGTGTGCCCAGGACCAGCCCTTGTCGGCAACGGGGCCGACGTGGACGAAGGCGATCTTCAGGACTTCGCCGTCTCCTCCGCCTGCGGCTTCTTCGCCGCCTCCGTCGGAAGAGGCTTCGGTGGTTGCGGTGTCGTCGCCGGCGTCATCGTCGTCCCCGCCACACGCCGCAGCTACCAGTGCAAGGGCGAGTGTCAGGGCGATGAGCCAGCGCCATCTGCCTCGGGGCATGTATGCCTCCTACTTCAACGGATGCGATGCAGATCACATCCTGTCATTTGGCTTGGCTGTTCTCCCGGGGCGCGCCCGGCCGCGTTGGCCGAACGTCCGGATGTCAGCGGGCACAGGGTAGTGCTCCGTCTCAGAACCTTGGCGATGTTCAGGGCGAGTCAGGGGCGTTGTTGGCAAGGACGCAGGACGCAGGCGCATTCGTGCAATGCGTCAAGGACGAGGACGCCGCCAGCTGCGGTCCTGGCCGTCCTGAACGCGGCAAATGTCGTGTGACGGGGCACCAGAGCGACGCCAGGACTGTCGCAGGTTCATCGGTCCATCCCGGTGGGCCGGTGGGCGCACCGGGTAGTCTGGCGTTTCGACCACGAGAGGCTCGAGTCCCACGGCACCGGAGGAGCGATGGCAGCCATTTCCGCGTATCACCGACCCGCCACGATCGACGAAGCAGTGGCGTTGCTCGGCCGCACCGATGTTGCCTCGGTTGCGCTCGGCGGCGGTACGGTGGTGAGCGCGGATATTGCCGCGGATCCTTTCGAGGTGGTGGATCTCCAAGCGCTCGGCCTCGACGGCATCTCAGGCGACGACGGGTCGGTTCGCATCGGTGCGACCGCCCGCCTCCAATCGGTGGTCGACTCCGGAGAGGTTCCGGCGCTGATCCGGGACGCAGCCAGGCGGGAGGCGCCCAACACCATCCGTAACGCAGCCACGATCGGAGGAGCGGTGGCCACCGCCGACGCGGAGAGCGGACTCGTCGCAGCCCTCCTCGTGCACGGCGCCTCCGTCGAGATGATCGGCGGCGACGGCCCTTCGCGGCTGCCGCTCCCGGCGTTGCTCGCCGACCGTGCGGCACTCGGCGGGGCGATCATCACCGCCGTGTCGGTGGAGACCGGCGGTGAGAGCAGCTGGGCTGGCACCGGCCGCACTCCCGCAGACACTCCGATCGTCGCCGCCTACGCCAGGGTCGGCGATGGAACGACCCGACTGGCGCTGACGGGAGTCGCATCCACTCCGATCCTGGTCGAGCCGGAAAACGTGGGCGCGTTGGCGCCACCTGCGGATTTCCGCGGCTCGACGGACTACCGGCGCACTCTTGCCACGGTGCTCGCGGCGCGGGTGCTCGGAGCACTCGGGGTGGCGGCGTGAAGATCGAGATCACACTCAACGGCTCGGCACTCACGGCCGAATGCGAGCCCCACGAGTCGCTTCGGGTCGTGTTGCGCCGCGAGGGCATGTTCAGCGTGCGATTCGGCGCCGAGACGGGCGAGACGGGCGCCGCGGCAGTGTTGGTGGACGGCCGGCTCGTGTCGGCGGAAGTCATGCTGGCGGCGCAGGCAGACGGCCACGTCATCGACACCATCGAGGGGCTGTCGCCGCCGCTGGGCCTCCATCCGTTGCAACGTGCCTTTGTCGTGACCGGCGCCATCCAGTCGGGATACTCGACACCGGCCATGATTCTGGCCGCCAAGTCGTTGCTGGATCGCAACCCGGATCCGACCGAGGAGGAGGTTCGTGACGCGCTCTCGGGCATCCTCGATCGCGAGACGGGGTACGTGCGCCCCGTCGAGGCGATTCTGCGGGCCGCCGCCGAGCTCCGGGGTGATCGACCACCGCCGGTCGAACCTGCTCTCGTGGCGCCACTCACCCTCACCGAAGACGGCGGTGACGGTGGCGAGCGTCTCGACCTTCCCCGGGTGGCCCCCCGCGTCGTCCCCAGCCCCGAGGTTCCGGAGACCAAGGTCGTCGGCAAGCCCGAGACGAAGGTCGATGCGCTGAAGCTGGCCAAGGGAAAGCCGGCGTTCGTCGACGACATCGAGCTGCGCGGCATGCTGCACGCCAAGATGCTCTACAGCCCCCATGCGCACGCCCGCATCCTCAGCATCGACGACTCGAAGGCCCGAGCTCTGCCCGGCGTCCATGCGGTGCTGCACCATCGCAACGTCGCCCGGGTCCGCTATGCCTCCGGCGGGCAGAGCTTTCCCAACCCGCTGCCGTACGACCAGGTGAGCTTCGACAACAAGGTGCGCCATGTGGGCGATCGCGTCGCCGTGGTGGCCGCCGAGACCGAGGAGATCGCCGCGGCGGCGGTGCGGCTCATCGACGTGGAGTACGAGGTGCTGCCGGCCGTCTTCGATGAGAACGAGGCCATCTCCGGTCGTGCCCCGGTCATCCACGACGAGGAGGGCATGGAGGGCGCCCACGATCCGGCGCGCAACATCGTCCATCACATCGATGCCGAGGTTGGCGATGTCGAGGCCGGCTTTGCCCAGTCGGACAGGGTGTTCGAGCAGACCTTCCGGGTTCACCAGGTGCAGCAGTGTCCGATCGAGCCCCACATCGCCATCGCCTGGCTCGACAGCGACGAACGGCTCGTGATCCGCACCTCCACGCAGGTGCCGTTCCACGTGCGGCGCATGGTGGCGCCGCTACTGGACATGCCCGTGAAGAACATCCGCATCATCAAGCCTCGCATCGGCGGTGGCTTCGGCGCCAAGCAGGAGATGCTCATCGAGGACGTCGTCGGTCATCTTGCGATCGCCACCGGCCGGCCGGTCCGGCTGGCGTTGAACCGCGAGGAGGAGTTCGTCTCCAGCCGCACCCGTCATCCGCAGACCGTCACCTACAAGACCGGGGTGACCAACGAGGGCGTCCTGGTGAGCCAGTCGATGCGCGTCGTCGGCAACACCGGCGCTTACGGCACCCACGCACTCACGGTGCAGATGGTGAGCGGACTGCGCGGCCTCACCTCCTACAACTGTCCCAACAAGCGGTTCGACTGCGACGTGGCCTACACCAACATCCCCGTACCCGGGGCGTATCGCGGGTACGGGGCGCCGCAAGCGCTGTTCGCACTGGAGTCCCACATGGACGACATCGCCGCCGAGCTGGGGATGGATGAGCTGGCGTTCAAGGAACGCAACTGGACCGGGGTCGGCGACCCCCTCGACATCGCCACCAAGCTGGGCGAGGGCGCTGCCGACATGGATGTCATCCCTGTGATCACCTCGAGCGGGCTCACCGAGTGCGTCGCCCAGGGCAAGCGAGCGGCCGGCTGGCTGCGCCGTTACGACCCGGATTGGCGTGCCCCGGCCGATCGGCCGCACATCCGGCGCGGGATCGGGTTCGCCATGTGCATGCACGGCAGTGCCATCCCGGGCCTCGACATGGGCGCCGCAAGCATCAAGATCAACGACGACGGATCGTTCAACCTGCTGATGGGGGCGACGGATCTCGGCACCGGCGCCGACACGATCCTCGGCCAGATCGCCGCCGAGGTGCTCGGCGTGCCGCTCGAAGACATCGTGGTGTATGCCGCCGACACCGATATGACGCCGTTCGATGTCGGCGCCTACGCCTCGTCCACCACCTACGTCTCGGGCATGGCGGTGAAGAAGGCGGCCGAGGAGGTGCGCAAGATGATCGCCGAGCGGGCCGCCATCATGCTCGATGCCGACTCGCCCGGCGAGATCGAGCTGTCCGACAAGCGCGCCTGGTCGGCGGATGGGCGTTCCGTGTCGCTGGCGGAGGTGGCCCTGCATTCGCTGCACCAAGACCAGCAGCATCAGATCATGGGCACCGCCTCCTACGTTGCCCCCGACTCGCCTCCGCCGTATGCGGCACAGTTCGCCGAGGTCGAGGTCGACATCGAGACCGGCCAGGTGACGGTGGAGTCGCTGATCATGGCGGTCGATTGCGGGGTCCCGATCAACCCGATCACATCGGCCGGGCAGGTGGAGGGCGGCATGGTGCAGGCGCTTGGATACGGGCACTGCGAGGAGATGGCCTACGACGAGCAAGGGCGGATGGTCAACGCCCGGTTCGGGCCGTACAAGATCTACCGGGCAGACGAGATGCCCCACCTCGAGGCCTACCTCGTACAGACGATGGAGAAGAGCGGCCCCTTCGGGGCGAAGGCGATCGCCGAGATACCCAAGGATGGCGTTGCGCCGGCGATCCGCAACGCCATCGTCAACGCAACGGGGGCCCGTCTCAATGACATCCCGTTCACTCCGGAGCGGGTGTTGCGGGCGATGCAGGGCTGAAGCGCAGTGGCGGTCTCCCGTCGGGCGACTGGTGAGATACCAATGCCGAATGCCGAAAGGGAGTAGCGATGGCCGCCGATGAGTCGCAACGGATCCTGCGGGAGCTGGTTGCCGCCGTCGACGCCGGCCGCCCGGTTGCCCTTGCGACCGTCGTGGCGACGCGGCGCTCGGTTCCCCGCCACGCAGGCACGAAGATGCTCGTCTATGGCGACGGCACCCTCAGCGGCACCGTCGGTGGCGGCGAGATGGAATCCCGTGTCATCGAGGCCGCCAGGGAGTCGTTGCGCACGGGAGCAACCCAGCTGCTGACCTACGATCTGCTCGACCCCGGGCAAGGTGACCCGGGTGTGTGCGGCGGTACGGTCGAGATCTATCTGGAGCCATCCATGCCACCACCCACAGTCCTCATCGCCGGCGCCGGTCACGTCGGCAAGGCCGTCGTCGAACTGGCCCACTGGCTCGGGTTTCGCACGATCGTCACCGACGACCGCCCGGACGAGATCACCGAAGATGCAGTGCCGCATGCCGACATGCGTCTTGGCGGTGGGATCGATGGTGCCCTGGAAGCGGCCGCGGGCTCCGAGCTGGCGGTTGTCCTCGTCAGCCGCTCGGTCGACTACGACGTGGCGTCACTGCCGGCCGTGCTGGAGCGCGAACCGCGATACGTCGGCGTGATGGGCAGCGCCCGACGCTGGGCGACGACCCGGACCCGGCTGGGCGAGGCGGGCCTTTCCGAAGGCGCCCTTGCCGACGTGCACGCTCCCATCGGCCATGAGATCGGCGCCGAGACCGTGGAGGAGATCGCAGTGTCCATCATGGCGGAGGTCGTCGCGGCGTTCCGCTCCCCTCGAGACTGATGCAGTTCGCCCAACATCTCGTGGTCGTGCGCGGCGGCGGTGATCTCGCCACGGGAGTCGTGGCGAGGTTGCATCGCAGCGGCTTCCCGATCGTCGTGCTCGAGCTGGCCCGGCCGCTGACCGTCCGGCGCACCGTGGCGGTCTCGTCGGCGGTAGCCGCGGGCGCGGTGCAGGTGGAGGATGTTGTCGCCCGGCGAGTGGCCACCTCCGGCGAAGCCGTGGCGGTGGCCGCCGCTGGTGTGGTGGCGGTGTTGGTGGCGCCGGAGCTCGGCCGGTTCGAACCGCCTCCTGAAGTCGTGGTCGACGCCCGGCTCGCCAAACGCAACATCGACACCATGCGCACCCAGGCTCCGCTCGTGGTGGGGCTCGGCCCGGGCTTCACGGCAGGCGACGACTGCGACGCCGTTGTCGAGACGATGCGGGGGCATCACCTGGGGCGGGTCATCTGGAACGGGCCCGCCGCTGCAGACACCAGAATCCCGGGAAGCGTCGGCGGTGAGAGTGAGCTGCGTGTGCTGCGTGCCGAGGCGGCGGGACCGGTGTCATGGGAGGTCGACTTCGGCGACCACGTGGTGCATGGGCAGGCCATCGGCACTGCCGGTGGCCGCTCGGTCGTCACGCTCACCAACGGTGTCATCCGCGGGCTCATCGCTGAGGGCACGGAGGCGACGCCGGGTCTGAAGATCGGCGACGTCGACCCGCGCGCCGATGCCAGTGCATGCTGGGAGATCAGCGACAAGGCCCTGGCCGTGGGCGGGGGTGTGCTCGAAGCGGTCCTCACCCATCTCAATCGATCTGCGTGACCGGGTTGGCGGAACGGTTGGGTCTGCGGGAGCGGGAGCTCGTGGCGTTCGTCGGTGCCGGGGGGAAGAGCACGACGATGTTCCGCCTCGGCTCCGAGCTGGCCGCGGCCGGCCGGAGGGTCGTGCTCACGACGACGACGAAGATGGGCAGCGACCAGGCCAGACGAGCCGCCGCCGTGTGTCGCCCTGCGCGGGTTGCGCAGGCCCTCACCGAGGTGAGCCCTGTGCTGGTGGTGGCGTACGACGACGGCCGCAAAGTGACCGGTCCGTCTCCCGACGAGGTGGGCGTGCTGTTCTTCGAGTCGGGCGCCGACCACGTGCTCGTCGAAGCCGACGGAGCGCGGGGTCGGTCGTTCAAGACTCCTGCCGAGCACGAGCCGGTCATCCCCGCTGCGACAACGCTCGTGGTGATCGTGGTTGGTGCCGATGCGCTCGACCGTCCCATCGCCGAGCGGTGCCATCGCCCCGAGCTGGTGGCGAGCCTGGCCGGGCTGGAGGTGGGAGACCCGCTGGATGTCGACGCCGCGGTGCGGGTCCTCATCCACCCGAGTGGCGTGCTGCGGGCGATCCCGCTCCTGGCCCGCGTGGTCGTTGCCGTCACCAAGGTCGATGCCGCACCAGACGGCGCGGCGGTGTTGCAGCGACGGCTCGGCGCCACCGCAGCCTTCGACCGCATCGTCGCCATCGGCCGCGGCCGCGACTGATCGCCCTGAGGGGGCGATACCCCAGTCCGGTGACGGCTTGACCCCATTGTGCAGGGCACCTCGCGAGTCGCATCATGTCCGTGTGTGGGGGAACACGACACGTTCAATCGGCGGGCTGCTCGTTGTGGTGGCCGCACTGTGGAGCCTGATGGTCGCTCCCGCGGCGGCTCACGGTGAGAACGATGCTCGTTCGATCGCCCGGGACGCACAGCTGGGACCGTATGCATTCACGCTGTGGCAGGTGATCGGCGATCACGGTGCGCAACGCTCGGCGCACGTCGTTGTCGACTTCGGAGACCACGCTCCGGCGAAGGGAACGTCGTTGATCGTTGCGGTCGACTCGGCCGCCACGCCGCTGGTTGCCACGCGGTCCGGTGACGTTCCGGGCATGTGGCAGACCGCCGGCGCCGTGGGCTTCGGGGACGTCATCCGGGTCGGGCTCGTCGACGGGGACACGCAATGGTGGTCGAGTCCCTTCGAGGTGCCGCAACCCCCCGGCGAGACCCTCGTCGGGAAGGCGGCGTTCAGCCTGGCTCTATTCGCTTCCACTCTCGTCCTCGTGTGGATGGGTCGCCGGACCAGGCAGGTCTGGTCGCGTCCCCGTCACTCACATCCGGTGAACGCTTCCTGAAGGAGGAGACGCAATGACCGCCCTGACCGCAAGCCATGGGGGACCGTATCCCGGGACCGGCTTCGTCGCCAAGCTCAACAGCGCATTCCACGAACGGAGCTTGTGGCTCTTCATGGTCGTTGTCATGGGGCATTGGGCAGAGCACGTGATCCAGGGTGCCCAGATCTGGCTGCTGGACATGGAGCGCGCCGACTCACTCGGCGGACTGGGCCTGCTCGCACCCGTCCTGGTGAGCTCCGAGGCGCTCCACTTCGGCTTCGCCATCACGATGCTCACGGGGCTCGTTCTGCTGCGGCCCGGGTTCACCGGGGCGTCCCGGGGATGGTGGAACGCCTCCTTGGCCCTCCAGGGCTGGCACTTCGTCGAACATGCCGTGCTTCTGGCGCAGGTCGTCGTCGGCGTCAACCTGTTCGGCTCGCCGGTGCCGTCGTCGCTCCTCCAGCCGTTCATTCCCCGTGCCGAGCTCCACCTGCTGTACAACCTGGTGGTGTTCGTGCCGATGGTGGTGGCGATGTGGCTGCATTCCCGTCCCCAGCCGGCAGGGACCATCACTTGCACCTGCGCCGCCGAGTCGTGAGCCTTCCCGCACCGTCGCTCAACGGCGAGCGGAAGTCGCCGGTACCGCCCGCCACGGCAGGGGAATCCTGCCACCTACGGCTGCTGGGCTGCGACCTGCGGGAGCACGGGCGAGGAGCATGCCGAGCACGGCTCAGGCTCCTCATCGCTGGCGAGGAAATGACCGTCGTCGGCGCCGCCACCGGGCCGATCGCCGCCGTGGCGGAGGCCCTTGCGACGGTGACGGGCGGCGTTGCCATGGAGGTTGTCGCCCTCCGTCTCGTCGGACCTGTGGACGATGTCACCGGTGCCTGTGCAGTAGAGGTCACCGTCGGGACTGCTCAGGGAACGGCGACGGTGCGAGCCGCCGGCGCCGATCTCGTGGCCGCCGGCGCCGAGGCTCTGGTTGCCGCACACAACGCTTTGCTGGCCGGGTCGCCCTCGCCCTGACGGAGCCGTGTAGGCGACCGGGTGCTCCTATTGGGGCTGAGCCTCGGACGAGACGGCGAGAAGTTGTGACAAGTGCAACTCCCAACCGGTCGTGTGAAGCGGCACCTCGTCGTCGGGAAGGCCGGTGTGCCGGAGGGTGAGAAGCGTCCCCCCGGCCTCGGGTCGCAGCTCGATCTCGACTCGGCTCGACCCCGGTGGCACTCCGGGATGATCGAGCCATCCCCACGTGAACACGACGCGCTCGTTCGGCACCAGCTCGAGGAACTCGCCCCGGGCCTCCATACCGTTCTCCATCGTGACCCCGAACCGGCCGCCCGGCGTCGGGTCGAGCGAGGCGGCGGTGCCCTGCCAGAGCGGCCATTTCGCTTCCTCGGTGAGGTACTCGTAGACCGTGGAACTGGGTGCGGCGATGTGTCGCTGGATGACGATGGGCTCACCGTTCATCGTTGCCCTCCTCGGACTCGACCTCGGACTCGACGGCAGCGGCCAGCCGGTCGAGTGACTCCGCCCACGTCGACGTGATCACGGAGCGCAGCGGCCCCAATGCCTGCCGATCAGTCTGGTACAGGCGGCGGTTGCCGTCACGGCGCACCCGGACGAATCCGGCGCCCCGCAACACGGCGAGGTGTTGCGACACCGCACCGAAAGTCACGTCGAAGTGTTCGGCGATCTCGCCTGCGGGCAGCTCGTGGTCCCACACGAGTTGAAGGATCCTCCGGCGTCGGGGTTCGGCGATGATCTGAAGCGCATCCATGTCCGATCTATTTTAGTAGGGGTTGAAATAGTCTGGCCGATCTCGTACAGTCGCTCCACCCCGTCGTACCAGGAGGTATGCGATGCCGAAGTTCATGATGGTCTACAAGGGCGAGGCCACGGACATGTCCGAAATGTCTCCCGAGCAGCAGCAAGAGGTCATGGCCAAGTGGGGCGCCTGGATGCAGAAGGTGGGCCCGGCGCTCGCCGACATCGGCTCGCCCTTCGGGCCGTCGGCATCTCTCGTCGACGACGGCTCGACGGGCACCGCTGCGTCGCTCACCGGCTACTCGATCGTCGAAGCCGATGATTTGACCGGGGCGCAGGCCCTCGCCGATGGGCACCCCTACTTGAGCGAGGGCAAGGGCGACTATGCCATCGACATCTACGAGCTGATGCCCGTGCCCGAGATGTAGGAGCGCCGGAGCAGGCTTGCGGCGAGCTGGGACATCCGGCTTCGGGCGGGGCCGGATGCTCTGGCAATTCTCAGCCGGCGGTCGCACGCGTGCTCTCCGGGATGGGCGGCGTACCCGGACCGAGTGACTCCAAAGCAAGTCGATATCCGCGAGGCGCCACCGTGAAGGAACACCTCAGACCGCGCCTTGGGCACCTGGTGTTTGCAGCGATGGTGATCGGAATTGCCGCCTGCAGCCCGGTCGATGCCACCGGTCCTCTCGACGGCGTCGTGATAACCGACGAAGTGGCCCGAGAACTTCAGGCCGTCGTCGACTTGGCCAACAAACCGGTGTCCGTCGAATCGTGCATGGCGGGCGCCGGGTTCACCGCAGATGACCGTCGCTGGGCCGACGCACCGACTGACGCCACGGTCGACGACTTCACCGAGATGTACGGATTCGGCATGAGCACACTCGCCGATGTTGGCCGTGCCGAGACGTTCGGATACCAATCAGTCGACCGGGCAGACCTCACTGCACAGGACGCCTTCGACGCCATCTATGTCGCCTGTGTGGCCCGCGCCGAGTCGCCACCAATCGCCGTGAGCGAGCAGGCCGCCACCGTGCTCGGCTTCGTCGATCGAGAAGCCCGCAAGCAAGTGTCGATGGGCACCCACGAAGAGGAATGGGCGGTGTGCATGGCGGCTGCCGGGTTCGACCTCACCGACCACACAGCCATGTTCGACATGCTCGGCACCGAGATGGACTCGCTGTACGGGCCAATGAACGACCGCACCAACGAGCTCCTGGGCGAGGGCCTGGAGAAGGACGCGGCGATGCTCACATTCGCAGATGTCCTCAGCGAGGCAGAGCTGCAGCGTCTCGATGCGCTTCGGGCGACCGAACTGGAACTCGCTGCAGCCGATGCGTCATGCGGTGGCGACAACGAAGACGCCTTGACCGAGGAGCGAATCAACCTGTTGAAGACGGTGCTGGCCGACCGGTAGCGCTGCCTTCTTGTTCAATACGTACCGCCGGCTGCGGCGGACGCTGCGACCTCCGACAGGATGCGATTCAACGGCGCCCGGCCAACATCGCCACCCGATGCGGCAGGGCCCACGGACCTCACACTGCGTCTGCGACGACCCCTACCGCAAACCAGCCACCACGGCTGGCTCCACGAGCGCCGAACCCGGCTCCCTATCCCACCACACCCAAGGTCCGGTTGAGGCTCCGAGGAGCCGGTCCAGATTCCCTGTTGACAGCTTGCGGCAGCATGAGGTACCGTTTGGGAGCGCTCCCAGAGAGCGCTCCCAAACGGAAGGTCACCCCCCGATGAAGCTCACGCTCGAGGAGATAGGCCGGATGGCCGGCGTGTCGCGCTCGACCGTCTCACGGGTGATCAACAACGAGAAGAGTGTGAGTCCCGACGTGCGGGTCCGCGTCCAGGACGTGATCCGGCAGACGGGATACAGCCCGAACGCGGCGGCTCGTTCCCTTGCTTCCAACCGCACCGGCGTTATCGGGCTGGTGATTCCCCATCGGGTCCACACCCTCTTCGACGACCCGTACTTCCCCCTGCTCATCCAGGGAGTGAGTCGGGCCTGCAACCTGGCCGAGACGACGCTGGCGCTGTTCATCTTTCAGACGGAGGCCGAGGAGCACGATCTCTACCCGCGCGTTGTCAGCTCCGGCAGCGTCGACGGCGTCATCCTCACCGCAACTCGGATGGGTGACCCGTTGCTGGCGCGCCTCGTCAGCGATGCCTTGCCGTTCGTGGTCGTGGGACGTCCCGACCAAGCCGATGGCGTCGCCTATGTGGATGCGGACAACTACGGAGGGGCGCGTAGTGCGGCATTGCATCTGTGCAACCTCGGGTACGGTCGGATCGGCTTCATCGGCGCACCCGCGAACACGACGGCCGGGATCGATCGACGGTCCGGCTTTCTGGAAGGGCTGTCTGCATGCGGCGCCGTGCCGAGCGACGACCTCATGCGGGAAGGCGACTACACCGAGGAAAGCGGCTATCGCGCCATGCGCGCCCTTCTGCCCGCACGGCCCGAAGCGGTCTTCGTCGCCACCGACACGATGGCCGTCGGCGCCCTGCGTGCCCTGAACGAGGTGGGCATGGCGGTGCCCAACGAGATCGGGCTGATGAGCTTCGACGGACTCCCCCCGTCGGAGCGCACCTTGCCGAAGCTCACCACCGTCCGCCAGCCGGTCACGGCGACCGGCGCCCGCGCCGTCGAGCTGCTGCTCGACCTCGTCGCCGGCGACGTGCCACAGCCCACCCACGAGATCATGCCCACCGAGCTCGTCATCCGCGAATCGTGCGGAGCGGCGCGGCGTTCGGCGGGCGGAACCACGTACGACTGATCGAGGAGGATCACGCAGACACCTGAGCTTGGGCCAGCGTGGGAGCGCTCCCACCCAGACCGAGCCGAATTGCCGGCGGATCGTCGAGATCGGATGGACAAAGGATCTCCCCAGCAGGGGAGGCATGAGAGGAGAAAACGAGATGAGACAATGGAGATGGCTCGCCTTGATGTTCGCCCTGGTGCTCGTCATCGCCGCCTGTGGCGGAGACGACGATACGACCGGTGGCGGGGACGATGACGGCGCTGCCACGACGGCGGCCGACGGCGGCGGTGACGCAGGCGGCGACAGCGGTGAACCCGCGACGCTGCGCGTGCTGATCCACTCCCAGGAGCCCATGACGACATTCGTGCAGGACTTCAGCAGGGAGTTCGAGGCCAACAACCCCGGCGTCACGGTCGACGTCGCAGTGGTGGGCGCCGATGAGCTGGCGACGGTCACCCAGACCCGCCTGTCGGCCAACGACGTCGATGTCATCGACATGTTTGGATTCGCCAACCCGGTCCAGGACTACATGGGCAATGCCACGCCCCCGGCATGGCAGGACCTGATCGAGGCGGGCCTCCTCCTCGACATCACGGACGAGCCCTGGGTACAGAACTACGACGAAGCCTCGATCACGCAGGCCGGCACGTTCAACGACCGGGTCTATTCGGTCAACCTCGGCCGCACCGTCTACGGCGGCATGTTCGTCAACAATGACCTCCTTGCCGAAGTCGGCGTCGACATCCCGACGACCTGGGACGAGCTGGTCGCCGTGTGCGATGCTGTGAAGGCGGCAGGCAACGAGTGCATGACCAACGGCGGCGCCGACGGCTGGCCGGTCTTCGTCGGCACCTACGGGCTGCTCGGGGCGCTGTACCCGGATCAGGAGGGCCTGGTGGAGGGTCTCTACACCGGTGCTGTCAAGTGGGACGATCCCGAAGTCCTGACGCTGTGGGAGCGGTACAAGACCTACGCACAGGACATGCTCGAGGGCGGCACCACCGGACTCGCCCACGATGCCGCCACTTTCCGCTATGCGGCCGGCGACGTGGCATTCCTGCCGACAGGTGCGTGGCAAGCCCCGAACCTGGAGGGCGAGGCCACGTTCGACTGGACCTACGTGCCCTTCCCGGGTGCCGACAATCCAGAGGACAACCAGCTCCTCTTCGGCAAGTACGACCAGGGCTGGTCCATCGCAGCCAACTCTCCGAACGTCGAGTTGGCGACGGAGTACGTGGCGGCGTTCTCCGATCCGGAGACCTACCAGGAGTTCGTGTCCGTGACGGGGTTCATCCCGACCCAGCCGACGGCCACCCTGGAGACCACGTTGGGTCAGGCGCTGGCGCCGTTCCTGGAGAACTACCGGGTGGGCTTCGAGCAGTACTGGGTGCAGCCGGCCGGCGCCGGGCAGTGGGCCAACGGCTCGCAAGGCGCCTCCTGGTTCCAGCCGTTCAACGAGTGGGACGACGCTGCGGCTCTCGCCGAGCAGGCACAGATCGACCTGCAGGCCGGGCTGGACGAGCTCGGGTAACACCAGCTGCCGGCGGTGCGGGCTCCCCTGGCTCACGACGGGGAGCCTGCACCGGCCGGCCCGATCCTGACGGGGTGATCGATGGCCATCGAAGTTGTCAAGAAGAACTACCTGTTCGGTCGGGGCCGCTCCGGCTGGGCGCCCCTGCTGCTGCTGCTCCCCGGACTTGCGCTGTACCTGCTGATTCAGGTCGGGCCGTCGCTCGCCACGGCCGTCTATTCCTTCACGGACGCCAGTGGCATTCGCGGGGCTCCGGTCAATTGGATCGGGTTCGAGAACTACGACGAGTTCATGTTCCGCGGGCTCGCCTCGCGGGACAACCTGGCGGCACTCCAACGCACGCTGATCTTCATGGTCGTCGTGACCACGGTGCAGTTCAGCCTCGGCTTGCTGCTCGCCCTGCTGCTGAATCAGAAGCTGAGAGGGCGGACGATCTTCCGGACCCTGTTCTTCCTCCCCGTCATCCTTGGAGTCGTCATCCAGGGACTCATGTGGAAGCTGTTCCTCTTTCCTGGCGGCGGCCCGGTGGCAGAGGTCTTCGGCTGGTTCGGGATCCAATCGGAGTTCCTCGGCGGGGCGCCCACCGAAGCCTTTGTGTGGGTCATGGTCGTGCAGATCTGGGCCAATGCCGGGATCACGATGGTCATCTTCCTCGCCGGGATGCAGACCATCCCGACCGACTTGTACGAAGCGGCACGGATCGATGGCGCCAGCGGATGGTCGCTGTTCAAGAACATCACGTGGCCACAGCTGACGCCGGCCGTCAACACCAACTTCTTGCTGAACATCATCGGCTCGCTGCAGGCCTGGCAGCTCTTCCTGGTGCTCATCGGGTACCGGCCCGGCACCCAGGTGCTGGGGTACCTGGTGTTTGCCGAAGGATTCGGCCAGACGACCGGCTCGGTCAGTGCCGCTTTCCGGCAGGGCTATGCGGCGGCGGCGTCGATCGTCCTGTTCTTCCTGGTGTTGATCTTTGGGCTTTCCGCCAACTGGTTCGTGACACGTCGAGAGAGGAAGTACCTCGGATGACCATCCCGGAAAAGGACTCGACTGAGATGATCGTTCCCGTCCTCGACGCAGAACCACCTGTGATCGAGCGACCCGGAAAGCGGTTCCCGTGGGGCAAGGTCGTCTCCTACGCCGCACTGCTGTTGTTTGCGTTGCTCTACATCGGCCCGCTGTTCATGATCGTCAATGCGTCGTTCAAACCGCTGTCGGAGTTCTTCAGGGACCCCATCGGACTGGCGCCGAGCCTCAACTTCGAGAACTACACGAAGGCCTGGGAGCTGGCCAACTTCCCGCGCTATTTGATCAACTCGGCGCTGTACACCGCGGTCGCCACTGCGATGTTCGTCGTGACCTCGGTCTTCGTGGCGTTCCCGATCGCCAGGGGTCTGATCAAGGGAGGCGGTGCGCTGCTGACGCTCTACGTGGTTGCGTTGTTCCTCCCGCCGGCGTTGATCCCACAGTTCCAGCTGATCCTCAACCTGGGCCTCTACAACTCGCGGACGGGCTACATCATGCTCTTCCTGGTCAACGCCATCGGGATGATCATCCTGGTCAACTACATCAAGTCGATCCCGAAGGAGCTGGACGAGTCGGCGGCGGTCGACGGTTGCAGCTACTTCCGTTTCGTCTGGTCGATCGTGATGCCGCTCATCCGCCCGGCGATCGCCACCGTGACCGTGTTGCACGCCATCGGCATCTGGAACGAGATCGTCCTCCCGACGATCTACCTCACCGACGCCAATCTCTATCCGATCACCCGCGGGCTCATCGTCTTCGAGGGCCAGTACGGCAGCGACTGGCCGGCGCTGGCCAGCGCAGTCCTGATGTTGATGTTGCCGATGCTGATCCTGTTCATGTTCCTGCAGCGCTACATCATCGGCGGCCTGACCTCCGGCGCCGTCAAGGGCTGAGGGCGGGGAGAAGGTCGGCATGACGACAGGCAGCGTGGGGATGACGGCGGGCCCCGCTCGCAGCGCACCCGACGGTGGTGCGTCTGCGAGC
The DNA here is from genome assembly GCA_965216945.1 of Acidimicrobiia bacterium. Lineage (GTDB taxonomy): Bacteria > Actinomycetota > Acidimicrobiia > Spongiisociales > UBA5794 > DATHZQ01. The sequence continues at coordinate 1,399,019 of CBDCGU010000003.1, read as the reverse complement.
GGCAGTACGGCGGTCACCATCACCGACGTTCGGGTCATCCTCACCCAGCCGGGTCGCTCCCGACTCGTGGTTGTGAAGGTCGTCACGTCCGAACCGGGTCTCTACGGCCTGGGTTGCGCAACGCACACCCAGCGGGTGTATGCAGTGCAGGCGTTCGTCGAACGGCATCTGAAGCCGCTTCTCCTCGGTCGCGATGTGGATCGAATCGAGGAGATCTGGCAGATGTCGATGGTCAACGGCTACTGGCGCAACGGTCCGGTAGCGAACAACTCCATCGCAGGGGTCGACCAGGCACTGTGGGACATCAAGGGCAAGCGGGCCGGGATGCCGTGCTACCAGCTGTTCGGTGGCAAGAGCCGGGAGGCCGCCGCCGTCTACGCCCACGCCGGCGGCAGCGAACCGCAGGAGGTGGCGGATCGGGTCCATGAGCTGGTCGAGCAGGGCTACCGCCACGTGAGAGTTCAGATGAGAGGGTACGGCGGGTCCCGCACCGAGACGCACAGGCCGCAGGGTGCGGCCGCGGGGGCGTACTTCGATCCTCGCAGCTACCCGCGCGAGATGCTCGGCATGATCGATCATGTTCGCAGCGCCGTCGACGACCGCATCGAGTTGTTGCACGACGTCCACGAGCGGCTGCATCCCATCGACGCAGTCGGCTTTGCCAAGGACGTTGAGCCGTACCGGCTGTTCTTTCTCGAAGACGCCCTGGCGCCGGAGGACACCGCGTGGTTCGCGACGATCCGGCAGCAGTCCGCCACGCCACTGGCGATGGGCGAGCTCTTCAACAACCCCCACGAGTGGCAGGGTCTGATCACCCACCGGCTGATCGACTTCGTGCGGATGCACGTGAGCCAGATCGGAGGGATCAGCCCGGCCCGAGCCATCGCCGGATTCGCCGCCATGTACGGCGTCCGCACTGCATGGCACGGTCCCGGCGACACGTCGCCCGTGGGGCACGCCGCCAATCTCCACCTCGACGTGTGGGCTCCCAACTTCGGCATTCACGAGTGGTACCGGCCGTCCGAGCTCGAATACGAGATGTTCCCCGGCCTGCCGACCGTCGAGGACGGGTATCTCTATCCCAACGACCGGCCGGGTTGGGGGATCGATGTGGATGAGGAGATGGCCGCCCGCCACCCCTGCGACGACCACGTCGTCGAGTGGACCCAGACCCGTCTGCCGGATGGCAGTCCGGCGAGACCGTGAGTCGCCCGATGATCCTTCCCCCACCGTCCGGCTTCGAGCGAGCCCCGGCCCTGTACTCGGAGCTGCGGGGCAAGGTTGCCGTGGTCACCGGGGCGGCCAAGGGGATCGGCCAGGGCATCGCGGTCCGGCTGGCGAGCGAGGGCATGCATCTCGTTGCGGCCGACATCGACGCCGACGCTCTGGAGGCGACTGCGGGTGCGCTGCGGAAGCTCGACGTCCCGGTCGTTGCGTTTCATGGCGACATGAGCAGGGCGTCCGACATCGATCGGCTGTTCGAGGCGACGATGCGGGCCGTCGACACCGTCGACCTGCTGGTCAACAACGCGGCCGATCTGCGCAGGCGGCGGCTGCTCGATGATGACGGCGGCCTGCTCGAGCAACAGCTCGCCACGAACGTCGCCGGGCCTTATCTGTGCTCACAGCGAGCCGCGACGATCATGCGCCGTTCCGGCGGGGGCAGCATCGTCAACATCTCGTCGGTGGGAGCAACCCGCGCCCACCATCGCGGCTTGCCGTACGACGTCACCAAAGGCGCCATCAACTCGATGACGCAGGCGATGGCGGTGGACCTGGGCGGCTACGGAATCCGCGTCAACGCTGTCGGACCGGGCCTCACTCACACCTACCGGACCGACACGACCGATCCCTCCGCGTATCACGCCACGGCCCGCCGCGCCCCGCTCCGGCGCTATGGCACCGTGGCCGACATTGCATCGATGGTCGCATTCCTCGCCTCGTCCGAGGCCGGCTATGTGACCGGCCAGGTGATCTACGTCGACGGTGGACTGAGTGCCCAACTCGACTCCGAGTTGGAGGCTGCTCCCAGCCGCCCCCGAGCCGAGCCGGCGCCAACCGCTCCCGCCGCCGAGGGACACCGCGATGCGTGACCGCAGGAGTGTGCTCGGGCTGATGCTGCTGGCGCTCCTGACCGCGGCCTGCGGGTCGGACGGCGGCGGCGATGCCACCGCCGCCACCGGCGCCGCCGCCGCTACCTCGACCACGGCAGCGGCGCAGAGCCCCACGACGACGACCATCATGACGCCGCCCCCGATCCCGCCCGAGCCCCCGGACGGCTACGAGTTGGTCTGGAGTGACGAGTTCGACGGCGCCACGATCGACCCCGCCAACTGGACCTACGACATCGGCGGCTGGGGATGGGGGAACGGCGAGGCGCAGTACTACACCGATCGTCCGGAGAACGCCCGGCTCCAGGACGGACTGCTCGTCATCGAGGGCCGCCAGGAGCGCTTCGAGGAGGCCTATTACACCTCGGCCCGACTGAAGACACAGGGGCTGATCGAGTTCCAGTACGGCTACCTCGAAGCGCGCATCAAGGTGCCCGAAGGGCGGGGCATGTGGCCGGCATTCTGGATGCTGGGGGCCGACTTCGGACGGAACGACGACGACCCCACCACGAGCAACTGGCCGGAGGTCGGCGAGATCGACATCATGGAATACGTCGGCAAGGAACCGACGCTCGTGTACGGGACGTTGCACGGCCCGGGGTACGCAGGGGCGACCGGTTTGGGCAATCTCTACCGCCACGATGGTCCGGTCGCCGATGACTTCCACACCTACGCCATCGAGTGGGACGTCGATGGGATCCGCTGGTTCTTCGACGGCGAGCAGTACGGCGAGAAGAGGCGCGACATCGTCGGGGATCGCTGGGTGTTCGACAAGCCGTTCTTTTTCATCCTGAACCTCGCACTGGGTGGCACGTTCCCAGGACCCATCGGTCTGGACGTCGAGTTCCCCAAGTACATGTACGTCGACTACGTCAGGGTCTATCAGCCGGTCGGAAGTGGAGCGGGTGATGGCTGACCCATGTCCCATTCGTTGCAACCGGCTCTCCACGGGAGTCGAGACGCAGTTCAGGAGTTACAGCAGGAACACATCGCCGGCCCATCGGCCGGCGCCAGATAGGGGAGGATCCACATGATCGTGCGGGGTGGCGAAAGGGGCCGCATCGTGGCGATGGCGCTGCTGCTGGCAGCTGCGATGCTGGCCGTCATACCGGTGGCACCGTCGGCCGAGGCGGCACCGCCGGATGGACCGGACAAGCTTGCCGACTTCGAGGGAGGCGTGCCGGCCGGATGGTTCACGTTCGTCGGCGCCAATTCGGTGACGACGCCGACACAGGTCGTGGCCGACGCCGATGCGCTGGCGTTGCCGGGTCAAGCCGGCGACAACGAGTTCCTGGTCGGCGACTTCGACGTCGTCGACTTCGGAGGCTTCGGGCAGGAGTACGCCAGTACGACGAGCCCGCAGGACTGGAGTCAGACCGCCGGCTTCAGCTTCTGGTTCCACGGCACCGGCTCGGGACTCACCTACCAGGCAGAGATCTCCGACAACCGCTCCGATCCCAACAGCGACACTTCGGAGCGGTTCGACTACGAGTTCACGGATGACACGGCCGGCTGGCGGTTCATCTCCATCCCGTGGGCCGACTTCAGCCGCGCCACCGACTTCCAGCCGGGCGGTGCCCCCGATGACGGCCTGACGCTCACGGAGGTGTGGGCGTGGGCCATCGTGCTCCCCCAGGGCGCAGACGTCGTCTACTTCGACGACTTCGCCGTCGACAACGTGACTGTCGACGACTTCGAGTCCGGCCTTCCTTCCGGTACCGACGGCGACGGGATTCCCATCGGCTTCCACCTGTTCAACGGCGCCGGCAGCACCGTCGCCATCTCCACGACGGAGACGCCGCCGGCACCGGTCCTGCCGCTCGCCGCCGGCCCATCCGCCGGCAACGACGTGCTCCAGGTGGATCTCGACGTCGGCAGTTTCGCCGGGGTCATCCACTCGTTCGAGAACGACACCGTCGACACCTGGGTCCCGCAGGACTGGTCGGCGAGCACGGGTTTCGCCGTCTGGCTCTACGGCAATGGCTCGGGCACGTCGATGTTCTTCGACATCCTGGAGAACCGGAATGCGGACTCGACCGCCGACGACGCAGAGCGGTGGACGGTCGAGCTCATCCACGACGTCGCCGGCTGGCGGTACTTCGAGATCCCGTTCTCGAGCCTGACGCGTAAGGACGTCGGCAACGGCGCACCCAACGACGGACTCGATCTCAAGCAGGTCCACGGCTGGGCCTTCGGCACGCTGGGAACCGACGGACCGCAGACCTTCTACCTGGACGACGTCGCGCTGTACGGCGTCGCCGAGCTGGCCGAGCTCGCCGTCCAATTCACCAGCGCCGACTTCGAGATCGGCGAGGGCACGACGGGCACCGTCACCGTGGCGCTCAACCGCGCCCTCGGGGACGAGGACCCGGCCCAGGTCTCGGTCGACTACTCCGTCGAGACGATCGTGGCCGAGCCGGGGAGGGACTTCGAGCCCGTACCCGACGGCACGTTGACGTTCGTCGCCGGCGGCCTGAGTGAGCTGACGTTTCCCATCACCACGCTCGACGACGCCAAATACGAGCCGACGGAGCGGTTGATCCTACGACTGGCGAATCCCGTGGACGTGGAGCTCGGTGTGGTCATGCAGGCGTCGGCCAGCATCATCGACGACGATCCGTTCGACCCGCTGCTCCTGGACGACTTCGAGAACGACCCGTACTTCTGGGACGCACTCGGCGGCACGGCGATCACGCAGCTGGAGATCGCCGCCGGTGATGCCCGTGAGCTGCCCGGGCAGGGCGACTACGAGGGTGTCGGTGAGATCACCGCGCCGCAGGTGGTGGAGATCGACGTCGCCGGCAACAGCTGCAACGCCGGCAACGGTGTCGTCACGGTGGCGATCCTCACGACGGAGACGTTCGACGCAACGACCGTGGACCACACCTCGGTACGGTTCGGCGACGCATCCGAGACGCACGTGAACAAGAAGACCGGTGAGGCGACCCGTCACGTCGAGGACGCCGACGGAGACGGGGACGATGACCTCGTCTTCCACTTCCGGTCGAGCGAGATCGGTGTCGACTGTGACTCGGCGTCGGTCCTGACCGGGTCGACGTTCGCCGGTGCGGGCATCATCGCCGGGGCCAACCCCGCGGTGACCCGCGACTTCCCGATCGACCGGGACTGGAGCCTGTCGACAGGGCTCAGCTTCTGGTGGTACGGCACCGGCAGCGGCGACGAGGTGCAGGTGCTGCTCCACGACAACCGCGCCCCGGACCCGGGCCCGAGCGGCTGGTCACTGGCGTGGGCCGACGAGTTCGACGACCCGGCCGGCACGTTGCCCAACCCGGCCAACTGGGACTACGAGCTCGGTGACGGCACCGTCAACGGCATCCCCGGCTGGGGGAACTCGGAGCTTCAGTCCTACACGAACAGCCCCGAAAACGTGGCCACCGACGGCCTCGGCAACCTGGTCATCACGGCCGCCGAGGCTGACGGCTCGCTCGGCTGCTACTACGGCGAATGCGAGTACACCTCGGCGCGGCTGGTCACCAAGAACAGGGCCGAGTTCGCCTACGGTCGTATCGAGGCCAACGTGCTGGTTCCGGACGGTGAAGCCGGGCTGTGGCCCGCGTTTTGGAGCCTGGGCACGGACATCGACCTCGTCGCCTGGCCGCAGACCGGCGAGATCGACATCATGGAATACGTCAGCCGGCTGCCCCACGAGATCTTTGGGACCATTCACGGCCCCGGGTACTCGGGAGGCAACGCCTTCGGCAACATCTATGACTTCGGCGAGCCGACCTTCAGCGACTATCACGAGTTCGCCATCGAGTGGCAGCCGGATCTGATCGAGTGGTACGTGGACGACATCTTCTACCACACGGCCACGCCGGCCGATGTGGCGCCCAGCGAGTGGGTGTTCAACGACCCCGTCTATCTGCTGCTCAACATGGCGATCGGTGGCAACTTCGGCGGCTCGCTCGACGAGGACCTGACCTTCCCGCAGGAGCTGAAGGTCGACTACGTCCGCGTCTACCAGGCGCCTGACACGGCTGAGCGCTTCGAGGCCACATTCGTCGACGATGTCGCCGGATGGCGAATGGTCGAGGTGCCGTTCAGCGCGTTCATCCGCAGCGCCGACCAGCCGGACGGAGCACCGAACGACGGTCTGACGCTGACCGAAGTCTGGGGCTACGGATTCGGTCTGCCGGGCGGGACGGGGACGGGCTCGGTTCTCGTCGACCAGGTGCGGGTGTCGGCGCCGACCCAGGTGACCGTCACCAACACCAACGACACCGGCACCGGGTCGTTGCGCCAGGCCGTCGCTGTCGTCGCCTCCGGCGGCTCGATCGACTTCGACCCGGCCCTGGCCGGACAGACGATCGGGCTCTCGTCGCCGATCGTGCTGAGCCGCGGCGTCAGCATCGACGGTGCGGCTGCACCGAGCCTCTCGCTCGACGGAGGCGGAGTCGATCGGGTCCTGATCGTCGATGCCGGCACCACGGCCGGCGTCAGCAACCTGACCATGACCAACGGCTTCGGGTTCCAACTCGCCGGCTGCGTGCTGAACAACGGCAACCTGACCCTCGACCACGTCACGGTCACCGGTTGTGTGATGACCACCGATGCCGGCGACTTCTGGCAAGGGGGTGGCGGCATCTACAACGGTGGAGGCGCCACGCTGAACCTGATCGACTCGACGGTGTCCGACAACCACGCCGGGTGGTCCGGGGGAGGCGTCTACAGCTTCTTCGACACCATCACCGTGATCGAGCGGAGCACGATCAGCGGCAACACGACGGCCGACGTGGGAGGCGGTATCCGGTCGCTGGGCGATGCCACGATCATCAACTCGACGATCAGCGGCAACGCGTCGATCGGTTGGTACGGCGGCGCTGCGTTCATCACCGATGGCGCCGTCGACCTCGTCAACGTGACGGTCGCCGGCAACGTTTCGCCGGGGTTCGCCCCTGCCGACCTGTTCGTCGGCACCTTCACGGACGCCAGTGCCACGCTGACCCTGACCAACACCATCGTGGCGAGCGCCCAGGACGGGTGTTTTGCCGGCTTCTTCGGCGCGGGCACCGTCACCCTCGTCTCCAACGGGCACAACGTCGCAACGGATGCCACGTGCAACCTGACGGCAGCCGGCGACCAGCCGAGCACCGACCCGCTGCTCGGCCCGCTGGCCGGCAACGGTGGACCTACCGCGACCCATGCCCTGCTGGCCGGGAGCCCCGCCCTCGACGCCGCCGACGCAGCCGCCTGCGCCGCGACCGATCAGCGGGGCGTCGCCCGACCGCAAGGCGCGGGCTGCGACGTCGGATCGTTCGAGCTGGAGTGATGCACCGGTGAGATTGCCATGGTCCCCCACGGGCTCCGGCCCCTCCTCCAGGTCGGAGCCCGGCCCCCCTTCCGGCGCGACCTCCGCTGCGGTGCCGGCCACCGCGGCGGAGGTCCTGCGACTGGTCTCGGAGATGACACTCGCGGAGAAGATCGGGCAGATGACCCAGGTCGAGAAGGGCAGCATCACCCCCGCTGAGGTCGCCGACTACCACATAGGTTCGATCCTGAGCGGGGGAGGCGGCAACCCGCCGCACAACACGCCGCAGACATGGGCGGACATGGTCCATTCGTACCTGGAGGCGGGGAGCAACACACGGCTGCGAGTTCCCGTCGTGTATGGCGTCGACGCCGTGCACGGCCACAACAACGTGCGCGGGGCGACGATCTTCCCTCACAACATCGGGCTCGGTGCCGTCGCCGACACCGACCTCGTCGCCCGCATCGGCCGGGCGACCGCAGAAGAGATGGCGGCGACGGGGGTGCGCTGGACGTTTGCGCCGACGGTCGCCGTCCCTCAGGACATCAGGTGGGGAAGAACCTACGAGGGCTACAGCCGTGATCCCGCGGTGGTTGCCCGTCTCGGTGCCGGCCTCATCTCCGGCCTGAGCGATGTGTCCGACGGCGCGGTACCCGTGATGGCATGCCTCAAGCACTTCGTCGGCGACGGCGGCACGGCCTGGGGCACCGTCGCCCCACCGCAGTGGGTGGACTGGTGGAAGGGGTGGGGTCCACAGTGGCGAATCGACCAGGGGGACACGCAAGTGACCGAGAACGTGCTGCGTGCGGTCCATCTGCATCCCTACGTCGCCGGCATCGACGCCGGTGCGGCGACGGTGATGGCGTCCTACAGCTCCTGGAATGGCGAGAAGCTCCACGGGCATCACCATCTCCTGACGGGAGTACTCAAGCGGGAGCTCGGGTTCGAAGGCTTCGTCGTCACGGACTGGATGGGTATCGACCAGCTGGAGTCGTCGTACGAGGCGTCGGTGGTGAGAGCGATCAACGCCGGAGTGGACATGGTCATGGTGCCTATCGACTTCCGGCGGTTCATCGACGTGGTCACCGCGGCAACGGCAGGCGGGCTCATCTCGATACAGCGCATCGACGACGCCGTGCGCCGGATCCTGACCGCCAAAGCCTCGGTGGGGCTCACTACCCCGGTTCCGGGAGATCCGCCGCTGGGGGTCGTCGGTTCAGCAGCCCATCGTGCGCTCGCCGCCGAAGCGGCGCGACGCAGCGTCGTGCTCCTGTCCAACGACGGAACCCTGCCGTTGCGCCCGACGCCCGAGACGCTGTACGTCGCAGGCAGCGCAGCCGGCGACATCGGTCTCCAATGCGGCGGGTGGACAATCGAGTGGCAGGGACAGGCCGGGCCGATCACCGAGGGAACGACTCTGCTCCAAGCACTGCGCACCGGTCACGAAGACGTCCGTCATGCGGCAGACGGTGTGTTCGCCGGGGAGGAGAAGCTGCCCTTGGGGATCGTGTGCGTTGCCGAGGAACCTTACGCAGAGGGCGTGGGCGACTGTGCGGTTCCCGACGTCATGGCCGCGGACCGAGCCGTCTTCTCCCGCATGCGGTCGCGGTGCGAGCGGCTCGTGCTGGTGGTCTACTCAGGACGCCCGCTGGTCATCACCGACCTCATCGAAGCGTCCGATGCCGTGCTCGCCGCCTGGCTTCCCGGAACAGAGGCGACCGAGCTTCCCGACTTGCTCTTCGGCCGCCGTCGGTTCGAAGGTCACTTGCCGCAACCGTGGCCGCGCACAGCCGGTGATCTCTCCGACGCGGGCGCGGTGCCGCTGTTCTCGATGGGGCATGGGCTCGTCGCCGGAGGTGGGCGATGACCACGGTGGAGCGGGCGCTGCTCACATCGCACCCTGAAGGCTTCCTCGACATCGATGGCAGGACGTTCTATGTCATCCCCCGCCTGGAGCGCCTCGACCCGTTCCTCATGAGTCTCGTCAGCGACTCGGACCAGTGGTGCTTCATCTCGAGCGCCGGTGCTCTCACCGCCGGTCGGCGTGATGCGAACACGGCCCTGTTCCCCTACGAGACGGACGACCGGCTCCACACCGCGGCCGGCATCACCGGTCCGGTGACGATCGTGCGCACCGGCAACGGTGATGCGGCGCCGTCCTGGGAACCCTTCGGGCGATGCGGCACGCCCGCAACGACGCGGGCGATCGCCAAGTCCGTGCTCGGCGACCAGGTCATCTTCGAGGAGGTGAACGAAGCGCTGGGCCTCGCGATTCGCTTCCGGTGGGCGACGAGCGAGCGATTCGGGCTCGTGCGCAGCGTCCGGCTGCGCAATATCGGGGCGGCACCGCACCGGGTGCAGATCGTGGACGGCTTGGTCAACCTGCTGCCTGCCGGGCTCCACACCGACCAGTACCGGGAGATGAGCAACCTCACCAACGCCTACCGCCGCAGCGAGCGCGTCGGCCCGTCCCACCTCGCCCTCCACACCCTGGAGGCGTTGATCGTCGACCGGGCGATTCCAGCCGAGTCGCTGCGCGCCACCGTGACGTGGTCGACGGCAACGGGGTCCGGCGACGTCACGGTCGACGGAAGAGCTGTCGAGGTCGTGCGGCGGGGTGAGAGCCCGGAGCTGCGGGCGATGGTCACCGGTCGTCCCGGCGCCCATCTCGTGGTGACCGAGATGGCTCTGGCCCCGAACGAGGAGAGCTGCTGGCATATCGTGGCGGACGTCGCTCAGGATCATTCGGCCGTTGCCGCGCTGCGCGCCCACCTGGCGGCGGTCGACGACATCGCAGGCGAGATCGACATGTCGCTGCGCCGCGGCGCCGAGTCGCTGGCGGCGAAGATCGGCGCCGCCGACGGCTTCCAGACCAGTGGCGATGTGCGCGCCTCGGCCCATCACACGGCGAACGTCCTGTTCAACGTGATGCGCGGTGGCGTGTTCGCCTCCGGTTATCGATTCTCGGCCACCGACTTCCGGCGATTCGTCCGGCAACGCAACGTGGCGGTCGCGCAGCGGTGCGCCGCGATGCTGGAGGCGTTGCCGGACGAGATCGAGCATCGGGATCTGGTCGCCGCCGTCGCCGCCGGCGGCGATGCGGATCTGGAGCGGCTCGGACTCGAGTACCTGCCGCTCACGTTCTCCCGGCGACACGGCGACCCCAGCCGCCCCTGGAACCGCTTCTCCATCCGGGTGAGCGAGGCGGACGGCTCGCCCATCCTGCGGCACGAGGGCAACTGGCGCGACATCTTCCAGAACTGGGAAGCGCTCTGCATGAGCTTTCCCGAGTATCTGCCGAGCGTCATCGCCGCGTTTGTCAACGCCTCCACCGCAGACGGCTTCAACCCGTACCGGATCACCCGGGAAGGCATCGAGTGGGAGATCCCCGACCCCGACGACCCGTGGAGCAACATCGGATACTGGGGAGACCACCAGATCGTCTATCTCCTCCGGTTGCTCGAGCTGACCGATCGCCTGCTCCCTGGAGCGATCGACGGACTCCTTGACCGTGACATCTTCACCTACGCGGATGTGCCATACCGGCTCAAGGCCTATGCGGACCTCGTGGCCGATCCCCGCGCCACGATCGAGTATGACGACGCGGCCGCCCGTCGCACCGAGCGCCGCGTCGAGGCGATGGGCGGCGACGGGAAGCTGCTCATCGATGGCAACGGCGATCTCTGCCGCGTCTCGCTGCTCGAGAAGCTCGTCGTGCCCGCACTGAGCAAACTGTCGAATTACGTGCCGGACGGCGGCATCTGGATGAACACTCAGCGTCCGGAATGGAATGACGCCAACAATGCCTTGGCCGGTCACGGGCTCTCCATGGTCACGCTGTGCCACCTCCGGCGCTACCTGTCCTGGCTGGCGGCGCTGACTGCCCGGTGCGAGCAGCGCACCGTGCGGTTGTCGGGCGAGGTGGCCGGGTGGCTGGCCGCTGTGACCGGTGTGCTGGAGACCCACGGTGCGGACGGTGCCGGCATGGTGGACGACGGTCGGCGCGCCGTCGTCATGGGCGCGCTCGGGGGAGCCTTCTCCGACTACCGGGCGCGGGTCAACACGGCCGGGCTCGGCCCGGCGGCAAGAGTCGGGATCGATGCGATCCAGCGGCTCTGTACCGTTGCGCTCCATCACCTCGATGCAGCCATTCGCAACAATCGCCGACCCGACGGGCTCTATCACTCCTACAACTTGCTGAGCATCTCCGCCGCTGCGGAGCGCGTCTCGGTCGACCGCCTTCCGGCGATGCTCGAGGGCCAGGTCGCGGCACTCAGCGCCGGGATCCTCGAACCGGCCGAGTCGGCCGGCGTGATCGATGCGCTGTACGCCAGTGCCCTCTACCGGCCCGACCAGGACAGCTTCCTTCTCTATCCCGATCGACGGCTCCCCTCGTTCCTCGACAAGAACCTGATCCCGCGTCAGGTCGTCGCCGCCAACCCGCTCCTCGAAGCGCTGCTCGCTACCGGCGACACCAGCATCCTCACCTGCGACGTGCGGGGGGAACACCACTTCAGCGCGTCACTCCGCAACGCCGGCGATCTCGAGGAGCGGCTGGTCCGTCTCGCCGCCGACGACGAGTGGCGCCGTCTCGTTGCCGCCCACGGGGCTGACGTCATCGACGCCTACGAGGAGGTGTTCCACCACCATGCGTTCACCGGGCGCTCGGGGACGATGTATGCCTACGAGGGCCTGGGGTCGGTGTACTGGCACATGGTCGCCAAGTTGCTCGTCGCCACCCAGGAGTGTCTCGTCTCCGCACATGGTTCGGGGGCATCGCCCGAGACGCTGGACCGGCTGCGCCGCGCCTACTTCCGCATCCGCCAGGGCATCGGCTTCAACAAGACGGCCGCCGAGTTCGGGGCGTTCCCCACCGACCCGTACAGCCACACGCCGGCACACGCCGGTGCGCAACAGCCGGGCATGACGGGACAGGTGAAGGAGGAGATCCTCACGCGATACGGTGAGCTCGGCGTGTGGTTCGATGCCGGGGAGCTGCGGTTCGATCCGGTTCTGCTGAGACCTGAGGAGTTGCTGCAGGAACCGAGACCGTGGACGTACTTAGCCGCCGACGGACAGCCACGCAGCCGGACGCTCCCGCCGGGCGCGCTGGGCCTCACCGTGTGCCAGGTTCCCGTCGTCGTGACCCTCACCGACGGGATTCCATCGATCCGCATCGAGCGCCCCGGCGGCTCCGTGGAACGGATCGATGGCGAGCGGCTCGGACGGGCCGTGAGCCGGGAGATCTTCGCCCGGGCCGGATCGGTCGATGCGGTGCTGGTTTCATTGCCTCGCACCGGCGCGTGATCATTCGTTGATCGAACGACGGCGCCGGCCGGATCGGCGGCGCGTGGTTCGAGCCAGGAAGAGATCACCGGTCGGAGAACCGCCCGGGCCACACCTCGCGGTGAACTCTATGCCCTTCCGAGCACCAGAGCCAGCAACGCCATGCGGACGTACATGCCGTACTCCATCTGGCGGAAGTACGCAGCCCTGGGGTCGGCATCGACCTCGGTGGCGATCTCCCCGACCCGGGGGAGTGGGTGCATGACCGCCATCCTCTCCTTCGCCCGCGTCATGGTGTCCGCCGTGATCACGTACGAGTCCTTGACCTCGTCGTACTGTGCGGGATCCTCAAACCGCTCCTTCTGGATTCGGGTCACGTAGAGGACGTCGGTCTCCGGAAGCACCTCGTCGAGATCCCTGGTCTCGTATTGCTTGAGGCCGGCGGCATCGACCTCCTCCACCAAGTACTCGGGCATGCGGAGAATGTCGGGCGAGACGTAGTTGAGCTTGACGTCGTACAGCGCCAGCAACTTGGCGAGCGAGTGAACGGTGCGCCCGTACTTGAGGTCGCCGAGCATGGTCACGGTGAGCCCGTCCATCTCGCCCATCTCCTCGCGGATGGTGTATGCGTCGAGCAGCGCCTGGGTGGGATGCTCGCCCGGCCCGTCTCCGGCGTTGATCACCGGCTTCTCGGAGGCGGCTGCGGCGCGGGCGACGGCGCCCTTCTCCGGGTGACGCAGCACGATGGCATCGGTGTAGCACCCCATGGTGCGGACCGTGTCCTCGAGGGTCTCGCCCTTCGACACCGACGAGTAGGTGACGTTGTTGATCTGGATCACGCTGCCACCCAGCCGTTCGATCGCAGCAACGAACGACGACGAGGTGCGTGTCGACGGTTCGTAGAAGAGGTTGGTGAGCACCTTGCCCTTGAGCAGATCGAATGTGCCGATGCGCTCGACCATGCCCAGCATCTCGTGGGCGACGCCGAAGATCGTCTCGAGGTCGTCCCGGTCGAACTGAGAAACCGAGAGGATGTCCTGGCCGAAGAAGCGCGGGTCTCGCTTCTCTCCGAACGGAAGGTGCTCGGTAATCCGCCTCGTCACCATTCGTTGTGCTCCTTGTCGATCACGTGTCGCAGGGCCGGCGCGGCCTGCGTGGCACCCACCCCGGGCAGAAAAAAAGCCGTCCCAGGGGACGGCAACGCTCGGGGCAACGGCGCCTCATACATCGAGCGCGCACTGTAGTCGATCCGACCGGGATCGCCGCGTCACCCCACCGGAGATGCGGTCCATCCCCGAACTTGCGTATCTGGCCGCGGCGTACCGCGGCCAGATACGCAAGAAGCATCGGTGTCGTCAGCGGGTCCCGAGGATGGACTCGGCTCGCCTTTGCGCCTCGGCGGAAATGGCAATGCGCACACCGTCGAACCCAGGTCCCCGGGTTGCGTCGAGTCCCATCCGTGACGTCGTGCCGGAGGGTGACGCCGAGGGATCGAGGGCGTTCCCGGGGAGACCCTCGATGACAACCAGGTCGTCTGCCGGCTGGAAATGCGTCGCAACGGCCCACAGCACGGACTCGTCGTCGGTGATGTCGATGTCGTCGTCCACCGCGATCACCGTCTTGAGGTACGGGTCCCATCCGAGCAGGCCCAGGATGATCTGGCGGGCCTCACCCGTGCGTCGCTGGCGGATGCGCACGTAGCAGTGGAAATGGGTTCCGGACGTGGGGTAGTGGACGTCGACGACTGCGGGGAACCGATCCTTGATCTTCTCTGCCATCTCGGACTCACGTGGGATCCGCCCGAGGTTCAAATGCTCTGCGGAGTTGCCCCCGACGACATCGAGCAGCATTCGGTCCGTGCGCGACAGGATGGTCTCGACGCGGAAGACGTTGTTGGTGGAGCGGTCAGAGGAGTAGCCGGTGAACTCCCCGAAGGGCCCCTCCTCGGCGTGCGCCGCAGGATCGATCGTGCCCTCGAGCACCATGTCGGCCGTCGATGGGACTGCCAGGCCGTACCTGGGGGTTCTCACCGTCTCCAGTGGCTCGCCGAACAGTCCTCCTGCCACCTCGCGCTCGTCCACGGACGCCGGGACCCGCGCCGACGCCGCCAGCATGAACAGCGGGTGGCCGCCGATCACCATGGCGATGCGGAGTGGCTCGGCCGCATCGGCAGCGGCCCGGGCCAGACGCCACAGGTCGCCGCGCGAGTGCAGGCTGGTCGCCAGCTCGTTGCGCGAATGGATCATCGAGCGGTGGTAGCTCATGTTCCCCACGCCGGCAGCGTCCTCTGCCACGATGATGCCGCTCGTGATGTAGGGAGCCCGATCCGTTGCGAAATGGGTGAGCATGGGCACCGCGGCCAGATCGACGTCGTCGCCGTCGACGATCGACGCGAGCACTGGGCCGTCGCCGACGTCGCGAAGCGGAGTGAGCGCGGCGGCACGCCGCTGGAACTCCCCATGGAGCGCGAAGTCGTCGACTCCCAGAATGCGAGCGATCCGCCGGCGCGAGGCGAACACGTTGGTCACGACCTCGACGTCGAACCCGGCCACATCCGTGAATCGCAGCATCGGGTGACGACCCGCTTCCGCAAGCCGCCAGACGATCGCCGTGACCTCCTCGACCGGAGACACCTGCTCGGTCGTGGTCAGAACGTCGCCCGGATGCGCTGCGGTGTACTCCGCAACGAAATCGTGGAGGTCTTGGGACCGGAAGGGCGGGTGCGTCGTCACGTGCCGTCACGCCTCATCGGGTGTGCTCCCGCTCCACCGGCGGTACAGGCCGTGCGGGATGCCGAACTGATCCAGCGCCTTGCCGACGGAATGGTCGATCAGCTCGTCGATGGTGTCGGGCCGGTGATAGAAGGCCGGCACGGGTGGCAGCACGGTCGCTCCCGCCTCGGTGACGGTGAGCATGTTACGGAGGTGGATGAGGCTCAGGGGAGTCTCCCGAGGCATCAGCACCAGCGTCCGGCGTTCCTTGAGTGTCACATCTGCCGCCCGCACGAGCAGGTTCGGAGTGACGCCGGACGCTATGGCGCCGAGCGTGTTCATCGAGCACGGCGCGATGATCATTCCCTCCGTCGGGAAGGAGCCGGACGAGATCGGGGCTGCGAAGTCACGGGAGTCGTAGACGGCATCGGCCAGTGCGAGGACGTCGTCGGGCTCGACACGTGCCTCGAGCCGGATGTTCTGGTGTGCCTGTTCGGACAGCACGAGATGGGCCTCCACGTCGATCGTCGCAAGTGCCCGCAGCAGGCGAATGCCGTATTGAGGTGCGCTCGATGCGCTGACACCAACAACCAGACGCCGCGGGGCGGCAGTCATCGCATCGACCCGTCTCGCCCCATCATGCCGCCGACTCGGGGCTCTCGGCAACGCCTGCCATCAACAGACCGAGCCGCTCGACCGTGGCGTCTGCGGCATCGACGATGGCCATGATCTCGCCTTCGAACATCACGGCGATGCGGTCGGACAGTCCCATGACCTCGTCGAGATCCTCCGAGATGAGGAGGATGGCAACTCCGTTGCGCCGCTGGTCCATGAGCCGCTCGTGGATGTATTCGGCGGCACCGATATCGACACCGCGGGTCGGCTGTGCCGCGATGAGCACGTCGGGCTCGCTCGAGATTTCCCGTGCGATGATGAGCTTCTGGATGTTCCCCCCGGAGAGGTTGGAGGTCGGGGTGTCGAGCGTCGGGGTCTTGACGGTGAATCGGTCGACGAGGTCCTGGCACCGGTCGTTGATCGCTTTGAAGTCGAGGAAGCCGCGCCGGCTCAGCGGCGGGCGGTCGTGGTCGACGAGGATGACATTCTCCGCCACCGTGAATTCGGCGACGACCCCCTCCTTCATGCGGGACTCCGGAACGTAGGCGAGTCCCATCTGGCGGATCTGTTTCGGGTCTTTGTTCGTGGCAACGGAACCGTTCACGTTGACCGTTCCCGACTCGATGGTGCGAAGCCCTGCGATCGCCTCGGCGAGCTCGCGCTGCCCGTTGCCGGAGACCCCGGCGATGCCAACGATCTCGCCCGAGCGCACCGACAAGCTCAGATCGACGACGGCAGGGCGCAGCCGGTCGCCGAGGACGTTGACCTCGTTGATCACGAGCCGCTCCTCGCCGACGGCGACGGCCTCTCGATCCGGCGACAGCTTGACCGGTCGTCCCACCATCATCTGGGCGAGCTCTTCCCGCGTCGTGGCCGCAGGAGTCGTGTGACCGGTCACACGTCCCCCTCGCAGCACGGTGATCCGGTCGGAGAGGGCCATCACCTCGTGCAGCTTGTGGGAGATGAACACGAGGCCGCGCCCGGCATTGGTCATCTGGCGTAGGGTCACGAACAGATCGTCGACCTCGGCAGGCGTGAGAACGGCCGTCGGTTCGTCGAGGACGAGGAGCGACACGTCGCGATAGATCGCCTTCATGATCTCGACCCGTTGTCGCTCACCCACGGCGAGCTGCCAGACGTACGCATCCGGATCGACATGGAGCCGGTAGGTGGCCGACAGCCCCCTGATGCGTTCCTTCACCGGATCGAGATCCTGGGCGAGGCCACGCTGGGTGTGCAGACCGAGGGCGACGTTCTCGGCAACGGTCAGCGTCGGGACGAGCATGAAATGCTGGTGGATCATGCCGATCCCCACGTCGATGGCATCAGCCGGCTCCTGGATCGCCACCGGCTTCCCCTCGAACGTGACGGTGCCGGCATCGGCGTTGTAGAGCCCGTAGAGGATCTTCATCAGCGTGCTCTTGCCCGCTCCGTTCTCGCCGAGGAGCGTGTGGACCTCACCGGCGCGGACGTCGAAGTCGACGTTGTCGTTGGCGAGGACGCCCGGGAACTGTTTCGTGATTCCCTTCATGTCGAGGAGGACGTGGTGCTGATCGGTCATGTCACGCAGCTCCTCTCTCGAAGTCCTTGGTCAATGCCGAGGGTGCACCGATTCCACGTCGTGCGACGAAGACGAGGGCAACGATCGTCAGCACCGCCGGCACCATCGCGGTGAGGCTCGCCAACGTTCCGGTCACGATTCCGAGTGTCTTCCATTGCACGACGATCGCCGACACCAGACCGAACAGGAGTGCGCCGAACATCGCCCCGATCGGTCGCCACGCCCCGAAGTAGACCAACGCGATGGCGATGAAGCCCTGACCGTTGGTGAGGTTCTGTTGGAAGATCCCCAGCTCGAGGGCCAGGCCGGCGCCGGCGAGCCCGGCGAGGGCATTGGCGGCGATGATCGAGAGGGCGCGTGTCTTGTTGACGCTGACGCCGAGGCTGTCGGCCGCCCCGGGTGATTCGCCAACGGCTCGCACGTTCATCCCGAACGAGGTCCGGTTGATGACGAACCACATGGCGGGCACCAGGAGGAACGCGAAGTACACGAGTGGGTTGTGCTGGAAGAACATCTCGCCGACCCACGGAATGTCGCTCAGACCGGGAATCTCCCACGGCCGCAGACCGTCGATGGGGATGGGGGTCCCGACCTGCTTCTGGAACAGAAGGTCGCTCATGCCCAGGCCGAAGATGAAGATGCCGATGCCACTGATGCCTTGGTTCGCTTTGGCGCCAAGGGTCACGAGTGCGTAGACAATGCCGAGCACCGTGCCGACGGCGGCTCCAACCACCAGCCCGACGAATGCGTCACCCGTGCGGAGCGTCACCCAATACGCCATGAAGGCTCCGAGAAGCATCACACCCTCGACGCCGAGGTTGAGTACGCCGCTCCGCTGGCCGAGCGTCTCCCCGAGTGCGGCCAGGAGGAACGGGGTGGCCAGCCGGATCCCGGAGGCCACGGTGGCGACGATCACCGAGATCTCGAAGAATTCACTCATCGTCGTCTCCTGACTGGTCACCGCTCGGGCCGTCGTGTGCCCGCTGCCCGCCGGCCGGCTCGCTCGGGCCGGTGCCACGGACGCTCGCTGCTGCCAGCATCGGTGCCGGTTCGGAGTCGGGCCGGGTCATGCCGAGCCGGTTGGCCGTCCATTCCCGAAGGCGGGTCTGGAAGCGAATGCTGCTCACGACGAACACCACCACGAGCCCGTTGAGTGCGAGGATCAGGGCCGCCGGTACCTGGACGGCTCGCTGCATTGCATTTGCCCCCACCTGGAGCCCTCCAAAGAGGAGCGACGCAGGAATGGTCCACAGGGGGTGGAGGCCGCCGAAGAGGGCAACCACGATGCCGTTGAAACCGGCCGAGCCGGTGAAGGTGGCGCTCCCCCCGTCGGTGGCCAAGCGGTGGCCCTCGCTGCCGAACACCAGGGTCACTCCCGCGATCCCGGCAAGGGCTCCGCTGTAGGCGAGCGCAAGCACCACGTTGCGTTTCACCGCCATGCCGGCGTACCGGGAGGCATGGGGGTTGTGCCCGACGGATCGCAGCCTGAGCCCCTGCGCAGTGCGGAAAAGGAGGATATAGGCCAGCACGGCGCAGATGATGGCGATGACGACGCCGAGGTTGATTCGAGTACCTCCCGGGAGGATGGGCATGTCGGCGTTCTCGCTGAGCCGTTCCGTCTGCGGGATTCGCGAGCCCCGTTCGATCTCGCCGGGATCCATCAGTGGATCACGTAGCAGCAGGTTCATGATCTGCACCGCGATGATGTTGAGCATGATCGTGCTCAGGATCTCGTTGACGCCGGCGTAGGCCTTCAGGGCGCCGGCGAGACCTCCCCACAGCGCCCCGCCCAGCGCCCCGACGAGGACCACCAGCGGGAGGAGGATCGGTCGGGGGAGGTCGGGTACGGCGAGTGCTGTGATGGTCGAGAGGATGGCGCCGGCGATGATCTGGCCCTCGCCACCGATGTTGATGACGCCGGCCCGGAACGAGATGGTGATCCCTGCTCCGACCAGGAGGAGCGGCATCGCCTTGAGTGCGCTGTCGGCGAACGCATCGACGCTCCCGAACGCACCCTTCACGAGCTCGGCGTACCCCTCGATCGGATTGGCGCCGAGGAGGGCCAGCAGGAAGGCGCCAACGAGGAAGCTTGCCAGTACGGCTGCGATCGGGACCGCCGGGCCGGCGAGGCGGGAGAGAAGTGGACGTCGTCGCGCCGTCACAACCCGATCACCTCCCGCGCCGTTCCGCTTGTGCCGCCCACGGTTCCGTACGGTCTCTCGTTCTCATCAGCCCTCCCGGGCGTGGCGCCACACGTCGGTGGCGGCCTCCGACCCCGGGTGATCCCGGAGCCGGAGGCTGCCTGACGGAGGTGTCCCCTGCTTCGTCAGCCTTCGACGCCGGTCGTGATCGATCCGTCGATGATGCCGGAAATCACCGCATCGATCGCCGCTCGGTCTTCGTCCGAGATCTCGACGTTGTCGTTGAACACGATCTCGAGCGCACCCTCGGCGAGGGTCGCGACGAGCACGTCGCCGCCGAGTTGCCCGCCCTCGATCTTGTCCAGGATCTCGCGCAGCAGCACTTCCCAGCGATACACCTGTGAGGCCACGACGATGTCCTCACCCAGCGAGGTCTGGAGGTATTGCGTCCCGAACCACAGCACACCGTTCTCACGGGCCACGCCGGTGGCACCGACGACCATCTGTGCCGTACCGGTCATGATGTCGGCGTCGGCCTGGACGAAAGCCTCCGCTGCTTCGCTGGCGAGAGCCACATCGCTGAACGAGTCGATGTAGTTCACCCGTACGTCGACCGACGGGTCCTCGGCGGCCACGCCGGCGACAAACCCGTCCACGTACAACTTGGCGTCGCCGACCTCGATCGGCCCGACGACACCGATGGTCTTCGACTCGGTCAGTCGGGCGGCCAGCGTGCCCATGGCGTATGCGCCTTGGTCGGATTGCACGGTGTACGCGTAGACGTTCGGGAGCCCGAACGTGTCACGCGTGGTTCCCCACGCAAAGGACGTCTCCGGGAAGTCGGGGGCGATCTCTTGCAGCGAGCCGCCGTACTGAGAGCCGTGGGCGATGACCAGGTCGAATCCGTCCTCGGCGTACCCTCGGATGGCAAGGGCGGCGTCCTCGATGATGAACGTTCCGTCGGTGATGTCGACCTCGATGCCGCGCTCTTCGGCGACGACGTTCATCGACTCGACCATGCTCTGGGTGAACGCAAGGTCGTTGCTGGCGCTGGGCGCAACGATGGCGACCCGGAAGGGTTCGCCCGCGGCCGTGGTCTCCGGTGCCTCGGTGCCCTCGGCCGGCGCGGCAGTCGTTGTGTCGCCTGTGTCGTCATCGCCACCACATGCGGCAGCGACGAGAGCGAGCACCACCAGCAGCACGCCCACTCCGAGTCGTCCCTTGTATCTGAACATAGATGTCTCCTCCAGCTGTCAGCCCCAGATGCGACGGGTCTCGCCGATTCCGTGGGGGATCGTATTGCTCTTCGTCCGATGTTGCTCGTCTGCGGTCTCCCGCCCGTGGGTTTCCGATGTCGTTGCGCCGTCGCCACGGCAGCTCGCGGATTCGTGGTCGTCGTCGCCGGGCCGCTTCCCATCACGTGATCGGCGTGCCATAGCTCCCTGCGGCGAGTTGTGCCTTGGCCGCCTCCAGATCCGTTGGTGGTGCGGTGGGTGTGATCCCGACGAGCCGTGCGATGTTGTTCCCCATGTAGTCCTCGAGGTGGTCCTCGTCGATGTTGAGACCCTGAGGCGGCTCGTGGCACAACACCTCGAGATGGGTCAGCCACATCCCGGGATCGTTGGGCGGAGAATCGGTGCCGAAGACCAAACGATCCCGTGGCATCTCTTTGGCGAACTCGACGATGCGCGACTGGAGGAGCCATCCAGACTCTCCGTACACGTTCGGCGAGTCCATGATCATCCAGAACGCCTCGAAGCAGTACACGCCGCCCGTCTGTACGCCGAAGTGACCGATGATGAAGTTGACGTTCGGGAACTCGCGGATGATGGGATAGAACTGGGTTGGGATCGAATACGGGCCATCGCCCGTGTGAATGAGCACGATCACTCCCAGCTCGTCGCACTTCTGCATCACGGGTCGGAGCCAGTCGAGGGCTCGGTCCGGTCGATAGGCGTGCATGTTGGAGTGGAGCTTCAGCATCTTGAAGCCGTACTCCTTGACGTGAAACTCCAGCTCTGCGACACCGTGGTCCGGGCCGTACCGCGGGTTGTAGGTGAAGTTGCCGATGAACCGATCCGGGTATTTCTGGGTGAGCTCCGTGATGTACGTCATGTAGTCGCGAATACCCTCGCGACCACCACGGCGCCCGTCGCGCCACACCGTGTTCCCTGGCGGGTTCTGGATGAAACCCATGTCGATCCGGCGCGGCTTGCCGTTGATCCAATAGGGGCCGTCCATCATCGCGAGCATGCGCTCCCCGGTGAACGGCTCGCCGGTGTGTCTCCAGGCTTCATCGACCACATTGGTCGGGTGGAGGTGGGTGTCGATGATCATCTCGTTCTGACTCCTTCCGCGGATGGTGGGGCGGGATGCTCGTGGTGTTACGTCGTTGCCTCCCGACCGCGCCTCGTGGTGGCGATGAGATCTCGGGGGCTGATCGGAACTCGGGGGAGTTCCAACCCGGTGGCGTTGCGGAGCGCATTGGCGATCGCCGGCGTCGACGACAAGGTCGGTGGCTCGCCAACGCCGTTGAGGCCGTACGGGGAGTCGGGGTGGGGGAACTCGAACAGCTTCACGCTCATTGGCGGCATGTCGAGGATGGTGGGGATCAGGTAGTCCATGAACGAGGGGTTCTTCACAACGCCGTCCTCGATTTGGACCTCTTCGAGCACTGCGAGGCCGAGGCCGTGAGCGCTGCCACCATGGATCTGGCCCTCGACGGCCATCGGGTTGATGGCCTTGCCGACGTCTTGTGCCGTGGCCAGCTCGACGACCCGCACGAGGCCGAGCTCGACGTCCACATCGACGACGGCCCGGTGTGCGGCGTACGCAAACGCGATGTGTGCCTTGCCTTGGCCGCGCTCGCCGTCGATCGCCTCGGTGGGACGGTGGTGGTACTCGTGGGTCGCCTCGACCGTATCGTCCCCGAGGAGTGCGACGAGCGTCGACACCACTGCCCCAGTTCGGTCGGTGACCGTGTCGGCCTCGAGGGCGTAGTCGGTTGCTGCACCACCGTGCCATCGGGCGGCGCGTTGGAGAATCTGATCTCGAACGAGCTCACATGCTCCCTTGACGGCACCCCCGGTCATCCACGTCTGTCGCGATGCGGATGACGAGCCGGCGTCTCCGATCCCGGTGTCGGCCGGACGGAGGACCACCTCTGCGACGCCGAGCTCGGTCCTGGCGATCTGTGCCATCACCGTTGTGATTCCCTGCCCCATCTCCGAAGCCGCGGAGTACACCTCGACCAGGGGCGTCGCACCGACGACGCCGAGCGACACCCGAGCAGTCGAGTAGTCGTCCACGCCGCCGGAGAACCCGATGGCCTTCATGCCGATGGCGTACCCGATACCGCGCCGGATGCCCTCACCGTGGGTCGAGTTCCCGACACCGCCTGGCAGTGTGCGCAGGTCCCGGGCACCCGGCTCGGGGTCGACCGGGTGGGGCAGGGTGCGGAGATGGTCGAGGATCTCGCGGACCGGCGCCGGGCCGTCGATCGGTTGACCTGTCGGCAGCAGGTCGCCCTCCCCGATCGCATTGGCGATCCGAAGCTCGAGCGGGTCCATACCGAGTGCACCAGCCAGCCGGTCCATGCTCGACTCGATCGCATAACACGACTGCACGGCTCCGAAACCCCGCATCGCACCGCACGGAGGGTTGTTGGTATAGACGGCGTAGCCGTCGATCTCGACATTGGCGACGGCGTAGGCGCCGGCGGCGAAATACGAGCCGTTGGCGATCACGATCTTCGAAGTGGAGGTATAGGCGCCGCCGTCGAAGACGAGCTCGGCCTTGGTGAATGTGAGTGTGCCGTCGGCTGTGGCACCTTGCTCGACGCGCATCGTTGCCGGGTGCCTGTGGACGTGGCCGACGAAGGACTCTTCACGGTTGTACGACATCTTGACCGGCCTGCCGGTGCGGAGCGCCAGCATGCATGCGTGGATGTGCACCGAGATGTCTTCGCGGCCCCCGAAGGCGCCACCGACACCGGCGAGGGTCACCCTGACCTGGTCGAGCGGCAGGCCGAGGGATGCCGCGACCTGCCTCTGGTCGTCGTGGATCCATTGCGATGCGACGTACAGGTCGATTCCGCCGGAGCCGTCCGGCACCGCCAGGCCGGATTCCGGCCCGAGGAAGGCGGGGTCCTGGGTGCCGACCTCGTACGTGCCGGCGACGACGACGTCCGACGCAGCCCGTGCCACGGCCACATCCCCGTGGCGGATTCTCACGTGCCGGGCGACGTTGCCGTCAGGGTCGACCAGGGTGGCGGTCTCGTGCATCGCCACCAGCGGGTCGGTGACGGGTTCGTGCACCTCGTACGTGACCTCGACGGCGGCGGCCGCCCGGCGCGCCGTCTCCGGATGGTCGGCGGCCACGACGGCGATCGGCTGGCCCCGGTACCGGACTTCGCTGGAGGCCAGTACCGGCTGGTCGGCCACCTTCATGCCGTAGAGCTTCGAGCCCGGCACATCCTCGGCGGTGAGGACGGCGGCCACCCCGGCGATGGCCAGGGCGGGGCCGATGTCGATCGACGTGATCGTGGCCGACGGATGGGTGCTGCGTACCGTGACGCCCCAGAGCATGTTGTCGAGATGGAGGTCGGAGGAGTAGGCGAACCGGCCCGTGACCTTGAGCGTGCCGTCGGGTCGCTGCGCCGAGGTACCGACGCCCGACTCGTTCGCCGTCCCGGGGGTGGTGTCGGGTACCGTGCGCATCGACGCTCTCGGTGTCGTTCTCGTCATGCGGGCACTTGCCCCTGTGCGGCCCGCTGGAGGGCGTCGACGATGCGTGACCGTACCTCGCCGATGTGGGCTCGCGCCGCAGCCTCCGCTGCCTCCCCATCGCCCGTCGCGATGGCCTCGCAGATCTCGCGGTGGCGATCGAGTGACTGCCGCGAGGTTCCCCGGCCCCGCCACAGGGTGTTGAGAGCGTGGTGCGAGCGCACCTGGATCCGGTCCAGCGCGGTGGTCAGTTCCGCGCTCGCCGCGATCTCGCGGACCCGTTGGTGGAAGCGCATGTCCAACTCGACCTGGCTGTCCACGTCGCCACCCACGAGGTGTTCGTGCTCGGCGAGGATCGCGCGGAGATCTTCGATGTCGGGGGGAGTGGCGTTGGCCGCGGCGCGGCGGGCCGCCAGGCCTTCCAGCGGCTCGCGCACTTCGAACAGATCGGCGAGGTCCTCGACGGCGATCTCGGCGACGACGGCCCCCTTGTGGGGCACGTTGGCGGCGAGTCCCACGGCGATGAGACGAAGCACGGCTTCCCGCACCGGGCTACGGCTGATACCGAGCCTTTGTGCGAGCTTGGGGACGCTGAGCGGCGTGCCCGGAGGGATGCGACGTTCCAGGATGGCGCGTTCCAGCTCCCGGTGTGCCCGATCGACGAGCAGGGTCGTCCCGTCGACCTTGGAGAGCGACTCGAGCGTCATGCCCGGCACCTCTCGATGCCGGTGCGCATCTCGGCGGCATCGAGACCACGTCCGATGATCACGACGCGGGAGCGGCGCTGCCCGCCGGTGGCGTGCCCCCGGTACCGCTCGATGAGACCGTGGATTCCCTGGATGACGAGATGGTGCGGCTCTCCCTCGATCGTGAGGATTCCTTTCAGTCGGTAGAGCCGAGCGGTCGTGTCCGCATCGCCGGCGAGCGCTTCGAGCCATTGATCGACGGCGTTGCGATCGAGCGTGCCCTCCACCTCGATCGAGAACGACTCCATCGACGAGTCATGGGCGTGCGGGAACGGAACCTCGAAGAACGTGTCGCCAAATCCGGCTTCGCCGGTGTGGTCGAATGCACCCACGCCGAAGACCTCGGGGAGGGGCACCGAGGCGAAGCTCGAGCGGAGAATCGGGGCCGTGTTGTTGATGGCGCGGATCCGCGCCTCGGTCGCGTCGAGGTCCGGTGCCGCAACCAGGTCGACCTTGTTGAGGAGGATGCGATCGGCGACGACGACTTGATTGACAACTTGGCCATCGATGCTGTCGGGAGTGATCTCGTCGAGGTGCCGATCGATGTGTTTGGCGTCGACGACCGTCACGATGGCATCCATGGCGACCCTGTCGGCGACCGCATCGACGAAGAAGGCCTGCGCAAGGGGGACCGGGTCGGCGAGACCGCTGGTCTCGACGAGGATGTGCTCCGGTGCGTTGGGGCGGTCGAGCAGGGTGCCGAGCGTGGCCGCCAGATCGTTGCGGACCGTCAGCGTGCAGCAGATGCAGCCGTTCGCCATCTCCACGATCTCCTCGTCGGATGACACGATCAAATCGCTGTCGATGCCGATCTCGCCGAACTCGTTGACGATCACGGCGATGCGCATCCCGTGATCCGAGGTGAGGATGTGGTTGACGAGCGTGGTCTTGCCGGAGCCGAGGAATCCGGTCAGCACCGTGACCCCCACCGGGCGCAGTTGCACTTCGCGAGCGTCCGCGGCGATGCCGGGATACGGCACCGCACCGCCTGGGGAAACGCTGCGTCGGCCGGTCATGGGGACCTCCGTGCCGCGGCGGTGCGCACCGCCGCCATGATCTGCTCGTAGCCGGTGCAACGGCACAAGTTGCCGGCGAGCGCTTCACGGATCTCGAGGTCGTCGGGATGTGCGGTCCGCTCGAGAAGGTCGTGCGACGCCATGATGAGTCCCGGCGTGCAGAAGCCGCATTGCACGGCACCCTCGTCGAGGAAGGCTTGCTGCACGGTGTCGAGCTCGTCGTCGCCGAGGCCTTCGATGGTCACGATGTCGCGGCCATCGGCTTGTCCGCAGGCGACGAGGCACGCATTCACGAGGACGCCGTCGAGGTACACCGAGCACGACCCGCATTCGCCCTGTTCGCATGCGTTCTTCGAGCCGCGGTAGCCGAGCCGCTCACGCAACACGTACAGCAGGTTCTCCCCAGGCCACACACCTTCGGCAACGACCGCTGTTCCGTTGACGGTCAGCTCAACTCGCATGGGAGAGCCCCCGTCGCCGATCGTGCGTGTACTCGGTCCAGACCCAGCGCAGTGTGCGTGACGCGATGACAGACAGGCTGTGCCTGCGGTAATCGGCCTTTCCTCGGACGTCGTCGATCGGCGAGGTCGCACGGGCGGCCAGCTCGCCGAACTCGTCGATCGTGGATGCGTCGAGCGGTGCCGGGTCGTCCCACAGGTTGGATTCGCTCAAGGTGGCCTCGAGGAGGTGCTCGGCATCGAGCGCTCGAATCGGCGTGGGCGCTGCGGCGCCGATGCCCGTCCTGGTGCGGCGGTTGACCGCATCGAGGGCGATGGCGAACGACACGACCGCGATGACCATGGCGTTGCGCGTACCGATCTTGGCGAATTGTTGCGGGCCGCACGCAACGGGCACACGGACCTGGCGGATCAGCTCGTCCGGCTCGAGGGCACACCGTTTCACACCGACGAAGAACTCATCGATCGGGATCACGCGCTCGCCGCGCATGGATGCGGCGACGACCTCGGCGTTGGTGGCGAGGAGTGGGGGATGGGCGTCGCCCGCCGGGGACGCCGAGGCCAGATTCCCTGCCACGGTGCCGCGGTTCCGGATCTGCGGTGAGCCCACGGTGCGGGAGGCGATCGCCAGCGCCGGTAGCTCTGCCTCGAGCTCCTCGATGATGGTCGCATAGGTGACCCCGGCGTTCAGATGGATACGGTCGCCGTGGCGTTCCCAGGTCGTGATGGCGGGTATGGCCGTGAGGTCGAGGAGATGGGACGGCCGGCGCTCGTGGAGGTTGATCTCCACCATGACGTCGGTGCCACCACTGATGGGAAGGGCGTCGGGAAACTCCGTCTTCAGCGCAAGCGCATCGCTCCACGACATCGGACGGTGGTACCTCACGAGGTCACCGGGCTCCGCATCCGCCCACAGGTTACATGTAACCTGTTGCATGGGCAATCGGGGAGTGTCACAGACCGATCGCGATGAGGACGATGCCGCCGGTCGTGCCGAGCCCGCTCAGCACGAGGGTGCGATCGAAGCGTTCCTCACCCCGCAGGAACAGGTAGCTCAGCAGCAAGACCCACAGCGCTTGGGTTCCCTGGAGCACTCCGACGATCCACGCAGCGGCAAACTCGAACGCCATGAACTGGGCCAGCACGGCCAGTCCGATGGCCGCCCCGGTTGCGAGGAACCACCAATTCACGTCGGCGAAGTTGTCCCTGGCTCGCTCTCGCGTCCTTCCGGAGACGAGATCGGCAGCGAGGAAGAACGCCAGTGCCGCCGCCGCACCGATGAATGCTCCGAGCACGGCAGAGTCGAAGCGCTGCAGCCCCCACTTGCGGATGACGAGCGTGAGGCCGATGAGCAGCGGTGTCGCCACTGCGTAGACGTAGCCCAGAGCAGTTCCGCCGCGGATCTCCGAGCCCGGCACCGCCCCGGCGGTGGACCGTGAGATCACGAGAACCGCGAGGCTCGACAGCACGAGCAAACCACCGATCGCATCTACGACGCCGGGCGTCTCGTCGAGGGAGATCCACCCACCGGCAGCGGTGACGAGGGGTGCCGCGGTGAGAAACAAGCTCGTGCGTGTCGCCCCGACATACCGGATGGCCCTGAAGTTGGCGTATCGACCGGCGACGACGCCGACCAGACCGGCCGCGGCGAGGGCGACGACGCCGCGGGTGTCCCATGGGGGCTTGGTGACGAAGATTGCGATGGCTCCGAGGAGCACGACGTTCACGACGATCGTGATGTAGAGCCCGTCGTCCCGCGGGCTGGAGCGCATTCCCACACGAGCGAGGAGCGAGGCGGCGCCGAAACAGAGAGCCGCGATGAGCCCGAGGACGATGCCCATCAGACCTGCCGTGCGAATCGACGATGCACGCTGTGTCGAGTCCTTCGCCGGCCGGTGCAGTGCTCGATGTCAACCATCGCGGACGTGGGTCAGGTAGTTGTACACCGTGATGCGGCTCACCTTCATGCGATCGGCGATGTCGTCGATCGACTTGCGCAGCAGGAAAGCCCCCTGCTCGTCGAGCATCCGGATGGCGTCCTGCTTCTCGGTGCGACCGAGCGAGGCGAGCGGCGCCCCGAGCTCGGATTCGATGTGGCTCACCATGCGGTCCAGAGCGTCGCTCAACGAGCCGAGCCGCACTGCTCCCACGACGTCGCCTTCCCAGAAGATCGGGACATCGCCTGCATCGATCTGTTGCCGCGGGATGACCTCGCCACCGACGATGTCGAGAAGCGGCTGGATGGCCACGAACACGGGGTGTGCGTCGGCGGAGGGCATGTCAGTCGACGAAGTCGACCTGGAGGGCGACCCGGCTGGCCCCGGCCTCACTGGCCGCCGCCAGCATCGCGGCGACCGCCTCGGTGACCAGGGCGGCCTCGCCGGTCACGGTCGTGGCGAACGGGCCCACCTCGGGTTCCAGCCCGGTACGGCGGACCGCATCGATGGCGGCACGCACGTGCGCGCCCGGATTGCCGTCGACGAACGGCTCCACCGTGAACTCGGCTTGTGCTCGCATCGCCCTCCCGTCGCCCGAGATCGATGGTATCGGATCGCACGTCGCCGGAGCGGCCGGTGGACCAGGACTGCATGCCGGTCCATTGGCGGAGATCCCGGCACCCCCGCATTGCGTGCGTGCCCTCGGCCCGGACCGCTCTCCGCTAGGTCATCACACGCCTTTGACAGATTGTTAAGCGGCACCGTTCGTGGCAGAGTGGCAGGAGCGAGCGCATGATCGCTGATCGACCAACGAGAGAGGTCGCAGATGACGTTGACACCCACCGGCACGACGCAATTCACGGTCAACGGCGCACCGGCCACCGTCCGCTCCAACCATCCCCACTTGCTTGCCGCGCTGCGCGAGGAGCTGGATGTCACGTCGCCGAAGGACGGTTGCTCACCATCCGGCCAGTGTGGCGCCTGCACGGTTTTGCTGGCGGGCAAGCCGATCCAGAGCTGCCTCGTGTCGCTGGAGAAAGCGGAAGGCAAGGAGGTCACGACCCTCGAGGGCTTCGACTCCGCCGAGCGGCAGCGGCTCGCCGGTGCATTCGCCGCAACCGGCGCTTTGCAATGCGGCTTCTGCACCCCGGGGATCCTGGTGCGCACCAAGGCGCTGCTCGACCAGAAGGGCAAAGACCTCACTCGCGCCACCGCGGCCGGGCGGCTGGGCGGGCACCTCTGCCGCTGTACGGGCTACACCAAGATCTTCGCAGCCATCGAGATGCTGCGCGACGAGGTCGTCATCGATCTCCCCCGGCTCCCCACCGCCATCGGTGACCGCGGCAAGAAGTATGAGGCCGAGGAGCTCGCCCTCGGTGACCGCGGCTACATCGACGACATGCGTGTTCCGGGAATGCTGCACGCCGCGCTGCGGTTGGCCGACCACGCCCGCGCCGACGTGGTCCGGATCGACCCCTCCCCGGCGCTGGCCATGGACGGCGTCATCGCCGTGTACACCGCCGCCGACATTCCCGGCGTGCAACGCGTCGGCATCATCCACAAGGACTGGCCGATCATGATCGCCGAGGGGCAGCGCACCTCCTACCTCGGCGATGTGATGGCGGTGGTGGTGGCCGAGGACGTGCAGACGGCGCGGGACGCCGCAGATGCGATCGGCATCGAGTATCACGAGCTGAAGGTGTACGCCGACCCCGATGCCGCGCTCGCCAGCGACGAGGACGCGGTGTGGGGGCTCGAAGGCAACGTGCTGTCCCGGTCCGTCTACCACCGCGGCGATGTGGATGCGGCGCTGGCCGGGGCGGCCTTCACCGTGAGTGAGACCTTCTACACCCAACGGGTGGAGCATGCGTTCCTCGAACCCGAGTCGACGCTCGCCGTGCCGGGCGACGGGGGCACCCTCATGGTGTACTCGGGTGGTCAGGGAGTGTGGGACGATCGCGATCAGATCGCCGACATGCTCGCCATCGACAAGGACCGCGTGACGGTGGAGCTGGTTTCCAACGGTGGCGCGTTCGGGGGCAAGGAGGACATGTCGAACCAGGCGCACACCGCTCTGGCGGCACATCTGCTGGGCCGCCCGGTCAAGTGCACGCTCACCCGGCCCCAGTCGCTGTTGATGCACGCCAAACGGCATCCGATCCGCATCGAGGCGACCGCAGGATGTGACGAGACCGGCAAGCTGGTTGCCTACAGGGCGCGCATGATCGGTGACAGCGGCCCGTATGCCTCCGTCGGGATGAAGGTGCTGGAACGAGCCGCAGGCCACGCCAGCGGGCCATATGAGATCCCCAATGTCGACGTGGAGGCTGTGGCGGTTCGCACCAACAATCCGGTGTGTGGGGCGTTTCGCGGCTTTGGCGCCAACCAGGCGCAGTTCGCCACAGAGGGAATGCTCGACCGGCTCGCCGAGATGGCCGGGATCAGCGGGTGGGAGATCCGCAGCCGCAACGTGGTGAAGCCGGGCGACGTGTGGGGGCCGGGTCAGATCATGGATGACGGCTGTCTGGGTGCTCGCCAGTGTCTCGATGCGATCAAGCCCGCCTACGACGAGGCACGGCAAGCAGGCAAGGCCATCGGACTCGGGCTGGCGCTGAAGAACTCGGGTCTGGGCAACGGGTTCCTCGAGATCGCAAGGGCGGTCGTGCGCTTCGACGACGACGGCGGCGTCGAGGTGCGGCACTGCTGGACGGAGATGGGCCAGGGTGTCCACACCGTGGCGCTCCAGGTGGCGGTCGAGGAGTTGGGGGTTGCGCCGGAGAAGGTCCGGGTGGTGGTCGACACCAGCCGCGACCTCGGCGCCGGTCAAACCACCGGTTCACGCGGCACGCTCATGGGTGCCGGCTCCGTGAAGGACGCCTGCCGTGTCGCCATCGAGGGCGGCCGGCAGCCCAACGTCGACTACGTGGGCGAGTACCGCGTCGACTGGACGAACTCGCTCGAGGAGGGCCTGGAGAATCCGATCATCCACTCGGCATTCGGCTATGCCGCCCAGCTGGTCATCGCCGACAAGGAGAGCGGAGCGATCGAGAAGGTCGTTGCCGTTCACGATGTCGGCCGGGCGATCAACCCGACGTTGTGTGAAGGTCAGATCGAAGGAGCGGTCCACATGGGCCTCGGTTATGCCCTCACCGAGGATTTCCCCACCGACGAGCAGGCCATGCCCACGAACATGACGTTGCGGAGCCTCGGCATCCTGCGGGCGAAGGACATCCCGGACATCGAGGTGGAGCTGGTCGAAGCGCCCCAGCCCGGTGCGCCATACGGAGTCAAAGGAGTCGGCGAGATCGGCCTGGTGCCCACCGCGGGCGCCGTTGCCGCGGCGTTCTACGAGGTCGATGGCATGCGTCGGACGCGGCTCCCCATGCGGGTCCACCAGCCGGTGGATGCGTGAGGTGCCACCCGACCCTGCCGGCGCATGCCGCGATCCCGTAGCGTTGGGCGAGGAGATGAAGGAGTAGTCGATGTCGGCAGTCACCCCCGGGCTCGTCTGTGCCCACCACCACCTCTACTCGGCCCTCGCTCGTGGCATGCCGGCTCCACCCAAGGTCGCGACCAACTTCCAGGAGATCCTGGAGCAGGTGTGGTGGCGTCTCGACACGGCCCTCGATCTGGAGATGATCCGCTGGTCGGCGATGCTCGGTGCGCTCGAGTCGCTGGAGAACGGCACGACGGCCATCGTCGACCATCACGAGTCGCCCAACGCCATCGAAGGCAGCCTCGATGTCATCGCCGAGGCATGCGCCGAGGTCGGCGTGCGGCTGCTCGTGGCCTACGGCATCACCGATCGCCACGGCGCCGACGGGGCGCGCCGTGGCCTGGAGGAGAACGAGCGGTTCATCAAGGCGGGCGGTCCCGGCATGGTCGGCATCCACGCCGCGTTCACGTGCACGGACGAGTCCTTGGAGGCGGCTGCCGGGCTCGCCGCGGATCTCGGTGTCGGTGTGCACATCCACGTCTGCGAAGGCGTCGGTGACATCGACGCTCCACAGCGGCTGGAGGGGCTGACCCGGGATGACTGGCTGCTCAGCCACTGTGTGCACCTGCCCACGGACCACACCCTCGAGGGCACGATCCTGCACAATCCCATGTCGAACCTCAACAACGCCGTCGGCTACGCCGACCCGGAGCGGTTCACCAACCCCGTGGCTCTCGGTACCGACGGCATCGGCGGCAACGTGCTCGAGTCCTTCCGGCTCGCCTACGTGATGCAGCGCTCGGTGGACGTCACCGTTGGGCCGGATCCGGCGTGGGAGTGGCTCGAGACCGGATGGGACATCGTGCCCGAGGCACGGAACGACGAAGTCACCTGGTCGTACGACCCGATGGATCCGTGGCACATCGCTTTCACACCGGGCATCCGTCCCTTGGAGATCAAGGTCGGCGGCGAGGTCGTGTTCACCGACGGTAAACCGACCAAGGTCGACGCCGACGAGGTCAGGTCCAAAGCAAGAGAGCAGGCGAAGCGTCTCCATGCCCGATTGTGACGAGCCCCGTGGATGACCTCGGGAGTGACGGGGGTGCCCGAGGGAGCCGGCCTTGCCCCGGCCCCGGCGGCGAGGCCGGGTGGGCTCCGCCGATCCGACCTGGAAGGAGCGCGCCCGAGAGGGCGCACGGCTACGAGCCTCGGCCCCTCTTGGCGCTGAGGCGAGCGCTCGATCGCAACCGAAGGTTGTCGGTCGGAAGGAGGCTGCATGAGTGACCGTTTCCACCCCATCTCGATGGAGCAGCTCACGGACTGGGTGTTCACCGAGCTGGAGGAGAAGGACTCACTGTTCAACGTGCCGCGCTCGGCGTTCTTCGTGCCCAGTCCCGATCACCGCTACCGGCTCACCAAATACGGTGTCGAGCTCGACACACCATTCGGTGTTGCCGCCGGGCCCCACACGCAGATGGCGCAGAACATCATCGTGTCCTGGTTGGTAGGCGCCCGCCTTCTCGAGCTGAAGACGATCCAGACCCTGGACGAGCTCGAGATCTCGAAGCCTTGCATCGACGTGGAGGACGAGGGCTACAACGTCGAATGGTCCCAAGAGCTGAAGGTGTACGAGTCGTTCGACGAGTACTTGCGCTCCTGGGTGCTGATTCACGCACTGCACCACAAGTTCGGCTGGTACGGCGAGCGGCCCGGGATGATCTTCAACATGAGCGTCGGCTACAACCTCGAAGGGATGTTGCAGCCCAACGTGCAGTGGTATTTCGATGCGATGGCCGATGCGTCCGAGTACCTGCCCGCCTACATCGACATCGTGGCGGAGCGGTACCCCGCGGTGCGCGACATCGACATCCCGGCGCAGCTGTCCGACACCATCACGTTGTCGACGATGCACGGCTGCCCCCCGGACGAGATCGAGAGGATCTCGCTGTACCTCTTGGAAGAGCGAGGGTTGCACACCTCGGTGAAGTGCAACCCGACGCTGCTCGGCGCCGACAGGGTGCGCGCCATCGTGAACGATTCCCTCGAGTTCGACGACATCCCGATCCCGGATGAGGCGTTCGGGCACGACCTGATGTACGTCGACGCCGTCCCGATGTTTCACAACCTGCGGCGAGTGGCGGCAGCGAGGGACCTCACGTTCGGGCTGAAGCTCACCAACACGCTCGAGGTGAACAACTGGCGCACCATCTTCGACGAGGACGAGATGATGTACCTCTCGGGACGGGCGCTTCACGCCGTCACGACCAACCTCGCATCGATGATCTCAGAGGAGTTCCGCGGCGACCTCATGCTGTCTTTCGCCGGAGGCGCCGACTGCTTCAACGTCGCGGACCTGCTGCGCTCGGGCATGCGGACCATCACCGTCTGCTCGGATCTGCTCAAGTCCGGCGGATACCTGCGGATGCTGCAGTACATGGAGAAGGTCGACGAGGCGTACGACGATGTCGGCGCCCTCGACACATCGGACTTCATCGCCAAGACGGCGCTGCGCCAGGACGAGATCATCGAGTTCACCCCGCTGTTGCGGTACGCAGCACTGACCGATAGCGGGCTCGACTTGACGACGGAGCAGTGTGCCGATCTGCAGGCGTCGTTGACCGGCTACTCAGGGGACGGCGCCATCGTCGACGTGGTGGCGGAATGGGCCGCCGGGCAAGGCCTCGACGAGGAGCGCACGGCGGCGCTCACCGCGCTGACCATCAAGGTGCTGTCGCGGGTCAATCTGCGCCAGTATGCGGAGCAGGTTCGTGACGAGTGGCGCTACCGCAAGCACTCGTTCCGCATGGATCGATCGAAGACACCGCGGGAATTGCACTACTTCGACTGCATCGAGGCGCCGTGTCTCGACGAGTGCCCGGTCGATCAGAAGGTGCCCCAGTACATGAATGCCGTGCGCGACGGCAACTTCCTGGAGGCGGTGCGGCTGACTCGGGAGGACAATCCGCTGCCGGCGATCCTGGGCCGGGTGTGCGACCACCTGTGCGAGAACACGTGCATCCGCACCCACTACGACCAGCCTCTGGCGATCCGCCACATCAAGCGATTCATCATGGAGCACGAGGAGCAGCCGGTGCTGTTCACCCGCAACCCGTCGACGAAGAACAGGGTGGCGATCATCGGGGCCGGTCCCGCAGGTCTGGCAGCTGCCGCGGAACTGGGCCATGCCGGGTTCGGGGTCACGATCTTCGAGGCTCACCCCTACGCCGGCGGCATGGTCGGCGGGGCGATCCCCTCGTACCGGTTGCCGCAGCACGAGATCGACCAGGACATGGCGGGGCTCGCCGAGCTGGGTGTCGAGATCCGGTACAGCCAGAAGGCGGGCGTGGACTTCACCATCGAGGACCTGCGCAACGAAGGGTACGTAGCAGTGTTCGTGGCGGTCGGCGCCCAGCTCGCCAAGAAGCTCGGCCTCCCGGGTGAGGATGCCGACGGCATGCTCGACGGCATCACCTTCCTCCGCAGCGTGCGGGAGGAGACCCCCATCCCCATCGGCGCTCGAGTCGGGGTCGTCGGAGCCGGTGACACGGCCATGGACTGCGTCCGCTCCGCCCGCCGGGTCGGTGCGGAATCCGTCCACCTCATCTACCGGCGCACCATCGATCAGATGCCGGCCGATCCCGAGGAGATCCACGCCAGCATCGAAGAAGGCATCAACATCGTGGAGCTGGCGAAACCGGCGTCTCTGCACGTCGAGGGCGGCACCCTGCGTGGGCTAATCTGCACCAAGACCCGTTACACGGGGGAGCGCGACGCCTCGGGCCGCAAGATCCCCTTCGACGTGCCCGATTCCGAGTTCGAGATCGAACTCGACACGTTGATCCTGGCCATCAGCCAGCACTCCGTGCTCGACTTCTTCGGCGACGACCCGCCGGAATTGACGTCGCGGGGCTACATCGAGGTGGATCCGGAGACCTTCGAGTCCTCCATCCCCGGGGTCTACGCCGGGGGCGACGTGGCTGCCCACGGCCCCTCGTCCATCGTCAAGGCGGCGGCGGACGGCAAGAGGGTTGCGGCGGCGATCGCCGCCAAGTGCGACTCGGTGCGGGTCATGCCTTCTCACGAGGAGCGGGTCGTCGACCTGCACGAGCTGGTGATCCGCCGTGCGCGCCGCGAATACCGGGTGCCGATCCGGTTCAGCCCGCTCGACCAGCGCGACGGCTTCGAAGAGACCGTGCTGTCGTACACCCCCGAGGAGGCGATGCAGGAAGCGAGCCGGTGTCTCGACTGCCACGAGATCTGCAGCCTGTGTGTCGGGGTGTGTCCCAACATGGCGTTGATGACGTACGAGATGGCGCCCGTTCGCACCGACCTGCCGGCGCTGACGGTGCGGGACGGGTCGGTCGTCGTCGGCGAGACCGCGCCGTTCGTTGCCGGCCAGGAGCTCCAGATCGCCGTGCTCACCGATTTCTGCAACGAGTGTGGCAACTGTGTGACGGCCTGCCCCACATCCGGTGAGCCGTACCGTGACAAGCCGCGGCTCTATCTGGACCGGGAGGACTTCGAGGCGGAGAAGGGCAACGCGTTCATGATGTTCGGCGATTCGGTGATGGAGTCGCGTGTCGACGGCGAGACGCACCGCATCGAGGTGAACGGTCACATCGACTACACGTCGCCGAAGCTCACCGCAAAGCTCGACAAGGACACGCTGGCGTTGGTCGAGGCCACACCATCGGCAGCCGCCGCC
Source organism: Acidimicrobiia bacterium (assembly GCA_965216945.1). GTDB lineage: Bacteria > Actinomycetota > Acidimicrobiia > Spongiisociales > UBA5794 > DATHZQ01. The sequence goes on along the minus strand of CBDCGU010000003.1, from coordinate 1,362,303 downwards.
GAGGGCGAGGCGCTGTCGCTCGAACCGGCAGCGGTGATGCACACCCTGCTGACGGGTGTCGCCCAGTCGATGCCGCACATCCCGGTGATGACCGAAGGCGGCAGCTTCGTGGAACACCCTGGGTACCGCGAGGACTGAGCCGCGACCTCCGCGGCGGTGGCCCCGGTTCTTGCGTAGCTGGACGCGGCATTCCGGCGTCAGCTACGCAGGAATCCCCACGACTCCGGCCGCCCTCGTTCTTGCGTAGTTGGACGCGGCATTCCGGCGTCAGCTACGCAGGAATCCCCACGACTCCGGCCGCCCTCGTTCTTGCGTAGTTGGACGCGCCACGCCGGCGTGAGCTACGCAGGAATCCCTACGACTCCGGCCGCCCTCGTTCTTGCGTAGTTGGACGCGCCACGCCGGCGGGAGCTACGCAGGAATCCCTACGGCGCCGCTCCCACCTCCCGGCGGTCGTCGGCTCAGTTCGGATCAGCTGCCAACATGGGGCCGATGGCGACGCCACCGACCTCACGACGGGGGTTCATTGCGGGCATTGCCGGTCTGGTCGGTCTGGCCGGGCTCGGCAGAGCCGCTGGATGGTGGGGCACCGGCGAGGCCGTGACCACGACAACGGCACCGGAGGCTCTGCAGCCATTGCCTCCGGCAGCACCCACCACGACGAGTGGGGTCCCCGCCTCGACGGCCACGACGGTGCCCGCGCCGACCACCACGGTCCCGGATTCGACCACGACGACCACCGCCACACCGACGACGACGCAGGCGCCGACGACGAGTGAGCCTCCTCCCTCCACCACCGAGCCACCGGCGACGACGACAACGGTTGCAGTGGCTGCGGCTTCGTCCATCGCCGCCTTGTGCCGTGACTCGTGGGGTGCCAAACCGCCGGCGGGGAGCTTCGCCACGCACTCGATCGAGCGGCTCACCGTGCACCACACGGCTGCGGTGCTCAGCGACAACAGCCTCGCCCCGGCGCGCGCCCGCCAGCATCAGAACTACCACCTCAGCCTCGGGTGGCCGGATCTGGCCTACCACTTCCTCGTCGATGCGCACGGCAACGTCTACGAGGGCCGGCCGGTGGACGCCGTGGGTGACACCGGCACGAACTATGACCCCACCGGCCACTTCCTCGTGTGCTGCGAGGCCAACTTCAACGAGCAGAGCGTTCCCGCAGCCCAGTACGCCGCCTTGGCCGGCGTGCTTGCGTGGGCGTCGGCCGCGTACGGTGTCGATCCCAGCACGATCGCGGGCCACCGCGACTATGCCGCGACGACCTGCCCAGGGGACGCACTCCACCCGAGCATCTCCTCCGGGGAGCTCGAGGAAGCGGTGCGGGGGCGCCTGGCGGACGGCGGCGTGAGCCTGTGGATCGAGTGCGGCGAGTCGGCGTTCGCCCGCGTCGCCGCGATCGAGGCTGGGACGGACTGAAACGGTCCAGCCAAAGCGGGCATAGGGCCGCTCGACCCATTCCGGATTGTTTGCCGATCGAGCAGGCTGGGGCGACCGCCATCGATCCGTAGGGGGGCGCGTGACGGGTTACAGCAGCGATTCAGCGGAAGCATTGGTACGTCCGCTGGACGACGAGGGCCAACCGATCGAGCCGATCCGGCCGAGGCGACGCGACCGGCGGGGCATGCTCGTCGCCGGCGGCGTCGTGGGCCTCGTGGTCGTGCTCGCCGTAGGCGCAGTGATCGCGTGGAATACGCTCGTCGGCAGCCCGTATGGCGCCGCCGAGGCGATACCGGCCGATGCCGACTTCGTCGTCACGATGGACTTCCTCCAGATCCGCGACACGGAGAGAGTCGAGCGCTTCATTCAGGCGTTCGCCGAACCGATGGCAGCGCATGGCATCATCGACGAAGTGCCGGACTTCGAGGCTGCCCTCCAGGAGTTCGACGACGAAGCCGAGGCCGAGCTCGGGTTCCGTTTTGCCGAGGACGTGTTCTCGTGGGTCGGGCGCAGCGGTGCTTTCGCTGTGTGGTTTCCCGAGGACCTCTTTGCGATCGACCCCATGACCACTTCTCAGGTCCCGGAGTACCTGGCGACGATCGAGGTGCGCGACGAAGCCAAGGCGCAAGCCTTCCTCGACCGCATGGTGGCCGAGGCACTGGACGATGGAGTGGAGCTCCAACCCATCACTGTCGCCGGGAATCCCGGCTACGCCATCCAGGATCCACAGGCACCGGCGTTCCTCATGTTGTACGACGGCCGATTCCTGCTTGGGGACTCGGTGGCCACTTTGCGCCGTGCGGTCGAGACGGCCCCGGCGGACTCGGTCGCACAGACAGACGAGTTCCAGGAGCTCACCGCGGCGACCGGCGGCGATGCGCTGATGACGATGTACACCTCGTCGCATCTCATCGAGCAGGTGACTTCTGTGTACGAAGACCTGGGGCTGGACACATCGGCGGTGGCGGGAACGGCGAACAGCGCCATGGCGGCCGTCTCCCTGGACGACGACGGCATTCTCGTCCGCTCGGCGAGCGGCGGGGCCGAGCAGTTCGCCGTTGCTCAAGGCCGCTGGGCGGAAGGCCTCCCGGCCGACGCCTACGGCTTTGTCGACGTGGTGCTGCCGGAGGCCTACTTCGAGAACTTGTCGGACTTCTATCTCGACGTGATGGCCGGGACCGGGTTGACCGCGCACGACATCGAAGAGTTCACTGCCCCCGTCGACGAGGTCATCGGCATGTCTCTGCTCGACGATCTGCTGCCGCAATTCGGCGGCGAGCTCGTGTTTGCGGCGGCGCCCGCCGACGACGGGGCGCTCGCCGTCGACGCCGGGATCGATGTCGGCCTGCTCTTCGGCATCGGGGTCCAGGATGCGCAGATCGTGGAACAGGCTCTGGACAATGCGATTCTGCTGCTGGCCGAGCAAGGGCTCTCCGTCATCGACCGCGACGGCGTTCGTGTCCTCACAGCCGATGGGCTCGACGTCGGGGCGGTCACGGTCACCGACGAGGCGTTCGTCGTCTCGTCGTCGCCCGACATGCTCGATGTCTTTGCGAGGGGCAACGGGCGGTTGGGGGCGTCAGAGCGCTATCAGCGCATCGACGAGCTCTTGGCCGGCGAGGGCCTCGCCCTGTACGTCGACATCGCAGCCATCGTGGATCACTACGCCACCGACCCTGAAGTACGAGACGTCCTGGCACCGCTGGTCGGAATCGGAGCCTCGTACACGGTCGAAGGTGAGTACCAGGTGACCGAGTTCCGACTCGTTGTCGACTACTGAGATCACCCCCGCCCGGTGCGAAGCAAACGGGTTCCGTCACCGGGCATTCGTCGGGTTGCGGCCCGTCCCAGCGCTCCATCGCACGACGTCGCGGAGAGGTTCAGCCCCCGTAACGGCGGGGTTGGGCGAACCGTACGGTGAGGTCCCGCCCACCCATCTTGGATCCATTGAGCGCCTTGATGGCGCTCTGGGCCGCCGGCTTCGGCATGTCGACGAAGCCGAAGCCCCGCGAGCGGCCGGTGCGACGATCGGTGATGATCGTTGCCTGGTGGACTCTGCCATAGCGGGAGAAGAGGCGACGCATCTCCTCCTCCGTCGTCTTCCACGGGAGATTGGCGACGTACAGGCTCTCGCCCTTGTTCGTCGTGCGATCCGCCCGCCGCTTGGGTCGCACCGCCCGCCGCTTGTCCGTCCTGGCTGCCGGCGGCTTGGCGGTTGTGTGGGCGCCGTGGCGCACCGGAGTGAAGTCCTCGACGTCCAGTAGGACGGCAACGTCCGGGTCGCCGATTGGCTCATCGAGGTGCAGCCGGCGTTGCATGCGGCGCACCGCCTTCTTGTCGTCTCCGGTCACCAAGCTCACCACCGTGCCGGTGGCGCCGGCCCGTGCAGTGCGGCCGGAGCGATGGACGTAGTCCTTGTGATCTGCCGGGGGATCGAAGTGGACGACCGAGGCAACGGCATCGACGTGAATGCCGCGGGCCGCCACATCCGTTGCCACCAGTGCGGCGGCGTTTCCGGTGGCGAAGGCCGCGAGGGCACGATTCCGCTGGTTCTGTGATCGGCCGCCGTGGATGGCAACCGCATCGACGCCCAGCTTGGCGAGCTGCCGGGTGAGCCGGTCGGCGCCGTGCCGGGTGCGCGTGAACACGATGGATCGGCCGCTCGCATCGATCACGTCGGCGGTGTGCCGTACACGGTCGTTCCGTTCCACCGCCCAGAAGTGATGGCGCGCCTCGAAGGTCTCGGGCTCGACCGACGCAGCCTCGTGGCGGACGGGATCGTGTTGGTAGTCACGGCTCAACGTGGCAACGGCCCCGTCGAGCGTTGCGGAGAAGAGCAGGGTCTGGCGTCGCTTCGCCGTCTGGTCGAGGATGCGGCGCACCGTGGGGAGGAAGCCCATGTCGGCCATCCGGTCGGCTTCGTCGACGACGGCGATGTCGACATCACGCAGATCGACGATGTTCTGCTCGATGAGGTCTTCGAGGCGTCCCGGGGTTGCCACGAGGACGTCGACGCCCTTCCGCATGGCATGCTTCTGGGAGCTGTACCGCACACCGCCGTACACGGCGAAGACCGTGCGATGGGCCGCCCGCGCCAGCGGGGTCAGCTCCTTCGTGATCTGCTGCGCCAGCTCTCGCGTCGGGGCGAGGATCAGGGCGTGCGGTCGCCCGGACGCCGCCTGGTCGACGAGTGCGAGCGTCGGCAGGCCAAAGGCAAGCGTCTTGCCCGACCCCGTGGGGGCCTTGCCGGACACATCGCGCCCGGCAAGTGCATCGGGGATGGCGGCGGCCTGGATCGGGAATGGTTCCACGATGCCGCGTTTGGTGAGTGTCCGGGCAAGGCCGTCGGGCAGCCCGAGTTGAGCGAAGGTGGTCGACATGAGGTCTCCTGGTTGGTACGGATCTCGCTCGAGCTACGACGAGTCGTGGCATCGAGAGCGGCCGAAGAGGCGGTCCAACCGACTGAGAAGAAACGGGGCCGGGGTCATCGGGGAAGCGACGAGCGCTGGCCTCCACCCGATGCGGCGGCCGCGACACTAGCACGATGGACCGTCGACGGGGTTCGGTCCCGGCGGGTGGCTCTACGCCGACTCGGACGAGTAGCGGGCGAGAACGGTGTCTGTGTCGTCGAGCAGGCGCAGGTCGCTGCCGCTGATGTCGAACTTGGTCGTTGCGGTGAGGGCGGCGAAGACCGCCGCCTCCTGATCGTTGACGGCGGGCTCGCATGCCTTGAGGGTCGAAGCGATCTCCGGGTCGATCGTGAGTGAGGATCCGTCGACCACATAGGTCGTGGAGAAGTCATTGCAGCCGGTGTTGCCGGTGAGGGTTCCCTCGCTGAAGGTCAATGTGGAGATCGTGGTCGAGATGGAAGGCGAACCGCCGATCCCCGTCATGGTCCACGTCTGCCCCTCCAAGTCGGCATCGCTGCCGCCGCAAGCACCGGCGACCAACAACAGCACCACGCCGACCAGCATCCAGCGACTCTTGACGTGCCCCATCCGAATCTCCTCCCCGGTGCGTGGCGGCATGATGCCACGTCGGCTCCCCAACCAGAACGGGCCCGTTTACTCCCCCGGGTGGCTGGATCTCCCCTCCGCCCCGCCGCGGTCGACCGACAGCAGCGACACCCTCACCCACCTCGCCCCGACCCGGCCGGGTCGGGTACCGCAGTGCAACCGGCGGCCACCGCATCGGGTCGAAGGCGGGCGCGGGTCAGCTCGCCAGACCTGTTCGCTCGTTGAATTGCTCGATCAAGGTGTCGATCGGGTCGACCATGGCCTGGATCGAAGTCCAGTAGTCCGGGTCGTACCACTGTGCCTGGATCTCCTCGTAGGTCTTCCCTTGCTGCTCGACCCATGTGTAGTACTTGAGGTTGTGGATCCGCTTGCGGTCGTAGTACGACAACTCGTGGACATGGTCGATGGCGGCACCGTGCAGGTAGCGACCGAGTGTCGCCGCCGCATCCAAGCTCGTGTAGTCGCCCCGCTGGAGGCCGAGCTCGACGAGCCGGCTCCCGTACATCTCCATCGAGTCGGTGCCCACGGTGACGATCACGTCGCGAGACGTCATCTCGTAGTACTTGGCCATCTTGATCGCCATCAGCATGTTGCCGACGCCGGAGATCCCCAACAGGGGCAGTTGTTCCACGAGGTCGGGCTTCACGCCCTGGTCCACGAGGTACGACACTCCGGCCGGTTCGTTGAACAGACGGATGATCGACATCGTCGCCTCGTCGTCGAGGCCGACGGCGAGGTCGGTGTTCTTGACGTTGTGCACCCAAGGGATGTGCTTGTCGCCGATGCCTTCGATGCGATGCTCGCCGAACCCGTTGTACAGGATGGTGGGGCACTGCACGGCCTCACCTGCCGCAACGACGCTCGTCGGGTACACCTGCTTCAGGTAGTCACCGGAGGCGATCGTGCCCGCCGAGCCCGTGGTCAGCGTCACGCCGCGGAACACGTCATTCGGTCCCATGATCGACTGCACGGCTTCGACCATCGCCGGGCCGGTGACGGTGTAGTGCCACAGGTAGTTCCCGAACTCGTCGAACTGGTTGAAGATCATCAGGTCCTGACCCGACTCACGCAGCTCCCAGCATTTGTCGAAGATCTCCTTGACGTTGCTTTCGGAGCCCGGCGTCTTGATGATCTCGCCTGCGACGCTCTCCAGCCATTCGAACCGCTCCCGGCTCATGCCTTCGGGAAGGATCGCGATGGATTCGCACCCCAACAGGTTGGAGTCGTAGGCCCCGCCCCGGCAGTAGTTGCCGGTCGATGGCCAGACGGCCTTGGTCGTGACCGGGTTGAACTGACCGGTGACGAGCCGGGGCGCAAGACACCCGAACGCCGCTCCGACCTTGTGGGCGCCGGTGGGGAACCACTTGCCTTCCAGCACCACGATGCGGGCGTCGACCCCCGTGAGCTCGGACGGCAACTCGATGAAGTTGACCGGGCCGTAGCCGCCGCCGTGGGCGACGGGCTCGTTGTGCCACGTGATGCGGAACAGGTTGTGCGGATCGAGATCCCACAGGCCGATATCGGACAGCTCGTCCTTGATGTGCTGCGGGACCAGGCCGGGGTCGCGCATCTGAGCGAAGGTCGGGATGAGGATGTTCCGCTCCCGGGCACGCTCGGCGGCAGCGCTGAGCGTCGCCTCGTCGATGGTCAGGTCGATCATGGGGACTCCTTGCGGTCAAACTCGTATCCGGCGTCCTCCAGCGCCGCGGACAGCGCATCGACGTCGGGGGGAATGGTCAGGGGGCGGGTGCCGGCTGCAGCGACGCCCTTCATCACGCCGGCGACGTCTTTGAGCCCGCTTCCCGTGGAGATGACGGCGGCGGTCTCGGTGGCCGTGACGTGGCCCGAGCCGACGGCGGCCTGCAGCCCGGCATAGGCGGCGGCGCCGGCGGGCTCTGCGAACACGCCGCTCCCGCGCGCCAGGGTCGGGATGGCGGCGAGGATCTGGTCGTCGCCGACTCGGAGGTACGCACCGCCCGTCTGTTGCACTGCGCGCATCGCCTTGACTCGATCGCGGGGGAGGTCGGCACTGATGGAATCCGCTGCGGTCGTGGCCGCGATCGGCGCCTTCGTCACGACGTCCTCGCCGTTCTCGAAGGCCTGGACGAGGAAGTCGCTGCCGGCCGCCTGGATGCCGTAGATGCGTGGCATGCGGTCGATCCATCCGAGCGCCATGAGGTCCTTGAGACCCTTGTGCACGCCGCCGATGATCGAGCCATCTCCGACGCTCACGAACACGGCATCGGGCGTCTGCCAGCCGAGCTGTTCCATCAACTCGAGCGACACGGTCTTCTTGCCTTCCGTCATGAAGGGATTGATGCCGGTGTTGCGGTTGTACCAGCCGTAGCGCTCCACGGCCGCGGTGCACAGGTCGAATGCTGCGTCGTAGTTGCCGTCGACCAACGCCACCGTCGATCCGTACGCCAGCAGCTGAGCGATCTTCGCCTCGGGCGCCGTCTTCGGCACGAAGATCACGTTGGTCTGGCCGACGCTGGCGGAGACGCCGGCCAGAGCGGCTGCGGCGTTGCCGGTGCTGGCCGTCGTGACGACCTCTGCGCCGAACTCGTGCGCCTTGACCACGGCCATGGCGCTGGCACGGTCTTTGAGCGATGCGGTCGGCTGCCGGCCCTCGTCCTTGACCCAGACGCGGGCGATCCCGAGTGCCGCGGCAAGCCGCGGTGCCTCGTAAGTCGGAGTGCCTCCGACGGTGAGCGGCGGGACCGCCGTATCTGCGCCCACGGGAAGCAGCGGCCGGTAGCGCCACATCGTGGTGTCGCCGCTGACGGCGAGGGACTCCTTGGACCAGGCGCCGGCGATCGCGGCGTAGTCATACTGCACGTCGAGGGTTCCGGCCGGCCCGCACGAGTCGCATACGTAGCGTTCGGGTCCGGGTGCGTACTCTGCGTCGCAGAGCACGCACCGCTGGCCTGTTACGTTGTCCGGCCCGCCGTGAACGACCGGCGTCATCGCGTGATGCGAGTACCGGTCTCGCCGGCCACCGCCCGCTCGATGTTCTCCGGGTTCGTGATGACCGCCCGGTCGCCGCCACCTTCGAGGAACTGCACGACGGCCCGCATCTTGGGCGCCATGGAGCCCTCGGCGAAGTGGGTGCCTTCGGCCAGGCGCTGCTTCACCTCGTCGAGCGTCATGTGGTCGACCCACTCTTGGTCCGGTGTGCCCCAATTGAGGGCCACCTTCTCGACGGCGGTTGAGATCAACAGCGCATCGGCGTCGATCTCGTTGGCGAGCAACGCAGACGCGAGGTCCTTGTCGATGACGGCGGGCACGCCTCGCAGATTGCCTTCCTCGTCGGCGACGACGGGGATGCCGCCGCCACCGACGGTGATCACGACCACCCCGGCATCGAGCAGCAGCCGCACGACATCGATCTCGACGATTCGCCTGGGCTGCGGTGAGGCCACGACACGGCGCCAGCCGCGTCCCGCATCCTCCACGACGTCCCAGCCCTCCTCGTCGCGGCGGCGTTTGGCCTCCGCTTCGTCGAGGAAGGTCCCGATGGGCTTCGACGGGTTCAGCATGGCGGGATCGTCTGCGGCGACCTCGACCTGGGTGACGACGGTTGCTACCGACTTGTCGATTCCCATCTCGTTGAAGTCGTTCACGAGGTTCTGCTGGAGCGCATAGCCGATCGCTCCCTGCGTGTCGGCTCCACAGACGTCCATGGGGACCTCGTGCAGCTCGTGCCGCGCCAGCTCGGAGCGGCGCATGATGAAGCCGACCTGCGGGCCGTTGCCGTGGGAGATCGCCACGTCCCAGCCCGCTTTCACGAGTTGGGCGATGTGGTGATCGGTCTCACCGGCCGCCTCGTACTGATCCTCGACCGACTGGTGCTCTTTGTCGGTGATGAGAGAGTTGCCGCCGATGGCGACCACGACACGGGGCATTACTCGACCGCCCCGAGCACGGATGCCAGCAAGGCCATGCGCATCACGACGCCGTTGTACGCCTCTTGCCAGTAGCGAGCGTGACGGGTGTTGTCGACCTCTTCGAGAAGCTCGTCCATCCGCGGCAGCGAGTGCAGCACGATCGAGCTGGTCGGGGCCTTCTTCATGACCTCACGGGTCACCTGGTAGTTGGCGGGGGTGAGTCCGTACTCGTCCTGCTTCTCCTGGCGGGATTGTGTGTAGTCCGGCTGCACGACCGGCTCCATGTACAGCACGTCCGCCTCGGCGATCACGTCGTCGATGTGGTCGACGATCCGCCACGTCGTGCCTTTGTCGTCCAACTCGGCGAGGAAGTCCTTGGTCGGTGACATGTCCTCGGGGGCGAGGATCACCATCTCGGCGTCGAACTGGGAGAGGGCATACCCGATCGAGTGCATCGTGCGCATGCGATGGTCGCCGATGCAGACGATGGTCTTCCCGTCCACCGAGCCCATCTCCTTGTGGATCGTGTAGAGGTCGGTCAGCACCTGGGTCGGGTGCTCGCCCCAGCCGTCGCCGGCATTGATGACGGGAATCGATGCCCAGCGTGCGGCCTCGTGCGGAGCGCCCTGCTGGAAGTGGCGCATGACCAGCGCATCGCCGTAGTACTCCAGCATGTGAACGGTGTCCTTGATGGACTCTTGGTAGAAGTCGCCGGCCCTTGTCATCTTGGCGTCGGAGAAGCCGAGAACGTGCCCGCCGAGGCGATGCATGGCGGCCTCGTGGGCGAGCCGGGTGCGCGTGGAGGGCTGGTAGAAGGCCGTCACCAGCGTCTTGTGGGCCAGGATGTCCGAGTTGCGCCGCTCCCGAGCGATCGGCTCCAGCTGGTCGCAGATCTGGAACAGGTGGTGGAACTCGTTCCGTTCGAACTCCTTCAGGGACAGGATGTCGCGGCCGGCGAAGCTGCGCATGTCGGGGGTCCTCCTCATGTGTGGACGGCCGGTCTTGCAATTAGTCCTACAATCATACAATATGATCACAGGACTGGCTAGGTGAGACTGAGCGAATGATTGCCCGCAGCCCATCGCTGACCGAGCAGGTCAAGCAGCACCTCAAAGAGCGCATCCACAACGGTGAGTTCGAGGACGGACGCATCCCGGCCGAGAACGACCTGGCAACCGATCTCGGCGTGTCGAGAACGACGGTGCGTGACGCCCTGAGCCGGCTGGAGCACGAGGGTGCGGTTGTGCGCAAGCAAGGCGCCGGTACCTTCGTCAACGTTGCCGGGCTGCAGATCAAGTCGCGGCTCGAGGAGATCTGGTCCTACGAAGAGGTGCTGCGTGATCACGGGTACGAGCCGTCGGTCGAGGTGATGCGTGCCGAAGTGGAGCCCGCCGACGAGGCCACCGCCCGCGCCCTGGGGGTCGAAGTGGGGGCTGCGGTCCTGGCGATCGTCAAGCTCTTTCGCGAGGACGACGAGCCGGTCGTGGTCACCGCCAACCGGATACCCGCGGCGTACTTGAGCGAGGGCGCCGTGGACTCCGCAGCCCTGCCGGTGTACGAGTTCCTCGACGCGTATGCCGACCGCCACCTCGCTTACTACTACTCCGAGATCGTGCCTGTCGCACTCGACCCCGAGCGGGCGGACGTCCTCGGCGTCGCCCCCGGCACTGCCGTGGTCTCGTTCGAGGAGATCGGCTACGACCAGGACGACGAGCCCGTCGTCAGCGCCCGTTCCTATTTCCGCGACAGCCTGTTGAGGTTCCGTTTGATACGAAGAAAAGCCGTCTGAGGCGACAGTTTGAACTCGGCACAGGCCTGCTTGCGCCGAAACCGCAAGCGTGATTGCGCCAAACCGCAAGCGTGCTTGCCCGAAAGGAGAAGACATGCAGACACATCTCCGTGGTCGAGACATGATCACCACACAGGAGTGGACGAAGGACGAGCTCGATACGGTCATCGACATCGCTCTCGATCTGAAGAAGCGACGGGCGCTCGGTGAGCCACATGCGCTGCTGCGCGACAAGGTCCTGGCGATGCTGTTCTTCTTCTCGAGCACCCGCACCCGCGCCAGCTTCGAGGCCGGTATGGCCCAGCTCGGCGGTCACGCCATGTTCCTCGACAGCACGACCACGCAGATCGGCCACGGTGACACGTGGAAGGAGATCGGTGACATTCTCGGTCGCTACAACGACGGCATCGCCATTCGCCAGGTCGACTGGGGCATCGGCAACCAGTACATCCGCGCCGTCGCCGAGGCGAGCCGCACACCGGTGCTCAACATGCAATGCGACTGGTACCACCCCTTTCAGGCGCTTGCGGATCTTCTCACGATCATCGAGCAGAAGGGCGATCCCCGGAAGCTCACGATCAACATGAGCTATGCGTACGCCGCCAGCTACCAGAAGCCGATCAGTGTGCCGCAGAGCGTGATCCTGCTCATGACCCGCTACGGCGCCAACGTGCGGCTCACCCGGCCGCCCGAGTTCAAGCTCGTGCCCGAGATCGTTGCCCAGGCAGAGGAGAACGCCAAGCATGCCCACGGCAGCTTCGAGATCGTCGAAGACTTCGAGGAGGGAATGCGCGGTGCCGACGTTGTCTATGCCAAGGCATGGGGTTCCATGCTGACGACGTCCGACCACGACGAGTCGGCCGAGATCTCGGCGCAGTACAAGGATTGGATCGTCGACGCCCGCAGGATGGAGATGGCCGACGAGGATGCGATCTACATGCATCCGCTGCCGGCAGACCGCAACATCGAAGTGGCCGACGAGGTGATCGATGGTCGCTGGAGCCGGGTCTTCGACCAGGCAGAGAACCGCCTGCACGCTCAGAAGTCGGTGATGGCCCTGACGATGTGAGCGTCGCCTGCCGAGGCAGGTGGAGCAACCGCAGAGCGCTGGAGCGAGCGCCGGCAACGGCTCGCTCCAGCGACAGCTCCGATGGGTTCAACGTCCCCGCGGATCGTCCCCTGGTTGCTCTTCGGCAGGCGCCCGCCGGCCGAACCCGCGGAGGTCGGCGCTTCGGCGAGGGCGGTAGATGAGGTAGAGAAGCGGTCCGACCAGCGGGATCAGGAGGCTGACGGCCATCCAGATCGCCTTGTGTGCGACGTCGATGTCGGATCGCCGGACGATGTCGACCACCGCCCACACGAGGACTGCGATCACGGGCGCTGTCGCCAGGATCACGACGGGCCAGGTGACCGTCACGACGTGACGCTTTCGACGTGGGCTACGAGAGCGCGGCGTGTCGCCAGCAAGTCGTCCAACTGGGCCTCGAGCGACCTTCCACTTCGTAGCCCGGTCAGGTCCTGCCACCAACGCACCATGCGTTCGATGGTGAACAGCGCCACCGCACCGTAGATCGGTGCGGCCATGAACGTGACGAGCGCCATCCGCCAGTTCCAGGCACTCCAGGCCAGGCTCGCCCAGAGGAGCCACATTGCGAGGAAGGCGGCTACGGCGGCCACCATTCGTACCGTCGCCGCCGTCATCGCATCGCTGGTGAACCGCATCGCCAGCAGCAGGGCGGCTACGGGGACGAGGTTCAAGACGATTCCGGTGAGTGCGAATGGTGCGAGCACCACGATCAACGCAAGTAGACCGGCCAGGCGGCGGCGCAACCTGGCGCCGCCCTGGCAGAGCATCACATCGCGGTCCGTGACGTCCTGCCGGTGGAGATCGGATCGGTAGTCTCCGGCCGCTGCTGCGATGGCGTGCGGCGCCGGCGGCTCGAGCCGCGCCAGGCGAGCAGACAGCGCCTGCCGATCGGCGTACGACACGGGCGGTGAACCAGGTTGCCGCAGCGTGACCTCTGCGGCGAAGGAGAGGGCACGCATCTGGTCGTCGTCTGTGTACTCGGGAGCCACGGCTCGCAGGCGGGAGCCGATCTCGTCCGTCAGCCTGTCGACCGCTTCGCGATCCTCGGCGTCGTGAGCCCCCGGCCCGAGGACCCTCTCCAGTTCCGAGTCGGCGTCGAGAACGTCGCCCACGCGAACGTATGCCCGGCCGCGGAGGGCTGCCTTGTCTTCGAAGTGGAGCCCAACTGGGACGATGCGCAGATCGGTGACGCCGGCCGCCACGGCGCCGAGGGCGAGGCGGGCAGCGCCCGTCTTGATCTCTCCGATCGACGGTGTCTCCCGCACTCCACCCTCGGGGAAGAGGGCGATGAGATAACCCTGTCGCAACGCCTCGTAGGCGGCGCTGAACATCTCGGTGTTGCGGTTGGTGGAGCCATCTTCGGCGCGATAGACCGGGATGGCCCCGAGCCGGTCGAGGAACCACCCGATGCCGGGCGTATTCCACAGCGTCGCCTTGGCAAGGAAGCGTGGGCTCCGTTCCAGCAGACCGAGAAGCAGTGCAGGGTCGGAGAACCCGGTCGGGTGGTTGGCGACGACGATGGCGGGGTACCAGCTCCAGCCGGGCTCCGGGTTGTCCACCTCGACCGACCGGTAGATGCCGCGGGCCAGGAGGCGAGCGGCCCTGGCGATCAGCCGCTGGAAGGCCTTGGGCCGTGGAGCGGATCGGGAGGTAGCCGTGGCCATCGACCGGTCAGGTGTGGTGCTCTGCGTCGACCGGACCGTGCTGATGCATGTGCGACCGGATCGGCGTGACGGCGATTGGGTCGTACCCGATCGTCCCTCCCGGCACGGCGGCCGGCAGGACACGGAGCAGCAGCTCGAGCTCGGTGGGCATTGCGTCTTCCTCCTTGCGCGTTGCACGATACGCGCTCGACGGCGTCGCGGGTGGATCCTGGATGTCGGGTGCGCACGGTCGAGCTCGCGCCCCGAACCAAGACGTGGCCGGTGCGAAGGCCGGCCACCGATAGGCGACGAGCATCGGCAGGGGCCGAGCATGACGAACCCGGAGGCGGGTGCGCCGCCACGCCACGAGATGGCAAGCGGTCGGCGGCAGAGCCGGAACTAGGGTGACCGGCGATCACCCCTCTGGGAGGAACCGCAGTGGCCTGTTGGAACGCGACCCCGGCGCCATTCGTGGCACCCTGCCCGGTCCCACGATCCGAATGGCAGCTAGGTCGACCACTCGGCTGGATGGGAGGCGATCTACCGGGTCGAACTTCCCTGTTCTGGGTGGCCGTGAGTTGACGAGCCCGGCGGGTCCGTGACCCGGATCGCTGTCTTCGTCCTCCTCGCCGGCCAGATCGGCGAGAGCGATTGTGAGGAGATCGGCGATGGATTCCTCGCCCAACCCTCCAACGCTCTCTCCAGTGGAGCCTACGTGTTGTTTGGTCTCTGGCTGGTCGTGCGAGCGCTACGCAACCGCGGCGAGGAGCTGGCGACCGAAGTGGTGTACGGGTTGACACTCGCCTCGGTGGGTGTTGGCAGCGTCCTCTTTCACGGGCCCATGCCGGCGGGGTCTCGTCTGGCACACGACCTCACGATCGCCGCTGTTTTCGCCGTTGTGCTGGTCCGGGCGGTGGGGAAGCTACTCGAGTGGTCGAACGTCGCCGTGATAGCTGGCATTGCTGCGCTGACCACAGTCGTCGGCGTGCTGATGGCCGTGGCTCCGGATGCGGGCAACATCGCAACGGGTGCCGTCGCCGTCACTGCGATCGGACTCCAGGTCTACCTGTACCGCCAGGGGATCCGTGGTGCGTTCACGGGACGGTTGGTGCGGTGGTTCGTCGCCATCGTCGTCGTGCTCTCCATCGCCGGCATCGTCAACGTCCTCGGCAGGACCGACGCCCCGCTCTGTGATCCCGACAGCCTCTACCAAGGACACGCTGTGTGGCACGTGCTCACCGCCGCCGCATTCGCAATGTTCGGATTCATCTCGTTCCCGAGCCCGCAGGGCCGAGACGAGGCGCTGCGCTGATGCCAGGTGGGCGGTCGCACCGGGCGGCCTCGAAGGTGTACCTTCCGTCTGCGCGACTCAGGGAGAAGGCGTGAACACCGACAACCCACGGCCCGAAACGGAGACTCCATCGCCGGCTCCGGACGTTCCCCGGCCAGTCCAGCACATCGAGATCTCCGGCAAGATCGTCTGGCAGGCGATCGGTGCCGTGCTCGGGACTCTGCTCCTGCTCTGGGCCATCAACCAGGCGCGCGGCGTCGTCTCGATGGTCGCGATCTCCTTCTTCTTCAGCTTGGCGCTGGAGCCTGCGGTGCGCTACCTCGTCGGCCGATACGGGTGGCGGCGTGGCTCCGCCACCGGAGTCATCTTTCTGGCGAGTGCGCTCTTTGTTGTGTTGATGGTCGTCGTGCTCATCCCGGCCATCGCAGAGCTCGCCAAGGTCATCGGCGAGAGTGGCGCACGGTGGCTCAGCAACATCAGCGAGTGGACGCAAGACAATCTCGGTTTCGAGATCTCCACCATCGACCAGGCGAGCGATCTCGCCGCCAACACCGATGCCAAGCTCTCCGATTTCGCCGCCGGTGCGTTTGGCACGGTATTGGACATCGCATCCACCGGCATCGGCCTGATCTTCAATCTGGCGACGATCGCCATGTTCACGTTCTATCTGACGGCAGGTGCCCCGAAGGTGCAAGAAGGCGTGTTGCGCCTCTTCAGCCCCGAGACGCAGCAGCGGGTCGGCTGGACCTGGGACCAGGCGATCGTGCAGACGGGTGGCTACTTCTACTCGCGGATGATCCTGATGGTCATCAACGGGCTCGGCTTCTTCTTCACCATGGTCGTGGTGGACATGCCGGTGTCGCTCGCCGCGGCCCTCGCCCTGTTTGGTGGATTCGTCTCGGTGTTCATCCCGGCGATCGGCACGTACATCGGAGGGGCGATCCCGGTGCTCCTCACTTTGGCCATCCAAGGGCTCACCGCTGCCGTGATCTTGCTCGGGTACGTGCTGTTGTACCAGCAGCTCGAGAACTACTGGCTCAGCCCCAAGATCAGCTCCCAGACCATGACGCTGAATGGTGGGCTGGCCTTTGGCGCAGCGTTGGCCGGCGGGGCGATCGCCGGGCCCATGGGTGCTTTCACCGCCCTGCCCGTCGCCGCATTGATCTCGTCCTTCATCTCCAACTACGTGGCCAGCCACGAGGTCGTCTACAAGTCTGACGACCCGGCACCGGAACCGAGGCCGAGGGACACCAAGAAGCGGCGCCGCGATACCGGGTCGGGAGAGGCCACCTCCGCGTGATCCCCCGGGGGCTTGCGGACGGCCGAGATCGACCGCCCGCGACGCCTAGGCTGCCGCTGCAGGGAGCAGACTTCGTGCGGCAACACCTGGAGGACACATGCGCGCCCCTCGGATAGACGGAGAGTTGGTACGCAAGGCTGTCATCCGTTCGGCGGAGTGGCTCAATCCACTGATCGGCTCTCCCTCGGCTGCATTGGAGACGAGCGCATACCTCGATTCCTTCGGCACGTCCCTGATGCCGCGCGGATCGGTCCTCCAAGGTGCGGCTGCCGGTCTCGGCGTGGTTACCGCGCGCGGCATCTCCGCGGTAGTCGAGGTTTCCACGCAGGCCGTGCTTCCGGCCAACGCAGGCATGCCGCTCCGTATGGCCGTGCGCGCTGCCGGGTTCGGCGTCGGTCGGGCGGCGGCGTCGACGCCTGAGGTGGAGGGCGAGACGATGTGGCGTTCGGCCTTCCGCTCGTCCGGGGCCTTCGTCGAGGCGGCTGTTGTCAGCGGCGCCATCTTCGACATCGGCAAGTGGCTGCGCGGCAAGTACCCGAACGATCGCCTTTCCCGGCCGGCAGCCATGACGGCGCTTGCGCTGGGCGGTGCCCTGTATTGGGCGTCGCAGCGTCTGGCACGACGGGTGGAGGAGATCGATCCTTGGCCGATCCCGCAGCCCACCACGATCCCTTCCTCGCTGGCGACGGGAGCGGTTGTGAGCAACGTGGGGCGTGCCATCGGGTGGTCCTTCAAGGTCACACGCAACTCGCTGATCTCATGGGCCGGTCCCGGCTTCACCAAGAACGCGCTGGCTCGTGTGGCCAACGCCGGGCTGTGGGCTGCGGGGGCGAGTGCGCTGTACAACACCGGTGTCGGTTACATCGGCCGTGCGAACGAGAAGATCGATCCCGGTTATGCGATTCCTCCTCATTCCCCGCTGGTGAGTGGCAGCCCCGAGAGCATCCTTCCCTTCGAGCAACTCGGGCAGCAAGGGCGGCGCTTCGTGACCGACGTTGCGACGCCCGAGCTGATCGAGGAGGTCATGGGCGAGCCGGCGGCTGCCCACCCGATCCGCACTTATGTGGGCTACAACAGCGAGCCGATCTACCTGAGCGGGCGCGCCGAGCTGGCGCTCATGGAGCTGGAGAGGGCAGGGGCGTTCGATCGCAAGTACCTGTTGCTCGTGTCGCCGACCGGCACCGGCTGGGTCGACCACACGATGATCGAGGCGACGGAGTTGCTCACCCGAGGCGACGTCGCAACGTGCTGCATCCAGTACGGCCGGTACCCGTCGTTCCTCTCGTTGCAGAAGGTGTCGCTCGGGCGCCGCCAGTTCAGGCTGCTGCTCTACGGCGTTGCCGCTCGGCTCGCCGAGCGTGCGCCGGAGGAGCGCCCCCAGGTGCTGGTGTTCGGGGAGAGCCTCGGTGCGTGGGCCTCGTCGGACGTCGTCATGTACCAAGGCATCGGAGGATTCGACCACTACGGGATCGACCGTGCGCTCTGGTTCGGCCTGCCCGGGATGGCGAAGTGGTCGCGCAACGGCATGGCGCAGGGCTCGAGTGAGCTGGTCCCCGAGGGGACGGTGCGGGTGTTCGATCATCCCGACGAGATCGAGGCGCTGACCGAGGACGAGCGCGACAGGCTCCGTGCCGTCATCCTGTCCCATTCGAACGATCCGATCGCGGCCCTGAGCCCGGACATCGCCGTGAGGGAGCCGGAGTGGCTCAAGGGCGAGACGAGGGGTCGGGGTGTGCCGTCGAGCATGCGCTGGATACCCGGGGTCACGATGATCCAGACGATGATCGATGCGGCCAATGCGATGGTCACCGTGCCCGGCGAGTTTCTCTCCTTTGGCCACGATTACCGGGCAGACACCGCCAGGATGGTGCATGCGGCCTACCACCTGCCTCCCGTGACGGACGAGCAGATGGGTCGCGTCGAAGACGCACTCCGCCGGTTGGAGCTCGATCGAGCGGAGCGCATCTCGGCCAAGACCGCGGAGACGGCCCCGTCCGCCCCGGCGCAATCGACCGTCGAGGGTGTTCTCGCCGGAGTCCCGCTCCGGCAACCACGAGCGAGGGGCGCCAACTGGCGGAACAATGCCTTGTTCGCCCGTCTCCGCCGCCGTGAAGGTACCGTGCAATAGCCGGACTCTCGGTGCGATCGAATTCGCCGGGGTCGTCCGGGTAGGGTGGCTGTGAGGGACGTTTCAGGGGGTCTCGATGCGAACGGTGGTGCAGCGACGATGAGTGATGTAGCAGCCATGGCAGCCGCCGGGAAGGCGCTCCGCAAGGTACTCCCCCGATCGCGCCATGGGGAATGGTGGCCCGCTCCAGACCGGCCCGATCCCGTTGCACTGATCGAGGAGCAGAACGCCGATCGGCTCGAGTGGCTGGTCCCGGTACGTCGAGCGCGCATGGCCGAGTCGGCGTTCGCCTTCTACCGAGGTTCGGCTCGCATCATGGCGACCGACCTCGCATCGACGCCGCAGTCGGGACTCACGGTGCAACTGTGCGGCGATGCCCACCTCGCCAACTTCGGTCTCTATGCGTCGCCCGAGCGCAAGCTCATGTTCGACCTCAACGATTTCGACGAGACGCTGCCAGGACCGTTCGAGTGGGATGTGAAGCGGCTGGCAGCCAGTTTCACGATCGCCGGGCAACATCGGGGGTGGAAGCCTCGGAAGTGTCGCGAGCCGGCCGTGGCCGTGACGCGCGCCTACCGCGAGGCGATGCACAACGCCGCATCTCGGGGCTACCTGGACATGTGGTACGCCTCGCTTCCGGTGGAGGACCTGATCGCATTGCGAAAGAGCCAGGGCGCCACCAAGAAGCAGCTGAAGCACGGCAAGAAGGCGGCCAAGAAGGCGAGGTCGAAGGATCATCTCCAGGCGGCCGGCAAGCTGGTTCAGAAGGGCGAGGACGGCTACCGATTCAAGAGCCAGCCCCCGCTGCTCGTGCCTTTTCGCGATCTCCCCTTGGAGATGGATCAAGCACGCCGCTGGGCAGCGATCGAAGAGGCGCTGGCCTCGTACCGCTCGAGCCTCAGCGGGCAGATGCGCGTTCTGCTCGATCGCTACACACTCGTCGATGTGGCGGTGAAGGTGGTCGGGGTCGGCAGCGTCGGGACCCGCTGTTGGGTCGGGCTCTTTCTCGGTCGCGATCCCTCCGACGTCTTGCTGCTCCAGATCAAGGAGGCGGGGCGCTCCGTGTTGGAGGAGCATCTCCCGCGGAGCCGCTTCCATCGCTACGGACGGCGGGTGGTCGACGGCCAGCGGATGATGCAGGCGACGAGTGACATCTTCCTCGGATGGAGCAAGACCACGACGGGTCGCGAGTACTACTGGCGTCAGCTCAAGGATTGGAAGGGATCGCTCGACCTCGAGACCGTCCCGCGGGCAGCTCTGCTGCGGTATGCCGAGCTGTGTGGGGCGACTCTGGCCCGAGCCCATGCGGTGTCGGGCGATCCTGCCGCCATCGCCGCGTACCTGGGGAACGGGGATGTGTTCGACGAGGCGATCGGCGACTTCGCCGAGGCATACGCCAAACAGAACTCCGCCGACTATGCGATGTTCGCAGAAGCGATCGGCGGCGGCGCCCTCGACTCGCACGAGGTCGAGAGCTGAGCGGCGGCGCATCGAGGGGCGCCGCGTCGCGACGCCCCTCGTTCAGTTGTGATCGCGGGATCAGCCCGCCGGGGCTTCCGTCGTAGCCGGAGCTTCCGTAGCCGGAGGTTCGGTCGCAGGAGTTGTAGGGTCGGTCTCGTCCCCTGAGAGGTTCAGGAGGACCGCGATCACGAGGATGATCGCGATGATGCCGAGGACGATCGCGACGATGGTCCCGACCGAGGACCTCGGCGCCGACTGTGTCACCTGCATGGAGGGGGCCGGCGGAGCTGCAGCCGCTCGCTGGACCTCGGTTCCCGGCGCCGGGGGGACGAACCTGATGTCGTCAGACACCGCATCGACAGCATTCGAGCCACCGCTGTTCACCTGACTGCTCCACTGCGAGCCGTCCCAATACCGGCTCGAGTACTTGCCGGTGGGATCTCGATACCAGCCTGCTGCTGGAGGCGCGCTCATCGTGTGGTCCTTTCGCCTGGAGGCCGCACGAGCCCGTGCGGGGTGTTGATGGGGCGGCAAGGTAGCACTTGGCTCCGGCGACTCGAGGCACCGCACCTCTCATGGGAACCCGGCGACGACCTCGGCGACGATGCGCCGCCTGCCGATCCCCGCCGCCCCCGGCGAGACTCCACCGCCGTAGTCTCCGGGTGATCGGGCGAGGGAGTGAGGTGCCGCCGTGGCCGGCCACGAGAGCACATCGAGAGTTGATGACTTCCGTGGCATGGCTCGCAATGTCATCCGGCTCCTCGAGCACGCCTATGAGCATTGGCGCGCCGAACGGACGATGCGCCTGGGTGCCGGGATTGCGTATTACACGCTGTTCGCCGCTGTGCCGATCCTGTCGCTTGCGGCTGCACTCGTGGCCCGGCTGGTGTCCGCCGAGCAGTCCAAGGAGTTCCTCGTCGAAGCGCTCGACGGACTGGTGGGCGACCAAGCCGTCACGATCGCCGACACGGTGCTCGACGCGATCTCGTCCGCATCCACGGGCCTCGGGTGGTTCGGCTTCATCACGGTGCTGGTCAGTGCATCGTTCCTGTTCCTCGCCCTCCAGGATGCGCTCAACGTGATCTGGCAGGCGCCGGTGGTGGTGGGTCTTCGCCAGTCGATCAAACGCCGGCTCATCGCTTTCGCCGTCGCGCTCGGTGTGGCGTTCTACTTCGTGAGCAGCTTCGTGATCCAGGCGGTGGTCGGTCTCGCCGAGCGCTTGGTTCCCGGTGATCTCGCCATCATCGAGTCGCTTGCCGAGGTGGTGACCGCCCTCGGCTCGTGGGCGGTCGGTGTGCTGGCGATCGCCTTGCTCTTCAAGGTGCTGCCGTATGCCGAGGTGGCGTGGCGGGACGCGATCATCGGCGGATTGATCACCGCGGTGTTCGTTGTGATCGGGACGTCGCTGATCGCGGCATACGTCTCCCGCTTCGGTTCGAGCTCGCTCACGGGTGCCGCGAGCAGTGTTGCGCTGTTCCTGGTGTGGGTGTACTACCAGGCTCAGATCGTGCTGGCGGGGGCCGTGCTGACGAAGATTCTCGGAGATACGGCGACCAACGCGCGTTAGGGGCGGTGGGGCGCTTCGGAATGGTGGCTTCGCGACGGCTACTGTTCCGGGTCGATGCGAGCCCGATCCACCGCAAGCCGATCGAGCGGCGCTGCATGCCGGCAGCCGCTCGACGTGTCCCTCTCGCTCCGGAACGCCGTGAGAAGCGGGGATCGATGACGCTTCCTGCATCCGGGAAAGCAGCGTACGACCGGGTGATCGGGCGGCGCATGCGCTCGATATCGATGGCCACGTGGCTGGCACTGGCGGTGCTGGCCGTGACGGTCACGGCCCTGGTCGCCGCATCCGTGGTCAGCATCACGGTTGGCGACGACATCGCCGAGAACCTGAGCTCCGGTCAGCTCAGAGGCTTGGCGTCGCTGAAGAGCGACGAGGTCGAGCGCTACCTCTCCTCGCTCGAGAACCGCGTGCGCGAGCTCGCCGGCGGGCCCGAGCTGGGCGCTGCGGCCGAGCGGTTCTCCACCGCGTACGCTCAGCTCGGCTCAGAGATCGACGACCTCACCGCCGCGGAAGCCGATGTGGCGCTGGCGTACCGGGACGTGTACGGCCCGACGCTGGAAGCGACCCTCGGGGTGACCATCGGCTGGCAGAACCTCCTTCCCACGACCGCGCGTGCTACCTACCTGCAGAGTGAGTACGTCGTACTGCCGGAGTTGGACCCGTCGGAGTACCGGCTGGTCGACGATGCGCGGGACGGCACGACGTGGTCGGAGACACACCGTGAGCTCCATCCGCGATTTCTCGACATCACGGAGCGGCTTCGCCTCGCCGATCTGGTCATCGTCGATCCTTCCGGCCTCGAGGTGGTGTACTCGGCGGCCAAGGGACTCAATTTCGCATCGAGCCTGGACGTGGGACCCCACAGCGGTGGAGCCCTGGCCGCCCTGGTACGCCGCGTACTCGGTGACCCCGAGGCGGGGTCGGTGGCGTTTGCCGACTTCTCGGCCTCGATCGCCCACGGAGGCGTTCCCATCGCCCACTTCGCCGCACCCGTATTCGTGGACGGAGCCGTGGTCGGAGTGCTCGCCTTCAGCGTCTCCAGCGAAGAGCTCACCGAGATCATGGTGATCGGACCGAACGGAGCCGGCGACGGGGACATCGAGACAAGCGAGACGTACATCGTCGGTCGCAATGGTCGCATGCGGTCGGCAGCCCGGCTCTTCGCAGAGGACCCAGAGGCGTATCTCGAGCAGGTCGCCGCGGCGGGAACCGCCACCGAGTCCGAACGCACCGCCATGGCGAGCACGGGGACCACCGCCGTGTTCCAATCGGCACTGTCGGGAGACGATGTGGAGGTCGCGTTCTCCGGCACGGAGGAGGCCGCAGACCGCGCCAATTTCCTCGGTCGTGCCGTGCGCAGCACATTCGAGAATGTCGACTATGAGGGTGTCACGTGGACCGTCGTGAGCGAGGTGACCGTCGAGGAGTTCGATCAGCCGGTCGCCGACTTTCGACGCAGCGTTCTCATCGCCGTGACTGTGTTCGTCATCATCGTGACCTTCGCCACGGTGGCGTGGGCGGGCCGGGCTTTTCTGCCGCTGCGCGCAATGAGCGAGCGGCTGCGCAAGATCCACGTCGGCGAGGAGCTCGAGGGGGGAGCGGCGAGAGGCTCCGGACCCCGGGAGTTCGCTGATCTCGCCGAGAGCATCGACCAGATGTTGGTGGCGCTTGCGGGCAGGCAGGCGGAGCTCGAAGCCGCTACGGAGCAGCGGCTCGACACCGTCCGCAGCCTCTTGCCCCCCGTCATCGCCGAGAGGGTCGAAGCGGGTGATGTGCAGGTGCTCGACCAGATCCCCCAGGCGGGGATCGTCGTGTTGTCGATCGACGGTCTCGGGCACACCCCAGGCGAGACGGAGGTCGAGGCACACCGTGCGATGCTCGATCGTGTGCTGGAGGTTCTCGATGAGCTGGCCACAGCCCACGGTCTCGACCGGGTGAAGATCGTCGGGGATGCCTACTTCGCCGGATGTGGGCTCACCCAGGCCTTCCTCGACCACGCTCCTCGATCTGTGGCGTTTGCGCTGGACGCTCGCTCGGCGCTGCGCGAGGTGGCCGATGACATCGGGCACCACATCGACGTCGCGGCCGGGATTCACGTGGGGCCGGTGACGACCGGGCTCTCCGGCAGCGCCCGGCTGGTGTACGACTTGTGGGGGGAGACCGTCTCTACGGCACACGATCTGGCTCGCTCGGCGGCAACCGGCGAAGTGCTCGTTTCCGACCAGGTGAGGGTGAGGCTTCCCGACGACTACACCGTCGTGCAGCGGGGCGAAGGGACGCCTCCGGTGTGGGAGGTCGTCGGTGAGCGGGTTGGGCAGGAGGCGGCGCCGTGAGCTCGTTGCTCTCCGATCAGTCGGCGGTATGGGCTGTTCTCCTCGTCGTGGTTCTGCCGATCGTGATCATCGGCTCGGCGGAGCTGCAGGAACGCCTCCGCCAGCGCGACTCCGTGTTCACTCCCATCGTCGGCATCCTGAGGACCTGGACGATCCCGCTCAGCGCGGCATGGGCGTTGCTGCGCGGACTCTTCGAGGCGAGCGAGACGTCGGTCGTCGTGAGGATTCTGGGCACCGGCATCGTTCTCTCACTCACCGCGGTCGCCCTGCTCGTCGTCCGCATCGTCGTCGGGAGGTTGGCGCAGCGAGGCGTCGACGGCGCGGGTCGGCGAATCCCCCAGCTGCTGCTCGCCTTGCCGCGGGTAGGCGTGTTCCTGGTGACGGGATGGGTGCTGCTCGATACGGTCTGGGGTGTCGACCTCTCTGCGGCCTTGACTGCCCTCGGTGTGACATCGTTGATCGTGTCGTTTGCGCTTCAGGACACGCTGAGCGGTCTCGCCTCGGGCCTGTTGTTGTTGAGCGACTCGCCATTTCAACCTGGCGACTGGATCCGTGCAGGCGACGTGGAGGGCCGGGTCGTCGACATCAACTGGCGCAGCTCCCGCATCGTCAACCGCAACGGGGATCTGATGGTCGTTCCCAACGCCGAGCTTGCCGGCGGCACGGTGGTGAACTTCGACTCGCCGTCGCGGCTCCATCGCGTCATCTACCCGGTGCAGGTGGCTTACGTGAATCCACCCACGGTGGCGAAGGAGATGTTGCTGGAGGCAGCACGATCCACAGACGGGGTGCTTGCGGATCCGCCACCGCGGGTGCGGGTGGTTCAGACCGACGACCCGCTCATGGGCTACGAGGTCGATATGTGGATCGACGACTACGAGATCGCTCCCCGGGTTGCCAGCGACTTCGGCGGGCTGATCTGGTACTCGTCGCAACGCAACGACGTGCCGCTGCCGAGTCCCGCCTACGACCTGTACAACTACGACGGAGTGGAGGCAGGGTTGTCCGGGCTTCCTGACCGCAAGGAGCTGCGGCGCCGGCTCCGGGTGTCGCCGCTCCTCGATTCGCTCGATGCGGACGATCTCGACCGGCTCGCATCCGCCGGCACCGCGGTCCGGTACGCCAGCGGCGAACGGCTCCTCGGGCACGGCGCCGCCGCCACGGACCTTCACGTGCTCTGGCAGGGGTCCGCGCGCCTTGCGGTCGTGGGACCGACGGGCCGCGACCTGATCGTTGCCGAGCTCGGGCCCGGCGACGTGCTTGGGCTTCTGCGTGGCTCGGACCGCGACGCAAACGCCCCGTACATCATCGCCGTCACAGATTGCGAGACGGTGAGGATCGACGGTGGCGTCGCCGGTGAGGTTGCCAGTCGCAACCCCGCACTGTCTTCGGCGCTCAACCAGGTCTCGGCTACGCGACGGAGGCGGCTGGAGCGCATCGTCGAGCAGCTCAGCGCACGGTCCGCCGGCGCCGGTGACGCTGCGCCACATGAAGGGGACGGTGCCGCCGCCGTGGATGACCGATGACCGACGTCCCGCAGATCGGTACCGAGACGGCGGACGATGGGGGCGAGGCGAGGACCCTGCGGCGGAGCCTGGCGTTGGTGCTCGTAGCGGTTGCTCTGCTTTCGGTGTTGCTGCTGGGTGCGCTCAACTACTGGCAGGCGCGCTCGCTGATCACGACCGCAGTCGATGACATCCTGATCAGCCAGCAGGCGACGCGGGCCAGGGCTGTGCGGGTCGGTCTCGAGAAGCTGCGGGGCCAGGTGTCGGTGGTCGCCGCCGATCCCGTCGTGGCAGACGCCATTGGCCGCTTCACGGATGCGTTTGCCGCGCTGGGATCCGGTTCCGCCACTCTGTCGGACGACGAGGACGCCGCACTCACGGCCGCGTACGCCGAACGGGCCGAGCTCATCGCCAGCACGGGCATCGAGGTCTCCGGTATCGAGCCGAGCGGCGAGGGCGCCCGCTACCTGCAGTATCACTACATCGTCGCCAATCCGAGCCGCGACGGCGACCGTCGAGACTTGATCGTGGCGGAGGACGATTCTTCGGCCTACGGGCAGGTTCACGCCGAGCTGCACGAAGTGCTTCGACGCTATGCCGCGTCGCCTGCCGTGGGCGATCTGCTCCTCATCGATCTCGACGGCACCGTTGTCTATTCCACCAACAAGCGCGCCGACCTGGGCACCAACCTCGTCAGCGGGCCATATCGCGAATCGGCACTTGCCGACGCCGTCATCAACCGGGTTCCCAGCGTGCCGATCGGCGAGACGGTCTACGTTGATTTCGAGCGCTATCTCCCCGCGCTCGGCGAGCCGACCCTTTTCGCTGCGGCTGCTGTGCGGTCGGACTCCACGACGATCGGCGTCGTCGTCGTTCAGATCCGCAACGAGGCCCTGGATGCGCTCACGACCTCGAACGGAGGGTGGGAATCATCCGGATTGGGACGCACCGGCGAGGCGTACGTCGTCGGGGGCGATCTGCTGATGAGAACCAACTCCCGGTTGTGGATCGAGGACTCGGAGACGTATCTCGAGAGACTCGGGGATCGCGGTGCGGATCCGGAGCTCGGCCGGCTCATGAGCCTGTTCGACTCCACGGTTCTGATACAGCCGGTGGACACCGCGGCCGTGGCCGCAGCTTTCGATGGTGAGACCTTCGTGGGTCGCAGCGATGGCTATATCGGCGGCGACACGCTGGCGGTGGCATCGCCGGTGGGGGCCGAGCAGCTGAACTGGGTCCTCGTTGCCGCAGTCGACGCCGACGAGGCCAACGCACCGCTTGGGTCATACGTGAGCCGCATCCTGCTGATCGCACTGATCCTCGTCCCGATCGTGGCGTTGGTCGGGGTGTGGTTGTCGGATCGCATCACCAGACCTGCCAGGCCCATCGTGGACGCCGCCGCCAGAGTGGCAGGCGGCGATCTCGACGTGGAGCTGCCCGACCTCGGACGCAACGAGTTTGGAGACGTGGCAAGGCGACTCAACACGCTGACCAGCGATCTGCGCGCCAACGAAGCGGCACTCCGAGCTGAGGAGCAGGCGATCACCAAGCTGCTGCTGTCGGCGTTGCCACCGAGAGTGGTCCGTCGTCTCCAGAGCGAGGGCCGGCAGATGGAGAACCTCCTCGACACGGCGACCATCGTGGCGATCGGCGTCGATGGCGTGCTCGATCAACCGGGCATCGACCAGGACTCGGCGGTCGGCCTCAGCGTTCGGCTCTCGGCCGAGCTCGAAGATCTGGCCGAGGAGATCGGCGTCGAGAGGGTGCGGTCGTCGTCCGCCGAGCATGTCTTTGCCGCTGGGCTCGCCACGCCCGACCATGCGCTGTCGGAGGCGGCCCTCTTCGCCACGGAGGCGGCCGCGCGTATCGCCAGGTTCGCCGCCGACATGGGGCTCGAGCTGCACCACCGCATCGGCATGTGCAGCGGTGAGGTGGTGGCGGCGCTGTTCGATGCGGATCAGCTCACCTACGGAGTCGTCGGAGATGCCGTCCGCACCGCATTGGCCCTGCAATCGATCGCAGGCACAGATCAGGTGCTGGTGTGTGAAGAGACGGCCCCACTGCTCGATGCCGAGTTCGGCCTCGACCCGGTGGGGGACCTCGTCGATCTGCGGGGTGTCCCGGTGCAGGCGATGGAGCTGAACATTCCTTCCGTGACCGCACCGGATTGAGAGTCCTGGCCGTCGGGCGAGGGCCGCCGCGGGCGGCATCGAACGTCGTACACTCTCGGCCTGCAACAGCTCAGCAAAGGAACGTCGTGTACTTCATCCTCGCGCTCATCCTCATCGGAATGGTGGCCGGCGCCATCGCCTCCAAGGTGGTCTATCCGGAATGGAGGATCGACTGGACCGAGGCGTTCGTCGTAGGGATCGCTGGTTCGTTCGTCGGCGGCTTGGGAGCGAACCTGATCGCCGGGGAGGGCTTCTCGATCCACGCCTCCGGGCTCATCGGTTCGGTGATCGGCGCCATCGTCGTCCTGGCCATCGTCAAGTGGATCCGGCGTCGGATCGTCAACTACGGCAAGTGAGGCTCACCGCCTGGTGCGGCCGGCGCCCCACCAGGGCACGGCTGGTGCGTCGTCTCGCGACTCTGCCCGGCTGCCGCACAAGCGGGGCCGGAAGGCCGCACCCGCCTAGAACTCCATCATGATCTTGCCGAGCCGTCGGATCTCGAATGCACGGATCAGATCCAGGAACCCCTTGGCCATCGCCCAGATCCCGGCGAACACCAGCAGGGTGTAGGCCTTGTCGAAGAAGAACTGCCCGGCGGCCCAGAAGCCGAGGACGATCATCAAGATCCCGGAGGCGAGGCCGAGCCACCACAGGTCGTTGATTCCGCGGGTGCCGAACGCTTCGACCACCCAGATGATGCCGATGAACGTGAACAGGAAGCCCAGCATGTCGGCGACGTTGGCGAAGGCCCGGGCCGGGTTGACGATGGCGACCAGTCCACCGAGGATCAGCAGCCCTCCGAAGACGTACCAGAGCCACCTCCATCCCTCTGCCAGACTCCCCACCGCCACGTACTGCACGCCGGCCACCAGCAGCATCACGCCGATGATGACGCCGACCGTGCGCGCCGATGCAGTGTCGAACTGCAGAATGATCAACGACACGAGAATCCACAGAACGCCGGTGACGAGCCACATCCACCACCAGCGGGAGATCTCGCCCGCAGCTTCCCTGATCTGTGCATCTGTCGCGGTCATGGTCGCGCTCCTCGTCCCTCGGGGGGTGTCGCACGCATCGTACCCAGGCGCCCCTGTGCCGGCGTGGCAGCCGGGGGATTGACGGCTCACCTGGGGTTCGCATCGGTACGCTCCTGCCATGGAGCTCGGCATGAACACGCGCCCCGGCGCCCAGTACGCGACGGATCGGTACGGGATCCTCTTCCTCCTCCTCTTCGCCGTGTTCAGTTTCGCGGCGTTCGCCGAGGAGTCGAGGCTCGTGCGGACCTTGCTCGGGCTCCTCGTCGTCGCCGTCGTCACGGTGACGTTCCGTTCGATCGGCACGTCACCGCGACTGATGAGGTTGATCCGCATCGGGGCGGTGCTCGCCGCGGCGACGATCCTGGCCGGAGGGTTCAGCGGAAGCCGGGGCATCAACGCCGCCGTTGCGCTGGCCAGCGCCATCCTGCTCGGCGTCGGCTCGGTTGCCCTGATCCGGCGGATCTTCGAGCACGAGCAGGTCACGCTCCCACTGGTCGTTGCCGCGTTGGCCGCCTACCTCCAGGTGGCCCTCGTCTTCTCTTTCACCTACGGAGCGCTGATCGCGATCTCCGACGGCGACTTCTTCGCACAGGGCGCCGTCGAGAGCACCAGTGCCCTCTATTTCTCCGTGGTGACGATGACCACGCTCGGCTATGGCGACCTGACCCCCGTCACGGACGTCGGGCGGGCGCTGGCGATGATCCAGACGCTGTTCGGGCAGATCTTCCTCGTCGTGCTGGTTGCCTACCTGGTCGGCTCGCTCGGCCGCGAACGACCACGTCTACGCGAGGAGTGACCAGGAGGGTGCGGAGGAAGCCCGCGAGCCGGCTCGGCAGACGACGTCAGATCGTCCCGAGACATTGTTGCTCCATCTGTCATCGAACCGGCGGACCCCCTCTCTCTGCACCCTGTCAGGAGGCGGCGGTCGGCTCGGGGTCGGGGGCCGGCGCCGCCTCGTCTCCGGGTGTTGCGTCGGGTCGCACCTCTACACCCCTGCGCTCGAGCCAGCGTGTCATGGGTGCGGGCATCTTGGCGGGACGGTCGCCCCAGTCGTAGACGACCGCGGTGCCCGCGATCACATCGTGGAGGGCACGGCGCTCCCGGCCCAGCACGACGCCGATCAGCCCGAGACCGAGCACCAGGAAGCTCAACGGCATCGTCAGCACCCGGGCACTGGCGCGACCGGAGCTGAGTGGCGCTCCCTGGCGCGTCACCACCTTGAGGCCGATCAAGGCCTTGCCCACGGTCTTGCCCGTGATCAAGAGCGCCACCGTGAGGTAAAGGAAGGCCCACAATCCGAAGAGCACGACCCACACCCAGTTCTGTTGGGTGAGGTCGAGTTGGGTACCGAGCATCGTGTCTCCGACCCATCGCGTGACGCTGCCGATGAGTCCAAACACGGTGATGATGACGAACCAGTCGATGACGAATGCGGCGGCCCTCGTGAAGAGTCCGGCGTAGTGGCCGGAGACCTGGCCGAATTCGGGGGTCACGAGGTCTCGTCCTCGACATCGGCCGCATCGGTCAGGAGCGGCGGCCCGAGCGGCATGCTCCCCGGCTCCCTGCCGAGTACCCGGTTGATGGTGCCCATGAGCACCGTGTCGATGCCGACGGCCTGGCGTCGTCCCAGATCGAGCGCCGAGCCGGCAACATCACCTGTGCTTTCTGCCACCAACTCTCCGACTTTCGCCCGCTTGGCAACGGCGTTGACGTCGACCCGTTCCAGCAGCGCTTCGATGTCGACCCGCTGCATCAACGCATCGACGTCGACCCGTGCCACCAGTGCATCCACGTCTGCCCGCTGCATCAGTCCGTCCACGTCGACGCGATCCAGGAGAGCGTTGACATCGACCCGGGCCAACAACCGGTCCACGTCGACTCGGTCGAGGAGAGCATCGACGTCGACCGCGGCGAGGATGGCGTTGATGTCGATGGCCTCGATCACCTCGTCGGGCTCGAGCGAGCGGACCACGACCGGCACCACGACGGAGATGACTTGGCCCACGGTGTGCTCGGCAAGCGTGCCGACTTGATCCAGATCCGGCCGCAGCTCTCGTGCCACGGCATCCAGCGCACCGGAGGCAGCCTCGTTGATCCAGCGCCCGATGGCGGTGTCGGCGGCCCAGCTCGCAACGCCGCTTGTCAGATCGACTCCGGTGCGGATCGCCGAGATCCACACCGATGCCGCCACGCCGCCCGCAGTGCGTGCGATCGTCGCCTGCGGCGCCGGTTCTGCAACAACGCGGCCCTTCGACTCGCGCACCTCGAGTTCGATGACATCGGCGTCCTCGGGGCGGTTCTCGTCTCCAAGCTGCGGAGACGGTTCCATGTCGGGCTGCACGTCGTTCGGGCCTTTCGCCGCGGTCCCGATCGTCGTGCGCGCCAACGCCGGATCGAGAGGCTCCATAGTACCGCCGGGCAAGGGTGCGAGCCCGTCGAGCGCCGCTCTGCGGGCGCCGGGCTCGCCTGCCGGCGGCGTTCGATGGCGGTACGGCAGAATTCTCCAGCGGGGACTGGCTGCGCCGCGGCCCCGATCGCTACGATCAGGCGGCCCCATGCAAAAGGAGAAGGGTATATGCCGATTCTGGACGTCTTCTGGTCGATGCTGGTGTTCTTCCTGTTCATCGCCTGGATCTGGGTCCTGGTGGCGGTGATCGCCGACGTCTTCCGCAGTGACGACCTGAGCGGTGCCGCAAAGGCGCTGTGGACCATCTTCATCATCGTCATCCCATGGCTCGGCGTGCTGATCTATCTGATCTCGCGGGGCGACACGATGGCCGATCGTCAGATGAAGGCTGCCGTTGCCCAGCAGCAGGCGACCCGCGAGTACATCCAACAGGCGGCCGGCTCGGCCCCCTCGACGGCGGATGAGCTCAAGAAGCTATCCGACCTGAAGTCTCAGGGCGTGCTCAGCGATGCCGAGTACGAAGCGCAGAAGGCGAAGTTGCTCGCCTGAGTCGACTGACCACGACGAGAGGCTGGGTTCGCCGTAGCGGATCCGGCCTCTCGTGCGTTTGGGACGGGCCGCCGGCGGCGCCGCGGCTCGCATGGCTGCCGATACGTGGCAGCATCGGCGTCCAGCCAGGCGAGGACGGAGCGCAAGTGGCTGCCGGAGCAGACACCCATCATGTCGATCTGTGGCGATGGTCGTGGTGGCAGGCGGCGCCCGACGAGCGGCCGCAACGCAGCCCCGCGATCGAGGTCGTCGTCCTCGTGGTGCTCGGTGCCTGGAACGTCACGGCGAACCTGTTCGCGCCTGAGGCCCTCGAAGTCCCGCTCAACCTCCTTGGCGCCGCAGCGCTGGTCGGGCTGGCTCACCGCGGGGGGCTCTCGTGGGCCACGATGGGCGTGTTGCCGGCGCGGTTGCGCCGCGGTCTCGCCGCGGGTGCGGTTGCCGGAGCGGTCGTGGTGTGCGCCGTTGTCGTGTTGACGTTGGTTCCCGCGACGCGCAGCTTCTTCGCCGACGACCGGTTCCTCGGCATGCCGGTGGGAGAGATGCTCTACGACGTGGTGGTGCGGATCCCGCTGGGGACGTCTCTCGGCGAGGAGGTCGCATTCCGCGGTGTCGTGTTCGGCATGTTGATGCTGTGGCTCTCGCCGCTGCGGGCGGCTCTCGTGTCGTCTGCCCTTTTCGGCCTCTGGCACGTGCTCCCCGGCATCAGTGCCCTCGATACGTCATCGGTTGACATCGGTGGCGGCGTCACGGGCGAGATCGGTGCCGTCCTCGGCCAGGTGCTGGTGACGGGAGTGGCCGGTCTGGTCTTCTGTTGGATTCGGTTGCGGGGCCGTCATGTCGCGGCACCCTGGCTGGCCCACTGGGCGTTGAACGGGTCCGCCTTCGTGGCCGGGTGGCTCACCGTTCGCAACGGATGGGCATGACAAGTGAGTGATGTACCGACCGAGGACATCGCAACCCAGGGAGGGAGTCGCAAGCGCGACATCCTGATCCAGCTCGGTGGGCTGACGGTCATCGGCATCGTGCTCTGGCTGCTGTTCACCCGGCTCGTGTCGTGGAGCGAAGTCGTGACTGCGGTGCGCAATCTCACGGTGCGAGATTGGGCGCCGCTCGTGCTGGTAGCCGCGGTCCGTCTCGCCCTCGAACCCTTGCTGCTGATGGCGGTGACACCGCGACTGCGCTGGCCTCAAGGTCTTCCGGCCTTCCTTGCTCCGGCGGCTACGGCGAGCGTGATTCCGGGGCCATCGGACGTTGCCGCCCGCTATGCGATGTTCCGCAGCTGGGGCTACAGCCCGGCCCAGACGAGCGCATCCGTGCTGCTGGTGTTTCTCTACGGAACGTTCGCCAAGGTCGCCCTCCCCATCGTGGCTGCGGGCGTCTTCCTGTTCTTCGGTCGTTCGAACTCGGAGCTGGAGACGGTGGCGTTCATCGCGGTCGGCGTACTGGTGGCGGCTGTCATCGTGTTTGCGTTGTTGCTGCGATCCGAGGCGACGGCGCGGCGGATCGGTCACACCCTGGGCACGGCGGCCCACAGGGTGGCGGCATGGTTCAAGGTCTCCGTTCCCGACATGCTGGCCGCAGACCTGGCCGACCGGATCGTCCACTTCAGAGACCGGACCGGAGACGTCGTGCGCACCCGCACCCACTGGGCGGCCGGTGCGGCGGGGCTCGGCCAGGCAGGCCTCTTCGCCATCCTTCTCGTCAGCGTGCGTGCCGTGGGCATCGAGTCGTCGCAGCTCGATTGGGTCGAGGTCTTTGCGGCGTTTGCGTTGGTCCAGATCTTGACCTCCGTGCCGATCACGCCGTCGGGCCTCGGCGTCGCCGAGGCTGCGTACGTGACGATCCTGACCGCGGAGAGCTCGGCGGCGCTGGCCGACGAGATCGCCGCCGCCGCCATCATCTATCGCTTGTTCAGCTGGGTGATCATCATTCCTCTCGGACTGGCCTCATGGGTCGTGTGGAGTCGGCGGCGCAAGCGGCACGGGGTCGGTGCGAGCGGCGGAGGGGACTGACACTGGGCGACGCCGTCGCCGAGAGACACCGAATCTGGCGTGTCCGTGTCAATAATGTGTCGATGTCCCCAATCCTGGCGCAGGCGGGTCAGATCGACGAGGAAGTCGGCCGAATCGCCGATTCGCTGCAGACCGTCCAGGTGACGTGGGCCACGGGTCTCACGGCGTTTGCCGTGTTCGTCCTCGGCATCATCCTGGCCCGGATCGCACGGCGGTCCATCCGCGAGCTCGGGGAGCGCACCGGTATCGCCACGCCTGATGCGTGGAAGTTCGCCGGGCGAGCGGCGTTCTACCTCGTCATCCTCTTCGGGACAGGCGGTGCTCTGGGAGTCTTGGGCTTCGACATCCTGCCGTTCCTCTCGACCCTTGGGATCGTGGCGATTGTTGTGGCGATCGGCCTCCAGCCGCTGATGGAGAACTTCGCCGCCGGGATGACGCTGCAGACGAGGCGCCCGTTCGAGTCGGGTGATCAGATCGGAGTCGTCGGCGTCGAGGGGACCGTCCTCGACATCACCTCCCGTACCGTGCTGATCGAATCTGTGAGTGGCGAGCACGTCCACATCCCGAATCGCAAGGTGCTCGATGAGACTCTCACCATCTACACCGCACAGGGCGTGCGTCGCACGGTGCTGCAGGTGGGCCTCGACTACGCCACGGATCTGGAGACAGCCGCGGAGCTGATTCGGACCGTCGCAAGCGAGACCGACGGTGTGGCCTCCGACCCTCCCGTGACCGTGTATGTCCACGAGTTCGGCGACTCGACCATCAACGCTGCGGTCTGGTTGTGGCACGACTCGGGTCTCCAAGACGGATGGGAGATCACGCACCGCGTTGCCGTCGACCTGAAGCGAGCTCTCGATGCGGCCGGCATCACGATCGCGTTCCCGCAGCGGGTACTCACATGGGCGGATCCTCCGGAGGGCACCGCGACCTGAGCCGCGGCCTGAGGGTCTCCAGCAGGCTCGCTCGTCAGCGGGCGAGCCGAAGCGGCAGGTCGTGCTCGAGCCACCGTGGATACGAGGCCGCGACGTCGAGGTGGTCGACCAGCGCCGGGCCGGGTGCCGATCCGGCCACCATGGCACTCCACGCATCCTGCAACACACGGCCCCGCACGGCGGTGGGACCGGTGCCTTCGAGGGCGAGCGTCCAGGTCAGGACTCCCGCGACGGAGACGGACGCCAGCTCGACGTTGCACGCCGGTATGCCACGCCTGTTCGACGGGGCAGCCGCGACGGTGTCGCCGTCGACTTGCACGAAGCTCGACTTGATCACCGCTTTGTGGACGTCGACACGTCCGACATCCCGTGCCGACCAGGCATCGTCGAGCACCTCGGGTCGCCACTTCTGCCACCGCTCCATCGGTGCGCGCAGTCCGGGGGCGAGCACGATGTCGCCATCGATCGAGTGGCGCTGCTTCACCTCCAGCACGCGCCGGGCGCGGTACTTCACGCCGAGTCCGTCGATGCCATGGAGCAGGTAGGTATCGCATCGCTCGTCGACGGCGGAGATGCTGTCCTGGCCTGCGAACCACGCCAAGATGTCGGCCGGGACCGGGCCCGGTGCAAACCAGCGAACCTCGGTGGTGTCCATCACCGGCTCGGACCTCGAACCAACGTTCGCAGGCGCGACCCGACCGCTCTGTGACGCTCGCTCGGCGACGGTCATCGGGTACTCCGTGGTTCACTGCAGGCAGGACGAAATCTACCCCACCGCGCACCGCTACCACAGGGGCCATTGCGATTCCTGCGTAGCCCACGCCGCAATGTCGCGGCCATGTACGCAGGAACAGGAGGGACTCCCGGCAGACTCCGAATATCCGATGTGTCCACGACCTCACGGGGCAACACACCTAGGGTTCTGGGGCATGCCGACCAGCTCCCATTGGCGTCGCGAGATGAACCACGGTACCCAGGACGAGTTCGCCGACTATGAGGGTGAACCGCTGTACGAGACCGTCCAGTTCCGGTGGAGCAATCTGCTGAACCCGCCTGCCGTCAGAGCGATCGTGGCTCTGGTGGGCGGGTTTGTCTTGATCTCCTCCGAGCGTTCCGTGAGAACGGTGGCGCTGGTGCTCGGGATCGGGCTGGTGGCATGGGCGGCCGCCGAGTTGCTCGAGGCGTGGAGGCGCTCCGGCCGTGTCGTCCGGGTCGGTCGTGCGATGGCTCTGCTCGCTCTCGGCGTCGCACTCTTGACATGGCCGCAGGTGACCGGCACCGCCATTGCGCGTCTGGTCGCCGCCGGGCTCGGCCTCGTGAGCCTGCAGGGACTCGTGCGGGCGGTGCGAGCCGATGGCGGCAACCCGTGGCGCTGGTGGTGGGCGATTAGGGCACTGCTGATCGGTGTCCTGTCGATCGCCATGTGGATCGCTCCCGAGACGATGCTCAATCTCGGTCTCATCGTTGTGGCGTTCGTGTGGATCCTCACCGGGCTGGCGGCGATCATCGGCAACCTCAGCACCGCCGAAAGCGATGTCGGTGTCACCGACGTCTGGCCCCGCTTCTTCGATTGGCTCGATCAGCGACCCGAATCGGCTGACGATCGCACGCAGCTGTACGCAAAGCTGTTCTATGAAGCGGTCGATGCCAAGCGCCGTCTCTCGCGATTCTTCATCCTGATGGGGTTCGCCACGGCCATCGCCGCATTTGGCATCATCGCGGATTCCACCGCGGTGGTGATCGGTGCCATGCTCGTCGCCCCGTTGATGACCCCGCTGATGGGTACCAGCCTCTCGCTGGTGATGGGCTGGCCGAACCGTGCGCTGCGCTCCGCGCTCGTTGCGCTCGGCGGCGTGGCGCTGGCGATCGGCCTTTCGGCGGTGTTTGGGGCAGTGTCCCCCTTCGGCGTCGATCCGGTCGCCAACAGCCAGGTGGCCTCCCGAATCGTCCCGACGATGGTCGACCTGATCATCGCGGTTGCCGCCGGTGGCGCCGGGGCCTTCGCCGTATCCCGGCCGGACGTATCCGATGCGCTACCGGGCGTTGCGGTGGCGATTGCCTTGGTGCCCCCGCTGGCCGTCGCCGGTCTGATGATCCAAGCGGGCCTCACCGAGGAGGCCGTCGGTGCGCTTCTGCTGTTCACCACCAACATGGTGGCGATCCTGCTGGTCGGCGCCGGTGTCTTCGTGCTCACCGGTGTCGTCCCCGTCCGCCAGCTGATCCAAGAGCGAGAGTGGATCCGAAACGCCGCGGCGTTGATTGCGGTCCTTGCGATCATCGTGATCGTGGTCCTGGGGACGACCAGCGAAGAGCTCCGGGCACAGGCGTTCGACCGTGGCGAGGTCGAGGCCGAGCTTGCGGAGTGGATCGGGACTCGTGCCCTCGAGGTTGTCTCGTTTCAGGTGGGTGCGGACGACGTGGAGGTGGTCGTCGTCGGCGAGGACGAGCCGGCTCCTGTCGAAGACCTGGCGCGGGGCCTCGAGAGCGAGCTTGGACGCGATCTCGTGTTGACCGTGCGGTGGGTGCCGGAGCGGCGCTTCGTCGTCGACGGCACCACCGGCTGAGCGGCGGTCCCCCGGGATCCTCCGACGGTACGCTTGGTTGCAATACAGTGTCTGCGTTCCGTCCCCCATCGAGAGAGGAAGAGCCGTGATTCGAGCTCTGCTGGCATCGGCCGTCGTGTTCCTGATCGCAACCTTCCCGGCGACCTGGCTGCTGATGCTGTTCTTGGGCAACCTCGGACTTGGGCTGTCGTACTGGGGAGTGCTCCCCCTTGGCATCCTGGTCTCTGCGCTTCTCGCTTCGGCGTCGTCCAACACCACCACGGTCGTGGCGCGGTGAGCCGCCTTTGAGGTCAGGCGAGCTCCTCGAGCTCTTCTTCGACCGGCACCACGAGCGCGTACAAGATGAACACGCTCAGCACGATCACGATCAATGACCACGTCGGATAGGAGCCGACGAGGGCCATGTGCTCGACCATGTTCACCGCCACGACGAAGATCCCGACGTAGCGTGCCCACGTCCGACCCGTGAGCAGGCCGTAGCCGGTGGCGAACTTGACGATCCCGGTGACGAGGAGGATCACGCCCCAGGCGCCCGTGTTGAAAACGACGGCGGCCTCGGGATCGAACGCAACCCAGTTGTCCTTGAAGGTGAGGGCCAGGCCGTACATCAGGTTGAAGAACGATGTGAACACCATCATGAACCCGGCAAACGCGATCCATCCGGTGATGCGATATGTCGTGGTCGCCATCTGCGCTCCCTGGTCGTGTTCGTTGATCGTAGAGCGGTGATTCCGCGGGGCGCGTGCCCAACGCGCCTTGGGCAGTAGGCTCGCCGTGCGACGACCCATCGCGGGATTGGTACTGGCCCGGCGGTGTCGGGGAGCGAGGAAAGGATGGTCGTCATGACGGGCAGCACGAGTGGGTGGTCGAGGTCGCCGATCCTCGACGTGGACCTGCTGCGCTATTGGGCGTCTGTGCTCTTCACGGGATTGATCGCGGCGTTTGCCGCACTCATCTTGGTGCGCTTTGCGGGCGACGTGTTCAACACGCCTCTCCTGGTCAGCGACCGGGGCGGATCGAGCGACCTGGTCGCTCTGTCGGACGGTCGGGTGTTCTGGACGGCCATGATCGCCACGTTCACCGCGGGTGCGATGCTCAACATCATGCTGTACGTGCTTCCCAACCCCATGACGTTCTTCAACATCCTGTCGTTCCTCGTGCTGGCCTTCTCCGTGTTGTGGCCCATCTCTCTCGACGTCGGTACCGCCGAGACGGCTTGGCTCATCGGAGTGCATGCGGTCGTCGGGTTGGTCATCATCTCCTTGCTCAATGCGATCGTCGGATTTGTGACCAGGCCCCACGTGCCGGACCCGCCTCCGCCGGCGGCGCCGGCCTGACCGCCGGCTTCCCGCCGCCGTACACTTCTCCACCATGCGTGTAGCCGTCTTCAGCTCCAAGCCGTATGACGAGCGATCGCTGCTGGCGGCCGCACGGGGCACCGACCTGGAACTCGAGTTCTTCGAGGCGCGGCTGCTGCCGTCCACGGCGCAGCTCGCCCGGGGGTTCGGGGCGGTCTGTGCGTTCGTCAACGACGACCTGGGCGCAGGCGTGCTGCTCCGGCTCAAGGACGCCGGGGTTCGGCTGATCGCACTTCGCAGCGCCGGCTTCAACCACGTCGATCTCGACGCCGCCAAGAGCCTCGGTATCACGGTGGTCCGGGTGCCGGCCTATTCACCC
Organism: Acidimicrobiia bacterium; assembly: GCA_965216945.1. GTDB lineage: Bacteria > Actinomycetota > Acidimicrobiia > Spongiisociales > UBA5794 > DATHZQ01. The sequence continues at coordinate 1,323,495 of CBDCGU010000003.1, read as the reverse complement.
CAGTCGGTGGCCGAGCACACCATTGCGATCATGCTGGCGCTGAACCGGCAGATCCATCGAGCGCACGCCCGGGTCCGCGAAGGCAACTTCTCCCTGGAAGGGCTACTGGGTTTCGACATCGGCGCTCGCACGGTCGGCATCGTCGGCACCGGCAAGATCGGCGTTGCCGTTGCTCGCCTGCTGTCCGGCTTCGGGTGCCGCCTGATCGCCTTCGACCCGTTCGAGAGCGAAGACGCCACCGCCATCGGCGTGGAGTACGTGTCGCGCGAGGACCTGTTCCGGCAATCCGACATCGTTACGCTGCACGCCCCTCTCACGCCCGAGACCCACCACATGGTGGACGCCTTCGCCATCGCACTCATGAAGCCTGACGTCATGCTCATCAACACCAGCCGGGGTGCCCTCGTCGACACCACGGCGGTGATCGAAGGGCTCAAGACCGGGAAGATCGGCCATCTCGGGCTCGATGTCTACGAGGAGGAAGGCGATCTCTTCTTCGAGGACCTGTCGAACCGCGTCATCCAGGATGACGTGTTCTCCCGCCTCCTCACCTTCCCCAACGTGCTGATCACCGGGCACCAGGCGTTCTTCACGGCAGAGGCCCTCGAATCGATCGCATCGACGACCGTGTCCAACATCGTGGCGTTTGCGGCCGGCCAGTCGTCCGGCAACGAGCTGTAGCGACTCCATGCCTTCATTCCGCCACCTGGTGATCTTCGTGATCGTCCTCGTGCTGCTCCGTCGGTTCGCCGCTGTGCCCGTGTCGATCGTCGGCAGCGTCGTGCTCACGATCGTGGTGTCGCTGATCATCAACGTCCTCGATCGCCGCAACGACGACCACTAGCCATTGCGGGTGGCAGTACCATCCCAGCTGCCATGTCTGGTGCTCCCTTCCGCAATGTTGCGCTGATCGCGCACGTCGACCACGGCAAGACCACGCTCGTCGACGCACTGCTGCGCGCCACCGGGGTCTTTGCGGCGCATGAAGCTCGCGTCGACAGGGTGCTCGACTCCAACGATCAGGAGCGCGAACGCGGCATCACCATCCTTGCCAAAGCGGCGTCGATCGAATGGAACGGTACCCGCATCAACCTCGTCGACACGCCGGGTCACGCCGACTTCGGTGGAGAAGTCGAGCGAGCTCTCACGATGGTCGACGGCGTGCTGCTGCTCGTCGACGCCGCCGAGGGCCCGATGCCGCAGACCCGCTACGTCCTGTCCAAGGCGCTCGCTCGGCACCTCCCGGCAGTGGTCGTGGTCAACAAGGTCGATCGCAGCGACGCACGCACCGACGAAGTGATCGACGAGGTCTACCAGCTCTTCTTCGATCTCGAGGCGGGTGATGAACACATCGACTTCCCCATCGTGTCGACCATCGCCCGCGAGGGGCGCGCCGTCGAGGGGATGGGTATCCCGGATGCCGACGCCGACATGGCCGCCGTCCTCGACGCCGTACTGGCCACCGTGCCGGCGCCCGCCGGCGATCCGGCTGCACCGCTCCAGGCGCTCGTCACCAACCTCGATGCTTCGGACTATCTGGGACGGCTCGCCATTGGACGCGTCGTCGAGGGCACCTTGCGGAGCGGTGAGCAGGTCGCCCTGTGCCACTCCAACGACGAAGAGCCGCCGTTACGCCGCCGGCTCTCGCAGCTCATGGGCTTCGCCGGGCTGGAGCGTGTCGAGGTGGTAGAGCGCACCGCCGGCGATCTCTTCGTGCTCGCCGGATTCCCCGAGGTGGAGATCGGCGACACCGTGGCCGACGCATCCGATCCTCGGCCTTTGCCGCGTCTCGAGGTGGATGAGCCCGTGCTGCGGATGACGTTCGGAGTGAACACGTCACCGCTCTCCGGAAGGGAGGGCCGCTATCTCACCTCGCGACAGATACGGGAGCGGCTGGAGCGTGAGGTCTTGGGGAACGTGTCGATCCGCATCGGGGCGACCTCGTCTCCCGAGGTCATCGAGGTGGCGGGGCGCGGCGAGCTGCAGCTCGCGGTGCTCATCGAGTCGATGCGCCGCGAGGGATTCGAGCTGCAGGTCAGCCGGCCGGAGGTGATCCTGCGAGCGATCGATGGCAAGCCACACGAGCCCGTGGAGCGCGCGGTCGTCGACGTGCCGGATGAGTATGTCGGGACCGTGACCCAAGCTGTGGCGCCCCGCAAAGGCGGGGTCGTCGACCTGCGGCCCGGGGACGCCGGCCGCACCGTCGTAACGGTCGAGGCCCCGGCGCGCGGCTTGATCGGGTTCCGCTCGCTGCTCTTGACGGCGACCCGAGGCACGGCCCTGGTTCACCAGCACCACTCCGGTTGGATCCCGTGGGCCGGGGACCTGCCGCAGCGCAAGGGCGGGGCGATGGTGGCGGACCGGTCGGGCGCATCCACCGGTTTTGCTCTCGACAACCTCCAAAAGCGCGGAGAGCTGTTCATCGGTCCGGGCGTCGAGGTCTACGAAGGCATGATCATCGGCGAGGCATCGCGGCCCGAGGAGATGGTGGTCAACCCCGCCAAAGGCAAGCAGCTCACCAACATCCGGACCCACCAGGCCGATGAGGCGATCAAGCTGAAGCCGCCCCGAGACGTGACCTTGGAGACGGCGATCGAGTGGATCGAGGACGACGAGCTCGTCGAGGTCACACCGGGATCGATCCGGGTGCGCAAGCGTCACCTCACCGAGAGCCAGCGCAAGATCGCCGCAAAGCGGCGCCAGTGAAGGACACGACGGCGCGCCGGCTCTCGACCCTCCACACGTGGCTGTTTCGCCGCACCGGTGGTCGGATCGGCAAGCGACTGGTCAACAACGACATGCTGCTGCTCACCACGACCGGCCGGGTGACCGGCACGCCGCACACGGTGCCGCTGCTGTACCTCGCCGATGGGCCGCGCCTGGTGGTGTTTGCCTCGTGGGGCGGCCGTGACCTGCACCCGGAGTGGTACCAGAACCTCGTGAGATCTCCTGCGGCGCGGGTGGAGCTGACCGGCCGGTCCTGGGATGTCCGCGCCACGACGCTGCACGGGGATGAGCGCGATGTGTGGTGGCGGCGTGCCGTCGCCGCCTACGACGGATACGCCACCTACCAGCTACGAACCGATCGCCAGATCCCCGTCGTCGCTCTCGACCCCGTGTAGTTCCGTTCGGCTGCATCCAACAACCTCTGGCCCGGCACGCTCCAGAGATGGCATGAGGTGAAACGCGCCTGCCGGCCGGCACTCGAGCCGGCTGACGGGGGTCGGGCGCGCAGTCCTTGACGCGTCCTTGACACATTTGACACGGGCGTGACACACCGCCCGCAGCTCGCCGACGTGCTCGGCGGACGTTGCGGGCATGAAGCACGCACGAGCAGTCCTGGCGCCGCTGGCTCTGATGTTGAGCCTCTTGCCGAGCGCCACCGCACCCTGGGTCGATGCCGAGCCGGTCGTCGGCGCGAGCCCGGCATCCGCAGTGCCCGAAAGCAAGCGCCACGCACCGTGGCAGGCCGATTATCCCGCAACCCGGGAGGTGGACGGGGCCACGGTGTACGCACAGACCGAAGCCCAGGTGGCGGATCTCGTCTGGGCACTGGAACGTTATGCGAGCGCCGGCCTGGAGCTGCCGCACGTCGAAGCGTGGCTGCACAGCGCCCGTTCCTACTGTGACGGTCCGGTGCGGAAGGGACGCAGCGGATTCGCCACCTGGCGGGGCGGCGTGTCGATCGTGTTCGGCTGCGGGTCGCGGCACACCCTGCTCCACGAGTTGGGCCACGTGTACGACCGGCACATGTTGACCGACGAGGACCGCGCAGCGTTCATGGCGTTGCGTGGCGTGAGCGACTGGCAGGACGATGTGTGGTTGCAGTCCGGTCAGGAGCATCTGGCCGACGTGCTGGCGTGGGCGCTCAGCCCGGTGGAGGACCGGCATGCACAGACCGCACCGCGCGACGTCGACAGCCTGGTGGATGCCTACAGACTCGCCACGGGGCTCGAGCCCTTGTCCCGTGCGCAGAGCGCAAAGGTGGGAGGCCCCGTGTGAGGGCCTCCCATCTCTGCAACCCTCCCCGGTGTACGACCCCTACCAGGCGTCGGCGTGGGCCGGGTCCGATCCGTACGGGTAGACGGCGAGCGTGTCGGTGCCTCGCACCGGTGCACCGTGTGCCTGGAACACTCTGCTGAACAAAGGGTGCAGGCACAGAGCGTCGTCGTGACCCGGGAACATCGGGCTCGGCACTGTGTAGTCGAATTCGGCTTCGATGTAGCGATCCGTGCTGCGCAGCACCCGGCCGAGAGCACCGATCTCGATCAGCATCTTCTTGAACTCGAAGTACTCGAGCCCGGTTGTCTTGGCGATGCCGGTGCGGTTGTAGGTCCTGTGTAGATCGCCGTCGCCGAAGGAAACCGCAAGCTCCGGCAGCGCCCGGCGGCATGCTTCCCGTGCCCAGGGATGCACCGCCGAGTAGGCACTGAAGATCTCCACCGCCAGCAGCTCCTCGACCTGGCGCACCCCTTCGATGACCGCTCCTGGAGTCACCTGGGTCGGATCGCCACCGGCTTCACGGTTGCGCCGCATGACGCCGTTGAGGATGCGGAGCAGGTGGCGGGGCACCAACTGGGTGTGGCGCATGACGTATGCGAGCGTGTCCTCGTCGACGCCGAAGGGGTTGGTCACCCGCGGAGGCAGGACGGCGCGCAGCACGGCGCGGGCATCGTCGAGCGACTTGAGGTTGTACTGCCGCCGGCCAAACAGGTCGGTCAGCACACCGGGATGGTGCAGCTTCAGGTAGATCGCCAGCCGGTTGCCGGCGATCTTCAGCAGCTCGCGAGCCTGCCAGTGGATGGTGAGGTGGTTCTCGGCGTCTTTGAGCGGATTCGCAGCGAAATCGGAGAGCTTCATCCACAGCTCGGACGGGTAGCAGAACCGGAAGTCGCAATCGGGCACCGCGGAGCGGTCGGCCCGGCCGATGAGACCGAACAGACCGGCCATGGGACGGGCGAGGGCGTCGAACTCGGTGTGGAGGTCTTCCATCGAGTCGATCAGCACCACCGCATGGAGGTTGCGGTGCCGCAGGATGCGTTGACACGACTCCTTCGCCTCGGGGAGGGTCACGCCGCCGGTGATCGACCCGTCACTCTCCAGCGATGCCAGAGCCTGGCAATACGCGGCACCCGCATCGTCCACGCACATCGTCGCTGCGTTCCCGGATCCTCCGATGAAGCGTTGCAGGGTGAAGAGGTCTGCTCTGGTCTCGTCCGGCGCCTGCGTGGACTGCAGCACCGCCAAGCACAATCCACTCCACACGACACCTTCCCAGATGTCGCCCACCTGCTTGACGAACAACCGCCCATGGTCCCGTTCGATCCGTTCGACGCAGTGCAGGACATGGGCAAACAGATCGGCCGACTTGAACTCCACGAGAAGGTTGCCGGGGTCGAGCAACGGGGCGCGCATGAGCGCCGTCTTGCCCGCACCGCGCCTGCCGACGATGAACGAGGGCCGGCGGCGGAGGATCTCGGCGTGGATGCGGTTGTCCCGGTCATAGAGCGCCTCGTAGACGTCGCGGGTCGAGATCTCGTCCATGGCGATGGGACCGAACGGCGTTTCGTCCGTGATGAAGTCCTCGATCGTCGGCGGCGGCTTCAGGTGCGGCTTGCCGTTGCCATTGGCCGGTGCTGCAACCGGTGTGGCGTCGAGAGCGGTTGCGAGCTCGGCGGCGAACGTCACCGGGTCGTCGTAGCGATCCTCGGGTTGTTTGGCGCTGGCGCGAGCGAGCACGGCGTCGACGGCGCTCGAAAGGGCGGCCCGCTGGTCGTGCAGCGATGGCAGCGCATCGTGGAGATGGTGCGAGATCATCGCCGGCACGGTGTCCACGGCGAACGGGTGAGCGCCGGCGAGTAGCTCGTATGCCACGAGCGCCAGCGCATAGACATCGGCAGTGCCGTCCGGCCGGCGGCCCGCGAGGATCTCCGGGGCGGTGTAAGCCGGAGTCGCCGGGGAGCTGTCGTCGGTGGTGGTCTGAGCCGAGCCGATGATCTTGGCGATCCCAAAGTCACTCAGATACCCGTTGCCGTCCTCATCCAGCAGGATGTTGGCCGGCTTGATGTCCCTGTGGATGACACCGACGCGATGAGCCGCGGCCGTCGCCGCGGCGATCTGGTTGATCAGGCGTGCCACACGATCCTGCGCCCACGGGCCCAGCGACAACGCATCGGCCAGGCTGCCACCGCGCAGCAGCCGCATGGCGATGTATGCGCCGTCGGGGTCGCGCCAGTACTCGTAGATCGGCACGATGTGCGGATGCTCCAGCCGGGCAACCACCCGCGCCTCCGTCTCGAACCGGCGAAGGAACTCGGGATGATGGGCGTATTCGGGGCGGATGGCCTTGACCGCGACCTCGCGGTCCACGCTGGACTGGCGTGCGCGGTAGACCTTGGCATAGCGCCCCTCTCCGATCAGCCCCCTGAGGTCGAAATCCCCGATCTCCCTCACCGCAGGCGTCGAGTGGTTCTCGAGCAGGCTCGGATCTTGTTCCAGTACCCGTTGCTCGAGTTGCCGTGTGGGTTCCGAGGGATCGATGCCCAGCTCCTCGACGAGCCTGGTGCGGAGGCGGTTGTAGGCACGCAACGCCTCTGCCTGACGACCGGACCGGTAGAGGGCGACCATGAGCTGGCAGGTGAGACGCTCGCGGAATGGGTTGGCCACGGTGAGCGTCTCGAGCTCTCCCACGATCGCGGCATGACGACCCAATGCGAGCTCGGCTTCCATCCGCGTCTCCAGCTGCAGCAGGCGCAGCTCCTGGAGACGGGTGATCTCGGCGTCCAGTACGGCATGCCCATCGATGTCCTCGAAGGGCGCCCCTCGCCACAGCGACTCTGCGAGTCGGAGGGTGACGGCTATCTCATTCGGATCGGACTCGTGCAGCGCCGCCAGGTAGAGGGCCTCGGTGTCGCCCGCATCCAGCGTGATGTTGGACGGGTCCAGGACGTAGCCGTCGCCGCTGCGGCGGATGGTGTCGCCGACGATGCGGCGCAGATTCGATACGAACGTCTGCAGCGAGCGGCGTGCTCCGGGTCTGACCGACTGGCCGTACACGGCGCCCAGCAGACGATCCGTCGAGACGGCGCGCCCGGCGTGAGCCGCCAGGACGGCCAGCACCGTGCGCTGCTTGGGTCCGCCGAGGTCGACGGGCTCGCCATCGACCGTCGCCTGAAGGCAGCCGAGCACGCCCAGCTCGATATGCGGTCCCCGGTCGTCGTTGGCGACGGCCACTGCATGTGGCGATGAGTTTTGGGGGTCGGTTGCGCCACCGATCATGGACTCCTCGATTGTTGCGCGCACTCAAACAGAGCACCCGGCCGCCGCACTGATACGGAGAACTCCTCGGTGTGCCGTTGCGGCGAGCCGTCTCCATGGGGTGACGGTGCCTCGCGCCACCCGCCGCCCGGCGGCCGCGACAGCTCCCGCAACGTGTTGAGAAGCGGCGTCTCACCGAGCGCGACGAGCCGGGGCGAGGAGTGGTTGGCGGAAGAGACCGTCCGGGACGGTTGCGCCGCTACGCACGAGAGCGACGTGCCAGGACGGGGAGGACCCCAGCGCCCAACGGAGGAACGCGGTGAGAGCTTTGCCGGCCACGATGGCGCCGGGGAGTCGGCGAATCCCCAAGATCCGCCGTAGACGCTTGGGAATCGTGGCTACGGCGGCCAACAGCATCAGGGTGTATCCGATTCTCACGCCGAGTGGCAGCGGCGGCGACCGCAGGAAGCTCATGGCCGCCGCCATACCGGGCGAGGGTGCAGCATCCGGGTGGTCGGTGAGCCAGGCGCTCAGCTCGGCGGCGCTCGTCGGTGTCGGTGAGGCCGCCAGGAGGGCGCCCACCCTGGTCTGCTCGGTGACGAACTGGTCGCCATCGACCTCGGACCGAGTGCGCGGACCGAAGACCTCGAACGCAACGAGGAAGGAGTCGGTGAGCGCGTTGTGCACCCATGCGGCAAATGCGGCGTCGCCTGCCGTGTACCTACGTCCGCGATGGGAGGTTCCGGCCACCGGGCGGTGACGGCCGCGCACGATGGCTACGGCGCGTTCGACCTCCGGCACGGCGCCAAACGCCGTCGCCGTGACGTAGGCGGAGGTGCGGGACAGCCTGCCGAGAGGATCCTCTCGATACCGGGAGTGGTCGGCCACCCCGGCTACGACCTCGGGGTGGGCGGCCTGGATCACCAGGGCCCGTAGCCCGCCGACGAATGCCGCCACATCGCCGATCACGGGCCACGTCGCCGAGCCCGGGCCGAACATCCCGGGATCGCCCATGTAGTCGAGGGTGTCTGCCAGAGGATACGGTGCATGAGCGAAGAGCCCCGTCGTGCTGGCGACGACACGGTCGCGTTGGTTGTCGATGAAGGTGCGCATGCCCATACCCGGCCGGTCGATCGCTTCGTCGTTGGTACGGAGCCCAACGCCGCAGCGGACGAAGACGATTCCCGATGCGTCCCAGACGCGCCAATGGGGCCTGGAAGGGTGGTCGCAGGGCGGTGCACGTAGTCTCCGCGCCACACCTGGCAGCGCCCACTCCAGACCCCAAGGTCTGCCGCCAGCGTGCCCTCCAGGTACGACATCGGCTAGGGGCCAAAGTCCTTCCGTTTCGCCCGAGGCAGGCCCCGGGCGAGTCGATTCGTCGGCCCGTCGGGCCGCGCCTCTTGAGCGGGACGCCGGCCGAGCCGCCGTCCCGAAGATCGAGGGGGCCGGGTCGAGGCCCGCCCCCTCGAGCACCCCCCGGGTTGCGTAGGCGCTCGGTGTCTTTTCGCCCCGGGGGCAGCCTCGGGCGAGTCCCTGTCTGACGCCGCTCAGGCGGTCCGGTACTCGTGCGTTTCGCCCGAGGCAGGGTGCTGGACGCCCGTGCGGGGGAGCAGCGCCGGGATGACGACCAGCGCCGTCGATGCGGCGACGGTCATGGCGATCCACATGATCATCGACACCTGGCCGTGGATCTTCAGTGGGGAGAGCCACAGGGCGGTCAACGCCACGGCGATCCCGAGTGCGTTGGCGACGATCGGCCGGCCCGCACGATCGATGGCGCGCAAGACATAGCCGTCGCCATCACGCCGAGCATGATCGATTGCCGCCGCGTAGTGAATGGCGTAGTCGATGCCGACCCCGATCACGATGGACGAGATCACGGCGGTGAGCAGATTGAGCTGGATGCCGGATGCCGCGATGAAGCCCAGCAAAGTCAGCACCGTCAACAGGATGGGTACCAGCGAGACGAGCGTCTGACGCCAGTTGCGGTAGGCAACGTACAACATGACGGTGACGAGGACGAACGCAACGACCAGCGAGGCCACCTGGGCATTGAGAACAAGGCGGGCGATCTCGTCCCACACGACCGGCATCCCGGTGAGCACGCGGATCTCCGGCGTCTCATCGGCGAGTGCGAGCCATCCCTGCAAGTCGTCCGTTGTGAAGTCGGCGGGCAGCAACATGAATCGCAGGCCGTCGTCGCTGACCATGTCGCCCACCGGCAGCGGTTGGCCGCCGGCGATCACCGCGGTCAGCTGCTCAGGAGGCAGTGAACCGGCCACGTCCACGAGGGAGAAGACGCGGCGAACTCCCGGTTCGGCTTCCAGCGCCGCGGTGGCCGTCTCGAGGGCAGCGAATTGGTCGAGCCCCGCCGCCGGGTCGAACACGAATTCGCCGATCAGCGGAGTTGCCCCACCGAACACGTCCTCGGTGCGCTGGAACGCCACCCGGACCGGATCCCCATCCTTGAAGAAGAACAGCTGATCGGGGTTGACCTCGAGCTGGGGGATGGAGAACGCGGCAAAGCCGAGCAACACCACGGTGAGGACGATGGCCGGTGTGCGGGTGCGCACGAGTGCCTTCAGCGCAGCCGTGACCCGGGGGCCGAGCAGCGCCTCGTGGTGGCGAGGCTCGATCGTGACGTGGGTGAGGATGGCGGGGAGCGAGAAGAACGAGATGACGCCGGCGAGGATGATGCCGATGGCCGTGAACAGGCCGAGCTGTCGTATCGGCTGCACATCGGTGGCCAGGAGCGAGAGGAACCCGGCGGCGGTGCTGATGGTCGTCAAGATCATCGGCACTCCCACGTGTGAGAGTGCAGAGGAGACCCGCTCCACCGTGCTGGGATTCTTCGCCTCCTCCTGGAAATGCGTGACGAAGTGCAATCCATCGGCTGAGCCCATCACCACGACGAAGATCGGCACGATGACCGTGACGATGTCGACCTCCCGGCCCAGTCCGAAGATCAGCCCAAACGTCCACAGCGAGCCGAGCACGGCAGGAACGATGGCGAGCACACTCAGCCGCCGGTCTCCGATGTTGGCGAAGAAGACCAGCACGAGGAGGGCAATCACGAGCGGTGGGATGAGCAGGAGGAACAACGACAGGACATCGAGGACACGAGCGAACACCACCGGATTGCCCGAGAAGGTGAGTTCGAACCCGTCGGGTGGCGTGACGTCGTCAACGGCACGAGCCACCGCGACGCTGTCTCCCGACGGGGTGATCATCAGCAGTGTGTGGCGGCCGTCGTCGCTCACGAGGAGAGTCGCCACCGGGTTCGTCTCGAGCAACTCGGCCACGGCGGCGGGCGGGGCGGATGTGATGGCTTCCGCGGTGAGCGGCTCACCGGTCAGCGGGTTCTGGTCGGGTATGACCGAGGCGACGCTCACGACTCCCTCGACCCGGGCGAGGGAGTCGCGCAGCTCGGCGAGCATCGCAAGCACTGCCGGCTCCCGGAATGTCCCACCCTCGTCCAGGGTCACCAGCACATTGATCGGGTCCGCTGCGTCGTACTTCTCCTGGAGGGCGGCGAACTCCTCTCCGGTGTCGTTGCCCTCGATGAGGAACGACGACACGTCGGCGTTGAACTCGACGCGGAACAGCATCGCGACGGCGAGCAACGATATGACGGCCGTGGCCGCCAGGATCAAGCGGGCGTGATCGACGATGAAGCCGGCGGTGCGACGCATCCATCACCTCCGCACCGGAGCGTAGGCCCCGGAGCTCGACTCGGCCCAATGCTCCGTCCGGTCGCACCGGCGACGACTCCCGGCCGCCGTAGGCGGGGTAAGCGCCACTGTTCCGCGTATCAACGCCTGACCGGCGCCTGACCGGCGAGGACGGCCCACACCGTGCCGCACTCGCCCGCCCGTAGAAGGGAGAGGAACGTGGGGTGATGATCGGGGTCAGCTCAGCGCGGCGATTGCCCGGTCGAGGTAGTGGGCGGCACGGGGCGAATGATCGACGGCCGCATCGTGGAGTGCGCTGAGGATGATCGGGGTCGTCTCCGCCCCCGTGTGGGTGGCGGCGCGCAGCTCGCTGTGCCAGGCGGCATACTCAGAAACGATCTCGGGATCACCCACGGCCACCGCAGCCACCAACGCGTCCACCATCACCCGCAGGTCGGCGGCGATGCGTACGCGCGTGCCCTCACCGAGGATTTCCACGGCGTTGGCCCGGGCGTCGAGAAGGACCTGCGGGGCAGCCTTCTCGAGTGCGCTCGCCTCCTCGTCACGGACGAGGGCCGCAACCTCGGTGCGATCGATGTCGGGTTGCCACGTGCGCAGCAGGTCGTTCAGCTCTTGCGGGGTGGCGAGCCACGCATCGGCTCCGAGACGGGTGGCCCGGGTGCCGTCGCCGAAACCGCGGCCGCCCGCCACCACCGGGACACCGTTGTCGTGTGCCGCCAAGATGCAGTCGCGAGCGCCGGGCAGGCTTGTCGCCATGGCGCACGACAGCACGAGCGCCGCCGGTTTGACCTGTGCCAGGTAGTCGCCGAGATCTGCGGCCGGCGTGCTGGCGCCGAGGAAGGTCACGCGGTACCCGAGCCAAACGAGGTACGCCGCCACCATGCGCGCCGGCAGGGAGTGGTGGTCGCCTTCGGCGCACGCCACGACGACGTGGTCACCATCGTCCGGCTGGGTGAACGCACCCGCCAGCAGCGCCACCAGGGTCTCGGCGGCGCCGGTGGAAGCGTGCTCCTCGGCGATCCCGAAATCGCCGAGCTGCCATCGCATCCCGACGTCCTTCTGCAGCGGTCCGATCACTTCGAAGAGGATCGTGTCGAACGGCACGCCGTCTGCCATGGCGCTGCTCACCACGTCGAAAGCCAATCCGGCGTCACCCTCCACGACGGCGGACAGCACTGCGAGACGTATCTCGCGAAGATCTGTGCTCGCCCGGTCGCTCATGCGGAGCAAGCGTAGTGAGCTGCGTCTCCGTACCCCTTGGTGTCCTTGTACAGTCGCCGACGGGAGGTGTCATGAGCGACGATGTGGCATACCGGTCAGAGGTCAGGGTCGAGCGGCTGCGGGGGCCGATGCGGAGGGCGTGGCTGCCCGGCAACGAAGGAGAGGTGACGTTCGGCGTCCACGGTGCCGTGGCTGAGCACTACGGCGTCTCACCCGACGACTATCCGCCCGACACGACGACGATCGACTACGTCGTGGCATCCGCGGTTGGTTGACTGACCGGCACCCTGGGAGGCGCGCTGGAGGCGCGCAAGATCAATGCAAGCGGCGGCAACCTGAAGGCGCATGGCGTCGGTGACGTCGAGAAGGACGGCAAGGTCCTCGTCATCAAGCGGATTCACGTCACGTACGAGCTGGCCGGCGTGGCCGAGGATCGGCGGGACACCGTCGAACGCGTACTCGGTTTCCACGCCGACTATTGCCCCGTGGCCCGCTCGATCCGCGACAGCATCGAGATCACCACGGAGTTGGCGTACGTCTAGACCGGCGACTGTTCAGCGTCGCACTATTACTCGCCACGCACCATCGCCGCGGCGTGCCGGTTGTGCTCCTCGACGACGGGTTGCATCTCGACGGTGGTGATGCGGCCGTCGTCCACGATGACCCTGCCGTTGATCACGGTGTACTTCGCCCGTTGCGGTGCGCAGAACACGACGCTGGCAACCGGATCGTGCAACCCGCCGGCGAAGTCGATCGTGTTGACGTCGATGGAGAAGAAGTCGGCGCACATGCCGGGGGCGAGGTGCCCGATGTCGGCACGCCCCAGCACCTCGGCGCCGCCCCGGGTGCCGAGCTCGAGCGCATCGCGGGCCGTCACCCACTCGTCGCGGCGCAGCGGGTCCGACGTCGACAGGATCGTCATGGGGCCCTCGGGCGGGCGCAACCCGATCTTGAGCCGCGCCAGCAGCATCGCTTGACGCACCTCGAGGAGCATGTTCGATGCATCGTTCGAGGCGGATCCGTCGACCCCGATCCCCACGCGCACGCCGGCGTCGCGGTACGCCTTCACCGGAGCGATGCCCGACGCCAGGCGCATGTTGGAGCAGGGACAGTGGGCGGCACCCGTGCCGGTGTCGGCGAACTGTCGGATCTCACGATCGTCGACGTGGATGGCATGGGCGTACCACACGTCCTCGCCGAGCCAGCCCAGCGTCTCCATCCACGCCACGGGCCGTAGCTGGTGGGTCTCGAGCGTGTAACGCTCCTCGTCGAGCGTCTCACAAAGATGGGTGTGGAGACCCACGCCGTCGTATTGCCGGGCGAGCTCCGCCGTGTTGACCAGCAGGTCGCCGGTCACCGAGAAGGGTGAACAGGGGGCGAGGACGATCTGGAGCATCGAGCCCCTCGCCGCGTCGTGGAAGGTCTCGATGAGCCGTTGCGAGTCCTCGAGGATGAAGTCCTCGTCTTCGCATGTCTCGTCCGGGGGCAGGCCACCCTGGGACTCACCGAGAGACATGCTGCCGCGAGAGACGTGGAAACGGCTGCCGAGCTCCTCGGCAGCCGCGATCTGGTCGTCGACGCTCGAGCCGCTCTGCCAGATGTAGGAGTGGTCGAAGACGGTGGTGCACCCGGACAACGCCAGCTCGGTGAGACCGATCAGGGTGCTGGTGCGGGTCGCCGCCGGGGTCTTGCGGGCCCAGATGCGGTAGTGGGCAAGGAGCCACGGGAAGAGGTTGATGTCTTGCGCCACAGGGAGGGCACGAGTGAGGGTCTGATCGAGATGGTGGTGGGTGTTGACGAATCCGGGGAGTACCACCTGGCCGGACATGTCGAGCACGATGTCTGCTTCGGCGGGGAGCTCGTCGGTGGGGCCAACTCGTTCGACCAGGTTGTCCCGCACGAAGATTCCGCCGTCCGGGATCTCCCGCCGATCGTCGTCCATGGTCACGAGGACCTCGGCGTTCTTTGCTAGCAGCGTGGCCATGTTCTCTCTCCGTGGTCGGACGGCGGTGCAGAGCACCGCACCGCAGCTTGCTATCGGTGTGCGGCACGTGCAATCCGGACGCCCGTCACAACGACAGCTCCCGCTCGAGGAGCGGGAGCCGTCGCTGTGTGAGAGAAGGAGGATGGTGCCCGGGTCCTCGGGAGGGAGGGAAGAGAGATCAGGACCCGGGCGATCCGTCCGTTCGGTTGTGATGCCACTGTCTCGCATCGGTGTGAATCACTCGTGAGGGGTACATGAGAATCCGATGAATCCGCTTCGAGCGCCGTGCCACCACCCTCGAGTCATCGCGGCTAGCCGGTCCCGACGATGAACGTGTAGTGGGCGCCAACGGCGGTGCCCAATGCCTCGAGCGCAGTGGCCGGCCGGACCATCACGGTGAAGTCGTCGATCAGCCCGTCGCCGTCGCTGCGGAGGAGGTCGAGTCCTTGCACCTGGCGATCGCCGACACGGGTGCTGAAGATGAGTGCGTGGGTGCCATCGTCGGCCGTCAATTCGTCGGTGTACACGAAGTCCTCGAAAACCTTGGTCATCAACACCTCGAGCAACCGCATCACGGTCGCCTTGCCGCGGAACGGCTGGAAGGCGAGCGGGCTCCACAACACGATGTTGTCGGACAGGGTGCGGGCGATGGCGTCGAGATCGCGGGCCTCGACTGCCGTGCGGAACGGATGCGGTGCGGTGTTCATACTCCGATCCTGGCAGGTGTGGTGCCCCCGGATCGACCATCGCCGTATTGCGAGCTTTGCCGGCGCCCGTAGCCTGCCGTCGATGAATGCCTCCGCCCTGCCCATCGAGGCGGTGATTCCAGAGCTGCGTAACGCGCTCCGTGGCGTCGGCTCGGCCGTGCTCACCGCCCCGCCGGGATCGGGCAAGACGACCGTCGTCCCGCTGCGGTTGCTCGACGAGCCCTGGCTCGATGGGCGCAAGATCGTCATGCTGGAACCGCGGAGGCTTGCGACGCGGGCGGCCGCACGCTGGATGGCACGCCAGATCGGCGACGGCGTCGGCGGAACGATCGGCTACGTCACGAGGTACGACCGCCGCGTGGGTGGCCACACCCGTATCGAGGTGGTCACCGAGGGAGTGCTGACCCGCCGGCTCCAGCGCGACCCCGAGCTGCCCGACACGGCAATCGTCGTCTTCGACGAGCTGCACGAGCGCAGCCTCCAGACCGATCTCGGTCTCGCCCTCGCCCTCGACGCCCGGAGCGTGCTGCGCCCGGACCTGCGCATCCTCGTGATGTCCGCCACCATCGACGCCCGCCGGATTGCGAGCTTGCTCGAGTTCGACCGACCGGTCCCTGTGATCGAGGGGGAGGCTCGGCAGCACCCGGTGGAGGTGCGCTGGGTTCCCCCACGTCGGGGACAGCGGATGGAGTCGCACATCGCAGCCACCATCCGCCGCGCGGCTGCGTCCGATGGCGGTGACATCCTGGCGTTCCTGCCGGGCATGGGGGAGATGCGAAGGGTCGAACGTGACCTGGTCGACAGCGGGTTGGACGCCGACGTGCGCCCGTTGCACGGCAGCCTTCCCGTCTCCGACCAGGACGATGCGCTCACCCCATCATCCGCCGGTAGGCGTCGTGTCGTTCTCGCTACCGACATCGCCGAGACGAGCGTCACCGTCGAGGGGGTTCGCATCGTGGTCGACTCGGGTATGGCGAGGAAACCGCAGTTCGACGCTCGAACCGGCATGACGAGGCTCCGCACCATTCAGATCTCCCGTGCGTCGGCCGACCAGCGCAGCGGCCGGGCCGGTCGTGTCGCACCGGGCATCGCCTACCGGCTGTGGTCCAAGCTCGAGCACGGCGCCCGGCCCCGGCATATCGCACCCGAGATCTCGCAGGTAGATCTCGCCGGCCTCGCCCTGGAGTTGGCGGCATGGGGCACACCCGCGCATGGTCTTCGATTCCTCGATCCGCCGCCGCAGCGCACCATGCGGGAGGCCCATGGCTTGCTGCGCCGTCTGGGTGCTCTCGACGAGAACGGCGATCTGACGGTCACCGGCGGGCTCATGGCGACACTGCCCCTCCACCCCCGCCTGGCCCGGATGGTCGTCGACGCCGGCGGCGACGGAGCCCTGGCATGTGCCATCGCGGCGTTGCTGGCCGACCGGGACCCGCTGCGGGGCCATCCGGACGAGCTTCCCGTCGATCTCGCAGTGCGTGTCGACCTCCTGCGGGAAGCGTCCCGCTCTCACGCCGCTGCCGATGGGCGAAGCGTCCGCCGCCTGCGGGACTCGGCCCACGACATCGCACGCCGCGCCGGCATCGTCGCGGGGCCTATCGATTCCGCACACACGGGGACGGTGCTGGCGCTTGCCTACCCGGACCGGCTGGCGATTCGCCGGGGCAGCCCTGGCCGCTTCCAGCTGCGCACGGGGGCGACGGCTTGGATCCGCGACACCGATGGCTTGGCGGCGGAGGCGTTTCTCGTCGTCGGCGACCTCGACGGCAAGCGGAAGGATGCCCGTATCCGGCTCGCAGCCGCAATCGACGCCGCCGACGTGGCATGTGCGTTTGAACACGAGGTCGACCGGCGTGGCTCGCTCGTGTGGGTTGGCGACAGGCTGGTGTTCCGCACGGAGGTCCGGTTGGGCCGAATCGTGCTCGAGGCAACGGAACGGCGGCCGGATCCCGGGCCCGCCACCGCGGCAGCTCTGGTCGAGCGGCTGCGCTCCACGCACCTCACCGATCTGTCGTGGACGACCGCCGCACGTACCTTGCAGGCTCGAATCGCCCATCTGTGGCGCACGATCGGGTCGCCGTGGCCAGATTGGTCCGATCCTGCGCTCGCCGCCTCGGTCGACGATTGGCTCGCAGGCCCGTTGGCGACGGCTTCGGGACTCGACGATCTGGCCAGGGTCGACGTGCGAGCAACGCTCTCGAGAATGCTGGGCCACCAGCGGCTCGCCGACCTCGATCGGCTGGCGCCGACGCATGTGACGGTGCCCAGCGGCAGGCGCATCCCGGTCGACTACGACGCCGACACGCCCACCGTGTCGGTTCGGGTGCAGGAGATGTTCGGCACCACCGCCACGCCGACCGTTGCCGACCGTCCCGTGCGCCTCGAGCTGCTGTCCCCGGCACGGCGGCCCATCCAGATCACCCAAGACCTGGCACGCTTCTGGGAGGGCTCGTGGCACGACGTTCGCAAAGACATGGCGGGTCGCTACCCCAAACACGACTGGCCGGACGATCCGGCCACCGCCAGGCCGAGCCGGAAGTGAATGCGCCGGCTCACGGCACGGCGTCGACCAGGGCGCCCGTGAGCAGGTCGTAGCCGAGCTCGTTGGGGTGAATGTCCGGATCGGCGTCCAGCATGTGGGTGGTCACGGCCGCGGTGCCGCTCAATGCCGTGAACCCGTCGGCCACGGTAAACCCGTGGCCGGTCGCGATCGCCACCGCGGAGTCGTTGAAGTCCTGGAGTGCCTGGTCCATCTGCGCTTCGATGTCTGAGCCAAACCCGAGGTTGAACGGGTTGTAGCTCGTGAGGAAGACGACGGTTGCGTCCGGTGCGGCGTCGGCGACGGCGGCGAAGATCACCTCGATGTCGACGGGATATCGAGCGAACGCATCCGCTATGCGGTCGCGGCAGGCGGCATCGTCGAGAGACTGGCTGCAATCCGAGGTCCCCAGGTGCCCGAGCAGGTTGTTCGCCCCCACGTTGATGGTCACATAGGCGACCTCGTTGTTCTCCATGAACGCCACTGCCTCGTCGAGCTGGCCGCCACGGATCATGGTGCCGGTGGTCTCACCCGAGATGCCGAAGTTGCGCAAGCCGTAGCCGGCGCCGTCCCGAATCTGGAGCTGGTTGTGGAATCGGGAGACGTAGCCGTCGGCGGGTCGCTCCACACCGACGTTGGCTGCGAGCGAGTCACCGAGGGCCACATAGAACGGGGCGGTGCCTGCAGACGTGCTGTCGACGACGCCCGGTCCATAGCGCTCCTCAGGCACATCACCCACGTCGACGACCGAGGCCGCCTGGGCGGCGAAGCCGGTGAGGAAGGAGTCCTCGGTGATCAGGTCGGTCCCTGCTTGGGTCCCGACGATGACCAGCGCATCGTTCGTGAACGTGACGGCTTGGACGTCTGCTCGTCGTTCGGTCAACAACGTATCGAAGTCGGCGACACGCTCGACGAGTCTCTCGATCGTTCCTTCGGCGAGGCCGGGCAGCTGGAACGACCCCAGGCCCACCTCGATGATCTCCACTCGAACCGATCCGTTCTCGAGCGAAGCCGACACCACTCCATCGGCCGTGGTTCCGCCGCTCTTCAGCTCGGCCTCGAAGGCGAGCTCGCCGCCTTCGCCCGCCTCGCCGGCGATCACGTCGTATGTGATGTCGGCGATCGGGTTGTCATCCTCCTCGGCGAGGGCATCGAGCGTGTAGGCCCGCAGCTCGGCTTCGCTCAGTTCGAGCCGGAATGCCGCGGTCCCCTCGATGGCGTCGAGCTTGGCGTCGGCAGCTGCCAGGTCGTCGGCGTTCGGCTCCTCGACCGGACCTTCGGTCTGGCCCAGCGCACCGGCAACCGTCGCCGCTCCCCACGCACCCACGGCGAGGCCACCCAACAAGCTCACGAGCACCACCGTCAAGAGTCCCTTGAGGAGGTTCGGCGGCGCCACGAAAGCGGCGACGGCAACGACGAACAGGAGGGCGGCGACGACGTACCCGGCGATGTCGCCGAGCAGCAACGCGGTGGCGGCACCGGCGATGACGGCGGCAAGCACCCCGAGGACGAAGACGGCAGCTTTCACGATGACCCCCCATCAATACTCGACGCGTCACCCTACGCTACGGCCAGGGACACGGGAGTTCGCATGCCAACGGTCCCGACTCGTCGCGGAGACACAAAGGACTCATCAGCTGCACCGAGCGGTCAGGTGCGGGTGATCGACGCCGACACCGGCGCATCTGCCGGCACACGCACCAGAGGCTTCCCCGGCGCCGTGATCGCCGTCTTCGCGGCGGCGATGGTGCTCGCCATCTGGGTCTCGAGCGGTAGCGGCGGCCCGGGCGAGGCAACGCTTCCGGAACCGGCCTCGCTCTCGTCCGGTGAGCCGGCGGGACAACGGTCCATGCCGGAGCTGACCGGCCTGACATTGGAGACGGCCGCCGCCGTACTCCGCGATGCCGGCTTCGCATCCTTCGAGGTGGAGTGGTCTGTCGAATGGCGGGCTTCGGCGAGGCGTCCGGCAGGCGAAATCCTCACCCAGACACCGCGGCCCGGCTCAGCCGTCGAGTCACCGATGTGGGTCACGGTGGTTCTCAGCGAAGGGGGTCCCGTTGTCGGTTTCTCCGATCTGCCTCGCGACGTCCAGGCCTTCGCCACGGCGCTTCCCGACTTCGATCCGGATGAGCCACTGCTCGCCGCCGTCACACCAGCTGGTATCGCCTACAAGACCGACGATTGGCTCTTCGGCGAATGCTCGGCGGTCGAGCTCGCCTACCGGATCTCGCCTGACGCTGCCTACAACGACCGCTGCTTCGTCCGCGAGACCGTGTCGATCCGTGGCATCCTGGTCGACGGCACCCGCTACACCGTGTGGGGCCTGCCGCCGGGCGACTACGACCGGGCGGCGCCTTCGGGTGTGATCGTGTACGACGACGGCTCGGCTCCCAGGGCCCTCGGCATCACGACCTACGCCCGCAGTCCTCGATCCGACGCCGCCGTTGCCTTCGACGGTGGTTCGTTGTTCTTGGCGGCAGGCGACTGGTCGAGCACCGTGGCGATCTATGACGCCGTTCTGGCTTCGCTGCCGCACTCCGGCGCCGAGCTCGTCGAGCTCGTCGAGGTCGGTTTGGTCGACGGACACCTCGTGGTCGGTCTGGAGCCACCGCTGCGCTGGCAGCGGCCGGGCGAGCTGCCCAGCCGGATCGCCGCGGACTACGGACCGTTCCAGGTCGTCGCCGGCTGTGCCCCCGATCCCGCCCGGGTGGTGTGCGACCCGTCCGGCACCATCAGCGTGGAAGGCGTGCAATCCGGGTTCGAGGTTGCCGGCGTTGCGATCCGAGTCGACGCCACGGATGTGACCCGGCAGGCGATGGTCGACCCACTGACCGGTCTCGGTTGGGAGCTCCCGGTCTCCTGGCAGATCGCCGACGATCGCCTCACCTCCGTGACGTTCCCGCGCGAGGTGTTCACCGCCGGTACTCACTCGCTGCGCGCGGGCGGCGTTCGCTGCGCCCACATGCCGGAGAACGCACTCCGCGATCTCGGCCCTGAGGACGTGATGGTGACCGTGTTCGTGGGCGGGCAGGACGGACTTCCGCCGTGGCCTCGCCCGATGGGCTGGGAAGCCCTGGAGACCGAGCGGACCGATGCGCACGAATGCGCCGAACGCTGGGAGATGCGAGCCGGGATCGGGACATTCAACATGGACACCGTGCCGCTTCTGGTGCTGGTTGCCATGGGCGACGATGTACCGGCCGAGACCGAGATCGAGGTGTGGCGGATGCTGGATTCGATCGACATCGTCCCCAACATCTGGTGGACGCCGTGACGAGTCCGCACACGGGGCCGTGAATCCATTCTGCCCGGCGGTGTGACGCCGCTCGTCGAATGGGGACGTTGTGCCCTTTGCGCACCAGCGCGGCGGCCCTACTTTCGGCACTGAGGAGGTCGCGATGGACGTCACTCCCAGCCTCATCCACTTCGACGTCCCGTCTGGAGCGGCTGCCGAACACGCTGCTCTCATACAGCGGCTCGGGCATCCGGCCACGATCTGCCACGGCCCGGCGGAGAACGAGACATGCCCGATCATCCAGGCGGAGCGGGCCTGCGAGCTGATCAGCGCTGCTCACGGCGTGGTGTTCGAGCTCAACCTCGATCTGGAGCATCACCGTGACCTCCTGGCCCGCTACCGGGGAGTTCTGGACGACGACATCCCGGTGCGGGTGATCACAGAGCCCGAGTTCGCGGCGCGCTACCCGGATCTGCTGGCAGGCGTGGATGTGTGGGCGCACGAGCCCACAGCCGCAGAGTTGAGCGGATTCGCCGCACGGGTCGAGGCCGCTGACGCCGCACGCAGCGGCTGAGTGGCGATCCAGCCACCAATGGTGAGTCGATCGTTGCGGCCGGGAGTCGACGTCACGAGGAGCGCGAGCGTGTCACCAGATGCGACTCGTGCCGAGAGATGCCACAATGTGGAAATCCCCCCGGGCGGCCAGCCGGGGGGATAGATGTTGGTCGTGTCGGTTCGGGGGGTGCGTCGTCTTCATTCCGGCGGCTCTCGGCGGCCGTGGCGGCCGTGGCGGATACCACGGCTGGATGCCGGGGTCGCGGCGTCGTAGGGGTTCCGGGCAACGTCGTCGTGTCATCGTCGCCGGCGCCGACCGGTCACGCCGAGTGCGCCGCGCTGCTCGTCGCTGAGCCGGGCAGACGCCATGCGAACCGCTTCGCGGCTCATGGTCGAGTGGTTGGCGGTGAGGAACGCAAATACGCGGTCGGGTGCAGCATCGCTCAGGTCACGCAGGACCCAGCCGACCCCGGTCTGGGCGAAGCGTTGCTGGTCGACCACGTTGGCGGCGCACACGTCGATGATCACGTCGACGAGCCCTGGGAACAGCTCGTCACCGCGTGCGGCGACCGGCACGAAGCCAACCGCTGCGGCGCGGCGCCGCCACAGGCCCGGCGCATCCGTCCACGTTGCCAGCAGCTCGGCGGTGGGGCGCCCGTCTCGTTCGACGAGCCGGCCCAACACACGGACACAGAGCCAATCTGTCGTGTTCCAATCTGCGATGTGACCTTCGTCGAAGACTTTGGCGATCATCGGGAGATCTCGCGCGGCGTCGAGCTCACCGGCCGGGAGGAGCAACTCCTGCATGATCAGGATGCCCGCCAGCTTCTCCTCGGCGATGGGCCGCCGTAACAGAACGTACGCCGCGTTGCGAAGCTTCTCGGCCCCGAGATGCCAGTCGACGGCCCAAGTCGTTGTGATCCGGCGGGTCTGGTCCATCGGTACGCCGAAGAACTCGATCACGCCTTTCAGGTAGCGCTCCCACCAGTCCTTCTTGGCCTTGTCGCCCGCTGAGCGCAGGCGGGCCGAGAGATCGCTGATCGCATCCATCGGTCAACAAGATACGGTGGGAGGATCGGCTATCCGGTGACCCCTTCACGGCTGAACCAGAGTTGAAGTTCGATCGTGCCGTTGTCCTCGACGCTGACGACGATCGGGGCCGACGGGACCTCCACGCCGTAATCGGCGAACACCACGTTCGTGTTGCCCACGACGACGATCAGGTCGCCTTCCAGTTGCGCTTCGATGGCGAATTCGACCGGCTTGGCCACCCCATTGACGGTCAGCTCACCGATCGCGGTCGCGGTGATCGGCTCCCCGTCCACCGGTACGCCGCCGAGCTCGATCGGTTCGGTGAGGCGGAAAGCGCTGACCGGGAACTCGCTCGTGTTGAGGGCTCCACGCGCCCGGTTGTCGCGGCGCGAGTCGTTCGTGATGATCGCGTCGAGGTTCGCCTCCACATCGACGCCAGTGATGGTCGAGCCCTCGATCACGAGTGTGCCGCTGACCTCAGGCGTCCTCCCCACGGCCTCGGTTTCGCCGATGGTGCCCAGCTCCTCGGCGATGCGGAATCCGACGAAGGTGCCGGTCGCTTCCTCGAAGGTGAAGTCGCCGATCGACGTATCCACGTTCCACGTGCCGTCGAGCGAGGCCGCCGGCTCTGCTTCAGGTGCGGCGGTGTCCTCCGTCACGGCCGTGGTCGGTGCGGCGGTGTCGTCGGTTGCGGCGGTCGTCGGGGGTGCCGTGCTGTCCGCTACTGCCTCGAGTGCACCTTCGAGTGACGCCTCCTCGGGCACGTCGCGGCCGAGGAACCAGAAGACCCCGCCGGCCACGGCGAGGACCAGTACCGCAGCACCGCCAAACAGGAACCAGCGGCGGCGTGACTTGGGCGCACCGTTGGACGGCGAATCGGGGGTCGTCATGTCGTGGTCTCCTTGTGGTCGGCGAAGAAACTACCTGGAGTACGCCAAGAGTCGAACGAGAGGTTCGTGAGAAGCAGATGAGAACCCCCGGCACCGGAGACGGCGGCTTCCACGGGAGCTTGGCAATGACGTCGCGGCTGCCGTCACACCGTCTTGGTGACCTTGCGCAGACCCCGCGGCGATTCGGTATCGAGTCCTTTGCTCCTTGTCAGCTCATAGGAGAACAGCTGGGCGAGGACGGTGGCGGGGATGGGAGACCGCCACTCCGGGATCGAACTCGCGAATCGGATCGTGTGTTCCGCTTCTCGAGCAACGGCGTCACTGTTGGTGATGGCGAGCACGCTTGCTCCCAACGAGCGACACCGGTCGAGCACGTTGGCCATCTCGCCGCTGGTCGGCCCTTCGGCAACCACGCCGAGCACCGGATATCCGGGAGTGACGAGGGCAATCGGGCCGTGGAGAAAATCGGCTCCCGAGTAGGGCTGTGCGACGACGTAGCTCAGCTCTTGGAGTTTCAGCGCCCATTCGAATGCGGTTGCGAGGTGATATCCGCGCCCTAGCACCGCAGCTCGCTCGATGCCGGCGAATTGCCTGGCGATGTCACGGATCTCAGGCCGTAGGGCGAGCGCCTCTCGTACGGCACCGATCACGTCGTCGAGACGGCCCGCTGCAGGGTCGAGCTTCTCTGAGATCATCGAGATGACGGCGAGTTGGGCCGTGAAGGTCTTCGTGGCGGCCACCGCCTTCTCGTGGCCGACGTTCAAGTCGATGACGACGTCGGCGGTTTCTGCGAGCGGTGACTTGGCGACGTTCGTCATCGCGATCGTCGGGCATCCCTGCGACCGGGCTTCGGCCAGAACGGCGACGATGTCGGGTGACTCGCCACTCTGGGAGATGCCGACCACCGCAGTGTTGTCGAGTCGCGGCGGCTGCCCGTACAGCGAGAAGAGGGAAGGAGTCGTCAATCCGACCGCCAGCCGGTTGCGGACGCCCCATACGTACTGGGCGTACCGTGCGGCGTTGTCCGAGCTGCCCCGCGCCGCGATCATGACCATTCCGACGCGGCGCATCTGCGCGACCGCCCGCGCCACCGCATCCTCGTTCGCCGCAAGTGCAGCAGCGATCGTGTCGGGCTGTTCGTAGATCTCTTCGAGCAGTGTCACGCTGTCTTCGGTTCTGACGACACGCCGCGGGGACCGGGCCTCACCTGTCGGGTGCGACGCCGGCCGACTGCAGCCTCTGCTGTACGACATGGCACGCCACTCGCCGTCCTGCGGCAGGCTCGAGCGGCGGCGATACGTCGCGGCAGATGGTCTGGACCTCAGGACACCGCGGATGGAAGGTACAGCCGTGCGGTGGATTTGCGGGATTGGGAATCTCGCCGCTGATGGGGGTTTCGATCTCTCCGGTCTCGAGCGTGGGGTCGGGCACCGGGATCGCATGTTGCAGTGCGATCGAGTAGGGATGCAGTGGGTCGTCGGAGACACTCCTCCAATTCCCGAGCTCGACGATGCGTCCCAGATACATGACCGCGATGCGATCCGAGACGTGACGAACCATGCTCAGGTCGTGAGCTATGAACAGGTAGGTCAGCTCCAGCTCGTCGCGCAGTTTGACCAGCAGGTTCATCACCGCGGCCTGGATCGAGACGTCGAGGGCCGAGATCGACTCGTCGAGCACCAAGATCGAAGGTTCGACTGCGAGCGCCCTTGCGATCCCGACCCGCTGGCGTTGCCCACCAGAGAGTTGACCCGGTAGCCGATCGGCAAACGTATCACGGAGTCCCACGAGGTCGAGGAGCTCGAGGACCCGCCGTTTGCGCTCCGTGGAGCTCTTGGCGATGTTGTGGACGACGAGGACCTCCTCCAGGGTTGCGCCCACCCGTTGCCGTGGATTCAGTGATCCGAAAGGGTCCTGGAAGACCATCTGGATGTCTGTGCGGTGCTTGCGAAACTCGGATGGTTTCAAGTTCGTGACGTCCTTGCCGAGCAGCTCATAGGTGCCGGAGGATGCCTTCTCGAGACCGACGAGCACCTTGGCCAGCGTCGACTTTCCGCAACCGCTCTCCCCGACGATCCCCACCGTCTCGCCCGCGGCGATCTCCAGGTCGACGTCCACGAGTGCACGAACGCCCGTCTCGGAGCCCCGCACGGGATAGATCTTGGTGAGGTTCTGCGTACGAATGACGGGTGTCATCTCCAGTCTCCCTTCGGCACCCAGCATGCGACTTCCGTGCCGCCTCTCGGTTCCAGCGGCGGCATCTCGTCGATGCAGCGATCGACGCTCAGGCGGCAACGAGGTTCGAATGGGCATCCTCGAGGCATCTTGTCCAAGTCCGGTGGGAACCCCGGTATCTGGGCCAGCGCGCCTCGGTCCTCTGATCGGAGTTTCGGTACGGCGGCGAGCAGGCCCGCCGTATACGGATGTTGTGGATCGCCGAAGATGTCGTGGGTTGCGCCGAATTCCACCACCTTGCCGCCGTACATCACGACGACACGGTTGACGAGTCGCGCCACGACGCCGAGGTCATGTGTCACCCACACCACGGCGACTCCGGTTTTCTTCTGGAGCTCGCGCACCAGGTACAGGATCTGCTGCTGGATCGTGACGTCGAGCGCCGTGGTCGGCTCGTCGAAGATGAGCAGATCGGGGGAGAGCGCCAGGGCGATGGCGATCATCACCCGTTGCCGCATGCCCCCGGACAGCTCGTGTGGATACGCTTCGGCTACCCGCGGCGGGTCGGGAATGCCGACCTCGCCGAGCACCTCCAGCGTGCGTTCTCTCGATTGCGTCTGCGTTCGCCCGTGGGCCAACTGGCCTTCGTCGATCTGGTCGCCGATGCGCATCACCGGGTTGAGCGACGTCATCGGGTCCTGATACACCATGGCCATCTTCCGGCCGCGGATCGCAAGCATGTCCTCCTCGCTCCGACCGGTCAGCTCCACGCCGTCGAGCACGATCGAACCGCTGGTGATCTTCATCGGCGGGGAGGGAATGAGCCCCATCACCGACAGCCACGTCACAGACTTGCCGGATCCGGACTCGCCGACGACGCCGATCGTCTCACCGCGATCGACGGATACGGTGACATCGCGGATGACGGGCATCTCGTAGCCGCCGCGCCTGAACACACTTGTCGTCAGGTTGTCGATCTCGAGTAGCGCCATCAGCTCTCCTTGGTGTTGACGACCAGCCGATCCGGGGTCTTGGCGAGCGTTCCGAAGGAAGGGAACGACAGGGGCGGTCGACCCGGTGTCACCGAACCCAAGACCGTTGCATGTGTCGAACCCGTGCATGACGGGATCACTCCGGGAGCACCGACCGAGGTGAGGAACCCGATGAGGGCAACGGCGAAGGCCTCCTTGCTGTCCGCCGGCACTCCCAGTTCGTCGATGACCCGCAAGCCGATCGACGGTCCCGTTCTCGTGTCGATCTCTGCCATCAGCACCGGGTTGTGAACACCGCCGCCGCTGGCGATCACCTGCGTCACCTTCTGTGCCTCGAGTTCGGTAGCGACGACCTCTGCCGCATGTGCGGTCAACGTCGCGATGGCGTCTCGAGGGGCGAGTGTCGGGTGCCTGCTCAGGAACGATCGCAGATACGAGATGTTGAAGAGCTCCTTGCCGGTCGATTTCGGGGCCGGTAACGAGTAGTACGGATCTGCGAGCAGTTCCTTGAGGAGCGCAGGGTCGGTGTTTCCTGCTGCGGCGTTTCGCCCGTCGACGTCGAAGGGCTCGGCACCGCCACTGAAAAGCGTCACTGCAGCATCGATCAGGGCGTTGGCGGGACCGAGGTCGTAGGCGAACGGCCCCGTAGCGCCGCCCACGACGGTCATGTTGGCTATTCCGCCGAGGTTGAGCATCGCCACGACATCCTCGGTCTGGCCGCCGAGGAGCATCACGTCCAGGGTCGACGCCAAGGGTGCGCCGTGACCACCCGCAGCGATGTCCCTTGCACGGATGTCAGATACGACCGGCACCCCGGTCATTTCCGCGACATAGGCCGGCTGACCGAGCTGGAGTGTTCCGAGCGCGCGACCTCCCACCTCCCAATGAAACACGGTCTGACCGTGGCTGGAGATGAGGTCGACCGGTGCGGTCGACAGCTCGGCCATCGCATCGCTCGCCACACCGGCAAAGGCCCTGCCCAACATCGTGTCGAGTTGGCAGATGGCGCCCGCTGTGGTGGCGTTGGGTGGCAAAACGGCGCGGATCAGATCGTCGACGGGGTCGGGGAACGGGTACGTCCTTTGTCCCTGCGGGGTCATGAGCACGTCGGCACCGAGCACGGCGAATTCTGCGACGGCGGCGTCGATGCCGTCATGTGAGGTGCCCGAAATGAGACCAAGCACGGTCACCGGACGGATGTCCTGTGTGCTGGTCATTGATCCCTCCTGGCCGGATCCAGCGCGTCGCGGAATCCGTCACCGAGCAGGTTCAGTCCCAGCACTGCGGCCACGATCGCAAGCGAAGGGAAGATCAGCGTCCACGGCGCGATCGTGGCGAAGGCCCTGGCATCGGCCACCAGCAGACCCAACGAGGCGTTGGGCGGCTGGGCCCCCAGTCCGAGGAAGCTCAGGGACGACTCCGTCAGAATCGCCCACGAGAGCGACAGTGTCACCTGGACGATCACCGCTGCGGACACGTTCGGGAGAACATGTCTGAAGAGGATCCGAGGTGTCGAGTAGCCCAGGGTGACGCCGGCCAGCACGTAGTCGGCGCTGCGGACCGACAATGTGGGGCCGCGAGCGACTCTGATGAATACCGGCGTGTAGACGATCGCAACGGCGATCGCAGCGTTGAACCAGCCCGCACCGAGCGCGGTCACCACTGCGAGCGCGAGCAATATGGCGGGAAATGCGAAGAACACGTCCGCCGTCCGCATGATCACCGAGTCGGTCCAGCCACCAAGGAATCCCGCGAGCACACCGAATGAGGTGCCGACGACGGATGCGATCGCTACCGAGACGAACGCCACCTGGAACGACAACTGGAGGGCGGCGAGCACTCTGGAGAACACATCGCGCCCGAATTGGTCGGTGCCGAACAGGTGATCGGCAGATGGACCCGTCAGCCTCTCGGCCGGTATCTGCTCGGTCGGGTCGTAGGGGAGCACGCCCAAGGCGGCGGCGACGGCACCGAGGAGCAGCAGGCTGACGATCGCCACGCCAACGGCCCCGATCGGGTTGGTGAACAGCCGCTTCCAGAACCCTGGAGATTCGTAGGGGACCGGCTCTTCGATGATTTCGACGGTTGCTGCGATGTCGGTCATTCGTATTGCACCCTCGGGTCGAGCCTGGCGTAGATGAGGTCCACAGCCAGGTTGATGAAGACGAACAGCACGGCGATGACGAGGATGGAGCTCTGGACCACGGCGAACTCTCGCTGGTTGATGGCGTTGAACACCAGCCTGCCGAGCCCGGGCAGCGCAAAGATCTGTTCCACGATCACGGTGCCGCCGAGCAGGTATCCGAACTGGATGCCGGTGATGGTCACCACCGGGATCGCGGCGTTCTTGAAGATGTGCCGCCACTTGACCCGGCGAGGCGAGATGCCCTTCCCCCGCGCCGTGCGCACGAAGGACTGGGTCGAGACCTCCAGGAACGCACTGCGCGCAGTTCTCATGATCGAGCCGGCCAGGGCGATGCCCAGAGATATCGCCGGGAAGACCATCTGCTGGATGTTCAGCCAGGGGTCTTCCCAAAGCGGCGTGTAGCCGGCGGCGTTGGGGAAATAGCCGAGCCACGAAGCAACGAGGGTCACCAGGAAGGTGGCGATGACGAAGTTCGGCACCGCCAGCCCCAGGAGCCCGAATCCCTGCACGATCACATCTGGTGCCTTGCCTTGTCGCGACGCGGCGAAGATGCCCAGGGGCACACCGATCAGGACGCCGATGAGCAAGGCGAGAATCGCCAGCTCGAGCGTGACGGGGAGGGCGTCGAGGATCAGCGAGCCAACCGACGTTCCGCTCCTGACCGAGAACCCGAGATTGCCGGTCAGCACGTTTCCGACCCAGCTCCCGAACTGGGCGAAAGGGGACTGCCCGATACCGAAGTACTCCTCCAGTGCGGTGCGCTGGGCGTCGGTGAGCACTCCGGACTCGATGCCGAGCGTGCCCGTGATCTCATCTCCGGGTATCAGCCGGAGGATGACGAAGACGAGCACGGCGACGCCGAACAGTGTGAGGAGCGAGCCCCCGAGCCTTCGGAGCAGGTAGCGACGGGACATACGAACCTCCCTCGACTATCCGAGCCGCGTCTGCGCCAGCGAGCGCAACGAGCCGTTCGGTATCGGCTCGAAGCCCGTCACCGCATCCGTGTGCAGCACGTACTCGAAGCCGCTGAACAGCCAGATCCACGGTGACTGCTGTTGCAGCTCCTCTGAGAACGCGTCGTAGGCGTCCGCCCTGGCTGCCGGATCGGTCTCGGCCTGGCCCTGCGCCATGGCATCATCCAGCGCCGCATTCGAGAATGCAGCGACATCGTTCAGGTTCCCGTCCGACGTCCAGTAGCGCACGTACATCTGGTGCGGGTCCGGCCGACCCCCGTTGAGCGCAACCGCAGCGTCGAAGTCGGCGGCGAGCCATCGGTCGACATAGGTGCCGCGCTCGAGGAGCTGCAATTCGAGATTGATGCCTGCCTCGGCGAGCTGTGCCTTGAGGCTCTCGGCCACGGGCGTCGCCAGCGCATAGCCGCCGGTGAGCACGATGGCGTTGATGGTCACGTCGCCGACACCGGCTTCGCCGAGGAGCCGCTTTGCCTCGTCGACGTCACGCTGGCCCTCACATGGCAAGCCGTCGGCGTCCGACTCATATGCCGGAATCGTGATGGGACCGGTCACCTTGCCTTCGCCGAGCGCCGCGGTATCGACGACCTGCTGACGGTCGATGGAGCAAGCGATCGCCTGACGGACCTGCAGGTTGTCGAGCGGCGGTCGCCGCGAGTTGAGCATCAACGCGTGGTACGACAGCGCAGGCGTTTTGTGTTGCACGATGTTCGGCTCGTTTGCTTGGAGCACGATCACCGGGTCCGTCAGCTCGCCCAGCTGGATCTGACCCGCCCGCAGGCCCGAGAGTACGGAGGACTCGTCCGGAATGACCCGGAAGACGAGTTCCTCGATGAACGGGCCATCGCCCCAGAAATCGTCGTTTGCGACGAGCGTCACGGAGGTCCCCTGGTCCCACTCGGACCACGCAAAGGGTCCGCTGCCCACCGGTTCTCGGTCGATCGTGCCGGCCTCGATGGCCTCGGTGGACACGATCGCAGTGTTGGGATCCGCAAGTGAGGTCACGATCGTGCCGTCTGGTTGGCTGAGGTCGAGCACGACCGTCGAGGCGTCCGGCGTGTCGATACTTGCGATGCTCAACACGTTGGATCGAGCGACGGCGCCCGTGCCTTCGTCGAGGATTCGCTCCAGCGAAGCCGCAACGTCGCTCGAGTCGAGCGTCGACCCGTCGTGGAAGACGACTCCCTCGCGCAGGGTGATCGTCAGCTGTGCGCCATCGTCCGAGAACTCCCACGATTCGGCCAGGCCCGGCTCGACCAGCAGCTCGGGGTTCAACATGAACAGCGTGTCGTATACGAGCTCGAGTGTCCGCACCGACTGGAATGCTGTGGCGAGGTGAGGGTCGAGGACGTCGATGTCGCCGGTGCGTCCCACGACGAGGGTGCCACCCTCGCCGCCGGCCGGAGCCTCACCGGAATCGGCATCCGGTGCGCTTGTTGCTCCGGCTCCGTCGTCCGTGCCGGATCCTCCGCAGGCTGCGATGGCGAGCATGATGACGATGAGAGTCGCCATCCACGATGAGCGGTATGAGCGTGTGCGAGTCCTCACGATGTCCGTCCTGTCTGTCGCGTTGCCATTGCCTTTGCTCTTTTTCAGCATCACTTCGTGTTCTCTCTCTGAACGGCCGCGAGGGCCGTGCGAACGTCCCCCCCATTGGTCCGCAGCACTTCTCGGGCTGCGGCGATCCCGCCTGCTCCCTGAAGACTCACGATCGCCACCCTCACGTCGCCGCCTGCGGCATCCAATGCCGCCCGGCACGCCTCGAGCGGGGCGTCCGTTGCCTCCACGACGATCTGGGTCAGGCGGCTGCGCAGCTTTCCATTGCTCGGCGAGAGGTCGACCATGAGGTTGGAGTACGTGTGGCCAAGCCGGACCATCAGCGCCGTGGAGAACATGTTGAGGACCAGCTTCTGGGCGGTGCCAGCTTTCAGCCTCGTCGAGCCCGTCAACACCTCCGGTCCGGTGTCGACCAGAATGAGGAGATCGGCGCACGGGGGAGCGGTGATCTCTCGGTTGCACGTGACGAGCGCCGTGAATGCCCCGGTGTCGTGAGCGGTGGACAGTGCTGCGAGCACGTACGGTGTCGACCCGCTTGCGGTGAGGCCGAGCGCGATGTCGCCGCCCGCGACGTCGCCGGCGTCGTGTCGACCCGATACCTCATCGTCCTCGACGTCCTCCATCGCGGTCGTGAGTGCGGTCGGTCCGCCCGCATGGTGAGCTCTGAAGCGGAGCGGGTCGACGGAGAAAGTGGGTACCAGCTCGGCAGCGTCGAGAACTGCAAGCCGTCCCGAGGTGCCGGCGCCGAAGTAGTGGATCGATCCGCCGGCCCGATACCGGTGCGTGGCCTCGTCGACGAGTCGGGCGATCTGCGGCAGCGCGGCGCTCACGGCAGCGGCGACGGTTGCGTCCTCTTGATTCATGGCGTGCAGAATCTCGGCCGAAGACATGAGGTCGAGATCGACCGTGGACGGATTCCTCAACTCGGTGCTTGCGAGAGCCCGGGGTACCTCAGGCACTGAGCATCCTTCGCCGCGCCCCGCCCCCGAGCCGGCCGGCGACTGCGGCCTTGGTCCGT
The DNA here is from genome assembly GCA_965216945.1 of Acidimicrobiia bacterium. Taxonomy (GTDB): domain Bacteria; phylum Actinomycetota; class Acidimicrobiia; order Spongiisociales; family UBA5794; genus DATHZQ01. Next base: position 1,291,524 of record CBDCGU010000003.1, on the reverse strand, counting down.
GCCAACGCTGCCCGCGCTTCCTCGGGTGCGGCGCGCACCAGCCCGATACACAAGAAATCGACGATGGAGAGCTGCGCAACGCGGCTCGACATCGCGCCGGAGCGCAACTCCGACTCGGGGGCCACGGTGAGCAGAACGATGTCGGCACGGTTTGCCAGAGCCGACTTGGCGTAGTTCGTGATGGCGATCGTTGCGGCACCCTGGTCTGCGGCCAGGGCGAACGGTTCGACGGTGTCCGGCGTCTCACCAGTGTGCGAGATCCCGAACGCGACATCGCCTGGGCCCAGGAGCGAGGCGGCCATCACGGCCGAGTGGACGTCGGTGTGTGCCTTGATCTGCTTGCCGAGCCGTTCGATCTTCTGCTCCAGGTCGCGAGCGACGATGCCTGAGGCCCCGACGCCGAACACGACGATCCGTGCCGCGGTCCCCACAGCGAGGATGGCCCGTTCGAGGGCGGCTATGTCGATCGTCTTGGCGGTATCCGAGACGGCTCGGGCGTCGGCTCCTGCCACCTTGGCGACCATGTCGGTGATCGAATCCTCAGGGGCGATGTCGAGATCGTCGAGTGCACGAGCGCGTCCGCTTGCGGCGCCGCGTCCCATCTCGGATGCCAGTGCGAGTCGCAAGCTGGGGTAGCCGGAGAACCCCGCCTTCTTGCAGAACCGGACCACGGTGGCTTCGGACGTATCCGCTGCCGATGCCAGCTCGCCGATGGGCGTAGCGGCGGCATGTCCCGGGGCGGCCAGGACGGTCTTCGCCACTCGTGTCTCAGCCGGTGACAACTCGGACAGAACCGACCTGATCTGGGTCGTGGGTTCCGTAGGCGTCGGCCGGCCCGGATCAACGTCCGTCAATGGTTCTCCCTTCCTGTGGTTGAAAGTTACCGCCAGTCAGCTAGTACTGTCAAGAAATTTTCCGTTGCTCGTTACCTCGACGGTGTCAGGCATGTGCTTGAACCGGGACACTCGGCGCCGGTAGGGTCCGAGCGTCGCTGGAGCGGCGGGAGGAGTCTGCGTGGTATCGGGCGAGGAGACGCTGGAAGAGGCGGCTGACGAGGCCGTCGCCGGCGAGGCCGTCGATGCGGCAGTCCGGCCCGGCCCCCTGATGCGGATCGCCCTCGGCTATGTGCGGGCAGCCGATGCCGTCTCCGAACTCACCGGGAAGCTGAGCAAGTGGGCAGTTCTGGTCACCGTCGCCGTGGGATTCGTCAACGTCGTGCTGCGCTACACCGGCGAGTTGTCGGGCAACCGGCTGACCAACAACGGGCTGATCGAGGCGCAGTGGTACCTGTACTCGCTGATCTTCCTGCTCGGGTTCGGCTACATCCTCAAGCACCAGATCAACGTGAGGGTCGACTTCTGGTTCGCCGAGCAACCGCCTCGGACAAAGGCGTGGATCGACCTGATCGGTCACTCCATTGGACTGATCCCCTTCGCCATCATCGGGATATGGGTCTCGGTGCCGCAGGTACAGACGTCGTGGCGTCTCAACGAGCAGTCACCCGATCCGAGCGGCCTGCCCCGGGCTCCCATCAAGACCATGATCGTGGTGGCGTTCGTCTTGCTGCTCATCCAAGGGATCGCCGAGTGGATCAAGCAGATCGCGATCCTGCGCGGCGTGGAGAAGAGGGAAGAGGCCGAGCCGGAGTTCATCCGCATTGAGTAACTGCTGCATCACCGGAGAGAGGCGTCACGACCGATGACCGCCGAGTGGCTCGCCATCATCATGTTTGCCGTGTTCCTCGGCCTGATTCTGGTCGGGTACCCGGTGGCGTTCTCGTTCGCCGGCACCGCCATCGTGTTCTTTGCGGTCGGTTGGTGGATGGGCGCCGTCAACACCCAGGTGCTCAACGGTTTGTTCTCGAAGTGGTTCGCCGACTCGGTGGCCAACTTCACGTTCTTGGCGATCCCTTTCTTCGTGTTCATGGGCGCCGTGTTCGAGAAATCGGGGTTAGCCGAGCGCTTGTTGCGCACCATCGGTATGTTGATGGGCCCGCTGCGGGGCGGGATGGCAGTGGCGGTCGTCTTCGTGGGCACCCTGCTGGCGGCGGCGACCGGTGTCGTCGCCGCAACCGTGATCGTGATGGGGTTGCTCGCCCTCCCCGTCATGGTGAAGTACAACTACGACCACAAGCTCGCTACGGGGATCATCACGGCCTCGGGCACACTCGCCCAGCTGATCCCACCCAGCCTGGTGCTGATCGTGCTGTCGCAATTCATTCCCGTGTCGGTGGGAGAGCTGTTCGCCGGGGCGCTGATCCCCGGCGTGATGCTGGCGGTCATCTTCGCCGCCTATGCCGTTGCGATCGCCTACGTGAAGCCGGGAACGGCACCCGCCATTCCTCTCGAGGAGCGGACGATACGCGGCTGGGCGCTGGTCAAGGAAGCGTTCGTGTCGGTGATCCCGCCGCTCGTCCTCATCTTCTCCGTGCTCGGATCGATCTTCTTCGGCATCGCCACGGCGTCCGAGGCCGGCGCCGTCGGTGCGTTCGGCGCCATCGTGCTGGCGATCGCCTATCGCAATTTCAACTGGAAGCTGCTGTCCGATGCGGCTCGCTCGACCGCCAACATCACGAGCCTCGTTCTGCAGATCCTCTTCGCCTCCACGTTCTTCGCATTGGTCTTCGATCGTTTGGGCGGGCAGCGGCTGATCACCGAGTGGCTCACCAGCATCCCCGGCGGCTTCTGGGGCTTCATCATCGCCGCCAACATCATCGTGTTCCTTCTCGGCATCAACCTCGAGTTCCTGGAGATCTCGTTCATCGTAATGCCACTGTTCGTGCCCGCCGCGTTGGCGCTCGACGTCGACCTCGTGTGGTTCTCGGTGATGATGGCCATCAACCTCAACATGGCGTTCATCTCGCCGCCCGTCGGCTTCTCGCTGTTCTACTTACAGTCGGTGGCCCCGCCCGGAGTGAAGACGTCCGACATTCACCGCGGCGCATTACCGTTCATGGCCCTGCAAACGATGGGTCTGCTCCTCGTCATGTTCCTTCCCGAGACCGTCACGTGGCTGCTGCAGGTGTTCGACTTCCGCACCCAGACAGGCGTGCCCTTCTTGGAGAGTGCGTTCGGCACCCGGCTCGGCCTGAGCCTGCTGGCCGTCGGCGCCATGGCCGTGTTGTGGGTGCTCTTCGTACGCGGGCGCACTCGGCGCCGCGCAGCGAGGGTTGGCTGACGGCGCCGTGCCGGCCTTTGCCTGCAAAGGTGGCGGTCGAGTCACTACATTCATGTGCAGCGCAGGTGCCCGCCACGGCGGTGGCGCCAGCCCAACGAGGAGGAGAGACCTTGGAGAGAAGGAAGTTCCTACAGGTTGCCGGCGTTGGAGGGCTCAGTGCGCTTGCGCTGGCCGCCTGCAACGGTGACGACGACACGACGGCAACGACGACGGGCGATGCCGATCTCGACGATGCCTTGCAGGCGAGCGATCTCCCCGAGCTCAACTGGGAGATCGCAACCAGCTGGCCGACGTCGCTGGACACGATCTTCCGAGGAGCGGAGGTCTTCGCCGAGCGTGTGACGTCGATGACGGGTGGCAAGTTCACCATGACCGCACGTGCGGGTGGCGAGCTGGTTCCCGCCCTCGAGGTGTTGCAGTCGGTGCAGGCGAACTCCGTCAGCGCCGGCCACACGGCGTCGTACTACTACCGCGGCCTCGCCGAGGTGGTGGCCTTCGGCACGGCCCTGCCGTTCGGTCTGACGGCTCGCCAGCAGAACGCATGGTTGTACGAGGGCGGCGGTCTGGACCTGCTCCAGGAGATCTACCGCGAGCGCTTCGGCGTCATCCAGTTCCCCGCCGGCAACACCGGGGTGCAGATGGGCGGCTGGTTCAACCGCGAGATCACCGGCGTGTCCGATCTCGAGGGCCTCAAGATGCGTATCCCCGGCCTCGGCGGTGCGGTCATGGAGAGGCTCGGCGTGACGGTCCAGGTGCTGCCCGGCGGTGAGATCTTCCAGGCCTTGCAGACCGGCGCCATCGATGCGACCGAATGGGTCGGCCCCTACGACGACACGAAGCTGGACTTCCAAACGGTGGCGAGCTTCTACTACTCACCGGGATGGTGGGAGCCGGGACCGTCGCTCGAGGTGCAGTTCCCCGTGTCGGAGTACGACGGTCTGCCGGAGGAGTACAAGGCCGTCATCCAGACTGCGGCCAAGCAGGCCAACGTCGACATGATGGCTCGCTACGACGCTCTGAACCCGCCGGCATTCCAGGACATCCTCAACGACGCCAGCGTGCAGGTGCTGCCGTTCCCGGACGACGTGATGCAGGCGGCCGAAGAAGCGTCGTTCGAGCTCTTCGAAGAGTTCGCCGGCGCCGACGAGGACTTCCGTTCGGTGCTCGACAACTGGTTGCCCTTCCGCAACGCCATCCGCGATTGGCATGCGGTGGCCGAGAAGGACTACCTCAACTTCGAATCCCAGGTGTGACCCGCCGCGGACCAGGAAACTGAGGGAAGGCCCCGGGTGCGACCCGGGGCCTTCCTGATTGCTCGCTGGATGAACACCCGTCCAACGTCACCACCAAGACCCGCTGCACCAGCCGATCACCGGAATGCGGTCTGCTCCACCGGGTTCAAGGTGACGACGCGGCACGGCGCGATCGGCGATCGAGATCAGCGCCGATCACCAAGTCCGGCGCAGGAACAAGCGTCTCGCCAAACGACGCCGAAAGGCACGTACGGGCTCGGCAACCAGGGCCGCGAAGGGACTCAGTCGAGGTCCCGGCCGGGGCGATCCACTCTGTTGGCTGGTTGGTCAAGGCGGCGATACGGTCGTAGTCACTGTCGTAGTGGAGGACCGAGAGCCCGGCGGCCTCCGCAGCAGCCGCGATCACCAGGCCCACCGGCCTCGCCCCGCGATGCTGGCCCGTCCGGGCCAGCCCCCCGGCGACCTGAACCGCACGGTCCATCACCGATGCGTCGATCGGAGCCATCGGCAATGCCCGACGTTCCTCGATGATGTCCGCCACATCGCGGGCCCGGGACCCGTACACGACTTCGAGGTCGATCAGCCGGCACGTCCACATCTACCCGTTGCGTGCCAGCTCCTCCAGCCGTGTTCCAACCTCGTCTTGATGGGCCCGCCCCAGCACATACGTGTCTACGAGGTGCTGGGTGTCAGCCATGGGTGCCCGTTCCGGGGCGACGCGCTTCGTCGACGGCTGCGATGTCGAGGGCGCCGGGCTTGCGAAGCCGGGCCACGTGCCGCAACGCCTTGTCCTGTTCGACCAGGCTCCTCAGGGCAGCCTCGACCGTCGCCCGGATCGTGTCGGTGCCGGCCACGGTGCGGGCACGGGCGAGGAGCTCATCATCGATCTCAACGAGTCGCTTGGTCATCCTCGGCAGGATATCCGGAGTGGCCTACGAGATATACCCCCCTGTCCCGCCGGCCGCCCAGACCAGCAGTTCCAACAGATGTCGGATCCGAACGCTTCAGCCACGGAATCGCGCCGAGCGGCACTTTGTGATGTCCACTGTGTGGTGCATCTGGGGCGCAACAACCTCCGGTGCGCCTCCGACAGACATTGGTTCCACCGGGTTCACCGGCCAGGCGGTCCTGATAGGTTGCGGGCATGGCGGAGAACAAGACTCAGCATAACGACGGCGATGTGGGCGCATTTCTGGAGTCGGTCGAGAACGAACAGCGCCGCAGCGACGCATACGTCGCGCTCGAGATGATGGAGCGCATCTCCGGTGAGCCGCCGAAGATGTGGGGAGACAGCATCGTCGGGTTCGGCAGCCGGCACATGGTGTACGAGAGCGGACGCGAGCTCGACTGGTTCTACATCGGGTTTTCGCCACGCAAGCAGAGCCTCACGTTGTACGTGATGGACGGGTTCGGCGAATACGACAAGCTCCTCGGTGAGCTCGGGAAGCACAGCACGGGCAAATCCTGCCTCTACATCAAGCGACTCGAAGACGTCGACATGGACGTGCTCGAGGAGATCGTCACTCGCTCCGTGGCGCACGCAACCAGCGAGTCCTGAGCGTCGCATCGACAGGGCCAAACCTGTCGCCGCGGCCACCTACTCTCCGAGCATGACGTGGCCGGGACCTCCAGAGCTGGGCCGGGGTGTCGTCGTGCGCCCCGGCGCTCAGGTGCCCGAGCCATGGAGAGACGTCGATCGCCTGACCTTGGATGCCGCCGCGCTCGGCGATAGGGAAATGCTGGAGTCGCTGGTCGATCGTCTGCACCGCGCCTGGGTGACCCGCACGCCGGTGGTGCTCGAGTGGGGAGTCGCCGACGACGCCGCGGGGCTCGAGGAGGTTCACGACGGACCTGTGTGGCAGCTCGACGCCGGCTTCCTGTTTCCTCTGGAGCGGCTGCGATTCCTTGCGTTCAGCAACAACTACGACGCCCGCAACGGTCCACCACGCTGGTGGTGGGTCGTCAAGGCGCAACGTATCCAAGCGGTGGCGGCGGAAGTCGCCGACGTCATGCTGCCCGATGGCAGTCATGCATGGATCGATGGTGGTCCCCGCCAGGCGCTGCCTCAGTTCGAGCATCCGGTCCTGCACGGCGACGACATCGATCTCGGGGAGATCAGGCGTGTGCCGGTGCCGATCACCGTGGATGCCGAGGGGCTGGCCACGGACCAGCTCGAGGCGGTGAGCCACCGTCGCGGCCCGGCGCGGATCATCGCACCTGCGGGGTCCGGCAAGACTCGCACGCTCACGGCACGGCTGCGGCACGTGCTCGAGTGGGAGGCCTACGACCCTCGCCAGACGCTGGCGCTTGCCTACAACGAGCGGGCCGCCGCCGAGCTGCGGGAGCGTCTCGATGTCGATCGATCGCTTGCCAGGACGATCCATTCCCTCGGATGGCAGATCTTGCGCGAAGCCAGGCCCGGTCTGGAGCTGTTGGACGAGCGCGGAGTGCGCGACATCGTCGAACGCTGCGTTCAGGTGCCGCGACGTCCCGACGCGGACACCATCGGGCCCTACCTCGAGGCACTGTCCACGGTACGCGCCCGGCTGCGCGACCCGAGCGAGGTCGAGGCGAGCCGCGATGACGTCACCGGCTTCGCCGGGGCCTTCGAGCCGATCCGGCGGCGCATGTATGCCATGAGCCGCGTCGACCACGGCGAGCAGGTGTACGGTGCCATCGAAGCGCTCCTGAGCGATCCGGGGCTGCGCGCCCGCTGGCAGCGCCGGTGCCGGCACCTGCTCGTCGACGAGTTCCAAGATCTCACGCCGGCGTATCTCCTGCTGATTCGCCTCGTGGCATCGCCGCAGCTGGCGGTCTTCGGGGTCGGCGACGACGACCAGGTGATCTACGGCTTCGATGGCGCAGACCCGGGATTCCTCATCGAGTACGACCGCTACTTCCCTGGGGCGGCTTCTCATGCGCTCGAGGTGAACTACCGCTGCCCACCCGCCGTCGTGAACGCGGCCACTCACTTGCTGAGCTACAACCGGCGTCGCATCGACAAGACGATCCGTGCCGGCTCCTCGGACAGCGGCGGCGAGACGCTGCAGGTCCGGTCGTCGGCCGGCGGCGAGCTGGCCGCAGCGTGTGGTGAGCAGGTCCGCCAGTGGATCGACAGCGGCGTCGAGTCCACCGACATCGCCGTGCTCGCCCGTGTCAACGCCGCACTGATCCCGGTGAAGGCGGCACTGGTGGAATCAGGCCTCCCGACCGACGATCTCATGGGTCCCGGCACGCTCGACCGCACGACGGTGCGCTCCCTGTTCGCCTGGATCGAGCTGGCGCTGGCGCCGGAGCGCATGGGTCGCAGCAGCGTTCTCACCGCGATCCGCCGCCCGAGCCGCGGCCTCAACCGGCTCGCCCGCGATCTGGTCACCCGCCGCACCGTCGATCTCGACACCCTGTTTGCTCTCGGCGCCGACCTCGGCCGGAAACAGCGGGATCGCTGGGAGCAGTTCTGCCGCGACGTGCGCACGGTTGCTTCGGTCGCCGCCGGCAAGGACAGTGCATCCCTCGTGCGAACCATCGTTCGGCAGGTCGGTCTCGGCGGATCGGCACAAGCCCTCGACTCCGGGCGGCGCACGGCGGCTCGCTCGGCCCACTTCGACGACCTGGTCGCCATCGAACGGGCGGCCGCCCTGCAGCCGGACCCGGGCGAGCTCGTCCGCTGGCTGCGAGCAAGGGTCAGCCACCGCTCCCAGCCGGGTGGCATCACCCTGTCATCCGTCCACCGGGTGAAGGGCATGGAGTGGTCCCACGTCATCGTCTTTGGTGCAGACCGTGGTGCGATGCCACACGATCTCGCCGAGGACATCGAAGAGGAGCGGCGTGTCTTTCACGTGGCGCTGACGCGGGCGGCGCGACACGTGGTGGTGATGGCGGACGCCGAGCGCCCCAGCCCGTTCCTCGGAGAGCTCGACGGCACCGCGCCACGACGGGAGCCGGCCACGGTGGTTCGCGGTACACCGCAGCAGGAGCTCATCACGATGCCCGGCGTCGGTGACACCGTCCGGCTGTGGGGCGGGATCGAGGGTGCAGTCATCGCAGTCGACGGGGCGCATATGACCGTCCGGCTCGATACGGGTGCGGAAGTGGCGGCCGGACCCACCGACGTCGTGCGGGTGACGGCGGCCGCAGCAGCGGGTGCAGGCGACCCGGCGATCGCCGAAGCGTTGAGGTCGTGGCGACGGGAGACATCGCGGCGCCTCGGCGTCCCCGCCTACGTGGTGTTGCACGACAAGACCATCGAAGCGATCGCCGCGGCGCTGCCAACCACGGAGCAGGCGCTGTTGCGGATCACCGGCATCGGCCCTGCGAAGCTGGACGCCTATGGAGATGACGTCCTGGCGATCGTCGCCGGGGCTCCCGGACCCGCTGGTTGAGTACGCTCGGCCGGTCGAAGAAAGGACTCTCGTGCGAGCGATCATGCGAACCTTCATGAAGGCCCACGTGTGGCTGTACCGCAGGACGAGCGGGCGATGGGGGAGCATGGGAGGGACGGTCGTGTTGCTCACTACGACCGGCCGCAGAACGGGCGAGCCGCGCACCGTGCCTCTCATGGCCATACGCGACGGAGACCGCTATCTGGTCGCGGCTTCGGCCGGAGGGAACGCCAACAACCCGGGCTGGTACCACAACGTGGCTGCCGATCCGGCGGTCACGCTGGAGGACGGGGGGCGGACGATGTCCATGCAGGCTCGGGTTGCCGGCGCCGAGGAGCGCTCCGCCCTGTGGCAACGGTTTGTGGATGAGGACGAGCGATATGCCAAATACGCGGCCCGGGCCGAGCGGGAGATACCGGTCGTGATCGTCGAGCCATGACGGGCGCACCCAACCTCGCCGGTCTGGAGCTATCGGTCGACGGAGCGTCCGGTGAGCTGGTGCTCGCCAACCCGCAGAAGCTCAATCCTCTGGGTGCAGACACGCTCGAAGCCATCGTTGCAGCTGCCCGCTGGTTCGACACCCACGACCAGCTGAAGGTCGTCGTCGTGCGCGGTGCCGGCCGGGTCTTCAGCGCCGGCGCCGATCTGGCCGTCTTCGTCGCCGGTTCGCTGGAAGGTACCGATGCCCGCCACGCCGCCGATCTCGGACGGCGAATGGCCGGCGCCGTCGAATCGATGCGAGCGGTCACCATTGCGGCCATTCACGGCCACTGCGTAGGCGGGGGACTCGTGCTCGCCGCGGCGTGCGACCTGCGGGTTGCGGCGACGGACACGGTATTCGCCATTCCCGAGGTCGATCTCGGCATACCGCTGGCTTGGGGCGGGATCCCGCGACTCGTGCGCGAGATCGGTCCGGCGCTCACCAAGGAGTTGGTGATGACCTGCCGGCCTTTCGATGCTGCCGAGGCGATGCGGAGTGGCTTTCTCAACAGGGTCGTCCCTCGTGATCAGCTCGACGAGGAGGTGGCCGGATTGGCGGAGACGCTTGCCGGAAAACCCAGGCAGGCGCTGCTGGCGACCAAACAGCACACCAATGCCGTCACAGCTGCGATGGTCGGCACCGGCCACAGCTGGGCAGACGCCGACGGTCTCCTCGCCGCCCTGGCAGACGCCGAGGGCCGTGCGGCCGCCGGCAGCTACCTGCGCAAGCGCGGCCTCCTCGACGATGCGTGAGCCGTCGGATCTCCTCCGCAAGGTGATCGCAGCCGATGAGGCGCTTCTCGCCACGTTCGGCATGGCGCTCGACGACGTGGGTGAGAATTCGATTGCCGTCACGGCGGTGCCGCCGGACAGCCTGGTCAACTCACTCGGCGTCGCCCACGGTTCGCTGCTCTTCACGGTTGCCGACACCGCCGCGGCCTACGCCCTCGCCAACCGGGGCCTGCGGGGAGCCACCATCGGCTCCAGCATGTCGTTCTCCCGCCCGGCGAGGGCAGGCATCCCCGTCCGTGCGGAAGCGATCATCAGCACGCAGGGCCGGACCCTCGCCACCGTGCAGTCGACGGTCACCTCAGCAGGCAGAACCGTGGCGCTCGGCACGTTCCAGTTCTATCTCATCGCCGATGAGCGGCCGGCCGGTGCCGGGTAGGGTCACGGGCATGAGACTCGAAGGCATTTCAGCAATCGTCACCGGCGGCGCATCCGGTCTCGGAGCCGCCACGGCCCGCCGTATCGCCGCGGACGGCGCCCACGTCCTCATCGCCGACCTGAACGACGATCTCGGCGAAGCGGTCGCCGCCGATCTCAACGGCGGCTACGTGCACGCCGACGTCACCGACTGCGAGCAGGTACAGGCGGCCGTGGACGCCGCCATGGAGATGGGGCCGCTGCGGGTGTTGGTGAATTGCGCCGGTATCGGCCCCCCCGCCCGGACGCTCGACCGAGACGGCAATCCCCACGACCTCGGCCACTTCGAGACCGTCCTCCGTATCAACCTCACCGGCACGTTCAACTGCATCCGGCTGGTGGCGGCGGCGATGTCTCACATCGAGGTGACATCCGAGGGCGACCGCGGGGCGATCGTCAACACGGCCTCGGTCGCGGCCTACGACGGGCAGATCGGCCAGGCGGCCTATGCGGCATCCAAGGGGGGCATCGTCGGCATGACCTTGCCGGTGGCCCGGGATCTCGCCTCCCTCCAGATCAGGGTGAACACCATCGCCCCGGGGATCATCGACACCCCCCTTCTCGCCGGCCTCCCCGACAAGGCACGGGAATCGCTCGGCCAGCAGGTGCTGCACCCCAAGCGTCTGGGACAGCCCGAGGAGTACGCCGAGCTCGCCCACGTGCTGCTGACTCACGGGTACATGAACGGAGAGACCATTCGCATGGACGGTGGCATCCGCATGGGACCGAAGTAGCGGCGATGACCCGTCCCGACGTCATCGTCTTCGACGTCAACGAGACCCTGCTCGACCTACGCGCCCTCCGGCCCGGCTTCGAGGCGGCGATGGGCAGCGCCGATGCGATGGGCGAGTGGTTCGCCCGGATGCTCCACGGCTCGCTCGTTGCCAACCACGTCGGTGTCTACCGCCCCTTCGGCGAGATCGGTACCGATGCCCTCGTTGCGCTGGCGCGCAAGCGCGGCGTCCCTCTCGACTCGGGGCGTGCGGCTGAGGTGGTGGCGGGCATGCGGTCGTTGCCGCCGCATCCCGATGTGATCCCGGCGATGCAACGCCTCCGCGCGGGCGGCTTCCGTCTCGTCACGCTCACCAACGGCGCAACCGACGCTGTGGTCGACCAGCTCGCCAACTCCGGCATCGCATCCCTGATCGAAACGGCGATGTCGGTGGACATGGTGCAGCGCTTCAAGCCGGCGCCCGAGGTGTACGTCACGGCGGCGACCAAGCTGGGCGTCGAATTGGATGCGATGCTCATGGTCGCCGCCCACGACTGGGACATCGTGGGGGCGCGCAGCGTTGGGATCCCAGGTGCCTACATCGATCGTCCGTCGGTGAAGTGGGGCATGCCGGACCCGCTCCCCGATCTGGTCGGGAGCGATCTCGGCGAGATCGCCGATCAATTGCTGGAGGCGACGTAGCTCGATCGTGGGCCACCGCGAGGTGAGTACGCATCGTATGTTCGTTCCCGCCGAGAGGCGGGGTCAGACGGCGAGCCGAGCAACGATCTCGTCGGCCACGTCCCCGGGAGTCCGCTCGGTCGTGTCCACCTGCTCGAACCGGGCATACCCTGCGGAGCGAGCACGGAGGAGCTCCGCGATCCGCCCCGCGGGGTTGTCGCCGGCGAGCAGGGGTCGCTGGTCGGCGTCTGCTGCGATGCGCTCGAGGATGCGTTCGGGCGATGCGACGAGACAGAAGACCCTTCCCGTCCTCCCCAAGTGGTAGGCGTTCCCGAAGTCGAGCATCAGGCGCCCGCCGGTCGAGATGACGAGCCTCTGCCGCTGGGCCAGCTCGTAGGCGACGGCGCGCTCGAGCCGTCGGAAGGCATCCGCACCTCGCATACGAAAGATCTCCGGGATCGGCCCCCACCGGGACTCGATCATCGTGTCGGTGTCGATGCGGTCGTAGCCGAGGCGTGCCGCCAGCAACCGGCCCACCGTGGTCTTGCCGGTGCCCATGAAGCCGGTCAGGATGACGTTGTCGTCGGCCATGGGTGAGATGTTGGCATCTCTGCGGGTAGCGTTGCCCGCTCATGAGACTGCCACGAAGGCTGTGTTCGATTCGGGTCGACGTCCGGCGGTGCCGGCGATGAGAGGCGACGTAGTCGGCATCGTGCTCGTCGCCGGGGAGTCGGCGCGCATGGGCGGCGCCGCCAAGCAGCTCCTCCGCTTCGGCGCGCGCACGATGGCGGCGACGGCGGTGGCGCACGCAGAAGCGTCATCCCTGGACCGTGTTGTCGTCGTCACCGGCCGAGATTCCGATGCCGTGACCGGAAGCCTCGTGTCGGGTCGCGCCACGATCGTCCACAACCCCGATTACCGGCAGGGCAACGTGTCCTCGCTCGAGCGTGGTCTTGCGGCGGCCGGGCAGCCGGCGGCGATCGTCCTGCTCCTCGGCGACATGCCGGGGGTCGATCGGCCGATCATCGATCGGGTGGTTGCTGCATGGCGCCGATCGGCCCCGTGGGCGGCGTTCGCCGTGTACGACGACGGTGCGCCCAATCATCCGTTCCTCTTGTCGGCGGCTGCGATCGAGGCGATGCGGAAGCTGCCCGGAGCCAAGGTGCTGTGGAGACTGCTCGTCGAGGACCCTCCCGAGCCGGTCACCCAGATCCACTTCGACCGTCCCGCACCGGTCGACGTCGACACGCCCGACGACTACGTCGCCGCCCTGCGCCAGCTCGGCATGGAGCGAGGGAACTGAACCGGACGCCGGCCGGCTGGGAGGCATTGCGAGCAAAGGGGTTGTATCGGCCCCGTCCTCGGCGCACTGTGCAGGTGGCTGCACGGCGGTTGTCGATCTGAGGATGGGTCGTGCGTCGATGTAGTGACTCGATACGAAGGAGCCTCCCATGACCAGCTTCGCCGGCTTTCCCAAGCAGACGCTCACCTTCCTGCGCAGCCTTGCCAAGAACAACGACAAGGCGTGGTTCGACGACCACCGCAACGACTACGAGCGCTACTGGGTCGAGCCCGCCAAGGAGTTCGTTGTGGCAGCCGGCGAAGCGCTCGCCAGGGTCGCCCCAGAGGTCCAGGCGGAGCCGAAGATCAACGGTTCCATCTTCCGGATCAATCGCGATGTGCGATTCTCGAAGGACAAGAGGCCGTACAAGGATCACCTCGACTTCTGGTTCTGGGAAGGACAGCGCAAGCGGGCGGTGTCCGGCTTCTTCCTCCGGATCAGCCCGCGCAGCATCGGCGTCGGTGTCGGAGCCCACGGGTTCGACAAGGATCGGCTCGAGGCCTATCGCCACGCCGTCGTCGACGAGGGCGCCGGGCAAGCGCTGGCGAAGACCGTGAAGTCGATGGAGCGCAAGGGCTTCGAAGTCGCCGGTGAGCACTACAAGCGCGTGCCGCGGGGCTACGAGCCCAGCAATGCGACAGAAGAGCATTTGTTGCGCTACTCGGCGCTCTGGATCGGCGAGGATCGGCCGGTTCCTGCCGAGTTGCACACCCCGGGCTTTGTCGAATATGCCGTCGCCGACTGGAAGCGTATGGCCCCGCTCCACCGATGGCTGGTCGACCACCTCCAGTAGCCGCACGTCGTGCCTCATCCAGCAACCTCCGGTCGTTGGATGAGCTCTCCCTGCAGTCCGTGATCGGGACTCCTGGCGGTACCGGCCGGCGCGACGGGTCAGCAGACCTGGCCGCTACATGCCGGCGTACACCGTGGCATCGAGGACGGCCTTGAGCAGTATGCTGCTCCAGTTCTCGCTGTCGACCTCGACGAACCCGATGAACTCGTTGACGAGCTCGCGGAACTTGCCGTCCTCGGCGCCGGCGGCGGCGAGAGCATCCTGGGCGCCGTAGCTGTCGAGCCGCCACAGCACGAACACGTTGCCCGCGGTCTTCTCGGAGGTCTGAGTGGCGACGTACGTCCCCATGTACTCGCAGCCTTCCGGCGCCGACTCACGCAGCTTGACGTCGTGTTTGTGCAGCCATTCTTTCATGGCGCCGAGCTTGCCCGCTCGCACGTCGAAACCCTGGATGGAAACGAAATCCACGGCGACCTCCACGTCGTTGTGTCCGCCCGGCTGGGCAGCCCTGATGTCAACCTACGCGAGCGATACGTCGGCTGCGGTGGCGGTCACGCCCGGGTTCGCAACCATTCGTGGGCGGCGAACATCCGCGCCACGTGCGCCTCGAAGTCGAACGATGGCTGCAACATCCAGTGAAATGCCAGCCCGTTCAGGGCAGCCAGCAACAGCTCGGCCTCGGCATACGCATCGTCGATGTCGAGTGCGGGGTCACCGCGGCGAATGGCGTCTGCGAATCGGGCGACCCGCTCCTCGTGGTGGCGAAGGAATCTCTTGCCCTGGTCGTTGCCGGTGAGTCCGCCGCTCACGACGATCTGGAGATAGATGCGTGCGACCTTGGGTTGCCCGGTGATGAAAGCGGAGTAGGCCCGCACCAGGTCTGCGACGGTGTCCGTGCCTGCACGGTCGGGGTCGGGGTCGACGGCGGTGATGGCCTCGGCGACGACACGCAACACGACCTCTTCTTTGGACGCGAAGAGGTTGTAGAAGCTGCCGGCCCGCACTCCTGCGCGGTCGCAGATCGCCTTCAGCGTCGTGCCCTCGAGACCCACCTCGCCGAGCAGCTCACGGGTGGCGTCGATGATGCGGGCTTCGGTGCGCAGCCCTGCTTGGTAGCGCGCCATGGATCTGCCTTTCCGTGACGACCGTCCGTTTCCACGCTAGCGCTTTGCGGCAAGAACTTGAGTGTATACTCAAATTAGAGTATATACTCAAAAATGAGCGTCGGGCTTCCGGCGTTCACGGTCGACCGTGGTGGGAGAGCGGTTGCACCAGGTGATAGGGGCGCGGCGCAGACCGGGAGATGACATGAGTCACTACAAGAGCAACCTCCGGGACATCGAGTTCAACCTCTTCGAGGTACTCGACTTCGAACGGGTTCTCGAGGACGAGCAGTTCCGCGATTTCGATCGCGACACGGTCAGGCACATCCTCACAGAGCTGGAGCGGCTGGCAACGAACGAGATGGCCGCCAGCTTCGTCGATGCCGACCGCAACCCGCCGAAGCTCGTCGACGGCAAGGTCGAGCTCCCCGCCAGTCTGAAGGCCTCGCTCGACGCCTTCTACGACGGCGGCTGGGACATGCTCGGGGTCCCGCACGATCTCGGCGGCATGGGCGCACCCGCGCTGCTGCGCTGGGCTGGTCAGGAGATGCTGGTCGGCGCCAACCCGACCGCCTACTTCTTCATCATCGGTGCGCTCATGGCCATCGTGATCGGCCGGGTCGGAACGCCCGAACAGGCCGAGACCTGGGCGAAGCGCATGCTGGAGCGGAGGTGGGGCGGAACGATGGTCCTCACCGAGCCGGAAGCCGGATCGGACGTCGGCGCCGGTGTCACGAAGGCCATCCCGGTGGACGAGGATGCCGGCGTCTATCACATCGAGGGTGTGAAGCGCTTCATCACGTCCGGGGCCAGCGACTATCACGAGAACATCGTCCACCTCGTGCTGGCGCGCCGCCCGGGCGCCGTCGCCGGTACGAAGGGCCTCTCGCTCTTCATCGTCCCGGACTATCTGGTGAACGAGGACGGCTCGCTCGGCGAGCGCAACGGCGTCGCCGTGACCAAGATCGAAGACAAGATGGGCATCAAGTCTTCCACCACCTGTGAGCTCACCTTCGGTGCGGACAAACCTGCGATCGGGTATCTCGTCGGTGGCAACCACCACGGCATTCGCCAGATGTTCCACGTCATCGAAGATGCCCGGATGCTCATCGGCACGAAGTCGATGTCGACGTTGTCGACGGCCTACCTGAATGCGCTCGAGTATGCCAAGGAGCGTATCCAGTCGGCCGACATGACCGAGATGACCGACAAGGAGGCCCCGCGGGTCGCCATCATCCGGCACCCTGACGTACGTCGCATGCTGATGTTGCAGAAGGCACACGCCGAGGGCATGCGGGCACTCATGTACTACACGGCATGGGCCCTCGACCAGGAGCGCGTCGATCCCGACGAGCACTACTGGGCGCACCTGTCCGATCTCTTGTTGCCGATGCTCAAGGGCTTCTCTTCCGAGAAGGCCTACGAGCTGCTCGGGCAGTCGTTGCAGGTGCTCGGTGGCTCCGGATATCTCCGCGACTACCCCATGGAGCAGTACATCCGCGACGTCAAGATCGACTCGCTCTACGAGGGCACGACGGGCATCCAGGCGCTCGACCTGTTCTTTCGCAAGATCGCCCGCGACCAAGGCGCCACGCTGAGTCGTCTCGCCGGTGAGATGGTCGAGCTCGTGAAGGGCGGCTCCGAGGCGTTCGAGCCGGAGCGGCAGCTTCTGGGCAAGGCGCTGGAAGACGCCCAGGCCATGGTCGGCATCCTGGTGGGACATGCGATGGCCTTCATCCACGAGCCGCAAGAGATCTACAAGACAGGTCTCCACACCAACGCCCTCCTGGAGACGCTGTCCGAGGTCGTCATCGCCTGGCTGCTGCTGCGGCATGCCGAGGTGGCACACAGCGCGATGCCGGAGGCCTCGGCGCAGGACAAGGAGTACTACGAGGGCAAGGTCGAGTCGGCACGGTTCTTCATCCGGCACATCGCCCCGAAGGTCGCCGCCCGTCTGCACTCGGCACAACTCGAAGACGCCCACTTGATGGAGATGAGCGACGGCGCGTTCTGACGCATCCGGGCGGGCTTGGGTCGGCTCAGTTGTTGCCTGCAGCCGGTTGGCGTGGCCCCGGTCACGCTCGGCCGGCAGAGCATCGTGGAGCGGAACTCCGGCGCGGAGACCCTGACGAAGCTCGGTGAGCCAACTCGATGAGACGCCGTTCGGCGATTTCGTCGGCAACGGCTGGCTGATATCTTCTGCAGGAGTGGATCATCCGGACGTGGCCCCGCGAATGCCAAAGGTCGCGCTCAGTTCTTCGGCTACGAGGGGCTTCAGCACCCAGATGAGTGTCAGCAGGCCTGCCACACCGATCAGGATCGGCATGCAACGTACGTCTATGTGTCGGATCCCGAGACGAGCTTCATCAGCCCGTCAGCTTGGCACAAGGCGATGACGTAGCCGTGAGCGACGCGTCCGAAGCGAGACCGATCGCCACCCTCCGGTTCCGCTGGCCCTTGTCCCTGGGTCCTCGAAGCAGCCGACACAGATGGTCGCGGGGTGGGCTCGCAGAGGTTATTGCCGGTACGTTGCTCGACGACCGCAGTTGAACGATGAGTGGGCTTGATCCCTGATCAATGAGAGGAGGTCGAAC
Organism: Acidimicrobiia bacterium; assembly: GCA_965216945.1. Classification (GTDB taxonomy): domain Bacteria; phylum Actinomycetota; class Acidimicrobiia; order Spongiisociales; family UBA5794; genus DATHZQ01. The sequence continues at coordinate 1,273,801 of CBDCGU010000003.1, read as the reverse complement.
GTGACTGAACACGAGATGCGCGACGTGGTCCACAGCTACTACGAGGCTTGGGCCACCCAGGACAAATCTCGAGCTGCCGCGCTCATGGCCAGCGACATGCGACACATCTCGGTGTGGGGCCAGTGGGAGTCTGCCGAGTCATACGTCGATGAGTTCGACAGGCTCTCAGAGGGAATAGCCGCGATCCGGTTCCTTCGGGAGATCTACGGCGTGGGTGAAGCGTTCGTGCTCTTTCGCGTGATCATGGATTCGGGTGCCTCATTCATCGGTACCGATCTGCTGCGGATCAACGAGGGGCTGGTCACCGAGATCGTCAACGTCAACAGCGGTGACCCGACCAAGCTCGTCGAGTTGATCACCTGACTGACCAGTCTGGTGTCCCCACCTCGATCGACGGAGGCTGCATGCGATCGACGCAACAACCACACCGAAAGCACGCGGCACCAGCGCATACTGCATGCCGGGTCTGCTCGGAACCGGATTGGGCGAGATCGTCCAGCGTGGTGGGCGATCTGCGCGGGTGGCGGTCGGAGGATGGGAGCGACCCCTTCCTGATTGCATTGCAACGCGTTATGCTGATCGCATGACACAGCTCGTCACCCGCATCGACAACGACCTGGCAGAGAGCATCGACCAGCTCATCGCCGACGGAGTCGTGGAATCCCGCTCGGATGCTGTCCGCAAGGGCCTGCTGGTGCTCATCGAGCAAACCCGCCGCCGCCGCACCGCAGACGCAATCATCGCCGGCTACACGGATCGTCCCCAGAACGAGGACGAGGTCCCGTGGGCAGACGACGCGACGGTACGGATGATCGCCGTTGAACCGTGGTGATACCCCGCCAAGGCGACATCTGGTGGGCCGAGGCCGAAGACAAGCGGCGACCCGTGCTGGTCGTGACCCGGTCCGAGGCCATCCCGGTGCTCAAATGGATCCTGGTCGCGCCACTCACACGAACCATTCGTGACATCCCGACCGAGATACACCTCGACCAAGACCTTGGTGTCGACTCGCCGTGCGCAGCGTCCTTCGACAACCTTCAGCCGATCCGCAAGACCTTCCTGACCTCACGAATCGGCTCGCTACCGTTCCCACGCCAGCAGATCTGCCGCACCCTCGCAGCCATGGCCGACTGCTGACGGCGCTGCCCACCGCCACCGATCGCCAAGTCGGGGCACGACCGAGTGTTCTGTTGATTGCGCTGTATCGGCATGCACATCCAGGATCGGGTCAGTCAGCTGCCTGCCAGTCCGAGGACGACCACGATTGCGCGTCCCAGCCTGACCATGTCTCCATCGGCGAGACGTCCGACTCGCTCGCCGAGCTTTGACCGTAGCACCGTGGTGATCTCGTCCACCATCAAGCTGCAGGGCATCCCCAGTCCGTTCTGATCGTCAGGCACCACGGGCAGCCGAATCAACGGTGCCTCGGTCGGATCGGTGGTGAAAGCGCACACGGTCACCGAACCTGTCGCATCGAAACGGTCATCTTGGATGATCACCACCGGGCGCGGCTTGCCGGTGTCGCCGCTGCCTGCGGCAGCCGTCCAGATCTCGGCGCGCCTCACGCCTCGTCGAGGCTCACTTCATCGATGAACGCTTGATCGTCGGCGGCGTGGTCGCTGCCGGCAACCGCTGCCGATTGGCGGTGTGCTTCTGCGGCGAACCCGGGGGCGCGAACGTCGGCGACCCCCGAATAGGGCATACCGGCATGCCTGAGGCGCTACCGGCTCGGTTCGGGCTCGACACACGGAATGGTTGAGTCCTGGGATCTGGGCACACACAGGGGCGGCGATGCGGCCAGGCCACTCGCCCATCCTCGCCTCGCTTTCACTCTTGCTCGACCGTGGCAGACTCGTCCGATGAGCACACTCGCTGAGATCGCCAAGCCCTTCATCGACGTCGCCCACCGGATCGTGTGGGCGACGGTCGCCACCGTCGACAGGTCGAACCGACCCCGGTCGCGGGTGCTGCATCCCATCTGGGAGTACGACGGAGAGCGGTTGACCGGCTGGGTTGCGACCGGGCCGACGCCGACCAAGGTGGCACACCTCGCCCACAGCCCGTTTGCATCGGTCAACTACTGGGACGCACGGCACGACGTCGCGACCGCCGAATGTCGCGTCACGTGGCACCACGATGACGAGACGTGCATCCGAATCTGGGACATGCTCGCAAATGGTCCTGAGCCTGTGGGATACGACCCCGCCGTGATTCCCGTCTGGAACGAGCCCACGCAGCCCGAGTTCGCCGTGCTCGAGCTCGACCCCTGGCGCCTGCGGGTGTTCCCCGGCACGATGCTGCTTGCGGGCGAGGGCGAGATCCTGGAGTGGAGCGGCTGAGTCGGGAGCCGACGACCATGAGCGCCGCACGGGAATGAGAGAACCCCCGGCTCGGTTGGCTCAATCACCCCGTTCCGAGGAGACCCAATGGACCCGGCCATCGCCAGCGCACTCGAGAGTGATCGAGTGATCGACATCACCACGACGGGCCGCAAGACCGGTGAAGCGCGGCGGATCGAGATCTGGTTCCACAACGTCGGCGGCCGCATCTTCATCACCGGGATGCCCGGCAAACGTAGCTGGTATGCCAACTTGCTGGCCAACCCCCAGTTCGTGTTCCACCTCAAGGAATCCACGAGCGCGGAGCTGCCGGCGATGGCCCATCCCGTCACCGAGCCCACCGAGCGCCGATCGATCTTCGAGGTCGTCCTCGGCCGTCTCGGCCATTTGGACGCCATCGACAGTTGGATGAGCAGATCACCACTCGTCGAGGTGCGGTTCGCCTGAAGCCCGTGCGGGCCCGGCAACTGAGCCCGCTGCACCCGTGTCACCGGCCCCGTCGTAGCCGAGAAACCTGTCGCGCAACCGACCATCCTGGCGGTCTGACCGGGTGTAGGTGATGAGTACAGGTGCCGCAGAACGATTCACCACGTTCGTCGACGACGTGGGCGGACGGCTGCGGCGCGCATTCATCTCCATGTACGGCCCTGAAGTGGGGAGCGACGTGACGGCGGACGCATTGGCCTATGCGTGGGAGCATTGGTCCCGGCTCGAGGGAATGGACAATCCGGCCGGGTACCTGTTTCGGGTCGGCCAAAGCCGCGCCAGGGGATACCGGCACCGTCCCCTGGCGCTGCCGCCGGCACCCGAGGCGGCGGCGCCGTGGTTCGAGCCTGGACTCCCCGCGGCGCTGTCGCGCTTGTCGGAGAGGCAGCGACTCGCCGTCCTCTTGTGCGAGGGCTTCGGGTGGACCCGGCAGGAGGTTGCCGACCTGACCGGAGTGAACGCTGCCACGGTCCAGCGGCACATCGACCGTGGGATGGCCAAGATGCGGCGGGCGATGGGGGTGAAGCGCGATGCGTGACCTTCGGTCGCAGCTGCGTGCCTACGCCGAGCACCTCGATGCTGCGGCGCCACCGCTCGACGACCTCGATCTGGAACGAACGGTTCCCGACTTGCGCCCGGCGCCGGTGCCCAGCGTCACGAGGCGACTGCTCGTTGGTGCGGCAGCTGCAGTCGTCGTCCTTGCTGCCGTCGGGATTGCTGCGCTCGCCTTCGGGAGCGGAGCCGAACCCGTCGTGGCGACCACCGCCCCGTCGACCACGGTCGCCACGGTCCCCGAATCGACGCCGGCGGCTCTGGTCGTCGCCGGCGACGGTCCGGTGTTGACTTTCGGGGATCCGTCCGAGGACGAGGGTCCGTTCGTCGGACCGGGCGGCGTGGTGCTCGTGGACGGCACCTACCACATGCTCTTCAACCGCTACGGCGAGGGGGTGTCGGGCATCGGCTATGCCGCCTCCGACGATCTCGTGTCGTGGGACATCCGGGTGCCGGAGGTGATCGGGTCCGGCGACGTGCCGGCGGCGGAGTTCGGGATGCAGGCTAGGACGGCGGTGCGATTGCCCGACGGGACGTGGGCGCTCTACTTCGACTACGAGACGAAGCTGGCTGACGACATGTTCGGCGTTGCGATCGGGGCCGCGACCGCACCGGCACCGGAGGGGCCGTGGACCGTCGTCGAGAGCGCGCTGTTGGGCCCCGGCGCCGGCCCCGGTTGGATGGCGAACGGCGCCAAGCACCCGAGTGTGCTGCTGGAATCGGGCGATCTGGTGATGTACTTCGCTGGAGTCGACCTCGATGGCGTCGGACGGATTGGCCGGGCGACGAGCGAAGACGGGGTGGTCTGGACGCCGGATGAGACCTGGCAGCTGGAGGCCACCCAGGGCTGGGAGCGGGGCTCTCTCACCCGACCGAATGTGATCCGCGACGGGGATCGTCTCTTGATGTTGTACGCCGGTCGGACGAGCAGCGGCCAGGGTTTCGTCGTCAGTCGTGACGGTGTCACGTGGAGCGATCCGTTCGCCGAGCCCGTGCTGACCACCAGTGATGTGGTGCGGGCGCAGATCCGCGACACCGAGCTGGCGGTCGGAGTCGACGGAGCAATCCGATTGCTGATCGAAAACGGCGGTGCGCGCACGAGCAGCGACATCTGGTTGATGGAGGAGGCGCCTTGACGTTCGCCAGCGCCGGCAGGAAGGCGATGCCGCCGCAACCCGTGCGGCGCCTCAGCGCCAAATACCTGGCGTCCGTCTTCGGTGCCATGTGTGACGATGCCGGGGAGCTCGGGGCAGGCCGCCGCGGTGGTCGAGGCGTGACGGCGAATCCGAATCCACGACACCACACCGACGCGAGGTGACGGGGAGCACCGTGGTGCTCCCCGTCATCAACGCTTGCGGTTCCCCCGGCATTGCTGCCCGCAGGCGTTCTGCTGTGTGCCCGTGTGAGTGAGGGCTACCTGATATGAGTTCGCTGATCCCGTGTTGATACGCGTTTTCTCACGGTGCGGGCAGGTAACTGAGACCGGGCACGTCGGCGTAGTCCGGCACGGCCTGGGGCCTGTTCTGGCGGGTGACCCGCTCGTTGTTGACTGCGATGGCGGCGACCACCGGGCTGGCGAAAGACGCTCCCGACCACGATGCGAAGCGGGCGGTCTCGCCGGCTGCGTTGACTGCGCCTGCCAACACACACGTCTCGGCGGTGGGGCCGCAGACACCCAGCAGGTCGACGCCGAGCATCTCGGCGGTGGCCCATGGTTGCCCGTCGAACGTTGCTCGCTGGCCGGTTTCGGTCCAATACACCGGGTTGCCGTCCTGGTCCGTGGGCTGCACGGCGGTGAGCTGCGGATAGCGGGCACCCTCGCCCTCCACTTCGAGTGTCAGCGCGGCGGGGAAGAACTGCAGACCGTCGGGTGCGAGGTTCTCGTTTCCTGCCGCGGCGAAGACACGGCTCTCTGCTCCCGGCGCCGAGCTCCACCACGCTTCCAGCGCGATCCGGACCGGACTGTCGTCGGTCAGTTCCTCCGCCCAGGTGCCGAGCGACAGATTCAGCGCCGCCACCTCGTCGGTCGAGTGGCGGTCGATGAGACGGGCGATTGCCGCCGCAACCTCCAACTCGTTCGTGAACGGCACGTTCGGCGACAGGGTCTCGTCTCCGTGGTTCCTCGGTCGCAGCACGTCGTCGAACTCGCCCGGTTCGGCGCGGGCGATCGAGACCTCGGCGTTGGGCGCCACCTGCCGGATGAGACTGGCGATGTGCACGCCGTGGCCCAGACCACTGCCGGGGTCGGTGTCCTCGTCCGGGTCATAGATGACGAAGTCGTCGATGGGCGGGATGCCGGTCTCGATGTAGCCGGTGTCGACGACGGCAATGATCCGGTCGGTGGTCGACGTGGCCGCTGCCGATCCGGCAAGCGGGTTTCTCCCTACGCCTTCGTCCGCTTCCAGGAACGACCAGAAAGGTTGGGCATCTTCGCCGCCGGGCTCGAACGACCAGTGGACGGAGGGTGCGACGACGTACACCGGAGCCAAGCCCGGGTTCTCTCTGGAGATGACGATCGGGTCGTCGAGCGGGTCCACGATGCGGTACACGTTCACGATCTCGTCCAACTGGCTTCCCGAATCCGCACCGGAGGACTTGTCGCTTGAGGTGCATCGCAATGCCTCGTCGATGTCGTCTGCGTCCAGCAGCTCGACCGCATCCGTGTCGACTGGCGGGCCATCCCGTCCTACGACCAGCCCGGCCAGGTAGTAGCCGTCTCCCTGATCGTGGAGCAGCGCTTCATCGGCTGGAATGCCGGCAGCCTCGCGCTGCTCCCGCGCCGTGTCGGGGCACCTGTGCTGGCGCCACCACAGGAGCAAGAGGATGATCCCGATGATGAGCAGAACGATCACGACGATCAGCCACAGTGGGCGACGCCCAACATCCGTGCTCTCGGCGTTCGAGGGCTTCACATCGGGAGGTTCGTTCGGCGACTCCATACTTCCTCACAGGTAGGCTCGATCGACGAGAGTTCGCTAGATGTCCCCAAATACAGCCAATGTTGCGACCCTAGTGCTCCGTCCGGTTTCGTTGGCGATGTCACCGGTTCGCAGTCGACGCGGCGGACGTTGCCGGTCGGGGGGCTAGCGACACCTCAGGCGTGGAGGATGTGTCATGAGTGCCGGAACGATTGCCGGCGAGGAGCTGCGCGAGCACGCCCGGCGCCTCGTGACGGAGGCGCGGGGATCCCCGAAACGGGTGCTCGCCGAAGGTGCGGAGTTGCTCGATGCGCTGGACCGCACCGAGCACGCAACGCGGTCGATCATTCTGCGGGCGATGGGCCTGGCGGCGCGGTGGGCCGCAACGCTGGGCGACTCGATCGACTACCTCGAGGGCGCGGCGGACGCAGCGGGCAGGGCCGACAACCCGGTGCTCGCGGCCGAGGCGAGGCTCTCGCTGTCGGGCTCACAGGCGATCGCCGGTGACATGACGGCAGCTTTGGAGACCCTGCAGGTTGCACGCTCCGTCGATGACCCGGCCATGGCGGCGCGGGCCGACTTCCAGCTCGGCAGCATCCATGCCCGCATGGCAAACCGCAAGGAGGCGCTCGCCGCCTGGGATCAGGCGCTGCCGGCGTTCGAGGCGTCGGGGGATCGCATGCGCCAGGCGATGACGTTGCACAACCGGGGGCACCTGCTCGTGTACTCGGGCGATCTCGACATGGCAGAGAGGGAGCTGACGCTGGCTCGCGACATCTTCGACGACCTCGGGATCAGGGCCGAAGCCGCCGGAGCCCAACAGAACCTCGGTCTGGTCGCCCTGTACCGAGGGGACATCGCAACCGCCCTCCGCCGGTTCGACGAGAGCGAAGCGCGCGTGCAGGAGCTCACCGGCGCCGCCTACGAAGTACAGGTGAGCCACTGCGAGGCGCTGATGTCCGCCGGCTTGTACACGGATGCGGCGCACATGGCCGCGGCGGCACGCCGGCAGATGCGGGAGGCGGGGCTCGGCGCCGACGCCGCCGAGGCGACGCTGGCGCTGGCGACCGCCCAGCTCCGTGCCGGGAAGATGCGCAGTGCCCGCGAGTCGGCGCTCGAGGCAGCCGCCATGTTCGACGAGCAGAACCGGACCGGATGGGGTGCCCACGCCAGGTACCTGGCATTGCTCGCAGGCGTCGATCACGACTCGCCGACGAAACGGACTCAGCGCGAGGCGCGAGCGCTGGCGGCCGACCTGGACCAGGCCGGGCAATACATTCCGGCGGCCGGTGCCCGCCTCATCGCCGGCCGTATCGGTTTGCAGCGTGGCGACATCCGAGGTGCCAGGGCGGATCTGCTCGCCGTGGCCGAGAATCGGCGCGTTGGTCCGGTCGAGGTCGGAATCCAAGGATGGTTGGCGCTGGCGCTGCTGCGTCGCGCCGAGGGAAACGGGCGGGGGGCGGATGCGGCGGCCCGTGCCGGGATGCGGACGTTGACCACGTTCCAGGCAGCCCTGGGGGCGACGGACGTGCGGGTGGGTGTCGCCGACCACGCCAACGAGCTCGGCCGGATCGGCCTCGAGCTTGCGCTCGCGGCGTCCGGCAACGACAGGCTGTTGCGCTGGATGGAGCGCACCAGGGCGTCTGCGATGAGACTACGACCGGTCACCCCTCCGCAAGACACCGAGCTGGCCGAGGCGACGCAGCAGCTGCGGCTCCTCACCGACGCACTGCGACGTGCGGGTCCGGACGAGCTGGGCGCCATGCGGACGAGGCAATCGGAGCTGCAGCGGGTAGTTGCGGTGCGAGCCCGTTCCGTGTCGGGCCGCGATCGTGGCCCCGACCGCGACGTGGCCGATCTGGCCTCCGTCCGCCGGTGCCTCGGCGACAGGGTGCTCGTCGAGATCGCAGATCTCGACGGAGAGTTGTGGGCACTGGTCGTCGATGCCCGACGGTCTCGCAGGCACCACATCGACTCGGCGGCACCGATGAAGGCGGAGCTCGACAGCCTGCGGCTGCTGATGCGCCGGTCCGCTCGATCGGCCGACGGCGACATGGCGCCGCAGCTCGCCGCACAGGTGGCGTCGCAACTCGACAGTGCGCTCTTCGGGTCACTCCGGCTCGGGCCGGGACCCCTCGTGATCGTCCCGCCGGCGAATCTCTACGCCGTGCCGTGGTCGCTTCTCCCGTCGTGTCGCGGCAGAGAGCTGTCGGTCGTGCCCTCGGCCACGGTGTGGCTGGAGAGCCGGCGGGAGCGGCCTTCCCGAGGCCCGATCGTGCTCGCCGCCGGACCCCGGCTCGCCCATGCATCCCAAGAGGTGCGCAACCTGCAGCACATCTACGAGAACAGCGTTCGGTTCAACAGCAGGCAAGCCACCGTCGAGCGCGTGATCGATACGATCGACGGGGCGGCGCTTGCACACTTCGCCTGCCACGGCAGTTTCAACGCAGAGAATCCGATGTTCTCGGCGCTGCATCTCGCCGACGGCGACCTCACGGTCTACGACCTCGAACGGCTCGACGTGGCACCCGAAGTGGTGGTGCTCTCTGCGTGCGAATCCGGCCTGTCGGCTGCCCGTCCGGGCGACGAGTTGCTGGGGTTGGCGTCGGCGTTCCACTCGCTGGGTACGAAGGCGCTGGTTGCGAGTGTCGGTCTCGTCCCCGACACCGTGGCGACCCGCCGCTTCATGCAGCGGTTCCACAAGTCGCTCAACGCGGGGCGATCACCGGCGGCGGCGCTGGCGACGGCGGCGGCATCGACCCGTTCCCGCACCGAAGCCGCCGCCGCCGCTTCTTTCGTGTGTTTTGGCGCCGGGTGAGGTGACAGGCACGGCTGCGGTTCGGTGAGAATCCATGTATCAGAGCGATGGCCGGCGTCTCTTTTCTGATGAGTGCCGGACGCCGGAGGTCGCAGCAATGGACCACACCGACGATCAGGCTCTAGCTTTGGCGGCGATGAAGGACATGACGCCCACCGAATTGGTGGCGGCAGCCCTGGCCGGCGAAGCCGCAGCCTGGAACGAGATCGTCGATCGCTATGAGCGATTGGTGTGGTCCGTGGTTCGCAGCTACAGGCTGGACAATGCCACCGCCAGTGATGTGGCCCAGACCGTCTGGCTCAAGTTGGTGGAGAACCTGGATCGCATCCGCGATGCAGACCGTCTGCCGGCGTGGCTTGCGACGACGGCTCGCAACGAGTCGTTGCGTCTCGCCAAGGCACAGAAGCGAATGATCCCGTCAGATTTCGAGTACGACACGGAGGATGTTGCTCTCCCGGCGGTCGATTCCGACCTGCTTGCACAGGAGCAGCGCCTCGAGGTGCTCGGCGCCTTCCGCAATCTCGACAGTCCGTGCCAGAGGCTGCTGCGTCTGGTCACGGCGGATCCTCCGCTCGACTACGACACGATTGCAGAGCTCATCGGGCGGCCCAAGGGCAGCATTGGCCCTACCCGCGCTCGATGCCTCGACAAGCTTCGCCGGTTCCTGGTGGCCGGGGACCAGTCACCGACGTGAAGGGGCCAGCATGACAAATCACAACCACGTGGATTACGAGGAGATGGACGACCAAGGGTTGATCGAGGTTCTCGGCGAAGTGCTCGATGCCGTCGATCCGGTCCCGGCTGCCGTGACGGAGTTCGCCAAGGCCGGGTTCGGGTGGCGCAACATCGATGCTGAGCTCGCCGAGCTGGTGTACGACTCCGCCACCGAGGAGCTGGCCGGTGTGCGGTCGGAGAGCGAGACGCGTCAGGTGACGTTCCGCGCTCCAGGCGTCGAGATCGAGGTGGCGGTGGTCGACGAGGACTCGCGGCGCATCGTCGGGCAATTGGTGCCGCCGCAGAGAGCGACCATCGAGTTGCGCTTTGGCACCGAACGGCAGACCACCGAGAGTGATTCGCTCGGCCGCTTCACCTTCCACGACGTGCCCACCGGACCGATCAGCCTGCGCTGTGACCTCGGTGGGGACCAGTCCGTGCAAACCGACTGGCTCATCGTCTGAAGGCAGGCAACGAGCGGCACGACCTCCCGGCCGGCGATTCGTGGGGCTCGTGAGGGGGACTCGTCCGGCAACCGGGGGTTGTCGTATCGAGCACGAGCCGCCGGTAGGCAGAACGTCAGCTCGGGCTCGTGCCGGCGGCCACGTCGAGCTGATGCGCCAGCTCCGCCCAGGTGGCTACCTCGGTGTCGAGGGGGGCGACCACGTGGATCTCAGCAGCCTCCCGGATCTTCGCATGGAGTGCAGCCACCGATCGTCGTGCGCGGCGGTTGGCTCCCACCGCCGCAATGACCCTGGCCACGAGGGCCGTGACCACCCCGGCCAGGCCGCCGGCTAAGAGGAGCAGGGTCGGCACCGGCCAGCTACCGACGTCGGGCGTGAGATCTTCGGTTGGGACTCGCAAGTACTCCAGCACCAGCAGGAGGGCTAGCCACACCGCACCGGCTACCGCGATCGTGGCAAACACTCGCTGCAACCACGCCACCGCGTTCCACCAACGCGGCGGTGCGATCGACTCCCGCGCCGCGGTCTGTACCGCATCGCCGAGCACGGCGGGGAGGTCGCTGCGACGGCTCGTTGCGGCAGCTCGGGCGCGGCGCGACCACCGTGGGTCGGCGCCGGGCGTGCGGCCGTCCGCATAGCTGTGTATCGCCAAATCGAGCCGCGATTCGTCGATCGGGATCGCCGTCGGCTTGGCAGGGCCGTCAGCGTCGGTGGGGGGTGCGGTCGGCCGCAGTGCTCGCAGCGGGTGCCGGCGGAAACGCAGCAACCACCGCGCAAAGGGCCACCCCGTGCGACGGGTCGCATCGAATCGATATCCAGCGGCCACCGCGTCCGCCACGATGTCTGCACCCGCGGCCTCACCAATCTCCCGATCCAACCGCTTGCGGAGCGCAGGTGCGGAGTCGCCGACCTCGGGAACAGGGCCGAGTGCCCCCGCCACCTTCCGCAGGTCGGCGTCGAGCCGTGCCAGTGCAGCCTCCCTGGACTCGATCCGTTGCTCGAGGATGCCCCGCAGCCCGGGGATTCCGTCGCCCGTCACTGCCGACACGGCGAGCACCTCAGGCGATTCGATTCCATCGTCGTGCAGCAAGCTTGTCGCATGGTCGATCCAGCGTCGCCGGTCTCCGGGCGACACGAGGTCGGACTGGTTGAGGACGAACAGCATGGAACCGGCGTGGTCGGACAATGGCGTGAGATAGCGGGCGTGCAACGCCTCATCCGCATACTTCTGCGGGTCGAGCACCCACACCATGAGGTCCACCAGTTCCACGAGCCGATCCACCTCCAGACGGTGGTGCGTCTCGATCGAATCGTGGTCGGGCAGGTCGAGCAACACCAACCCGTCGAGCCCCCTTGCGCTCGCACCGTGGCGGTGGCGCACCTCGAGCCATTGCAGCAGGGAGTCGGGCGAATGCGGGCCGAACACCGCGGCTCGCACGCGATCCGTCGTGGGGCGGGTGACCCCGACGGGAGAGACCGGCTCCCCCACGAGCGCATTGAAGAGCGAGGACTTGCCGCTGCCGGTGGCGCCGGCGAGCGCGACGACGGTGAACGCGGTGCCATGTCGAAGCCGTGCTTCGGCGCGGCCCACCACGTGGGCGGCCTCCTGCAGGGGATCGTGGGGGAAGACATCGCCCCCGTCGAGAACTACGGCTCGCAACGCCTGCACCCGCTCGATCAGCTCGGTCGACGGTGCGCTCACGGCGCACCCACCGCCGCCGCGGCCTCTCGCAACGCCTGTGCGTTGTCTTGCGTCGGCATCGCCGCAAGCCGCGAGTGGAAGCGGTCGGCTTCGCCATCGAGCAGGCGCTTGATCCGGGCCGTGAGGTCCTGTCGCGCCTGGCGAGCCAGGTCCCGTACGGCATTCTCCCCGAAGATCGCCGTCAAGAGCGCCTGGCTGAGCGTGGCGGTTCCCCCCGCGACGGCCACCTCGCCGCCGGTGATTCCCCCGGTCTGGGCGAACAGGACCACCATCAGCGTCACGCCGATCGAGTTGATCCCCAGCGAGATCGTTCGCGCCGCCAGCCGTTTGCCCTCGGCCTGTTGCCGCACCAGGCCAAGGACGTAGTCCTGCCATTGGAGGATCTCGGCATCGGTGTGCGCCGCCAGCTCCGGCCCGACCCTCGCCAGGATGCGTGCGTCCGCACCCAGAACGACATGCCCGGCCGGCGAACGGTCCCAGGCCTCGACCGTGCTGTCGGCGGCGCGGTCCGCCGCTGCGATGATCGCGGCCGCAAGACTCGACCTCACCTCGCCGTGCATCTCGCTGGCGGCGGTGGGTTTGCCCGTGACCATGCTGCGCACGCGGTCGCGAACCCGGGACACTCCCGACTGGAGCGTTTGTACGAACTGGCCCGTTCCAACGAAGTCCTGCCACGACGACAACACCTCGGAGCGCAGCAGCGTGCCCCCGTCGAGCCGGCGCTCCACCGTGGCGAGCGCATCCTCGAAATGCTGTTCGGCGATGGTGGCCAGCGCAGCAACGGTTGCCGCCTGCCGGTCGACGGCAACCGCGATGCGCTCGACGCGATCGGGGATCGACGCGATCGCTCCGCTGATCGTGCTGCGTACCAGGGCGTCGCGCCGTTCGGCATCGGCGGCGAGGCCGTTGATCCAGTTGCGCAGCTCGGCGATCGAAGCGTCGCCGATACGGCCTTCGTCCAGCGCCACCTCGTCGATCGTGAAGACGGGAGTCCCGCCAAGCCGCTGCTCCTGCAGCATCGACTCGAAGTGGGCGGCGATCTCGCCGGCGGCACCGGGCGGGATCCGGTTGATCACGATGGCGAGCCCGGTGCTGCGCTCGCGTGCGGTCCGCAGGTAGTCCCACGGCACCGCATCCGCATAGCGGGCGGCGGTGGTCACGAACAGCCACAGATCAGCCGCGCCCAGCAGCTGGGCGGCGAGCTGGTGGTTGGCGACTTCGACGGAGTCGATGTCGGGTGTGTCGAGGATCGCCATTCCGGCCACGAGCCGGTCGCTTTGGTGGATCGCCAAAGCGACCCCTTGCCGGCCCGACCCTGTGCTGCGGGGCATGTCGGGCAGGACGTCGCCTTCGAGGAACCACGGGTAGTCGTCCGGGTGGCAGAGCAGCACAGGCGATCGTGTCGTCGGACGCAGCAGCCCGGTGGCGCTCACGTTGGCGCCGACGAGTGAGTTCGTGATGGTCGACTTCCCGGCGCCCGTCGAGCCGCCGATGCCCACGAGCAGCGCTGCGTCGAGGTGGCGAAGCCTGGGGATGATGTAGTCGTCGATCTGATCGACAAGCCGGCGGCGCGCACGCAGACCGTCCTCGGTGCCGTCGAGGAGGGGTCCTGGCGGGAGGTCGACCAGCAAGCCGTGCAGCACTTCGAGCCGGGCGAGGGTCCGTGCGGCGTCTTGGGGCATTTCGGGGCGCAGCCTAGGAGGCTCGCAGCCTGGGTCTCACTCTGGCTTATCCCCGGGCTAACGGGTCTCGCCCGATCCTGGCACCAGGAAGCCATCGAGGAGGTGCTCATGAGGAACATCAGCCAGCGGGCTGCGGTCGGCGGGCTCGTCGTCGGCATTCTCGCCATTCCGGCGCTCGTGCTGGCCTCGACGGCCATCCTGGACGACCGCGACCGCATCGATGACGGGGTGCGATCGGACGAGAGCGCCCGGGTGGCCGGTGCCATCGTCGATGCGACGACGATCACCGCTCCGCCGGTGACGTCGCCTCCGATCGCGGACACCGATGACGCGGACACCGATGACGCGGACATCGTGACGGCTTGCGGCCCCGATGGTGCGGAGCTCGTGGCTCGCGAGGCCTCCGGGGAGATCACCGAGCTCGAGCAAGCCGCGCTCGATGCCTTGCGCCCGATCTGCCTCGAGGCCGGGTTGCCGCTGGCAGACGCTCCCATGCCGGAGCCCATTGTGATCGTCGAAACCGTCATCGAAGCCGCACCCGCGACGGCAAATCCCGCCGGCAACGACGCCGCAGCTCACGACGACGAGGACCACGACGACGAGGACGACGACGACGAGGAGCACGACGAGGAGGAACACGACGAGGATGACGGATGATGCGACGGTGGGAGATCCCGGTGGCCGCGGTGAGTCTCGTTGCCGCCTTCGCCCTCCTCAACGGCGGGCGGGCCGCTGACGTAGCGGAGCCGGTGGCGCCGGTCGTTGCCGAGGCGTCGGCGCCGGCCCAGCGTCCGGCCGAGCAGGCCGAAGGACCGGCGCTGAAGCCACAGCCCGCCGTCGTCGAAGGATTGCCGGCGGCCGTGTCCGACGTGCTTGCGGTCAACGGGCATACGGAGTTTGTGGAGAGATCAATCCTCGTAGAGCAGCTTCCTCCCGCCGTCGTGGCCGTGCTGATCGAGCACGGCGCTGTCTTGCGGATCGCTGACGAAGGCGACGCAGTGCCGTGATTCGCAAGCGTTTTCCTCAACAGCGCCGCCGGCGCATCGCGGTGTGGACCGCCGTCGCGGTCACCTGGGCCACCGCGATCGTGGCCAGAGCGCTTGGGGCCCCGAGTGCACAGCCCGTCGACATGATCGCCGTGCCGGAGCCCCCCGGCCCCGCTCCCCGTGCCCCCGTCGTACCGCCCTCTGAGATGCCCGTGCTTCCCGAGGATGGCCTCGTCATCCTGCGCTTCACGCCCGCACCGCAAGCCGAACCCGATGTACGGCGGGTAGTGGTGACGCAGTCTGCTCCCGCGACCTCCCCGGCGGCGCCTGCGCCCACCACCAAGCGGAGCGGTGGCTCGTGATCGCGGGAACGTTTTCTGCGATGGGCACGACGGTGTCGGTCACTGCCGAAGGTGCGGATGGGATCGAGGCCACTCGAGAGTGGTTCGAGGAGGTGGAGAGTGTGTGCAGCCGCTTCCGCCCCGGCAGCGAGTTGAGCCGCATCAACACGTCACACGACGTGACCCACGAGCTGTCCCCGATCCTGGCGGCCATTCTGCGAGCAGGTGAGGACGCACACCGGCGCACCGGCGGGCTGGTAGATGTCGGTGTCGGCGACGAGGTCATTCGTTGGGGGTACGACCGCACCTTCGACGACGTGACCGACCTCCCGGCCCGACCGTCCGCACGATCGCAGAGACCGGCGTGGCGGGTGGAAGGGCGGCGACTGCGGCGGTCGCAAGGTGTGCGTCTGGACGTGGGCGGAGTCGCCAAGGGCTGGGCGGCGGATCGAGCCGTCGCCATGGGTCTCGGCTCCATCGTGTCCGCCGGTGGCGACGTCGCCTCGGCTCACCCGGATTGCAGGATCGAGGTCGAGGGTCCGTCGGGGGAGACGATCGCCACGGTCGAGCTGGGGGTCGGCGCTCTGGCAACGAGCTCGCGGGCTCGCCGGCGCTGGCGCGTCGCCGGCGCAGAGGCGCACCACCTCATCGATCCACGCATCGGTGCTCCGGCCGACACCCCCGTTCAGAGCGCGACGGTGATTGCTCGCACTGCCACCCTGGCCGAGGCCGGTGCGAAGGCGGTGCTCATCCTCGGTGTCGACGGTCTCGCCTGGGCGTCACGCCAGGAGTGGATCGATGGAGCCATCGTGGTGTGGACCGATGGCGCGGTCTACGCGACATCCGGTGTGGCGGCGTGAACTTCGAGTGGATGCTGATCCGCGGATCCGGCTTGGTCGCATTCGGCCTCGTGGCCGGAGCAACGATCTGGGGTCTCGTTCTGTCGCTTGGTGTGCTGCCCAGTTCGGTGAAGCGCATGACGCTCGTTCACGAGTCGCTGTCGGTGGGAGCGGTGTTGGCGACCGCCGTCCACATGGTGGCCCTCTACGTCCACGACTTCGTGGAGTTCGACCTGCGAGCCGTGCTTGTTCCCGGCGCTGCACAATGGCGGCCCGTTGCCGTGTCGTGGGGCACGGTCAGCTTCTACGGACTGCTCATCGTCGTGGCGAGCTTCTATGTGCGCAGACATATCGGTCAGCGCTACTGGCGACTGCTGCACTTCGGCTCGTTCGGGATCTTCATCGGGGTTCTGGTCCACGGCATCGCCGCCGGCACGGACAGCAACCATCCAGCCGTGTTGGCGGGGTACGCCGCCGCGGCTTCGATCGTGCTCGGGCTGACCGCGGTCCGGGTGGCGATGATCCTGAAGCCCGGGGTGCAACGCGGCTCGCCGCAGTCGGGTACGGCCGCTCGGAGCCGGAGCTCGCAACCCGCCCGCACACGTGCGGATGTCGCCCCGTGACGGAACGGGACAGCGGCTTGGGTTCGCCACACCGGGCGAGCGGATGTGTCCGCCGGGCCGGGTCTCCACACCCGTGAGCCCGGGCCGGCATGTCCGGGGAGTGCCGTGCCGTGTAGCCTCGGAGACCTGCCGCACCACGGAGCTGCACCGTGGGTCAAATCGAGCGCCTTGTGTACGAGAGCGATGTCGCTGCCATCGGCACGTTCCGCTGCCCACGCAACCATCGCCGTTTTGCGGGAGGGTCCACGAAGGTCGGGCTGGCCGTGTTCCCCCGCACCGCCGTCGTCATCGAGCGAGAGTGGGCCGAGCCCGTGCTGGCCGACCCCAACACCACGGTCTTCTACAACCCGGGTGAGAGCTACCGGCGCAGGGGCGTCGATCGCCGCGGCGACCACTGCGACTACTTTGCGCTGGCGACTGCGCTGGTGGAAGAGATCGGGACAGCGCCCCCGGTCGACGGCGCAACTCCACACCGCACGCTCCTGGCATTCACCCACGGTCCCGCTCCGGCGGGCCTCTACCTGGCGCAACGGCGTCTCGTCGAGGCGCTCGAGGGCGGCGAGCCGATCGACCCGCTGTACGTCGACGAGCTGGCGATAGCCGTCTTTGCGGCAGCCGTGAGCGAGGCGCGCTCCGCGATGGGACGCACTTCCTCCACACCGCTGCGAACCCGGCATCGCCATCGAGCCGTCGTCGGGAGAGCCA
Source organism: Acidimicrobiia bacterium (assembly GCA_965216945.1). Taxonomy (GTDB): domain Bacteria; phylum Actinomycetota; class Acidimicrobiia; order Spongiisociales; family UBA5794; genus DATHZQ01. Next base: position 1,256,632 of record CBDCGU010000003.1, on the reverse strand, counting down.
GGCGCGCCATTGCGGAGCACGGGCCCGGTCCGTTGAGCCTCGGGGAGCTGGCCCGCACCGTGGCGGTGTCCCCGTACCACCTGGCGCGGCTGTTCCGGTGCCACACCGGCTTCACGGTGCACGGCTACGTGACACAGGTGCGGTTGCGCCGCGGGCTCGACCGCATGCTGCGCGAGGACATCGACCTCGCCACGTTGGGCATGGAGCTGGGCTTCTCCTCTCACAGCCACTTCACAAGCGCCTTTCGACGCACCTTCGGGCTCACACCGTCGGCCGTCCGCAAGGGAGCGCCCGATCTTGCATCCGATTTGCGCAAGATCCTGACAGTCTGAGTGGTTCCCGCCCGCCAGATTGGCTGCCACTGCTGCGAAAGGAGAGCGCATGAGCGTTCGTGTGCGGGGCGGGCTCAGCTTGGCTGCCGTTCTGGTTGTGGCCTTTGCGACGGCGGCGGTTGCCGCCCCACCGTTTGTCGAGGACGACGCGGAGGCGCTGTACGTCCTCACCGGAGAGTCGGCGGGCGACTACTACGGGTGGGTCGCCGCCAACATCGACGACATCGATGACGACGGAGTCGACGACCTCGCCATTCCCGCGATTCTCGATCCGAACGGCGGTGCGTTTGCCGGGCGCGTCTACATCCATTCCGGGGCGACCGGGGCCGTGCTGAACGTGATCGACGGGCAACCCGCCGAGCTCTTCGGCTACTCGACGGCCGGAGCCGGTGACGTGAACGGCGATGGAACTCCGGACTATGTCATCGGGGCTCCGGGCTTCTCGTCGGCACCTGCCCCTGCGGGCCGTGTCGTTGTGATGTCGGGTGCGGACCACTCGCTGATCCACGAGCTCTTCCCTGTGGAGGCCTCGTTCTACGGCGCATCCGTGAGCGGCGCCGGAGACGTGAACTTCGACGGGTACGCAGACGTGCTGGTCGGTGCGCCCCGGGCCGACTTCACCGGTGTCGACGCAGGCCGCGCCTATGTCTACTCCGGCGCAGACGGCTCGCTTCTCTGGACGTTCGATGGACGCACCGATGGCGACCTCCTGGGTTCCGCCGTGGGCGTCGTCGGCGACGTCAACGGTGATGGGGCGTCTGACGTGGTCGTCGGCGCCCAGGGCAATGGCGGCGCCGCCTACGTGCTGTCGGGCGATCGGGTCCGCGTGTTGCATCACCTGCGGCCCCGTCCCGGCTCGGGCAACAACTACGCCCAGTTCTTTGCGTCGGGAGCCGGCGACGTGGATGCCGACGGAGTACCGGACGTGTTCGTCGGCGACTACAACGGCGGCCCCGGCGCCAACTTCGGCACCGGTGCGGCGTATGTCTACTCCGGAGCCACGGGAAGCCCGATCCACGTCATCCGCGCCGAGCAGCCGGGAGACGGCTTCGGTCCAGGGCGCGGTGTCGGCGACGTGAACGACGACGGCCATGCCGATCTCATCGTGGCGTCCTACACCTCGTCTGCGGGTGCCCCTTTCGCCGGGAGGGCGCTCGTGATCTCCGGTGCGGACGGCTCGACCCTGCGGACCATCACCAGCACCATCGCCAACGACAACTTCGGTGTCGACGCCCTCGGGATGGGAGACGCAGACGGTGACGGTTTCACGGACTTCGTCGTGACCGCCGTCGGCCAGGCGTTTGCCGGCACGGGCCCCGGCGTCGTCTACGTGGTCAAGGGGAGCGAACTGCCGTGATCGACTGACCGACCACCGAGAACGGAGGCAGCCGGCCGGAGGCTGTTCTCGGTGACTGCGGGGAGGGCGCACCGCGAGTGCGCCCTCCTGCTGTTCGGCCCTGCGTGGGGCGCTGAGCACGAGGGCGGAAGAACGGCTTGCGGATCAGCGGAGGCGGCCTCGCAACCCGACCGCCTTCATGATGGTGGCGGCCATCTCCTCGATCGACTGGGCCGTGGAGTTGGTGACGTCGATTCGCTCCTGGCGGAACAGCTGCTCGGCTCTGGCGACCTCTCGCGTGCACGTCGCCAAATCGGCGTAGCGACTGTCCGGCCGGCGTCGCTGCCGGATCTGGTGAAGGCGCACCGGATCGATGGTGAGCCCGAACAGCTTCTTACGATGGGGTTGGAGCGAAGCGGGCAACTCGGCCTTCTCCAGATCCTCCGCGGTGAGCGGGTAGTTCGCCGCACACAGCCCGTGGTGCATGGCCATGTACAGCGACGTTGGCGTCTTCCCGGCTCGAGAGACGCCGATGAGGATGATGTCTGCGTCGGCGTAGTGCTTGGTGCCGAGGCCGTCGTCCGTGGCGAGTGAGAAGTCGACGGCGTCGAGTCGTGCCTGGTACTTGGTGAGATCCCGAATACCGTGATAGGAACCCACGTCGCTGGAGGCCTCGGCGTGCAGCTCCTCGGACAGCTCGTCGACGAAGTGGTCGAACAAGCCGAGGACGAGAACGCCGCATTCCTTGAGTTTGGAGCGCATGTCCGAGTTGGTGAGGGTCGAGAAGATGAGCGGTGCCTTGCCTTCGGCGCGATCGGCGGCGACCTCGGCAACGACGGCGTCGATGCCGGCCTCGTCGTTCACGAAGCTCCGCACGATGTAGCGCACGTCCACGTTCTCGAAGCGGGCCATCAGGCTGCGGGCGAACACCTCGGCCGTCACCCCGGTGTGATCGGAGACGCAGTAGACGTTGCGACGGTCGGGCATCTTTGCGGCCCTACTCGGCGCTGACGCCGCTCAGCATGAGCCATGTTTCGAGCACCGTGTCGGGGTTGAGCGAGATGCTCGTGATCCCTTCGTCTCGCAGCCACTCGGCGAAGTCGGGGTGGTCGGATGGCCCCTGGCCGCAGATCCCGATGTATTTGCCGGCGGAATGGCACGAGTCGATGGCTCGCGAGATGAGCGACTTCACCGCCGGGTCGCGCTCGTTGAAGAGATCGGCGACCAGTCCCGAGTCGCGGTCGAGCGCCAGTGTGAACTGGGTGAGGTCGTTGCTGCCGATCGAGAAGCCGTCGAAGTGGCGCAGGAACTCGTCGGCCAGGATCGCGTTCGACGGCACCTCGCACATCATGATCAACCGCAGACCGTGGCGGCCCCGTTCGATACCGTTCTCGGCGAGGATGCCGACCACCTGCTCGGCCTCCGCGAGCGTGCGGACGAACGGGATCATGATCTCGACGTTGTCGAAACCCATGTCTTCCCGGACGTAGCGCAACGCGGCGCACTCGAGATCGAAGCTGGCACGGAACGCCGGGTCGCGGTAGCGGGATGCGCCGCGAAACCCGATCATCGGGTTCTCTTCATCGGGCTCGTAGAGCGAGCCCCCGAGCAGGTGGGCGTACTCGTTCGACTTGAAGTCGGACAGGCGGACGATCACCGGCTTGGGATGGAACGCCGCCGCGATGGTGGCGACCCCTTCGGCGAGCTTCTGGGTGAAGAACGTCGCCGGGTCGGCATACCCGGCTACCCGCAGGTCGATCGCCTCCTGCAGCTCGTCGGACAGCAGTTCGTAGTCGAGCAGCGCCCGCGGGTGCACACCGACGACGTTGTTGATCACGAACTCGACGCGAGCGAGACCGACGCCGTGGTTGGGGAGCTGAGCGAAGGCGAACGCCCGCTCCGGGTTGGCGACGTTCATCATGATCTTCACCGGCGGCTCGGGCATGCGGTCGAGCTCGATGCGCCGTACCTCGAATGGCACCGCACCGGCATACACGTAGCCGGTGTCGCCCTCGGCGCAGGACACCGTCACGGCGGAACCGTCCTCCAGGGCAGCGGTGGCATCACCCGTGCCCACCACGGCCGGGATCTCCAGCTCGCGGGCGATGATGGCGGCGTGGCAGGTGCGTCCACCCCGGTTCGTGACGATGGCGGATGCCCGCTTCATGACGGGTTCCCAATCGGGATCGGTCATATCGGCGACGAGGACGTCGCCTTCGCTCACCCGATCCATCTCGTCGGCGTTCCGGATGACGCGAACGGGCCCGGCGCCGATGCGCTGTCCGACGCTGCGTCCCTCCACGAGGACCTGCCCGGCTTCGGTCAGCGCAAATCGCTCGATGACGCTCCCCGACGTTTGTGACTGCACCGTCTCCGGGCGGGCTTGCAGGATCAGCAACTTGCCGGTCAGCCCGTCACGCCCCCACTCGACGTCCATCGGGCGCCCGTAGTGCTCCTCGATGGTCATCACCATGCGAGCCAGTGCCACGACGTCGTCGTCCTCGAGCGAGAAGCGCCGTTGCAACGCCGCCGGCACGTCTTCCACCGCCACCGGTTCGGTCCCCTGCCCGTAGACCATGCGTTGCCGCTTCGATCCGAGCCGCCGCTGCAGAATCGGCGCCAGGCCCTTGCGGAGCCGCGACTTCGAGACGTAGAACTCGTCCGGATTGATGGCGCCCTGCACGAGCAGCTCGCCCAGCCCGTAGCCGGCGGTGATGAAGACGACGTCGTCGAACCCTGACTCGGTGTCGATGGAGAACGCCACCCCCGCGGCGCCGACGTCGCTGCGTGCCATGCGCTGGATGCCGGCCGAGAGGGCAACGTCGTCGTGATCGAACCCCTTGTGCACCCGGTAGGCGATGGCCCGGTCGTTGTAGAGCGAGGCGAACACCCGCCGCGTGGCTTCGAGCACGGCATCGATGCCGGAGACGTTGAGGTACGTCTCCTGCTGCCCGGCAAAGGACGCATCGGGAAGGTCTTCGGCCGTGGCGGACGACCGCACGGCGACCGCCGGATGGGGATCACCGTCCACCGCCAACCGGGTATAGCCCTCGGTGATCGCAGCGGCGAGACTCTCCGGCAACGGCGTCTCTTCGACCCAGCTGCGGATCTCCCGGCCGGCGGTGGCGAGCGCCACGACGTCGTTGACGTCGAGTGCGCCGAGCCGGTCGGAGATGCGGGTGGCCAGCCCAGTCTCGTCGAGGTGGATGCGGAAGGCTTCCGCCGTGGTGGCGAATCCGCCCGGTACCTCGATACCGGCGGACGACAGGTTGGAGATCATCTCGCCGAGGGATGCGTTCTTCCCACCGACGCTGCCGACGTCGTCGATCGAGATGTCTTCGAACCATCGAATCAACGGCATTTTTCTCGTCCCCCGAAGACGCCGAACCGCTCACCCGACGCAGAATCTAGTGGTTGTCCTGGTATGGGTTCTAGCTGTACATCTAGCAACGAGCGCCGTGGGCGGCTCCCTCGGTGTACAGCTCACGATCGGGCTACGAATACGGCCGCGTCCCCCACCTGCGGGACGACCCGCCGCTGGACTGCCGCCGCTCCGACTGCGGTCAGTCATCGGCCCCGGCATCGTCCAATACCTCAGCCCTTCGAAACGCCAGTGCCGCAGCATCGGCCTCGTCCCGAGCGAGTGCGATGTCGCCAGCCGTTCGGTAGGTGGGGGCCAGCAATCCGTGGTAGATCGAGTTCGATTCGAGAGCGTGCAGCTCCTCGAAGATGCTCAATGCTTCCTCCACTGCTGCGCGAGCGGCGTCGAGGTCACCGGCAAATACATGGAGCTCGCCAAGGGCTTTTCGAGCGATGCCCAGCGTCATCCGCCACGTCAGCTGGCTCGGGTCGCTTTCGATCAACTCCGTCAGACGGGCCGCCGCCTCAGCGTAACGATCGAGCGCTACCTGGACGGATCCGTGGTTGGCTTCAAACCGAGCCACGTCGAGTTGGGTGGAAATGAGATCGAACTCGATGTCACGATGATCAGGCTGTTCCGCGCTCAATTCGGTGAGCAGCTCGATCGACCGGCGATAAAGGGCATAGGCCTTTCTGATTTGGCCTCCCTCCGTCTCCAACTCCGCGGCTGAGCTCAACTGGAGGGCAAGCTCTCGGCGGTGGCCCACATGCCACGGGTCATCCGCTGCGAGTTGGTAGCGCAACTCCAGCGCTTGCCGGCTCGTCTCGATGGCCTCGTCAATCCGATCGAGCCGCCGGGCCGCCAAGCTGGCAAAGGTGAGAATGCCAGCCAGTTCGGACCGGTTGATCGGGTCGTCAGAGTCGTCGATGACTGCCTGCTCTGCGATTTCACGGGCTCGAAGCACGAACGACGATGCCGTGGCCCAGTCAAACGACAGCACGGATTGGAGGGCCGCAAACGCATACGCGTCGGCGAGAAGCCACGGGTCTCCATCGAACGACCGCGCAGATGCCACAAAGTCGTCGGCGTGGTCCAGCGGAGCGTATGTGCCACGCTGAGCCCTGCGCATAGCGATCGTCATCCTGGCTCGAAGCTCGGCACGATCGGTGAGGAATCCTTCCTGAAGGAGCTCGTCCAGTGCATGTTCGATCACCTCTGCCTTGCGAGCGTCCACGTCTTTCAGCCAGCCCCCCGTGGCTCGTTCGAGTTGATATGCCGCAGCGTCCGGATCGAACAGCAAGAGGTGATAGATCCGCTCGATCCGCGACGCGACGTCGTCGGCATCGTCCAAATGTGAGACAATCCGGCCGCTGAGCGTCACGAGACGTACCCGATCGGTCGCATGCAGATGTCGACGCAGTGCCTTGCGGCTGGCTTCATGCACATTGGCGGCGTCGGGTCCTCGAGCAGCAAACGGTTCGACAACGTTGAGCTTGGTCAGAAGCGCCCATTGCCGATCGGCCGTCGACTGGTCAACCTGCAGCATCTCCCGCAACATCGCGGGATTGAACCAGTGGGGAACAGCACAGGCCACCAGAGCCGACCGCAGCTCCATCCGCGCTGCTTTGGCAACATCCGGGTAGGCAAGGTCTATCGTCGCCAGAGCAAGCAGACCTGGGTTCCCGTCGGCGGCGCGCAGGGCTTGGAGCTGCTCGTCCGGCGAGAGCGAACTCATCGATTGCCCTCAAGAAGCTGGGAAATGAACGTCGGAGAGCTCAGATCGACGGTGGTCTCGAGGTACTGGAGCGCCTCGACGCGGGCCATTCCTCGGGCCGTCAGCACATGTCCGGCGTGGTCGAACCACTCCGAGGCTGTCGGGAACCGTAGCTCGATGACCGGCGCGCTGATCGATTCCCATACGTGATGCTGCGCCTCTGGTACCTCTTGGCCGAGCACCACCACTCTGAGCCAAGGATGCCGTGCGACGTCCTCGAGCAGAATCGTCTCGACCCATCGCACGAGGTCGCCGACATTCTCATAGCTGTCCAAGATCAGCACGGTCGGCAGTGGGTTCGACCGCAGATCTCTGAGAATCGACTGTGCGTAGCTCCAATCGTCCGGCGCGGATTGGCCGACACTCAGATCCGCGGCCAGCACATCCAAGGCGCGTCTTCTCTCGGTGTGGCCCTTCAGGTCGAGCCGACCACATCGGAGACCGTTGAGGTGCTGGACGAGATTGCGGTACATGAGACGGGCGAGGCTCGACTTCCCGGTCTCCGACGGACCTTTGATCGGCAGCAGCCGGTGATCGCTTTCTTTCCGCAACAACGCTCCGAATGCCTCGCGGGCCTGCCGGTGATCGGCAATCGGCCACTCGAATTGCTCGGCGCCCGTCGCCCAGATTTCCTTGGCGTCGACGACGCTGCCCTCACCACCCAATAGCCCCAAACGCTCCGCGATCAGCCGCGCAGCCTCATCGAGCCTGCCTCTGGTTTCTGGCACGATCTCGTTGTCGAGTACGCCGCGGACTTCGCCATCGCCAACACGCAGATGCAGTACTCCCAAACGATCGGCGAGCGTGCGACCCTGGTATCTCGTCCGAATGGCTCGGTGCTCGATTCGGGTCCAGATCTTGTCGTAGTGGCCCGAAACGCAGACCACCACCAGATCACTCCGGTGGCGGTAGATGTCCTGCAGCTCCAAGTCGGCGTCGACCCCTGCGATCAGATGCTCGTACCACTCGTCATAGAACACAGACGATTCACCGAGCCTCCGCTCAACCAGCTCGGCCAGCGGGCGCACCACCTCACGATCCTCGCCGGCCAAGGAGAACGCAACGCGAAACCGTTCCGGGACTTGACGAACCACGGTCGCAGCGTAGGACGTCCGCGCGGCCCTGTCAGACATGGATCACAGCGAGGCGTGGACTCACTCTCAATCTGCGATCCCGCGCGAACGAAGTCGGGTCCGTGGCGCAAACGTAGCCGCAGGTCACGCAGGCTTCCAAGGTCGAAGGGGGCACCCACCGAGGTGGCTCCAGGTCGTCTGCGCCAGCGGTGAGCCCATGTGAAGACCGTGGACAACCCTCCAAGCCGGCATCGGATGGCGAGCCCAGCCCGTCGGCCACGAGTCAGACCGCGAGGAGTCTGGGGAACGCCATTAGCCTGACTTGTCCGCTTCCACGTGAGGTTCAGGCCGTGCCGACCGCATTGCTGCTCGACTTCGGCGGTGTCGTCCTCCGAACTCCCTTCGAGCTCGTCGACGGCTTTCTGCGTCGCAACGACCTGGCGCCGGACGCACTGCGGTGGCGAGGCCCCTTCGATCTCGACGGCGATCCGCTGTTCGCCCAGGTACTCAGCGGCTCGTTGCGAGAGCGGGAGTACTGGCGGATTCGCAACCAGGAGGTCGAGGCCCTCGTTGGTGCCGCGGCCGGCTACCCGGCTTTGCACGGGTTGTTCGAGGTTCGGGAGGAGGAGCTGATCCGCCCGGAGATGCGGGCTCTGATCGACGAGCGCATGGCGGCCGGCCACCCGGTGGCGATACTCACCAATGACCTCACGCATTTTCACCCGCAGACCTGGGTCGATCGCATCTCCATCCTGCACGAGGTCGACCACCTGATCGACCTGTCGCACACCGACTATCTCAAGCCCGATCCGCGAGCCTTCGAGGTGGCGGCGGCGATACTCGGTTTGGAGCCGGGTGAGATCCTGTTCGTCGATGACCAGCCGGTGAACCTCGATGGGGCGAGAGCGGCCGGCAAGCACCACGTCCATTTCGATCCCACGGACGTCGCCGGCTCGGTGGCCAAGATCCGTGCACATCTCACGTAGTACCGCTCTTCCGGGCGACAGAGAGGGCGTTCGAACGGGGATCAGGAGTCGCCGGTTCGACCTTCGACTGTGCCGAGTACGCCGAGCTCTCGCTCACAGGCGTTCCACGGCTCGTCGTCCTGGTACGAGACCGCCTCACGCAATGTGCTTTGACCCTCCGGGGTGTGAAAGCCATCGGCGTCGTATGTGATATCGCCGAAGTCCTGACCTGTTCGCTGCTCGACGCAATCGAGGATCGCCTGTTCCTCCGCATGCAGTTCGGCGAGGAATCCGAGATCGTTCCGGCACGACATCCAGACTCGATGGTCGTCGTGATCCATTGCGGCTTCGATGGTCTGCCGGCCCTCCGGGGTGGGGAAGCCGTACTCGTCGTGGGTCGGGTCGCCGAAGTCGATCCCGGTGCGCTCCTCGACACACTCGACCGTGGCGACCTCCTGGTCCTGCAGCTCCGCGAGATCGAGCTGGCCGAGGGCAGCAGCCCGACCCAGGCTCACGTTCTGGAAGTCGAGCTGTGCAAAGCACCGCTCCTTTGCCTCGGCGTGCGCCCCCGGGGAACCCTCGGAGTCGGCGACGAAGAAGCTGGCGTGCCCGCTCGGGTCATCGAACTCGGCGACGGCTTCGAGCCCGGCATCCGCCAGGCAGGCGATGTGCGCGTCCACCGCACGGAGGTACTCCTCCTCGGTCACGACACCGTCTTCGAGAATCTGCTCCCCGTTGACGATTGACTCGCCGTCGGCAGGCGCCACGGGGCCTCGCGGGCTCATGGCGGTGACGACCACGCCGCCCACCAGCGCGATAGCAATGACGGCCGCTGCCGCCGCGACAAAGCTGTGGCGGCGGGCGCGGCGCGCAATGGCCGACGCATCGCCGGAAGCGATCCTCTCCACACCGCTGCGCACGTCGTGCGCGGCGGCTTCGAGCACACGGTCGAGATCGATCATGGCCGGAACTCCTCTCCAAGTTGCTTCGCCAGCGCGGCCTTGGCTCGCATGAGGTGGGTCTTCACCGTGTTCTGCGAGCACTCGAGTATCTGGGCGATCTGGGTCAAGCTGTATCCGTCGAGGTAGCGCAGTGCGATCACCTGGGCCTGCCGCCGCGGGAGGCGTCTCACCGCCTCCCACACCGATTCCGACTCGGCGGGAACGTCGACGATGCGGTACGTCGGACGGGTCAGTCCCAGCAGCGCTTTCAGCTCGGAGCGGCGCCGGCGAAAAGCCGAGACGGCCCTGTTGGCGACGACCCGCCTCACCCACCCACCGGGGTCGTCGAGGGAGGCGATCCGGTCCCAGTGGCGATATGCGGCGAGGAACCCCTCCTGCGCCAGGTCTTCGGCCCCGGACCGGCTTCCCGAGAGCACGTATGCCAACCCGACCACGGAGTCGAGCTCGCGTTCGTAGAACGCGTCGAATTTCTCACGGAATGCCTGGCCGTCACCGACGGTCACTTCACGTACCGGCACGTTTCGCCATCGCTCTCTCGAACCACCATCACAGGTAACACGCTGCAACGCCCAAAACGGGTGACAACCAATCTCGGCGTTTCGAGGTAGCTCACGCGGTCGTTTCCGAACCGGTCGACGTCCCGGGTGTCCGCACCTTGCTAGAAGCGAAAGCCGCAGAGGCCTGTTCGTCCGCTGGGCTGCGCCCTGACCTGCGGGCACGCGGTGGGATCCTGGTCCTGGTCGCGCAGGTAGGGCCGTGCCGCATCCTTGTCGATCACGACGAACGAGAGCGCCCCACCAAAGGGCAGCCGGATCTGATCGGCGGCTCCGTCGCGGAGGTCGTAGCGGACCAGGTCTGTCGTCGGCTGCTGGTATGAGAAGGAGCTTACGAAGAGCTGAGCGCCATCGGGTGACCACCCGAGGAAGTAGCCAGGTTCGCTCGTCGGGAGTTGGGCCGCGACATCCGCGTCGCCCGTTTCGGTGTCGATCAACACGAGGCTGTCGCCGGCGATCGCGGCGAGGCTGGTCCCATCCGGGGAGAACCGTGCGTCCCGAGCGCGGAAGCGGAGAGCCGAGGATCCGGTCTCCGCATCCGGGACCTGGATCACGAGGTCGTCGCGAGTGGTTGCCACGTTCGTGATGTGGAGCTCCGCACAGTCTTCCACGCACCAGGCGAGGAGCGGCCCCGAAGCATCCGACACGAACCCGGGGCCGTTGCCCAGACGACGTGTGACCGTTCCGCTCACGGCGTCCCACAGGGCGATGCCACCGTCGGTCTCCACTGCAAGACCGCCCGGAACGCCGATGGCGGGGAACCCGTCGATATCAACGAGCTTCGGTTCGGTCACCTGCCCACCCGCAACGGTGGCTTGCCACGCCGACGGCCTGCCTTGGATCCTTCCACTCGGGTAGTCGAGGAGCCACACGAGCCCTGGTTCCACGGCCGGGACGTAGACGGTTGCATTGCCGAGCAGCGTCGACTCCCGGGTGGCGATGTCGGCCGCATAGACCCGGTCCGAGCCCACGACGAGTTGGTCGTCGACGATGGTGAGCCGGTAGGGCTGGTCGCCGGCCCGCTGGCCATCGACGACGCTTCTGGTGGCAACCCGTGCGTCGGGGTCGACGGCAAGCACTCCATCGATACCGTCGTCGAAGACGAGCACGAGATCGATGGGCTCGCCGAAGAGTGGCTCTGCCGCTTGCGTGGGGGTGGTCGAATCTGTGAGCGGGGAATCGGAGACGGTGACGGTGATGCTGGACACGATCAGGTCGACGAATGCCGGAGGGCCGAGCACCTCCACCTGGAGCGGGGTGTCGACGATGCACCAGGACGCCCGGCCGTCGGAACGGGTGACGGTGCCCCAGCGGGAGTCGTCGACGGTCGAGCCGAGGCCGGCGGGCTCCTCGAAGCAGGTGCCGACGCGTAGGGTGACCACTTCATCCGCACGACCGGAAGACAGGTGGAGCTCCTGGTAGTCCAATTCGATGTCTGAGAGAGTGACCCCGAGGTCGTCGGTGGTTCCGGTCAACTTCTCGGCGAGCTGCGTGAGTGCCCCGGTGCCCGGGTGATTCGTGGTGATGCCGACGGCGAGCCAGACGATCCAGTCGCCGAGATCGACTGAGAGGAACAGCGGCTGCTCCGGCAACTGCTCGGAGCGCCAGAGGCTGGCAACATCACTCAGGGTCGCCTCGTGCATGGCGGTCAAGCTCGCCGCCAAATCGTGAGGATCGCTGAAGACCGCCGTGACATGGCCCTCGCCGAAGAAGTCGGCGGTGTCGACGAAGAACGTGTAGCTCTGCAAACTCAGGTTCGAGCCTGCCCCCACCGTTGCGCTACGGCCGTCCAGCAGCCGGAACTCACCTGCGAAGGTCTCCCCGGCCGAAGCGGAAGTCGCCGGCGTCGTCTGCGGAGGGGCAACGGCATCTGCACCGCCGCCGGCGGGGCGCAACGCCATGGTCCCCACCGCGACGAGAGTGGCGGCGAACACGGTGAGGACGGTCGCCACGGCGCCGCGGCGGCGCTTCCGGTCGCGTACCTGCTTGATGCTCGGTGGCTGCACATGCCGTGTCGCCTCTCGAGCCTCCCGGCCGGCCCGCGGTGCCAGGTCGTCAAGCCTCATCGTGGATCCAGCCCTTTGCGGCGAGCTGTCGGGCGAGGCGTTTCCGGCCCTGGTGCATGAGCGCTTTCACGGTGCCTTCGGCGATCTCGAGGACCTCGGCGATCTCGGTCACCGGGAGATCGTCGACGTAGCGCAGCGCCAGCACCTGGGCCTGGCGGCGCGGCAACCGCCGGACCTCCTCCCAGAACGCCTCCGACTCGACGGTTGGCGGCTGTGCGGGCGAAGTGGTGGGCGTCAAGCGCAGTTTGGCGGATGCCTCCGAGCGGAGCCTGCGGTACTTCGACACGGCGAGGTTGAGGGCCACCCGCCGTACCCACGCTGCCGGGGCGGCCATGCCGCCGACGCGGGCCCAATCCCGGTGGGCGCGGAGGAACGCCTCCTGCGCCAGGTCCTCGGCGGCCCACACACTCCCGCTCAATCCGTACACCAACGCAACCACTGCCCGGTACTCCTCGCGATAGAACACCTCGAACCGTCCGGGAATCCGAACGTCTGGGTCTCGGCGCTCCACCTCGGCCATCGAACCTCGCTGGTGGCGATGCTCACACCTTATGAACGCCTGGATCTCGCCGGCGGTTTAGACGACTTCGAGCCCAGCCAGGGGGCTCAATGCTCGATCGAGTCGTCATCCGGCGGCCATGCCGCCGCGTATCCAGTCGATCTGAGTCGCCCGGATCACGGCCTAAATCCTGCCGGGCGCTACCGTCAAACACATCACCTATATCAGACCTTGGGGGCAAGGGAAGGAGGTCTCGATGAGAAGGGTGTTTTTGGCCGGGCTATGCGCCGTACTCGTGGCGGCCGTAGTCGCCCATCCGACCGCCGCCACGGCGCGCACGAGGGAGATCACCCTGTGGGTCGTGGACGATGTAACCAAGGTGACGTACCAGGTCAGCGAGCTCGGCGCGCTCCTGGCGTCGTTTCCCACGCCCAACACTGCGATCTCTTCGATCGCCGTCGATCCGAGGGATGGGACCCTTTGGGGTGCCAATGAGGGTACGGGCGACGGTTCCGTGCCAGGCAAGCTCGTGAACTACGACCGCAACGGCGTGGTCATCCGCGAGATCTCTGCAGCAGATTTCGGGGCGGTTGGAACCGAGGGTATGGGGCTGACGTTCGATCGACGCAACCCGACCTTGTGGGTCGTCGACGATCCGCCTGCCGGTACCGGCGTTCCGATGGTCTACAACATCGATCGCGATGGTGACCTGATCTCGTCGTTCCCCACGTCCGACTTCGACGTTGCGGCGACGAGTCCGCAGGCCATCGACTACGACCGCTTCACCCAAAGCCTGTGGATCACCGACAACGCAGCGGAGCGTGTATACAACGTCGGGTTGACCGGTGAGCTGATCGCAAGCTTTCCAACCGATGGCGGCCCCTTCGTCACCGAGGACTTCCCCGGCGGTATCACCAACATCCAAGGCGTGAGCGTCGGGTCGGCGGACGATCTCTGGATCACTGCGCGCGACACGGGCACCGTGTACCAGGTCAGCCGGGCGGGCGACGTGGTGTTGCAGTCGTTCCCGATCGCTGCCGTCGATCCGCTGGCCTCGGATCCGACGGGCGTCGCCGTCGATATACCGCGGCGTGTCCGCGGCTGATAAACCTGCCCGGCATTGGCTGAGATGGGCTGGCAGGGTGCGAAAAAAGCGCAACTGGCATTCGTTAGGCAGCGTTGATAGCCCCTCGTCGACATGGTCTGCTGCCGTCACGAGTGTGCCGACCCTTTTTCCGCACCCTGCTAGGCAGGGATGTCGAGGATCAGGCCGATGGTGGCCCGGATCTGGGTGCGTGCAGCGGGGCCGACGTTGCCGCGGACGTGCTCGACCCGTCCGGTCGATACCCCACGTATGTGCTGACATTGGGCGGCCGAGCGGTCCTGGAGTCCGTTGGCGGCGTCGGGTTCGATCGTGACTTCTGAGGTGAAGCCGCGGATGCTGGTGGTGAGTGGCACCACGTGGATCACAGAGGGTTGCGCATCGAGGATGCGCTGAGCGGTCACGACCACGGCGGGATGATGGAAGCCGGCCTCGCGGCCCTCGCGAAGACCGAGGTCGAGGTCGATGACGTCACCCGAGGTCAGCATCGAGCCAGTCGGTTTCGTCCTTGGTCAGGACGGCGGTGAGTTCCTCACCGATTCGGTCTTGGCGGAGGCGGCGGACGGCGAGGGCAACGGTTTCACCGACGGTGGCGCCGAGCTCTTTGGCGAGGCGCTTCAGCTCTTGGTGGGTGACTTGGTCGATACGCACACTCGTGCTCTGCATGCACATCAGCATACTGCATCGCATGCACGTGCCGAAGTGGTCGCCCCACGTACCCCACATCCGGCACCCGTGGTACGGATTCCGCAGCCTCGCATGGCGCCACGGCTTGATAGACCATGATCGCCTTGCTTGGACCGCCGGAGCTCGGTCCGAGACGCCATCCCCGGCGCGGAGCAGCGAGGGTGGTCCTGGCACCACCCTCGCTGCGACGGGGACTCCGACCCGCTATGACCCTTTGCTCTCGGGGGTCTCGATCCGCCATTCCATGGCAAGCTCATCACCGCTCAGGCTGACGGAGAGCAATGAGGCATCGGGATGCTGGCGGGCCGCTCGCTCGATGGCACGGGCGAGCTCGGCGTTCCACTGATCGACGAACGACTGCGGGATGGGGAAGCCGTCGAAGGTGACCTCGGAGACCTGGACCGTCAGTGTGCCGTCTTCCACACCCACGTCGGCCCGGAAGCTCACGGCGTGGGTGTCGCCCTCGATCCCCGTGTGGTCGGCGGTCGCCACGATGTACCCGTCGAGGATGTCCACGGAGACGTTGTCGTTCTGCGGATCTCGCTCGAGCTCAGCGGCGAGGCTCTGCTCGGTGATGACCGTGTCGACCTGCAACGACCCGTCGGCGTTGCGCTCGACGTCGATGCTGCAGGCGCTGACCACCAGGGCCACCGTGGCCAACCCGACCGCCATGAAGATGCTTCGTTTGCCCATGGTCCACCTCCGTGGATCTCGTTGATCTGGTGGAGCGATTGGATCAAGAACGGGCGGCGGGCGTCAGTCACGGCGCGCACATCGGCGCATGCAATTCCCACCTCGACCCATGACATCTGTCACATTCGCCTGCGCGCCTCGTCACGAAGCGACGGAGATCGGTGACCGCGGAGCCGGGCCGGACGCATAATGCGGCCATGACGGCCGCCATCATCGAACCCGGGCTTCTGAAGCTGTTCCGCTGGTTCGTGGCGATTCGGATCGCATTCCTCGGTCTCGTTTGGTTGTCGATCCAGGATGCGGCAAGCATCACCACCCGGCAGGTACCGGTGCCGGGCATCGTCGTGTCGGTGGCCCTGCTCATCTACCTGGGGTCATCGTGGCTTCGAGAGCGCATGGGCCGCGCCTACCTCCCGGTTGCGCTGGCCGTCGCCACCTTGGGACCCATCGTCGAGCATTCGATGACGGTGGCGGCCCGGCTCGATGCGGGCGAGGGCGTCAACGAAGCCGTTGCCGATTACTGGCTCCTGTTCTTCGTGCTCCTCGTCCCGCTGATCTTCGTCGCCTGGCAGTACCGTTTCCGGGCTGTCGTGCTGTTCTCCTTGGGGGTGACGTTGCTCGACGGTGCCCGTCTCGGGGCCCAGATCGAAGGCACCAATGCCGGTGCAACCGCGGTTGGAGCGCTCTTGGTGGGCCGCGGCTTGCTGTTCGTCTTCGTCGGCTACTTCATCACGAGCATCGTCCGCGTGCAGAGACAGCAGCAACGCGAGTTGGTGCAGCATGCGGCGACCGTCGAGCAGCTCGCCACAAGCAGGGAGCGAAACCGGCTGGCGCGTGAGCTCCACGACACCCTGGCGCACACCCTGAGCGCGATGGCCGTCCAGCTCGAGGGCGCCAAGAGCCTCTGGGACGATGACCCGTCCCGGGCGCGCTCCATGGTCGATCGCTCGCTCGAGGGAGCCCGGTCCGGATTGGACGAGGCGCGTCGTGCCATCGACGCACTGCGCGCATCCGCTCTCGAGGAGCTGGGCCTCGTGGGTGCGCTGGAGAAGATCGCAACGGACATGAACGAGACGACGAGTGTTGCCGTCCTTGCTTCCGTGACCGATGTCGGTGAGATCGACCCGTCGCTCGAACAAGTCACTTATCGCATCGCCGACGAGGCCTTGACCAACGTCGTGCGGCACTCCCAGGCCGCGTACGCCCAGCTCGAGCTGAGGCGCGACCGCGATCGGATGATCCTCGTCGTCAAAGACGACGGCGTCGGGTTCGATCCGGAGGCGGCGCTCGAAGATGGTCACCTCGGGCTCGCCGGCATGCGGGAACGTGCGACCCTCATCGGTGGTGCGCTCGATATCGAGAGCAGTCCTGGGGAGGGCGCAACGGTCCGCTTCGAGGTGGCGGTGCCCCGATGACCATCCGGGTTGTGATCTGCGACGACCAGGACCTGGTGCGAGAAGGTCTCCAGGCCATTCTGTCCACCGCCTCCGGCATCGAGGTGGTCGGCGAAGCGAGCAACGGCGCCGATGCCGTCGAGGTCGTCGCGCAGACGATGCCGGACGTGGTGCTGATGGACCTCAAGATGCCGGGCGGTAGCGGCGTGCAGGCCACGAGAGCCATCGTGGACAAAGACCCCGAGGTCCGGGTCCTCGTCCTGACCACCTATGCCGCACCCGAGATGGTGCTCGACGCGATCCGCACCGGGGCGGCCGGCTACCTGCTGAAGGACACGCCGCGCGACAAGTTGATCGAGGCCATTCGCGGCACGGCGGCCGGAGGCACCCACGTCGACCCGAACGTGGCGGGCCAGCTGTTCGACCGCGTAGCCCGGGGCGGCGTCGATGACACAGCCACGGACGTCGCCGCCGACCTGACCGAGCGGGAGCGGGAAGTCCTGCAACTCGTGGGGCGGGGTCTGAGCAACGCCGACATCGCCGAGCGGCTCTTCCTCTCGGAGGGCACGGTACGCAACTACGTCAGTGCCGTGCTGACCAAGCTCGGAGTCACCGACCGTACCCAGGCCGCCGTCCTCGCTGTTCGCCACGGGCTGGCATAGAGGTTGCCCGGCGGCACTGAGCCCCTCGCTGACCGAATGTTCGTCGCGCACGACGCCGCACGATGATTCGAGGTCCGGGAGCTGCCTGCGCCCGCAGCCGGGGATGTGGTGTGTCAGAATCTCAATCGTGGACGAGAACGAGGCGGCCCGGCTGCTCGACGAGATGATGGGCGAGTTGCGCACCGAGTCGTTCCCGGCGCTGGTGGCGCAGTACCTCGGCCAGACGGGCGTGCGGGATCTGGCCGGGGCCTCCGGGGAGAGCTATTGCGTGGAGATCCAAGGGGTGTGGGACAACGGGAAACCCGGCGACCTCCGCATCATCGCTGGAATCGACGACGGCGGGTTTCGCTCCGCCTTCCGGCCGCTCACAGCCGACTTCGTGATGGCGCCCGATGGGTCGTTCGTCGGGGAGTGACGCAAACGTGCCCGCCGCCCCCGGGGCGACGGGCACGCAGCAGGGTGGAGCCGGCTACATCTCGATGGCTTCGCCCACTTCGACCGTCCCGCCGGCGGTCAGGTGTGGCGAGCCCTTGGCGAACGCCACTGCCTCGTCCAGGGAGTCGGCGTTGATGAGGCTGTAGCCGCTGATCGCACCGCCACCATCGGACACGGCACCATCGGGGGCAACCGACTTCTTCTGGCCGATCGGGGCGCCGCCATCCACGAGGTTGTCGCCGGCCGAGCCGAGCCACTCGCTCCATGCCTGCATCACCTGCGCCTGCTCCTCCTCCGTCTCCGGCATCGAGCCACCGCTGTACAGCAAGACGAACTTCGCCATGATTTCCCTCCTGAGGGGTGCGTGGCGGGATCTCTCTCCCGTCGTGTGATCCCACGACGATCCATACCGACCGACTTCGACAGCCGATCCCAGAATTCGCTCTTCGACGAGTTGGCCACTCATGGCCGAGCGGTGAGTCAGCCCCGGTCGGTGGCCGGCGGCGCGCCAATCCGGTGTGTCAGGTACCGGCTACCGCGGGGGGCGATCACGTTTGGTGGCACGACGGGCGGCGTCCCCCGTTCTTGCGTACATCGGCGCAGTATCCCGCGCTCAGCTACGCAAGAAGCGAATCCTATTCGGCCGCTTCGTAGCCGATCATCCTGCGGACACGGATGATGTCGCCCGTCCAGCCGCAGGCGTGGCACCACGTGTGGTAGACACGCTGTTCGGCTTGCCAGTACTCCACCGAGATTCCGTCGCCGAGGTCTTCCCCGCACATGGGGCAGAAGCGCGGCATCTCCTCGAGGTGGTGGATGCGATCCGGATCCCACCAGTGAACACCGCCGAGCCGCCGCCCCGCAATGGGGTCCGGCGGTTCGACGTGGTTCGGGTACCTCCGCAGCGCGGTCAGCGCCGTCACCCCACCTTCGGTGCGTCGCCGCGAGCCGTGGCGGCATCGACGTGCAGCTTCATGAGCGTGTCCTTGTCGGGCGAATAGCGGGTCGATCCCATGTCGATCCACGACAGGGCGAAGTCGACGCCGGCGCCGAACTTGTTCTTCTCGCACGGCAGCTCGATGCGTTCATGGGGTTCACGGGTGAAGGCGACCGTCGGATCGTTTCCCTCGGCGACGAGCGCTATCTGCTCCTTGAACATGCGGCGCAGCATGACCACGCCGATGTCGGACTTGCCGATGTGCTCGGCCGACCGATCGGTGATGTCGCCTTGGGTGACCCACGCCATCACGTCCTGACCCTCGATGTAGTCGACGATGAAGTTGCCGTTCTCGTCCATCCACTGGTACTCGTAATCCGTCGGGTACACCTGCTCGGGATACTCCTTGAGGCCTTCCGGGTGGTGATTGGCGTAGAACAGCGCCCACGTGGTCGTGTCGTCGATCGGCACCCGGATCTGCATCTGATCGATGCCCGCCCCGCCGACCCGCATGAAGTACGGGAACACGAGCGGATGGCCGACGGCCCAGTCGTCGTCGGTCTCGGTGTGGCCCTCCAGCACACGGCGCTTGAGGATGCCCCACTCCATCGGGTCAAATCCGACCTGAACGTGCTTCTGCTGAAACGCCGCCGGCGCCAGGAACCCCTGCTGTTCGCCGAGGAACTGGAAATAGCGGCCGTGCAGCCACTCGACATGATGGGGGTCGACCGAGTTCTCCATGATCTGGAGCCAGTTGCACGGGAGCATCGAATGTCCCACGTCCTGGAACCCGGGATCGACGAAGACGTCGAAGCGAGGAAGCTCAGGGGCCGGATCGGGGCCGATGTACACCCAGACCATGCCGCCCATGGCCTGCGCCTCTCCGGCGAACGCCTTGATACGCGTCTTGAAGGTCGACTTCTCCGGTTCGGCGGGTTGATCGATGCACTGTCCGCTGCAGTCGAACAGCCAGCCGTGGTAGCCACAGCGCAGCCCGTCCTCCTCCACGACGCCGTACACCATCGAGGCGTGGCGGTGCGGGCAGCGTTCCTGCAAGATGCCGTAGCCACCCTGCGGAGTCTTCCATAGGGCGAAGTCCTCGCCGAGCAAACGGACCTTCTTGATCGGCCACTCCGCCAGATCGCGTTCGAATGCGATCGGGTACCAGTACCGCCGCAGCAACTCACCCATCGGCGTGCCGGGCCCCACTCGAGTCAACTGTTCGTTCTGTTCTTTGGAGAGCATATGTCTCGTGCTCCTTTGCCTTTGCCGTTTGTTCTCCGCAGAGGTCAGAACGCTCGCCGCGCTCGCTTCCAGACCTGAGACGGATGCAGGGGACTCGAGATCTCCGTTGCTCCGTCTGCTGTCTGCCGTCTGACGTCTGACGTCTCCTTCTACTCCAAGATCTCTACGGTTCCCTCGCTGCCGTTGACGCGGATCCGTTGACCGGTCGTGATGGTCTTGGTGCCGAAAGCGGTGCCGGTGACGGCGGGCAGGCCGTACTCGCGGCAGACGATGGCGGCGTGGCTCATCATCCCTCCGATATCGGTGACGGTGGCCCCGATCTTGTTGAAGACAGGCGCCCACGACGGCGCCGTCAACGGTGCCACCAGGATCTCGCCTTCCTGGATCTCGCCGATCTGATCGGCCGACTGGATCACCCGTGCCGGGCCCTCGGCCACGCCGGGGGATGCGGCGAAGCCATTGAGCCCGCCGGTCTCGTCCGCACCGCCGAGCCACATGCCGATCGAGTCCGACGTGATGCCCCACAGCATGATGGTGAACGGCTCGGTGACCACATCCGGTGGCTCGCCGAGCGCCGGTGGCGGCGACCACTCCCGCAGCACGTTGAGGATGCCTTTGCGGCGGCCGAGCTCCCGCGGCCAGTAGGCAGGACCCCGCGGCGAGGTACCCACTGCCCACGCCGAGTACATGTCCCAGATGGCCTCGTTCACCTCGTCGCGCTTGAGATAGAACACATCGTCGGCGTCGGTGAAGAAGCCCTCTTTGACGAAGACCGATCCGAGTTCCCGCATCTTGCGCCACAGGATCGAGTGGCTCCAATGCTCGACGTAGAAGTTGTGGTTCTCGACATAGGGGAACACGACGCCGGCAAGCCCCAGCTTCCCGTCGAAGGCCTCCCGGTCTTCGTCCGAGGCGAGCAGGTCGCGGTACTCGCCGATGATGCGGTCGCGCTCGGTCCGGATGTCGTCGGTGGGTCGTGCCAGGTTGACGCCGTCCCGGATCTTGGCGATGTAGTTCTGGATGAATCCGTAGGGGATCTCCCGATGCTCGACCCAGATCTGATCCGAGTGGTAGAAGCCAGAGCCGGATGAGAAGTTGAACCACGGATCCTTGACGGCGTCCCACCTGGCCTGCCACTGGGCCCCGGCGTCGCTGGATGCCAGCGCATCCTCGATGGCGGCGACTCCGTCCGCATCGAAGGCCTCGGCGACCCCGAGATCGATGGCGGCTTGCGCCAGCTCCTTGAGGTACTCATCCGGCTTGAAGAGGTCGACCTCGACACCCGCCACCATCTTGGCGATTGCCAGGTCGGGGATGTTGGGGAAGGCCTCCTTGCAGAACCCGAAGAAGTCCAGGTATGCGGCGTATCCGAGGTTGAGGAACTCGAAGTGGTATTGCCAGAGCCGCAGCCCGAGGTTCAGCAGCTTCCGGTAGTCCTCCTGGATCGTGAGACCGGAGCCGGTGCCGTGGCCCTCGGTCACAACCGACATGTCCTCTTTCTCCGGTAGCGGGTCGAACGAGATGGCGTCCATCTCTGCGGCAAGGGTTTTGATCTTCCCCAGCCACTTGTCGTAGAGATCGTTCCAGTTCATGAAGTAGAACCCGGCCCGCTCCATGAACTCGGGCACACGAGCCTCGATCTCGGCAGGATCGATGACCGGCACCGGCGTGAGATAGGCGTACCCGTTGAGCACGCGGTAGTCGATGCCCAGCGCCGGCGGGATCAGGTAGTGGCGCGTGTTGTACTGGGAGAGACACGCAATGGCGTACTCATAGAACGTGGCGTCCCAAGGCGTGAGTACCTCCGGCCAGTGCACGCCGTCCTGGAACCAGAACACCGAGTCCTCGTAGTCGCGCCGGTCCTCGGAGAACGGCAGAGAGTACGTGTACAGGTCCTGCCAGCCCTCCGCCCCCGCCGGGGTCTCGATGTCGAATGGGCTGTCGAATCGTTCTGCCATTGCTCCTCCGTCGTGTGGTCCAAACCGGCGAGCCGGTTCCCCTGTGCTGTCTCGGACCGGGTTCCTCGGCCCCGGTCAGTCCTCCTCCACGGTGGACGTCTTGCCGCGACTGTGCATGGGCGACAGCAACGTCGACACGATGCCGTCCATCAAACCCTGGCCCTCCTTGGCGACGGTGCGCCGCTTCTTCTGCGACCACACCGTCTCGGGCCGGGCCTGCAGCAAGATCACGTTGTGCGGCGGGTCGAGATCGAGGTCGACCGCCCACTCGATGTCCTGGGGACTGCCGTAGTGGCGCTCCGCTTGCCGGGCCAGGCCGGCGATCGCCTTGATCTCGTCGTCGTCGATGCAGGGCGCCAGTGCACGCTCTTCATCGACATCGCAGCGTTCGACAACGCCTTCGTCGTTGAGGCAGTACTCGAACGTCTTCGGCGAGATCGTGCGAGAGACGACCTCGCGGATGACCTTGTCGACGAGGAAGTTGTCGGGGGTCACCTCACCGGAGACCACCGCCTCGCCGAACCCCCACGAGGCATCGATTGCGATCTGCGATCGGTCTCCGTCGGACGGGTTGAGGGTGAAGGCGACGCCCGCCGCCTTGGGACGGACCATCTTCTGCACGCCCACGCTCATCGAGATCACCTCGTGGTCGTGGCCCATCTCCCGGCGATACGAGATGGCCCGATCCGTGAAGACCGATGACCAGCAGCGGCGCACGTGCTCGACGACGGCATCGGCGCCCGTGATCCACAGAAACGTGTCCTGCTGCCCGGCAAACGACGCATCGGGGAGGTCCTCGGCCGTTGCGGAGGAGCGCACCGCAACAGGGACATCCTCGACATCGCACAGCTCGCACAGCTCCCCGTAAGCCAGACGGATCGCACTTGTGATGTCGTCGGGTACCGGAATCTCCTCGATCAGCGAGCGAATCTCGGCGGAGGTCGCTTGTAGCCCGACCGGATCGGTGAAGTCGACACCGGCAAGCAGGCGGTTGACGTCGTGCACCAGGCTGGAGTGGCGCCGCAAAGTGGTGTACGCATCCGTGCTGATGGCAAAACCGGGGGGGACCGGGAGACCGGCGGCCATCATCTCGCCGAGCGATGCGTTCTTGCCGCCGATGCGGGCCCGGTCGGCTGGTGTGTAGTTCTCGAACCACACGATGTAGTCCGACGTCACGTGCTGCATCCTCCATCCTGTGGTCGGGCGGTGATGGCGGATTGCTCGTTGCTCAGGAGTGAGTGTGGGGCATGCTTCGCACATGGTTTGGTTCCTCGTAGGCGCCGGTTCGTGACGCGGTGCGTCCTGCGGATCGCTCGCCGCACGGGATCCGGCTCATGCCGGGACCCATTGTTCGTCGATTTGCCAGGTGGGGAGGGATTCGATCTCAGGGACGTGAACCTCTTGTACCCGGTTGCGGTAGCTCACGAGCGCTTCCCGGCCGCCCTCCATCACCTTGGCTCGCACGTGCTCGGTGTTGTAGGGCTCGCCGGGGTCGTACCCAAACGCCCAGATCGCAAACGCCCGGATGGGGCCCGAATGCGTTGCGACCACCAGGCGTGCTCCGGGGTGCTCGGCGGCGAGACGCTGCAGCCCGATCCAGAACCGGCGGACACACATCGCGGGGGGTTCGAAGTGCATCATCGGGATGTTCAGCCAGTGCTCGATCGGGTCCGCACCACCCTGCTGGGTGCGCCAGAACCGGTCGACCTCCACGAGCCACATCGGCCGGTCGCCGAGAGCGGTGCGCTCGAACTCCTCGAGGACCGCGTAGTACTCACGAAACGCGGACGTTACGTCGCGTAGCCCTTGAGGCGTAGCCACCTTGAAGTTGCGGAACTCCTCCATCGGCTCGGGTTCGAAGACCTTCACGTCCTTCTCGAACAATGCGACTCCGCTCGTGAGACCTCTGTGGATCTGGGCAGCCGTCTCTCCTGCTCGATTGGTGCCTGCCGATTTGATCACCACGGTCTCGCCGTCCCGGATCCGCTTGGCGAGGGTGTGTCCCCACGTGTGGGACTGCCACGTGCCCATCGGAGTGATGCCGGACTCGCTGGAGTATCCCTGGGTCTCGGCGTGGCGTATGAGGTAGATGTCTGCGGCCAGCTTGGGCTTGGCAGCGGCCGGTGCCGAGATCTCCTTGTTGCGGTTGTCCTCCGAAAGCGTGCGTTGCATCCCGAGCTCGGAGCGCTGGTACAGCGGCGGCAATGAGTCGGTGAGGCTCTCCCGTTCCCGGCGCTCTCGGAAGCTCCGCAGGTACAGGGGTGTCGTGTCTTCGCCGTCGATGGCGTCGGTCTCGGTCTGAGCGCGTTGCTGCCGTTCGAGGTATTTGGCGAGGTACAAGGGCGCCTCGTCTCGCTCGGTGCGGGGAAGCTGAGGTTTGTCGCTCATCGTCCCTCCTGTTCGCCGTCCACAAAACGTACTCCGCAGTGAGCGGACCGGAGGGCGGCACGCCGCCACATCACGAGTGCTCCGTCAGGAACTGTTGGGGGACCACCCCTTCGTAGTAGAAGATGGCTCGGCCCATGTCGGATTCGGTCCACGTCACGGGCTCGCGATCGGGGTCGGCCCAGTACCCGCCGGTGAACACCTCGTTGCGGTTGCCTGCGGGGTCGAAGAAATACAGACCCCAGCCGCGCGTTGCCCCGTGTCGCGTCGGGCCGGCGTCGATTCGCACGCCGTGGTACGAGCACAGATCGGCTGCGTTGCGGACCTGATTCCAGTCGTCCAGCCAGAAGGCGAAGTGGTGGAACCCTCCGTTGGGGCCCGTGATGAACGCGATGTCGTGCGGCGTATGTGACCTCTCGAGGAAAGTGGCGAGCTGGAAGCCGTCGTCGGCCAGGATCTGCTCGGTGAGCCGGAACTCCAGCACGTCCTGGAAGAACGCGGTGGCGCCGTCGACGTCCTCGCACAACAGGAAGATGTGGTCGATCCGCGGCGGGTGGATGCCGACGAGGCCCTGCGGCTCGGGGGGAGGGTTGGTCAGCGGCAACAAGTTGCCGACGTAGTCCATGCCCCAGACCAGCTCGGTGGTGTGCCCGCTCGGCGCCTCGAACTGGATCGTCTCGCCTGATCCCGGCCCCAGCTCGCCGACGGCGAATCGTTTGACGGTGATCCCGGCGTCCTCGACGCGCCGCTGGTAGAAATCGAGGTCGGAGCTGTGTTCGAGCTTGAACGCCATCTTCTCGAGGCCGTACGTGGGGGCATACCGCAGGATCACGGAGTGATGTTGGTGTTCGTCCCAGCACTTGAGGAACACCCGCTCGGCCTCGCGTGCGGTCTCGATCAGCCCCACCACCTCTGCGTAGTAGGCGGTGGCCAGCTCCAGGTCCGGAACCCGAATCTCAACGTGCGAAAGACGCAAGATCCCCATCAGCTGTGCACATCGATCGAAACGGGTTTCGATCGAGTCCAATACGTGTCGGCTTCGCCGACGGTTTCCCAGCGGAGCGCACCGCGCATGTCGCTGCGCTCCGATCGAGGGGGACGGCGGAGCCTTTCCCCCTCGAGCACCCCCTTGGGGGAGCTTGCTTCGATCGAAACACTCATGTGTGCATCCTCATGAAGCGGTCGTTGAGCTCACCCTCGTAGTAGAAGATCGCCTTGCCGATGTTGTCCTCGGTCCAAGTGATGGTCGGGAAGTCCGGGTCGGGGCGGTAGCCGCCGGTGAACACCTCGTTGCGGGTGCCCATGGGGTCGAAGAAGTAGATGGTGTTGCCACGGGTGATGCCGTGGCGGGTCGGTCCCACGTCGATCTGGATGGCGTTGTAGGCGAGGATGTCCGCCGCCTTTCGCACGTGATCCCAATCGTCGAGCCAGTAGGCGAAGTGATGCAGTCCTCCATTGAGCCCTGTGACCACCGCGAGGTCGTGTGGCGAGTGTGAGCGCTCCATCCACGTGCCGATCTGTTGGCCGTCGCCGTCCAGAAGCTGTTCGGTGAGACGAAATCCGAGGACGTCCATGTAGAACTTCGACGCCTCGGGGACCTCTTCGGCCGTGACGAGCAGGTGGTCCATGCGGGGCGGTGCGATGCCCTTGAGCCCCATCGGAACGGGATCCGGATTGACCTTGGGCAGGAGCCCGCCGACGACTTCGACCTCGTGGACGAGCTCCATCTCGTGGCCGGACGGCGTCTCGAACCGGATCGACTCACCCTGACCGACCGACTCGCCGTCGCTGATGCGCGTGACGGCGTATCCGTAGGTCTCGACGCTGTCCTCGAGTGCGGCCAGGTCGTCCTCGTGCTCGACCTTGAACGCGAAACGATCGATGCCCACTCGCGGGTCGTACCGCACTGCGAGCGAGTGGTGGTCCTCCTCGTCCCAACACTTGAAGAACACCTGGTCGGCGGTGCGCTCGACCTCCAGCATCCCCATCACTTCGGTGTAGTACGCCGTCGCCAGATCCAGGTCGGGAACGGTGATGTCGACGTGGCCGAGGCGGAGGATTCCCATCAGGACGAACACCCATTTGTGACGGCTGGCATCTCGCCGCCGACCCTACCGGCGCCGTTCCCCGATGTGGCACGGTGTCCCGCATGAGGGAACGAGCTTGCACCAGGCGAACCGATCCGTGCGGGTGCGGCGAGGCCCGCACCCTGTTAACGCCCGATTAGCTCCCATCGGACATCGGCCTAGGGGGGTCTGCGTCATCGTTGCGCTGTGAGCCCACGCCCGAAGGAGAAGGTCGATGAGTCGTGAGCGATGGTCGCGGATCCTGCGGGTTGGTGCGGCGGTGGCGCTGCTCGCCGTCGTTTCGCCGCTGGCGACGGCCGTCGCCGCCGAGGAGATCGTGTCGATCGGTGCCGAGTTGTCCCCCAAGGACCTGACCGTGGCGCCGGGAACGAACGTCACCTGGCAGAACAACGACGACGAGCGACACCGGATGCGGTCCGAAACAGGCCCTGAGGAGTTCGACAGCGGCAATCTCGAAGCCGGCCAGTCGTTCACGTTCAACTTTGCGATCGAAGGCGTGTACACGTACATCGACGACAAAGACGAGGACAACACGGCGTATCACGGCACGATCACCGTCGCCGCCGACACCCCGCCGCCGGATCCCGGTGAGCCACCGCCACCTCCTCCTGCGGCCGGCGACGTGAACATCGTCGATCGCAGCTTCCAACCCGCTTCGCTCACGGTCGGTGTCGGAGGCACCGTGACCTGGGCGAACAACGACGGGGATGAGCACACCGTCACGGCCAACGACGGGTTGTTCGACAGCGGCATCTTCGGTGGGGGAGCGACCTACAGCCGCACCTTTGGATCGGCTGGAACCTACGCCTATTTCTGCATCATCCACCCGGACATGACGGGGACGATCACCGTGGTGTCCGACGGCGGGGATCCACCGCCTCCGCCACCACCGGTCGATCCGCCGCCGGCACCCGAACCGCCGCCTCCACCTCCCGTCGCCGGCGACGTCAGCATCTTCGACTTCGGATTCACTCCCGGCGTGCTCACGGTTGGGTTGGGGAGCTCCGTGACATGGAGCAACACCGGGGCGGCGCCGCACACCGTGACTGATCTCGGCGGCACCTTCGACTCGGGGTTCGTCTTCGGCGGCGACACGTACACCCGCACCTTCAGTACTGCCGGTACGTATGACTACTTCTGCACGCTCCACCCCGAGATGACGGCCACCGTGGTGGTGCTGGGAGCGGGGGGCGACCCACCGCCGCCCGCACCCCCACCGGTGGAGCCCGACCCACCTCCCGGTACATCGCCGCCACCACCGGTGACCGGCGGCGTGACCATCGTCGACAACGCATTCACCCCGGCCAGCAAGACCGTTTCGACCGGGAGCACCGTTGTCTGGACGAATACAGGTGTCGTGCCGCACACCGTCACCTCCTCCTCCGGTGGATTCGACTCGGGCTTCCTCTTCACCGGGGACACGTACCGGCGGACGTTCTCGAACCCGGGCACGTACGACTACGTCTGCACGATTCACCCGGGCATGTCCGGGACGATCACGGTCACTGGGGCCCCGACGGGCGATCCGCCACCCGAGGAAGGCGGCCCCGATCCAGGAGGTCCGGTACCCGGCGGTGCCGCCGGGCCCTCGAGCGTCTCGATCGTCGACAACGCCTTCCGGCCGGCGACCCTCACCGTGAGTGCGGGTCAGACCATCGGATGGGCCAACAACGGCGCCCTGCCTCACACGGTCACCTCCGCGGCCGCCGGATTCGACTCCGGCATCCTGAGTCCCGGCGCGACGTTCGGCGTCCGGCTGACGACACCGGGGACCTACGACTACGTGTGCACGCTGCATCCCGAGATGACGGGCCGGCTCGTCGTCACCGAGGCGACCGAGCCGATCGAGGATCCGGGTGGCGCCGTGGTCGTCGAGGCTCCGGAGGGCGCCGCCGACGGCGCAGGATCGGATGGTGGGACGGCGGTCGCCGAAGGCGAGCCGAACATCCGCCGGACCGTTCAGATGATCGACAACGCCTTCCAGCCCGCAACCGTCACGATCGAGGAGGGCGAAGCGGTTCGCTGGCGCAACGACGGCGCAGTGCCTCACACCGTCACCATCGAAGGACAGTTCGACTCGGGCTTCGTCGATCCCGGCGAGGACTTCATCCGCGTCTTCGAGGAGGCGGGCGTCTACGACTACATCTGCACGATCCACCCGGAGATGGTGGGCTCGATAAAGGTTGTCGAAGCAGAGGCCGTGGTGGCATCGGCAGGTATCGGGGGTGGACCCGCGTCCGCACCACTCGATCCGTCCGTGGCGTTCATCATGGCCGGTGCAATCGTGGTCGCCGTCGGAGCCATGGCGTTCGGGATGGCGCGCTTCGCCAAAGCCGCGGAGCAGGTTCGCTGAGACTTCATCGACCACCCAGACCGTGGCCAGGGGAGTTGGGTGGCCGGCGAGGGGGTGGAGCGACGCTCGGTGCGGTCCCAGCGCACCGACGTCGTTCCCCCAAGTGCGTCCCTCATGAGAGAACGCCTTTCCCCATAGCGGAACGAGCCGGTACTGTGGACCCATGAGTGCAGTGCGGCCCGAAGACATGCGTCAGGCAATGGCCGACTACGTGCGAGCAGTGCATGCGGCGTACGTCGCTCGAGCCCAGCACGAGCCACCAGGAGTCTCCGGCCGTATGGCGCTGCTGCGGGCCGGGGACTTCACCGTCGTGGCCGCCGGGGTGCAGAATCTCCATGTCGTTGCGACCACGGAGGCGCTCGCCCCGCCACAGGGCCCGGAAGTGGCCACCGAGGACGCCGTGGGGCCGCTGACGTGGACGGTGCGCTTCTACGATCCGGTGGTGTTGCCCT
This sequence comes from Acidimicrobiia bacterium, assembly GCA_965216945.1. Lineage (GTDB taxonomy): Bacteria > Actinomycetota > Acidimicrobiia > Spongiisociales > UBA5794 > DATHZQ01. The sequence goes on along the minus strand of CBDCGU010000003.1, from coordinate 1,227,320 downwards.
CGCTGGGGCTGATCGACGAGCAGCAGGGGGCGGCCGGCGACCGGGTGAGGCGTGCTCTCGGCGTGACGACCTATCTCTATCACCTGGTCGTGCAACCCGGGGGGCAGCTCACCGAGCATCACGCCACCCATGCCGGTTCGGGGCTCGCCAACGCGCACGGAGCCCAGGCGCGCGACTTCGAGACCATCCGCACTCACGCCGGAGGGCGCACCGCCCTCGTCGACGAGATGGAGGGAGCGGCCGTCGCCGGGCTGCGTCGGGCGCAGGCGCTGCTGGCAAGGGAGATCGTCCCCTGGAACGAGACCGTCGAGGCTCTCGTCGACGCCCCCGGCGTGTCTCCAGACGAATTGCGGCGGGCCGTCCTCGATGCCGTGCGGGGCAAACGGCATGGCTGACGACCGCCAGCTCCTCTCCTCGGTGCGCAACGCCGCGCGGCTGCTCAAGCAATTCAGCTCGCGCGATCGAGAGTTTGGAGTGTCGGAGCTGGCACGGCGGCTCGATCTCGGCAAGTCGACCGTGCACCGACTCGTGTCCACGTTGGCGGCCGAGGCCCTTCTCGAACAGAACCCGGACAGCAGCAAGTACCGGCTCGGCCTCGCCGTCTACGACCTGGGAGCTGCGGTCGCCACGCATCTCGACCTCCATGAAGCCGTGGTCCCCCCGATGGAACGACTCCGCAACGCCACAGGTGAGACGACGCAGGTTGCGGTGCTCGACGGTCGGGAAGTCGTCTATGTCGAGCGGCTCGACAGCCCGCACACGCTCCGGCTCTTTCTCGATGTCGGCAGACGCAACTGGGCACATTGCACGGCGACGGGAAAGTGCCTGCTGGCCTATGCGTCGGATTACGAGCTCGACCGGCTCCTCGACGGTTGGGAGCTGCCTCAGGTCACGCCCGAGACGGTGACGAATCACAAGCGGCTCCGTCAGGAGCTGCAGGTGATCCGCAGGCAGGGCTATGCCCACAACCTCAACGAGTCCGAGGTCGGTGTCCTGTCCGTTGCCGCACCCATTCGGGACATCCATGGTGCGGTCGTCGCTTCGATGAGCGTGGCCGGGCCCGCCGCCCGTATGGATCCGATTCTCGGCAAGATCGCCGCGGCCGTGGTCGAATCCGCCGCCCTTGCCTCCCGCCGCCTCGGGCATCGCCGCTAGGGGGTTTCGACCCCGAGCTTTCGCTCGGGGTCGAGTTCAGTCGTCGGCCCTTCGGGCCGGCGTTTGTTGCTCCGTTCGGTGGCGGAGCCACCGAACGAAGGTTGAAGGGGGAGGCGCGGAGCTTCCCCTCAGACTCCCCTCCACTGCGACATTGCTCCGCTCGTCGCCCTACATCACTCGAACCGCGTGAGCCTCCGGGACGGGTGCGGGGGTGCTCGAGGGGGTGGAGCTCCGCGGAACCCCCTCGTTGTGGGGTGCAGCGACCTGTGCGGTGCACCCCACCAGGGACACAGGGCGGCGGAGCCGCACGTCACAAGCTCGATCGAGGCCTGCCTCGATCGAAATGCTGCTTGGTGGTGCTCTGCGGAACCCCCTCGTTGTGGGGTGCAGCGACCTGTGCGGTGCACCCCACCAGGGACACAGGGCGGCGGAGCCGCACGTCACAAAGCTCGATCGAGGCCTGCCTCGATCGAAATCGGAGGGGGAGCACGAGGGGGAAGCTCCGCGCCTCCCCCTCGTTCATCGTGATGGCGGCTTCGCCGTCATCACGATCGAGGACAGCGCGGCGCAGCCGCACCTCAGAAGCTCGATCGAGGCCTGCCTCGATCGAAACACTTCTTGGGAACCCGCATGTGCTGGTCAAGCGTCGGATCGGCGGAACAGGACCTAGGGGGTTGATGAGGATGAAGACACGACGCTCGATGAAGGCGGCTGCGTTCGGTACGGCGCTGCTGCTCGTGCTGGCCGCATGTTCGGGGGGGAGTGACGATGCGGGGGTCGATCGGATCAGCGCCGACATGGTCAGCGGAGTGGCCGTCGAGGCACCCGAGACGGAGTCTGGATTCGACGAGGCGGCTGCAGAGGATCGCACCCTGATCCAGGACGGCGCCGAGCCCGCCGTCAACGCAGAAATCGTCGCCGCTCAGGTGCGGCAGGCGGCTCGGCAGATCATCTTCACCGCCCAGCTGACGGTGGCTGTGACCGATGTGGCAGAGACCGAGCCGGAAGCGACCCGCATCGTGGAGGGGCTCGGCGGTTTCCTGTTCGGGCAGCAGAGTGTCGGGCTCCCGGAGCCGAGCAGCGTTCTGATCTACAAGGTGGACCCGGCGCGCTTCCACGAGGCGCTCGACGCACTGGGCGAGCTCGGCGAGGTTCGGAGCCAGAACGTGGCAGCCGATGATGTCACGGACCGGATCGTCGACTTGGAGAGCCGCATCTCGACCTCCGAGACGAGCGTGGTGCGTCTTCGCCAACTGCTTGCGGAGGCGGAGAGCATCGATGTGATCGCCTCCATCGAAAGCCAGCTGCTGCAGCGGGAGACCGAACTCGAGACCATGCGCGCCCAGCTCCGTGCACTCGAGGAGCAGGTGGCTCTTGCCACCATCACGGTGACATTGACCGAGGCGCTGAGCCGTCCGCAAGTCGACCTGGCTGTCACCGCCTACCCGGGCCACGGCGACGCGGGTGAATCCTGCCCCGGTGATCCCACCGTGTCGGTCGAGGAAGGCGACCCCGCGACGGTGTGCTTCGAGATCACCAACGTCGGCGACATGCCGCTGGCGGAGTTCGAGGTTCGCGACACGGTGCTCGACCTGGAGACCGGTGACATGATCGTGGTCTTCGGCGACCCGGAGTCCACCCTCGAGCCGGGCCAGTTCCTCATCCTCGCCGCCGAGATCACCCCGGAACGCACGCTTCGCACCCAGACGCGGGTGACTGCGGCTCCGGTCAACGCCGACGGGGAGACATTGGACGCCCGTCGCGTGTCGAGCACGAACTCGGTGTTCGTCGAGGCCATCGACCCGGGCGGTCTGCCGGGCTTCGGCGACGGGCTCTCCACCAGCGTGGAGTTCGTCCAGCAACTCGGCGGCGTAGCGGTCCTGCTCGCCGGGATCGTCATCCCGTTGCTGTGGCTCCCGCTCCTCGCATGGCTCGTCATCCGGTGGCGTCGCAACCGGCGTCCGGACCACGACGACTCCTCCGACGGGCCGCGCCCTCGCTCGGGCGATCCGGCGCCCAGCGGCGTTGCGTCGTAGCCGGGCGGCTTCAGCCCACGACGGTGCCGGCGGCATCTCCCAACACGATGTCGCCGGCACCGCTTCTCCCTGAGAGCACGACACGGTCGCCGTCTTCGAGGAACGTACGTGTTGATCCGTCCGGAAGCTCGATCGAGTCTCGGCCGTTCCACGTGAGCTCGAGGAGGCTCCCGTACGATCCCGGATCTGCGCCGGAGATGGTGCCGGATGCGTAGAGGTCCCCCGCCCGCACGCTTGCGCCATTTACCGTCATGTGGGCGAGCTGCTGCGCCATCGTCCAGTACATTTCCTTGAAGTTGGCGGTGGCGACGACGACGTCGGGGATCGCGGCGTCACGCATGGCCCGCGACGCGATCCGCACCTCCAGCTCCAGATCAACCGCCCATGGCGTCTCGGTACGAAGGTACGGAACCGGCACAGGAGCCTGGGTCGGGCCGGGGCACCGCACGGTCTCGAGCGCCGCCAGCGGCGTGATCCACGGCGACAACGTCGTGGCGAAGGACTTGCCGAGGAAGGGTCCGAGGGGCACGTATTCCCACGCCTGGATGTCTCGGGCCGACCAGTCGTTGAGGAGACCGATGCCGAAGATGTGGTCTGCGGCGTCCCCGATCGGCACCGGATTCCCCAACTGGGTCGGGCCGCCGAGCACCACGCCCATCTCGAGCTCGATGTCGAGCTTGCGGCTCGGCCCGAACGCGATCGAACCGTCGGCGGCACGCCACTGGCCGGCCGGTCGGGCGATCGGTGTGCCCGAGACCACCACCGTGCCGGCGCGGCCGTGGTACCCGACCGGAAGGTGTCTCCAGTTCGGCAGCAACGGCTCGGCGTCGGGCCGGAACATCCGGCCAACGTTCGAAGCGTGCTGCTCCGACGAATAGAAGTCGACGTAGTCGGCCACGCCGAACGGCAAATGCAGGTCGACCTCGCCGATGGGATGCACGAGATCCGCGACTTCGCCCTGATCCAGCCCGCTTCCCACGAGCCGTTGCGCCGCGGTGCGTACCTCGTCCCACTGTCGCCGGCCCGCCGCCAGCAACCGATCGAGATTCGGTGCGTTGCATTCCTGGGGCATCAGGTCGCGCTGTGCGGCCCTGCGCAGGTCGAGCACGTGATCGCCGATCCGGACGCACAGGCTTCGGGCTGTCCCCACCGAATACGATCCGTAGGGGAGATGCTCGATTCCAAAACCCGTCGTCGAGGTATCGTCGACCGAGATCATCAGACAGTTCCTCCGTCGTGTGCGCTGGGCATCCTCGCAGGTCTGCGAGCTGCAGAGCCACCCAACCGGACCCGTCGCCGTTCCATATGTGAGAACGTCATCCCCCATGGCGGAACACTTCGGGTACCGTCGTTCACCCGGTCGCCTGCTCGACGAGGATCGATGCGCACCATGTCCCGCCGTCTGCCACCCGAGACGCTTTCGTCGTGACCGACAACGCCGCCCTCGCCGACCGTATCTGGGACGCCATCACCGGCCGGACGGCGATTGCGCCGCTCACGAGCAACGCTCCCGGTCTCACGGTCGACTCTGCGTATGAGATCCAAGATGCGGTCGTTGCCAAGCACCTCGCCACCGGGGCCCAGATCACTGCGGCCAAGCTGGGGCTGACATCCACGGCCAAGCAGCGCCAGATGAATGTGGAGGAACCGCTCTACGGGTGGATGACCGACGCCATGGTGCTGCCGGGCGACAACGTCCTCGAGACCGGTCGCTTCATCCAACCCCGCGTCGAACCGGAGGTTGCGTTCTGCACGAGCCGCGAGCTCGCCGGTCCGGGCGTCACCAGCGCCGAGGTTCTGAGCGCCACCAACTGGGTGGCACCTGCCATCGACGTGCTCGATTCACGATTCACCGGGTACAAGTTCACGCTTGCCGATGTTGCTGCCGACAACTCCTCGGCGGCAGCGTATGCGATCGGGGAGCCGGTTGCGCTCGAGGGCGATCTCCGCCTCACCGGCTGCGTGTTCGAGAAGAACGGCGATCTGGTCGCAACCGCAGCGGGCGCCGCCGTCATGGAGCATCCGGCAGCGGCGATGGCATGGTTCGTGCGCAAGCTCCACCAGCGGGGCCGCACGCTCGCCGCAGGAACCGTCGTACTCGCCGGAGCATGGACGGCAGCGATCCCGGTGGAGCCCGGCGACATCGTGCGGGCCGAGTTCGACCGGATCGGTGACGTCACGGTGCGGTGCATCTGATGCAGGGGGCGAGTCGGGTCGTCGAAGCCGGTGAGCTCGCAGCAGAGCTGCACTCGGCCCGGAACGATCGGCAGACCATCGTGCCCATGACCTCCCGCCATCCAGGCTTCTCCCCCGACGAGGCCTACAGGGTGCAGGCCGAAGGTATCCGGTTGCGCGTCGCGGACGGGGAGACCGTGGTGGGCGGCAAGCTCGGATTCACGTCGCATGCAATGCAGCGGGCCATGGGTGTCGACTCACCCAACTACGGATGGCTCACGGACGCCATGCTCATCCACGATCGCATCGTGCGGCTCGGCGAATTCATACACCCCAAGGTCGAGCCCGAGATCGCCTTTCTGCTCGGCGACGATCTCGGGCCCGAGGCGACCGCCGGCGGCGTCCTGGCGGCAACCACCGTCGTGATGCCCTGCCTCGAGGTGGTGGACTCCCGCTATCACGATTTCCGGTTTGCCGCAGCCGACAACATCGCAGACAACTCGTCGGCAGGTGCGGTCATTCTGGGCGACGTCGCCGTGTCACCTACGAGTGTCGATCTCCGCACCTGTGGCGTGGTCGTCCGCATCGACGGGGCGGTGGCGCACACCGCGGCGGGGGCGGCCGCTCTCGACGACCCTGCCGCGGCCGTGGCGTGGATGGCCCGGGCGGTTGCCGGCGGCGAACGACCCCTGCGGAAGGGCGACATCGTGATCTCAGGGGGTCTCACGGCCCCGGTCGATCTCGCAGCGGGCATGATGGTGAGCGTGGAGATCGACAGGATCGGGTCCGCCCAGTTCCGAGTGACGGAGGAATGACATGCCGCTCGTACACATCGACATCGTCGCAGGCCGGCCACCGGAGAGCATCGAGCGAATGATCGCCGAAGTCTCCGAGGCCATCGCACGGTCGCTCGATGCGCCGCTCGAGACCGTTCGCATCGTCATCAACGAGCTGAAGCCACACCAGTACGGAGTCGGAGGAAAGTCCTGGCCCGCAGTGTTGGAAGAGAGGCGGCACCAGAGAGATCACACACAGGAAGGCGACACCACATGAAGGACGTCAAGCTCTTCATCAACGGCGAGTTCGTCGAAGCCTCCGACGGCAAGAGCTTCGCATCCATCAGTCCGATCGACAACCGACCCATCGCCACCGTGGCCGAAGCGTCTTCCGCGGACGTCGATGCCGCAATCCAGGCCGCCCGGGATGCGTTCGAGGGTTGGGCCGCCATGGGGCCGACCGCTCGCAAGGACATCCTCATGCGGGTCGCCGACGGCATCGAAGCCCGCCTCGAGGAGCTCGCCGAGTGGGAGACGCGCGATATGGGCAAGCCCATCACGGCGTCGCGCACGAAGGACATGCCGCGGTCGGCCCACAACTTCCGGTTCTTCGCCGACTACGCGGAGCAAGCGGGAACGCATGCGTACCACAAGCCGTGGGACGGCGTGCTCACCTACGAGGTGCGAGAGCCGCTCGGCGTGGTTGCCTCGATCTCCCCGTGGAACTTCCCGCTGATGCTCATGACCTGGAAGGTTGCTCCCGCCCTGGCCTTCGGCTGCACCGTGGTGGCCAAGCCGGCCGAGCAATCGCCCATCACCGCATCGATCCTCGGTGAGATCTGCAACGAGGCGGGTATGCCCCCGGGTGTGTTCAACGTCGTGCAGGGCTTCGGTCCCGATGCCGCCGGGCAGGCGATGACGACCCACCGGGAGGTGGATGCGATCACATTCACCGGGGAGTCGAACACGGGCAAAGCCATCATGGCGAATGCGGCGAGCGGGCTCCCCAAGCTCTCGTTCGAGATGGGCGGCAAATCCGCCAACATCGTGATGGCCGACGCCGACATGGATGCGGCGGTGGCAGGAACGCTCAAGGGCATCTTCACGAACCAAGGTGAAGTGTGCCTCGCCGGTAGCCGTGTACTCGTCCAGCGCCCCATCTACGAGGAGTTCCTGGCCAGGCTGGTCGACGGTGCTGCCGAGTGGAAGGTCGGCAACCCGCTCAACCCTGCCAGCCAGATCGGGCCACTGGTATCGCAGGAGCACATGGACAAGGTGCTCTCGTACATCGAGCTGGCCCGCGACGAGGGTGCCAAGCTGATGGCCGGCGGCCATCGCATTGTCGAAGGCGACCTGGCCCAGGGCAACTACGTGGCACCGACGATCTTCGCCGACGCAGACAACTCGATGCAGGTGTGCCAGGACGAGATCTTCGGCCCCGTCGAGATGGTGATGCCGTTCGATGACGTCGACGAGGCCATCGCCATCGCCAACCAGAGCCGGTATGGGCTGGCGGGCATGGTGTGGACCACCAACCTCAATACGGCGCACAAGGTCGCCCACGAGGTCAAGACCGGGACCATGTGGGTCAACTGCTTCTTCGTCCGCGACCTGCGGGCGCCCTTCGGTGGTTACAAGGAGTCCGGAATGGGTCGTGAAGGGGGCGCCTACTCCTACGAGTTCTTCACCGAGGCCAAGGCCGTGGTGATGAAGTTCCCGGACTGATGCGGCCGGGGAGCTCACGCGTGTCCGTCTTGGGCCGAGATGGCAGCCGTACGGCATCACACAGCGAGCGTTGCGACCTCCTGTGAAGATCCGCGTTTGCGCAGCAGTCGAGTTGCCTCCTGGCGAGGCCGCGACGGTCGCCAGCGGCGACCTCGAGGTAGCCGTCTTCAATGTCGGCGGCGAGCTCTTCGCGATCGACAATGCTTGCGCCCACACGGGTGGCCCGCTCGTCGACGGTCTCGTGCGCGACGGTGTGGTGACCTGCCCGCTCCATTGGTGGCGATACGACCTGGCGACGGGCGAGCGCAGAGGTGCGCCGCACATCCGGCAGAGCACCTACCCGGTGACCGTCGAGGACGATGGTGTCGTCGTCGAGCTTCCCGAGCCCCGGCCCCGGCGGGGAATGCGAGAGATGTTGCTGCAGCACGCCGCCGAATGGAACGCCACACATCGATCCGGGGAGGAGGAGGGGTGAGCCAGATCCGAGCCGTGATCTGGGACATGGGCGGCATCCTCTACAAGACACCGTTCGAGGTCTTCGACGAGGTCGAGCCCGAGTTGGGTATGCCGCCGGGAACGCTTCCTCGTGGGCCCTTTGCGCCCGGCGGCGACGCCGAATACCGCAAGATCTCGACCGGTGAGATCACCGAGGGTGAGTATTTCGTTCGCTACATGGAGACCGCGAGGGACCTCGGCGCACCGCCCGACCTGCTCGACCGCATCGATTGGAGCCGGGGGCTGCGACCGGAGGTGATGGCCGCAATCGATGCCATCGGACCGCACTATCTCCAGGCGACGCTGTCGAACGACTCCAGTCGCTGGCTCGGTGACGAGTGGTGGTTGACCTGGCCACACCGGGGGAAGTTCGCCTCGGTGATCGATGTCAAGACCCTCGGCATTCGCAAACCCCACCCGGAGACGTACATGGCCTCCGCTCGCGACCTCGGTCTGCCTCCCGAGGCATGCCTGTTCGTCGACGACATGGCGCTCAATGTGGACGGCGCCGAGGCGGTCGGGATGGAAGGCTTCTTCTTCGACCACACAGACGTCGCCGGCAGCCTCGACCGGCTCTTTGCCGTGCTCGGTCTCGGAAGACGATGACGTCCGATCGGGTGCTGTTGCTCGACCTGGACCGGACCCTGGTCGACGTCGAGTCGCACGTCGATTACTGCGCCGCCCTGGCCGATCTCCGCAGCGCGTTTCCCCACGCCCGTCCCGGTGTGACCCCGCCGACCTCGGGTTGGGGAGGCTGTACCAAGCAGGTCATCGGTCTCCTCGTCGGCATGGCCGGGACGGCCGAGTACCCGGCCGCAGCGGCTCTCGTGGCGGGCTACGAGCTCGCCGGAGCCGCCGACTCCGAGCCGATGGCGGGGCTGCGAGAGTTCATGGACCGAATCGCGGACGTGCCCAAGGCCATCGTGACCCTGGTCGGCCCGGAGGCAACCGACCTCGTGCTGGAGCTACACGGGATCGAAGTGGACGCCGTGGTTCCCCGGCTCCCCTCGCTCAAGCCAAAGCCCTTCCCCGATCAACTCGAAGAAGGACTTCAGCGTCTCGGCGCCAGCGCTGAGACGGCCACGATGATCGGCGACTCAGCTACCGATCAGCAGGCAGCAGCGGCTGCCGGCGTGGCGTTCCTGGCGGTGACCAACGGCCGGGTGACCGATGAGTTCGGCTCGGCGCCGACGGCTCGCGACCTCACGGACGCCGGCCACCACCTATGAATGGCCCGGGCGTCAGCTCGGTTCGGTGCCCATCGTGCGGGACATCCTGACGAGAACTGCACCTAGCAGCACCATCAACAGCCCGGTGATGATGAGCTCGGAGTTGTCGCTGCCGGTGACCGGCAGTTGGCCGATGTCGGGTTCGCGGACGCGGAGGATGGCATCGTCTGTGTCGTCCACCGGATTGCCCTCCTCGTCCTCCGCCGTGACGGTCGCTACGTTGGTGAACCCTTCGAACACGTTCTCCGCGGTGCAGTCATAGCTGAAGGACTCGCCCACGGCCAGGCTCGGCACCGTCGTGTCGCACTGGGGGAGAAGCGGGTCGGTCACCACGACGTTGAACAGGTCGACGTCGCCGATGTTCGTCACGGTGATCGTGAACGTGGCGTTGCTGCCGACCACGATGGTCTGGTCGTCGGGAGTCTTCTCGATGTCGATCGCCGGCGCCAGCACGTTCACCGGTGCGTCGTCGCTGTCCGTCACGACGTTGCCCTCGATGTCCCGACCCACCACGTCCGCCACGTTGGTGAAGTCGGCGAGGAGGCCGAGCGCCTCGCACGTGTAGCTGCGGGTCTCGCCGATGGCGAGGTCGCCGATGACCAGATCACAATCGGGAACCAGTGGATCGGTCACGGTGACGTCGAACAGGTCGAGATCGCCGATGTTGGTGACGTCGATGGTGAAGAAGGCGTCGCCGCCGAAGACGATGGTCTGGTCGTCCGGGCTCTTCACGATCTGGATCTCCGGAGCGATGACGTTGACGACCGCATCATCCTCATCGGTCACCTGATTGCCGAGAACGTCCTCGCCCACCACCGTCGCCACGTTGACGAAATCGGCGGTGGCTCCGCTGAAGACGCAGGTGTAGGTCACGGTCTCTCCCACGGCCAGGTCGCCGATGACCCGATCGCAGTCCGGGGTGATCGGGTCGGTGACGGTGACGTTGAACAGGTCCGCCTCGCCGTTGTTCGTCACCGCGATCGTGAAGGTTGCATCACCGTTGAAGGGAATCGTCTGCAGATCGGGCGTCTTCTCGATGTCGATGCTCGGAGCATCGAACTGGTAGGTGATGCTGATCTCGGCAGATGCCGTGGTCTCGAACTCCAGCACGATGTTGCCACCGGTCGCATTGGCGGAGCCGGTGGCGACGGCGGAGACGTTGAACGGTGAGGTGCCCGTGCCGATGAATGCCGCCAGATCTGCCGGATCCGTGAAGGTGGCCGTCGTCGTGTCTGTCCCGACGAGATCGGGGAACGTCATGCCCGAGGTGCCGGCGAAGTCGATCGTGCCGTCGAAGACCCCGAGGGAGAAGACCTCACCGTCGGCCGGAAGCGCAGGCGTCACGGCCACTGCCGGCACGTCGACGGACGCAACCGTGACGGTGGCGCCCAGCTCGACCGTTCCGGTCGACGCAGACGAGGTCGAGGTGTTCTCGATCTGGAGCTGCCCCTCCGTCACGGCCGTGAGGGTCACATCCACAGAGCGCAGGATTCCCTGGGATTGGTCGAACTGCGGGATCTGGACCACTTGGGAGTAGTCCGTGTCGGTTGCCGGGATGGTCACCGTCTCGGACTTGGTGCTCGCCGCAGCGGACGCGGCGTTCACGACGGCGATCAGCGACAGCAGAGACAGAATCAGGACCACAGACGTGGCCCGCCTAGAGAGGCTGGCGGAGTGCCTCATGGTGAGACCTTTCGGATGTTCCCTCGGCGACCCGGGGGCCGCCCGTTCAATCCGTCGTGCACTCCGCCCAGAGCCGCGACAGGTGTGTCAGCTTAGCCCCGGCTCCATGATTGCCAAGGAAATCGCGCTCTCGACCTTTCGGGCGTCTGCGGGCCCTGCCGCTCAGGCGCGGATCGCGTGGGTCGCCAGCCGCTCGTACAGCGGCAGGCACTCGGCGAGAAGGGGTTCGACGTGCGCCGGCAGGACCTCGTCCTTGGGTCGGTACGGGGCAAATCCCGTCGACCGGTGCACGTTGGCGTACCAGTGCGGCGCCCACACCCCGTCCTCGGGCTTGGGACCCTCGGGCCATGCCAGCATCTCTGCGTACCAGGGGATCCCGATGCGGTCACACAAGCTCCGCAGCACGCCTTCCGGGTTGCGGAGCACGTCGGCGGCCATCAGCACGACGGGCGCCGCTCCCTTTGCCTCGATGCGGTCGAGTAGACGGATCTGACTCGGTAGTCCTGTGGCTTCGAGGTCGGCTTCGGGGAGCTCTTTGATCAGTGACGTGAGCATGTCCGCCGGCTCGCGGGTCAAGAAGATGTTGGTGAGCCCGTCGAAGCGGTCGAGGTCCAAACCCACCATGTGATGTGCCATGTTCTTGAAGAACAGCACAGGTCGCTCGCATGGCCCGTAGAGCACTTCGTCGGTGACGCGAGCGCCGTCTTGGTCCTGGGCGGCGAGCACATCCCGATACCCGGGATGGCGGAGACCGGTCGTCGCCAGGTAGTGCGCATAGAGCGGCTCGTCGAACACCTTGGTGTCGGGGCGCTGCCGGAACGAGTACATGAGGGCAGTCGAGATGTTGCGGGGTCCCGACCACATGGAGATTCTGCGGCAATCGGTCACGTTGTCGCCGCCTCGATCGCATCGCGGTACGTGGCGGTGAGGCGGGCGGTCACCGGTCCCGGATCTCCGTTGCCGATGCGGCGGCCATCCACCGCAGTCACCGGCGTGAGCCCGCCGAAGGTGCCGGTGACAAATGCTTCGTCGGCCGCATAGACATCGGTGAGCGAGAAGTCGCGTTCGTGGGCGACGATGCCGTCGGCGGCGCAGAGCTCGAGCACAAGGCGGCGGGTGACCCCGTTGAGGCAGTGAAGACCCGTGGACGTCCACACCTCGCCACGGCGGACGATGAAGAAGTTCGTGGAGTTGCACGTGGCCACTGCGCCGTTGGTGTCGAGCATCAACGCCTCGTCGGCGCCCGCATGGAGTGCCTGCACCAGCGCGACGACCTCGTGCAGCTTGCTGTGGCAATTGAGGCGCTGGTCCAGTGTGTCCGGTGGTGGTCGCCGCACGGTCGACGTGAACAACGAGATCCCGGTACCGGCGATCGCCGGATCGGCCTTCTTGTGCTCGGCGATGATGACGACGGTCGGTCCGCCGACGACGAGGTCCGGGTGCTGGGCGGGAGTCTTCTTGACGCCCCGGGTGACCATCAGGCGGACGTGCACGTCAGATTGCATGCCGTTGCGATCGACGGTCGCCCGCAGTGCCCCCTTCACCTCGTCCCGATGCATGCCGATGTCGAGGCCGATGGCGGCTGCTCCTTCGTAGAGCCGGTCGAGGTGGCGGTCCAGGTGGACGAAGACTCCATTGTGCAGCCGGATCCCCTCCCACACGCCATCGCCGACCACGAACCCGCTGTCGAACACCGAGACCTTGGCCTCGTCCCGCGGCCTGAACTCGCCGTTGACGTAGATCTCGATGGCGGCGTTGCGCTCGTCGGGGACCGCTTGATGCGTCTTGGCCATCCGCAGAGGTTACGGGATGGCGGCGACGTGCGGCAGCCGGGCGGGCGGCATGCCGGATCGAGATTGCTGCAAGGTCCCGGTGCGAGCGTGCACCGCCACCGGACGCTCGTGCGAGAGGAGGGGACGAACGCTTCGGCGACCCTCGTGCCACGCGGCGTGATGTGTTGGACAACCCCGACTTTGCCGAAGCCGAACGCCGCGATGGCGCCATGGAGCTGACCGACCTGTTCGCCGACACCAGGCGTGTCCTGAGCCTGCCACGGCATCCCTGAGCTGCCGCATCCACGGTGGGTGGTGACGCCGCTCGACGTGGTGGCAAGATGCGGGCCGTCGAACGGCGAAGGAGTGCTTCATGACGACGACGCAGCGAGTTGCCATCGTCACGGCCGGTGGCAGCGGCATGGGTGCCGGGGCGGCGCGCCGGCTTGCCGCCGGCGGCTGGGACGTGGCGATTCTGTCGTCGTCCGGCCGGGGCGAGGCGCTGGCCGAGGAACTGGGTGGATTGGGGGTGACGGGATCGAATCGTGCGGTCGAAGACCTGCAGCGGCTGGTCGACGAGACGATGGAGCGGTGGGGTCGGATCGATGCGGCCGTCAACAGCGCAGGCCACGGACCGAAGGGGCCGCTTCTGGAGCTGACCGACCAGGACTGGCACGACGGGATGGAGGTCTACCTGCTCAACGTCGTGCGGATCGCCCGCTTGGTCACCCCGATCATGGCGGCCGGGAGTGGCGGCTCCATCGTCAACGTCTCGACCTACGCCGCGTTCGAGCCCGAAGCCGCCTTCCCCACGTCGGGGGTCTTCCGCTCCGGGCTCGCTGCCTTCACCAAGCTGCTCAGCGACGAGTACGCATCGGCCAACGTTCGGATCAACAACGTGCTGCCGGGGTTCATCGACAGCCTGCCCGAATCCGAGGAGCGCAGGAGCCGGATCCCCATGGGTCGCTACGGCAGGGTCGAGGAGGTCGCCGAGCTCATCGCCTTCCTCGCCTCCGACGCCTCGAGCTACATCACCGGCCAGAACATCCGCATCGACGGAGGAATCACCCGTTCGGTGTGAGCGACGCGGTGGGCCCGGCAGGGCCGCCCGGCCCAGAGCGCAGGCTGAGCGGGCGGGATCACTCGTCGGGGTCGGGGTCACTCCACCGCGGCGGGCGGCGTGACGTGATGGTCCTGAGCGGCATCGTCGACACCTCGTAGATGGCACCGCCCACCTGGACTGGCGCCCGCGCCGCCTCGATCAAGCCCCGTCCCAGGGTGGCACCGGCCGCCCGTCCCGAGGGGCGTCTGATCCATCCGGCCGCAACGAAGACGCCGACGGACAATGCCGCGATGAACACCATGGCCACTGTGACGATCACCCATCCGGAGTCCGACTCGATCCAAGGGAGGGTGGCGAAGTTCATTCCGAAGAATCCGGCGACCAGCCCGAGGGGCAGCATGATCGCCGCATAGATGGTGAGGATCTTCGTGACGTCCGTGGCCTCGCGCGCCTCGGCGCCCCGGTAGGCGTCGAGGGTCTCCGACAGCGCGGTGCGAGCCGCGTCGACGTCGTGGGAGGCACGCAATGCCACGTCGAAGGCGTCGGACAGCCGGCGGCGGCCCGTGTCGCTGAGCAGCGGCGACTCACTGGTGCGGAGCAGGTCGAGCGCCTCGCGTTGCGGCTGGATGACCCTGCGCACAGTGGCCAGGTCCCTGCGCACGGCGGTCATCTCCTCCAAGAAGTCGGGAGCGGCGTCGAGGGCGGCTTGGACCAGCTCGTCGATACGAACCTCGAATGCGTCCAGCACCGACACCAGCCGCCGGGACAGCACGTCGGCGATCCTCGCCAGCAGCTCGTCCGGTCCGCCGACGGCGAGGAGCGGGCTCCCGTGCACGTGGCTCCACAAAGCGTCGAGCGTCGGCGAGCCCTGCTGGCGGACGGTCACCAGATGCTGTGATGTGAGGAAGCAATCGATCTGATACGTCTCCAGCCGGTCGCGGCTCAGGCCGTGCAGGACGACGAGGAGATGGTGGCCGAAGTCGTCGACCTTGGAGAGGTCGACCTCGAGCACGGCATCCTCGAGTGCGAGCGGATCCAGCCTGAGGCCCGCCACCAGGCCGGCCAGCCCGGCGACGTCGTCGGGGGCCGCCTCCACGTCTGCCCACACCCAGCCGCCTACCTCGACGGTGGCCGGCAGGGTGGTCTCATCGGTGATGGAGCCGTCGCCGCGGGCATACAAGATGCGCGTCTTCACGGCTTCATCTTCGTGTCCGCCAAGTCATTCGCAAAGCTTCGCGGTGAGTCCGCCAGCCTCGGTGCGGCGGCTCAAACCGTAGAGCCGTGCCCGCTGAGGAACGCCCGGATCCGGTCGATCACGGCGTCCGGGTCCTCGAACATCATCATGTGGCCTGCGTCGGAGAGCGTGACCACCTTCACGTCACCGAGTGCTTCGGCCAGCGGCCGAGCGTTGCGCCATGGGGTCATCTGGTCTCTTCGCCCCAGGATCAGCAGGGCCGGGCAGTCGACGGCTGCCGCCGCTTCCAGTCCTCCCTTGTAGGCGCCGCTGGCTCTGAGATCGGACGCAAGCGCACCCGCATCGACGGATTCGAGCAACCGCGTACCGGCATCTCGCATCGCCATCCCCGGCACCGGATGACGACCGAGCTGGGCCGCCGGTGCCAGGCCCCACGACATGATGAGCTCGATGGCGCGGTGGTCACCGGCGTCTGCTGCGGTCTGCAAGTCGGGATGAACCGGCATCTCGGCCGCCGTGCCCAACAGAATGATCGAGTCGACGAGGTCCGGTCTGGCGGCTGCGGTGGCCAGCGCAACGGACGCACCCATGCTGTGACCGCCAACATGCCCGCTTTCGAATCCGGCAGCTTCGACGAGCGCCGCCGTCCAGTCCGCGTAGTCCTCGACCGAGGAAGGGACGGGTCCCTCGCTCCCACCGTGACCGGGTAGATCGGGAGCGAGCACCGAGTATCCCGCGTAGGCGAGGGCTCGCATGACGAGCGCCCACACCGTGTGGTCCATGCCGGCGCCGTGGAGCAGCACGAGCAGCGGTCGGTTCGGAGCGAGCGGCCGGCCACCCGTGGCTGCCCTCACCCGGCGGCTTTGCACCACGAGCTCCACCGGTCAGCCCTTCTGCGATGCCCGCAGACCCCGGGCGAGGTCGTCGATCAGGTCGTCGGCGTCCTCGAGACCGACGGAGAGCCGCACCAGATCCTCCCCCACTCCGGCCGTCTCCAACTCCTCTGGCGACATCGTTGCATGAGTGGTGGACGCCGGGTGGATGACGAGCGATTTGGCATCACCGACGTTGGCGAGATGGGAGAACACCGAAAGCCGTTCGATGAAACGCTGGCCCGCGGCGCGGCCACCCTTGATGCCGAAGCTGAAAATGGCTCCGGCACCGCGGGGGAGCAACTTCTTCGCCAGCTCGTGGTCCGGGTGCTCGGGCAACTCGGGGTAGGCGATCCACTCGACCGCATCCGAAGCATCGAGGAACTCGATCACCCGCCGAGTGTTCGCCACGTGGCGGTCCATACGCAGAGACAGCGTCTCGACGCCCTGCAGCAGGTAGAACGCCGTCGCCGGTGCCATGGCGGCGCCGAAGTCCCGCAGTCCTTCAACCCGGGCGCGGGCCGCAAGGGCTTGTGGGCCGAACTCCTCCGTGAAGCGCAAGCCGTGGTAGCTGGGATACGGTTCGGTCATCGTGGGGAACTTCCCGGACGCCTCCCAGCCGAACGTCCCGCCGTCGATCATCACGCCGCCGATGGCGATGCCATGTCCGCCGACGAACTTCGTGAGCGAGTGGATGACGATGTCTGCGCCGTGGTCGAGTGGGCGCAGCAGATAGGGGGTCGCAAACGTGTTGTCGATCAGCAGGGGGACGCCGTGGTCGTGTGCGATGCCGGCGACTGCGGGGATGTCGAGCACCTCGAGACCCGGGTTGCCGAGCGTCTCGCCGACCACGAGTCGCGTACGGTCGGTCATCGCATCGCGGATACCGTCGTGGTCGCGGGGGTGGACGAAGGTGGCGTCGATGCCGAACCGGGGCAATGTCTGCCCGAAGAGGTTGCGAGTGCCTCCATACACGGACTGCGAGCACACGACGTGGTCCCCCGCGCTCAGCAGCGTTGCAACGGCCAGGTGGAGTGCGGCTTGCCCGGAGGCGGCACACACCGCACCGGAGCCGCCTTCGAGTGCGGCCATCCGCTCTTCGAGCACCGCGACGGTCGGGTTGGAGATGCGACTGTAGATGTGGCCGTGGCGTTCCAGGTTGAACAGCCCGGCGGCGTAGTCGACGTCGGGGAACACGTACGACGTGGTCTGGTAGATCGGCACCGCCCGGGTAGCGAAGTCGCTGTCCGGCGTGTGCCCGCCGTGCAATGCGATCGTGTCGAACTGGGGGATGTCTGGCTCGACCATGGCGGAACCTTAGAGGGTGCTCCGGCAGGTGGGGAGGGCAGTTGCCGCCTGCCGTACGGAGCGGATGGTGGGACCCGGAAGAGGGGTCCCGCCACGAGGGCGGGGGCCCCTCCTCCGGAGGCAACGGCTATTCGTACGAGATGGCTTCGAGCACGTTGAGCTTGGATGCTCGCCACGCCGGATAGATCGCAAACAGGATGCCCAGCACTGCGATCAAGACGATCCAGAAGACCAGAGTCCCCACCGGGATCACGAAGGCCGTGAATCCCTCGCTGGCCAGGGCTTGGGTGACCGCCCAGCCGAAGAAGATCCCGAGACCCACTCCGAGACCGGCACCGAAGATCGAGATGATCGTGGCCTCGGAACGGACCATGCGGCGTGTCTGCTTGCGGTCGAGGCCCACCGCTCGCAGGAGCCCGATCTCCCTCGTCCGCTCGTAGATCGACAGCAGCATCGTGTTGGCTACGCCGACCAGTGAGATGATCAACGTCAGACCGAGCAGCGCCGTGATCAACGACAGGATCTGGTTGAGCTGATCCTTCAAATCGTCGGCCGTCTCGTCCAGGGTCTTCACGGCGATCGATGGCGACGCTGCGGCCACCGTCTCGATGGCGGCCTTCCCGTCCTCGACCGACACGCCCTCGGCGAGCTGGAAGTAGACCTGGGCGTCGGCGTTGACGGCGAAATTCGCCTCGTAGGCGTTCTCGTTGATGATGATCGACCCGTCGACCGCCGAAGACTCGGCGATGCCGTCGACCACGAAGAGCTGCTCTCCGGTCTGCTCGAAGGTCATCGCTACCTCGCTGCCGAGCACCCAGTCGTTGCTCCTCGCCGTGCTCAGCGGCACCGTGATGCCGTTGTCTCCCGGCACCAGCGTGCCTTGTAACGAGTCGACGGCGAACACCTTGTCCGCGTTCTCATCCAGCGTGCCGATGAACGTCTCGCGTTCGTCGATGAGCACGGTTCCGATCTTGACGACCGACGTCACAGCCACCTCCGGCAGCTGGCTCGCCTCGTCGGCGAATTCCGGGGAGAAGCCGGTGAAGGCGAACTGGTCTTGCGACTGTGCGATGACCTCGGCGTCGAGGTCGCCGGTCAGCACGTCGTCGATGGTCCCGGCGATCGAGGCGTTGAGGATCGAAACGAGCGCAATGAGCGCAACCCCCACCATGATCGCTGCCGCTGTTGCGGACGTGCGGCGAGGACTGCGACCTGCGTTGCGCTGTGCCAGCGTGCCCGGCACGCCCTGGAGCCTGGCCAGTGGCGCTCCGAGGAAGCGGGCGACAGGGTCGGCCACGAGGGCGCTCAGCACGTAGGCAGCGATGATCACGATCAGCGCACCGAAGCCGATCGCCGACAACGACGCAGTGGTGTTGTCGAAGTCGCCCAGCAACCCGCTCAACAGCGAGGCGATACCGATCGCCAGCAAGATCAACCCCGACACCGCACGGAAGGTCAGCGAGCGGCGCTTGGGGCGAGCCGCCTCCTCCCGCATCGCCGCGACGGGAGGGACGCGCGACGCCCGAATCGCCGGAATCAGGGCCGAGATGGCCGTGACCACGATGCCGACGATCAGGGCAACGATGATGGTGCGCGACTGGATCACCAGCGCGGTGGAAGGCAGTGCGATACCGAACGCTTCCAGCCCGGCGCGGAGGCCGATCGCCAGCCCGGCGCCGACGAGGATCCCGATGACCGACCCCAGGATGCCGATGAGGACGGATTCCAGGAGAACCGTGCGAACCACCTGGGACCGTGTGGCTCCGATGGCGCGCATCAACGCCAACTCCCGCAGTCGTTGTGCGACGACGAACTGGAACGTGTTGTAGATCAGGAACGTGCCAACGAAGAGCGCGATGAACGCAAAGACCAGGAGGAACGTGTTGAAGAAGCTCAAGGCCTCTTCGAACTCCAGTGCCTGCTCCTCGCCGAACGACTGTGCCGATTGAGCCTTGGCCCGCTCGGGAAGCACCTGCTGGATGTCCGCGGCGAGCGATGTGGCATCCGTGCCGCCTTCGGCCAGCACGTAGGCGCCCGTGATCATGCCGGGCTGGTCGATGACGTTCTGGGCGCTCTCCAGGTTGAACAGCGCAAACGTCGCACCGCCGAGATTGTCCTGTTCGCCGAAGCCCACGATGCCGACGAGCGTGTAGTCGGTGGCGAGCTGCGACTGCGACACGATGGTGACGGTGTCGCCGACGGCGTACTCGCCTTCTTCGGCGCTGTTGGCATCGATGACGACCTCGTCCGCCGCGGTGGCGACTCGCCCTTCGCGAACCTCGAAACCACCGGCGAACTCGAGATCCTCGGGGATGTAGCCGGAGAACTGCGGCGGACCGCTGCCGCCGATGGCCTCACCTTGCCGGTCGAGGATCTGCACACCGAACCCGTCGATGGACGGCTCCACCTGGGCCACTCCGGGAACCGCTTCGATGTCGGCGGCAACGCTCTCGTCGAAGAACACGCCCTGGCCGAACGCAAACTCGCTGTCGCCGCTGACGATCACGTCGATGCCCACATAGGCCTCGTCGAAGATGCCGCTGAAGGCTTCGTTGGTGGTGTCGGTGTAGATGTAGGTGCCTGCGATGAACGCAACGCCCAGCACGATGGCGAGCGTCGACAGCGCCATACGTGTCTTGTGCGCCAGCAGGCTCTTGATGGCTGACTTGAGCATGACTACTCCCCGAGGTGTTTCATCTGTTCGAGGATGCGGGCGGCCGTGGGATCGGTCATGGTGTCGACCACGGCGCCGTCGTCGAGGAACAGGATGCGCTCGGCGTAGGCCGCCGAGTTGGGGTCGTGGGTGACCATGACGATCGTCTGGCCGAACTCCTTGACGGCGCGACGCATGAAGTCGAGCAACTCGGCGCCGGACTTCGAGTCGAGGTTGCCGCTGGGCTCGTCGGCGAAGATGATGTCGGGCTTGGAGATCATGGCCCGGGCCGCCGCCACTCGTTGCTGCTGTCCACCCGAGAGCTCGGAGGGCCGGTGGGTGAGGCGGTCACTCAGCCCGAGGACGTCGACGACCTGCTCGAGCCAGGCGCGATCGGGCTTGGTGCCTGCGATCGACAGCGGCAGCACGATGTTCTCCTGGGCGGTGAGCGTTGGGATCAGGTTGAAGGCCTGGAACACGAACCCGACGCGTTCGCGCCGGAGTTGCGTTAGCTCCTTGTCCTTCAGCGATCCGAGCTCGACGTCGCCGATGTAGACGCTGCCTTCGGTGAGGTCGTCCAGCCCGGCGAGGCAGTGGAGCAGCGTGGACTTGCCGGAGCCCGATGGGCCCATGATCGCAGTGAACTGGGCGGGGGCGAACTCCTCGGTGACGTCGCGCAATGCGGTCACCTGGGCGTTGCCCTCGCCGTAGATCTTGACGCCGCCGTTGATGCGGGCCGCGGCGACACCCGTGCGGGGAGCAGTCGTGGTCATTCTCTCTCCAGTAGATGGGGCAGACCGATCGAACATATCTGTTCCGCTGCGCATCGTCGTCCGCCACAGGTCGGATTGGAGCTCATCCTGACGGATGATTGAGCGTCCTCCAGCGGCGATCGGTGCTCCTACCCTGGGTGCGTTGTGACTGCCCCACATCGACCCCGCACCGCGACCCAGCGCGTTCGCGTGATCCGCTTCGACGGCTCCGCTCCCAGCGAAGGGCGAGATGACGTCGTCGTGGAGGAGCCCATGGAGATTCGTGTGGGCGGTCTCGGGGAGCGGGAGGACGATCTCGCCGCCCTTGCCGTGACCATGCGGACACCGGGTCACGACTTCGAGCTGGCCGCCGGTTTCGTGATCACCGAGGGAATCGCGGATGCGTCGACCATCCGCGCCGTTGCGTATTGCGGGTTACCGCCCGACGAGCAGGAGTACAACGTCGTGACCGTACGGGTTGCCGGTGGCGTGGACGTGGAGCGGCATCGCCGCAACGTCTACACGACCTCAAGCTGCGGGGTGTGTGGCAAGGCCTCCATCGACGCCGTCGTGGTCGCTTGCCCGCATCGCCCGGTCTCGGGCCCGCTTGCTCGTGACGTCGTCGTTGGTATTCCCGATGGCATGCGCCGCCATCAGAAGTGGTTCGACTCGACCGGCGGGCTCCACGCCGCAGGGCTCTTCGATCTCGAGGGAGCGGTCTTGGTCGTTCGCGAGGACATCGGGCGCCACAACGCCGTCGACAAGGTCGTGGGGTGGGGCTCGCAGCAGGGCAGGCTGCCGCTCAGCGACACCGTCCTCGCCGTGTCGGGCCGCGCCAGCTTCGAGATCGTCCAGAAGGCGGCGGTTGCGGGGCTTGCCATCGTCATCGCGGTGTCGGCGCCCTCGTCGCTCGCCATGTCCGCGGCGGACGAGCTGGGCGTCACCCTGGTCGGGTTCGCCCGCGGCGAGCGGTGCAACGTCTATACCCACCCGGAGCGGATCGTGGAGCGATCACCCGCCTGATGCAGGTATGCGAGCGGCCTTCCCGTCGCCGATGCCCTGGTCGAGCCTGCACAGCCGTGCCGGCGGGAGCGGGCCGGGTCCGGTCAACTCTCTCCCGGGGTCACGAGACCCGACTCGTAGGCCACGACAACGGCTTGAACCCGGTCGCGCAACCCGAGTTTTGCGAGGATGTGCGAGATGTGGCTCTTGACGGTCGTCTCGCTGACGAAGAGTGCCTCTGCCACCTCGGAGTTGGACATCCCGCGGGCCAGGTGGCGCAGCACCTCGGTTTCACGCTCGGTGAGCTCACCGAGTCCATCGGGTGGCTCGGGGCGAGTTGGCCGCTTGGCGAACTCCTCGATCAATCGTGTGGTCACCGACGGTGCCAGCAGCGCATCGCCTGCGGCGATGACCCTGATGGCGCTCACCAACTCGTCGGGCGGCGTGTCTTTGAGCAGGAAGCCGCTCGCACCGTTGCGCAAGGCCTCGTAGACGTAGTCATCGAGGTCGAAGGTCGTCAGCATCAGCACTCGGGGAGGCGATTCCGAGTGCTGCCTGATCATTCGGGTGGCCTCGAGTCCGTCCGTGCCCGGCATCCGGATGTCCATCATCACGACGTCGGGGTCGAGTTCCGCCGCCATCTCCACCGCAACCGCGCCGTCCTCGGCCTCGCCGACGACCTCGATGCCCGGCTCGGTTTCGAGGATCATGACAAAGCCGGCGCGTACCAGCGCCTGGTCGTCGACGACGAGCACCCGGATCGTCTCGGTCATGGGGCGTTCAGCGGGATACTCGTCCTCACGCGGTAGCCCCCGCCCGGCCGTGGACCATACGTGATGTCGCCGTGGAGCAGAGTCACCCGCTCCCGCATCCCCACCAGCCCGCGGCCGGCTGCGCCGTTGCCGCCGAGGGCCACGGCCGCACCACGACCGTCGTCGTTCACCTCGATCTCGAGCTCGTTGTCGGCGTAGCGCAGACTGACGTGGGCGGTCGTGCTGGGACCACCGTGTTTGAGCGCGTTGGTCAGCGACTCCTGGATGATGCGGTAGGCGTTGAGATCGATGCCCGCCGGCAACGTGGTCGGCACGCCATCGATCGACACGGTCACGTCGAGCCCGGCATCCTGCATCTGGCGGATGAGCTCGTCGAGCCTTCCCAGCCCGGGCTGCGGCGTGCGGTTCGGCTCGGTCGCCTGCGGGCGGAGCACGTCGAGCAGGCGACGCATCTCGTCCAGCGCCTCGTGGCCTGCCTCCTCCACGGCTTGGAGCGCAGCGATCGCCCGCACCGGGTCGTCGGGAAGGAGCCGTCGCGCCGCAGAGGCTTGAACCGTCATCACGGTCATGTCGTGGGCCACGATGTCGTGCAGCTCGCGGGCTATGCGTTGCCGCTCAGCACGGACGGCGCGGCGGGCCTCCTGCTCGCGGCGTTGTTCCAACTCGGCCGTGCGCTGTTCCAGCTCGGCGGTGCGGCGGCGGCGCTCATGCACCTCGCGTCCCAGC
Organism: Acidimicrobiia bacterium; assembly: GCA_965216945.1. GTDB lineage: Bacteria > Actinomycetota > Acidimicrobiia > Spongiisociales > UBA5794 > DATHZQ01. Next base: position 1,203,930 of record CBDCGU010000003.1, on the reverse strand, counting down.
ACATAGGGGATGATCGTGAACGCACCGACGACGATGACGGTCGACCAGCCGACGCTCGGCGCAGTCATCGCTCCGAGTGCTGTGAAGGCGACGAGCACGATGACGGTGAGCGCGGCGATACGGGTCGATCGTTCACGGGGAAGCTCCGAGCCCACGGCGTGGAGTGCCAGGGGGATCGACCACAGCCCGAGAGTCGGGGGATAGTCCAGGAATCGCTCTACGCCCCAGGCCAGGGCGACGATGGCGAGCACGACGGTCGGGTACCGGCGCCGCAGCACCACCGGAGCGGTCATCACGATCACGAGAACCACGTTGAGCGCGTCGGGATCTCGCGTGAAGACCTCCGAGCCCAGGGTCGATGGTTCCGTGAGCGAAATGAGGCCCACCGCCAGCAGCGACACGGCGAGCAACCCGTCGAACACCCAGGGTGACATACGTGGGAGGCGCATCGGCATCGCCGTCATCGTATTGGCGGAGGCGGCTCGGCGCATCGGCGCTGCGGACGATTCGGCCGTCGTCCTCGAGAAGGAGAGGACGGTTCAGCAGTCGCCGTCGATGTCGCAGCTGGCCCCACCGACGACGGCGGGGGCGTGGCGATCGAGTGCCGCATGCAAGATCTCGTCGATCTCGCGGTATGAGCGGTAGCCGGCGCCGAGCATCCGCAATCGGCCGTCGATCTCGAGCAGCGTCGTCGGGAATCCGGTGGCACCCAGGCGCCGCGCCTCGGCAAAGTCATCCCACGCCAGGGTTCGGCTCGCCGGATCCGCCAGCGTGCGGGTGAAAGCGTCCTCGTCGACGAATCGTGTGGCAACCGCAACGAGCGCAGAGGAGCTCGTGATGTCGATTCCCTCGGAATAGAACGCACGCTGTACCGCCAGGAAGTACGGCATCTCCTTTTCGGGCCGGATGCGGCGCATCGCGGCGACGGCGACGGCTGCGGGCTCGGTGTCGTACATCCACGTCGCATCGCGTGCTTGCAACGCATCCCGATCGAACGGCTGGCCGGAGACGGCTTCGACGCGCTCCCAATGGTGCAGCAGGAAGGCCTTCAAGCGATCCGACAGCGGTTGCGCCGCCTCGCCGGGTCGCAATCCGCCCAGGATCAGTCGGGCGTCGAGGTCGTGCGATGCGATCAAGCGCTCGACGACGGGTGCGAATCCCCAGCACCACGAGCACATGGCATCGCCGACGTATACGAGGCGGGCCGTTGGAGTCGTGTCCATTCCCCAAGGCTACTGCCCCGTCACACAACATTTGCCGCGTTCAGGACGGCCAGGACCGCAGCTGGCGGCGTCCTCGTCCTTGACGCATTGCACGAATGCGCCTGCGTCCTGCGTCCTTGCCAACAACGCCCCTGACTCGCCCTGAACATCGCCAAGGTCGTGAGACGGAGCACTAGGTCTGCGGTGGCGGTTGTGGAGCGAACTGCCGCTGGTATGACGGATTGCTGTCGAGTACCCTCGTCTATGCGATCGAGCAACCCCGGGAGGCGCTTGTGGCGGACGTTGAGTTCAAGGGAGTAGAGAAGCAGTACCCCAACGGCTTCAAGGCGGTGAGCGACCTCGACCTCGAGATCGAAGAGGGCGAGTTCCTCGTCATGGTCGGGCCGTCCGGCTGCGGCAAATCAACGACGCTGCGCATGATCGCCGGCCTGGAGGACATCTCCGCGGGTGAGCTGTTGATCGGCGGGCGGGTCGTCAACGACGTACCGCCGAAGGATCGGGACATCGCCATGGTGTTCCAGAACTATGCCCTCTACCCGCATATGACGGTTGCCGAGAACATCGGCTTTGCGCTCAAGCTGGCGAAGACGCCGAAGGACGAGATCAAGCAGCGAGTCGAGTCCGCCGGACGCATGCTCGAGCTGACGGAGATCCTCGATCGCAAGCCGGCGCAGCTGTCCGGTGGGCAGCGGCAGCGCGTTGCCATGGGCCGCGCCATCGTGCGCCGCCCGAAGGTCTTCCTGCTCGACGAGCCCCTCTCCAACCTCGATGCGAAGCTGCGGGTGCAGATGCGGGCGCAGATCACCGAGCTGCAACGGGAGGTGGCTGTGACCACCTTCTATGTGACGCACGACCAGGTCGAAGCCATGACGATGGCCGACCGGGTCGCCGTGATCAACCGAGGCATCTTGCAGCAGGTGGACTCACCGCAGCACATGTACGACGCACCGGACAATCTGTTCGTAGCTGCGTTCATCGGGTCGCCGTCGATGAACCTGATGGAATCCCGCTTGGAAGACTCCGGCGCCGGTGTCACGTTGCACGTCGGCAGTCAGCAGCTGGCGGTGCCGCATTCGGCATTCGAGCGCAAGCCCGGCCTGCGGGACTACGTCGGACGCAGCGTCACCGTCGGTATCCGTCCCGAGGATTTCGGGGATGCGGCCATCCAGACCGACCACCCGGCCAATCAGCGGCTGCGGGCCGAGGCGAGCAACGTCGAGGCGTTGGGCTTCGAGCGCATCGTGTACTTCGAGCTCGATGCGGTGCCGGTCTTCTCGGAGGATGCGCTGGACCTCGACGAGGACGTGGACGAAGTGCTTCCACAGGACGTCACACGGGTCTCGTCCCGGTTCGAGCCGGCGAGCAGGGTCAAAGCCGGCGACTCGTTCGAGGTGACCGTTGACGTGGCCAACGCCCACTACTTCGATCCCGAGACAGGCTTGGCCGTTCGCTGACGCGGTCCGATCGATTGCACGACGACGCTCCGGCTCTGCCGGAGCGTCGTCGCGTCAGGCTCACCGGCGCAGGCGGCCTGTGGAGCGACGCTCGACCAGAGTCACGGGTACGACGTCGTGAGTCACCGCTGCATCCGGATCGGCGATCGCAGCCAGCAGGCGTGAGGTGGCGTCGCTCCCCATCCGGCGGACCGGCTGCCGGATCGTGGTGAGCCCGAACGGCTCGGCCAGGTCGTGATCGTCGAATCCGATCACCGAGACCGACTCCGGCACCTCGAGACCGAGTTCGTGTGCTCGACCCACCGCACCCATCGCCATCTCGTCGCTGAGGCAGAACACCGCCGTGGGAGGATCGTCACGGTCGAGCAACCGCTCCATCGCCGCCGCTCCACCGGCGATGGTGAATCCGCCGTCGACCACCAGAGTGGGATCGAGGGGCAGCCCGGCCGCAGCGTGTGCGATCCGGAAGCCATCGGCGCGCTGCTCGGGAACCGGGGAGTGATATCCGTCGCTGGCCGGGCCGGTCACCAACCCGATACGGCGATGTCCCAAGCCGATGAGGTGATCTGTGGCCATCCGGGCCCCGCTCTGGTTGTCGATCGTCACCGACGAGAACCCTGCGATGTGCTCGCCGACGGCCACCGCCGGCTTGTCGACCGAGCGAAGCCGATCGGCCTGGTCGGGGCTGGCGAAGAAGTCGACGAGGATCAGACCGTCGACGCGGCCCGGCAACGAAGCCGCTCGCTCGAGGAAACGTCGGCGGTTCTCCGGTGTATCGACCGCGTACACGAGGAGGTCGTAGCCCCTTGCCGACAGCACGGATTCGGCGCCGGCCACGATCTGAGAGGCGTACCAAAGCCCAAAGAGCGGGGCAACGAGGCCGACCGTCATGGTTCTCCCCGAGGCGAGGCGGGCGGCTTGGGAGTGGGGCTCGTAGTCGAGTTCGAGCGCGATGTCCCTGATGCGGCGGCGGGTGTCTGGTGCCACGTTGGGAAGGTCGCGCAGCGCCCTGCTCACGGTGGCCACGGAGACGCCGGCGGCACGGGCAACGTCGTCGATGGTGGCGCGGGGCACGTCAGCTTCTCCCCAGAATCAGCGAGGTCTCGGCCGGTACGACGACCTCGCGGCCCCCGATGGGCATCGGTCCGAGACGCGACGAGAAGAGCAGGTCCCACGACCCCTCCGGAAGGTCGAGCCGTGCCGGGTACTCGTCGAGGTTGGCGGCGACGACGGAATCACCGCGCCGCAGCGCCAGCAGAACCGAGTCGTCGGTATCCAGCCACTCCACCGGTGCCGTCCAGAGCTCGGGACGGGAGCGCCGCAGCGCCAGAAGCGAGCGATAGCGCTCCAGGAAGGAGCTCGGGTCGCCCAGCTGTCCCGCCACGGTTTCGCCGGCGGGGCGTGGCGTCGACGGGAGCCAGGGCCGTGCGCCGGAGTTGAATCCATTGGTGGGACCATCCCCCCACGGCATCACCGTGCGGGCTCCGTCACGGCCGCTCATCGCACCCGGGTTGCGGGTCGAGATTGGGTCGGCGAGGTTCTCCGGTTTGATTGCGCCGTCGTCGATGCCGAGCTCCTCACCTTGGTAGATCACGGGCATCCCACCAAGCGCCATCATCATGGTCTTCACGCAGAGGGCGCGATGGGCACCGAGGGAGCCGCCGCCGAAGCGGGTCGTGGCGTGGCTCGTGTCATGCGAATCGAGGATCCACGCCGTCGAGTCCGGGGCCGCCAGGTGGATGCCACGCATCCGGTCCCGAAGACGCATCGGATCCCAGTCCATCCATGCGATCGTGAGATAGAAGTTGCGATGGATCGCCCTTCCGCCGTCGTTGTAGCGGGCGTGTCGCACCGGATCGTCGGGGCCGACCTCGCCGAGCAGCACCGCATCGTACGGTGCGACGACATCGTGCCAGTGCCGGAAGACGCGGACATTGGGGTTCTGATCGAGGTCGTAGCGGTGCTCGAAGCTGTGGAACACCATACCGGGATCCATGCCCTCATCGACCAGTGCGAGCTGGGGGTTGTCGCGGAACCACGGGTCCTTCGCCAGACCGTGGGCAACGTCGATGCGGAAGCCGTCGACTCCCCGCTCGCACCAGAAGCGAAGGATGTCGTCGAATGCCGCGACGACCTCCGGGTTCGACCAGTTGAGGTCGGGCTGCTCGGGCAGGAACAGGTGGCAGTAGTACTGCCCCGACGCCGGGTCGAGTGTCCAGGCCGGGCCGCCGAAGTGGCTCACCCAATTGTTCGGCGGCCCACCGTCCGGTGCCGGGTCACGCCAGATATAGAAGTCGCGATGGGGGTTGTCTCTCCCCTGGAGCGCAGCCCGAAACCAGGGATGAGCCGACGAACTGTGGTTGGGCACGATGTCCGCGATGAGCCGGAGCCCCAGCTCGTGCACGTCCGACACGAGGTGATCGAAGTCATCGAGCGTGCCGTGCATCGGGTCGATCGCCTTGTAGTCGGCCACGTCATAGCCGTGGTCCAGCCCTGGGCTCACGTAGAAAGGTGTGATCCAGACGGCGTCGACGCCCAGTTCGGCGAGGTAGGGGAGCCGCCGGCGGATACCCTCGAGATCGCCGGTGCCGTCGTTGTTGGCATCGGCGAACGACCTCGCATAGACCTCATAGGTCACTGCGCCCTCCCACCAGGCACGCCCGTTGGTCGTCACCCCGACCCTCCACGCTCTTTGTAAACGCTTACAAGCGGAAAACCCTAGTTGTGTTCCGGCTGCGCGGTAGGTTCCGTCGATGGAGGACCTCGGCTGGCTCGCCGCGTTCGACGAGTTGATCGGCGGGAGCGGGCGCGGGAGCAAGCTCTCGTGGCTGTCTCGGGTTCGTCTCGTGTGGCTCGTCGCCCTGATCGGGGTCGGTGTGACGGCGTTGCTTGCGCCGTTTGCGGTGGAATCCAGCGGAACGGCCGCAGCATGGTGGATCGCACTCCAGATCCTCGCCGTGGTTGTCGCGTTCGTGGCAGCCCTGTCGCTGCCGCCCTACCTCCGCAGTGCACGGTTGGGAGGTGCGGCGCTGGCCTCGGACGCCGGTCGGCGATGGCTCCTCGCCGTGATCCTCGCCGTGCTGCCCGGCATACACGCTGCACTTGGGGTGGCCGGTCGAACACTTGGCCCGCTGCCGTTCGATGTCGTGGCCGCCGCGCTGGCCCTGATCCTCGTCGTGCCGAGCCGAGCGCGTGTGCGTGCGGTGGACGAGGAGCGCAGCGAGCGCGGTCTCGTCTCGATGGGCCCCGCCCTGGCCCGACGCGGACGAGCGCGACGTAGGCTCGGGCGCCATGACGGATCGTGAGATCGGTGTCGGACCGCATCCGGAGCCGTGGCCCGATGATTCCAGGCTCGATGCAGAGCTGCTGCGGCTTGGTGACCGTCGTAACGTGGTCGACCGGTACCGCTATTGGCGTCGCGAGGCGATCGTTGCCGACCTGGATGCGCGCCGCCACCCCTTCCACGTCGCGATCGAGAACTGGCAGCACGACTTCAACATCGGTGCAGTGGTGCGCAACGCCAATGCGTTCCTGGCTGCCGCGGTTCACATCGTCGGCAAGCGCAAGTGGAATCGTCGCGGTGCGATGGTCACCGACCGCTACCAGCACATCGTGCATCATGCGACCGTCGACGAGTTCGCCGCATGGGCGAGGTCGGCGCCGCTCGAGGTGATCGGCATCGATCTGGTGCCCACGTCGCACCCCCTGGAGACGGCGGTGTTGCCGGAGAAGTGTGTCTTGGTGTTCGGGCAGGAAGGTCCCGGTCTGAGCGCGGAGATGCAGCGGGCGTGCTCGCAGGTGCTGGGTATCACGCAGTTCGGCTCGACGCGATCGATCAACGCCGGCGTGGCGTCGGGCATCGCCATGCACGAGTGGATTCGCCGGCATCGCTTCGGTGGAGGGACGGGGCGGGACGAGGTGCCGCCGTCATGAGCGGTTTCGACGCCTTCCGGGCGCTCAGCTTCGACTGTTACGGCACGTTGATCGACTGGGAGACGGGCATCGCCGACACTCTGGAGCAATGGGCGGCCGTCCGCGATGTGCCGGCTGCACGGGTCGAGTTGCTGGAGCACTTTGCGGCGGTCGAGTCGACCGTGCAGTCCGAACAGCCCGCGACGCTCTACCCGCGGATACTCGAAGAGGTGATGCGAAGGATCGGTCGGCGTCTCGGTGCTCCGGTATCGGCGGACGAGGCGCATCGCTTCGGCCGCTCCGTTGCGGGCTGGCCGGCTTTCTCCGATTCGCCCCAGGCGCTTCGTCGTCTCGCCGACCGCTTCAAGCTCATCATCCTCTCGAACGTCGACCGCGAGTCGTTTCTTGCCAGCAGCCAACGGCTCGGTGTGAGATTCGATCTCGTCGTGACGGCCGAGGATGTCGGTGCGTACAAGCCGAGCCCGCGGAGCTTTCCCGCCATGCTGGACCGGCTCGGCGAGATCGGCATCGAGCGCCACGAGGTGCTCCACGTCGCCCAGTCCTTGTATCACGACCACGAACCTGCCGCCGCCGTTGGCGTGCCGTCCGTGTGGATCGATCGGCGCCACGATCAGGGTGGATATGGGGCGACTCCACGGCCGGGTGGTCCCTTCGTGGGACGATGGCGCTATCCCTCGATGGAGGCGTTCGCCGACGCCGCTCTCGGCGCCCAGTGACGCCCGGCCATCACCAGGGCAGATCAGACTCGGTGTCGAGGCTGTAGAAGCGGCCCGCCACCTCGCCGGAGTCGAGCCAGTCGAGCATGCGCCGGGCGGCAACGTCGACGTCGATGTCGGCGTCCGGTGCGGCCATCTTGGTCCGGAGCCGCCCGGGGTGGACGGCGCAGATGTCGATGCCGGACGCCTCGAGCACCTCTGCGGAAGCCAGCGTCAGCATGTTGAGGGAGGCCTTCGCCATGCGATACGCGATCGACTGATCGAGGTGGCGGTAACGACCCTCCGCGGCGTGGGTGAGCGAGCCGAGGCGCGAGGACACGTTCACGATCCGGGAGGGAGCACCGCGGACCAGGGCGGGCCATGCGGCTCGCATCATCCGTGCCGCACCAGCAGCGTGGACGGCGGCCATCTCGAGGACGATCGCCGGGTCGACCTCCTCGGGGAGGTTGCTCCCGCCATCGATGCCGGCGTTGTTGACGAGGAGGTGGAGCGGGCGGCCTTCCAGAGCGATGCGGATACGGTTGGCGGTTGCGTCGTGCGTCACATCCCCGACAAGGTACGTGATGGGCAGAGCGTCCCCCGGCCGGCGTCGTACGAGTGCGACGACACTCCACCCCCGGTTGAACAGCTCCTCGGCCAATCCGCGCCCGAAGCCGCGGCCTGCGCCGGTGACGAGCGCGGTGGGTGTCACCGGCGCCCTCAAACGGTCTTGTTGTACTGCCGTACCGCCAGGGGCACGAACACCGCCAGGATGCCGGCAATCCAGGCGAGCATCCACCACAGGTCAGGCGTCGGGGACTCCCCGAAGGTGAGCTTGCGCAAAGTGTTGACGGCGATCGTGACCGGGTTGACGTCGGCGAATCCTTGGAGCCAGCTCGGCATCGTTTCGGTGGGGACGAACGCAGAGCTGGCAAAGGTCAGCGGGAACACCCAGACGAAGCCCGCCGCCTGAGCCGTCTCGACGTCGCGTACGGTGAGCCCGATCCACGCCGAGATCCAGGTGAAGGCGAAGCCGTACAGCACGGCGAGGGCCAATGCGGTGACGGACTGGGCGAAGCTGCCCTCGAAGCGGAAGCCGACGAGGTAGCCGACGGCGGTCATGAGGACGACCACGAAAGTGTTGCGCACGGAATCGGAGAGTGTCCTGCCCAACAGCACGGACGACTGCGCCATCGGTAGGGATTTGAAGCGCTCGATGATTCCCTTGTTGATGTCCTCTGCCAGTCCGATGCCCGTGTTGGTGGACCCGAAGATGGCGGTCTGGACGAAGATCCCCGGCAGCAGGAACGTTGCGTAGTTGGTCGCTCCGGCGAACTGCACGGCACCGCCGAACACGAAAACGAACAGCAGCACGAACATGACGGGTTGGATCGTGGAGAACAGAAGCAGCGTTGGGATCCGCAGGTACTTGAGGAGATTGCGCTTCGTCATCACCACCGAGTCGGACACGACGCGGCCCAGCCCCTTGCCGACCTCAGCGTTGGTGAGCGTCTCCGGGCTCGTGACGGTGCCGGTGGTCATGATCGGCCTCCTCGTGCGCCTGCGGGCGTTGCCGGGCCCTGCGCTTCGTCCTCCGGCACGGGCTGACCGGTCAGGGTGAGGAACACGTCGTCGAGCGTGGGACGCCGGATGTGGAGGTCGCGCAGCTTGATGTCGTGAGCATCGAGTTGGCGCACCACCTGAGTGATGACGCCGACGGGGCTGGCCACCGGCACCTGGACCATGGCCTCGTTGCGCTCGACCGAGGGTTCGTGCGTGCCGATGGCTGCCACGGCTCTCGTGGCATCGTCGAGCTGGGATGGGTCGGCGACCTGGAACTCGATCACGTCGCCGCCGATGCGGGTCTTCAGCTCATCGGCGGTTCCCTCGGCGATCACCCGGCCATGGTCGATGACCCCGATCTGATCGGCGAGGCGATCGGCCTCTTCGAGATACTGCGTGGTCAGCAGCAACGTGGCGCCTTCACCGACCAGCCGCTCGATGAACTCCCAGAGATCACGCCGGCTCCGCGGATCGAGGCCGGTCGTCGGCTCGTCCAAGAACAGCACCTGCGGCCTGCCGACGAGACTGGCCCCGAGGTCGAGGCGGCGGCGCATGCCCCCTGAATAGGTCCGCACCTGGCGTCCTCCTGCATCGGTCAGGTCGAACAGCTCGAGGATCTCCGCAGCGCGCTCCCGCGCCACCCGAGCAGGGAGCCCGTAGAGGCGTCCCACCATCTCCAGGTTCTCCTCGCCGGTGAGAATCTCGTCGACGGCGGCGTACTGACCTGCGAGTCCGATCGCACGACGGAGCTGCTCGGCTTGTTGCTGCACGTCGAATCCGGCGACCCGCGCGCTCCCTGCGGTCGGCGTGAGCAGCGTCGTGAAGATCCGGACGGTCGTGGTCTTGCCGGCCCCGTTGGGCCCGAGCAGGCCGTAGACGGTGCCGGCCTCGACGGCGAGATCGACGCCGCTGAGCGCTTGGACATCGCCAAAGTTCTGGACGAGACCCTTGGCCTCGATGATGGGTGGCATGTGGAACCCGCAGATCTCGGGGGAGCGGACGACATACGCTAGTGGCCCGTACCGCGTAGCCATTTCGGCGATGGGCCATCGGTGCCCCGACCAGCGACGTTTGCCGCGTCGACGGCGCCCAGGTGACGTCGCCGTGCACGAGAAGCGTCGCTACCCGGCCGGGGGTGGGTCGCCGCCCGCAGGCACGGGCGGGGAGGTGCGCAGCTCCTCGACGACCCATGCCCCGCCGGCGGCGGCGACGACGAGATGGTGCTCGATGCGCAGGTCGCCGTCCGCAGCCGCCCCGGTCGCCACGACACGGAGCCACAGCCGATCCGGGCCGAGCGGTGCGCCCGTGACCTCGTCGACGATCACTCGGGCAAACGGAGCGGGTGCGATCGGCGCCGGTACGGCGGCATTGGCGGCAAAGCTGCGGACATCACCCGTTCCGGTCAGGTAGGCGTCGAGGAACCCGGAGACCAGGGCGATGAGATTCTGATCGTCGATCACCTCGGCAGCGGCGCGGGTCGCGGCGATGGGGGACGGTGCCGGTGCTGCCACCCGCACGGGGAGACCGGTCGCCACCATGCCCTGGCCTGTCGCCGCGATCCCGATCCGGTAGTGGTGGATCCCGTCGGTCAGGAAGCCGGCGCCGTCGTGGACGAGAACGTCGGCGGCGAGCTGGACATCCCACACGGCGCCGTCCGTGGGGGAGACGACGTCCAGGGTCACGACCTGCCGCACGAAGCGGGTGACTTCGTTGCCCGTCGACTCGGGTACGCCGGGATAGAAGCGACGCAGCTGCTCGGTGCGCTCCGGCCCGGCGGCCGTGAGGTAGGTGCCCAGGTACAGCTCGGCGAATCCTTCGAGACCCGATGGGGGCATCGCCGGTCGGTCCAGGTGCTGCACCGTCTCGGTTGAGAGGGCCGCTTCCGCCATCGGCGTCTGGTTGCGGAGCATCAGTACGACCAGGCCGGCGATCAGGGCCACGGCGATGATCCCCGCAGCAACGAGACGCCACGCCACACCGGAAGGGCGTTCGGCGGGTTGGGTGCCGGCGATCGGCGCCCCGTCGAGGGTCACTTCCAAGAGCTCCAGCGTCGGTGCGGCGTCGACCGGTGTCTCCTCGATCACGGTGTATTCCCCCTCGAAGGCGTTCTGGTCACGATAGAGTATGGAAAACCAGTGTGTCAAGGTCAATACACTGTTGACATTTGTTAAACAACGTCATAGGGTGACCCCACGGTCCGGACGAGGTGTCCGGCATCCCAGAGGAGGGAGCGCCACGATGGCGGGTACCCAGCAAGTTGACTCACAGACGCTGCGCGACACCGGTGTGGTGTTCACCAACAGCGCCGGCACCGTGGGAGAGATCGTCTCGTCGGTCGAGGGATCGATCGGTTCGTTGATCTGGACGGGTGGGATCGCCGACACGTTCCGGGCGGACTTCGAATCCCAGTACAAGCCGATGCTCCAGCAGCTCGCCACCGACATGGAGGCGGTGCGCGGGGCGCTGGACCAGAAGGCAGCCGACTACGACCTGGTCTTCCACGGGTCCGTCTAGGAGGGTGCCAATGGCCAAGCGGACCCGAACACGGCGTGCTTTGGGGTACATGAAGGTGGCCGACGCCCTGGCTCGGGTCCGGACCGCTGCCTCCTCAGCACCCTGCTGACCCGCACTTCTGCGAGTCCAGAGTGTCCACCGCCTCCGAGAAGGAGCTCGCCGCCGCCTCGCTGCGTGTCTACGCAGAGTGGGTCGAATCGGCGCTCGACTCCATCCCTGCCCTCTCGGCGAGCGCATGGGACTGCCCTGCGGCCGATGCGTTCGTCGCGGGGGTGGTGGACCAGCAGGCCGGCCTCGATGCCGCAGCGTCGACGATGCGCAGCATCGCCACCGCGCTGGAAGCCACCGCGGAAGCACAGCGAGCGGCCGAGCTCGCCGCCGCCGAGGCGGCCGCAGCTGCGGCGTCGGCGGTCGGCGACCTGGGATCGCCCGATCCGGCACCGGCGCCTCCCGTCAACGTCTTCTGATCGATGCGCATCGTGGTGACCCGGGCCGGCGTGGAGCGCGAGATCGACGTGTGCCGCTCCGAGGATGCCAGCGTCGCCGACCTGTGCGGAGCCGTGTTCCCCGAGCGAGAGGCCATCGACGAGGTCTACGTGGGGGACCGCAAGGTGGCGGCCGACACCCCTGTCGGCGACGCTGGAATCGGGGCCGGGGCCGTGCTGTCCCTCGACCCACCCGCAGCACAGGCGGCGGCAGCCGTCCATCTCCACGTGCTGTCGGGTCCCGGCGCCGGATCGTCGTTGGGCTTGCTTCCGGGACGGCACGTGATCGGTTCCGGACCCGGCGCCACGGTCGTCTACCGAGCGGCTGGCGTGCGGCCGCGCACAGCGACGATCCACGTCGGCGAGCGCGGCGAGGTTGCCGTCGGCCCGCCGGATGCCGGCCCATCCCGCGTGATCGGGCCAACGACACTGCTCGACGTGGGTGGACCCTTGCTGGCGGTGGTGCGACGCCAGGAGTCGACGAGTCGACTGCGCGCCATGCCCGGGCGGCGCGGCACCGTGGCATTCAACCGCCCCCCACGGCGTGTGCCCAAGCAATCCCAGAGCTCGGTCGTGTACCCCGAGGCTCTGGAGCCGCCTCGGTCGACGGGGCGTCTGTCCGTCATCGCCCTGGTCGTCCCGGTGCTGTTTGGGGTGACGCTGGCCGTGCTGATCCACCCCCGCATGGCGCTCTTCGCTCTGCTCGGGCCCGTGATGATGGTGGGCAACTGGCTCGAGGATCGGAGACGCAAGCGCAAGCACCGCCGGGAGTCCGCGGCGCAGGACGATCACGACGCCGCCGTGATCAGCGAGGCGCTCGACCGGGCTGCGGCCGCCGAGGTGTTGCGCCGGCATCGCTCGTGCCCGTCGCTCGCCGAGCTGGCCCGGTGGCCCGGCGACTCATCCCGGCTGTGGGAGCGGCGGCCAGGCCACGATGACTTCATGGCGCTTCTCGCCGGATACGGACGGCTCCCGTGGACACCCCCCACGAGTGGCAATCCCGCTGCGGCCTCCGAATACATCCGGGCGATCGTGGCACGGCGGAATCGGCTGCCGCGAGGCCCGGCCACGCTCGACCTCACACCCGGCAACGTCGCAGGAGTCGCCGGTGGGCGTGCCGACGCGTTGTGTCTCGTCCGCGGTCTGCTGTGCCAGGCGGCGGTGCTACACGGGCCCGCCGATCTGAAGATCGCGATCGTCACCGACGAGCCGGCGGATTGGCAGTGGGCGACATGGCTCCCCCACACCCTCGCCGACAGCGCCGCCGGGCGACGATTGCTCGCCACGACGCCGGAGGAGAGGAGCCGGCTCGTGTCGTTGCTCACACCCGCCGCATCGGAACGTAGCGGTCCGGGCTGGGGGCTCACCGCACCGGGAGCATCGGCACCGGGCCCGCAAACGCTGATCGTCGTCGACACGCGGCATCTCGCCGAGGGCGAGGGCGCCGGGCTGCGGTCGTTGTTGGGGGGCGGCGCCGGGCCGGTGGCGGGCATCGTGCTGGCGCCGGAGGTCGACGCTCTGCCCTCGATGTGCAACCGCGTTTTGGAGGTGAGTGGGCACAGGGCCGCGATGGTCGATCCGCACGGCTCGGCGGTCCAGCTCGCCGTCGCCGGTGCGGACCCGGCGGTGGCACGCGGAATTGCTCGAGATCTTGCTCGGTTCACCGACCCCGAGCGGCACGAAGAGGGTGCCGAGCTTCCCTCGGCCGTCGACCTCGTCGAGTTGATCGGAGGCACCTTGCCGTCGCCTGCCGAGGTCGCCCGGTGGTGGGCGAGCGCGGGTGACGATCCGCCGCTGGCCGCACCGATCGGCGTCACCGAGGCCGGCCCGCTGATGGTGGACGTCGTGCGTGATGGCCCGCACGGTCTCCTCGCCGGGACCACGGGGGCAGGTAAGAGCGAGCTGCTTCGGACGTTGGTGGTGTCGCTGGCGCTGGCGGTCGATCCCGACCATCTGACATTCGTGCTGATCGACTACAAGGGAGGCAGTGCTTTCGACGCTTGTGCCGCACTCCCGCACACGGTGGGCATGGTGACGGATCTCGACGATCAGCTGGCGGCCCGCGCCCTGCAATGTCTCGAAGCCGAGCTTCGCTACAGGGAGCACACGTTGCGTGAGGCAGGGGCCGAAGACATCGGCGCCCACCTCAAGGCGGGGTCCTCGGAACCACTGCCGCGCATGGTCATCGTCATCGACGAGTTCGCCGCTTTGGCCAAGGAGCTGCCCGACTTCATGGATGCGCTCGTCGACATCGCCGCCCGCGGTCGCAGCCTCGGTGTCCACCTCCTCCTGGCGACGCAGCGACCGGCCGGTGTCATCCGGGACAACGTCCGGGCGAACACCAACCTGCGTATCGCGTTGCGTGTGCAGGATCGCGCCGACTCGCAGGATGTCATCGGCGACGCCCGTGCCTCGGCCATCGGGCGTTCCCAACCCGGACGGGGATTTGCGAGATTCGGCCCAAGCGAGATCGTCCCGTTCCAAGCGGCGCTCGTGACGGGCATCTCCGGTGCGGCGGGCCCCCGGTCGCGGGTACAGGTGCGGGACGTCGTTTTCGGCATGGAGGCTCCGGAGCTCCCGGCTCCGTCCGTTGCGGCGTCTGGCCCGACAGACCTGGAGCGTCTCGTCGCGGCCGTGGGTGCGGCCGCCCACCTTGCCGGGTGCCGCCCGCCACGGCGTCCCTGGCCAGATCCGTTGCCCGAGATGATCGACAGGGCGAGTCTGGACGACTCCGAGCCGCCGACGGCATCGGCGGTGCCGGTTGGCATCGTCGACGAACCCGACTTCCAGCGTCATCGCACGATGTGGTGGGACCCCCGCCAGGGGTCGCTTGCGATGTACGGCCTCACCGGTGCCGGGACGACCACCGCACTGGTGACCATCGCCACGAGCCTGGCGGATCGGTACCGGCCTGACCTGATGCACGTCTATGTGATGGACTTCGACGCCGGTGCCCTCACCCCGCTGGCCGAGCTGCCCCACGTGGGAGCCGTCATCACGGCCGCAGAGCGTGAGCGCCAGGTGCGGCTGGTCCGGCGGTTGGAGGGCGAACTCGAGCGGCGGAAGGCCTCGGCGAGCAGTGGCGAGGCGTGGCCGACGGTGGCGTTGCTCGTCGACAACTTCGCCGGATTCGTTGCCGCTTTCGACTCCGCCCCCGACGCTCCGATCCGCGATGCGCTGTACCGGGTGCTCATGGAAGGTCCGGGTCTGGGCATCGTCGCCGTCGTCACCGGCACTCGCCAGAACGCCATACCGCTCGCAGTTGGGGGCACGATTGCCTCAAAGCTCGTCTTTCGTATGGCGGATCCGCTGGCGGCCGCGACCTTCGGGCTCCGCCACATCCCGCCCGACCTGCCGCCGGGACGGGCGATTCACGTGACGTCGCGCCGAACGGTGCAGATCGCCGCACCCCACCCCGCAGGTATCGAGGCTGCGGTGGCCGATCTCGTCGCGCCACACGGGCCGGAACGGGTGCCGGGGTGCGCCCCGCCGATCGATGTTCTTCCCTCGATCGTGACGGCGGCGGAGGTCGGCGGCGTCGTGCGGATCGGCGACCGCGAGTGGTGGATCCCCGTCGGCCTGGGTGACACCGATCTGGCTCCTGTGGGCCTGCCGCTGGGTCCCGGCGACCACGTTCTCATCGCCGGCGAGGCGCGCAGCGGCCGAAGCAGCCTCCTTTGCGGCATCGGCGAGGTGGTGGCTCGCCACGACCCGACGGTGTCCATCACGGTCGTGGCGCCCCGCCCCTCGCCGCTGTGCGGCTTCGCCGGGGCGACGCCGGCAACCACCCCCGAGGAGATCGCCGAGGCGACGGCGATCTCCGACTCGGCCGGATCCCACCTGGTGCTCATCGACGATGTCGACGCCATCGAGGCCACTCCGGCGCTGCGGTCGCTGGTCGCATCGCAGCGGCCGGACCTGCACGTGATCGCTGCCGGTCGACGGGACCTGAAGACGCAGTACAACCACTGGGCTCGGGAGTTGTGCCGCTCCCGGGTCGGAGTGTGGCTCAAACCGGGACCCGGTCTCGACGGCGACCTGTGGAGCACCCCGATGCCGCGCCACGTGCCGTCAGGGCTGCCGGCAGGTCGTGGCTTCGTGGTGGCCCATGGTGCCGTCGAACTGGTCCAGACCATGTCGCCTTGAGAGACGTCGCCGAGAGTCGCACCGCCCGGCGGGCGAGGGGGCAAACGGCGACACATGCGACTGTCCCGGCCGGCGAACCGAACCCGTGAGGCCGCCGCCACGGTGAGCCGGTGCCGCCACCGTCTCGGCACGATCGTCGCCACTGCCGGGAACGGAACGGCGCTCGGCTGCGTTGGATGCGTCGATGCACCGCTTCGTTCTCTTCGCTGCGTTCGCCATCATCGTCGCCGCGTGCAGCGGCGCCGACGATGCCGACGATTCTGTCGCCGAGCGCGAGACGACCACCAGCGTGGTTGCGGGCGAGCAGCCGTCGGGAGCCGGCGTCTCCCAGACGGGCTTCGCATTTCCCCCACCCCCGGAGGTTCCGACGGGCCCCGCCGCTGATGACCTGGCGGCGGATCTGGATGCGCTGGCGGCGTCGCTTTCGACCGACATCGACATCGCCGCCATCGAGCGCATCGGTGCGTCGGGCGATGCCCGTGCGGCATGGTTCCTCAGCGACCTGCTCCGGTTCGTTCCATTCGGCGACGCCGCCAATGCGGCGGTCGTGGCCTTCGAGAACCTCACCGGCGCCGACATCACCGAGGACGATCTGAGCGAGCGATCCGCCTGGCAGAGCGTGACGAATCATCTGTTTGCGTGGGACCTGCCGGCGCATCCCAACTACGTCGACTGGAAGCGGGTTCCTTTCGAGATCGTCGAGCCCGCCTGGGAGCCCTTTTTCAGCGACGAGGATGCCGCAATCGACTGGCGCTACCTGTCTTGGGGTGGCGTGCGCATCGACGATCGTGGGTTCGGTGATCAGCTGCCCTGCCCTGAGGGATGTATCCCCGCGCTCGACGATCCGGGGGTGACTCCGGCAGAGCAGGGTGTGTGGTATCCCGACGACGCCATCGTGTTCGGGGTGGTCGTCGATGGCGAGGCCCGGGCGTACCCGAAGAACATCATGGAAGTTCACGAGATGGTGAACGACGAGATCGCCGGCCGCCGTATTGCGATCCCGTACTGCACCCTCTGTGGCTCGGCTCAGGCCTACTTCACCGACAACGTCCCAGGGCATGAGGATGCCTTCCTGGTGTTCCGCACCTCGGGGTTGCTCACCCGCTCCAACAAGGTGATGTATGAGCTCGACACCTTCTCCGTCTTCGACACGTTTCTCGGTACGGCACTGTCCGGGCCGTTGCAGGACGAAGCAGTCCGTCTCGAGCAGATCTCGGTCGTGACGTCGACGTGGGGTGACTGGAAGGCGGCCCACCCCGAGACGACGATCATCGCCCAAGACGGCGGGATCAACCGGTTCTACTCATCGGACCCGCTCGGCGGCCGCGACGACAACGGACCGATCTTCCCGGTCGGCGCCGTCGACACCCGTCTCCCCGCCCAGACCCAGGTGCTGGGTGTGATCGCTCCCGACGGCACCCCTGTGGCCTTCCCCGCCGGCGTCGGTCGCGGTGCCCTGGACGACGGCGAGTCCGTTGAACTGGCCGGCGTCGTGCTCGTTCCCGACGGCGGAGGCGTGCGCGCCACCACCGAAGCCGGTGAGCCTCTGGTGACACACCAGGCGTTCTGGTTCGCCTGGAGTCAGTTCCACCCCGGCACGCTGGTATGGACTCCGCTCGGCTGAGCCCTCGCCGGACTCAGACCGACAGCGAGAACGGCGGGTAGCGGTCCGTCAGCGAGTAGAGCCATGCCTGGATGCGGCTACCCCAGCGTGT
This sequence comes from Acidimicrobiia bacterium, assembly GCA_965216945.1. Classification (GTDB taxonomy): domain Bacteria; phylum Actinomycetota; class Acidimicrobiia; order Spongiisociales; family UBA5794; genus DATHZQ01. The sequence continues at coordinate 1,186,202 of CBDCGU010000003.1, read as the reverse complement.
CGCACCGAGTGTGAAGTTGTAGATCCCCTCGGGAAGCTTGCCGGTGAACAGGATCGCCACGTACCCCACCCAGACCGCGATCATGGCGGCAAGACCCACGAACATCAGCACGACGATGTGGGGGAGAAGGGCGAGTGCCTTGAGGGGGATGATTCCCAGCACGGCCAGACCCCGGCTGCGCGGCCCCGGCGGCTCGTCGATCACGAGTCTCGTGCTGTAGGTGTCGTTCTCCCACTCGAAGGGCGGGTAGGCGTCGTCGAAGGACACGAGCCAGCCGGTGGAGCGGACCGACCACTCCATCGTCCGCAGCGGGAATGTGTAGAAGAACTCCGGGATCTCACCGGTGAAGGCGATCACCCAGTACCCGATCCACGAGATCAAGCCTGCTGCGGACCCGAGCACGCTGACGATGATCAGGTGGGGAAGCAGCAGCAGCGACTTGAGGAACAGGACCACGCCGGCGGCGGCCAAGCCCCTGCTGCGCTCTCCGGTTCCGTACACGGCCTGAACGTCGACGGGATACATGGTCGATCTCCTCCCAGAGGCTCGGTGTGAGTGTACGGCGTAGGTCGGTACTCTCGCCGTCATGAACGAGCGATACGACTCCATTCTGAGACTGCGCGCCCTGCGTTCTTACCGCGACGAGCCAATCCCCGAGGAGACTCTGGAGAAGATTCTCGAGGCGGCGCGCTGGACGGGCTCGGCCAAGAACCGGCAGAACTGGTCCTTCATCGTGATGAGAGATCCCGAGCAGAAGGCTCGGCTGGCCGAGTGTGGCGACTTCACCACCCCCATGCGCAATGCCCCCGTTGCGATTGCGCTCGTCCAGGAGCCCGACGGCTACGAGTTCGATACGGGACGGGTCGCACAGAACATCATGCTGGCTGCAGATGCGCTGGGGGTGGCGACCTGTCCGGTGACGCTCCATCGTGATGCCGATGCGGCGGTGGTGCTCGGATTGCCGCCCGCGACCCGCTGCCGGTATGCCATCGCCATGGGCCTTCCGGCGGAAGGCGAAGGTGCGGCGAACTGGGGCGGCCGGAAGCCACTCGACACGCTCGTCCACACGGATCGCTACGACGGCTGAGGGGCCGCGGCCGGAGGCGACGATCTCCGTGGATGAGGCGCCACGGGCTCGACGAATCCGAGCCTTTCGATCTGCGGAGATTCGGCATAGAATCACGCATTCATGCTGGCGCCGGAGGGGTGGCGTCGCAGGGGGGAAAAGGGAGATGCAATGAGGCTCCGTCTCATCGCGATTGTCATAGTGGCTGCCACTGTGCTTGCGGGTGCATGGGTCGGGCGCCAGTTGGTCGAGAGCGGCTCTGGCGGCGGCTGGTCACATGAAGCCGGCGAGGCGTTCGACGCGGAGCGGGTGCTCTTCAGCACGTTCGAGCGCGGCCGGCCCAATCTCACGCTCCTCGTGCAGGCTCGCACGGGTGACGTGGACGGCGCCGACGTCGAGTCCGCCGTCGCCGAGTTCGTCGACCGGCTCGAGCAGCGTCCCGATGTCAGCCAGATCGAGTCCTACTGGAGTCTGGGACGGCCCGATTGGATGCGGAGCGACGACGGCACGCTGGCGTTGATCCAAGCCAGGATCGGGGGGCAGACCGACACGTATGCCGACCGCGCCGACAACCTCACCGCACTCCTGCGCACGGTCGACGACTCGGTTCGCATCACGATGGGCGGCGAGACAATGGTGCACCGCGACATCCGGGCGGCAATGCAGGGTGCCATCGTGCCTCTGATCCTCGTCGCGTTGTTGACACTGGCCCTCGTTTTCGTGGCGCTGCGCAACCCGGTTGCGGTTGGTCTGGTGGCGACTGCGTCCCTCCTCGCCGTGGCGCTGACGCTCCTCGGTCTGTACGGATTGTCGCGATTCCGCGAGATGCAGGTGGCTGCCGTGGTGCTCGGGGTGGCGAGCGCATGGGGCCTTGCAACGTCGAGCGGATTCCTGATGCTGTCGCGCTACATGGCGGAGCGGGAGGCCGGTGCCGGCCCGCGCGAGGCGGTTGTGGCCACGGTGAGCACGGCGGGCCGGACCGTGGCAATCGCCGCCACCGTGGCCGCAGCAACCGGAATCACCCTGTGGGTGCTGCCCACGTCACTGCTGCGCTCGACGGCGTATGCCCTCGGCCTGGCCGGCCTCGCCGCCGGGATCAGCTCGATCATCGTGCTCGGCTTGCTGCTCGCCGTTGTGGGCGTCGACGTGCTGCCCCATGAGGCCGCCCCGGCCCGTTCGACTCGCTTGGATCCCGTTACTCGATTCGTCCAAGATCATGCGTTGCTGGCCGGTGCGTTGCTGGTCGTGATCGTGGTGCCGGTGCTGTGGCTCACGCTCGGCGTGCAACTCCGCGAACCGAACGCCGTGTCGCTGGATCCCGACGACACCAGCCGTCGCGTTGCCCAGCAGATCTCGGCCAACTTCCCCTCGAACGATGCCGATGCGCCCTTTGTCGTTTCTCCCAATGTGGTCGACTTCAGCACGTCGGACGAGCTCACTGCAGACTACGCCCGCGAGCTCTCGGACATCGACGGGGTCGCCCGTGTCGACTCGGATCAAGGCTCGTTCGTGGCGGGTGCGTCGATCGTCGTGCCCGACGCAGTGACGGAACGACACGTGGGTGACCAACGCACGTGGCTGGCGGTGCCGGTCGAGGGCTTTGGTGGGAGCAGATCCGCCGAGGGCGTCTCCGAGCAGATCACAGAGGTGGGCGCTCCATTCCGAGTGCTGATCGGTGGCACTGCGGCGCGCCAGGTCGCCACCGGAGATGCGGTGAGTGCCCGCACGCCGATCTTCGCCGGAATCGTCGTACTGGTCGTGATCGCACTCATGGCGTGGCTGCTCCGCAGCGTGTCGGCCGCGATCCGGGGGTCGATCGTGATCGTGCTGACGACAGCGGCCGGCACGGCAGTAGTGCAGTGGGGGTTCGCCGATGGCGGGTTGCGGCGCTTCCTCGGCTTCTCCAGCGATGGCTCGGTGGCCGCCGTCGGCCCCCCCGTCGCCTGGGTGGTGGGCGTCGCCATCGCCGCGGCCTCGTCCATCTATGCATGGGGTGCGATCCGCGAGCTGCTCGACCGCACCAAGGACGGGCGGTCGGCAGCGACAACGGCGCTGGTCGCCACGCGCAACGAGCATCTCGTCGCCACGGCGTTGCTGATCCTCCCCCTGGTGCCTCTCGTGCTGAACAGCTGGCGCACCGCCCAGCTCATCGGGGCGGCGGCGATTGCCACCGGGCTCACGATGATGCTCGTCGGCCGCTTCGTCGGCCTCCCCGCCGCCACGTCGGCGGGTGCCGCCCGGTTGTGGCCCGTGAACCGGGACGGTGAGGTCCGGCGCGTCTATCCCGACACACCGGCAACGGCCGCCTTGCTGGAACGGGCGGCGGAGACCGAAGCCGCCCACGCTGCGGAGCTCGCGGAACGCGAAGCGCAGCGTGCCGCCGAGGAGGAGCGGGCACGTGCACTGGCCGCAGAGCTCGCCTTGCTCGAGGAAGAGGGGGCCGAGACAGCCGGGGAGCCGGCGGAGGAACGCGTACCGGATGAGCCCGCCGTGGATGGAGCGGTCGACGGGGAGGTGGGCCCCGAGGAGCGGGACGCCGGCTTGCCAACAGAGTCGGCCGTTCCCGCCAAAGCCCAGTCGACGGACGTGGCCACCGACGTCGCCGAGCCGGCGACCGAGCCCGAACAGGTTGCGGAGATCGAGCAGGCGCCGGCCGAAGCCCCACCCGACACGGCGGTTGCCGCCGTCGAGACGCTGGGTGAGGCCGTCGAGGCGGGAGACGAGGCGGAGATGGACACCGAGCCCCTCACGCTTGTCGCCGCGGGGCAGGCAGCCGTCGAGGAACCCGCCGAGGTACCGGCTACGCAAGCCGCTGCCGAACCCGATGCTGCCGCAGATCCCGATGCTGGGGAGGAGGAGGCAGCAGCCGCAGAGGCCGCCGGGGTCGAGGCCGCCGACGTCGAGGTCGACGAAACGGACCTCGAGGAAGAGGAGGCCGAGCCCGCAACATCTGCACGACCGGCAGCCGGCACGGTCGATGTCGCAAGCCTCACAGAGTCCGTCATTGCCGCGATCGAGCCGGCGACACCATTCACGACCGAGCTCAACTCCGCCTACGTGGCGAACCCCGCCAACAACCTGTCACGGGTGATGGAGGCGATCCTGCGCGACGCCTCGACACGGGGTGGCGAAGAGGTGCTCGTCTACGGCCACGCCTCCCGTGACCGGTATCGCTGGATGGTTGTCGACTCTGGCCCCGAGGCGGCCAAGGACGCCAGCCGCGCCCGCACCCTTGCGGAGGCGCAGCGCTTCATCCGGCGGGTCGGCGGCGTGGTCGAGTGTCGTCCCGAGGGCGATTTCACGGTGTTCGTCGTCGAGATCCCAATGGCGAGCTGAACACCTGATCCGATAGGGCCTGCGTTCCTGGTAGAACAGGGGACCCTCAACAAGGACGTCCCCATGAAGTTTGGCTGGCTGTGTAGTCACGAGTCGTATCAGCCCGAGGTCCTGGTCGAGCAGGCGGTACTGGCCGAGACCGTCGGCTTCGACGTGGTGCTCGGTTCCGATCACTTCCACCCGTGGGTCGACGACGTCTCGGCCTCCGGATTCGTCTGGTCGTGGCTTGGTGCGGCGGCAGCTCGAACCGAGCGGGTCGAGTTCGTCACGAGCGTCACATGCCCTCTGTTCCACTATCACCCGGCGCTCATCGCACAGGCGGCGGCCACCGTCGATCGTCTGAGCGGGGGCCGCTTCATTCTCGGGGTCGGCACCGGTGAGAACATCAACGAAGGTCCCATGGGATTCGAGTTCCCCGGATACAGCGAGCGGATCGCCAGGATGGAGGAGGCGCTGGCGATCATGCACCGGCTCCTCGACGGGGAGAAGGTCGACTTCAGGGGTCGGTACTACACCGTCAGCAGGGCCAAGCTCTACAGCCCGCCGGTCAGCGACGTGCCGATCTGGATGGCGGCGGGCGGTCCGAAGTCGGCCGCTTTCGCCGGCACCCACGGGGGCGGCCTCATCACGAGCGTCAAGGTGCCCACCGAGACGATGGACCGAGTGATCGAGCCTTTCCGGCAGAGCATGGATGCCCGGGGCAAGGAGAACGCCCACATCATGGCGACACGCTGGCTCGTCTATGCCGAGCACGACGACGAGGCCTGGGAGGCGCTCGGGAGCATGCGCGGCCTCCGTGCCCCGGGCCGGCTCGAGGTGGTGGATCCAATGATCTTGCGGCAACGTGCCGACGAGATGGATCGGGACGAGATCCTCGGCAAGTACACGGTCGTGTCGGACCCGCAGCAGATCATCGACGCGTACACGCCGCTTGTTCGCGAGATCGGGGCGGACGTCGTGGCGATCCAGATCGCCAGCACGGATCCGGACGCCACCGTCGAGATGTTGGGCAGGGACGTCCTCCCCGAGCTCCGTCGCCTGGCGTGATCTACGCCGTGCCGGCGTTGCGGCTCGTCCACCGGCGCCGCTATCGCAGGCCGGTTGGACGATCGCCCTTGGGGAGTGGAGCGGTGAGGGTGAGGTCGCCGGGATCGTCGGGGAGAACCACCACATCGCGGTGACCCACGCCCAACCAGGAGGGTGTGCTCTCCAGCGAGCGGCCCCGCAGACCGGCGACGCCCCGCAGCAACAGGGTTTGCCGTGTGTCATCTTCAAAGACGAGCGTCGCCGGAGTCCGTCCCGATCGGGGTGAGGCGTGGATCCGGCGTCGGGACCAGTGCGCCGTGCGGAGGGTCGTGCTCTTGGCGCGTGCCGAGGACAGGGCGATGGCGCCCAACAGCGCCGTGGCGGCTGCTCCAGCGAGGACCGGCAACGTGGCCTCGTGAATGTTGCGCCGGTCGGCGAATCGGACGAGGTCGGCATTGTCCGGATCGAAGAGCACACCGACCTCCTGGCCGGCCAAATCCCTCGAGAAGCTGGAGAGGAATCCGGAGTAGACCCTGCGTTGGTACTCCACACCTTGGTGCTCGAAAGCGAGGACCATGGAATCGGGGCCGCGGGAGGAACGGTCGACGTCGATGACGGTGGCCTCGATGACGGTGCCTCCGGTGGCGAGCCGATCGTTGGCGCTGCGTTGCGCCAGGTACCACCAGCCTGCACCGGCGACGCCGGCGATCCCCACCACCAGCACCAGGGCAACGAGCAACGAGCGGCGGCGCAGCGTGGTTGCGGCGCTCGACAGGCGCTCCGGTGGCGGCGCCGAGCCGGTGCCGTGCGACGACCGCGCTGAAGCTGCATCTGGGCCGCGGCCTCCGGCTTCGGTCATCGGGGGGAGTCGAGTCCCAGCTGCGGGGCGAGGTGCGAGCTCCTCGAACGATGCCGGCGTCCGCTCCGTCTTCGGTGCCGGCACCTCGGGCCACCACGTGGCGAAGAAGGGAAGCACCGCCTCGGGATCGCTGAGATGATCGGCTCGGATTCGATAGCCGGTGTTCGCATCGACGACGAAGTGAAGGGCACCGTTGACCTCCCGTGCATCCACGATCGCCGCCAGCTCGGAGCGGTCGAGCCGGATGGGAGGAAGGAATCCGAGTGCGGCGCCGATCGTGATGCGGTTGCCGTCGACGACGATGGCCCTCGAGGCCGTGACGAGGCGCACGAGCGAGCGAACGAACAGAAAGGCGCAAGGCCCGATGATGAGGACCGAGATGAGGCCCGTCTCGGAGAGGCCGGGACGCTCCAATGCCCGAAGGCCGAGCGGGACGAAGATGGCCAGGGCGACCGTGGCCAGGGCGAGAACAACGAGGGTATTGCGCCGGTCGACGCCGAAACGAGTGGTCGGTGCCGATCGAGGATCGGGAGCGGCCGCTTGCGCCGTCGTTTGCGGAGCGGGGTTGCCGAGATCGATGGCGCCGTCCCTGCCGGTGCGGCGCGCCCCGTAGTGGGTGCGTTCCTCGAACGGCTCACGGAGCTGGACGCCGGCCACGAGACCGGTGATGGCCACTGCAGCGGGTGCGGTGAGGATCGCCATCCGTCGTGCGGCGGGCCACGCCTCGGTTGCGTCGGCAAGCAGGAACAGGACAACCATGCCGGCCAGCCCGACCACGATCAGGATCAGGCGAAGCGCAACATCCGCCGCGGCAGTCTTCACGGCCTCACCCAAACACGTCCGCTATGCCGTGACAACCCCTTCGTCGGGGACTTCCGGAGCCGGTTGGCGCGGGGTCCGCGGTGTCGCCGGCGGCCTTCTGCCCCGGCCCAGCCTCCCCGCGCAGAGGTCAGGCACTCGGGTAGCCGACGTGCACCAACGCCTCGCCGATCTCGTCCAGAATGGCCGGGTCGTCGATGGTGGCGGGCATCTTCCACTCGTCCCCATCGGCGATGCGGCGCATCGTGCCCCGCAGGATCTTGCCCGACCGGGTCTTCGGGAGACGATCGACCACGAGTGCTTGCTTGAAGGCGGCGACCGGACCGATACGCTCCCTGATCAACGCCACGAGCTCGGATGCGATCTCGTCGTGCTGACGATCCACACCGGCCTTGAGCACGACGAAGCCGACGGGGAGCTGACCTTTGAGCTGGTCGGCGACGCCGATGACGGCACACTCGGCGACATCGGGATGCTCGGCGAGTACTTCCTCCATGGCTCCCGTCGACAGCCGGTGGCCGGCCACGTTGATGATGTCGTCGATGCGACTCATGATCGCCAGGTACCCGTCGTCGTCCTTGTATCCGGCGTCGGATGTCAGGTAGTAGCCGGGGTACCGGCTCAGGTACGACTCGATGTAGCGCTCATCCGCTTGCCACAGTGTCGGGAGGCAGCCGGGCGGGAGCGGCAGCTTGACGACGATCGCTCCGATGTCGCCCGCAGCGACCTCTGCGCCGTCGTCGTCGAGGACCCGGATGTCGTAGCCGGGCACGGCCACGGTGGGCGACCCCGGCTTCACCGGAAGGGGCTCGATGCCCATCGGGTTGGCAGCAACCGGCCAGCCGGTCTCCGTTTGCCACCAATGGTCGATCACCGGGACGCCCAGCGTGCGTTCGGCCCAATGCAAGGTGTCGGGATCGCAGCGTTCGCCGGCGAGGAACAGAGTCCGGAACCCGCTGAGATCGTACCGCTCCAGGTGGCCTGCCTCGGGATCGTCGCGCTTGATCGCTCGAAATGCGGTTGGGGCGGTGAAGAGCACGGAGACTCCGTGCTGGGAGATGACCCTCCAGAACGCACCAGGGTCGGGGGTGCCGACCGGCTTGCCCTCATACAACACGGTGGTGCAACCGTGGAGCAGCGGGGCATAGACGATGTAGGAGTGGCCAACCACCCAACCGACGTCGGACGCCGCCCAGTACACCTCGCCGGGGTCGACGCCGTAGATGTTCTTCATCGACCACGCCAGGGCAACGGCGTGCCCACCGTTGTCCCGGACGACGCCTTTGGGCTCTCCCGTCGTTCCCGAGGTGTAGAGGATGTAGAGGGGGTCGGTGGCCGCCACCGGAACGTTTTCCGCCGGCTCGGCCGAACCGACCAGGTCGCTCCAATCGTGGTCCCGGCCTTGCCGCATCGCCGCCGTCGCCTGGGGGCGTTGCAGCACGACGCAATGCTCGGGGGTGTGAGAGGCGAGTTCGATCGCCTCGTCGAGGAGAGGCTTGTACTCGACGATGCGGCCCGGCTCGATGCCACACGACGCCGACAGCACGACCTTCGGCGTGGCGTCGTCGATGCGCGTCGCCAATTCGTTCGAGGCGAAGCCGCCGAAGACCACCGAGTGGATGGCCCCGATGCGGGCGCAGGCGAGCATCGCCATGGCTGCCTCAGGGATCATCGGCATGTACACGATCACCCGATCGCCCTTGCCGACGCCGAGACCGGTCAGCGCTCCGGCGAGCCGGGCCACCTCGTCGCGCAATTCGCGGTAGGTGTACGTCGTGATGGTGTCCGTCACCGGGCTGTCGTAGATCAGGGCGAGCTGGTCGGCTCGGCCACCGGCGACATGCCGATCGAGTGCGTTGTGGCACGTGTTCAGCACGCCGTCGGGGAACCACCGGTAGATCGGTGCGTCGGTATCGTCGAGCACTCGGGTGGGGGGAACGTCCCAATCGATCGCGGCGGCGGCGTCCGCCCAGAAACCATCCGGATCCTGTAGCGACCGTTCGTAGACATCGATGTAGCCCACCGAGTGCTCCCTTCACTGAGGAGGAGATGTCTCACGTCGGCGACGAGACACCTTCCGCCATGCTCGTCCTGGTTGCGTCTGCCGGACAGGTCCGTAGTGCCCGGCTGCTCAGCCCGAAGCTACTCGGGAGCAGGCATCGCATGCTCGGGGATGTCGATTGCGGGCAGCCCGTCGATGCTCACCCGGTTGTGTTTGGCCCGATAGGCGGCGAGCTCGGCATCACTCCGCGCATCGACCCATTCGGTGAGGCGGGTGCGCTGTCCAACGAGCTCCATGTGGGGGACCCCGAAGCCGCACGAGTCTGCGATGTGATCGATGCGGATGCGGACGATGTTGCGCGCCCGATAGTCCCCGAAGTGCGCTCGTAGCGCATCCCACTCCGCATCGCCGGGAAAGACGTTGTCGCCCCGCCCGTAGAGACGGACGATGCGTGCCGGTCCTTCGAAAGCACAGAACATCACCGTGATCCGCCCGTTCTCTCGTACGTGGGCAATGGTCTCGGCGCCGCTGCCACCCGTGTCCAGGTATGCGACGGTGTGGGGATCCACGACGGCGAACGTGTCGTCGAGGCCCTTGGGCGAGACGTTGACACGCCCCCCGCCTGCCGGGGCCGTGGCCACGAAGAACATCGGTTGCCGCCGGATCCACTGCGTCATCCGGTCATCGATCCCGTCGTACGTCTTGCCCATCGTTCGTTCCTCACGCTGCCGCGATCGTGCGTCTCGACAGCGACGTTAGGCACACGATCGCAACCCTGGGTACGGGCGACGCACAGTTGCAGCCCGGGTCCCTTCAGCCGACGGATCCGGCGAACAGCCTCGGTTCGCTGACGCCGAGCGCATCCCCGACACGCCCGATGTTGACGAAGGTCGTGATGAGCGACGTCAGCTCCAGCAACTGACCGCTGTCCCAATGGGTGCGAAGACGGTCCCAGAGCTCATCGCCAACGTCGTTGGCATCGACACCGATCTGGGTGACGAGGGCCATGACGGCCCGCTCGCCCTCGGTGAAGTGCTCGCTGGTCTCCCAGAGCGAGTTGGAGAGATCGCCGATCTTGTCGGCAGGATTGCCGAGCTCGGCGGCGAGCTGTTCGTGGGCGCCATAGCTGTAGTAGCTGCCGATGGAGCGCAGCGTCTTGAGGATCACGAGTTCCTTGAATGCCCACGACACTCGCCCCTCCCCGAGCGCCTGGACGACGAAGTGGGTGATGGAGCTGCACATGTCCGGGTTGGAGCCGAGCGCCTTCACGAGGTTGGGGACCCGCCCGAAATGAGTTTCGGCGGCTGCGTAGGCCTCCTGGACCTTGGGGTCGGTAGGGGCTTCGATGCTGGCGACTGCTGGCATGATGTCTCCTCCGTCTCACGAAGCCGGGGCTTGCGCCAGGAAATGGTCGAGATGATGCTGGGCGGCCCGGCTCGCCGGGGGCTCCGCCTTGAAGAGCACCGGTTGATGGCCGTGCCAGACCTCCTCGAGCTGAACGCCGAGGGCGTCGCCGAACTTGGAGACCTGCAGGTATGCGCCAATGGTCGTGACGATCTCGACGATCTGGCCGTCGTCGTAGTGCTCTTTCACCCGAGCCCACACCTCGGCGGGGATCTGCTCCGGGTCGAGGACGACGTGCTGGCAGAGGTCGAGGATGGCGACTTCTGCGGGCGTGTAGTGCTCCGACCCGCGATATTCGACACCCACGATGTGGGCTTGCTTCTCCTCGGTCACACCCAGCCGTGCCGAGACGACCTCGTGCTGGGTGACGCAGTAGAGACAGTCACCCATCTTGGTGGCTTTCAGGATGAGCAGTTCCTTCGTGTACCAGTCGAGGGTCGGGCCTTCTTGCAGGATGTCGAAGAAGATCTGCCACATCTTCTCGGCGATCTCGGGGGCATTGCCGGTGATCTTGAAGATGTTGAGCACCATCTCGAAGCGGGCTTCGGCGTCGGCATACACCTGGGCGGTGATGGGGTCGGCGTCTTGCGGCTCGATGTACGGCAGCTGCGCCATCGTGACGTCTCCTCTCTGTCGCACATCCGACCCTACCGATATTTTCGAGCATCTGCTCTAGAAAGTGTCGGAGTTTGGTAGGACGCGTTCTGGGGCCCAACCCACCGATAGACTGCCCGCAATGACGGGCCGCACATCTCGCACTCCCGGGCGTCCACGGCAGTTCTCAGAGGCGGCCGTGCTCGATGCCGCGGTTGATCTGTTTTGGGAGCGCGGCTACCGGGCGACCACGACTCGCGAGCTCGAAGCTGCCCTGGGAATCACACAGTCGAGCATCTACAACGCCTTCGGGTCGAAGCAGCAGCTGATGCTGCTGGCGATCGATCGCTATGAAACGCGCATGGAAGCCGACATCTTGGGACTCCTGGCGGGTCCGGAGCCGGGACTCGATCGAGTCGAGCGTTTCTTCGAGGCGCTCGGCGACTGGGTGCGTCGCACCGACCATCGCGGGTGCCTGGTGGTGAACCTCATGGCCACCGTCACCGACGACGCTCTGGTCGCCCGCGTGGTGGAATACCGCGAGAAGATCCGGTTGGCGATGCGCGCTCCGCTCGGTGCCGTGTTCGACGACGCTCTCGCCGACCAGCGCTCGGAGTTGCTCGTGGCGGCCGTGCTCGGCGTTCACGTTGCCGCCCGCACGGGGAGGCCCGGTGAGGTCGACGCCATGCTCGATGGCGTGTGCGGTGAGCTGAAGCGCTGGCGGGCCGCCGCCTGAGATCGCCCCACCGGCGCTCGAAGCCGGTGAGCCAGTAACGTCGCTGCACCCAACGGGTGATGAGGAGCACACAGGTGGAGCGCAGCTCGGGCGGCGGCAATCTCGGGACGTTCGTGGGCGTCTTCATGCCGTCGATCCTCACGATCCTCGGCATCATCCTCTTCCTCCGCCTCGGTTTTGTCGTGGGGAACGCCGGTCTGCGGAGCGCCCTCGTGATCATCGTCGTCGCCACCGCCGTCTCGGTGCTCACGAGCATGTCGCTCGCCGCCATCGCCACCAACATGGAGGTCGGTGGTGGCGGCGACTACTACCTCATCTCACGCACCCTCGGTATCGAGTTCGGTGGCGCCATCGGTATCGTCCTGTTTCTCGCCCAGGCGGTGTCGATCGCCTTCTACGCCATCGGGTTCGGGGAGGCGGTCGCTGCCATCGTGGGATGGCAGCTCGAGGCCGGCCCGCAGATCATCGCCGGCGTTGCCGTCCTGGCCCTGTTCGTCCTGGCCTGGATGGGGGCCGATGCGGCAAGCCGGTTCCAGGGTCTGATCTTGGTGGTGCTTCTCGTCGCCCTCGTGTCGATCTACGCCGGGGCGATCGCAAAGTTCGACGGAGACCTGCTCGCCGGCAGCTGGAACGCACCCGCGGGGTCGCTCGGCTTCTGGGCGACCTTTGCGATCTTCTTTCCCGCCGTGACCGGGTTCACGCAGGGGGTCAGCATGTCGGGAGACCTCCGCGATCCCGGCAAGAGTCTGCCGGTGGGCACCTTTGCGGCCGTCGGGCTCTCGACCGTCGTCTACGTGACCCTTGCGGTGCTCTTGGCCGGCACGGTGCCGCTGGCCGTCCTGAGCGAAGACACGACGGCGTTGCGGTCCGTGGCGAGCATCGGATTCCTCGTCGCCGCCGGGGTGATCGCCGCAACGCTCTCCTCGGCGATGGCGTCGTTCCTCGGTGCGCCGCGGATCCTGCAGTCGCTTGCCTCCGATCGGGTGTTTCCGGCGCTGCACGTGTTCGCCAAGGGCGAGGGGCCCACGGCAAATCCCCGCCGCGGAGTGCTGCTGTCGCTGGTGATCGCGCTGGCGACGATCTCGTTGGGGAACCTCAACGTGATCGCTCCCATCGTGTCGATGTTCTTCCTCATCTCCTACGGGTTGCTCAACTACGCCACCTACTACGAGGCCACCGCATCGAGCCCTTCGTTCCGGCCCCGCTTTCGCTACTTCGACCGCCGCCTGAGCCTGCTCGGCGCACTGGCATGCCTTGGAGCGATGCTGGCGATCAGCCCGCTGGCGGGTGGTGTGGCCGTTGTGGTGATGTTCGGCATCCATGCGTACCTGGCCCGCCGGCCGCATCCGGAGCGATGGGCCGATGCAGCACATTCGCACTACTTCCAGCGGGCCAAGCAGAGCATCCGCCAGCTGGCGAGCGAGGGAACGAACTCACGCAACTGGCGCCCCCAGGTTCTGGCGTTCTCCGCGGACCCGGCGCGCCGCCTCCGCCTGATGCGATTCGCCGCATGGCTGGAGGGCGCGAGCGGTCTCTCCGCGGTTGCGCAGGTGGTCCAAGGCTCGGGTGCCCTCAAGCGGCGGGAGCGGGCGGAGGTGGAGGAGGCGATGCGCGCCGAGGCCGACGCCGAGGGTCTCGACGTACTGTGCCTGGCCGTGCTCGCTCCGGATGCGATCGAAGCGCTGCCCGTGATCGTCCAGTCCTTCGGTGTCGGGCCGATCGGTGCCAACACCGTGCTGTTCGGGTGGCCCGAGCACGACGATGCGAGCGCGATCAGCGACTATCGCGAGTTGCTGCAGGACGTGATGCGCCTTGGCAAGAACGTCGTTGCGGTCGCAACCGACCCGCTGCGTTGGGAGGCCCTCGAGCAGGCAAAGCCACGACGGCGTCGCATCGACGTGTGGTGGAACGGCGACGACGCCTCCCGACTGGCCCTGTTGACGGCGTACCTGTTCACCCGCACTCAGCAGTGGAGCAAGAACTCCATCCGCCTCGTGGCGAGGGCCGCCGAGCGCCACGATCTCGCCGAGTTCCAAACGGAGCTCGAGGCGATGCTCGACAACGTGCGGATCCCCGCCGGCGTGCTGGTCGTAGACGGTCAATCGGACGTTCGCCAAGCCGTGGGGGATGGCGACCTCGTCCTCGTCCCGATGCGGCTCCGTTCCGACGGCATGCTCGACCCGGACGGAGACGACCTCATGCGCACCATGGCGGCGCTTCCGCTGGCGGCGGCGATCGCCGCGGGAGCCCCGGTTGACTTGACAGCCGGTCCGGAAACCGAGGCGACGGCTGCCCTGCGCGCCGCCGAGGAGCGGTCCGATGCTGCCCAGCGGCGGTTGCGCCGGTTGGAGGCCGAGTTGCAGCGCGCCGATGGTGTTGTCGCCCGTCTGCGGACAGGCGCCGCCCTGGATCCCTCCGCAGAGATCGAAGAGAAGTTGGAGGCCGCCGAGGTGCGGCTGGCGACGGTGCAGCGCCGCACGCTGAAAGCAAGAGCAGTCGCCGAGATCGCTGCCGAGGAGCTGACCGAGCTGATTGAGGCCGGTTCGTAGGGCGTTCGGCCGTCCACGTAGGACCAGCTCGAGCCGGCGCACTTCCCGCAGCCGATCGACCCACGTTGAGTCCTGTGGCCTATTGGCGATCGCCGCTCCATGGCCTACGCTCGCCGTGGTTGCCGGGCCAGGGCGACTTTTCCAATCGTGGCAGCATTTCAATCACCCATCATCAATCGATCTCATGTCGACGGTGTGACGGTCTGGTGGATCGACGCACCGCCGCCAGTGACCGCGTCGTTGGTCTTTCGCGTCGGCAGGACCGACGAGACGCTGGCGACTGCAGGGATCACGCATCTCACCGAGCATCTGGCTCTCACGCCATTTCACGATGCCGGGTATTCGTTCAATGGTCAGGTCGGCGCTCGAACGACGACGTTCCACGCCACCGGCGGCCTGGCCGACGTCACCTCATTCGTGTCCGATGTGTGTCGCTCCCTGGCCGACCTGCCTCTGGCACGGCTGCCAACGGAGGCACAGGTGCTGCGCGCCGAGGCGCTCGGCCATGAGACCACCAACTTCGAGCGGATGCTGTCGTTGTGGCATGGTCCACAAGGTCCCGGCTTGCTTGGCTATCCCGAGCTCGGCATCGGCTTGATCGGGGCAGCCGACGTCGAGGCCTGGGCCGCTCGCTACTTCACGAAGGCGAACGCGGTGCTCGTGATGACCGCACCTCCCCCCGATGGCCTGCGCTTGCCGCTGCCGGGGGGATCCGGCCTCATGAAGTCGGTCGCTACCGATCCGATGTTCGGCGATCGCCCGACTCGACAGGTGCGGCTCGGATCGCAGCCCGCCGGCGTGTGCCTCGGGGCGGGAAGCACACGTTCGACCGCGCTGGCGGCTGGGGCGGCCATCCTCGGAAAGCGCCTGATGCAGCGGCTCAGGCACGAGCTCGGGCTTGTCTACTCCGTTGCCGCAAGCTACGCCCGGCTCACGACGACCGATGCGTTCGTGTTCTTCGGCGTGGATTGTGAGCGGCACCTCGGGGCCCGCGTGAGCAGCGAGTTCATGAAGGTACTCCGCGATTTCGCCCGCCGTGGGCCGACCCCCGACGAGCTCGACCAGCTGGCGAGAGATCCCGATGGGGACGCCATCGACGCCGATCACCTTGCGCGCACGGAGGTCCATCGCCTCGCCGTCGACGCGCTTTGTGGCGACGAGGTGAGGACCATCGAGGAGATCGCCGCAACCTATCGCACCCTGACCACGGACGAGGTCGTCTGCGCCGCATCCGAGGTGATCGACCGGTCCTACGTGATCCCACACCCCGACTACGACATCGGGCTGACTCCGCGGTCCTACCGCGACGTCGCGGTCAAGGGACGCTCATATCGATCGGCCAACCCCAAACGGCAGGGGCAACGCCGGCTCATCGTCGGGAGAGACGGCGTGAGCTGGACGACGGAAGGCGCGGTGTTGACGGTGCGGCTCGAAGATCTCGAGCTCTACGAGATCGTCTCGCCGACCCGGCGCATCCTCAACCGGCGACCCAGCGGGATGCTCGTGATCGACGCAGACGAGTGGCGCAAGGGCGACCGGGCGTTGCGGGAGCTGGATGCCCTGGTGCCCGTTCACCTCGTGTTGCGCTATCCGGGCTGACGTCATCCCGTCCGGGAGCAGCTCCATTCGTCCCGGATTGCCATGCCCTGCCTTCGCCGCTCTCAGCGGCCGGCCTGTGCCATCGCGAACACATCCTCGGCCATCAACAGCGCGTGGAGCTCCCGGGCGATGCTCTGCCTCTGGTCGGGGGTGTAGTGGACATAGTCGGCCTGTCCCGAGATGCCTTGTCTCTTGGCGATACGATCGACGTCCACGATCGGCACGTCCAGCGAGTCGCACATTTCTCCGAGCGCCAGGTCGAATCGCCGCCGTCTGACCGAGTTGGGGCTGCTCGATCGTTGGTAATCGAGGGCTGCCTTGCCCGGATCGACGGTCAAGACGTTCATCATGACCACGTGCGCACCGGTGCGTTTGCGGACTTCGGTGATGATTCGCTCGAAGTTCCCCATCGAGCCCTCCACCGAGATCTGGCCCACCTTGCGGAACGTCGAGGCGAACCATTTCGCCGTCGACAGGTCCTGCAACACCGCCTCCATGCTGGTTGTCAGCCACCAGCCTCCGGGGTCGACGACGTATCCGTGCTCGCGGTGCTCGTACAGCGTGCGCGACACGTCCGACGACGGCGACAGCACCACCACCCGCTTGGGGAAGGAGCCGACGCCCACCTGATCGGGAACGGTGAAGTCCGGGGTGAAGAGGACCGGATCGAAGTAGCCATCGGGGAGGCTGAGGCGTTGCGACACCTCCGCAATCGTGTCGGCGCGCGGCGGATCGAGCGTCTGGAGGACGACCTGGGTGTGGGACATCGGAGCATTCGCAAACGACCCCACACAGACGGGGCCGTCGTAATCACGAGCAAGTGCCGGGCCCGCGGCGACCACGGTGTTGAGATCGCACCCGCCGAACGCATAGACACCAAATCGCGGGCGATCTCCTCTGCGGACCGCAAACAGGTTGGGTCGGGTGATCGGCTTTCCGACGGCGAGGCGGGCTGCGTTGCGGACGCTCCGCGTCGCCGTCTCGAATGAACCACGCTCACCGACGACGTGACGTGCCGCCTTGAGGAGCCGCCGTTTGAGTGGTCGCGCTCGGCGCGCTGTGCGGTCGGTCATCGTGTCGCCACGCTCACGCCGACCGGGAACTTCGCCGCCGGCTCGGTGACTGGTGCCAGCGTGTTCGGAGAATCGGTGACGACACCAACAGTCGTGCCGACGTCGATCTGTCCACCGACCGGCACCAGCGTCTTGGACAGGAAGCCGGCCCGAGTGGCGACCACGGACACCCGGAGGCTGCGCTTCGCACGGTGGGCGACGGCAGGGTTGAGCCGGGTGTGGATGTTGTCGAACCTCACGTCGAAGAGCACGTCCCCGGCCCCGAAGGCGGTCGGTGCGGTTCGGTGCCACTCGAGGAGCACCCCGGATTTGGTGCGCCGGTCGTAGCGGGGCACGGACAGCCGCATCGTGTCGGGGCTGAACCGGCGACTGATGTCCGGGATGTCGAGCACAAGTGCAGCTGCCTCTTCGGCTATCTCGGCGAGCGCCTCCTCGGTGTATCGCCCGGGACCCAGTACGGCGTGTTGCCCGCCGATCTCTGCGACGATCCGATCGACGTCGAGCACGTTGTGAGCCGCTTCGTCGGGGAGGCTGTCGAGCATCAGGTTCAGCCTGCTCGCCGTGACGGCGAACGACTCAGGATGGCTGCCGCGGTATTGCCGCTCGACCTCGTCGGGAACGTATGTCGAAACATTGAAGGTGAGCAGCTCGCACTCACGCGCCTTCAGGAGTGCCGCGATGTCGGAGGTGGCCTGCGCCAGCTCCGCGATGTCGAGCGGCGCCGGCGCACAGTGCTCGTCCAGCCACGCACGCTGTTCGTCGTTCCAGGTGTCGGCGTAGTCGTCGGGTAGCTGCAGCAGGCGATCGTTCTCGAGAACGCGAACCACGCGGGCCGTCAGGGCATCCGACACCGACATGACACACAGCACGGCATCGTCCGGGAGTGTCGGAGCAGTCCGCTGCAGCTCGAGCCATGTCTGCAGACCCGGCGCCGGGGTGATGGATGGCAGATCGGCGTGTTGCAGCCGATCGGCGAGCACATCGGCCCGCCATGCCGGGACCGTCATCGTCTCGATGCGGGGGGCGTCAGGATTCGCCGACGCAAAGCGCTCCGCAAGCGTGTTCTCGCGACCGAGCGATTCGATGACGTCGCGCGACTCTGCAAGCAACAAAGTGACACGATCTGCGCCGACTCGCCCGTACCTACCGTCACCCACCACAGGTATCCCCTTTACACCTGCTACCCCTCACCTGACTCCGGAGATTAACGATCGATCCTGATGACGCAAGGGTCAATTCCTCGAGACGCAGCGCGGCTTCCTCGAGTCGCAGCGCGGCGAAGGGACGTTCCGCACCCGGTGTCCATGTGCCTATGGTGCCCCGCCGGGAGGAACCGAGTGAGCATCGGAACCGTCGAGACCCAGTTCTTCACGTTCGGCAGCCCAGCCGAACCGTTCGTTCTGCACTGCGGATCGAGGCTCGACGAGGTCACGATCGCATATGAGACCTATGGCACGCTCGATGCGGACCGGTCCAACGCCATCGTCGTGTTCCATGCGTTGACCGGTAACCAGCACGCCGCCGGGTACAACCCCGCGGTGCCCGCCGTCGGCGAGCGGTGGACCGACGAGTTGCACCACGGATGGTGGGATGGGTTCATCGGCCCGGGGAAAGCGATCGACACCGATCGATTCTTCGTCATCTGCGCCAACTACCTCGGCGGGTGCTACGGGTCCACCGGGCCGGCGTCGACCAACCCTCGCACCGGGAGGCCCTACGGCTCGAGCTTCCCCAACGTCTGCTTCGCAGACATGGTGGATGCCCACCTGCCGCTGCTCGAGCATCTCGGGATCGAGAAGCTGCATGCCGCGGTCGGCGGTTCCACGGGGGGCGTGATGGTGCTGTCGCTGGCCACCCGCTACCCAGACCTGGTCGACGTGGCGATTCCCATCGCCGCCGGGGCCCGGGCCACACCGCTGCAGCTCATCCACAACTTCGAGCAGATCAACGCCATCCAGAACGATCCTCACTTCGCCGGCGGCGACTACTACGGCGGTCCGCCACCGGAGCAGGGGCTGGGTCTTGCCCGCATGATCGGTCACAAGACGTTCGTCTCGCTGCGATCGCTCCAGGATCGGGCCCGGCATGAGATTCTCGACCAGTCCGAGGGTCCGGGCACCTACCGGCTCAACCACGTTCTCGAGTCGTACATGTGGCACCAGGGGCAGAAGTTCGTGAACCGTTTCGACGCCAACAGCTACCTCCGGATCATGCATGCCTGGCAAACGTTCGATCTCGCCGAGGAGGCCGGTCTCGACGAGCTGAGCGACCTGTTCACCCGATGCAAGCACCAGCGCTACATGGTCTTCTCCATCGATTCCGACGTGTGCTTCTACCCGGAGGAGCAACAAGAGATGGTGCACTACCTCGACCTGGCGGACGTCCCCTACCGCTGGATCACCGTCCATTCGGACAAGGGGCATGACTCGTTCCTGGTGGAGCCCGAGCTGTTCACCCCGCACCTGGTCGACACGCTCGATCTGGGCGGCAACCGGTAGTCCGTCTGACGGCTGCTCTCGGGGCAGGGCGGCGCCCCCGGTAATCTCTCGGCTCGTGACGGGACGAGGCGACAAAGGCGACGGGCGGCCGGTCGGGGTCTTCGACTCTGGGGTCGGTGGGCTCTCCATCTTGCGGGAGATCCGAAGCCAGCGGCCGCAGGAGTCGCTGGTCTACCTCGCCGACCAAGCCTGGGCGCCATACGGTGAACGATCGCTCGACGAGGTGCGGGCACGCAGCTTCGTCGTGGTCGATCATTTGTTGAGCCGCGGCGCCAAGACCGTCGTGCTGGCATGCAACACCGCCTCCGCCGCGGCACTCCACCACTTGCGGGCGGCGTTTCCCACCGTGCCGTTCGTCGGCATGGAGCCGGCCGTGAAGCCGGCCGCCGAACAGACGGACCGCGGCGTCGTGGGCGTGCTGGCGACCGCGGCCACCTTTCAAGGAGAGCTGTACGCCTCGGTGATCGACCGCCACGCCACCGGCGTCGGCCTCGTGGAACGAGCCGGGACGGGTCTCGTCGAGCTGATCGAGGACGGAATCCTCGAAGGCCCGGTCATCGATGCCGCGCTCCATGCCCATCTCGCTCCGATGACGGCGGCCGGCATCGACACGCTCGTGCTCGGCTGCACCCACTACCCATTCGTCGCAGATCGCATTCGCCGGATCCTCGGAGACGGCGTCGATCTCATCGACCCGGCGCCGGCCGTGGCCCGGCAGCTCGGCCGGATACTCGACGCCAACCGGCTGGCCACCGATGCTGCCGCCGGTGAGACGGTGTTCCTGACGACGGGCGACCCTGGCCACTTCGGGACGCAACTGCGTCAGATGCTGCTGGAGCCCGATGCACACGCCCGCCTCGCCACGCTGTGAGTCTCCGACTCTCCGGGGGAAGGCCACGGCTCCGCATGCTGCGAGTTGAGGTCCGTCGTTTGCGACCCGACGTCTCGGCTTCGCCATGCACTGGCGCAGCTTTGCTGCGTAGCCTGGGCGGCCGCAGGAGAGAGGATGCCGCATGGTTGCCGAGGCCGTTGCGAACCCGGTCAAGTTCGAGAACCGCCACGGCGCGACGCGCCACGCGGCGGTGTTCGTACACGGCTTCACCGGAGATGGTGTCAAGACGTGGGGCACGTTTCCGGAAAGACTGACCCAGATGCCGGAACTCGGTGCGTTCGACTACTGGTTCTGGCAGTACCCGTCGAAGCTGAGCCTGTCCTACGCCGTCACCAAGTGGTTCTGGGAGAACGATCCCGACATCACCACGATCGGTCAGGGCCTGCGGACGCTGCTCGACGGGACGATCGACGCAGACGATCGCTACCAGGAGATCAAGCTCGTTGCCCACAGCATGGGCGGACTCGTCGTGCAGGCCTACGTGATCGAAGAGCTGCGCCGCATACGCGAGGCAGCCATCGACGTCTCGCAGAGCAAGCTGAGCAAGATCAACGAGATCGTCATGTACGCAACGCCGAGCGGTGGTCTGCGCAAGGCGCGGTTTGGTTCCTTTCTCAAGAACCAGATCGCCGACATGTCCGATATCAGCGACTTCGTCACCAACCTGCGCACCGAGTGGAAGGAACAGGTCGACGATCGCCGCGATGATCCCGACAGCCTCGGAACGTTTGGTGTGACCGTGGTCGGTGGGATGAAGGATCGCTTCGTACCTCCTGAGAGCGCCCTCGAACCGTTCCCGTTCGACGAGCAGTTGTTGGTCCCGGGCAACCACGTGCAACTGGTGAAACCGGAGAAGGTCGGAACTGCCCCCGTCGACGTCCTGGTGCAGCGATTGCTCCGGCCACGCGCCACGCTCCAAGCGCTCCAGGCGGTCCACGGAAGGTCTGCCGAGGCGGTCAAGTTGATGAACCAGGTGCGGGGTGCGGACGAGATGCTCGGTGATGTCGAGTCATTGATGGCGATCGCCGGTCAACTGCTTGGTGGTCCGGTGGAGTATCCGACGGTCGAGCGAGCGCTCGGGCTTGCCCTCGGCCGCAAGGCTCGCCATCAGACGGCGGTGGATCTGCTGCGACGCTATCTGGCGTACGAGCTTCCTGATGGAGCGACGCCATTCGCCAACGATGTGCACGTCACTCAACAGCTGGCGATCGCCCAATCGGCGCTCGGTGACCAAGCCACGGCCATCGCCACGCTCAACGGCCTTCCCGATGACGTCAAGACGGATCCGGAGACTCTCGGCATCACGGCAGGAAGGATCAAACGCCAGTGGCTGTCCACCGGCCGCCCACCGGCGCTCGGGAGGCGTGCGCTCGAGACGTACCGCGCCGGGTATGAAGCGGCTGTTGCAGCTCGCGACGTCGATCAGATCCTGTACAACGGCATCAACGCCGCCTTCATGAGCCTGGCCACGGGAAAGCCACATCGAGACCTCGCGGCTGCCGTCCTGGAGGCCGTTTCCGATGTGGAGCGCGAGGAGTATTGGGTTGCCGCCTCCGTCGCGGAGGCATTGCTGTTGCTCGGAGACTATGTGGCCGCGGCCGATCGCTACGAGGAAGCCTTCGAGCTCACCGACAACGATCGTTTCCTGGCGTCGACCGGAATCCAGGCGGCAAACATCGTGGACCTCCTCGGTAGCCCCGCCGGCACCGAACCGATCCTGGAGGTCTTCGCCGCACACATCGGCGATCCTGCCCAGATGCGCGCCGTCGAGGAGACGGTGGAGGAAGAGCGGGACCGCCGTGAGGCGGAGAACGACGCCGAGCGCACGTCTGAGTAGCGTGGACATCCCAAGGGGAGGCAGCACCATTCCTTCTGAGCACGAGCCTTCTTCCCAACACGAGCCTTCCGTCGGTGCGAGGCCCTTGTGCTTCGTGCTGATGCCGTTTGGATCCAAGCCGAATCCGGCCGGAGGTTCGATCGACTTCGACACGGTGTATCGCGAGCTCATTCGGCCTGCCATCGAAGCGGCCGGGATGGAGCCGATCCGTGCGGATGAGGAGAAGCTCGGCGGCATCATCCACAAGCCCATGTTCGAACGGTTGATCCTGTGTCCGTACGCCGTGGCCGACCTCACCACCGCCAACGCCAACGTCTTCTACGAGCTCGGGGTTCGCCACGGGATTCGCCCCAGGACCACGGTCTCGATCTATGCCGAGGACACCCGACTGCCGTTCGACGTCAACTACCTGCGCAGCGTGCCGTATGCGCTGGACGGCGGCACGCCGAGCAACCTCGACGACGACATCGCCGACATCAAGGCCGCACTCGAGGCGGCGAAGGCGGGTGCTCCCGACAGCCCGGTGTTCCAGCTCATCGATCTACCCGCTGCCGACGTCAGCCACCTGAAGACCGACAACTTCCGGGAGGAGGCTGCGTACGCCGTCGACGTGAAGACCGCGCTGGCGGACGCCAGGCGGTCCGGAGAGGCGGCCATCGACGCCGTGCGCACCGACCTGGGGCCGTTGCAGGAAGTAGAAGCCGGGATCGTCGTCGATCTGATGCTGTCCTACCGCGCCGTCAACGCCCACCCCAAGATGGTCGAGGTGGTGGAGGAGATGTCCGACCCCGTTCGCCGTTCGGTGCTGGTCCAGGAGCAACTCGGGTTCGCCCTCAACCGCCTGGGTGAGCGAGACAAGGCCGAGCGTGTACTCCTCGACGTGATCGACAACAACGGGCCGAGCCCCGAGACGTACGGCCTCTTGGGCCGGGTGTACAAGGATCGTTGGGACGACGCCAAGGCAGGCGACCCGTTGCTCGCAGACGGCGAGCTGGACAAAGCGATCGCTGCCTACCGCAAGGGTTTCGAGGCGGACTGGCGCGACGCATACCCGGGCGTCAACGCGGTCACATTGATGGAGCTGGCCCAACCGCCCGATCCGGAGCGGGAGAACATGCTGCCGGTCGTTCGCTATTCGTCGATGCGCCGCATCGCCGGAGGGACACCGGACTACTGGGATTACGCAACGCTGCTCGAGCTCGCCGTGCTCGGGTGGGACAGAGAGGAGGCGTTCAAGCAGGCGAGGGCTGCGCTGGCCATCACCAGGGAAGTGTGGGAGCCGGAGACCACCCTGCGCAACCTGCGTCTCATCCACGCCGCCCGGTCTGCACGTGGTGAACCCACCGATTGGCTCGAGCAGATCGAGGCGGCCCTGGAGTCCAAGATCGAGGAGCTCACGCCTCATGCCCCGACGCATGACGTCGACCCCGATCACGACGGCCAGGATGCGGATCCCGATCAGCCGACGGATCCCTGAGTGGGTGTCGATGCGAACTCGGTGCGGATGGACTGGAGGGTGATGCCCTCGTTGGCTTTGTAGGTCTTGGACGGGTCGTCCAGTTGTCGCATCTGCTCGTTGCCGGCGTGGTGTACGGCCATGAGTTGCCATGCCGCTGTGAACACGGGGCTCCCTGAGCTGCCACCCTCCGTGGGTGCGGTGTAGTGGACCTTGACGTTCTCGGGGTCATAGCACAGCAGGTCGTTGCCTCGGATCGAGAACTTGAGGCCGCCGCCTGCCGGATGCCCGATCACGTAGACGAAGGCACCTTCCTTGGGGGGTGGCAGCACGGGAGCGGCTTCGATCGGTTGCGGCAGGTCGGGGACCGCCGTGTCGAAGCGCAGCAATGTGACATCGCGCCTGCGTATCGGCGATGTCCAGATCTCGCGGAGACCTCTGACCACGAGCCGCTCGTCGTCGATCCCTTTCGTCACCTCGAAATGGGCCTCGGCCTCCTCGGCCTGGAGCTGGCTCTCGCCGGGGATCGAGCTGATGACGTGGGCGTTGGTCACGATGAGCGGATCGTCACCGAGGGATTCGTGGATGAGGCTCCCCCTGACGAGGAAGCCGGTACCCCATCCCTCGCCGGCGGCATCGGTGATCTTGCACACCGACTCGGCCGCCCGCAGCCCCTTCATCAGGTTGTTGTACCCGATCGGCAATGCCGTGCCGAAGATCTTCTCCAGCTTCATGGGCGACTCGGGGAGGTCGAGCGAGGCGCCCCTGCCCAGCTGCAGCGTGCGGTCGCTGATGGCGAGAACCACCGGGTCGGTGTCGTCCAGCTCCCATATCTCGACGAGCTGGCGTCGCAGGCTCTGCAGCTCGAAGGCGTTGACGTGTTTGCTCCTGGCCAGATCCTCGGCGACCCGGCGAGCCGCCGTGGTGTCGCCTTTGGCGATGAGAGACTCCACCTCGGTGGCCCGCGTCCAGATGGTCCGCTGATTTGGCGGCACCTCCTCGATGCTCGCCAGCACCTCGTCGGTGACTCGTTCGAGGTCGGGGACACCCGGCGGAACGTCCATCCGTTCCCGCCGCGCCCTGGCCAGGAGCGCCACGAGGTTGACACCGTGCCACTGAGGGTCGGTGCCCTCCCGGTAACCCTCGAAGTATGCGGAGATCGCCGCCTGGAGGTCCCCTCGCCGCTTACCCGCGACGTAGCGCTGCTTGCGCAGGCGGCCCACCAGACCACGCGCCTCGCCGAGCTCCGCGGCAGTGGCGTCCCCGTCCTCGAGCATGCGCAACAGCTCGAGCTCGGCGGCGTGCAGCGCTCCTGTCTCGATCAACGCCTGGCAGTAGGTCAGGCGTGTGGTCACGGTCGCAGCCTCGGTGGCGATCGCAGCATCGCCGACCGTCACGGCGTGGTCGAACTCGGCCTCTCGCCGCAGGCGTTCCACGATGTCCTGGATCTGCTGCCCGCCGAGCTGACCGGCCCAGGTCGCATCGAGGATGGCGTGCAAGGCGTCGACCAGATCGTCGTCTTTGCGAGAGTCGAGGGCCGCGTCGAGGTTCTCCCCGAGCTCGCTTTCGAAGATCGTGCTCATCCGGCTGCCTCAGAGCCCCAGTGCCGTCTGGACGGCCTGCTGGACGGCACGCTGTCTCAGGTACTTGTTGACCGGGTGGCGGAATGCACCATCGTTGCGGACCTTGACGTCGGTGATCACCTTTTCGCCACCCTTGCGGAAGTCATTGGCGATGGCGGGGTCGGCGCCACACACCGGGTCGAGGCCGTCCGCCACGTTCACCCAGGTGCCGAGCTTCTCGGGAAAACCGTCCCCCCTCGTGTACTCCGGTCCGAGCTTGTCCTGGATCTCGCTCAGACCCAGCGGGCTGCCCAGCGTGATCAACCCGTCCACGTCGAGCGCCTCGGGAACCCGCTTCAACAGGTCATAGCTGATGACCGTCCCCATGCTGTGGGCGACGATGACGTGGATGTCGGCCTCGACGGCCTCGAAATCGGCGACATAGCGGCTGCGAATCTCGTCTTGGACCAGGTACGTGTCGTCGGGTCGGGGCGAGTGCTCGGTGTTGAACAGATAGTGATGCACGTCACGCAGGAAGATCTTCATCAGCGGCTTCTTGACGAACCAGGGCAGCGGCACCGCCTCGAGCTGGTGTGCGCCCTGCGCCTCGACTTCGGACACGTCAGGCACCGGTGTGCTCTCGTCGGCATCCAGGTTGTACGTGTCGTACATCGCTGCGATGAAGGCCCGCTCGGCGGCGTCTGTGGTCTCCAGGTAGCTCTCGTCGATGTCCCCGTGGAGCTCACCTGCCGTCACGCCCTCGAAGACGACGGACTCGTTCTCGGAAACGGCGTCGGACGTCTTGGCATACATGACGTCGGCCCAGTAGACCATCGATGTGGTCACGCCGTAGAGGTCGAGGTCCAGCCCGTCGCCACCGTCGGCGAGCGCCCGCTTCCAGCTCGTGATCATCTTCTCCGGCCTGGGCTGGTTGGCGATGCCGTGAATGAACGTGACGTGTCGACGCATCAGCGGGTTCCTCTCTCTCGACCGGGAATATACGCGCTCGTGGCCGGCGTCGTCGTGCCGCAAGGCCGGACCGTGCGGTGCGGTCCGCTCCGGGACACCGACCTGCCACACCACTAGGTTTCATCGGAGGGACGAGTCAGCGCGGCGGAGCAGAAGGTGAGCAGCAGATGAGTGACGAGCAGCACGACATCGAGCACCCACCCCCTTTCGGTGAGGTGCCGCCCGAGTTCGAGGACCCGGAGGGAGATGGTGAGCTGGCGGACGTGGAGCTGGAGGGCACGGCCGACATGCGCCGCGAGTGGAAGGACTGGTTCTGCGGTAAGGGTCCGGGCAAGTTCGTCGACGTGAAGTTCTTCGGCAAGAGCATCGGGGGTGTGCCGGCCCCCGCCGTCGACGCCTACGAGGCTCTGGAAGCAGCACTCGCCTCGGCGGGCTACCAGCCCAAGCGCTCTTGGTCGAACAAGTGCCGCAAGATCGCCGGCAGCAAGCACTACTCGTTGCACTCCTACGGGATCGCCATCGACATCGATCCCAAGCTGAACCCCTACACCGAGGGGTCGGCCTATGCAGGCAAGCTGCAGAGGGGTCACGTTGCGGCCGTCCTGGCGATCAAGAACACAGAGGGCCGGCGGATCTGGTCCTGGGGAGGGAACTGGAAGAAGCCCGACCGGATGCACTTCCAGCTCGATCAGGGCCCTGACGGAGTTGCTGTCGACCCGTCGACGATCCCAGATGGGTCGGCTACCGCCGGCTCCGAGGGAGCAGGGGTTGCCGCAGCGCCAGGACCGCTCGAGGGAGCGACCCACGGCGTTGCCGCCACGAGCCTCAACGTCCGCAGCGAACCGTCGACCCGCGGGAGCAAGGTCGCCGCCCTGCCGAGCGGAACGCAGGTGATCGTGACCGCCACCGATCGCCGGGAAGCCGATGGCTACGAGTGGGTGCAAATCGAAGCGGGGGGTGGCATCGCCGGGTGGGTCGCAAGCAAGTATCTCGACCCCATCGCCGGCGCACCGTCGAGCAGGGTCAAGCCGACCCACACCGTGACGGCCAAACCCGACCTCAACATGCGGGACGCCCCCTCGACGTCGGGCACCGTCGTCGCCGAGCTGCCGACGGGCGCTCGGGTCGTCGCCGATGCCGGGTCGGCCGTGGAGGCCGACGGGTACACGTGGGTCAAGGTCACGACGGACTCCGGTGACGGTTGGGTGGCGTCGAAGTACCTCGAGTCGATCGGCTGATCGGGCGCGGAGGGTCGAGGACGTGACCCCATCTCCACCCGTTCTCATTCCGGCAGGCGACATCGACGCACGTGTCGGCGAGCTGGCCGCCGAGCTGGATCGAGACTATGCGGACAAAGGCGAGATCGTTCTCGTCGGTGTGCTCAAGGGGTCGTTCATCTTCCTCGCCGACCTGGCACGTCGCCTCAGTGTGCCGCACCGCGTCGAGTTCCTCGCCGTCACCAGCTACGGTGCCGCCCAGAGCCAGCATCCAGGAGCCGTGCGCCTGCTGATGGATGTGCGCCATCCGCTCGAGGGGCAGCACGTGGTGGTCGTCGAGGACATCGTCGACACGGGGCGTACGCTGGCCTACCTGTTGCGGCTGCTGCGAGCACGGGGTCCGGCCAGTCTCAAGACATGCAGCCTGCTGTTCAAGCCGGAGCGCACCGAGACCGAGGTGGTCATCGACTACCTCGGTTTCACCATCCCCGACGTCTGGGTGGTCGGCTACGGCCTCGATTACGCCGAGCTGTACCGCACGCTCCCCGACATCTGCGAGCTCCCTCCGGAGCTGCGATGACCCCGGCGCGGGAACCGGGGCGTTGCCGGCCCGGCCCACGGACCGCTAGGAGCGCAGCCGCTCCATCGCCGCCGGCAGGCGGGCCTCGGGGTCTTTGAAGAAGTAGAAGGCAGGGATCAGGATCCGATCGACACCGAGCTCGCGCAGCTCCGCCACCTCCTCGTCGAGATGACGAAGACCGTGCGACGGGCTGGCGCACAGCTCGATCGATGCGGGGTCGCGCCCGGCGTCCTCCGCCGCGTGGCGCACGATGTCGAACAGCGCAGCGATCTCGTTCGCTCCACCTCGTCCGGGCCAGAAGCCGTCGCCGAGCCGGCCTGCCCGCCGTGCCGCCCCCGGTGAGTGGCCGCCGACGAACACCGGGATCGTGCCGTTCGTTGGTTTGGGGTTGGAGGAGACGTCGGCGAAGCGGGTGAACTCGCCATCGAAGCTCGCCGCATCCCCACTCCACACCGTGCGCAATGCGGCGACGTATTCGTCGGTCCTGGCCGCGCGCCCGGTGAACGGGATGTCCAACGCCTCGAACTCCTCCCGAAGCCAGCCGATGCCGATGCCGAGGTCGAGCCGGCCCCCGACAGAACATCGAGCGTGGCGAGCTCCTTGGCGAGCACCAACGGCTGACGCTCGGGCAGGAGGAGGATGCCGGTCGCCAGCCGGATCGTGCTCGTGGCGGCGGCGACCCATGTGAGCCAGATCAGTGGATCGGGGATCGGCGTGCTGTGGTCGCCGGGCATCTTGCCCGACGGGTGGTACGGGTAGACCGAGGAGTAGCTGGCCGGCCAGATGACGTGCTCCACGGTCCAGAGTGACTCGAAACCGGCGGCTTCTGCAGCTCGCGCGAAGCGAGCGGCGAATGCGGGTTCGGTGGCGGGTCCGGTGTTGGCGTAGGCGAGTCCGTAGTGCACGGGCGGAGCGTAGACGGCTCGGGACGGCGATGGTGCGACGACGGCTCGCCGGCAGGTGGCGGTCACAACGTGTCAGTCCCGCCCACTACCGTGCGGGTCGATGGACGTCCTCGCACAACGCACCGTGGGCTCGACTCGCATCTCCGCGGTACGGGGCGACATCACTGCGCTCGAGGTGGATGCGATCGTCAACGCCGCCAACGAGTCGCTGGCCCACGGCGGTGGCGTGGCGCTCGCCATCGCCCGGGCGGGTGCACCGCACGTGCAAGCCGAATCCGATCAGTGGGTACGAGACCATGGCCCGGTCGGTCCCGGGCAGGCGGCCGTGACGTCTGCCGGGCCCATGCCCGCCGACGTCGTCGTGCACGTCGTCGGGCCGCGCTACCGGGAAGGGCAGGACAACCCTGGCATGCTGGCCTCGGCGACGACTGCCGCACTGGCCGCGGCAAGGGACGCCGGGGTGCGCAGCATCGCATTTCCGGCCATCTCCGCCGGTATCTTCGGGTACCCACCGGACGAGGCGACGGCGGTGCTGGCCGGAGCCGTCATCGACTGGGCATCCCGGCACGACCTGCCGGACGAGGTGCTGCTGGTTGGTTACGACACGACGATGGCGCAACGGTTCGCCACCGCGCTCGAGCCGGGATAGCGCGCTCGACGGGATTGGCCGCGTGGTCATCAAATACTGTAAGGTGTTGTTGAACGAGCTAAGGAGTCGGTATGGACCACACCGAGGAGTTCCCGCCAGTCCTTGACACGGCCATGGTTGCTGAGTTGCTCGGCATGAACATCCAGGTTGTGCGGCGGATGGCGCGGGAGGGGCAGATCCCTTCCTACCGGCTTCCCGGGGGCCGTACGTTCCGGTTCTTCCGCGACGAGATCTTCGAGTGGCTCCGCAGCTTCCCGGTGACACCGGGTGACCCCGATCTCGAAGACGTCGAGGACGACGAGACGGTCGACGCCTGAGCCGTGGTGCCCGAAGGGGACTACGCCTTCGACCCGACATCGGGAGAGCTCGCCGACGTCGCTCGGAGTGGTGCGCGCGAATGGGAGCGCGACATGGCGGCGTGGGAATCCGACGCCGAACAGCTCCGTCTGCGCCGGCGCCGCCTGGTCGATGCGCTGTGGGAGGCGATGCAGCGCGGCGATCAGGTCACGGTGACGCTCGGCGAGCACACCTTCACCGGCCGGCTCACCGCCGCGCGGGGTGACCTGGCGATGCTGTCGACCCGCAGCCTGTCCGCTGCGCTCAGCATTCCTGCGATCGACTTGGTGCATTTCGACTCGGGGAGTGGGGGGACGACGGGCGAACGTGCGTACGGCTCGCTCCGGGCGTACGCCGGCATGCTCGAGGTCGAGGGCACCTTGGTTCGGCTGCTCGGGGATCACATCGACGTGCGGGGTCGGGTGACGGTGGTCGCCGAAGACCACCTGTTGGTGGAAAGCCCTGGTGGCAACCGGTGGGCCGTGGCCTGGACGAAGCTGGCGGCGATCGTGAAGGAACGATCATGAGGGCAGCAACAGCCCCGGGCCAAGGTTCGAGCTGAGCCGTCCGAGTCGAACGTGGTAGTGAGCCTACGAGGGTCGACTGCTCGAGCAGCCGCGTCGTTGGTGTGTTCGTGTCAGCCGGTGGACGCCTTGTCGCCGACCTCCACCGCCGCCTGTTGCACTGCTTGCTGCCGCAACCAGTCGAGCACCTCGTCGCGGAAGTAGCGGAAGTTCTTGCCCCACCGATACGCCGGGATCTCCCCCGATGAGACCTTCGAACGCACCACCTCGGCGGTGGAGCCGAGCATCTCGGCGACCTGAGCGGTATTGAGCGTCGGGGGGTAGCGCTCCTTGTAGGCCGCGAGGATCTGGTCGAAATCGAGGGCCATCTGCTCTCCTCGTCATTCCCCGTGCAGGGGGAGTGCTCACTCTCTCTTGCGATGGTTAACGATATCACAATGAAGTTGCTAACGGCAAGGATGCCTTGTCAAACGCCATCCATATTTTGTACCATTGTGCGCACGCACCGAAGGAGCAGGGGATGACTGTGGGGGAGCGTAACGAGGGGAGCGGCTTGCCGCTGCGGACGCTGGAGCCGCAGGGCCCGCCGCGAAGGAGCCTCGGCAGCCGCTTCGGCCTGCTCCACGTCGTGGCCATCGTCTCGGGCCTCCTTGCCTTTCTCCTCATCCTGATGTGGATGCGCTCGCAGCAGGACGTGATCGAGGTTGCCGTGGCCGCCGAGGAGATTCGCTCGGGCAACCTCATCACGAGCGATCTCGTGGAGTACGTCGAGATTCCCGCTTCCGGGTCGTTCGGCGATCGCATGATCACCCTCGAGGACGCAACCCTGCTCGAAGGGTCGGTTGCCACCCGGTTGATCTCGCCGGGCGAACCGTTGCTCGACACCGATCTGCGTCCGGTGGAGACGCCAGAGGGTCTGCGAGCCATGTCCGTGCCTCTGGACATCAACCGGGCCGTGGGTGGCGTGTTGGCGGTTGGGGACCGCGTCGACGTCATCGGGTTCGATGAGGCGGGCCCCCACTACATCGCCACCGACATCGAGGTGCTCGACATCCCCGGGGAGAGCTCCGGTGCGTTCGGCTCGGGTGCCAGCTACGCCGTGACCGTGGCCGTCGACGATGTGCAGGCGCTGGCCATCGCACGAGCACTCGAATTCGGGGACCTCCACATTCTGCGCTCGACGGGCGCACCGGCTGTCGTACTCGAGCGGCTCGCCGACGTCGAGCCGCCTCCGGACACGACAGAGGACACGACCGAGCGGGATGGTGGCTGACATGGCGCGAACCCGCGTCGAGCCTACGGTCTGCTTCGGATCCTCCCAGCGCTCTTGGGTCACGGAGCTGATCAACTATGTCAGCGACCACGGCGGCATGCGGGTCGTGGGCACCGTACTGACGCAGGACGATGCAGTGGAGCTCGAGTTCGATGTGCTCGTGATCGATGATGTCTCGAGCGTGCTGTCGCCTCGCCTGGTCGACCGGCTGCAGGCGCGGGGCCGGATCGTGGTCGGGATCTTCGATGCGGACCGCGGCGCCTTCGCCAAGGACCGGTTGCTCGCAGCAGGGGTCGACGCCGCCGTCGCTTCCGACTCGTCGGCCGCCGAGATCGTCCGTGCCGTTGCCGATGCGGTGGGCCAGAGCAGGATCGACAGCGACTTCTCCGAGATCATCGAAGCGATCGAGCCAGGCCGGTCTGAGCCGACTCCTTCCCAGGGCATCGATCGGCCGTCGGCCCATATCGGTCGCGGCACCGTGATCGTGGTGACGGGAAGCGACGGCGTCACCGAGGTCGCCGTGGGTCTCGCTCAGCTGCTCGTCGCCCGCGGTGAGCCGTCCGTGCTCGTGGACATGGACACGCTCGAGCCGTCGATCGCCCAGCGATTGGGCCTTCCACTCACGCCGAACATCTTCACGGCGACCGAGCACCTGCGGCTGCGCTCGTCGCTCGACGATGCGTTCGTGCGTCACCCGGAGGGGTTCGGAGTCATCGGCGGTATCCCCAACCCGCGGGAATGGGAGAACCTGTCGGAGTCGGAGGCAGCAGACCTGGTCGGTGAGCTGGCCACGGGATTTGCGCATGTCGTCGTCAAGGTGAACCGGCATCTCGAGGACCTTTCCAGCTTCGCCGGGACGGCGGGTCGCTTCGATGTAGGGCGGCGGCTGGTCTCCATCGCCGACGCGGTGGTTGCCGTCACGAGCCCGAGTCCGCTCGGCAGCTCTCGCGTCCTCGCACTCGCGAGCGACGCCCGCAGCCTGACGTCGGCTCCGCTGTTGGTGGCGGTCAACCAATCCCCGTCCAGCCAGTTCGTGCAAGGTGAGATCGCCGACGAGCTGGCGCGTTCGGTTTCGCCGGCCGCTCTCGTGTTCCTGCCGGCAGACACCAGGGTGCGCAAGGCATCCTGGCAGGGCGAGTTGGTCCGTGGTGGTGGCTTCCTCCGCAAGCTGGGGCGCATCGCCGACAGCTTCAGCGCTCCCGCGACGCGTCGCCGCCGGGGTGGTCGCACGTCGGGCGCCGACAACGAGCCGGCATGAGTGTCTATCACGACCTGCGGCGGCATCTCGCCGAGGAGGTGGAGGAACGCAAGCTCTCTCCGGACGCAGACATGGAGGCGATCCAGCGACTCGTCAACGAGACGGTGCAGAGCTACCAGACGGCTGCTCACGCCGGCGACACCCAGCCGCTGCGCGACCCCACGGAGATGTCCCGCCGCCTGTGGCATGCGATTGCGGGATTTGGGCCGATCACCGAGTTGCTGGAGCGTCCCGACGTGGAAGAGATCTTCATCGAGGGCGATCGCATCTCCTACATCGGGAGCTCGGGCCGGCTGGAGGCGCTGATGGCACCGACGACGGAGGGCGAGAACCGCCAGATCGTGGACCGCATGCTCGCCGGCACCAACCGGCGGCTCGACGCCACGTCCGCCATCCAGCAGGCGCGCGTGCTCGATGGCAAGGCACGTCTCACGGCGGTGATCCCCCCGGTGTCCGACCGTCTCTCGGTGACGCTGCGGAAGTACACCATCGCCGACGAGACGCTCGCCACGCTCGTCGATCGCCGATCGCTGCCGGCGAGTGCGGCTTCGTTTCTGTGGGCCCTCGCCCAGGTGAGTGCTTCGACGCTGTTCTCGGGTCCGACCGGCGCCGGGAAGACCACGGCGATGAGCGCCTACCTGCGAGCAGTGCCAGACGACATCTGTATCCGCATGGTGGAGGAGGTGCGCGAGCTGCACATTCCCCTCTCACTCCACTCGTCCTTCTACGAGGCGTCGGGGGTGTCGATGGACGGCGGGCGGCGGTATTCGCTCCGTGACCTGATCAAGGTCTGCCTGGCGCAGCGTGTCGACCTCCTCTGTGTTGGCGAGGTACGTGGTGAGGAGGCCTACGAACTGACGCGGGCGGTCAATGCGGGATGTGGTTTCACCTGCACGGTGCACGCCAACTCGGCGCGCGAGGCGTTGTCGGCTTTGGTCGAGAACTCTCTCAAGGCGGGCGAGAACATCCCCGAAGGCGTTGCCCGGCGGAGCTTTGCCAGGGGCATCGACGTGGTGGTCCACCTCGACAGACGCATCGGTTCCGGTGGTCACGGCCCCAGCCGAAAGGTGGGCGAGATCCTGGGTATCGCCCCGTCGATGGCTGCGGACGACTTCACCACCGAGCCGATCTTCACACGGGAGACGCGGGACGCCCCGATGGAGTGGACCGGGGCGCTGCCCCAACCGGATGTGGTGAGGCGGGTCGAGGAGATATTGCCGGAGAGCGTCACCATCAAAGACCTGATGGCCGGCGAGTGGAGGCCGCACCTATGAGGCTCCTCGCTGCGTTGCTTGGAGGCGTGTGCGTCTACCTGGTCATGGCACTGTTCCTGCGGGTCGCTCCCCAAACCGAGGTGAGGGCCAAGCCCAAGGCGCAGATCTCGTCCCGGCAACTGTGGCTGATCCAGGCAGGCTCCGAGCTGACGCCGCGCCAGTTCTGGACCGGTTCGCTGGCGGCGGGTTTTGGCGCATACGTGTTGCTGCTCCTCGTCACGCAGAGCCCCGTCATCGCGCTGGTCCCCGCGATCGCCGTCGGGCTCGTTCCCAAGGCCTACTACTCACGGCAGCGGCAGCGCAACCTCACCGAGATCCAGCAGGCGTGGCCGGACGGCATCCGCGACATCCTCGCCCATGTGTCGTCGGGGGCAACCCTGCCGCGCGCCGTCGAGTCGCTCGCCATCGACGGGCCCAAGCCCTTGCAGTTCGCCTTTGCTCGCTTTCCGCTCCAGGCCCGCATGTTCGGCGTCGTACCTGCGCTCGAGATCGTGAAGGAGGAGCTCGCCGACCCCACGTCGGACAAGGTCATCGAGGTGCTCATCCTCGCCCACGAGTTCGGCGGCGACCTGGTACAAGACGTGTTGCGTGACCTCGTGGACGCCATCACCGAAGATCTGCGAACACTCGAGGAGATCCGCACCGCCGGCTTCGAGCAACGTATCGAGGGATTCCTGGTCGTGGTGGTGCCCTGGGCAGTCCTCGTTCTGCTGGCGACGGTGCCGGAGGACTATCGGGAGTTCTATCGCTCGAGCACGGGCCAGTTCGTGGTGATCGTCGGTGCGGTGTGGTCGGCGTTCGGCATCCTCATCATGCGCCTGATGTCCCGCGATCGGGGCGAACCCCGTGTTCTCGGCGGCGGAGCTCCGGTCGCCACAGACGCCGAGACGGTGCAGCGATGAGCCAGCTCGAGATCGTCGCAGCGCTCACAGGGGGAGTCGCCGTGACGGCCGTCATGTGGATCTTGCTCGACCCGCACAAGCGGCTGGCGCCGCGGGTCCGACCCTATGCTGCGGTGTCGCGCAGCCGGCTGGCCCGCTCCTACGACGTGGCGGGCATGGCCCACGCCGCATCGGCTACGGCGGAGTCGACGATGCAGCGGCTGTTCGGACCGATCTTCGACGCCACCATCGCATGGTTCTCGCAGTTGCTCGGCGCCGGCAACGACGAGCAGTTCGCCACCCGGCTTCGCCACGCCGGTATGTATCCCGGTATCTCCGCCGAACGGCGCGTGCGCGAGTTCCGCGTGCGATCGCTGGGGCAGAGTCTCCTCTATGCGGCAGGGTTGGGTGCACTTGGCGTGCTCATCGGCGGCACGCAGACCATGGTGCTCTTCGGTGTGCTGGGATTCGTTCTGGGCATCGCCAGTGCCCGCAGCAAGGTCAACACCGCGGTCAAGCGACGTCGCGAACGCCTGCGCGGCGAGCTCTACACGTTCAACCAGCTGATCGCGCTCCGCACCCGCGTCGGAGGCGGTGTGGTCGATGCGTTGCGGCACGCCGTCGACCGCGGCAATGGGGTCTTCGTCGACGAGTTGTCGGAGGTGCTGCGCTTGCAGGCCTCCGGTATGTCGATGGCAGAGGCGTTGCGGCGGGCGGCGGCCCTCACGAGCGAGCCGGAGGCTCAGCGAACCTACAACGTGCTCGCCACGGCCCAGGATCGTGGTGCCGATCTCGGCGATGCTCTTCTCGACCTGTCGAAGGATCTCAGGGCGCAGCGGCGTGACGATCTGCAGCAAGCAGCGGCGCGGCGACGCCTGATGCTGATCATCCCCATCGTGATCATCCTGGCCCCGGTGTTGCTCCTCTTCATAGGAGCACCCGTGCCATCGCTGATCTTCGGGACCGGTTGAGGTGGGTGTGCGTGGCTGGAGATTCCTGGTGTGCAATACGAGCGAGGCGGGTACGCTGCGACCTGCCAGGTACAGGGAGGAAGCATGAACACCATCATGTGGGTGCTGGTTGCGGTGCGATCCGCCGGCAGCGAGCGTGGCGAGGTCAACACTGCCGCGATCTTGGCGTGGACCGTGCTGGCGGTTGTGGCCATTCTCGGCATCCAGATCGCCTTCGACGGTTTGGTCACGGACGTCTTCGAGGATGTGAAGAGCCGGATTCTCGGGCACAGCTGATGCCCGCCGCCGTGCGATCGACGCACGGCACTGATGAGCGCGGCGAGATCGGGATCGGCATCATGCTGGCGGTCACGTTCACGTTCATCGTGACGGTCGCGATCGTCAACATCTTCATGTTCGTGTACGGGCAAGCCGTCGTGCGCTCGGCGCTCGACGAGGGCGTGCGTGCCGGCTCTCGTGTCGACGCCGGCTGGGCCGTCTGCCAGGAGCGTGCCGAGCAGGTGCTCGCCGACCTCCTTGCCGGGGAGCTGGGCGATGGGGTGACCCTCGCCTGCGGGCCGGGTGCAACCCCCGATGAGCTGGTCGCGATCGCCGACGCCACCTTCGACAGCCCGATGCCGGGAGTGCCGTCGTGGACGTTCCACCTCGAAGCACGGGCGACTCAAGAGCTGGCGGCCACGCCGTGAGGTCGGCGCATGTGGTCCGCGATGACGAGCGGGGTGCCGCCACCGTGCTCGAGATGATCTTCGTCATCGGCATCCTCCTGCTGCCAACCGTGATGGGTCTGGCGCAGATCCCGCGCTGGATCGACGCCAGATCGACCGCCGAGCTGGCCGCTCAAGAGGCGGCTCGTCAGGCGGTGCTGGCGCCCGACGCTGCCACCGGCGCAGCAAGCGGCGAGGCCATGGCCCGCCAGATCGTTGCCAACCACGGATGGCCGCCGGAGGCGCTCGTGAGCATCAGCTTCTCCGGTGGCCTCGTTGCCGGTCAGGAGGTGGAGGCGACGGTGACGATGCAGTTCCCCGCGATCGTCTTCCCGGTGGGCAGCTTCGGCGGGGGTTCGGTGACACGCTCGCACAGTGAGCGAGTCGAGGACTACCGGGAGTTCTGATGGGCGAGCGGGGTGCGGTCACGATCTGGGGCATCGGGTTGGTGCTCGTGTTGTTCGGGGTCGCCGGCCTTGCGCTGGATACGTGGCGGGTGTTCGCCGAGCGCCAGGCTCTGGCAGGTCTCGCCGACTCTGCCTCCATTGCCGGGGCGACCGCGGTTGACATCGTCGAGTTCCGTGCGTCGGGGACTGTGCGTCTCGATCCGGCGGAGGCCGAGGCTCGCGCCGTCGCCTACCTCGAGGCCCATGCTGCTGATCTCGACGATGACATCGCCGGCTCCATCTCCTTTCCCGCCGGCGGGATCGAGGTGACCCTCACTCGGGAGGTCGAGCTCACGATCATCGGCGCCTTCCTCGACGACGGCGCCGTCGGCATGGAGGTGTCCGCCTATTCGACTCCCGGAGAGCGCACGGGACCCTGAGGTTGGATCAGCAGCGATGCGGGCATAGCCTTGTCACGTGACCGGATCGGGAGCTCCGCCAACGGGTCCACCCACGTGGCGGGTGGTCGTTGCCTTCGGTGTGATCGTCGTGCTTGCGGTGGCCTTGCTCCTCGTGAGTCGCTCCGACCGCGAGGTGGCTGCGACCGAGGCATCGCCGTTTCCGGCCGCACCACCCACGTCGACGGCGCCGCCGACGGCGAGTCCCGACGAGTCGCAGATCCTCCCCCATGCCGCGGAGGCCCTCTCGGCGTGGGGCCTGTTTGCGGCGACGGGAGACCTGGATGAGGTCTATGCGACCTTCGCTCCGGGTCCGCAGCTCGACCAGCTCGAAGCCGAGGCCCCGGATCGCAGCGCCTCCGCTCCCGGGCTGCCGGCCTTCGAGTTCACCATGTCCGACAGCGCGGTGGTGACGTCCGACGCCACCTCCGCAACGGTGCGGACCTCGATACGGATGACGCGCTCCGGTTCGGAACCGGCAGACTTCCGGTGGGAGCTCGTCATGCGCTGGGATGAGCCGCGGCGCCGCTGGATGCTGTACACCGTGTCGACAATCGAGGAGTAGCGACCGCAGCTCCGTGGCGGGTGGTGGCGAGATCTCGTGCCGAACCGGAGGTCGCGGGCCACCCTGGGAAGGAGCTCAGCTCCGCTCCGACTTCGCCTCTCGGGTCATCAGCTCTGCGACCGCCGCCTTCGGGTCCTTGTCCTCGTAGAGGACCTTGCCCACCTGCTCGGCGATGGGCATCTCGACGATGTGGCGCTCGGCGAGCGCCAGGATCCCCCGCGTCGACTTCACGCCTTCGGCGACCATGTTCATCTCGTTGATGATGTCGTCGAGCCGGCGGCCCTGTCCGAGGCCGTAGCCGACGCGGTGGTTGCGCGACTGGGAGCTCATGCACGTGGCGATCAGATCACCCATACCGGCCAGCCCGGCGAACGTCGTCGCTTCACCCCCCATGGCGGAGCCGAGCCGGGTCAGCTCGGCCAGTGCCCGGGTGATCAGCGTCGCCGTGGTGTTGTCCCCGAAACCGAGACCGTGGGCCATGCCCGATGCGATCGCCATGACGTTCTTCAACGCCCCTGCCGCCTCGCACCCGACGACGTCCCGGTTGGTGTACACCCGCAGCGTCGGGGTGATGAAGAGCGACTGCAGCCGGGCGGCCGTCTCGGTGTCGCGCACCGCGACTACGGTGGCCGCCGGCTGCCCGGCGATGATCTCCTTGGCCAGGTTGGGGCCGGTGAGCACACCGATTCGGGAGGCATCGTGGCCGGGCAGCACGTCGCGCGTCACTTCCGTCATCCGCATCAACGTGTCCTGCTCGACCCCCTTGGACAGGCTGATCACCGGCACATCGGGAGGCACCAGGCCGGCGGCCTGCTCCAGCACGGTGCGGTAGCCGTGGGAGGGCACACCCATGACGATGACCTCTGCCCCGCCCACCGCCTCTGCGAGGTCGGAGGTGGCCCGCAGGTCGGTGGGCAGCGGGTTGCCGGGCAGGTAATCCGGGTTCTCGTGCTCGTCGTTGATGGCTGCAGCGAGCTCGGGACGCCGCGCCCACAGCACGGCCTCGGTGTTGTGCGACACGATGGCGGCCACCGCCGTGCCCCACGATCCTGCTCCGATCACCGCAACCGCCATCACGACCTCGCTTTCGCCCGGTTCGGTCCTGCGCAGGCTACCCAGTCGGCGCCAACTGCCTGGGGCGGAATTGAGTCGAGCGGTCCTTTGCATTTCGAGAGGGCTGTGTCACGCTGACGGCGCACTCGAACGACAAAGGGAGCACATGGAAGTGGGGAATCGGACCTACGTACTCGACACTTGTGTCATCTTCGCCGACCCCCACAGCATCGTCCGCTTCGACGAGCACAGCGTCGTGCTCCCCCTCGTCGTCATCGAGGAGCTCGACCGCCACAAGACCCGCATGGACGAGGTGGGCGCCAACGCCCGTGCGGCGATCCGGCTGCTGGAGCAGCTGGGGGCTTCTGAAGACGGTGGCCTTGCCGAGCCGCGCCGGCTCGACGGGGGCGGCACGCTGCGTATCGAGCTGAACGGCATCCGCTCGACCCGGCTGCCCGAAGTGCTCGATCCGACCACCGCGGACCATCGCATCCTGTCGACCTGCCTGAACCTCATCGACGACGGCTGCGAGACGGTGCTGGTCACCAAGGACGCCTCGCTGCGCATCAAGGGCGCCCAGCTGGGTGTCGAGGTGGAGGACTACAGGGCCGACACCGTCCAGGTCGACGAGGCGTACTCCGGCGTTTTCGAGCTCCAGGTGGACCACGACACGGTGGACCGCCTCTACGCGGACGGCAAGGCCGGCCTGGACCACGCAGATGCGGTGCTCAACCAGTTCTGCATCCTCAAGGCCGGAGAGTCCCACTCGGCGGTGGCGCGGGTCGCCGACGTCGGCTCGAAGGTGACCGTCACCAAGGTGTCCGGGTCTCGCCACGCCTTTGGCGTCGAGTCCAAGAACGTGCGGCAGGCGTTCGCCCTCGATCTGCTGATGGACCCCGATGTCGCTGCCGTGTCGTTGATGGGGATGGCCGGGACCGGCAAGACGTTCCTGGCGCTGGCCGCAGCCCTCGAGCAGACGATCGAGGCGCAGCGCTACCGGCGCATCTCGGTGTACCGGCCCCTCATCGCCGTCGGGCGCCAGGAGGTCGGCTACCTTCCCGGCGATCTCGACGAGAAGCTGGCGCCGTGGATGGCGGCCGTCTACGACAATCTGTTCGCCCTCTTCTCCAACACCGATCCCCACGAGGCGCGCATGGCGGTTGACGGGTTGCTCGAACAGGACGTGCTGGAGATGGCAGCCGTCACGTACTTGCGCGGACGCTCGATCACGGGCGAGCTCGTGATCATCGACGAGGCACAGAACCTGGAGCTCTCGACGCTCAAGGTCATCCTCACCCGCATCGGCGAGAACTCCAAGATCGTGTTCTGCGGCGACCTCAGCCAGGTGGACAACCCCTATGTCTCGCCGTACGGCGGGCTGGCGGCGCTGATCGAGAAGTTCAAGGGGAACCGCATGTTCGGTCACGTCACGCTCGACAAGTCGGTGCGCAGCCCCCTCGCCGAGGCCGCCCTCTCGTTGCTCTAGAGCGGACCGAGCCACACCGCCGACCGCATCACGCAACCCGCAAAGGTGTTGCCAGAGCGGCTTTCATGCATTATCGTCGATGAACGATGAAGTTGCTCGACTCCGCTACTGCTCATGAGTACGCCTCGTGGTTCCGCTGTCTCGCCGACGGCACTCGGATCCGCATCCTCAATGTGGTGGCCGCCGCCGACCGGCCGATGACGGTCGGTGAGATCGTCGACGAGATCGGGAAGAGCCAGTCGACGGTGTCGCGGCATCTGCAGGTCCTGGCCGCCGATCGTTTCGTCTTCATGAGACCCGATGGCGTACGCACGCTGGTCGAAGTCAACCGATCGTGCATGACGGCGCTCCCGGCGGCCGCCGCCGCCATCATGGCGAGCGGCGCAGAGCCTCGCCCATGATCGGTCGCTGGGCACTGCTCC
This sequence comes from Acidimicrobiia bacterium, assembly GCA_965216945.1. Classification (GTDB taxonomy): domain Bacteria; phylum Actinomycetota; class Acidimicrobiia; order Spongiisociales; family UBA5794; genus DATHZQ01. The sequence goes on along the minus strand of CBDCGU010000003.1, from coordinate 1,144,983 downwards.
TCGTCGAGCTGGCGCTGCTCTTCCTCGGAGTGGCATTCCTGGTCCAGATCGTCCAGTTGCGACTCGGCGAGGAACGGCTGCGCCGCTGGATGGGCGGCCACCCGGTAGTTGCCGCTCTCAAAGGGATCGTGGTGGGCTTCGTGACCCCGTTCTGCACGTTCTCGGCGATCCCGATGCTCGTCGGTCTGCGTCAGGCCGGTGTGCCCCCGGCCGGGTATGTGGCGTTCATCGTGGCGGCGCCCGTGCTCGACCCCGTGCTGTTCGGGGCGCTCGTGCTGATTGTCGGATTGGACGTTGCTCTCGTCTACGTCGCTGTGGCGTTCACCGCAGCGATGACGCTTGCGCTGGTGGCTCAGGCGGCCGGCATGGCTCGCCACCTCAGGCCCCTTCCCGATGCCGCGGCGGCGAGCTGTGAGACCTCCATGGGCGACACGGAGTGGCCCGGCATCCGCCGAGCCGGCCGCGATGCCGCAGCAGCCGCGGTGCGACTGTTGCGCTCACTCGGGCCGCTGCTCCTGATCGGCGTCGGCATCGGCGCCGCGATCGAGATGCTCGTCACCCCCGACGCCGTGGCCGGAGTCACCGGGAACAACGTGGCCTTCGCCATCCCGGTGGCGTCGGCATTGGGGACGCCTCTCTATTTCAACACGGAGCTGTTCGTGCCCATCGCCGCTTCGTTGCGTACGGCCGGAGTGGGTATCGGCGCCATCGTTGCACTGACCATCGCCGGGGCCGGCGCCAACCTCCCCGAGTTCGTCATCCTGAGCAAGCTGGCGAGACCGCGAGCGATGGCGGTGTTCCTCGTCTACGTGTTCGGGGTGGCGATGGCAGGTGGTGCCATCGCCCACGGCATCGCCGCATAGGAGGCGACGGGGCGCCGGACTACCGTCCGTCCATGGCATCTGTGTTCACCATGATCATCAACGGCGATCTCCCCGGTCGCTTCGTGTGGAAGGACGACCACTGTGTCGCCTTCCTCTCCATCAACCCGCTCGCCCCCGGGCACACGCTGGTCGTTCCCCGAGAGGAGATCGACCACTGGATCGACGCCGACGGCCGCTTGCTCGCACATCTCATGGAGGTCTCGACGGAGATCGGTGTGGCGCTGCAGGATGCGTTCTCGCCCGTCAAGGTGGGGATGATGATCGCCGGGCTCGAGGTGCCTCATCTCCACATCCACCTCGTACCCATCAGGGATGTGCATGATCTGGACTTCGCCAACGCCGATCCCTCGCCGGACCCGGCAGATCTCGACAGGGCCGCCGACGCCATCCGGCAGTCGCTACGCAACTCTGGGGCGACCGGCGTCTCCGACTGATACGCCCACGCCGCTACGTTGGTGATGTGAGCGAACGCCAAGAGCCCGCAGGTGTGGAGCAGCCGCCCGCCCGGCCGTCCCGCGGCCGCACCGCCGCCCGGCTGGCGAAGACCGGCGGCAGAGCGGTGAGCGACCGGGTGGTCGCCAGCTTCGCCGCCCGTGGCGGCGGCTTCATGCACCTGGCTCAGTCCCACGCCGGGGCCGTCGCCGGGGACACGCTGGTCGCCGTCGCCCTCGCCGGGACGCTCTTCTTCTCGGTGCCGTCCACCGAGGCGCGGGAGAACGTTGCGCTCTACCTGCTGCTCACGCTGGCGCCGTTCGCGGTCATCGGACCGCTGCTGGGACGGGTGTACGAGCGGCTGCCGGCTGCGTATCGGGGCGGCCTCGTGGTGAGCGCTGCGCTCCGCGTCGGCATCGCCGTTGCCATGATCCCGCTGCTCAACACCGTGCTGATCTTCCCCCTGGCGTTCCTCCTGCTCGTGCTTTCCCGATTCCACGGCATCAGTCGGAGCAGCGTGCTTCCCGTCGTGCTCGACCAGCCGGTCGAACTGGTTGCCGCCAATGCCCACCTGGCGCGCCTCGGCGTCTTCGGCAGCATCGTCGCCATCCCGTTCGGAGCGGTGGCGGCGTGGCGCACGGCCCCCTGGTTTGCGCTGATCGTGGCGGCGATCGCGTTTGCCTGGTCGACGCGGGCGGCGTTGCGCCTCCCTGGGATCGATCGGATGCGGCGTCAGCCCGTTCCGGTGCGGCCGGGAGGCAAGCCGCCGCCGACCCCACGACCCGTTCGTCTGGCCCGCTTCGCCACGGCAGCCGTCCGCTTTCTCAACGGCTTCTTGTTGTTGCTGGTTGCGTTTGCGTTCCGCGACGTCGACGCCAGCGCCGGCGAGTTCGCCACGTTGCTCGGCGCCGCCGGAGTCGGCTACCTGATCGCGGCGTTTGTCACGCCCGTTCTGGAGCGACGCATCAGCGAAGAGCCGATGGTGGTTGTCGGGCTTGCGATCGAGGCCGGAGCGGCGTTTCTGGCCGCCCAGCATTTTGGGCTCCCCGCCGCATCGCTGCTCGCTGCGGCCGCAGGTCTGGCGTGGGGGACGGCGAAGTTCGGCTTCGACGGGCTTCTCCAGTCGACGGTGCCCGCCGAACATCGGGGGAGGGCGTTCACCAACAGCGAGACGATGTTCCAGGTGGCATGGGTCCTCGGCGCCCTCATCCCGGTCATCCCGGCGATCCCGGTCGAGGCCGGGCTCACCGCTGCGGGCATCATGGCGCTGGTCATCCAGGTGATCTACGTCTCGGCGACGTTGGTGCCGGTGGCCGCGGCGCGGCGCAGGGCGCTCCAGGCCGACGATTCGGCGGCACCGGGCGGGACCACCGAGCGGCCATCGTCATCGGGAGACGTTCTCGACCTCTTCTGACCGAACCCTCAGAGGCCGTACGCGGCGTAGCGGTCGGCTTCGGTCTTCGGCAGCTTGACCCGCAGCACGGTGCCGTCCGCCGTGTGGTCCTCGGTGAGAACCTCTCCGGCCTCGTGAAGCGCCGCCACCACGTCGCCACGGTCGTAGGGAACCGTCAGATCGACCTCGATGGTGACGCCCTCCAGCTGCTCGGCGATGGACTCGAGCAACGCATCCACGCCATCTCCGGTGACGGCCGACGTGGCGAACGCGTCGTCGTGTACGGCCTGGAGGCGTCGGACTGCTGCCGGGTCGGCGGCGTCGGTCTTGTTGATCACGAGTTGCTCGGGGACCGTGCCCGCCCCGATGTCGCGGAGTACCCCACGCACTGCTTCGATCTGGCGGTCCGGGTTGGAGTCCGTGGCATCGACGATGTGTAACAGCAGCGTGGCCTGGGTCACCTCCTCGAGGGTCGACCTGAACGCCTCGACCAGCTGGTGCGGCAGCCGGCGGACGAACCCCACCGTGTCCGAGAAGAGCACCGGCCGTCCGTTCGGCAACTCCGAGCGGCGTACCGTGGAGTCGAGGGTGGCGAACAGCTGGTCCTCCACCAGCACTCCCGCATCGGTGAGATGATTGAACATCGTTGACTTGCCGGCGTTGGTGTATCCGACGAGGGAGACCACCGGCAGGTCGGTCTGGTTGCGAGCCTTGCTGCGGGTGGCCCGGGCCCGCCCCAGGTCCTCCAGCTCGCGTTCCAGCTTCGAGATGCGCTCGAGGATGCGGCGCCGGTCGGTTTCGAGCTTCGTCTCGCCCGGGCCCCGGGTGCCGATGCCGCCGCCGAGCCGGCTCAACTCGGTGCCCTTGCCCCGGAGGCGGGGCAGCCGGTACCGGTGTTGTGCGAGCTCCACTTGCACCATGCCTTCCCGGCTCGTGGCGTGTTGCGCGAAGATGTCGAGGATCAACGCAACCCGGTCGACGACGTCGACGTGGAACAGCTGCTGGAGGTTGCGCTGCTGAGCCGGAGACAGCTCGTTGTCGAAGACGGCGACGTCGACGTCGAGGGCGGCGATCTCGCTTGCGATCTCCCTCGCCTTGCCGCTGCCGATGAAGAGCGCCGGATCCGGCTTCTCCCTCCGGACGAGGGCTTCGGCAACCGGCTCCGAGCCGGCCGTGTCGGTCAGCAGCCCCAGTTCGGTGAGGCTCGCCTCCGCCTCGGCCAGGTTCTCGTCCTTGCGCATCATGCCGACCAGATAGGCGCGCTGCCGCACCACCTCCAGGTCGGTGACCGTGGCGGTGAGCCGGCGCCGCTGGCGCCCGGATCGTGCATCCGTCATGCCGCCATCCAAGCAGAGTGATGCCCGCCGGCGGACGGCCGGGGAAGACACCGCCGGCTCACCCTTGGTAGGTTGAGGCTCGAGGAACCAAAGGAGTGGCATGGCAACAACTGTGGCCCATCTCCTCGCCGCCAAGGGCCGGGACGTGTGGTCGGTGACGCCGGACACCACGGTGTTCCAGGCGTTGAAGGACATGGCAGACAAGGGCGTCGGTGCGCTCCTCGTCCTGCACGAGGACGGCACTCTTGCTGGGATCATCTCCGAACGCGATTACGCCCGGAAGGTGGTCCTGCTGGATCGTGTCTCACGAGAAACCACGGTGGCAGAGATCATGACGCCCGATGTTCACTGTGTGTCGCCGTCGAACACCGTCGACGACTGCATGGGCATGATGACCGATCGGCGCGTCAGGCACCTGCCTGTTCTCGAGGACGATCGTGTCGTCGGTGTCGTCTCCATCGGCGACATCGTCAAGGCAGTGATGCGCGATCAACGTCAGCTCATCGAGCAGCTGGAGCAATACATCACGACGTGAGCTGAGCCGCACCTTGCTCGCAACCTCGCGATGGTGCGGGACGGGTGCGACAGCTCCCGACCTGCCTCCTGGGATCGAGGGCACGGCGGGCTAGCGGTGATCGACCCATCCGTGCTCGGCGGCGAACAACGCGTCGCGAGCCATCTTCCGGATGGGGGCGAGGTCGGTCTTGGAGCCGATCGTGGCTTCGGCTGCCTCGAGGAGCAGCGTCACCTCACGGGCGACGATCTCGCGTCGCTCCGTGCTCGTGTCCGACGCCGCAACCGTTTCGAGAAGGCGGAGGATGGCGACGAGCACCCTGGGTCGATCGGCGGCGCTTCTGCGCACGTTGCTGCACACCGTGTCCAGGAGCAGCGGGAACTGTGGCACAGGGATGAACACCCCCACGCCGGGCGCATCGGCGATCCAGCGGTCGTCTGTCGCAACGGTGGCCAGCTCGGCCATCACGATCGCCAGATGCTGGATGGCTTGCACCGCGGTGTACGGATCGTTCATGGACGGTGCGACCGCCTTCAATCCGATGTCGACGAGCTGGCGGATTCCGAAGCCGACGTCGTTTTCGACCCTCCGCTCGACCGTCATCGCGACGGCATCATTGATGGCAGCCGAGACCTGCGGTGTGGCACGGCTCACATCGTCGCCGTGCCACGCCCACGCCAGGGTGCTGCCACCCACGAGGTGGTGGCCGATCTGGGGCCGGATCCGGATGGTGATCCGGTGGTGCTGTGCAAGCCGCAGCAGAGCCGTGGCGTCCACCTCTTGGAGATACCCGGAGATGCGAACCGGCACGAGGAGGGCATGCTCTGGTGGTTGGGGGGCGACGACAGGTGTCCCGGGAGTGTTTCGCACCGGCTGCGGGTATTGGGTGCGGATCGCCTGCAAAGTCGCCCGGCGAACGGAGTGCATCACCGTGTCGATCCGAATCGCATTCGTGATGTGCTGGATGTAGTACACGAGCATGCCGACGCTGATGAGCGCCAGAATCAGCGAACCGGTCACCGCCAGCCGCGGGACGAAGTCCGCTCCGCCATCGGTTTGCTGGCCTACGGTGAACAATCCACCCAGGCTGTAGGCGAACGTTGCCACAAAGACGCTCAGCACCAGTCGCGTGCCACGGTCTTGGAGGAATGAACGCAGCAACCTCGGCGAGAACTGGGTCGACGCGATCTGCAGGGCGACCACGGTGAGCACGAACACCAATCCGGTGACGGTGATCATGGTTCCGGCGACGACCGTGAGCAGCTGGCGAGCAGCGGCGGCGTCCCCGAGGAACAGCAGTGGTGAGAAGAACCCGCCCTCCGGCAAGCTGACCCGCGACAGAACGTACCCCGCCGAGAGGGCAACGACCACGAACACCGACGGCAAGAACCACAGAGATCGTGCCACCTCACGCCAAGGGTGCCGGTAATCGTCCTGCATGTGGTCGAGCCTACGAAGTGGCGACGCCCCGCGTCGTGAAGACTCGCCTTTGCTGCGCAGTCGACATCGATGGCCGGCGTGCGACGAAGCCGATCCCTCGCCCGGAGACTTCGAGCTGCCCGCTTCATGATCAGCCCACCGAGACCGCGGTGGGCGCCGCGTGTCAGGCGCCGCGTTTCGCCATGATGTCGGCGTCGTACGGCTCGATCATGATGCACTCGCCGGGGCATTCGGTGGCGGCTTCGACCACGTCCTCGATTTGGCTGTCGGGAACCCGCGCCACGCCCCGTGAGCCTTCCGGGCCGTGGCCCTCACCCTCGACGCCGTCGAAGACGATGGTCTGGCCGAAGTGAGACGCCTCCTCCTTCACGACCCAGAGGCCGTCATCCCGGCCCAGGAAGACATCTGGGGCGATCTCTTCGCAGATACCGTCACCGGTGCAGAGGTCCTGGTCGATCCACACCATCAGTTTCGTGTCAGCCATGCCGATCCTTCTTGGGTTGTGGCCAAGTTACCCCGATCCGCCTCACTGTCCCAAGGTTGCAGGTACGCTCACCGTCGGAGGCGTCCGGATGCCTGGTGGGTCCCGCGGTCTTCAAAACCGTTGAGGGTGCGAGAGTGCCCTGGCGGGTTCGATTCCCGTCCGCCTCCGCCGCTCATGGGACGGCCCTTCTGAGGGCCGTCCCATGAGCGTTCTGATGTGGAATCGAGCTGTTCTTCGGCCTCTCGGCGGGGGGACCGTCTCGATGGTGTGGGTGGGAAGACAACGACTCGGGTATGGGCCGGGAGTGTCACTGTTGCTGCGAGGGTGGGTTGGACACCTGCGGGTCTTGAGTCGTGTCCTCGGGGCGGAGGAGGAGTTGGCGGATGGCCCGTTCTAGCCAGGTTCGGTATTGGGCGGTTGTCCAACGGCACCTGTCGGTGAGGTCGAGGTAGACGGCCACCGACGAGATGACCCAGGCCTGGTCGGTGGCGGCTGCAACGTCCAGGTCTGGATTGAGCTTTCTGGCGTCGGCGAAATGAGAGAGCATGTGCTCGATAGCCCGGCGGCGATGACGGTCTCCCTTGGCGGCTAGATGCGCCACTTCCGTCTCTCCCAGTGCTTGCATCATGACTCGCAACAACGACCTTCCGCCCTCGAAGATCCGGACATGGGCATCCAACCAGGCCACCAAGACCCGCTCGGGGTTGTCAGGCGACGTCTCGTCCTGCTGCAACCCCGCATCTTGTTCGAGGTGCTCGAGGAGCCCGATGACCAATGCGGCTTTTGAGCCGAACGTCGAGTACACGGTCGGCTCTGAGACCGAAGCCTCTTGGGCGATGTCTTTGATGGTGGTTGCAGCAAAGCCCTGCTTCTCGAACAGCCGTCGGGCCGAGCGGAGGACCGTGTTGCGAGTCTGGCGGGCCCTCTCTTCCCGGAGCGGGGAACGATATGGCCGGTGCGAATCACTCATTCTCTTGACTTTATCGCCACAGCCCTCTATATACAGTATAGTTAACTATAGCGAATGGGGATGCCATGACTCTGACCGATCTGCGCCGCAACTACGTGGAAGCCCACCTCCCCGATGCCAGGTGGACTGAGGTGACGGCTGCGGGGGTGCGATGCGATGCTTTCGTGGTCGGTGATGGGCCCCCGCTGGTTCTCATGCACGGCGGCCTCGACTCATCCATGCAGTGGGTCCCGATCCTTCCCGCCCTGGCCGCCCACTTCCGGTGCTATGTTCCCGAACGGCCAAGCAATGGCGCCTCCGAGGCGTTCGACTACCGGGGCCTCACCGGCGATTTCCGGGATCACGCCTCCGGCGTGGTCGCCGACATGTTCGACGGTTTGGAGCTCGACCGAGCGCCCCTGGTGGGGAACTCGATGGGAGGGCTGTTCTCATTGGCGTTCGCCACGGCTCAGCCTGACCGAGTGGAACGAGTGGTCTTGGTTGGTGTGCCAGCCGGCCACGAAGACCATGCACTCCCCGCACCCGTGAGGCTGATGGGTCATCCCCTCTCCCGGAATGTGATCGCCTGGCTGTCGGCCAGAGCCGGGCCCAAGGATGCCAAGCGGATCGTCCGTCAGCTGGTGATGGTCGACGCCGACCGCTATCCAACCGAGCTGCTCGAGATTGCCACCGCAACCACCCGGCACAACGCCCGAACGTGGATGGACTTCGCTACCCGCATCGTCGACGGCAAAACGGTGCGCCAAGATCTCCGCTCCGAAGACTGGCTGGATGACCTGACTGTCCCCGCCAGCTACATCATCGGCAGCCGCGATGTCTTCGGCGGCGCAGAACACATCAAACACGTCGCAGCCGACATCAACGCACATATGACGGTGATACCCAACGCCGGACACCTGCCCTGGCTCGACGCACCCGAGATGACCACCAAAGCGATCCTCGATCATCTCGGTGTCCGCAGCCAACCACTCGACCAGACCTGAGATGGAACCTGCCTCTCGACCAGTCTGACCGGATCCACACATGGCAATGAATAGGGGCAACAACAACCGTTACGCGAGGCGCACTCGACGGAGACGTCGCACTCGGCCTTCCGGCACGATTGCCGACTCCCTGTCTGACCTATGTCAGCACGGTAACCCCCGGGCGAACCAGCACGTCGATGCGATGTGGATAGGGACAACCGTGCCCGAGTCAGCGACGAACGACGCCGGTGTGCAGACTTGGGCGCCGCCGTCCATGTGGGTGGGCACGCTGATCGGGGTGGTCGTGGTGTTCGGTTTCACCATCTTCCACAGTCTCTTCATCGTCGATATCTGGTGGAACATCGGTCCCATGTTGGGTGCCGGCGCCGTGTGCGGAGTCAGCGTTGTGTGGAGCTACCGGCGGACTGTGGCCGAACATTCGACTGCCGCGTGGATTCGTTTCACGGGCCTCTACGCCGCCGAGATGATCGTGCTCGGCCTGGTCTCGCTTGCGGTACTGCAACCCAGATTCACGATGGCCGAAGCGATGGTCATGGATGACGCCATGGCGGAACTGACACCGCCGGTGCTGCCGTTGATGATCGGAGTCATGTTCGTGGGAACGATTCTGTTCTGGTTCTACTACGGCCGGCGCCGGGGAGCGCTGGTTCCTCTCCTGATCACCCAGGTGCTGTTGGTCTTTCTGTTGGGCCATCAGCTTGCCTTCCTTGGGGTCGTCGAGTCGTCCTCGACGTTGATCGCCTTCTTCGGCGAGTTCGCCCTGATTGCGGTCGGCATCGCCGGAGCCTTCACCGCCGGCGTCATGGGCTCGACGATCCTGCTGAAGCCCCTTCGACCGAGTAGGTAACCCCCGACGTACGACCTTCCACCCGGGAACACGCACCACCAGCGCCGATCGCCGAATCGGATGCATGACGGAGCACTTCGCCAAGTGCTCGGGATCGGCATATCGAGGACGGTTCGGTCAGTTGGTGGGGAGGAGCTCGGCGACGGGTGATGCAGCTGCGAGGCCCGCATCGGTAGTCACGACGGGGGCTTCGAGTCGGTTGGCGAGCTCGACATACAGGGCGTCTACCAACCTCAGGTTGTGTCGGAGCTTCCACGCGCCGTTGATCAACGGGGCAAGAAGGTGACGCTGAAGCGGGGCAGCGGATACGCGCTGGAGTCGGGTGGTGACCTGACGGACGGTCAGTTGACCATCTCGCTGCAGGCGACCTAGGGCGGAGAGCACTTCGGCATCGAAATGTGCGGGAACATGGAGCTCGTGACCGCGGAGTCGATGCTGCACTACGGCCGCCATCGGTGACCCGACGAGGAGATCGACCATTGCGGAGGCGTCGACGATCAGCGACTCAGCCACGCTCGAATTCGTCCTTGGCGGCGGCCACCGCCTCGGTGACAGCGCGGTGGCTGATACCGAGTGGACGCATGGCTGCGACGTCGTCGAGCCAGTCATCGACTCGGCTGGCAGCGAGCGCGCTCCGCAGCGCTTTTTGGGTCAGGTTGGAAACATTCAACCCGGCGGCCTTGGCCTGTGCGGCGAGATCATCGGGAAGGTAGACGTTGACGCGTGCCATGCGCATAGGATACACACTCGACAGCCCAGATCGACAGGTGTGCGCCATACGCCCACACGCCCAGACCACGCCGATCGGCACGTCGAGGAGCGTTCCCTTGCGGCACGCTGGTGAGCGGGTCATGCGACTTCGGCCCGCCGCCACCACTGAATCGTGAGCCAGCCTCCTGCTGTGACCAGAGCCGGGACCAACGCGATCTGTAAGGCACTCGGCTCCGGGATCCCCTCCGCCCCGGCCACAACAAGGAGTCCGGGTACGGCATAGGGGAACCACGCACCCGTTCCGAACAACACGGATAGCTGTGCAGCAGCGACGATCAGGATCACCGCGCCGATGGCAGGGAGATAGCCCCGTCCGGCGGACGCCGCGTAGCTCGTTGTCGTGGCGAGCAGGCTCGTGAGGAGCACGACCACGAAGAGCGTGACAACGCCGGGACGCAGGTCGGATTCGGTTGGCTCGAGTGCTGAGACGACTCCCAGCATCACGCTGACTGCAGTCACGGCGACCGCCAGGAAGAAGGCCCAACCGATCAGGACGGCCAGCTTGGCTGTTGCGATTGCGGCTCGCGACGTCGGCAGGGCAAAGAGCGAGGGGAAGGTTCGGTCCGCGTGCTCACGGCCGAAGACCCAGGCAACGACGATGCCAGAGCCGACGAAGATCGCCGCTGCTGCGATCTGACCGACGCTGTTCAGGTAGCCCTCCCAACCCGTCCCGACGATCATCGCCTGCGCCTTGAGAGCAATCCCACCGGTCCCACCGTTCTGGGCGACCCAGAAGAACCCGAGAGCCAGGGCAGGGATCAGGATCACCATGAGCCCGGTCGCAACTTGAGCGACCGGTGACCGGCGGAGTTTCAGTAGCTCCACTCGCAACGCACCGCTCATGCTGCCCCGCCCTCGCTCGCCAGGTCTGCCTCGTAGACCAGAGCGAAGAACGTCCCCTCGAGGTCGACCCCCGACGGGTCGAGCGATCCCACGATTCGACCTCGATGGAGGACCGAGATGCGATCCGCGACCCTTGCCAGCTCGTCGAGATGGTGACTGGAGAGGAAGACGGCACCGCCATCCCCGACAAACGAACGCAGCAGATCACGAGTGAAGACCAAGCCAGCTGGATCGAGGGAGTTGGCCGGCTCGTCGAGGATCAGTAGCGACGGTCGATGGATCAACGCCGAGGCCAAGCCGAGCCGCTGACGGTTGCCGCTCGACAAGGCTCGCGCCCGTTTGCCGGCCCAGCGTGAGAGCTCGAACTCCTCGATGAGCCGACCTACCACCGTCGCGATCTCCGACGATTCGACTCCGTGCAGCATCGCCGCGACGGTGAGGTTCTCGACAAGAGTCAGCTCCGGATAGGCGAACGGGGTCTCGATGAGATGCCCGACGCCACTCCACACGGCCGGGGTCGCCGACGACACCGAGTGCTCGATGATCTCTGCGTGGCCGTCGTCGGGGGTCAACATCCCGAGCAGCAAGCGCATCAGCGTGGTCTTCCCTGCGCCGTTGAGACCGACGATGGCATGGATCTCACCAGCTCGGACTTCCAGATCCACACCGTCGACGGCGACGTCGTCTTTGAATCGGCGGGTCAAGCCCCTGCAAGCGATGCGAAGTGAGGTCATCGGGCACCCACGCTGTCGGACATCATCATCAACAACGCAGCCCTGACCCGTTCGCCCAGGGTGCCCGTCCCTTCATGCTCCGCCCAGTCGAGGAGTGCGGCGGTGAGCGCGCCGAGCGCTCCTCCGGCGGCAACCCTCGCCTCGAGGCGACTCACCCCAGCTTCGATGAGAGCGGTGACGATGGCCTTCTCGGTGCGTTGGTTGTTCTCCCAGACTCGAGCCCGAAGCGCAGGATGCTCGCCAGCGCCGGTCTCGCAGGTGGCCGGACCACGCTTTGGCGTGTCTGTTGGCCTTGAACGGGTTGCGGATCTCGGAGGCGTTGAATGGTGACATTGAGTATCTCGGGATGGGACGCGGGCACCGGACGCTGACGATCACCCGCAAGGGGGGCAAGGTCGCCACCATCCCCCTGGCACCGCGCACCGCCCGCGCCGTCGACCTGTGTGTTGGGGAACGTGACGAGAGACCGATCTTCCTCAACCGAGACGGCACCCGACGCCTCGACCGGCATGCGGCGACCCGCATCGTCATCCGGGCTGTCCTGCTCGGCGTCCGCCTCGCCCCACCCGTGCCGGTCGTACGGAACCTGCTGCGGACTCACAGGGTGGAACTCGTTGGCATTGCTCGAGTGAGCACGAGGGTCAAGTGGGGCGGTCACATGGGCTGCATCGAGTTGTCCGACGGCCGCGAGTTGATGATGCACGGTCTCGGGCAAGCGAATCCGTTCACCAGCCGGAAGCCGCTCGCGTTGCTCAAGGAAGCTCTCGACGTCATCGATCGTGCCGCGACCGAGGCCCGACCAGAATCATAGGGAGAAGCGAAGCGAGCGAGGCGGACTGGTGGTGACTCGCAGTGTCCGTCAGTGAAGGTGCCGAAGTTTGAGAACGTCGCCGAATGGCTGGCGCCTCCTCGGTTCAGCGGCCCGGCACGGCGGTCCCGACGGGCGAGGTCAGCCTTGTTTGCCGGCGACATAGAGGACCGTTTCGTACTCCAACTCGATCGTTCCTCCGCCTTGTTCGATCGCATGGCGGATGGCCGTCAAGAGAGCGCCGAGCTTCTGGCGGCCGAGCAGGCGGTGATCCGAGTGCGTCGACAAGAGGTCGGCGTAGTCGGCGGCGGACAGCGTCCTGGTCCAGCAGTAGCTGAAGGAGGCGGGCTTGGTGAACAGGCCAGACGCCGCGATCGCCCGCCGCCGATGTTCCTGGCCGCGGTTCTTCACCTGGCTTGCGCCGGCGAGTCCAGGGGCGAGTCTCCGATATGCGATCTCCAATCCGGGGGGTCGCGGGCGGCTCTCGGGACGCGGGAGGTTCCAACAGACGGCGAGGCTCCCGTCTTCGTGAAGCAGGGCGGCCGCCTTGCGCAGGCCGGGCTGTTCTTCAACCCAGTGCCACGAGCCCGCGGCGAAGACGAGGTTGAACTTCCCCGCTTCCCCCGTCACATCCTCGAGCCGCGTCTCGCTGAGTCGAACGTCGAACCCGGCGACCCGTCTACGGGCGAGACTCAGCATGCGCCGGTCCGGATCGATCGCATCGACCTGCAGTCCACGGCGGGCGAGCTCAGCGGTAGCGATGCCGGTTCCGCAGCCGACCTCCAGTACCGGCGAGCCGGGGCGCACACCCGTCGCAGCGATGACATCGTCGTACATGGCATCCGGATAGCGCGGGCGTACTCGGTCGTACGTCTCAGCGACCTCGCCGAAGACCGTCGCTCGATCCATCCCCGCACGTTACGTCCCTACCGGCTCCGACCGTCCTGTTCCGCCTCGCTGCGGCGTGACGTCGCGCCGATCCTTGCCGGGGTGCGGGGTGAGCTGGACGAGTTGGTGCGGGTGCGTTCCCGTCGCCGGGTGACCGGGGTGACAGGACGACCCGCATGGGGCTTTGAGACGGGGCGGGGTTGATCTCCGCCGGCCTCCTCCTGGGCGATCCGGCCATGCTGCGGTGATGCGTCAAGCCATGGTCATGGATGATCGCTGCCGGCGGCTGGGTCGGTTCGGGAGGACCGGCGGGCGAGCAGGACCGTGCCAAGCAGGGCTGCTGCCGAGACGAGGAGGAGGCCGATCACCTCCCCATGGCTGCCGCGGGCGGCGGCTCCGGGCGAGCCGAGTCGCTCCACCGGGCCGATGTCCAACTCGATGAATTGAGCGACCGACTTCTGTCCGTTGCGGTCACCGGAGGCCCCGTCCCACACCGCAAAGGCGGCGAGCGTCGTCGTGTTCGGCTGGAAGACGGCAAGTCCCTCCGCCGGGGGCGTCAAGGCGCGCGAGAAGACGAGTCGCCACCGCCCTTCCCGCCATTCGGCGGAGCCGGTCACGTCTTGGACGTCGGCGGTCGTGACGGTCCCGAAGCCGCGAGCGATGATGTTCTCGATCGGCGAGACATGCGAGCGTTGGGCAACGGGATTGCCGACGTGGGCGGCGGGGTTGAACAGCGGGTCCCCGGCGTTGGGGTAGCCGTCGACGAACGTGTTGGGGTATCGATCCGCCGACGTCGAGAATCCCTGCTCGATATCGCTCTGCCACACCGCCTTCCACTGCCAGATGTTGACCGCGTGCCGCTCACTGCCCATGGTCCACGGCGGCGTCGCCCGGTGCTCGGCAGGAAACTGCACGGCGGCGGCATCGGAGTACTCCTCGGCTCCGTTGACCGCGTCGTCGGCGCCGGCGTCGGACCATTCCATCGAGATGTAGATCCGTTCGTCGTCGAAAAGGCTCCGCACGCGGACGGTGTCAACGGTCCCACCCCCGAAGGGGAAGCTGATGTCCTGCGCCGACAGGGCGACGTCGAGGAGTGGTGCATCGACCCACACGGGCGCCCAGGCGTCATCGACGGGGACCGTTGCCGAGGTGTGTGCAGCTTCGAGCACGGGCAACTGCGACCGGACGGGCGCAACCCCGACGAGCCCGATGACGGCAGCGACCGCGATCGCCGTGATGCCGACGGCGACACCCCCCACACGCCTGCGCAGCCGCTCAACCATCACCGGCGCCTCCTTTCCGGGCGTGCACCAGCTCGAGAGAGACGGCGGCCGGGGTGTCGGCCGCCGGACAGCTGAACTCGCTCGGCTCGTCGGCGATCAGCAGGGGTTCGTCGGAGAATCGCGGCACGTGGCCCAGACGGAGGTACCGCTCCTCACTCTCGACGAACACGTGCAGCAGGCGTGCCGCCGCTTCGTACACGGTTCCCCGCGCCGCCACCGCGATCCGCCCCGCCACGTGCGGTGCCCACCTGGCCAGGTGATCGCGCACGAAGCCACGCTGTGCGGAGCGGCACAACTTGACGTGTTCGGTGTCTGCCTGGCCCTGGGCCACAGCCTGCTTCAGTGTCAGGAGGTAGAGAAACTCGAGCTCCAGCGCCAGGTGGTCGGGTCGATCACCCTTCGGGTCCACACCGAACGCTCGGTAGAACCCTGCGATGTCCGCCTGCTGTTGGGTTTGCTGGAAGATGTGCTTGGCGCTGAAGGCCGTTTCGTAGAGCGGGCAGTCTTCGTTGTAGCTGAGCGTGAACGAGTGCTGGTAGGACGGCTCCAGGTTCTCCTCCGAGGTACCGGCGACGACGCCGCCGAGATCGCACACCGCAGCGGCGACGACGGGATCGATGAGGTCGGCGGCGACCTCGGCGGCTGCGAGCGCCCGGCCCACCGCCTCATACGTTCCCGGAACCGGGTAGCCGAAGAGGAGGCTCAGAAGCCGGTACAGCGACGCTCGGGCAAGCGACCGCTCCTCTCCCGTGATGTGCGCCACTGCCGACCTCCCTTCTTTCAGATCGTGTTGAGGAATTGCACGGGCCGCTCGAATTGGGGTTCGAGCACCGTGACCCGAACGATCTCCTGGCCGTCTCGCCCGTAGCCGACGACGGTGTCGTTGAAGATCTCGAGCGGTTCGCCGTCGACGTTGATCTCGTCGACCTTCTCCCCGTCGATCACCTCGAACGAGAAGATGATCGACTGGGAGACGCGGAAGAGTTGGAGCACCGCCTGTGCCCGCCGCGACGGACGCACGTAGGCGTCGATCGCACGGTCGACGCCGGGCCCAAACATCTGGCGGAGGTAGGACCGCGGCACCCAGCGGGGCGGGATGTAGAACACGTTGGGAGATGTCCCGAACTGGGGATACAGGGGCAGCGCCATCTGCTCCTCACGGACGAGGTAGTACAGCGGGTTCGACGGATCACGCGTCCACGTGCCGTCCTCTTCGATGGGAACCAGTCCCTGGAGCCTGATCTGGCCGGGACAGGCCGCCATACACCTGGTCTCCATCGGCAAGCCCTCGCTGAGGGGATCCGACCCTTCGACTCGGGGGAAACACCCGATGCACTTCTCGGACGTGCGGGTGTCCGGGCGGTACATCGGCTTCTTGTAGGGGCATTGCTCCATGCATTTGCGGTAGCCGCGGCACCGGCGCTGGTCGATGAGGACGATGCCGTCCTCCTCCCGTTTGTAGATCGCGTTGCGGGGGCATGCCGACAGGCAGGCCGGGTAGCTGCAGTGGTTGCAGATCCGCTGCAGGTAGAAGAACCAGGTGCGATGCTCCGGAAGCGTCACACCTTCGGCGAGGGCTGCATTCGACACCGGCGAGTCCTCGTGGATGTTGGGCGACGTCCACTCCTCGTCGCTCGGCGTGTAGCCGAGGGCATGCTGGCCGATCGTTGCTCCCGCGTCGTAGATGGTGGCGCCGTCATACGACCCGTACGGGGCCTCGTGGCTCCCCTCGTCGCCGCGCCAGGTCTGCCCGCCGGGATTGGCCTGCTCCAACAGGTCGAGTGTCTTGACGTCCCAGTGCTGGGGATAGCCGCCGTACGGCTTGGTCTCGACGTTGTTCCACCACATGTCCTCCTGACCTTCGGAGAACGTCCACGTCGACTTGCACGACATCGTGCACGTCTGGCACGCCAGGCACCGGTTGGTGTTGAACACGGCGGCGAACTGCCACTCGGGATGGGCACTCTCGAAGCGGTACTGCATCTCGCGGCCGAGTTGCCAGTTGTAGACGCTCGGCATGTCAATTCCCTCCGGGCTCCGTGGGCCCGGCCGGCGGGCCGAGCACGTCCTCGATCAGTGCAGCGACATAGGCGGGGCCGCGTTGGAGGTAGACGGTGTGGGCGGCCACGTAACGAGGCATGCGGAACATCCGCTCCAGACGCTCTCGCGACCATCCCATCAGCGCAAACTCTGCGACGAACGCCCGTCCCATCGCCTCGAGCCCGTCGTACCCGGGCGTCGTCATCCCCACAGCCGTCGCCACGTACGGGTCCGTCGCTTCCGCCTGCTTGGCAGCACCGGTCGACGTGATCTCGATGGGGACCCAGTTGTCGCTCATGAGATGTAGCCCCCTGCGAGATAGATCCGCATCGCTTCGTTCTCGTTGCCGGGCGCCATGCCACTCCGAGCGGGTTCCCAGATACCTCTTGCGCCCATTCCGCCGTCCTCGGCCTTCGTGACCCGGACCAGCGTCTCTTTGGGCACGGTGTTGATGGCGTGATTGTCGGCCTCACCGCCGAACATGAACGCAACCGCGATCTTCGACTTGTGGAACAGGGTGTCCGTCTGATGCATCGGCATGGCCCAATCCCGAGTCACGCTCTGGTGCGATCCGTACCGGTAGCTCGATTGGTATCCCGTGTCGGCCGACACGGCGCGCCCGTCGGGCCGGGTCTCGTGAGCCAGCACCGTCTTCTGGGTGGCGAGCCAGTAGCCGTGCTTGGCCATCAGAACGTCATAGGGATAGGCAGGGTTGTATTTGGCTCGCAGCATCAGCCGGGCGACCTTGTGGAACGGATCTGACGTGTCGTCCGGGTCGTAGTTCGGGTAGGGGCGGTCCGCCGGGTTGGCGTCCACCCAGACGTAGTCGCCGTCCTCGATGCCGAGGTCTCGAGCCGCATCGGGGTTGATGTGGACCTCGCGGTCGCCGACGTGCGGCATGCGGATGTCCCGGCGATGGGGGTCTCCGAAGTTGCTCCCCCAGATGGTCTCCCAGTCGGTCACCGCCCACCCCGAGTGGGTCGTGTGGCGTGTCTTCGGGGTGAGGAAGTAGAAGCGATATCCCTCCTCGTAGAGCGGGTTGGTCGACTCCTTGACGTCGCTCCACGGCATCTTGATGTTGCGCACGGTGCGCATCTCCGGATCCATCTCGTCCGGTGCGATCCCATAGTCTTCCGGGCGGATCAGCGGGTTCGTCGACACGATGACGTTGGGCAGATACGGCGTCGCCTCCGGGCCCTCGCGGTGGACGATGAAGTTCTCGCCGTATTCGATCGCCTCGGGGATGTCGACGTACGAGTTCATGCGGCCGGTGTCCGTCCAGAAGGGAAGGTCGTCCTTCATCTGCTCGAAGAAGGGGATTCGGGGGTAGGTGCGGAACATCATCAGCGCAGCACCGGGTTCGCCGTACTTTCCGGAGCGGATGTCATCGACGGTGTAGCCACGGGTCGTGGCGGATGCATCGAGCAGCCGCTGCATGTAGATCTCGCCCCTGCCCTCGAGGGCGAACTTCCAGTAGTCGGAGAAACGGTCGTCGCCCAGGAGTTGACCCAGCCGCTCCGCGACTCTGGCCATCATCATCAGGTCGTCCTCGGAGTCGAACAGCGGATCGATTCCGTCGCGCCCCCAGATCTGCAGGAACGGGTTCGAGCATGATGCGGTGATCTCCGAGGTCTGGAACTCGACCCACGAGTTGGCCGGGAGCACGAAGTCGGAGAGCTCGCAGGAGGAGGTCATCTCGATGTCCTGCGTGATGATCATGTCCACCTTCGGGTTCACGTCGCGGATCATGAAATAGGCGTGCTTGGCGTTGTTGATGAGGTTGACGTTGCAGGTCCAGATGACCTTGGTGGGCGTCGGCATGTGGGACTTGCCCGTGAAGTTCTTGCGACCGAACTTGGGTGTGTCCACGATGAGGGCCCTGTCCCCGTGATCCCAATAGGCAGGTTCCTCGTCCTTCGTGTAGTTGCGAACCGGGATGTCCTTGCCGTCGGTCGTGTCGTCGAGGTCGGGATTGAACGGGTCCTCGGCGATCCACCCCTTGAACCCGGGGCCCGACCAGTCCGCCGACTGCCACAGGGCCGCCTTGTAATTCCCCGCCCAGGTGTGGCTGCCCGCTCCGGGGAGGCCGATGTTGCCGGTGAGCATCAGCGGCAGGTACGTCGCCCGGTTGTGCAACGTGGCGTGGAACCAGTGGTTGATTCCCTCCCCCGTGTGGATCGAAACGGGCTTGATCGTTGCGATGTCGTCGGCAAGACGCCGGATCAGCTCGATGGGGGTGCCGGTCATCTCGTGCACCGCATCGAGGTCGTAGTCCACGAGGTGGTCCCGGTAGGCCTCCCACAGTGTGAGGACATCGACCTCTGTGCCGTCGACGAGGGTCAACGTCGCCCGATAGTCGAGCCGGGGGCGGATGCCGGACGAATCCATGCGGCGTCCGATCTGATCACGTGTGATGGCGCGCACACCACCGGTACCTCGGTCGAAGACGACGAAGTCGCCACCGATCGCTTCGTATTGATCGGCCGTGAGCTTCTGGTCCGCAAAGCTGGGTCCGTCCGGTGCCAATCCCGGTGAATAATCGGCAAAGAGGTCCTTGGCCCTCAGGCGCTCCAAGGTGTCGGTGCGCAGCAGCAGGGGGAAGTCCGTGTAGCGCAGGACGAACTCCTCGTCGTACAGGTCCTCGTCCATCAGGATCTTCGTGATCGCCAGGAAGATCGCGGTGTCGGAGAGGCCGGGGCGGACGGGGAGCCAGTAGTCGGACTTCGAAGCCGGTGCGCTGTACTCGGGGGCGATCGTCACGATCTTCCCGCCCACCTCCATGATGTTGGAGAAGAAGTGCGACTCGGGCATCTTGTTCTCGACGAGGTTCTTGCCGACCTGGATCGTCAGCTTGGAGTTGGCGAGATCATTGAAGTCCGGCTCCGACGTCTGCACTCCGTGCACGAACGGATGCCCCGGAGCCTGATCGCCGTGCCACGTGTAGTTCGACCAGTTGCGGCCGGCCCTGGCATCGTCGGGACCGACCTCGCGGACGTGTGCGTCGAGGAGAGCCAGCGTGTTGCTCATGCGGTACATGCCGTACTTGCCGATGACGCCGAGCAGTCCCATACCCCCGCGCAGCTTCATGGTCCTCGTACCGGCCCCCCCGGTCTCCTCGATCATCTCCGGCTGGTAGCCGTCGGCGGCAAGCCGTCGCTCTCCGCTCTCACCCGAGTACGTCTCGGCAACGTTGATCAAGCCGCGGGCGATGTAGTCGTAGATCTCGTCCCAGGAGGTGCGGACGAAGGTGTCGGTACCGCGGCTGGTGAACAGGTATCGCTCACGGTTGCCGGGAGTCAGCTCGGGGAATCCGTCGTCCGCCCACTGCTTCCAACCGGCTCGCACCATCGGGAAGCGGAGGCGGTAGGGCCCGTACACGCGGCGGTGGAACGTCTGGCCCTTCTTGCAGCCCCGCGGGTGCCACTTGACCGAGGCCGTGTTGCCCAGTTGGTCGGCGTAGCGACCAACGTCGTAGTTCTGCTCGATCCTCTGGATGACGCCGTTGCGGGTGAACGCCCGCAGCCGGCAAGCGTGCGTGTCGTTGGGCGAGCAGATGAACGTGAAGCTGTTGTCATAGGCATACTGATCTCGGTACACCTGCTCCCAGCCACGGAACGGATAGCCGACGAGCGGGTTCTCGACGGTCTCGATCGCCTGCAGCTGGCGCAGGAGCGGGTACGAGGTCAGACCGACCGTTGCCACGGCGCTGAGCTTGAGGAAGTCGCGTCGTGACATGGCGGTCATGGTTGCTCCTCAGATCTCGACGTCCGGTTGGGGAGGTATCGCCAGCAGCGTGACCCCGAGCACGGCTGTGAGGTTGTGATGCATCACAACCGGCGCCACGCCGGCCACGACGAGCAGTGCAAGACCGGCGGCCAGATGGCGGGTCGATGAGGCCCTCGTCCACTCGACGAGAGCGACTGTGAGACACGCTGCCGCTGCGATGTAGAGGACAGGTGGCAGCGCAAGTGTCACTCCGGTCGCCCACAGTGCCGCGATCGCCGCGTGATCGGGTTGGGAGAGGAGTGCACCTGCGGTCATGAGGCCGGCGGCGGCGGCGAGCCATATTGTTCTCCAGCTGTGGTGTTCGCGGCGGAGAGCTGCCGCTCCGAAGAAGACGACTGAGGCCACGAATGCCAGCTCGGCGCCGGCCCGCAGCGCCCCGGGGCTCACCGGCCGGCCCAGGGCCGGGCCCCACGATGCCGCGGCGGCCAGCGCATGGGGCCACACACCTGCCACGAAGCCGAGTGCGAACAGCCCGAGCGCGATCCCATGTGGCCTGGGGACCACGCCGGCAGCGTGAGCCACTGCTGCGACCAGAACCGCAAACGACAGTCCGTAGGAGAACACATCGAGGCGAGTGGCGGGAAGCGCTGCGTGCACGAGCTCCAATCCCGAGACGGCGATCAACAGCACAGCCAGGAGCCTGTGATGACGCCACAGGGCCGAGGCGAGCGCAAGGGCGACGAGGACGACGAGTACCGCGGTCGTGCGCAACAGTGATTCGCCGCCGAGCGTCATGGCTTCGGCGGCTCGCGCGCCAAAGGGCAAACCCGGGACGTGGGATACGATCGGCCCGATGATCCGGTTGAACATCAGGTCTGCGGTGCCAAGGACCGCCGCGGTGACGGCGAGGGCGGCGACAGGGGGCGGGACCGTCATGGTGATGGCGAACCCCGAACGGGGGAGGCCCGCAGGGCGGGCTGGGCGCCGGCGGGAAGCCGGTGCCTCGGTCCGGTGGCCGACCGACGCTGAGGTTCCAACCATCAGACCCTCCCAGGGAACCTGTGGTGGACTTGCTGCTCGCAATACCGTATATATCAACCATGAGGCTTAACGTCAAGCGCCAGAGTTAACGTTATGCATGATGGTAATGGTTGAGTCGTGCGGCTGACGCTGGGCCGGAAAGGCGACTACGCCGTCCGCGCCGTGCTCGATCTTGCGCGGCACTGGGAGCAGGGTCGGCGCAAGTCTCGGGAGATCGCCACGGCCATGGAGATTCCCGAGCGCTACATCGGCCAGATTCTCGCCGAGCTGGTCCGTGGCGGCGTGCTGGTGGCGATGGCCGGCCCGGACGGCGGTTATGCCTTGGGGCGGCCACCTCGGGAAGTGAGTTTGCTCGAGGTGGTCGAGGCCTCCGAAGGGGCCGTCGCCCTCGAGGCGTGTGTGCTCACCGGAGGTCCCTGTGATTGGATCCACGTGTGCCCGGTTCATGAGACATGGTCGCGGGCCCAGCGAGCGTTCATGAACGAGCTGAGCACCACCACCTTTGCCGACCTGGCGGCGATCGACGCCGCTATCGAGGCGGGCGAGTACCAACTGCCGGCGGGGATCTCCCTCCACCGCAAACAGACGGGGAGGAAGGGTCAGCGCTAGCGTCCGCCCGAGATCCCGATGCGGTTGCCCTGCACGGCTCGATATGAGTGACGACCCTATGCGCTGATCTGCGATATCCTCCGGTTTCGGCCTTTCCCAGGAGCTTCATGTCCGGCAGCCGCGACTTCGGCAAGATCATCAACGAGCGACGCCTGTCGCTCGGGTACTCGCTCGGGCAGCTCGCCAACCGGATGGGCACGACGGCGACGAAGGTTCGCTCGTGGGAACGCGGCGACGCAGTGCCGGAGTCTGACATGATCGATCAGCTGGCCGATGAGCTCAATATGAGCGTCGGCGTGCTGCGGGCGACACTGCCGGAGGAGGAGCCAATCGTCGACGACCCGCCGGTCGCCACGGCAGCCGGGGCCGGTGCCGTCTTCTCGGACGCCGCCGACACAGCCGCCGCCGACGTCGACGAGGAGCTCGGTCTCGACGAGATCACCGAAGAGGCCGCCGAACCAGACGCGGCCTCCGCCGAAGCCCCGCCCGAGAGCGAGACGGAGGAAGCGGAGGCCCTGGGAACCGAAGCCGCCGCCGGCGGAGGGCCGCAGGAAGACGGCGGCGTGGCCCTCGACGACCCGACGGCCGTTGTCGCTGCCGTTGACATGGGTGACGACGAGCCGGACGACGATCAGCTCGACGGCTTCGATTCGGACGCGGACGCGGCGGCGGTGCTCGAAGACGATGGAGACGACCGTCCCGACATCGTCGATCTCCCCACGGAGGCCGTGCCTGTCGTGCCCGCCGCTCCCGTGCTCGAGCCCACCGGCGGTCTCGTGAGCGCTCCGGCGATGGTGGCGACTGCACCGGCTCGTATCGACCCCAACGACTTGGGCATCGCCGAACCGAGTCGCATGTTCGCTCCGGTCGAGCGCTTCATGGCGGTGGTCTTCGATCCGGACAAGAGCTATCTCTTCTGGATCCGGCTGGCGCTGATCATCGTCGTGTTCATCGTCTTCCTCCGGATACTCGCCTGGGCGGTTCCGGAGTTCTTCGACGTGTTGAAGGACATCCTCGACACGATCGAGTCCACGCCGACCGAGGTGGAGCCCGTCCCCAACTTCATCGAGGGATGAGTCCGCCGCCGCATGGCCGCCGATCTCCACATCCTCACCGGAGCTCCGGGCGTCGGGAAGACCACGGTGCTGCAGTCGCTCGCAGGGCAGATCAGGGTCGTCCCTGAACCGGCGCGGCAGGTGCTCGCCGAGTACCGAGCATCGGGTGAGCCGCTCGGAACCCAGATACCGCCGGCGCCGTTCGTCGACCTGTTGCTGCAGCGATCGATACGTCAGTACCACAGCGCGGTGTACAGCGGCGGTCCGCACCTCTTCGACCGCGGGCTACCCGATTGTGTTGCGTACGCGCTGTACCTCGGAACCGACCCGGACCCGAGTCTCGAGGCCGCTACGCGCTACCGCTACAACTCCGACGTTCTCATGCTCGAGCCATGGGAAGCCATCTATTCGACCGACGAAGAGCGGACCATGAGCTTTGCCATGACGCTCCGGTTCCACGAGGCGCTGTGCTCGGCGTTCGCCCGCACGGGCTACGACGTGACCTCGGTCCCCAACGCCTCGGTTGAGGAACGGGCTGCCTTCGTGGCCGGGCACCTCGGCGTATGACGGGGCACTGAAGACGCTCCAGATCCGGTTCCTGAACATCGCAAGGTCGGGAGACGAGGCACCCTGCTACACCGCCCGCAACACCAAACCGAGGGCGGCGACGGTCGACACGACCAGGATGCCGCGACGCACCACAGTGTCGCTGACCCGTTGCGCCACACGGAGGCTCAGCGCATAGCCCGCCAACATCGCCGGTAGCAACATCGCCGCCACCTGCACGTCATTCTTCGTGATCAGCCCGCCGAATGCCCGTGCCGAGACGGTGAGGGCGACTCCGATCGTGAACACGACGGCCAGTGTCGATCGCATGGTCGCTGCCTGCTCGTCTTGGTAGAGCAGCGCCATCGGGGGTCCACCGATCGAGGCGACCATGCTGGCGGTTCCGGCGAACGTACCGACCGCGAACTCCGCCGCGTGCGTTTTGCGTACCGCGATGTTGCCGGCTCGGATGGCAACGCCCGCCAGCACCATCGTTGCGATCATCAGGTCCAGCGTTCGCGGCACCGCAACCGTGAGCAGGGCGAAGCCGATGATGACGCCGGGGACACGGCCCGCCAGCAGCCACGGCATGCCTTTCAGATCGACGTGAGCGCGCTCGCGCCACGCCATCGCCAGCGTGAGCGGGAACACCATGAGGATCTGCGGCACTGGGGAGAGCAGGGGGTTGATCAGTGCCAGCGTTGGCACGGACACCACCGCAAACCCGATCCCGACGACACCCTGAGCCGCCGCCGCGATCAAGGTGACCGCGAGCGCGGCCACGATCTCCCAGGCGCTGACCGGCACGGGTCAGCGGGCGGCGGCGGCGACCGCCGCCGCTACACGTTCGTGGATCGAGCGGTCGAGCGGGTCGGGCAACAACTCGTCCCCCGGCGCCAAGCCGGCCAGCGTCTCGGCGGCGATTCGTTTCATCGGAAGGCTGATGCGCTCGGCGCCCGCCACCAGCGCACCCCGGAAGAGCCCCGGATAGGCGAGCACGTTGTTGACGATCGATCCGTCGGTGGCGATGGCGGCACCCGCGGCTCGGGCCTCGTCGCGGCCGATCTCTGGCACCGGGTTGGACAGCGCCATGATCATCTGGCCGGGCTGCACCCACTCCGGTTTCATCAGGTTCGGCTGGCCCGTCGTCATGACCAGCACGTCGGCACTCATCATCACCCGTCGCATCTCGTCGCGACCGCTCCAGAACACATCGACGGAACCGCCGTCCGCCATCTCGAGCAGACGCTCGCCGGCCGCTTCGTTCGGGTCATAGGCGACGACCTTGGCAAACGGGAATGCCGTAGCGAGCATCGCGATCGCCGATCCGGCCGCTCCGAGGCCGATTTGCCCGAAGACCAGTTCCTCGATGCGGCGGCCGGAGAGTTCGGCTGCCCTCAGGGCGGCAGCCAGCAACACCACCGCGGTTCCATGCTGGTCGTCGTGGAACACCGGGATGTCGAGCCGCTCGTCGAGTTCGACCTCGACGCGGTAGATCCCGGGCGAGGCGATGTCCTCGAGATGTATCCCGCCGAACCCGGGGGCGATGTTGCACACGGTTCTGATGATCTCGTCGGGATCTTGCGTTCCCAACACGATCGGTATCGCATTGAGACCGGCGAACATCGAGTAGAACATCGCCTTGCCCTCCATCACCGGGAGGCTGGCCTCCGCTCCGACGTTGCCGAGACCGAGGACGCGGCTCCCGTCGCTGACGACGGCGATGGTGCGACCCTTCCACGTGTACTCCGACGCCAGAGCCGGGTCGGCGGCGATGGCGGCGGACACCCTGGCGACCCCAGGCGTATAGATCTCGCGCATGTCCTGCAGAGTGCGCACCTCGACATCGGGGACGACCTTCAGCTTCCCGAGGCGGTGCCGGTCGAAGACGCGGTCGATCGGCTTCGAGACGAGCTCCGCTCCTTCCACCGCAGCGATCGCCCTGGTGATGGGGCCCACCTCGGCATCCGACGGAGCAATGACGACGATGTCCCTGATGTTGTAATCGGGCGTGATGTGGAGTGTTGCGATCTCACCGACATGGGCGCCGTGCCCGGCGATCGCCTCGAGAACACGCGCCAGGATCCCGGGTCGGCGGTCGGTCTTGACACGAAAGACCTCGTCTCGTTCGATCATGGGCCTTCGACCATTGGGAGGGGCGCCTCTCGGAGCGGCAAGCCGCCCAGTATGGCAGTGCCACCACGCCCGAATGCCCGAGCGGACGGCGGTGCGCCGGTAGGTGTGGCCTGGGCGATCTGGGTCGGGTCCCTGGGATCACACATGGATGAGCGGTCGTCCCGCCGGCCATGAGCACAGGCGCGAATCTGACGATTCGATGCGGCGTTGCTCGTTTGCCGCACTACTTTGCGCACCGCATGACCAACCTCCTCCGTCTGATCGCGGCCTGCATCGCCACCGCACTGGTCCTCGCGGCCTGCTCGGGCGGCGGGTCACCATTCGGAGACAACGCGTTTGCCTTGCAGGCGTCCTCCGACATCGGCGTCGGTCAGGGACGTGTCCTCATCGGTATCGGCGACGAGACGGGAGCGCGGCTCGGTGCCCCCGACCAGCCGATCGTCATCGAAGTCCATCCGGAATCTGACCCCGACGCCAGGCAACAGGCCGACGGCGAGTGGACGTGGATCGTCCCGAATGCCACCGGTCTGTATCGGGCGACCTTCGAGTTCGACCGTTCGGGCATCTGGGTCGCCACCGTGATCCCGGAAGGTGGCGATCCCCTGGACCCGGTGTTGTTCTCCGTGGTCGACAACCCCTTGGCGCCCGCTCTCGGCGAGCCTGCACCGCCGGCGCCAACCCCGACGCTCGACGAGCTCCCCATCGAGGAGCTGACGACCGATCCCGACCCGGAACCGTCGTTCTACGAGCTGACGTTGCCCGAGGCATTGCAGAACGGCCGGCCGACGGTGGTGGTATTCAGCACACCTGCGTACTGCCAGACCGCGGCGTGTGGCCCGCTACTCGACGAGGTGAAACGGCTCGCACCGGACCACCCGGACGTCGACTTCATCCACGTGGAAGTCTTCACCGGCCTCACAGATCCGGACTTTGCTCCGGACGCCGAGCATCTGGCGCCGGCGGTCGGTCTCGACTGGTTTGCGCTGCCGTCCGAACCCTGGGTTTTTGCCATGGACGACGCCGGAATCGTCATCGGGCGCTTCGAAGGCGTGATGGATCCGAGCGAGCTCGCGGCGATCCTGCCATGATTTCATTCGGCGGGAGTCGCTCGGTACGATGCCGCCCACATCGCAAGCTGTCCGGACAAACGTGGGAGCGAACAGCAAGGTGACACGTCGATCTGTGCGACACCGGCGCCCTTCGGGTATCGGCCGCAGCGTCCGGGTCACTCGCCGCCTCGGGCTGGTCGTGCTCCTCTTGGTGGTGTCGGCATGCTCGGGATCGGGGCCGCAGTCGTCGCTCGAGCCCCAGGGGCCCATCGCCGAGGAGATCGACGGTCTCTGGGAACTGGTGCTGATCCTCGCCACGATCATCTTCGTGCTCGTGATGATCGCCTTCTTCGTCAGCCTCATTCGCTTCCGGCAGCGCAAGAACGACGACCGGGAGCCGAAGCAGATCCACGGCAACACCCGTCTCGAGATCGTGTGGACCATCATCCCTGCGGTACTGCTCGCCGTTCTGGCTGTTCCCACGATCCAAACGCTGTTCAGCGTGCGCGAGGTCCCCCAGGGCCCGGACGTGCTGCAGATCGAGGTGACGGGACACCAATGGTGGTGGGAGTTCGTTTACCCCGACGTCGTCGCGGAGGACGGGCGGGCGCTCATCACGGCCAACGAGCTCCACATCCCAGCGGCGACACCGGTGAACCTCACGATGACGTCGGCCGATGTGATCCACAGCTTCTGGATCCCGCCACTCAACGGGAAGCGTGACGTCGTGCCGGGCCTGGCAACGACGCTGACGCTGGAGGCCGACGGCGACGTGGTCCTCACGGACAACGGCTTTGGTGAGGGTGTCATTCTCGGCCAGTGCGCCGAGTTCTGCGGCCTCGCCCACGCCGACATGCGTCTTCGCGTCTTTGTCCACGACGATGAGGGTTTCGCCGCTTGGGCGGCGGACCAGCTCCGGCCCGCTGCCGTGCCGGTCGAAGGGCGGGCTGCCGACGGTTGGGACACGTTCAATCTGGTGTGCACGGCATGCCACCAGGCCACCGTCGCGATGCCCGACGGCACGGTGGAAACGGTCGGACCCGACAACTTCATCCAGCTCGACGACGCCGAGTTCCGTTCGTCGCTCGGGCCCAATCTCACCCACTTCGGCAGCCGGGAGACCTTCGGAGGTGCGACCTTCGACACGCCGTGGGCCAACCCCGAGGCCCTCGATCACTTGCGCCGCTGGCTCAACAACCCCTCCGACCTGAAGCCGATGGACCCCGATCGCAACGACATACCATCCGGTCGTATCTTGGGCATGCCGTCGTTCGGGCTGACGGGTGACGAGATCGACAATCTGATCGCGATGCTCGAGTCATGGGATTGAGTGCGATGGACGAGACCATCTGGACGCACGGAGGGAGGCCGACGTGGCGGTGACCACGGAACGGGTCGTGGAGCCGTCGACCGGTGAGAAGGGTCTGTGGGCCTGGGTCACCACGGTCGACCACAAACGCATCGGCCTCTTGTATGCGGTGACCGCATTCGTCTTCTTCATCGTCGGCGGTCTCGAAGCGTTGTTCGTGCGCTGGCAGCTCGCCCAGCCGAACGGCGAGGTGCTGAGCGCTGCTGCGTACAACCAGCTGTTCACGATGCACGGGCTGACCATGGTGTTCCTCGTCGTGATGCCCATCGCCGCCGCCTTCACCAACTACTTCCTGCCGATCCTGCTGGGTGCTCGTGACGTTGCCTTTCCACGGCTGAACGCCTTCAGCTACTGGCTCTTCCTCTTCGCCGGGATCGTGATCTACACATCCTTCTTCGTCGGTGGCGCTCCGGACGGTGCGTGGGTCGGCTACTCGCCCCTGGCGACACAGCTGCCCGAGGTCGTCCGCATGGACTACTGGGTGATCGGGCTTCAGTTGCTCGGGGTGGCGTCGATCGCCTCGTCCGCCAACTTCATCGCCACGGTGTTCACCATGCGGGCTCCCGGTATGTCATTGCTGCGCATGCCGGTGTTTGCCTGGATGGCGTTGGTGGTGGCCTTCCTGCTGATCTTCTCCCTTCCGCCGGTTGCCATCGGGCTCTTCCAGCTGTTCCTCGACCGCAACTTCGGCACGGTCTTCTACGAAGCGGCCGCGGGGGGTGACCCGTTGCTGTGGCAGCACCTCTTCTGGCTCTTCGGACATCCCGAGGTCTACGTGCTGATCTTGCCGGCGATGGGCATCATCTCCGAGATCCTGCCCGTGTTCAGTCGCAAGCCGCTGTTCGGTTACGAATTCGTGGTCTTCTCCGGGGTTGCGATCGGGTTTGTCGGGTTTGGCGTGTGGTCGCACCACATGTTCACGTCCGGCATGGGGACCGTCGCCGAGGCCGGCTTCGGCATTGCAACGATGATCATCGCGGTGCCAACGGGTGTGAAGATCTTCAACTGGATCGGCACGACCTGGGGTGGCCGCTTACGCTTCGACACGCCGATGCTGTTCTCGCTCGGGTTCATCGCGATGTTTGTCATCGGCGGTCTGTCGGGTGTCACGCATGCCATCGTGCCTGCCGATACCCAGCAGCACGACACCTACTACGTCGTTGCCCATTTCCACTATGTCCTCTTCGGTGGTGCGGTGTTCGGATACGTGGGCGGCGTCTACTACTGGTTCGGGAAGTGGACGGGACGCATGCTGGACGAGAGGATCGGGAAGATCCACTTCTGGCTGATGCTGATCGGGTTCAACTTGACCTTTGCTCCTCAGCACATCCTCGGCCTGAACGGAATGCCACGCCGGACCTACCGCTACGGCGAGGGGCTCGGCTGGGACTTCTGGAATCTGATGTCGACCATCGGCGCCTTCACGATCGCGGTGTCGATCCTGGTGTTCGCCTACAACATCATCGTCTCGCGGAAGCGAGGAGCCATTGCCGGGAACGACCCGTGGGACGGCCGCACCCTCGAGTGGTCGATCCCGTCACCGCCCCCGGTGCACAACTTCGACGAGGTTCCCGTGGTCACGTCGCTCGACGACTTCTGGCACAAGAAGTACGCCGAGGACGAGGAGGGCCGCGCCGTCGCCATGCCCGCCGTCAGCGGCGGCACGTTGGTGGAAACCGGGCCGGAAGGTGCGCCTGATCACGAAGGGACGCACGACATCCACCTGCCGTCGCCTTCGTATTACCCGGCGCTGACGTCCCTCGGTATCGCCATCACGGGCTATGGCCTCATCTACCTGTCCTGGGGTTGGGCGGCGATTGCGGTCGGCGGGATGATCACGCTGTGGGGTCTCTTCGGCTGGTCGCTGGAGCCCGTCACGAGAGACGAGCACTGATGGCGACGCACACGGCACCGGACCCTGCCCTGGCCGGCCACCACGAAGGCGAGCACGACGTCCATCGCACCCGCAAGGCTGCGATGTGGGTCTTCCTCGGGTCGGAGTGCCTGTTCTTCGGTTCGATGATCGCCACGTTCTTGCTCTTCCGGAACACGACGGAGGACGGCCCCGGGTCGGAGATCTTCAACATCGCGTTCACGTCGGCGTCGTCCTTCGTCCTGCTGATGAGCTCGCTGACGATGGTGCTTGCCCACAACGCTTTCGAGCGCAAGGACAGCCGGCAGGGGCGGGTCTGGCTGGCGGCAACCGCTCTGCTGGGTGCGATCTTCCTGTCGGGGCAGATCTTCGAGTTCACCGAGTTCGTTCACGAGGGTCTCAAGCTCGGGACGAGCCCGTTCTCGTCGTCGTTCTACATGCTCACGGGCTTCCATGGAGCCCACGTCGCCATCGGTGTGATGATGCTGGCGGCGATGTTCATGCTGTCGCTCGGTGGCCGTCTCAGCAACGAGCACGGTCTGAACGTGGAGCTGGTCGGTCTCTACTGGCACTTCGTCGATATCGTGTGGATCGTGATCTTCACCGTCGTCTATCTGCTGCAGGTGTGACCGTGTCCGAGACCGTTGCACATCCAACCGCACGGCAATACTGGCTCATCGCCCTCATCCTCGCCGTGGTGACGGCGGTCGAGGTCGCCATCCCCAGCATCGAGGCCTTTGATTCGATCCGGGTGCCGGCATTGCTCCTGCTCGGTGCGCTCAAGTTCGCCATCGTGGTCGGCTACTTCATGCACCTCAAGTACGACAAGCCGCTGTTCAAGACCCTGTTCCTCATCGGGGTGTTCGGCTCGATCCCGTTGTTCGTCGTCGTACTGCTGACGTTCAACGCCCTCTGATCTGATGCAGGCGGCCACGTTCTCGGAGGTCGTCCCCTTCCACCTCCATCTCGACGTGGTGGGTCTGGTGGTGGCGGCCGCCGTCTTCTACGAGTATGCGATCCGCCGTCTGGCGCCAACGCATGCACCTCGCGGAGAGCCGGTGGTGACCCGGTTCCAGCGGGTCCTGTACTACTCGGGTCTTGCCGCGATCCTCATCGTCTCCGGCTACCCGCTGCACGACCTCGGCGAGTCGAGCCTGTTCATCTTCCACATGGTGGAGCATCTCGGGCTGTCGCTGGTGGCGCCGCCGCTGCTGTTGTACGGCACCCCGTGGTGGCTCGTGCGCATGATCGTCAGGCCCGTCCTGCCTGCCATGCGGGTCGTCACCCATCCGGTCTTTGCGCTGGTTGCGTTCAACACGATGCTGGCCGTCGTCCACGTGCCCGGCGTGCTCGAAGCGATGTTGCGATCGGAGCCGGTCCACTTCCTCATCCATGCGTTGCTCTTCGTCACGGCCATCCTGATGTGGTGGCCGGTGGTTGGGCCGGTTCCCGATCTGCCTCAGCTGACCCCGTTCCAGAAGATGGGCTACCTGTTCCTCCAGTCGCTCGTGCCGACCGTGCCGGCGTCGTTCCTCACGCTCGGAGACTCGCCGCTGTATCCCGTCTACGAGACCCTCCCCCGGCTGTGGGGGATCTCTGCACACACCGATCAGGTGGTGGCGGGGCTCATCATGAAGCTGGGCGGCGGGATGATCCTCTGGGCGTTCATCGCCGCGGTGTTCTTCAGCTGGTGGGCCGAGGAGCAACGGTACGGCACACCGATTCGCACCGTCCGGAAGGTGTAGTGCCGATGTGGCGGAACGCCGCCACGGTGCTGGTCGTGTTCGTGCTGACCGCGTGCGGCGGGGGCACCGACACCGTTGCAGGCGTCGTCGTCGACGTCACCGGCGACATCACCACTGTGGAGCGATTCGTGCTCCGGTTGCCGAATGGCACCGATCAGCAGCTCACTCCGGCCCCCGGCATCACGTTTCACGATGGAGCCGCCATCGGGCATCTGCGGGATCACCTGCGTAGCGGTCAGTCCATCGTGGTCGAGTACGAGGTGCTCGAAGACGGGACCTGGATCGCGCTCAGTGTCGACGACGGTTGAGTCTGCGCACCGTTGCCGGTGGCCGGGTCAGCTCGTGGCGCCGTCGCTGCGATCCCACGGCCGGTAGGCGAGCAGTGCGGCGCCGCCGAGGACGATGGCCCCGGCCACGCTGAACAGCACGACTGCGAGCGTTCCTTCTGCACTGAGCAGCAGCTGAGCGAGGCCGATGGCGAAGACGCCAGCGATGGCGACCCCGACGAGAGGGATACCGACGGCGCGGGCCATGGCACCCATCAACTCTGCGGAGCTCGAGGGCCATGCGGCGCCGCCGAGACCCAGCAGATCCGGTCGAGCCAGCCTGTCGACGACGAAAGTCGTGATGCCCCCGGCCACGAGTCCGCTGATGAGCGCCGTGATCACGAGACTCGTCACGGGAACGGCGACGACGCCTGCCGTGATGTCGGACTCGAGTCCCAGCCCGGCGCGGAACGTTGCGTAGCCGGCGACGGCTGAAGTGAAACCCGCAATGGGAAGGAGCCATCCGAGTGGGAACTTCGGCGAATCCGGTTCCGTCTCGCGGGTCACGGCATAGGTCACGCCGGCGATGATGAGCCCAAGCACGATGCCCGCCGTCACGACGATGAGGTACATCCCGCCGCTCGACGCGACGAAGGCGATGCTTGCCTGCGGGCTGCCCTCGAAGACCGGTGTCGCCACTGCTGCTTGGAGCCCGAATCGGCCTCCGAGGATCGCCACCGCAACCAGCGACAGCAAGCCGGCGGCGATCGATCCGTACAAGACGGCCCGCAATCGAGACATTCCGCTTCCACCTCAGACACTCGAGGACGATCGGCGGCGATGGTAGTACGGGCGGCCCCACCCCCACGAAGCGAGCCAACCCGAGATGGGAGGAGAGTCCCGGGGACCGGCGGTTCGGGGAGCCCGAGAGGAGCAGCTCCGCCGGACGATCGCTGCTCGCGCGCTCGAAGCAGGCCTCGGGCCCGCCAGGACGCTCAGAATCGGTTGCAGGCGTCCGGGGCGTAGATCCCGCGCACCGTCTCGTCCTCCGTGAGTGGGCCCCACAGCAGGAGGGCGCCCGTGTTCGAGCTGTAGAGCTCCCACACCGGGCCGATCTGCTCGTTGTCGGCCTTCTGCACGTCGAATCCGTCGTAGGTCTGCTCGAGCTGGCGATAGGAGGCGCCGGCCTGGAGCCCGCTGAGCGTGGCCAGGTTGGCGGCGTCGCTGGAGAATCCGCCAAAGGCGAAGTCGAGCCGGTAGCCGCCGAAGGTCTCGGTGCCGTCGGGATCCACCACGACGATGGCGGCGAACGGGCCCCACGTCACGACCCGCTCGTTCTCACCCTGGCAGACGCCCCACTCGGCCACGGAGAGCTGGACGCCGGTGTCGTCGTCGGGCTCCCCGAGGCTGGCGATGAGCCGGCCGACGGCATCGGCGGCGGGTTGACCGAACTTGATCTCGCCGACTCCGTCGACCTGGAGCGTGAGGTCGGCGATCGGGATCGGCGTGCCGACGGCGAGGTAGGGCAGACCGGTGGTTCCTCCGGCGTCCGCTGCCGCCGTGTCCGTTGTGGCATCCTCCGCTGCGGCCTCGTCCCCGGTGGCTGCTGTGCCGTCCCCGGCCGTCACGGCCGTCTCGTCGCCGGCGGCGACAGGCGTGTCGTCGTCGCCGCTCAGCAGCTGGAAGAGGGCGATGCTGACAACGACCAGCAGGAGGCCGAGCACGAGGCCCGTCAGCAGAGGAGAGCGAGGCGCCATTGCCGGAGGCTGCCGCGGGTCTTCCAGCGGCGGTATCGGCTCGTTGCCGGTGAGCCCGGATAGCTCCTCGTAGGGCTGGATGCCCGCCAAGGGATCATTCGGGTCGAAACGGTCGGTCACGCGGTCTCCTGGCTGCGATGGGCGCCGCTGCGGGATGCGGTGGGTCGCACCACATATTACGTCCGATCGGGGACGACACGTTGTTTGTGCGGCGTCGGGACAGGCGGCGGAGCGATGGCACGCCGGCGGGAGGTGGTGGCGATTCGCCCGTCAGATCAGCCAACCCGGATCTACCGGCGCGATCCGACCTTGGCTCAGCCGGGCGGTGGACTCGTCTCCAGCGGCAGCGACACGGCGTCACCCGCAGGCGCGAGTCTCGGGTACCCCTCGGCGAGCAGCCGGTCGAAGGGCTCCAGCGGCACGAGGATCGACGCCCCGCCCGGCGTGCGCTGGTTCTCCACCGGGATGTGGAGGCTGACGAAGCTCGAGGGGTCGATGTCGCGCAGATCCCACGCCAGGCTGATGGCGTCCGCGATGCCCAGTTGATCGTCGAGCGTGAACGCATTCGTGAGGCTGCGAACCGTCTTCGTGAAGTCGGCAGGGGAGCTGAACTCGCTCATCTTCGACAGCATCTGGAGCAGCACGTCCTGCTGGCGCTCATTGCGCGACAAGTCGCTGACGTCCTCCATCGTGCGCCAGCGGCCGTCGACGAGCTCTTGGGTACGGCGGGAGCGAACCCACGCCAAGGCCTGTGCACCCGTGGCCTGGGTGCACCCGGCAGGCAGATCGAGATCGGACTTGGAGTCGCGGACTGCGTAGTC
The DNA here is from genome assembly GCA_965216945.1 of Acidimicrobiia bacterium. Lineage (GTDB taxonomy): Bacteria > Actinomycetota > Acidimicrobiia > Spongiisociales > UBA5794 > DATHZQ01. The sequence goes on along the minus strand of CBDCGU010000003.1, from coordinate 1,110,336 downwards.
GACGCAGATCTCGACGCCGCCGACGGTGTCGATGATCTCCTCGAAGCCCTCGAAAGTGAACAGCGCGAAATGGTCGATGTCGATGCCCGTGAAGTCGGTGACTGCCAAGGCCAGCAGCGTGGGCCCGTTCACCTCGTCGCCACAGCCGGCGAGGTTGGCATTGAGTTTCGTGTAGCTCTGCGTACAACGGTTGGGGAGGTAGAGGTCACGCGGGAGGGAAACGAGCATGGGATCCGTACCGTCGTCCGGCACGACCGCCAGCATGATCACGTCGGCCAGGCTGCCCGACAGATCGCTGCCGATCAGCAGCACGGACAGGTAGTCGACCTCGGCGGCCGGTACGGCGGTGACGGCGGTGGCAATCTCGCCGGTCACCTGCTCGTCCACGATTCCGCCTTCGGGCAGCTCGAGGATGGCATCCGCCTGCTGAGTGTTGAATCCTTCGCGATCGACGTCGCGCCACGAATCCCACACTTGGACGGCGTTCCAGGCCGAATAGGCGAAAGCCACCAGCAGGGCCGTGGCGACGGCTCGCTTCAAGCTGCGAAGGATCGGATGCTGATTGATCGACTTGGGGCTCGGCGCCGCCTCGTTGACGAGGTACCCGACAGCCGGGGCGCCACCCTTGGCGGCACGTTGCTGGATGTCGTTGATCCGACCTCGGTCGGCGGCAGGTGGCAGCACGAGGAGGGTGCCGTCGGCCACGGTGCCGAGGCCGTTGCTCCCGTTGTCGGCCGTGGCCGCCGTGTCGATGAGGATGAGGTCGGCCACGCCGACGATGTCGTCGAGTGCATGGGAGACTGCCGCACGGTCGAGTGAGCCGCCGTTGGCGATCGGGGCGCCGGCGGGCACGAACGGGAGCTTGGCGTCTTGGTCGACGGCCCACAGCCGCGAGGCCTGCGCCAAGGTCGCATCGCCGGCGGCGAGCTCGGTCAACCCCGGCGATCGGCCGGTGCGCCCAAACTTGGAGAGGCTGGCCCGATCGACGTCCCCGTCCACGAGGAGCACACGCCGGCCCGCACGGGTTGCCGCCACGGCGAGGTTCAACGAGGCCGACGTGGCGCCTTGGGCGGCCTCCATGCCGGCGACCAGGAGCACCCGGCCCCGCGTCGACGCTTCCAACCGGCTGGCCGCTCGTTGGTAGGCGGCGGCAAGCTCGGATGACGGATCCGTGAGTGTCGGTGCCGGCGTCCGCCGTGACACCGGGATGCGCCCGATGTTGGGGAGATCGAGCAGCTTCCCGACGGGACGGAGCCCCGCGGCGCGGTCCCACGCAAGCCACACGAGAGCAGAAGCCACTCCGGCGATGCCGGCCGCCATCAGTGCGCCACGGTTGCTGTCGAGGATGCGCACGGCCACGGCGAACGTGACGAGTCCAACGGCTACCGCAACGACATTGGGTAGCGCAAAGATCCGTCGGAGAATGCTTTGCCTGGCGGGGCCTTCGTTCACCACATCATCCTGAGCCGGGGGTCGGTGAGCGGTCATATGTTACGACGACTCCGGGCTGCTCACCCGGAGGCCGTGGGACCGCCGTCGCATGGTTGCGGCGAGTAGATGCCATTGACCACGCCGTCTGGTTCGCTCGACGTGACCGGGCCCCACAGGAGGGTGACGCCGTCTGACTGGCGCACCAGGATGAAGCTCAGCTGACCATCGACTTCTCGGTATGAGACGTCGAAGCCGTCGTAGGTCGATTCTAGAGTCGCGACGGAGTCGCCCACCTCGAGCCCTGACAGCGTGGCCATTCCACTCGTCGGGTGGCTTGGATCGTCGCCCAAGCGGTAGCCGACGAACACGTTCGTCTCAGGGGCACCGATGAATATCGCCGAGAACTGCCCCCAGTCCGCCGTGAACCCCGAGTCGTCGGGACACAGTCCCTGTTCCTGGTTCGCATCCGTGATGGAGTCCGGCTGGTCGAGCGAGGCCACGAGGCGCCCCAGGGCGTCCGTTGCTCCGAAGTCGATCGGTCCCAGCGCAAATGCGCCCAGGCCGAGTTCCTCGATCGGGATCGGGTCGCCGATCGGTTCGATGACGGGAACGGCCGTGGTCGTTGTCGTCGAGCTCGTTGTCGACGACGTCGTTGCCGTGGTGTCCGAACCCTCAGTCGTGCTCGGTGCCGTGGTCGCCGTCGTGTCGTCGGGGGTTGCGATCGCAGTGTCGTCGCCGGAGTCGCGAGTGATCAGGGCGAGGACCACGAACCAGGCCCCGACGATACCGAGCACGATCAATCCGACCACCGCGGTTTGCGACCAGCGCCGGCCTCGTCGTGGCGGCTCGCCGGATCCCATCGTTGCGGTTGTGGCGCCGGCTCCTGCCGCGGCGGCGGTCGCAGCGAAGAACTCCGAGTCGTCCGGGTGCTGTCCGCCGAACTGGCCCACCGCAGGCTGTTCTTGCGGAGCGACTTGCGGCGGGGCCGTGTCGGGAGTGGTGGGTGGTTCGTGACTCTGTGGCGGTGTCACCGCGGCGGCGGCTGCGCCGGTGGCGGTTCCGGTGGCGAACTCCGACCACGCACTGTCGTCGTCGAGCATCTCGTCCGATGCCGTCGGCGGGCGTCCGTCGACAAGGTCGTCTGAGAACACGTCGCCGATGAGCGCGTCGGGATCGATGGGGTGCGGGTCGGGTTCGGCGCCGATCGCTGCCACGGCGGCAACGGCGCCGGCAGCGTCTCGGTCGGACTCCTCGGCAGGTTCGACCATGGGGATCTCGTCGAGTGGATCAGGCTCGGGGGCCTGCGGCGGGGGTGCGGTCACGAACGATGGCAGGTCGACCGTGTCGGGGTCATCTTCGGCCACTGGCTCCTGCTCTCCAGCCGGCTCCGGCTCGGTCGGCGAGCCATCGACTGGTCCCGCCGGCGGTTCGAGCTCCTCGTCCGGTGGCGCCGGCATCGCGGGCTCCGTGGCGGGCGGCGTCGCGGCAGTCGGGGGGGCCAGATCGTCCGGCTCCGGGACGTACGCGGGCGGCCCCGTCGGTGTGACGACCGGGATGATCCCGAGATCGTCGGGTGTCGCCGGCTCGAGGTCGATGGCGGGCTCCGGCTCCGCGGCCGGCGCTTCGTCCAAAGGGGGTGCCGGCGGCGGCGCCACCGATTCCTCCGGCGCGGTCTCCGCGGGAGTCACCGGAGCGGTGAACATCGACGTGGCGTCGTCGAGCGGTGCCGTCGTGGTGCTCTCGAAGGGCGGCTCCTTAGCGGGGGGCGCTGCCGTCTCGGCGTCTGGCTGCTCACTCTCTGCGGGGGCCGCATCGTCGGGCTGCGGCGCCGCCGGATCCACGGCCGCGTCCCCGGCAGACGTATCGTCCAGGGGAGGGAGCCCGATGCCACCGTCGACGTCGGCGCCGGTGTCGCTGTCATCGGAGAACGCAGCGCCGGAGAAGGCGGCAGCTGCGGCGACCGGGGGCCCTCCACCGGCGATGGGAGTTTCGGGGTCCGGGGTATCGGCGGTAGGTGGAGTCTCGAGAGGAGGTGGTGGAGGAGGTGCAGACGCTCGGGCCTCCCGGTCCGGCGGCGGGGACGCATCGTCGCCGGCGGAATCGGCCACCGGGGTGGTTGCGGTCGCGGCCGGCGGAGCGACGTCGGCGATGCGCGAGTCGATCCAGCCACGCCCGCACGAAGGGCAGATCTCGGATTCGAGAGGGCGATCGATCCCGCAGAAGACGCAGGGTGTTGAGAGGGAATCCATGGCCGGCGTAGCTTACGGTGCGGCCGGGTCAATACTGCTGTTTTGGCTGATTCTCCCGCTCCGGCCGTGGCCGGCGGCTTCACAGCAACGTGCGCAGGGCCTCCGGTGAGTCCACCGGCAGCTCACAGATGAAGTCTCGACACACGTAGGCCCGGGACCTGCCGGCGGCCGCCGTCCTGCCGGCGAGCAGGGGTATGTGTTCGGTGGGCCCCGGTGCGGCGGCCAGCACGCAATCGGGCCGGAACGACTCCCACACCACCGCCTCCAGGGGCCGGCGGTCGTCGGGTTCTCCAACGATGGCGACCTCTTTGGGACCATGGAGACCGGTGAGTCCGACCGACAGCAGGTGCCCGACCGCTGCCGGATACTCATTCACCAGCTTCGACGCGGCCGCATAGATCCCATCGAGATGTCGGGTCAAGCCTGGATCGCCCGTGTAGGCGATCAGCATCTGGAGCGCCTCCGCCATCAAGGCGTTGTCTGAGGGGGTGGGATTGTCCATGAGGTTGATGGGGCGTGCGATGAGACGGGCCGCATCGCTGCCGCTCGCATAGAAGCCTCCCTCGGGTGTGGCGAAGAGCCGGATCGCTTCTTGCGTCAACCTCTCGCCCAGGTCGAACCAACGCGTGTCGCCGGAGACCTGGAACAGGGTGAAGAGACCGACGGCGAGGGCGGCATAGTCGTCGCAGAACGCCAGCGGGCCCTGCTTGCCTGCTCGCCATGTGCGCACCAGGCGGCCGCCGGGTGTGAACAGCTCGTCGGCGACGAAGGACGCCAGCCCCAGGGCTGCCTGCAGATAGCGATCCTCGTCCAGCACTGCAGCGGCTTCGGCGAAGGCTCGCAACGCAAGGCCGTTCCACGCCGTGACGATCTTGTCGTCCACCGACGGCCGCACCCGCCGGCTACGGATCCCGAGGAGTCGCCGCTTGGATCGATCGAGCACGGTGTCGACGTCGGCGATACCCACACCGGCCGACGCCGCAACCTCCTCGATGGTGTGCGGGCGGTGCAGGACGTTCACGCCTTCGAAGTTGCCTTCCGGCACCGCACCGAGGGCCGCCGCGGCGATCTCCACGTCGTCGCCCAAGGCATCCTTCAGCTCATCCCACGACCACACGTAGAACTTGCCTTCCTCCCCTTCCGAGTCGGCGTCCTCACCCGAGTGGAAGCCTCCTCCCGGGTCGGCGAGGTCACGGAGCAGATAGTCCAGCGTGCTCCTGGCGACGCCGGCGAACTCGACGTCGCCCACGACTTGTGATGCCCGTAGGTAGAGCCTCGCCAGCAGGGCGTTGTCATAGAGCATCTTCTCGAAATGGGGCACCAGCCAGTAGCGGTCGACGCCGTAGCGGCTGAAGCCACCCCCCAGCTGGTCGTGAATACCGCCCGCCGCCATGTGGTGGAGCGTCGTGGCGAGGAGGTTGCGCAACTGATCGGAGCGATCACCCGCCGGATCGAGTGCGACGGCGCGAACCGCCAGCTCGAGGTTCGGTGCTTGTGGGAACTTGGGGGCACCACCAAACCCGCCGTGATCCCAATCGACCCGGCCCACCAGATCGCCCAGGGCGCGGTCCACCGCGGTTGCGTCGAGTGCACCATCGCCGGCCGGAATACCCGCATTGACTGCTGCGGTGAGCCGGCCGGCTTGATCCACGAGCTCGGACCGCCGGTTGTGCCATGCGTCAACCACGCTCTCCATGACGTGCATGAACGATGGGTGGTGGCCCATCGCCTCGCGCGGGAAATAGGTTCCGGCGAAGAAGGGCTTGCCTTCCGGGGTGAGAAAGACCGTCATCGGCCAGCCGCCCCGGCCCGTCATCGCTTGCACCGCATCCATGTAGATCCGGTCGATGTCCGGGCGCTCCTCTCGATCGACCTTGACGTTGACGAAGTGACGGTTCATGTACAACGCCGTCGGCTCGTGTTCGAACGACTCGTGCGCCATCACGTGGCACCAGTGGCATGTGGCGTAGCCGACGGACAACAGCACCGGCACATCCCGATCCCGCGCAATCGCAAAGGCCTCGTCGCCCCATTCGTGCCAGTCGACCGGGTTGTCGCGGTGCTGCAAGAGGTACGGGCTGTTGGATGTTGCAAGTCGGTTTGGCACGGCCTTCACCGTAGTGACGGTCGTGAACCTGGGGGTCGGTTGCTCTGCGGGGAGACGGGAATGTGCCTGCATGTTCTGGCGTTGTGCGTATGTTGCCCCCACAGGCCAGAAAGGGGCTTCACAAAGTCGAGCAGGTATGTGATATTGAACCAGGCCCGGTCCTTGTGAACGCGTTCACGTACCCTCCTGTGCCGGGCGGACCAGGTCTGCGAGTGTCTGTTGGAGGACTCTGATTCATGGCGGCGAGCAAAGCGCGTGACAAAACACTGGACCGTGCGATCCGTGAACGCGAAGAAGCGAAGGAACGGATCGAGCGGGACACTCTGACGCGCTCTCGGCGCGATCGTGATCGAAACAAGCTCACCGACGAGCGCGGCCGCCTCACCACGGACCTGGTGAGCCAGTACCTCACCGCCATCGGCGAGTACGAGCTGCTGACTGCCGAGAAGGAAGTCGACTACGCCCAGAAGATCGAGGCCGGCCAGGACGCCCTCGAGAAGATGGAGGCGGGCGACTTCAAGGGCAAGGCGGAGGAGATGGTGCTGCGCCGGCGCATTCGTCATGGCCGCGAGGCGAAGGATGCGTTCCTCACCGCCAACCTGCGGCTCGTCGTCGCCAACGCCCGCCGCTACGCCAACACCTCCGGAATCGACTTCCTCGACCTGATCCAGGAAGGCAACCTCGGCCTCATCCGCGCCGTGGAGAAGTTCGACTGGCGCAAGGGCTTCAAGTTCTCGACCTACGCCACGTGGTGGATCCGGCAGGCGATCACGCGCGCCATCGCCGACAAGTCGCGGACGGTGCGCATTCCGGTGCATCTGCATGACACCCTGGCCGCAGTCCGGGCGGCGCAGGCCAGCCTCAAGGCGGAACTGGGGCGCGAGCCGAAGCCCGAGGAGATCGCCGAGGAGGCGGGTGTCAACGTCGACAAGGTGGAGCTGGCGCTCGGCGTCGCCGACACCGTGTCCCTCGAGCAGCCGGTGGGCGAGGACGGAGCCCAACTCGGTGACTTCATCGAGGACGAGGATGCCGTCGACCCGGTCCGGGTGACCGAGGAGCTCGACATCGCCAACAGCCTGCGGAAGTCGATCGAGCGGCTGCCCGAGCGCGAGGGTCGAATTCTCGCCCTGCGCTACGGCTTCTATGACGGTGTCCCACGTACGCTCGAGGAGATCGGCGAGGAGTTCAACCTCACCCGTGAGCGGATCCGTCAACTCGAGAAGCTGGCACTCTGCCGGCTGCGCCACCCGTCGTTCGGCATTCGCGAACAAGACCTGCTGTAGAGCTTCCCAAAGGAACACGGTCCGGCTTGGGGCACGCATGACCAAACCATGCGTGCCGGCCCGAACGGCCGCCTAGCCTGCGGGAGCGCTGAGGCATTTTGATCCGAGACGGATTGGGCACCTGCCCGGTAGTCTCGGTGCGTCGGACCCAAGGGAACGGTATATGCGGCTTTCATCGCTGGTCAGCGGTAGCGCTGAGGTCATCGGTTCGGAGGCGTCGCTCGCCGAGGCCGCCGAGCGCATGGTGGAGCAATCCGTCGACGCCTTGGTCGTCGTCTCGGGCCGCAACGTCGTTGGTCTGTTCACGCAGCACGACCTCACGACCGCCGTCGCCGATGGTGCCGAGACCGACGAGGAGACCGTCGCCGACTGGATGACCGAGTCGCCGGATACGTTCCCCCCGGACATGTCCGTGGACGAGGCCGCGGCATGGCTGATGGAGACCGGCTACCGCCATCTCCCCGTCATGGGTGACGGGGAGTTGCTCGGCATCGTCGGTATCCGCGATCTCATGTGGGCGCTGGCGCAGAATTGAGTTTCGCCCGAGGCGGGCTTCGGGCGAGCTCGTCGACGGCCTGCCGCCGCCTCGCACTCCCCCTCCGAGCGCCTTGCTTCGCATCGGCCCTTCAGCAGTAGCTGCTGAGCCAGCTTGTTGCGATCCAGCCGGCGTCGGTCTCAGCCAGGTACACGAGGATGACGACCTTGGCCGGATCCCCCTCGAACGGTGCGCCGATCGCCACCGACCCGTCGGGCAGGTGGTATTCGACGTAGTCGCCCCGCGGCCACGTCTCCTGCGGTTGGCGTTCGAGATAGTGCGCGAAGGCGCCGTCGGGCGTCGGCCGAGGGACGACCCCGATGATGGTTCCGTCCTTGTGAGGAGGGATGGTGCCCCCGGCCCCTTGGCAGGCCACCACTTCGGGGAGGGCGGTGACGTCGAGCCGGCGGTCGACGAGGGGCGGCGCCGGTAACAACCGCTCCGGGGCGAGGAGGGAGACCGACAGGTCACGTCGGTCGAGCTCGACCAGCCGATATTGCCGAGGAATGTGTCGTCACCGGGCTGCCAACGAGCCACCTCGTCCCCTGCGGCATCGACCGCCACGACGTGCGGCGCCGACGGCGACGAGGCTTCCAGCGTTGCTCTCGGTACGACGGCGAAGAAGCCGGTGCGGGTGGCAACTTCGGTCGGGAAGACCTCGGCTGCCGCAAACTCGTCGCCGTTGGCGAATCGGAAACGCACCTCGGTCGTCGCCGCCGGCGCCGCACCGAAGATGGCGATCACATCGAGCCTGTCCGGCTCGGCGAAACCCAGCTCCATGTCCCCTTCTGCGACGTACATCGTCATGCCGTAAAACGACACGGTGTCGGGGAAGTACGAGCCCACCTGGACGGTGTCGCCATCCGGTTCGACGGCGAGGACCACGCCGTAGCGGTCGATCACCGTGACGAGCCCGCGTTCCTCCGGTGCTGGGTAGTCGGGTGGCAGCGTCAGCTCGCGGAGCTCAGCCGGGATTGGAATCGCCGGAGGCATGGCTTCCGCCGTCCCATCGGTGGTGTCAGGAGCAACCGTGGTGGCTGGGCCGGCGGTCGTTGGCGGTGCGACCGTCACCGTCGTTGCGGGCTGGTTGCCGACGGGCGCCGCGGCATTTCCGGCGACGACACCCGCAGTGGCGATGGCGATGACGCCGGCGAAGATGGCTCCACCGATGCGCCTCCGTGTTCGGCTGCGGTGCCGTGCCGAGATCGATGGTCGGGGACGATCGGTTGTGACCTGGGCGATCTGGTTGGCCGCGGTGCGGATACGTTCGTCGATCGTCATGGGAGATCCTGACTCGCGAGCTCTCGGGACAGCGTCTTGCGGGCGCGGCGCAGATGGGTACGTACCGTCTCGATTGAACACTGGAGCGTCGTCGCCACATCGGAGAGGCTGGCGTCCTCGACGTAGAACAGCGCCACGGCCTGCGCTTGCCGGTGGGGCAGCTTGCGTACGGCCCGCCACACCTCGTCGGAGGCGGGATCGAGCTCATCGAGAGGCTGCGCCCGGCCGCGCAACCGCGTGATCGCCCGGATCTCCGCGGAGCGACGGCGGTAGGCCGACACCGCTCGATTGGCCACCACGCGCCGCACCCACGCTCCCGGATTGTCGTATCCGGAGATGTCGCCCCAACGGCGGTATGCGTCGAGAAAGGCCTCCTGGCAGATGTCCTCGGCTCCGAGACGGCTCCCGGACAGTGCGTAGGCGAGTCCCAGGACGGTGCCGTACTCCCTTGCGTAGAAAGCGTCGAAGTCCGGGACGGCGCGGATGGGTGCGGCCGCGGTGGCTGAGCTGGCTGCGTCGCTCATGGTGGTTACTCGCACCAACCCCCGGGCACGGGGTACGTGCAGGCGACTATTCCGCGACGGGGATCCAGACGAGGGAGAGGTCGGCGACGCGGATGTCGCTCTTCTCCAGGGGGATCTCGAGGTCCTCGACGTCCGTGGCGGCCTCTTCCCACTCGTCGTTGATCGCCTCCAACTCCTCGACCAGCTCGGTTTCGAGAGCCGCCATGTCTTCCCACTCGGAGACAGCCTTGTCCTGAGCGCTCCGTAACCGTTGTTCCTTGTTGCGTGTCGATTGGCGGCGGCGCGCCGAGCCGGTGACGGATCGCGTGCTTCGCTTTCCCGTCAGGATGTTGATGAGCGCCCCTGCTCCCTCGAGCAACTCGTTCTGCTTCGAGCCGCTGACCTGCACCTCGAGCTCGTCCACCCGTCGCTCGGCGGCCTCGTACTGCTTGCGCGCCGTGGCGATCTTCCGTTCGTACTTGTCGCGCAGCTTTGCGGCCTCGGCATCGGCCGACTCCTGGGCGGCGGCGTCGCAGCGCGCGGCGAACTCCTCGGCGGTTTCTCCGCTACGGGAGTAGAGCTTGAGCTTGGTGTTGCGCTGGATCTGCAGCCTGCGGGTGCGGTAGAGGTGCTCGCGCACTGCGGTCGCCGCGGAGGTGAAGGTAGTCTTCTTGTCGATCGGTGTCGCCGGAATCTCATAGGCCACGCCGTCGGGAGCACCCTCCGTGAAGTCCCGGTCGTCGTAGTCGACGTTGATCAGATCGTCGATGTCGAAACCGTCGCCGATCAGCGTCACCGCCTCCCACTCCTCGGTGTGGTCGAGCTTGGCTGTGCGATCGTCATACGTCAGCTGGACGCGGGCGGCGAGTGCTGCGACGTGGCGTGTTCCGTCCGGGGCGCCGCCGATCTCCTCGAGCCACGGGGCGCTCGGGTGGACGTGGTAGACCGGTGTCCCCTCGGCGACTGCCGGCATCACAGGAGTCTCGTCCGCGGCGAGATCCGGCGACGGCCCCGCAGCGGCCTCGAGATCGGGGCTCGACGGACTCGCAGCCGACTCGGGTGCGGACGGCTTGTCGGACTGCAGCGTGGCGACCTGCTCCCTGGTCAGTGGCCCGGCGAGGTAGGACAGCGCCCATCTCGTCGTGAAATGCACGGGTGCGGGCTCGTGGGTGTTGTGCAGGAGGAATTGCCGCTTGCCGAGACCGGAGATGGAGGTGTCGAGCTCGGCGACATCGGTGTCCCCGCGGGCCGATGCGAGAGCTTCGAGGATACGCGCCTTGTCCCGCTCGGTTTGGAGCCGCCCGATGCACCATGTACCGGCGTTGGACATGGCCTTGTAGTCGAGATCCACCGGGTTCTGCGTGGACAGCAGCATTCCCACACCGAAGGCACGGGCTTGCTTGAGCATCGTCAGGATGGGCTTCTTGGCAGGTGGCTCGGCGGTCGGTGGAACGAAGCCGAACACCTCGTCCATGTACACGAGGGCTCGCAGGTCGCCGCTGCCGGGTTGGCTTCGCATCCACGTCACCACCTTTGACAAGATCAGGGTGACGATGAACTGGCGTTCCTCCTCGCTCAGATGCGCCAGATAGATGATCGCCGCCTGCGGTTTGCCGGCCTCGTCCCACAGGAGGCTCCCGGCGTCGAGGGGTGGCCCGCTCACCCACTCGGCGAAAGCAGGGGAAGCCAGCAGTCCGTTCAGTTGCATCGCCAGGGCTGTGCGCTCCTTCTCGGGGAAGAACGTGTCGAGATCGAAGACACCCAGCTTGCGGAGCGGGGGACGCTGGATGTGGGCGAGGAGGGTGGCGAGGTCGAGGTCCTTCCCCTGGCGCCATGCGTGCTCGATCAGGTTGGCGATCAGGATGTGTTCCTTGGAGGAGATGGGGTCCGCATCGATGCCAAGCAATCCGAGCAGACCGGAGGTGAAACCCTCGATCTCATCGCGCAGTCCCTCGGCGTCGCTGTCCCATGCGTGACCGGGGTTGGCCAGCGAGCCGACGATGTTGAGCGGCACACCGGCACTCGACCCGGGCGTGTAGATGGTGAATCCGGCAGACTGTCGCAGCGCCTCGATCCTCTTGCCGTCCTGATCCCACGACGCCAGACCGTCCTTCCACAGTGCGGCCTTCTCGGCGGCGAGTTCGGCACTGGTCTTGTTGTCCTTGCGCGCCTCGGCGGGATCGATCCACGGTTCGAAGTCCGCAGGATCCAGATCGGGAAACGTCAGCAGGAGGTTCGTCATGTCACCTTTGGGATCCAGGATCAGCGTCGGGATACCCGACAGCAAGGCCTCCTCGAGGAAGATGACGCCCAAGCCTGTCTTGCCCGATCCCGTCATGCCCACGATGACACCGTGGGTGGTGAGGTCGCCGGGGTCGTAGTCGATCGGCGTCTCCATACGATCACCGGTTGCCGGGTCGACCGCCGCTCCGAGGAAGAAGCCTTCGGTGCTCACCATGTTTGTTCCTCCTGGCGCAGGGCGACGACGATTGTAGGGAGCGAGCGCCGGCCGGCTCTCGGGGCATACCAGGCTGCGGCTAACCTCCCCCGAGTATGGCAACAACACCCAGCTCGCAGCATCTCCGTGCGTGGCGGGCCTGCCTCACCGCCCATGCGAAGATCGTTGCTCAGCTGGAGAAAGAGCTCAATGCCGAGTGCCGGCTCGCCCTCGATTGGTACGAGGTGCTCCTCCTGTTGCACGAGAGCGAGGGCGGTCTACGGATGCATGAGCTGGCCGATGCTCAGCTGCTCAGCCGTTCCGCTGCCACCCGCCTGATCGACCGGATGGAAGCCGCCGGGCTCGTGGTTCGGCGTGCATCGGAGGAGGACCGACGCGGGACCCTCGTCGAACTGACGCCGGACGGGTTGGTGACACTGCGACAGAGCGCTCCGACTCACTTGCGCGGCATCGAGGAGCACTTCGCCCGTTTCCTCTCGCTCGAGGATGCCAGGGTCATCGAGGATACGATGTCCCGGATCGCCATCGCCCACGGTGCGAGCCTCGGGATGTTGTGATCTCCGGTCATCCGTCGCCGGGACCGGACGACATCCGTGCGACGACGTAGTCCACCGCGGCGCCGACCGAATCGCAGCATCGGACCGTGTCGGCCCGCACGTCGAGATCGACGGCGATGCTCTCGACGAGGCGGCGCCAGACCGGACCCACGGCAGCGATGGGTTTGGGCGATGTGCCGCTGAGTGGCGCCACGTGGGATGCATTCCACGCCATGACGAGCTCGGTGAACGTACCGAGGCTGCCCGGAAGTGCGATGGCTCCGTCGACACGGCGCAACAGCCGATGGATTCGCTCGGTGAGGCTCGACGTCGCCTCTTCCTCCACGACGGAGGCGTTGGCCCCACTGCGGCCCGGGAAGACCGTGGGAGCGGTCACCCCGACGACGTGACCGCCGCAGGCAGCCGCTCCCACCGACACGGCCTCCATTACTCCGCCGTAACCGCCGGTCACCACGTTGAGCCCGCTCGCAGCGAGCAATCGTCCACACTGCTCCGCATCGGCCCAGGCCGCGGTGCCGGGAGTAACGGCAGACGAGCCGAAGACTGCGACGGCGGGTCGGTGGGGGTCCGCGATCATCGTGTGACCCTACCGACGCGGGTCACCCCTCCGCTGGGGGAGGGGCGACTCGGAAGGGGAGGATGAGTTACGGATGTCCGCTCTCAGGAGGTGCAACGCCCTGGACTCAGCCGGTGTTCCCGTCGCCGTGGGGAACTTCGTCGTCCCTGCGACATTCGAGACGAAGGTCGGTCTCGGTGGCTGCCGCAGGGTCGACGCCATGAGCGAGGACGAACACGAGTTGCGTAGCCGCACACGGCTCGAGGTCGGCATGGTCTCGGACCCACACCTTGAGCCGGATGGCGAGCGAAACGTTGCCGGCCCCGGGAATCTGGTCGACGCCCTGTTCGATCGCTTCCTCCCGCACCAGATCCTCGAAGCTCGGGCGGACCGGATCCGGCGGGAGGGTTGCCAGGATCTTGCGCTGACGCTTGTTGGGGCGGAACGTGCGTCGCTCGCCCGGCTCGCTGCGTTGCCCGGTGACTCGCGCCAGCAGCCAGCCGCACAGCCCTCCGATGACGAACGCGATCGCAAGATCCATGTCAGTCGAGCTGCGGCCCCACGTGCACGAGGACGAGTGCCGTCTCGTTGGGATTCACGAGGCGCAAGGCTTCGCCGGGCGGTACCGTGACGACGTCGCCCGGTGTCAGATGCGATCCACCGGAGCGGCCCTCTCCCGTGAGGACCACCCAAGCACCCGGAGCCATGGTGGTTTCCTCACCGGGCAGGACGTCCATGCGCGATGCGGTTGCGCCGGCGGCCGCCGTCAGCACCTGCTCCTTGCCCCAAGCCCGGTGGTGAACTGCCGCTCGGGAGCCCTCAGGGCGGCCCATTTCGTGCAGCTTGGCGACGAGGTCCTTCACCGCTTCGCTGCGGTGGCGATCGACGACGAGCACCGCGTCGGGCATGGCCACGACGACGAGGTCGCGGACACCGGACACAGCCAGCAGTGGCCCCTCCGATCGGAGATAGCTTCCCTCGACCTTGCCAGCGACGATGTCGCCGATCACCGCATTGCCATCGACGTCGCGGTCCACCGTGTCCCACAGCGAGCTCCATGAGCCCACGTCGGTCCAGCCGGCATCGAGTGGCACCACGACCGCGTGATCTGTGTGCTCCATCACGGCGTGATCGATGGATATCGACGGAGACGCGGAGAACGCCTCACGGTCGAGCTGCAGCGACCCGTCCTCGGCGACGTGCCCGGCGGCAACGGCGGCGAGTGCGGCCTCGAGCACGTCCGGGCAGTGGTGGTCCAACTCGCGCCGGTAGCGCGACGCCCGGAACATGAAGATCCCGGCGTTCCAGAGGTGCTCGCCGCCGGCCAGGTAGCGCTCGGCAGTCGGCTTGTCCGGCTTCTCGACGAATTCCTCGACGGGTCGCACCGATCCGCTGCGTCCTGCCCGTATATACCCGAATCCCGTGGCGGGGTAGGTGGCAGTCACACCGAACGTGACCAGCTTGCCGTCGACGGCGGCCCGGAGTCCGTTGCCGACGGCCTCGTGGAAGGCAGCGACGTCGGCGATCACATGATCCGCCGGCATGACGAGCAATACAGGGTCGTCCTCGCCGGACGTCAGTGCCGCCGCGGCGATCGCCGGTGCGGTGTTGCGTCCGACCGGCTCGACGATGATCCTGGTGTCGACCGCCCTTGCGGCGACGAGGTCGCGTTTCACGTCGGCAACCTGGGAGGCGTTACAGACGATCGCGGCGACGTCGGCCCCGGGCAAACCGTCGATGCGGGCGAGCGTGTCGATGAGCATCGTGCGGTCGCTTGCGATCGGAAGCAGCTGTTTTGGCGTGTCGGCGCGGGACAGCGGCCAGAGCCGGGTTCCAGCACCACCGGACAGCACGATCGGGATGATCCGAGGGCTCGTCATGTCATGGGCAATGTACCTGCGCCCATCGACGGTCGAATCGCCGAGTGCGGAACAGGGTCATGAGCCGCCCCGCCATCGGTTTCCGGCGGCGGCCCCCGGCTACGCTCGCCGGATGCTCGACGTCGCTTTGCTTCGCACCCAGTTTCCTGCCTTGAGCCGGCAGCAAGACGGCTCGCCGGTCGTCTACGCCGACGGTCCCGGGGGCACGCAGACCCCGCAGTCGGTGATCGATGCCATGACCGGCGTGTTACGAGATGGCGTGTCCAATCTCGGTGGACCGTTTGTGTCGAGCCGCAGCGCCGCGCACATCGTGCACCAGGCCCGCCGTGCCGCCGCGGACCTGGTCAACGCCGCTCAACCCCAAGAGATCTCCTTCGGTCAGAACATGACGTCGATCACGCTTTCAGTGAGTCGAGCGCTGGCGCGGACGTGGTCGCCCGGTGACGAGATCATCTGCACCCGGCTCGATCACGACGCCAACGTATCGACCTGGATCGAGGCGGCACGGGAGGCAGGCGCCACGGTGCGACTCGTCGGCTTCGATCCGGCCGGCGGCACCCTCGATCCCGGGCGGCTGGCCGCCGCCGTGACGGATCGGACCAGGTTGGTGGCGGTCACCCATGCATCCAACGCCGTCGGAACCGTCGTGGATGTGGCCGCCGTCGCCGCCATCGCCCGTGAGGCCGGGGCGTTGAGTTTCGTCGACGCAGTTCACTTCGCCCCCCACGGTCGTCTCGACGTGGCGGCGATCGGGTGCGACTTCCTCGTGGCGTCCGCCTACAAGTTCTTCGGGCCACACACCGGCCTGCTCTACGCCCGCCTCGAGCATTCGGCGACCATCGATGCGGTGCGGATCCGGGCGGCGCCCGCCGAACCGCCGGGCAAGTGGGAGTCCGGTACGCAGAGTTTCGAGAGTCTTGCCGGCGTCACGGCAGCCGTCGACTATCTCGCATCGCTGGGGGAGAGCGATGACCGGCGCATTGCACTTGGCGAGGCGATGGGTCGGGTCACCGCGTACGAGCGCACCCTCAGTTCCGTCTTCCTCGACGGCGTGGCGCAGATCGACGGCGTTCATCTCTTCGGCATCGATGGCGTCGAGGGGCGCACGCCGACTTTTGCTCTGTCCGTCGGTGGGGTTACGCCACACGAGGTGGCCGCGTCTCTCGGCAAGCGGGGCATCTTCGTGTGGGACGGCCACTACTGCGCGCTCGAGGTGATGCGCAGCCTCGGCGTGCTCGACGACGGCGGCCTGGTGCGCATCGGATTCGTTCACTACAACACCGTCGCCGAGGTAGAGCGCGTGCTTGGCGCTCTCGATGAGGTGGCGGGCTGACGGCGGGCTGACGTCAGGTGGAGTCCGTTGACGGTTCCACGGTGTAGGCGACCTCCACTCGAGCGTCATGGGATCCGAATGCGGTGATCGTGTCCCCCGTCCGGAGCCGTGTGTCGCCGTGCGGGATGAGGACCGATCCGCCCCGGCGCACCGAGACCAACGTGGCCGACTCGGGCCACGTGATCTCCTTGACCGATTTCCCGTCGACGGCCGAGTTCGGCGGGATCGGCATCTCGAAGAACGACGCTCCGGGCTGGGTGCGCGCCTTGAACCGTTCCCGATACAAGCTGCGGTCCGTGGTGGCGCCGAGTGCCTGGTGATAGGCACGCACCACGCTCTCCCTGCGGAACATGCCCAGGTAGTGGTCGGGAGACTCGTCCGAGACGACCGGCATGCGGCCCACGCCGAGCGATGCCATGCGGGCCAACGCACCGGAGACGGGCATCTTGGGTGAGACGGTGATGGGGTCGTGCGTCATCACGGTTTCGAGCGGCGCCTCCGGGTCTGCCCGCTGGAGATCGGCAACGGTGGCGAGACCGAGGAGCCGCCCCTTGTGTACGACGGGCAGGCCATTGTGGCGGCCGTCCCGCAACACCGTCAGTGCCCGGTCGACCGTCATGGTCGGTTCCAGGATCGACTTGGGAAGCGTCATCACCTGGCCCACATTGACGGTGTCGAGCAGGTCGATGTCCTCCGTCTGCGTCAGATGGATGCCCTTCATGCGGAGGGGGATCGTGTACACGCTGTCCGGGTAGACCTTCTCGATCAGGAAGGTCGACAGCGATGCCGCCAGCATGAGGGGCAACACGAGGTTGTAGTCGCCCGTGATCTCGAACACGATCAGGATCGAGGTCAGGGGTGCACGGCCCGTCGCAGCAAAGGTGGCCGCCATGCCGACCACGGCAAAGGCTCCGATGTTGAGCTCGGAGAATCCCCAGATCGGCTGAAGGACCAACGTCAGCGCGGCACCAAGGCTGGCCCCGATCACGAGGCTCGGCATCAGCGTCCCCCCCGAGCCGCCTCCTGCTCTGGTGAGCGCAGTCGCCAAGGTCTTGAGCAGGGCGATGACCACCAGAGTGATCCACAGAGTCGGCGATTCCGTTGACAGCCGCAGCAGGCGCGACAAGTACTCCTGGCCCGAGCCGGCCAGCCGGGGCTCGAAGACGACCAGCGCACCGACGGCGAGACCGAGCACGAGGGGAAGCTGCCAGCCGCGTCTCGCCTCGGCCAGCTTCTCGGTGCGAGCGAGGATGTGGAGGAACAGCCATGCGACGGCCACGGCGATCAAGGCGAGCAGCGCATAGAGCGCCAGCTCGAGCGGGTGACCCAACGAGTGCGTCGGTGCAGACAGGATCAGCTCGGCCCCGACCAGCTCCCGAGCGGTCACCGCGGCGGCGACCGATGCGACGACGACAGCGTTCAGGTGGCGAATGGCGAAGTTCCCCAGGATCACCTCGAGAGCAAACAGCATCCCCGCGATGGGGGCGTTGAAGGAGGCGGCGATTCCGGCGGCGGCCCCGGCCGCCACCAGCCCCCGGATCTGGTCCTCGCCGAACCTCGTGTACCGGCCGAACGACGAGCCGATCGTGGCTCCGATCTGCACCACCGGCCCCTCTCGCCCACCCGAACCGCCCGTGCCGAGCGTGGCGGCAGTCGCCGCGATCTTGGCGCCGATGGTCCTCGTTGGCAGATAGCCGCCGCGTAGCGAGAGTCCGATCATCGTCTCGCTGACCCCTCCGCTGCTCACCCCAGGGCCCCACACGCGGTTGATGGTCCAGGCCACGAAGATGCCGATGGGGATCGTGGCGAGGAACGCCCAGCGTGCCGCGGTGCCATCGCCGAGCAGTTCCCGCAGCCAATCGACGGCGCCGATGCTCCAGACGAGCAGCGACGCACCAACGCCGACGAGCACGCCGACGAAGAGGGCCGCCGTCATGAAGGCGGCTGCGCCTCGCGATTCGGCGACACGAATGAGCGTGCGGCGGATGATCGCCCACATAGGGGCCAAGCTAGTGCCCCGCTTCATGACCTTGGCGACGGTCCTGGGTGGAGGCGCGATTGCAAGCTCGAAACCGGAGGAGGGAATCCCGGCAACCTCCAACCCGGGAGTCCCTCCCCACGGTGATCGGCTACCTGCCACTTAGTGCGCAGGTGATCGGGCCGTGACCGTGCGGCCACGCGGTTCTGCTTGCCACCCTACCCAGCGCCGGCCCTGCCGGCCGCGCCTTCATCGCACCAGCACTCCAGGTTCGCAAACACCCGCGGTGTGCGCTTCGTCGAGAGGTTCCCGCGGCATCAATTGTGCGACGGACCACTAGCGTCCGCTTGCAGTGGAATCCACGTACACGGTCACCGAGCTGAGTCAGGTCGTCGCCAGAGCCGTGACACGCGCCCTGCCGGACGAAGTGTGGGTCGAGGGGGAGATCCGTGATCTGTCGCGATCCCGCACCGGCCACGTCTTCTTCACCTTGGTCGACCCTGATGTGGATCAGGAGGCCGCGGCCGTCCTGCCGGTGTCGTTGTTCGCCTCCGACCGCGAGGCGGTCAACCGGGTGCTGATCAAGAGCGGGGCGATGCGGATGACCGACGGGGTCCACGTGCGCATCCGGGGCAGGGTCGGCCACTACGCCCCGCGCGGCACGGTTCAGCTCCGGATGACGTGGATCGACACCGAGTACACGGCTGGCCGGCTGGCGGCGGCCCGGCAAGCCCTGCTCCGCGCCTTGGCCGCCGAGGGCACCCTCGGCCACAACGCCCGGCTTCCCGTGCCGGCGCTGCCGCTGCGCATCGGCTTGATCACGAGCGTGGGGAGTGCCGCTCACGCCGATTTCATGACCGAGCTGGAACGTTCCGGCTACGGCTTCGGGGTGGCGGTTGTCGATGCCCGAGTTCAGGGATCGGGTGCCGCCGGGAGCATCGTTGCGGCGCTCGCAACACTGGCGGCGTTCTCTCCCGATGTCGTCGCGTTGGTGCGCGGCGGTGGCGCGCAGACCGATCTCGCTGCCTTCGACACCGAGGAGGTGGCGCTGGCGATCGCCCGTGCCGCGTTCCCGGTCTTCACCGGGATCGGCCACGAAGTCGACACAACGGTTGCGGACCATGCGGCGGCACGCCGCTTCAAGACGCCGACCGCATGCGCCCAAGGTCTGGTGGCGATCGTGCGGGAGGCCGCCGAACGCCTCAGCGACGCACAGCGGCGGATCGGCCTGGCCGCCCGGCGGGCCATCGAGGTGAGCAGCCGCAGAGTCGATGAGGCGCGGCGCCGCGCGGTCCAGGGCTCACGTACCCACCTCGGCCGGCATGGGAGGATCGTGTCGCGGGCTGCCTCGTCGTTTCAGACTCATGTGCAGTCGGCACCGCAGCGGGCGGTGATGCGTCTGCTGATGCTCGGCCGCCGGCTTGCGGCGCGGGGTGACGCCTCTCTCGCCGTGGAGGCGGCACGCATCCACGGGGTCGCCGACCGGCTGACCATTGGCGCCGCCCGGGCCGTGTCGGGCGCCGACCGAAGACTCGCCGCCCTCGACTCCCTGCGGAGAGCGCACGCTCCTGAGGGGATGTTGGCGCGCGGATGGAGTGTCACGTACGGTGCCCAGGGGCAACTGGTACGCACCCCACATGACGTGATGTCCGGTGAGCACATCCGCACCCGGCTTCACGGCGGCTCCATCACGAGCATCGTGGACGACGAGGAGGGTCGAGCATCGTGACGACACCCATTGCCTACAGCGATGCCATGGCCGAGCTGGAGGAGATCCTGAGCGAGATCGAGCGGGACGACGTCGACGTCGATTTGCTCTCGGTGCGGGTCAAACGGGCGGCCGAGCTGATCAAGCTCTGCCGCGATCGCATCGATACGACGCGGCTCGAGGTCGAGGAGATCATGAGCGGGCTCGACGTGGCCGGTCCTCGGGATGGCGCCGACGACGAAGGGAGTGCGGGATGACGGAGAACATCAGAGCACGGACGGGGTTCTTCCCCGTCGTTGCGGGAGACGAGGTCTCGATGCAGCAGGCCGGGAGCTCTGCCGTGATTTCAGGGGGCGATGTCTCCCTCACGCAGTCCGGATCCAACCTGCTTCTCGCCGCCGGCGGCGCGGCGGTTCGACAGGGTGGCGCCATGACCATCGCCTCGTTCGGCGACGTCACCGTGGAACAGGGCGGTGCGATGCTGATCGGTGCAGGCTCGGTCGAGGTCAACGAGGGGTTTGTGGGCGTGGCGCTGGGCGGAAGCGTTGCGCTGCGAAACTCGAAGGTGCTGATCGGCCCGGTTCAAGCGGCAGCAGCCGGGTTCGGCATGGGATTGGTGCTGGTCCTGGCACGACTCCTCGTGCCCCGCCGCTGATCTGATGTCGCCGATCTGATGTCGCCGATCTGATGTCGAAGGCATGCCGATGACGGACGGGCTCGGCCTCGAGCGCCGGATCTTCGTCAACCGCACGCTGAACATGCGGTCGATCAAAGCGATCGGCTACGACATGGACTACACCCTGATCCACTACCGCGTCGATCAGTGGGAGCAGCTCGCCTATGACCATGCCAGGCGAAACCTCGAGGCGCTCGGCTGGCCGGTGGCGCATCTCGAGTTCGATCCATCCGAGGTGATCCGCGGTCTCGCCATCGACCTGGAGCTGGGTAACCTGCTCAAGGCAACTCGTTTTGGCTACGTGATTCGGGCGGCACACGGGACCCGTCTTCTCGAATACAGCGAAGTGCGTCAGGTCTATGCCGGGGTGACCGTCGACCTCGGCGACCCGCGGTTCGTGTTTCTCAACACGCTGTTCTCGCTTTCCGAGGCCGCCCTCTTCGGGCAACTCGTCGACCTGATGGATGCCGGCGAGGTCCCAGCCGTACACGGCTACCGCGGCCTGTATGCCGGTGTGTTGCAGGCACTGGACGAAGCTCACTCTGTGGGCATGCTCAAGGACGAGATCGCCGCCGACCCGGATCGTTTCGTCGTGCCCGATCCCGAGGTGGTGCCGACGTTGCTCGATCAGATGCACGCCGGCAGGCGCATGATGCTCGTCACCAACTCCGACTGGGCCTACACGCAGCGGATGATGAACCACGCGGTCGATCCCTATCTCCCGAGCGGCATGACGTGGCGGGACGTGTTCGATGCCGTGATCGTCTCCGCCGTCAAGCCGGACTTCTTCACCGGTGACAAGCTGCTGTATCGGGTCGTCGACGAGGTGGCAGGACACCTCAGCCCGCACTCCGGGCCACTGGACCCGGGCGCCGCCTACTTCGGGGGATGCGCCTCCCAGGTCGAGGAGAGTCTCCGGCTGTCGGGTGACCAGATCCTCTACATCGGCGACCACCTGTTCGGCGACGTCCACGTCTCCAAGCGTGAGCTGCGATGGCGTACGGCGCTGATCCTGCGTGAGATGGAGAGCGAGGTGGCGGCGCAGCGGGTCTTCTCCCGAGATCAGGAGCGCCTCGTCTCGCTGATGGAGGAGAAGGCGGCGCTCGAAGCCCGGCTGGCGACCCACCGTCTCCACGAGCAGCGCCATCGTGTGGGCTACGCCGCGACCGAGTCGTTCGACGTCGCCAGGGGCGACCAGTTGCGGCGTGAGTTGGAGTCGATCGATGAGGAGCTGGCGCCGCTCGCCGACGCGGCGGGACGTTTGCGCAACGCTCGCTGGGGGCCGCTCATGCGCGCCGGGGTCGACAAGAGCTTGTTCGCCCGGCAGGTGGAGCGCTACGCCGACGTCTACACGTCTCGCGTCTCCAACTTCCTTCATGTCGGGCCATATGCGATGCTGCGCGCCTCCCGCCTGCCGCTCCCTCACGACTGAATCACCGATCGATGCGGGAACCCGCGGCGCCCCGGCGGTGTAAGAAGAGCGACGTTGCACGAAGGGACGTTCCCTGGCAGAACGCGAGCTGATCGAGCGAGCGCGCGACGGCGATGTTGCGGCGTTCGGTGACCTCGTCCGGATGCACCGCGACGTGGCATTTCGCGTGGCCTGGAGCATTGCACCGATGCACGCAGAAGAGGCTCTCCAGGAGGCTTGTATCAAGGCATTCCAGACGCTGGATCGATTTCGGCGGGAAGCACCGTGGCGGCCTTGGTTCCTGCGCATCGTCGCCAACGAAGCGAAGAACCGGGCACGCTCCGGATCGCGCCGCCTTTCGCTGGCGAAGCGGGCGTGGGATCCCACGTTGCTCGCTCCGGCGCCGTCTGCGGAGGACCACGTCATCGCCGCGGCTGAGGCGGATGCGGTGATCGAGGCCTTCGCCCGTCTCGACGAGGACCACCGCGCCGTGATCACGTGCCGGGTGTTCCTCGAGCTCTCGGTGGACGAGACCGCTGCCGCACTCGACGTTCCGCCCGGCACCGTGAAGTCACGACTGTCGCGCGCCTTGGACCGGTTGGAGGCCCTGCTGTGAGGCGCATCGAAGCCATTCTCGACACCGTCGAGCCCGTCTGGCCGGAGACTCCCGACCCGTGGCCCGTTGTGGAGCGGCGGCTCGCTCCTCCCCGATTCCGCTGGCTGGCCGCTACTGCGGCTGTCGTGCTCGCAGCTGTGGTACTCGGCGGTGCGCTCTTGGGTGCCCTGCCGGTGGTGGCCGATGGCCTCGGCATCGGTGCGGTGGATGTCGAGATGGGTCCGGTCCTCGCCACCGCCGCGGAGCTCGACCTCGGCGAGCAGGTCATCGACCCTGCGGGAGTGCCCGTCCCCGCAACACTCGGGCCGCCGGACGGAATCTTTCGAGGCGACGGAGTCACATGGCTCGTGTACCTCTCGGACGGCGACCTTCCCGAAGTGCTCGACACCGGAATAGGCGCCCTCATCGCACGTATCGACGGCCAAGGTCTTCTGGAGAAGGTCGTGGATCCCACGGCAACCGACCGCCGCGACGTGCGGGTCGGTGAGCTTCCCGCCGTGTGGTTCGAGGGAGGGCCACACGAGTTGCTCGTGCTCAGCGGCGCCGATGTGGAAGAGCGACGCGGTCGCCCCGCTGCGAACACACTGATATGGGTGGACGGCGGCGTCACGTTCCGCATCGAGGTGGCGCTCCCTCTTCAGGAGGCTCTTCGCATCGCCGAGTCGATGGAACCGTGAGCGCCTGTGCGGTGTAGGAACGCCAGAGGAGGTGTTCATGCGCCGATGCATCGTTGTCTTTTTGCTTCTCGCCGGTCCTCTCACCGTGTCCGGACCGGCTTGGGCGGGTGGTTGGGCCGTGACGACCATCGTCGACATGCCCGACCAGTTCGTTCGAGGCGAGACCCACGAGGTCGTGTTCGAGGTGCGTCAGCACGGTGTGCGGCTCGCCACCGACCTCGAGGACGTCGCAATCGTGCTGCACTCGGCGGAGGGTGACCGGCTCGTGTTTCCCGCAACGCTGCGAGGCACCCAATGGGTTGCCGGCGTGACGGTGCCGGCCACCGGGACGTGGACATGGTCGATCCAGCCGGGTTGGTTCGCCACCGTCGAACTGGGGACGCTGCCGACATCCGCTCCAGCCGCCCCTGCGCCCAGTCGGCTGCCCCAGCTCGGTGCGGGAATCGGCGCCATCGTGCTCGGGGCGGCGCTCCTGCTGCTGGCGCGGCGTCCGCAGACCTTGACGGCCCAGAACCCATGAGGACATAGTGCGAGTCGGAGGGCTCGTACTCGTCGCCGTTGGTGTCGCCCTCGTCCTGTCCGCCATGCTGTCGCCCGGGCGAGAGTCGGCGGAGACGCCACCGCCGATCGACGCCGCTCGCGTGTTCGCCGCCAAGGGATGCGTCGGCTGCCATCACGGGCCCGGCGTCCGGTCGGAATCCCCCGTCGGACCTGATCTTCGCCAGCTCGACCGCACCCCTGCCGAGGTGCGCCGCAGCATTCTCGATCCCCAAGCCGAGATCAGGACGGGGTTCCCGGACGTCATGCCGACGATCGCATTGCGGGAGACCGAGATCGATGCGCTCGTCGAGTGGCTGACGGCCGGGGCTTGACGGAAACGGACGGTCGGGCGGCTGGATGGTGCCGGGGTATTACCCTCGCCATCGTGATCCCCAAGACACTCGATGACGTCGAGGCCGCCCTCAGCGAGCAGCACTACGTAGCCGACCGCTCGCTCGTGGTGGCGATCCACCTGGCGCTGCAGCTGCAACGGCCCCTGTTTTTGGAGGGCGAGGCCGGGGTCGGCAAGACCGAGGTGGCCAAGACCCTGGCCGCCATCCTCGGCGAGGACCTCATCCGCCTCCAGTGCTATGAAGGTCTCGACGTGGCGCAGGCCCTCTACGAGTGGGACTACGCCAGGCAGATGCTCGCCATCCGCCTCATCGAAGCGCGTCAGGACGGATCGCACCCTGACGTTCACGACATCATGTCCCGTGACTACCTGGTCGCCCGCCCCTTGCTCCGTGCGATCGAATCCGGTGCGGCGGGGGAGCAGTCGGTGTTGTTGATCGACGAGCTCGACCGGGCCGACGAGGAGTTCGAGGCCTACCTGCTCGAGCTGCTCTCCGACTTTCAGGTGACGATCCCCGAAGTCGAAACGGTGCGAGCCATCGTGCCCCCGGTGGTGGTCATCACGTCCAACCGGACACGTGAGATCCACGATGCGTTGAAGCGACGCTGTATCTACCACTGGATCGACTATCCGACCTATGAGCGTGAGGTGGCGATCCTGCGAAGGAAGGCTCCGGAGTTGCCCGACCAGCTGGCGGGGCAGCTCGCCGCAACGATGGGCCGCTTGCGTGGCCTCGATCTCTTCAAGCCGCCCGGTGTCGCGGAGACGCTCGATTGGGCAGCCGCGCTCACGGTGCTCGGCAAGGATGCGCTCACGCCGCCGGACGTGGACGACACGTTGGGTGTGGTGCTGAAATACCAGGAGGACATCGCTCGGGTGAGGGAGCTCGGTGTCGAAGGGCTCATAGGCTCTGCCGCGGGATGACGGCGGCGGGCAGCGGGCAAGCGTTTGCGCTCAACCTCGTGCATTTCGTTCGCTATCTGCGCACCCTCGGGTTGCAGGTAGGACCGGGTACGGCCGGCGAGCTGGCGGGAGTGATCGCGGCGGTCGGCCTCGACGACCGCACCGATCTGTACCTCGGTATGCGGGCGAGCGTCATCACCCGCCCCTCGCAGATCGACCAATTCGACGAGGCCTTCGACCTGTTCTTCGGGTCCGGGCGTGGCCGGCCTCCGGAGATCGCCCTGGGCTCTCCGCCAGAGCTGCCCGACCGACCGTTGGCCCGCAGCCGGGCGCCGGTGCTGGCGCCGACCACCGCAGCATCGGCCGAGAGCGACATCGCGGAGGTTGGCGAGATCGCCGGGGGCTCCTACCTGGAGCGGCTGAGCCATCGCGACTTCGGTGAGCTGAGCCAGCGAGAGCTGGAACAGGTGCGGCGGCTGATCGATCGGATGGCGTGGCGCCCGGCGGATGCGCCGTCGCGCCGCTGGGTCGCCGGCCGCAGCGGCACGCGTCCCGACCTGCGCCGAACGTTGCGCCACGTCACCGGCCCCAAAGGTGATCTCGTGCCCCTGTCCATGGCGGAGCGGCGCAACCGCCGGCGCCCGCTCGTCGTGATTGCCGACATCAGTGGTTCGATGGAGCGCTACACGGAGCTGTTTCTGTACTTCATCCACGCGGCGCAAGGCCGATTGGGTCGTGTCGAGTCCTTCGTGTTCGCAACGCACCTGAGCCGGATCACCCGCGAGATGCGGCTGCGCAACCCTTCCCATGCTCTGAGCCAGGTCGGCCGCCGCGTGGATGACTGGTCAAGTGGAACGCGCATCGGGGAGGCACTCGAGGTGTTCAACCGCGAGTGGAGCCGCCGCGTCACCCGGGGAGGAGCCATCGGGTTGCTCATCTCGGACGGCTGGGACACCGGGGATGCAGAGCTTCTCGATCGGGAGATGGCGCGGCTGAGCCGGTCACTGCATCGTGTGGTGTGGCTGAATCCACTGGCCGGCCGGGTGGGCTTTGCCCCCGAGACCCGCGGCATGCGGACCGTGCTGCCGTACGTCGACGACTTTCTGCCGGCCGGCAGTCTCGCCGACCTACGTTCGGTCGTGCGGCTTCTAGAGTCAATACCCTCCCGGAGAGGGGCACGACTGTGACTGCAGAGCTCGACATCTACGATCGCTGGACCTCCGAAGGCAAGGCCGTGGCGGTTGCCACCGTCGTGCGGGTGAAAGGCTCGGCGCCGCGGCCCGAGGGAGCGAAGTTCCTCGTCTCCTCGACGGGCGACATGGAGGGCAGCGTCAGCGGCGGCTGCGTCGAGAGTGACGTGGCATTGCACGCGGCCGAGGTCCTCGCGACGGGAGAGCCGAAGCTCGTGACCTATGGGATCGCCGACGATGACGCGTTCGAGGTGGGGCTCACGTGCGGCGGCACGATTCAGGTGTTCATCGAGAAGTGGTGAGCGATGTCATCGCCGCCATGCGCATGCTCGAGGAGCTCGAGCGGCTGGGCGCCGTCGCAACGGTCGTCAGCGGTCCCGACATCGGAGCCAAGGCGGCCATCGAGGACGGGACCGGGTTTGTCGCAGGCGAGCTGCCGGGAGACATCGCAGCGGACGTCCTCGCCGACGCAGAAGAGCTGACGGCGCACGAGCAGAGTCGCACCCTTCAGTACGGCGATCGTGAGGTGTTCATCGAGACAGTTGCGCCGCAGCCCCGGCTCCTGATCTTCGGCGCCGGCCACATCGCCCAATCCCTGGCGGCGATGGCGCCGGAGCTCGGGTACCAAGTGATCGTCGCGGACGCCCGGAAGACGTGGGCGACCGTGGAACGATTCCCGACTGTGGACCAGCTCATCGTTGCCTGGCCCGAGGAGGCGTTTGCAGAGATCGAACCGGATGGCCGGACCTACGTCGTCCTGCTGAGCCACGACGCCCGGTTCGAGGACCCGGTGTTCGCCGCGGTGCACAAGGCTCCGGTCCGCTATCTGGGTGCGTTGGGGAGCCGTCGCACGGCGCGGGCGCGGGCCGAGCGGCTCAGCCTCGCCGGGTGGAGCGACGAGGAGATCGCCGCCATCCATGCCCCGATCGGAATCGACATCGGGGCCGAGCATCCGGCCGAGGTCGCCGTCTCGATTCTCGCCGAGATGGTCCAGGCCCGTTATGGCGTCGGGACGGGACTCTCGTTGCGTGGTGTCGAGGGCCGTATCCATGCCCAGCGTGGCGCCGAGGAGGGCACGGTCTGACCTGACCACGTCGCGGCCCCGCACAACGTCGCCGGCGCTTCTGTAGGTTTTGCAGGGCAGCGTCGATCAAGGGAGAGAGTGATGCGGCGGCTCGCGATCGTGTTCGCAGGTCTCATCATGGTGGTGGGCGTGGCTGCACCGGCGACAGGCGCCGACGGCCACGAGGGAATCGAGTTCATCGGGGAGGCCACGTTCCCAACGGGATACCTGTTCGAGGGTGTCGAGGTCGGCGGACTCTCCGGCATCACGTGGGACGCCGGCGACGGTGTGTACCACGTCCTGTCCGACGATCGGAGCCAGATCGCACCAGCCCGCTTCTACACGGTCGCAATCGATGTGAGCGACGGCTCGCTCGACGATGGGGACGTCACGTTCCTCTCACAGACCACGCTGCGCAGCAGCTCCGGCCAGCCGTACGAGCCGCTGTCGCTGGACCCCGAGGGCATCGCCCTCACCGATGAGGGGACGTTGTACGTGTCGTCGGAGGGAGACACGGCCGTGCTGCAGGACCCGTTCGTCAACGAATATTCCACCGGCGGCCACTTGCTCGACGAGTTGTTCGTACCCTCCTGGTACCTGCCGACCGCCGATGGGTCGGCGGGGATCCGGCAGAACGCCGCCTTCGAGTCGCTCACGATCTCGCCCAACGGTGTTCAGCTCACCACCGCCACCGAAGCCGCCCTCTTCCAGGATGGGCCGGCGGCGGATCTGGCCGTTGGCAGCTCCTCGCGACTCCTCGTGTACAACACGCACACCAAGCGTCCCATCGCCGAATATGTCTACGAGAACGAGCCGGTGACCGATGTTCCGGTCCCGCCGGATGCCTTCAAGGTGAACGGCTTGGTCGAGCTGCTGGCTCTCGACGACCGGGGCACCTACCTGGCTCTGGAGCGGTCGTTCTCGGTCGGGGTCGGCAACAACGTCCGGCTCTATCACATCAGCACCCGGCATGCCGACAACGTCAAGCGAATGTTTGCGATCGACGAGCCGATGCCCGTGAGCAAGGAGCTGGTTCTCGATCTGACCGATCTCGGGATCACGCTCGACAACCTGGAGGGGCTTGCGCTGGCGCCACCACTGGCGGATGGCCGTACGCCGCTGATCATCGTGTCGGACAACAACTTCAATCCGAACGGGCAGTTCACACAGTTCCTGGCGTTTGCCTTGGAGCTGTAACGGTCGGTGACGGGCGGGGGCCCGTAGGGCGCCTCCGCCCGGCGCCGCTGCCACCGGTTCCGTACGAGTTCGCCCTCACCGGAGCTCGACGCCCCCGGTCACGTGTCCCATCCGAAGTCGCGCTCCATGAGTTCGGCGAGGCGGCGATTGTGCGGGGCGAACTCGGTGCGCAGACGGTCGGCGACCTCGGTCGGCGGCCGGCTCGTCGCCGTGGCGTGGATCTCCGAGAACCGGTCGGGTTGCCAATCGCCCAGCTCGAGGAACTCCAGGATGTCGGCGTAGGTCTTCGCCGGACGCTGGTAGTGGTCTTCGGTGCGGACCACGAGGATGCGGCTGCGGTCGATGCGCTTGAACCACTCTTCGAGCTGCTCGGCGTACCGGCCCCGAGCGGCGTAGGAGTACCGGAAGTAGGTGCGGGCCTGGTGGTGCGGGTCGCGCTGCATGCGCTCCCAGTCGGGCCCGATGCGGTCCGCCTCCCGTGCGATGGCGTCTGCGAACGGGAGCTCCTCGAGGCCGAGCCGGGTCATCAACTTCCAGTGGCTGAACGCCCGGTCGACCGGGTTGCGCAGCGTCACGATGAACTTGGTGGTCTCCGGCAACTCTGCGGCGGCCCACCGTGCGGCATGCGGGTGGCGCAGGTAGTTGGGTGTCGCCTCGCCGGACAGGCAATGCCCACCGGCACCGGCGACCTCGTCGCGCTCCGCCTGTGTGGGGAAGTGGGCGTGGTACCACGAAGTGCCCTTGGCGTGGTTGTAGTCGTAGAAGTGGATCTCCTTGACGATGGGCGGGGCGACCTGCGGATGGCTGCGGAGGTCGCGGAAGAGGCTCGTCGTCCCGGCCCGTTGAGTTCCGATGAGGATGAAGTCCGGACCGGGCCGCGATCCGGCGGTGGCGCGCCGTATCGCCAGACGCATCGCACCACGTACACGGTCGACGATCCGAGTCGGGAGCTTCTTCACGGCGGCAACCGTAGCCGGGTTTCGCCCGATCCGAATCCGCGGGGAGCTGCCGTTTCGGCCTACCAGTAGAGTCGCGACGAACGGCTTCTGCCCAGGAGGAAACGTGAAGATCACCGAGGTCATCGAGGTCGGCCGCGATGTCGATCAGGTGTGGACGCTCTTCCAGGACGTCCCAGAGCTGGCGCGCTGCCTCCCGGGTGCCGAGCTGACCGAGGACAAGGGCGATGGTGTCTACGCGGGTAGCATCGGCGCCAAGCTCGGTCCGATGACGGCGAATTTCGAGGGCGAGGCAACGGTCGAATCCGACGCCGCGACCCATACCGGCACCGTCAAGGGCAAGGGCATGGACAAGCGTGGCGGCAGCGTCGGTCAGGTGAAGATGGAGTACGCCATGGAGCCCACCGAGGCCGGCACCCGGATCACCGTCGATGCGGACGTCATTCTGTCCGGTGCGGCCGCACAATTCGGGCGGACCGGACTGATCAAGGAGATGTCGAGCCGGCTCATCGGCGAGTTCGTGGCGTGTGTCGAGACCAAACTGGCGGCGGAGACGGTCGAGGAGGCCGCCGAGGTCGAGGCTGGGGAGGTCGAGGGGATCTCGCTGTTCCTCTCGAGTCTCGTTGCCACGGTCGTGGAGTTCTTCAAGCGACTCGTCGGCCGCAGCGACAAGCGCCAGGAGTAGCCCAGGCACCACGAAGTCATGAGCGGCGACCATCACCACCCGCTGGCCCGTTCCGGCGCCCGCCACCGCCGGTCGCTCACGATCGCCTTCCTGCTCGTCGTCGTCTTCATGGCAGTCGAGTTCATCGCCGGCCTGGCCACCGGCTCGCTGGCGTTGCTGTCCGACGCCGGGCACATGGCCACAGACGCCCTCGGGCTCGGAATGGCGCTTGCCGCCATCACTGCCGCCAACCGGTCGAGTCTGCAAGGGAGTCGCACGTACGGGCTGTACCGGCTGGAGATCCTGGCGGCCCTCGCCAACGCCGTCTTGCTCTTCGGCGTGGCGGGATATGTGCTGTATGAGGCCGTGCAGCGCCTGCAGGATCCGCCCGCCGTCTTGTCGGGACCGATGCTGATCGTGGCCGCACTCGGGTTGGCCGTCAACGTGGTCGCCTGGTGGTTGCTCCGCACGGGGGCGAAGGAGTCGCTCAACGTGGAAGGTGCGTTTCTCGAGGTGCTCGCCGATCTCGTCGGCTCCCTCGGAGTGATCGCGGCTGCGGTGATCATGCTGACGACGGGCTGGCAGTATGCCGATCCCCTGATGGGTGCCGCGATCGGCGTCTTCATCCTCCCCCGGGCCTGGCGACTGGGATGGCGTGCGCTGCACGTTCTGGTCGAGGCCGCCCCGGAGGGGCTGGACCTCCAGAGGCTGCGAGGCGAGCTCGCCGCCATTCCGGGGGTGACGGGAGTCCACGATGTGCATGTGTGGACCCTCACCTCGGAGATGGACGTTGCCACGGCCCATCTCGTCACCCGGGAGGGCACGGACTCACATCCGATCCTGGATGAGGCAAGGAGCGTCCTCGAGGATCACGGCGTCGCCCACGCCACCGTTCAGGTCGAGCCCGACACCCACGAGGGTTGTGCCGAGCTCTCGTGGTGAGCCGGCAAGGTCGATGGACCACCTCGCGGCACCTCACGGAAAACCGACTTTGCCCGACATCGCCGAATGCGCCTTGCTAGCTTCGAATGGAAGGTCCCAGAGCGAAAAGAGGTGTGATGGACGTATCCATGACCGTCAACGGGAAGACGGTTTCGGGTGATGTCGAACCACGGACATTGCTCGTCCACTTCCTGAGAGAGGATCAACTCCTCACCGGCACGCACATCGGATGCGAGTCGGGATACTGCGGGGCGTGCACCGTTCACCTCGACGGAGTCCCGACCAAGTCGTGCATGGTGCTGGCCGTCCAGGCCGACGGTGCCGAGGTCACGACGATCGAGGGACTCGCCTCGAACGGGGATCTGCATCCCGTGCAGGAAGGGTTCTGGGAGCGCCATGGCCTGCAATGCGGCTTCTGCACGCCGGGGATGATCATGCAGGCGGTCGGTCTGCTCGCCGAGAACGACAACCCGAGCGAGGACGAGATCCGTCACGGCATCGAGGGCAACCTCTGCCGGTGCACGGGATATCACAACATCGTGAAGTCGATCGAGTACGCCGCCGCCACCATGCGTGGAGAGACCCCGCCCGCCGCGGAGTGGGAGGCAGCCGAATGACAACCACAACAAGTGCGCTCGGCGGCGTCGTCCGTCGCAAGGAGGATCCGGCGCTCATTCAAGGCCGGGGTACCTACGTCGACGATCTGAAGCGCCCAGGGCAACTGGCGGCGGCCTTCGTGCGCAGCCCATTCGCTCATGCCCGCATCAACTCGATCGACACGTCGGCGGCGGAGGCCATCGCCGGAGTTCGTGCGATCTACACGATCGACGACGTCCGGCACCTCGGTTCGCTGCTGGCGCAGGCGCCGGTCGGCAAGCTCCGCCCCATGCTGGCGGACGGCGTAGTGAAGCATGTCGGCGAAGCCGTGGCGATGGTGGTGGCCGACGACCGCTACATCGCTCAGGATGCCGTCGATTCGATCTTCGTGGACTACGACCCGCTCGAGGCGGTCGTCGATATCAAGGCGTCGCGGTCCGATGCGGTCAAGGTGCACGAGGACCTCGACTCGAATCTGCTCGTGTCCTGGGCCGGGCCGTTCGGCATGGAGCCGGAGCAGCAGGCGGAGGTGAAGGCGCAGATCGAAGCCGCCGCAGCGCGAGACGACACGGTCACCGTGTCGATGGAGATGACGAACCAGCGGCTGATCCCGGTGGCCATCGAGCCCCGGTCGGTGCTCGCCGACTACCAGTCCGGATACAACCGGCTGCTGGTGTGGAGTTCGACCCAGATCCCGCACGCCCTGGCCGGGGCGCTCGGCAAGACCTTCGGAATCCCGTCGAACCAGGTGCGTGTGATCGCTCCCGAGGTCGGTGGCGGGTTCGGATGCAAGCTCAACATCTACACGGACGAGGTGCTCGTCACCTTTGCCTCCATGCAACTCGGCCGCCCCGTCGGGTTCACCGAGACGCGCCGTGAGGCGGCCAACTCGACGATCCAGGGTCGCGGATGGGTCGGGACCGCCACGATGGTCGGCACCGCAGACGGTGAGGTCCTCGGCTACAAGTTCGAGGGCATCGCCGACATGGGTGCGTACACCCACAACTACACCGTGGCGATCCCGTTCCTCGGGCTCTTCGTGGGCGCCGGGCAGTACAAGATGCCGACGTACTGGAACATCGACTGCGTGGTCACGCACACAGCAACCACCGACGCCTATCGCGGCGCAGGTCGGCCCGAGGCCATCTACTACGTCGAGCGCATCATGGATGCGTATGCGCGTGAGATCGGCATGGACCCGGCGGACGTGCGGAGGAAGAACTTCCTGCCCAAGGATGATTTCCCAGCCGCCGTGTCGCCCGTCGGCTTTGCGATGGACACGGGGGACTACGAGACCAACCTCGATGCGATGCTCGAGTTCGCCTCGTACGAGGAGCTGCGGGCGCAGCAAGAGGCAGCCCGCGCCGAGGGGCGCCTCGTCGGCATCGGCTTGTCGACGTACGTCGAGGCGTGCGGGTTCGCACCGGCGGCCCTTGCCGACCTCGGGTTCTCCTGGTCCGAATACGGCCTGCCTTCGGCGTTCAACGGCTCGGGTCTCGTGCGGGTCAACCCGGACGGCACGGCGACGGTGTCCATCGGAACCGGTCCTTCCGGACAGGGCCACCAGACGACCTGGGCACAGATCGTCAGCGACCGGCTCGGCATTCCCGTTGACCGTATTCAGGTGCATCACGGAGACACCCGGGAGTCACCGATGGGTGTGGGCACGTTCGGATCGCGGTCGCTTGCGGTGGACGGCACGGCAACGTACGACGCTGCCGAGCGCGTGCGGGTGAAGGCGGCCAAGCTGGCGGCGCATCTGCTCGAGGCCAACCCGGAGGACATCGTGTTCGCCGATGGTGGTGCCCAGGTG
Organism: Acidimicrobiia bacterium; assembly: GCA_965216945.1. GTDB lineage: Bacteria > Actinomycetota > Acidimicrobiia > Spongiisociales > UBA5794 > DATHZQ01. Next base: position 1,076,880 of record CBDCGU010000003.1, on the reverse strand, counting down.
GCCGGCTCTCCCGGTTACGAGAGCCACGTCGAGTGGGCCGAGATCGCCAAGCTGGCGTACATGCCGCACATGGCACCCGAAGGCGTCGAGCCGGCGCTGGAATCCCATGTGATCTTCAGCCCCGGCAACGCCACGTGGCCGTTCGGCTCTCACCTGGCGATGGTCGAGGTCGACAAGGACACGGGCGACGTCACCATCCTCCGCTACCTGGCCATGGACGACTGCGGCAACGTGGTCAACCCGATGATCGTCGACGGGCAGCTCCACGGCGGCCTGGCGCAAGGAATCGGCCAAGCCATGTTCGAGGAGGCGATCTACGACGACGCCGGAAACCTGCTGTCGGGCTCGTTGGTGGACTACCCGATCCCGACGGCCGGCGACCTGCCGTCGTTCGAGCTGGAACGCACGACCACCCCGACGGACGTCAACCCGATGGGAGTGAAGGGCATCGGTGAGGCGGGCACGATCGGCTCGGCTCAGACGGTCGTCAATGCCGTCGTCGATGCGCTGGCGCCTCTCGGGGTCAAGAACGTCGACATGCCGTTACGGCCCCGCAAGGTGTGGCAGGCCATCCAGGACGCTCAGGCGTAGAGGAGGAGATCATGTATCCACGTGAATTCGACTACGTCGCCCCTGCGTCTCTGGACGAAGCGCTCGATGCTCTGGCAGCGAACCCGGGGGCGAAGGTCCTGGCGGGAGGAATGAGCCTCCTGCCACTGATGAAGATGCGCCTGTTCTCGCCGGAGATGGTCGTCGACATCGGGCGGATCCCCGGTCTCGGTGACATCACCGACAACGGGGATCACCTGGCGATCGGTGCGCTCGTACGGCACGGGCAGACGGCGGGGAGCGATCTGGTGGCGACGAACGCCGCCGCGCTCGCCGAGGCCGCCGCCTACACGGGCGATCCGCAGGTACGCAACCGGGGTACGACGTGCGGTTCGCTGGCCCACGCCGACATCGCAGCCGACCAACCGGCGGCGGCGCTCGCACTGGGTGCGACGATGGTGGCCGCCTCGAAGAACGGGCGGCGCGAGATCGCAGCATCCGACTTCTTCGTGGACACGCTCACGTCGGCGCTGAACCCAGACGAGATCCTGGTCGAGGTGCGCATACCGAAGGCGGGCGGTGGCTCCGTGTACGACAAGCTGGGACGTCGTGGCGGCCACAGTGACTATGCGGTGGCAGGAGCGGCAGCCTGGGTGAGAAGGAGCAACGGCACCGTCGAAGACGCCCGGGTGGCGTTGACCGGTGTCGGCACCAAGCCGACGCTGGCCGCCGGATCGATGGAGGCCATCATCGGGTCGGACGGCGGGGCCGACGCCATCGCCGCCGCAGCGGCGCGGGCAACGGAGGGTGTAACGGTGCTCGAGGATCTGTACGGATCCGAGGCCTACAAGGCGCATCTCGCCACGGTCTACGTCGGCCGTGCGTTGGAGCAAGCCATCGCACGCGCCTGACGCTACGGGGAGGGAGAGAAGATGGGGCGCCGCCGGCAGGCGGCGCCCCATCCGCGTTTACGCTCGTTTAGCCTTCGCCGGCGAACGGGTTGAGCCGGGTGTCTCCACAGTGGTCGTGTCGGATCACAAGGAGACCTCATGTATGTGCGAACGACCCTGTCACTGATCACCGTGGCCGTCGTCCTCTCGGTGAGTGCGGCGTGGGCGGCCACGGGTTCGAACCCGGCGACCAACCAGGCTGGGGGAGTAACGACTTCGATAGAGGCGACGACCAGCGTCGCACCCCCGGCGCCGGGGGAACCCGTTGCGGTCGATGCGGCCGATGCCGGCACCGTCACCTACACGCTGGGGGACGGCATGCTGACCGTTGTCGATGTCGCAGCGGCCGCCGGCTGGCAGGCCGAGATCGAGGTTCCGGTCGGCCGGGAGATCGAGGTCACGTTCCGCAACGGCGTCGATCGTGTCGACTTCAACGCCGAGTTGGAGGATGGCCAGGTCCGCGTCCGCATTCGGGTGCGCCCGGGCGACGGCGGCGGCGACACTTCGACGACACTGCCCGGTTCTTCCACGACGCTTCCCGGTGACACGTCGTCCACGACGACGGTGCCGCCGGACGCGACGGAGCCCGGCACGTTCGCCGTCGATGCCGCCGATGCGGGCACCGTGACGTATTCCTTCGACGGTGCGATCCTCACCGTTGTCGACGTGAGCCCGAACAACGGGTGGTCGGTCGAGATCGAAATGGCCTCCGGACGGGAGATCGAGGTCAAGTTCGAGGACGGGACGACGCGGGTCGATTTCGAGGCGGAGCTCGAAGACGGCGCAGTCGATGTGAAGATCGAGGTGCGGGCCATCGACGGGGATGACCGGTCCGTCCCCACGACGACGGTTCCGGGCGACGACCACGACGATGATGACGATGACGACGACGACGATGACGATGGGGACGATGACGATGGGGACGACGACGATGAGGGCGACGACGATGACGACGAGGACGATGACGACGAGGACGACGACGACTAGTGCGTGGCGGAAGGGCCGCTCGCTGTAGCTAGGCCGCTCCCTGGCTGCTCTTGGACGACGGCTTGTCGGTACCGCCCAGAGTCAGTGTCACCCGGGCACCACCGAGGGGGCTCGCTCCGACGGTGAGCGAGCCCCCCGTCGCGACCGCAGTTCGTCGTGCGATGTCGAGCCCCAACCCGGTCGATCCGGTGCTGCTCTTGCCCCGCTCGACCGTGGACGGGTCGAATCCAAACCCGGCGTCATCCACGACGACAACCGCCGAGTTGCCGTCCGACCGGCATACCACCGAGTAGGCCACTCCTTCTTTGGTGTGGGCCAGCACGTTGCCGATGAGTGCGTCGATCGCCGCCACGAGATCCGCCTCGGGGACGGCGACCAATGGTCCCACCGCGGGGATCTCGAGGCTCGTGGTTCTGCCTTCCTCTTCGGCGAGGACGTTCCAGAACGCCATACGGTCGCGCACGAGAGTTCCCACGTCGGTGTACTCGCGCTGGTCGATGCGCGCCGGACGGCGAACCTCACGGATGATGTGGTCGACGGCCCGCTGCAACTCGGCGAAGTCGTCGAGGAGCCGCTCCCGATGCGGGCTCGGCGGCAGTCGCTCGATGTCGAGACCGAGACCAGCCAGCGGCGTGCGCAGCGTGTGCGACAGGTCGGCGGCGGTTTCCCGTTCTGCCGCGAGCAGCTGAGAGACCTGCTCGGCCAGCCGGTTGAACTCTGCCCCGACCTCCTGGATCTCGGGCGGTCCGGCCGGTTCGACGCGGGTCGACAGCTCGCCTTCGCCGAGTTTCCCGGCCGCACGCGACAGCTCCTCCACGGGTGCCACGATGTTGCGAGCGAGCCCGTAGGCGATGAGGGCTGCGATCGCCACGATGAGCACCCCCAGGATGGCCAAGATGGCCCAAGCCCGGGGCACGCCTTCGGTGAGGGCGGCATTGCTCACGAAGATGCGCACGACCGTCACGCTGCCCTCGGAGTCGATGACGGGCACGTAGACGGCCTCACCGTTGTTCAGCATCGTGCGGCCCGCGGTACCGGCGAACACCGGCTCGAGGTCTTCGCCGGGGATGAGCTCGGCGCCGATGACGCTGCCGTCGGAGAAAATCACCGAAAGTGGGTTGTTGTTGATCACGCCTCGCCTCGCGATGCGCTGCACGCGGTCGGGCTCGGCGCCGTTGGCGTCGATGAACACGGCGATGAGCTGGGCGTCACGCTCGGCTCCGGACAGCGCCCGGTCTCTGGCGAGCTCCCTGACCATCACCCCGAGCGGCACGGAGAACGCGACGACGATGAGGGCCGCTACGGCGAGGGCCACGAGGCCCAGCCGCCGCCTCACGCCGTGGGGTCGACGAGCTTGACCCCCACGCCACGCTTGGTGTGGATGTAGACGGGCGCTGCCGCCGACTCGCCGAGCTTGCGGCGGAGCCACGACAGATGCACGTCGACGGTCTTGTCGGCACCGCCGTACGGCTGGCGCCACACTTCGGCCATCAACGTCCGCTTGGACACCATCACACCGGGGCGTGATGCCAGGAACGCCAGTAGCTCGAACTCCTTCGACGTGAGCTGCAAAGACTGACCGCGGATGGTGGCGGCGTGGGCGGCCAGATCGACGATGAGATCGCCCACGACGAGCTCCTCGGGCGGGGTGGAATCGCTGCTGCGGCGCAGCACCGCCCGGATGCGGGCAGCGAGGTGAGCGGCGCTGAACGGCTTCGTGACGTAGTCGTCCGCCCCCAGGTCGAGCAGGGACACGATGCCGTCCTCGTCGTCCATGGCTGTGGCGATGATCACGGGGACGCGGCTGACGGCGCGGATCATCTTGAGCACCTCTTCCCCGGGGAGGTCGGGAAGACCGAGGTCGAGCACCACGACGTCCGGGGCAGATCCCACCGCTTCTTGCACACCGCGCATGCCGTTGGGTGTGGATCGGAGCTCATGACCCATCTCGGCCAGGCTCGCTGCAAGCGATTGCCGGATTCGTTGGTCGTCCTCGATGAGGAGTACGGATGCCATGGGGCATGAACGTTACCTGGGGTTGGCGATCTGTCATCTGTCCGGGGTTCGTGGGTGTCCCGAATTAGCGCCCCTTTAGCCCACGAGGCTGCGTTTCGTGGGATGCTACGGGTCATGGTGAGGCGGGCCGCTTTCGTTCTCGTTTGGGTCATGGCCACGATGGTTGCGACCGGCGTAGGCCTGGCGGCCGTGCGCGGTGTGGTCGGCGAGGTCGCCGATGCACCCTCATCGGAGCTTCTGGCACTACCGACGCCGACTGCCGAAGCCGCCGAGAATGACGTTCTGGAGGATCCGGGCTCGCAGGATCTGCAGTCGCTGGCCATCGGCGACTCCGAGTCCTACGCCGCCACCTCGACGACCGAGGTGCAGGTCGTGGCCTCCCCCGACTCGAGCGAGTCCTCCGACGCGCCTGCCGATCCATCAGCAGCTTCTACGACCACGCCCCCCGCCGGTGGCAGCGAAACCGCCGCCACCGAATCGCCACCATCGACGACACCGGCAGCGCCGCCTCCAGAGACGGGGGAGACGGCCTATCAGCTGGTCGGGGGATGGGTGCGCCTGACGCACGACGACGGCATCGTTGAACTCGATGCCGCCGGACCGGCGTCTGGTTTCACCATGGTCATCAACGGCAACGGACCCGACCGAGTGAACATCGCATTCCGCAGTAGCGATCATCTCTCGAGACTCAGAGCGGAGTGGCGCGGTGGCGAACTGGAAGTCGAAGTGGTTGAGGAGCCGCGCGGCCGGTAGCGCCGCCGGCAACCCACCGACGGACCGCGGGCGCAGCCTGCCGAGCGTGTTCGTGCTGCTCGTCGTCGCCTTCGTGGCAATGGGCGTTGGATGGCGCACACCACCAGCCTGGGCGTGCGCATGCAGCTCGGATCCGGATTTCGAGAAGCTGATCGACACGGCGGGCGCCGTGTTCGTCGGTGAGCCCATCGCTCTCGACCGCACCTTCACGACACCGTTCGGCGATGCGGAGTTGTGGGACTTCTCCGTCGAGCGAGTGTATGCAGGGCCCGACACCGCGCGGATCGCGGTCGGCGGAGCGGCCGCAGGCGATTCCTGCCACGTCGATCTGAGCGAGTACGGGCGCGTCGGCATCATCGCCCGATGGCGCTCCGGGCATCTGTCGGTGGGCCTGTGCGGCATCGTGAACGCCGACGAGCTGATGGCTGCGCTGGGGGATGGGGAGGCACCGGTCGAGGTACAGGCGATTGCCGCCACCGATGACGATCCCATCGGCGCCGTCACGGGTCCCGATTCGAACCCCGTGTCCGAGTCGCGCTCGCCCACTACCGTGCTGGTCGGGGGTGGTGTCCTGCTGGCAGCGGCTCTGGCAGGCGGGGTGTTGATGCGCCGCCGGCGAACAGCCGAAACACCGTCACACGACGTACACTCCCACGACTGAGAGCCCGTCTGACAACCGAACGTTGTTGGACGGAGTCTCAGGCCGGCCCGAGTGCCACGTCGAGCACCTCTCGGACGTCTGCGAGAACGTGGAAGGTCATCTCGTCGGCCACCTCTTCGGGCACGTCCTCGAGGTCGTTGGCGTTCTTCTCGGGCACGATCACCTCGCGGAGCCCGGCGCGGTGGGCTGCCAGCACCTTCTGCTTGACGCCTCCGATGGGAAGAACACGTCCCTGCAACGTGACCTCGCCGGTCATGCCGACCGGATCCCGCACGGTCTTGCCCGTCAACAAGCTGACCAACGCAGTCGTCATCGCCACCCCGGCGGAGGGGCCGTCCTTGGGGATCGCACCCGCAGGGACGTGGAGGTGGAAACGCTGCTGGAGCTGGTCGGTGGCGATGCTCAGCTCTTCGGCGTTGGCTCGGACGTAGGAGAGAGCGATCTGTGCCGACTCCTTCATGACGTCACCCAGCTGACCGGTGATCGTCATGCCGGGCTCACCCTCCATGGCAGAGGCCTCGATGAACAGGACGTCGCCGCCAGCGCCGGTCACGGCGAGACCGGTGGCGACACCCGGCACCGCCGTGCGGTCCTCAGCCTCGTCATGGTGGACGGTGGGCTTGCCGAGAAGGTCGTGCAAGTCGTGATCCTCGACGGTCACCGGCACCGAGTCCGGTTCGGTGGCAACGGTCGTCACCACCTTGCGCACCAGCTTGCCGAGTTGCCGTTCGAGGCCGCGAACTCCGGCCTCCCGGGTGTAGCCGTCGATGACGGCGGCGATTGCGGCGTCGCTCACCTCGATCTCGTCGATGGCGAGACCGGAGTATTCGATCTGGCGGGGGAGCAGGTGATCGCGGGCGATCGTCTGCTTCTCGCGGTCGGTGTAGCCGTCGATCCGGATCACCTCGGTACGGTCGAGCAGGGGAGCCGGGATCGTGTCCAGCAGGTTGGCGGTGGCGACGAACATCACGTCGGAGAGATCGAGATCCACCTCGAGGTAGTTGTCGCGGAAAGTGTGGTTCTGCGCCGGGTCGAGAACCTCGAGAAGCGCCGACGAGGGATCGCCACGCCAATCTGCGCCCACCTTGTCCATTTCGTCGAGCAGGAAGACAGGGTTCATCGTCCCGGCCTCGATGAGGGCTCGAGCGATACGGCCGGGCCGGGCCCCGACGTAGGTACGGCGGTGGCCGCGGATCTCGGCCTCGTCGCGCAGCCCGCCGAGAGCGACGCGGACGAAACTGCGGTCCAATGCCGACGCCACGGACTCGCCGAGCGACGTCTTGCCGACGCCGGGAGGTCCGACCAACAGCAGGATGGCGCCACCGCGCCGCCCGCTCTCGGCGGCGGCCAGGCCGCGTTCGGTGCGCAGCTTGCGTACGGCAAGGTGCTCGATGATGCGCTCTTTGACGTCGTCGAGACCGGTGTGGTCGGCGTCCAGTACGTCACGGGCCTGGGTGAGGTCCAGCTGGTCCTCGGTGCGGTGGCTCCAGGGGATCTCGAACATGGTGTCCAGCCAGGTGCGGATCCAGCTGTGCTCCGGGCTCTGCTCACTCATCCGCTCGAGTCGGTCGATCTCGCGTGTTACCGCTTCTGCGGCTTGCTCGGGGAGGTCGGCTTCTTCGAGCTTCTGCCGGTACTCGGAGATGACATCGCCGTTGCCCTCGCCGAGCTCGGACTTGATGGACTCCATCTGCTGGCGGAGGATGAAGTCACGCTGGCTCTTGTCGATCCGCTCCGTCGCCTCGTCGCGCACCCGCTGGCGCAATGTGATCCCCGCCAGGATCTCGTTCATCCATGCGAGCACCTTCTCGAGCCGGGTCTGGACGTCGAGCGTCTCCAGCACCTCGATCTTCTGCGTGAGTGTGAGGTCGGGGGAATAGACGGCGAGATCGGCGAGCTGGCCCGGGTCGTCGATGTCGAGGATCCGGCTCGCTGCCGGCCCGATACCACGGTGCTGCATGATCTCGGCGACGACGGCGCGGAACTCGTCCATCAGTGCGGACAGGTCGGCGGCGTCGTCGTCCACCGGTTCGGCGGCGACCCAGAGCACTTCGGCCGAGGTGGATTGGGCTGCCCCGATGCGGGCGCGGCTCACTCCGGCGACGAGTGCCGAGGTGACATCGTTGCGGGACACTTCCTGGATCGAGGCGATGGTGCCGACGGAGGCGAACCCGTCGTCGGTCTTGGGTACGAGGAGCAACCGTCCGCCGGTGCTCTCGGCGGCGGCGATGGCTTTGCGGGCTTCCCCCGACTCGATGGTGACGGTGACCACCATGTTGGGGAAGACGACGCCGTTCTTCAGCGGCAGCACCGGAAGCGTCATTGTCGTCAGGTCGGCCACGGGAGTCCTTTCGCGGTGTGGTTCTAACTGTAATGCTGTAATCGTAGCGCCTATTCCGGACAATACCGCCAGATCTGCGTGGAGGGCGCTCAGGTTTCCCGAGGCCCTGCGCCGGAACGTCACGTTCGCAGTCCGGAGTGTGACTCTCTAGGGGGTGAGCAGGGTGCGGAGTCGTACCGGTCTCGCCTCTCTATCCTGTGCCGCAAGCAACGTCGCCGGGGGTCTCGAATGCATCGCTCGTTCATCGTCACGTACGACTACCTCTGCCCGTTCGCCCGTATCGCCAACGAGACCATCATCGAGGCGCTGCGGGACGGCGCCGATTGGGAGGTCGACTTCCGGCCCTTCTCGCTCTCGCAATCGCACGTCGAGGAAGGCCAACCGGACGTGTGGGATCGGCCGGCCGGCGCCGAGGGCACTCGCGGTGTCGTCGCTCTGCAATGGTCGCTCGCCGTGCGTGAGAACTTCCCAGATCGGTTCAACGATTTCCACGTGAAGGTGTTCAACGCCCGACACGGCGAGGCGGCGGACATCGACGACGAAGGGGTGTTGAGGGCGGTCGCGGCCTCCGCCGGGCTCGGTGCTGATGCGGTTGCCGGGATCGTCGCCGACGGCACGCCGCTGAAGCTGCTCGCCGAAGAGCACAACGGACTCGTGGCCAACTGGGATGTCTTCGGCGTGCCAACGTTCATCCAGGGCAGTGAGGCCGTGTTCGTTCGCTTGATGGAGCGCCATGTGGTGTCCGATGTCGACCGTGTGCTCGACATGCTCGAGTGGACCCGGCTCAACGAGTTCAAGCGCACCCGCATCCCGCGCTGAGCCGAAGGTACGCTCGCCGGGTGCCGAACGACCCCAGACTGGCGGCCACCGAGATGCGACGGCTCATAGCCGCCCGTCGCACCTCACGCGATCCGTGGTGGTTCGAGATAGGCGATGCCAAACTGACCCCCGACCATGTCGTCTCGTTGTTGCGGCCCTACCTGACGGATGAGCGGGTCCAGCGCATCGAGGAGGTCCTGGACGAGCGGACGACCTCTCTTGCGGTGGTTGTCGAAGGGATGGTCGACACGGGCAACATCGCGGCTGTGATGCGAACCGCCGACGGTTTGGGCGTGCAATCGTTCCATGCGATCGACACAGCAGCCCGATACAAGCATTCGCGACGAACCAGCCAGGGCGCGGAGAAGTGGCTCGACCGCTGGCGATGGGAGTCGCCCGCCGATTGCGTGATCTTCTTGCGCGAGTCGGGCTATCGCGTGCTCGCGGCAGACATCTCTGAAGGTGCGCTGCCGATCGATGAGGTGGACTTCTCCCAGCCGACCGCGCTGGCGTTCGGCAATGAGCTCGAGGGATTGAGCGGCGAGATGCTGGCCATGGTCGACGGCGTCGTGACGATTCCAATCAGCGGATTCGTGCAGAGCTTCAACATCTCGGTAGCCGCAGCGCTGTGCCTCGACGCTGCCCGGCGTGATCGGGTGACCCGCCTCGGCCGTCATGGCGACCTGAACGACGAGGTCCGCAGACGGCTGCGTGCGATCTGGTACCAGAAGAGCGTGCCGAATGTGCGAGCGCTGCTGGCTCGGCTCGTCGGCGACGGGCTACCGACGCGCTGAGGGGGCTCGGCGGAGAGGGGTATCAGGGGCTCCGAGGACCCCTACCAGCATCGCGTGCGAGGAGTGCTTCCGCTCCGAACCGGGCGAGCCGCGGTGGTTGCAGTCTGGCATCTGGAATCTGGGCATCTCGCGCTGGCTCCTCGACGCTCGGCGCGGACACCGCCGCCCCAGCCACCCAACCGCACGGCCACGAGGTGTGGGCTCCGGGCGACCGGAGCCCACACTCGTATCAACTGCCTACGGCGTGCACGCCGCCGGCACAACTGTGTACGGGCTGGCCTGAGGCAGTCCTGCTGCCATCATCAGCGTCCGGAACACCTGGGTGTTGTCGATGATGTCCGTGCACGGATACCACTCGCCCTCGAACGGGTCGAACAGATGTGCGGCACCGCCGCGGGCGTAGAGCCGCACCAGCTCGTTGGTGTGTTCACCGACGCCGTACGTGACCTCGCCGCCGGGGTATTCACAGAAGGGCGTCCGGTAGGCGCCACACACGTCGTAGCCCTCCGGTGGCACCTGCAGCGGCAGGTCGCCCTTGCCCAACTCAGGGTCACCGGTGAGCCGCATGTAGCTGTTGCCGTGATCGGATGTCACCACCAGCAGCGTGTTGCCCCAGTGCACGTTGTCACCGCCCTGGTTGACGTAAGCGATGATCTGCTCCACCGCAGTGTGCAGATCCCACGTCGTGCCAACCATGCGGGCGTAGTCGTTGCCGTGGTTGGCCCAGTCGATGTCACCCTGTTCGATCAACAGGAAGAAGCCATCCTCATCGCCGGCCACGACGTCGAGTGCCGCCACCGCCGCATCGGCGAGCAGCGGGTCCTCGATGGCCGCTTGCATGATCGCGGGCGAACCCGGCTGGTCGAGAGGAATCGGTGACTCGAAGTTGCCGCCCGGGCCGCCGAACAGCCCGAACAGCTTCATACCCTCGGCCCTCGCCTCTCGTGCGGCTCCGCGGACGGCATGGCCGCCATCGACACCGTCGACACGCTCGACGAAGACGTAGTCATCCTCGGCATTGGTCTTCATGTCCCAGTACAGCTCGGCCGGGATGTAGCGCGATTCGCAGCCCTCTTCCCAACAGCCGGGATGGCCGGCACCGATGACCACGTCGGGTTGTGTCTCGGTCAGCATCTCCCAAGCGATCTCGCCGTAGTTGCTGCGATACACGTTGTGGCTGACGAACGCCGCGGGCGTCGCATGGGTGTACGGCACCGTGGTGACGACACCAATGGCGTAGCCCTTCTCGTCCCGCAGCTTCTCGGCGATCGTGGGCAGCGCCCCGTCTTCGCCGTCGCCCGGCAGCCAGGCGACGTTGCCGTCATCGGTCTTGTACCCGGTGGCGTACGCCGTGGCGGCCGAGGCCGAGTCCGTCGCATAGGGCTTGTAGCCGCCCTCGGGGATGTAGAGGAAGTAGTCGTCGTCGATGCCTGTCGTGATCATCGGGAACGGCTCAGAACCGCCCAAGGTGGCGTCGTAGCCCATGGCTGCCACGATCGCTCCCGGATCGAACTCGGGCCCCTCGAACAGCCTGCTGTAGTTGTTGTAGGTCGTGACGTCCCAGGTGGCCACGTTCCCCTTGTAGGGCAGGCGATGGAACGCCAGCTTGTAGTCCTTCCCGGTGAAATAGCGGCTGGCGGCGATCTCGTGCTCGAGCTGCATGCCGTCGCCGACCACCAGGATGATGTGCTGCGCCTCAGGGGCTCGGTTGTCATCGGGGGCTGCACCCACAGACGCCAGCGTCAACGCACTGATCATGAACACGATCGCGATGACGCCGAGAACCCTGAAGAGAGAGCGGCGCGAAGTGCGCATGGCTCCTGCCTCCTTTGGGAGCGCAAACGACATCCGACCGGCTGCCCGCTGGGCAGTGGAAACGCAGACCTATCCGGCCGAGTCCGCTGCGGTCTCCCGCTTGCTCGGTTACAGCCCCAGTGGGCTCCTGCAGCAGCCGCCATCCCAGAGCCGAAGGTCCTGCCGCGGGACCCTTCCTCGTTCAGCCTGCGAGTAGGCGGAGCGCAATCGCCTCGGCGAGGATGCCCTTGCGGAGGTCGCCGAGGTGAAGGCTCTCATCCGGGCCATGAGCTCGGCTGGTCGGATCGGCAACCCCGGTGAGGAGGACCAGCGTTCGGGTAAGCGTTTTGGAATGCGGAGACGAACGGGATCGAGCCACCGATCCCAACCTCGACCGTCGCCGTGCTCCAAGCCTCGGAGAAGGCCGTGCGGTAGGCGTCGTAGGCCGGACCCGCGGTTTCGAGGGCGATGGCGTCGCCCGAGGCGCCTTGCGTCACGCTGACCTCGGCGCCCCAGGGAACGTTGCCTTCCAGATGCGTCACGAGCGCATCCATCGCCCGCTGCCGGTCGTCGCCCGGGGCCAACCGCAGGCTCACTTTCGCCCGAGCCGACGGCACAAGCTGGTTGATCGCTTCGTCGACCGGGGGAGCGTCGATCGCCAGTACCGAGATGCTCGGCATCGTCCACGTGCGGCCGGTCACGGAGCCTTCTCCCAGGAGCCGAACGCTCGGCAACGCGCCGGCCTGCGCCCGTAGTTCTTGTTCGGTGAGGTCGAGCGGGTCGGCGTCGTATCCGACGAGGCCGGGAACGGCTACGCGGCCCTTTGCGTCGTGCAGCGTTGCCAGCACCCGGCACAGCACCGTCAGCGCGTCTGGGAATGCGCCACCGAATTGGCCGCTGTGGACGCCGTGTTCCAGGGTCCGGACCTCGATCACGCAATCCACGAGGCCCCGCAGCGACGTGGTGAGCGCCGGGGTGCCGACTCGCCAGTTCGCCGAGTCTGCGATGACGATCACATCCGCCGCGAGAAGCGAAGCGTGTTCTTCCAGGAATCGTTCCAGATTGACGGAACCGATCTCCTCTTCGCCCTCGACGAACATCTTCACACCGACCGGCGGATTGCCCCCATGAGCTCGGATTGCCCCGAGGTGGACGGCGATGCCTGCCTTGTCGTCTGCGCTGCCCCGGCCGTACATCCGTCCGTCCCGCTCCGCCGGCTCGAAGGCGGGGCTCGTCCACATCGAATCCGGGCCGGGCGGTTGCACGTCGTGGTGGGCGTACAGCAACACCGTCGGCGCATCGTCCGGCGCCGCGATCTCGCCAAACGCCGCCGGATGGGCTCCGTCGACCTCGAGCAGCTGTGTGTTGTCGAGCCCGGCGTCGTGCATCAATTCGACGACGGCTCGAGCCGAGCGACGGACTTCGGTTGGGTCGAACCCCGCAGCGCTGATGGAAGGGATGCGGACGAGGTGCTCGAGGTCTTCCCTGATCGAGGGAAAGAGGCGGTCGACGGCAGAGACGAGATCACTGTGCATGGCGGCGAGCGTAGCTCCGCTTCGGGAGGGTGGTTCTGGTACGTTCGGATGATGCGATCGGAGCTCGAGCCGGGCCTCAGCGGGAGGGCGTCGATGACGGTCGCCGAAGAGGACACTGCGATCTCGCTCGGCTCCGGCGACGTACCCGTGCTCGGAACGCCGCGGGTCGTTGCGCTTGCGGAGGAGGCGACGTGCGCAGCCGTGGCAGCCCAGCTCGCACCGGCCGAGACCACCGTCGGGGTGCGTGTCGAGCTCGATCACACCAAGCCGACGCTCGTGGGTGAGCAGCTGACCGCTGACGCCCTGCTGGTCGCCGTGGAAGGACGCCGGCTGGTGTTCGACGTTGCGGTGCGTGACGCCGGCGGGCAGGTTGCCGCCGGGAGGGTTCGCCGCGTGGTCGTCGATCGTGACCGCTTCCTGGGTGCGGCGCCGCGGGGGTGAGCCGGGTGCCGGCTCAGGCCGCTTGTCGTGTGTAGGCGGTGCTGGTCGAGTCCACGGCGAAGCCGGCACCGAGATACAGGCGTTCGGCCCGGTCGTTGCCGATCTCGTAGTTGACCTTCACGCGGGTCGCCCCCAGTGCCACGAGACGTTCCAATCCGCTCGCCAGTACGTGGCGAGCCAAGCCGAGCCCTTCGTGACCCTGCTCGGTGCGCATCGGTTCGACGAACCCGACCCTGGTCACCGGGTCGAACCAGAAGAGCCCATACGAGGCGATATCACCCGCAGTCGTTTCGATGAACAGGTCGAGGTCGGGGCGGTAGAGCGACGTCTCCACGAGCCGTTCGGCTACGCGGCGGCCGCTTCTCGGAACGAAGTGATGGGAACGGCGCGCTGCACGCGTGCGGTCGGAGAGCCGGTATCCGTCCGGGATACCAGGGATAGGGGGTCGAGCGCTCGAGTCCATCCACGTGGCAGCGCCGCGCTCGTCCGTCGCGACGAACCCCGCATCGGTAACGAGGCGGATCAGCGACAGATCGTCGTCCCGTACGGCAACCTCCACACCGGCAAGCGACAGCTCGCCGATCCGACGAAGGGCACAGGACCACATTCTTGGGACGAGTTGGTCCGCGAGCGTCGGTACGACGAGCAGGTCGCATCCCCACTTCCGCCTCCAATCGGTGAGGACGACGCCTCCCACCGGCCGACCCGAGTCCTCGACCCAGAACGTCTGGTCGAGCGAGTCCGAGGAGCGTTCGCTGCGCCACCACCACTGGAGGTCGGCCGCTTCCCACAAGCCGGCGGTCGGGTCTTCCGTGCGCACGCCCTGCAGCAATCGCGTTGCGAGCTGCAGGTAGTCGTGATGCGAAACCGAGACAGTCGAGTACACGGGGTCACCGTAGCCCCGCCTCATCGCTCGACTCCTCTGCGGATCGCTCATTTCGACCCTCACCTCCGACGAAGCGACCTCGCTCCCCACCCGGGGAGTGCCGAGAGGCCGTAGACGTGGATCCAGGCCGTAGCCTGTGTGGCCGGAATGACTGCTTTCACGATCCGCCCGGAGCAACCCCAGGACGCGACCGCGATCCGGCAGGTTGTCGTGGCTGCCTTCGAGTCCGCAGCGGAGGGCGACCTCGTCGACAACATCCGAGCGTCGGAGAACTTCATACCGGAACTCTCGCTCGTCGCCGTAGCAGCTGGTCGCATCGTGGGGCATGCGATGGTCAGCAGGGTTCACCTGGTCGAGGGGGATCGCCGGCATGAGGCGCACAGCCTCGCACCGGTCTCGGTCGCACCCGACGCCCAGGGCAAGGGCATTGGGTCCGCACTCGTTCGAGAGGCGATCGAGAGAGCCGACGCCATGGAGCTGCCACTCATTCTGCTGGAAGGCAGTCCCGGCTACTACGGGAAGCTCGGATTCGAGCACGCCGTGCCGCACGGGATCCGCTTCGATCTCCCGGACTGGGCCCCGGCGGAGGCCGCCCAGGTGTACCGGCTCGGCAACTACGACCCTTCGATCACCGGCCGGGTCGAATACCCGCCGGCCTTCCAGGTCGGCGACTGACCCGGCCGATGCGTCCGTCAGACGCAGTCCGGGACCAGGGCGTGAGACCGGCTCGGTCGTCGCACGTTCAGATCCACTCCGGTTCTGCGGTGCGGTCTCCCGCGGGCCCGTCTCCCGTGTTCACGACGCTGGCGGGCTCGATCAGAACCGCGTGGCACTCGGTACGGGCAACCGGGCGGTGCTCCACGCCTTTGGGCACGACGTAGACGTCCCCCGCCCTCAGGGTGACGTCGTCCAGACCTCGCTGCTCGATGGTCAACTCGCCGCGGTGCACCAGGAACAGCTCGTCGGTGTCGGCGTGGGTGTGCCAGACGAACTCGCCATCGACCTTCACGATCTTCACGTGGAGATCGTTCATCTCGGCGATGATCTTCGGAGACCACAGGTCGCTGAACGCGGCGAACTTGTCGTCGAGGTTGACGACGGGACGGTGCGTCGGCATCGGTGCTCCTTTCGGGATGCTCGCAGACGCTACCCCCATGATCGCCGTCCGGTACCGTGGCGGTTGTCGGACGAAGGAGCCCCCGTGGAGAAGCAGTTCGCCGAAGTATCGGGTCGCCGCATGGCCTATGTCGAGGTCGGCGCGGGCGACCCGATCGTGTTTCTTCACGGCAACCCGACATCTTCCTACCTGTGGCGCAACGTCATTCCCCACGTTGTCCACCTCGGGCGCTGCATCGCTCCCGACCTCATCGGCATGGGAGATTCCGACAAGCTGCCGGACAGCGGCGCGGAGAGCTACCGCTTCGTCGAACACCGCACGTACCTCGATGGGCTCCTGGAACAGCTCGGCGTGGTCAGTGAGGTCACCTTGGTGATCCACGACTGGGGTTCTGCGCTCGGCTTCGACTGGGGGAACCGCCACCGCGATGCGGTGAAGGGATTCGCCTACATGGAGGCCATCGTCCAACCGGTGACCTGGGATGCGTGGCCGGATGCGGCCCGCAGGATCTTCCAGGCGATGCGGTCCGAAGCGGGCGAGGAGATCGTGCTCGACAAGAACGTGTTCGTCGAGCGGATCCTTCCGTCGTCGATCTTGCGCAACCTGAGTGACGCCGAGATGGACGAGTATCGGAGGCCGTTCACCGAGCCGGGTGAGGCGCGTCGACCCACCCTCACCTGGCCCCGCGAGATTCCCATCGAAGGTGAGCCTGCCGACGTGGCGGCGATTGTCTCCGCATACGGGGATTGGCTGGCGGCCAGCGACGCACCCAAGCTCTTCGTCAATGCCGAGCCCGGTTCGATCTTGGCGGGTCCGCAGCGCGAGTTCTGCCGCGGGTGGCCCAACCAAACCGAAGTGACCGTGCCCGGTCTCCATTTCATCCAAGAGGATTCCGCAGACGCCATCGGCTCCGCGATCGCCGACTGGTACGCCCGGATCTGACACTCGCTCGCCGGCGCGCCGGCGTCGGAAGCGACGATCTCTCACCACAAACCCTTCGACCCATACCCGGGGATGTAATCGATTGCAATGTCGGATGGAATCGATTACATTTTCCGAGAAGGTGAGCGTCGATGACAGCTCGAAGGAGGACTGACGATGTTTATTGCACCGATGAGGAGTGTGGTGTTGCTGGTTGCGCTGCTTGCCCTGTTCGGCGCGGCATGTGGCGACTCGGGTGGAAATGAGACCAATCCAACGGACCAGTCGGCTCCCGGTGCCACGACCGGTGGGGGTGGCGGAAACGGAGATCGGAGCATATCCGTGTTGACGTTCAACTCGCCGGAGCAGCTGGAACCCCTGATCGCCGCATGGTCGGAAGTCAATCCCGAAGTGGCAGTCGAAGTGCAGACGGTGCCGTTTGGTGATCTCAATGCGGTGATTCAGAGCCGCGTCGGCTCGGGCGACTCGTCGGTCGACGTCTACCTGGTCGATCAGCCGCGTCTGGCATCGCTTGCCAGCCGGGATCTGCTCCTCGATCTGACAGATCGCGTCGAGATCCCCGAGGGACGGCTGCTCGAGGACGCCCTCGCGTGGAGCTCGTACGAGGAGCGACTGTATGCACTCCCGGTCCACACGTCCACACAGCTGCTGTTCTACAACACCGACCTGTTGGCGGCCGCCGGCGTGGCCATCCCTTCCACCTCACCGGAGGAGCGGCTCACATGGGAACAGGTCGAGGAGGCTGGATCCGCAGTCCAGGAGACCGGCGGGGCGCAGTGGGGTTTGCTGTTCGAGCAGGGCGCTTCTCCGTATCAGGTTCTTCCGCTGCCCGAGTCGCTCGGCGGCGGGCCAGGTTTGAGTGGTGACGATCTCCTGACTCCGGCATTGACGACGCAAGGTTGGATCGAAGCGATGGATTGGTGGCACGATGCGCACGATTCCGGTCTCATCCCGCGGGGGATGGGGTTTGGCGTGACGACCGAGACATTTGCGGCCGGCGAAGCGGGGTTCTTCCTCGCAGGACCGTGGAACATCGGAATCCTCGACTCCCAGGAGCTGCCCTTCGAATACGGGGTCGCTCCCCACCCATACTTCGAGAACGGTGACGTGGTAACACCGACCGGATCGTTCTCATGGGGTGTCAATCCAGCATCGGAGAGCATCGACGACGCGGTGGCATTCGTCGAGTTCGTTTCCATCGACCCGGCCGGGAGTGCAGCAATCACTGAAGGTGACCCCAACATCCCCACGAACACCGTCGCACTCGAGGATTACCTGTCGCAGGATCCGTTCCAGCGGGGCGTCGGCGGAACGATCGCCGAGCTGATTCGATTCGAACTCGACACGACGACACGACTCCGTCCGGTGACGGTGGGCTACGTCCAGTACGAAACGATCGTGGGGACGGCGCTCGAGGACATCCGCAATGGCCTCGACGTGGAAGCAACCCTCGCCAATGCGGAGAACGAACTCCAATCGGCTCTGGCCGGTCTCGGTGGATAGGTCGCTCGGCCAGCGGGGTCAGTCATGACGACGTCCACGGGAACACGCACACCGGCAGGTCGAGCCCGCCTGGATCGGAAGCACGGACCGAACCGGCCCTCCGGCCTGTTGATCCTGGCCTTCCTCGCTCCCACCCTGTTCCTCCTCGTGACGACCCGGATCTGGCCGTTTCTCGCCACGATCGATCAGGCGTTCGGGACCGACTGGAATGTCGTTGGCGCCATTGGTGATCTATTCGACAACCCGAGTTTCGTATCCTCGATCAAGACCACGTTGTGGTTCAACGCGATCATCAATCCGCTCCAGGTGTTCGGAGCGCTGGCCCTCGCGGTGCTTCTCACTCAGAAGCTGCCGGCAACGGGGCTGTGGCGGATGCTGGTCTTCCTACCCGTCGCCGTACCGCCCGCCGTTGCTGCCGTCGTGTGGGGATTGGCACTGCGATCGCCGGATGGTCTCATCAATGGTGTCTTCACCTCATTGGGGTTCGAGCCTCAGCCGTTCCTGATATCGCCCGACTGGGCGCTGTGGTCGATCATCGTGATCGCGTCCTGGGTCGGGCTCGGGTACTGGATGGTGTTCCTCATCGCCGGACTGCAGGACATCCCGCGTGATCTCCTCGAGTCCGCGTCCGTCGACGGTGCAACGTGGTGGGGTTCCTTCCGTCACATCGTTGTCCCGCTGATGCGGCGGCCGCTCCTGTTCGTGCTGGTCGCAGACTCGGTGTCGAACTTCCTGTTGTTCGTGCAAGTGCAGCTTCTCACGGAAGGAGGCCCAGCCGGGTCCACCAACGTCCTGATGCACGAGATCTACAAGCAGGCATTCGTGTTCGGCAACCAGACGACCGCGGCCGCAGAGGTGTTGATCCTCGTGGCCCTCATGGGACTCATCGTCGCCATCCAGGTGCGGATGATGGGAAGCGAGGACTGATGGCGACGGCAACATCGACACCACGATTGCCTGTCGTGCGGCGGAGGCGACGCCTCGGGCTCACCGGCCTTGCCGCGCTGCTCGGCATCGCGTTCGCCGCACCCTTCGTGTGGATTGCGATCACGTCGGCCCGGCCCCCCGAAGAGGCGATCAGATATGTGAGCCCATTCCAGTGGCGGACCCTCGTTCCGTCTGAGCTGACGCTCGACAATTACATCGAACTGTTCAGCGGTCCGTTCCTTCGAGCAATCGGCAACTCGCTGCTCGTGTCGGTGGTGAGTGTCGTCGTGGGCCTTGTCGTGGCTGCGGCGGCTGCATACGTGTTCGCAACGGTAGAGTTTCGCGGCCGCAACCTCTTGTTCGCCCTCTTGGTGTTCAGCTTCATGGTGCCCTTCGAGGTGCTCGCTGTGCCGCTCTCGTCGGCGGTGCGAGACCTGGGGTTGGCGAACACCTATCTCGCGCTGATCCTGCCGGGACTGGGCAACGGTCTCGCCGTGTTCCTGCTCCGGCAGTTCTTCCTGGGCATCCCCACAGAGCTGAGCGAGGCGGCGACGCTGGATGGCGCCTCATGGGCAATCATCTTCTGGCGCGTCTACGTGCCCCTTTCCGGGCCGGCGCTGATCTCGGCCGGTCTGATCATCTTTCTGTTCCAATGGCAGGCCTACTTGTGGCCGTTGCTCATCACGACCGATCGCACTATGGATGTGGGGTCGGTCGCCATTGCTCGCTTCTTCGGCCAGTCCTACGACGCCAACTTCGGGCTGATATTTGCTGCCGCCGCCGTCCTGTCGTTGGTTCCGGCCGCACTCCTCCTTCGCTTTCAGCGCTACTTCATCGAGTCGGCTGCCAAGACCGGGCTGAAAGGATGACCGAGAAACCCATTCCGGTCCTTGTTGACACGGACATCGGCACGGACGTCGATGATCTTCTCGCCCTGCTCACGATCCTCGGTAGTCCGGAGCTCGAGCTCGTTGGTGTCACGACGACGTACGGCGACACGGTTCTCCGCGCCCGCATCGTCAAGCAGGTGTGTGATTGGGCGGGGATCGACGTGCCGATCGGAGCAGGAACGGGCACGCCACTCTCCGGCCGGGACGTATGGCTCGCCGGTCACGAAGGTCTGCTGATCGACGGTGCGAGCCCTGCGGCCCGGTTTCATCCCCTGCCCGCCGCGACTGTCATCGGCGATGCGGTGCGTGTTGAATCCGGTGAGCTCTGCGTCGTGGCCATCGGACCATTGACCAACGTGGCGGCCGCGTTGGACCACGGCAGTGGAACCCGGATTCGGCGAATGGTCGTGATGGGGGGTGACTTTGCCGAGCGGAGCAGCCCAGAGCACAACTTCGTCTCGGACGCCGATGCCGCGCATCGCGTGATGCAGAGCCGGACGGCGATCCGAGTCGTTGGTGTGGACCAGACGCGTCGCGTCCGTCTCTACCGCGACGAGCTTCTAGACATCACCGCGGGGTCGAGTCCCCTCCACACGTTCGTACAGCGAGAGGCGGAGCGCTGGATGGAGTTCAACGCAGAACCCTTCGTGCTTCTCCATGATCCGGTGACGGTCGCCATGCTGATCGACCCGAGGGCATTCACCTTCGCTCGCGGCACCGTCGAGGTCCAGGAGCGCGGGGCCGTCGAAGGCGTTTCCTCGTTCAGGCCGACCGACCGGGGCGGCACGGAGGTCGTTCGTTCCATCGATGCCGATCGGCTGCGATCATTGCTACGGCAGCGCATCAGTGATGGCCTCGCGACATGAGGAGCGGTTGTGGTCCGCATGGTTGATATCGCTGAGGAGGCGAACGTGTCGGTTGCGACCGTCTCACGTGTCCTCTCCGGCAGCCGAGCCGACGCCGTGCGACCCGACACCGCTGCCGCGGTGCGTGCAGCAGCTGAGCGCCTTGGCTATCGATACAACGCAGTTGCCGCTGCTCTGCGTACCCAGTCCACGAGGATGCTCGGCATCGTCGTTCCCAGGATCGCAAACCCCTATTTCTCGATCTTGGTCGAGAACCTCGAACGTCAGCTCTCCTCGAGCGATGTCGAACTGATCATCGCCGACAGCCGCGAGGATCCGGAACTCGAAGCCGAGCGGATCGCCTCTCTGGTTGACCGGCGCGTCGACGGACTCATCGTCATCCCAGCCGCCGGCGAGCACAGCATCGATGCCATTCGTAGCACCGGTGTTCCCACGGTCCAGCTCGGTCTCCGCGATGCTGGAGACCGCATCGACCGTGTCGGACTGGACCATACTGCCGGAGTGCGGCTCCTCATCGATCATCTCCGTCAACGAGGGCATCGGCGATTTGCGTTCGTGGGGGCCGAGCCCACCCGCACGCCTCTCTACGGCAGGCTCGAAGGCTTTCTCAACGCCGTTCCAGAACGCGATCGCTGCGACATCCTCCTGGACGCATTCTCGATGGAATGGGGATATGAAGCCGCGGGCCAGATTGCTCGCGGGCACGGCAGTGCCACGGCCGTTGTGTGCGCAAACGACCTCATCGCTTACGGCCTGCTCAAGTGGGCCCACGAACAAGGCGTCGGGGTTCCACAGGACCTGGCCGTTACCGGCTTCGACGACCTTCCGTTCTCGTCAGTCACTCTTCCGCCGCTCACCACCATCCGGCAGCCCATCAGCCAACTCGCTGAAGCCACGGTCGAGCTGCTTCTCTCTCGCATCGCCGACGACGAGGAGCCGGTGCGAGAGCTGCGCCTCGCCGGCGAGCTGATCGTACGAGACAGCACTTGACCCTGGCTCCGCAGTTGTGCGCCTCGCTGGTCGACACAGCTGGTCGACGGGTGACCCGTCGGGCCGGGCCATCGCTGTGGGATCGTCAAGTCGGGTCCGATCGGTCTCCCGTTCCGGCTACGTCCTCGCTGAATCTGATGAGTTGCCGGACGTGGTCCCGGGTGAGGCCATGAGCGCTGTCGGGTTCGACGAGCAGCGTCGGTGCGTTGCGCTGATCAGCCCAGCGAACCATCTCCGCATCGAGATCGTCGTCGACCCACGCGGCCGAGGCGTCGCCGGCGAAGTCGGCGACATCCGGGAGCTTCCTCAACCGAACGCCGACTCGAGGCCGCTCTGTGAAGACGATGGCCCTCATGGGTGCGAGTCCGAGGAGTGGCCCGAGAAGTCGCGGCGCATCGTTCTCCCAGCCCGTGGCCCATACGATCTCGAAATGCTCGCCCAGCTCGTTGAGCCACGTTCCGTGGCGCGGGTTCAGCCACACGCGGTGCTCTTGCCCCGTTGACGCCGTCACGGTGTAGGGCACGAAGCCATCTGGCGCACCACTCCCGACCGACAGCGCAAGCACACCGTCGACATCCAGGAACAGCAACGGCCTGGCAGCGGGGTCCATCGAGGAAGCCTACGGGGCCCCGGTGCCCCCCGGCTGCATCATGAGTCGCTGGCGCCTCCCCGCAAACCGACCGCGCCGATCCTCGACGTGCAGATGTCGAGCACACTTGATGTGCGTCCGTGAACCTGGTGATTGGCGTGGGCGCACGAGGGGAGCAATCGAGGATGTAGACATGACGCATGCATTATGTAGACTGCCGCTATGGGTACGACAACCATTCGTGTGGACACCGACACCCACGCCCGCCTCCTCGCCCTGAGCCAAGCGACCGGCGCATCGCTCATCGAAACAGTTCGCGACGCCGCCGAAGCCCTCCGACGGCAACGCTTCGCCCACCAGGTGGCCGCCGAGCTTGTCGAACTTCGGAAGGACCCACGAGCTTGGCAGGCCTACCTCGCCGAGGCGGATGACACGTCGGTGCCCGATGGCATCGGTTGACGATCTGTGGCTGGTCGACTTCGGCGATCCCTATCCGGGTGAACCCGCCGCACACCGTCCGGCACTGATCCTTGGCCCTCCCGACACATTCGGTCCCGGATTCCCCTTCGTGATCGTCGCCCCGCTCACCACGGCCCGGCGCGGCCTCTCGCTCCACGTCGAGGTCGAGGCAGGCGCCGACACCGGTCTCGACACCGCCAGCTACATCCAATGCGAGCTGGTCCGGTCGATCAACCGGAACCGGCTCGTCCATCGCCTCGGCTCCGTAGGACCAGACATCAGCAACCAGGTCACCACCGTCATCAAGACGTTGCTCAACCACTGACCGACCGATCCGGGAGGGGATGTGCGATCGACGTGGGTCTTCGCCTCGTAGAGTGGGCGTGGCGTCATCGTGCCCGTGTCAAGCGCACCTCGAACGTGGGTGTACGGCGACCGAAGCTCATCGGTCGGTGGACCGCGGCCCACGATGCTGGCTCCACCACGATCCTGGACGAGCCGACGCCACGGCGCTGTAGACCAACAGCACCGGGCCTCCGTAGAACGCCGAGATGACCTATCGCATTGCCGTATCGAGTCGCCCGCGCACCTGATCGCGTGCGAGACGACGCAGCCCACTGGCGGCTCGGGAAGACCCACCGCCACCGTCTGCGCGGGGCGCCGGACGGAGGTCCGTGAGAACCGAGCACGACGTGTTTCTGGCGCACTCGACAGAGTGCTCGTTCGTGCCCGGCATTTGGTGATCGAGCGGCGGTTGGCAGGCTCCCGGCTGACACGTGTCGATTCCCCGTCCCGGAACGGTCGCCACTCTTGCGTGCCGGGGCTGGCTATCGGCCGCCCAGGTCTCTTCGGATCAGGGTGCCCGGCACGGTCCCGGGCGAAGCGGCTGAGCAGGTTCGTTTCTCTGCATCTAGGTTTCCTCCCGTGAGCGAACTCCCTGAACATGTCGAGGTCAACCGCGAGCACTGGGATTCGGTGGCAGATGACTGGGTGGAGATGGGGGAACGCAGATGGGCCGCCCAGACACCGACCTGGGGTATCTGGGCGACGTCGGACTTGGACTTGCTGCCGGCCGACATGACTGGCCTGGACGCAATCGAGCTTGGCTGCGGCACGGCGTATGTGTCAGCCTGGATGGTGCGACGAGGGGCGCGAGTGGTTGGCATCGACAACTCCGAACGTCAACTGGCAACCGCCCGACGGCTCGCAGGCGAGCATGGGGTGGAGCTCGAATTGATTCACGGGAACGCGGAGACGGTGCCTCACCCGGACGCTTCCTTCGACTTCGCAATCTCCGAGTACGGGGCGGCACTGTGGGCTGACCCTGCGGTATGGGTGCCGGAAGCATGGCGTCTCTTGCGACCTGGCGGAGGCCTTGTGTTCTTCACCAACCATCCGCTGGCGCAGGTGTGCAGCCCGCGCGACGGCTCACTCCCGGTCACCGAGAGGCTCGAACGGCCGTATTTCGGGATGTACCGCTTCGACTGGCGCGACGCCGTCGACGAACCCGGTGGCATCGAGTTCAACATGCCGATCTCGGACTGGTTTCACTTGCTGACTGACACTGGGTTTGTGGTGGAGGACTTCATCGAGGTGCGTGCACCTCACGCGGGCGGTGAGGTGCGCGACTACGTAACGGCCGATTGGGCCGATCAATGGCCGGCCGAAATGGCGTGGATCGCTCGCAAGCATTCCTAGAGGTCGGTCCCGAATGCGCCGACGAGCCGTCGGACCCAGGCGGCCGGTCACTCGTTCTACCCGCCCGTGGCGTCGTTGGGCGCGCCGGCAGAGCCAGCGGCACGATGTGCCGCCGGGCGTGAAGATGGCGGAGATCATTCGGCGTGCCCCTCGACTCATACCTCGAGGACCAGGTCCCCGATCCCGAGCTGGCGCCGGCGGCCACGTTCGGGGCAGCACCGGGGGCCACCACGCCGAGCCGGGAGGAGTGGGATCGTGGGCTGACATCCTGGTCGACACCGATGTCTTCATTCGTCGCTATTCAGCGACACGGGCGTTCCGGTACCAGAATTGGTGATCTGGGGCGGATAGGCGACTTGCCCACTGGAGCTTGCCGTCGTGACAGCTAGCCGCGCCGGGCGACCACGATCAGCTCGTAGCTGTTGGGCGTGAAGGGGGACCGGTCCCATCCGCCCCAGGTGTGTTCGACGGTGAAGCCCGTCGCTTCGAGCGACGCCATGATCTCGAGGGGGCTCCGAAAGCGCAGCGTTTCGGCAGCGGTGAGATGGAGACCGTCGGGCAGGATCGTGTGGCCGTGATGGGTGAGCGTGTACGAATCGGCGGTGCCTGACTTGTCGACCACTTCGACCCACGACGTGAACTCACCGCCCTCGGGATGCGGCATCGTCGCTTTGCTCCGTGGCTCGGTCCAGTGCTCGTCCCATGCGATGGCGGAGTTCCGTGTCTCGAAGGTGAGTCGACCACCGGGCTGGAGGATCCGGTGCGTCTGCTGGAGCACGCTGGACCAGGAAGGATCGTCCACGAAGTACTGGGCGACATGACCCATCATGACGACGAGATCCGCAACACCTGTGGCCACGTCGTCGGCAAGGCCTTGAATCCAGTCAATATCGAGACCTGCCGATCGGTGGCGAGCGATCTCCAGCATCGGGCCAGCCGGATCCACTCCGATGACCGCGTGGCCCCGTCGGGCGAGGTCGCCCGCGAACACGCCTGTACCACAGCCGACATCGACGACGGATCGGGCACCGAGCTCGTCGGCGAGAGCGAGGTAGAAGTCGTGGTCGGCTCGCCCAGCGCATTCGGTGTCGTAGACCGCTGCCAGTCGCGGATCTTCCGTCCACAGACCTGACATGGAGTTATCGTATCGGCTTCCTGTCGTGGCGCCGCGCTGAAGCTGAGCTGGCAGCGCTTCTCGCTGGCGTTGCTCGAGACCTTCGGGAGGATCGCCGCCGTTGTGCAATCAGGGGGGCAAGCCTTCAGCGGTCCGGGAAGACACTGAACACGCACTCGTCGAAACTGACCCGAGAGGTGCGGTTCCCCAACTCCTGCTCGACTTGCGGCCCCGCCCCGAGAACTGATTCTCGGCATGGTTTGCAATCTGCGCTGGTCGGTGGCGTATGCCGGGTGGTCCGAGCGCGGTCACGAGCCCGGGACCTGGACCTCACAACGAGGTCCGGGCGCGGCGGCGAGGCGGGCGTCTGCGGTGAGGAGAGCGCACCCCAGCGCTTCGGCCAACCCGACGTTGGCGGCGTCGTACGGGGTGACGTTCGTCCGCAGTTCGTACGCCCGCCGCATGAATGGAAGTGTCGGGTGCCTGGTGATGGCCAGGTCACCGAGATTGGCTATCGCGACGCGGAATCTGGGCGCGGTCAAGTCGCCGGCACGCCATCGTCGCCTCAGAACCGACACGGTCTCGACGTCGACCAGGTCGGGGGCGACGAGGTCCGGGTCGTGACGCAATCGTGCCCGTGTCACGCGCACCTCGAACGTGGGTGTACGGGCGACCGAAGCTCATCGGTCGGTGGGCCGCGGCCCACGATGCTGGTTCCACCACGATCCTGGACGGGCCGACGCCACGGCGCTGTAGACCAGCAGCACCGGGCCTCCGTAGAACGCCAAGATGGCCGAGATGTTCAGCACTCGGCCCAGGAACGACTCCATGAGCTCTTGTGAAGGGTCCACTCCAAAAGCCTCGAACACGACAACCTGTCCAGCCACGGTACCGATCAGGCCGATGAGCCCCATCCACCAGCGCCCCTTGAGCGCAGAGATGACAACCAGCGTGCCGAGACCCGCAGCAGCGACGACCGGGACCACGATCTCCAAGATGTTCGCTGCAACGGAATCCGAATCCATGAAACGATCTCCCAGTCGTAGGTTCGGGGTCCCTTCCGCCCATCCCCGATCAGCCGGCTATGCGAGATGGGTGGTGCAACTCCTGGGTTGGCAACGGTGTGGGGACCTTTCCCGCGCTCTGCGCAACACCGGGTATCCGGCACCGGCACAGCTGCGACAACAAGGATCCATCATCTCGGACCCCAACACTGCGCAAAGCTGTCGGGAGCGCCGTTGACGTCCCAGTGGGCCGAGGTCAAGGGAACGCCGCTGACGAGCACCAATGCCGCCATCCCGAAGAGAACCCAGCCAAGATACGTCATGCGACCCATTCAACACGGGCCATCGGACGCATCGGGCCCGAACAGTGGAAAACCACGGATTCAGGGGGCTGGCCCACCAGCTACGCGAGCCGTGTGAAGTCGTTCGCACCGCCGCCGCCCAGAGCGATAAGCCTGCTTGCATGTGGCGGCCGACAGGAGCGATGACGATGCCTGACCCCACGGAGCTTGGGCGGAAGTCGTGAAGCGAGGGCTGGTCCTCACCGGGGCATCATCGCCGGCCTGATCATCGCATGCAGGGTCGGTGTCATGATCTCCGTCAGCGTCTTGGATGTCAGCTCCGAGGCCGGCGCCGATGACATCCGGAGGGACGATCCCGCTGCCGGTGACCGCGTCGGGATCGGCACTCCTGCAGCACACGGTGTCACCGTGGCTGATATCGTCCGCATCTACGACCGCGACCAGCAGGACGCGGGTCGGCTCCTCGAAGCCTCTCAGCTCTCGGATTCGTAGAAGCGTTGGACCCGCAGATTCGCTCGGACCTGAATCCCTGCCGCAGAGGATGGCTCCCACGGTACGACGGTCGAGGGACCGGACCATCCCTGAAGCACCGAGCACGCCTGGAGGACTCGAACCTCCAACTTCTGATCCGTTGATCTCCCACGCAAGTCCGTGGACGTCCACAACCGTCCACACACGCTTGAACGGCGGGCTTCCGAGGCCACCAGCGTCCACAGCCGTCTCGCACCGGTTCATGGAGAATGGCTCCCAACCCGCGAACATGTCACCGTTCACGGATTGTTCTGCAATCCCGCTCAGTACCGCCGCGTTGTGATGCATGCGATGAACGATCTTCACGTCCTGACCACCGAAACCGCAACGCAACTTCCCGCCGCGGCATCGTCGGCCGAATCGCGTCCCCTCGAGAGAAAACGCCGAGTGCGCCTGATCATCGCCGACCCCAACGAGCTCTACCGCATCGGCGTGAAGTCGCTCCTCGCTGATCTCGACTGGGCCACAATCGTCGGAGAGGCCGTCGACGTACAGGCACTTGAACAACTTCTCCAGAGTGCTCGAGCGGACCTGGTGCTGCTGGACCCGAGCACCGTTCGGGCGAGCGACGACGACATCCACGTCATCGAACGCGTCCGAGCGCTGGCGCCAAACGTCGGAGTGGTCGTCGTCACCGACGCCCCCCACGTGAGTATGAGGAGGGCCATCGAGCTGGGAGCGAACGCATGCTTGACGAAGATGGCCGGAGGCGAGGAGCTCGCTGCCGCGCTTCGGCTGGTTGCAAGCGGCCGCCACTACATCCAGGCGGACCTCATCGCCCCGCTGTTGAATGGTGCGTCACACGATGGCCTGTCACGCACATTGTCTCCGCAGCAGTTGACGATTCTCCAACTCGTGTCTCGGGGGCTGAAGAACAAGCAGATCGCGAGCGAGTTCGGCATGTCGGTGACCACGGTCAAGTCCCACCTTCGGCTCATCTACTCGCTTCTCGCAGTCTCGAATCGCGCCGAAGCAGCGGCGGCAGCAGTGCGGCTCGGGATCGTCCCGTAGTCGACGAGTGCAACGGCCGACCACCTGGCCGCCCGGGTGGGCGCCCCGAGGAGAGACGGATCGCAACCTTCGTCCCCTGATCCCCGGCACGCCGATCTCACACACTGTTCCCAGCGCCGTGCTCCCTGCGACACGGCGATCGGCAACCAGACGAGGAGGAAGGATCATGCTGCACCTGAGATGGCTCGTCAGCCTCATCATGGCCCTGGCCGTGCTGTCTGTAGCTGCCCCCGTTGCTGCCAAGGGAGGTGCGACCACCGCGAACGGCTGGTACGAGGGCGAGGAGATCTACTACATCCTGGGCGGAATCGAGGAAGGGGTCACCGAGCGAGGGCAGAACGACCTCTACCTGATCGGCGGAGATCGCGCCTACCAGGCCAACGTCGCCGAGTTCATTCCGGGCGAGGCGGGCTACTCGCCCCACTGGAACGTCAACGTGGTGCACACTGCGCCGGGCGTGACGCTGGACGACATCCTGGCTTCCACGTTCGTTTCGTCTCACTACCCGGAGGCGCTCTTTGACGATGTTGAGGACATCCTGGGCGCGCAGGCGGCCGGCCTCGTGACCATCGAGCGCCCCGGTGTCGTCGTGCTGTGCCCGGTCATTTCCGAGCAGGGTGCGGAAGCGCCGGGGAACACCGAGTTGCCGGAGGACTTCCCCGCATTCCCCGCCAGCTTCTGAGGTAGCCGGTTCAGAACAACGACAAGCACCCGAGACCCCCTGCGACGCAAGGGGTCTCGGGTGCTGCTCTTTGCGGACGCCGAGCAGTGCCCGGGATCGAGGCGATCGAACTGACCCGAAAGGTGCGGTTCCCCAACTCCTGCTCGACTTGCGGCCCCGCCCCGAGAACTGATTCTCGGCATGGTTTGCAATCTGCGCTGGTCGGTGGCGTATGCCGGGTGGTCCGAGCGCGGTCACGAGCCCGGGACCTGGACCTCACAACGAGGTCCGGGCGCGGCGGCGAGGCGGGCGTCTGCGGTGAGGAGAGCGCACCCCAGCGCTTCGGCCAACCCGACGTTGGCGGCGTCGTACGGGGTGACGTTCGTCCGCAGTTCGTGCGCCCGCTGCATGAATGGAAGTGTCGGGTGCCTGGTGATGGCCAGGTCACCGAGATGGGCTATCGCGACGCGGAATCTGGGCGCGGTCAGGTCGCCGGCCCTGGTCCCTGGCTGGTATCTGGTGTCGCAGCTGGAGACTTGATTGTGCAACGCTGTCGGGCACAGCGACGGGAAGCGTGAACTCAGCGATGGCTGCGGGGAAGTAGGTGGTGTGGAATCTGACTGGGATGATGCGCGCCTGATTGCTGCCTCGCTGTCAGTCCCGGCTGCATTTGCCGGCATCTACGACCGTCACGCTGCGGAGCTGCTCGGATATGTTGTTCGTCGGGTTGGTGTGGCGGAGGGCGAGGCGGTGCTGGGAGAGCTGTTTCGGGTCGCCTTCGAGTCGAGGAGCCGGTACGACCTCAGCCGGACCGATGCGAGGCCGTGGCTCTACGGTATTGCCGCCAACCTGGTCATGAAGCACTGGCGCTCCATCAGTCGGAGCAGGGCCGCTCTCGAACGGCTGGCGCAGCGGCGCGAGAACCCGCCGGTGCCGTTCGACGAACGTATCGCAGATGAGGCGGCTGCCGCTCAGTTGTGGCCCCTGGTCGCCGCGGCCATCGACGAGCTGCCCGACCGAGACCGGGAGGTGGTGCTCCTGTATGCGTGGCAGGGTCTCGGCTACGCCGAGATCGCTGAGGCGCTCGACATTCCTGTCGGGACGGTGCGTTCTCGACTCAACCGTGTGCGTGCCACGTTGCGTGAACTTCGTGACTTCAGCGGGGAAGAACCTGATGACACATCCCCGCGAGCCCAGGGAGGAGCCGTCCGATGAGCGATCCACTCGACATCGTTCGGGACCTTGCCCCGCAAGTCGGTGCACAACCTGAGCTCCTCGAGCGAGTCAGGAAGGACTTCATGGCGACGATCACCCAATCCCCTGAGGCAGTATCCGGCCCGAAGCGAAGGCGCCGCCGTTGGGCTCTCCCGATTGCGGCTGCTGCGGTGCTTTCAACCGTGGCGGCGGGATGGGCCATTCTGGCCAGCTCCGATTCGACAGCGCTGCAGTGTCCGGGCAATGTGGTGATCGACGCCGTAACTGGCGACCCGGTCCTCGACTGCTCCAACGAGTGGCGCCGCTCCAACGACACGCCATCGCCGCCGATGGTTGCCTACGACAACGGCCGCGGTGGCGTCGTCGTACTCGTGGAAGGCGACCCGGTGCCCGACGGGTACACGGCTCTCGAGCCCGGGACCGTCCAGAACACGGCGCTCATCGAACTCGAAGCTGCCCTCAGCGATGTCGGCACGGGTCTCGAGTCGGGGTGCTACGACGACGTGGCCGCAACGGAGATCACCCAACGCGAGCTCGACCGGCTTGAACTCACCGACTGGACCGTCACCGTCGACGCCGATCGTCGACCGGACGGCTCCTCGTCGTGCGCCTACTTCATCGTCGACGCCTCCTCGCAGCAGGTTCAGCTGATCGGACTCCACGGAGCCATCACCACACCCGACCCGTACAACGCATACTCCGCTGCCCTCGATGAGCTTCTGAACGCTGACTGCGCCAACCTCGATGACGCCGCAGATCTCGCACGCAGCTTGGCTGCAGAGACCGAGATCGTCGTAGATGGGACACGTATCGACTTCACCGAGGAAGCCGGCGTCCTGGTCATCCACCTGGTCGAAGCTCCCGAAGCCAGCTGCACCCGGGCCGACGTCAACGTAGGGGGCCGAGTGGAAGTGACCCTGCGGGGACCCACTCAATAGCACCCCATCCTGGCCAGGCCACGGAGCCCCACCTCGCATCTCGGAGGGGTCTCCGTGGCACTCCGCCTCAGCGGATGAGTGGCCACCCCGAGTGGCAGTGCGGCGCAGCGGAAGCCCGGCGGCGTACATGCCGATCGGGTGCACTTGGCGAGATGCGTGTTCTTGGACCGATTTGCTGATCGGCGCTCGTGAAGCTGAGAGAGGGTCCTGCTGGTCGCACTTCACTCCGCAAGGGTCGGGGCCTACGGCATCGTCGACGAGATCGATCAAGGCAGCCGTACCGTTCGCGTCATCTACATCGACCACCGGGCAGACGTCTACCGACCCCGCTGACCACCCGCTCGCGGATGTCATGCCGTTCTCGCGCACTGCCCGATGTGAGCGTTGCGAGCTCCGATCTGTGGATCGGCGCTGCTCAGTTGGGTCCGAGGACGGCGAGGAGGGCTGCGTCGACTGCCCACTGTTGTTGCGGGGTGAGATGCCCGGCGAGGTCGCCGAGTCGCTGTGGGTCCACGGCACCGACCTGCTCGACGAGGATGCGAGTGGTGGTGCCGTCGATGTCGATCTCGGGTCGAAGGACGCTGGTTTGGCCGAGGTGGATGTGGGTGCCACAAGCACGACCGATCGTGGGAGGAGGACGTCGAATTGCACGATGACGCCGAAGCGGCGCCCGCGTTGTTCGTGGCCGACGGCTGTGGGGAGTCGCAGCGCAAAGATGTCACCCCGGCGCACGAAGGCTCTCCATGAGCTCGGCGACCGCCAACATCTCTGCCCGGTCGTCCTCGTCGGCTTCGAGTGCGGCGACCTCGGCGGCGAGCGTCTGTTTTGTCGTGGAGGTGGGAGGCTGCCTCCACGAGGGCGGTGTGGGTCGCTTCGGACCGGGACATGCCGGTTGCCTCGAGTTCGCTCGGCGCCCGGTGCGCTGCGTCGTCGAGTCGAACGGAGAGGCTCGAGCCATGCGCTCGACGTATTACGGATCTGTGACACTGAGCAATGGGCGTGAGCGGGGAGCACACGCCGAGGTGCCGTTTCCGAGCACTCGCCGGAATGTTCGTTCTCGCCCCCGATTCGTTGATCGGCGTGGTTGGCCGGCCCTCTTCCACTGTTGTATCACGCGTGATACGCTGCGGGCATGTCCGAAGTCTCAATTCGGGAACTGCGCAACCACGGTGGCGACGTGGTCGATCGTGCTGCGAAGGGCGAGCGGCTCACGATCACCCGCTCCGGGAAGCCCGTCGCCGAGCTCCACCCACTCAGCCGGGAGCCGATGCCACTCGACGTGATCATCGCGCGCCGCCGAAAGCTTCCGCCCGTCGACCCCGACCAGTTGCGCCACGACCTCGACCAGGTCGTCGACCCGGCCTTGTGATCGATGCCTCGCGGGATTCTCGACACCAGCACGCTGATCCTGCTCGGTCGGCTGCAGGACACCGATCCGCTCCCCGCCGAGCCGCTGATCACCGCAATCACCCTGGCCGAACTCTCGGTGGGTCCACTGGTGGCGTCGACCGACGAGGAACGCTCCGCCCGGCAAGCGCATCTCCAGCAAGCCGAAGCCGACTTCGATCCGTTGCCGTTCGACGCTGCCGCGGCCCGCAGCTTCGGTCGGGTAGCCGCAGGTCTGCGAAGAGCAGGACGCAAACCCGCGGCACGCGCCTACGACGCCATGATCGCCGCCATCGCCATCTCCAACGATCTCCCCCTTCACACCTGCAACCCCAAAGACTTCACCGGGATCGAGGAACTCACGCTGGTCGCCGTCCCCCACCGAGACCACTGAGGATCCAACCCGAACGGAAAGCGCTCCTCGAGGGTGCCGATCCCGTGCACTCGGCAAGATGTGCGTTCGTGTGCCAGATCGGCACCGGGCCTACCGCAACGTGATCCTTGTCTCCTCGGAGCCGGGCGGTCCGTACCGCACTACGACGTACGATCCAGAGGGTAGGTCGATCCGATCGAGCACCGGGCGGATGGTCTCGTAGAGCGCATCGCCGTCAGGCCCGTACATGAACAGCGCGGCTTCGCCGGGCCCTATCTCGTTCCCTCGAACTCGCCGAAACCAGCCGTTTCGATCGCCTCGATCAGCGGTTCGGGGTGACCAGCATCGACGAACTGCTGTTGAGTGGCGAGGTCGATCTTGCGACATCGCTCGATGTCACCGGCACGGCCGGCCCGGATGATCACCTGTGTCGACATCGGCGGCCATGCTATTGGCGTTGCAGCCACCGGTCATACCGCTCCGCACGCCGCGGCGTGCACGTGATCCCGTGCGATGGTGTGGCATCATCGCAGAGTGAGCGTGAGCCGCCGGTCGGCGACACGGCTTGGTGGGTTGGCTGCGCTGTTCGTGGTGGTGTCGGTGCTGCTGTGGATGGGCCCGGCCGGTTCGGCATACCGAGCCAACGATGACCTCGCTGCGTGTGTAGAGCGCGCCGAGTTGCAGGGCGCGTCCACCCCCGGCGGCGAGTTCGGGCCCGAATACGTCGCGGCGGTGGCTGATTGTGCGGTGCATTGCGAGCGACTCGCCGAGCCGTCCTGGTTGGAGACTGTCGGACTGTTCGTCCAGACGAGGTTGTCGACGGGTCGGGATGGGCCGTCGTGTGTGGACCAGCCCGGCTTCAGCGACGTCATCCCGTTCCTGCCGGACCCCTGACCGGTGCGTGAGGCGCTGCCGGGCCCGGCTCCCGAGACGCGGCGGTCTCGCAGGCGCCTGGATTGCAGCCGCTGCCAGCGAACGGCAGGGTCGCTCTTGTACTCTCCGCCTCGCAACCGACACCGATCCCGGAGGCACCATGCTCCAGAACGCCATTCGCGCCGCGCGGCTCGACACGGATTTCTACAACACCGTCGAGAACGACGAGTCCTACACGATGCAGGCCGGTTTGCTCGTCGCCATCGTGGGTGCCCTTGGCGGGCTCGGAACGGCGCTGTCGCCCCTCACGGACGGATTCTTCGGTCCGATCTTCTGGGGCATCGGTGGTGCATTGCTCGGGTGGGTGGCGTGGTCGTTCATCACCGACGTCGTCGGCAGGACGTTCTTCGACGGGGAATCCGACCTGGGTCAGATGCTGCGGGTGCTCGGCTATGCGCAGGCGCCTCTGGCCCTGGGAATCATCCCGTTCCTCGGCTTCATCGCCGTCATCTGGGCGCTCATTGCGGCGGTCGTCGCCATCCGCGAGGGCCAGGACTTCTCGACGGGGAAGGCGATCGGCACGGTTCTCGTCGGCTGGCTCGTCTACGCGATCCTCGCCAGCATCGCATACGCGATCTTCTAGTGGGTGCGGAGAAAGTGATCCTCCCCGTCAGGCTCGGCGAGACGCCTCGAACCTGAGCGCCTGGAGGGCTATCGCATCGTCCACTCGTCGGTCCAGAGTGCCAGGCCTTCATTGGTGGCGGCGGGGCCCCAGGTGCCCGCGGGGTACGGGTGGACCGGGAGGTCGTCGCGGGCAAGGATCGGCGTCCACAGCCGCCAGCTGGCCTCGACCTCGTCGCCACGGACGAACAACGTCTGATCGCCGGTCATGACGTCGAACAGCAGCGTCTGGTAGGCGTCCGGGATCTCGGCGAACTCCTGCTCGTAGTCGAAGAACATCGAGCGTGACAGCACGCCCTCCTTGCCGGGCATCTTGACCTCGAACCGGAGCTCGAAGCCCTCGTCGGGTTGCAGCGTGAGAAGCAACACGTTGGGGTTGATCGGGCAGCTGTCGGCAACGCCGTGAAAGAGGCATACCGGCGCCGGTTTGTAGGTCGCCGCGATCTGGGTGGTGCGTTCCGGGAGTCGCTTCCCGGTGCGTAGATAGAACGGAACACCCTGCCAGCGCCAAGTGTCGATGTTGATCTTGACACCCACGAACGTCGGCGTGCGTGAGTCGGGGGCGACACGTTGCTCGTCCAGGTAGCCGACGACGCTCTCACCTCCCACCTCGCCGGCCGTGTATTGCCCGTAGACGACCAGATCGGGGTCGATGCCGCGGATCGACTCCAGCACCTGCACTTTCTCGTTGCGGATGGCGTCCGCGTTGAAGCCACTCGGTGCTTCCATCGCCACCAGCGTCATCAGCTGGGTGAGGTGGTTCTGCACCATGTCGCGCAGAACGCCGGCCGACTCGTAGTAGCCCGCCCGGGTCCCGACGCCGAGATCTTCGGCAACGGTGATCTCCACGGCCTCGAGCCTGTCCCGGTTCCACGACGTCTCGAACAGGGGATTGGCGAAACGAAACGTGAGCAGGTTCTGCACCGTCTCCTTGCCCAGGTAGTGGTCGATGCGGTACACCTGGGATTCGTCGAAGTGGCGATGGACGAGGTAGTTGAGCTCCTCGGCGGAGGCGAGGTCCCGGCCGAACGGCTTCTCGATGACCAGGCGACTCCATCCTTCCGACCGGTTGAGCCCGGCCCTGCCCAGGTTCTCGATGACCTCGGGGAAAGCGGCAGGAGGCAGTGCGAGGTAGAACGCCCGGTTGCCAGGCAGACCAAGATCTTGTTCGATCGAATCGATGCGCTTCGCCAGCGGGGAGAAGTCGGTGGAGTCCCTGGCGACCGACTCGTAGAAGATGCGGTGCTCACACCATGCGTGCGCATCCAGGTCCAGGAACCCGGCTTCCTGGAGCGCCGCCCAGGCGTGGTCGCGGAACGCGGCGTCCTCCATCTCCGCAGGCGACACGCCGAGGATCGTCGTGCGGTCCGCAACACCGTTCTCGGTGACCACCCGGTACAGCGACGGAAGCAACTTGCGCCGCGTCAGGTCCCCGGTTGCGCCGAAGATGACGAAGACGTGGTGGTCGCAGAGCTCGGCCATCGCACTACTCCTCCTGTTTCACGGCGTGGCCGCCGAATTGGTGGCGCATCGCCGAGAGCAGCCGGTCTGAGTACTCCACCTCATCGCGCGACCCGATGCGGCGCAGGAGTGACAGCCCGATGATCGGTGTCGAGACATTGAGATCGATAGCTTCGAAGACGGTCCAGCGGCCCTCCCCGGAGTCCGGCACGTAGGGTGCAATACCCTCCATCGCCGGGTTCTCGCTCAGTGCGTCGACGGTGAGATCGAGCAACCAGGAGCGGACGACGCTGCCGTGCTGCCAGATCTCGCCGATCTGAGCGAGATCGAGTGCGAACTCCTCCTTCTTCTCCAGGATCGCAAACCCTTCGGCGTACGCCTGCATGAGGCCGTATTCGATCCCGTTGTGAATCATCTTGGTGAAGTGACCCGAGCCCGACGGCCCGACGTGGCCCCAACCGGTGGTCGGCGAGGGGGCGAGCGCCTCGAGAATGGGGCGGATCCGACCTACGGCGACCGCATCGCCACCGACCATCATCGAGTATCCCTCGGTGATGCCCCAGATCCCTCCGCTGGTGCCGACGTCGATGAAGTGATGCCCGGATTCGGCACAGTGCTTGGCTCGCCGGATCGTGTCCTTGTACAGCGAGTTGCCGCCGTCGACGATCACGTCACCGGGTGCCAGCACGGGGGTGAGAGCAGCGATCGTGGCGTCGACGGGAGCCCCGTGCGGGACCATGATCCACACCGCCCGCGGTTCATCGAGTTGCGCCACCATCTCCTCGATGGATGTGGCGCCGGCACCGCCCACCTCGGCGAGGGCGGCGACCGCATCGGGGTTGAGGTCGTACCCGACAACCTCGTGGCCGGCCCCGATGAGCCGTTCGCTCATGTTGGCGCCCATGCGCCCGAGCCCGATCATTCCGAGTTGCATACGATCTCCCGGGGGGTCGAAGCGGTACGGCCACGCTACCGGATGCTGCAGCCGAAACCTGCGCCGCCAACCCGATCGATAGGCTCCTGTCCATGTCTCGACACGATGAGTTCTGGGAACTGCACCAACGGGGCTGCTTCGTCATCCCGAACCCGTGGGACATCGGCTCGGCTCGCATCATGGCTGCGGCGGGCGCTGCAGCACTCGCCACCACCAGCGCCGGGTTCGCATTCACCCTCGGCCGGCCCGACATGGGTCACGTGACCCGGGACGAGGCCTTGGCACATGCTCAGCAAATCGTGGCCTCGACGCCGTTGCCCGTGAGCGGCGACCTCGAGAACGGTTTTGCCGATCGTCCCGACGGCGTGGCCGACACGGTCCGATTGGCGCGCGAGGCCGGGCTGTCGGGCTGTTCGATCGAGGACACCCGGATGGGGCAGCAGCCGTCCGCATACGACTTCGAGTTGGCAGTGGCACGCATCGCCGCCGCAGTGGATGCAGCGAGCTCGATGCCCGACCCGTTCGTGCTCTGTGCCCGCGCCGACGGCGTGATGAATGGCTTCTACGACCTCGATGAGGCGATCCGGCGGATCCAAGCCTTCGAAATCGCCGGAGCCGACCTGCTCTACGTTCCGCTGCCCCCGGACGTGGCCGGGTTGCGACGCGTCGTCGCGGCTGTCGAAGGCCCGGTCAACGCACTCGCCGCCGGTCCGTTCGCCGCCCTCTCCCTGGCAGAGTTCGCCGAGATCGGCGTCCGTCGCGTCTCTGTGGGCTCCCAGGTCGCCAGAGTCACGCACGCTGCGATCCGTGACCTGTCTGCGGCCATGATCGAACACGGCGACTTCTCCGGGTTCGCCGCCGCGGCGCCGGGCGACGAGGTCGATGCCCTGCTCGCCCGCGGCGCCCCGCCACCCGCCTAGCGGTCCAGCAGGGTGCTGGCGAGCTCCAGAGCTGGTCCGGCAGACAACGTCATATCATGCGAGACATTGTCATGTCACCGGTCGCCGCACCGGCCGACCCTTTCCGGCACGCTCCTACTGCGTGGCGGTGTCAGGTACGTGGTCGAGGATGAACACGCGAATCGGTCGGTCGGTGACACGGGTGCGATAGTCGTCGTAGCCCGGGTAGATGCCCGCAGCGCGTTCGAACACCTCTTCGTACTCCGCGTCGTCAGCCGGTCGCGCCCGCACCGGCACGGTCGTCGTCCGGTAGGTGACCGTCGCCTTCGGATGGGCGGCGAGGTTGAACACCCAGGCGGGGTTCGCCTTCTGGCCGTAGTTGGTACCGACGACGGCCAGCGAGCCTTCGATGGGAACGCCGACGAGCGGGGAGCTCCGCGGCAGGCCGCTGCGGGCGCCGGTGGTGGTGAGCGTGATCACCGGGATCCCCGTCATGAGGCCTGCCGCGGTCGTCCGACCCCCGGAGATTCTGAGCAGCCAGCGGTCGGTCGGGGCGAGCAGCCTGGAGAGGATCCACGCCGCCTGCGGGGTGGAGGCGAGAGCCTGGACGCCTCGTTGGGCCACGTTGGGTTCCGTGGGCGTGTAGCCGAGAGCTTCGACGAGGGTGGTCACAGGGGGAGGCGCCGTTTCGATGAGATGACGCCGGTGTCGAACCCGCCGAGATGCAGCTTGCCCGAGAACCGCGCATGCTCGATCTTGAGACAGCGGTCCTGTACCACTTGCAGGCCGGCGTCGAGGGCGCGGCGAGCGGCCGCATCGTGGCGCAGGCCGAGTTGGAACCAGACGACCTTGGCGCCGACGTCGATGGCTTCCTCGACCACCGCCGGGATGGCCTCCTCCCGTCGGAAGATGTCGACGATGTCGGGTGGCTGGGGGAGGTCGTGCAGACTCGCGTAGCACTTCAGCCCGAGCACCTCGTCGTAGGCGGGATTGACCGGATACGTCGTGAGCGGCGTCCGCACCAGGTAGGTGGCCACGAAGTTGGACGAGCGGATCGGATTGGCCGAGACGCCAACGAGGGCGACCGTTCTCGCCCGCTGGATGATCTGGAGCCGCTCCCTTGCGGTTGCGTCCGGGAGTGTCGTGGTTGTCACCGGTTGGTTGCCTTTCGTGGCCGAGGTCTGGCTCTCATTGCAGTGCGTTCCCAAGATCCCACAGGATGTCTTCGACATCTTCCAACCCGACGGAGATGCGAATCATGTCATCGGTGACGCCGCCGGCGATGCGCTCCTCCACCGGGACCTGCTGATGGGTCGTCGACGCGGGGTGGATGACCAGTGTCTTGGCATCGCCGACGTTGGCCAGGTGGGACGCCAGTTCCACGCCTTCGATGAAGCGCACGCCCGCGTCGTAGCCGCCCTTCAGCCCGAAGGTGAACACGGCACCAGGGCCCTCGGGCACGTAGCGCCCGGCCAGCGCGGTCCACTCGTTGTCGTCGAAGATCGGGAAGTTGACCCACGCCACGTCCGGGTGGTCACGCAGGAAGCGGGCCACCTCCTTGGCGTTGTCGGCGTGTCGCTGCATGCGCAGCGGAAGGGTCTCCAGCCCGATCAGCAGGAGAAACGAGTTGAAGGGCGACAGGGCCGCTCCGACGTCGCGCAACAGCTCGACCCGCGCCCGCGTCAGGTAGGCGTACTCCCTGAAGTTCTCCCAGAACTGCAGATCGTGATAGGCCGGTGACGGATCGACGAGGAGTGGGAAGTTGCCGTTGTCGTAGGGGAATGTACCGGCCTCGACGATGACGCCGGCGATGGCGACACCGTGACCGCCGATGAACTTCGTGGCGCTGTGCACCACGACGTCGGCGCCGTGTTCGATCGGCCGGCACAGGTACGGCGTTGCAAACGTGTTGTCGACGACGAGCGGGATGCCGGCGTCGTGGGCGATCGCCGAATAGCGGCCGATATCCAGGATGTCGGCGCGGGGGTTGCCGATCGTCTCTCCGTAGAGGAGCTTCGTCCGTTCGGTGATCGCCTTCCCGACCGCGTCGGGGTCGGAGAAATCGACGAAGGTGACGTCGATCCCCATCCGCCGCAGCGTCACATCGAACTGGGTGAACGTGCCCCCGTACAACGAAGTCGACGCAACGACTTCGTCACCTCGCTGGGCGACGGTCAGCACCGAGATGAGCTGCGCTGCTTGGCCCGAGGCAGTGGCAACCGCCCCCAGCCCGCCTTCGAGCGATGCCATCCGCTCCTCGAACGCCGCCGTCGTCGGGTTGCCGATGCGTGTGTAGATGTTGCCGTAGGTCTGGAGGGCGAACAGATCGGCCGCTTGCTGGGCGTCTTCGAAGACGAACGACGTGGTGGCATAGATCGGCATTGCTCGCGCTCCCGTCTCCGGATCGGGGCGCTGCCCGGCGTGGATGGAGCGGGTGGTGAATCCAAAGTCGTGTGTGTCGCTCAAGGGTTGGCCTCCGTGGGGTCGAG
This sequence comes from Acidimicrobiia bacterium, assembly GCA_965216945.1. Taxonomy (GTDB): domain Bacteria; phylum Actinomycetota; class Acidimicrobiia; order Spongiisociales; family UBA5794; genus DATHZQ01. The sequence continues at coordinate 1,036,501 of CBDCGU010000003.1, read as the reverse complement.
GCTACGGGGTTCCTGGCCGCATCGTGCAACCGATCGGCGGTTTGGCGCCGTACACGCTTGTAGAGCCACGGCCGGTTCGCCTGCGCCGTCGTTGGCTTGCGATGTGCTCGCCGCCTCGCCGACCCCGGGGGGACGTTGCGAGGCGGCGAAGCGCATCGTCACCTCTGTCGGAGCACGACGGCGCCAAGCGCCACCCAGGCGGCCAGGTTCAGCCCGACGAGCACCAGGAAGGTGGTCACGGTGTGACCCTCCCCGCCGCTCGAGGAAGTGACCCGGCCGTGCGCCGAGCGCCACACGATCGACGTCGCCGTCGATGCGTCATGTCAGCTCGATGGACACGGGCACGGCCGCCTGCAGGGTGTGCCCGACGGGCGAGGTGCCGATGACAGCTCGGTGGAGAGCCTCGAGCTCCTCATCGCTGGCGTCGCTCTCGAGATGGACCTTGACCGAGATGGCGTCGTAGCCGGCGTGGCCGCTGCGCAGGCCCAGGAACGAGTGCAGGTCCAGGTTGCCGGAGAGATCGATGCGCAGGTCCTCGATCTCGATGCCGCGCCCCGATGCGTTGGCGGCATACCCGACGGCAAGGCAATTGCCCAGGGCGCCGAGGAGCTGCTCGACGGGGTTTGGCGCCGTGTCGGTTCCGCCGAGGGCAGCCGGCTCGTCGGACGGGATGGGAGCGAAATCCCGGATCTCGACCTCGGAGCGGAAGGCGCCCTTCCAGGTGACGGACGCCTCCCAGACGGTGGCGCCTCTTTCGGGATCGACCTGGATCGCCTGGGCGAGCCCGCCCACGGTGACGAGGTCGACGTCGTTCAATGGTTTGGTGGCCTCGAGTGTCATTGTGATCTGTCCTTTCGTGCGGTGCGCTGGGCACCACGTGGTTCGCAAAACCGGAACGCCGGAGGGGTTGCTCTCGGGTGGTGGCGTTGACTCAGCGCGTGACCGCGCTCGGGCGCACCCGAGAGCAGGGACACATCACACAACCAAGGACAAGGGGTGGGATCGTCTCCATCGCCGCGGCTCCTCTCAATCGCTTGCTCTGTCGCGCTCTACGAGCGCCGCAAGCGGGAGACCCGCTGTCGGCATCTCATCGATCAGGCATTGGCACCCGCTCGGGGTTGCCGCGGCTTCACAGGGCCTGTCCCTCCACCGCTCTAGATGAGCGCGTTGTGGCGAGCGAGTAGAACAGACAACCGGCATCCCGTCAAGGGGGTTTGTCGACGAAATCCGTGCGGCCGCATCGCGTTAGCCTTCCGGCCATGACGACGAAGCCGATTGATCCCGCGAACTTCGACCCGGCAATGGCACCGGGCGACGACTTCTATCGCTATGCCAATGGCGGATGGCTGGACGCCAATCCGGTGCCGCCTGAGTACTCTCGGTGGGGGTCGTTCAACGAGGTCACGGAGCGCAACGAGGAGCTGCTCCATCGCCTGATGCAGGAGGCCTCCGTTGGGGGTCATCCGTCCGGCTCGCCCGAGCAGATGGTCGGGGACTTCTACGCAAGTGGCATGGACGAGGAGCAGATCGAATCGGCCGGTGTCGCCCCGCTGCGGCCGCTCTTCGCCGCAATCGCCACGGCCAAGTCGCTCGACGACCTGCGTGACCTCGCCGCCGAGCTTCATCCTTCGGGTTTCCGGTTCGTGTTCGGCATCGGTGTCGGTCCCGACTTCGACGATCCCGACGCCCACCTCCTCTACCTCGGACAGGGTGGGCTGGGTCTCCCAGAGCGCGACTACTACCTCCGCGACGACCCGCAATCCGTCGAGCTGCGCGAGAAATACGTCGCCCACATCGCCGCACAGCTCGACAACCTCGGCTACGACGCCCAGACCGCCGAGGCTGATGCGAAGGCGATCTTGGAGTTCGAAACGGCGCTCGCCGAGCCGTCGTACTCGGCAGAGCAGATGCGTGATGTCGACCTCATCGTCAACCGTCACGGGGTGACGGACTTGCCGGAGCTGATGCCCGGCTTCGACCTCCCCCGCTACCTCGACTCCGTGGGCATCGACGGAGCGACCGAGCTGAACGTCGACAACCCTGGATTCTTCGCGTCGGTGGCGAGTCTGCTCGATTCGACGCCCATCACGACCCTGCGGGCGTACGCCCGGTGGCACGTTGTGCGATCTGTTGCTTCGGCGCTGCCGCGTGCCTTCGCAGACGAGGCCTTCGACTTCTACGGCCGCACCCTGGGCGGGCAGAAGGAGCAGAAGCCCCGTTGGAAACGGGTGCTGGCGATGGCGACGGGCGACATCGGCGAGCAGGTGGCCAAGCTGTACGTGGCGGAGGCGTTCTCGCCCGACGCAAAGCATCGAGCCGAGGAGCTGGTCGACGGGCTGTTCGGGGCCATGGAAGCCTCGCTGCGGCGCCGTGATTGGATGAGTGACGAGACAAAGCACGAAGCCCTGGCCAAACTCGCCGGCTTCACCTACAAGATCGGATACCCCGACGAGTGGCGCGACTACACCGGACTCGTCATCGACCGCGGGCCGCTGGTCGAGAACCGTTTGCGGGCTGCACAGTTCGAGTTCCAGCGCGAGCTGCGCAAGCTCGACGAGCCCGTCGATCCACATGAATGGGAGATGGCGGCGCACGTCGTCAACGCCTATTACCACCCGCTGCGCAACGAGATCGTTTTTCCCGCCGGCATCCTCCAGCCCCCGTTCTTCTACGCCGATGCCGACGACCCCGTGAACTACGGCGCCATCGGCTCGGTGATCGGTCACGAGATCACACACGGTTTCGACGACATGGGAAGCCGCTTCGACGCCACCGGTCAGCTACGAGATTGGTGGACCGAGCAGGACCGTACGGAGTTCATGCGCCGCGCCGACGCCGTTGTCGACCAGTTCAACGGTTACGCAGTGTTCGACGACCTGAACGTGAACGGCAAGCTCACCCTCGGGGAGAACATCGCCGACCTCGGTGGCATGACGATCGCGTTCCAAGCCCTGGCAGAGGCGCTTCCGCCCGACTCGGAGGCGATCGACGGTCTCACTCCGCAGCAGCGGTTCTTCCTGTCGTACGGCACCATCTGGCGTCAGAACACCACCGACGAGTGGCTGCGCCTGGTGGTGAACACCGACCCGCACTCACCGGGTCACTTCCGGTGCAACGGCCCACTGTCCAACTTCACCCCCTTCGCCGAGGCATTTGCCATCACCGACGACGCTCCGATGATGCGCAAACCGCAGGACCGGATCGAGATCTGGTAGCGACGAGGTGATGCCGGCGGGTCGAGCGTCTCTCGGTCCGCAGTCACACCAGGCCAACGGACGGACGCGGCGCTACCCGCCGGCCGCCGCCATGTACTCGGCGATGCTGGGCAGGCCGGTGAGCTTCTCGTAGAAGAAGTTGTTCACGATATTCGTGAGGCGGGCGCGGGCTGCCTGCACTGCGGTGGCTCGAGCCTCGCCGTCGCCGTCTTCGGCCCCGTCGGTGATGCTGGCGCGGAGCTGGAGGAGATGGCGCACGACCTCCACCTCGGCCTCGCCGTCGAGTGTGCTGACCACCGAGATGATCAGGTTGTCGAGCTGCGACAGGAGCGTCCGTGGCCTCAGCGCCGAACCCGGCTGTGACGCCTCGTCCAGTGTCCGGACCACGGCGCCGACCTGATACAGCACGGCGGTCGGTTCGTCGAACAACTCCCGCAGATAGGCGGCCTCTTCGTAGCTGCCGTTGAGGCGGAAGATGTTGTACATCCGCTTGGCCGCCTTGCCGTAGTTCTTGGGGTCCTTGGCAACGTATTTGTGGACTTCCTTCTCGAGGCGCTCCACATAGCTGTCGAGGGCATCGCTGGACAGGTTGCCCACCAGCTTGGTGAAGAGAGGCACCGCATCGGCCTCCAGGTAGACCTCCTGGAAGTAGGGGTCGAGGTAACCGTCGAGCGGGGTGATCGAACCGTCCGGAGCTTCCCATGTGACGTCGAGCATGTTGCTGGCGTTGGCCACCTGGCCCCGGACCGGATCCGCCACCACCCAGTCGAGCTTGCACCATCCCGGATCCTTGGACGCCTCGTCCCATGCCACCTCCACGGTGCCGCCTGCCGTGTCCTGGGCGAAGAATCGCCGGTTCTCGACGTCGGACGGGCGCCATGAGATGGGTGATCCCTTCTTGTGCAGCCGGTCGTGTCGGATGACGTCGACCGGGTAGCTGCCGAACTTCACTTCGATGAGGCGGTAGGTGTCGCCCGCCATGGTCCCCAGCGCCTTGCGGCGCATGAGCTCGCCGAGTCGCCGGCACGCCGCCTCCCGTGTCGGGGCCTTGATGTTGATCCGCTCGAAGTAGTCGCAATCACCCGGATAGGTCTGGACCTTGGATTGTGCCGCGGAACCCGACAGCGCCAGGGCGGTCTCGACGCCGTCTTCGTCCTCGAACCCGACGAGCTCCCCGACCTTACGGAAATAGGCGAGGTCGGCGGGGCTGAAATCCAGCATCGTCACGCGGTGGCCGAACACTCCGGCGCCAATGTCGACGACAACGTCGGCGCTCTCCTTCGCCATCGCCACCGCAGTCAGCCAGTTGAGCGCCTCGACCTCGTCGAGCTCGACACCCAGGCGGCGAGCCGAGCTGACGATGCGTTCCAGATCCGATGCCTGCTGGTTCACGATCCCATCCCCCTTCCTGGCCCCTGAAGGTGGCGAACCGCCGGTGGGGACCCGAACCGGTGCGTCAGCCGCCTTCACGTATCCCAAACTACTCTGTGTCGGGTCCGCTTTGTCATCCCTCCGCACCCTCCTGGTGCCTTGCGTCTTCGAGGAGCCGGCGAAACAGTGCCGCCTGAACCACGGCGTCTTCGAGCGCATGGTGCGGAAGCGTCGCACTGATGTCGTAGTGCTCGGCGATGTGCCGCAGTGACGTGTCGAGCCAGTCCACGCCGGCAACGCCCATGTAGAGAGCCTTCATGTCGAGGGCAGAGTGGCCGAACGGGTTGTGGCCCACGTAGCGATGCAGATAGTCGGCGACGAACATCCAGTCGAAGGGCGCATTCAAGGCGACGAATACGGGCAGAGAACCCTTGGTCGTGGTCTCGACCCAGTCGGCGAATCGGACCATCGCCTTCTCGGGGGGTTCTCCCTGGTCGGCGAGGCGATCGATCGACAGGCCACTGACTCGCAGCGCTCCCTCGTCGATACCGGTCCGATCGGGCTGTAGCTCCACGTAGAAGGTCCTCGTCGAGTCCGCGACGTGGCAGGCTCCGATGGCCAGCATCGGGTGATCGGCAGGCGACGGGCCGGCGGTTTCGACGTCGACCGAGATGTAGGTCGGGTTCACGGCTTGAACCTAGTGGCACAACCAGCGCTCCGAACCCGCCGCAACCCGCACGAATGCGCCGAAGGCCCGGGGCAGAGTCGCTACTCTCGGCTCCTGCCTTCACGGAGGGAACCCAATGACTGACGACCGAACGCCAGACGTCCCTGACGGACCGGAGGACGCCGGCGTACCCGCCGAAGACGCCGCGGCGGCCGGCGCCGCCGGAGCTTCCGCCGCAACTGGAGGGGGTGTGTCGACCACCGCCTGGATCGTGGGTGGTGTGATCGCCGTGATCGCCGTCATCGCGATCATTGCTGCGATCGCCAGTAGCAACGACGACGAGGTGGCTGCCGGGGACACGACGACGACCGCCGAGACGACGACCAGCGTCGAGGAGACCACTACGACCTCCGAGGAGACAACCACCACGGGGGCCGAGACCACGACCACCGTCGAGGAGACGACGACGACGGCCGGGGAGACAACCACCACCGCAGGCGCCTGCTCTGTCGACAATCTGACGCTGGTCAGCGCCGGCGTGCTCACGGCGGCGACCGGCGAGCCCGCCTTCCCACCTTGGGTTGGCACAACCGACGGCGAGAACTTCGACGTTCCGGAGTCGCAGACCGGGTACGAATCCGCCCTCGTGTACGAGATCGCGTCCCGCCTCGGGTTCGCCGACGATCAGGTGACGTGGGTGCGGACCGGTTTTGATGAAGCCATCGCCCCCGGACCGAAGAACTTCGACTTCAACATCCAGCAGTACTCGATCACGGACGAGCGGGCCCAGGTCGTCGACTTCAGCGAGCCGTATTACGTCACCCAGCAGGCGCTGGTGACGTTCGAGGACGGCGATTTCGCCGGAGTCACGACGCTGGACGAGCTGAAGCCTGCCAGGCTCGGCGCCCAGATCGGCACCACGAGTCTGGACTTCATCGACAACGTCATCCAACCGGATGCCCAAGCGTTCGTGTACGACACGAATGCCGACGCCAAGGCGGCGCTCGACGCCGGACAGATCGACGGCATCGTGGTCGACCTTCCAACGGCGTACTTCATCACCGCGGTCGAGATCGAGGGCACCATCGTGGCCGGGACGTTCGCCGCCCAGGCCGACGAGCCCGACGAGTTCGGGCTGCTGTTCGCCAAGGACAACCCATTGCGAGAGTGCATCGATCCGGTCATCGTCGAGATGACGAATGACGGGACGATCGAAGCGCTCATCGATCTGTGGCTGGAGGCCGGAGGCGACGTTCCGGAGATCGGTGGGTAGTACGGAGCCCATGCCCTGACTGACATACGTCCACCCTCACTGATACCGCCGAGCCGGGGCCCGCGAGAGCGCGGGTCCCGGTGGCGCGTGTGGGAGGGTGAACAGGGAGCCAAGAGCGCTCTCATCGCAGCTGTGTCCACCGTTGTGTTCGTCGCAGTCGTGCTGTGGTGGGTGCTCACGTCCGAGGCGTGGCCGGCCGTCCAGCAGCAGTTCTTCAGCGGCGAGAAGTTCGTCGAGGTGTGGCCGATCATCGCGTCGGCGTTCTGGCTGGACGTGCGCCTGTTCCTCGCAGCCCAGGTGCTGATCCTGGTCTTCGCCCTGCTGCTGGCGGTGATCCGGCAGCTGCGCGGCCCGGCGTTCTTCCCGCTCCGGGCGCTGGTCGTGCTCTACATCGACATCATTCGGGGCATTCCGATCATCCTGCTGATCCTGCTGCTCGGCTTCGGTGTCCCGGCCCTCCAGCTGCCGGGTGTCCCGATCAGTCCGACGTTCTGGGGCCTCACGGCGCTCGTGATGAGCTACAGCGCCTACACAGCCGAGGTGTACCGCTCCGGGCTCGAATCGGTGCACGAGAGCCAGCGCATGTCGGCGCGTTCGCTCGGTCTCACCCAGTGGCAGGCGCTGCGGCATGTGATGGTTCCGCAGGCCGTCCGCAACGTGATCCCCGCCCTCCTCAACGGTTTCGTGAGCTTGCAGAAGGACGTGGCGCTCGTGTCGATTCTCGGCGTGAGGGAAGCCGTGAGGGAGGCCGAGATCGAGGTTGCCCGCAGCTTCAACTACACACCGTACGTCGTTGCCACGGTGCTGTTTCTCGCCGTCTCGATCCCCGTGGCCCGCTTCACGGATTGGTACACCGAACGGGATCGCAAACGGAAACAGGCGGTGGGTGCATGACCAACAAGCTGGAGCTGCGCAACGTCCGGAAGGCGTTTGGGGACAAGGTCGTACTGGATGACGTCGACCTTGCGGTCGAGCCTCACGAGGTCGTCTGTCTCATCGGATCGTCCGGGTCCGGCAAGTCGACCTTGCTCAAGTGCGCCAATCTGCTCATCCCGATCGACGAGGGTGACATCGTGCTCGACGGCACGGTCATCACCGAGCGCGGGGTCAACGCCGACCAGGTGCGCCAGCGTATGGGCATCGTATTCCAAGCGTTCAACCTGTTCCCCCACATGAGCGTGATCGACAACGTGACGTTGAGTCCCCGCAAGGTGCACGGAGTCGACCGCGACGACGCCGAGGAGCGGGCCCGTTCGCTGCTCGACAGCTTCGGTCTGCTGGACAAAGCCGAGGAGTACCCGGATCGGCTCTCCGGCGGTCAGCAGCAACGCGTCGCCATCGTGCGTGCCCTCGCCACCCAGCCGGAGTTGATGCTGTTCGACGAGGTGACGTCTGCGCTCGATCCGGAGCTGGTGGCCGAAGTGTTGAACGTGATCCGCGGGCTCAAGGAGCAGGGGATGACGATGGTCATCGCCACGCATGAGATGGGGTTTGCCCGCGATGTCGCCGACACCGTGTGTTTCCTGGACGGAGGCGTCATCCTCGAGCAGGCGGGACCGGCCCAGCTGTTCTCGGATCCCGAGCAACCACGCACCCGCCAGTTCCTGCAACGCATCGTCGAAGCCGGGAGGCTGTGATGAGCCTGACGATCGACGGCACCGTGACCTTGAACGACGGCGTCGAGATACCGCGGCTCGGGTTGGGAGTGTTCAGGAGCGAACCCGGTTCCGAGACCGAGAACGCAGTGCGGTGGGCCATCGAAGCGGGCTACCGCCACGTCGACACCGCTTCTTTGTATGACAACGAAGCCGACTGATCGCGGGATTCGGCTCGAGGCATGGAGCCCACTCGCCAAGGGCGCCATCGCCGGCGATCCCGTTCTCCGGCGCATCGCTGCTGCCCACGGCAAGGACCCGGTGCAGGTGACCGTGCGCTGGATGCTTCAGTGCGGCATCGTCTCGATTCCCAAGTCCGTCAGGCGGCATCGCATCACGTCGAATGCCGACGTCTTCGATTTCGAGCTGAGCGACGGCGAGATTCGGGACATCGAGACGCTCGATCGTGCCGGCCGCACCGGTCCGCATCCCGATCGATTCTGATCTCGGCAGACCTGAGAGCAGCAGGCCTGCGACGGTTCACCCGCACCGACCGGCGTTCGTAGCCGCCGGCGGGATCCCGTAACACAGCCGTAAACGCCGACGCCACAGTCCACATGTGATCCGCTTCCGCCGGATCCGGACAGACGCAGCGATCTCGAGGGAGATGAGAATGACACGTCGACTGTGGCTCGTGGCACTGGCAGCGGCCATGCTGATGGCTTGGACCCTGGCACCAGCAAGTGCGGAGACCCGTGAGGACACCGACCTCTTGGATCAGGGCGGCGCCGAGGTGTACTCGCCCGGTGGGGCCACGCTGGTTCGGCATCGGGACGGGCTATCCGTCGGTGTGCGCATGGACACCCCGATCCCAGGCGACTACGTGTACCCGGAAGGGATCGAGCCCGGCGATCGCGAGGTGTTCACGTTGTGGGCCTTCGTGTTCAACCACCCCGAGCTGTGCACCGACCCGTGTGATGCGGACGACCTGACCGGGCCGGCCGCGGCGGCGGCGTATGGCGTCGATGGTGTCGTCGCCCGAGGCGACAAGATCGTGCTCCGCGGGTTCATCGCCGTAGGCGACGACCCGTATGCGTTCGACGATCCGCTGCAGAACCCGGCGGGCGCCGAGGTCCACCTGGCCGTCGCCCCCCACGGAGCCGCAGACCGCGACACCCTCGCCGAGCAGCTCAGCACCCCCATCGGAAGCTCGGCATGCGGCTGCTGGTGGGTCGCCGTCTTCAAGTGACGGTCCTGGACGAGAGAGGACAGACCATGACACAGGCAATGCAGCTGGTGACGGCAGAACAGCAGGCCCAGAAGCTTCTCGGGCTGGTAGCCGGGTACATCGGCACCCGTACCGTCGAGATCGGATTGAGCCGGGGCATCGTCGCCGCATTGGCGGCGTCACCCGACGGGCTCACCGCCGAGACGCTGGCCCGGCAGACCGAGCTGGACCCGTTCTACACGTCGGTGTGGTGCCGGTCGGCACTGGCACAGGGCATCATCGAGCGCAGCGAGGATGCGTTCCGGCTCGCACAGCACGTCGGCGGGCTGCTGCTCGACACCGAGTCACCCACCCAGGTGGGGGGAGTGTTCACGGTGATCACCAGGCCGGAGATCTTCGATGTCTTCGATGCCAACTTCGCCACCGGCGAGCGTACGTGGTGGGACGAGACGAGCAACGAGTGGATCCAGGCCGTGTCCGCCACCGGCCGTGCCTTCTACCTCAGGCTGATCCCGGGCGGACTCGCCATCGTGCCCGATCTCGCTGCCCGACTCGACGGCGAATGCCGCATCCTGGACACCGCCTGCGGAGCCGGATTCGGGTTGAGCCGGCTCGCCGAGGCCTACCCCGGTGCGACGCTGGTCGGCGCCGACGGCGACAGCTATTCGCTACAGCTCGCCGATGAGGCAAGGAAGAGAGCAGGCCTCGGTCATCGGGTCGAGCTCATCCATACCCCTCTCGAGGACCTCGACCACCGCGACGAGTTCGATCTCGTGATCAACAACATCTCGATGCACGAATGTCGGGACATCGATCGGGTCACCGCCAACGTGCGAGCGGCACTCGGCCCGGGCGGATTCTTCGTGATCTCGGATTTTCCCTTCCCCGAGACGGACGAGAAGCTGCAAACGGTGCCGGGGCGGATCATGGCCGGGATCCAATTCTTCGAGGCACTGATCGACGACCAACTCGTGCCGGTCGACACCTACGTCGAACTGCTCCAGCGCCACGGCTTCGTCGACGTCGGAACCACGCAGCTCTCTCCTGTGCACAGCGTCACGTGGGGGCGCAAGGGGTGACCCGGTACGGCGAATCGCCGCTCATCGGGGTGTCGCCAGGCTGTGAGCGAGGCGCAGCGTCTCCACGATCGACCGGCTGCGACCAAGTTCCACCTCAGCCTCGACATCGAGTCCGAGCGCGGTCGCTCGCTGCTCGACTTCCTCGGTGATCTCCTGGAGCCACGTGCTGGGCCGACCGGATCGGAGTCTCTCGGCACCGCCCAGCAGTTGGCAGCCCAGGGCGGCGTCGCCCAGTTCGAAGGCCAAGAGACCCGAAACCACGAGCGCGGCATGGCCGTAAATCCCACTCAAGCCTGCGCAGAGACGCAGCATGTGGGTGACTTGGTTGCGGGCCTCGTCGATCCTGCGACGCCGGACCTCGGCAACGACGCGCACCAGCATGGCGCTGGCCACGAACCCACGATCGCCCTGGCCCGTCCGGCTCCGCCGGATCCACTCGTCGGCCGCCTTGGCAGCTTCGTCGAACCTGCCTTCGAGGAGATCCAGTCGGGCCAGGGTGACGATGGATGTGTCCACGTCGCCTTCGCCGTGGATCTCCGCCTCGCGGCGTGCTCGTTCGGCGGCTACCCGCGCCGCCGCGAGCTCGCCCTGGAGCATCTTGGCCTCGGCGATGTTGGCGAACTGGGTTCGGGCGGAGCGCCCGGCGGCTCGGGCCTGATGGGCATCCTGTTCGTGCAGCGCTACGGCCTCGTCGAGCCTGCCCCCGACACGCAATGCCAGCGCCCGCGTCCTGAGGTCGGGCTCCTCGCCAAGGCGGTGGGCGAGTCCATCCGCTTCGTCCAGGTAGGTGAGCAGGTTCTCGTTGTCCGGCCCGAACAGGATCAGGAAGTTCGCTGCGCGGTAGAACCTGAGACAGAGGGCAGGGTCGGCAGGCACGGCGTGGCGCAGAAGCCGTTCGGCGAGCTCGGCTCCCTCTTTCCAGTGCCCACTTCGGCGCCACCAGTGGGCCGAGTCGGCGAGGAGGGCGGCGGCCTCCTGGGGATGAGTGTCGACGGCACCAATGATGGCGCGGCGGAGATTGGCCGCCTCGGCGTCGAGTCGTGACAGGTCGCCGCGAGGAGGCACGGACTCTGCGTCGCCGAGGACGTCTCGGACGAGGTCGTGGATGTAACTGCGATGGCGGCGCTCCGCGCCTTCCCGCTGCACCGTGGTGAGGAGCCCTCTTGCGACCTCGGCGATGCTCTCCAGCATGCGGTAGCGCGGAGGGTCGGCGTCGTGGTCGACGAGCAGGAGCGAGTGAGCGACGAGCTCGTCGAGGCAGTGCACCACATCGTCCGGATCGAGCGGGGGTGCAGCCACGACCTCGGCGCCGCCGAGGTCGAAACCACCGTGGAACACCGAGAGGGCACCGAGGAGATCTCGTGCGTCAGGTGAAAGCAGCCCTGTGGACCATTCGATCGCCGCCTGTGCCGTGCGATGGTGTTGAGGTCCACCACCGACGACATCGGCGAGGAGGCCGATACTGTCGACGAGGCGGGCTCGGATCTGGTGTGGGGACAACACGGCCATCCGGCTCGCCGCCAGCTCGATTGCCAGCGGCAACCCGTCGAGCGCTCTGCACAGGTCGGCCACAGCGTCCAAGTCGTCGTCGTTCAGCGAATACCCGCCGCGAACGGCGCCGCTCCGCGCCACGAACAGTTGGACCGCCGGTGCCGCCTCGACCTCGTCCGGGGTGGCGTCGCGAGCCGGCACTCGGAGGGGATCGAGCGGAAGCCGGTACTCGCCCGGGACACCGAGCGGCACCCGGCTCGTCGCCAGCACGTTCAGGGCAGCGTTGGAGTCGAGGATCTCACGCACGGTCGCAGCGATCTCGGGTACGAGGTGCTCGACGTTGTCGAGGAGCAAGGTGATGCCATGCCCGCCGAGTCGCGTCCGCATCGACTCCAAGTCGCGACGCGGTGCCCCTACGGCGCCGGCGATGGTCTCGACGGCGGCGGCGATGTCGTCCGCGACGGTCAGGTCCACGAGAACGACCACTCCACCCGTATCGGCGAGGTCATGGGCGCTGGCAATCGCAAGTGTCGTCTTGCCCACACCCGGAGGGCCGACCACGGTGACCATCCGCTGCTCACGGAGACGCTCGGTGACCCTGCTGCGATCTGCGGCGCGGCCCACCAGCGACGGTCTGTGGGGTAGGTTGCCGCTCGGCGCCGTCAATGACTCGATGCGCTCGAGCAACACTGCCTCCTCCACCGCCGTCACTTCCGGCGAGGGCTCGAGACCCCGCTCGGCGAGTGCGGAGGCGTGGCGGCGGAAGACGTCGAGGGCGTCCGGCACACGTCCTGCGAGTGCGAAGGCCCGCATGAGGTGGGTGGCCAGCGGCTCACGGTGCGGAGCGCTCTCGAACTCGGCGACGAGGTCCGTCGTGGCCTCGATGCTCCGACCGAGGTCGACGAGGCTCGCGGCGCGGAGGCCCACCGCCTCCTGCCGCGCTTCGGCATCCGCCTCGATCTCGTGCCGGGCGAAGTCGTCGTACCCGAACTCCGCAAGCGGGCTTCCCGTGCGCAGTTCAAACGCCTCGTCGAGGAGGTCCAGCCTCTCGTTACCGTGACAAGCCCGCGCCGCCGCCACCAGGGATCGGAACCGGTAGAGGTCGACGTCGTCCCTGTCCACGGCCAGTCGATAACCGCCCGGCTCCGACAACAGATCCACACCGGAGCCGTCGAGCACCCTGCGCAGATTGGCGATCCTCACCTGCAACGAGCGGATCGCCTTCTCCGGCGGTTGACCGGTCCAGAACGCTTCGAGCAGGACGTCCGGCGCCACCACCTCTCCGATCCTGGTGGCGAGGAGCGCCAGAACGGCACGCTCCTTGGCGACCCCCACCGATCGCGCTTGACCCCCGACCGTGATCTGCGTCGCTCCGTACAGCCGGACCAACATCTCGAACACTCGATTCCCCGGGATGACCCCGTGCCGATCCCGTGTCGACGAACCAGCGTCCCGCCGAGCCTCGCACACGTTGCACCCAAGCCGTAACGGCGCCGTAAGGGTGTGATGGAGGCTGGTGCGGATGCGTTGGAGGAGGCGCTGATGCGTAACCAGATCGTCCCGCCCGTCCGAGGATACCCCTACGATTCGCGACTTCCGGAGATCGTCGACTTGGATCGTCGCCGGCGCGGCGCCCGCCGCAACAAGCGCCGCACCCGGCGCGGTGGCGGCGGACTCGATCGTCTCGATTCCGAGATCCGTCAGGGGGAGTCGCACCACGCCGAACGCCGAGGTCTTCGATTTCGACCTCGGCGCCAGCGGGATCGGAGCGATCGCGACGCCGGATCGTGAGGGCCGCACCGGCCCGCATCGATTCTGAGCCCGTTCTTAGGTGAGGCTCAGTCACGGTTAAGAGCGAGTGCGGATCGTGGGGACACGATGCTCTCTGGAGGTCCCCGGAACATGAAGAGACTGGCCCTGCTCGTCGCAGTGCTGGCGCTCGTTGCGGCCGCATGCGGCGGCAGTAGCGAGGCCGGAGGTGTGGCGAGCCTGAGTGGCGACACCGATACGACGAGCGCAGGAGACGACGCCGATCCGGCCGAGATCGATCAGGAAGAGGCCGTGATCGCATTGACGGAGTGTCTCCGCGAACAGGGTGTGGACCTGGAGGACCCATCCGTCGACTCCGACGGCAACGTCCGGCTCGGCCAGCCCGACCTCGATGGTATCGACGACCCCCGTGAGGTGCTTGGCGAAGCCTTCGAGGCGTGCGAAGACTCGCTCGACGGCGTGGTGCTCGGGTTCGGTCGACCCGATGACACCGAGATTCAAGACACCCTCTACGAGTTCGCTGCATGCATGCGGGACAACGGTTACGACATGCCCGACCCCGATTTCTCATCCTTCGGTCCCGGTGGCGGCGACGGATCCGCCGACGGCGAGGGTGGGGTCCGCGGCCCATTGGGTGATCTCGACCTCGACGATCCGGCCTTCCAGGCCGCACAGGGCGCCTGCGAGGATATCCTGGCCGGGTTCGGCCCGGGCGGCGGCCGTCTCGGCGGCGCGGGACGGGGTGGCGACGATGGCTGATCGGGTGGTCATGACACACACTGAGGAGGCGCCGGTGCTGCATGACGACGTCGCGGAGGAGGCTCCGCCTCCCCAGGCTCGCCGCTGGCCCTGGTTGGTCGCAGCCGGCCTCATCGTGACGATCCTCGTCGCCGGCTGGTTGATCCTCCGCAATGGCGACTCCGCAGGCGACGCCGAAACCACCGACGAGCTCGCCACGGGCGAGGTCGTTCAGACCGATCTCGTCGAAGTCACGACGTACAGCGCCACGTTGGGACGTGTTGCCGGCGACCCGGTCACCTCGGCCGTCACCGGCACCATCACCGCGGCGGCCGACGTCGGCGATGTCGTGGAGCAGGGCGAGGTTCTCTTCGAGGTCGACGGCGAGCCAGTCGTGCTGATGTACGGGCCTACACCCGCCTACCGCACGATCGCATCCAGCGAGGGAACAGTCTCCATCACTCCACGCATTCCCGGCACAGTCACGCAGCTCCCCGCTGCGGGCGACGTCCTGGAGCAGGGCGACGTGGCCTTCATCGTCGACGACCAGCCGACCTTCGTCATGTATGGCGACACACCGGCGTGGCGCACGCTCGACGACGGCGTCGACGATGGTCCCGACGTCCAGCAACTGGAGCAGGCATTGGTCGATCTCGGGTACGACCCGGACGGCACCGTCGACGTCGACGAGGAGTTCACCAACAACACGGAGAACATCGTCGAGCGCTGGCAGGAGGACGTCGGCATCGAGGAAGACGGCGTTGTCGATCTCGGGGAGGTCGTCTTCGTCTCCCGGGCGAGTGAGGTGCTCGCAGTTCCGGCGGCTGTCGGTCAAGGCATCACCTCCGGTCAGCCCGTTCTCGAAGTGGGTGATGGTGTTGCGCCAACCGGAGACGACATCCAGCAATTGGAGCAAGGGCTGGCCGATCTCGGGTTCGATCCTGGTCCGGTCGACGGCGTCTACACGGCCTCCACCCGATCTGCGGTACTCGCATGGCAGGCGTCGATCGGCGCCGAGGAGGACGCCATCGTGCACCTCGGCGAGGTCGTGTTCTTCGAGTCGGCCATCCGCATCAGCGACCGGATCACGTCGGTAGGCGCGGTCGTGACGCCCGGCACCCCTGTGCTGGCTGCCACGGGCAGTGACATCGTGGTCACCCTCGAATTGCCCGCCGAGGACCAGGGTCTCGTCGCCGCAGGTGACCCCGTGACCATCGAGCTGCCCGACAACTCCGAGACGCCGGGGACCGTGGAGACCGTCGACACCGTCGCATCGTTGAGCGCTCAGGGCGAGGCCGTGTTCGAGGTCACCATCCTGCTCGCAGACCCCGAGGCCGCATCCGGGCTCGACGAGGCACCAGTCGACGTCGACATCGTCACGGACCGGGTCGACGACGTCATGGCGGTGCCGGTCACGGCGCTGCTCGCCCTCGCCGAGGGTGGCTACGCGGTGGAGGTGGTCGATGCATCCGGTGCCACCCGGCTCGTCGCCGTCGATCCAGGCTTCTACGCAGACGGGCTCGTATCCATCGAGTCGGATGGTGTCGGCGTCGGCGACCGAGTTGTCGTGCCATGACCGCCCTGCTGTCAGAGCTCGATGCCACGTCGAGCGGCAACGACGTCGTCCTGTCCATGGACGGCGTCGTGAAGGAGTATCCGACCACACCGCCCGTCCGTGCTCTCGACGGAGTCAGTTTCACCGTCGACCGGGGCGAGCTCGTGTCGGTCGTCGGGCCCTCCGGCTCAGGCAAGTCGACGTTGCTCCACATCATGGGAACGCTCGACCGGCCGACATCGGGAGAAGTGACCGTTGCCGGTCACCAGGTCTCGGAGCTCAGCGATTGCGATCTCTCGGCGCTGCGTGCTCGCCACATCGGATTCGTGTTCCAGCAGTTCCACCTTTTGAGCGGGTACACCGCGCTCGACAACGTCGCCGACGGTCTTCTCTACACCGGGACGGCCCTCGCCGAGCGACGGGCCCTCGCACGCAACGCACTGGACCGGGTGGGTCTCAGCCAGCGGCTCGACCACGTCGCCACGAAGCTGTCGGGCGGCGAGCGGCAGCGGGTGGCGATCGCCCGGGCGCTCGTCGGTGAGCCCGACATCGTTCTCGCCGACGAGCCGACCGGAAACCTCGACTCCAAGACCAGCGACGCCATCGTCGAGCTGATCGAGGAGCTCAACGCCGATGGAGCCACCATCGTCGTGATCACCCACAACCACGAGATCGCGAGGCATTTCCCCCGCACGATCGCCATCCGCGACGGCAAGATCGAACACGACGGGGGGAACCGGACATGACAACGCACACCCACCTCGAGCCCAGCGCACTCCATGCTGCCGATGTCGCACGCGTCGCCAGCGTCGGGCTGCGAGCCAGGAAGCTGCGCGCCGCGCTGTCCGCACTCGGAATCATGATCGGTATCGCCGCGATGGTTGGCGTCCTCGGTCTCTCGGAGTCGTCCAAGTCCGACCTGCTCGCCCAACTCGACCGGCTCGGCACCAACCTCGTGACCGTGCAGGCCGGCGCCGGATTCGGTCGCGGCTCAGGCGAGCTGCCCGAGGAAGCGGCAGCGATGATCGCCCGCATCGGGCCGGTGGAGACCACCAGCGCCGTCAGCACGGTGGACGGCGTCAACGTCTACCGCACCGACCTGGTGCCCGAGTCCCAGTCGGGTGGCATCACGGTGCAGGCCGTCGACCTCAATCTGCTGGAATCGCTTGGGGGCTCGGTGGCCGACGGGCGCTTCCTCGATGACGCCAGCGCCGAGTTCCCGACGACGGTGCTCGGGTCGGTGGCGGCGGCGCGGCTCGGTGTCACCCAGATCACGGGCGACCAGGTCGTCTGGCTGGGGGGCAAGTGGTGGGCGGTCATCGGGATCCTCGACGAGTTCGAGCTGAGCCCCGACTTGGATCGCGCCGCACTCGTCGGCATGGGTGCGGCGGAGACCTACCTCGGTGACAGCAACGTGCCCACATCCATCTACGTTCGTACCGACCCCGACCAGGTCGACGCCGTGATGAACGTGATGGCAGCGACCGCCAACCCCGAGACGCCGGAAGAGGTCGAGGTGGCCCGGCCCTCCGATGCGCTCGAAGCCAAGGAAGCGGCGGACGATGCGTTCACGGCGCTGTTCCTCGGCCTCGGTGCTGTCGCGCTGCTCGTCGGCGGCGTAGGTATCGCCAACGTCATGGTCATCTCGGTGCTCGAGCGTCGCGCCGAGATCGGGCTGCGCCGCGCCCTCGGCGCCACCAAGCGGCACGTCGCATTCCAGTTCCTCGGTGAGGCGCTGCTGCTTGCGGCCGTTGGTGGAGTTGGTGGTGTTGCGCTCGGTGCGTTGGTGACGGGCGGATATGCCTCGTTCAAGGGCTGGGACACGCTGATCCCGCCGATCGCCATGATCGGTGGCGTGGTTGCCGCACTCGTCATCGGTGCCATCGCCGGGCTCTACCCGGCGATCCGTGCGGCCCGCATGTCCCCGACGGAGGCTCTCCGCACGAGCTGATCCCACGCCGACCGCATCGAGCCCCTCCGCCCGACTGCCGTCGAGGCGAGTGGGCGTGGGTCCGCCGCGGAGACGTGCTACCCGAGCCAGCCGATGACGTGGTCGATGACGTGGGAGTTGTGGCGGAGATCGGAATGGCGGGTGCCACCCACCGTGACGACGTTGGTGGGGTCGAGCCGGCTGCGACCGGTGGCGCTGGCAGGCCGCACCATCATGTCACCGACGACCGCGCCGAAAGGGTGCTCCGGGTCGGAGGTCAGAACGCCTGCCACGAAGTGGTGGGATATGTGCCCGGCGAGCGGACTGCGATCGGCGGTGTCCCACACCAGCTCGTCCCGTCGGGCGGCGCCCCAGTCCGCGTCGTTGATCGCCCCAAAGCGGAGATCCTTGATCCCGTCGCTGCGCCCCTGGAGGAATTCGGCGAGCGGCCGTGTCTCGCGGGCAACCGAGAGAGCCAGTGTGGCCAGATTCGCGGCCTTCTCCAAGGGTGCGCCACGATGCGGCGTGGCGATCGTCACCACGTCTGTCACCCGTTCCAGCCAGCCGAGGTGTCGCGAGCCGGCCACCTCACACGCGCTACGGATGACCAGACCGCCCATCGAATTGCCGACCATGGCGACGGACTCGACGGGAACCGGCCATGCCTCGACGTACTGCTCGACGAGATCGGCCAGCTGTGCGCCGCTTGCGCCGACAGCCAGCCCGGAGTCGTACCGAACGGTCAGCGGGGTGAGGGCGGGGTGGACGCTGAGCTTGCCAAGCAGGCCTTCCCCGTCCGATGCCGACTGCCACGTGCGTTCGGTCTCGGCGAGGCCGTGGACCAGGAACACCAACCGCCCGGTGGCATCGGGGAATGCGGCGGCGAGCCGTGACGGCGGAACGGCCACCCCGTCATGGCGTACCGTCATCGGAGCGGTTCGCAACCGGCGCCGGTGTGCCGGGCTGTGAAACAAAGCCAGGCCGACGGCCTCTGCCTTGTCGGACGCGGGCGAGTGGCGCAGCGCCGTCAGGTCGAGGCCCGCACCAACCGCCGTGCCTGTGACCCGGATCGAGGTGTAGACGAGGCGGGACACCGCGTCGTGTGCGGCGCGGATGGGCGTTGCCGCACGTCCGGCGAGGGTGAACCAGCGGTCTGCGATCGCGTGGTGCATGCCCTCGACGGGGGCGACGAGCCGGTTGGTGGCGAAGGCGATGGTGCGGCCGAGGCTCGTGGTGTGTCCAGGCTTGGAGTGCTCCAACCGTAGCGACCGAGGTCTCGATGGGCGAAAGAGCCACCCGTTGGGCGGCGCCGGTCGGTGCGACAACAGGTCGATCCCGCAGCTGCAGACGTGCTCGGCTGCCGCCACGCCTCTTGAACAGGGCCGCTTCACGGCATACGGTGCGCCGCATGAGCCTCTGCCGCGTCGACACCGACCGGCTGCGGGAGCTCGCTTCACGGCTCGGAGCAGCGGCGGTGGCGCTCGACGATGCGTCCTCCGCGGCAACTGTTCTCGCCCAGCATGGATATCCGTCCACTGCCGCCGGCCTTGCCGGTGATATCGATGGCGCCCGCAGATGGGCGGCAGCCTGGACGTCGAGCCTCGCCGAGCGTGCCGACCTGATCGAAGCCCAGCGTATGGTTGCGCTCACTCCCACCTGGACAACTCGTGCGCTGCTTGCGGACGCCGCGGCGAACGCCCGCCTCGCCACCTATGTCTCCGATCCGGAATCGCTTCGCGTGGAGGCCGGCAACGACTTCCGCAAGGTTCGTGCCGAGCTGATACGGCTCGTGGAGAGCGGAGCTGCCCCTGCCGAGATCGCATCCTTCTTCGGGCGCCACGGTGAGGAAACCGCCGCACGGCTCGCCGCAGCGCTCCCCGAGGTCGTTGGTGGTCTCGGTGGAGTGCCCTTGGACGCTCGCTTCCTGGCGAACCGGGTTCGACTCGATGCCGTGCGCAGGGAGCCGCTTGCCGATCGTGCCACCCTCGACGTGCTGGCCGCACCGCACCGTCGCTACCTCGAGTTCGATTGGGAGGCGGGTCGGATCGTCGAGTGGATCGGTCCCCTCGACGCAACACACGTTGCGCTCTTCGTTCCCGGCGCCGGTGTCGACATGCGGTCCTTCGACGAGCTGGCGCACCGCCTCGAGATCGTCGCTGCGCTCGAGGAATCCGGGGGCGATCTCGCCCTCGTGGCGGCCCTCAGCTACGACACGCCACCCACCGTCGTGCACGCCGCTCTCGGTGGCTATGCCGATGCGGCGGGCCCTGAGCTCGTGGGGCTGCTGGCCGGGCTCGACCTGGCCGGTCGCCACGTCTCCCTGGTCGGCCACTCGTACGGCTCCGTCGTCGTCGGCGAGGCGCTCCGGCTCGGTCTCGGCGAGCACCTTCCCGAGGCCGATGTCGTCGCCCTCGGCTCACCGGGCATGCGAGCCGACCACGTGTCCGACCTCGGCGTGGCTCCGGAGCACTTCTGGGCGGCCTTGCTTCCCGGCGACGCCGTCGCCCACGCCCTGCACCCGGGGCAGCTCCCCCGGCTGGCCGCATGCTCGACGTCGGGGCTCGCCTACGTCGTGGCAGCGTGCCGGCCCGGTCCACGTCTGATGCATGGTGCGAATCCTGCCGACCCCTCGTTCGGTGGGCGCATTCTCGCCGCCATCCATCCGGGCGGTACGCACGGCGATTACCTCGGCACCGAGCTCGAGCTCGGCCGGCGTCGACCCAATCCGGTCTTGCGTCAGCTGCTGCTGATCCTCACCGGCCGCGCCGACCAGGTCTCTTTGTCTCGGGACCCTCTCATCGAGTTCTTAGAGTGATCTCAGCTGCCTCCGATGGCACATGCTCACGATGTCGTGGAGATGCAAACCGAGCTGATGACACAGATCGAGACCGCCAGGGTGCTCGTCGTCGAGGACGACCGCAGTGTGCGCGAGGCCGTCGAACGAGCCTTGAGCTTCGAGGGTTACGAGGTGACGACGGCGCGAGACGGGGCCGAAGCGCTGTCCGTTGTGATGAATGACAACCCGGACGTGATCGTCCTGGACGTGATGATGCCGCACATCGATGGGCTGGAAGCCGCCCGCCGCATTCGCGCTCGTGGGGTCAGCACGCCGATCCTGATGCTCACGGCTCGCCAGACGGTGTCTGACCGCGTGGCCGGGCTCGATGCGGGTGCCGACGATTACCTCGTCAAGCCGTTCGCCCTCGAGGAGCTGCTCGCCCGGCTGCGGGCCTTGTTGCGCCGCTCCCAAGGCGCCAGTACCGAGGTGTACGTGGTTGGCGATCTCGTGATGAACGCCGCCACCCGCGAGGTCCGGCGCGGCGACGTCGTGGTGCCACTCACCAAGACCGAGTTCGACCTCCTCGAGCTGCTCATGCAGAACCCCGGTATCGTGCTCAATC
Source organism: Acidimicrobiia bacterium (assembly GCA_965216945.1). Lineage (GTDB taxonomy): Bacteria > Actinomycetota > Acidimicrobiia > Spongiisociales > UBA5794 > DATHZQ01. The sequence goes on along the minus strand of CBDCGU010000003.1, from coordinate 1,015,188 downwards.
GATCCGTGATCTACGAGCGGATCTGGGGCTACGACTTCGAGACGTCATCCAACTCCCTCGACGTGTACATCGGATACCTGCGGCGCAAGACGGAGGCGGGTGACATGCCCCGTCTCATTCACACCGTGCGCGGCGTCGGCTACGTGATCCGCGAGGCCTGAGCCGCCGGGAGCACCCATGCGACTGCGAACCCGAATGGCGTTGATCTCGGCAACGGCGGTTGCCGTGGTCGTCGTCGTTGCCGGATTCCTCGCACAGGCCGTCGCCCGGCAGGAGCTGCTCAAAGAGATCGACGAGAGCCTCGTGACCCGTGCCGGCGAGATCCAGCGGTTCCCGCTGGCAGCTCTCGAGCTGTTCGTCAACACCCCCGCGACGGCAGCCAGAGAAGCGGGCGAACGCGGCCGGTTCCGTCCGTTCGGCCCCGACTCCATTCTCGGTCGGGGCACGACTGGCTTCGATGCGTTCTTCGTCCAGATCGTCCTGCCGACCGGTGAGAGGGGGGTTCCCGACGACCAGCCGGTCGTCCTGCCAACTCCGGAGGATCTCGAGCAGGTCAGGCGCGGCTACACCGCGTCGCCGCCGCAAACGGTGGAGGTCGACGGAGACCACATCCGGGTGGTCGCCGTGCCGCTCGGTGGAGGCATCGTCCTGCAGATGGGCCGATCGCTGGAGGAGGTGGAGGACACCCTCAAGGGTGTCACCGGCCGGCTGACACTGGCCGGGGCGGTCGGCGTGGCGCTCGCCGGCCTGCTGGGGCTCGTCGTGGCCCGCAGTGCGCTGCGACCCGTCGACGAGTTGACGGAGACGGTGGAGCACGTCGCCGAGACGCAAGAGCTGGCATCCCGCATCGAGGTCGAGCGCGACGACGAGATCGGCCGTCTCGCCAAGAGCTTCAACGCCATGCTGGAGGCCTTGGAGGAGTCCCGTGTCCAGCAGCAACAGTTGGTGCGCGATGCGGGCCACGAGCTGCGCACCCCACTGACGGCCTTGCGCACCAACATCGAGCTGCTGGCGCGGGCGCGCAACCTCACGGAGCAGCAGCGCACCGAGCTGCTGAATGCGGCGACCGCCGAGCTGCGCGAGCTGAGCGATCTCAGTACCGAGCTGGTGGATCTCGCCGCCGATTCCGTTGCTGTGACCGAGCCGCCACAGACCGTCCAGCTGGACGAGCTGGTCGGTCGCGTCGTGGAGCGCTTCCGCCGGCGCACGGGGCGTGAGATCACGCTGCAGGCAGCTGAGGTCACCGCCGAGGTCAGTGTCAGCTCGATCGAACGGGCCGTGGCGAACCTCATCGACAACGCCGACAAGTGGAGCCCGGACGGCGGGAGCATCGAGGTGACGGTCGAGGGCAACGCAGTGCGCGTGCGAGACCACGGTCCCGGCATCGACCCGGCCGACGTGCCCCGCGTGTTCGACCGGTTCTACCGGTCCGCCGCGGCGCGGACGACGCCGGGCTCCGGGCTGGGCCTGGCCATCGTCAAGAAGGTCGTCACCGAGCACGGCGGCGAGGTCTTCGTCGAGCACCCGGACGGAGGCGGTGCGCTCGTGGGGTTCCGGCTCCCCGCATCCGAGGCGGGTTGAGGCACTCCAACGTCGGCCGAGTCTCATGCGATTCTCAAACGGCCTTCACGCTTGCCTAACAGGTGGCTGCGACGCTGTCAGTCGTGAAGATGGGTACCAGAACCCGAAAGGAGCCCGATTCGATGCGCAGAGTCATGACGGCGTTGCTGGCCGCAGCGCTTCTGGTAGGCGGGGGAGCGGCCTTTGCCCTGGTGGCATCGCAGGACGCTGCCGTGGCGCAAGAAGAGCCGAGCACCGAGACCGATGAGCCCGACGTCGATGTCGAGCGCCCCGACCGCTCCGACGTGTTTGGCGACGTTCTCGGTGACCTCGTGGACGAGGGCGTGATCACCCAGGAGCAAGCCGACTCGATCACCGATGCGTTCGAGGAACGACTCGTCGAGTTGCGTGCACGTTTTGAAGAGCACCGCGACGAGTTCCGGTCCCGTGGGCGCGGCTTCTTCCACCGCGGATTCCACCTCGGGGCACTGCTCGAAGATGGCGTGATCGACGCAGACGAGCTGGCTGAGCTCGGAGAGGACCATCCGCTCAACGACCCCGACGGCCCGGCCGCAGAGTACCTCGACGACGGCCAGCTGACCCAGGAGGAGCTCGAGGAGCTGAGAGCCGAGCTGATGCCCGATGGTCTCCATCGCCGCTTCCCGTTCGGCAACCCCCCGGCCGGCGAATCGGACGCCGCCGAGGGTCTGTTCTCAGGCTGAACAGGCTGAACGGCCGATAAACACGCCCTACCAAGCAGGCGTGAGCCCAGCGAGTGCGTTGGGCTCACGCCTGTTGTTCGTGGAGCGCATGCATCGTGCCCCGGAGCGTCGGGTAGAGCCGTTCGTACATGGCATGGCATTCTTCGTAGCGCGATCGATCCCCGCCGGGCTGGGTTGTCGACACCACCCGCACCCACGCTCCGGCGGCTTCGTCGATGTCGGCCACGACCCCGGCTCCCACGGCGGCAAGCATCGCGGCCCCATACGCCGCTCCCTCCGTCGTGTTGACGGTGACGACCTCGACGTCCAGCACATCGGCCACGATCTGCCGCCACACGGGGCTCTTGGCCCCACCCCCGCTGATCCGCACCTGGCTTGGCCTCGACACGCCTGCGGCGAGCATCACCCGCAGCACGTCTCGCAAGCTGAAGGACACCCCCTCCATCACGGCTCTTGCGAGATGGCCGATCCCGTGGTGCAGGGTGAGGCCGACGAAAGCTCCCCGGGCAAGGGGGTCGTTGTGAGGTGTGCGCTCGCCCGACAGGTACGGCAAGAATATCAGTCCCTCGCTTCCCGCGGCGACATCCCCGGCGGCGCTCGAGAGGTCGGCGAACTCCAGACCCGGCGCAGCCGTGTCACGCAGCCATGCCAGCGAGCCGGCTGCCGTCAGCGTCACTCCCATGAGGTGCCAGCGATCGGGGATCGCGTGGGGGAACGCATGGACGCTACCGGACGGATCGACCACCGGTCCGGTCGTCGCAGCGAACACGACGCCCGATGTGCCGAGGGAGGCAGTCACGGTCCCCGGATCGACGACGCCGGTGCCGATCGCGGTTGCGGCCTGATCGCCACCTCCGGCGACCACCGGCGTACCGGGAAGCAGCCCGGTGGCCCTGGCGGCGGCGGGCGTCACGACCCCCGTCACCGCGGTGCCCTCGAAGGTGGGGGGGAGCCATGCGGAGGGAATCGACAGCGCATCGAGGATCTCCGCCGACCAAGTGCGGGTGGCGAGGTCGAACAGTACGGTGCCGCCACCCCCGGCTCGATCGACGGCGTAGTCGCCCGTGAGTCGTAGTCGCACGTAGTCCTTCGGCAACAACACGTGTGCCGTCGACGCGTAGACGGCCGGCTCGTGGTTGCGCACCCACAGCAGCTTGGGTGCCGTGAACCCGGTCAGGGCGTCGTTGCCGGTGATCCGGATGAACCTCTCGGCGCCGACGATCCTGCGAATCTCGTCGCACTCGGCCGCGGTCCGCTGGTCGTTCCAGAGGATCGCGGGACGAAGTGGCGTGCCCGCCGCATCGAGGAGCACGAGCCCGTGCATCTGTCCCGTCAGGCCGACCGCGGCGACGTCCCGTGCGTCCACGCCCGTCTGCGCCATCACCCGGCGGATCGCTTCCTGCGTTGCGGTCCACCAGAGATCGGGGTGTTGCTCGCTCCACAACGGCTGGGGCGAGGAGGCGTCGTAGGTGGACGCGGCGATGCCGGCGACGGTGCCGTCGGCGGCGACGAGAACGGCCTTGGTTGCGGTCGTCGAGGTGTCGATGCCCATGACGTGGGTCACACCACGACCTCCATCAGCGGCGACGGATGATCCAGCCCCAACTCGGCTGCGATCCTGGCCAAGCCGGTGTGGGACGGCACCTCGTGGATCTCCCAGATCTCGCGATGGTGCACAGCCGCGCCGGGCGGCACCGTAGCGAGGGGGCCCAGCGTCTCCAGCTCGAGGAATGCGTGGTTGCAGTAACACTGGCCCGTGGCTCCGAGGTCGGCCAGGGGCAACCCACTCGGGTACGCGGCGCGTTTCACGAAGAGGTGTCCGTCGAGCCGGTAGCCGAGCCATTCGCGGCGTAGAGCGGTGCCGATCTTCAGCGGGTCGGTGCGGGCCGCTTCGACGACGATGTGGTGATCGGCGATGGTCATCAGCGGATCGTCCCATCGGGTGTAGGGCCACGTCACGATCGAGCGATCGGCTCGGTACTCGTCGTCGAGCCGTCCCCCCAGTGGGATCAAACCGGTCCCGCCCGGCGCCAGCTGTGTGATCGCCCACGGGGCGATGGTCATCGGTGCGTTGCCCGCGTTCACGATCGTGTGATCGACGACCACCGCCGTGCCGCGCACCACCAGGGAGATCGACTTCTCCACACCCGCGGCATCGATGGGAGCGAGCACCGACACGCCGCGCGCGTCGCTGGCGATCGCCACAGGGTGGTCGTCCGGTGCATAGGAGACGGCGGGCGTCTCGGGGGCCACCCAGAGTCGATGGCCACCGTGGAGCGAGAACGGCTCATGGCCGGGCACGTCGAGCTGGAGTCCGGGGAGCGAGGCGAAGAGCTGCGGGCCGTGGAGCAGCCGGAACCCGAGAATGCGGGGTCCTGCGGACTCGGCGACCAAGATCTCGATGGGGCCTTCCACGATCCGCAGGCACTCGATGTTCTGGTGGGTGGTGCGCTCGACGGTCATGTCGGCCGCACAGTACCCGTGGGATCACGATGGGCCGCGACACGCCGGCGCACCCTGCGATGGTGGTGCGCCGGCGTGTCGTCGGGTCAGCTCGGGGAGACGATGGCGATCGGGTCGCCTCCCGACCAGAGGCCGCGGCGGTGGAGGGTGCGCCACCATCCTTCGCCCCGGAACGTGGCCTGTCCGCTGCCGACCCCGTGGAGCGAGACGTCGCCCGTGACGTCGACGGTGTAGTGGGCGCCGCTCACGAAGATCGTCCCGGAGAAGTCCTCCAGGTGGACCTTCGTGCCACCGTCACTGTCCGCCTCGGCCGACTCGGCGCCGTTGATGACGAGCCGGTGGACGCCCCCTTCGATCGCGACGTCGCCCTCGACGCGGAGCCCGACCCAGGCGCGACGCACATCGAGCTCGACATGCCCCGATCCGCTGGCCCACAACGCTCCGTAGCCGTCGTGACGCTCGATGGTCACCTCGGTCGGCGTCTGCTCCTCCTCGGCAGCAACCGCCGCTCCCATGACGAGTCCCAATGCGGCCACCATTGCCAGCACCGTGAGCACCCGTTTCATGTTTCTCCTTTCGTTGCGCTCGCGCTCACCTTGGGAGGCAGTTGTCAGGAGACCGTGAAGCCGGCGCAAGAGGTTTGCGATACTGCGCCCGTGACCATGCGTGAGGTGTTGCAGGCGGCGTTTCTCGCCGGGGTGGATGACGTGGAAGCACGTCCGGCGACGGCCGCCGTCGTGCCGGAGCTCGGTCTTGACGACTGCCCGGCGTGCGTGCTGGCGCTGGGAAAAGCCGCCGTTGGAATGGCTCACGGCTTCGCCGACGCCCACCGCGGGCGACTGCGGGGCGTCGTCGTCGCCGATGCACCGGGGCCGGTGCCCAGGGGGATGCGGTTGTTGCTCGGCGACCATCCAATGCCGTCCTCCCGCAGCCTCGATGCAGGCGAGACGCTGCTGCGCTCGGCCGCCTCTGCCGCTCCGAGCGAGACCGTCGTCGTTCTCGTGTCCGGCGGGGGCTCGGCGCTCGCCGAAGCCCTCGTGCCCGGGGTGACGCTCGACGACATGCAGGCCGTGACCATGGCGCTGCTGCGCTCGGGGGCACCCATCGGTGACATCAACGCCGTTCGCATCGCGCTGTCCCGACTGAAGGGTGGAGGGCTGGCGGCCGCCGCGGGAGGACGGTCCGTCGTGACTATCGCCATCTCCGACGTCATCGGCGACGATCCGGGCCTGATCGCCTCAGGGCCCACCGTGGCAGCCGATCACGACACCCGCTCTCGCACCGTCATCGCCGAGCTCGATCAAGCGGTCCCCGCCTCGGTGCAGCGCGCCGTCGCCCGGCGCGACCCCCTACCGCGTGCCTCGGCGGATGCGTTCGTGCTCGCCGCCACCCGCCACATGGCGGCTGCGGCTGCCAGAGCCGAGCTGCGGCGGGCCGGCTGGTCGGTCGACGTCGTCGACGAGCCGCTCCAGGGTGAGGCCGCCGTCCGTGCCGGCGAGATCGTGGCAGCGGCGGAGCCGGGGCGAGCCCAGGTGTGGTCGGGCGAGACGACGGTGACGGTGCGGGGGAGCGGGATCGGCGGCCGCAACCACGAGGCGGCGCTTGCGGCCGCCCTCGCCCTCGATGGGACACCGGATGTGGCGTTCCTGGCGGCGGGTACGGATGGCATCGACGGGATGACGGCCGCCGCCGGCGCCGCCGTGGATGGTGATACGGCAGGAGCCGGGCGAGCGCTTGGGCTCGACCCGGCCGCACACCTCGCGGCCAATGATTCCGGGGGGTTCTTCGATCGGGCACCTGGCCGCATCGTCACCGGGCGCACGGGCACGAACGTGGGCGATCTGTGGATCGTGGCGAGGCGCTGAGTCAGTCGAGCTGGCCGGCAGCGACACCGGCGATGTGCTCGCCGATGGCCAACGACGCGGTGGCCGCGGGAGACGGGGCGTTGAGCACGTGTACCGCCCCCGGCGCCTCCTCGATCGCAAAGTCGTGCAGCATCGAGCCGTCGGGTCGCAGCGCCTGTGCCCGGATCCCGGACCGGTAATCGCCGAGGTCGTCGGGGGTGAGGGCGGGGACGAGCCGGTTGGCGTCCCGCACGAACGCACTCTTCACGGCCGACCGCCACATCTCGGCTGCCCCTGTTCGCCAGTAGGAACGCCCCAGCGCCAGCAGCCCGCGATACGACAGCGACTCGAGGAGGTCCTTCCAACGTAGGTCGCCGCGCCGGTAGCCCTCGCGGGCGGCGGCCAGCACGGCGTTGGGGCCCACCTCCACCTTCCCGTATACATCCCGAGTGAAATGCACACCCAGGAACGGGAAGCGAGGGTCGGGTACCGGGTAGATGAGGCCGTTGACCAGATGCGCCCGTTCCGGGTCGATCTGGTAGTACTCGCCACGGAAAGGCACGATCTGCAAGCCGGGGTCGAGGCCCATCATTCGGGCGATCCGGTCGACGTGGAGACCGGCGCAGTTGACGACCAGCCGCGTTTGGATCCATCCCCGCGGCGACTCGAGACGCCACCCGCCGGGTGTTGGCGACGCATCCACGACCTCGAAGTCGGTGCGGATCGCACACCGGCCGCTATCGGTTGCCAGCTTGGCGTAGGTGCCGGCCACGGCGGCGAAGTCGACGACGGAGGTCTCCGGGACCCATAGCCCGGCGACACCGACGACCTGCGGCTCGCGAACCGCGATCCCTGCCGCATCGAGGCGCTCCGTGGGCACTCCATTGGCCGTCGCTCGCCGCTCCAGTTCGGCCAGGGCATCGAGCTGCGCATCCACTGTGGCCACGACCACCTTGCCGCAGCGGCCCACGGGAATGCCGTGCTCGTCACAGAAGGCAACGAGGCGGCGCCCGCCGGCGACGCACAGTTTCGCCTTCAGTGACCCCGGCGTGTAGTAGAGCCCGGCGTGGACCACGCCGCTGTTGTGCCCCGTCTGGTGGGTAGCCGGTTCCGACTCCTTCTCCAGCACGACGACGCTGATGTCGGGTCGCGACTCGGTCAGCGCAAGCGCAGTCGCCAGACCGATGATGCCCCCTCCGACGATGGCGATGTCCCAATCTCGCATGCCGCCATCATCGCGCATCGCACGGACCGCCCGTCTTTGTGATGTCGACGGTCCTCGCATCGCCCAACTCGTCGATCATCCGATGGCCTTCACGATCAGACCTTTCACTTCGCTCAGCGCCTCGACACCGGCCTCCACCGATGCGGCGACAGGGAAGAGATTGAACGTCGAGCAGCCGGCGGCGGCGAAGGGGATGAGGTGTGCGGCGATGTCCTCCGGCGTGCCGGCCGGGGCGTACCGTTCGAATGCGGAGAAGGGAACCCCGTAGAAAGCTTCCATGGCGGGGCCGAGACGGCGTAGCGCGTCGTTTCGGCTCTTGTCGACCCCCACCCAATTCTGGTAGCCGTGGCGCCAGTCGACGTCGACGCGGCCTCGCTCGGCCGCCATCCGGTGGATGCTGGCGGCATTGCCCGCGAAGGTCTCGGCGTCACACCATGCGGCGAGCCACCCATCGCCGTGGTGTGCAGTGCGACGCAACGCGGCGAGGGACCTCCCGCCGATGACGATCGGGATCGCCGGGTCGGGAACCGGCAGTATCTTGACATCCTCGAGGTCGAAGAAGTCGCCGTGGTGGGTCACGGCCGCACCCGTGGCGAGCCGGCGCAGGATCGTCAGCGCCTCATCGGTGCGGCGTCCTCGCGTTGCCGGATCGATTCCGCAAGCAGCGAACTCGCGGCGGTCCTCCCCGCCGACGCCGACCCCGAACGTCAACCGGCCCGGGGCGATCTCGGCAATCGAGGCCAATTGCCGGGACACGACCACCGCATGGCGGAGGGCGAGGAGGTACACCCCGACGTACACGCCGAGATCGGGGTGAAGGGCCAGCAACGAGGCCGCCTGGACGAGACCGTCCATGCCCAGACCGCCACGGAACGAGACATGATCGGCGACGAAGAGATGATCGAGGCCGGCGTCGAACGCCATGGCGGCGAACGTCACGCGTTCCGGCTGGGACTGCCAGCCTTGGAGCGGCGGTCCGATGCCAACCTCGATCATGCCGCCGTCGACTCGAACACGGTGGCGACTCCGAGCCCGGCCGCACCGCTGATGCCGACGATACCGAGACGATCTCCCCGCCGCTCGAGCTCGTCCAGCAGCGTCGCGACGAGGATCGCCCCGGTGGCCCCGAAGGCATGACCCATGGCGATCGTGCCGCCGTTCACGTTGAAGCGATCCGGTCCGATCCCGAGATCGCGCTGGAACTTGAGGCAGAGTGCGGCGAACGCCTCGGCGAACTCGACCAGTGCGATGTCATCGAGGTGGAGACCGGCCATCGCCACCGCCTTCTGTGCGGCGGCCTGTCCCGCCGTGAGCATGATGACCGGCTCCACGCTGTGGGTGGCCGCTGCGCGCACCAGCGCTCGCACGGGGAGCCCGAGCCGGATGCAAGCGGTCTCGCTCGCCACGAGAACGAGGCCCGCCCCGTCGGCCAGCGACGGCGAGTTGGCACGGTGGTGAACGTGGCGAACCTCGGTGAGCTCCGGGTACCGGCGCAGCGCCAGCGCATCCTGCCCGGATGCGCCGAGAGCGGCGAAGGCCGGTTCCATGGCGGCCGCCTGCTCGAGAGATGCGTTACGCCGCACGTGCTCGTCGGTAGACAGTGGAGACGTACCGCCGGCGTCCACCGGTATGGCAAGCGCTCGATCGAAGTGCCCCTCGTCCCACGCGGCGGCGGCGCGCCGGTGCGATTCCACCCCGTAGGCGTCGAGCTCGTCGCGGGAGAAGCCTTCGAGGGACGCCACGAGGTCGGCGGCGACTCCCATGTGCACGAAGCCGGCCGTCTCACGGACACGAGGGTCGGAGTACAGCGGCCCGTCGTCGGCGAACATCGGCACGCGCGACACCGACTCGACGCCGCCGGCGATCACCACGTCGGCTTGGCCCGATGCGACCTTGGCGGCGGCGAGGTTGACCGCATCGAGCCCCGAAGCGCAGAAACGGTTGATCGTGAGCCCCGGGATGCTGGCGGGCCATGCCGCCATCAGCGCCGCGGTCTTGGCGATGTTGCCGCCCTGCTCGCCCGCCTGGGTGGCGCATCCGATGATGACGTCGTCGACGTCGGCCGGATCGAGACCGGTGCGTTCTTGCAGCTCGTGCAGGAGCTGCGTCACCAGGTCGAGCGGGGGGATGCCGGCGAGCCCGCCGGTCGGCTTCGCCTTGCCGCGAGGCGTTCGGATCGCCTCGACGACCGCTGCCGTCATTCCGCAACGCCCCACTGGCCGCGGAGGGATGTGGGGTGGATCCTGACGACCAACTCGCCGGGCACTCCGTTGCGTCGCCCGTACGTCTCTGCCAGCTCGTCGCCGACGTAGCGGCGGCAGGTCTCGGTCGCCCAGAAGACCAGCTCCCCCGGGTCGTCGCTGAAACTGACGGTGCCATCGATGCGGGCCCACGAGAACGGCATCGTTTCGTCGTCCGCCAAAAGGGAGACGTCCGGGTTGTGCCGCATGTTGCGCGCCTTGACAGAATCCTCGTGTGTCAGGAAGACCACGTCGCCGTGGGCATCGAAATCGAACCATATGGCCGCCACATGGGGCGAACCATCCTCCCGCACCGTGGCGAGCTTCCCCGTACGAGATCCGCTGGCCATGAAGCTGCGGATGTCGGCGTCCTTCATCGTGCGCCCCATCAGGGAATCACCCACGTCTGAATATCGGGGACAATTGGCGGGAAGAGTACTTCCATCAGCTCCCGCTGGTCGCCCAGGAGCACATCCCCGTGCAACGTCTCGAGGGATGCCGCGCCGTGGGGGCCGAGCAGGAGATCGGGAAGACGATCCGGAGGAACGCCGGACGCCCCGGCGCTGACGGGGTAGGGGATCGCCTCTCCTGGGCGCATCTCACCCGGCACCCCGTCTGAGAATTCGCAGCTGATCGACGAGCGGTACATCGACAGCGTGAACGGGCCCGAGTACCCGGCGAGGTGGGAGCGGGCGATACGGGCGGCCAGCTCGGGGCGAATGCCGTCGAGCATCCGGAGCGGATCGCCGATGTGGGCGTAGAACCACCCCATCTCATCCTCTGCTTCGCCCAGCGCGTCGACCATCGCCCGCAACAAGCCGGCGGGTCGCTGCACGATGGTGACGGCCGGCTCGACGAGACGGGCAACACCGACGAGGGCGCCGAGGGCACCGCGGGCCGGGGCGACGACATCGGTCATCCATGCGGTGTCGTCGTCCTCGTAGATCCGTGCGACCCCGATCTGGCCGCGAGCCTCCGCAACGATGACTCGATAGTTGGGTGACTCCAGGAACCATCGCCACATCTGCTCGGTGTGGGAGAGCGCCAGGGAGGCCTCGGCCTGTACGGTCGCTTGGGCCTCGAGGATGGCGGGTATGTCGCCGGCAGTGGCAGGTCGGGCTTCCCATCCCGCACCCTGTTCGAGCTGGGCGTCGTCATCGACCGTCACGTAGGCCGGTTGGCGCACCGCATAGCTGTAGCCGAACTGGCGGTAGAAGTTGGGGATACCGACGATGAACACCGCGGCATGGCCCGCCGCGTCGCTGCGCCGGTGGGCTTCCTCCATCTGGGCGCGGACGAGACCCCGGCCTCTGGCCGATTCGTCGGTGGCGACGAACTCGATCTGGCCGGCCGGCAGCTTCGCTTCACCGATCCGTAGCTCGTTGTCGAGCAGCGCCAGCGTCGAGGCGACCCGGCCGTCGACGGTGCCGACGAGCCAGCGATCGGCGTCGAAGGATGGGTCTCCGAGCACCATGCGTGCCTCCAGGGCGTCCTCGGGCTCAAGGGCCGCGGCGACGATGTCGCAGATGGCGTCACGATCTTCGATGTGTGCGGAACGGACTTCGAGGGGCATGGTGGTCGAGGCTAACCGGTCCGCAGAGGCCCTCGTCTGGCGGGGCGCTCGTGTGTTGCTCGGTCGGCTGTGGCTCGGTCCCCTTCAGCCGCACCCGACCACGAAGCTGGCCACCGTCGTCGCCGAACCTCCGATGTTGAGCGTCTGCACCCGTTGCGTTCCTGCAACCTGCATGTCGCCGGCCGTTCCGGTGACCTGACGGTGGGCGTCGACCAGCATGCGGACCCCCGTGGCCCCCACCGGGTGCCCGGCGCCGATCAGCCCCCCGGACGCGTTCATCGGCGTGGCGCCGCCCGTCGTCGTCGTTTCGTCCTCGATGGCCTGCCACGACGCCCCGGGCTCCGTGATGCCGAAGTGGTCGATCGCCATGTACTCGGTGATCGTGAAGCAATCGTGCGTCTCGATGGCATCGATCTGGTCGATGCCGCCGATACCGGCCCTCCGCCATGCATCGGTGATCGTGGTGCGCACGTGGGGGAAGACGTAGGGTGCGGAACGGCTGGCGGCGAGTTTGTCGGCCAGCCGCATCGGCGCCGTGTGGTGACCCCATCCCTCGATCCGCGGCACGCCTTCCAGCGACGTGCCACGCCGCTCAGCCCACTCCCGGGCGAAACGGGGGGATGCCAGCAGCACGGCGGCGGCGCCATCCGTGATGCGCCCGCAGTCCTGTTTGCGGATGCGGCCCTCGATGACCGGATTGGCCGCGTCGTCGAGCGTGAACGCGGCGTCTTCGAACACCCAGCTGCGGCTCTGCGCCAGCGGGTTGCTGCGGGCGTTGGCGAAGTTCTTGCGGGCGATGGCCAGCAGGTGCTCTGGTTCGATGCCATAGCGGTTGGCGTATTCGGCTGCGATGTCCGAGAACTGATGCGGCCAAGGGAATCGAGCGTCGGTGGCCTCTGCCCCGACCCACAAAGCTGCACCGAGGTGCTCCGCCGCCTCCTGGCCGCCGACGTTGCGCATCTGCTCGACGCCCACGACGCAAGCCAGGTCGTAGCGTCCGGCCTCGATCTCGGCGGTTGCGGCCAGCACCGCCATCGATCCGGATGCGCATGCCGCCTCATGCCGGGCGGCGGGCACGCCGCTGAACTCCGGGCGAATCGAGGCGAACATGCCGCCGAGGTGGCCCTGACCGGCGAACAACTCGCCCACGAAGTTGCCGACGTGGGCGGCCTCGATCTCGGATGCGTCGATGTCGGCGGCGGCGATCGCTCCGTCCACTGCATCGCACAGCATCTCGAAGAGTCCCTCGCCACGCCGCGCCCAATTGACCGCGAAGTCGGTCTGATGCCCGCCGAGGATGAAGACGTCGGTCATCCGACGATCCTTGCCTTATGCGGATGCGGACGCAAGCTGTTCCTCGGGCACCCAGCATGCATGGAAGCCGTTGGGTACTCGCTGGGGAAGCAACACCCGACCCACGGGTCCCGCTGCGACGTCTGCGGCATCGAGGATCTGCAACTCGGAGCGATCCTCGGCAGCGTCGTAGACGAAGGTCGTGAGGTATCCGTCATCCTCCGCCTTCGCCGACGGGCGTGGTGCGAACGGTGCCTCGGAGCCGTAGCGGCCCGGGCCGAACTCGTAGCGCTCTGTCTCACAGGTCTCGACGTCGTACTTGACGATGCCGTCGAAGTACATCGTGAAGTCGTTGTTGATCGACACGTTGTAGGTGTAGCGGTTCTTCCGACCGATCAGACCGGCATCGATCATGGGGAACTCCGTATTGCGATCGTCGAGCGGTCCCTCGGCGGTCGCACCGGTCGTCCGGTTGAACCGGTAGCGATAGAGGTGTGCGTCGAGCCGGAGATAGTTGAGGATGCTGGCGAGAGGCCCGGTGATCGGCACGGGGGCGGGTCCCGGCGGGCGGAAGCGGCAGACATCCATCACGATCTCGTCCCCCTCTTCCCAGGCGTTGACCGAGTGGTAGATGTAACAGGGCTCGGCGTCGAACCACTGCACGTCTGCGCTCGTGCCGTAGCGAGGAACGACCGCAAACCGGGCGGGCGTGTCCTGTTTGAACAGGAGCGAGTGGCGGCCCTGCTTCGCCGAGTTGGGATCGACGACGAGCGGGAGGTCCATCAGGATCGAGAAGTTCTCGGTGATGGCCATGTCGTGCGGCATCCGGGCGCCGGGCAGCTCGATCGGTGTGAAGTGCTTGACGATGCCGTCGGGGGAGACGACGCCGTAGCTCATGTAGGGGGGCTGCGGTCCGTAGTCGAAGAACAGGAACTCGCCGGTGTGCTGGTCCACCTTGGCGTGGGCAGACACACACGATTGCCGGGTGCCTTGCCAGTCCTCCTTGCCCAGCGTCTCGAGTGTGGCGGGGTCGATGCGGTACGGCTCGCCGGCGAGGTACCACATGGCGATGAGGTTGCCGTTGTGGAAGAGGATGTCGGTGTTGGCGGTGTCCTTGAGCCGCAGGCGAGACCCGTCGTCGGGATTGCCGTCGCGCGGCTCGGCGACGCCCCGCCAGTTGGCGCGGCCGGCGTCGTTGTCTGCGGCGAAGCCGTCGGTGCGGATCCAGCGGTTGCGATAGGTCGCAGTGCCGTCACGCAGATGGATCGCATGGAGCATCCCGTCGCCGTCGAACCAGTGGTGGCGGCCCTCGGTCTTGTACCTCGGATTGGGACCGTTGCGGACGTACAGACCGTTGAGGTCCGGCGGGATCTCACCGATCACCTCGAGATCGTCGGCGGCGATCTCCGTGTCGACCGGGGCGTAACCGCCCATCAGGTATGGATTCTCTCCGGCGTCGAGTGCCACGTTCAGCGCATCGTTGCGCACGCCCACGAGGGCCTCCCGTTGGTTGACCTTCGAGAAGAATATTGACCCGAGGGTCAAATTACAAGGGAGCGCTCATGGTGGCGTGAGCCGCCTTGCTGTTCGGATCACCGAGCCGGCGGCTCCAGGCGAGCACACGCACGGTTGGAGATGCGTCAGGCCGGGTTGAGGAGCAAGGTCTGCAGCGCCCTGCCGACAGGGCCGTGCTGGTCGAACAACTCGGAGTCGGCGAGACCGGTGCCGTCGTCCCCCCAGTGCGACACGCTCTTGGCCAAGAACCATTCGCCCTCGGGTTCCCGAAGCAGTGTGACATTCACATCGGGGTTCACGAACAGAACCCTGTCGAGGTACTCGTTCCAGCTGATGCCGTTCCCCGAGTCGGCGAGCGGGCAGATACGTTGGAACCCGCTGGGCTCCTCGCCGGCGAGGATCGGCACCACTGTCCGCATCCAGAGCCATGTGGGCCCGCCTTCGCCCTGCGACATGGCCGGGTCGTAGCGCGTCTCGACACTGCTCGGAAACGCTTGTTCGCCGTGAAGGGTCGTGTGGATCGGGAAGGGGCCGGGGACCGCTCGAGCGAGATCGGGAACGTCGAACGGTGCGGTCGAGACGTCGAGGTGATCGAGGCGGCGGAGGTGGAGGCCGAACGCTCGGGCCAGCACCCGGTCTTCGTTGAAGATCTCTGCCTCGCTGAGCGTGACCGATCGTCCCGGACGCCGGATCTCGGCCTGGACGCTGAAGCCGGTCATCGGGATCGGTCGCATCAACTCGACGGAGATCCGGGCGAGTCGCTGTTGCGGAAGCAGGCGTTCCAATGCCCTGACCATCAGAGCCATCGGCGGTCCGGCGTGGCATGCGTCGACGTCCCAAGGTCCTCTGGTGTACCCCGTCGGGACGAACCAGGAGCCGTCGCTCGTGGTGAAATAGCTGTCGCTCACGGCGACTCGCCGCGCAGGCGCGTCATCAGCTCCTTGCACGTCGGGCAGACGGGATAGCGTTCAGGGTCCCGATTGGGGATCCACTTCTTGCCACACAGCGCCACCACCGGCACGCCCTCGACGTTGCTGCGGACGATGTCGGCCTTGCGAACGTAGTGGGCGAAGCGATCGTGGTCGCCGTCGCCGTCGGAGATGCGCGGCCGGATCTGCTCCTTGGTGACGGTGTCGCTCACACCAAGCATTGTCGCACACGTCTCGGCCGCCCGTCCGGCCGCCGGGGCGTGCTCGATTCGCTCGCCATTAGCCTGCCGGCAGAACGAGAGGAGGAGTCGTGGTGCAGCGGGATTACGCATCGGATGCGATCGTGGTGCATTGGAACTCCGAGTTGTGTATCCATACGGCGCGGTGCTTGCAGGCGCTGCCGGGTGTCTTCGACACTTCGGCACGACCCTGGATCGATGTGGGGAACGCAAGCGCCGACGACATCGCGGCCGCGATCGAGCAGTGTCCCTCCGGAGCGCTCACGTACACCCGTACCGACGGCCGGCCCGGCGAGCAGCGTGACCGGGTGACGACGGTGCTACCACTTCCCAACGGTCCGCTCCTGGTGCGGGGCTCGCTCGAGGTGAGAGACGTCGACGGCGAGACCTTTCTCGCGGGGCCACGCGCTTCGCTCTGCCGATGCGGTGCCAGTCAGAACCAGCCCTTCTGCGACCGTTCGCATGTCCGGATCCGGTTCCGCGACAACCCTCGGGTGGTCGGCGAGGAGCGCGCCAACGCCCAGTCACCCGACGACGTCGCCTGAGCTCACTCGGCGGTGATGCCGCGTACCAGGATGCTGCTGAACTCGGCGGCCACGCCTTCGACGGGGAGGCGGCCGTCCGGACGCAGCCAGAACAGCGTGGAGTTGCACAGCCCCACCACGGCCTTGACCGCGAGTGGGATGTCGAGATCCGGTCGGAGTACGCCGGCCGCGACGCCATCTGCGAGCAGGTCGCGCCACAACGCCTCGTACTGGCGGCCCATGGCGTCCACGGTCTCTGCGGCCGCCACATTGATCGATGACAACCGCTCGGTGTTGAAGATGCGATAGAGGTCGGCGTGCTCCTGGAACACGGTGAGGTGGGATGCCACCGCCTGGTGGATCTTGTCGAGCGGCCCGGCACCGTCTGCGGCGATGATGCGCAGCGCGTCGACAGCGGCACCGACCCGCTCCTCGACCAGTCTCGCCAGGAGCGCCTCCTTCGAGTCGAAGTAGTAGTACAGCGCACCCTTCTGGAGATCGAGGTCGGCGGCGATGTCCTCCATGCGCGTGGCGTGGAAGCCGTGTGTTGCGAACTGGCGGGCTGCCGCATCGAGGATGCGGCTGATGCGCTCAGCACGCTTGCGTCGCACGGTGGACATGGGGAGGAGGCTAGGGGGCGCGGAAGAATGGCGAAGCGAGCTCCAACACGGAGCCGATCGGGTTGGTGGAGGCAGACGGGTGGGCCGCGACCGCCGTCGATAGACTTGCCGCCACAGCTGCCTCGGGCGGGATCAGCAACGGAGCGTGTGATGGGTGACGACGCCAAGGACGGCGGCGAGATTCGTATCCAGTCCGACGGGCCCTATCGCGTTACCGGAGGCATCCCACTGCGGGAGAAGGCCATCGTCTACTCCGAATACGAGGAATCCCTCACCTGGCGGACGGGCCGGCTCATCCCGGCGAGCGACGAATACGAGTTGTGCCGGTGTGGCAAGTCGCAGCAGCAACCCTTCTGCGACAAGAGCCACGCACGAGCCGGCTTCGACGGTACCGAGACAGCTCCGTCCGACACGTACGAGAGCAGCAGCAAGGCATATCCCGGCACCGGCGTCACCGTCCACGACTACCGGGCGTTGTGTGTCCATGCCGCTTTCTGCACCAACCGGCTGACCAATGTGTGGAAGATGAGCCGGCAGACAGACGACACCGTCGTGCGCAGCCACATGATCGGCATGATCGAGAGGTGCCCGTCTGGGGCTTTGACCTATGCGATCGAGGGGGCGACCAACGAACCGGACCTGCCGCGGGAGGTTGCGGTCGTGGCAGACGGGCCGTTGTGGGTGAGTGGCGCCATCACCATCACACGCAGCGATGGCGCCCCCCTCGAAACGCGGAATCGGTTCACCCTGTGTCGCTGTGGGCGATCTGGCAACAAGCCGCTGTGCGATGGCAGCCACAAGCAGCCGGTCGCGGAGACCAAACCCGCGGCGGCATCGGAACCGGTGCGCATCAGGGCCCGGCTCGGTCGTATCGTCACGCTCGTCGACAACGACACCGTGACGGACGCTCTGGCTGTTGCGGTGTCGCTGGCGCTGGCGTCTGCTTCGCCACTCGACATTCTCTACACCGGGCGCGGTCCCGAGGAACGCGACCGGGTGCTCGGCGGCGTCGTCGACTGGGTGGTCGAGTCGGGCGTTCCGGCGGAGGACGTGAACGTTGGTGCTGCCGGAACCGCAGCTGAGATAGCCGCCGTGGCCGAGGAGGTGGACGCCGGCCTGATCGTGGTCGGTCGCGGCGGCGCCCGGCCTTCGCACCTGGTACACCGCCTGGCTCATCGAGCACCTTGCGACCTACTCGTCGTCGGCGCCGAGGACCGGGATCTTCGCCACCTGTATCAGCGACTTCTGGTGGCGACGGACGGATCACCCACGGCAGATCGTGCGGCGCGGCGCGGCTACCACCTGGCGCGAGTCCTGGGCTCATCGGTCGAGCTGTTGTTCGTAGGCCATCCGGCCACCGGGAAGATCATCACGGCCGACACCATCGCCGTCTATGCCGAGGATGTTCCCACGAGGATCGAGATTGTCACCGGCGACGCTGCAAGCCGAATCGTGGCAACCGCCTCCACGGGCGGGGCCGACCTCGTCGTGATCGGCAACAAGGGGCTCACCGGCTTCCGCGGATCGTTCCTCGACTCTGTCCCCAAGCATGTGCTCGACGAGGTGACAATCGACGTTCTCATCTGCCGGACCGTGCGGCAGGTCGAGTCGCAACTCGAACCGGGAGAGGGTGGCATCATCGAGCGGCACGGCGAGTCTCTGGCCGCATACCGAGATGAGGCAGGCGAGCTGCACACCATGTCGGCCCGGTGCACCCACCTCGGCTGTATCGTCGAATGGAGTGCAACCGACAAGACGTTCGATTGCCCCTGCCACGGTTCACGCTTCGCTCCCGACGGTGCGGTGGTCGCAGGGCCAGCGACTCGCCCGCTTTCGCCGTCGTGAGGCCGCCGATCCTCAGAACGGCTTGAACGTCATCAGATAGACCAGGGCCCCGACACCGGCGACGCCAATCGCCGTGACCAGATGAACCTGGGGGGATCTGACGATGGTTGCCAGCTCCTCGTCGGAGACTCGGGGAACTCCGGTGGGGCGGTACTCGCACGCCGCAAGCATGCGACGATGGATCGGCTTGGCGATGAAGATCATGAGCGCCGTCATGACCGCCAGGAGCACGAGCGACCACCATCCCCAGCCACGGCGGAATGCACCGACCTCCTGACCGACGAGTATCCCGGTCGCCACGACCAGCCCGATCGAGACGTACATCGGGATCACGGTCTTGGCCGAGAATGCCAGCAGGTTCTCGATACGTCCCCGATCGCGTTCGCCTCGGATCGCGTAGTACACGACCATCGAGGCGCCATGGACCCCCACGAAGACGATGGCGGCCGCCAGGTGGAGGTATCGCAGCCACAGGTACGACATGGAGCAACGTTAATTCGAGCACCTGGACGTTCGCCGCTGCGACGAGACGGCCTCCATGCCCGCCGCCTCCGACGGGTCAGCTGCGTCGCAGGATCTCGAAGAGCTCTTCGTCCGTCTCGAACGCCAGCGGCGGCAGGTCATCGAGGTCGAAGAACCTCGCATCGTCGGCATCGTCGCCCGCCTGCAACTCGCCACCGACGACACGCCCGACGAACCACACGCCGACCGTGAGCTTGGCCGGGTCGTGGAAGTTCGATGCGACGTGGAGCACGTCGCCCAGTTCCACGATGAGCCCGGTCTCCTCCTGCAGTTCGCGGCGTGCGGCGTCACGGATGTCCTCGCCGTAGTCGACGAAGCCCGCAGGCACGGCCCACAAACCGGAGCGACTCGTTCCCTTGCCCCGCAGCACCAGGAGGATGCGGTTCTCGTCGTCGCGGATGACCACCGCCGCCCCGACACCAGGGTTGCGGAAGTGCACGTAGCCGCACTGGGGGCAACGCATCCGTGGCCTACCGGCAAACTCGGTCAACTCGAGCTGAGCACCGCACATAGGGCAGAACTTGAACTCCCCGGGCCATTCATGGGCGTGTTCCATCGAAATCACCCTATTGCCATGTCGCGACGACGCCAGGCGACTCCTCCGGCAGACCCCTCTACCATCGTCGTCGCCGAGTTCGAACCAGGAGGCCGTGTTTGTTCGATTACGCCCAAGCTGCGGTTGAAGGAGCGCTGGCCGCAGGCGCCGCGTATGCAGATGCTCGGGTGGTGATCGCCACCCAGGAGAGCGTGGATGTTCTCAACCAGGCTGTCGAGTCGATGGACCAGACGGAGACAGCCGGAGTGGGAGTGCGGGCGCTCATCGGCTCGTCCTGGGGGTTCTACGCATCCGCTGAGCTCACCGACGCCGCAGCGCGACAGGCGGGAGGGATGGCGGCTTCGATTGCCCAAGCTTCTACACGGGTGCCAGGGCCGCCGGTGACGTTGGCGGACGTGCCGGTGGTCGACGACACTTATGTGACGCCGCACCAGGAGAACCCGCTCGACGTACCGCTGTCGGAGAAGGTCGATCTCCTCATCGACGTCACCGGCACGATGCAGTCGGTGGAAGGCGTGGCCCTGGCACGCGGCAACCTCACCTCCTGGGTCACCGAGAAGTGGTTCGTCAGCTCCCAGGGGAGCAGGATCCACCAGCGGATCGTCGAGTGCGGAGGCGGCTATGACGCAACGGCGCTCGGCGAGCACGAGACGCAGCGCCGGTCCTATCCCCAGTCGTTCGGTCAGTTCGAGACGGGCGGCTTCGAGACCGTGCGCAAGTGGGACTACGCAGGCAACGCCCAGCGGATCGCCGAGGAGGCGGTCTCCTTGCTCGACGCTCCCGTTCTCGAAGAGGGCGAGAAGCAACTCATCCTCGAAGGATCTCAGCTCGGGCTGCAGATCCACGAATCCGTGGGCCACGCCATCGAGCTCGACCGCATCCTCGGCTGGGAGGCGGCCTTCGCCGGGACCTCCCACCTCGAGCTCCCCAAGCTCGGCACCCATCGCTACGGATCGGAGCTGATGAACATCACTGCAGACGCAACGCTCCCGGGTGCCCTCGGCAGCTTCGGCTACGACGACGAAGGCACACCGGCGCAGCGGGTGGACATCGTCAAGGACGGGCTGTGGGTCGGTGTGCTCTCCGGGAGGGACTCGGCATCGATCGCCGGTCTTCCCCCCGGCGGGATGGTGCGGGGCGACGGCTTCAACCGCCTTCCCATGGTGCGGATGACCAACGTCGGGTTGCTCGAAGGCGACTCGTCACTGGACGAGATCGTTGCGGACACGCGTGACGGCGTCTACATGTCGACCAACCGCTCCTGGTCCATCGACGACAAGCGGCTCAACTTCCAGTTCGGCTGCGAGATCGGCTGGGAGGTCAAGAACGGGAAGCTCGGGCGGATGGTGCGCAACCCGACGTATACCGGTATCACGCCCCAGTTCTGGGGCACGCTCGACATGCTTGCCGGCGGCGACGAATGGGTGCATTGGGGAACGCCGAACTGTGGCAAGGGCCAACCGATGCAGGTGGGCCACACCGGTCACTCGGCGGCTCCGGCCCGGTTCGCCAATGTGCGTGTGGGGGTGAAGGCATGACCGATCGCATGCAGCTTGCCGAATGGGTGCTGGATCGAGTTGGTGACCGTGCCGAAGCCGATGTACGCATCAGCGGGGGCCCTTCGTCGTTGACCCGGTTCGCCAACTCGTTCATCCATCAGAACGTGGGTGAGGACGTCGACACCGTGACCCTGCGCGTGGTGTCCGGTGGTCGTGTTGCCTCCGGCACGACCACGTTCCTCGACCGCGAGGAGCTGGGCCGCTTCGTGGATGGCACGATCGATCGGTGTGCCCATCAGCCCGTTGACGAGACGTGGCCCGGTCTGGCGGAGCCGGCCGAGGCACTCACGATCGATCATCACGATGCGCACACGGCTGCGGCTTCGCCGGCCGACCGGGCCGGCAAGGTGGCCGACTTCGTCGCAGCAGGCGATGGAATGCGCGCTGCGGGCTACTGCCAGACGAGTGATACGACGACGGTGTTCGCCAACACGAACGGGGTCCGTCTCCAGGGTCGTTACACACAAGCCACGCTGGACGGCATCCACCAGACCGAGTCCTCGGCCGGCTCGGGCCATGCCACCTCCGTGCGTCTCGGGGACATCGACGGCACGGAAGTGGGGGCCCTCGCCGCCCGGCGCGCCCGCGACAGTGCCCAGGCCTATGACATCAAGCCCGGGGAGTACGAGGTCGTGCTGGCCCCGGAGTGTGTTGCCACCATCGGCATCTTCCTCGCGTTCTATGGATTCAACGGCAAGGCCCATCTGGAGGGGCAGTCATTCGTCGAGCTGGGCCGGCAGCAGTTCGACGCCGCGTTCCAGCTCGTCGACGACGTGTTCGACACCAGGGCCATGGGTGTCGGCTTCGACACGGAGGGCACACCGCGGCTCCGCACCGAGCTCGTGACCGACGGTGTGAGCCGGGCCGTGGCCCACGATCGGCGAACCGCCGCCCGGGCAGGGGCGCAGTCGACGGGCCATGCGATTCCCGGCTCCGAGACCTATGGGCCGGTACCGACGGCGATGTTCATCGGCGGGGGCAACTCATCCGTCGACGAGATGATCGGCGGGGTCGAGCGCGGGCTGTACGTGTCGACCTTCAACTATTGCCGCGTGCTGGAGCCCAAATCGCTGGCCGTCACCGGACTCACGCGCAACGGGACATTCATTATCGAGAACGGGCGGATCACAGGAGCCGTCAACGGTATGCGGTTCACTCAGTCCTTCACGGCGGCGTTGGGCGACGGGTGCATCCTCGGGCTCGGCGCCGACGCTCGATGGGCCGACTCGGAGTTCGGCCCGGGCCTCGTGCACAGCCCGACGATCCGTCTGGCCGGTTGGAACTTCACAGGCGGCTCCGACGGGTGAGCTTCTTCGACTGGTTCCGCCGTCCCCGGCTGGTGTCGGTTGCCGAGTTCACCGACGCGGATCTGGCGGCGAAGGTGTGGGGACGGCTGCAGGACGCCGCCATTCCCGCATCGGTGGACGACGATCCCGGGCTGCTCGGCAGCCGCCCGGTGAGCCGGGTGATGGTCGAAGCGCCGAGGGTCGCCGAGGCGCAGCGGATCATCTCCGAGGTGCTCGGCTCCATGCGGGACGATCCCGATCCGGGCGGAGAGGAGACGCAGTGACCGATCTTGCACGGCGGTTTGCCGTGGCCGCCGAGGAGGTGCAGACACTTCCTCAGAAGCCGGACAACGCCGAGCTGCTGCGGCTCTATGCGCTGTTCAAGCAGGCGAGCAGCGGCGATGTCGCCGGCAAACGGCCGGGGATGGTGGACTTCGTGGGACGGGCGAAATACGACGCATGGACCGGTCTTGCCGGAATGCCGCAGGAGGATGCTATGCAGGCGTATGTCGACTTGGTCGAGTCGCTTCGAGCAGCCCACGGCTCGGAGGGTTGACGAAGAGCCGGAATCGTCGCCTCGCCGCAGAGGTTGCATCGTCATGGCAACCTTCACAGAGACCGTCACCATCCACGCACCCATCGGCGAGGTGTGGGACACCCTGGCCGACGTCGGCTCGATCCACGCCTGGAATCCCGGCGTGAAGGACTCCTACATCATCACGGAGGCGACGACCGGTCTCGGCGCCAGACGTCATTGCGACCTGGGTGGGCGCAACTATCTCGAGGAGTCGGTGGTGTCATTCGTCGAGCGGGAGCAACTGACGATGCGAATCGACGAGAGCAACATGCCCTTCGCCAGAGCCGACATCACATTCGACCTGCTGTCCCACGGCGACGCGACGCAGGTCAGCGTCACTCCCGACTATGCGCTCAAGTACGGACCGGTGGGTGCGCTGATGGACCGGCTGGCCGTGCGCCGGATATATCGCAAGGGTATGGCGAGCCTGCTCCGCGGCCTCAAGCGTCACGTGGAGACTGCGGCCTCAGCGGCCTGATCCGGCAATCAGCGTTCGCACCCGGTGATTGAAGTGATCGGCGGCCGCCAGCTCGTCGAGCGACAGATGCAACCGGTAGCGCCACCGGTTGTGGCGGTTGGACGGATCGTTGATGCGCTCGGTGGCGATCTCGGTGCGACGGAGACCCTCGTCGATGGCGAGGAGATCGGACATGGGGATGATGCTGAGCATGGCCGGCGAATCCAGCTGGCGGCGCACCATCGCCTCCGCCGTCGGCCCGTCGAGCTCGCTTGGTGCGGAATCCTCCTTCCCCAGCGCCTCACGCCAGAACCGCTCTGTGAGGGCGCGGTCCTCCGTCCACCACATCCGCAGCGTCGTGGTGTCGTGGGTGCTCGGTGAGACGACGGAGAGATACGGCGCAGCCGCCGGGTCTGCCATCCATTCCCCGAGCCGCTTGGGCATGCGTTCGATCTCGAGAGAGAGCAGACCCAACTCGTTCATGACGCGAGGCACCAGGTCGGGCACCATTCCCAGGTCTTCCCCGCAGGTGAGCAGGTCGGTCGCATCGACGATGGCAGGCAGGGTCGCCCGGCCGTGCGCCTCCCACAGGGCCGTGTGCCGGTGGTGGAAGAAGTCGATGGCGAGTGTGTCGAAGCCGGTGCGCTGTGCGTCGTCGAGGCGCCGGTAGTGCTCGGTGTCTTGCCAAGAGATGCGGGGCTCGTACCCGCCGGCCACCTCGAGCAGCAGCACGTCCGCGGCGACATCGAGAAGCGTGCGCCGGACATGGAGGCGTTCGCCCTCGTCCAGGTCGTCGAGGATTCCGAGCTCGAAGGCTCGCAGGATGCGCCGCTGCGTGGCGACCCCCGGCATCAGGGCCAGACCGTGCGGCTTGGCGAGGAAGAACCCATCTCGGATGCGCGTGGCGTGCTCACCGAATCGCTCGAGCGTGGCCTCCGAGGCGAGCGGCTTCGTGAGAGGCTCGAGATCGACCGGTCCGAGCACCGCTTGCACCTCCTCGACCGAGAGCGGGAGAGACGGTCGGAAATGACCGAGGAGACCATCGTCCGCGGATTGCCGTATCTCCCAGATACGGAAGAAGCCGAGCACGTGATCGATGCGGTACACGTCGACGTACCTCGCCAGAGCCGTGAAGCGGTCTCGCCACCAGGCATAGCCGTCCTCGGCCATGCGTGACCAGTCGTAGGTGGGGAACTCCCAGTTCTGTCCCCGCACGGCGAAGGCATCAGGCGGCGCCCCGGTTTGCGCTCCGAC
Organism: Acidimicrobiia bacterium; assembly: GCA_965216945.1. Classification (GTDB taxonomy): domain Bacteria; phylum Actinomycetota; class Acidimicrobiia; order Spongiisociales; family UBA5794; genus DATHZQ01. The sequence continues at coordinate 990,385 of CBDCGU010000003.1, read as the reverse complement.
ATGGAACAGCTCGGGCTGCCGCCACACCTCCACGGACTCGGGAGCGACACCGATGGGAAGGTCGCCCTTCAGGGCGACACCTCGGCCCCTGGCGTAGTCGGCGGCCGCGGTGAGCTGGCGCTGCAGGTGGTACTGCACGAACCAGTGAAAGCGCAGATCGCCGTAGTCCGGGCTCCCCGGCTCCGCCATCGCGTCGACGCGTTCGGGCCGGTAAGTGGCGTCCCCACCCCAGCGGCGGAAGTCGGGTGTGCCGTGGCGGTCGCGCAACACGGCCCAGGCCGAATACGGGATGAGCCACGACCGCTCGTCGGCGACGAAGGCATCGAAGCCGGCATCCTCGGAGAGTGCGACCGAGGCGTTGCGATACGCCTGACGCAACAGGCGCCACTTCTCCTCCATCACCTCGACGTAGCTGATCTCCGGCAAGCCGTTGAGGCGCCGGCGCATCGCTTCCGTTTCTGCGCCGATCCCTCCGTCGTCGATGGCGTCGAGGTCCATGTACAGCGGGTGCAGCGCTTGCACCGACACCGGGTTGTAGGGGTACGAGTCGTCCCAGTCGTGGTTCAGCACCGTGTCGTTGACCGGCAGCAGCTGGATCACGCTGATGCCGACGCTCGCCGCCCAGTCGGCGAGCGGTTCGATGTCCGTGAACTGCCCCGCGCCGACACCGCGATTCGAGCGGAGCGAGAAGATCGGGACGGCGACGCCGGCTCCTCGCCAGCCCCGCAGCCCGCGGACCTCGTCATCGTGAACGATCGTTGTTCCCTCGGTTGCACTCAGCAACCGGTTGGTACCTGCCTCCCACGCCTGCGACCCGTCGGACCCGGTGACGACGAACTTGTACTCGGCCGGCTCCGCGGGGAGGTCTGCCCCGGCCTCCCACCACGGAAACGGCGCAGGCACCATCGAGAGACCCCGCGTCGGGTTCCACGCCCCCATCTCGGCGGCGGAGCCCACGATGCGCACCGATCCGTCCGGGGGATGCCGGGCTCGAGGAGGCGGAACGTCACCCGCCCCGACGGGCCTTCTTCCCTTCCGTAGCGGCTGGCGAGGCTCTTGGTGAACATGGCACTCGAGCGCGAGCGCCGTGCCGGATCGGGTCCGCGCCAGCGGTCCACGATCGCCACGGGACCTTCGCCGAAAGGGGTGCGGCGCCCGTGACCCGATTCGGCCGTGAGGTCGCCGGCGGCCGTTGCCATCTCATAGCGATACGCGGTGCCGGGGGGGACGTCGACAGTGGTCGTCCACCAGTCACCAGGTGACCAATTGAGCTCCGCAAGCTCGTCGTCGACGACCACCGCAAGGCGGTCGCCGAAGGCCGCGACGAAGTGGATGTGGAACGTGGTGCGCATCGGGCGCGCACGATAGCGAGCAAATCTGTGGCGGCTCTCAGCCGGTGCGGCGCCCGAACGTCGCCTGGAGCGCCGTCCGCGCCGCGTGGTAGCCGCTCATGCCGTGGGTGCCTGCACCAGGTGGCGTGGCCGACGAGCACAGGTACACGTCGTCGAGCGGTGTCACTGCGGGATGCGGTCCGAAGCGGGGCCGAGCGATGATCTGCCGCAACGTGGCGGCGCCTCCGCCGATCGCTCCCCCGACATTGTTCGGGTTGTACCGCGCGTAGTCGGCCGGACCCATCGCGTGCGCCGCCAGGATCGTGTCCCGGAACCCTGGGGCGAACCTCTCCACCTGGGCACAAATCGCATCGGTGGCGTCACCGTCCCACCGGGCGGGCACGTGGCAGTACGCCCACGCCACGTGGTGGCCCTGTGGGGCCCGGCTCGGGTCGAACAGGGTCGGCTGGGTGAGGAGGACGAACGGTTGCTCGGCAACTCGGTCTTCCCAGGGGGCCGCCTCGGCGCGTGCTATGTCTTCGAACGTGCCGCCGACGTGTACCGTCGCCGCACGTGCCACTGCTGGATCCGACCACGGGATGGGATCGCTGAGTGCGAGATCCAGCTTGAAGACCGCTGGGCCGTATCGCCAGCGGCCATAGCGTCTGCGGTGACGGGCGGCGAGACGGTCGCCCGCGAGTCGCACGAGTTGATCGGGCGTCACATCGAGTAGGACTGCGTCGGCCGTCGGCAGCTCCGAAAGCGATCGAATCCATCTGCCCGTGCTCATCTCGCCGCCGAGGCTCTCCAGGTGCGCAGCCATGGCGCGGGTCAACGCCGCCGAGCCGCCTTTGGCGATGGGCCAGCCGCTCGTGTGCCCGGTCAACCCCAGCGCGATGCCAACTCCATTGGTGGCCGAGCGATCGAGGGGAAGTACGGAATGGGCGCCCAACCCGGCCACCATGGCCCGTGCCTCGACACCGGCGAACTTGCCGGCGAATTGCTGCACCGACTGCAGGGCGACGAGGCCGAAGCGTGCGGTGGCAACGGGATGGCGGGGCCAGCGCACCAGCGGCCCCAAGATCCACGGCAGCACATCGCCGAAGCTCCGCTCGAGATGCCCGAGGCTCTCGACGTATTCACGCTCGTCGTTGCCGAGCGTGGCGGCGGTCTGGGCGACCGAGCCTTCCAACAAGACGGCCGCTCTCCCATCCAAGGGATGGGCGACCGCAGCGGGCGACGTGATCCACTCCAGTCCGTGCGACTCCAGCGGGAGCGTGCGCAAGAAGGGGGATGCCGCTGCAAAGGGGTGGGCCGCCGAGCAGACATCGTGGAGGAATCCCGGTTGGGTCAGCTCGGCGGTGCGAGTGCCACCGCCGATGTCGTCGGCTCCTTCGACGACCAGCACGTGGAGATCGTGGTGCGCCAGCTCGATCGCAGCCGCCAGCCCGTTCGGTCCGGACCCGAGCACGAGAGCGTCGTAGCGATCGTTCATCGGGTCGACCCTAGAAGCCCGTGAGATCGCAGCGGCAACTCCGTGTCGGGTCGCGGCGACTACCGCACGAGAGCCGGGCGCTCCGGCCCGGCTCTCTCGAATCGACGGTTGTCTCCGGCTCAGCCGTGGTGGTGGCCGGCGTGGTCGTGCTCGGCGTGGTCGTGGTCTTCCGCCTCGTCGATCTGACGGCGCACGTCGTCCATGTCGAGAGCCAGCGCTTGGTCGATGAGCCCGGTCAGCGCCTGCTCCGGCAGTGCCCCCGGCTGGGAGAAGATCCCGATCTGGTCCCGGAAGATCATCAGGGTGGGGATCGAACGGATCTGGAAGTACTGCGACAACTCCGGCTCTGCCTCCGTATCGACCTTGGCGAACACCGCGTCCGGGTACTGCTCCGAGACCTTCTCGTACACCGGAGCGAAGGACTTGCAGGGCCCGCACCAGTCGGCCCAGAAATCCACGAGCACCGTGTCGTTGTCGACGATCGTCTGCTCGAAGCTGTCCTTGGTCAGATTGACGGTTGCCACGGTGTCTCCTGAAGAAGTCGTTGTTGCCGGTGCGTCGACCGGCGTGTCGATGTCCGCAGACCCCAACCTCGCACCCACGGAGATATTCCGCAATTCGAATACGCGAAGCGATGTCGTGGGCGAAGCGACACCCCCGGCACCTGCCCGCCCGAACGCTGCGGCCGAGGCTTGCCGGGCTGGAAACCCCGTACACTTTCCGGCGTGGCACTACGACCCGTCGTCGAGTTGCGGGACGTCGCCGTTCGCATCGGGGCGACGCCGATTTTGCGCGCGGTGGACCTCGAGCTGGCCGCCGGTGACGTCGTCGGTCTGTTCGGCGGCAACGGTGCAGGGAAGACCACGCTGCTCCGCCTGCTCGCCACCCAGTTGCGGCCGACGTCGGGGGAGGCCCGCGTGCTCGGCGTCGACCTGTCCGGTCGCGGTCGGCTGGACGTGCGGAGCCGCATCGGTTTCATCGGCCACACCCCCGCCCTCTACCCGGAGCTCACCCTGCGGGAGAACCTCGAGTTCGCCGCGACGGTGACCGGGCACGGGCCGGCCGAGGTGACGGCGGCACTCGACGCCGTCGGTCTCGGGGGCGCTTCCGATCGCCGGGCCAGCGCATGCTCCTATGGGATGCAGCGCCGCACCGAGTTCGCCCGCGAGCTGGTGTTGGTGCCCGAGCTCCTCCTCCTGGACGAGCCGCATTCGGCACTCGACGTGGCGGCAGCCGACCTCGTGGCCCACCTCACAGACGACGTCGCGGTGCGCGGCGGGGCTGCGGTGCTCGTGTCACACGATCGGGAGCGCGTGGAGAAACTGGCGGGGCGCAGCCTGGAGCTGGCCGGGGGAACCATCGTATGACCACGCGATCGATGTGGCCGCAGGTGCGGGCGGTCGCCAAACGCGACCTCGTGAGGGAACGGCGCCGGGGCGAGGTCACGTGGATCACCCTGCCCTTCGGAGCCATCGCTCTGTTGCTCATACCGCTGGCGATCGGAATCGACGCACCCACGTTGCGGGCGGTGGGCCCCGGTCTCTACTGGATCGTCGTGTTGCTGTTCGGAGTGCTTGTGACCGTGCGGCGCACGGCGGGCGAGACCGACGCAGACACCACGTTGACCGCACGGCTGGGTATCGATCCTGCGGCGTCCTTCCTCGGCAAGGCGGTCGCCAACCTCTGGATGCTGGTGGGATTCCAGATCGTCGTTGGTGCGGTGGCGGTGGTGCTGTACGACATCGACCTCCAGCGGTGGCCCTGGCTGCTGTTGGTGATTCCGGCGGCCGCCGTCGGATTGTCCTTGCTGGGAACGCTCGCCGGCTCCATCGCCGCAGGGACCGGTGGAGGCAACCTCGTTCCGTTCATCGTCGCTCCGCTGGCGATCCCTCTGCTGCTGGGCGCAACCCAGGCGCTCGATGCCGACTTGACCGATGGCAACGGTATCCTCGCCTGGGTGCTGTTGATGGTGTTCGTCGACATCGTCCTCGCGATCGTCGGCGTCCTCACGGCCCGCCCCCTCCAGGAGACGCAATGACTGCCACCCAGCAGATCGCCCGGCGCCGGTCGTGGCTCGATACCGCGGCGATGGTTGCGCTGGTCGTGTCACTGGGCATGGCCTTCTTCACACCCCCCGAGGCCACGCAAGGCAACGTGGCACGGCTGTTCTACATCCACGTGCCCACGATCCTGGTCGCATACCTGTGCTTCACGCTCACCCTGGTGGGCAGCGTCGTGTACCTCGTCACCAAGCGCCGCGTTTGGGATCACCTCGCTCTTGCGTCCGCCGAGGTCGGCGTCGTGTTCACCGGTCTCACCATTGCCATCGGCATGATCTGGGCCAAGCCGACGTGGGGCGTGTATTGGACCTGGAGCGCTCGGCTCACGCTCACCGCCGTGCTGTTCTTCGCCTACCTCGGCTACCTGGCGCTGCGACGGGCCATCGAAAATCCTGTTGCGCGGGCGCAGCGAGCGGCCATCCTCGGGATCGTCTCCATCGCCTTGATACCCATCGTCCACTTCTCCGTGTTGTGGTGGCGAGACGTTCACCAGCCCCCGACGCTGCTGCGCCCCGACGAGATGCAGATGGACACGATCCTCCTTGCCGCCTTCTATGCCGGACTGGGCGCCTACACGCTCGTCGCCGCAGCGCTGATCCGCCGTCGCTACGTGCTCGCCGACCTCGAGCTGCAGGCCGAGGAGGCGGTTCGCGCGGGATCTGGTGCGATCGCCGGGGATGCCGTCTCGGCACCGAGCCTGGAGGTCGACCGATGAACGGCTGGGGATGGGTGCTGTGGGGGTATGGCCTCGTGCTGATCGTGCTGGTGGCGTATACGTGGACGCTTGCCATGCGCACGAGATCGGCCCGCCGGCGTCTCGACGAGAACGGCTGAGATGTCTCGCTACTGGCGATTTGTGGTTCCGGCGGTCGTCATCGCAGTGGTCATCGGAGGGCTGCTGGTGACGCTGCAGTCGAATCTCGTGTTTTTCAACACGCCGACAGAGCTCGTCGAGCAGTCCGGCGGCGACGAGCGCATGCGGCTCGGCGGAGAGGTCGTCGTCGGCAGCGTGGTGGAGAGCGATCGCGGCGTGGCTTTTGCCGTCACGGACGGCCGGCAGGTGGTGAACGTCGTGCACACCGGGGCGCCACAGGAGCTGTTCCAGGAGGGCATCGGAGTGGTCGTCGAAGGCACCTGGGACGGCCATCGGTTCTCCAGCGACTCCATGATCGTCAGCCACGATGAGCAATACCGCACCGAGGACGGTGACGTCTACGAGCCGGGCACGGACTTCCGGGCCGGCTCGTGAACGCAGTCCTCGGCCTCGCCGCCGTCTTCGCCGCACTCGGAGGCTCCGCATGGCTGGCATGGTCCGGATTCCACGTGGCGCGAGGCAACCAGGATGCTGCGCGCCTCCGCATCCCGGTCCTGGTGATGCTCGGTGGCGCCGTGTTCGCCATGCTTGCCCTCGAGACGGCGATCGTGGGCCACGACTTCTCCATCGCCTACGTGGCGCGCAACACGGCGACCACCACGCCGTTCATCTTCCTCCTCGCAGCCGGTTGGGCCGCCCTGGAGGGCAGCATCGTGCTGTGGGGGCTCGTTCTGGCCGTCTTCACCTCCCTGGTGGTGCGCAACGTCGGGGACGGTGACGGGCTCGGTGCCGGTGCGCTGGCGATGATGGGCCTCGTCGGCGTGTTCTGGTTCGGGCTCATGGCCACCGTCGCCAACCCGTTCGAGGTGTGCATCGATGCGGCCGCCGTCGGCTGCAACGCAACGGCATGGTCGCCGTTTGCGGCGAGTGTTGCTCCACTCGAAGGCGTCGGTCCCAATCCGTTGCTGCAGAACCACATCTTGATGGCGATTCACCCGCCGATGTTGTATCTCGGGTACGTGGGGCTCACGGTGCCCTACGCCTTTGCGATGTCGGCCCTGGCGCGCGGAGAGCGGGGCACGACGTGGCTCGACCGTACCCACCGCTGGTCAGTGATCGCGTGGGTCTTTCTGACCTTCGGGATCCTCCTGGGCGGGTGGTGGTCGTACGAGGTCCTGGGCTGGGGCGGTTACTGGGCGTGGGATCCCGTGGAGAATGCCGCGTTCCTGCCGTGGCTCGTGGCGACCGCCTTCATCCATTCGGCGATCGTGCAGCGGCGCCGCGGCATGCTGCAGGCATGGAACTTCACACTCGTCATCGCAACGTTTGCGCTGACGATTCTGGGCACCTTCCTCACGCGGTCCGGTGTCATCGCATCCGTCCACAGCTTCACGCAGTCGGCGGTGGGACCTGCGCTGCTGGCGTTTCTCGGCGTCGTGGTGGTCGGTTCGATGGTGCTCTTTGCGATGCGTGTCCACCTCGTCGCCTCATCGCCGCGTCTGGAGTCGCTGGCCAGTCGTGAGGGGGTGTTTCTGTTGAACAACCTCTTGCTCACGCTGTTCGCCTTCACGGTGCTCGTCGGCACGATGTACCCGCTGCTCGTCGAGGCTTTCTCGGGTCGGCAGGTGTCGGTCGGTCGACCGTTCTTCGACAGGGTGACCCTTCCGATTGCGTTTGCGCTGCTCTTGGCGATGGGAGTCGGGCCGGTGACGCCGTACCGGGTGGCGCGCCGCTCCGTGGTGTGGGAGCGGATCCGCACGCCGCTGCGGGTTGCCGTCGTCGCCGGGGCAGCCGCAGTCCTGCTCGGAGTGCGGTCCGTACCCACGGTTGTGGTCGTCGTGCTGGCCACGTTCGTGATGGCGGTGATCGTCCGCCACTTCTGGAAGCAGGTGGAGCTGCGCCGGAGCGATGGAACCGTTGCGGGGACGGCCGGAGGGATCCTGCGACGCGACGCCGGCTACTGGGGAGGGCAAATCGCCCACATCGGCTTTGCCCTCGTCGCCATTGCGATCGCGGCGTCGACTGCGCTTGCGGTCCGCCACGAGGTCCGCCTCGGAGAGGGCGAGATCGCGGTCGTCGACGGCTACTGCGTGGCCTACGAGGGCCCGTTCGTGCGCGACGAAGCCAACCGCCGCGTCGAGGGAGCGACGATCACGCTGTACCGGGCTGATTGCTCGACGACGATCCGAACCATGGAGCCGCGGCTCAACCGCTACCCGAACTCCTCGCAAGCCGTGGCGACGCCCGACGTGCGGATCGGCTTCACCGAGGACGTGTATCTGTCCCTCGCCGGCGGCGGTGCCGACGAGATCGTCCTGGATGTGTTCGTCTTCCCGCTGATGTGGCTGCTGTGGGCGGGTGGCATGGTCGTGGTCGCCGGCGGCGTGTGGTCGGTTGCCGCCCGCAAGCCGGTGCGCCGCAGGCGGGAATCGGCAGCCGTGGGTGCCGCTGATGTCTGAGGTGCGACGCTGGGCCGCCTGGGCCATCACCGCTCTTGCCCTGGTGGTGATCGTTGTCGGGCTGCTGCCGGGCGCGGCCGACCCGGTGGGCGACGACGAGCGAGCTCTGGCCATCGCCGCCAACCTGCGCTGTCCGTTCTGTAGCGGCGAATCGATTGCCGAAGCCCCGTCGCAGATCGCTCGCGACCTCGAGGAGTTCATCGTCGAGAAAGTCGACGAGGGGTGGAGCGACGAGCAGATCTACGCCTTCTTCGAGTCTCGCTACGGCGAGCGGGTCAGGCTCGATCCGTCGTTTGCGGGGTGGGGAGCGGCCCTGTGGCTGGCACCGCTGGCGCTTGCGGTGGTCGGCACGGCCGCAATCGTCTCGCGCAGGCGCAGGGGACAGGAAGGCGAGCCCGAGGCGACGCCGGCCGATGCGCAAGCGGTCGACGCATGACGTCGGCGTCGGATCTGGTGCTCGAGCAGATCGACCAGGTCGAGCGCGATCTGGCCGACGTGGACGGCCAGTTTGCCGACGGCGAGCTGGATGCGGTCACCGCCGAGCGGCTGCGCGCCACGTATCGCGGCGAGTTGAGCCGGCTGCGGGAGGAACTCGAACGAGCGGAGAGCGGTGCGGCGCCACCGGTGGGCCCAGACCGCCGCCGTGTGCTCACGGGGGCGGTCGTGCTTGCGATCGGCTTCGTGGCTGTGACCGCGCTGCTGCTCGCCACGGTGCGCTCTCGAGAGCCCGGCGAGCTGGTGACAGGGGGAGTCGCCCAGGACGTCGTGCAAGGCGGCCTGGACCTCGCCACCGTCAGCAACGAGGAGATGGAGGAGGTCGTCGCCGACAATCCGGAGATCGTCGGCATGCGGCTGGCGCTGGCAGGCCGGTACTTCGAGGCCGGAGAGTTCGACAAGGCGCTGCCGCACTACATGACCGTGCTGGAGCAGGACGAGGACAACCCGGAGGCCCTCTCGAGCGTTGGCTGGATGACGTATCTGTCCGGTCGACCGGACGTGGCCGAGACGTTCGTCGTGCGGGCGCTGGCCGTCGCTCCCGAGTATGCCCAGGCCTACTGGTTTCTCGGGAACATCAGGCTCCTCGGACTCGACGACCCGGCAGGGGCCGTCGAACCGCTCGAGGCCCTGCTCGAGTTCGAGACGATCCCCGACGAGATTCGGGACCAAGCCGAGCAGCTGCTTGCGGAGGCACGCGGATGAGTGAGCGGTCGCGGCGCCTGCTGCCGTTCTGGATCGTCGTCGGCGTCGGCCTGGTGGTGATCGTGCTCGGCGTCGTGTTCAGCCGCCGCTTTGGCACCGACCCGACCCTCACGGCGTCGCCGCTGATCGGGCAGCCGGCACCCGACATCACGCTGCCCCTGCTCGAGGAGGACGGTGATTTCTCGTTCTCCGATCTCGAGGGCAACGTCGCCGTCGTCAACTTCTGGGCGTCGTGGTGTCTCAATTGCCGTGTCGAGCACGATGCCCTTGCGTTCGGCGCCGACCAATACGAGGACCTCGGTGTGACGTTCGTTGGTGCTCTGGTACAGGACCAGCCTTCGAACGGCAGCCGTTTCCTCGATGAGCTGGGCCGCAGCGAGCCGACGATCTACGTCGACGACGACCGCTCGCGTGCGTCGTTGGAGTTCGGCGTGCTCGGTGTTCCCGAGACGTTCTTCATCGACCGAGACGGAACCATCGTCGCCAAGGTGAGTGGACCGGTGGACCTGAGCCTCCTCACCGCAACCCTCGACGCCATCCTGCTCGGCGAGGGGGCGAATCTGGGTGAGGTCACCACGGGCGAGGTCGAGAACCGCTGAGTGTCATCCCCCGGGGGAGGCTGAACGAGCGAGACGGGGCGCCTCCTCGGACGCCCCGTCTGTCGTGGCAGCGGATGGGAACGACTCCGTCACACGACAGGAGCCGGCTCCGGTGAGCTGTCCGGTGTGTTCGGGCGGGTGGGAGCCACCGGGATCTGCCGTCGCGGGTCGGTGCGGACGCCGAAGTAGAGCATGATTGCTCCGCCGACGATGGAGAGCACGCCGACGATCAGCAGGCCGATGGCCAATGCTTCGACGAAGGGAATCCGTGCCGCACCCGTTACGGCGATATCGACGCCGGCCGAGCCGTCGGCGTTGGCGACGACCACGGACCAGTTGCCGGACGCGAGGTCCCAGTCGAGGTTGCCCTCGGTGGTGGATGCCACCCAGAAGTCCTCGTCGGACGGCACTCCCAGCTCCGATCCCCCGACCGTGGTCGACAGCGACACATCGTCGCTGAAGAAGTCGGCGCGGACGTAGGAGCCGCCTGCCAGGTAGGCCTCCACGTCCTCGGTGCGAGCGATCCCGACGAAGATCTCTTGGTCGTTGCGGCTGTCCACCTCGATCCGGGCCGGAATCTCGCTGAAGCTGACGAACGTCCGTTCGTCGATGGCCTCGCCGAGATCGATGGAGATGTCGGATCCGACGACGGCGGCTGTGTCCGTCTCGATGCAGGCGGTTGGGGCGTGGACCCATCCATCACCGTCCGTGACGGCCATGGCGATCGCACCGCCCGTCGTCATTGCGGCACCGGCAAGGAGGATGAGGCTGCCGAAGATGGCGGCAAGCAGTTTGCCTAGGCGCATGGTGTTGCTCCTCAATTCTCAGAGTGGTTGCGTGTCAGGAAGATGCCTGCGATCAACAGGGCGCCGGCCGCGATCACGGCAAAGGGGGCAAACGGAAGCAGCAGGATGAGCGCGGCGACGCCGATGAGGACCGCACCCGTCCGTTTGCCGGGTGTGGTCAGGTCGTGCAGCCAGCGTTCCGCCGGCGACTCGGAAGAATCGCTCGAGGGAAGCAGGATCCAGGCAACGACGTACAGCAGCAGCCCGAATCCGCCGAGGAAGGCCAAGGCGAGGAACGCCAGCCGGATGAACCCAGTGGCGATGCCGGTCAGGTCTCCGAGAGCCGCGGCGACGCCGGCGAGTACACGTCCGTCGCGGGGACGGCTCAGGCGACGCCGGCCGGTGGTCTCTGTTGTGGTGTGTGTGGTGGTTTCCATGGGCATATCGTGCGACGTTCCATGCCGAGCCGGAATGAGGACTTCCCCTGGTTGGATCCCGATTACCCCCTGCATCGACCAGGGGGAACCCTGAGGTGCGACGCGCCAGTATTTGGTGGCAACGACATTTGACCTGGCAGCCGATCCGTGGCACATTGCCTATCCGATCCTTTGACGGTGCGGCGCTGGGGGCGTCGCAAATAGATCAACGGCGGTTTGTAGGGCTCCGCCGGGTGGGCCAACAGGGGAATCTCTTGGCGGCAACGGCGCAACCCTTGGGCGCCCCCGCCGCACACCTGGACGAGCCGGCTTCGTGTCATGTGGCACGTCGTCGCTGCGTCATCCTTTGGGGGTCCGAAGTCAGTCGGGCTGTCCCCTCAGCCGCGCTTGCGAGCGTGGCGAGCCCGGCTCGGACGGGCGGGGTCCCAGGGGGTGACCCCGCTCGTTCCGCGCCACGGTGCGACGGGAGGCCGGCGCTACGCTCCGCACCATGGAGATGTTCGATCTGACCGGCCGTGTTGCCATCGTCACCGGCGGGAACCGCGGCATAGGGCTCGGCTTGGCCACCGGGCTCGCCTTGGCGGGAGCATCGGTGGCCGTGTGGTCACGGGATCCGGACCGCAACCTCCGCGCCGTGGCAGAGCTCGAGCAGCTCGCCCCTGTCGCCGCCGTGGCATGCGACGTCGCCGATCCCGCCAGCGTTGCTGCGGCGATGACGTCGACGCTCGACCGATTCGGGCGAGTCGACTCGCTCTTTGCCAACGCCGGGACTTCCGCCGGGGTTCAGTTCGAGGAGATGAGCGCCGACGAGTGGCAGCGCGTCATGGATGTCAACGTCACCGGTGTGTTCCACACCGCCCAAGCTGTAACGCGGCAACTGGTCGCCCAGGGCACCGGCGGAGCCCTCGTCTTCACGGCATCGCTGGCCGCCCGCTTCGGCCTGCCGACCGCTCCGCACTACACCGCCAGCAAGGGCGCTGTCCTGCAGCTCGCCAGATCGCTGGCCGTGAGGCTGGCTCGCCATCAAATCCGGGTGAACGTGATCTCGCCCGGCTGGATCTCCACTGAGATGACCGAGGGGGTCCAGGCCGACGAGAAGGCGAACATGTTCGCCATGGCGCGCACCCCACTTCGCCGCTGGGGTCAACCCGACGACTTCGCAGGTGCTGCCGTCTTCCTCGCCTCGGACGCCTCACGCTTCATGACCGGCGCCGAACTGGTCATCGACGGGGGCTTCTCGGCTGCTTAGGCTTTGCCGCAAGCAGGCTTGTGGCGATGCGTGAGGTCTCCTGCCGATCGCGGCCGTTGCGCTCTCCGTCAGCGGCGGGTCTGGGATTCCCAGACATCCAGCCAGGTGAGGTCGGTGCGCGACGTCGGGTGGTCGGACTGGACGGCGTCGAGGGCGCCGTTGATGTGACGGCGAGCCTTTCGGGCCGTGCGCTTGAGCCATGAGACGGCGCCGGCGACACCGGCGGCGATTCCGACGGCAAGACCGCCCATGATGGCGAGACCGCCGAGAACGCCACCGAAGACCGTGCCGAGGATCACGGCGGCGAGGGCCAGACGCCGCGCCGTTCTCCGGCCCGCCTGCGTGTCGAAGTCCAGCTCGAGCAGATGGCGCTTCTCGGTGCGTTGATCGGTGGTCACGGACTCCATGACTCGGTCACCGGTGCGGGGGTTCCGCGTGCTCCAGGCGAGGCGGCGCTCGTGCTGCTCGAGCAGCACGAGTCCACCCGTTTCTTCGAGGTACTCCCGCAGCCTGCGTTCCACCTCCGACCGGTCCCCATCGACGATGGTTCCGCCGCGGACGTGGCGCGGCGCCGTGAGCCTCTCCAGCCGAGTGGCGGCGTGGTCGCGTTCCGTTTCCAACTCCTCGAGCAGGGCCTGCTCCAGCGCGTCTTCGGGAATGCCGACCTCGAGGGCGATGTCCCTCAAGTCGTCGAGGTCGATCTGGCCGGCGCGTGCTGCCTCGGTCGCATCCTCCTCGTGTTGGATCTCGATCGCCCGGCCGAGGATGCGTTCCGCCAGCGGGCGGCTGAGCGTGTCGAGCCTGGCGGCGAGCTCTTTGCTGGCGGCAGCCTCACGGGCGCTGCGGGATGCGAACTCCTGGACCATCGGGCCGCATTGTGCCAGGCCGGCGTGCGCTGCGGGAGCGGTGCGGCGGAGCGGTACCGGTACCATCGAGCGCTCTTCGCCTCTGGAGGACCGATGACGATCGAGGCCGACTACCGGCTGCCACGCACAGTCGTGCCCCACCACTATGCGCTCGCGTTGACCCCGGACCTCGACTCCGCCCGGTTCACCGGCTGCGTGACGGTGGATCTCGCGGTGGACTCGGCCGTCTCCGAGGTCGTGCTCAACGCTGCAGAGCTGCAGATCGAGGGGGCCGAGCTGGTGTCCGCCGAGGGGCGTCGCGTGCCTGGGACCACGGAGCTGGATGCCGAGCGAGAACGGCTCGTCGTGCATCCCGAGGAGACCCTCACCGCGGGCAAATGGAAGCTGCACGTCGACTTCTCCGGCATCCTCAACGATCAGCTGCGCGGCTTCTACCGATCGACGTACACCAGCGACGAGGGTGAGGAGCGGGTGCTGGCCACCACCCAGTTCGAGGCGACCGATGCGCGGCGCGCCTTCCCCTGCTGGGACGAGCCCGATCTGAAGGCGACCTTCGACGTCACCCTCGTGGTCCCCGACGGCATGGTGGCTGTCTCTTGCGGTCCCATCGTCTCCGAAGAGGCGCTCGGCGATGGGACGCGCCGAGTTTCGTTTGCCACCACGATGAAGCTGTCCACGTACCTGCTCGCCTTCGTCGTCGGCGAGCTCGAGGCCACGCCGCCCGTCGATGTCGACGGTACGCCCCTCCGGATCATCCACGTCCCCGGCAAGGAAGACCTCACCGGATTCGCCCTCGAGTGCGGCGCCTTTGCGCTGGGCTTCTTCGCCGACTACTACGGCATCGCCTACCCGGGGGACAAGCTGGACCTGCTGGCGATTCCCGACTTCGCCTCCGGTGCGATGGAGAACCTCGGGGCAGTCACCTCCCGCGAGTCGCTGCTGCTCATCGACCCCGAGCAGGCAACGCAGGCGGAGCTGCAGCGAGTGGCCGACGTCATCGCTCACGAGCTCGCCCATATGTGGTTCGGCGATCTGGTCACGATGCGTTGGTGGAACGGACTGTGGCTCAAGGAGGCCTTTGCCACGTTCATGGAGATGGTGTGCGTCGATGCGTTCCGGCCGGACTGGCGGCGCTGGGCGAGTTTCGCCGCCGAGCGTGATCTCTCCATGGACACCGATGCGCTGGAATCGACGCGACCGATCGAGTTCGCAGTCGCCTCGCCCGAGGAAGCCGATGCGATGTACGACGTGATCACCTACAGGAAAGGGGCTGCCGTCCTTCGTATGCTCCAGCAATACCTCGGCGAGGAGGTGTTTCGCTCCGGCATCAGCCGGTATCTGCGAGACCACGCCTACGGCAACACGGAGACCCACGACCTGTGGAGCGCCCTCGAGGCTGTCTCGGGTGAGCCCGTCGGCGCGATCATGGAATCCTGGATCTTTCAGGGCGGCCATCCCCAGGTCGAGGTCGTGGAAGGGCCGGGCGGCTACACACTTCGCCAGGAGCGTTTTCGTTTCATCGGCGACTCTGCGGAGCAGTGGATGGTCCCCGTGCTGTACCGGACTGCCGACGGGGCGCAGCGCCTGGTTCTCACGTCGGATCGAGAGCTCCCGCCGGGGGAGGAACTGTTCATCAATCGTGGCGGCGATGGCTACTACCGCACCCAATACGTCGGTGCGCTGCAGGGACGCATTGCGGCCCAGCTGGGTGGTCTCGATCCCGAAGAACGGTTCGTCGTTGTTTCCGATGCCTGGGCGAATACCCTTGCCGGCGACACCGACGCCGGGAGCTTCTTGGAGCTTGTCGCAACGCTTGCCGGCGAGCGGGATGTGTGGGTGTGGGGCGCCATGTTCGATGGACTCCGTGAGCTCAACCGGGTCGTCTCGTCCGACGATCGCCCCTCGTTGCAAGCCTTCGTCCAATCCTTGACCAGCCCGACCGCTCGGCGCATGGGGTGGCGACCGCAACCTGGCGAGTCCGATCTCGACCGCAAGCTGCGGGGGGAGGTGCTGGGTGCTCGAGGCGTCTTGGGCAGTGAGTCTGCGACCATCGCCGAGAGTCGGCGCCTGCTCGACGACGTCGTCGGCGGCGCCCCAGGGCTCGACGGGGAGGTGGCGGCTGCCGCCCTCGGAATCGCAGCCGCCCACGGCGACATGAGCGACCATGTCCGATTTGCGGAGGCGTATGCGGCGACGGGCAGTCCGCAAGACCGGCTGCGGTACCTCGGGGCACTCGCCGCGATTCCCGAGGCGACTGCCGCACGCGAGACACTGGCGATGGTGCTCGACGGCCGAATTCGCAGCCAGAACGCGATGTTCGTGGTTGCCCGCCTCATCGCCAATCGTGTGGTGGGGCCCAGCGCATGGCAGGCGGTGAAGGAGAACTGGGACGAGCTGATCGCCCTCATGCCACCGTTCTCGGCGCGGAATGTGATCACGACCGTGCACCTGCGTTCCGAGCCCGAACTGGCAGCCGACATCGCGAGCTGGCTGACGAGCCATCCGCTGCCCGGGGGCGGCACCCTCATGACTCAACAGCTCGAGCGCCTCGACGTGCGCGTGCGACTGAGGCGGCGCGCGGCGAGGATTCGGATCCCGGGGCTGACCGATCGTCGGGAGAGCCCGTAGCATGGTTGGATGCGGCGTTTGCCAATGCCCAATACAATGTCAGATTCATTCTCGGAAATGAGGAGCACACAATGGGCCTGATGGACACCATCAAAGGCTGGTTTGGCAAGGCAAAAGAGTCGGCAGGTGAGATGGCCGACAAGGCCGGCGACACGGCCGGCGACGCCTGGGACAAGACCAAGGACGTCGCCGGGGACGCTGCCGAGAAGGCCGGCGACATGGCCGAAGGTGCCTGGGACAAGACCAAGGACGTCGCCGGTGGCGCTGCCGAGAAGGTCGGCGACATGGCCGAAGGTGCCTGGGACAAGACGAAGGACGTTGCCGGGGACATCAAGGACAAGTTCGACGGCGACGGTGGCGGCGATGTGGCCGGCAGGGCAGCAGATGCGGCCGGAGCCGCGGAGGACGCTGCGGGCGACGTCGCCGACACGGCCTCGGACGCCGCCGCCGACGTGGCTGACGCTTCCCGGGACGCCGCCGGTGATGTGGCCGACGCCGCCAAGGACGTAGTCGACGGCCAGTAGCCGAGTTGATCCCGATCACGAATCGCCACCCGAATCGGGTGGCGATTCTTTTGTGCCGGAGGCGACGTGGCGCGATCAATGGCACTTTAGCGGCGCTTCGGAAACGAGCGGGGTCTGGGGGTGTGGGGGTCCTGTGCGCGAGACAGGGACTCGACGAGATTGAAGATGTTCTACGTCTTCAACTCGAGGAGTCCCTGTGGAACGTGACCCTATCCGCATCTGCGAGCTGCTGGTTGGTTTGCCCGACGTGGCTGTGCTCGGCGTGATTGACGAGCCTGGCGCACCGTTGATCGTGGTCATCGAGACGCGCCGGGCGGTCCCGGTGTGCGGAGGGTGCGGGGTGCGGGGTGATCTGAAGGATCGTGACCCGGTGGATCATGTCGATCTGGTGGTGTTTGGACGGCCGGCACGGTTGCGGTGGATCAAGCGCCGCTTCAGGTGTCTCACCCCGGAGTGCTCGACTGGTTCGTGGACGGAGACCAACGACGAGATTGCGGTGCCGGATCGGCAGGTGACGACCCGGGCGGCGCGGTGGGCGACCCGCCAGGTCGGTGAGCACGGCCGCACCGTCGATGAGGTCGCCCGGGATCTGGTATGTGATTGGCACACGGTCAACGACACGGTCATCGAGTGGGGTGAGGCGCTGCTCGCTGCCGATGCGACACGGTTCGATCAGGTGACTGGTCTCGGGCTCGATGAGACCCTGTTCAATCGCACCGGGCGATGGCGCAGCCAGGCGTGGTGCAGGTCGATCGTTGATGTTGGCGCTTCACAGCTCCTCGATGTCGTTGAGGGCCGCACCGCAGCCGGCCCCACCGCGTGGCTGAACCAGCAACCCGAGACGTGGCGTGCACAGGTTCGTTACGGCGTGTTGGACCTGTCAGGGCCGTACCGGGCGACCTTCGATGTGATGCTGCCCCATGTCTGGCAGATCGCTGATCCGTTCCATCTCGTGAGGTTGGCGAACCAGCGCCTCGATGAGGTCCGGCGCAGAGTCCAGAACCAGACCCTGGGTCATCGAGGCCGCAAGGACGACCCGTTGTATCGGGTCCGCCGCCTGCTGACCAAGGCCGACGAGCGACTCGACGACCGGGGACGCACCAGACTGTTGGGTCTGCTCGACGCCGGGGATCCCCACGGGGAGGTCCGTACCGCATGGCACGCCAAGGAAGTCGTACGGTCGATCTACGAGATCGATGATCATGCCCTGGCTGTCGAGTTCGTCGACCGGCTCGGCAACGACCTCCAAGATGACTCGTGCCCTCCCGAGATCCATCAACTGGGGCGCACCGTGAAACGCTGGCACACCCAGATCACCAACTGGCACCGCGTTCGGCTATCGAACGGGCCCACCGAGGCGATCAACAACCTGGTGAAACGGATCAAGCGGATCGGGTTCGGGTTCCGCCGAGTCCGCAACTACCGCATCCGCGCCCTGCTCTACGCGGGCAAGCCCAACTGGGCGCTCCTCGACACCCTCACCCCCGCCACGATCCGATGAGCCCCATTACAGCGATGGTGACCGCACGATGCTCGCTGCTGCTCGAGTCGATCCACCACGCTCGTCAAGCGTCCGAATCCGAGTGCGACGGCCGGATCGCCCGGCTATCCCTAGATGTTCTGTCCATGGAGGTTGTTGACGGTATGAGGTGAGCCTCCCTGGTTGTGTGGTGTTTGCACGCATCACACCGACCGAAGGAGGCTCGCCGTGCACGCTAACGCTCGCCTCACCCCCGAAGGCCGCCGGATTCTGGTGGAACGGATCGCTGCTGGTCGCCCGGCAGCGTATGTGGCGGCCGAGATGGGGATCTCGAGGTCGACGGCGTATCGGTGGTGGCGCCGGTACCGCACCGAGGGTCTGGCAGGGCTCCGGGATCGGTCGTCGCGGCCGCACCGGTCACCTAACCGGACGCCGGCTCGGGTTGAGGAACGGATCATCAAGCTGCGGCGGGCTCGGAAGTTGGGCCCGGCTCGTATCGGGTAGATCTGTGGGGTTCCGGCGGTCGACGGTGCACCGGGTCTTGGTCCGTTACGGCCTGAATCGGCTCCGTTGGATGGACCGATCCACCCGGCGGGTGATCCGCCGCTACGAAAAGGACCACCCTGGTGAGCTGGTGCACGTCGATGTCAAGAAGATCGGCAAGATCCCACCCGGTGGCGGCTGGTGGGCCCACGGCCGAGGCAACGTCAAACCACGACGGGTCGGCTACACCTACCTGCATGTCGGCGTCGACGACCACAGCCGCCTCGCCTACGTCGAAGCCCACAACGACGAGACCGCTGACACGACCGCAGGGTTCTTGGAGCGGGCGATCGAGTGGTTCTGGGAGCGAGGCGCCGTCGTCGACGCCGTTATGACCGACAACGGAGCCGCCTCGTCGCCGACGTCCTCGCCAAGCGGGCGATTGCGCATCGCTTCACTCGACCGTATCGGCCGCAAACCAACGGGAAAGCATCGAGCGGTTCATCCGCACCCTCATGGACGAATGCGCCTACGCCCGCATCTACCGGTCAGAGCCAGCTCGCCGCCGAGCCATTGACCGGTTCGTCCATCTCTACAACCATCACCGGCACCACACCGCCATCGGCGGCCCACCCATCACCCGCATCCACAACCTCGCGAGACAACACACCTAGACACGTATGAAACTGTGGTTACTCACCCCCAACAGTGATGGGCGAGGCAGGCGGATCCCGGTGGCAAGCAACGACAGGGGCAGGGCGACCGATCCTCGAAGAAGACTGCGAGCAAGAGCCTGAACGAGAGGCACGCCAAGAACTCCAAGAAGGCTGCGGACAGTGGCACTTCGAACAGGCCGGTGGATCAGACCTTCGGTCACTGTTCGAGTTCTTGGGTTGCGGCCCCGCTTCGTTGCGAAGGCCTCGCTGCACACCGGTTTTGTCGCACCCTCTTGAGACAATGGCTGCATGTTCAAGGAATGGACTGTCGATCAATTGGAGCGGACGCTGGTCGAGGCTGAGCAGCGGATCGGTCGGTTGCGGGCGATGCAGATGGCGTTGTTGGACCGGCTCGATGTGGCTCAGGTCGCCCGTCTCGACGGGTCCCGCAACCTGGCTGAGTGGGTGGCCGCCAGAGCCGACCTCGACGTGGAAACCGCTCGCCGGTTGGTGCGTGCGACTCGTACCACCGCCGATCGACCCGAACTGCGGGTCCCCCTCGCCCAAGGTGACCAGTCCTTCGCCCGCTGTGCGGTGACGGCCCGTCTCGCCTCAACCGGGGCCACCAGCGAAACCTTGCAGCGTTCGGCGGGGTTCGACATCGCCGGCGTCCGCCGCTTGGCGTCGAGGCACCGCAGGTTCACCCCCGTTGACGAACGAGAGGCGTTCGAGCGGCGGCATCTGGTGATGCAGTCCTCACTGGATCAAGCCATGGGACGGTTGTATGGCGAGTTCGCCGGCTACGACTGGCGGCTCATCGAAAAGGCCATCACCCAACGCGCCGATTCGTTTCCACAGGACCAGCGGTGTGAACGCACGACGGCTCCGCAACGCCGCGCCGACGCCCTCACTGCCATCTGCCACGACGCCCTCGACGGCAACCCCGGCGCCGATACCCCATCGCAGACTCCGTTGCTGACGGTCTTCGTCGACACCTCCACGACCAGGAGCGCCGACGCTGACCTGGTGGACGCCAGGATCGAATCCGGGCCCCGTGTCGGCATCCACACCATTCAGCGCATCCTCTGTGACGGTGCCGTCGAAACCATCGGCACCGCCGCAGACGGCACCCCCCTCGCCCGCGGTCGCACCACAAGGGTCATCCCACCCAAACTGCGTCGCTACGTTTTGCACCGCGACGACGGCTGCACCGCAGACGGCTGCCAATCCCGCTACCGGCTCCAACCCCACCACATCACCCCCTGGTCCCAAGGCGGCCGCACCGACCCCGACAACCTCACCACCCTGTGCTGGTACCACCACCACATCGTCATCCACGGCCGCGGCCACACCATCGACCCCCACTCCCCACCCCAACGCCGCCGCTTCCTCCCACCCCTCACCGAGCGGGCGCCACCAGTTGCGGCGACCACCTGAGATCGAACCGGAACATGGGCAGTCAGAACACAGCTGGGCGCGACACCACCTCCTCGTGAGGTCGTGTCGCGCCCGTTCGTGCTTCCTGCCTCGCCTACTCGACAATGCTCACCGCATCGACCGCCGAGAACTCGCAGCCGTCGTTGAGCACACCTGTCAGGAACACGAGCGTCTGACCCGAGTGCCAGCCGATTAGTCGCCTGGCTGTACCTGCAACTCCCCGCGGAGATCGATGCCGATCAGCGGGCGTATCTCGATGCTGCCGAAGCCCATCACGAGCTCTTCTGCGAGCGTTGAGGCGTGGTCGATGTCATCGGCCTCGATGAGATAGATGCCGCCGAGCTGCTCTTTGGACTCGGCGAATGGCCCGTCCGTGAGAAACGGCCGTCCGTTACGCATGCGCAGGACGCGCACCCCGGTGTTGCCGAGGCGTAGGCTGCCGGCATTGCGTTGCTCGGCGGTGATGAGGGCGTCGAACGCTTCCACGCGGGCTTCGATATCGGCGAGCACCGAGGAGGGCTGGTGAGCCATCTGCTCGCCGTCGGCTCGTATGAGCAATGCGAAATACACGGTGTCTCCATTCGTTGTTTGGCGTCCAGATTGTCGCCGGTCGGAGGGACGACGGGCGCATCGTCGAGCCTTCGACAGTCTGCGAGGAAATGGCAGAGAGCTGGGACGCCGTGCTCGGATGGATGCGACGTGGCTATGGCAGACTCAAGGCCATGGCATCGTGGCCTTATCTCTCCCTCGAGCATCCCATTCGGATGGCCCATCGAGGCTCACGCGACCTGTGGCCGGAGAACACCCTGACGGCCTTCTCCGGCGCTGTCGATCTGGGGTACCGGTACATCGAGACCGATGTGCGTATGACCCGTGACGGTGTGGTTGTCGTCTTCCACGACGCCACGCTCGATCGGACGACCAACGGCACCGGCGCCATCGCCGATTGGCGGTGGGAGGAGCTGAAGCACCTGGACGCCGGGTGGGGTTTCAAACCCGAGGAGGATCATCCACAGCGTGGTGTCGGAGTGCGAATCCCCCGGCTCGACGAGGTTCTGAAGACCTGGCCGGCGGTGCATTTCAACATCGATCTGAAGGCGTCGGGCATCGAGTGGGCGGTGGCGGAGGTCATCGTGGAGGCAGGTCGGCAGGATTCCACGCTGGTGGGATCGTTCCACGACCGGCGCATCGCCAGGTTCCGGCGGATCACCGGCGGAGGTGTCGCCACGTCGGCCGGCCCGCGGGTGGCCGCCCAGGCGTGGGTGGCGTCGCGGGTGGGTCACCGGGGGCCCCATCCGGTTGCGGCGTATCAGCTCCCGTACCGATCACGGGTCGCCAGGATCGATCGCCGCTTCATCCTCGCCGCCCACGCCGCGGGGGCTCACGTGCATGCGTGGACGGTCAACGACGCAGCGGAGATGCGACGGCTCCTCGATCTCGGGGTCGACGGCATCGTCACCGATCGGCCCGACATCCTCAACGATGTCGTGAAGGAGCGGCTGGCCTGAGAGCGGGTGCTCGCTCGGAACCGCAGGTCGGTGACTGTTCGCTCTGCGGCTCATCGCGTGCGACCTGAGGACCCCAGCCCGAGCTTGCCGGGGCGCACTCTCCCGGTGCACCCTCTGAGCCTGATCGTGCTCCTGCGTCACGCAGTGGCGTCCTCGTCCCTATCATCGCCGCCGTGATCGGCCACGTCATGCGTCTTCAGATCCAGCGAGAGCCCCTCAAGCGGGATTCCGTGTACGACCCGGGGCCACTGCTGGAGGTCGAGGAGATCCTCGTCGATGCCCTCGGAGTGATCGGTCGCACCGATCTGGGCTGGGTCCTCGACACCCACCACGCCAACCATCCCAACGCCCGGGGCCGCGGATTGCGCGGTGTCTCGATGGGGTTCTCCAGCCACTACCAGGAGATGCAGGCCCGCTACGGCGACGCTCCGGTCGGCATCGCAGGCGAGAACATCATCGTCGAGGCGGACCGCCGTTGGGAGCAGGACGAGCTCGCCGGAGGCGTTGCGATCGGTAGGGACAGCGTCGTCGAATTCCCCTCGGCCAAACCGGCTGCTCCGTGCCTCGAGTTCACGTCGTTCCTGTTGGATCTCCCGCAGCGGGCGGGTCGCGACGACGTGAGGGACGACCTCGACTTTCTCGACGGCGGCACGAGGGGCTTCATCATCGATGCCGCACGAATCCGCACGCCGGCCTCGATCCGGATCGGCGACGCGGTGCGGCTGCTGAAGTGACGGGGGAGGACCCGCACCGGGTGGGACCTTCGCCGGTAGGGTCTCCGTCCATGGCCCCCGATCATGGGGATATCCGCAAGAGGAGCTGGCTGTATGCGTGTCGATGAGGTGATGTCCCGCAATCTCGTGACGGTCGAGCCCGACGACTCGCTGCACCGGGCCGCCGAGCTGATGTCGGAGCACCACGTGAGTGGGCTTCCCGTTGTCGCGGCCGGGCGCCTCGTCGGCGTCCTGACCCAGTCGGATTTCCTCACATTGAGCACGGGTCAGGGCCGGCGCAGGTGGACGGACATCCTGTTCGGCCACTCGAAGTCACCAGAGCCAACCTCCCTGGTTGGCGATCTCATGACGCCCAATCCCGTGACGATCGCCCCCGACCGGCGGGTCCGTGATGCGGCGCGAGTCATGATCGACGCCGGGGTCAAGCGGCTGCCCGTCGTCGGGGAATCCGGCAATCTCATCGGCATCGTCAGCCGCGCCGACGTCATGAAGAGCTACGCACGATCCGATGACGAGATCCGGGAGGAGATCGCCGACGCGCTGTACGAATACGTCGTGCGCGGCGTCGAGCTCGAGGTGAAGAACGGTGAGGTGCGCATGGAGGGAAGTGTTGCGCTGCGCACCGAGGCACGGTTGGCGGAGGAGCTGATTCGTCGTGTCGACGGGGTCGTCTCGGTGGCCAACTACCTGTCGTGGGAGTCGGACGACCACCGGATGTGAATGGACGCCGGGGGCGGAGCTCCCCAGTTCCGGCGGAGGCGCCACCGACGGTCGGTCGTCTACGAGTCCTCAGCCGGGGCGATCCCCTCCAGCTCGAGCAAACCGTCGAGCACTCCGTCGTGCTCCAATGCGTACAGATCGTCGAAGCCGCCCACGTGGGTCTCGCCGACGACGATCTGAGGCACGGAGCGACGGCCGGTGATTCCCATCAGCCGTTCCCGGGGCTTGGCGAACTCCTTCTCGATGTCGATCTCCCGGTACGGCACCCGCTTGGCATCGAGAAAGCGCTTGGCGGCGCGGCATTCGGGGCACCACGATGTGCTGTACACCGTGACTTCGTTGTTCATGGCCGTCTCCTACCGTTGACCCGTCGCCTGCAACCCGCCTCAACCCGACGTATTCCGCCCGCTCAGCCGGGGATCTCGAACGGGAGTCCGCCGAGCTGGACGAGACGATCGATGGCGGCATCGCGTGCCGTCTCGAAGTCGCCGCTGGTTTCGTAATACGTCTCGCCCTTCTCCTGCAGGTAGACCCGGTAGGTTCCGCCATCGTCGAGCACGTACAACCCGTCACGAGGTCCGACGACGTTGCGCCCGAGCCGCATGAGCGCTGCGACGTCGGGAATCTCGGCGAGGAGGTCGATCCGCTCGAGATTGAAGGCGTCGGCAAAGTCCGCAGCGTTGGTTGCTCTCCGTCCCAGCACCTGCGACGCCAGCTTCCATGCGCGCAGCTCGAGGATGGCGCGAGCCTGTTCCTGGCGGGTGGGGCGTTGCATGGTCGGACGAGCGTAGCCAGCCGCCCGGTGTCCCAAAACCGACTCGCTGTCGGCTCCCGGCACCGCCACACTCGCTCGCCGATGCTCACAGGAGGCCCCCCGCACCTATGAATCGTCTGCTGGCCGTGCTCGCTGCTCTTGCCCTGGTGGTCGTCGCCTGCGGTGGTGGCGATGACGTCGGAGCGGCCGCAACCACGGGAACGGAAGCACCGGCGACCACCGACGCCTCGCCGACGTCACAAGCACCGACGACAACCCTGGCCGCGACGACGACGGAGGCCCCCACGACGACCACGACGACCGCCACACCGGGCGGCATCGTCGCCAGGGAGGATCCGGAGGTGGATGCGGTCGTGCAGGCGTACTCCATCGCATTCGACTCCGTGTCGGGCTATGAGGAGAAGGCGCTGTACATCGACGACCCGTCAGGGCTCGAGGAGACGGTGGCCGCATACCTCGAGACGGGTGAGACCTTCGGCGGTGTCACCGTCAACGCAACCTCGGTCACGATCTCGGGCGACACGGCCGAGGTGGGCTACGACCTGCTGTTCAACGGCAACCCGTCATACCCGGATCTCACCGGCACGGCCATCCTGACCCCAGACGGCTGGAAAGTGCCCCGCGACGTGTTCTGCTGGCTGATGAACGCCGCCCGTGTCGGCTGCCCTGACCCGTGATCCGTGTCGCCGGTGGCGTCCTCGCCCTCGTGATGCTCGCCACTGCGTGCGATGGTCAGGTCACGGGCGATGCGTCGACGACGGCGGCCGAGGCCGCATCGGCGGTGGCCCCCACGGATACGGAGCTCGCCGGTGCCTGGGAGTTCGAGGGCGCCGACGGCGTCGTCTCCACCATCACCGACACGAGCCGGATCGTTACGCTGAGCGGCGATCTCACCGAGATCGTCTTTGCACTCGGATTGGGTGATTCGGTAGTCGCCGTCGACGTCACGACGGTCGAGCCGGAGGCCGCCCGCGGTCTTCCGATCGTGGGCGTCGGGAGGTTCCTCACGCCGGAAGGGGTGCTTGCCGAGGAACCGACATTGGTCATCGGCGACACGCAGACCTCGCCGCCCGAGTCGATCGAGCAGATCCGCGATGCCGGGGTGCCGGTCGTCATCTTGGAGGTGCCCACGTCGTTCGATGACCTGTACGCGAAGCTGGCTTCTATGGGTGAGGTGCTGGGTGTGCCTGAGGCCGGGGCCGAGGTCGCCGACCGCGTGCGGCAGGAGGTCGATTCCGTCCTGGAGACAATCAGCAGTGCGGACCCAAGCCCGGGCGTCGCCTTCGTCTACAGCCGCGGTCCAGACGTCATGCTGCTCTTCGGTGAGGAGATGACGACCCGGCCGATGATCGAGGCCGTCGGGGGGAGGGACGTCGGCGCCGCCAGCGGTGTCGTCGGCACGGTGTCGGTGACACCCGAATCCCTCATCGCCGCTGCGCCCGACGTCATCGTCACGACCACCGAGGGACTCGATGCACTCGGCGGTGTCGACGGGATGCTCGCCATCCCCGGCGTCGCCGAGACCCCGGCCGGGCAGAGCCGGCGCATCCTGGCGTACCCCGAAGGTGACTTCCTCACGTTCGGCCCTCGCATCGCCGAGTCGCTCGAGCTCCTCGCCGACGATCTGGCGGCGATCCTGGGCTCGTGAGCACTCGAGTCCACATCGATAGACGCCCGCAACGACGACCCGCTACTACGGCCGGGCTGAGCATCGGCGTCGTGCTCGCCCTTCTCGCCGGTCTGCTGTCGGGCGCCGCCGACATCGGCTTGGGCGACCTCGTCCATGTCGTGGCAAGCAAGCTCGGCCTCGTCGAAGACGAACGCCTCTCCGATGCCGTCCTATGGGCCGTGCGATTTCCTCGAGTCCTGTCGGGTGCGCTGTCCGGCGCTCTGCTCGGCGTCTGTGGCGTGGGCCTGCAAGGAACCCTGCGCAGTGAGATGGCCGATCCGCAGCTGATCGGAGTGCTGCCGGTCGCCGGGCTGGGCGCCGTTGCCGGTATCGCGGCGACGCCCGCCGGTGGCCCGGCGATCGTGATGGTGCTGTCCGCTGCTGTCGCCGCGATTGTCGCTTCGCTGCTCATCCGGCGTCTCGCCCAACGCATCGGCGCCGGGGGCCAGTTCATCCTGGTTGGCCTCGTTCTCGGATTGACTGCCCTCGCCTGGCTCGGTGCGATCGTGATCGCCTGGGACAGCCCCCGGGTGCCGACCTTCACCTTCTGGGTGTTCGGCGGTCTGAGCGGGGCGACGTGGAGCACGTTGGGAGCCGCGTTGCCCGTCGGCGTGGCGGGTGCGGCACTCGTGTGGGGGGTGGCGAGGCGCCTCGACATCCTGGCGCTCGGGGAATGGGAGGCTCGCCATCTCGGCATCGACGTGGATCGGCTGGCCGGGATCACACTTGCCGGCTGCGGACTGGCCGCCGGCGCTGCGGTGAGTCTGGCCGGAGTCGTCGGGTTTGTCGGCCTCGTCGTTCCCTTGTTGCTGCGCTGGGTCATCGGACCGACGCACCGGTGGCTCGTGCCACTGGCGGCTCTCGGTGGCGCCTCGGTTGTCGTGCTGGCGGACACGCTCGCCCGGACCGTGGCCGCCCCGGTCGAGATCCCGGTCGGTCTGCTCACCGCCGGTCTCGGGGGTCCGGTCTTCGTCTGGGCCTTGGCACGGCGCCACAGGTGGCTGCGATGAGGGCCATCGAGCTGGCGGGGGTCACCGTGACTCTGGGCGGAGTCCGGGTTCTCGACACCGTCACCATGGCCGTCGAGAGGGGCGAGGTCGTTGCCATCGTCGGGCCCAACGGTGCCGGCAAGACAACCCTGCTGCGTCTCATGGCCGCCGACCTCGCGCCGGAGCAAGGCTCCGTGACCCTGGGAGGCTCGCCACCTGGCGAGCTGACCCTGACAGAGCTGGCACGGCGACGCGCCTACCTGGCTCCCCAGGAGTCGTCGGAGGTGCTCTTCTCGGTGCGGGATGTGGTGGCGATGGGCCGGCACCCCCATGACGGTCTCGTCATCGACGGGACTGAGGATGCCATCGTCGACGAAGCGATCGCCGGCGCCGATGTCGCCCATCTGGCGGATCGGCCGGTGCGGACGCTGTCGACCGGCGAGCGGCAGCGGGTAGGGCTCGCCCGGGTGTGGGCACAGCAGACCCCCCTGGTGTTGCTCGACGAGCCGACGGCCTCGCTCGATTTGGGGCATCGGGAGATGGTGATGCGCAGGGTGCGGGCGCATGCCGACGGCGGCGGCTCCGTGGTGGTCGTGCTCCACGACCTCAACCTGGCGTCCGCCTACGCCGATCGGCTCGTGCTCCTCGTCGCCGGTCGTACCGCAGCAGCCGGGCCGCCATCGGAGGTCCTCACCGCCGAAACGCTGACTCGGGCCTACGGCCAAGCGGTTGCCGTTGTCGACCACCCGTTCCGCGACTGCCCGCTCGTGCTTCCCCTCGACGACGAGGCGCACCACTAGCTCGAGTGATCAGTTCGCATACGTGGGTGAGCTCCGGCACCGCACCTTCGAGCCGGATCACCCGTCGCCGATCGCTCGGTCTCAATCAGGCGATGAGCTGCATCGTGCCGCGGACCCGGCGCCCGGTCTTGTCCAGCACCACCAGTTGAGACGGCCGGTTGCCGGGCGTGTATCCGATGGCGAACAGACCTTCGCCGCTGGCCGGCCGCGCCGCGACGTTGCCCGTGGGTCGCCGAATGGCGAAGCTGCCTGCCATGGAATCGTGACGGCCGAATACCACGACGAAGGAGATTCTTCCGTCGATTTCGACCGTCAACTCGTGGAACTCGACGTCAGGTCCGCGGCGGTTGACAACCGATCGGTCGCCCCCGTCTACCGCCGACACCACGATCGAGCCGTGCCTGACCACGACGACGGCCACGGGCTGCAGCGGTCCAGGGCCGGACCCGGACACGACCACCACCACGAAGTCGCCGTCGTCGAAGACATCCACGACAGCGGGATCGGTCAGACCGGATCTCCCGCGCCCCAGGAGTGCCTTCGCCAGCTCTGCGGCCTGTCCTCGTCGATCCATTGGCGAGCCGGGCTGGTCAACCACCGCCCTTCCCATCCGCGTCCATGATCGCAACGCTACCGGACCAGACCTCCTTGCCGTCGGGCAGCCAGGGGAGGAGAGTCAGGAGGTGCACGGACAGCAGCAGGCCCGCAAGCACCACGACGGGCACAGAAGACAGAGCACCGATGAGGGCGCCGACCGAGTCCACCACCGAAGGGGTCAGCGGGCCCGCCGCGGCGATGGTGCTGTCCGCGGCAGGAACCGGCGGACGCATCACTTCGATCCCGATCGGACGGGTGATCACAACCCCCAGCAGATCGTTGCCGGTGGTGCGCCGCACCGCATAGAGGTGTCCCGTCTCGTGCAGGGCGATGCCGCCAATCGTGATGAGTGCTGGCATGGCGAGGAACAAGAGGCTCGATGCGCTGCGATATCCCGCCATGATCATCAACGATGCCGCCACGATCGCGATCATGCCGAGCCACCACAGCTGGACCGTGACGATTCTCAGCATCCGCATCAGCAAGACGAAGAACGCCGTACCCGGAATGTCAACTCGCCTGTTGGCTGCAACGGTTGCATCGTTCCTCACGACGATGAATGCCGCTGCGAGCTCTCGCAACATGTGCCGCGTCTCTGCGTCGCCGCTGTCGGTGATCCTGGCGGGCAGGCTCCGGATCACCGCCTCTTGCGACGGCGAGAGAACGACGCGGATATCGAGAGCCTCGTCGATGAGCATGTTGCGTTCCAGCTTCACACCGTCGGCGAGACGCATCCGGCCGGAAGGGACTTTCCATCTCATCACGGCCGCGTCAGCTCGACTCGCACGACATTGACGTGGTGGGAGCCGATGGCGAGCAGGCACACCACAAGCAGTGCGACAGCCGGACGCCCAGCCGGCAGACGAGACAATCCCCACAGTACGGGAACACTTCCGAGGATCGACAGCGTCAGGGGGAAGATCGCCGACAGGGGCACGTCGCGGTCGTAGGGTGCCACGACACCGGCGGTGCGCATCGTGATCAAGACGACAACGCCGAAGAGCACGCTCGCAGCGACATCCGACACCGCGGGGAAACGGCCCGTGGCGACGAGGGCGAGACCCATGAGCAGCGAGGCCGTCAGCCCGACCACGGTGGTGATGGTCAGGTCCGAATGGGTCATGAGTCGCCGAGCCGTGACCGGGCTCGAGTCCGTGACCCAACGGGTTCGGACGGTCAATCCGTACGAGAGCAGCGCAAGGCCACCGGCCAAGACCCACGCCAGATTGGAACCGACGGCGCCAAGCAGCTCGAGTGACGAGAACTGACCTGCGATCGAGAGCGCTGCGAAGCCACCGAAGAACACAACGAGATAGAGCATCACCTCCGGCTCCCTGATCAGCTGCATCGCCGACGGCCACCACAGCGATCGTGCGACAGCCGGATGCTGTGCCGCCGTGGACCTCAGCGGCGCCATCGCAGCCATATCACCTTGGACCGGCTGCCGAGAGCCGAGGGCGGCGGCTCCGAGCGAAATCGCCAGGGCGGCGGAGATGATGAGCAGGAACCAGCCGACTCGTTCCGACCCTGCGAAGTGCAGTCCCTGCATCGGCCAGTTGAACGGCGACACCGTCAGCCGGGACTCGGGCGTCGATGAGGTCAGCATCGCGACCTCCGCCAGCGTGTAGGCACTCGCAAGAGCCGCCATCACCAGAGCGGCGACGATGCGCGCCAACTGCCGGGGCAGACGCAGGAATCGCTTGGTGGTTCCTTCGATCACCAACAACCCCGCAGTTACGACCAAGACGATGTAGATCGCGGTCGCGACCACCAGGATCGACGCCCAGAGTCGCTCGGTGGATGCTGTCCATCCGGATGCGATCGTGGCGGCGGCCGGCCCACCGTAGAGCGCCACCGTCACCAACAGCATGATGGTTCCGGCCGGGAGTGCAAGACCGATCAGGCCCTGTCGCGCCGAGATGGGGGACATCGCCATCAGCCTGTTGAGGCTGTCGGCGCTTGGAGATATGACCATCAGCATCGTCATCATCAGCGTCGCCACGAGGGCGGCGTTGTTGGCGAGCGAGCGAAGGATCGCTGGACCGAGTGCGGGATCATGTGCGAGTACGTCACCAAACGTCTTCGACGCCAACGAAGCCGAGAACACCCAGACAACCACTGCTGTTGTGAGGAGTCCTCCGGTCATGATCCATACCACCCACGCTCGCCCCCCCGTCAGGCGGTCGAGACCATGGCGCCATGATCGAACGATCAACCGCGCAACCGCGATCGCCGCAGGTGTCATGCGGCCCGACGAGAGACGAGCGTGGCGATCACCGCAGTGATCGCGGCCACTACGAGGATGGGCACGACGATACGTCCGTCGGCGGTGAGACCGAACTGCGGGCCGCCCCGTACCTCGATTCCTGCCCACGGTGCGGATATGTCGAGTTCGAAGGCGGCCGCCGCGAACAACAACACCATCAATGCCACGAGCGTGATGCCGATAGCCGCAACGAGCGAGCCGAGAGCGATGCCGACCACCCTGGGCGCGACCGACTGCCGCCGTTCCGTCCGTGTTGATTCCCTCACATGACCTCCAGAATGCGCTCGGTTTCATCGAGAGCCGACCGGAGGCCGGAGACCTCGATGAAGTGTTGTTCCAAACTCGACGCACCGCTCGACTCCAGCATCTGACTCGGGATTCCGGCAGCGATGATGCGTCCACCGGCCAGGATGAAGACCCGATCACACAGACGTTCTGCCGCGTCGAGGTCGTGAGTGGCCACCAGACAGGCTCGATCTTCGGCCAGGGGCCAGCTCACCATGATGCGCCGCATCACGACCGCGGCCAGCGGATCGAGTCCTCTGAAAGGTTCGTCGAGGATCAAGAGGGCCGGCCGATGCTGGACGGCGGCGAGCAGCAGTAGTTTTCGGCTGGATGCCGTGCGACGAGTCGAGCGATGCGACTGAGCACGCCCGATTCGGACGGGGCGGCCGCCCGGACGGGAAGAATGTCGGGATAGCGCCGCAAGACGAGCGGCACGATGGTCGATGCGGCGGTTACTGCGACCGCAACGGCGGCGATTCCTCCGTATGCGAGCGATCGCAGTAGCGACTCCTCGAACACCAAGAGCCCCGCCAGTGCAGCGGCCACCGTTACCCCCGAGTAGCGGACGGCCCGGCCGGCGGTGGCCATGGTGACCTCGATAGCGGCGGCCGGGTTGTCGTGGCGGCGTCGCTCCTCGCGGTATCTCATTCCGATCAAGAGCCCGTAATCGACCGCCAGCCCCACCCCGAACATCGTCACGACATTCACTGCGAACACCGAGACGTCGGTCACGAGCGACAGCACCAGGAGAATTCCGAGCGGGACCGTCACCGCCGTGATCACGATCAGCATCGGCACGACGGCGGTGCGCAGCCTGCCAAGTGCCAGCCCGGCGAGGAGCACCACCAGAGGCACGGCGATGGCGTCGGCGCGGATCAGATCGGACTCGGCCGTGGCGCCCAACTCCTCGTCGAGGACGACGCTGCCTCCGACGCTCGTGACGGCCGGCAAGGAACTGGCGACCAGGTCGACCGTGGTGAGCAGCTCCTCCGCCTGGTCTTCCATCAGTGCTGGTGCCACGCCGGCGACGATCAAGAACGCCGTGCCATTGTGGCTCACCAGCCTGGGATCAGCGACGCCCGAGGCAACCTCCACGACACCGGGAGCCTCCGCCAGGCGAGCAACTCCCGCAGCGACTGCGGATCTGATCTCGGGCTCCATCGGATCGGCATCCACGAGGATGGCGACGTCGCCCCCGACGCCCGTGATCGCGGCGAGGCGAGCTTCGGCGACTTCAGCCTCGGACGACGGTGCGGGGTCCAGGCTCGAGTCCAGCCGATCGAAGACGACGACGCCCGAGATGGCTCCCGCCATGACGAGGAGGATCCACATCACCGCAGTGGCGCGGTCCATCCGACTCAGTCCTCGACTTGGTTGCATATTTGCACTAGAATACAAAAGATGCAGAATCATGCAAATATCGACCTGGGAGTCGACTGCTGCGACCTCGGCGCCATCGCCGATCCGGAGTTCTTCGCCGCCCTCGCAGAACCCAACAGGATGAACATCATCATCCGGTTGCTCGACGCCACCGAGCCGATGTCGGTGACAGCGCTCAGCGAGACGGTCCCGGTCCACGTGTCGGTCGTGTCGAGGCATCTACGCCAACTGGAGAGGGCAGGTCTCGTCACTTCGGAG
This sequence comes from Acidimicrobiia bacterium, assembly GCA_965216945.1. Classification (GTDB taxonomy): domain Bacteria; phylum Actinomycetota; class Acidimicrobiia; order Spongiisociales; family UBA5794; genus DATHZQ01. The sequence continues at coordinate 957,901 of CBDCGU010000003.1, read as the reverse complement.
CGGGTGGGGAGGACGGTCCTCTACAGGGCCAACGGAACTCTCTTCGCCGGCGTGCTACGAAGCCTCGCCGATGCGATCGATGGCGCTGCGGTGGAGGAATCCCAAGCCTGACAACACGGTTCTCGAGCACGGCTCTCCGACGACGTCGTCCGGCTTCTGGATGCTCCCGAGAGCCCGCCTGGTCTCAGGATGTCAGTGCCACGAGCTCCGCAAGGGCCAGCTCCATGTGGATGGGGATGCGGTCCACGTCCGGGGTGAGCTGGGGGCATCCGACAACGCCGACGTCGACCTGGTCGAGGTAGCTCATGACCGTGACGTTGAGGCCGTTGCCGTCGTAGATCGGCGCCAGCGGGTAGTTGGCCACCATGAGCGCCCCACCGAGGAACAGCGGAGTGGGGGAGCCGCGCAGGTTGGACATCGTGAGGTTGAACAGCGGTGTCATTCGGTCGGCGAGGTGGTGTGCTGCGGCGTAGCGGAACAGGTGCGCCGTGACCGTGGCCGGGGCCATCGCGCTGAGCTCTCGCACCGGATCGCCTTCGCCGTCCTGCAACTGAGCCTTGGCGCTGGCCGTCTGGTCGGCGATGAACGCCAGCCGTGCCAGCGGATCCTCCATGTCGGTGGCCAGCTTGATGAACATGTTCATGAGCTGGTTGTCGTCGGAGGCAACACCGGCGTCGCCTCGGAACGACATCGGGGCCATCGCGACCAGGCTGCCGTCGACCTTCTCCGAGCGCTCCGCCAGCCAGTTCCGCAGTCCGCCGCCGACCACGGCGAGGACGACGTCGTTGATCGTGGCACCGGTGGCACGGCGCACCGCCCTGACGGCATCGAGCGGGAGAGTGCGGAACGCAAACGAGCGCTCCGGGGTCAGGGAGGCGCTGAACGAGACCTTGGGAGCGCCCGCAGGCAGCGTGGACGCCACCGTGCCGTGGCGCCCTGCCGCGATCTTGCGGCGCGTGAGAAGGGCGTGGAGCCCGCGCTGTGCCGCCCGAGCCGCCCGCAGCGGCTGCACCGCCAGGGAACCAGCCGCCTTCGTCAGCATCGAGAGATCACCCGGCACCGGCTCGGGCTCCCACCGGCGAGTCGGTTGGGGCACCGAGTGGACGTCAGGGGTGAGGTCGAACATGGCCGAGACCATCTGGATGCCAGCATTGCCGTCCATGGCGGCGTGGTGCGCCTTCGACAGGATGGCGAATCGCCCTCCGGCCACGCCGTCGATGACCCAGACCTCCCAGAGCGGGCGCTGCCGGTCGAGCTGGGTGGCCATCAGCTCACCCGACAACTCGGCGAGCTGCTCGGTCCCGCCGGGACCGGGCACGGCGATGTGTCGGATGTGCCAGTTCAGGTCGAACTCGGGGTCGTCGACCCAGCGGGGATGGTCGAGCTGCAGCGGCACCTCGGCGATCCGTCTCCGGAATTGCGGCACCAGGTGGATGCGATCGGCGTAGACCTGGCGGACCCTCTCCACACCCCAGTCGCCATCCGCCGTCGTCGTGTCGTAGATGGCGAGCGAGCCGACGTGCATGTGCGACGTTGGTGACTCCAGATAGAGGAAGTTGGCATCGAAGCTGGAGAGGCGCCGCATGGCTGGAAGTTACGTCGTGGGGGTCGATTGGGTGTAGGGCCGGAAGTCAGACCTGTGACGGCGATCGCGCCGGCGCTACGGGGCTCGTAACGATTCGGGAACGGGAGCCGGGAACAGTGGGCGCCATGCGATTGCCAACAGATCCCAAACGAGAGAAACTCGCCATCGGCGCGCTCCTGATTGGCGGCTTGCCGCTCACGGTGCTCGGCCCCATCGTGGGGGAGAACAACCCAGGCCTGACGTTCGTGTTCGCCGTCGCCCTGCTGCTCATGCTGGGTTTCGCACTGGTGTACGTACGTCGCATACCGAGGCTTGTGCTCTCCGGGCTGATCGGTGGTGGCCTCGCCGGTCTGATCATCCTCGGTGGCGGCAGCCGGCTGGCGATGCGGATTGTCTCGCTCACCGGGGGACGGCGCGAGATGACCATCGACGGCACGGCATTCCTTCTCATCTTCGGTGCGTTCGCCGGTGCGAATCTCGGCTTGATCCTGGCCGCCGCCGGGCGGATGCGTCGCTACCGGGTTCGCTCTGCCGTGCTCGTCGTGGGAGCGCTGGGGGCCATCGGCTTCTTCGGTCTCTTCGGTCCCGAGGTCCGGGACGAGATCTTCCACGAAGGCCTGGGAGTGTGGCTCAACGCACCATTGTTCCTCAGCCTCTTTCCCGCTTACGCCTGGGGAGCGGTGCGCGCCATCCGCTATTTGGAGCAACGGTTGCCCGGTAGGGCCTGGGGACGCCGGCTCGATATCCCCGTACCGGAGCCGGCTACCAGCTCGTGAGGCTCCATACGCCCGCTCGACCTTCTGCGGGGTGACCGCCGATGTCGGCGAGCAGCGTCGCCGAGCGTCGGATCGCGTCCTGGGCAGCCTCACGTTTTCCCAGTGCCTGCTGTGCGTCCCCGAGGTTGCTGAGGGCAACGGCGAGGTGGTGCCGATCGGCGATTCGTTCGACAATCGTCACCGCCGCCTCGAAGTGGCCTAGGGCGGTGGCCGGATCGTCGCGTGCCATGGCGAGCAGGCCGAGCCCGTTGTGGGCTGCCGCCGTCGCATCGGGCGAGCCCGCCAGCTCACCGAGACGCAGCGCATCGCGCAGCTCACGGGCGGCGGAAGCATGATCTCCGCGCGCCAGGGCGGCCAGGCCGGCAACGTTGTGCGCCTGGGCTTCGGTCGTGACGTCGCCCGACTCCGATGCGGTCGCCACCGCCTCAGCCCCGAGGCAACCGGCTTCCTCGGTATTCCCCGTCCGTTCGCTCACCACGGCGAGCGCCGCCAGGATCCGGGATCGAACCGCCGGGCCGTCGTCGAGCTCGAGCAGCCCGGAGCGCAGATGGCTCTCGGCCGCCGCCAGGTCACCGCGACGCAGGGCCAGCAGACCCAACCTGTGCTCGATCTGAGCGAGCTCGTTCCCTGCCGTGAGTGCAGCCGCCTTCTCGTATGCCGCCCGCGCCCCTGCGTACCTGCCTTCGAAGCTCTCCACATCTCCCAAGAGAGTGTGCAGCCTCGCGGGGTCCGGATGGCCGAGAGCAAGGGCACGGCCCAGGTGCCGGGCAGCCTCGGCATTGGCCGATGACATCGCGGCCCGTTCGGCAGCGCTTGCGTACAGTCGGGCAGCCTCGGCGTCGTTCCCGGCGAGGTGGTGATGGCGCGCCGCCTCGGCCTCCTTGCCCGGAGTTCGTTGCAGCCGCTCGGCGGCACGGTCGTGGAGCAGGCGGCGGCGTGCGGGGTTGATCCCGGTGAGCACTTCTGCGACGACGTGAGCGGCTGCCGGCTCGACCGTACCTCCCGCGGTGAAGCGGACGAGGCGGTTCTGCACCAGGGTCTCCACCGCCCCCGCGATCTCGGCCAGGCTGCGGCCGGCGACATGCTGGAGCAGTGCGATGTCGGCGGGTCGATCCACCGTCGCGGCTGCTTCCATGACCTGGCGCACCGCCTCCGGGAGGGCATCGAGTGTGGGCGTGGCGACCGCCGCCGGCCGATCCGGAGCCCTGCGCTGGAGACTCGCCAGCACGAGAGCCGGAATCCCTCCCGTCGTCTCGACCGTCTCGGCCACGATCTTCTCGTCGGTGACGGCGAGGAGATCAGCCAGACGCCGGATCTCGCCGGCCGAGAGGGGAGCGAGCCACAGGGTCTCGTGGGCGACGTCGCGGAGCCCCATGGCGAGCCCGGGCGCAGTACTCAGCACCACCACCAAGTCGAGCAGATCGACCCTCCGGGCCACATATGTGAAGAACTCGCGGCTCGAGGGGTCGGCGAGGTGGGCGTCGTCGACGATGAGTACGCCGCCGCGCAGCCCTTCGCGGGCGAACAGCGCCAGGAGCGCCTCGAACGCGGCGAGCCGGCGTCCCGGTCCGTCACGGTGGCTCGAATCCGTGTCGGGTCCGGCGAGGAGCTGTATCAGCTCGGAGGCGAGCGGGTCGTCCCCGCTCGCCAGACGGCGCACGAGGGTGAGGAGCGGGGCGAAGGGAAGCCCCTGCTCTCCGTCGAAGCACCGGATGAGCACGACGCGCCGTCCCCTGGCTTCGAGTTCGCCCCGCCAGGTCTCCAGCAGTCTGGTCTTGCCGGTACCCGGGCCGCCTGCGACCGCAATGGCGCGCCCCCCCGGAGTGATGAGTGCAGCATCCAGCCGGGCCAGCTCGCCGTCTCGCCCGACGAGGGCCGGTTCCGCCAGTGCCGCGGCGTCGAGCGGCGGCTCGGAGGGCCGGGGCTGCGGTTCGGCCGGCACCTCCCCCCTCCGGATCGCCTCGTACACGGCGACCGTCGCCGGCAGGGGTTCCACCGCCAGCTCTTCCTCGAGAGTCCGCAGGCACGTGCGATAGAGCGCCACGGCCTCGGAGCCCTTGCCCTGCTTCGCTGCCAGCAGCATCGCCGTCCGGTAGGCGTCCTCGTTGAGCGGATCCAACTTGATGCGACGCTGCGCGGTTGCGAACGCCTCGGCCAGATGGCCCCGCTCCGCCGCGTTTGCCGCAAGCCCCTCGAGCGCCCGATCCGCCTCGTGGCGGAAGCGATCGGATTCGAGACGGTGCCAGTCGTCGAAATCCGGGGCGTCTCGCAGCGAGAATCCGGCGAGGAACTCACCGCGGTAGATGGCTGCCGAGGTGGCGAGGTCACCGGCCGCCATAGCCTCGGCGAACTCGATGCAGTCGACGGTGACGGCCGTCGGGACGAGGGCGACCGTCTCCCGGGTGGCGGCAATGGCATCTCGCCCGACGGCGCGGCGCAGTGACGTCAGCGTGCGGCGCAGCACCGCCCGGGCCCGGTCTTGAGACGACTCGGGCCACAGCAGCGACGCCAGGCGGTCGCGCCGCACCGCGGGCCCTTCGACGGCGAGATAGGCGAGGATCGCCACTGCCTTTCGGGTGTCGATCCGCGGCGACTCGCCGTCGCGCACGATCGTGGGTGCTCCGAAGAGCTGCACTGAGGTGGGCACGGGCCGCTTTCTACTCGAATCGATGACTCACCGCAACGAACCGGGGCGCAACGTAGGTGTCGTAACGGTGAGGGGACACGGGGATGGCATCAGGTTGCGATTCGTAACGGTTCCGGTGCGCACGCACCGCAGGGTGTGATCTGTGATGATGACATCGAGCGTGGAATCGAGGCCGCGGTGAATGTCCTTCTGATCGCTGGGCTGGCCCTGACGCCCATCGTCGTCTGGCTCGTCGCCGGCGGCGTGATCGACCGCCGCCGAGCGGCCGCCGAGGCGCACGGGAACGTCTACGAGCCGTGGTATCAACGGCGGCGCCGCTGGATCATCGCGGCGCTGGTGCTGTTGGCGCTGTTCGGTCCGGTCGTCTCCGCCGTCGTTGCGCTCTCCGGGCTCATAGAGCCGCTCGAAGACAGCTGGTTGTGGATCCCGATCATGATGAGCCTTGCGCTGGCGCAGGTCCTGGCGGCCCTGGGGGTTGGTTGGCTGGTGACGATCGCAGCAAGGCGGCGGCTGCGGGGCAGTGCCGCCCCGAGCTCGGAACCGAGACTGCTTGCCGGCCGGAGACTGCGTGCGACACGGGCGACCTGGCTCGTGGTCTTTGGGCTCACGGCTGCCGTCACCGTTGTCTACCTGGCCGGTCTGTGGATCGAAGCGAGCCAGCTCGCCGGTTTCACCGGCTCTCCGCAGGAGATCGGTGAGCCCGGGTTCTATCGCCTGAACTCCGCAACGGCTCTGGCGTTGACGGCCGGGTCTCTGACGGTCCCCGACTGGTATCCGTGGCTCGTGGTCGTGCGCCAGGGCCTGGTGTCGGCGGCGGCGCTGGGCATCGCATGGTTCATCTACTCCAAGCGGCCGCGCCATTGGATCGCGCTCTTCGTGACGCTCGTCATCGCCGTCGCCCCCCTCGTCACGTTCGGGGATGGCAGCACCGTTCGCTTCGAGAGTGTGGCCGGCATAGGCGATATTGCCGCCCTCGTCGGGGATGCGCTGGGCGTTCTCACATTCATCATGTTCGGCGGCTTCCTCTATACGTTCCCCGATGGCCGCTTCCGAGGAACGTATCTCAAGCTGTTGGGTGTTGCGGCGGCCGCGGTGCTGGCGGCGTGGCTCCTGTCGTCCGGCGACGAGGGTTGGGTGTGGGTGACGGGCGCCCTGGGTGCGCTTGGAGTTCTGGGAGGCGCAATGGCGTCGCAGGTCTTCCGTTACCGGGAGGCGTCACCAGAGGAGCGACGCGAGGCGCGCCTGCTCCTCGCTTCGATGATCGTGCTGGTCCTGTGGCTCGTGCCGGGGCAGGCGCTGTATGACGCCGCGGCCGGGATGAGCGTCGCTGCCTTCCTGTGGCAACAGATCTACCTCACTCTGTTCCTGGCGACGCCCGTGCTGCTGGGACTGTGGGTGCTGCATCTGGTGCGGCGTCAGGGATGGTGGGACATCAAGCTGTTCTGGAACCGGGCGGCCGTGGTGGCGATGGTGACGCCGCTGCTGGCGGTCGTGTACGTCGCCATCGTGATCGCCACCACGACCGTCTCCGGGGTCGTGTTCGGCGATGCCGGACGCCCGCTGGCCATCCTCGTTGCCACCAGCGTGATCGCGGTGTCCTACCGCCCGCTGCGGCGCAGCTTTCAATCCTGGATCGACCATCGCTGGTTCCCCACCAAGGCCCAAGCCGACGAGGTGCTGGCCTCGTTCACCGCGTCCGTCCGCGATGAGCTGACAAGCGCGGCGGTCCAGGACCGTCTGGTCCACGCCGTGCAGTCCTCCATCGGGTCGGTCGATGTTGCGTTGTGGATCCCGGACTCGACGGAGGTGGCACGGTGAGGGCGCTCGTGAGGTGGCTGTCCCAAGATCCCCGACCGGACGGGCTCGCGCTCCGGCTGGCGCGGTGGTGGTGGCTCGTGCTGGCTGCGGGCGGCGCGGTGTTGCTTGCGGCCAGCCTGGGACTCATGTGGCGAGATGCGACGACAGTAGGCCCCGTCACCTGGTTCGGGGGCCCGGGGCATTACCACCTCTCATCCGCGCAGCTCCGCGCCCTCTCCGATCTCGGGCTCAGCGCCGAGTGGCACGGAGCCCTCGTCGTCTCCCGCATGCTCGTGCTGTTTACCGGCTCGGTTTTCGTCGGATGGCTCGTGTGGCGGACCCGGCGCGGTTGGGCCGCCGTCTTCGTGTCGTGGTTCCTCATTTCCGGGCTTGGGGTGACAGCAGGTGAGATCTTCGAAGAAGACACACTCATCGTCGGCATCGCCGCCCTCGTGATGGGCATCAGCTTCTTCATCTCGCTGGTGGGGATGCTCTTCGTGCTTCCCGATGGCCGCAACATCAGATGGTTGGCCCTCGCGATCGCGGGCTGGTTCATCCTGCTCGGCACGGGCTTCGTGTTCGTCGGAGACGACGCCTTGTGGGAGTCCGGGGCGCTTGGGGTCCTCGTCGTGGTTGCCGCAGGCTGGCTGGTGCAGTTGGTGCAACTGGTGCGCACCAACGATCCGACGCGCCGCGCCGTCTTGGGCCTGACCGCGGTGATGGCCGCCATCTTCGTTCCGGTGCTCATGTTCTCCGATCAGCTCGCTGCGCTGTCGGAATCACAGGCGCGGGCCGGGGGTGAGCTGGTGCGGCGAATCTTGGTGGAATCTCTCGTTGCTGCCCTGCCCCTCATCTTCGGGCTGGGGCTCGTGTACCTGATCGTGAAACGCGGGCTGTGGGACCTGGACCTGGCGATCAATCGCACGGTCGTGTACTTCACGCTGACGTCGGTGCTGTTCGCCGCGTACTTCGCCCTCGTCGCCATGTTCCAGGCCATTTCCAGCGAGTCGTTCGGCATCCGCGACAACACCCTGGCCCTGGTGCTCGCCACGGGGGCTGCCGCCGCACTCTTCCTGCCGCTGCGAGAGCGGCTGCAACGGGTCGTGGACCGGGTGTTCTTCAGGCAACGATGGGACCTGGAGCGTTCGCTCGACGATTTCGACGAGCGGCTCGCCACCCGCAGCCGCATCGACAGCGTCGGCCCCGACCTCATCGCCGCTGCCGAAGGCGCCTTCCAGCCGGCCACGATCGAGCTCTGGCTCCCGGTGTCACGAGGGGAGGCCGAGACGTGAGGTGGTGGAGCGCCCGCTCGGGTCGTCGCCAGGACGGCGGCGAGACGGCGACGGCCGGCGAGCCGCCGGCAGCGGCGCGCCACCGGATCGATCCCACCGACCCGTTCGTTGCCTATCTCATGACCGTCGATGCGCCGGTCGACGTCGACACCTTCGACGTCGAAACCCCGCTCGTCCTCTCACTGCGGGAGGCGGGAGTGGAGTTGGCGGTGGGGATCGTCACCGGAGGCGAGCTCGTCGGCATCCTGTCGCTGGGGCCGCGGCGCAGCGGCCGGCCGTACAACTCGGAGGATCGGCGGCTGCTGCAACGCCTCGCCACCCGCGCCGCCCCCGCGCTGCGCCTCGCCGAGCTCATGCGGACGCAGGCAGATGAGGTGAGGGAGCGGGAACGGATCGCCCAGGAGCTACGCGTCGCTCGGCTGATCCAGCAGAACTTCCTGCCGGCACAGCTGCCCGAGGTGGACGGCTGGAAGATCGGCACGTTCTACCAGTCGGCGCGAGAAGTGGGCGGCGACTTCTACGACTTCGTACCCCTCGAAGACGGCCGCCTCGGGTTTGCGATCGGCGACGTCGCCGACAAGGGCGTGCCGGCGGCCCTCGTCATGGCGACGACCCGCAGCCTGTTGCGGGAAGCGGCGCAGCAGGCCGGCGAGCCCGCCTACGTGCTGGAGCGGGTCAATGCGTCGCTGGTGGCCGACATCCCCCGCAACATGTTCGTCACCTGCCAGTACGCCACCTTCGACCCGGCATCCGGCAAGCTCACCATGGCGAACGCCGGGCACAACCTGCCGTACCTGCGGGCGGCGTCCGGGGTGATGGAGGTCCGTGCCACCGGGCTCCCCCTCGGTCTCATGAAAGAAGCTGCCTACGACCAGGTCGACTTCGAGGTGGCGGTCGGCAGCTCCCTCCTATTCCACTCCGACGGGCTCGCCGAGGCCCGGAGCGCGGCCGGCGAAATGTTCGGCTTCCCCCGGCTGATGGGGCTCGTCGGCAAGTATCCCGGGGGTGACGGCCTCATCGACTATCTCCTCGCCGAGTTCGCCGAGTTCACCGACGGCAGCGGCGACGTGGAGGACGACGTGACGCTCGTCAGCTTCGAGCACACCGGAGAAGCCGCCCAGTCGATCGACGCCCGCACCAAGATCCTGGCCGACTTCTCGGTCGCCAGCGAAGAGGGCAACGAGCGTGCGGCGGTGCGCCGCGTCGTCTCTGCCGTCGAGGATCTCGACCTGGAGCCCGCCCAGGTACAGAAGCTGGAGACTGCGGTCTCCGAGGCGGTGATGAATGCGATCGAGCACGGCAACCGCTTCAGCGCAGACGTGCCGGTCGACATTCGGGTGCTGGCGTCGGCCCGGTCCGTGATTGTCGAGGTCACCGACCGGGGCGGGCATCGTGAGATGGGTGCGGCCACGAGTCCGGATCTCGCCGCCAAGCTGGCCGGTGAGCAAGCGCCGAGGGGCTGGGGCGTCTATCTCATCGAGCACATGGTGGACGAGCTGAAGGTCATGACCGACGGCGAGCGACGCACGCTACGCCTCGTCATGGACGTTGAAAGGAGCAGGCCGTGAACGGCAGCCGATTCGAGGCAGAGATACGCCCCGCCGAGGACTCGGTGGTCATCGACCTCGCCGGCGACATCAACGCCTTCGCCGCCGAAGACCTGGAAGCTGTCACGGGTGAGGCGCTGGCGGGCAGCCCGCAACGTCTCGTGCTCAACTTTGCGGCAACCGAGTTCATCAACAGCACCGGAATCGCCCTGATCGTGGACCTGCTCGGTCGATCCCGAGCGGCGCGCGTGCCCGTCGTCGCCTGCGGGCTGAGCGACCACTATCGCGAGATCTTCGAGATCACCCGACTCGTCGACTTCATGTCCGTGGTCGGCGACGAGGCAACGGCGCTGCTTGCGACCACCGTGTTCGATCCCCCGGGAGGAGGCCGTCATGCCTGAAGCATCGATTGCAATGAACGTCCGGTATCCGGAGGACCGAGTCGCCGTGATCGACATCGAAGGAGAGATCACCCGATTCGCCGAGGGGGTGCTCCAGGACGCCCACGAGCAAGCGACCCGACGCGGCGCCACGGGCGTGCTCCTGAACTTCGGCGGACTCGACTACATGAACAGCTCGGGAATCGGTCTGCTCGTCACGCTGCTCGTGAGGACGCAACGCCACGGGCAGACGCTGGGTGCCTTCGGCCTGAGCGACCACTACCGGGAGATCTTCCGGCTCACCCGGCTCGACGAGGCCATCACGATCTACGACGCCGAGGCCGAAGGTGTCGCCGCAAGCGACGCAGGGCGACGATGAACGACGCGACAACGGGTGAAGAGCGCTGGGCGAAGCCGGTCGAAGAGCTCGCCGTGGGAGATCTCCCCCCGCAGGCGCTGAATCTCAACGTGTCGGGAAAGCAACTGTCTGGCGCCCTCCAGGGCTTCGGCCAGCTGTGGCGCAAGACGTATCAGGTGCCTCTGACCGGCGCCGACGCGACTCCTCAGGACGTCGTGGCGACATGGAAGGCGGAGTACACGACGTTCTGGCCGGACAACTCCCACCTCTACGGCCCAGTCGCCGCCCTCGAGCCGGGAGACGTCGGAGTCATCAACGCCAGCCAGAGCGGGATGAAGCTGTCGACGGGCGTCATGGTGATGTATGCCGACGACGAGTCGTTCGCCTTCGCCCTGCCGCAGGGCCACATCTTTGCGGGATGGATCACGTTCAGCGCCCACGACGAAGCCGGGACCACGGTCGCCCAGGTCCAGCCCTACTTCCGAACGAGCGACCCCATCTACGACCTCGTCTTCACCCTGTACTTCGACCGCAAGGAGGATGCGATCTGGTATCACACCCTGCGCTCCCTGGCGGCTCGGTTCTGCGTCGACGGAGAGGTAACCCACACGGCTGAACGCATCGACTCCAAACGCCAGTGGCGGTACGCCCGCAACGTGTGGCACAACGCCGGCATCCGCACCGCCGTCCATCAACTCGGTGCTCCACTGCGGGCGGTGTCGGGACGGCGGGCGTAGGACCCTGCCAGCCGGCACGATGGGTCGGCTGCACCATTGGACCGGGTAGGCGCCCGCCGTATCGTGTGCGCGCCGGCCGCCGGAGCCGGCGTTTCGTGTGCGTAGGGAGCATGTGGTGGCGAGATTCGAGCCGTGTCTGGGCTGTGGAAGAAACGTAAACGTCAAGTACGACTGTCCGTATTGCGCCGAAACGAAGGACCTCTGGAGCTCGTCCCGTATCTCCGAGACGCGTCGTCCGGCCGCGGCGGTCGCGGAGCAGCCCGCATTCGTCCGCGGTGTGCGGCTGATCGACTACCGCAGCACCTACGGGACCGGTGTGTTCCTCCAGCTCCTCTTGGGGGTCTACCTCGGCTTCGTCGCATGGTCATTCTCCATGGCCCTTCCCTACCTGGCCGCCCTGACCGACCTGAGAGACTCCGGCGTTGTCGAGAACGTCGACCGGCTACTCGACATCGAGGAGGGCTACGTCCTGGCGGCGGGGTTCCAAGGGGCGATGTTCCTGCTGATCTCGATCGTCTGGATCGTGTGGTTCTACCGCTCGTACAAGAACCTCGAACCGCTGGGAAGACGTAGCGAGCACAAGGCAGGATGGGCGATCTTTGGATGGGTGGTGCCGATCGTCTCGCTGTATCGCCCCCGGCAGATCGCCGGCGATCTCTGGGTGCAGAGCCGCCCACCCGAGTCTGCAACACACGAGTGGCACCCGCCGCCGGCCGTGCCCTGGTACTTCAATGTGTGGTGGGCGATATTCATCGCGAGGGGTCTGCTCTTCACGGTGGCGTGGTTCACCACGGTCGAGGACACCGCCGAGTCGTTCGTCAACGTCCTTCGGCTCGAGTTGGGGCTCTACGTCGCTGCGGCCGTGTTGGCCCCCTTCGCCATTGCCGTGGTTCGCGCCATCAACAACCGGCAGGCTTCGCTGGCCCGCACGCTCGATGTGGCACTCGCAAGAGTGCGGGGCTGACAGGGTGCGAACAGGAGAGCCCGGCCGCTGCGGCGGCCGATGAGGTGACGCTTCCCGGACGACTCGACGTTGTCTGCAGCACCGGCTCTCGGGCGATCTCAGGGACCCTAGGCGCTCAGACTCGGCTTGAAGGGGGCTCGCGACTGCTCGTAGGCGTCGATTTCCGCTGCATGCTGCAGCGTCAATGCGATGTGGTCGAGGCCGTTGAGCAGGCAGTGTTTGGCGAAGTCGTCGATCTCGAAGACTGCCTTGAAGTCGCCTGCCGCCACCGTCTGCGTCTCGAGATCGATGGCCACCTCGTTGTCCGGGTGCTCCGCGATCGCGGTCAGCGTCGCCACCTCGTCGTCGCTGAGGACCACCGGCAGCAATCCGATCTTGTGGCAGTTCGACTGGAAGATGTCGGCGAACGACGGCGCGATGATCGCTTCGAATCCCCAGTCCTCGATCGCCCAGGGGGCGTGCTCCCGGGACGAGCCGGAGCCGAAGTTCGGTCCGGTCACCAGCACCTTGGCGTTGGCGTATTCCGGCCGGTTCGTCACGAAGTCAAGGATCATCTCGCCCTCGGTGTCGTACGCCCAGTCATAGAACAGGAAGGGTCCGAACCCGGTGCGCTCGACGCGTTTGAGGAACTGCTTGGGGATGATCTGGTCCGTGTCGACGTTGGCACGCGGCAGCGGGGCCATCTGTCCTTGGATCATTCCAACGGGGTCCATCACTCCCACTCCCTCACATCGACGAAGTGACCCTCGACCGCCGCCGCCACCGCCATCTCCGGCGAGACGAGGTGGGTCCGGCCGCCACGTCCCTGGCGACCCTCGAAGTTCCGGTTCGACGTGGATGCGCACCGCTCGCCGGGAGCGAGGATGTCCGGGTTCATGCCGAGGCACATCGAGCAGCCGGCGTCGCGCCACTCGAAGCCTGCCGCCTTGAACACGCGGTCCAGTCCCTCCTCTTCGGCCTGTAACTTCACGAGACCGGAGCCCGGCACGACCATCGCCCGGACGTCGGGGTGGACGCGCTTGCCTTCGAGGAGAGCCGCTCCGGCGCGCAGGTCCTCGATCCGTCCGTTGGTGCAGGAGCCGAAGAACACCCGGTCGATCGTGATGTCCGTGATCGCCGTGCCGGCTTCGAGATCCATGTACTGCAGTGCTCGTTCTGTTGCGTCGCGGTCCAAGGGTTCGGCGAAGTCGTCGGGAGACGGCAGCGATGCTGTCACCGGCAATGTCTGCGCAGGGTTGGTTCCCCAACTGACGTGTGGGGCCAGATCGCCGGCCGCGATGTCCACATAGGCGTCGAACTCCGCTCCCTCGTCGGTTGGCAACGTGCGCCAGTAGTCGAGCGCCGCTGCCCAGTCTGCGCCCTGCGGCGCATGGGTGCGTCCCTCGAGATAGGCGAACGTGGTGTCGTCGGGAGCGATCATGCCGGCGCGGGCGCCTCCCTCGATCGACATGTTGCACACCGTCATGCGCCCCTCCATCGAGAGCGCCTCGATGGCCGAACCGCGGTACTCGACCACGTAGCCGACGCCGCCGTCGACGCCGATACGGGCGATGATGCCCAGAATCACGTCCTTGGCCGTCACGCCTTTGGCGAGGTCACCGGCGACGGTGATCGCCATCGACCTGGGCTTGGGCTGCGGCAGGGTCTGGCTGGCGAGAACGTGCTCGACCTCCGATGTGCCGATGCCGAAGGCGAGCGCCCCGAACGCACCGTGGGTCGACGTGTGCGAGTCGCCGCAGACGATCGTCATCCCCGGCTGGGTGATGCCCTGCTCCGGCCCGATCACGTGCACGATGCCCTGGCGGGGGTCGTCGATGCCGTAGAGCGTGATGCCGTGCGTGCGGCAGTTCTCGACCAGCGTCTCGATCTGTTTCCGGGAGAGCGGATCTTGGATTCCGAGGGCGCGCCCCTCGGTGGGTACACCATGGTCGACGGTTGCCAGAGTGAGATCGGGGCGGCGCACCGATCGGCCCTGCATCGCCAGCGACTCGAACGCCTGCGGCGAGGTGACCTCGTGGACGAGATGGAGATCGATGTACAGCAGATCCGGTTCGCCGCCGCCGCTGCGGACGACGTGGTCGCTCCAGACCTTCTCGAAGAGCGTGGTGGGCATCGGAATCCTGGGAAGGGGAGTGGCGATGGTAGAGGCATATCGTCGTCAGTCGAAGCTGCTTGACAAATGGTCGGGATGTGCCGACAATTTGGCACATGCCGACCGGAGCCGAAGCGACTTCAGCAGCCACCGCCCCCGGGCCCGATTACGAGCTGGCTCCGGAGGTCGAGGCCTCGACACCAAGCCAGCTGAAGGCGCTCGGCGACAACACCCGGCGCCACATTCTCGATCTTCTGCTCGACCGGGCGGCGACGACGACCCACCTCGCAGCGGCGCTGGACAAGCCGAAGGGGACCGTTGGCTACCACCTCAAGGTGCTCGAGAAGGCCGGGCTCATCCGGGTGGTGCGCACGGCACGGGTGCGTGCGATGACCGAGAAGTATTACGGCCGGGTCGCCAGAACCATCGTCATCAAGGCGATGGAGTCGGATGACAAGCCATTTCCCATGCTTGCCGAGGCGATGAACGAGGCGCGGGCGCTCGACCCGGCCGATCCGCTGCCCATGTTCACCTTGCGCCACGTGCGCATCCCCGAGGCGCGTGCGGTCGAGTTTGCCCAGCGGGTCGTCGAGCTCTCCGAGGACTTCGTCGACCTGCCCCGCGGTGGCGACGTCGTCTACGGTTTCGTCGCCGGGGTGTATCCCACCGACCGTCCCACCTTCCCCGAGGAGCGTACGTGACCGACACCGCCGCACCGACCACCAAAGAGAAGGTCAAGCTCGGTGCGAGCTACGCCAAGCTGTGGACCGCTTCGGTGGTCTCCAACCTCGGTGACGGCATCGCCGCCATCGCATACCCCTGGCTGGCCTCCGCCGTCACCCGTGATCCGGTCCTGATCGCATTGATCGCAGTGGCCCAGCGGCTGCCGTGGCTCGTGTTCACACTGCCGGCCGGCGTCATCACCGACCGGATCGACCGCCGCAAGATCATGGTGGCCATGGACGTGGTGAGGACGGTGATCACGCTGGGAGTGGCTGTGGCGGTCGTGGCCGCCGAGAGCCGCCTCCCCCGTCCCGACCAGATCGCCGGTGGCATCGACATACCCACCGATGCCGCCCTCTACACGGTGCTGCTCGTGGCGTCCCTGCTCTTCGGGTTCGCCGAGGTGCTCCGCGACAACGCCGCACAGACCATCTTGCCCGCCATCGTCGAGCCGGAGGGTCTGGAGCGCGCCAACGGCCGGCTGTGGGGCGCCGAGATGGTGGCCAACAGCTTCGCCGGTCCACCGCTCGGCAGCTTCCTGATCGGCATCATGTTTGCGCTGCCGTTCTTCGTCGACGCCGGCACCTTTGCGGTGGCGGCCGGCCTCGTGTTTCTCATCCAGGGCGACTTCCGCACCAACCAGGGCGAGGCGCAAGGCAAGGTCGAGTGGCGCAAGGAGATCTCGGAGGGATTCCGCTGGTTGTGGCGCCATCCGCTCCTGAAGCCGATGGCCATCATCCTCGGCATCATGAACGGGCTCGGCAGCATCACCTTCGCCACCATCGTGCTGTTCTCCCAAGAGGTGCTCGACGTCGACTCGTTTGCGTTTGCGCTGCTCATGACGGGAGGGGCAGTCGGCGGCATCATCGGGAGCGTCACCGCCCCCAAGATCAGCGAGCGGCTCGGCTCCGGCACGTCCCTCTACTTCACGCTGATCGGCGGCGGGCTCACGTCGCTCATCATCGGGCTCAGCTCGCTGTGGCCGATCGCATGGCTGATGTTCGTGGCGTTCACCTTCGCTGCCGTGCTGTGGAACGTCATCACGGTGTCGCTGCGCCAGACCATCATCCCCGATCAGCTGCTCGGTCGCGTCAACAGCGTCTACCGGTTCTTCGCCTGGGGCATGATGCCCATCGGTCTGGCCATCGGTGGTTTCGTCGTCTCCGGCACAGAGAGCGTTGCCAGCCGCGAGCTGGCGCTGCGCATGCCGTGGTTCGTCACCGCCGCGTCCTACCTCGTGCTGTTCGTCTATGCGGCACCGAAGCTCACGACGGACAAGATCGAGTCCGCTCGTGAGGAAGGCATCGCCGCCAAGAAGGGGGAGAGCGCCGCCGCGGAAACGGATCACAGGGATGCCATCGCCGAGACGGGGATCGCCGGCGCCCCTCCGCCCGTGGACCAGGATCTGTAGGCGCCCCTTCCGCCTGGCCGGAGATACCGGCCAAACCTGGGATCAACTGCCAGACTGGCGCACATCGGCGGGGCCGCGTGTGTTGTTGGCTCTTCGCCTCGTGGCTCATCGCGGTGTCGGCCGGGGTCCCCAGCCCCAGCCGACCGAGTCCCCGCCTAGCGGCGGGGCCGCGTGTGTTGGTTGGCTCTTCGCCTCGTGGCTCATCGCGGTGTCGGCCGGGGTCCCCAGCCCCAGCCGACCGAGTCCCCGCCTAGCGGCGGGGCCTCTCTCCCCCGTGGCGGTACCACGGCGCCGAGTCGGGTGGCAGCGGCGTGTTGCCGAGGATGAGATCGGCCGCCTTCTCGGCCAGCATCATCACGGGGGCGTAGATGTTCCCGTTGGTGACGTAGGGCATCACCGACGCATCCACGATGCGCAACCCGTCGACGCCGTGCACCTGCATCGTCGTCGGATCGACCACGTCCAGGGCGCCGGTTCCCATCCGGCACGTGCACGAGGGATGCAGCGCCGTCTCGGCGTCCCGCGCCACCCAGTCCAGGATCTCGTCGTCGGATGCGACGGAGGGTCCCGGCGAGATCTCGCCGGCGTCGAAGGGAGCAAGCGCCGCCTGGCTCAGGATGTCGCGAGTCATGCGGACGGCTTCGACCCACTCCCGACGATCCTGGGCCGTCGAGAGGTAATCGAACCGCAACGCCGGCTTGATCCGAGGGTCGGTGGAGCGGACCTTCACCGACCCTCGAGCATCGGAGTACATCGGTCCGACGTGCACCTGGTAGCCATGACCGCCGGCCGGTGACGACCCGTCATAGCGAATGGCGATCG
Organism: Acidimicrobiia bacterium; assembly: GCA_965216945.1. Lineage (GTDB taxonomy): Bacteria > Actinomycetota > Acidimicrobiia > Spongiisociales > UBA5794 > DATHZQ01. The sequence goes on along the minus strand of CBDCGU010000003.1, from coordinate 940,770 downwards.
GGAGGAAGTGGAACATCAGGTTCGGGTAGGCGACGTCGTCGTTGGACCGAGCAAAGCCCCCCGCCTCGAAATGGTTGGTGGCCCCGGGGCCCTTGCGGAACAGCCACATGAGACCGACGAGCGGGCGGCGCCACCATGCCATCCACGGCTGGATCGACACCGGCCGGCCGGCGGCATGCTGGACATAGACCTCGAGGTGGTCTTGGAGGTGCTCCCCGACACCGGGCAGGTCGTGAACCACCTCGATACCCAGCCGCTCCAGCTCCGCGGCGTTGCCGACGCCCGAGAGCTGGAGGAGCTGTGGCGAGTTGAAGGCGCCGCCACACAGGATGACCTCGCCGGCCGTCACGGTCGTCGTCGAACCACGGTGAGCGTAGTCCACACCGGTGGCGCGGGTCCCATCAAAACGGATCCGGGTGACGAACGCCCGAGTGATCACGTCGAGGTTGGGCCGACCCGCCACGGGGTGGAGGTAGGCCTGGGATGCCGAGAGCCGGCGACCGCGGTGGATGTTGCGGTCGAAACGAGCGAAGCCCTCTTGGCGGTAGCCGTTGACGTCGGAGGTGATGGGGTGACCCGCTTGGTGTGCAGCTTCCAGGAATGCGTCGATCAGCGGGTTGTCGCTCGCCCCACGTTCCAGGACCAGCGGACCTTCGCCACCGCGCCACTCGTCCTCCCCTGCGAGGCAGGTCTCCATGCGCTTGAAATACGGCAGACAGTGGGCGTAGTCCCACATCTCCATACCGGGGTCGGCGGCCCACCGTTCGTAATCCATCGGATTCCCGCGTTGAAAGATCATCCCGTTGATGGATGACGACCCGCCGAGCACCTTGCCGCGGGCGTGGTAGACCCGCCGCCCGCCGAGATGGGGCTCCGGCTCCGACTCGTACTTCCAGTCGTAGAAGCGGCTACCGATGGGGAACGCCAGTGCGGCCGGCATGTGGATGAACACGTCCCACCGGTAGTCGGGGCGGCCTGCTTCGAGCACGAGCACCCGTATCGACGGGTCGGCGGACAGCCGGGAGGCGAGGGCGCTTCCGGCCGAGCCACCGCCGACGATGACGAAGTCGTACCGCGCCGGGACCACTCAGTGCCCCTCCGGGGGTTGCAACCGTTTCCCCCACGCCTCGGTGTAGCGATCGAGGACCATGGCCATCAGCACGAGGGCGAGACCGACCTCGAAGCCCAGTCCGAACAGGCTACGGGTGAGCGATCGGATCGTCTCGAAGCCCAGCCCGCCGCCGCCGACGAAGCCGGCGATGATGACCATGGCCAGCACCATCATGATCACCTGGTTGATCGCCGCCATGATCGTCGGCGCGGCCAGCGGTACCCGTACTCCCACCATCGTCTGGCGCGGAGTCGCACCGAAGGTGGTCGATGCCTCGACCGTCTCCTCCGGCACGTGGCGGATGCCGAGTGCGCTGATGCGGATACCGGGAACGATCGCATACAACACCGAGGCGATGATCCCCGGCACCACGCCGACGGTGAAGAGGATCACCACCGGAATGATGTACACGAGGGACGGCACCGTTTGTAGCGCATCGAGGACGGGTCCCATCGCCGCTTCGATCCTGGGTCGACGACCTGCCCAGATGCCGATTGGGATGGCTATGACGATGGAGATCAGCGTGGCCGTCATCACCTGCACGAGCGTGTCGATCGACAGCTCCCACATACCGATCAGGCCGATCACGGCGACGGCGCCTCCGCCGAACAGAGCGAGCCGCCAACCCTTGACGCGCCAGCACGCCCAGGCCGTGACGAAGATGAGGATGGGCCAGGCGAGATCGTTGGTCAGCGCATCGCGTACCGGCACGATCACGCTGCCGACGATGAAGTCGTTGATGGGTCGCGTCAGCCACGACAGGTTGTCCCTCGCCCACACGACGGTGTCGTCGATGGGGTCGAAGACGCTCAGATTCCACACTTCGGGGAACTCGACGAAGCCCGTCGCCCGGCCGATGACGACGGCGGTGGTCAACCCGATCAGCCCGATCCGACGCCACCGAATCGGGGCGCGTTGTGTGGGGTCGAGGGTGGCCAGGCTTCGCCAGACTCGCTCCAGCACGATGGCGACGGCGACGATGGCCAGTCCGGCAGCAATCCCGCGTCCGGTGCGCCGTTGCGAGAGGCTCTGGAACACGTTCTCACCGAGGCCGCCGGCGCCAATGAGCGCCGCCAGCACGACGATGCCGAGCGCCATCATGATCGTTTGCGTGAGCCCCGTCATGATGGTCGGCAGAGCCATCGGAATCTGCACCTTCACCAGCGTCTGCAGCCCGGTGGCGCCGTAGACACGGGATGCCTCCACGGCTTGCTCTGGCACCCGCCGCACGCCGAGGGTGGTGAGCCGCACCACCGGCGCCAGTGCATAGATCACCGTGGCCACGGCGGCGTTGACCGCGCCGATGCCGAAGAAGCCGAGCAGCGGCAGGAAGTAGACGAACGCCGGGACGGTCTGCATCGCATCCAGCACCGGACGGCTGATCCGCTCCACACGCGGTCGCATCGCACCCCACACGCCGAGCGGTACTCCGATGACCACCGCGATCGCAACGGCCGTGGACATCAGCGACAACGTCTCCATCGTGGGCTCCCAGAGACCGATCAGGCCCGTGTAGAGCAGCACGCCTGCGGCCATCAGCCCGTGTTTCCACATGCCGACGCGAGCGGGGATGAGGAAGGCGGCGCCCACGACGGCATACCATGGCAACCACAGCAGGAACCCCTCGAGGCTGGTGATCACCCAGTCGATCGCATCCGTGGCAGGGTTGAAGAACCCGGTGAACAGCCAGTGCGAGCGGCGGTTCTCTCGTATCCACACTCCCAGCGAGTCGAGCGGGTCGGAGAAGAACGTATCGAGCGTTGCCGGGAACGAGGTATCGCCGAACAGCGCCTGAAGTGCGACGACACCAACGATCAAGATCGCCCATGGCACGAGGCGGCGGATACCCGCCATCGAGAGGCCGCCGGTGACGGGCGGGGCCTCGGCGGTCATGCGTCGAGCATGCCGGCCACCGCCGAGCGATCGACCACGCCAACCTCGATACCGCCGTCGTCGAGAACGGCAAGCGGCCGTGGATCTACGAGCAGCGCCGGGAGCAGCGCCTCGACCGAGGTGTCGGTCGGCACCGAGCCCTGCGGTGCGGTGCCGTCGGCGGCGTGCATGACATCACGAGCCGTCAACACCTTTGCCTTGGGAATGTCCTTGGTGAACTCGCGTACGTAGTCGGTGGCCGGGTTGGTGATGAGCTCGGCGGCGGTGCCGATCTGGTCGAGGGCGCCGTCCTTCATGATCGCGATCCGATCGCCCAGCTTGATGGCTTCGGCGAAGTCGTGGGTGATGAACACGATGGTGCGGTGCATGCCTTGCTGGAGCCGGATCAACTCGTCCTGCATGTCCCGGCGAATCAGTGGATCGAGCGCGGAGAACGGCTCGTCGAAGAACAGTACCTCGGGGTCGACGGCCAGCGCCCTGGCCAGTCCCACCCGTTGCTGCATGCCTCCCGACAGCTGCTGCGGGTAGTGCGAGCCCCATCCGTCGAGCCCGACGGCCTCGAGAACCTGGTCGGCCCTGGCGTGGCGCTCGTCTCTGCTCATCCCCTGGATCTCGAGCCCGTATGCGACGTTGTCGATGACACGGCGATGGGGGAGCAGCCCGAAATGCTGGAACACCATGGAGAGCTTCTGGCGCCGTACCGACCTGAGCTCGTCGTCCGACATCTCGGTGAGCTCTTCGCCGTCGAGCCGCACGGAGCCGCGCGACACGTCGGTCAGTTGGGCGATGCAGCGGATCAGGGTCGACTTTCCCGACCCCGACAAGCCCATCACGACGAAGGTTTCGCCGCGCTGGACGTCGAAACTGACGCCGCGCACACCGATCGTGCAACCCGTCTCCTCGAGCACCTCACCTCGTGATCGTCCGGCATCTGCGAGCGCGAGCGCCTTGTCGGTCTTCGTGCCGAAGACCTTCCACACCTCCTCGATCTCCAGGCAAGGTGGCCCACCGCCGGACATGCTGAGTAATTTAGGCGGCCCGGCCCGACGCAGGCCGGGTGAATGCAGGGATACGAAGAGGGAGAGACACCATGTTGAGGAAGCTGCTCGTGCTACTGGCGGCCTTAGCGCTCGCCATTGCCGCCTGTGGTGGCGACGACGACGATGCTGCGGCCCCCGCCGAACCCGATCCCGACAAGCCAACGATCAACCTCGTCGTCAACCCGTGGACGGCCTCCCGGCTCAACGCCGAGGTGGCCAAGATCGTGATCGAGCAGGAGCTCGGCTATCCGGTCGAGCTCACCGAGGTCAACGAGAACGATGCCATGTTCACCGGGCTGGCGGACGGCACGTTGGATGCGGTGCTGGAGATCTGGCCGTCCGGCGTCACCGACGCCGAGCAGACGTATTTCGCAGATGGGTCGGTGGTGGACATCGGTCCGCTTGGTGCTGTGGGCAAGATCGGATGGTTCGTCCCGAGCTACGTGGTCGAGGAGAACCCGGATCTGGCCACCTGGGAAGGCTATGCCGATCCGGCCAACGCCAGCTTGTTTGCGACGGCCGAAACCGGAGATCTGGGTCGGTTCCTGGGCACGGACCCGTCGTACTCGCAATACGACGAGCAGATCATCGAGAACCTCGGACTGCCGCTCCAAGTGGTGTTCTCAGGCTCCGAGCCCGCAACGGTGGCTGAGGTCGACGCACGGGTGGCGGCCGAGGAGCCCGTCCTGCTCTACTGGTGGACGCCGACCGCCGCAGTCGCCAAGTACGACCTGGTCAACGTGGCCCTCCCGCCGTACACCGACGATTGCGGGGCAAGTGCTGCCGCCGGTGACGGCGGAGTCGACTGCGACTATCCGGAGGACGTGATCTTCAAGGCGGCCAGTGGTCTGCTGGAGGAGAAGGCGCCGGACGTCTTCGCTCTGCTCGAAGCCTTCACCATCACCAACGAGGATCAGCTCGAGATGCTGCCGGCCGTCGAGATCGACGGGGATGATCCGGTTGCCGTCGCCGAGAAGTGGGTGCAGGATCACGAGGACGCATGGAAGGCCTGGCTGTCCTGAACAGGCAGCCGACGTGGACGGAGAAGCGGGGCTTGCGGGCCCCGCTTCCGCGTTCTGCCGTGACCGATGTCAGCTGCGTCTGCGGAGGAGGACGGCCACGGCTGCGCCGAGGAGCGCCGCCCCGATCGTGGCTCCCGAGATCATCGGGACCCGCCGGCTGAGGTTCGTCTCCAGGCTGACCGGTCGCTGGAACTCGAGGATCGGCCAGCCGCGCTCTTCGGCAATGCGGCGCAGCTCCTTCTCGGGGTTGACCGCAACCGGGTGACCGACCACCTCCATCATGGGGAGGTCGGTGGTGCTGTCGGAGTAGGCGTAGGAGCCGGAGAGGTCGATGTCCTCCTGGTCAGCCAGCTCCTCGATCGCTTCGGCCTTGCCGGGGCCCATCGCATAGCGCTCGAGCTCCGGCTGGAAGAACCCGGCCGAGTCGGTCTTGATGCGGGTGGCGATGACCTCCGTCACGCCCACGTGGCGGCCGATGGGTCGTACGATCTGCTCGGGGCTGGCCGATACGAGGATGACACGCCGCCCGTTGCGCTTGTGCTCGTCGATGAGGAAGAGGGCCTCGGCGTAGACGAGCGGGTCGGCGACCTCGTCGAGGGTCTCCTCGACGAGCTGTTCGATCTCGGCCCTGTGCCAGCCGGCGGTCAGGCGGAGCAACTGGTCGCGAGCGCGCTGGAGTTGGTCCTCGTCGGCGCCGAAGAGGACATAGAAGAGCTGCGCCATGCCGAACTTCATCAACGTGCGCCGTCCCAGGAACCCCGCCTTGTAGAACGGCTTGCCGAACGCAAGCGTCGACGACTTGGCAATGACGGTCTTGTCGAGATCGAAGAACGCCGCCTGCTGCATTTCGCTGATTCTACGGGTGGTGTGCGACATGCCGGATCGGCCGGGCGGGTGTCTTGAATCTGTCGCACCGGCGTCATACGTTCGTCGTGCTTCCCCGTTTCCGGTTCGACGAGACGAGGAGTGCCCGATGGCGGTGCTGCACACATGGTCACCGGAGGACGAGCTCCTCGGGGCGGTGGCGCCGATCGCTTTGGCGGCGGCGGCAGACACGGCGTTGGTGGTCGATATCGATCCTGCAGGGCCGGCGTACCCCGGTGAGCTGACGTTGGCGCGGCTCGTGGCCGAAGGCCCGCGGCGGGATGATCTGCGTCCGATGCGGCGCGGCGTTGCCATCGTGGGGAACGGAGGCATACCGGCCGATGCGTCGGCAGGGGTCGTGGCGGCGCTGGTCGAAGGATGGCCTGCCGTCGTCGTGCGCCTCCCGGCCGGTGAAGCGCCGGATCGGGAACAGGTGGTTCCCGTATTGCCGCTCACCCCGCTGACCGTGGATCGTGGTCCGGCCGTGTATCAGCGGGGCCCGTGGGCGGCGCCGCAGCGTCTGGACGGCGTAGTGCTGCCGCGGCCCCGTGCCGCCACGATCCGCTCGCTGCTCGAAGGGCGCCGTCCGGGGCCATCACGGTGGATGAGAGCGTGGCGCTCGGTGTGGAGCGTGGCATGGGCGTGATCGATCGACTCGTGGAGCGGCTCATCGAGTCGGACGTCCCCTTGGAGCGTGGTGCCCTGGAGGAGGCGGCGCGCCGCATGCTTGCGGCGGAGGCTCCGCTGTCGCCACCGGACACGGTGACGGCGGTGGTCGATGCGCTGGTCGGGATGGGTCCTGTCGAGCCACTGCTGCGGCAGCCCGACGTCGCCGACGTTCTCGTCAACGGAGATGGCACAGTCTGGATCGAGCGCAACGGCCGGCTGGAGTCGTCGACCGTGCGGTTCGCCGGTGCGGGGGCAGTGCTCGCCGCCGTGGAACGGATGATCGCCCCCCTGGGATTGCGGCTCGATCGCGCCAGCCCGGCCGTCGATGCCCGTCTTCCCGATGGCTCCCGACTCCACGCCGTCATCCCCCCTGTATCCGTAGACGGTCCGGTCGTGGCGATTCGCCGCTTCACCCAGGCCGTCCAGTCGCTTGACGAGCTGGTGGAACACCGCTCGGCTTCGACGGAAGCGGTTGCGATTCTGCGCACGGCGGTCCACGATCGTCAGAACGTCCTCGTGTGCGGCGGCACCGGCAGCGGCAAGACGACGCTTCTCAACCTGATGTCCGCGGAGATCCCGTCCGCCGACCGAGTCGTCACCATCGAGGACGCAGCGGAGTTGCGACTGTCCGGTCATGTGGTCCGGCTCGAGGCCCGCCCGGCAAACGCCGAAGGTGCAGGCGAGGTGACGCTGCGGACTCTCGTTCGTCATGCACTGCGACTGCGACCCGACCGGATCGTCGTTGGTGAGGTGCGGGGTCCGGAGGCCTTCGACATGATCCAGGCTCTCAACACCGGGCACGATGGTTCGCTGTCGACGGTGCACGCCAACGGTCCAGATGAAGCACTGTGGCGGCTCACGACTCTGGCGATGTCGGGTGGTGAGGGCTTCTCCGAGGCCGCGGTTCGGCGGCTGCTGTGGTCGGCGATCGACATCGTCGTCCACGTCGCCCGCCGCCGCGAGGCGCGCGTCGTCCAGCGCATCGGCCGTGTCGGGGCCGACGGGATCGAGGAGATGTGGTCGTGGTGATCCCCGTCGTGTTCGCCATCGCGCTGCTGTGGGGTGTCCCGTGGCCGGTTCTCGTGCTGCTCGGAGCCGGCGTGATCCATCCGGGAGCCGCCATGGGTGCGGCAATCCTCGTCGTTGCACTTCAGGTGGTGCCGCGCAAGCCGGCCGAGCCGGCCTGGGCGGTGGAGTCCAGATATCACCGGGCGGTGGCGTCGGAACTGCGGGGCGGCGCCTCGCTCCGTCTGGCCCTGGTCCACGCCGCCGAGCGCACCCCTGAGCTCGGGTTGGCACCGGCGCTGCGCAGACTCGGTGCCGGGCTCCCGCTCGGTGGTGTTGCACCCCACCTGGTGAGGAGCTTCCCCAGATCCGGCGGGCATCTGGCGCCGGCGCTCGAGTTCGCCGGTGTCGCCGGTGGCAGGTCAGCCGAGGTCTTCGATCGATTGGCAGCGGTGACTGCGGACGAGGCCGATGCCGACCGGGAACGTGTCGCCGCCACCGCCCAGGCACGCCTGTCGGCTTGGGTCGTGGGTGGGTTGCCGATCGTGGCCGCGCTGTATGCGTTGATGACGGGCCGCATCGCATCGCTCGCTCGTATCGGCGGTGGAGGTGTGGTCATCCTGGCCATTGGGTTCGGGCTGCTGACCACGGGCCTTGTCGCGGTGACCGTCATCGTGCGGAGGGCCGGGTCGTGATGCGCTCGGCGTTTGCGCTGTGCCTGGTTGGTCTGGCGATTCACGCCCCAGGCCGGTTTCGGCGGCTCATCGCACCCTCAGCTCTTGCGATCGTGAGCCCGCTGCTGGCGGCCGCAGGGCTGTCCGCCGGGCTGACGTGGCGATCGTCTCGGCGGCTCCGGGCTCGTCGCGAGGCGGAGCAGCGGACCGCTGACGAGCTGCCCCTCGTCGGTGACCTCGTCGGTCTGGGCCTGAGTGCCGGTTTGTCCTTCACCGAGTCGCTGCGACTCTGCGGCCCGTATCTTCGGAGTGGACTTGCGGCGGATGTGGACGACGTCGTGCGACGCACGACCCGCATCGGGAACGCCGCCATTCTCGAGGTGTCCGGCGACAACCGACTCGGCCGGCTTTGCCGCGTCGCCGGCCGAGCGCTCACCACCGGTGCTCCGCTGGCGCCGGCGGTGCAGGCCTTCACCGACGAGCTGCGAGCAGAACGCCGCACCGCACGCCTGGCGGCGGCTCGGCGCCTTCCCGTTGTCCTCATGTTCCCGCTGGCGTTGCTGATCCTCCCTGGCTTCGTCGTGCTCACCGTGGCGCCGGCGATGGTCGGCGCCCTCGAGCGGTTCTCGCTGTGACTTCCCTCCGCACCCGGCGGATCCGGGAAGAGACAAGGAGACTCCCATGCACCTACCGAACGACCGTCTACTCAACGACGAATCGGGACAGGCAACGGCGGAATACGCCCTGGTGATCGTTGCCGCCGCCGCCATCGCTCTCACGCTCATCCTGTGGGCGGCCTCCACCGGGACGCTGGCGGCGCTCTTCGATGCGGTCATGTCGAAGGTCACGTCGTACGTGTGAGCGGGCTGCGTCGCGGCAGCGGCAGCGTCGCCGTGGAGTTTGCGCTGGTCATCCCCGTGGTGTTGCTTGTCGTCCTGGCCGTTGCGGAGGTCGCAGTCGTGGCGCGGGCCCAGCTCGAGCTGATCAACGCCGCACGGGAGGGGGCGCGTGAAGCGGCAACGAGCCCCGATCCGTCCGAGGCGTTGGCGGCGGCACGGGCGGCCCTGGGTGGTGCTGCCGACGACGCCCGTATCTCGGTACGGAGGCCGCATGTCGTCGGGGCCAGTGCCGAGGTGGTGATCACGCTGCCACACCGGCTTGCGCCGGCGATGTTCGGCGGTGCGGTCATCGAGCTGAAGGGTCGGGCGAGCATGCGCGTCGAGCAGTGAGTCACGAGCGGGGAGTCGCAACGCTGCCCATGGTCGGCGTGGCCGTGTTCACCTTGCTGATCGGGGCGGTGCTCGGCGACGTTGCCGTCTACCTGCATGCACGCAGCCGCGCCACGGTTGCGGCGGATGCTGCGGCTCTGGCAGCCGCACCGCTCACCTTCGCGGGATTCGGCGGCTCGGGTGGGCCTGCGGCGGAGGCCGCTCGATTCGCCGCGGAGAACCATGCGGTGCTGGTCAGCTGCGAGTGTCCCCTGGATCCGACGTGGCGGCCACGCACCGTGCGGGTCGTGGTCGTCGCCACGGCTGACCTCTTCCTGTTCGGCACTCGTTCGGTGCCTGCTTCGAGCCGCGCAGAGTTCGTTCCGACGGAGCTGCCTCCGTGATGAGGTACCCGGATCGTCAGCCTTCGTGGTGGTGGACGGTCTCGCCGAAGTAGGTGCGCTCACCGTCCTTCGAGGCACCGTAGAACAGGTCATAGCGGATGAAGGCGCCGGGATCGTACTTGGTGCATTCGAACACCTGGTCGCGCAGTCGAGCGATGTGTCCGGCGGCGATGCAGGCGTCGGCGACCTCCCGCGTCGAGAAACGCAACTCGATCACGACGTTGCCCGGCTCATCACGCTGGAGGTACACGCCGTGGAAATCCGGGGCAGCATCTGTGCCGAACAGGTCTTGCTCCCAGTTCTGAATGCGTGTCGTGAAGTCCTGCATCTCATGCATCGTCACCGTGCAGCGGCCGAGCAATAGGTGTGCCATGTCGCCAACCTACCCGATGCACGGCCCCGCCACGGACAAGCGGTCAGGAGCCGGTCTCGTCGAGAACACCATCGTCGAGATCGCGAAACACCGCCTCGGCGTCGTCCACGATGAAGACGACCGACGCCTCGCCCACCGTACCGGTGACCGCCGGCACCACCGCATTGGTGATCAGCTCCGGAGACGAGACGTACGCCGTTGCGAGGAAGGTGAAGAGCGCCTCCGTCGACAGGTTGGTGAAGCCGTGCTGGTCGAATACCGCCACCCAGCGCGGCAGCATCTCGATACCCATCGATTTCACTGCCTCCATCGCCGCCAGCGTGATGCGACCTTGGTTCAGAGTGCGGTCGAAGTCACCGCGGGGCAATCCCTTGCGGATCCGGGCGAGGCGAAGCGTGAGCTTCGGATCGAGTACCTGGGGGCCTGCCGGATAGTCAGCCCAGTTGTTGCCGCTGCGCATCTCCGTTGGCAGATCGATCTCGAGCGGTCCCAGCTCTCCCATGAGGGCAAGGAACCCTTCGAACCCCACAGCCACCCAGCCCTCCAGCGGGATCCCGCTGACCTCGTTGATGACCTCCATCATGAGGTCGGGGCCGCCTCTCGGCATCAGATTCGTGAGCTTCGAACCGCGGAGCCACGAGTCGCGGGGGAATCCGAGGAACGCCCCCTGACCGGTCGAAGGGATCATGGTGAGGATGTGGACGCTGTCCGCACGCAAGCCGAGCTGGCTCTCACCAACCCGTGCGTCGGTGCCGAGTACCAGGAGCGTCCGTGGCGAGGCCTCACCCAGCCACGGTGGAAGCCCCGCCAGCATCGCCCCAACCACCACCCACCCCTTGCCGGCGTCGAGGAGCAGCAGCGTGTCGGTTTCGGTCACCACAACGGCGACGCTGTCGCCATTCGACATTTGCGCCGACGTAGCGACGGCCGCGATCTCCCCCTCGGGGGCCGCATGACCCGCTGCGTGGTCGAGCAGCGATTGACTGACCCCAACCGGAACGGGCCGCGTCGAGTCGTGGAGGTAGTTGTACAAGCCCTCGGCGGCGGCGGCGAGACCGGCGTCGATGTCGCCGCTGATCACCACCGACGGTGCGGGCGGCAAAGTCGTGGTTGTTGTCGTCGTCGTGGTGGTGGTTGTTGTCGTCGTGGGCGCGACCACCGTCTCAGCCTGCTTGGGTGCGGAGGACACGGCAGAGCAGCCGGTGACGATCACTGCGAGGGCGGCCGCGAGGGCGGCAAGGCGACGAGGCACGAGGCGGGATAGTACCGACGACCCAGGGCTCTGCCAGTCGAAGTCATCTAGCGTTGGGCACCACAGGGTCGTTAGCCTCACCTATCACCCGAAGCAGAGCAGCGAGGTAGGCGATGCGAGTGGTGATAGTGGGAGCCGGAGCGGTCGGTTCATACCTGGCCGAGCGGCTGTCCCTCGAAGGCCAGGATGTGGTCGTGATCGAAGCGGATTCGGTGCGCGCCGCCGAGGTCCAGGAACAGATCGATTGCCTCGTCATCCACGGCAACGGCGCCAGCCTCGAGACGCTCGACGCCGCCGGCGTCGAGAAGGCCGATCTCTTCATCGCCGTCAGTTCATCAGACGCCGTCAACGTGCTCGCCGCCCACGCCGCCACCCGGCTCGGTGCACCTCGCCGGATCGCCCGTGTCGAAGACCCGCAGCTTCGCGACGAAGCGGAGAACCTGGGCGTCGACCTGCTCATCGACCCCGGAGAGACGACCGCCAAGGAACTGCTCCTGTTGGTGAAGCAGCGCGGCGTGTCCGAGTTGATCGAGTTCGCCGGCGGCCGCCTGGATCTGGTTGGCGGCTACATCTCGCCGGAGGCCCCTGTTGCGGGCCACACGCTGGCCGAGTTGCGCAACAGCGTGACGCAGTGGTCATGGCTCGTCGTCGCCGTCATCCGGGATGGAGAAACCGTGATCGCCCGCGGCTCGACCCAAGTGCTCCCTGGTGATCACGTCCTGTTCATGTCGGAGACCGACAAGACCGAAGAGCCATTTCGGCTCCTCGGCATCAACGACACACCCGCATCGAAGGTGGCGATCCTCGGTGCAACGCGGCTCGCCGCGCTGACGGCGCGGACTCTCTGCCAGGCGGGGATCCACACCATCCTCGTCGACCAGGACCCGAGCCGTGTCCGCAAGATCGCAACCGACAACCCGCGGATCACTGGCATCTGCGGCGACCCGACCAGCCCGCGACTGCTGTCATCGGAGGGGGTGTCGACCGCCGACATCGTCCTCGCCCTCACCGGGTGGGACGAGATCAACATTCTCGGCTGTCTGGTCGCCAAGGCAATTGGCGTTCCGACCGCGGTCGCTCGGTTCCATCGTATGGACCTCGTCCGCCTCCTCGCCGGCGTCGGTATCGACGGTGGTGTGTCGAGCCGGCTCTCCGCCGCCTCCGAGATCCTCCGATTTGTGCGCCGGGGTCGCATCCACAGCGTCGTCACGTTCCAGGACTCCGATGCCGAGGCCCTCGAGATCGAGGTCGGTCGCAACAGCCCGGCCGCCGGGAAGACGTTGCGTGACCTTCATCTACCGCACGAGATGATCGTCGGCGGTGTGATACGCGGCAACGAGGTGTTTGTCCCCCGAGGCGATACGGAGATCCACTTCGCCGATCGTCTCATCGTCATCGCATTGCCGGAGGCGATCCCAGAGGTCGAACAACTCTCCGGCTGACATGGCGATCCGACCCCTCCTCCATATCATCGGCGTGGTCATCGGCGCCTCGGGGCTCGCCATGATCGCCCCCGCCGTCGTATCGCTCTTCTATCAGGAGTGGGGAACGGCTCTCCGCATCGCCATCGCCGCCTTACTCACCCTGGTCATCGGGCTCGGCGCCCGCCAGCAGTTTGCCGCACCCAAGTCGCTGTCGGCTCGTGAAGGCTTCGCCATCGTCGGCCTCGCCTGGTTCGCCACCACCATCTTCGGAACCCTTCCCTACATCCTCACCGGGGAGATCAGCTCGGTCGTCGACGCCCTCTTCGAGTCGGCGGCGGGATTCACGACGACGGGTGCCTCGATCGTCCCCGACCCCGCAGAGCTGAGCCACGGCATCCTCTTCTGGCGGGCACTCACCCAATGGCTGGGTGGCATGGGAATCATCGTGCTCTCGATCGCGGTCCTGCCACTGCTCGGCATCGGCGGTGTGCAGCTGGCCCGCGCCGAGTCACCGGGGCCGACGCCCGACCGCTTGACGCCGCGGTTCAGGGAGACGGCCAGGCGCCTGTGGCTCGTCTACGTCGGCTTCACGTGTGCTGAGATCCTGCTGCTCTGGGTCGGTGACATGAACCTCTTCGAGTCGGTCGCCCACGCGCTCACAACCATGTCGACCGGCGGGTTCGGGACGGACGCATCTTCGATGAACGCGTTCTCGGCGTATTCACAATGGATCGTGATCGTGTTCATGGTGCTGGCCGGCACGTCGTTTGCGCTCCACTACCGAGCGATGCGCAACCCCACCGCGTACCTCGGACACAGTGAGTTCAAGCTGTATGGCGGCATCATCGTCGTGGCGTCGGCGGTGGCGACGATCGGCACATGGGGCGGGGCGGCCGGCGACACCCTCCGGGATGCGATCTTCACGGTCGTGTCCATCGTCACGACGACCGGTTACGCCACGGCCGACTTTGGCGCCTGGCCGGTGGCGCTCGGCATCATGGTGTTCGGATTGTTCTTCGTCGGCGGGATGGCAGGGTCCACCGGCGGCTCGGTGAAGCCCTACCGGCTGGGAGTTCTCTACGAAGCCAGCCGCGCCGATTTGCGGCGGGTGATCCACCCCCGTGGCGTCTTCGTGGTCCGGCTGGGCAAGGAAACCGTGCCGGACCAGATCGTGGAATCGGTCCAATCCTTCTTCCTGCTCTACATGTTCGCCTTCATGACCGGGACCATGCTCGTCGGCATCCTCGAACAGAGCCTCGGCAGCGACACGGGCATCCTCACCGTCGCCTCAGCCGTTGCCTCCTCGCTCGGCAACGTCGGTCCTGGTCTGGATGCGGTTGGGCCCACCCAGAACTACACCGTCGTTCACGACAGCTCCAAAGTGGTGCTGTCGTTCCTCATGGTGCTCGGCCGGCTGGAGCTGTTCCCGGTCCTCCTGCTGTTCACCCCGGAGCTGTGGCGTCGCTGAGCGATGGGTGCGCCGCGCGGGGCTTCAGCGCTGTCAACGGATCGTCACTCCCCAACTGCCCAGACCACGTAGCTGATGGTCGCGTCCTTGTAGTGGGCGGTCAGTCTCCAGCATCCTGGCCCGGGGAGCTCCAGGCCGACGAGCATGAAGTCTCCAAGGTCGGGATGTGAGCCGTTCGTACCCGGCCCGCCGGCCTCGACGGTCGGCGCTGTGCCGTCGAGGTGCTCGGCGGTGACCACGATTTCCGGCTGCAGCTCGTCCATGAGCGAAAAACTCTCGCTCCACCAGAAGGTCTTCTCGCCGCCGAGCCATCTCTTGTCGTTCGTCGTCTCGCCTCGAGGGTTGACCATGGTCCAGAGCTCGGGTGTCCCGAACCACACGGAGTCGTACAGTGGCGGTGGGTCGTCCGGAGCCGCTGCGGAAGGGCTGAAGCCGGTGTCTCCCGGAACCGTGACCGGGCACGACGCCGGAACGCCTTCCACGACGACAGGTGCAGACTCCTCCGGCAAGGATGTCGCTGGGGCCGTTGTTGCGGGCAACTCCGTCGCCCCAGGAGCCGGTTCGGCCGCAAGGGGTGGCGATGCGATCGCCGCCGGCGGAACTCGGGCGGCCGGCGGAGCCGTGCTCGCCGGTGTTGCCGATGTCACACTCAACGCGACAAAGCCGGCGGCCACCACGACCGCGGCAGACAAGGTCGAGACAAGCGCTCTACGCCTCACGAGCGAAGGAAGATGACGAGCAGGCGTTTGCTCGGCGGTTGCGCCGGCGCCGGCGGCAGTCCTGCCGTCCCTCCTGCGGGCTCTGGGGCCGAGTTCTGCGGGCCTCATGGTGGATGGATCCCTGAACCGGACCGTCGGAGACCGGGGAGTGCCTGGGGTCCGGTTGTTGTGACTGGACGATGTTCACGGTAGTGATCGCCGTCGTGTTCGGGTAGGGGGTCCATAGGTGCATTCGAGGGTGTCTTGCGCGGTCCGGAGGTGTTGCGCCGGCCGGGCTGTGTCGTTCCTCTGCGGGGGTCAGGCACCGCGCAGGATGGGGACACGTCCAGGGTGCTCATGGCGGCTTGGTCCGTAGAGCGCCCCTCGTTGTCCGCGGAGACGTCGCTCCGCGATCGGCTCTCCTCCCTAACATCGTCGGCGTGATCGGAGCGCCCCCATCAGAGTCGTGATCGCCGGCTGCGGACGGGTGGGGTCCGATCTGGCGCTTCGTCTTGCTGCGGACGGGCACGACGTGTCGGTCGTCGACAATCGGGAGGGTGTTTTCGACCGGCTCGGATCGACGTTCAACGGTACGACCCACCCCGGCGTCGCCTACGACATCCGTGTGCTCCGTGCCGCAGGGATCGAGTTCGCCGATGCGTTCGTGGCTGTGACCGACTCCGACAACGCCAACGTGATGGCGGTGCAGATCGCCAAGCAGGTGTTCGGCGTCGAGAAGACGGTGGCCCGGCTCGACGATCCCGGCCGCGCCGACGCCTACCGGGCGCTCGGAGTCCGCTACGTCGCCGGGGCCAAGCTCGCATCCGACGTCATCCGTGAGGAGATCGTTGCCGATGCTTTCCGCTATCACGTGACTTTCTCCCGTGGCGACGTCGAGATCGCCGAGATGGTCGTGGGGGAGCGTGCCGCCGGCATGACGGTCGAGGAGTTCGAGTTGCCTGGGGATCTCCGCATCGCCGCCGTTCAGCGGTCCGGTGTGACCCACATCGTGTCGCCGGCGTTCGAGCTCCGGGCCGGCGACCTCGTCGTTGCCGCCACCCGTCCGGCCGTGTACGCCAAGGTCGAGGACCTGCTCCGCGATCGGGGCGACACATGAGGATGCTCCTCGTCGGCGGAGGCAAGGTCGGTGCGTACCTCGCTCGTCAGCTCGAGGGTGAGGGCCACGTCGTGACCGTGATCGAGGACGATCCTCAGCGGGCGCAGACCATTGCGGAGTCGGGCGACATCCTGGTCTTCCAGGGCGACGGCACCGACGTCGGCCTGCTGCGTTCTGCCGATGTGGATCGGGCCGACTGGGTGGTGGGCGTCACGGGACGTGACGAGGTCAATCTGGTCGCTTGCCAGCTCGCCCTCACCTTGGGGGCAGCCCGTGTGCTCGCCCGGCTCAACGATCCGCGCAACCGGCCGACGTTCGAGGCGCTCGAGATCCCCGTCGTCGCCGTCACCGATCTCCTGGCCCATGTGATCTCTCAGGAGGTCGGTGTCGAGGACTTGCAGCGCATCGCCCTGCTCGGCGGGGGGCGCATCAGCCTCGTGGAGCGGACCGTTGGCGACTCCTTTCCGGCAACGAAGCTGCTCGATCTGACTCTGCCCCAGCCCGCGCTGCTGGTGACCGTTGTCCGCAACGGCGAGGTCTTCGTCCCCACGGCATCGACGTCGTTGCGTCCGGGCGACCGTGTCATGGCGGTGACGTCGATCGAGAACGAGTCGGCACTGTGTCGCGCCATCGATGCACTCGGTGAAGGGCAGCGAGCGTGAAGGGCGAGCAGAAGCGCAGCCGGGGCGACTACGTCCGGGGCGGCTTGTCCACATTCCTCATCGAGGCGGCGGTCGTCATCGTTGGAGCGCTCGTGGCGTGGGTCATGGCCCTCGCCCTGCTCGCCGTGGTCTGACGTGCTGATCAGGCCAGTCACGGACGACTTCGTCGTCATCGGCTACTACCTCGGCCGCATCTTCCTCGTCGTGGCCGCAGCTGCCGCCGCTCCGGCGGTGTGGGCGATCGTCACCACCGAGTGGGCGCCGCTGGCTTCCTTCGTGCTGATGAGCGGCATCTTCGCCGTGTGCGGCGTGTTGCTCTCTGGCCCCGTACCCTGCGAGCCGCGGCTCGACTGGAGCCACGGCATGGTCGTCGTCGCTCTCACGTGGTTGATCGTGCCCCTCATCGGCTCGATCCCGTTCCTCCTCTCCGGCCACTTCGCCGACCCGCTCGACGCCTATTTCGATGCCATGTCCGGCCTGTCAACCACCGGTCTCGGCCTCGTCCAGGACCTCGACCACCTGGCGGGGTCGCTCAACTTCTGGCGTCACCTGCTGCATTTCCTGGGAGGCCAGGGGATCATCATCGCGGCCCTGTCGCTGTTCACCGGCGCCGGCGCCATCACGCTGTACCTCGGAGAGGCACGCGACGAGCGCATCCTGCCGTCCGTGAGGTCGACGGCGCGGTTCATATGGGTTGTGGCGATCGTCCACCTGATCGCGGGAGTGCTCGTCCTCGGCCTCATCGGCTGGATCGTGCTCGGATTCGACCCCGGCCGGTCGTTCTTCCACGGTCTGATGGTCTTCTTCGCCGGCTTCGACACCGGCGGGTTCGCCCCCCAGAGCACGAGCTTGGGGTACTACCACTCGGCGATCTACGAAGCCGTGACGGCCGTGTTGATGGTGGCCGGAGCGGTGTCGTTTGGAGTCCACTTCGCACTCTGGAGCGGCAAGCGCCGCCAGATGCTGGTCAATCTCGAAACGCGGACCATCCTCACGACCGTCGGCCTCACCCTCTTCCTCACCATGCTCGGCCTCGCCGCGGCCGGCACGTACGGCAGCGTCGCCGGTCTCACCCGCCAGGGATTCTTTCAGCTGCTGTCGGCTCACACCGGGACCGGGTTTGCCACCGTTCCCAGCGTCGAACTGTCGACCTGGCCGGGCCTGGCGTTCGGTGGGATGGCGATCGCCATGGCCCTGGGAGGCATGGGCTCATCGACCGCAGGGGGTGTGAAGTCGCTGCGCATCGGGTTGACGGTGAAGACGATGACCGGCCAGGTGAAGCAGATGCTCCTTCCGGAAGGTGCCGTTGTCAGCCAGGCCTACTACCAGTTCGGAAAGCGTCGTCTCACCGACGACGTGGCCCGTGCGGTGATGGGGGCGACGCTGCTGTACGTCGCGCTCTACCTCCTTGGCACCGGGGTCGGGCTGGCGTACGGCGTGCCTCTCGATCGAGCCCTTTTCGAGTCGGTCAGCGCCGGTGGCTCGGTCGGGCTGTCCGTGGGCGTCACGTCGCCCTCCATGCCGATCCTGCTGAAGATCACGTACATGCTGCAGATGTGGGCAGGCCGTCTCGAGTTCGTTGCCGTCTTCGCGCTGCTGGGATTCGCCTACTCGTGGGTTCGGGGGCGTTGATGCGAGTCTGTGCCGCCCTCGCCATTCTCGTTGTCATCGTGTTGAGCGCAGGCCCTGCCACCGCCGCCGAGGAGGTGCCCGTCGAGGTGCTGTTGCTGGACCCGGCGGCGTACGAAGGCGAGATCGTCGTGAGCGGGGAGCTGGTCGGTGACTACGGCAGGCGAAGCGATGGGTGGGTCTGGACCCAGCTCAACGACGACGGGTATGCCCGCGACCCCATTCTCGAGGGAGGGGCGTTGAGCGGTGGCAACGTCGGGATCGGCATGCGGCTGCCGGAGCGGTTGGTCGATGGGCTGGGAGCGCCCGGTGGCTACCGGCAGCGGGGACCCCTGGTGACGGTCACGGGGATCTGGCGGTTCCACGATGCCGGGCGAGGCGGAGAGTCCTACCTCGAGGCAACGAGCCTGGTTGTGGTCGATCCGGCGCGAGATCTCAGAGAAGACCCCAGCTGGCCCGCGCTCTTCGGCGGTGTGTTGTTGCTGGCGGCGGCCGGTGTGCTGTGGGCGGTGCGTCTGCGGCGCCATCCGGGGGTGGCAGGGCGACCGTAGGGCGCGGAATCGGAGGCTCCGGCCGCGACAACTATGCTGCCGCCGATTTGAACAGTGTCTAACGAAGTGGAGATAAGCCTGTGATCTGGCTGATTCTCGCTCTCGTTTCTGCAGTCGCGGCTCTGGCACTCGCTTGGTTCTTCACCGGACAGGTGAACAGCGCGAGCCCGGGCAACGATCGCATGCGGGAACTGATGGGGGCGATTCGCGAAGGGGCCATGGCCTTCATACGGCGCGAGTACACCGCTGTTGCGGTGTTCGTTGCCGTGATGACCATTCTCATCCTGGCGTTCCTCGATTGGGGTCGTCCGTGGGGGGCCATCGCCTACGTGACCGGTGCCGTCTTGTCGGCGCTTGCCGGCTACGTCGGGATGCGGATCGCCACTGCGGCCAACGCCCGCACCGCCGAGGCGGCTCGGGAAGGCGGTGTCGAGAAGGCGCTGCCTCTTGCGTTCCGGGGCGGTGCGGTGATGGGCTTCACCGTCGCGGGGCTCGGTCTGCTGGGCATGTCGGTCGGCTACATCTTCTTCGTCGAAGTGCTCGAGGTCGATCAGCCGTTCAACGTCCTGACCGCGATCGGTCTCGGCGGGTCTTCCATCGCACTGTTCTCCCGTGTCGGCGGCGGCATCTACACGAAGGCGGCCGACGTCGGCGCCGACCTCGTCGGCAAGGTCGAGGCAGGCATCCCCGAGGACGACCCGCGCAATCCGGCCACCATCGCCGACAACGTCGGCGACAACGTCGGCGACGTCGCCGGTATGGGCGCCGACCTCTTCGAATCGTATGTGGGCTCGATGATCGCCCCCATCGCTTTCGCCGCATTCGCCTTCGCCGGGGCGGCGTTTCAGGAGGAAGCCTTCTTCTACCCGCTGATCATCGCCACGATCGGCATGTTCGCATCCATCGTCGGCGCCTTCTTCGTGCGGCCCGGCGGCGGCAGTCTCGCAGCCGCCTTGCATCGCGGCACCTATGTCGCGATGGGTGTCACCGTTGCCGGCGTGGCGATCATCACCCCGCTGCTGTTCAACGACATCGACGGAGTCGACAACGCCTGGGGCCTCGTGATCGCAGTCGTGATCGGCCTGGTCGTCGGCTGGCTGATCGGTCAGATCTCCGAGTGGTTCACCAGCGACCATCACAGGGTCGTGAAGGAAGTTGCTCGCCAATCACAGACCGGGCCCGCAACCGTAGCCCTCGCCGGGATCGCCGAAGGCATGCGCTCGGCAGCCTTCTCGGTGGTCGTCGTCGCCTTCGGCATGGCAGGGGCATACTGGGGCGGCGAACTGGCGTTCGACGTCGACCTGGCCGGCATCTACGGCATCGCGGTTGCCGCCATCGGCGTGCTGGCCACGCTCGGCATCACCGTGTCGGTGGATGCCTACGGGCCGATCGCCGACAACGCCGGCGGTATCGCCGAGATGGCGCATCTGCCCCCCGAGGTGCGCGAAGCGACCGATGCGCTCGATTCACTCGGCAACACCACCGCTGCCGTCGCCAAGGGCTTCGCCATCGCCTCGGCCGCCGTGACCGCACTGGCACTGTTCTTCACGTTCCGGCAAGCCGTGGTCGACGCAGGTGGCGATCTCCCCGTCCTCGATCTGCTCGACATCCATGTGACCGTCGGGCTGCTGCTCGGCGGCATGTTCCCTTTCCTGTTCGCTTCCATGACGATCCAGGCCGTCGGGCGCGCCGCCAATCAGATGATCGAGGAAGTCCGCCGTCAGTTCCGCGAGATCGCAGGGTTGCGCGAGGGCAAGGAGGGGGTGCGGCCCGAATATGCCAAATGCGTCGACATCTCGACCCGCTCCGCGCTCCGCGAGATGATCATCCCCGGCTCCCTCGCCGTGGCGCTGCCCCTCGTTGTGGGCTTCGTCTCGGTCCGGGCCCTGGGCGGTCTGCTGGCAGGAGCGCTCCTGACCGGCTTCCTGCTCGCCATCTTCATGGCCAACGCCGGCGGCGCATGGGACAACGCCAAGAAGTTCATCGAAGCGGGTGCGTTCGGCGGCAAGGGCTCAGACGCTCACAAAGCCGCCGTGGTCGGCGACACGATCGGCGATCCTTTCAAGGACACCTCGGGGCCGGCGATGAACATCGTCATCAAGGTGATGACCATCGTCAGCCTGATCTTTGCGTCGGCGTTCGTCTGAGAACTCGGGTTTCACCCGAGGCCGGCTTCGGGCGAGATCACGGGCGGCGTCGCTTGGCCCGGGTCCGGGTCCGGCGGCGTGTGGATCAGGGGTCGTCTTTGCGCATGTCGGGGTCTGTTGCTCGTCGCTCTTCTTCCTTGCGGCGGCGGTCCCAGTAGGCCTGCTCGGTGCGGCGACGGGTGTTGCGGAGCAAGAAGTAGAGCCCGACGATGGCGATACCGACGAGTACGAAGACCACACGGGCACCGGAGTCCTCGGGGAACGTGCCTTCATCGGCCTGTGCCAGCAAGGGAACGAGCATCGACCAGTGGGCGATGGGTGCTGGCGGACGGTGGGGGCGTGGCACGCTTCTAGCCTAGGAGGGTGCTGAAGGATGGTTGGCGGACCCGAACGCGGAGGACTCTAGGCCGGGTGAGGGCGGCTGACGCACCGGTTCGGGCCCCCACCGGCGTTCCTCCAGCACCCTCTTAGAGACTTGCCCGCCGCAGATCCGACCTCGTACAAGGACGTCATGCCCGCTCAGATCACGCTCGTACGCCACGCCGAGACGGCGCACAATGCCGAGCGCCGATGGCAGGGGTCGACGGATGCGCCTCTCAACGAGCGCGGCCAGCACCAGGTTGGCCGCCTGGCCGAGCGGCTGCGGAACCGCACGTTCGACGTCGTGGTGACCTCCGATCTGTCGCGAGCTGCCGACACCGCAGCCGCACTCTCGGCTGATTTCGTCGCCGATGCGCGGTGGCGGGAGCCCCATGTCGGCGAGTGGGAGGGAATGACGCACAAGGAGATCGAGGACCGCTACCCGGGGGAGCTGAAGAGTCTGATCGCCGGGGAGGACGTTGCGCTCGGCGGTGGGGAGCGGATGTCGGACGTGGCTGCGCGTCTCCGCGCTGCGTTCGCCGACCTGACCGATCGCCTCGGGGATGACGGTGAGGCGCTCGTTGTCAGCCACGGATTGTCGCTTCTCACGCTCATCGCAGGAAGCCTCGACGCCAAGCGACCGACTCCGATGCGGTTGATGGCCAACACCGGCATCAGCCAGCTCTCGGTGAACGCTCACGGGCCCCAGCTGACGGTCTACAACGACGTCGGGCATCTCGGCGAGAACGGACGGGTCGACAGCGCAACGACGGACATCGTCCTGATACGCCATGGCGAGACGCAGGCCAACGTCGAGCTGCGCTGGCAAGGTCATGGCGACTGGCCGCTCAACGACGTTGGACGGGCACAGGCCAGGACGCTGCCGCAACGGGTCCCGCAGCTCGATGCGTTGTACTCGTCGCCGCTGCAGCGGGCACGCGACACCGCCAAAGCCGTCGCCCACGCCCAGTCCCTCGATGTCGTCGTGGACGATCGGCTCAAGGAGATGGGCTTTGGTCTGTGGGAGAACCGGACCAAGGCCGAGATCGAGGAGCAGGACCCCGAGGCGTTTGCGAGATTGCAGCGCAACGACCTGGACGTGCGTCGGGGAGGCAGTGGCGAGACGTTCAGCGAGGTCCAGGACCGCATCACCGAAGCGATCGACGAGATCGCCTCGCGCCATCAGGGCGGGACCGTCGGCGTCGTCTCCCACGGCGGGGCGAGCCGCGCCTATGTGACGCGCCTGCTTGGTCTCGACTTCCGAGGTCGGTTTCGCCTCGGCTCGCTGGCGAACACGGGAATCGGACGTGTCCAGTACGGCGCCCGCGGCAAGGTCCTCGCCCACTGGAACTCGCTGGCGTGATCACGCCGCCCGCCGCCCGGTTGGCGGTGATCACCAACGACTATCCGCCGAAGCCCGGTGGCATCCAGCAGTATCTGGGCAATCTCGTCGACACATACCCGGGCGAGGTGCTCGTGCTGGCGCCCCACGATGGTCCGGCGACGACGCGGCGCGGTGAAGCGATCGTGCGGCGCAACTCCAGCCGGTTCATGTGGCCGACACCCGGCGTGGCCACCTGGCTCGGGACCGAACTGGCCACCTTCCAACCCGATCTCATCCTGTTCGGGGCGCCGCATCCGCTCCCGGCGTTGACGGTGCGGCTACGGCGGCAGCTACACAAGCCGATCGGCGTGTTGTGTCACGGAGCCGAGATCACCCTGCCCGCGGCGGTGCCAGGATTGCGGCAGGGTCTCGGCCGGATGCTGGCGGCGGCCGATGTCAGATTCGCCGTGAGCCGCTACACGCAACGACGCATCGAGCGACTCACCGGACGTCCCTGCGTCTACGTCGGCGGCGGCGTCGACGTCACCCGGTTCGTTCCCCGATCCCGCCCCACGCAGGGGCGCATGGTGGTGGGATGCGTGAGCCGCTTCGTGCCCCGCAAAGGCCAGCAGCGCTTGATCTCTGCGGTGGCCGCCGTTCGTCGCTCGGGGCTCGACGTCGAGGTGCTTCTCGTCGGGCGGGGCCGCACCGAGTCGAGCCTGCGCCGTCAGGCCATCGCCGAGGACGTGCCCGTCCGGTTCGCCGTCGACGTCGAGTGGGAGGCGTTGCCCGGGCTCTACGCCGAGATGGATGTCTTCTGCATGCCGTGCCGGTCGCGGTGGGCCGGCCTCGAGATCGAGGGTCTCGGTCTGGTCTTCCTCGAAGCCGCCGCCGCAGGTTTGCCGGTGCTGGCCGGGGACTCGGGCGGCGCCCCAGAGACCGTCGTGCCCGGAGAAACGGGCTTCGTCGTGCACTCGGTGACCCACATACGTCAGGCGCTCGAGATGCTCGTGGCCGACCGGGCCGGCGCCGCCGCGATGGGCGAGGCCGGGCGCCGCCGTGTCGAGGCCGAGTTCACCTGGCCGGCCGCCGTCGGACGCCTCGCCGAAGGCTTCGCATCGCAGGCTCGTTGATCCGGTGAGCAAGGGCCGCTGCGGTGGGTGCGGCCGCGACGCTTCGGGCCAGGGCGCGGAATCGCACAGCAATGCCCCGTGCGGCGAAGAGCCGTGAGCCTGCCGCCACTGCGAGCGCCCATTCGGGCGCGCTCGGGCGGCGCAGTCTTGACAGTCGTGGGAATGTCTCGTAGACATGGCGCCGTTTCCCGTTCGCAACCGTCTTGTGTCGTATGTCCACAAAACTCGTCATCGTTGAGTCGCCCGCCAAGGCGCGGACCATCGCCGGCTACCTCGGCGACGACTTCGTCGTGGAGTCGAGCATCGGCCACATCCGCGATCTGCCCAGGTCCGCGGCCGACGTCCCGCAGTCGGTGAAGGGCGAGCCGTGGGCCCGGCTCGGTGTCGATGTCGACAACGACTTCAAGCCGCTCTACATCGTGCCGGGGGACAAGAAGAAGCAGGTCACCAAGTTGCGCAAGCTGCTCAAGGAGGCCGATGAGCTGTACCTGGCGACGGACGAGGACCGCGAAGGAGAGTCCATCGCCTGGCATTTGCTCGAGGTGCTGAACCCGAAACAGCCGGTGCACCGCATGGTCTTTCACGAGATCACCCCCGCCGCCATTCGCGAGGCGGTCGATCAGGCGAGAGATCTCGATCGCAGGCTCGTCGACGCCCAGGAGGCGCGCCGCATCCTCGATCGGCTCTTCGGGTACGAAGTGTCGCCGGTGCTGTGGAGGAAGGTCCGGCAGGGACTGTCGGCGGGCCGCGTTCAATCTCCGGCGACCCGCATCATCGTCGAGCGTGAGCGGGAGCGCATGGCGTTCGTCCCCGCGTCGTATTGGGGTCTCACCGGCACCTTTGCTGTCAACGACGACCCACTGGTCTTCACCGCCAACCTGGTGTCCCTCGACGACGTGCGTGTGGCGACCGGTAAGGACTTCGGGCCTGACGGGAAGCTCGGGAAGCAGAAGCGTGTCACTCTCGACGAGGTGGCAGCCACCGAGCTATCCGCAGAGCTGGCCGAAGCCGACTTCGCGGTGACGTCCGTGGAGGCCAAGCCGTACACCCGAAGGCCGTACCCGCCGTTCCGGACGTCGACGCTGCAGCAGGAGGCCGGTCGCAAGCTCCGCTTCGGGGCGCGGCGCACCATGTCGGCCGCACAACGCCTGTACGAGGGCGGCTTCATCACCTACATGCGCACCGATTCGACGACGCTGTCCGCCACTGCGCTGGATGCAGCGCGCAAGCTCGTCACCAAGCGCTACGGGGCCGAATACCTCCCCGACGCCCCCCGCTCCTACAGCGGGAAGGTCAAGAACGCTCAGGAAGCCCACGAGGCGATTCGGCCGGCCGGAGATCAGTTCCGCGAGCCGGAGAACGTGGTGGCCGCGTTCGGGGCGATCTCGGACGAGGCGAAGCTCTACGACCTCATCTGGAAACGTACGGTGGCTTCCCAGATGAAGGACGCCAAGGGGGAGAGCCTCTCCGTGCGGCTGGCGGCCGAGGGCACATCGGGCCGTACCGCCGAGTTCGGCGCCACCGGCAAGACGATCACGTTCCCCGGCTTCCTCCGCGCCTACGTCGAGGGCAGCGACGATCCCGATGCGGCGCTGGACGATCAAGAGCGCCCCCTGCCGGCGATGGCCGAAGGTGACACCGCCGACGTGCAGGACATGAGCGCCAAGGGCAGCGAGACCAAACCGCCTGCCCGCTTCACCGAGGCGTCCCTGGTGAAGCGTCTCGAAGAGCTGGGGATCGGGCGGCCCTCCACATATGCCTCGATCATCTCGACGATCCAGGATCGTGGCTACGTCAACAAGCGGGGCACGGCCCTGGTGCCGACGTTCACGGCGTTCGCTGCGATCGGGCTGCTCGAGCAGCACTTCCAGGACCTCGTGGACTATGCGTTCACAGCGCGGATGGAGGACGACCTCGACCGCATCGCCACCGGAGAGCAGGAGGCGATCCCGTGGCTCAACTCGTTCTACTTCGGCAACGGGCATCCCGGGTTGCAGGAGCTCGTCGCCGTGAACCTCGACAAGATCGACGCCAAGGAAGTGAACTCGATCCCGCTCGGACTGGATGACAACGGCGAGCCCGTCGTGGCCAGGGTCGGCCGGTACGGGCCCTACGTGGCCCGTGGTGAGGAACGCGCCAGCGTGCCGGGAGACATCGCCCCGGACGAGCTGACGCTGGACCAGGCGATCGCCTACCTCGAAGCTCCCTCGGATGAGCGCGTGCTGGGAACCGACCCCGAGACCGGTCTCACCGTCATCGCTCGCACCGGGCGGTACGGGCCCTACGTCCAGCTAGGCGAGCTGGACCCCGACGCCAAACCGAAGCAGAAGCCCAAGACGGCATCGCTGTTCAAGTCGATGTCGCTCGAGACCCTCACGATGGAGGAAGCGCTCAGGTTGCTGACCCAGCCGCGCACCGTCGGACAGCATCCAGAGGATGGCGCCGGCATCACGGCACAGAACGGCAGATACGGCCCCTACATCAAGTGGGGCAAGGAGACGCGCAGCCTCGACGACGAGGAGCAGATATTCGCCATCACGCTGGACGAGGCTGTGGCGAAGCTCAAAGAGCCGAAGAAGCGACGGGGGGCGGCGTCCGCACCTCTCAAGGAGCTGGGTGAGGATCCCGACGGCAAGCCCATCGTCGTCAAGGACGGGCGCTACGGACCGTACGTCACGGACGGTGAGTACAACGCATCGCTGCGCCAGGACGACACCGTCGAGTCCGTCACACTGGAGCGGGCGCTCGATCTCCTCCAGGCCCGCAAGGACCGTGGCCCGGCGAAGAAGAAACGATCTGCCAAGAAGTCATGACCGCGGGGACGCCCGACTTCCCTGCGATTCCCAGGTAGACACCTAACCTTCGTCGCATGACGGCGCCCCCCGCTCCGCGGTCTGCGTTCTCGATGGTGACGACCGGCTACTTCGCCCGGTTCTGGTGGGCGAGCGTCGTGGGCAGCACCGGTGACTGGATCACGGTGTTTGCGACCATCACTCTCG
Organism: Acidimicrobiia bacterium; assembly: GCA_965216945.1. GTDB lineage: Bacteria > Actinomycetota > Acidimicrobiia > Spongiisociales > UBA5794 > DATHZQ01. The sequence continues at coordinate 913,743 of CBDCGU010000003.1, read as the reverse complement.
GAGCCAACATCGCAGACGAGACCGGTGTCCTCGTTGCGCTGGTGTCGCGCATCCTGCCCGGCCTGCTGCTGAGCGCCTGGGTGGGCGTGATCAGCGATCGAGTGGACCGCCGGCGGCTCGTGGTGATCAGCGACGTCGGTCGTGCGCTGATCGTTCCGTTTCTCGTGTTTGCCACGACACTGCCGATCCTGGTCGTGATCAACCTGCTGCTCGAGTTCTTCAGCCTGCTGGGGCAATCTCCGCGCAACGCCATGTTGCCGAGCCTGGTGAGTCGGGAGAACCTGGTCACGGCGAACAGCCTCATGCTCGGGGCCACCTACGGAACCGTGCCACTCGGCGCCGGGTTCAATTGGGCGCTGTCCGCGCTACCGGCGGTGACCCTGGGTGGCCTCATCCCCGATGCCACGGCCAACCTGGCGCTGGCATTCGGAGTCGACTCCCTCACGTTCCTGACCTCGGCTTTGCTCGTCGCATCGCTGCCCGTGATGGCGGCCAAGGTCGCCGACGACCCACCTCCGGGCGGCGATGAGGACGGCCCTGGCGCCATCCAAGACATGGTGGAGGGGGCGAAGTTCTTCTGGAGTCGCAAGTCGGTGCGCCGCGTCATCGCCGGCATGACGGCGGCCCTCGTCGGCGGCGGCACGATGATCGTTCTGGGGAACTCATTCGTGAACGACGTGCTGAACGCCGACGACACGGGCTTTTTCGCCGTGATCACTGCGATGGGGGTGGGCGCCGGCGCCGGCATCCTCGTCGTGTCGCTCTACGAGTCGCGCCTGCTCAGACGCGACCTCGTGTTTGCCCTCTCGTTGCTGGCAACCGGGGCCGGGTTGACGGCCGCTTCGCTCACGTCGACCGTGACCGGTGCGGCGTTGTGGATGCTCGTGATGGGCTTCGGCGCCGGCTCCGCCTACGTCATGGGCCTGACCCACCTCCATGAGGAGGTGACCGACGAGTTGCGGGGACGGGTGTTCGCCACCCTCTTCGCCCTCATGCGAGTGGGGCTGTTCGTGTCGATGGCGGCGGTGGCTCCGCTGCAACTCCTCCTGAGCGGTGTCGGCGTGTGGAGGCTGAGCGATCCGACGAGGCTTCTACTCTTCCTCGGCGGGATGGTGATCCTGCTGACCGGGCTCGTGACGCTGTGGAGCTTGCGTTCGATCTTCGGTCGCCCCAAGCTTGGGGCTGAGGCGCGTGACATCCTGGCACAGGCCGACGAGGCCCGCCGTGCGGCGATCCGGCGGCGGCCCCGCACCGATCACGACGACACAGATCGAAGCGACTGAGGAGAAGAATCCGAGTGGCTGACCATTTCGACGGCATCGTCGGCCACGGGTCCGTGACCGCATTCCTGGCGCGTGACGCTGCGCATCCGGCGCAGGCGTATCTGTTCGTCGGTCCCTCCAACACGGGCAAGGCGGCGGTGGCGAGGCGCTTCGCCGCGGCGCTCATGTGCGGACAGGACGAGGTATGCGCCCGGCGGGTCCTCACGGGAAACCATCCCGACTTGGTTGTCGTGGAGCCGGAGGGACGGGCGTCCATCACGGTCGATCAGGCCCGGCACACCGTTTCGCAGGCGAGCTTGGCCCCCCTGGTGGGGGTCCGCAAGGTCTTCCTCTTCGAGGAAGGCGGTGCGATGAACGACGAGGCCGCCAATGCCCTCCTGAAGACGTTGGAGGAGCCGACCGCGTCGACGGTGTTCATCATCGTGACCGAGTCGGACGATGATCTTCCCGACACGATCGCAAGCCGCTGCCGCACGGTCGTGTTCGGTCGCGTACCCGAGGACGAGATCGCGGCCGGGCTGGTGGCACGCGGTGTCGATGCGGCCCAGGCGGAGCAAGCCGCACGGATCTCGGGTGGGCGGCCCGGGCTCGCCGTCGAGCTGGCGACGCAGCCCGAGGTCGCGGCGTACCGCCACGCCTGGTTGTCGGTGCCGTTGCGGCTGTCGGCGTTGCCGGGCGACGCCTACATGCTCGCCGACGAGGTGGCGGCGGCGTGTGACCCGCTCCTGGCGGCGATCCGCCAGGCCCATGCGGAGCGGTTGGCGATCGCAGAACAAGAGGGGGCGTCCTCGAAATCCTTGAAGGAGCGACATGACCGCAAGCTGAAGCGGGCCACCTCGGCGCTCTACGTCTCCGGGCTGGAGATCCTGGCCGGCTTCTACCGTGATGCCGCCGCGGCACAGTTTGGAGCCGCGGCGCGAAACGCCGACATCCCGGCGAAAGCGCTTGCGGACGTGTTGCCCGCGGACGCCATCGCCAACGCCGAGCGGGTGCTGGAGACCATCGAGGCACTCGAGGCCAACCAGCGACCCACGCTCGCATTCGCCAACCTCTTCGCCGATCTCGGTGCGGATCGCTGAGCACCGGCGATGTCGACCCCACCGAGCCCCCCACGTGGCACCGCGGCGCCGGACGGCACGCGCTTCGCCGCTGTGCGAAACGATCCGGGATCTTGGACGCAACGTTTTGTTGCGGTCGCCCGCCGGCCACTCGAGGTGCTGGCTCGCTGGTTGTTCGATCTGCAGATCACCGGTAGGGAGCACCTGCCGAGGGCCGGCTATGTCATCGCCGCCAATCACCTGTCGTTCATCGATCCCGTCATGGTGACGCTGGCGGGGAGGCGCAACGTTCGGTATCTCGCGGTGGCGTCACTGTTCGACGCACACCACCTCTTCGATCGCTTGATCTCGTTCTTCGGCGCCATCCCTACGCCCCGGGACCGTATCCCGGTGGGTGCGTTGCGCACCGCGCTCGCCGAGCTGGATGCGGGCAATCCGATCGGTCTGTTCCCGGAAGGGCGACGGGTGACGCACTGGCGCGAGGAGCCGCCGCAGCGGGGCGCCGCATGGTTGGCGCTCGCCAGCGGCAAGCCGCTCGTGCCGATGGCGATGCGCGGCACCGAGGGCACCTTGAGTCTCGTCCACGGTTCGTTCCGCCGAACGCCGATCCGGATCTGGATCGAGCCCCCGATTCACCCGGACGACTATCTGGATCACGTCGATCCGGTCGGCGCCATGATGGAGGCCTGGCTCGAGGCGGTTGGCCGGCGCATGGACCCGTGGTGGAATGGGGCGAACGGCGCTCGCTAGGCGGGTTCCCAAAGAGCAGCGGTCGGGCGACGGGTGATCAGACGGAGCGGATTCCTGCGTAGATCAAGGCAACACCGAGCACCAGAGCGACGCCTCCCAACAGCCGCCTGAGCCATGTGACCCAGCGGCCGGAGGCAGCTGTGGTGACCAGTGCCACCGTCAGCGTCGCCGCGACCACCACCCCGAGGAGGGCCGACGGCCAGCCGTCCGACGCCGTCGTCGTCATCGTCGCCACCACGATCTCCGGGGTCGCCACATCCATGGCACCGTGCGCTCGCTGGTTGCCGTCGCCGGGGCGGGGTGGCGGGCCGATGAGCCAGCGAGCACCGACGAGCGCGATGACCGCTCCGGCCGCGGTGCGGAACGTCGGTACGGACACGTCCAGGACGTCGAGGATGGGGCCGGTCACGGCTGCGATGGCGAGTACGACTCCCGACCCGACAAGCCAGGCTTGCCGCCGTGCGCTGCTCACACCGGGGCTGCGTTCGGCGAAGAGCGCCGGGTTCCACGACGCAACGATGACGGCGAGGGCAGCCACGATGCCGGTCACGGTGTGCCCCCTCGGAGCACGGCTTCCGCCCACAACATGCCGGAGGCTGCATGCTGTTGATCGTCCATGCGAGTCTCGTCGTTCAGGAACCAGGCGCCGAGCTCGTATTCCGGCTCAGCGCCCACGACGTCGCCGGCTCCCACCTGGGCGGCAGCCAGACGGGCGGCGCCGCATACGAGACGCTCCTCGATCGGCTGGCGAAGGTCGGCCAGGCGGTCGTCGGCGGCGGCCAGGACGCCGAGGCGGCCGAGCCCCTCGAGCACGGTCCCGAATCCGGCGCCGCGTGGTTCAGGGGGGTGGGTGAGCGTGGCGATGCCGCCGCTGCGCTGGGAATCCCATCGCACTTGGACACCGAACTGGGCAGCGAGGCTTCGGGCGTACTCGATCTGATGGTCCTCCAGGTCCCAGGTTGCCAGCTGCCCGAGTGAGTAGGCCGCCCACTGGTCGGGCCACGGGTTGGGGAACAGTTGCTCCTCGTCGTCCCGACGCAGACTGAGGTAGTCCAACGTGCGAAACGCCGCGCCGTCCCAGCCTTCGCCCGGGAACGTGTCGTGGAGGTAGGCAAACGCCCACAGTGCCTCGCCTGTGGCATACCGGGACCGTTGACTCGGGTTGGGTGCTCCGGTGGAAAGCAGCCAGCGCTCCAGCATCACCCCGTCGGGCAGTTGCTGGCCCTCCATGAAGCGCCCGAGTCTGCGCAGCTCGTCGTCGAACACGTCGTCCCCTGTCGCCTCTCGCCTGATCAGGAGGGACAGCGTCATCAGTGCCGCGGCGCCGAGTTGGAGGTCGTTGCCCGGCTCCGCCCAACCTGCCGCATCGTCGCCCGTCGTCACCATCCGGTCGAGCATGTACTGCGTGGCCCGGTCGGCGGCCGCGAGGTACTCCGTCTCGCCTGCCGCCACCAGTTGGTAGACAGCCATCGTCGTGCCGGCGTGACGCACGAGGTTGTACTGGTTCGGTGTCTCCCCCGACTCCCGGTCGTACAGGTAGAGATAACGCCCGTTGTCGAACTGGTTGTCGACGATCCAGTCGACGGCGGCGACCGCAGTGGCGCGAGCTTCGTCCGCGGTGAATGCAGGGCACACCTCGGGCGCCAGGAGCGTGACCCGCAACACCGCCGCGCCCACGAGCCAGGCAACGAGGAGTGCGACGACACGGCGACGCACGGAGCGGCCCTGCCGGATGGGATGGGGTGCCTCCGTCACGGACCGATGGCGGCGACGCCGGTCGGCAGCTCACCCGACCCCCGAAACTGCACGCCCTCGTCACCGAGATCTCGGTCCGCCTCCGTCCATCGCGCTTTCAGCCGTCGGACCTGTGTCGTGATCTCGTCGAGTTTGCCCGCCATGGACTCGAGCTTGTGATCCGGCGCCGGCTCGGCCGATGTGGCGAGCTCGTCGGGGTCCGATTCCCTCGCGACGATGTCGCGTATCTTGCCCGGGTCGGAGTCGTCGAACATGCCGAGCATCTTGTCGAGCACGATGGGCCTCCCGGACCGCAGGACGATGAAGTGAACGCCGAGACGATACTGCCCGCCGGTGCCGATCTGCGGTGGGTCGAGTCGTCGATCGGTGCCTCGGTGGTGCGCATGGCCCCTCTCGTGGCGACCTCGTCGACGGTGGTGATGTTGCAGGACGACCGCGAACGGCGTTACGTCGTGCGGTGGTTCACCAGCGAGCAATGGCTTTGCGAGGAACCCGATCTGGCAGAGCACGAGGCCGGTGCGCTCCAGATGGCGGAGACGGTGGACGTGCCGACCCCGGAGCTGATCGCCTACGACGCCGCGGGCCACGCTGCGGGAGTGCCCGCCGTGGTGATGACTCATCTCCCGGGGATGGTCGTGGCGCCGCAGCCTCCCGAGCCGGCGTGGCTGCGCACACTCGCCGGGGTGCCTGTGGCGGTCGCCGCGGCCGACACCGCTGCGCTGCGGTGGCCCTACGACCCATGGATCGCCGACGATCTGGAACTCCCTCGGCGCGATCGCGGGCTCTGGCAGCGCGCCGCAGCCGTCGTCGCCCCCGGGCTCCCCGATGCGCCGATGGTCGTCCTGCACCGCGACCACCACCCCATGAACCTGCTGTTCTCGGAGAGCCGGCTCAGCGGCGTGGTCGACTGGGTGAACGCCTGCGTTGGGCCGGCGCCGGTCGATATCGCCCACTGCCGGGTGAATCTCACCGCCATGTATGGCGTGGCGACGGCCAACCGTGTGCGCGACCACTGGTGCTCGCTGGCCGGTCACGACTACGACCCGAGGTGGGACCTCGTCACTCTCCTCGGAACGCTGCCGATCGAGCCCTACCCACCTTGGTTGCACGTCGGCCTCGACGTCCATCCGGCGGTGATGGAGCGCCGTCTCCAGGAGATGCTGCGACACGCCCTCTCCGAGCTGGGCGAGTGATCGTTGCTTGGGGCCACCGGGTCGGTAGGCCCAGTGACGTACGTCTGCGGCTCCGGTACCGTCGTTTGTTCACAGCGAGGATGTGGGGAACATGAAGGTTGTCGTGACCGGCGGAGCCGGGTTCATCGGATCGAATCTCTGCGAGGCGCTGGCGCACGACAATGCCATCGGCGAAGTCGTGGCGCTCGACGATCTGTCGAACGGATTCGCTGAGAATCTCGAAGGCATCGATGCGGAGCTCGTCGTCGGTTCCATCCTCGATGCGGACGCATTGGATCGAGTGTGTGCCGGTGCGGACGCCATCGTGCATCTCGCCGCCCGGGGCTCCGTGCCGAAGTCGGTGAAGAACCCGATGAAGACCCACGAGCGCAACGCCACCGGGACGCTCATGGTGATGGAGGCGGCCCGCCGCCACGGCGGCATCCACACCATCGTTGCGTCGTCCTCGAGCGTGTACGGGGCCACTCCCGACCTCCCCAAGCACGAAGACCTGCCGACGCGGCCCATGAGCCCCTATGCGGTGAGCAAGGTCGCCACGGAGTGGTATGCGATCGCTTTCCGGCATTCCTACGGCCTGCCGTCGCTCGTGTTCCGCTTCTTCAACGTCTATGGGCCTCGCCAGCCGGCCGGCCATGCCTACGCCGCGGTGATCCCGGCGTGGATCTCGGCGGCGATGCAGGGCGAGACGCTCCACGTCAACGGTGACGGCAAGCAGTCGCGGGACTTCACCTACGTGGACACGGTGACCTGGACGCTCGTCGAGGCGGTCAAGCGAAGGGTCGTCAACGACATCCCGGTGAACCTGGCGTTTGGTGGCGGCACCACGCTCCTCGAGCTCATCGCTCAACTCGAGGACGTCTTCGGGCATGCGTTGCAGGTCGAACACGGAGATCCCCGTCCGGGTGACATCCGTCACAGCACCGCCGACCCGAACCGGCTCCTCGACCTGTTCCCCGACGTCGCTCCCGTCGATTTCGACGAAGGGCTCGCCAAGACTCTCGCCTGGTGGCGCGAGCAGGGCTGATTTGTTCCGAGGCACCCGATCTGAGCCCGTTGGCGACAAGCGAAGCGACCTTGCCGGGGAGGGGGAACCTCGGCGCCTTCCCCTTCGTGCCGGGATCGCAGCGACTTGTGCGGTGCGATCCCAGGCAATCATCCCGGCGAAGCCGGACGATCGAGCTCGCCGCAGGCCGCCTGCGGCGAAGGGTGTGGCTCGGCGCAGGCCCATCCGTGCCGAAGTACAATTCCGCCCACGCCGGGGTAGCTCAGTCGGTAGAGCGACGCACTCGTAATGCGTAGGTCACGGGTTCGATTCCCGTCTCCGGCTCCATCCAGCACGACCGAGACGCTGGCGCCCGCAGAACGCCCTGCGTTCGCGGCGGCACCCGATAGGGTGCAGTCCACACTCGACCCCCACGAGGACCATGGCGGATCAGGCCAATTTCGAGCGCGATGCGATGCAGTTCGCCCCGCAGCTCTACTCGGCTGCCCTCCGGATGACCCGGAACCCGGCCGATGCGGAGGACGTCGTGCAAGAGACGTATCTCAAGGCATACCGGGCGTATCACACGTTCGAAGAGGGCACGAACCTGAAGGCCTGGCTGTATCGCATCCTCACGAACACCTACATCAATCGCTACAGAAAACAACAGCGCCGCCCCAGCGAGGTGGAGCTCGGCGAACTGCAGGACCTCTATCTGTTTCGTCGCCTCGGGGAAGCCTCGGGTGCCTCGGTCAGCGCCGAGGAGGAGGTCCTCGACCTCTTCGTCGACTCGGACATCAAGCAGGCGCTCGAGTCGCTGCCCGACCACTTCCGGATGCCCGTGCTGCTTGCCGATGTCGAAGGCTTCTCGTACAAGGAGATCGCCGAGATCATCGACATCCCGATCGGTACCGTCATGTCGCGGCTTCATCGTGGAAGAAAAGCGCTGCAGCAGAAGTTGTGGAGACTGGCAGAGGAACGAGGCCTGGCAGGTCCAAGCTCATGAGCACCGGCTGTGATCACGCGGTTGAGTACATCTATCACTACCTCGACCAGGAGCTGACCTGGTCGCGGAGGATTCGCATTCGGTGGCATCTGCGTCGGTGCAACCAATGCTGCGACGCCTTCGACTTCGAAACCCGGCTCAAGACCGTCATCCGGGAGCGGGGTCGGGACCAACCTCCGCCGGAACTTTTTGACCGCCTCCGAACGTTGATACAAGAGGAGGCTGCCCAAGACGATGGCCGGTGAGGGGCATCGGGTCAGGGCTTGGGCGGAAAGCGAGACATCAAATGGCTGAGAACGTGATGAAAGGCCGGCGCATGCTCGGCAACGGTCGCGCTCCGAAGGCGCTTGCAGAAGACCGGACATGCGCCCGCGACGATTGCGACACTTTGTTGAGCCGGTACAACAAGCGCGAGTACTGCTACTCGCATGCGCCCACCAAGTTCCCCCGCCTGCGGGGTCGCATCGTCGCCGAGAGCTGAGGCGGTCCCGTTCCACGGAGCGGCTAACCTCCGGCTTCGATGCGACGCCGGACACTCCTCAGCGCACTTGCGGCCGTGCTGGTCGTAGTGCTGTCTCTGGTCGTAGTGCTGTCTGCCGCACCTGCACTGGCTGTGGGTTCGTTCCCCCTCGCCTTCACCGAGAGTGAGACCGAGGGTGAGGTCGTGGAGGAGGACCAAGGATCCGAGCTGGGGATCGACCCTGCGGTTGAGGCTCCCCCCGTCGCGGAGGATGAGACGGAGCAGCCATGGACCCAACGGTTCCTCGCCCCAACCGTTGCCCTGCTGGCCGTGCTCGGTCTGATCGGCGCCCTCGTCTATTACAGCGCCGGTCTTCGCGGTAAATACCGCGTCACCCAGTAGATCGCTTCGGGATCTCGACGGAAGTTCACGCTCCTGCCCGCAGTACTCTCGCGACCATGTCACGCGTGGAATGGCCGCTGGTGTCAAAGGTGGCGGCTCGTCTCTCCGGGCGATACGCCCTCGAGGGCACGTATCACGAGGCCCGATTCGCCGCTCAGGCGCCAGGTCTGGTTCGTCGTGCCGCCGAGATGGTGTCGGACGAGACCGGATTGCACACACCGGGAGAACCGGACGTCGCCGTGGTCACGCGAACGGAATGGGCCGATGCCAACGTCGAGTCGTTCGGCGTGCTGCTTGCGCCCGCCGAGGAGCGGCTGGAGCAACAGTCGGGCCTCGGCGCGGCGGTGACCTCTCGGGTGGTGGCGGTCGAGCTCGGCGCCGTGCTCGGAATGCTGAGTCGGCGAGTGCTCGGTCAATACGAGCTGGTGCTCCCCACCGCCGATGGTGGTCAGGGCGACACCGTGATGTTCGTCGGAGCCAACGTCCTGGCGATGGAGCGCCAGTTCGAGTTCCGGCCCGCCGAGTTCCGGTTCTGGGTGGCGTTGCACGAGTGCACCCACCGTGCGCAGTTCATCGGCGTCCCGTGGTTGCGCGATTACTTCCTGGGCCTCGTCGGCGAGCTGGTCGCGACGGCAACACCCGAGCCGGGGCGCATCCAGCGGGTGGCGGCGGAGCTGAGACAGGCGTCCGCATCGGGCGAACCGCTGGTCGACGAGCGCGGGCTGTTCGGGATCTTCGCCACCCCGGCGCAACGTGACGCCATCGACAAGGTCCAGGCGCTGATGTCGCTCCTCGAGGGCCACGGCCACGTCGTGATGGACCGCATCGGCGAACGGGAGCTGCTGACGCAACGCCGTATGTCCGAAGTGTTGAAGATGCGCCGTCAGGATCCGAGGACGGCGATGTTCATGCGGCTGGTCGGTCTCGAGATGAAGCTCAAGCAATACGAAGCGGGGGCCCAGTTCATCAAGGGCGTCGAACGCCATGCGGGGTGGGACGTGCTCGACATCGCATGGAAGTCCGAAGCGCATCTCCCGACGCTCGCCGAGATCGACAACCCGGTGCAGTGGCTCGACCGGGTGGCGTGACGCCACGAGCCGCCGAACTCCGCGCCGCCACCGCTGCGGTGTTCCCCCGTAGACGCTTCGTCGTGGCCTTGAGCGGCGGGCCCGACAGCGCCGTGGTGGCATGGCTGAGCACCCAGCTCGACCCCCCCGCCCGGCCGCGGGCCGTCTTCGTCCAGCACGGCTGGCGACACTCGGCCGGGATGGAACGGGCCGCCCGAGCTGTCGCCGCCTCGCTGGAGCTGCCGCTCGAGGTGATCGCCGTCGAGCCGACCACGACCGAGGGTGAGGCGCGGCAAGTGCGTCTGACCGCGATCGAGGAGGCGGCCAAGGGAGACCCGATCGTGACCGGCCACCACGGCGGCGACGTTGCCGAGACGGCGCTGCTCAACATGGCGCGGGGCGCCGGCGCCGCCGGGTTGGGCATTCCACAACGGCGGGGTGGATACGTCCGTCCTCTCCTCGCAAGCGACGCCGCAGCGGTGCGCCGTGTTGCCGACGACCTGGGCCTGCCCTATGCCGACGATCCCGCCAACGTGGAGGACCGGCCTCGCAACCAGGTGCGCGACGACATCTTGCCCCGGCTGGCCGCATTGGTGCCCGGTGCCCTTGCGGGAATCCGGCGTTCAGCCGAGCTGGCCGCTGCCGACGACGCGGTGCTCGAGTCCGTCGCGGCATCGGTCCCGCTCGTCCGCGCCGAGGGGGCCATCTCCTTTCCGGCGGCGGCGGTGCGGGCTCTCCCGGCACCCGTGACCTCGCGTGTCGTGCGACGGGTCTTGCGACAGATGCGCCCCCCGTATGCGGGGGACCGACGCGCCGTCGATGCGGTCATGGGAGCCGTCGACGGCGTATCGACCGATCTCGGCGGTGGGCTGCGGGCCGCCCGCGAGGGCCCGCTCATCACGGTCTATGACGCCACAGCTCGGTCCCCACTCGAAGGCCCCGTCCGTCTCGTGGCCGGAACCCGGGTGACCTTTGGAGGCCACACGCTGCACGCCGAGGTCGTGGCGGCGCCGCGGGTGCACGTACGTGGTCGTCACGTCGCCATCGTCGACGCCGGACTGTCCGGCGACCTGGAGGTGCGGGCGGCCGACGTCGGGGAGCATGTTCACATCGGAACAGGGTCGAAGCTGGTCTCGGACGCGTTCAACGAGGTGGCGGTACCGCCTCGGCTTCGGGCCACTTGGCCCGTCGTCGCCGCTCATGGGAAGATTGTCTGGATCGCCGGCGTCAGGTCGGCGGTCTGGTCCCGGCCGCATGCCGACGCGGTTCGGGTTCTGCAGCTCACCACGGAGAGGCGCTGAATGCTCGACGATGTGAAGGTCATGATCTCGGCCGAGGAGATCGACGCCAAGCTCGCGGAGATGGGGGCGGCGATCACCGCCGACTACGACGGCAAGGACCTGCTCATGGTCGGTGTCCTCAAGGGAGCCTTCATGGTGATGGCCGACCTCGCCCGCCATGTCGAGCTTCCCGTCGAGTTCGACTTCATGGCCGTGTCCTCCTACGGCGCCTCGACCAAGTCGTCCGGCGTGGTTCGGATCCTCAAGGACCTCGACCAGGAGATTGCGGGCCGCCACGTGCTGATCGTCGAGGACATCATCGACTCCGGTCTCACACTGCGATATCTCATGAAGAGCTTGCGAGTCCGGCAGCCTGCGTCGCTCGAGCTGGCGGCGCTCCTGGTCAAGGACGGGGTGGAACGGCCGCCCACGAGCATCAAATACGAGGGCTTCCACATCCCGCCCGAGTTCGTCATCGGCTACGGGCTGGACTACGCAGAGAAGTACCGCAACCTGCCCTATGTCGGGGTGGTGGAGGGCTTTGGCGAGTAGCGAGCAGGCAAGCTCAGGATTTGCTTTCTCGCTACGCCCGCCGAGAACATAGACTGTTGCCATGTCTGGCGCCGTTTGGCGCGTCTCTAGGAGCATCGTGAATCGAAACGTCCGCACCGTTCTCGTCTACATGACCGTCGGCTTCCTCGTGCTGATGGCCGTGAACTTCTTCTTGGACGGTGCGACGCAGCCGACCGAGCTGACGTTGAACGAGTTCATCGCCCAAGTGGAGGCGGGCACGGTCGAAGAGGTGACGCTGCTGGAGAAGTCCGAGCAGCTGGAGGGGATACTGGCCGACAGCGCCGTGCTGGCCGGCGGCACCGCGGACTTCATCGTCGGCTATCCCAACGAGTACGAGGGCCAGCTCACGCAGCTCATGCTCGACAACGGCGTCACGGTGAACTCGGACCCGGAGAACCCTTCCCTGTTCCAATGGTTCCTCGGCACGATCTTCCCGTACCTGCTGATCTTCGGTGTTTTCATCTTCATCCTCATGCAGATGCAGGGTGGGGGGAACCGCGTGATGCAGTTCGGCAAGGCGAAGGCCAAGCAGGTCTCCAAGGACAGTCCGAAGGTCACCTTCAAGGATGTCGCCGGCTCGGACGAGGCGGTCGAGGAGTTGCAGGAGATCAAGGACTTCCTGGCCAATCCGACCAAGTTTCGGTCGATGGGCGCCAAGATCCCCAAGGGGGTACTGCTCTTCGGTCCACCGGGGACCGGCAAGACTCTGCTGGCGCGAGCCGTTGCGGGCGAGGCCGGTGTGCCCTTCTTCTCGATCTCGGGCTCCGACTTCGTGGAGATGTTCGTCGGCGTCGGCGCCAGCCGGGTCCGCGACCTGTTCGAGCAGGCCAAGAACAACGCTCCGGCCATCGTGTTCATCGATGAGATCGACGCCGTCGGCCGTCATCGTGGCGCCGGGCTCGGAGGCGGACACGACGAGCGGGAGCAAACCCTCAACCAGCTCCTCGTGGAGCTCGACGGCTTCGACGTGAAGACCGGCGTCATCGTCATCGCCGCCACCAACCGTCCCGACATCCTCGACCCCGCGCTCTTGCGTCCCGGCCGGTTCGATCGCCAGATCGTGGTGGATCGGCCGGATCTGAAGGGTCGAGAGGCCATTCTCGAGGTGCACTCGAAGGGCAAGCCGCTCGCCGAGGGCATCAACATGGCCGCGCTCGCCCGGCAGACGCCGGGTTTCACCGGTGCCGACCTCGCCAACCTCATCAACGAGGCGGCGCTCCTGGCCGCCCGCCGCGACAAGGCCGAGATCTCGATGTTCGAGTTGGACGAAGCCGTCGACCGCGTGATCGCCGGTCCCGAGCGCCGCAGCCGCGTCATCAGCGAGGAAGAGCGGATCCTGACCGCCTATCACGAAGGAGGGCATGCCCTCGTCGGTCACGTCCTTCCCAACCTCGACCCGATCCACAAGGTCACGATCATCCCGCGGGGTCGTGCCGGTGGCTACACCCTGGCACTGCCCATGGAGGACAAGTACTTCAACCGGCGAAGCGAGCTCGTCGACCAGCTTGCCTACGCCCTCGGCGGCCGCACAGCAGAGGAGTTGGTGTTCGGCGATCCCAGCACCGGGGCATCGAACGACATCGACAAAGCGACGGATCTCGCTCGGAAGATGGTGATGGAGTTCGGCATGAGCGACCGTCTCGGTCCGCTGCGTTACGGCAAGCCGGAAGGCGAGGTGTTCCTCGGCCGCGACTACTCCCGTTCGAACGACCTGTCCGACGAGGTGGCCGCCGCCATCGACGACGAGGTCCGCAGGCTGATCACGCAGGCTCACGACGAAGCCCGTGAGATCCTGACGACGCATCGCGAGGCGCTCGAGGGCATCGCCAACGCATTGCTGGAGAATGAGACCCTCGACGCCGACGAAGTGGCCAAGGTGTTCGCCGACGTGCCGAAGTGGGAGCACACCGAGACCGGGGCGCTCCGCATCCAGCGGCCGGAGACGCTGACCGTGACGGAAGGGCGCGTCGCCGCACAGCCACCGTCGGACGATCCCGCACCTGCCAAAGCCTGAATCGCCCGCCACTCCGATGACGTCTTTCCATCCCGTTGCGTGGCGTGCCCGCACGACCACCCTCACGACGGCCGATCACACTCTCGTGATGGGCATCCTCAACGTCACGCCCGATTCTTTCTCCGATGGCGGCCGCTTCGGCTCCGATGCCGAGTTCGATGCGGAAGCGGCGGTGGAAGCCGGCCTGGCCATGCGCGCCGCCGGCGCCGACATCCTCGACGTCGGTGGCGAATCCACGCGCCCGGGTGCGGCTCCGGTCGATGCAGGCGGAGAACTGGGGCGCGTGCTCACCGTGGTGACCGGCCTGGTGGCTGCAGGTGCCACCGTGTCGATCGACACGTCCAAGGCCGCCGTTGCGGCCGCCGCCCTCGAGGCGGGAGCCGAGATCGTCAACGACGTCACGTCTTTCTCCGATCCCGACATGGCCGCAGTGTGTGCGGACGGCGGGGCCGGGGTCGTCCTCATGCACATGCAGGGCGAGCCACGCACGATGCAGCAGGCGCCGCACTACGACGACGTCGTGCGTGAGGTGACGGAGGCTCTGCTCCGCAGCGTCGAAGGCGCCGTCGCCGGCGGCGTCGACCCGGACAGGATCTGCATCGATCCCGGGATCGGTTTCGGGAAGACGCGGGAGCACAACCTGGCACTGCTCGCAGGTCTGCCTGCCCTGGTTGCCACCGGGCTGCCCGTGCTGCTCGGCACGTCCCGTAAGAGCTCGCTCGGCGCCGTGCTCTCCGCCGCCGGCATCCCAACCGAGCCTGCCGAGCGTGACCCGGCGACCGCAGCGACGACGGCACTGGCGATTGCCGCCGGAGTGGCCGCCGTGCGGGTCCATGACGTGGCTTCGGCGGTTCAGGTGGGGCGAATTGCCGACGCTATCGTGCGTGCGGGGATGATGGACCAACACCAAGACGACAACGGGACGGAGTGACGGTGGCGGGACTCGAGCCGCGAGGCTTCAAATGGGTGATCGCAGGAAAGCTGGCGGTCTCCGAGCGCATCGGCGGTCATGGCTTCCAGCACCGCAGAGTGCGCCGTGAGGAGGAGATCCTCTGGCTCACCGAACAGGGAATCAACACCGTGTTCTCGCTGCTGCAGGGCAATCAGAACCAGGCGGCATACGAAGCCGCCGGCTTTGCCTACTCCAACCATCCGCTCGTCGCCGACGTCGAGCCCGACGAAGCCGAGACGATCTTCGCCGAGCTGGAGGAGGTCATGGGTGGCGACGGGGCATCGGTCCTCGTCCACCGTGATCTCATCGACGACACCGTTGTCGGCCTCCTCGGCGGGTACCTCGTACATGCCGGTCTGATCAAAGACCCCATCGTCGCCACGTCGATCATCCAGGAGATCACCGGCCGGCCGCTGGGTCCCGAGGGGCGACGTCTCATCCCGACGGGCTGACGTGGCCGTCCGGGCCGTGATCGGCCTCGGTTCGAACCTGGGCGACCGCAAAGCGCATCTGGAGTCCGCCGGCCGCGCCATCGCCCGCCGGATCGGTACCGTGGCGGCGTCCTCATCGCTGTGGGAGACGGCACCGGTCGGCGGCCCCGATCAGGGCCCCTACCTGAACGCAGTCGTGGTCGTCGACACCGAGCTGGCTCCGCGGACAGTCCTCGACCGGTTGCTCGACATCGAGCGGGACCATGGTCGGGAACGCCGCGAGCGTTGGGGGCCGCGCACCCTCGATCTCGACCTGTTGCTCTACGGCGACCAGGAGATCGACAGTCCGGGGCTCGTTGTGCCGCATCCCCACCTGACCGAACGACGCTTTGTCCTCGAGCCGCTGGTGGAGGCGTGGCCCGACGCCGGGCTCCCCGATGGGACCCCCCTCGCCGGCTTCCTCCCTGGGGTCTCGGACCAGGCCGTTGCCCGCCTCACCCCCCGGGCCCGCACCGTGACGGGTCCTGCCGTCTTCCTCACCGTCGCCGCCCTCGCCCTGACGTTGTGGTGGCTCCTCGACCTGGTGCTCAAGTAGCCGGCAGGAGACGACGACCACGCCCGACGATCCCCCGGAGGGGGTGTCGCGGTATCGTGCCCTGGCAGCCAAGAAGGAGCTTCATGTCTGGATCGGTCATCGTCATCGACCATCCGATGGTTCAGCACAAGCTGACGTTGATGCGACACAAGGAGACGAGCACCGGAGAGTTCCGACGGCTGTTGCGGGAGATCTCGGCGCTGATGGGATATGAGGTCACGCGCGATCTGCCACTGGAGATGGTGGAGATCGAGACGCCGCTGGCCACGATGGAGGCACCGATCCTGGCAGGCCTGAAGCCCGTCCTCGTCTCCATCTTGCGTGCGGGAGGCGGCATTCTCGAGGGCATCCTGGACGTGATCCCATCTGCACGGGTCGGGCACATCGGCCTGTACCGGGATCATGAGACGCTCGAGGCCGTGCAGTACTACTTCAAGATGCCCGACCGTGTCGAAGATCGGCTCGTGATCGCCGTGGATCCGATGCTGGCCACGGGGCACTCGGCCGTCGCCGCCGTCGATCGGATCAAGGCGAAGGGACCGCGCGAAGTGCGATTCGTGTGCCTCGTCTCTGCCCCCGAGGGCATCGAGCACTTCCACCAGCATCACCCGGACGTGCCCGTGTGGACGGCCGCCGTCGACAGTCACCTCAACGACAAGGGCTACATCCTTCCGGGTCTTGGCGACGCCGGCGACCGGATCTTCGGAACCAAGTAGCGCGCACGGCCGGCGCGAGATTCGGGACCTCAGTGCGTTGACCAACTCACGATTGCTGATACGTTGGTCACATGGTCAAGAGCATCACCATCAATCTCGAAGGTGAGGGTGTTGCCGCATACGCTGCCCTGCAGCGTGCCGGGGTGAATCCCGACGGGTTCATCGAGAGTGCGCTGATCGACGAGGCCCACCGGGTCCGCGGCCGGGCCGCCCATGCCGCCGACGTGCTCGAGCACGAGCGGCAACAGATCGGTCTCGAGGACATGCGCGACATTCCGAATCAGATCGACTACCTGCGCCCGCCACGTTGAGCGCGCCATGGCGAGGTGTCTGGGTCACGGCGCACGGTGATGCGCCGGACCGCTCGGCGCCGTCCTGGCCCGGCCCGACGTCTTCCGCCTGACGCCCGGCGCCGCGCACATCGCCCCACGTCACCGATCTACACTCGCCGTCGGTACCGGTACCCGAGGGACTGAAGCCGAGGATCCCATGCGCATCATCATCGTCGGGCCGGGCCGCGCCGGGATGTCCCTGGCGCTCGCCGCACAGCAGGCAGGGCATCAGATCACCGCCGTCGTCGGCAAGAACCGCCAACAGGCTTCGGTCGCCGCCGGTGTCCTCGACTCTGCGCCGTTCACCACCGCCAACCATCTCCCGCAGGCAGATCTTGCGATCGTGGCGACCCGCGACGCCGCGATTGCGTCGGTGGCCGCCGAGCTCGCCGAGCGATGCCGGGACGTCGCTGCTGCGGTACACGTATCCGGGCTCACCTCGATCGAAGCGCTCCAGCCACTGGCCGATGCCGGGCTCGCCACCGGTTCCTTCCACCCGCTGCAGACGCTGCCCACCCCAGAGGCCGGTGCGGCTCGCCTGGCAGGCGCCTGGGTCGCAATCACCGCCGACGAGCCGCTCAGGCAGCGGCTCCACGATCTCGCCGACTCGATCGGCGCCCGACCGTTCGACCTGCAGGACGAGTCCAAGGCGATCTACCACGCCGGCGCTGCAGCGGCGGCCAACTTCCCGCTCGTGGCCTTGACCATGGCGAAGGACCTCTTCGGTGCAGCCGGGGTGCCGTTCGCCGCAGCGCAGCCCCTCGTCGAAGCCGCCATAGCCAATGCGTTCGCCATGGGGCCGCGGCCATCGCTCACCGGCCCCGTCGCCCGAGGCGACGTTGGCACAGTGACCGGCCAGCTGGATGCAGTGGCCTCGGTGACCCCCCAGTGGTTCGGCACCTATTCGTCGCTGGTGCTGCACTTGGCCCGCATCGCCGGACGCGGCCCCGACTTCGAGGACCTTCTCGCCGACTGGGAGCCGGAGGCCGAATGAAGATCGTCAGCACGTTCGACGACGTTCGCGCCACCCGCAAGGGACGGACCGGGCTCGTACCGACGATGGGGTTCCTGCACGAGGGGCACGTGTCGTTGCTCGATGCCGCCCGCCACTCCTGCGACCACGTCGTGATGAGTCTCTTCGTCAACCCCCTGCAGTTCGACGAGTCCCGCGACCTCACCCGCTACCCGCGTGACCTGGATCGTGACGCCGCCATCGCGGAAGCGGCCGGCGTCGACGTCATCCTGGCACCTGCGGTCGAGGAGATGTACCGGAAGTGGCCGCCGGACACGGTGGTCCAGGTGCCCCGGCTGTCCGGAGTCCTCGAGGGCAAGTTCCGCCCGGGCCACTTCGATGGTGTGGCCACCGTGGTGACGAAGCTGCTCGCCGGTATCCAGCCGGACGTTGCCTTCTTCGGACGCAAGGACGGCCAGCAGCTGGCAGTGGTCACGGCGATGGCTCGTGATCTCTCGCTTCCCGTGGAAGTCGCCGGGCGGCCCATCGTGCGGGAGGCCGACGGTCTGGCGCTGTCATCACGCAACGTGTTTCTCTCCGCAGGCGATCGAGCTGCGGCGCTGAGCTTGAGCCGAGGCCTCATGGAGGCCGCCGATGCGGTCGATGACGGCATGCTCGATGCCGGCCGGCTCACGATGGCGGTCGAATCCACGATCGCACGAGAGCCGGCCGTCTCGGTCGAATACGTGAAGCTGGCGGCGCAGGACGACCTCGAGTTGCTACATCGCATCGACCGGCCGAGCTTTCTCTCCCTCGCCGCCCGGGTGGGCAGCGTCAGGCTCATCGACAACATCCACATCGACCAGGCACTCGCCGGGTTCGTGGCGGATCGCGGTGTGCTGCTCGATGAAGCCAGCATGCTGTACGGCTCCGAGGAGGCGATGACGTGATGTTGCTGGTACTCGACGTCGGCAACACGCAGACGGTGATGGGTCTGTACGACCGGGAGGACCTCGTCGGCCACTGGCGGCTGACCACCACGCGGGAGCGCACCGCCGACGAGCTGCGACTCTGGCTCAAGGGGATGCTCGAGCTCGAAGGCTTCCAGCCCAACGACGTTCACGGCGTCGCCCTCTCCAGTGTCGTCCCTGCCCTCACGGCGCCGCTGCGCTGGGTGGCGAGCCTGGTGGCCGGTGATGACGTTGTTGTCGTCGAACCGGGAGTGAAGACTGCGATGCCGATCATGATCGACAACCCTCGCGAGGTGGGCGCCGATCGCATCGTCAACTCGGTGGCCGCCCGCAGCAAATACAGCTCGCCGGTGATCGTCGTGGACTTCGGCACGTCGACCAACTTCGATGTCGTGAGCCCTTCCGGTGAGTACGTCGGTGGCGCCATCGCCCCGGGCCTCATCATCTCCACCGATGCGCTGATCGGCGGCACTGCGGCGCTGCGTCGTGTCGAGTTCGTCCCACCCCGCAACCCGATCGGCAAGGGGACCGTCGAGGCGATCCAGTCCGGGGCGATCTACGGCCACGCCGGGTTGGTCGACGGGATCATGGAGCGGCTCGCCGAGCAGCTGGAGGGAGACGTCGCCCGTGTCGCCACCGGCGGGTTGGCTTCTACCATCGTGCCGCACTGCCGCAGTGTCGACATCGTCGACGAACATCTCACCCTCGAGGGTCTGCGGCTGATCTATCACCTCAACCGGGATCGGGTATGACCGAGGCGCAGGACGACCAGGCTTCAGCGGCGGGGGAGGGCCCGCTCGCCGACAACCCGTTGACGGCGCAACGGCTCGAGCAGCACACCGTCCGTATAGCCGAGGGTGCCTACCCGTACCGGTACGACCGCACCGATCTGTCGAGTGCGCTCCACGAGCGATACGCCACGTTGGAGCCGGGGACCGAGACCGGCGACGAGGTCGCTGTGGCGGGTCGGGTGATGCTCCTGCGATCGTTCGGCAAGCTCATCTTCGTCACACTGCAGGATGGGGGAGGGCGGATCCAGCTCTTCGTCGACCGGCGCACCGTGGGGGAGGATGCCTTTGCCGCGATCGGCGACATCGATCTCGGCGATTGGGTCGGTGCCCACGGCACGGTGATGACGACCAAGAAGGGCGAGCTTTCGATCCGCATCGACCGCCTGGATCTGCTGCAGAAGAGCCTGCGCCCGCTGCCGGAGAAATGGCACGGGCTCCAGGACGTCGAGCAGCGCAGCCGGCGCCGCTACCTCGATCTCATGGTCAACGAGGACGCCCGTGCCGTGGCGCTGGCGAGGGCCGCGATCGTTTCCGAGCTGCGGCGCCAGTTCGAGGCCCGCGGCTACGTCGAAGTCGAGACCCCGGTGCTGCTGAACCAGGCGACGGGGGCGCTGGCCCGACCGTTCCGCACCCACCACAACGCTCTCGATCTCGACATGTACCTGCGGATCGCCACCGAGCTATACCTCAAGCGACTTGTCGTAGGCGGCATCGAGAGGGTCTTCGAGATCGGAAGGATCTTCCGCAACGAGGGCATCGACGCCACTCACAACCCCGAGTTCACGATGCTCGAGTCGTATCAAGCCTTGGCCGACTACGGCGATGTGGCGACGATGGTGGAACAGATCGTGGCCGTGATCGCGGAGGTCGGCACCGGCTCGACGGTGATCGAGTATCAGGGTCGTGCCCTCGATTTGACGCCGCCGTACGAGCGTGTGCGGATGGTCGACCTCGTCGAGCAGGCCCTCGGGCAGCCGCTGTCGTTCGACGCCGATCTCGAGGAGATGCGGGCGCTGGCCGGCCGCTACGACATCGAGCCGGAGCCGCACTGGCGGCACGGCAAGATCGTCGAGGCCCTGTTCGATGCGCTCGTGGCGGACGACATCTGGCAACCCACTTTCGTCATGGACCATCCCAAGGAGATCTCGCCCCTCGCTCGCGTCCATCGCGACGATCCCCACCTGACGGAACGATGGGAGCTGTTCATCGCCGGCGCCGAGTACGCAAATGCCTTCTCCGAGCTCAACGATCCGCTCGATCAGCGCCGGCGGTTCGAGGCACAGGTCGCCGCCCGGGCCGAAGGTGACGACGAGGCACATCCGATCGACGAGGACTACCTCCTGGCCCTCGAGTACGGGTTGCCGCCGACCGGCGGTCTCGGCATCGGCGTCGATCGTCTCGTGATGTTGCTGACCGACCGCAGCCATATTCGTGAGGTCATCCTGTTCCCGACGCTGAGGCCCGAGTAGGGGCTCGGGCGATCTCGTCTGTCAGACCTGCACCGGCATGGAATCCGTGTCGCCGTTGGACCAAGGATCGCGGTCGATCATCTTGCGCCATATGTACACCGCGACATCGCGGATGGATGCGATCACGGGCACGGCGAGGAGGGAGCCGAGGAGACCGCCGACCTGGAACCCGACCAGCAACCCGAGCAACACGACCGCCGGGCGCAGCCGCACGGCGGTGCCCATCACGCGGGGGGCGATGATGTTCGCCTGGAGTTGGACGACGACGACGTAGATCCCGGCAACGATGAGGGCGAACCAGTAGCTCTCGAGATCCGGCCACCTCGTCGAGCCCGAGATGAGCGCGGCCAGGACGCCGGGGATCGCGGCGAGGATGGGACCGAATGTCGGAATCATGTTGAGCACCACCATGATCGAGCCCATCAGGAACGCACCCGGCAAGCCCACGCCCCATAAGACGAGCCCCACCAAGGCCCCGGTGATGAGTGAGTTGACGAGTTGCCCGTACAGGTAGCCGCGCCACACCCGCTTCTGGGCGCGCATCATCATCAACCCGTCGCGCTCGTACCCCGATGGGATGTTGCGGAGGACCGACGAATGCGCTCGCCTGCTGTCCGCGTTGAGGTACATGGCCACCAGCACCGTGACGATTGCCGAGGTGATGATGACGGTCACCACGCCGACAACCGTGCTCACGCCGCTCAGGCCGGCACCCACATAGTCGAGCACCTGCTCGGCGTCGATGACGACTCCGCCCTCCCCCTCGTCGTTGCTCACGGACGTTTCCAACTGGTCGAGGACACCGTTCATGTCGACGGTCAGGCCGAGGATTGCGAGCTCGCCGTTCTCGTCGGTCTCCTCGAGGAGCCACAACCGGGCTTCTTCGATCTTTCCGACAGGGTCGAGCTCGATCGCCGATGTCACGATCGAGCGCGCCAGCATCCACCCGAACGAGAAGGTGCCGGCGAAAACGATGAGATAAGCCGCCAGCAGCGCGATGCCCCGCGGGATGTGGAACCCTTCATGGCCGATGCGTATGAGCGGCGCCACGAGGAAGGCGATGAGTGCGGCCAGGGCGCCCACTGCGATCACATTGCGTGCGAGGTAGAGCCCGAGAAGTGCGAGCACGAACGTGATGGCGACCGTGAGGAGCTTTGCGTTGTTGCTCCACGGCGGGGACGGCGGATACGAGGCGGGGTCGGTGTGGTCGACGTCGGTCGATTCGTCCACCGGCTCGGGCGCCTCGGGGGTATCGAGCTCGTTGGAGTCGGGATCGTCGCTCATGGTCCCACGGTAGAGAACTTCGCCATGGATTCCACGGAGCGGCCTCCATGGCGGTGTTCGGGTAGGGGGCGAGGGCCGGGACTCCGGACGCGCCGGTAAGCCGCGCCTGCGTCCTCCCTGCGAGGATGTCACCCGTGTCTCACAGAGGAGCTCGTCGTGATTGCGCCGTATGGATCGTGGGAGTCGCCGATCTCGCCGGCCATGCTCGCCGAGGACGCCGTCTCGGTCGCGTCGCCCCAGGTGGTGGATGAGGACGTCTACTGGACGGAGCGGCGGCCCACGGAGGGTGGACGAACCGCGATCGTCAGGCGGCGCAAGGGTCGCGTCGAGGACGTCACTCCGGCGAGCTTCGACGCTCGTACCCGCATCCACGAGTACGGCGGAACTTCCTACCTCGCCGAACCGGGCGGCGTCCTGGCGATGGAGTTCGACGACCAGCGTGTCTACCGCATCGTCGACGGGGTTGCCACGCCGCTCACTCCCGAACCGGATATTCCTGCGGGCGACCGCTACGCCGACCTCGTGCGCCACGGGGATCTGGTGCTGGCGGTCCGTGAGCGCCACGGCGACACGGCAGAGCCTCGCAACGAGCTCGTCGTCTTCCCGGCGGCGGGCGGTGAAGTCTCGGTCATCGCCTCCGGTCACGACTTCTACTCGTCTCCCCGTCGCAGTCCCGACGGCGCCAGGCTCGCCTGGCTGACGTGGGACCACCCGCGGATGCCGTGGGAGGGCACCGAGCTTTGGCTGGCCGACCTGCGAGCCGGTGGCACCCTCGGCGAGGCGACACTCGTGGCCGGTGGCCCCTCCGAGTCGATCTTCCAGCCCGAGTGGGGCCCGGACGGCGGTCTCTACTGGGCGTCGGACGCCACCGGATGGTGGAACCTCTATCGCAACGGGGAGCCGGTGGCGCCCATCGAGGCGGAGATCGGGGCCCCACAATGGGTCTTCGGCCTCGCCCGCTACGAATTTCTCGACGATGGGCGGCTGGTCGCAGTGGTGACCGAAAGCGGCGTGCAACGGCTCGCCGTTGTCGAAGGGGGGCACTATCGCTTCGTCGCCACCGACCACGACACTCTCGTGCCGTACGTCGCCGTGGAAGGGCGCAAGGTCTGGCTCGTCGCCGGTGATGCGGCAACGCCGTTGGGTGTTGTGGGGATCGACGTCGACGGCGGGGCAGCGGACGTCGTGCGGCGCAACCATGACGTATCGATCGACGCCGGGTACTTCAGCATGCCCGAGCGTATCGCGGCACCATCGACCGGCGGTGCGACGACCCATGCCTTCTACTATCCGCCGGCCAACCCCGACTTTGCGGCTCCAGACGGGGAGTTGCCGCCCCTGATCGTCATGAGCCACGGCGGTCCCACGTCGGCAACCACCACGGAGCTGAAGCTGGCGATTCAGGTCTGGACCTCGCGTGGCTTCGGAGTGGTCGACGTCAACTATCGGGGCAGCACGGGATACGGCCGTGCGTATCGTGCGGCGCTGGAGGGGCAGTGGGGCATCGTCGACACCGCCGATTGCATCGCCGCCGCTCGTCATCTCGCCACCACCGGGCGGATCGACGGTTCCCGCATGGCGATCAAAGGTGGCAGCGCCGGCGGATACACGACCTTGTGTGCGCTGGCTTTCCACGACGTCTTCGCCGCCGGGGTGTCGTACTTCGGCGTGGCCGATCTTGCGGCCCTCGCCGAGCACACGCACAAATTCGAAAGCCGCTACCTCGATTCGATGGTGGGCCCCTACCCCGAAGCGGCCGACGTATACCGGGCCCGATCGCCGATCCACCACGCCGAAGGCATCTCCTGCCCGGTGCTCGTGCTCCAGGGGTCGGAGGATCGGGTGGTGCCCCCTGCTCAGGCGGAGGTGATGGTCGAGGCGCTCGCGGCAAGAGGCATTCCCCATGCGTACCTCCTCTTCGAAGGCGAGGGCCATGGGTTTCGCAGGGCCGAGAACATCATCGCGTCCGTGGCCGCCGAGCTCTCGTTCTACAGCCAGGTGTTCGGATTCGAGCCTGCAGGCGAGGTGCCCAGACTCGAGCTCGACGTCGGGTAGCGATCGCTACCGGCGGCGTCACCGGCCTTCCACGCCTATCCGATCCCGCCAGTAGACCAGACCGAGCTGCTCGGCCCTCAACAATGCGTCGGCGAGGGCAGAGACGGCGGTGCCACGATCGCCCCGCACCGTCGCGATCCTGGCTCGGGCCCACGCCAGCAGCATCGGTGCCGTCGGCAGCTCGCACCGAGCGAATTCGGTCTCGGCTGCTTGCAGGGAGCGGTCGGCCTCGTCCCCGGCGGCTGCTTCCGCGGCTGCGCCCGCCATGCGCGAGTAGATCGTGCCCAGCCCGGCGTGCTCCGTCGGGTGCCTCGCCAGGAATCCCAACGCACGGCGCCATTTCTCGAGGGCGGCGTCGATGTCGCCGCGCCGTTCCGCCACGTCGGCTCTGTCGCCGAGTACGGCGGAGAGGCCGACTCCATCACCGGCCGTCGCATAGAGGTCTGCCGATCGCACCAAGTGCTCGTCGGCGGCGTCGTACACCCCTTGCGCCGCGGTGATTCGACCAAGGAGCCGCTCCACGGCTGCGCGCCGGCTCCGACTGCGTGCGAGTGCGATCGCAGCATCGGCCGCGGATCGAGCCTGACTCGTTGCGCCCCCGATCAGCAGGGCGGATCCCTCGACAGCGAGCGCCGCCGCCCGCTCGTCATCGTCTCTGGCCTCGCCGGCCGCCATCTGCGCAACCTCCACGGCCCCGTCGATGACGCCCAGTGCGAGCTGCGCGTCGGCCAGCAACCGCAACAACGTGCTGCGCGAAGGAACCATCTCGCCACTGGCATCGAGCTCGAGAGCGGATGTCAGGTGCGCCACGGCGATCTGAGGCTTGCCGAGGCGCGCCGCGGCACGCCCGGCGATGGCATGACCCGCCGCCGCCCGATAGGAGCCCGGGCCCGGCCGGTCGATGACGCGCGTTGCAAGTTCGAGGGCATGGTCGTAGTCGGCCTCGTCCAGCGCGATGCATCCCCGACGCAGCACCTCGTAGCTCGTATCGAGTTGCCCGATGGTGGCCTCGTACCCGCGAGACACCTGGCGGCGACGTCTGCGCCGCAGCCGAATGATCGCGACGACAGCCGCGACGGCGACGAGCGCGCCGACAACGAAGGCCCAACCCCACTGCTCCATCATGTTCCCCACCTGAAGCGATGCCACGAGACGCTCCACCTGCGTCCCTGGCCCGACGGCTACAGGCTAGAGGCAGGTGTATCTCCGGTCGATGGGGCGGCGGGCTCACTCGATGCGCATGCCGATGCCACTCGTCCGATGCAGCTCACGAAGTCAATGGGCCGGTTCGACGTTGCGGGGTCAGGCCGGGACGGGCGCGACCGCCGTCGAGGAGCCGACGACGAGCTCCGGCATGAAGACCTGAGGGGCGATGGGGCCGTCGAGCGCAGGCGGTGCGACGAAGAGAGAGACCGCGGCAGACGCCACGAGATCGATCGGCTGGCGCACGGTCGTGAGCGCCGGATCGGTCACGGAGGCCAGCGTCGTGCCGTCGTACCCGACGACGGACACGTCATCGGGCACCTCGCCGCCCCAGCTGCGCACGGCACGCACGGCCCCGATCGCCATGAGGTCACTCGAGGCCACGATCCCGGTCACCCTGGCTTCGAGCAGCTTGGCGGTGCCCGCCTGCCCACCCTCGATCGTGAACAGCGTCTCCGAACGCAGCTCGTCTCCCGCCGCCAGCCCACGGCGGCTCATGGCCTGTCGCCACCCGGCGGCGAAATCGCGAGCGGTGATGTAGCGGCGTGGGCCCACCAGGCACCCGATGCGCTCGTGTCCCATCGAGGCCAGATGTTCGACGGCGGCCGCGGCACCGGCGGCGACGTCGACGGTGACCGACGGCACGGGGCAGGGGGGAGCCACGGCGTTGACGAGAACCACTCGCGTCCCCCGTGCGACGAGCGACTCGTAGGGCGCATAGCCGATGCCCACTCCGGCGTAGCGACCGTTGATGACAACTGCGCCCTCGGCGTCGATGGCGGCGAGCTGGTCGAGGTAGTCCTGCTCGTTGATGGTCTCCGCCGTTGTCGGGCAGATCATGCAGACGTAGCCATGGCGCGAGAGTCGTGCTTCGATCGATTGCGCAAGGAGCGGAAAGATCGGGTTGTCGAGCTCGGGGGTGAGGATGCCGACGACGCCGGAGCGGTGCTGGCGGCTGGGCACGTCGCGATAGCCGAGGTCGCTGAGGACGTCGAGCACCTGGCGTCGCGTCGACTCTGCGACACCGGGTTTGCCGTTGATGACGCGGCTCACGGTGGCTTCGCTGACCCCGGCGATACCGGCGACGTCCTGCAGCTTTGGTCGCATTTCAGCTCTTTCGTGACGTGCACCACTCTGCCCGATCCGCCCGGTTCTTGCAAGACACTTTGTAAGTTTGCAGAAAACAGGTGGAAACTTGCAGGGTGATGTGGTTTACTCGGGGCGGTCGCCCGATCGTGGCGGCATCCAACTGTCAAAGAGGAGGGGACGTGAGTCGCTCTCGTTTCAAGTTCCTTGCGATCCTGGTTGCGTTCGTGCTCGTGATCGCCGCATGCGGCGGCGACGACGACGGCGCAACGGGCGAGGAGGACACCACCACCAGTGCTGCTGCCGAGACCACAACGACGGCCGCACCCGAGACCACGACGACTGCCGGAGAGACCGACACCACGGCTGCCGCGCTTCCGCCGTTGAAGATCTGGGCCGACGACAAGTTCGGTCCGATCATCGAGCAGGTTGCGGCGCCGTTCACCGAGGAGACCGGCGTGCCGGTCGAGGTGACGGTCATCGACTTCAGCGATCTCCGCGAGCAGGTCGTCCAGCAGGCGCCGGCCGGTGAGGGCCCCGATGTGTTCATCGGTGCCCACGACTGGGTAGGCGAGATGGCTGCCAGCGGTATCGCTGCACCGCTCGACCTGGGCACGATCGCCGGCAACCTCACCGAGGTGAGCATCAACGCCTTCACGGTCGATGGTGCGACGTACGCTCTGCCGTACGCCGCCGAGAACGTTGCCCTCTATTACAACTCCGATCTGGTCGACACGCCGCCGGCCACGGTGGAAGAGCTCACCGCGATCTGCGACGAGTTGGGCGATGCGATCGAGAACTGCTGGGGTGTCCAGGGTGGCGGCACCGCCGGTGACGCCTATCACAACTTCCCGTTCGTCTCAGCCGGTGGTGGCTACATCTTCGGCTTCGATCCCGACAGCGGCTTCGATGTGACCGACATCGGTGTCGCCACCGACGGTGCGGTCGCCAGCGTCAGCGCCCTCGAGCAGCTCGTCGCCGATGGCTACATCGCGGGTATCGACGAGGACGACGCCAAGACGTTCTTCATCGACGGCACGCAGCCGTTCTTCATGTCGGGTCCGTGGTGGATCAACACATGGAACGAAGAAGGCATCCCGTGGAGCGTTGCTCCGCTCCCGACGTTGGGCGGCGGCCAGATGGCCCCCTTCCTCGGAGTGCGTGGCTTCTACGTGAGCCAGTTCGGTGAGAATCCGGCCATCGCACAGGAGTTCCTGCGCAGCTTCATCGCTACGGATGAGACCATGCTGGCTCTCCACGAGGCCGACCCGCGTGGTCCGGTGTGGCAGCCGACACTCGATGCGATCAGCGACGACCCGGTGTTCACGGCGTTCGGTGTCTCCGGCGCCAACGGCCAGTTCATGCCGAACGTTCCCGAGATGGGCAACGTGTGGGGTCCGCTGGGCGACCAGCTCCTCGCCGTGCGGCAGGGACAGAGCGCCGCGGCCGACGCCCTCGCCCAAGCTGCAGAGCAGATCGCCAACGCCATTGCAGGTGGCGGCTGATCCGACTCATCGCAGTGAGCCAAGAGGGGGAGGACATCCGTCCTCCCCCTCTTGCGTCGTCGAGCGAGGTCGGGCAGGACGTTGGTCGACGAGTCCGAGTCGAGCGAGGTCGGGCTCACCGACCGAGCGCGGGAGGGGTCCAGCGCCATGCGTCGATACTGGTGAAACGGTCTGATCCAT
Source organism: Acidimicrobiia bacterium (assembly GCA_965216945.1). Taxonomy (GTDB): domain Bacteria; phylum Actinomycetota; class Acidimicrobiia; order Spongiisociales; family UBA5794; genus DATHZQ01. The sequence continues at coordinate 885,398 of CBDCGU010000003.1, read as the reverse complement.
CGCCGTAGCAACACGTTGCGCCCCACATGAGCAACTCCGCGCCGGTCCACACCATATGGGTGTCGTCTCCGTCGCCGGGAAGAGCGGCGTGCGACCAGGTCATTGTCGCCCCGTCCAGGATGGCTGCCTCACCCCACTGCGGTACGAGAAAGCCTTCGCCCAGCGGCACGGGCCCTGCCGGTCCCTCCGTACCTCCGAGCGGGATCGTTTCGATCGTCACCCACCTGCCGGCCGCGGGGTCGAATGCCATCGTCGGGTGGATCTCGTCGTCCCACACGACGAGGTGACCGGCGGCGACACCTGTCTGCGATGCATACGAGCAGTCGGCGTATTCCTCGGTCGCCAGGGAGACGGTGGGAACGGGCGACCATTCGGTTGTCTCCCAGATTGCGATCTGTCTCCCGCCGCAGTACACGCTGCCAAGACCGATCGCATACAGCCTGCCGTCGACGGTGCGGAGGGCGGCCTCCCCCCAGCCGGAGCCGCCGAAGCCCGGAGACGGGAGCTGTGTCCAGACACCCGACGTCGGATCGAACTCGTGGATCCCGGAGGACGTCCAGGCTGCAACCGCGAAGCCCGTCCACACCGTGAATCCGGGCGCTTCGGGGGGATAGAGACCGTCGCCGACGACCGACCAGCGGTCGGCACCCGGGTGATAGGCGATCGTCGCCTCCCGTGCGATCACGATCATGCGATCGCCGGCCCACACCGCCCGAGTGATCCGAGAGCTCTCGAGCGGGGCGGGGGGCAGCATCCGCCACGTCGAGGTCTCCGGATCGAAGGCCGCCCCGTCGACGAGATCCGGCAAACGATCCCCGCTTGCGCCGCCCCATACGATCATCTCGCTCCCCGTCCAGATCACGTCGTGGGCGCCACGGGCCGAGAGCGGTCCGGGTGGCAGGTACGCTTCCTGATCCACCGGCCGCGGCGCCGGTGACTCGATCCACACGGGCTCGGCGGGCAGCCCATGGACCCCGCTGAACACCCGATCGGCCGGGATCACCTGTACGGCGCCCGTCCGGCTGCATGCAGCCGCCAGCTCGCCGCAGCCTCTCCGGACGACGAAACCCGGATACTCCACCTGCATCTGCAGCGGGATCTCCTCGTCGGTCGCCCAGCGCAGCGGGGGAAACAGCTCCACCGACGGCATGTGTGCGTAGCTGCCCGGCGCGATGCTGTCGTCGAGCAGTGCTTCGATGTCGGGGACCTGGTCGGCCATTTCCGGAAACACCGAGATGACGATGCCGCCTCCACCGACGGGAACCGTGTAGCGGCCAAGCTCGTCGAGACCCGGGTCGCCGGGATGTTCCATCGTCACGATGGTGCGGCCCAGCGGGCGTGTGGTGCCGTCGAGGTCGATCATGATGGCGGCGCCGATGCTGATCACGGTGCGGTCGACCCGCGCATCGAAGACGACGGTGTACGGCGTTCCGTCGGGGAGCACGCCACCGATCCGTCCCCGAGGTCCCAGCGTGGTCGAGGTGGTGGTCGACGAGCCGGCCGGCGGGTTCGACTCACCAGGCTGCCCGATGGAGGGCACTGTGGCGATGCTTTCGGCGGTCGCCTGCGGGGCCGGTGGCTGCTGGCTGCACGCCGCCATTGCGAGGAGTGCCAGGAGCCATACGCCGCGTCGCATCGTCCAAGGATGCCATGCACGATGCTGCATGTTCACAGGGTCAGTGCACGAGTGCGCCGCAACGAACGAGAAGGTCCTCGCGTGGGCTCCTCGATCCTGCGAGCGGCGTGTTCGGGACGTGCCCTCATCGGTCGACCCATTCGAGAGCGAGAAGGGCACGGGAAATGCCGGAGTCCCGCAGGTCGATCTTGCGCGGGTGAAATCCCTCGTTCGACTCCTCCCCCGCCCATGCGACGATCCCAGAGATGAAGGCGACCTTCAGCGCCGCCTTCGTCGGAGGGAGAAGCTCTGCCGGGGCATCGCCGGTGATCTCGGCGTACTCGGCCAGGAGGGTCTCCGGCTCCAACTGCGAGTCCAGCCTGAAGGAGTGGCCGATGAGGAGTGCCGCGAGGTCGATGGCCGGCGGGCCTCGGCGCGCATTCGACCAGTCGATGAGCACCGGGCTCCCGTCTGGTCGCCACAGTACGTTGTCGAGGTGCGGATCGACATGGATCCAGGTCTCAGGGAGTCGCGTCAACACCTCGCCCGCCGTCGGCAGCTCATCGAGGAGGCGCTCCAGTCGCTGGAGGCGTTCTGCGTCGATGATGTCGGGGTAGCGGCCGGCAGCTCGGGCGAGCCGCGTCGCCCACTCGCCCGACAGCCTGGTTCTGGGCTGCCACCGCTCGGCCCCAGACGCGTCTCGGAATCGCGTCCGGTGGTGGAGCGAACCGACGAGCCCAACGATGTCGAGAGACTGCTCGCGGCTGCAACCGGCGATGTCGTCGCCCTGTTCGGCGGGATGGATGTCCTCGATCAGGAGGGCGCCGACCCCGTCCTCCGCCGTGCCATACAGCGCCGGGGCGCCATGGCCGAGGACGGGTGCCGCATGCCGATGCGCTCGCTCCGCTCGCCGGTGCCGTTCCAGATCCTCGATCTTGGCGATCAACGTCCACTCGGCGCCGCTGGTCGTCGTGACGTGCAGCCGGTAGATCTCACCGCTCAGACCAAACGCCTCGCCGATACGTACCGGCCGCGAAGCGGTCAGCTCGCCGCCTGGCCAGGTCGAGCCCAAGGTCGCATTGAGCCAGACGACGTCGGAGAAGCGCTCGGGCGTGATCACGTCCCCCAGTCTGGCAAGAAGCACGATGCTGCGTGCGAGTGAGGCTGCCGTTCTTTCTGCGTAGCTGAGTGCACCATGCCGCGCCCATGTACGCACGAACGAACACGCCGGCCGCCTCCGGGATTCTTGCGTATCCGGCGCCGGAGTGCCGCGGCCAGATACGCAAGAACGGGAATCGCCAGAGAGCGACCGGTCGCCTCATCGGCGCCTGATCGCGGGTGAGTAGGATCACGCGCACATGACCGATCTACGGCAGAGGACCGAGACGCCGCCGACGCCGCGTCCACGTAGCCGTATGGAATACGGGAGGGGCTTCTGGCTGAAACTCACAGCCCTCGCCCTCGTCGATGCGATCGCCATCTACTCGGCGATCGTTCTCATCGCAGACGGGGCCTGGCTGTTCCTCGCCGCATTGGTGATCGGCGCCATCTTCGTCAATTGGGTGTATCTCTCACCCAACACCGGCCCCCTCCGTTGGACCGCACCCGGTCTCGTGTTCATGGTGGCGTTCCTCGTCATCCCCATCCTGTATACGTTCTACGTGTCGTTCACCAACTGGGCGACGGGGAACGTGCTCAACAAGGCCCAGGTCATCGAGATCCTGGAGAGCCGTGTGTTCACGGACCCCGACGACCCCGGGGAGCTCTTCGACTTGTACGTCTTCCGCAACGACGACGAGGAGATCCGGTTCCTCCTCGTCGCCGATGACGGTGAGCTCCTGTTCGGGGAACCGCGGGGGCGTACCGAGGAGCCCCTCGAACCGCTCGACGAGACACCGGCCGACCTCGGGATCGTCGACGACGACGGCGATGGGGTGCCGGAGGAGATCGGCGGCTACAGGCTGCTCAGCACCGCCGAGGTCTTCCAGCTGGCGAACACGCTGCAGTTCGATCAATTGATCGTCGATGTCGAGCGCGGCGAGGTACAGGTACTCGGTCTGTCCGAGGGGCGCGTCGTGCTGGCATCCCAGCAGTTCTTCTACGACGCCGACCGGGACGTGCTGCGCGACGCCGTCAACGACCAGGTGTGCTCGGTCGGAGACACCGAAGCCACCCTTGGCAACTTCGTCTGCGAGGACGGGCGGGTGCTGGATCCCGGGTGGGTCGCCGTCGTCGGGCTGCGCAACTACAGCGACATCGCCACCAACCCGGCGATCCGCGAGCCCTTCGTCGGGGTGTTCGTCTGGAACCTGGTGTTTGCCGCCGGCTCGGTGTTCCTGACCTTCGCCCTGGGTCTGGGTCTGGCGATCACGATGCAGCACGATCGTTTCCGGGGGAGGACGTTCTTTCGCTCGGTCTACATCCTGCCCTACGCGGTACCGGCCTTCCTCAGCATCTTCATCTGGCAGGGACTGCTCAACACCGACTTCGGGCAGGTCAACTCGTTGCTGTCTACGTTTGGCCTGGGGCCCGTGCCGTGGCTCACCGACGACAACTGGGCCAAGGTGGCCGTGCTGCTCGTGAACACGTGGCTCGGCTTCCCCTACATGTTCCTCATCTCGACGGGTGCGTTGCAGGCGATCCCCGCCGAGCTGCAGGAGGCGGCCCGCGTCGATGGCGCCGGTGGATTCGGTGTGTTCCGGCGTATCACCTTCCCGATGCTGATGGTGTCGCTCGCCCCGCTGCTCATCGGGTCTTTTGCGTTCAACTTCAACAACTTCGCCATCATCTACTTCCTCACCGTCGGCGGGCCCCCGATCCTGGACGCAGCAGTTCCCGTGGGCGCCACCGACATCTTGATCACGTTCACATATGACCTCGCGATCGCCGGCGGCCGCGGCAACCAGTTCGGGCTGGGGGCTGCGATCACGGTGTTCATCTTCTTCATCGTGCTGGTCATCTCGAGCATCGGGTTCCGGTTCACACGTCGCCTGGAGGACATCTATGGCAACATCTGAGGCACAGGCCACCACACAGGCGACCCGCCGGCTCTCGTTCTCCAGGAAACCCAAGGAGAAGATCGAATACACGCCGATGCCGTTCGGTCGCTGGGTGCGCGAGCTGGGTTGGCGCTATGTCGTGGCTGGGGTCGTCGTGCTCTTCGCCTTGTTCCCCATCGCGTGGATGGTGTCCGCCTCTATCAATCCGATCGACACCCTCTCCGGATCCCAGTTCGTTCCCGACGGCGCAACGTTCGACAACTACCGCGAGATCCTCGAGAACCCGCCGCAGTCGCCGTTCATGACCTGGCTGTGGAGCTCCTGGCGGATCTCACTGATCGTGTCCGCCATCACCGTGATGCTGGCCTCCATGTCTGCGTTTGCGTTCAGCCGGTTCCGCTTCACGGGTCGCCGCATCGGGCTGCTGAGCCTCCTCCTCGTGCAGGTCTTCCCCCAGTTCCTGGCCTTCGTCGCCATCTTCCTGATCCTCCAGCAGATCGGCGACGTCTTCCCCTCCTTCGGTCTGGACACGCACGCCGGGTTGATCCTCGTCTACCTCGGCGGAGCCATCGGATTCAACACGTTCCTCATCAAGGGCTTCATGGATTCCGTGCCCACGTCGCTCGACGAATCGGCCCGGGTCGACGGCGCTTCACCGACGATCGTTTTCTGGCGGATCATCTTCCCGCTGACGCGGCCGATCCTCGCCGTGATCTTCATCATCCAGTTCACGATCACCTTCCAAGAGTTCGTCCTGGCTCGGACGGTCCTCACCTCCGTGTCCGAGTTCACCTACACGATCGGAATCCAGACGTTCACGCTGTCCGACTATGCGTCGAAGTGGGGGCAGCTTGCCGCAGGCGCCGTGATCGGAGCCCTGCCGATCGCCCTGACCTTCCTCGTCTTCCAGCGCGCCATCGTCAGCGGTCTCACCCAGGGAGCGGTCAAGGGCTGAGATGCAGCCGGCTCCGATCCGGCCATTGGCCGACGACTTCCAGCCGTACGGCCCCGGCACGGTCCGCCCGCGCCGCATCGACTTCGATCCCTCCGACCCGGCGTTCTTGTCGCGGGAGGCCGGCGGTGTGCTGCGGTTTCGGCTGCTCGCACCCGCCGATGCCGTCGAGGCGATGGTGGTGGTCCGAGCGGGTGATGTGAACGGTCACGTCATGACCCGGATCGGGGCTGCCGGGTCCGTGTCGGTGTGGGAGGCGGCGCTCGAACCGGCCGCTCCGGATCTGGCATGCAGCATCGCGGCGCGCTTCGCCAACGGTCAGGCCGCCTACGTCACGCCGACCGGCATGGCCAGCGGTGTGGAGCGGCTCGACCGCTTTCGCGTTGTGGTGGCCGACGTGGCGGACCACGACGCCCCGGATTGGGCGTCCGGGGCCGTCATGTATCAGATCTTCCCGGAGCGCTTTGCGTCTGGCGATCCGACGCTCGACCCACCCGGCGTCGTGCCCTGGTCGGTGAGACCGACGAGCCGTAGCTTCCTCGGCGGGGATCTGCCCGGCATCACCGCTCGCATCGATCACCTCGTGGAACTGGGTGTCGACGTGGTGTATCTCAACCCGATCTTCACATCGCCGTCGAACCATCGTTACGACACCGTCGACTACCTGCAGGTCGAACCGTCGTTGGGCGGCAACGCCGCCCTCGGCGAACTGGTCGATCAGCTCCACGCCCGCGGCCTCCGCGTGATCCTGGACGCGTCCTTCAACCATTGCCACCCGCGGTTCTTTGCGTTCTCCGATCTCGTGACCAACGGTCCCGACTCCGACTACGCCGACTGGTTCGTGGTGCACGACTGGCCGGTTCGCGTTCGCTATCGGCCCCACCTGCTCGAACCGGGCTCCTACTGGGGTGTCCATCTCGATCGGTTCCAAACGGAGAGCGGTGTACCGGTCGAAGCAGTGGGCGGTGACGGTCCGGTCCTCGAGCCGTGCTATGACGCCTGGTACGGCGTCCCCCTGATGCCCAGGATCAACCTCGCCAGCCCGGCGGCGCGCCGCTACATGCTCGATGTCGCAGCCCACTGGGTGCGGGAGTACGACATCGACGGGTGGCGTATGGACGTGGTCCGCTACGTCGACCACGACTTCTGGGCGGACATGCGCCGCGAGGTGCGGCGGATCAGGTCAGACACCTACCTGCTCGCCGAAGTCATGGGCGACGCCCGGCGCTGGCTGGGCGGCGACGAGTTCGACGGGGTGATGAACTACACGTTCCGCGACCTCGCCGTGGACTACTTCGCCACCGGGACCATCGACACCACGGCCTTCCTCGAGGGCCTGCTCGAGCTGACGGTCATGTATTCGCCGGCGGCGACTGCGCTCAACCAGAACCTGCTCTCGAGCCACGACACGCCGCGCTTCATCAACCTCGCCGGGGGCGACGCTCGAGCCCTGTTGCTTGCGTCGCTCGTGCAGGTGACGTTTCCGGGCATCGCCGGCATCTACTACGGAGACGAGCTGGCCATGGAAGGAGGCGCCGACCCCGACAATCGTCGTGGGATGGTCTGGGATTCCACCGGGAGCGAGCATCATGCCGCCATGGTCGGTCTGGTTCGTCTCCGTAGCCGGCATCCTGCGTTGCGCCGCGGCCACTGGCGGGTCGTGTTCCACTCGGCAGAGGCGTTCGCCTACGAGAGGGTGCTCGACGGTGAACGAGTCGTGACGGCCCTCAACCTCGGTTCCCGCGAGGCGCTGGTGCCGGTGGCGGGTACGGACCGGGTGTTGTGGTCCGTTGGTTCGGCCACGGCGAGCGTCGATGGGCTCCGCCTGGGCTCGAGGTCGGGGGCTGTGGCGATCCGATCGGCACGCGGGCCAGATGCTGACCCCGGCCCCGGACCCGCCAAATGATGCTCTCGACCCATGCGCCGGGGGTTCCCCAGCGATGAGGCCCGGGGTACTGTGCCGTTGTCGGTCGTGGTGACCGAATCGTCCGCGCGAGTACGAGTCTGACGAGCCCGATGCCATGGGCGATGAGGGGGAACGAGCATGAGCATCCCGAAGCAGTGTGACGTCGTTGTCGTCGGCGGTGGCCCCGCGGGCAGCCTGGCGGCGACGTTGCTCGCTCAGAAGGGCCACGATGTCGTCGTGCTCGAGAAGCACCGTCATCCGCGGGAGAAGGTCGGCGAGAGCCTCATCCCCGACTTCTGGAAGTACATGGACCTCATGGGGGTCACCGACAAGATCATCGCCGAGGACTTCATCGCAAAGGCCGGCGGCATGGTCCACTGGCAGGGGCGGACCCTCGCCCACGCGTTCAAGGCCTTCGGATACGACCGGCCGGCGATGCACGTCGAACGGCCCCGTTTCGATCAGATCCTCTTCGAGCACGCCGCCTCCGAGGGTGCCGCCACCTTCGAGGACGTCGCGGTCAGCGGCGCCGACACGGGCCACGACGAAGCCTCTGGTCTCGACTATGCGCATGTCAAGTACCGCTCGGAGCACGGCAACGGCGAGATCCGCGCCAAGTACGTCATCGATGCCAGTGGTCAGAATGCGGTCATGGGCCGCCAGCTCGGCATCCGGCACATGGATGCGGCGTTCAAGTACCTCAGCGTGTGGGGCTACTACAAGAACACCCGCTACCTGTCGCTGGACGGCAAGGCGAGGACCCACGATCAATGGCGCGACCACGCCCCGGTCACGTATGTCACGAACATCAAGGACACCGGCGACGATGGCTGGTGCTGGTTCATCCTGCTCCGCGACAGCACGAGCGTGGGACTGGTGCTGCCAAGGGCCCAGGTGAAGACCGCCCGCAACGAGGGAGAGACGTGGGAGGACTTCTTCGAGCGGCGCACCCGCCAGGTGCCGATCGTCAAAGATCTGCTCGTCGGCTCTGAGCTGATCCCCAACTCGACGGCATCCATCGCCGACTATTCATTCCAAACCGATCAGCTCGCCGGGCCGGGATGGGTCATGGCCGGGGACGCCGCCGGGTTTGTCGACCCGATCTTCTCGGTCGGTGTCGTGCTGGCGCTGTATTCCGGTTCGGCAGCCGCCTGGGCGGTCGATCGGTGTCTCACCAAGCCCGATGCAGCAGAAGGCACCCGCGCCATCTTCGAGCGCCAGCTCCGGGGTCGTTACGAGATCGCCCGGTCGCTGGCACTTCCGCAGTATCGGTCGGAAGGCACGGTCAGCGAGCTCGCCAGGCAGGCCATCCAGATGGAGCGCAGCGAGCTGCAGGAGCTCATGTACGTCGTTTCATCGCTGACGACCCGCACCGACAACTGGCTCGAGATGACCGGTGGCGATGCGCCCGAGGTGACCGACGCACAGCTCCACGAGGTCAAGGAATTCGACTTCTCGCTCGTCTGACTCCGGGCACGGCAGCCGGCAAACGGCAACGCTGCCGAACGCTCCCGGGTTGATCGAGGCGGACCTCTGCGGAAAACGCCCGGGTCAGGGCGTTGCGGCGACGGCTGCAGCCCGGGGTGGACGTCTGTGGACGTGCGACGACGTCAATCTGGCGATCCACGCACTGTCCCTCCGACCCGCCTTCGATGGCGGGGCTTGCCGCTTCAGCCGGCACAGTCAACGGCGACGTTGAACGCTGCGCAGATTTGGCGCATCCGCCGATCGCTCAGGCGTCCCAATCGCTGCGTGAGTGTTCCGACCGAGACGCTCTCCATCGCGTCGAGATTCACTGCTGAGGCCTGGGGGATGGGATCCTCGGACGGCTCGAGGAGGACTTCGCTCGGTAGACCGCGGATGGTGGTCGTACAAGGGGCGATGATCGTTCGACGTAGTCTTGGGATGGCGACATCCCGGGACAACACCACGACGGGCCGGCGAGCGACCTCGGGCAGCTCACACCACCAGACCTCACCTCGAGCAGGCAGGGCGGTCACGACAGCCCGGCGGCTTCGCGGAACGAGGCGAGGTCACCCCACTCGTCGGGCTCGTCAAGCGGATGAGCGTCGTACGCCGTGTAGGCGGCGTCGATTCGAGCGGCGCGATGTCGGGCGAGGAGCGCCGCGAGGGCTTCATCGAGCAGGGCGGCATCGTTGCTGTCCGGGCGCAATCGTCGAGCTTCCTCGAGGAGTGACCCGTCCACCGTCGTGCTGACTCGAACTCTTGCCATACCATAACTATGCCACGACTACGCCATAGACGCCATTGAGTCGACACCGATCGTACGCAGTCGTGCCGTTTTCGGGCACTCCACCGAATGTGCGTTCGTGCGCCCGATCCGTTGTGATCTGGGCAGGGATGCGATGTACTCGGGATCGCGATCATCGCGCCCCCGGCCCTCCATGCAGTGGTCTATGCGCCGTGTTGAAGCGGCGTTCTCCGGTGGGTGCCAGCGAGGCCCGGGGTGGTCTACGAGAACTAGAACTTGCCGGTGTTGACCCACTGGTCCTCTGGCAGGATCTCCTCCATCACGTCCCAGTGTTCGACGATCAGTCCGTTGTCGACTCGGAAGAGGTCGATCACGGCCATCGCGGTGCCGCCAAGGTTCATCCTCGACAGCACAGCAACGAAGTTGCCGCTTCCCACGACCTTGTGGACCTCTTCGTAGACCATGGAGACGCCCTGTTCGGTGAGGGACGCGACGAACGCACGGAGGCCTTCGAGACCGTCACCGATCTGCGGGTTGTGCTGGATGTAGGTGTCAGTGGAGATGTAGTCGGTCAGTTTGTCGAACTCACCGTTCTGCAGAACGTCGGTGACGAAGCCTCTCACCAACGCCTTGTTGTCTTCGGTCCTGTCGAGATCGGTCGGCTCGGTCGGGCCATCGACCTGGGTATGACCAGAGACGGTTTCGTCGACCCATGGGCCGATGATGTCCCAATGCTCGATCATCTTGCCCTGGTCGTCGGTGTCGAAGATATCCGCGGTCACCCACCGGGACTCGCCACCGTTGAGGTTCTGCACCGCATGGAGAAAGACATACCGGCCGTCCTCGAAACCGCGGACGATATCGACGTCCCGCTCGGGGTTGCGCTCGACGAAGTCGGCAAAGAACTCGATGAAGCCGTCTCTCCCGTCCTTGACCGGCGCGGAGTGCTGCGTGTAGCGGTCCCCGGCGTACTTGTTGATCGCTTCGACGTGATTCCCGTCCCGGATGGCCTCGAGATAGAGAGCCTTGGCGTTCTCCAGTCGTGCACCCACCGCTGACTCCTTCGGCTTGGTGGTGGTTGATCTTTGTCATCATGCTTCGGCATTGCACCGGCTGGAAGGTTCTATGCTGACGTTCTATGGTCGAAAGTGGACAAGAGCAGATCCGGCCGGTCGATTTCGCTACTCGTCTCCACCCACGCCTGCCAGTCGAGGTGATCGAGCGTCATGAGCTCCTCGCCCGCATCGAACCAGCCAATCTTGCGATGCCGCAGAGACCCTCCTTCGATCTCCTGTTGCTGATGCGCTCACACCGGGGATCTCACACCGTTGACTTCACCGAGATCCCTGCACGACCCGGACGCCTGATCCGAATCAGACCCGGCCAGATCCAGGTCTTCAACACGGAGGTCGACACCGACGCCACGCTGGTGCTGTCCCAACCCGCCATGACATCAACACACCCCTGGTTTCCCGGAGACGTGGCCTACGCCGACCTCGATGGCGTGGCCATGACAACCGCCGAAACCATCGTCGGCGCGCTCCGCCATCAACAAACCCGCTTCGACGGCGACCAACCCACCACCCGGCTGATGATCGCCCTCTTCGACGCCCTCGTGGCCCTTTTCGACCAAGCCCACGCCGACACCAGCGACACTCATCTCCCCGAGGTGTACGTGTCCTTTCGCAACGCCATAGAAACCGACCTCGCCCGTCGCCACGACGTCATCGACTACGCCCGTCACCTCGGCTACTCGGCCCGCACCATCAGCCGCTCCTGCCAGCAAGCCACCGGCCAAACCGCCAAGCGGATCCTCACCGACCGGCTCGTCCTGGAAGCCAAACGCCTCCTGGTCCACACCGACACTCCCGCCGCGACCATCTCCTCCCAGCTCGGCTTCTCCGAACCCACCAACTTCACCAAGTTCTTCGCCCGCAACACAGCACAGACCCCATCCGCGTTCCGACGCCACCACCGCCAAACCGCGATCGAGGTCAAGGACGTGGTCTGTGACGCGCGATCGAAACCGGGTCCGAACAAGCTGGCCGCTGCGGAGCGCGGTCTGACCGGGGTTCGTGAGTCGGGACCGTGGGATGTGGCCCCGGCGACCGCAGCCGTCCCGAACGCAGAGGTCGTCAGCGGCCCCGCGCCGCCTCCACGCGGTCCAGGAGATACCGATCGAGGTTGTGGAACACCGCGGTGAGGCGGCCACCGCGCAGGTCATCGGTTGCGGCCTCGGCCACCCGCATCCGCTCCGTCGCCTCGTCGAGCACCCGATCGATGTAGCCGCCGCCGGCGACGAGTGCGATCACGCGGTCGATCGACGCTTGGTCGTGGGGACGGCCGCCGTGCAGCAGGGACCGGATCTCAGGACCCTCGGGTCCGCTCAGGGCGTAGAGCACGGGCAGGGTGAAGGTGCCTTCTCCGATGTCCGATCCGGCGGGCTTACCTAGCCACGCCTCGTCGGCGACCAGATCGAGCACGTCGTCCGTGATCTGGAACACGAGTCCCATCTCCCATGCCCACGTCGACACGGCCTCGATGGCATCGCGGCTCGTTCCCGAAACGATGGCACCGAGGCGGGCCGCCGTTCGGATGAGCGACGCCGTCTTGCCACCGATGACCTTGTAGTACTGGTCCGGTCCGTGGTCGAGGTCGTCCTCGAGTTGCAGTTCGAGGACTTGCCCCTCGCACAACGTGGCATAGGTCGCGGCGATGAGGGCCACGGCCTCGATCCCCAACGGCGCAGCCACTTCCGACGCACGGGCCAGGAGAAAGTCGCCGCCGAGGATGGCCGCGGTCTCGTTCCACTTGGTGTTCACCGAGGCCACGCCGTGACGGGTGTCGGCATTGTCGATCACGTCGTCGTGATAGAGCGAGCCGGTGTGCACCAACTCGACTGCGACCCCGGCTTCGACGGGCTCCGGGCCGTCGTTGGGGCCGAGCTCGGCGGCCACCTGAGCCAGCAACGGGCGGTAGCGCTTGCCGCCGGCCATGATCAGATGCTGGGCGATCTCCGTCAGGAAGGTGCTCTCGGAGGTGGTCACCTCGTCGAGGCGCCGTTCGACCTGCTCCAACCGGTCCCAGACACGTGGGATGTCGACGAGGGCTCGCAGCGGGGGTAGATCCATTGGAGGGCAAGGTTAGTTGTGGCCAGAGCTCAAATCGGTCTCGCACTGCCGGCGGGGTCGCCAGTGTCCCCGAGCCACCCCGCGGCGCCGGCAAACGGCCGCGGATTTAGGGCGTTCGACGGAATGCGTATCGCTCCGGTGCGTGTTGTAATCATTGCAACAGATGGAAGCGGGCTAGGGAGGCCCCGTCGCTATACTCGGCGCGGCGCCCGGATCGTTCCCGTGCGCCATACTTTTAGAAGGTGAGAAAGCGTGTTTGAGAGGTTCACCGACCGGGCCCGGCGGGTCGTGGTGCTTGCGCAGGAGGAAGCGCGGCTTCTGAACCACAACTACATCGGGACCGAGCACATCCTCCTCGGCCTCATCCACGAGGGCGAGGGCGTCGCCGCCAAGGCACTCGAAAGCCTCGGCATCAGCCTCGAGGCGGTGCGCAGCCAGGTCGTCGAGATCATCGGACAGGGATCGCAGGCCCCCAGCGGTCACATTCCGTTCACACCGCGGGCCAAGAAGGTTCTGGAGCTGTCGCTGCGCGAAGCGTTGCAGCTCGGCCACAACTACATCGGGACCGAGCACATCCTCCTCGGTTTGATTCGCGAGGGCGAGGGCGTCGCCGCTCAGGTGCTCGTGAAGCTGGGCGCAGACCTGCACAAGGTGCGTCAGACCGTCATCCAGTTGCTGTCCGGCGTGCAGGGTGAGGAGCAAACGAGTTCGTCCCACCCCAGCGGCTCGCGCGGTTCGTCCTCGAGCGAGGGAGCCCCCGGCGGGTCCACCGTGCTCGATCAGTTCGGCCGCAACTACACCCAGCTCGCCCGTGAGCAGAAACTCGACCCGGTGATCGGCCGGATGAACGAGATCGAGCGGGTCATGCAGGTGCTGTCCCGCCGCACGAAGAACAACCCCGTGCTGATCGGCGAACCCGGCGTCGGTAAGACCGCCATCGTCGAGGGGCTCGCCCAGCGCATTGTTGCCGGGGACGTGCCCGACACGCTGTCCAACAAGCATCTCTACACCCTCGATCTGGGTGCCCTGGTCGCCGGATCCCGGTACCGCGGCGACTTCGAAGAGCGGCTGAAGAAGGTGCTCAAGGAGATTCGCACCCGCGGCGACATCATTCTGTTCATCGACGAGATCCACACCCTCGTCGGAGCCGGCGCCGCCGAAGGCGCCATCGACGCCGCCAGCATCCTCAAGCCGATGCTGGCCCGCGGCGAGCTGCAAACGGTGGGTGCCACGACCCTGGAGGAGTACCGGAAGTACCTCGAGAAGGACTCGGCGCTGGAGCGGCGTTTCCAGCCGATTCAGGTCGACGAGCCGTCTGTGGCGGATACGATCAAGATCCTCGAGGGTCTCCGCTCGAGCTACGAAGACCACCACCGGGTTCGCTTCACGGACCAGGCGCTGGTCAACGCCGCCAATCTCGCCGATCGTTACATCGCCGACCGGTACCTGCCCGACAAGGCCATCGACCTCATCGACGAGGCCGGCAGCCGCATGCGCTTGAAGCGCAAGGATCTGCCGCCCGACATCAAGGAGATCGACGAGCGTATCGCAACGTACCGCAGCGACAAGCGGGAGGCCGTGCAGGCGCAGCAGTACGAGCGGGCGGCCCAGCTGCGCGATCAGGAGCGGACGCTGATGGCCGAACGCTCCGAGAAGGAGCGTGAGGGTTCTGATGCGGGCAAGGACTTCTCATCGGTGATCGACGAGGAGGAGATCGCCGAGGTCCTGGCGCAGTGGACGGGTATTCCCGTGCACCGTCTCACCGAGGAAGAGACCGAGAAGCTGCTCAACATGGAGACGGAGCTCCACAAGCGCATCGTCGGCCAGCACGACGCCATCGAGGCCGTTTCGAAGGCGATCCGCCGCACCCGGGCGGGGCTCAAGGACCCCAAGCGCCCGGCCGGTTCGTTCATCTTCCTGGGACCCTCGGGTGTGGGAAAGACCGAGTCCGCCAAGGCCCTCGCCGACTTCCTGTTCGGTGACGAGTCTGCCCTGATTCAGATCGACATGTCCGAGTACATGGAGAAGCATGCGGTCAGCCGTCTCGTCGGCTCGCCCCCCGGGTACGTGGGTTATGACGAGGGTGGCCAGCTCACCGAGGCCGTGCGCCGCAAGCCGTTCTCCGTCGTGCTCTTCGACGAGATCGAGAAAGCCCACCCGGATGTCTTCAACATCTTGCTGCAGATCCTCGAGGACGGCCGCCTCACCGATTCCCAGGGCCGCAACGTCGACTTCAAGAACACCGTCATCATCATGACGTCGAACCTCGGCACCGCCGAGTTGCGCAAGAAGTCGCTCGGGTTCGTGCCCGAGAGCGAGGAGCTGAGCTACCAGGGCATCAAGGACAAGGTGATGGATGCCCTCAAGAGTCACTTCCGCCCGGAGTTCTTGAACCGTATCGACGAGGTCATCGTATTCCACGAGTTGACCCGCAGCGAGGTGAAGCAGATCGTCGATCTGCTGCTCCGCCGGGTGCAGACGCAGCTGGAATCGCGGGCGCTCGACATGGTGCTCACAGATCAGGCGAAGGACATGCTCGCCGAGAGGGGCTACGACCCGCAGCTCGGAGCCCGTCCGCTTCGCCGGGCGATCCAGCGGCTGCTCGAGGATCCGCTGTCGGAGAAGGTCCTGCACAAGGACTTCGTCGCCGGCTCGACGATTCTCATCGACGTCGATCCGGAGGACGCCGAGCGCCTGTCGTTCCAGTCGGTGGAGACCCCCGACCAACCGCCCGTCGAGCTCGCAGACCAGGGATAGGCCTCGACCGAGGCGTGTCGCGGAGCCCCTCCCGCTTCGTGCGGCTACGGGCCATGGGGCAGGTCGGCTCGCCTGGCGACCCGCTACTCCGTGAGGGTGCCGAAGAAGCGCACCTCGGCGAGAGCCAGTTCGGTGAAGCTGGGCTGGTTGCCGACCGGCTCGCCGACGTAGGTCGAGAGCACCGTCACCGTGACACGACGCGTCTCGAGGGTGTTCAGTGAGAAGCGCTGCGGCTCGTTGGTGTCCGGCATGCTGTAGGGCAGCTCAATGGCGAGGTCGTCGACCTCGACCTGGAAGTCCTTGATCCGGTAGTTGCGGCGGAACGGATCGTTCTCCGGGATGTTGATCAGCTCCATCTCGCTGATGGCCACGGGCTGGGCGAACTCGAAGGTGAGCACGGCACCGACCCCACGCTGGGAGCTGTCGTTCCAGTAGGTCGTGATGTCTCCGTCGATGAGGTGGGCACCTTCGAAGCCGGTGAGCTCGGAGCTCACGGCCACCGACACCGGGCTCAGCTCCGTTTGGGTCACCAGCGGCGTCGTGCTCGACGTGGCTGTCGTCGGGTCCGTCGTGGCGGCGTCCTCGCCTGGGCTCCGGAAGATGTTGAGGAACAGGGCGAACAGAGCGACGATCGCCAGCACGGCAAGGAGAATGCCCAGCGCCCGCCCCCCGGGCGTGGACCTCACCATCGGTGGGGGAGCAACGGGCAACGGGCTCTGGGAGAGGCGGGCGCCGCAGTCCTCGCAGTGACGGTTGTGAGCGGGGTTGAGGGCGCCGCAAGACGCACATCGCACGGTCGGGATCGCCGGATCCGTGGTGATCGGCGGGGGAGGCGCAACGATGGGCGACTCCGCGAAGGCTTCACCTTCCGGTGGAATGTCGTCGAGCTCGAATGGCTCGAAGAGGTCCTCGTAGGATCCATTGTCTTTGTCGTTCGCCACGCAATGACCCCTGCGTCGTCCCGAGGGCGTTTGTGGTCGGCTCGGTGTGGTCCAGTTTCAGCGCCGTCCCGGAGCCCCTGTCCGGGATGGGGCTATTGTGCCACGAATGTCGACGTTTGCCGGTGTACGTCAAGCAGAGCCGTGGAACCTCGTCAACATTCTCGGCGGAATCCTCCTGCTCATCGCCGTCGTGCTGTTCCTCGTCTGGTTGATTCGTCGATACATCAGCGGCTGAGGTTCCCCCGGGGGTAGACCTCAGGTCCCGGTTCGCATCGATCTTCGTTCGCAATGGTGTTGCTGTGCGAGGGTCTTCCCGGCGTTCGTGTCACACCCGCGACGTACCGTGATCACACCAGCGAGGAAGGGTTCTCACGACATGGCATTCCGCTGCACTGCGTGCGGGTTCAGCACGGGACGATGGATGGGGTTCTGCCCCCAATGCCGCAGTCAGGGTGCGCTGGTGGCCTCCGTTGCGGGCGACGGTGCGGGAGCGGTGCCGGTGACCGAGGCGGCGGCGTCGCAGGCGGCGCCGCGCAGGGAGAGCGGTATCCGGGAGCTCGACCGTGTGCTCGGCGGGGGCCTCGTGGTCGGGTCCGTGTTGCTCGTCGGGGGAGAGCCCGGTGTCGGCAAGTCCACTTTGCTCCTCCAGCTTGCGGCGGCCGTGGCGAAGGACGGGCCGGTGTTGTACGTCTCCGGTGAGGAAAGCGTCCGTCAGGTCGGATTGCGGGCTTCCCGGATCGGCGCGCTGGCCGCAGAGGTCATGGTGCTGGCCGAGACCGATGTCGCCGCCATCGAGAGCGCCGTAGACGCCGAGCAGCCGGCGTTGGTCGTGGTCGACTCGGTTCAAACGTGCCGCACAGGCGACGCCGAGGGTGCCGCGGGCGGCATCACGCAGGTCCGGGCATGTGGAGCACAGCTTGCGGGCATGGCGCGGCGAACCGGAGCACCGGTGGTGCTCGTCGGTCATGTCACCAAGGACGGCGCCCTCGCCGGTCCCAAGGTGTTGGAGCATCTCGTCGACGTGGTGCTGTACCTCGAGGGCGATCCGGATCGCGGACTGCGCTACCTCCGCGGGCTCAAGAATCGCTTCGGATCGGTCGACCAGGTCGGCGTCTTCGCGATGACCGAGCGGGGTCTCGCAGACGTGACCGATCCGACAGGCGTCTTCGTCGACGGGTGGACCGGCTCGGTCCCGGGCACCGTGCTCTATCCCGGTATGTATGGGCGGCGATCGTTGCTGCTCGAGATCCAGGCTCTCGTCGTGCCGGCCTCGACCCCTCAGCCGCGTCGCAGCGTGAAAGGGCTCGAACCGGCCCGGGTCCACCAGATCATCGCAGTCCTGGATCGCCATGCCGGGGTGTCGTGCGCCGATCACGACGTCTACGTCAATGTCGTCGGCGGCCTCTCGCTGCGCGATCCTGCGGCCGACCTGCCGGTGGCGCTCGCCATCGCGTCGTCGCGCCTGGGTGCGCCGCTCGGGGGCGTCGCCGCATTCGGAGAAGTGGGCCTCGCCGGGGAAGTGCGGGCTGTGTCCCACCACGAGCGGCGGAAGATGGAGTCGGATCGCTTCTCCGTCTCGGTGCTGGCTACGGCAAATCATGCGCGCCTCGATACTGCACTCGCCGCGTGCGGGCTGAGCGCCCCGGGCACGTCCAAGACGATCAATGGAGCCAAACGTCCACGGCCTGAACTGCAACCCGCGGGATAGCGTGAGCTTCGAGTAGCCTCCTGAGGCTATGAATCCGCGTCGGGCCGTGGACCCGCTCAACATCCTTCGTCGTTTTGCGCCGGGCACTCCACTGCGCACCGCCGCCGAGCTCGTTGTCCGCCAGGGAACCGGTGCTTTGGTGTTGCTGGCCTCCGGAAAGCAGGCGGATGCGGTGTGCAGTGGCGGCTTCGTGTTGCGCGAGGCGAGGTTCACTGCCCAGCGTCTCGCCGAGCTCGCCAAGATGGACGCCGGCATCGTGGTCAGCGACGACATCTCGGAGATCCGACGGGCCAATGTCCATTTCATCCCCGATTCCTCGATCCAGACGTCCGAGACGGGCACGAGGTTTCGCACCGCGGAGCGTCTCGCCAAACAGACCGGGCATCCGGTGCTGGCCATCAGCGAGGAGGGCCGGCGGGTCGCGGTGGTCTTCACCGGTGAGGAGCGCTACGAGCTTCGCAACGCCACGGCGCTCCACGCCGAGGGAAACCAGAGCCTCAGCTCTCTCGAGCGGCTGCGTCGTCGGCTACAGAGCGCCGAGGATCGCCTCACCCGTCTCGAGGTCGACGATACGGTCACGACTCGGGACGTCGTCCACGTGCTGCAGCGCGCCGAATTGGTGAATCGCGTGGCGAAGGATCTGGAGAGGACGCTCGTCGAGCTCGGTGGCGACGGTCATCTCATCTCGGTGCAGGCTGCCGATCTGCTCGACGGTGTCGATGACCTGGCCGAGCTGACATACGAGGACTACAGCCGCCGCAAGCGCACTGTGCCGGTGGCCCGGTTGTTGGCAGAGATCCCGACCGAGGACCTCCACGACACGGAGGCCGTGGCCGAAGCACTCAAGCTCGGTCCGGTCGACGCAGCGTGCACACCACGCGGGGTGCGAGCGTTGTCTGCCGTTCCACGCCTGCCCGACAGTGTGGAGCAGGCACTGATCGGCCACTTCAAGACTCTTCCCAAGATGTTGATGGCCTCGGCAGACGACCTCGCACAAGTGGAAGGTGTGGGCCCGGCGCGGGCACAGCAGCTGCGCAGCTACCTCGAGCGGCTCCTGCAGCACGGCACGCCCTTCGCCCTCCCGGAATAGAGACCCGGGGGTCCCGCCTACAATGCCCCCTTCCCGACAACCCCGGAACATCTGTGGCTGAAAAGAAGAGCACGACCAAGAAGAAGCCGGCCGCCAAGACATCCAAGAAGTCGACGGCTGGCGCGTCCAAGAAGACGGCATCTGCGAAGAAGACGGCTTCGGCCAAGAAGTCGCAGGCCACAACGCCCGCGAACAAGTCGGCCGGCAAGACCAGTGCCGGCGCTGCGGCTCCCGCCAAACCGAAGGCGAAGCGCGCCAAAGCTCCGTTCAAGACCGGCGACAAGGTCGTTTATCCGCACCACGGTGCGGCGACGATCGTCAAGGTCGAGAAGATCGAGTTCGCCGGTGAGCGCCAGGACTACTACGTCCTCGAGGTGGCCACCGATCAGCTCATCGTGCGAGTACCCGTCGACAAGGCGCTCGAACTGGGCGTCCGACCTGTGATCTCGACGACGGTCGCCAAGAAGGTCTTCGCAACGTTCCGCGACGATCCGCAAGAGGCCGGGTCCAACTGGTCGCGCTGGTACAAGCTGCTCACCGAGAAGATCAACAGTGGCGACATCTTCCAGGTCGCCGAGGTGGTGCGGGACCTCACCTACGCCCAGCAGGTGAAGGGCATCTCACCGGCCCTCAAGCGCATGCTCGCCAAGGCACGCCTCATCATCGTCAGCGAGCTCGGGTTCGCCCTGAAGCTGGACGAGGAAGAGGCGATCCGGAGGCTCGACAAGGCTCTGCCGAAGGTCGAAGAGCCGGTCGAGTCCTAGTGGTCCGTCGCGCCAAGAGCTACGCGGTCTCCCCGGTCCTCACGTCGCCCGCTGCGTGTCGTTGCCGGTCGACGCCGATGCCTCGGGGACACCGCGGCATCAAGTGCGCGACGGATCGCTAGGCCTCGGGTCAGGCAGATGCGGGTCGGGCAGGGTTTTGACGCCCACCAACTCATTCCGACGGGCCGCATCGTGCTTGCCGGCGTGACGGTGTCGACGGAACGGGGTGTCGCAGCGACTTCCGATGGCGACGTCGTGGCTCACGCAGTGACCGATGCTCTGCTCGGAGCGGCGGCTCTCGGCGATATGGGCGAGTTCTTCCCTCCCGCCGATCCGCAATGGTCGGACGCCGACTCCATGGAGATGCTGAGCACGATCGTGAGCCGGCTGGAGCGCCTCGGGATGCGTCCCGGCAACGTCGACGCCACCGTCATCGCCGCAACGGTCCGCATCTCCCCGTACCGCCGGCAGATGCGCACCAACCTCGCCGCCGTACTCGGAGTGCCACTCGATCACGTGTCGGTCAAGGCGACCACGACCGATGAGCTCGGCTTCATCGGCCGCGACCAGGGCATTGCCGCCCTCGCCATCTCGACGCTGATCACTGGGCCAGCGCGCTAGCGGTCCGTCGCCCAGATCGCCACGCGGTCTCCCCGGCCCTCGACGCCGGTGTGCTGGTTGTTCGTGGCGGTCAGGCACCGGCCAGAGCGTCGTTGGCCAGCGCCGGATCGTTCGTGATGACCCCGTCGATGCCCGCCGCGGCGAGCTCGCGAATCCGGTGGGGATCGTCCACCGTCCAAACCATCACACGCAGCCCGCACTCGTGAGCTGCGGCGATCTGCTCCGCGGGAGCCGCCGCCAGCATGTCGTTCGGCGGCAGGATCCACTGGTGGCCACGACCGGCGACGGCCTGGGCATGGTCGTGCAGCGAGCCGACATGGGCGAGCAACTGCCCCGTCGGGATGGTGGCGTCGAGCTCTCTGGCTCGTCCCACAGTGTCCCAGTTGAACGATGACACGATCACACGCCGTTGGAGCTCGTTGGCGCGAATCCACTCCACCACCGACTCGGCAAGCCGGTGGTCGGCGTCGAAATCGGGATCGACCGGGTGATTCTTGATCTCGATGTCGAGGAGGAGATCGCCCGTCACGGTCAGCATCTCGTCGAGCGTCGGCACCTCGGGAGCTCTCTGCCGGATGGTTGCGAAGCTGTGATCGACGAAGCGGCCGACGGCATCGGTCTCGGCGTCGTGGTGGAGCACCATCGCACCGTCGGCGGTGCGACGGACGTCGAGCTCGATTCCGTCGGCATCCTGTGCGACCGCCAAGGCGTACGCCCGGAGCGAGTTGTCGGGAGCGTGGGCAGATGCTCCGCGATGGCCGAGGATGAGCGGGTGTGGAGGGGCGGACATGTCATCGACCGTACCAGCGCACGGGCGACGTGAGCGCGCCGGTAGCATCGCGGCCATGCAGGTCTTCAACACCCTCGGCCGCTCCCGGCAGCCTTTCGAACCGCGCGACGACGGCAAAGTCGGGATCTACGTCTGTGGGCCGACGGTGCAGGCACGACCTCATCTGGGACACGGCAGGGCGGCCGTGGCGTTCGACGTGATTCGGCGGTACCTGCGGTGGCGGGGTTTCGACGTGACGTACGTGCAGAACGTCACAGACGTCGAGGACAAGATCATCGCCGCCGCCAAGGAGGAGGGGGTTCCGGCCGAGGTGCTGGCCAAACGCTTCGCCGAGGCCTTCGCCGGCGCCTACCGGACGCTCGGTGTGGAAGGCCCGGACGTCGAACCCCGCGCCACCGAGCACATACCAGAGATGATCACGATGATCGAGCAGCTCATCGAGCGCGGGCATGCCTACGAAGCAGGTGGGGACGTGTACTTCGCCGTTCGCACGCTCGACGACTACGGCAAGCTGTCGGGTCGCAACATCGACGACCTGTTGTCCGGGGCCCGCGTCGAACCGGGGGAGCACAAGCGGGACCCGCTCGACTTCGCCGTGTGGAAGGCCGCCAAGCCCGGTGAGCCGCATTGGGATTCGCCGTGGGGGAGTGGTCGACCGGGATGGCACATCGAGTGCTCGGCGATGGCGCACAAGTACCTCGGCCCGGGTTTCGACATCCATGCCGGCGGCACAGACTTGATCTTCCCCCACCACGAGAACGAGATCGCCCAGGCGGAGGGTGCTTTGCTCGAGCCGTTCGCCAAGCACTGGCTCCACAACGGGCTGGTGAATCTCAAGGGTGAGAAGATGTCGAAGTCGACGGGCCACGTCATCGACCTGATCGACGCCCTCGAGCTGTATCCACCGCAGGCCGTTCGTCTCTTCTATCTGCGGACGCATTACCGCAAGCCGCTCGAGTTCAGCGAGGAGGCCATGCAGGACGCCATCGCCTCGCTGGAGCGCCTCTGGGCCTTCCGGCGCCGCAGCCCAGGACTGGTCGAGGATCTGCCGGATGGTGAGGTGCTCCAGCGAGTCGCTGCTGCCATGGACGACGATTTCGATGCCGCCGGGGCTCTCGGCGTGCTGTTCGAGGTCGTGCGCGAGGGGAACCGCCGGCTCGATGCCGGCGAGGATGCGAGCGCACTGGTGGCGGCGTACGACGAGGTCGTCGAGTTGTTCGGCCTCGCCGAGGAGACGCAGGGACTGGATGATCTGGCCGACGGTATCCAGGCGCTCGGCGCACGGTTCGGCATCGTCGTCGAGAGGGTCGACGAGGTTGTCGACACTCTGGTCGACATGCGGGCTGCGGCGCGGGAGGCGTCGGATTGGGCCAAGGCCGACGCCATTCGGGATGGCCTCGCCGGCGCCGGCATCGCGATCGAGGATGGCCGTGATGGCGTCCGCTGGCATCGGCGATAGGGTCGAGGGCCTCCACGCCGTCGCAGCCGCAGTCGCAGCCGGGCGGGTGATCGTTTTGACGGTCGAGTCGCAGCGACTGCGCCACGACGCCTACCAGCGGATGGTCCACGAGGCGGAGCGAGCAGGTGTCGAGATTCGTCGCGTTGGCGATGTCCGAGACGACGCCGTGACGGGAGCGCCACAGGGAGTGCTGGCGACATGCCGGCCCATCCCGAGCCTTACGCTCGACGGTGCGGTGGCGGCCTGCGATCCCGCCGCGCTGCTCGTGCTCGATCGCGTCCAGGATCCGCGCAATCTCGGGGCGATGGCCCGCTCGGCGGTGGCGGCAGGAATTCCCGCGCTGGTGGTGCCGGAGCGGCGGTCGGCGCCGCTCGGGGCAACCGCGTTCAAGGCCGCCGCCGGAGCGCTCGAACGTGTCGGTGTTGCGATGGTGGGTTCCGTGGCAGATGCGCTGCGGCGTCTCCGCAAAGCCGGCGTCTGGTTGATAGGCCTCGACGGGAAGGCGGAGACGTCGCTGTTGGGTTTGCCCCTGCTCACCGAACCCGTGGCGCTCGTGATCGGGGCTGAAGGGACCGGCGTGTCGCGCCTCGCCGGTGAGCTGCTGGATCAAACGGTACGAGTGCCGATGGTCGGTCAGATCGAGAGCCTGAACGCATCCGTGGCCGCATCGCTGGCGATGTTCGAGCTGGCACGGGTGCGAGGTTGGATAAGCTGAGATCCTCGCTGGCGTAGCTCAGATGGCCAGAGCAGCTGATTTGTAATCAGCAGGTCGCGGGTTCGAGTCCCGCCGCCAGCTCCAAACCTTTGCAGATCAAAGGGTTCCGGGCGGTTTGGTGCGCTCACCACAGCACGATAGCACTAGCACAACGCTCTCACAGCCGATTACTATGAGTGTCAATGGAAACCCCAGTCGACTTCCGCGAGCTCGTCGAGGCGTGGGAATTATCGCTCCGCGCCCGTGGCAAGTCCCCCAACACGATCCGATCGTATCTGGAGACAGCCCACCAGTTCGTCGGATACCTCGAGGACCACGGCATACCACTCGACGCCAGAGAGGTGACCGGCCGGCACGTTGAGGCGTACATCCTGCACGTCCTTGAGACTCGCTCCCCATCGACCGCTCGTCTCCGGTTCCGGTCGCTGCAGCAGCTGTTCCGGTACCTAACCGACGAAGGCGATGTCGAACAGTCACCCATGGACAAGCTGAAGGCCCCACCGCCTGATGAGAAGGTTGTTCCGGTCGTCCCGGCCGACGACCTGCGCCAACTATTGAAGGCCTTCGAGGGTCGCACGTTCACTGATCGCCGCGATCTGGCCATTGTCATGTTCCTTCTTGATACCGGTGCCCGGCTTTCAGAGACCGTCGGGCTCACGATCGACGACATCGACTTCGATGCCGGCGTCGTGTACGTCGTGGGCAAAGGTCGCCGCGAGCGTGCCTTGCCCCTGTCGCCAAAGGTGGCTGAGCGACTCAAACGCTACGAGATGACACGACGCCGACACAGCGCCGCGGCGTCTCCCGCGTTCTGGCTCGGCGCACGCGGCCCGCTCGGTGCTTCGGGGCTCACTCAGATGCTGCGCCGTCGATGCGACCTGGCGGGGATTCCGCGGATCCACCCGCACCAGTTCCGGCACACGTTCGCTCACGAGTTCCTGGCGAGTGGTGGCAACGAGGGAGACCTGATGCTTCTGGCCGGCTGGAAGTCGCGTCAGATGGTCGCCCGCTATGGCTCGTCCGTGGCCGCTGAGAGAGCTCGAGACGCACACCGAGCCCATTCGCCGATCGAGAGGCTGCTCGGGTGACGTTCCACATCGCTGGTGGAACGTCACCGGTCTAGGTTCTGACGGGCAATCGGCTCGGAACTTGCCTTCGTCGCCTTAGTCCGGCTCTGAAGCGAGAGCCGCGCGACTCGCCAGACTCATCAAGGAGCGATGACACGGCGGTACGTGCTGGGCGACCCTGCTCATCGCCCCACAGCTTTGTAGCTCTCATCCGTCGGTCCCAGAGGTGGCGGTGCGGGCGGACGTCAGCGCCGGCGCTCTGCGACCGCCGTGCTCCGGAGCTATAGGAAGTCGTAGGGAAACTGGACCTCAGATCGGCCGTGCGCTACGGCGGCACATACGACGTCCACAAACCGTTCCTGCAGGCGTTGGTTGTCGGCTCCACATCGCGGGCAACGCAAGTCCACGCGAAGACCGCCTGAGCTGTTCCGCTGAAGCCACATCATCTCCTCGAACGGAACTCCGAGGGAGGATTGCTGCCACTGGTCCGGTCGCGGCTTAGTCACGAGCCGCACCCGGACACCCGGATCGCTTCGATCGAGGAATGGAACATTCGCCGACGCCGGCTGTTCTTGGATTTCCAGCGTTACCTCACCCGAGTCGGAGATAACGGCGACGGCTAGCGTCTTGCGGCATCGGCAGCGCACCTTGCAGCGGGCTGTGGAGAGTTCTTCGCTGGTCACGACCGTCATGCTAAGTTGTGGCTCGCGAAATTCGCCGGTAATAGCCGGAGCGGGATGACGGGCCCGCAAAGCAAACCCGTCGGTGCCCTCCTAAAGCGGGATGCGGGCTTAGGAGCGGCATGCCCACTTTGACCCCCTCGGAACGAGTTCTGCGCGCGCCTTGCGGCTCATGTCTCGTGGGCCAACACTGCCAACCGGTCCGCCAGGACAGAACCCGGTCGCCGCGCCTTCTTGAGTCGATTCGAGCGCCAGGTCGACCCCGACGGCGTTCTCGATCCCGCCGAACGTGCTCGCCGAGCCGATCATGCCCGCAAGGCGTACTTCACCCGCCTAGCGCTCAAGTCGAGCCGAGCCCGGCAGAGGGCAAAGGCGCCGACGGCATGAGGCCCAACGACCACACCCGATTCCTGGCTCGCAACTGGGCCGAGAGTTGCAGCGCGGTGGCACTCCTCTTGTCAGAGATGGCGAGCCGCCGAACTCGGCCCATGCCATCACGGGATTGTCTTCCGACATCGAGCGGGAAGCGGCTCGCCATGGGGAGTTCCGCGTCGCTCACGTCGGCCTTGGGGGCCGGGGTCGGCCGTGGATGAGGCCGGGCTGAGCGAGGCGCTCGCAACCGCAATGGAGGACCTTGGCACTATTGCGGCGGAGACGACCGACAGCGAGATCGAAGCCGCGGCTCACTATGCCGCAGGCGCCGGGTCGGCGTCGCAGCCGTTCTACGAGATCGTCCGCGACGAGCTGCTGGGGCGACGGGATAAGGCTCGAGAATCCGGTACTGGCGGTGGGGCGTTGCGCCAGCCTGGCAGGCGTTCGGTTGACGACGCTGTTCTCGAACGCGTGGAACGCCTGCGAGTTGACGACGCCGCTCGTGAGATTCTGCGATCCGAGCGTGAAGCAAGGGCGGCGACTGAGGCATTCACCGGAGTTGAGCCGATCCAGAGACTGCGCGACTTCTTAGAGGAGGACGACGCCCCAGTCGCCTATCTGGTTGACCGGTTGGCGGTGACCGGTGGTCGCACCCTGTTGGCCGCAGAGGCCAAGGCCGGCAAGACCTCCCTGGCCATCGAGCTCATCCGCGCCCTGTCAAGTCGAACACCCTTCCTGGGGCGGTTCCCTTGTGCTTGGTCCGCAGACATGATCGTGTACGTCAACCTCGAGATGACCCGAACGCTGCTCCGAGCATGGTTCCGTGCAGCGGGGGCGAATCTCGATCAGGTCGCGATCTGGGACCTCCGCGGCTGTGGGCATCTTCTCGACGTACGCCAGCCGGCCGTGAGGCGTCAACTCTCCGGGCGGCTCACCGCGGCAGGCGTGTGGTTGCTTGTCATCGACCCCGCAGGCGCCGTGTGGGACGCACTCGGAATCGACGAGAACAACAACACGGAAGTCGGCGCGTGGCTGGCCGGGCTCGACGCCCTCCTCGCGGAAACGGCAACCCTGACCGACGTTGTTGTGCTCCACCACTTCGGCCACGGTGCCGAGCGGGCACGCGGGGCCTCCAAGCTTCTGGGCTGGCCAGATCAAATCTGGGAGTACCGGCTCGAACGCAGCAGCAACGAGAACGAAGACGCCGCCCACCGGTTGCGATTCCTATCCGTGCGCGGACGGGATGCCGAGCTGCCGGAGTCTCGCGTCGACTTCGACCCGGCGACGAAACGGTTGACGATGACGGCCGACGCCACGTCATTGCGCCGAGAGCGGCAGCAGGCCAAGTGCGAGCGAACGCTGCGACAGATTCTCGACTACGTCGCCGAAGCCGTCCCCGAGGAGCGGTCGAAATCTGCGGTCGAGGAAGCGATGGGCGGGCACCGCGGGATGGTGCGCTCCGCCTACCTGCTCGGCGAACGTCGGGGCTGGATCGACATCGACGAGAGCGGGCGGGCCCACATCCTCACCCTCACAGCAAAAGGCGCAGAGGAGGCATCTCGCCCAACCTCGCCCAACCTCGCCCGAAACGGCTCGGGCGACGCCTCGACCCATCTCGCCCACTCGCCCCGCCCTATGGGCGAGGGCGAGGGCGAGCAGGTTTCGGCGGCAGACAAGGAGCCGATCTCACCCACCCTTCCGTTGGGCGAGATCCCGGCAGAGAGTCCCCCATCCGTCGCCGATGAATACCTCCTCGAGCGCCTCGAGGGCGAGGTTGTGGCGGTCCTCGACCACCGACGTCCCACCCTGCCGCCGCCGACAATGCCACCGAAGCCCGGGAGGCGACCGTGAGGCGTGAGGCCCACTCGGCGAATGCGGCTGTTGCGGTCCGCCGGTCGCTCGCCGGCGCACAGGCGGTCGTCTCGACCTCGGGGCGAACACATCTCGTCGTGGCACCCGGCACCGTGACGCTCGCCGCCGCAACCAATGTGGCTGATGTCTCATGGGTGCCGCTCACCTTGTGCGGCTACCGGCCTTCGCCGAGGTGGCAAGCCGCCCCTGACCTCTACCAACTGCCGTGGTGCCGGAACTGTGACCAGCGCCTCCAGAGGCTGGTGCTGGCGTTCGCCGACCTGCTCAACGAACGCCAGACGCGACCAGCTACAAACCGGAAGGACCGAACGTGAAGCACACATCACGAATAGCTGCGGCCGTGCGGAACACCGCCCAGGTGTGTTGTCGAATTGCCTTGCCTGGCTTTGGTGGCTGTCGAGGAGGACGGAATGACGACGCACGTACGACCATCTGGCATGGGTCCCATGGTTCCAGTCGGGTCCCTCTCCGACTGTTCACGCTTGGTCGCGCGCACGCTAACGTTACTTTTCGTAACAGGAAATATGTTTGCTGCGTCTGATGATGCGTGACAAGCATCGCCACTTCGTCGACCGGTACCTCACGCACGGCAACGCCTCCAAGGCCGCCACCGAAGCCGGCTACGCACCCACCCGAGCACGCCAGACCGGCCGTGACCTGATGCGACGCCCCGACATCGCCTACGCCATCCGCAGCGCGCAACAGGACCGATCCGCCCGGTTGGGTATCGACGCCGACTGGGTCGTGGAACGCTTCCTCGAGGTGTACGAGGCGTGTATGGCTGGGTGGCCGCGGATCTATCGCGGGCAGCCCATCTACCTGGATGGCGAGCTGCTGATGGAGTGGTCTCCGTCGGGGGCTATCGGGGCGCTGGAAGGGATCATCAAGGTGCTCGGGTTGCGACGAACCGCACCGCAGGTTCCCGGATGCGAAGGCGATGTGATCTACACCTTGGAGATTGACTGGCCGCACCATGTCTAGGGATTGCCGACTTGACGGTAGGTACTGGTTCCTGTGACCGTGCCCCGGTGCCACTGCCTCGAGCTGCTGCTAGGTGTGGATCGTCGCCTCTCATCTCGGCAACTGGGAATCGGGTTGGCGCCACGAGCGACGAGGTTGGTCCACACCAGGCCTGCGCCTGCTAAATGTTTCGATGTTAGCACCCTATTAGCAGCTTCACGTGCTAACATGCGCGATGTTAGCACGTGAAACATGGGAGCCCTGCGTGCGGAGACCCAAGCCACCGCCGCGTCTCGACGACATCATCCAGGGGATCGCGGACAAACCACACCGTTTGCAGCGCATGGTGCGAGTCGCCGACGAGGTAGACGAGCGGTATCTGCATTGGGATCAGTTGCGATGGCGACCACTCCCTGACGGGCTCGAGTCTCACGAGGAGTGGTGGCTTGCGACGAAGTGGTCTCGTTCTACGCGGCGTGTTCCCGGTTTCGATGGGGTAGCTGGGCGACCTTTCGTATTCGGCGTGCCCGACACCGCGCTTGAGCTCCTGCACCACATCGACGGCAATCTGATGGGACAGATCGCGGCCCCTGAGGAAATCGTCAACCCGGGCACGCGAACGAGATTCCTCTTCTCATCACTTGTGGAGGAGGCGGTCCGAAGTAGTCAGCTTGAGGGAGCTGTCACCAGCCGTAAACAAGCTCAGACCATAATCCGGCTAGGTACCAGGCCTCGAACGCGCGACGAACTCATGATCGTCAACAACTATCGGGCCATGGAGTTTGTACGAGAAGTGCGCCGTGAGAACTTGTCACCCGAGCTCGTGCTTGAGCTGCATCGCATCGTCACCGAAGGCACACTCGACAATCCTGACGCAGCTGGGCGACTCCAGCGCCCGGATGAGGACAGGGTCAAAGTCTGGGACGAGCAGGATCATGTCATCGTGCACGAACCGCCCCCTGCTGAAGATCTCCCGGGACGCCTGAAGCTGCTGTGCGACTTCGCAAACGCCCAGGGGCAACAGAAGCGATTCCTGCATCCGGTGATCCGGTCGATCATTCTGCACTTTTGGCTGGCGTACGATCATCCGTTCGAGGATGGGAACGGTCGGACGGCCCGAGCACTCTTCTACTGGTCGATGCTTCACCACAACTACTGGCTGGCGGAGTACATCTCGATTTCGAGGATTCTGAAGACCGGCCCAGCACAGTACGCTCGTGCGTTCCTGTTCACGGAGACTGACGACAACGACCTGACATACTTCGTGCTACATCAGCTGCGGGTGATCGATCGCGCGATAGACGCGCTGAAGGCATACCTCGTGAAGAAGAGCCACGAAGTCAGCGAAGTGAAGAAGCTGGTGGCGTCTGCCGATCTGAACCATCGCCAGGTAGCGCTTCTCGGACATGCGCTCAGGAACCCGTTGCACGCGTATACCTACATGTCGCACGCAACAAGCCATCGAGTTGTCCGTCAGACTGCCCGGACAGACCTGAACGATCTGGCCGATCGCGGCCTCCTCGTGCGACGAAAGATCGGGACCCGGGTTGTCTTCGTCGCGCCGGATGACCTCGCAGAGCGCTTGCGCGGCATAGCGGCAGCGAGCAACTCCAAGTCCCGAGGTCGAGTGGCAGCCCCATAGCCCCGGAGGCGCCCGGACGGTGCGCCGCTAGTAGCGCCGCATGTGCGCGGCTTGGTGCCGCGTGGATTCGCGTCTCACTCGAGGCGTTCTGCGTTCTCCTGTCCCACGACGCGTCCACCTGGCAGCTCTCTCTCAACGAGGACGATCCGGCGCCGCCCGGTCTGACGCTCCACGTTGCGGTGGCCGCCTCCAGAAGTCAGAAATGACGGTTCTCGCGCAGGAGAGGTCGGGAAGAGAGGCCCGGTTATCACAGCTAGCCCCGATCATTCACGGGATTCGGTGATGAGGGGTTCTGGGTGTGTTGAGGGCGCCGTGGTGGCTGGTGTTTGCGGTGATGATCGTGATGGGTTCGGATGATCGTGTCGAGGGTGGTTCCGTGATGATTCGGGGCGTGTGTGATCGACCCGTCGACGGTGGTCGTGCCTGCGTTTTGGGGCGGGTTGGTCAGGTGAGCGCGGCGATGGCTCGGTAGGTGGCGACGATCTGATTGGCCGTGGGCCAGCCGTCGACGATACGCACGATGTCACGTCTTGCGGTTCGGATGATGCGGGCCGGGGTATGCCAGAGGGCCCATCTGAGTCGTCTTGGTTTCGCTCTCGCCAACGGGCCGGTGAGGCACAGCAGCTGGAACCACGCAACGAGATCCGAAGCCCACATGATGGTCTGGAGCCATGCCTGATTCGCTTCCCAGTCGGTGAACGGGAACCGTTGGAGCCCGGAGTTCTTCAATCGTCCAATGTGGTCTTCGACATGAGCGTGGGCTCTCATCTGCCGATCGAGTTCGGCCGGGTCGCCGGCGAGGTCGGTGTAGTGGCCCCAGAACCGGTAGTCGAGATCGGGAAGCAGGCTGGTCTGAGAGCCAGGATGATGAGGCTGGCGGCGGATGATCAAACGGGTCCCTTCGGGCCAGCGGGTCATGTCGACGAGGTCAGTGACTTCGCAGACGGCTGCGACCAGACTCCGGTCGGTCGGTTTGACCGGCTCGCCGTTCTGGCCCAGCGCCCTCTCCCACCGTTCGGGGTCTTCGTTCGCGGCCACGATCGCCGCTCGCACCGCGTCCTGGGCGCGGGCGACGACCTGGAACCCGATGTTGCGTTCCCGGAGCCCGTGGGTGAACGTGTGGGTGCCTCCTGCCGAATCGGAACGCACCACCACCCGGCGCGTAACGAGCTCGGCGTCGTCGCCTCGCTGGTGACCGGCCGCGATATCCGGGGGGAGCTGTGAGACGGCGTCGTCGACGACAGCCAAGAGATCCGTCGTGTCGTTGGCCGCGGCATTGCCGGGCCGCAGCATCCCCGACAAGACATCACCGGTTCCATCGGCGAAACAGAACAACGGGTGGAACCCGAACCCGCCCCTGAAATGCGCCGCGGCGCCGTCCTTGTTCTCAGAATGGATCTCAACCAGCGACGCATCAACATCCAACATCACCGGGCCGTCACCGTCGACCACGGTGGTGCGTCGCCACACCTCGGCACGAACCTCGGCCCACGCCTCACAGGCCCTGCCGACCGCGTCGGGAGTGAGACTTTCGGTGAAAGTGCGATACATGGTCGTGTCCGACGCCACCTCACCGAACAGCCGACCCTGAGAAGCGAGGAACTCAATATCGGCACACGACTCGCCGCCACCAGCAAGCATCAACATCACATGAGATAGGACCCGGCCCCGGTCATGTGTCGGGATCCCTGGACCGTCCCAGCCGACCGCTGATGACAGCACCCCTGGGACACCGAGCCGGTCCGCGAAAGCCCCCAACGCGTGCAGTCCAACATGGCCAACAACCTGAGTACCGCCGGCTTCCACAGCCACGTTGCCGACGCTGGTACCGTTCATCTCGGAGATGCCCTCCTGTTCTCGGAAACTGACGGCTTCGACAACCTCAGTATCCCGCACCAGGAGGGCGTTTTCGCGCACCCCCAACACGACCCAGATCACACCCCATGAATGATCGGGGCTAGCAGCGGAACGCTCCGAGCTGTGGGCGTGACCTATGCGATCGCCGTTTTCGGGACGCCGCTATCTGACGGCACCCTGTCCTGCCCTCGCAATTCGCTGCAGGGTGAAGGCGGGAGCCGATGTCGAACAATGCGATTGGTAACCTCGGCGCACCTGTGGTGGCACCGCTGACGGGGGTCGATCGTGACAGGTCCAGGCAATGACTGACGCCGAGAAGCTGCGGGAGCTGGAGAATCGGTTGTGGGCAGCCGCAGATCAACTGCGGGCGAACTCCAAATTGCGGGCGGCGGACTACTCGACGCCGGTGCTAGGGCTTATCTTCCTTCGCTACGCCGATGTGCGGTTCACCCAGGCCGAGAAGGAGCTGTTTGCCAAGAAGAGCGCCCGCCGTGAGGTGGGGAAGGCCGACTACCAGGCGCTCGGGGTGATGTACGTGCCGGAGACCGCCCGGTACGGCTACCTGCGGGTGCTGCCGGAGTCGGCGGACATTGGACGGGCTGTGAACGATGCGATGGCGGCGATCGAAGACCAGAACCCGGACCTCAAGGGCGTCCTCCCCCGGGACTACGGGTCGTTCGAGAAGCCGGTGCTGTTGGAGCTGTTGCGGTTAATCGGATCGATCCCCGACGACATCGAGGGCGACGCCTTCGGGAAGATCTACGAGTACTTCCTCGGCAACTTCGCCATGACCGAGGGCCAGCGAGGCGGCGAGTTCTTCACCCCGACGTCGATCGTCAAGCTCATCGTCGACATCATCCAACCCTTCGAGGGCCGGGTGTACGACCCGGCGTGCGGGTCGGGCGGCATGTTCGTCCAGTCGGCCCGGTTCGCCGACGAGCACAAGGGCAACGCCATCAGCGACCTGTCGATCTTCGGGCAGGAGCGGGTCGACGGCACCGTCAAGATCGCCAAGATGAACCTCGCCGTTCACGGCTTATCTGGCGACATCCAGTCGGTCAACACCTACTACGAGGACCCCTTCAAGTCTCCCGGCCGTTTCGACTACGTGATGGCCAACCCGCCGTTCAACGTCAACGGTGTCGACAAGGAACGCATCAAGGACGACCCCCGCTTCGCCCACGGCATCCCCTCGGTGGACAACGCCAACTACCTGTGGATCCAGATCTTCTCCTCGGCGTTGAGCGACCGGGGCCGGGCCGGGTTCGTGATGGCCAACTCCGCCTCCGATGCCCGCCACTCCGAGCTGGCGATCCGCCGCAAACTGATCGAGGACCGCCAGGTCGACGTGATCGTGGCCGTCGGATCGAACTTCTTCTACACCGTCACTCTCCCCGTCACCCTCTGGTTCCTCGACAAAGGCAAACGGGGAACCGACCGGGCCGATCAGGTGCTGTTCCTCGACGCCCGCCACGTGTTCACCCAGGTGACCCGGGCCCTACGGGAATTCACGCCGGAGCAGCACGAGTTCCTTGCCAACATCGTGCGCCTCTACCGAGGTGACGATCCCGAGTTCCGGGACGGCTCCGCAGAGTTGATCGAGGAGCGCTTCCCCGACGGCACGTACGTCGACGTGGCCGGCCTGTGCAAGGTCGCCACCATCGACGAGATCGGAGCCCACGGCTGGAGCCTCAACCCCGGCCGCTACGTCGGAGTCGCCGACGGCGAGGAAGAGGACTTCGACTTTGCCGAACGCTTCGGCGAACTGACCGAGGAGTTCCAGGGACTGTCGATCGGGGCTGCCGAGATGGCCGAGCAGATCGGTCGTAACGCCCAGAACATACTTGGTGGCTAGGCAGATGACCGAATGGGCCCCTCACACGCTCGATGAACTCGGCACGGTGGAGCGAGGCCGCTCGCGTCATCGCCCACGCAATGACCCCACTCTCTACGGTGGCGAGTACCCCTTTTTTCAGACCGGCGACGTCAAGGCTGCGGAGTTCCACCTCACGTCGTACTCACAGACCTACAACGAGCAGGGCTTGGCCCAGAGCAGACTCTGGCCAGCCGATACGTTGTGCATCACGATCGCCGCCAACATCGCCGAGTCCGCCATCCTCGGAATACCTGGCTGCTTTCCCGATAGCGTCGTTGGATTCACGAGCTTCCCCGAGGTCGCAGACGTCCGATATGTGAAGTACCTGCTCGACGCCACCAAGCTTCGGATGCAGGCAGTATCCAGGGGAACAACACAGGACAATCTCTCTCTCGACAAGCTCCTCAGCTTCCGCATGAATGTCCCACCTCTACCGACGCAGCGCAAGATTGCCGTGGTATTGGCGGCGTATGACGAGTTGATCGAGAACAACCTGCGGCGGATCGTAATCCTGGAGGAGATGGCGCAGGGGATCTAGCGGGAGTGGTTCGTCCACTTCCGCTACCCCGGCCACGAGTCCGTCTCCCTCACCGACTCCCCCCTCGGCCCCATCCCAGCAGGCTGGGAGGTGGCGGCTCTGGAGAATGAAGCCTCCATCACGATGGGGCAGAGCCCGAAGTCGGAGTTCTACAACGAGGACGGCGAGGGATTGCCGTTCCACCAGGGAGTATCTGACTTTGGGACGCACTTCCCAGCTCACCGCAAGTATTGCACTGTCGAGAATCGCATTGCCGAAGCGGGCGACGTTCTCGTCTCTGTGCGGGCACCGGTCGGCCGAATCAACATCGCCAACGATCGAATGGTGATCGGCCGAGGACTGAGCGCCATCCGGAGCCGAAGAGCGGAGCCTCGCTTCCTGCACCGGCAACTCGGCTGGACCTTCCGTGAAGAGGACTCCATGGGCGGCGGCACGATCTTCAAGGCGATCAACAAGAAGGAGCTCACTGGGCTTCCTGTCTTGCGCCCCCCACGGGATCTGGTGACGGCCTTCGAGGAACAGGATGGGCCGATGTTCAAGCTCGTCGAGGTCCTGACCTCGACGAATCAGAATCTCCGCCAGACCCGTGATCTCCTCCTCCCCCGCTTGATCTCAGGAGAGATCGATGTCTCGGACTTGGACATCGACATCTCGTGGTTGGCGGCATGATCCACGACGAGCTGGAGCTGGAGCTCGCCTGTCTGAGCCTGCTCGCCGAGCTCGGTTGGGAGACCGCCGACGCTTCCCATGACCATCTTCTCGGCCGTGAGCACCCAGGCCAGGTCGTGCTCGAGGACCGGCTCTCCGCCGCCCTCGGTCGGCTCAACCCGGACCTTCCCGGTGAGGCACTCGGCGAGGCCATGGAGCTGCTCGTCCGTACCCGGCCGCCGGGGAATCCGGTGCGCAACAACCAGGAGGTCTACCGGCTGCTGAAGGACGGCGCTTCGGTCACGGTCGAGTCCAGCGACGGCCGCATCGAGGCAGTCAACGTCAGCTACGTCGATTGGGACGACCCGGTGGGCAACGACTTCCTGGCCGTGCGTCAGCTCAAGATCGCCGGTGAGCTGTTCAGCCGGATCCCGGATGTTCTCGGGTTCATCAACGGCATCCCGCTGCTATTCATCGAACTGAAGGCCCCGCACGTCGAAGTCGAACACGGCTACACCGGCAATCTTACCGACTACAAGGACACGATCCCATCCCTGTTCTGGTTCAACGGAGTCGCCATCATCTCCAACGGCGGCGACACCCGGGTCGGGTCGTTCTCGGCGCCGTGGGATCACTTCGGGGAGTGGAAGCGGGTGTCGAGCGAGGAGGAGCCGCCCGACACGTCGATCGAGACGGCGCTGCGGGGAGTGTGTGCACCGGGCCGGCTGATGGACATCGTGGAGAACTTCACGTTGTTCCAGGAGGCGCCGGGCGGGTTGATCAAGATCCTGGCCAAGAACCACCAGTACCTCGGGGTCAACCATGCACTGGACAGCCTGAGCAACATCCACCTGAACGACGGCCGGTTGGGGGTGTTCTGGCACACGCAAGGATCGGGGAAGAGCTTCTCGATGATCTTCTTCTCGCAGAAGGCGCTACGGAAGCTGGGCGGCACGTACACGTTCGTGATCGTCACCGACCGCACCGACCTCGACGACCAGATCTACACGAACTTCGCCTCTGCGGGGGCGGTCACCGAGGACGAGGCCCAGGCCCAGGACGGGGAGCACCTGAAGCGGCTGTTGACCGAGGACCACCGCTACGTGTTCACGTTGATCCACAAGTTCCGCACCCCCACCGGGGAGACCTACCCGACGTTGTCGGAGCGGGACGACATCATCATCATCGCCGACGAGGCGCACCGCACCCAGTACGACACGCTGGCGTTGAACATGCGCAACGCCCTCCCCAACGCTGCGTTCCTGGCGTTCACCGGGACCCCGTTGATCGCCGGGGAGGAACGCACCCGGGACGTGTTCGGCGACTACGTGTCGATCTACAACTTCCGCCAGTCGATCGAGGACAACGCCACGGTGCCGTTGTACTACGAGAACCGGTCGCCGGAGGTGGTGCTGGAGAACACGGCGCTCAACGAGGACATGCAGCGCATCTTGGAGGACGCCGAACTGGACGAGGACCAGGAACAGCGGCTGGCTCGGGAGTTCGCCCGGGAGTACCACCTGATCACCGACGAGGACCGCCTCGACACCGTCGCCGCCGATCTGGTGGACCACTTCATCAACCGGGGACATCAGGGCAAGGCGATGGTGGTGTCCATCGACAAGGCCACCGCCGTGAAGACGTACGACCGGGTGCAGGTGAAGTGGGCGGCGGCGTTGGAGCGGCTGGGTGCGGACGTGGAGGCGGCGTCCGGGGAGCGGCGGCAGGCGCTGGAGGAGCACTACGCCTGGCTGGCTGCCACGGACATGGCGGTGGTGGTGTCGGGGTCGCAGAACGAGATCGCCGAGATGAAGGCGAAGGGCGTGGACATGTTGCCGCATCGCCAACGCCTGGCGACCGAACGGCTGGATGTGAAGTTCAAGGAACCCGACGACCCGCTGCGGATCGTGTTCGTGTGCGCCATGTGGCTCACCGGGTTCGATGCCCCGGCGACGTCGACGATCTACCTCGACAAGCCGATGCGCAACCACACCCTGATGCAGACCATCGCCCGAGCCAACCGAGTGGCACAGGGCAAAGCGGCCGGGGAGATCATCGACTACATCGGCGTGTTCCGGAACCTGCAAGAGGCCCTGGCGATCTACGGATCGGCCTCCGGCGGTGGAGTGGGCGAGGGGGACCTTCCGGTGGCCCCGAAGGAGGAGCAGGCAGCCGAGCTGCGGGCAATGCTCGACGAGCTGTTGTCGTTCGTTGCCGGCTACGGGGTGGACCTGGACGCCGGGCTCGGAGTCAAGGGCTTCGATTGGGTGGCGTGGCTGTCCGGGGCGGCGGATGCGTTGCTGGTGAACGACGAGGTGCGGCGGGAGTTCCTACGGAAGGCCGATGCGGCAGCCCGCCAGTGGAAAGCGGTCAAGCCCCACGAGGCAGCTACCGAGGCACAGCCGCTGATGACTGTGGTCGTCCGGCTGGCGCAGAAGATCCGCTCGCACATCGGCACGCCCGATATCTCTGGTGTGATGGGCTCGGTCGAGCAGTTGTTGGAGGAGTCGATCGGGGCACACGAGGTTGACATCGCCAAGGTGGAGCGGGTCAACCTGGCCGAGATCGCCTTCGAGGCCCTGACGGAGCTGTTCGGCGCCGGCCGCAAGAACACAGCAGCGCAGCAGATGCGAGCCTCGCTGGAACGGCAGGTCGACCGGCTCGCTCGTCTCAACCCAACCCGCATCGACTACCAAGAGAAGCTGCAAGAGGTCATCGACCGCTACAACGACGGCACCCTCAACATCGAAGCCTTCTTCGAGGAGCTCAAGAAGATGGCGGCGTCACTGTCGGACGAGGAGCAGCGTCACGTCCGTGAGGGCCTCAGCGAGGAGGAGCTGGCGATCTTCGACCTGCTGACCAAGCCCGAACCGACGCTGACCAAGTCACAAGCAGCCGACGTCAAGCGCATCGCCAAAGACCTCATCGAGAAGCTGAAGGACGAGCTCCTCGTCCTCGACTGGAAGAAGCGCCAAGTCACCAGAGCCCGAGTCGAGGTCTGCATCCAAGACGAACTCGACGAACTCCCCACCATCTACGACCGCCGCCTCTACGCCGACAAATGCTCAAGGGTCTACGAACACGTCTTCGAGAAGTACCAAGGTGACGGTGTCAGTGTGTACGAGTTTGCAGCATGATCGACGTCGTCTCCGAGGCAGCGCTCTCGTGACGGCTCATGGACGAGGCCACGTCGAGCAGTCGCCGGTGACGAGGAGGCATTGATCCGTTCCACAAATCCGCTCCAGAAGTCAATCGCCACCCGCGAGTCGCCGAGCAGGACGATGACGTGGGCGAGGAGATCAAGCCGCCCGGCCACACCTCGAGCACTTCGCAGCCGTCGGTGACAACCCGATCGACTTGATGACAGGAGCCGCAAGCCGAGTGTGGAGGGCCATAGGGAATTCTTTGAGCGGGTCGTGCCGACACGCAGGACGCCGTTCCAGACGGAGGTGGACGGACGCAAGGGACGGCACGACGTGGCTCGCATTCGAAGCCACGGTGAGTAGTCTCCTGAGCGTGGCGATCGGAGGAGCACCAATCGGCGAGCGGTTGATTCGTCGTGTGTATGACGATCCCCCGATCCAGGAGGCCTTATGCGAGATCCGGTTCATTGCGGCCGGCGAGTGGGGTCTCGGCGCACCCCCCGCATTCCACCAGCTCGTCCGTAGTACGTATCCAGGCGAACCTCGGCAGCAAATACAGACTGCAGTGGAAATGGCGAGCACTGAGGGCAAGCCACCGAGGATGTCAGTTCGGCAACCGCCGCCGAGGGTTGTCTTCTCATCGGAGACCTCGGATCGATTGGTCACAATCGGGGAGTCGTCCCTATCGGTGCACGTACTTCGCTCGTACGAGGGCTGGCCTGACTTCAGGCGCAGGATCGGCGACGCACTTGATGCCTATATCGAAGTCACAGGAGAACGGCCGATACAGCGCATCGGCATGAGGTACATCAACAGGATCGTCATCGAGGGCGAGGTACTGGAGTTGGCGCACTACTTCCGCGTTGGACCCCTGACGCCCGCCAATCTGCCAATCAGGGTCTCGGACTTGTTCATCCGCACGGGCGGCGTCGTGCCTGACGAGCACGGCACCCGGACGAATCTGATCCTTGCCAGCGTCGACGATGATGCCGCTACGCACGCTACGTTCATCCTCGACATCGATGTCTTCCGGGAGTACGGAAACGAAGGGCTTGCGTTTGGCGAGCTCTGGTTTCATGTGGACGATGTTCGGGACATTGAGCGTTCAGCGTTTGAGGGGATCATTGAGGACAGTCTGCGCAAGCAATTCCGCGAGGTGGAGCATGTCAACAAGGACTGAGTATCAACGACTTGCCGCTCACGGGCGTGAGAGCCCGGTGTTGGGCGAAACCGACGATGTGCTCTCGCGCAATCTGCCGTCAGATTGGATGTTGGTGTCGGACGTAACCGCGTCCTACGCGACTGAGTCTGAGATCGCCCTCGTTGTCGAGCTTGCTGACACATGGCGATCCCGCGTGGAGTCACCGACTTGGGCGATGGTTCTTCCGCGGATTGCCATGCGCAGCTGCAACCTGTCGGCGCCCAACCCACTGATCGCACAGGCTCTGCATACGCAGTTGGAGCCCACGGTTGTGCATCGCGCTCTCGACGCGTTGCGGGAGCTGTTGAAGCCGTGGAGCACGACGCTCGCGGACGATGATGAGGTGCGCCCGAGCCCGGAGGCCGTGTCGGACTCTGACTTGGCCTCGATCGCGGGCCTCGCGCGAGGAATACGTATCGACGAGTTGATTCCAGAGCTCGACGACGACTGAGGCTCATGTGTGGGAACCGACGCCTCCGACACCAGACGCCGATCTTCGACAGGGCGACTTGCTTGGCCCACTCCATGCGCCGCGACTCGAGATACCGTTTCGGGTGACCAAGTATCCGAATGCCTCGGACGATGGTGCAGACGCCGTCTTCGGTATGAACCAGAGCCGCCACCATCTCGTTGTGTCTCACTGTTGCACGATGGAGCAGGGGAAATACATCGCCGTAGCTCCGGTCGTATCAACTCCCTCTGTCGGTGAGGATGAACGGCCTGCCTACTTCGGCGAGCCGACAGAAGGCGGGAAGTATGTAATCAAGGTTCACGCCTTGGAGGAACTCGAGGACGTGATCACCTATAGCGACCATCGCCTTAGAGCCGCGGATCTTGAAAGGATCATGTCGGTCAGACTGGAGGTCTCTGAGGCGAAATCGTTGCGAGTCGCCGCGATGACCCCCGAGGGACGACGGCTGCTTCGGATCCGTTTGGGCCTCTTCTGGGCTCGACCCGAGGAATCCGATGTAGTGGAGCTCGCCTCGAGGGGATTGCCCCCGGGAGTTCACGCCGATGCGTGATCGGATGATGGGATCCCCGGTGAGCTCGGCAAGGGGTCTTTCGTATCCGACTCGAACGCATCGTTGCTGAACTGATAACTATGCCTCTCACGCTTCCGGCTGACCCTTGGAATCGCTTGACTCGCAACGGTTAGCACAGCGCTCGGCCTGAGATTCTTTGTAATCAGCAGGTCGCGGGTTCGAGTCCCGCCGCCAGCTCCAGAGCATTGAGGCTCAAGGGCTCCCGGGCGAGAAGCACAAATCGGATGGGTTCTGAGCCCCCCAAGGCCGAGCTGGGTGCGCTGTCTAGCGATGCCGTGGACACCTCCACGCCTTCCATACCTCACCGAAGTACAAGGCGATGCCTGCCCCTACCTCGAACGACCTTGCCGCCGTCTTCGACGAACTCACCAGCCTTGTCGGCAACCGTCGCAACACTTTCGGCAAACCACCTGCCACCGAAGCCGCCGACCACACCTCACCGCCGCCGCGCAACCTGCACGACACTTCGGCCATAAGGCCCCACCACCGGCTCGACGCAGGCCGGTGACCTCCGCTGGGATTCACCAGTAGCAAGACGCACTCGGCCCCTTGTCTCCTAGAGCACTTTCGCTAGGTTGCCCAACAAGTGACCTGAGGGGACGTCACGGTGGCCGTCTTCGAGAGAATGCGTGCGAAGTCTCGATACAAGTCTGACCTTGCGAGGCATGAAACTGAGCTCGCATCGTGCGGTCGCTGAGCCTGTTCGGCGCGGCTGCGTGCCTCATCGTCACGTCCGGCTCGATCGACGCTCACCGGTAGTTGGTCGAGTCACTGCCAGGACGACCAGCAATCTGCGCGTCCCGCCAGTCCCAGCACGAGCCGACCCCCGACTTGGCGTACTCTGCAGATACTGCGTCGGGGACGTGTAACAAGTTCGGCCGGTTGTGGTGAGTATTGGGGAGGAGGTGTTGTGACGGGCGAGCGGAGGGACGCCGGGGTTGCCCATGGCATGGCCTGATGACCTGGTCGCATTCTCGGAGATGTATGAGCGCTCGTCCGAGGAGATCCTTGCCTACTTCTACCGACGAACCTGGGATCCTCATGTCTCGGCGGACTTGGTCGCTGAGACCTTTGCCGCAGCGTGGTTGCGTCGTGGTAGCTACCGCGCCGGGCACGGTACACCGGTCGCGTGGCTGTTCGGTATCGCCAAACGGGAGCTGGGCAGGTACCGGCGCCGTCGTAGGATCGAGTTTCGTGCGGTGAAGCGTCTCGGTGTCCAGATTCCGCAGTTGGGGAACGACTCGCTGGAACGTATCGAGGAGATGGTCGACGCCCATGCCTTCCGAGCCGAGTTGGTGGCTGCGTTGAAGCAGTTGTCGGCGTTCGAGCGTGATGCGGTGCAACTCCGCGTCATTGACGACCGGTCCTTCAAGGAGGTCGGGGAACGGTTGGGCTGCTCGGAGGGTGCCGCCCGCGTGCGTGTGCATCGGGCGCTCAGAAAGTTGGCGGATGCGATGGAGGCTCGCGTATGAGCAGCATTCGCTATCTCGAAGAGCTTCGAGCCGAGCTCGAGCGAGCGGCCCAGACTTCGTTGCCTCCGGTGCGCCGTCGCTGGGCCGGGCTAGCTGCTGCCATCTCTGCATTCGCCCTGGTTCTGATCGTCGGAACCGTGATGTGGCTGGTCCGGGGCCCGGCTCCGGTGGCTGCTCCCACAACGACATCAACAGCCGCACCTCAACCCGATACTGCGGATCCGCCTGTGGCGTGGGCGCGGCTTCCCCAGGAATCCGTATACCTCTCCGAGTCGCCATTCACACTGCAGCGTGTCA
This sequence comes from Acidimicrobiia bacterium, assembly GCA_965216945.1. GTDB lineage: Bacteria > Actinomycetota > Acidimicrobiia > Spongiisociales > UBA5794 > DATHZQ01. The sequence continues at coordinate 843,070 of CBDCGU010000003.1, read as the reverse complement.
TCTGGGGATCTCGCGGATTCATCGCGATCGGCGATGAGGCCGGTAGCGCGGAGCAACGCAACGGCTTCATCGTCAGGTCCGACGACGGCATCGCGTGGACGCGCACTGACGATCCCACGGTCTTTCAGGGCGTGAGCCTCCAGGCCATCGCCGAATCGGGCACCTCGATGGCGCTGGCAGCGCTCGGCCCGGGCGCCGATGTGCGTTTCTACACCAGCGGGGACGGTACCGCTTGGGAGGAGGCTGCGATCGAAGCGGCCGGCGACATGGCGGGACGGGTTGCGCGTGCGATGGCCTCCCACGGTGACGGGTTTGTCGCAGCCGGTAGCGGGTGGACGGGGGATGGCCCCGATGCGGTCGAGACCGGAGTGGTCTGGGTCACGGATACGGGACGCCGCTGGCAGGAAGTCGTTGTCCCTGAGTTTGCGGCATCGTCGCTGAGTGACATCGTGGTGGTGGACGGCGTCCTTCACGTCGCCGGCATTTCCGAGATTGCCGAGGGTGAGAGCGAACCGGCCATCTGGATGTCCAGGGACGGCGGAGCGACCTGGTCCGCGACTCTGCTTCCCCGAATCGAGGAGCACGGTTTCGCTGGTGTATCAAGCATCGCCGAACGTGACGGGCTGTGGTTGGCGGTCGGGTTCGAAGGGGATTCGGGCGCGGTGTGGACATCGGACAACGGTCTCGACTGGCGACGGTACACACCCAAGGGTGACGAGTTCAGCGCAGACGAGCTTCCGACGCGTATGCACGACGTGGTCATCACCGCCAGAGGGAGTGTGGTAGCGGGTGCCCAGTCTCTCGGGGCCGACATCGGGCGCATCACATGGATTTCACCGGACGGCGAAGATTGGACGAGGCTCGAGTTCACCGATCCGACCTCCATCGAGAATGCCTCCGTGGTCACGTATTCGATGGCGTCCGACGAAGCGACAATCGTTGCCGTCGGCGCCGAAGTGGCTATCGAAGGCGGCAGTCTCGGAGCTGTATTCGTTTCCCCTCCCGGACCTGGCATGGAGCCGTTGGCAGCCATCGAGGACTCGGAAGCACCGGATAGAGGCGATGAGCAACCTTCCGCCGTGGCCGGTGACGGATGGGTGCGGCTCGGGATCGACGCGCTGGTCGCCGAGGGATACGAATCGCACGACGGCAAGTGGGTCGACGCAAGTCTCAACCCGTTGTTCATGTTTGATGCGGCCGACATCGCCCGGCTCGTTGTTCCGGGAGCGTTCCGGCTCGATGCCACAACCGGAGAACTGACTCCCTGGCTGGTGGAGCGCATTCCCCGCCTGGGCGAGGGTCTCGAGGTTTCCGCCGATGGAACCGTGACGATGACATACACGGTGCGCGAAGAGGCGGTCTGGGAAGACGGGACGCCGGTGACCGGAGCCGACCTGGCATTCACCCACGAGCTGATCATGCGCTACGTCGACCAGTCTGAGATCGACTTGAGCGTCCACGGGCTCATCGACTCCGACTCGATGACTGTGGACGGTAGATCTGTCACCTTCCAGTTGGCCACGCCCGATGTGGCCCATGAGCGGTTGTTCGAGTGGGTTCTGCCTGCACACATCATCAACCCGGACACGTTCCCCGACGATTGGAACGAGCGTCTGTGGCCTTCTGCTGGTCCGTTCCGCTTCGTATCCTTCGAGATCCCCACCGCTCGCCTCACCCAGCCGAGCATCATCGTGCTCGAACGCAACCCGGACTACTGGGAGACCGACCCGGCAACCGGCGACGTTCTGCCGTTCCTCGCCGGCATCGAGCTTCACGTCTTCCCCGGCGGCACCGACCCCGGCACCGGGGGGCGCCTCATCAAGGCCCGCGAGTTGGATGCGGTGATCGGCTCTCTGGCGCACAGCTATGAGCTTCCCTCCTACGGCGACCTCGACGAGCAGGGCCTCGAGATTCGCACCACCGCCGACACCCTCTACGAGGTCGTGATTTTCAACCTGGCCCACGAGAGACTCGACATCAATCCAGCCTCGCGCAACGACCTTCTGCAATACCGCCAAGCCGTTCTGTCAGCGATCGACCGAAACCAACTGGCCGAGACGCTTCCCGCTCCGTCTGTGAACAGCATCGTTGGACTGGCATTTGACCGATACGACCACGACGCATGGACGGCATACGATGACCCGGCGCGTGTCGGCGAGCTCCTCGCCGGTCTCGACGAACCCATCGAAGCGGTCTACACCAGCAGCTACGCCGATTCGACAATCGCGATCGGAGAAGCCGTCGCCGAGCAGCTCACATCCGCAGGCATCGACACGACGACGCAGTTCGACGGCGACTTCTTCGGAACCCAGCTACCCGAGCGGCAATTCGACCTGTTTGCGATCAGGCTCTTCGCTGGTGCTCTCGGCCCAGGAAGCGTCGTCGACGGCCTCCAAGCCTATGCCCCCGGACAGGGGATCGTCGACTGGACGGGGCTCGACGCGGATGCCGACCGCTACGTCGACCTTCTCGAGCAGGCCCGCGCCGAGTTCGATCTGGATCGCCGAGCCGACCTCCTCCAAGAGGCGGAATCCGTTCTTGCCGACAACGCCCTCGTATACCCACTCGTGCTCCGCCAGAGCACCAACGCCATCTACTGGCCCGACCGGATCGCTGGCATCGCACCAAACCGCCTGCATGGCTGGCACACGTGGAACGCAGCCTGGTGGCGCCCAGCCGGATAGACAGTCGACTGTTGATCTCAGTCGTCCAGCAGCCGAGGGTCCGTGTCCACATCCGCCACGTCGAGTCCAGAGGTGACGCAGACCGGGTCCGATGACCGATGACGGCTCGCTGCAAGCTGCCGAGCGCCCCGAGGGTGGTCGATGAAGACATCGGTCGACCAGGATGTCAGCCACGATCCCACTCGTCCCGGCTCGGCGTGGTGGCCTCCGGTGCTGCTCCGAAGGTGGCCGCCGGCGCCAGCTCGGGATCGGGGACCTCGACCTCGAGGTATGAGTCGAGGGCACGCCGAATGATCTCCGCCATCGTCACGCCTTCGGCAGGTGCGAGGGCGTCGATACGCTGGCGTTGCTCCTCGGTGAGGTAGACCTGCGTGCGGGTTGTGGACATACAGCAGAAGACGCAGCGTCGTCGCGGCCAGACCAACAGCTCCGGAGCGAGAACGTCCGCACAACACATGCACGCCCAACGGCACGCATGCGTGCGGGTCTCGCCGCCAACCAGCGTGGTGTTCACGGTGAGTGCCGACGCGTCTTGTCCGTTGGCCGTGGAGACCCTGCCTTCGGCTCGGCTCAGTCGCCTCTTCTCGAGTTCGTCGAGACGCGCGAGAACCCGCTCGGATGACCAATACCGCATGCGAAGCGTCGCCAACTCGCGCGACAACGTGCCGGCGAGCAAGAAGTCGGCGAAGTGCGGCAACAGCTCGAGCGAGTCCAGGCCCCGCTCCCGAGCAAGCACCATCAGCTGGCTGCCATGTACCGGACCCACCCGGCGGTTGACAGACAACACCATCCGATCGATCTCGGGCGCTGCGTCACGAGCCACGTCCATGAGCCAACCCTATCGACTGCATGCCACACCCGTACCTGCACCAGATCGCGCGCTCCGAGCGATATCGCCCTATGCCAGACCAGTGCCGATCGGCATGCCAGGAGCGGTTGCCAGTATCGCTCCCATGGATGATCGGCCACATCGTGGACGCCCATTTCGCAATCGGACGGCCGACGAGGGCGCGGCCGGGTCAGAGCTCGATGCGGACGAGGTGATGAGGGTCGGTAGCGAGGAGGTCAGTCGAGTCCGACGGCGCCGCCGTCAGCGAGATCAGAGGCGGTCTCATTGTCGAGCAAGCGATACACGGAATGGCCCGTGATGCGTCCGCCTTCGCCTCCGCCGGCCAGCGGCCCCATGGTCTCCCGCACCAGGTCGGCCACGTCGTGGCCGGAATGTCGCACCGGGCCACGGTCTGAAGCCGACGACCCGAGCAATCTCGCGAGGAACGCCCGGATGCTCATACGCTCACGATAGCAACGGCCGGCTCGTGGTCGGCGGCGTGCCGCTGCAGCCAACCCTTGGCGATCTCGGCCGTCCTGAACGCGGTGAATGTCGTGAGCCCGGTTCTAGCCCTCGAGTTCGCAGACCGCGGCCAGCGCCGCATCGAGGTCGGATTGCAGCTCGTCGGAGACTTGCTGCAGGTCGGTGAGGGGGTCTCCCGGTCCGCAGTGCGGGGCCAGGACGTCGTACGTCCCCAGCTCTTGCCTGTCAGCATCGAGTACCGCGATACCAGCGAGGGCGCCCGCTTCTTCCAGCGGCCACAGATACGAATAGCCCAGGACCCCGAAGCCGGTCTCTGCCCCGAAGGGCACGACCTCGACGTCAGGTCCGCTGGTGAAGCTGAGCCGCACGACGGCCGCGTCGGTCCCGACGAAGCCAAGCACCTCACCCTGCGGTTCATCGCCGAAGGACATACCCCAACTCAGCGAGAGCACGTTGGGAACATCCCACTCTGAAGGGATCTCACACCCCTCGGTGCCACCCCCGCCGGTCCAGAACGCGAAGCAGTAGCCGTCACCACGTTCTTGGACCCTGAGTACCCAGCCGTCCCCAGAGCCGAGGATGAGTTCCTCACCGCGCTCCGCCTCATGAACCGCAGCGAGATCGGTGCGTCCCTCCATCGTGTAGTAGATGCGGGCGAGCTCATCCTCGTCCAGGTAGCGCACCTGTGTGCGCCACACCTCCTGCACGCCGGCGAGATGCTCGGCGACGCAGGATGTCTCGAGCCGATCCACGTCGTTGGCGAGGCCCGTCTCGTCGTCGAAGGACACCGGGCCGTCGTCGTTCGAGCAGGCTGCAGCCGAAGCTACAGCCGAGCGGTACTCGGCGGCGGTGACGAACCCATCGGCAAGCAAGGCTTGCTGGGCGGTAGGGGCATCGGTGAGAAGGTAGGCGGCGTACATCACCGAGATATCGGGAGCCTGATACTCCTCGCGATGAATCGGCCGGTACTCGAGCGAGGCGACAACCCAGTCGATTTCGGCAAAACGGCCGTCGGAGGACGAAATGGCGATCGGCAGCCCTGTGGCGTCGAACTCCACTGTGAGGGTGCCGTCTGTCACTGCCATGGTGGCCAGCGGGTGCTCAGGGGTCGTTGCCGTTGCAACTTCGCCACCGAGCTGTTCCCAGGCATCCGCCACGGAGTGCGGCTTGAGCACCATCTTGTAGGGGATCGACGTGTCTTGAACGAGGGACCACGAATCGTCATCGACACCCTCCGGAGTCGATCGGAATCGGTTCGTGCCTTCCCGGCCCTCGGAGTAGACGACGGCGGGGCCTGTCGTGGTGATTGCGGTCCGATCCGCCCGCCACATGGTCTCGGACTCCCAGATGATGCGCCCTGCACTCCCGTCGCCCATCTGCCACACCAGCTCGAACGAGTCTCGGTCCGGAACGGTTGCCGGTAACACCACTGCCGCCTCCGCACCGCCTTGCGTGGCGGCGGTCGCCGCGTCGGGCTCCGCCGACGGGTTGCTCGCACGACGGGCCTGCAGCGACGCCAGCGCAACGCCACCGATGAGTACCATGACGAATGCCGTCATCGCCACGGCAAGCCCACGCCCCAATCGCGGGCCGGACCCTTCGACAGGCGGAGGGCTCGCCGGCAGCTCCTCGGCGATGCGCTGCCAGATGCGATCGAAGTCGATCTCGGAGATCTCGTCGTGTTTCATGCCTACTCCTCGATCTGTTTTCGGACGCGGTACATGCGGCTCTTCACGGTGCCTTCCGGGATGCCAAGCCGCTTTGCGGCCGCGGCGTGGGAGAGGCCGTCCACGGCCACTGCCACGAAGGTGTCTCGCAGCGTCGGATCCAGCGCTGCGTACTGCTCGGAGGCCACCATTGCCGCAAGCCAGTCGTCCTCCCCGGTCGGCCCGGCGGGTGCGACATCGGCCCTCCGCGCTCTTCGCACATCGGACCGGACGGCCATGGCGAATCGGCGGCTGGCGATACCCCACAGCCAGGCGCCGACATCGCCGTCGCCTCGGTACGTCGCCGCCGAACTCCAGACGGCCAGGAACGTGTCCTGAAGGACCTCCTCGATCACGGTACGCGTTGCGCCTCGTTGTGCGAGTCGGGTGGCGAGCCGGGAGGCATGCCGATCGTAGAGCCGGCGTAGTGCTGCCTCGTCGCCCCGTGCGACGAGACGCAGCAGGCGGCGCTCGCGACTCTCCTCGAAGCTCCTCATCACACCACTGTTGCATTCGGGTACCCGAAGGTTCACGGAGATTGTGTCATCGCCGGATGGGGCGACGATCGTGATCGACGGCGTAGGGTCGGTCGCGGTTTATCGATCCTGGCGACTCGCTCTATCGTCCTCGCCGGCGCCACAAGTCGATGCGCCGCAAGCCCTCGGGAATCAAGGGGAGTTCGTGCAAGGTTGCGACCTGGCGCTCGAAGAACTGAAGATGGTCCACGAGATCCTCGCTCGGCAAGAGCGAACCCGGACGCTGGTGCGCAACTGGCTCGTGACCCTGCAAGCTGGATTGGCCATCGCCTATCTCTCCGATCAGATTGCTTTCAGCGGGCTGGCCTACGGGTTCATCGCCGCCCTCTCAGGCCTCATGTTCTTGCTGCTCGAGGCGGTCTACTCCGCCGCGGAGCAGCGGGCGATCAAACGAGGTTTCGAGGTCGAGGCCCACTTGCGGTCCGTATCCGGGTACGACGGGCCCCGGGTGATCGACACGCTGGTGCCTGCAGCTCGGGCTGACGATGCGGGGATGGGGGACGAGATCAGCATCGTTCTCCGCCAGACGGCGACTCCGCGGATCCTGCTGGGCTATGCGGTCCTGGCGATTCTCGTGGTCGTCGTCGCCCTGGCGGGGAGCTGAGCCGCCCAAGGGTGGGGCTACCGGCACCCGGCGGCCCCGTCGGTCTACGCTGCCAGCGGCACTCCCGACGAGAGGAACTCGACCATGTGCTGCCTGCTCACGACGCTCGGGCTCCTCGGCCCGCGGGCAACGATCCTGGTCTGGTGGCTTCTCCAGCCCGCTCGGTGGGAGGCTTCCTTCTCGAGCTTCTGGGTGTCGTTCCTGGGGTTTCTCTTCGCTCCATGGACGACGCTGGCGTGGGTCCTCGTCGCCCCACGCGGGGTCGTCGGCTTCGACGTCGTCATCGTGGGGATCGGCATCGTCGCCGATTTGGGAACGTACTTCGGTGGCGGCTACGGGAATCGTGATCGCTACGCCCGGGCTTAGCAGGGTGCGGAAAGAGGGGGTCCGCCGGTCGGTGACCGACCAAGGAACGATATCCCGGACGACTTGACGTTGTCTGCCGAACCGCCTCTGGGGTTCTTCCGCACGCCGTCGCCCGAGCGAACCGGTCCAAGACGCGAAATCCACCTTTCTGTCACACCCCCTCGATACGGTGGGACCATGCTCACCGAGAGAGATCGCAAGGTTCTGGATTTCGAGGGATCGTGGTGGATGTACCCCGAGCCGAAGGATCGCGCCGTTCGCGACTATCTCGGGATGAGCGCCACGCGCTACTACCAGGCGCTGCGGCGGTTGATCGACGACGACGAGGCTGCACGCTACTCGCCACTCGTGGTGCACCGTCTGCGCCGCATGCGGCGGGAGCGGCTGGACAGCCTCGCCCGGCGGGTGGAGGGTGATGGCGCCGGTTGACCCGCCCCTGTGCCGAGTTGATGGGTGTCGAGAGCTGGGCGTCGGCCTGATCTACGCCTAACGTCCGGTCGTGGTGCAGGATCCTGACACATCGCCGGTGTTGCCCCCGAGCACGCGGCCGTCGCTCGCCGAGATCGCCATCCGGGCCGGCAGGGTGGCGTGGAGCGTCGTCGGGGTCATGGTGGTGCTCTACGTGTTCCTGCTGCTGCTGGGGCGCGCCCGCGCCCTCCTCGCCCCCGTCGTGGTGTCCGTCGTCCTGATCTACCTGCTCAATCCCATAGTCACCCGCCTTGCCCGGCACAAGGTGCCGCGGATCGTGGGCGCGTTCCTGGCATTCCTGCTGCTGATCGGCGGGCTCACCGCTTTGGGATTCCTGGTGATTCCGAGTATCAGTGCGCAGGCCACGGAGCTCACCGAGAACTTCCCTCAGATCTACTCCGATTCGGCCAAGCAGATCGAGGACATCGTCGACTCTTTCGGGTTCAGCGCGGAGCTCTGGTCCTACGAGGACCTCGAGGCATTCGTGAACGATCCCGACAATCAGGACCAGTTCTTCAACGCCGCGTTCGATCGTCTCGGGGCGTTCACCTCCGGCGTGCTCGAGGCGATTCTCGTCTTCTTCCTCGCACCGGTCATCGCGTTCTACATCCTGATCGACCTACCTCGGGTGCGGCGCGAAGCGGAGGAGCTGATTCCGATCGAGCAGCGGGACGAGGTGGTCTACGTATCGCGCCAGCTCGGCACTGCGGTAGGCGGGTTCCTCCGTGGCCAGCTGTTGGTTGCATTGATCGTCGGCATCCTGACCAGCTTCGGGTTCTGGCTCATCGGGCTCGACTTCTGGCTCATCATCGGGATGATCGCCGGCCTCCTCAACATCATTCCCTTCGTCGGTCCCTGGGTCGGCGGAGCGCTCGGCGTCATGGTCGGGCTGGTCACGGGGTCGGTCACGACGGCGGCGTGGGCTGCGGTCGTGGCGTTTGGCGTGCAGCAGATCGACAACAATTTCGTGAGCCCGACCGTTTTGCGAGCCACCGTCCGTCTCCACCCTGCCGTCGTCATCCTCGTGCTGATCCTCGGTGGAGCACTCGGTGGGCTGTGGGGCGTCCTGCTCGCCGTGCCCGTCACGGCATCGATCAAGATCATCGCCGGGCATCTGTGGCGGACCCGCGTGCTCGGTCAATCCTGGGAAGAAGCCAGCGAGGCGCTGATCGCCGAGGGAGCCGCCGAGCCGCTCGGGTCGCGGCTTCGTCGCAGCCAACCGGTCGCCGAGAGGGGTCGACCTGGTGAGCCGTCGGAGGTCGAGGAAACGGAGCCGGAGGCCGCGGATCTCGGGACAGGCGCATCCGTGCCCAGCCCCTCGGAGACGGCGGAACCCGCGATGCCAAACGACGTCGCTGCCCCGGCCGAGACAGGCGGGGAGTGACGGTTAGCCGGAGATCGGGCCGTCGCCATCCCTCGTGTCGTGCGCTCCGCTCGTAGCCGAGCCGGGCCTCCCTTCGAACACCGCCTTGGGGGCATCGGGCTCTGCCGTCGCCTCGACGGCCGCAACGGACGACTGCCTGTTGCGGCGCCAGATCCACGTCGCAGCGCCCAGGATCAGGACCACGGCGACGGCTCCCACGATCAGGCCGAGCGAGCTCCCGCCGCCGTCGGCCTGGGTCTCGGCCTGCACGACCACGGTCCCACCGAGGAGCGGGACGTCCCAGCGCAGACGGCCGTCGGTCAGGATCTCGTCGGCGTTGCTGCTGACCAATTCGCCTGGGAGGCCGATGATCAGACTCGAGCTGAGGAGATCGTCGCCGATGTCGAACCCGGGAACGCCACCGCCGCCAAGGCCCTCGATGGCTTCCGTGGCGTTGGGGGTCTCGATCACGGCGTCGAGCGTCGCCGCCCCGTCAGCGACGACGAAGTCGAGTCGGGTGAACGATACGCCGGCGTCCTCGAGAACGCCGGCAGTGTCCTCGAGATCCGCGGGATCGGCGAACGGTTCCGACGCCGAGAAGAATGTCATGTCACCATCCACACGGGTCTCCACGTCCTGGCCTTCGGGGAACTGGGCAAAGACATCTTCGGTGGTGGCGCCGAAGCCCTCGAGGACCTGCTGCAGCTCCTCGTCGAGGCCGATCTCCACCGTCATCTCGCCCGAGCCGTCGCCGGCGACGTCGACGAGGAAGTTGGCTTCGGCACGGCAGGCCGTGGTGATGAGCATCAACGCGGCTGCGAGCAGGAGGGGCTTGCGCATGGTTCCTTTCGGTGGGGATAGTTGGACTCTACGTCCGTCCCGGGGCAAGGCGATCGTAAGCTGGCGGGATGGACCAAGCCGACTACCGGCAGCGGTGCACGGCCGTTGCCGAGACGTTCGTTGCCGCATTCCCCGGGTATGTCACGGGGAAACTCGAGTCGCTCGTGGGCGAGAACGCCGAGCTGTCGCGGAGCATCGACGAGGCGTGCGCCGGCCTCGCCGCAGCGTTGGAGTCGTGGGCGGCGACACCGGCTCATCGCCAGGATGCCTCGCCCCTCGAGCTCTTCCGCGAAGCGCTCACGGTGCCCACCGCAGCTGCGCTGGCGCTTGCGGTCGACCTGCCGGATCGATCGGCGGCAGAGGTCGATGCGTTGCCGGGCGACCGCTTGGCCATCGCACCGATGACGTCGCGCGATCTCGGTGATGAGGCGTGGAACGCTCACGTCGAGTGGGGACTCGCACGAGCCGAGTTCGTTGCCGGCATGATCCCCCGATCGGCTCCTGCCGCCCCGGGGGCGCAGGCCGCCCTCGTCGGTTCGAATCTCATGGATCGCAGCCGCATCGAGCCTGTCGCTTCCGATGCGGGGTATGAGCTGGTTCTGTGGCGGAACCCGGCCGCGGTCGCAGCCGGACTGGCGGCGGCGCCCCCCGCCCTGGCGCTGGTCGACCTGGAGCACCCGGCGGCGATGGATGCCATCCGCGGGCTGGCGGAATCCGGAGTCAGGACGGTGGCGTTCGGTCCCCACGTCGACGACCACGCCCTGGCGGCGGCACGCTCGCTCGGAGCAACCGACGTGATGCCACGATCTCGGTTCTTCCGGAATCTCGCCGGCCTGTTTCCCGTCGCGATCTGACTGACCACGGCGGGCGGTCGGCCGACACCATCGTGGTGCGCAACAGCGTCGTCGTGGCCCCTGCATCGCCGCCGTGCCCGCTCAGGCAGCTGCCCGTTCCGGTTCGACCACCAGCGACCTCTGGGCATTCACGGCAACGAGACCGATCGCCACCAGGGTCACTCCGGTCGCCTGTGTCGGCGACAGCCGTTCGTCGAGGATGAGCCAACCCCACAGGACGGCAAGCGTCGGCTGACCCAGGATGATGACGGAGACCGTGAGCGCCGGCAGCCGCGGGAGGGCGTACGTGATCGATGCCCAGCCGGCCACCTGAATCAACAGGGCCAGTGCAACCAACCATCCATGTGCCGGCCAGCTCGGGGTCACCGATAGCGTTCCGGTCAGCATGCCGATTGCGGCGGCAGCGGCCAGCGTCCCCAGGGAGGCGTCGGTGAGCACTCGGACGGCCGGCCCCCCGCCCTCGGGATTCGCCGCTTGCAACGTGACCAGGAACGCCGCGTACGTTGCCCCCGCCGCCAAACCCATCAGTGCCCCCATGATCGGATCGTCACCAAAGGCGTCCTCTCGACCCAGCCCCGAGAGCAGGCCAACGCCGAGGAAGATGATCGCTCCGAAGATCACGGTGCGCTTCGTCGGCCGCTGCCGGTAGAGGAGCCAGGCAAGCGCACCAACGAAGACCACCTGGGTGTGGACCGCCACCGTGGCCAGCCCGGCGCCGATCTGGTCGATGGCGCTGTGGAAGAAGAACAGGTCGATGGCCAGGAACACGCCGGCGAGGAAGGCGCCCCACCGCTGCCGGCGGGTCCGCGGGTCGCTGTGGCGACCGAACCAGCCGATGAGTGCGAGGACCGGCAACGCGTACGCGATCCGGAAGAACGCCGACGTGATCGGTGTGACTCCGGAGAGGGCGACGAGAATACCGGAGAAGGAGATGCAGACCGTTCCGCCGATCGCCACCCACCGAGCCGGCGGAATACGCATCGGCGGAGCATAGAGATCACGAGCGGCCCGGTGTGGCGCCCGCGGCACGATTCGAACGTGCGACCTACTGCTTAGGAGGCAGTTGCTCTATCCCCTGAGCTACGCGGGCGAGGGGCGAATCGTAACCGGCTCAGGTCGGCTCCGACGTGGCCCCCGTGACGAACGTCGCGATGTCGTGGCGCATCGCCGCCAGCGACTCCAGATGCACGTACATCATGTGCCCCGCGGGGTAGTATGCCATCGTGACGTTGTCCTGGAGCGCGGGATCGAGACCCAGGTGCGCAAAGGTGTATTCCGTGGCGAAGTGCGGTGTCGCCAGGTCGAAGTAGCCGTTGCCGACGTAGACCTTCATGAACGGGTTGCGGGACATCGTCTCCCGGAGCGTCTCGGAAACGTCCACGTAGGCATTCTTGAAGTCCTCGTAATCCCACGGATGCACCCGGTCGGTGAGGATCTCGTACGGCAGGTCGCTCTCGTAGGCGAGATCGCCCCGCACATAGTCGTTCAACGCCGAGGTGTAGACACCCATGGTGGCGTCGATGCTCGGGTCGTTCTCCATCATGTGCCCCGTGCGGAGCCGGTCGATGCCCGTATAGCGGCTGTCGATGCGGCCGACGGTGCGACCCTCACTCCGCAGCAGCTCTTTGCAGAATCGGAGGATCTCGATCCGAAGGTCGGACTGCTCCACGTAGCTCTCCGCCAGCCCGGTGTAGGCCGCCAGTTGCTCGATGATCTCCTGACGGCGCCCGGCGGGAAGGCGACTGCCTTCGTGGAGGGCGAGTGTGTAGTCGCTGGAGGCGAACCGCTCGACTTCGGCGACGAAGTCCTCGAGCGACATCGATTGGTACTCCGCCGCCACCTTGCCGTGGTACCAGGCGGTTGCGGCATAGGTGGGGAGGAATACCACGTAGGGCAGGTCGTTGCCGCGGCGGAACGTCCAGGTGTCGCTGTCGAACCCGGTGGTCTGGAAGTTGAGGATCGACGAGATCAGGATCAGACCGTTGAAATACAGCCCGTGTCGCTTGAGGAGGTGTCCGGCGAGACCAGCGGATCGAGTGGTGCCGTAGGACTCGCCTGCGAGGAACTTCGGCGAGCCCCAGCGGTGGTTGCGGGCAAGCCACATGCGGATGAACTCGCCCACCGACTCCAGGTCCTTCGTGAAATGGTGGAAGTTCTTGGCGTCCTCCTCGGGGATGGCGCGGCTGTAGCCGGTGCTGATGGGGTCGATGAACACGAGGTCGGCCACGTCGAGGATCGAGTGCTCGTTGTCGACGAGACGGCCCGGTGGAGCCACCGGCATGCCGTCTTCCCGGAGAACGACCCGCCGTGGTCCCAACGCACCGAGATGCAGCCACACCGACGAGGAGCCCGGTCCTCCGTTGAACGAGAAGATCACCGGCCGTGCCCGCCGGTCCTCCACGTCGTTGCGGATGTACGAGACCGAGAAGAACGAGGCCTGCTTCTTGCCTTCCTCCTCCTTGACGACCATGTGACCTGCGGTGGCCGTGTACTCGATCGTCTGCCCGTCGATCGCGACCGTGTGGGTCGTCTCGCTGAACGTGTCTTCGTGATGTGGAGGCGGCTCCGGCTTCTCCTCGTCCTTCTCGTTCTTGGTCTCGTCGGTCATCGGCGCTCCGCTGGTGATCGTGGGGGGCGCACCCTACTCAGCAGGCACGTGGGGGCGGTCACATCGGGCCTGGTCCGCCGCCTCCTGGTGATCACCGAGTCGCGGAACCCGTCCGTGAGGTCCTCGAAGGCTGGGGCATTGGTGAACCGGTGGGAGTGAATGCCGCGACGAGCACCCCATGACGATGGCGGCGACGCCGTCGCGGCATGATCTCGCGTTGGGATGAGCGGTCTGACGTTGGGTGCCGAGCCGGCTCTCGAGCGTTTGCAGCACCCTGCTCGTGCTTCAGGCCCACCACCCACGGAAAGATTCACGCAGGCGCATATGAACCACGAAGGCCGGTCAGGCCTCGAACTCGGTCAGGTCTTCGAGGAGCCGCAGGAGCTGGGTAGGGCTGATACCACCGAGCTGGACGTGTACGACCTCGCCTGCGGAGTTGTAGATCACGTTCGTGGGCGAGCCACGAGCCCCGAAGGTCTGCACGGACAGCGAGCTACCGTTGCCGTTGCCGATGTCGCGGGCGAGGGGCCACACGCCGGCGATGCCCCATTTCTCGGCATCGCCGAGTCCTTGACCGTTGTCCTGGCTGTTGATGCCGACGAAGTCGACCTCATCGCCGAGCTGTTGTGACAGCGCCAGCAGCTGCGGAATCTCCTCCTCGCACACGGTGCACCACGAAGCGAAGAACGCGGCCACGGTCGGCGTCCCCTCGAAGTCGGCGAGAGCGACCCGGCCGTCTCCGTCGAGTTGCGGCAGGTCCCACGCTTCCCTCGTGGTGTTCCCGGTGGATGGTTCGGGCCAGAGGGCAATGAGTGCCAGTGCGAGACCGACGACGATGGCGCTGCCGAGGCCGATGGCGCGGAGCCGCTGGCTGCGCGCCTCCTGGCGACGGCGCTCTTCCGCCTCTCGCCGCTTGCGCTCCCGGAGCTGAGCGTTGCTCTTCCTGGCCATCGCCGCCGCCAACGATGGGGCTCGACGCTCGTTTCCCGCATGGTCGTCACTCCGACATTCCATTCATGCAGGAGCCGCAGATGGTCGCCGGGTGATCGTCCGGAGAGAGCCGCCTGATACATCACCAGCATGGGTCGTGGAGTGCAACACGGAGCTCTGGTCGGAGCGCTGACAGTCGTGATGGTCGTGGGGATTCTCACCGATGCTGGGATCCCGGTGCGAGCGGAAACAGGCACTCCACCTGAGATCGTCGGGGTTCTGTCTGCAGATCAGACCATCGACCCGGGCGAGGCGATCACGTATGACGTGGAGGCGACGGGTGTGGATGATTCCGCGACCGCCTGGTTCTCGGGTGACGGGCTCGCAACGACGATCGTCGCGACGCGGGGCAGCCGGCTGCGGCTCTCTGTCGCGGCCGACCCGATGGCCGGCGCCGGCCTGCGGGATCTGACGGTGGCCAACCCCGATGGACTGGCCGACACGCTGCCGGATGCGATCCTGGTGACGGGTGACGCTCCGCCCACCGCGGGGAGCCTGGCGGGACGGATCTTCGGCGACACGAACCGCAACGGCGTCGAGGACGGGGCGGAGACCGGCATCGCAGGCGTCGCGATCGCGGTTGTCGACTCGCTCGGTCAAGAATGGCACGTCGTGAGTGGGGCCGACGGAACCTATCTGGTGGAGGGCGTTCCTATCGGTATGGCGACGGCGACCGGTGCCGCTCCGGCGGGGTATGTCGCCACGACCGCCAACGAGACCCAGGTTCTCGAAGTCTTCGAGGGGGCGACGATCGCTGCCGAGCCCATCGGCTATGCGCCGAGCCCGGTCGGGGCGATCAGCGGAACCGTGTTTGTCGATGGCAACGAGAACGGAGTCGACGATGAGGGCGAGGAGGGCCTGTCAGGGGTGGTCGTGTCGGTGGCGGACGGAGTCGGCGGCCTGTGGACCGCAACGACGGGTGGTGCCGGCACCTATGTGGTGGAGGACCTTCCGCTGGGGGATGTCTCCGTGACAGTCGCCGCTCCGGCCGGCTTCGCCGTGACGACGGGCAACACATCGCAGACCATCGTGGTTCTCGAGGGTTCGACGGCAGTCGTTGATCCGGTCGGCCTCGCTGCCGTCGAGCTGGCACTCCCGGGGGTGTATCTGGTCGAAGACGTGCATTTCCTGCTGGATGCCCGGTCGCTCGGTCACTCCGACGGCGATCCTGTGGCGGTTTGGGTGGACGAGGTTGCCGGTATCGAGTTCGCCGCAGTCGACGGCCAGGACGAACCGACCTATCGGGCCACCATGGGCTTTGGCGGTCGGCCATCGGTCGAATTCGACGGTGTAAACGACATCCTGCAAGCGACATTCGGGAAGCTGAATACCGGCGACGTGGTCTTTCACCTGGTCCTGGAGACCGTCACATACGGACATCGGACCGTCGTCATGACCAAGCATCCGTCCGGGGACCTTTCGACCAAGCATGTGCTGGCATACGACGACTACGACGAGGAGCGCACCCTGCGCGGCGAGCAATCGTGGGTGACCATGTCCGGTCCGGACGGATCACAGGCACAGCACTACCACCCGATCATGAGCCCGACCATCGAGGATCCCCGCGCCTCGCCGACCGACGACGTCACCGGCGGCGCCCATCGGGTCGTGATCACCTACGTCGTCAGGGAGAGCGGCCAGGTCCGGTTCTGGGACAGGTTGGACGACATCCTCGACGAATCGATGGCCGCACCGGGGAACAATCTCGATGTGGGTATCCGCCTTGGAGCCCGCGAGGACAGCAATCCGAGCTCCTTTGGGAACTTCCGTCTCGCCTACCTGCTCGTGCTGAACGAGGTGCCGTACACGGAGGATGACCTCCTCGCCGCCGCTGCCGACTTGGCCGGGTGGTTCAACGTCCCACTGCTGACCGGGAGTGAGCCCTCGCCTCAACTGTGAGCCGCTTGGTCGAGATGGATAGGGTCTCTCCCATGGAGCTCACCAGCATCACCTATGCGGCTTCCAACCGCATTGCCACCATCACACTGAACCGACCCGATCGTCTGAATGCGATCGACGCTGCCATGCCGGGGGAGATTCGACGCGCAGTGGAACGTGCAGAGGCCGACGCATCGGTCCACGTCATCGTCGTCACGGGCGCCGGCCGGGCCTTCTGTTCTGGATACGACCTCAAGGACTACGCCGAGGCGCCGGGAAGCAACGCCGGCGTGCAGGAGATGCCGTGGGATCCCACGATCGACATGCGGTTCATGGGTCGCAACACAGCCGACTTCATGTCGCTGTGGCACGCCACCAAGCCGACGATCGCCAAGGTGCGGGGGTTTGCCGTCGCCGGGGGATCCGACATCGCACTGGCGTGCGACTTGGTGGTGATGGCGGACGACGCCCGAATCGGCTATCCGCCGGCTCGAGTGTGGGGATGCCCGACCACGGCGATGTGGGTGTACCGGCTCGGTGCGGAACGGGCGAAGCGGATGCTCCTGACCGGCGATCTCGTCGACGGGAAGGAGGCGGCTGCCATGGGCCTCGTCCTCGAATCGGTGCCGGAGGCGGAGTTGGATGCTCGGGTCGACGAGCTGGCACGCCGGATGGCCGGCGTGCCTCGCAACCAGTTGATGATGCAGAAGCTCATGATCAACCAGGCCTACGAGAACATGGGACTTCGCAACACCCAGCTGCTGGCGACGATCTTCGACGGGATGGCGCGCCACACTCCCGAGGGCATGTGGTTCAAGCAACGCGCCGAGGAGGTCGGCTTCCCCGCGGCGGTTGGGGAGCGAGATTCGGGCGATCCCATCGCCCCAGGTATCAGCCGGGAGGATCCGCCGCCTGCGTAGCAGCCACGGCCTCCGGGCGGGAGGCGGAGGAGCCGACCACGGGCGTCAGCGCCGTTCGCTGTGCGGCGGGAGTGGTAGTTCCTCGTCGGGATCGAACCATTCGATCTCTCCGAGGGGAGAGTCGGCCACCGCGGCCGGCTTGCGCCGAGCGGTGGGCGCCGGCTGTGCCCCGGCAGCTCGATCGACGGGACCTGTGCCCGCCAGCTCCTTGGCCTTGGCGACGAGCGACCGCCACATCCGCGACTCGGCCGGCGGGTGCTCGCGCAACAGGTCGGGTACCTGTTTGGCCCAGCCCACGCCGCGCAGCGCACCAACCATCACGGCCCCGGTGATGGCCACGATGCCGAGGGCTGCCAGCAGGACGACCGGCCGTGGCAGGTTGAGCTCGAAGAAGTCGTGCGAGACCGGGCTGACCATGAAGAGGATGAGCAGGCCTGCCATTGCCGCGATCAGCCACTTCTTCCACGGAAGCAGTGGACGGCTCACCATGCCCAGAGCAAACAGGCCGATGGCGGTGAGCACCAGCGTCGCCGTGGTGCGAGCCTCGGTGAGGTCGACACCTTCGGAGATGGCGAGCTGATACGCACCGAACGTGGCGATCGCCGCCGCCAGCCCCGTCGGGATGGCGAAGCGCAACACACGACCGACGAACCCGCTGCGTGCCCGCCGAGCGGAAGGGGCGAGGGCCAGGAAGAAGGCGGGGATGCCGATGGTCACCATTCCCACCAGGGTGAGGTGGCGAGGCAGGAATGGGAAGGGGAGCGCAACCAATCCGATGGCGATGGCGATTCCGATGGCGTACACCGTCTTGGTGACGAACAGGTTGGCGACTCGCTCGATGTTCGAGATCACCCTGCGCCCCTCACCGACCACGCCCGGAAGCGTGTCGAACTTCCCGTCGATGAGCACGAGCTGGGCCACGGCGCGCGAGGCCGGGGCGCCGGCGCCGATGGCGATCCCGATGTCGCTGTCCTTGAGCGCCAGCACGTCGTTGACCCCGTCGCCGGTCATCGCCACGACGTGCCCGCGGGTCTGCAGCGCCGCGACCATGGCCCGCTTCTGGTGGGGTGACACGCGGCCGAAGACGGTCGCTTGCTCCATCACCTCCGCCAGCTTCGCCGGATCATTGGGCAGGTCCCGGGCATCGACGACCTCATTCGATCCCACCACGCCGACATCTCTGGCGATCGCCGCGACCGTGCGGGGGTGATCGCCCGAGATGACCTTGACGGTCACACCTTGCTGTGCGAAGTACTGGAGCGTCTGGGCGGCGTCGGTGCGGACGCGATCGCCGAGCATCAGCATGGCCACGGGTCGCGCTCCCGGCGGCAACGCCTCGCCGGACAGCGATGCCTCGGTGGTGGCGAGGACGAGCACCCGGATGCCGTTGGCTGCGTGACGCTCGGCGTCTGCCAGGAGCGCGGCGTCGCTCGGAGCAAGGATGTCGGGCGCACCCAGGAGCCAGGAGCCCCTGCCGGCAAAGGTCGCACCGCTCCACTTCCTGGCCGAGGAGAAGGGAATCGCCTGCATCAGGCGCCACTCCGGAGCGTCGGGGTAGGCGTTCCTCACCGCGGAGAGCGTGGCGTTGGGGTGGGGGTCGGCAACGGCCAGCGCCGCCAGTGCCTCGCCGGGATCGGAGCCGTCGAGGCTGACGACATCCTGGACGGCGAGCTTGCCCTCGGTGAGCGTTCCCGTCTTGTCGAAGCAGACGGTGTCGACCCGAGCGAGACCTTCGATGGCGGGGAGCTCCTTCACCAGAACTTGCCGGCGACCGAGCCGGATGACACCAACGGCAAAGGCGATCGAGGTGAGCAGAACCAGACCCTGCGGGATCATTCCCACAGCCCCCGCAACCGCACCCCGCAACGCCTCGGTGAAGCTCTCGTCGGCGCGCATCTGGCTCCATACGAGGAGCGCAATCACCGGACCCACCGCCCAGCTGACCCCGGCGATGATCCAGTCGATGCCATCGCGGAGCTCGGAGCGGACGAGCGTGAAGCGCTTCGCCTCCTGAGCGAGCTTCACCGCATATGCGTTGGCGCCCACCCGCGTCGCCCGATAGCGGCCCCGGCCGGCAGCCACGAAACTACCGGAGAGGCATTCGTGTCCCGGCTCCTTGTGGACCGTGTCGGCTTCGCCCGTCAGCAGCGACTCGTCGACCTCGAGCCCGGTGGCGCCGACAACGGTGCCGTCGACGGCCAGCTGGTCGCCGGGGCGCAGGTCGACGATGTCGTCGAGCACGATCTCATCGATCGGGATCTCCGCGACGGCGCCGCTGCGCACGACGCGCGCCTTCGGAGAGGTCAGCAGCTCGAGCTGGTCGAGGGTGCGCTTGGCGCGAAGCTCCTGGATGATGCCGATGGCGGCGTTCGTCACCAGGACGATTCCGAAGAGGGCGTCCCGCGGCTCTCGTACGACGACGAGCACGACGACCAACAGCACGCTCAGCAGGATGTTGAAGCGAGTGATGAGGTTGGCGCGGACGATGTCGGCCGTCGATCGGCTCGGTCCGTCGGGCACGACGTTCACGTGGCCGGCGGCGATCCGTTGCCTCACTTCGGCCGCATTGAGCCCGGCCTCGCTCAACGCAATCGGGGGGTCCACGACGGCCATACGTCGAGATTACTGCCCGCTGGCGATGACGGCGTTGCCGTGGTCCGGGCTTCAGGCCCCATCCGCACCGGATTGGTGCGACCACGAACTACACTGGTGTAATCCACGCGGAGGGGTGTATGGCGGTAGCGGTTCAGGCCGAGGTATCGGCGGTGGCAGAGGTCGTGCGGGCATCCGTTGCCCACTATTCGCTGCGGCACGAGGCTGTGGTCGAGTCATGGCTCGCCGAGATGGCGGGCGCCCCGGTGACCGATGCGCTGGGCTTTCTCAGCTGCATCGTCGCCATCGATCGGCGCATCATCGAGATCGTGGTGCCCTCCGCCGAGGATGCCGCCGGGCTCAGCTCCGTTGTGTGGTCGCTGGCCGGAAGTGGATGGCAGGTCACGATTCTGGCTCCCACATTCGGCATAGGCGGGGCCCACGCCGCCCTGCGCGGCACCCCGTGCCGCCTCCAATCGTGGTGGTTCGAGGACGGGGAGGTCGTTTTCGGCCGCTTCGAACGACCGTAACCGGTCGGTAACCTGAGGCGATGCCGGAGCCGCTCCTCACCCAACCCGTCGTCGCGTTCATCTGGGACTTCGACCGCACGCTGATCGCGGGCAACATGCAGTCGCCGATCTTCGAGGCCTACGACGTCGACCAGGACGAGTTCTGGCAAGAAGTCGCCGGGCTCGTGGACTACCACGACGCCCGCGGTGAGATCATCGCCCCCGAGATGGCCTATCTGCTTCACCTGCTCACGTATGTGCGCAGCGGCCGCCTGCCCGGGCTGAGCAACGACCGGTTGCGGGAGCTCGGCCGCACACTCCAGCCGGTACCGGGCATGCCTGACTTCATGGCCGAAACCCGGGACCATGCTCAGGCGGTCCCCGATTTCCGCCGCGAAGGCATCACGGTCGAGCACTACGTCGTGTCGACCGGGATCCGACCCATGATCGAGGGAAGCGCCTACGGCCCCCATCTCGACGGCATCTGGGCCAACTCGTTCATCGAGGAGCCGGCGCCTCCGGGCTTCCTCGATCAGCTGCCCGTGGGCGGCTCTGCCGCCGGGATCACCCAGGTGGGCAGTGCCATCGACGACACCGGCAAGACGCGAGCCATCTTCGAGATCAACAAGGGCGTGAACGTCGACCCGGCGGTCGACGTTCATGCTCCCATGGCGGAGTCCCACCGGCGGGTGCCGTTGCGCAACATGATCTACGTGGCCGACGGGGCGAGCGACGTGCCCGTGCTGTCGGTGCTCAACGCCGGGGGTGCGAAGACCTTCGGAGTGGCCACCGACGACGGCGACGACATGAAGCGAGTCGGCGAACTGGCGGCGCAGGGCCGCATCCAGGGGATGGCGCCGGCCGACTTCCGTTCCGGTGAGCCGGCACACACGTGGCTCGTCGAGGCGTTCGAGCAGATCGCGTACGGAATCGTCGAGGAGCGGCGCCAGGCTTTCGCCAACGTCCCGGACGCCTCGGAGTAGTCCGCACCCGAACTGCCGAACCTGCTCGCAGAGCGCCGTCTACGCTGGCCCGCAATCGTTTCCCGCAGAGGAGTCAGACATGGGCATCGACAGGGTCGGCATCGTCGGTGGCGGGCAGATGGGAGCGGGCATCGCAGAGGTGTGTGCCAAGGCCGGCATCGATGTCGTGATCCACGAGATCAACGACGTGGCGGCAGCGGCATCCCGTGCCCGGGTCGAGAAGTCCCTGGCCAAGGCGGTCGAGCGCGGCAAGCTCGAAGCGGTGGCCCGTGACGAATCGCTGGCCCGGATGAGCTTTGGTACCGATCTCGCCGCCATGCACGACCGCCACCTCGTGGTCGAGGCCGTGGTGGAGAACGAGGAGCTCAAACAGTCGATCTTCCGTGAGCTGGACGACATCGTCGCTGCAGACGACGCCATACTCGCCTCGAACACGTCATCCATCCCCATCATCAGGATCGCCCAGGCCACGACCCGCCCGGAATCGGTAGTGGGCATGCACTTCTTCAACCCGGCCACCGTCATGCCGCTGGTCGAGGTGGTCCGCAGCGTCTCCAGCGGGGACGACACGGTCGAGCGGGCCGCGACGTTCGCTGCCGAGTCGTTGGGCAAGACGGTCGTCCACGCCAAGGACCGTGCCGGATTCATCGTCAACCTGCTGCTCTGCCCGTACATCACCGACGCCATTCGCATGTACGAGGAGGGCTTCGCCTCCAAGGAGGACATCGACGCCGCCATGGTGAACGGCGCCGCCTACCCGATGGGTCCCCTGACCTTGAGCGACCTGATCGGCAACGACACGATGCTGGCTGTCATGGAATCGCTGTTCGAGGAGTTCCGCCAGCCCCGGTTCGCCCCGCCGCCGCTGCTCAAGCGCATGGTCGAAGCCGGCCACCTCGGCCGCAAGACGGGCAAGGGCTTCTACGACTACTCGTGATTTCGGGCGCGTGTGTGCTCAGCCTGTTTCATTCGCCTCACCCGCGCTGCAGCGGCCTGACGCACGACGGGTACGACGTAGAGCGCCGTGATGGCAACGAGGGCGAAGGCGGCAAAACCGAGTGCCCATGGCAGAACCGAAGCTCCAAGTCCGCTCTGACTCCCGTTGCCAGGAGCGCTGAAGGCACCGATGATGACGCCACTCAGTACCCCGACCAATGTGGCTATGAGGAATGCCTTCAAGAGGAAATCGGTCGACTTGAGCAATGGCTCCAGCTTCCGCTGCCCTTCCTCGAGTTCCTTGACTCGGTCCGAAAGGTCGCTCACTGGGATGTATGACTGCGAGATTGACCCGGCGAGGGCTGATCTCAGTTCACTGCCCGTCCTTGACTCCCTCGGATCGACGTGCGAACCGATCTTGATGAGTTGCAGCGAGGCGACTCCTTCACCGAGCCGAAGCATCCGATCGCGCTGGCCGAGGTTTGCTATCGGTAGCGAGAGCGTTCCGCTATAGCCCGGATCAACCAAGCCGCCATGAAAGCTCAGCTGTCTGATGGCCCAATGCGTTCGCAGCGAAAGTCGGCCGAGCACATCGTCTGGCAGAGCGACCTCCTCCATCGTGTTGATGAGCGCTACGTGGCCTGGTGGGATGGCAAAGGTGTCGCAGTTGTCAGCATCCTCTAAGACGACATCTCGGATGCCACCATCGTCGATCGAGTTCAGAATCCGCACATGTCGGCCAACTCGGAGGTCATATGCTGCACCCTTGACCTGCGCATGGTCGAAGGGGTCGACGAATGCTCTCATGTCGTCCTTAACGATTGTCTGATCGCCCATGCCGACCTTCCTCATTGCGTTGGCGCCTCGCGCACGACGGGCGGTCGTGCGCTGCCGAACAGACCCATGACGATGCTGCGGATCTCGGCGGCGACGTCGTCCGCCGTGCGGTCGTAGCCGTCCAGCTCCACAACCCGTTCCCCACGCTGAACGAGGTGACCGATCGCTCGCTCGTAGAAGGCATCTGCGAGATACGGCATCGCACCCTCGTCGTATCGCTCACGGTGCCATCGCGAGCGGCGGCTGCGGGCGGCACACACTGCCGGCGGCACGCGGAGAAACACGGTCAGATCCGGCACACGTGCATGACGATTGAGCTCGAGGACCCACGCCAGCTCACGGTCGGCCACCTCCCAGTCCACGTCGTTCGGGTCGTCGACGCCCGCTGCGGCCAGCTTCGCCCC
This sequence comes from Acidimicrobiia bacterium, assembly GCA_965216945.1. Lineage (GTDB taxonomy): Bacteria > Actinomycetota > Acidimicrobiia > Spongiisociales > UBA5794 > DATHZQ01. Next base: position 819,680 of record CBDCGU010000003.1, on the reverse strand, counting down.
TTGATACGCCATCGTCGACAGGTAATAGCGATCGCACAGCACCCAGATCCCCTTGGCGAGCTGGGGCTCGATCTCCTCGGCGAGGTGGTCCATGCGGTCACCCGAGAACGTCATCGCCATGGCCCGTTCGTCCATGGTCAACTTGCCGCTCACGTGCAGGCTGGCGATTGCGCCGAGCGCACCCTGTGAGGGCTCGCGGGTCTTGTACGCCTCGATGCCGTCGCCCGCCAGGAGCTGCTGCACCAGCTCGACCTGTGTCGTGGTGCCTGCCCCGTCGAGCCCTTCGATGACGATGAATCTCGCTTGCGCCATGGTGCGGAGCGGATCTGCTCGGCTGCGTGTCGACCCGCGAGCGTGACCCTATCAGGCGACGGGGACGGCGCCGTGCCCCTCCAGCACCCGGACGAGCTGGTCCTTCTTCACCAACCCCGAGGAGCGCCAGCGCTGTGCGATGTTCCCCGGTTGCGGCGGCTCCTCGCCGGCTCTGCGTTGCTTCTTGTTGAGCTTCTTCTGTGGCCGGCCGAGCAGCACGAACGTCGGCGTCGAGCGAACCTTGAACACCTGGGCGGCGCCGGCCACCTTCGTCACGTCGACCTTCACGATGTGGGCACTCTCCCCGTACTCCCGCGCCAGCTCGTTCATGATGCCGTCCATCACCTGGCACGGAGCGCAGCCAACCTGAAAGAAGTCGAGCAGCACCGGCTGGCCCGAGTCGAGCATCGGTTCCAGCTCTTCCAGCGTGTGGATCTTCGTCGGTTTCGCCCTACGGCTGAAGATCGTCATCGATCCCGTCCTCACCTGTCGCCTGCGTCGGGGGCACAACGCACGAACACGCCGGAATATTCACCACACCCGACCTCGATCGACTCTGATGCGCACCGCCACCGGGTAGAGCTCCGAGAAGCGGTCCGGGCTCCACCCGTTGCGCTGCATGGCGTCACGGTATTTGGCAACGTATCTCCCGTTGGCGGCTGCCGGTGGCTCGTCGTCGACGATGCGAGCCGTGCCTTCCATCGTCACGATGTCGCCGCCGCTCCCATTGCCATCGAGGTTGAGTGCGACCCGCGGGTTGCCCGCGATGTTGCGCAGTCGCGATGTTGCCGCGCTGTAGACGAGGATCTCATCCCCGTCGACGAGAAACCACACTGGCGACGATTGTGGCTGGCCGTCGGGGCGCACCGTGGTCATCCATGCGATCAATTCCGCGTCGAGGCGCCGCCGGGCTCGGGGTTGGTCGTCGAACATGGTGGCGGAGGCTAACGGGTCGGCGGGTACGCTCCTGCCAATGGCAGCAGCACACATCGACATCGCTCACATCGATGCCGACCTCGGACCGAAGATGATTCGGGCCGCCGGCGTGCCGTTCGGCTTTCAAGCCGACGACGACGAGATCGGGCGGATACTGGCCGGCTTCGACGACGAGCGGTTCGTCGTGCCGCTGGACGGCGACCAGGTCGTCGGCAGTGGAGGATCCAATCTCTACATCGCAACCGCCCCCGGCGGGGCCCGCCTTCCGACGGCAGGGATCACCTTCGTGACCGTGCTGCCGACGCACCGGCGTCGTGGCGTGCTGCGCAAGATGATGCGTCGCTTGCTCGACGAGAGCCGCGACCGCAACGAGCCGCTCGCAGCACTGTGGGCGTCCGAAGCCACCATCTACGGCCGCTTCGGTTTCGGGCAGGCCGTCAACCACATCGATTGGACGCTGCACAGCCGGGGGCTGAGGTGGCGAGCCGAGCGACCCGAAGGGTCCGCACGGTTGATCAGTCACGAGGATGCCGCCGACCTCATTCCCCCGCTGCACCGTGCCGCCTGCAGCCGGCACGGCATGCTGGACCGCTCCGAGCTGCTGTGGAACCATCTCGAGCTGCTCGACGAGGACTGGCAACGGCGCGGCCACGGTCACCGCCGCATCGTGGTGTGGCATGGCGAGTCCGGTCTCGAGGGCTATGGGTTCTATCGGACGAAGGTGGAAGGGAAGGGCGAGGTGCGTGTCGACGAGTTCCATGCACTGACGGTCGACGCCTACCGAGGGCTCGCTCAGTTCTTCGCCGACATCGACCTCACGGATGAGGTTCGTTTTGTCCGCCGGCCCGTCGACGAGCCGCTGCAGTGGATGATCGACGACAGCCGTGCGCTGAAGGCGACGGGTGCCGAGTACATGTGGTTCCGGCTGCTCGACGTCCCGACATGCCTGGAGGCACGCACATATGCCGGGTCCGGCACATTGGTGCTCGAGGTGATCGACACCTTCTGCGAGCCCAACGACGGGCGATGGTTGCTCACCGTGGCCGAGGGTGTCGCGGCATGCGCAGCGACGGATGCAGCAGCCGACATCACGCTCGACGTGAGCGAGCTGGGTGCGTTGTACATGGGTGGGCGATCGGCACTGTCGCTGGCGACCGCCGGCCGGATCCGCGGCGACGTGGCGGCGATCGAGGAATTGGACCGGTTGTTCCGCACGGCGGTGCCGCCCTGGAGCGCGGTCGAGTTCTGACGCTGTTACAGCAACGCCAGCGACAGCAGGCCAAAGCCGACGCAATACCATCCGAAGGGCACGAGGCCGGTTCTCCTGATGAGGCCGAGCAGCCCTGCGATGGCGGCATATCCAACGATGCCGGCGACGATCATGCCGACGAGAAGCTCTCCGCTGAGCCCCGCTCCGTTCTCGCTGGTGAGGTCGACGAAGTTGATCAGACCGGCGCCGGCGATCGCCGGGATGCCGAGGAGGAACGCCAGGTTGGCACTGTCGCGGGACTCGAAGCCCTCGACCATTCCCGAGGTGATGGTGGCGCCCGAGCGTGACACGCCGGGGATGAGAGCAAACGCTTGACCAACACCCATCACGACGGTGTCGCGCAATCGGATCTCCTTGGCACGGCGCCGGCCCGCTTCGAGAAAACGTGTTGCGACCATCACGCCGCCCATCGAGATCATCGCCAGGGCGACACCTCGGGGGTTCTCGTTGAGCTGGTCGAACCAATCGCGCAGCAGCAGGCCGGCCACACCGGCCGGAATCGTCCCGATGACCATGAATCGCAGCAGGCGCTTCCCGCTCTCCGTGAGCCGGAAGATCTCGACGATCTCGTGCCGGTAGTAGACGACCACGGCCGCCAGCGTGCCCACGTGGAGCACGGCGGACGTCGCGAGATCCGGCCCTTCCCTGCCAAACAGCGCCGGGACGAGCACGAGGTGCCCACTCGACGAGATCGGAAGAAACTCGGTCACGCCCTGGATGAGACCCCAGAAGGCAGCTTCGAGCATCGGGCGGGAGCCTACCGCATGCCGTCGGCGGCGCCCTAACCACCCATCAGGACGATCAAGCGATCCTGGGCCACCGCCGCCGCCACCGCAGCTGCGTCGCCGGGGGCAACGGCCACCAGACCGGGGCTGGTCGTGGCGAAAGCTCCGGAGCCGGTCGGCTGGGCGACGATGCCGCGCACGTCGAGGTTGGATTCAGGAGACACGAGACGCACGGCCGTGCCGACCTGCGCCGACTCGGGGAGGTCGACCGGAACCGACCACCACCCGGCGGGGATCCCGCCGGTTGCCCGCACCGCACCCGCGGTGAGGGGCTCGCCGGGATCGATCCTGCGGGCGGCGAAGCCGGACGGATCGGCAGGCGCCGGGAGGAGGCCCCGGGGGACGTCGCGCCACTCTATTGCCGAATCCACGGGCGCTCCGGAGGCGATGGATTCGGAGGCGAACGGGAACGGCTCGGTGGCCGAGCCCGCCACGTCGAAGAGCGCGGCAACCGCCACCAACGCTGCAGCACCGACCCATCGCAGGTAGGGAGGCCGCAGCAACCAGAACACACCGGCAACGTATCGGCCGGGAGGGCCTGCGGGAAGACCCTTGGAAACGAGCAAGGCCTCCGCCTGTGCGACGAAGGCCTTACAACCTCCCCGTCCCTCCCTCCCGAGGGAGGGAGGGCGCCTCACGCAAGCAGGGGGAATGGTGGGGGGACTTGCGTTCAGCCACGGGGAGGAACCTGCAAACTCTTTGCTCGGTCAGTCAAGTGACTGCTGGGTCCCAAGCCTGAATGGTGTCATATCTCTCCCGTACCAATCGGCTCGAGGAGTCACGCCACCCCTCGGAACCCGCACTCTACGCAGGCTGGAGCGCGAATGTCCACGTAACGATATCGAGGTTGGGCCCAATCCTCGATGAGGAAGGGACGTCAACCACTTCTAAACTCACCAAATCGTGCTTGGCGTGACCGCCATCGTCATCGGCTACCTCCTCGGAAGCATCGACTTCGGGGTCATCGTGCCGCGCACGCTCGGCATCGACATCTACATGGAAGGCAGCGGCAACCCGGGCACGTCCAACGTGTTGCGGTCGGTCGGCAAGGGCCCAGCTGCGATCGTGATGGTCGGCGACGGACTCAAAGGGATTGCGGCCGCGGCGATCGGCTCGACCATGGTGGACCCGACGATTGGCTTTGCCGCCGCGCTGGCCGCTGTCATCGGCCATGCATTTCCGATCTGGCACAGATTTCGCGGCGGTCGGGGGGTGGCCACCGCCATCGGGGCTGCGATCTGGCTCGCCCCGGGGTGGGGTCTTGCGCTCGCCGTCGGTTGGGGCATCGCCGTCGCTGTCACCAGGACCGCGTCGATCGCATCGTTGCTCGCCATGGCCGCATACGTTCCCGTGATGGCGCTCGCCGGTCATCGGGGCAGCCGGCTGGTGCTGGCCGGTGCGATCGCACTGCTGGTCATCGCCCGCCACGCCGGCAACATCTCCCGGCTGATCTCCCGCACCGAGCGCTCGGTGGACACGGCATGAGGCCGCTGGCGGAAGCTCGGGGCGAGGTGCTCGACGCCATGCGCCCGCTCCCGGTGACCGAGACCCCGTTGCGTGAGTGCCTCGGACTCGTACTCGCCGAGCCCGTGGTCGCCGCCCACGATTTGCCCCCCTTCGCCAACTCGGCGATGGACGGATTCGCCGTGCGGGCAACCGACGTTGCCGAGCCTCCGGTGGTGATGCGTGTGCTCGAGGACGTACCTGCCGGCTCGGTGCCCACACGGGAGATCGAGCCGGGCACGGCGATCAAGATCATGACGGGCGCTCCGCTGCCCTCGGGAGCGGATGCCGTCGTCAAGGTGGAAGACACTTCGCAGAACGGAGACCAGGTCACAGTTCACGAGGCGGTCGCCCCCGGAACGTCCGTCCGCCCGGCGGGCGGTGACATCGCGGCAGGCTCCGAGGTGCTGCGACCCGGGACCCGTCTCCGCCCAGCCCATCTGGGTCTGCTGGCATCGCTCGGGGTGGCCTGGCCCAAGGTGCGCCGCCGGCCAGCGGTGGCGATCATGTCGACGGGTGACGAGATCATGCCGCCCGAGACCGCACGCCTCGGCCCCGGCAAGATCCGGGACGCCAACCGTTTCCTGCTCCGCGGGCTACTCGACGAGCTGGGAGCGACCGTCGTCGATCACGGCATCGTGGGAGACGATCCCAAGGCACTCAATCAGGTACTCGGGCACGCCGCACAGACCGCGGACATCGTCGTGACTTCTGGCGGCGTGTCGATGGGTGACTACGACCTCGTGAAACAGGAACTGGGCAAGCTGGGCACGGTCGACTTCTGGAAGGTCGCCATGCAACCGGCGAAACCGTTCGCATTTGGCTCGCTGGGGGGCACACCGCTGTTCGGCCTGCCGGGCAACCCTGTCTCCGTCGTGGTGGCGTTCGAGCAGTTCGTCCGACCGGCGTTGCTGTTGATGATGGGGTCGGCGGCGTTGTTCCGGCCGCGGTTCACCGGCGTGCTGGAGCACGAGATCGCCACCGACCCTGCCAAGACCGTGTTCGTGAGGTCGATCGCCAGGGTGTCGCCCAGTGATGGGTGGACCGTGCGGTCATCGGGTGGTCAATCGTCCAACGTGCTGTCTGCCCTCGGAGCAGCCAACGCCTTCGCCGTCGTCCCGGTGGGAACGGGCCGGCTGGAGGCGGGTGACGCGGTGTCGCTGGAGATGTTCCGGCTTCCCAGTACCCGCACCCGTGAGGAGGCGCTCGATGAGTGAGCGGCTGACTCACCTCGACGAGGAGGGGTCGGCACGGATGGTCGACGTGGGTGGCAAGGAGGTGACGGAGCGGACCGCCGTCGCAGAAGCCGTCGTTGCGCTGCCTCCCGCGGTGCAAGAGGCCGTTTTCGCCGGATCGTTGCCAAAGGGCGACGCGCTTGCCGTGGTTCGGGTAGCCGCCATCATGGGTGCCAAGCGCACCCCCGACCTCGTGCCGCTCTGCCATCCGATCGGGCTGGATGCCGTCGAGGTCTCTGTGGAGCGGGTCGACGCCGGAGCCCGCATCGAGGTGACGACCCGGGTGACCGCACGCACCGGGGTGGAGATGGAAGCCATGACCGCGGCCGCCGTGGGTGCGGTTGCGTTGTACGACATGGTGAAGGGTCTCGACCGCGGCGTGGAGATCGTCGGGGTCCGCCTGCTCAGCAAGACTGGCGGCAAGTCGGGAGACTGGCATCGATGAACGTGGCGGTCGTCACCGTGTCGGACCGGGTGAGTGCCGGCGAGGCCGAAGATCGCTCCGGCCCTGCGATCGTCCGGCTGCTGGCGGAGCTCGGCTACGAGCCGGAGACGAGCGTGGTGCCCGATGGCGTCGAGTCGGTGGCCGCGGAGCTGCGCCGGCTCGCCGGCACGGTCAACCTGATCGTCACGACGGGCGGCACGGGCTTCACGCCTCGCGACCTGACACCGGAGGCGACCAAGCAGGTGATCGAGCGTGAGGTGCCCGGCATGGCAGAGGCGATGCGAGCGGTCACGTTCGGTGTGCGGCCCCACGGCATGCTGTCACGCGGCGTGTGCGGGATCGTCGGGTCGACGCTGATCATCAACCTGCCCGGCTCGCCGCGAGGGGCGACGGAGTCGCTCGAGGTGGTGGCTCCGGCGCTGCGACACGGTTTGGAGTTGCTCTCTGCAGCCGATTCCGACCACAATGCCGGCTAGCCATGTGAGGGAAGCCAAATCCTTGGTCCGGACGGGCCCGGGTCTTACCCTTGCAAGAGCGGAGTAAGGGACATACATGCACCTCTTTGCCTTCATTCTCATTGGGGGGATCTGGGCCGCCTTCTTGCTGCCGTCGGTGCTGGACGGCCGCCGGTCTGCCCCGATGTCGAGCACACGCAATTTCGCCCGGTCGCAGGATCTTCTTGCGTCGGTGGCGAGGTCCGATGCGCGCCACGCCATGCAGCGGCGCCGCAGCAGCCTGCGCCGTCGTCGTGTGCTCACCGGCCTCGGTGCCGGTGCCTTCTTGTCGCTGGTCACCGCCATCGTCACGGGTAGCACCGTCTGGCTGGCGATCACCATCGGCTTCGACGTGGCCTTCGCCGGTTATGTCACGCTGTTGCTCATGGCGCAGCAGACGACGCCGTCTCGAGCCCCGGTTGTCCCGCTGCGAGTGGTGCAGGAGCCGGAAGAGGTGGCGCCTGCCACCGTGCGTGTCGTCGCCGGCTGAGCCGCTTCACCCCTTGGACGCCGACAACCTCACCGCGATCGAGGACGCCGTCCGGGCCGAGCTCGACAGCAAGTACGACGCAAGGGAGCTGGCCCTCAAGAACTGTCGGCGCATCATCCGCTCGTCCGCCAACGCCATCCGGGCGCTCCATCGCGGCGAGGGCGAGGCCGCAGACGCGCTGCTTTCCGATGTCAAGGCGCTCGTCGCCGAAACCGAAGCCCCGCTGAGCGACCATCGTGACATCTACTACGCAGGCTTCTACTACGACGCGGTCAAGGAGTACGCCGAAGCCGAGCTGACGCGGGCGCTGCTTGCGGGGGAGCCGCTGCCGACACCGCAAGACCTGCGGCTCGATGCGGTCCCGTATCTCAAGGGTCTCGGCGAGGCCGTCGGTGAACTGCGGAGGCGACTGCTCGACCAACTGCGCCGTGGGCGCATCGAAGCCGCCGAGGGCACCTTTGGTCGCATGGAGACGATCATCGACCTGCTCACCGCACTCGACTACCCGGACGGAATGACGAGCGGCCTGCGCAGGACGACCGACGTCGCACGGTCACTGATCGAGCGATCCAGGGCCGACCTCACCATGACCGCGGTCCAAGAGCGGGTACGCCGCAGCATCGACGAAGCCAACAACGGCTCGGCCGCCCTCTGACCTCGGCACACCGGACCGTCGTCTAAACTCCTCGGCTCACCCCGGGGGTGTAGCTCAGCCCGGCAGAGCACTTCGTTCGCAACGAAGGGGTCACGGGTTCAAATCCCGTCACCTCCACGCGGACTGGTCACTCGCTTACGGCGAGTAACGAGTCCGTCTGCAGTTTCCTGCGGAAACTGCTGTTCTTGCGTACTTGGGTGCAGCACTGTGGCGTGAGCTACGCACGAATCTTGTGTTCCAGGCGACGCCGCCGAGCACGAGTGCACGCATCGGGGTCAGTCGAGCGTGCCCGTGGTCGCCGTCGCAGCGTGCAGGATCGAGCCGTTGCGGATCAACTCGGCGGCAGCTCGCAGCTCTGGCGAGAGGAACCGGTCGGGGCCGGCACCGGGGACCACTTCTCGGAGCCGATCGATCACCACCGCCGTGGGTGCGGCGGGGTCGGCGTCGCGCAGCTCGACGGCTCGTGCGGCGACGACCAGTTCCACTGCCTGAATCCTCGCCACGTTGTCGATGACCTTGCGGAGCTTGCGGGCGGCGCTCCACGCCATGGAGACATGGTCCTCCTGCATGCCCGACGTCGGGTAGGAGTCCACGCTTGCGGGCACCGCCAGGCGACGGTTCTCCTCGCACATCGCCGCCGCGGTGTAGTGACCGATCATGAGGCCGGAGTCCACCCCCGGATCAGCGGCGAGGAACGGCGGGAGGCCGTGGCTGCGAGCCCGATCCAGCATGCGGTCCATTCGCCGCTCCGAGATCATCCCTACGTCCGTCAGGGCGATCGCCAGGAAGTCGGCGGCGTAGCCGAGGGGTGCACCGTGGAAGTTGCCGCACGACTCGACCCGGCCGTCCGGCAGCACCATCGGGTTGTCGATGGCTGCGGCGAGCTCGTGGGTGACCACCGACTCGGCATGGGCCAGAGTGTCCCGGGCCGCACCGTGCACCTGTGGTGTGCAGCGGATCGAGTAGGCGTCCTGCACACGCGGGTCGTCGTGGCGGTGGCTGGCGATGAGCGGCGAGCCCTCGAGCATGCGACGGAGATTCGCCGCGGAGAGAGCTTGGCCCGGTTGCGGCCGGAGCGCTTGCAGCTCGGCGTCGAAGGCCCGGTCCGTCGCCAGCATGCCCTCGACCGTCACCGCGGCGACGACGTCCGCCGTGGTCAGCTGGGTGTGGGCGTCGGCAACAGCGAGACATAACATGCCGAGAATGCCATCGGTCCCGTTGGTCAGCGCAAGGCCCTCCTTCTCTCCCAACGCCAGTGGTCGCAATCCAGCGTCCTGCAGGGCCCCCGCCGCATGCATGACGTCGCCGCCCACCTCGACCTCGCCCTCGCCGATCAACGCCAAGGCAACGTGAGCCAGCGGAGCGAGGTCTCCGCTCGCTCCCAGCGACCCGTGCTCGAACACGATGGGGTGGATGGCGTGATTGAGGAGGTCGACGAGGGCCTGGCCGGTGGCCGGCTTGGCTCCGCTGTAACCCATGGCGAGGGTGCGGGCTCGCAGGAACATCATGGCCCTGACGACCTCGGTCTCGACCGGATCGCCCATCCCCGCGGCGTGGGATCGGACCAGCGCCACCTGCAGGTCGGCGCGTTTCTGCGGGGGAATCGCCACGGTGGCCAGTGCCCCGAAGCCGGTGGACACCCCATAGGCAGGTTCGCTCCCGGCGAGACGCTCCACCACCTCGCGTGACTGGACCATGGCGGCGACCGCGTCCGAAGTCAGCTCGACAGGGGCGTGGTTGCGGGCCACGGCGACGACGTCGTCGATCGAAACTCCCGAGCCCGCCAGCTGCACCACCATCGTCATCATCCTCTCGGCCGCCGCCAATGTCGCGGAGCGTACCGTGCGCGACAATGGCCGTGCGTACCGCAGCCGGCGAAGACGGGTCCAGCCCGTGAGAGAGGAGAGCTGCATGAGCGGTCCTCGCCCCATGAAGGCTCCGACGGGTACGGAGTTGACCTGTCTCGGCTGGCCGCAAGAAGCGGCCTACCGGATGTTGCAGAACAACCTCGACCCGGATGTGGCCGAGCGGCCGGACGATCTGGTCGTGTATGGCGGAACCGGCCGTGCCGCCCGCAGCTGGGATGCGCTCGAGGCCATGCTGCGCACTTTGCGCACCCTTGGTGGGGACGAGACGATGCTGGTCCAATCGGGCAAACCGGTCGGCGTCATGCAGACCCACGAGTGGGCGCCACGGGTTCTCATCGCCAACTCGAACCTCGTGCCGGATTGGGCGACCTGGGACGAGTTCCGCCGGCTCGAGCATCTCGGTCTCACCATGTACGGGCAGATGACGGCGGGCTCGTGGATCTACATCGGGACGCAGGGAATCCTGCAAGGGACGTACGAGTGCTTCGCCGAGATCGCCAGGAGCAGATACGACGGCACGCTGGCGGGGACCATCACCGTGACCGCCGGGCTCGGCGGGATGGGGGGTGCCCAGCCTCTCGCCGTGACGATGAACGATGGCGTGGCCCTGTGTGTCGAGGTGGATGCCTGGAGAGCCGGGCGGAGGGTGGAGACCCGGTATCTGGACACGTTGACCTCGGACTACTCCGAGGCGGTTGCGCTCAGTCTTCAGGCCAAGAAGGAGCGGCGCCCGCTGTCGGTGGGTCTCGTGGGCAACGCCGCCGACGTGCTCCCGCGGCTCCTGGCCGACGGCTTCGACGCCGACATCGTCACCGACCAGACATCCGCCCATGACCCGCTCAGCTACGTGCCCGTCGATCTGACACCCGAGGCCGCACAACGTCTCGCCGGGGACGACCCGGATACGTACATCCGGCGGTCGCGAGCGTCGATGGTGCGTCACGTCGAGGCCATGGTCGGTTTTCTCGATCGGGGCGCCGAGGTGTTCGACTACGGCAACAGCTTGCGCGCCGAGGCACGGCTCGGCGGATACGACCGGGCTTTCGACTACCCCGGCTTCCTTCCGGCATACATCCGCCCGCTCTTCTGCGAGGGCAAGGGACCGTTTCGCTGGGCCGCCCTCTCGGGAGATCCCGCCGACATCGCCGCCACCGACCGGGCCGTGCTCGACGAGTTCCCCGAAGACCCGGCGCTGCACCGGTGGATCCGGCTGGCGGGGGAGCGCGTGGCCTACCAGGGCCTGCCTGCCCGGATCTGCTGGCTGGGTTACGGCGAGCGCCATCGTCTCGGTCTCCGCTTCAACGAGATGGTCCGCAGCGGCGAGCTGAAGGCTCCGATCGTGATCGGCCGGGATCACCTCGACTCGGGCTCGGTGGCGTCGCCATACCGCGAGACCGAGGCAATGGCAGACGGCAGCGACGCCATTGCCGACTGGCCGTTGCTCAACGGCCTGGTCAACGCTTGCTCGGGCGCAACGTGGGTGAGTATCCATCACGGCGGTGGAGTCGGTATCGGCCGATCGATCCATGCGGGACAAGTCAGCCTCGCCGACGGGTCGGACCTGGCTGCGGCCAAGCTGGAGCGGGTACTCACGAATGACCCCGGCATGGGTGTGATCCGCCACGTCGATGCCGGGTACGAGCGTGCCACCGAGGTCGCGGCGGGACGCGGCGTGCGCATCCCCATGCAGGAGGGAGCATGACGTCTCCCGCGATCGGGGGCGGAATCTCATGAGTCGTGCGCTCGTGGTCGACAACATCGGCCTGCTGATCACCAACGATCCCGCCGCCGGTGCCGGGCCACTGGGCGAGGTGCGCGCTGCGGCCGTCGTCGTGTCCGGCGGTGAGGTGGTCGCCGTGACCGCTGCCGGAGCGGCCGGCGACGATCGGATCGACGTCGGTGGCCGCTGTGTCGTGCCCGGCTTCGTCGACTCGCACACCCACCTCCTCTTTGCGGGCGATCGCAGCGCCGAGTTCGTGGCGCGCATGGCCGGTGCCGAGTACGTCGCAGGCGGGATCAACGTCACGACGGCAGCGACCCGAGCGGCGACGGATGTCGAGCTGCGTCGCGGCCTGGAGAAGCGTCTGCGGGAGTCGCACGCCGCCGGCATCACGACCACGGAGATCAAGTCGGGTTACGGACTGAGCGTGGCGGAAGAGGAGCGGGGCCTGCGGCTTGCGTCCGAGGCGGTGGACGACACGACGTTTCTGGGGGCCCACGTCGTGCCGCCCGAGTTCGCCGGCCGCATCGACGACTACGTCGCACTGGTTGCCGGCGACATGCTCGCCGCAGCAGCGCCTCACGCCCGTTTCGTCGACGCATTCTGCGAGCGGGGAGCCTTCGACGCCGACCAATGCCGCCGCGTGCTCATGGCAGGGCGGCGGGTTGGGCTCGTGCCCAAAGTCCACGCCAACCAGCTCGGCCCGGGCCCGGGTGTGCAACTCGCCGTCGAGATGGAGGCCGCCTCAGCCGACCACTGCACGTATCTGAGCGACCACGACATCGCCGCCCTGGCGGGATCGACCACCGTCGCCACGTTCCTGCCGGCCGCCGATTTCTCCACTCGGCAGCCCTATCCCGACGCAAGACGAGTCCTCGACGCCGGGGCCGTGACGGCTCTCGCCACCAACTGCAACCCGGGGTCGAGCTACACCACGTCGATGAGCTTCTGCATCGCGCTGGCAGTGCGGGACATGCGGATGACCATCGACGAGGCGCTCTGGGCGGCGACGGCCGGCGGGGCGGCAGCGCTGCGCCGCGCCGACATCGGTGCCGTCGTTCCGGGCAAGCGGGCCGATCTGACGGTGCTCGACGCTCCCTCCCACCACCACCTGGTCTACCGGCCCGGCGTGCCTCTGATCCACGCGACGATCCGCGGCGCGAAGGTCGTGTGGTCCGCCGACCCGGCTCACTCGGCGGCCTCCGCCCAAGGTGAATAGTCACCAAAGCTCCACACGTGGCCCTCCGGATCACGTGCCGTGTAGTTGCTGCCTCCGTAGTCCTGCTCCTCCGGCTCCATGAGGATCTCCGCCCCGGCCGCCCGCGCCTTTGCAGCATGTCCGGCGACATCGTCGACGATCACATAGATGCTCATCGACGGCACGCCGCCGGACCGAACGTGCTTGGAGAACTCCCCGTCGTTGTCACTCCCCAGCATCACCATGCCGGAGCCGTGCACGAGTTGGGCATGTTCGATGGCGCCGCCGTCCCCCTCGACCACCATCTCCGCGGCGAACCCGAACGCTTCGACGAGGAAACGGAGCGCTGCCGGAGCGTCTTCGTAGCGTATGGCCGGAATGACGGTGGATGACATGGTTCCTCCTGGGTGCGGGGCCGATTGGGCCAGCGTATGCAACCGGCGAAGTCGTGTCTTGGAGAAATCGGCGCCGGTCAGATCGGCTCGAACACTCCCGGGCCATCGTCGGCGTGGAGGCTGCGCAAGGCGTCCGGAGTGAAGCCGGACATCGCTTTCACTTCGTTGCTGAGATGCGCCTGGTCGTAGTAGCCGCCCTCCAGCGCCACCGCTGCCAGCGATGGCGACGCCGGATGGGCGAGCAGCGTCGCGACGCGGTGGAACCTCCACACGCGCGCCGCCCGCTTGGGCGACAGCCCGACGTGGTGACGGAACTGGCTGCTGAGATGGCGCGGGCTCGATCCGAGCTCGTCGGCGAGGTGGCGAATGCGGACCTGGCCGTGGGTGGCGGACATGCGCCGCCACGCCTCCGCAACGGCCGGGGGTGGATCCGGAGCACCCTCGATCCGGTCAAAGAGGAATCGGTTCAGAACTGCGAAACAAGCCCGCCACGACGATGCCGTGGCCAACTGATCGATGAGCCTGCTGCCCTCTGCCCCGAGTACGTTGCCGACATCGCACAGCTCACCGGCCAGATCACCGGCCGGCACGCCGAGAACCTGCGTCGCCCCGAGAGGCGTCATGTCCACCTGAATACCGTGATACTCGGATGCGGCGACCCGCACCGGTCTGTCGGTGAGACCCGCTGTGAACGACGCCATCTTCACGGTGTTCTGCTCGGTGGTCATGACATGCACAGGCCCGAAGCTGAGCACCATCGGAATGATCGGCTCCGGCAGCGCCCGATGCGCCAGCGGCGTGGGGTCGAGCTGGCGGTATCCGTGAGAACGGACCACCACGCCGCGTAACGCAGGGTGCAGCGGCGGTTCGACGTACTCCCACGAGCCTGCGTTCACCCGGCCGATCCTATCGAACCGGCGATACCGTGTGCCCCGTGCGGGTGCGGTCATACCAGACGGTCATGCCGGCCGATCACGCCCCCGTGTCCTGCGGAGGTTGTCCCGACGTGACCGCCCCATCTCGACCGCATCGCCGATCAGCTGGATCGTGGACAGGCTCCTCCACTACCGAGCAACAAGCTTCGTCCTCCGTCGCTGTAGCCTCCCGGTCATGCCATCCCTCCGCACCCTTGCGAGCGTGTTTGCGGTCGCCCTCATCGTGGGCGCATGCACCGCAGACGAACCGGCGGGAACCACCACATCCACGACGACGCCGACGACCCTCGCCATCGCGATCCGCACCACGGCGGAGAGCGCCTTCGTCGTCGCCAACGGCGTGGACGCCGGCGTTGCAGAGGGGCTCGTGGCCCAGGTGGACGAGCTGCGCGGTGTCACCGAGTCGCTGCGAGGGCTCGGCTTCCTCGGTCCACCCAGCATCGCCGTCGAGACACCGGTGGACTTCGAACAGCGATGGACCGCCCTGTATGAGGGCACGCTCGACGCACCCCAGCTGGCGGTCGACACACGTTTCCTGCGGACGATCGGTGTTCTGGCCCCCGGTGAGGACATACGGGCTCTGCACCTCCGCAACGTCGCCGCTCCTGCGGCGGCCTTCTACGACGACACGACAGGGGAGCTGGTGATCTCGTCTGCCGAGGCCACTCTCGACGGGGCCGCACGCGCCGAGGTCGTCGGGCAACTGGTGCGGATGCTGACGGACCAGTACCACGACCACACCGCTCGATCCGCCGAGCTGCGCAACGCCGGGGATGTGGACGGTGCCGATGCCCTTGCCGCGCTGGCCCTGTCCGATGCCCTCTATACACAGCTTCGCTATATCGACACGCTCTCGGGCGAGGAACAGCGGGCGATCGCCGGCGCCGGAGTACACGTTGCCGAGGGACCACCCGTGGTGGTGCAAGAGCTCGCCTTCGTGGGCGACGCCGGGCTTGCGTTTGTCGGACACGTTCTCGAGGCGGGTGGCCCTGCCGCGCTCGACTCGGCCTACGGCGAGCCGCTGACGACCGAGTCCATCCTGCATCCGGCTCGCTTCCTCGCCGGCGAGGGGGTGCTGTCACTCGAGGCGCCAGCGGTCTCGCTCGAGGGATACACGGCTCGTCACGTCGGAACCTTCGGCGAACTGGGTCTGCGTGGATTGCTCGGCTCGGCGCTCAGCGCAGGTGTGCTCACGCAGACTGCGGACGGATGGGGAGCGGACCACGAGATCCTCCTGCACGACAACGAGGAAGTGGCATTCGGATACGTCTACCGCGGAGACGACGTCGACGACACGGTCGAGGTGGCCCAGGCGTTCCTCGACCATGCGTCCTTCGTGATGGGGATGAATGAACCGCAGGCCGCCGGCGGCGGTGTCGAGTTCGTCGGCTTGGCCGCTGCCGAAGTCGCGGAGGAGTCGGCCCCCGCCGGGCCCTACGTCTTCGTCGACCGATCCGGGGATGTGCTCGTCGTCGTCATCGCAACCGATCCTGCCGCCGGACGCCGGCTGCGGACACAGCTCGTCGGCTGAACGGGGGGATTGACCTCCGAGCGCCGGACCGGCACGCTCGATGCGTGAGCGTGATCACGGCAGACTGCGAGCTCGACCCCCGTCGGGCGCGCCAAAGCGCCCCAGGGAAGCGCATGAATACGAGAGACCGGAGGGACGGAGTCGCGGTTCAGCCGCGACCGGCGTTGGGCCGGCGGCCGTGGTTCGCCTTCTTGCGGCGGGCGCGCAACTTACGACGCTTTGCTTTGGCCATGGCCGGGAGGCTACCAGACCTGCGGAGGTGCCGGCTCGTCGTGTTGCTCGATGATGGGTGCGGCTGGGTGTCACCGCCGGTGCTGGTCGCCAACGGGTGGCGGTCCCGGCTGGCCGGGCTGCGTCCGGCAGACTTCGGCTGGGGTCTGCTGCTGGCCGGTCGCGCCGTGCATGGGCACGGGCTGGTCGCGCCGTTGCTCGCCGTCCCGATCGATCCCCATGGACGCATCGGTGACGCCGTGTCGCTCGTTCCGGGTCGCACCCTGACGATGCCCGATGCAGCGGCCGTTCTCGAGATCTCACCGACGAGAGGCGCTCCCGCTGCCGGGGCGAGGCTCCGTTGCCGACCTATGCTCACAGCGTGTCCGGACGCCTGATCCTCTGCGCCACACCCATCGGCAATCTCGGCGATGCCGCTCCACGATTGCGCGAGACGCTGTCGGAGGTGGATGTCGTGTTTGCCGAGGACACCCGTCGCACCGCGAAGTTGCTGCGTCACTTCGGCTTGTCGGTGCCGCAGCGTTCATTCTTCGTCGGCAACGAGGACGAACGAGCCGACGAGCTGCGGGCACGGTTGACGGCAGGCGAGTCGGTGGCCCTGGTCACCGACGCCGGCACGCCCGGCGTATCGGACCCAGGTGTCTCGGCTGTCCAGGTGGCGCACGAGGTGGATGCGGCGATCGAGGTCGTTCCCGGCCCGAGCGCGGTGACGACGGCGCTTGCGGTCTCGGGCTTCTCCGCCGACCGATTCGTCTTCGAGGGCTTCCTGCCTCGCAAGGGGTCCCTCCGGACACAGCGGCTGCGTCAAATCGCCGACGACGAGCGGACCGTGGTCCTGTTCGCGGCCACCCGCCGAATCGACAAGGATCTGGCTGATCTGGAGGGGGCGTGTGGTCCTGAGCGACCTGTGCTGGTGGCTCGTGAGCTCACCAAGTTGCACGAAGAGCTGACATGGAGCACCCTCGGCGAGGCCGCGGTGCGATGGCGCAACGAAACGGCGCGCGGCGAATACACCCTCGTCCTCGGCGGGGCACCACCCGCCGAGCCTGATCTCGAGGCTGCGCTCGCCGACATTGCGGCGGCACGTTCTGTGGGTACGCCACTTTCGGTTGCAGTCCGCGAGGCGGCCTCTGCGTATCAGATTCGGCGGCGGGTCCTCTACGACGCCGCGCTAGAGCACGCTAAGGGATCATCCTCCCAACTCTGATTTGCATCTCGAACACACCCCGCGGCCCCGGTACGCCGCGATGTCCTCGGATGATCCGCAGAACACGCATACGGCCTCCAGCTTTCGAATGACGATCGCATCGTTCTCGACTGAGATCGCCAGTTCGTCTCCCTCATGGATGTTGAACAAACGCCTCGTTTCCGCGGGTACGACGACTCGCCCCAGGTCGTCGATCTTCCGTACCATTCCTATGTTCACTGCGCTCCTACCTACTCCCCTGTCGGTTTCGCGCGCTCGGTCGACGTCCCCTCACGACCGATACCCTCATTCGCACTCTAGGTCGAGATCGTTGCGGCCAACAAGGAACAAGAGACCCTCAATCCTGCATCTTCCAGCCCCATCCACACCCGATTCCTCCACCGCCTCGACCGGCGCTTTTCCGACGATATGTCGGAACGAAACCACCGCCCCCATCCGACAATCTGTCGGGTATCCGGCGATGCGCTCTGCAGGAGGGGATGGCGGCGAACCCGGCGGGCCCGGGTGGCCGCTCAGACCGACGCACGACGGTCCGGCACTTGACCGCGAGGGTGGGGGCCGCCGCGTGGTCGGTCGGATGCGGCACCGCTGGTACCATCTGCGACCCCCAAGCCGACCCCGGACTTCGCCGTGCCCGTTCAAGCTCGCAAGATCCTCGTAGCCGTCGCCTGGCCCTATGCCAGCGGCTCGCGGCATCTCGGTCACCTGGCAGGCGCCTATCTGCCTCCCGACGTCTTTGCCCGCTACCACCGCGCCGCGGGCAATGACGTGCTGATGGTGTCGGGCTCCGATGTGCACGGCACACCGATCACCGTTCGCGCCGACGCCGAAGGCGTCGCCCCGGAGAAGATCGTCGAGCGATATCACGGCGAGATCCTGCAGAACTGGGCCTCCCTCGGCATCTCGTACGACCTCTACACCACGACCGGCACGGACAACCACAAGCGAGTCGCCCAGGAGTTCTTCCTCAGACTGCTGGAGAACGGCTATCTCTATCGCAAGACGACGAACCAGTTCTTCGACGAGCGGGAACAGCGCTTCCTGCCCGATCGCTACATCGAAGGCACATGTCCGCACTGCGGATACGAACACGCTCGCGGCGACCAGTGCGACAACTGCGGCCGTACCCTCGATCCCGAGGATCTGCTTCATCCCCGCAGCAAGCTATCCGGCGATCCGCCCGTTCTGAGAGAGACCGAGCACTACTACTGGAGGCTGAGCGCGTTCCAGGACCAGCTCCTCGAGTGGCTGCAGACCCGAGAGGGCTGGCGGCCGCACGTCATCAACTTCTCCGTGGGCATGGTGCAGGACGGTCTGCACGACCGCTCCTTCACGCGCGATCTCGATTGGGGGATCCCGCTACCGGTCGATGACCTGGGTCCCGGCAAGTCCATCTACGTGTGGTGGGAAGCGGTCATGGGCTACTACTCGGCACCGCAGGAGTGGGCGGAGCGGTGCGGCGAGCCCGATGCGTGGAAGGCATGGTGGGAGAACCCCGAAGCCGAGAGCTACTACTTCATCGGCAAGGACAACATCCCCTTCCACGCCGTCTACTGGCCGGCGTTGCTCATGGGCCACGGGGGGCTCAACCTCCCCACCAACGTGCCCGCCAACCAGTACCTCACGTTTGGTGGCGAGAAGGGCTCGGCGAGCCGGGGTGTTGGCCGGTCGATCACCTGGTACACCGACCGGTTGGAGCCCGATGCCCTCCGTTATGCCGTGGCATCGCACTTCCCCGAGAGCAACGACACCGACCTCTCAGACGAGGAGATCGAGAGGGCGATCAACGACGAGCTCGTGGCGAACTGGGGCAATCTGGTGAATCGTGTCGTCTCGATGACCCACCGCTACTTCGACGGCGTCGTCCCGGAGCCCGGCCGGCTGAGCGGAGGTGACGAGAAGCTCCTTGGCGGCATCGACGCCGCGCTGGGCAACGTCGGCGATCTCATCGCCGCCGTGAAACTGCGGAACGGGTTGGCGGCGGGCATGGCGGCGGCGCAATCCGTCAACGCCTACCTGAGCGAGCTCGAACCCTGGAAGACGGCCAAGACCGATCCCAACCGCACCGCAACCACGTTGCACGTGGCCCTCAACGCCATCTCCGGGATCGGCACGATGCTGGCGCCGTACCTCCCGTTCACGTCGCGCCGGGTGCTCGAGAGCCTCGGGTTGGAAGTGCCCGATGCAGGCCCGCGCTGGGAGCGGCAGCAGGTCGTGGCCGGTACGACGCTGGCGCCGCCCGCACCTCTGTTCTCCAAGGTCGAGCTGGCGGAACCCGAGGCGTCATGACGGCTGCGTGGGTGGATTCCCACTGCCACCTCTTCCTGTCGCGGACCGCTCCCGAGTTGTTGCTCGCCAGAGCAGAAGCCGCCGGCGTCGACTGGGTGATGTGCCCGGGAACGGGGCTCGAGGAGTCGCTGGCGGCCCGCAACGTCGCCGCGGCCCACCCAGGCCGGGTTCGCTGGTCTGCCGGGCTCCACCCCCACGACGCCACCAAGTGGCCCGCGGTGGGTGCCCGCATCGCGGCGCTGGCCGCCGATGCCGATGCCGTCGGCGAATGTGGGCTCGACTACTACCGCAACCTCTCGCCGCCCGATGCACAGCGGGTCGCCTTCCGAGAGCAGCTCGGCCTTGCCGCCGAGCTCGGCAAGCCGGCGATCGTGCATTGCCGCGATGCGTTCGCCGATGTGTACGAGGCGCTGGAAGAGGCTCAGCTAGGCGCTGCCGCCGTGTTGCATTGCTGGACGGGCGGACCCAAATGGACGAAACGCTTCGACGGCTTGGGGGTCACGTTCTCGTTCGCC
Source organism: Acidimicrobiia bacterium (assembly GCA_965216945.1). Lineage (GTDB taxonomy): Bacteria > Actinomycetota > Acidimicrobiia > Spongiisociales > UBA5794 > DATHZQ01. Next base: position 799,666 of record CBDCGU010000003.1, on the reverse strand, counting down.
GGTCCCGTGGCGTTCCCGACCGGCGACACGGTCCGCCGCGCCGCGGCGGTTGCCCCACCTGAGCGCTCCATGGTCGAAACCGACACCCCCTACCTGACGCCGCCGCCGCATCGTGATGCCGGCGGGGACAACGAGCCGGCGTTCGTACCGCTGGTCGGAGCGGCACTGGCCGAGGTGTGGTCTGTCACGGACGACGAAGTGGCGGCGATGACCTCGGCAACGGCGGAGCGTGTGTTCGGCCGCCCAGGCACATGACCAGCGGGCCACAAGGCAAATCCGAGATCCGGGCGCTGCTGCAACGGCACCGGCATCGACCCAACAAGACACTCGGGCAACACTTCCTCGCCGACCCCAACGTGGTCGATCGCATCGTGCGTGTCGCCGCCGTTGGACCCGGTGATCGTGTCGTCGAGGTCGGCGCCGGTACGGGCACGTTGACGGCGGCGCTGGCGGCAACCGGCGCCCACGTCGTGGCGTTCGAGATCGACCGTCATCTCGAGGCGCTGCTGGCAGAGGTCGTTGGTGGGCTGGACGTGGACCTGCGGATGGAACCCGCTTCCGCAGAGTCCATGGCCGGCCTCCCCGGCGGATCATGGCTGATGGTTGCCAACCTCCCCTACAACGTGGGCACTCCACTCGTGCTCGATCTTCTGCAATCCGACGTCAGGATCGTTCGCTATGTGGTGATGGTGCAGGCGGAGGTCGCCGACCGTCTCGCCGCCCGGCCGGGTACGCGCAGCTACGGGATGCCGAGTGTCGTCGCCGGCCTGTACGCCGACGTCCGCACCCTCTTCGCAGTACGACCACAGGTCTTCTTCCCGCCGCCTGACGTCGATTCGGCTGTCGTCGAGATCGTGAAACGGGACACCGTCGCTCCGGAAGCGCCGGAGGCGATCCGCTTGGCGTCCGCCGCCTTCGGCCAGCGGCGCAAGATGCTGCGCAGCTCCCTGGCCGGGGTGATCGACGACCCGATCACCGCACTCGGCCGTGCCGGGATCGACCCGACCGCCCGGCCGGAGACGCTGCCGCCCGAAGCGTTCGTGGCGCTGGCCGCTGCCGTGGGCGCGCCATGATCCGGATCGAGGCGTTCGCAAAGGTCAACCTCGGGCTGCGAGTCGGCGATGTGCGACCCGACGGGTTCCATCCACTCCACTCGATCTTCCAATCGATCGACTGGTCCGACCGTCTCGAGCTGCGGTTCGCCGTAGGCGACGAAGGTGACTCCATCGGGAGCTGGGCCGGCGGCCCGGTGATCGACGGCTTCGCCAACCTGGCTTGGAAGGCCGTCGCCGCCGTGCGCGATGCCGCCGGCTCCTCGCACCGAATTCGTCTTCGCCTCGACAAGCGTATTCCCGCTGCGGCCGGTCTCGGTGGGGGAAGCGCAGATGCGGCCGCCGCATTGCAAGCCGCGGTGCGGATGCTGGATGTCCCGGTCGAGCAGGCCCAGGAGCTGGCCTCTGCACTGGGATCCGACGTTCCGTTCTGCATGTCAGGCGGTACGGCCAGAGTGACCGGTAGGGGAGACGTCGTCGAGGCGCTCGACACGATCGACGGTTATGGATTGGCCGTAGTTGTCCCTCCGATCGAGCTGCGCACACCCGACGTGTTCGGGCGTTGGGATGCTCTGGGCGGCCCCGGCGGCGATGCGGTCTCCGAGAGTGCGCTCCCGCCGACGCTGCGGGCTCACGCCCCGATCACCAACGATCTGTACCCGGCGGCGGTGGCCATTGCACCCGCCCTCGACGATTGGCGAGCCGAGCTGGAGTCGGCATGGGGCCGGCCGGTGCTCATGTCGGGCAGCGGCCCTTCGCTGATGGGGTTCTGCGTCGACCGGGACGAGGCGGAGGCAGCGCTGGCGGTCGTGCCGGCCGGGGTGCGGGCCACACGGGCGGTCCGGCCGATCCCATACGGCTGGCGGCGGCTCCGTGCAGACGGTTGAGGCGGACGACTGCCGCCCCACCATGGCGGCAGTACACTTGCCGTCGACACCTCCTTGGGGGGTGGTGTAACTGGCAGCACAACGGGTTTTGGTCCCGTCAGTACGGGTTCGAGTCCTGTCCCCCCAGCCACCCGGCCACGGTCACGTGGGTGCTGCGCCCGGAAGCAGACGAACACGACACGAGGTGAGCGGATGAGCGTGAAAGCCGTGGTGCTCGGGGCCGGCAAAGGCACCCGGATGAAGTCCGACAAGGCAAAGGTCCTTCACGAGGTCGCCGGTCGTCCGCTGATCCGCTGGATGCTGGAACTGCTCGGCGAGGTGGACACGGAAGACACGGTCGTCGTGGTCGGCCACCAGGCCGAGACCGTCGCCGCCGCCTTGCCCGCAGACGTCGGCACCGCGCTCCAGGAGCCTCAGCTCGGCACCGGTCATGCGACGCAAATCGGGCTGACCGAGCTCGAGACGGATCGCGGCGACACCGTGATCGTGCTGCCCGGCGACATGCCGCTGATCCGCCGCGAATCGCTGGCGGGACTCATCGCCACGCACGAGAAGGAGAAGGCGGCTGCGACGATCCTCACCATCCTGGACGGGCCACGCGACTTCGGTCGCATCGTGCGCACGGACGGGGCGGTGACCGGCATCGTGGAGCAGAGGGATTGCACTCCCGATCAGCTGCAGATCGGCGAGGTCAACACCTCTGTCTATGTCTTCGAGGCCGATGCGCTCCACAGCGCCCTCGCCGAGCTCACACCGGAGAACGACCAAGGTGAGCTCTACCTCACCGACGTCATCGGAATCCTCGTCGACCGCGGCGAGTGGGTGGCCACGTTCTCCGCCGACGAGGAGGAGGCAACCGGCGTCAACTCCCACGATCAGCTTGCGATGGCTGCGTCGGTCCTGCGCCGCAGGATCAATCACGAGCTGATGCGCAGCGGCGTCGCCATGCAAGACCCGGACCGCACCTACGTCGACGCCGATGCGACGGTGGAGCCAGGGGCCCACCTCCATGCCGACGTCCACATCGAGGGAGCATCGCACGTCGCGGCCGGCGCCGAGGTGGGTCCGTCCGTGTACATGCGGGACAGCACGATCGGCCCAAACTCCCGCGTCTGGTATTCGGTTTTGCGCCAAGCCGACGTCGGCGAGAACGCCGAAGTGGGACCGTACGTGAGCCTGCGCCCCGGCGCTGCTCTGCTGGAGGGCGCCAAGGCCGGGACATTCGTCGAGATCAAGAACTCGGTGGTCGGCGAAGGCTCGAAGGTGCCACATCTCGCCTACGTCGGCGACACGACGATCGGCAAGGACAGCAATGTGGGCGCCGGCACCATCGTTGCCAACTATGACGGCTACAAGAAGCACCGGACGGTCATCGGCGATGGTGTCCGCGTCGGATCGAACAACGTGCTCGTCGCACCCGTCGCCCTGGGCGACGAGTCGTGGACGGGTGCCTTGTCGGTCATCACCAAGGACGTCGACCCGGGGGCGCTGGCGGTGACGCGTTCGCCCCACAAGGAGGTTCCGGGCTACGCTGCGCGTCGGAGAGCTCGGGCTGAGCAGGAGCAGTAGCGATGGAGATCCGAGGCCGTAAGCGCCTCATGGTGTTCTCTGGATCGGCCAACGTGGGCCTGGCCCGCGAGGTCGCGAGCATCTTGGGGACCGACCTGGGTGGGGTTGAGCGATCCGTCTTCGCCAACGGCGAGATCTACGTGCACTACACGGAGAGCGTCCGCGGCGCCGATTGCTTCGTGATCCAGAGCCACACCTACCCGATCAACTTCCACATCATGGAGCAGTTGATCATGATCGATGCTCTGAAGAGAGCGTCCGCCAAGCGCATCACGGCCGTCGTGCCGTTCTACGGATACGCCCGCCAGGACAAGAAGGGCCGTCCGCGTGAGCCGATCAGCGCAAGGCTGATGGCCGATCTGTTCGGATCGAGCGGCGCCGACCGCATCGTGTCCGTCGATCTGCACACTGGACAGATTCAGGGATTTGTCGAGACACCATTCGACCACCTCACGGCAACCCCGGTGTTCGTCGACTACCTCAGCAACTCACTCGACGGGCCGACGACCATCGTCTCCCCCGACACCGGGCGAGTGAAGGTCGCAGCCAAGTTCGCCCGGCATCTCGACTCCTCGGTGGCGTTCGTCCACAAGCGACGCCGGACCGACATCCGCAACGAGGTTGCGGCGATGGAGATCATCGGCGAGGTCGAGGGCCGGCATTGCATCGTGGTCGACGACATGATCGACACCGCCGGGACCGCGGTGGCGGCGGCCGAGCTGCTGACGGCCCGTGGTGCCCTGGACGTCCGTCTCGTGGCGACGCACGGTGTTCTTTCCCCTCCTGCGGTCGACCGCCTCAAGAACGCCCCGATCCAGGAAGTGGTGATATCGAACACTCTCCCCGTTCCTGAGGATGCGTCGAACCTGGACAAGCTGACTGTGCTGTCGATCGGGTCGCTCCTCGCCGGCACGATCAATGCCATCTTCACCGATGCATCGGTGAGCGAGATCTTCGCCGGCGAGAACATTTGACCGAGGAGGGCACTGCCGTCGCCACGGCGGTCCTCCGCCACTTCGACTCCTTTGCGACTGCGCTGGCGGCCATCAACGAGTCGGCCGCTCGCTACTTCGCCGCAAGGGACTGGGACGGTCTGGCGGTGCTGACCAACGAGCGCCTCGACGCCTACACCGACGCAGTAGGCGCCACGGTCGGCGAGCTGCGCCGCAACCGGGGCGATGCCGCCGAGCGGGCGGCGACTTGGGCAGCGGCCCACGGGATCTATGCGGCATTGGTGGCGGACCGACCGGACGTCGAGATCGCAGAGACGTTCTACAACTCGATCACCCGGCGTTTTCTCACCACAGAGGGTGTGGACCCGCGCGTCGAGTTCCTCGAGGGTCACCCCCTCCCGCCCGGGGACACGATCGCGGTGCTCCGCCACTCCGTCGACGCCGGGCTCGAAGCCACTCTCGAGAAAGCGGTGACGGCCCCAGGCCTCGCCGACGTGTGGCAGAACCTGCGGAGGGACGTGAGGCTGGCGGTCGTCGAGATCGAACGCAGCCTCGGTCTCCACGGCATGGCGGCGACTGTGGACGAGATCGAGCTCTTGCCGACGCCGTTCTACCGGGGGCACGGTGCCTATCTCGTCGGGCGGCTGTCGGGGCGGGGCGTGGCGCTGCCGCTCGGCATCGCCATCCACCACACAAACCGCGGTCTGGCGATCGGAGCCGTGCTCACCGAGGCGGAGGACGTGGCCGCTCTCTTCAGCTACACACGTGCGGCGTTCTTCGTCGCCGCTCCCCAGCCGGCTGCCCTCGTCGCCTACCTCGACGCGCTGCTCCCCGGTAGGAGCCGCGACGAGCTGTACACGGCGATCGGTTACCGCAAGCACGGCAAGACGGAGCTGTTCCGCGACCTGGCGCGCTACATCGCCACGTCGGAGGATCGGTTCGAGTTTGCCCGTGGGATTCGCGGCATGGTGATGATCGTGTTCACCGCTCCCGGGTACCGGGTCGTGTTCAAGGTGATCCGTGATCGGTTCCCGTATCCCAAACAGACGACGCGCCGTCGCATCATGTCGAAATACCGCCTCGTGACGCGGCACGATCGTGCCGGTCGGTTGGTCGATGCGCACGAGTTCGAGCACCTGCGCTTCGACCGCTCCCGATTTGCCTCCGATCTGCTCGAGGAGCTGGCGACCCAGGCGACCCGGTCGGTGAGCATCGACGACGAGCACGTCACACTGCACCATGTCTACGTGGAGCGGCGGCTCGCCCCCCTCGATCTCTACGTGCGCGAGGCGAACCCGGTGAAGGCTCGCGCCGCCATCGTCGACTACGGCAGGGCGATCAAGAACCTCGCCGCCGCCAACATCTTCCCGGGCGACATGCTGCTGAAGAACTTCGGGGTCACCAACGGCGGCAGGGTCGTCTTCTACGACTACGACGAGATCATCCCGATCACGCAGTGCAAGTTCCGTGAGATGCCCGAATCGGATCGGGCCGACGAGGAGATGTCGGCAGAACCGTGGTTCGGGGTCGGCGAGAACGATGTGTTTCCCGAGGAGTTCTCCAACTTCCTCGGCATTCGGGGCGAGCTTCGTGAGGCCTTCGACGAGCACCACGGCGACTTGTTCGGTGTCCGCTTCTGGACGCGCATGCAGAACCGCCTCGAGGCCGGCGAGGTGATCGAGATCTTTCCGTACAAGCGAAGCCGGCGGCTCGGTGCCGTGCTGCGCCGCTGAGACGGCTCCAGTTCCGGCGTGTCTCGAAGGGACCGGACAGGCGCGGTTGCCCCACGTTCCCGTGGCCGGTGCGCGGGCCCGGTAGGCGCCGATAGTGTGCCCGCATGGACTCAGAGACGCTGCGCATCACGACCGGTCGCCGGCGCACCGTCGTCGACCTGACCTCACAGGTGGCCGGCTTCGTGACGGGGCGGGGTGACGGGCTCGTATCGGTGTTCGTGCCCCATGCGACGGCGGGGTTGGCGATCGTCGAGACCGGAGCAGGCAGTGATGCCGACCTTCTCGATCGTCTCGACGCGCTGTTGCCGCGCGACGATGGGCTCTACCGGCATCGCCACGGCAGTCCGGGACATGGAGCAGATCACGTCCTTCCCGGGCTGGTAGCGCCGTCGCTGACGGTGCCGGTCCTCGACGGGCGGATGACGCTCGGCACGTGGCAGTCCATCGTCCTCGTGGATCCGAACGCGGACAATCCCGAGCGCACTGTGCGGCTCAGCTTCCTCCCCGGATGAGACCCTCAGGCAAGGAGGTCACCGACAATTCCCGTACCCCCGCACAACCCGTCGTTGTGGGATTGCCCGCACAGTGAGCGCATCAAGAGATCGGTCCCGGGCCGGAGGACCAACGGTCCTAACACCTCTGTGGGTTGTGGGTCACGATCCCCAGGAGAATGAGCATCCACACCACACCACGCATCGTCGTCGACGGCAACGAGGCGGCGGCGAGAGTCGCGTACGCCGTATCCGAAGTGATGGCGATCTATCCGATCACCCCTGCCTCGCCGATGGGCGAGCTCGCCGACGCATGGGCACAGGCGTCCCAACCCAACCTCTGGGGCAGCGTGCCAGACGTCATCGAGATGCAGTCCGAGGCAGGTGCCGCCGGTGCGCTGCATGGCGCCCTGCAGGCCGGTGCCCTCGGGGCGACGTTCACGGCATCGCAGGGGCTGCTGCTGATGATCCCGAACCTCTACAAGATCGCCGGTGAGCTGACGCCGAGCGTCATCCACGTGGCCGCCCGCACCGTGGCCACCCACGCCCTCAGCATCTTCTGCGACCACGGTGACGTGATGGCTGCTCGCCAGACGGGGACGGCGATGCTTTGCGCCAACTCGGTCCAAGAGGCGCAAGACATGGCGCTGGTGGCCCATGCGGCGACCTTGAAGAGTCGGGTCCCGTTCATCCACTTCTTCGACGGTTTCCGGACGTCTCACGAAGTTGCGACGATCGAGCCGCTCGACCACGAGACGATCGCCGAGTTCATCGACGATGACCTCATCGCCGAGCATCGCCTTCGTTCGCTCGATCCCAACCGACCCGCGGTGCGCGGCACGGCACAGAATCCGGATGTGTTCTTCCAGGCGCGGGAGGCCGCCGAGCCCTACTACGTGGCGACTCCCCCGATCGTTGCCGGCGTGCTCGACCACTTCGCCGAGGTGACCGGGCGTCGCTACGAGCTCTTCGACTACCACGGGGCCGCGGATGCGGAGCGGGTCATCGTCGTCATGGGCAGCGCCACCGGCACCGTCGCCGAGGCCGTCGACCACCTCGTCGCCGCAGGCGAGAAGGTCGGCGTGCTCAATGTGCGACTCTTCCGGCCTTTCTCGATCGACCACTTCGCTGCGGCGCTGCCGGACACCGTCACGTCCGTGGCGGTCCTCGACCGCACCAAGGAGCCCGGAGCGGTTGGCGACCCGCTGTATCTCGATGTCACCGCCGCCCTGCGGGAGGCGGGGAGGAGCGACACCGACGTCATCGCGGTGAGGTACGGCCTCTCGTCGAAGGAGTTCACGCCTTCCATGGCGGAACGGGTGTTCGAGGAGCTGTCTGCACCCGTGCCGCACCGCCATTCCACGATCGGCATCTTCGACGACGTATCGGGAAGCTCGCTGGACGTCGCCGGCTCATGGCAGGAACCGGCCGACACCGTGCGCGCCATCTTCTACGGTCTCGGTAGCGACGGCACGGTCGGCGCCAACAAGAACTCGGTGAAGATCATCGGGAGCAACACCGATCAGTACGCCCAGGGCTATTTCGTCTACGACTCCAAGAAGTCGGGCGCCATGACGGTCTCCCACCTGCGATTCGGTCCCGATCCGATCCGGTCCGCCTACTTGATCGACGAGGCCGGGTTTGTGGCGTGCCATCAATTCGGCTTCTTGGCGAAACTCGATGTGCTGGAGCATGCCGCCCCGAGCGCCACCTTCCTTCTCAACAGCCCCTACGGACCCGACGACGTGTGGGACCGGTTGCCGGTCGAGGCGCAGCGGAACATCGTCGACAAGTCCATCGACTTCTACGTCGTCGACGGGCATCGCATCGCAGCCGAGGCCGGCCTCAAGGGGCGGATCAACACCGTGCTCCAGACCTGCTTCTTCGGGCTGAGCGGGGTATTGCCGCGCGACGAGGCGATCGACGCCATCAAGGGGGCCATCGCCAAGGCCTACGGCAAACTGGGCGACGTCGTGCTCGAGCGCAACTACGCCGCCGTCGACGGGGCGCTCGCCGGTCTCCACAAGGTCGACGTGCCGGCGAATGTGACGTCGACGAAGGGCATCCGACCGGCCGTGCCGGAGCACGTTCCCGACTTCGTCGAGCGGGTGACCGGGGTGCTCCTGGCCGGCGAGGGCGACCGCCTCCCCGTCAGCGCGTTTCCGGTCGACGGCACGTTCCCGACCGCGACCGCCCAATACGAGAAGCGCAGCATCGCCGATGAGATCCCCATCTGGGACCCCGAGATCTGCATCGACTGTGCCCGCTGTGCGCTGGTGTGTCCCCACGCCGCCATCCGGATGAAGGTCTACGAGCCCGATGTGGTCGAGGACGCCCCGGGCGGATTCCTGACCAAGGCCTGGAAGGGCAGGGACTTCGCCGGGATGAACATGACCATCCAGGTCGCTCCCGACGACTGCACCGGGTGCGGGGTCTGTGTCGACATCTGCCCGGCCAAGAGCAAAGAGGCCGTCAAGCACAAAGCGATCAACATGGAGCCGAAGGACGATCATCTCGAGGTGGAGCGGTCGTCGTTCGAGTTCTTCCTGGACATCCCCGAGTACGACCGCACTCAACTCTCCGTCGGCAACGTCAAGGGATCGCAGGCCCTGCAACCGCTCTTCGAGTTCTCCGGAGCATGCTCGGGTTGTGGCGAAACGCCGTACGTGAAGCTGATGAGCCAGCTCTTCGGCGACCGTACGATCATCGCCAACGCCACAGGGTGCTCGTCGATCTACGGCGGCAACCTTCCCACGACGCCTTATGCCGTGGATGCCAGCGGGCGCGGTCCTGCGTGGTCCAACTCGCTGTTCGAGGACAACGCCGAGTTCGGGTTCGGCATGCGGCTGGCCCTCGATCAGAAGACCGACATGGCAATGCTGCTCGTGGCGGATCTGTCGCCGGAGCTCGGGTCGCTCGCCGACGAGCTGATGGCGGCCGACCAGAGCGACGAAGCAGGTATCGCCAAACAGCGGGAGCGCGTCGAGCAGCTCCGAACCCAGCTGGCTTCTCTCGATGACCCGAGAGCGCGACGTCTGGAGACGCTGGCCGAGGCCCTGGTGAAGACGAACGTCTGGATCGTCGGGGGTGACGGCTGGGCGTACGACATCGGCTTTGGCGGGCTCGATCACGTTTTGGCGTCCGGCCGCAACCTCAACATCCTCGTGCTCGACACCGAGGTGTACTCGAACACGGGAGGCCAGGCGTCGAAGGCCACACCGCGGGCGGCGGTCGCCAAGTTCGCCGCGGGGGGCAAGCCGACCGGGAAGAAGGATCTCGGCATGATCGCCCAGGCCTACGGCGACGTGTACGTCGCCCAAGTGGCGATGGGGGCCAACATGACACAGGTGGTGAAAGCCTTCGTCGAGGCGGAGGCCTACCCGGGAGTCTCGCTGATCATCGCGTTCAGCCCGTGCATCGCCCATGGGCTCGACATGGCCACGCAGATGCAGCACCAAAAAGCGGCCGCCGAGTCCGGCTACTGGCCGCTGTACCGGTATGACCCGTCCGCAGTCGCCGACGGGAAGCCGGCGCTGCACCTCGACAGCCGGGCGCCCAAGATCCCGTTCAAGGAGTACGCGGCGAGCGAGGCGCGTTTCGCCATGCTGGCGAGATCGAACCCGGAGCACGCCGAGGAGCTGCTGGCCCAAGCCCAGCAAGACATCGACAACCGCTGGCACTTGTACGAGCAGATGGTGCACGTCGAGCGAACCGCGGTCTATGCGGAGGTGGAGGAATGACGGTGGACCTCACGACGACGTATCTCGGGATGCAGCTCGCCAACCCGCTGGTGCCGTCGGCCTCACCGCTCACGGGCGACATCGACACACTGCACGAGCTGGTGGAGGCCGGGGCCGCGGCAGTGGTCATGCCTTCGCTGTTCGAGGAGCAGATCGTCCACGATGCGCTGGCCGTTGCCGATCTCGCCGACTTCGGCGCCGATGTCTCGGCGGAGTTCTTCGGCGGCCAGCTGCCCGAGATGGATTCGTACAACACCGGGTCGGAGGCGTACCTGCGGACCCTGGTGCGGGCCAAGGAGGAGCTGCCGATCCCGGTCATCGGCAGCCTGAACGGCGACTCGCCCGGCGGATGGGTGTCCTACGGCAAGAAGATCGAGGACTCCGGCGCCGACGCTCTCGAGCTCAACATCTACATCGTGGCCGCCGACATGGACAAGACCGGCGCCGAGGTGGTCGACGACTATCTGCGTTTGGTCGAGCAGATGCGGTCGACGATCACCATCCCGCTCGCCGTGAAGGTGTCGCCCTTCTTCAGTTCGATGGCCAACATGGCGCGCCGGCTCGTCGACGCAGGGGCGGACGGGCTGGTGCTGTTCAACCGGTTCTACCAGCCCGACATCGACCTCGATGCGCTGGAGGTGGCACCCAACCTCGTGCTGTCCACGCCCGCCGCGCTTCGCCTTCCCCTCACATGGATCGGCATCCTGCACGGCCGGGTCGACGCGTCGCTGGCGGCGACTTCCGGAGTGCACTCCTCCGAGGACGTGGTCAAGCTGATCCTGGCCGGCGCCGACGTGACCATGACGGCCTCGGCGCTGTTGCGCCACGGGCCACAACACCTCGCAGAGCTGCTCCGAGGCACCGAGCAGTGGCTGAGTGAGCGCGACTACGAGTCGGTCGAGCAGGCCAAGGGCAGCTTGAGCCAGCTTTCGAGCCCGGACCCGACGGCGTTCGAGCGAGCCAACTACATGCGGTCGCTCGTGACATATGCCTCGAGCCGGCTCTGACCTCGCTTCGATTTGAGATTGCAACAACGAAAGATGATCCGCAATGACTGAGACATGGGTATATCGCTTCAACCAGGTGGCCGAGGCCGAGAAGGCCGTCGGCGGCGACTGGGAGGAGGTGCGAGGCCTGCTCGGAGGCAAGGGAGCCAACCTGGGCGACATGTCCCGCATCGGTGTGCCGGTGCCGCCTGGATTCACCATCACCACCCGAGCTTGCAACGAGTACATCGCCGGCGGGGGCAAATTCCCTGAGGGGCTGAGCGAGCAGATCGCCGAAGCACGCAGCGCCATCGAAGCGGACACGGGCAAGACTTTCGGCGACCCCGCCAACCCGCTTCTCGTGTCGTGCCGCTCCGGGGCCAAGTTCTCGATGCCGGGCATGATGGACACGGTGCTCAACATCGGCCTCAACGACGAGGTGGTCGAGGGTCTCGCCAAGCTCAGTGGCGACCCGCGTTTCGCTTATGACTCGTACCGGCGGCTCGTGCAGATGTTCGGCTCGGTCGTGCTCGGCCACAAGGACGAGCTGTTCGAGCAGGTCCTCACCGAATACCGGACGAAGCGAGGGGTGGCGAACGACGCCGAGCTGTCCGTCGACGACCTGAAGGAGATCGTCGGTCGCTTCCGTCGCATCGCCAAGGGTTTCCCCGACGATCCGAAGGAGCAGTTGCGGCTGGCCGTCGAGGCGGTGTTCCGCTCTTGGAACGGCAAGCGCGCCATCGACTACCGCAACGCCGCCGGCATCCCACACGACCTGGGGACTGCGGTCAACATCCAGGTGATGGTGTTCGGCAACCTCGGCGCCGACTCGGCGACGGGTGTGGCCATGAGCCGCGACGGTGCCACGGGCGAGGCGCACATCGAGGGCGACTACCTCATCAATGCCCAGGGTGAGGATGTGGTGGCCGGGATCCGGACCACCAACGATCTCACCGAGCTCGCAACCGAGATGCCCCACGCGTTCGCAGAGCTGAGCGAGATCTCGAACAAGCTCGAGCAGCACTACCGCGAGATGCAGGACATGGAGTTCACGGTCGAGCAGAGCAAGCTGTGGCTGCTGCAGACCCGCGACGGCAAGCGCACCGCACAGGCCGCGGTCCGCATCGCGGTGGACATGGCCGACGAGGGCCTCATCAGCCGGCAGGAAGCCGTGCAGCGGGTCTCTCCCGACCAGGTGGATTTCTTCCTGCACCCGCAGCTGGCCGCCGAGTCTCGTCAGGACGCTCTCGCTCAAGGGCGCCTGCTCGGCACCGGAATCAATGTCTCTCCTGGGGCTGCAGTCGGCGTTGTCGCCTTCGACCCGGACCTCGCCGAGCGCTGGCACGGTGAAGGGCGCAACGTGCTCCTGGTCCGGCCGGAGACGAAACCCGATGATGTGCACGGCATGATCGCCGCCGAAGGCATCCTCACGAGCCGCGGTGGGCGGACCAGCCACGCGGCGTTGGTGGCACGCCAGTTCGGCAAGCCCGCCGTCGTCGGCATGGACGGCCTCGAGATCGAGCCGGACAACCACGTCATGCGGGTCGGCGTGCTCGAGATCGCCGAAGGCGATTGGGTGTCGATCGACGGGACCACCGGCGAGGTGTTCCACGGGCAACTGGGGACGTTCGTTCCCGATCTGTCCGATCCATGGCTCGTGAAGCTGCTCGGCTGGGCGGACGACTTCCGCAGGCTGGGTGTGCGGGCCAACGCCGACTACCCGGCGGACGCCAAGCGGGCGCGAGAGTACGGCGCCCAAGGCATCGGGCTGTGCCGGACCGAGCACATGTTCTTCGAAGAGGAGCGGCTCCCCGTCGTCCAGTCCATGATCATGGCGTCGCGACCGTCGGAACGGCGGGCTGCGCTCGACGAGTTGTTGCCGCTACAGCGAGCCGACTTCCACGGACTGTTCGAGGCCATGGACGGGCTCCCCGTCATCATCCGGCTGATCGACCCACCGCTCCACGAGTTCCTTCCTGCGTGGGAGAAGCTCGTCGACGAGGTTGCCGATCGCAAGATCCGCCTCCGTGCGGCCGATTCGTTGGAGGCGCTCAACGAGAGCTTGTCGCAACTGGAGCACGCGGAGAAGCTGGTCGACGCCGTGGAGCGGCTCCGCGAGTCGAACCCGATGCTCGGTTTGCGGGGTGTGCGACTCAGCGTCATCTATCCCGAGATCACGCGGATGCAGGTTCGCGCGATCATCGAAGCGGCCTGCGACGCCGCCGACGACGGCGTCGTCGTCAAGCCCGAGATCATGATTCCGCTCTCGGTGGACGCCGGTGAGCTGGCCTGGGTGGCGGATGTGTTGCGCGACGAGGCGGCTCAGGTGCTCGCCGAGCGCGGTCAGGATCTCGACTACCAGATCGGCACGATGATCGAAACGCCGCGCGCCGCGCTGACGGCCGGGGATCTGGCGAAGACCGCCGAGTTCTTCTCCTTCGGTACGAACGACCTGACCCAGACGACCTTCGCCATCAGCCGCGACGACGCCGAGGCGAGCTTCCTCACGAACTACATCACGCTGGGGGTGCTCAACGAGAACCCCTTCGCCACGCTCGACGACGCCGGCGTCGGCGCACTGATCAAGATGGCCGTGTCTGCGGGTCGTGCCGCACGGGACGACATCGAGGTGGGCATCTGCGGCGAGCATGGTGGCGAGCCGAAGTCGATCGCCCTGTGTCACAGCTACGGGCTGGACTACGTGAGCTGTTCCCCCTTCCGAGTGCCCGTGGCCCGGCTGGCCGCCGCCCACGCCGCTCTCGAGGACTGACGGCGGGTGTGCCGAGGCGGGGCGGGTCTCGGGCCCGCCCCGCACGGCCGAAACCGGCGAAGCAGCACGTACCATCGCGTGCGGCTTGATCTACACCACGTTCGACCAGGGCCAGAGGGTGCCGTCGCCCTTCTTGGCGGCAACTCGGTAGGAGTAGAGCGAGCCGCCGATCTGACCCCACATGCGATCGACGTACGAGTTGTCGTTGCCTTCGTAGATCGTGACGTAGTCGCCGGACAGCATGGCGCGCTGCAACACGTAGCCGTCGGTCAACACGATGCGGGTCCATTCGAGCCGGGTGCCTATCACATCCGGGCTTCGTGACAATGTTGGTGCCATGAAGTTCGCCATCGCAGCCGCGGGGGATGCTGCACCTGATGCCGCCGGTTCCCCCGCGGCAGCTGACACGACGTTGCTCCACGGGCTCGGGGGGCGTGACGAGGACGTCGCCTGCACCCGGTACGATCGTGTGATCCCCTGAAACATCGCTGCGGAGTAGAGCATGTCGCTGTAGCTCGTCTGCTCGCCGTTGTAGATGGCGACCTGTCCGGCGAAGTCGCGAGACAACGACCGCTCGAGGACATACGCGTCGGCGCCGTCCACGACGGTCCAGCTCAACTCGTACCCGGAGATGCTGAGGCGGGGAGCTTCGAGGGCGGCGGTGTGTTGGGTTGCGGAGCGCAGGACCAGGGGCTCCACGGTGACGACGTTGCTCCAGGCGCCGATGCGGAGCCCGGCGGCGGCCTTCACCCGGTAGTGAAGGGCCTCCGGGGAGAAGAACGGTAGGAGGAACGTGACGTCGTCGCCGCGGTACACCTCGACCGGGTTTTCGAACGACGAATCCTCCGCACGCTGTAGCACGTACTCGGCGGCCCCCGGCACGGTGGTCCAGGACAGCTTCTTGGTGAACGATGCGAGCGTCGTCCCGGCGACGTTGGTCAGCCTCGGCGCCGGCAAGGGCTCACCGAAGAGGGCGGCAAAGGAGGGCTCGGAGACCTTCTGGTTGGCCCGGCGGACGAGTAGGTCGATCTGAGGTCGGTGGGCAGGGGCCGTCGGAGTGACCTCGGGTACCGCGGCCGCAGTGAGGAACCGGCTCTTGATTTTCTCCATGGCGGCCGCGAAGTACTCGAATGGCACATCGACCGATTGGTAGGAGGCGACCTTGGCGAGGTGGTCGGGCAACCCGGCAATCGTCCGCTTCGCCTCGACGCTCCCCAGATCGAAGCCGGCGTGGGTGACAGGTACGATGTTGCGTCTGTGCTTCTGGGCGTGTTCGAACTCGCGGCGCAGCCAGTCGTCCTTGCGCGAGAAGCCGTCGAGCGAGCCGTCCCTGAGCACGATGAGGAAGTGCGGCCTGGCCTCGATCTCGGCAAGGATCGCACGGTCGAACTCTCCGCTGCCGAGGCTCTCGATGTCGATGAACACATCGAAGCTGCCCCGCAGCGCGTCGAAGACACGCAATGCGAAGTCGCCGGACAGCCTGCGGCGATACGAGATGAAGACCTTCTGTACGTCCACCGTCATGTCCGTGTCCCCGCACGTGCCGCTCTCCGCATCGTACCGGGTCGACGACAGGCGGCCCCGGGTCCGCCTACCCCAGGGCGCCGGCCAATGCCCCCACGGGCACCCCGTTCACGAGATCGAGTGACCTCTGCGTGAAGTGATCGAGTCGCCGTGCCTGGAACGCGGAGAGGCGGTCGCAGACCCAATCCCAATGCAGAGCCACCCGGTCGCCCGGAGCCGGCCCGGCGGTGAGGCTGTAGCCGCTGCGTGCGACGGCGAAAGGCTCCGTCGTGGTGGCACCGATGCTGAGCCGGGTCCCGTCCCACCGCACGGCGTCGGTCGTCACCGCTGCGAACCCGTCCTCACATGACTCGACCACGCCGTGGCGTATGCGGCACCTGTCGATCGTCTCCAGCGGCTGCTCGACGAAGCCCGCTCGCAGCAGACCAATCCACGGCGACACGGCAAGCACGTGGAAGGAGTGGTGGGGCAGGCCACCTGCTGCCAACCGCTCGCCGAGAAGCGAGCGGTTGGAGCCGAGACGGGTCGCAAACCGATCGTCGAGCGACGCCGCCAGCCACGCGGGTCTGACTGCGGTGAGCAGGTCGTTCCCGATCCAATAGGCCTCCACGACACGGGTGTCGAGCGGATCCCGGTGCGATGCTCCCGCGATCAGCTCCAGGTACGGCCACGCCCCCGCAAACCCGCGAGCCAAGCCAACGAGCCCGTCGTCCACGACGCCGGCGTGTGCATACTCGAGAAGGGCCCGATGATCGGAGGGCCCGCAGTAGCCGAGCCGGTTCGGCGGATACGCATACTTGGCGAAGCGCACCGGCCCACCGTCGAGCGGCGACCCGCTCACACGGAGATGCCCTGGGCCGTCCGGCCGTGACGCAGCGCCGCACCGACTGTGACAGCCGCTCCTGCCCCGACGAGCGCAAGCCCGACGACGGAAGGCAGTGCGGTGTGGTCGATGCCGTAGCGGAGCAAGGGAGTGATGACGCCACCGAAAACGAGCACGGCGGTGACGTCCACAGCTTGCGCTCTTGCGAGGGCGGCATACCAGGTGGCGACGTACGCGGTCAGTGAGCCGCCGGTCAGGAGGACCCAGCCCCACTCCGTACCACCGAGGGCCCCCATGCCGGCGAGGCCGCCTGATACCACGAGCCAGCCGAGCAGCACGGCGACACCGATCCCCATGCGGGCAACACCGACGGTGATGGCGGGCACGTCGTCGAGCAGCCGTTTGGCGATGATCACCTCGACCGCCCAGAGCGTGGCGGCAGCGAGAATCATGAGCTCGCCACGGCCAAACGTGAGGTCGGTGATGCCGCCTGCCATCACGATCTGGCCGGCGATCAGCAAGCCGAACGCTGCCATGTGCCATCCGTTGATGCGTTCACCGAGCAACGGGACCGCAAGCAGCGCCACCCAGATCAGCAGCGTCTTGTGCAGCAGCGCCGCTTGGCCCGAGGACGCCACCGCGAGGCCCTCGAAGAACAGTACGAACGGAACCGCCCCACCGATCAACCCGATCACGGCAAGACGCAACCAGGTGGAACGCGGCGGGATCGACGGACGGCCGCCACCGGAGCGGCGGCGTACCGCCAGCATCGCAAGCCCGAGCAGCGCCGAGGCCGCCACGAGGTTCTTCGCCGCCGTGTATGCGGTGGTCGAGACCCCGGCATCGACCCACGAGCGGACGCCGAAACCGTTGACATACACGGCACAGCCGCTGACCACCGCGGTGACAGCCGCCAGGACGATGCCCATCCGCCGCGTGCGAGGTACCGATCCCAAGGCCATTGATCCTCCGCAGGGGTCGCGTTGCAACAGTGTCTGCGCACCTCGGCCGGTGAGCCACGTCTGTTGGTCCTACGGCCTTCTGCTCAAAGGCCCTACAGACCCGGGCAGCGCTGCCCGTACGCTCGCGGTCGTCCTACCGAGGAGGGTGAGTGACGGCGGGTGGTGTGATCGATCGCTCCGGTCTGGACGCTCTCATCGGGGAGCTCCGCGAGGACGGCTACACCACCGTTGGCCCAACCGTTCGCGACGGGGTCATCGTCTACGACACGGTGGCGTCGACCGGGGACTTGCCCGTGGGCTGGACGGATCGTCAGGCACCGGGTCGCTACCGGCTCGAGGAGAGAGACGACGAGCACCTGTTCGGCTACGTCGTCGGCCCCCACTCCTGGAAGCGCTTCTTGTATCCACCACGCACGGTGGTCTGGGCCGGGGCCCGCACCGAGACCGGATGGGAGGGGCGGCCGCCGCCCGAGGCACCGTCGTATGCGTTCTTCGGGGTGCGGGGCTGCGAGCTGGCGGCGATTCGCATTCAGGACAAGGTGTTCATGGACGACACCCGTGTCGTGGATCCGACGTACGCCGAGCGCCGTCGCCGCGCCTTCATCGTCGCCGTCGACTGCACCGAGCCGGGGGAACAATGCTTCTGCGCGTCGATGGGCACGGGACCATCGGCGGGCGGAGGGTACGACCTTGCGCTCACCGAGTTGGGCGGGGGACGGTTCCTGGTCGCCGTCGGCAGCGATGACGGAGCCGAGCTGCTCGGCCGGATCACCTCCGATCAGCCGACACGCCAAGACGGGGACCACCGACGTCTCCTGCTCGAAGCGGCCGAACGGGCGATGCAGCACCACCTCGAGACGGACGGCCTCCGCGATCTCTTGGTGGCCAATGTCGAGCACCCCCATTGGGAGAGGGTGGCGGAGCGGTGCCTCGGGTGTACCAACTGCACCGTGGTGTGCCCCACGTGCTTCTGCTCGACGATGGAGGACAGCCTCTCGCTCGACGGAACGACGGCTGAGCGAACGCGCACATGGGACTCGTGCTTCACCGTGGACTTCGCCTACATCCACGGTGGCTCGCTCCGGCCATCCCGCTCCGCACGCTACCGCCAATGGCTCACCCACAAGCTCGCCACCTGGGTCGACCAGTTCGACACGTCGGGGTGTGTCGGGTGCGGTCGGTGCATCACGTGGTGCCCGGTCGGCATCGACCTGCGAGCCGAGGTGGCCGCCATCCGCGCATCGGACGTTCGTCTTGGAGCGCCGGTGCCCGCACCAGGAGTGCGCTCATGACGCCTGCAGCCATCGCCGAACGCCCGTTCTTCGCAGAGATGTCCGCCGCTCATCTCGACGTCGTCGAGGCCGCCGCAACGCGGGTCCGTTTCGATGCGGGCACGACCATCTTTCAGGAGGGCGGTGAAGCGGCTGCTTGGTATCTGGTCATCGACGGCGTCGTGACGCTGGAGATCGACGTGCCGGGCCGGGGACCGCACATCCTCCAGACGCTCCACGAGGGCGACGTCTTGGGGTGGTCCTGGCTGTTTCCGCCGTACCGCTGGTCATTCGACGCCTACGCCCGCACCGATGTCGAGGCCATCTGCTTCGACGCCGCGGCCCTGCGCACCGCCAAACAGCGTGACCCCTCGCTCGGCTACGACCTCATGCAACGGTTCGCTCAGGTGCTCGTGCAGCGCATGCAAGCTGCCCGCCTCCAACTCTTGGACATCTATGGCAACGTTCGCTGATCTCGAGGTGCTCTCCGAACCCATGGCGCCGGCTCCGTTCGCCGTTCGCTCCAACCACGACGAGCTCGAGGACACGTATACGCTCGAGCTGGAGCCACCCGAAGGGCGGTTCCGGTTTGCTCCCGGGCAGTTCACGATGCTGTATGCCTTCGGCGTGGGCGAGGTGCCGATCTCCATCAGTGGTGACCCGACGCATCCGGACTCGTTGGTGCAGACCATTCGTGGCGTTGGTGCCGTGACCCGGGCGCTGCGCAATGTCGCCCCAGGCGACGCTGTCGGGGTGCGGGGGCCATTCGGCACGGCCTGGCCCCTGGCGGCCGCCGAGGGCAAGGATGTCGTGTTCGCCGCGGGTGGCATCGGGCTGGCGCCGCTGCGGCCCGCCATCTACCAGGTGCTGGCCGAGCGGGATCGCTACGAGCGGGTCGTGATCCTCTACGGGGCGCGCAACCCCTCCGAGCTGCTCTACGCAGACCAGGTGCAGGACTGGCGAGGGAGGTTGGACGCCGACGTGCTCGTCACCGTCGACAACGCCGGTCGCGACTGGCACGGGTCCGTTGGCGTCGTGACGAAGCTGATCCGGCGTGCCCCCTTCAATCCGCACGATGCGGTCGCGTTCGTGTGCGGTCCGGAGATCATGATGCGTTTCACGGCCCAGGAGCTCGTGACACGAGGCGTGGTGGGGGACTCGATTCACCTGTCGATGGAGCGGAACATGAAGTGCGCCGTCGGGTTCTGCGGGCATTGCCAGTACGGGGCCAAGTTCGTGTGCCGGGATGGCCCCGTCTTCGCCTATCCCGACCTCGAGCCGTACCTCCTCGTGAAGGAGGTGTAGCGGTGGCGACCCCTCCAGTGAAGACCCGACCCAAGCCGAAGCTGGCGGTGTACAAGTTTGCGTCGTGTGACGGTTGCCAGCTCAGCCTGCTCGACGCCGAGGACGAACTGCTCGCCATCGCCGAGGCGGTGACGATCGCCAACTTCCCGGAAGCGTCGCGCGAGGTACTACCCGGTCCGTATGACGTGACCCTCGTCGAGGGGTCGATCACGACGCCCCACGACGCAGCCCGCATCCGGGAGGTGCGCGAGGACTCGAAGTTCCTCGTCACGATCGGTGCATGCGCCACCGCCGGCGGCATCCAGGCGCTGCGGAACTGGAAGAACGTCGAGGACTTCACGTCGATCGTCTACGCACACCCCGAGTACATCGACACGTTGCAGCATTCGACTCCGATCTCGTATCACGTGCCCGTCGATTTCGAGTTGCGCGGCTGCCCGATCGACAAGGGGCAGCTCGTCGAGCTGATCGCTGCGCTGTTGCAGGGACGGCGGCCCAACATCGCCACGCACAGCGTCTGCAAGGAGTGCAAGGCCCGCGGCGTCAGCTGTGTGATGGTCTCCCACGGCACTCCGTGTCTCGGTCCTGTGACCCACGCCGGGTGCGGCGCCATCTGCCCGGCGTACGACCGAGGTTGCTACGGGTGCTTCGGTCCGATGGAGGACGCCAACACCGAGGCCCTGGCCGAGTGGTGGTCGGCACTGGGTGTCGGCGATCGCCAGCTGGTCGACGCCTTCCGCGGGTTCAACGCCTACGCCGAGCCGTTCCGGGATGCCTCCGACCGGCACGAGTCGGCGCTGATCGTGCGAGGAGTGACCCCATGACCCCCGACGACGGCGTGCGCAGGATCGACGTGGACTACCTGGCGCGTGTCGAGGGGGAGGGGTCGCTGAAGGTCAGGGTCGTCGACGGTGTCGTCGACGACGTCGAGTTTGGTATCTTCGAGCCGCCCCGCTTCTTCGAGGCGTTCATGCGCGGCCGGATGTACACCGAAGCGCCCGACATCACCGCACGTATCTGCGGCATCTGTCCCATCGCCTACCAGATGAGCTCGGTACATGCCATGGAAGACGCCCTCGGCGTCACCGTCGACGGCCGGCTCCGGGCCCTGCGACGGCTCATCTACTGCGGCGAATGGATCGAGAGCCACACGCTGCACGTGTACATGCTCCACGCACCCGACTTCCTCGGATACGAGAGCGCTATCCACATGGCGGCGGATCACCGGGAGCTCGTCGAGCAGGGTCTGCGGCTGAAGAAGGCCGGCAACACGATCGTGACCGTCGTCGGCGGCCGTGAGATCCACCCGATCAATGTGCGCGTCGGCGGCTTCTACCGTGCGCCGGAACGGTCGGAGCTGGTCGAGATGATCGACGAGCTGGAGTGGGCGCGGGATGCCGCCGTCGAGACCGTGCGAGTCGTCTCCGCTCTGGACATTCCGAAGATCGAGATGGACTTCGAGCTCGTATCCGTGGTCCACCCGGATGAGTACCCGTTCAACGAGGGCCGGCTCGTGTCCAACAAGGGTCTGGACATCGCCGTCTCCGAGTTCAACGACTACTTCCAGGAAGAGCACGTGGCCCGGTCCAACGCCCTCCACTCGAGGATCAAGGAGCGGGGTGCCTACCACGTCGGTCCCCTGGCCAGGTATGCGCTCAACTTCGAGAAGCTACGTCCGCTGGCACGGAGCGCCGCTCTCGAGGCGGGCTTGGGGCCGGTGTGCCTCAACCCGTTCGAGAGCATCGTCGTGCGCGCCGTCGAGATCGTGCATGCGTGCGAGGAGGCGCTGGCGATCATCGACGCCTATGAGCGGCCCGCCGCACCGTTCGTCGAGGTCGTGCCCGGCGCCGGCGAAGGGCATGGCGCCACGGAGGCGCCTCGGGGGATGCTGTATCACCGCTACCGGCTCGATGGGGACGGTCGCATCGCAGACGCCCAGATCGTGCCGCCGACCGCCCAGAACCAGCTCACGATCGAGGACGATCTGCGAGCGGTGCTGGACGTGTCCCTCGACCTCCCCGATGACGCTCTGACGTGGAAGCTGGAGCAGACGATCCGCAACTACGACCCGTGCATCAGCTGCGCCACGCACTTCTTGGATCTGCAGATCGAGCGGGTGGAGTCGTGACCGCTCCAGCTGCCATCGTCGTTGCCGGGATCGGCAACCTCTACCGAGGCGACGACGGCGTTGGACCCGTCGTCGCCTCGCGGCTCACGCCGGCCCTTCCAAGCTCCGTCCGGGTGCTCGAGGGCCTGGACGACCCCTCGAGTCTGATCGATGCGTGGGAGCACGCCGAGCTGGCGATTGTCATCGACGCCGTGGTGTCGGGCAGCGAGGCCGGCACCGTCCACGAGTTGGTGGTCGATGGGCCGTTGCCGGCCATGTTCCGCAGGCTGTCGACGCATCTGTTCGGCGTCGCTCAGGTCATCGAGCTCGGCACCGTGTTGCATCGGATGCCGGGTCGGATCGTTGTGATCGGCGTCGAAGCTGCCGACATGACTCGAGGCAAACCCGAGCTGACGCCCGCGGTCGCGGCTGCTGTGGATGTCGTCGTTGCCAGGGTGCGCAAGCTCGTCGCCGATCACACGAGTCCGCATCACGAGGGCATCTCGCATGCATGAGTCCGGCATCGTCCAGTCGCTGGTGGCGCACGCCGAGTCGGTCGTGGACGAGGCGGGAGTCGCCGCGGCCGAGCGAATCGGGCTCCGCGTCGGTGCGCTCGCCGGGGTCGATCCGGACGTGTTGCGGACCCACTGGAGGGTGCTGGCTCACCGCACCTCGCGGGCGGCCGTCCTGGACATCGTCATCGACGACGACCCGACCGCACCTGACGCTCTCGGCGTCTCTCTGGTGTACATCGACGTGGGGGATTAGCGGCGGTGTGTGTCGCGCTACCAGCTCTCGTGACGGCCATCGACGCCACAGGGCGGACGGCGACCGTGCAGATCGGGGGTGCGATCCGCACCGTCGACCTGGTGATGACGCCCAACACCGGCGTCGGCGACTGGGTGGTCACACACAGCGGCTTCGCCGTTCGACGCATCTCCGCCGAGGAAGCGGCTCGGGTGCACCAGATCCTCGCAACGGTGGACCTGGCAGCCGATGATGCGGCTCGGGCCCGCGAGATCTGACGCCGGCTTCTCATGTCCCGCGCCGGGGGTGCCCGGCTCGGGCAGGCTGCGCCCGTCCACGATGGACCACCGCCTTTGCTCTGCGGCGCCGGGAAGCGCATAATATGACCCTCCGGCGCAGCCTATCGGTACGATCGCGCCGTCACGCATCCCAACTACCTGCGGGTGCACGACCACGAATGAGCAGCACGAGGAGTCGATCATGGAACAGGTGACGCTGAGCGCCGAGCGCCGCGTCGAGTCGGGCAGCCGTCCTGCTCGCCGGATGCGACGCACCGGCAAGGTGCCTGCGATCGTCTATGGCCGCGGGCTGGAGCCGATGTCCGTGTCCGTCAGTGGCCGCGAGCTCTACTCGGCGCTGCACACCGAGGCTGGTTCCAATGCCGTGCTGTCGGTCGAGGTCGACGGCGAAGAGCCCGTTCTTGCGGTCGCCCGTGAGATCCAGCGCCACCCGGTGCGCGGCGACATCACCCATCTCGACCTCATCAAGGTCTCACTCGACGTGGCGATCGAAGCCGAGGTCGCCATCGACTACATCGGGGTGCCGCTCGGCGTCCGCGAAGAGGCCGGCATCGTGGAGACCATTGCGACCAGTGTGATGATCGAGGCGCTCCCGACGGCGATCCCGTCGTCGATTCCGCTCGATATCAGCGACCTCGTCATCGGCGACACCCTCAAGGTGGAGAACCTGCCCGAGACCGAGGGCGTCACCCTGCTCGACGATCCCGATCGCCCGCTCGTCACCGTGCTGGCTCCTCGTCTCATCGAAGAGGAAGAGGTTGCCGAAGCCGAGGCGATCGAGTTCGACGAGGAAGGCGAACCCATCCCGGCTGCCGCAGAAGAAGCCGCCGACGAGAGCGACGAGAGCTGAAGCGCTCCGTTCCGCTCATCGTCGGGCTGCGGAATCCGGGCCCCCGCTACGAGCACACCCGCCACAACCTCGGGGCCGAGATCGTCGGTGCGCTGGCCGAACGAACCGGTGGCGCGTTCAAGAAGGCGCCGCGCTTCATCCGGGCTGAGATCGCCGAGTTGCACATAGCGGGAGAACGTGCCGTCCTTGCCATCCCTCGGACCTTCATGAACGAGTCGGGCCAGGCGGTGGCCCCGCTGGTCCGCTACTTTCGCACTCCAGCCGATCGACTCCTCGTCGTTCACGACGACATCGACCTTCCGTTCGCCAAGCTCCGAGTTCAGGCGGATCGCAGCGCCGGTGGAAACAACGGGGTCAGTTCGATCATTCGGGCGCTCGGTTCAAAGGAGTTCTGGCGGCTGAAATGCGGTGTCGGCCGTCCCCCCGGGCGCCAGGATCCCGCCGACTTCGTGCTCCGACAGTTCACCGCAGAGGAGCGTCCCGAGATCGACTTGACCGTTCAGCTCGGTGCGGAGGTTGCGGAGGTGTTCGTCTCCCAAGGGGGCGACGCCGCTCGCCAGCGTGCGGGCGAGCTCAACACCTGAACCAGCCTCACGTGTCGCGCCACCACACTCGGCCGGGTGCGGCCATCCGTGCCCGAGACATGGCGGGTGAACCCTGGAAGTAGTCTCCGCCCGAGTTGACGACGTCGCTGGAGGGCATGGCATGTACATCGGCGCTATCGATCAGGGCACGACGAGCACCCGCTTCGTCGTCGTGGATCGCACCGGATCCTTTGTTGCCATGTCACAGCGTGAGCACGAGCAGATCTATCCCCGACCCGGATGGGTGGAGCACGACGGCGTCGAGATCTGGGCCAACACCCAACTGGTCGTCGAGGAGACACTCGAGGCGGCGGGGATCTCACCGGCCGATCTCCAAGCGATCGGCATCACCAACCAGCGTGAGACCGCCATCCTGTGGGAAGCGGCGACCGGCACACCGGTCGCCAACGCCATCGTGTGGCAGGACACCCGCACCGACGCGCTCTGCCGGGAACTCGGCGGCGACGAGGGGCCGGCGCGTTTCCAGCGCACGACCGGACTCCCGCTTGCCACGTATTTCGCCGGGCCCAAGATCCGCTGGCTCTTGGACGAGCACCACGGTCTACGCGACCAAGCCGAGGCTGGTGAAGTGCTGTTCGGAACCATGGACAGTTACGTCGTCTGGAAGTTGACGGGACGGCATGTCACCGATGTCACCAACGCAAGTCGCACGCTCCTCATGGACCTCGAGACCCTCGACTGGGATCCCGCCCTGCTCGACGCCATTGGTGTGCCCGCGGCCATGCTCCCGGAGATCGTGCCGTCCGTAGGACCGATCGCCCGGGCCGGAGGTGTGCTGGACGGTGTTCAGGTGGCGGGCATCCTCGGCGATCAGCAGAGCGCGATGTTCGGCCAAGCCTGCTTCGGCGCCGGCGATGCCAAGAACACCTATGGCACCGGCTGTTTCATGCTGCTGGGCACCGGCACTCGCATCGTCCATTCCGAGAACGGACTGTTGACGACGGTGGCGTATCAGGTCGGCGATGGAAAGCCGCGCTACGCCCTGGAAGGATCTGTGGCGATCGCCGGCTCCGGTGTCCAGTGGCTGCGGGACAACCTCGGGCTCATCGGCAGCGCCCCCGAGGTCGAGGGTTTGGCCAGGAGCGTGCCCGACAACGGCGATGTGTACTTCGTTCCGGCCTTTGCCGGGCTCTTCGCCCCTTACTGGCGATCAGACGCTCGCGGCGTCTTCACCGGGCTCACCGGACATTCCAATCGCGGCCATTTTGGCCGGGCGGTGCTCGAGGCCACGGCGTATCAGACCCGCGACGTGCTGGAGGCCATGGAAGCCGACTCAGGCGTCGAGATGGGCGAACTGCGGGTCGACGGCGGCATGGTGGTCAACGAGCTCCTGATGCAATTCCAGGCCGACATCCTCGGTGTCGACGTGGTGATCCCCGAGGTCATCGAGACCACCGTCCTCGGAGCCGCATACGCCGCGGGTCTTGCCACCGGCTTCTGGTCCAGCATCGACGACGTGCGCTCGCATTGGGCGGAAGCCCATCGCTACCGCCCCGCGATGGCCGAGGCGGAGCGCGACCGTTGCTACGCCGGATGGAAAAAAGCCGTGACGAAGAGCTTCGACTGGGTCACGTGAGGTTTCGCCCGAAGCAGGCTTCGGGCGAGTTGTTTCGACCCCGAGCATTCGCTCGGGGTCGAGTTCATGGGTCGGCCCTTCGGGCCGGCGTTTGTTGCCCCGTTCGGTGGCGGAGCCACCGAACGGAGGTTGAAGGGGGAGGCGCGGAGCTTCCCCCTTCCAACAACCCCCTCCTGGGCGGCTTCGCTTCGCTCGCCGCTTTCGATCGAGGCTTGCCTCGATCGAAACACGTAGGGGATCGCTTACCATCGACTTGTGAACGTCCCGAACCTCCTTGCGTACATTCGCATCGGTCTCACGCCCGTCGTGATGGCGCTGGTGCTGCTGTCCGATCAGATCGAGCATGCCTTTGGCTGGGCGGCGGTGGTGTTCATCATTGCGGCCCTCACCGATTTCGCCGACGGCTATCTGGCCCGGCGCTGGGAGATCACCACCACGCTCGGGGCATTCCTCGATTCGGTGGCCGACAAGATGCTGGTCACGGGTAGCCTGCTGGTGTTGATCGAAGTTGGGAGAGCGTGGTCGTGGGCGGCGTTCATCATCATCGGGCGCGAGCTGGCCGTCATGGGGCTCCGGGGTGTTGCCGCACTCGAGGATCGCTCCAACGTCCCACCGAGCATGTGGGGCAAGTGGAAGGCTCTCGTGCAGTTCGTGACGATCGGGGCGGCGATGCTCCGCCTGTCTGAGACCTGGGGCCCGTTCTTCCTCGACGAGTGGCTCATGCTCGTTGCCGTCGCCGTCACGATCATCTCGGCCTGGGACTACTTCTCCCGGTTTGGCAGTGCGCTGCGCTCCCGACCGGCTCGTTCGGAGCCGATCACATGACCAGTAGCCGGGACCTCGTCAAGCAGGCGCGGGCCGTTCTGTCCGGCGGCGAAGGTCGTATCCCACAACGACAGCTCGCGGTCGTCACCTGTATGGACGCACGGGTCGATCCGCTGCCGGCCCTCGGTCTGCAACCGGGCGACGCTCACGTGATCCGCAATGCGGGCGGGCTCATCACGAACGACGTGCTGCGTTCTTTGGTGCTGTCCCAGCACGAGCTGCAGACCAAGGCCGTCGACGTCGTGATGCATACGGACTGTGGCCTGTTCCAGTACGACGCCAAGGCCCTGGCTGCACGGCTGCGGGCGGAGACCGGGCGCAGGCTCGGATTCGAGTTCGGGGGGTTCAGCGACCTCGAAGGCGAGTTGCAGAGCGCCGTCGAGCTGCTGCGCTCCACTCCCGAGCTGGCTTTCAGGGATCGCGTGCGTGGCTTGGTCTACGACGTGGCGACGCGCCGGCTACAGACGGTCGTTGCGTGACGGCAGCCGAGGAGAAGCTGCCCGCCGACGTACTGGCGGCGATACGTGCGATCTGCCTGGCGTACCCCGAAGCCGAGGAGCAGACGACATGGGGCCACCCCACTTTCCGAGTGCGCAACAAGATCTTTGCGAGTGCTGGCCTGTCGGAGGATGACGACACTCTGGTGACGATGGCGATGAAGGTCGCCGCCGGCGAGCAGCGTTCTCTGCTGGCGACCGGTCACCCGTTCTTCATGCCCAGATACGTCGGGAGCAAGGGATGGATCGGAGTGGTTGTCGACAGCTCGACCGACTGGGATGAGATTGCCGAGCTCGTCGACGACAGCTACCGGGAGATCGCACCGAAGCGGCTGATTGCCGAGCTGGAGAATTGATCAGCGGCGACGATCGAGCGACGGTGAAGCCGCGGCGCCGGTGGCCGCGCATCGTGGCCTTCGCCGGTCTCGTGGGAGGCGTTGCCACGGCAGTGCTGCTGGCGTTGGTCTTGGTGGTGCCCGCCGACGACGCACCAACCGGAGATGCGGTCATCGTTCATGCCGGTGGGCGTGGTGAGCGGCTGGAGACCGCGGTCGAGCTCATGGACGGTGGTGCTGCCCCGACGCTGGTCGTCATGTACCTCGGCACGGGTGATTACCCGGACACCGACTCCATGTGTGGTCGTACCGAGCCGTACGAGGTGATATGCCCTGCTCCGGAACCGGTGACCACGATCGGTGAGGCGCAAGAGATCGGCGACCTGGCGAGCGACCGGGGCTGGCGGCAGATTGTCATCGTCTCGACGGACTATCACGTACGCAGGGCACGACTGCTCGACGAGAGGTGCACCGACGCCGAAGTGCAAGCGGCGGCCGCAGGTCACCAGTTGGGCTTCTGGGCGCACGCCGAACGTGTCGGCCATGAGATGCTCGGTCTCGTCCAGGCCTGGTTCTTCGGCTGTTGACGCCCCGCGCGGTGCGGAAGCCCCATGGATTCCAGCGCGACGGCGTCCGGTACGATCCGGCTTCGTGACCCCACCCCTCTCCCTGCTCGTCGACGCATGGCCGGCAGCTCGCACGCCCGAGGTTTCGAGCCGCACCGCCATCCCCCCCGGCCTGCGTGCGCTTGCGCTCGCCGGCATGGCCCGCGACACGGACGGCGCCGTGCTGGCCATCGTTCCGTCGGAACGGGACGCCGAGGAGCTGGTCGACGATCTGACGTTGTTCACGCAGCATGCGCTGCTGCTTCCCGCGTGGGGCACCCTCCCCTTCGAGCACATCTCACCGAACGTGTCGACGATGGCTGCCCGGTGCCATGCAAGGCATCGGTTGGCGCACAACGAGCGCAGCCTCG
This sequence comes from Acidimicrobiia bacterium, assembly GCA_965216945.1. Lineage (GTDB taxonomy): Bacteria > Actinomycetota > Acidimicrobiia > Spongiisociales > UBA5794 > DATHZQ01. The sequence continues at coordinate 770,783 of CBDCGU010000003.1, read as the reverse complement.
TCGTCGTTGCCTCCGTTCGGGCGGCGATCCAGCGTGTCAGCCCGACCCGGGTGGGCCCGATCGAGGTGCGGGAGGGCGAGGAGCGCGACTTCGACGGCTTGCTGGCAGAGCTGGGCGAATGCGGCTACAGCCGTACGGATCGAGTCGAAGCTCGCGGTGAGTACGCAGTGCGTGGCGGGATCGTCGACCTCTTCCCAGCACAGGGTGTCACACCGGTTCGTATCGAGTTCTGGGGCGACGAGGTGGCGGAGATGCGGGCGTTCGCCACGTCGACCCAGCGTTCGACCGACCCCGTTGGCTCGGTTGCGGCGTACCCGGCACGGGAGCTCGTTCCCGACACCGACCTCCAGGCGGACGCGGCCCGCCTCGCCGCCGAGGAGCCATGGGCCGCAGCGACGTGGGACCGCATCGAGCATGGCATCTCCTTCCCAGGGCTGGAGAGCTGGCTTCCCTGGCTCGCCCCGGAGCGGACGGTGCTGGACGAGGCGCCCCATGCTCGCCTGGTCGTGTTCGACCCCGTGCAGTCTTTGGCTCGCAGTGCCGAGTTGGTGCAGGAAGAGGAGGATCTGGCGGCGGCGCTCGCCGACACGTGGGGTCACGGGGCCCCCGAAGCCGGATCGCACCCGTTGCTGTACCTCTCGCTCGACGATGCCCTCGCCGGGATGGAGCACGTGGAGGCGCCCCCGGCGCCGACGGGGCCGGGCGACGATGCGATGGTGGTGCGCGGCTTGGACGCAGTGCCGGGCGACGCCGAGTCCGTCGGCAGCGCCATTGCTCGGTGGCGCTCCAAGGACGTCAGCATCGTCATCGCGATGGACGGAGATGCGGCGGCGAGCCGCGTATCCCGCCTGCTCGGCGAGGCGGGCACGGTCGTACCAAGGCTCGACACGCTCGACGTCGTGCAGCCGGCCGTGTTGCCCACGGGCATCCACCGCGGTTTTGTTGCTGATTGGCTGGGTGTCGGCGTCGTCGGCGAGCAGGAGGTCGCGGGCCGGCGGCGAGCACACCGCCGGCCGGGGCAGCGGCGCACGGCTCCCACGGGCGACGCCTACCGCGACCTGCAACCCGGCGACTTCGTCGTGCACCATCACCACGGCATCGGTAGATTCGAGGGGCTGGTTCACCGCGAGATCGCCGGTGTGGAGCGCGACTATCTCCTCGTCGCCTACCACGGCGAGGATCGGCTCTACGTGCCGACCGATCAGCTTGCCGCGATTCGCCGCTACACAGGGGGTGAGACGCCTCGGTTGTCGCGCATGGGAGGCTCCGACTGGGCCACGACCCGTGGCAAGGTGCGCAAAGCGATCGCCGTGGTCGCCGAGCAGGTGGTCGATCTTCACCGGCAGCGGGCGCGGGCAACGGGTCACGCCTTCGCCGGCGACACGCCGTGGCAGCGTGAGTTCGAGGCCGCATTCCCCTTCGAGGAGACGGCGGACCAGCTCACGGCGATCACCGATGTCAAGCAGGACATGGAGAGCGCCGATCCGATGGATCGGCTGATCTTCGGTGATGTCGGGTTCGGGAAGACCGAGGTAGCGCTGCGAGCGGCGTTCAAGGCAGTCCAGGGCGGCACCCAAGTGGCGATGCTGGTGCCGACGACTCTGCTCGCACAGCAGCACTTCGCCACGTTTCAGGATCGCCTTGCCCCCTACCCGATGCGGGTCGAGATGCTCAGCAGGTTCCTCACGTCCGCACAGCAGCGATCCGTGATCAACGGTCTCGCCGCGGGGCAGGTCGACATCGTCATCGGCACCCACCGCCTCCTCTCAGAGGACATCGATTTCGAGAGGCTCGGCCTCCTCATCGTCGACGAGGAGCAACGGTTCGGCGTGGGGGCGAAGGACAAGCTCAAGAGGATCAGGACATCGGTGGACGTGTTGACGCTGACTGCCACACCCATTCCCCGCACGTTGGAGATGGCCCTCACGGGCATTCGTGAGGTGAGCAGCATCCGCACCCCACCGGAGGACCGCCACCCCATCCTCACCTACGTCGGCCCCTACGACTCGCAGGCCGTTTCCGCTGCCATCCGGCGCGAGATGCTGCGCGAGGGCCAGGTGTTCTATGTCCACAATCGCATCCAATCCATCGACCATGCCGTGGAACGTCTCCGCCGCCTCGTTCCCGATGCGCGATATGCGGTGGCGCACGGGCGGATGAGCGAGGGACAGCTCGAGCAGGTGATGTTCGAGTTCTGGAACAGGGAGCACGATGTGCTGGTCGCCACGACGATCATCGAATCGGGGCTGGATCTCCCACAGGTGAACACGCTCATCGTGGAGCGAGCCGAGCGACTGGGTCTCGCCCAGCTCTACCAGCTCCGCGGCAGGGTGGGTCGCTCGAACCAGCGTGCGTACGCCTACCTCTTCCATCCTCCCGAGGAGCGGCTGAGCGAAGACGCCTACCGGCGATTGGAGGCGATCGGGGAGTTCGCCGACCTCGGTTCCGGGTTCGATCTGGCCATGCGCGATCTGGAGATCCGTGGGGCGGGCAGCATTCTGAGCGAGACGCAGGCGGGGCACATTGCTGCGGTCGGCTTCGACCTGTACGTGGAGTTGATGGCGGAAGCCGTCAGCGAGCTCAAGGGCGAGCCGATGGACCGTGAGGAGCCGCCGGAGGTCCGCATCGACGTGCCCGTCGACGCCCACCTGCCGGAGGAGTACGTGCCCGGCGCCGATCAGCGTCTCGAGGCCTACCGGCGCCTCGCCGCAACCACGACTCCGGAGCAGGTCGAGGATGTCGCGGCCGAGTGGCGGGACCGGTTTGGCGAGTTCCCGCCCGCTGCTGAGGCGCTCGTCGAGGTCGCCCGTCTGCGAGTCGAGGCGATTCGCATCGGGCTGAGCGAGGTCGTCAAGGTGCGCAACGAAGTACGGCTGGCCCCGGTGGCCCTGAAGGCCTCCCAGGAGGTGCGGCTTCGGCGGCTCTCACCACGTGCTGTGATGCGAGGCGATGTGCTCTTCGTCCCTGCCCCATCCCACGACCCGGTTCCCGCTCTCTCCGAGTTCCTCCGTACAATGTGGCCGCCCGATCAGGAGTGATCTCCCAACGTGTCGATGCGCTCGAGACTGTTGCTCATGTTTGCCGCCGTGTCGCTGCTCGCGGCGGCGTGTAACTCGTCGTCGGATCAGCCGGCTCTGTGCAATGCCGCCACGGATCTGGCGGTGGTGAACGGGGCGGCGATCACGTGTGACGACCTGTACCGGTTTCGCCCCGAGTACGGCGACCTGGACCTGCTCGCCGAGGGCGAGCTCGTGCGCGGCGACTTGACTCGGCTGATCCAAGACGAGGTGTTCCGCACCACGGCGGCTCAGGAGTTCGGCATCACGATCGGCGATGCCGACATCGCCGAGCGGCTCGCCAACCCTCCGGCCCGTTGGGCGCCCTTGCTGACCCAGCAGCTTGCGGAACGGGAGTCGCGGTCGAATGCCTTGCGCAGCATCGTGAGCGACCTGGCGGCACCCGAGGTCGCCAGGGCGGACTACGGGGGCCTCAGCGAGTTCGCCGCACAACGACCGCAGGACGTGGTCCGGGTGTGCGTGCGGACGATCCTCGTGCTCTCCGAGAGTGAGGCGGTTGCAGTGGTGAATCGCCTCGACGCCGGGGAGGACTTCCTTGCCGTGCGCAACGAGGTGAGTATCGAGAACTCGTTGCCTGACGGCCTGCTGGTGGATTCCTCCGGCTCGTGCCCGGTCTACGTCGGAGCCTTGGGAGAGCAGTTTGCGCTGGCAGCGGCGTTGACGCCGATCGGTGAGATCGCCGGACCGGTGCCCGACGAGAGTGGTGTCTTCCATGTCATCCGCGTCGAGGAGAGAATCGGGCCGGCCACGTCATCCGACCTCGAGACCGACTTCCTCGATTTCCTCGACCCCGGGGCGCAGAGCGTCATGTTCAGCCGTTGGGCCACGGACGCCGTCCGCGAAGCCGATGTCGACGTGGCGTCGCCGATCGGCCGCTGGGCGCCGGCGTCGTTGGGGATCGTCCCGCCGGGGTTCAACGTTTCGGGTGGCTGACCGCGCTCCGCAGCTGGCGATCGTCGGGCTCGGACCGGCCGGGCTCGACCGCATCCCACCACGCCCGCTCGAATTGCTGCTCGACGAAGGGCGCACCGTCATCGTGCGCACCCTGCGCCATCCGGCCGCCTCCGCCCTCGGTGCCAGGCGATCGATCTCCGATTGCGACGATCTCTACGACCACGCCGGGGACTTCGATGCGGTCTACGAAGCGATCGCCGTGCGGATCCTCGAAGCCGCAGAGAGCGGAGCGGTCACCTATGCGGTGCCTGGTAGCGCCGTCGTCGGAGAGCGAGCCGTGCGGATCATCCGTAGCCGGCGCACCGAGGACATCGCCGTGTACCCAGGTGAGTCGTTCCTCGACCTGGTGTGGGCGGCCACGGGCTGCGATCCGATCAGCGACGGGGCACAGGTGCTGGATGGCCGGGCACTGCCGGACCCGCTCCAATTGCACATTCCCACCGTGATCACGCAGGTCGATCGTTCCGAGGTGCTCGCCGACGTCGTGGTTGCGCTCGGTCGCACGTTGCCCGACGACACGACGGTGACCGTGCTCGACCGTCTCGGAGACTCCGATGCCGTCGTTGCCGAGATGCCGTTGCACGACGTGGTGCGATTTGCTGCAGGACCGCGCACGTCGCTGTACTTGGATCCCCCCGCCAACGGCTGGTACGGCTTGGTTTCGACCAACCGGCTTCTTCGCACCGAGTGCCCCTGGGACCGCAAGCAGACTCACCACTCGCTGCTTCGCCATCTGATCGAGGAGACCTACGAGACGGTCGAGGCGATCTCGGTGCTCGACGAGACGGCACCCGGTGGCGAGCCCGACTTCGGAGCGTATGCCGAGGTGGAGGAAGAGCTCGGCGATCTGCTGCTCCAGGTGGTGTTCCATGCGACCCTCGCCGAAGAGCCGGGTGCGTTCGGTGCAGAGGAGGTCGCAGAGGGCATCCGCCGCAAGCTCGTATCCCGTCATCCCCACGTCTTCGGTGATGTCGTAGCGAGCGACGCCGAAACGGTGAAGGCGAACTGGGAACAGCTGAAGGCGGGGGAGAAGGGCCGCAGCTCGCTGATGGACGACGTGCCGCAAGCCCTTCCCGCGCTGGCCCGCGCCGACAAGCTGCAGCGTCGTGCGGCCTCAGTGGGATTCGATTGGACAAGACCCGAGCCCGTGCTCGCCAAGCTGCGCGAGGAGGTCGGTGAGCTGGCTCACGATGTGGCCACGGGAGTCCCTGCCGAGCACGAACTCGGCGACGTCTTGTTCTCCGCGATCAACCTCGCCCGCCATCTCGACGTCGATGCGGAGATCGCGTTCCGCCGGGCCAACGATCGGTTCGAGGCGCGCTTCCGCATCGTGGAGGAGCTGGCCGCCCAGACGGGGCGCAGCATCGATCACATGACGCTGGAGGAGCTCGACGAGCTGTGGGAGCGGGCGAAGCTCGAGGAACGTTCCCGATGACCCTGCCCCCGACGGTGACAACGGCGGAGTGGGGTCGCATCCATGTGGACGGCTTGGGTTGGTTCAAGGATGTGAAGCTCTGGCCCGGTGGAGCTCGGGAGTGGGACTGGACCGAGACGGGGACCCATCACTCCCCAGGCGTGCAGAGCGCCGACGTGGCGGAGCTGCTCGATCACGGCGTGCGGATCGTCGTGATCGGTACCGGCATGCAGGGAGCTCTCGGCGTGGACGACGGCACCTCGGCCGCGCTCGACGCCGCAGGCGTCACCCTTGTGGCGGTGCGCACCGCCGAAGCGGTCACGCGGTACAACGAGCTGGCTCGGACCGAAGCCGTGGGCGGTCTGTTGCACTCAACCTGCTGAACGGCCGATGCGGCCGCACAGTACAGTCGCCCGATGAGCGCAGCAGATGGTCAGCCGACAATTGGCGATGCGTTCGGGGCCGCCTTGCTCGATGCCCACCACGGGAATGAAGGCTGGCATGTCGTCGAACGCGACGACGGGCTGGTCGAAGTGGCGAGCGCCGCCGGCTACTTCGCCGGGATCGATAGCTGGTCCTCCCACGAGGTGGCTGCGCTCGACCTGGTCGAAGGCCGTGTGTTGGACATCGGCGCCGGAAGCGGGCGACACTCGCTCGAGCTGCTCGAGCGCGGTCTCGACGTGCTCGCCCTCGACGTGTCGGCCGGGGCAGTCGAGGTCTGTCGCGAGCGAGGGGTCGCGTCCACGTTTCTCGGGACCGTGGACGCACTGGCGGCGACAGACCCTGAGCCGTTTGACGCGATGTTGCTGCTGGGCAACAACCTTGGTCTGCTCTCCTCCGATGTCGGCTCGTGGCGCATGCTCGAGGCGATGCGCCGGCTCTTGCGGCCCGGCGGAGTGGTGGTGGGGACCGGCCGCGACCCCTATCTCACCGACGAGCCGGAGCACATCGCGTATCACCAGCGCAACCTGGATCGCCGGCGGATGGGCGGCCAGACTCGCATGCGGGTGCGCCGCCGTCACCTTGCGACCGACTGGTTCGACTATCTGTTCACCTCTCCCGAGGAGCTGGGCGATCTCTCCGAACGAGCCGGATGGCACATCGACCACGTCACGGACCCCGATCCCCGCTATCTCTGCGTGCTGCGACCGAGTTGAGCGAACGTGGTCAACGGAGATGGATGGTGTTGGCGGTGACGAGGCGGGCGGCGTCCGACACCAGGTAGGCGATGACGTCCGCCACCTCGCCGGGTTCGGCGACGTGCATCAGCAGCGGGTTGTCCGCGATGGCCGTCCTCACCTCGTCGGTCACCCAACCAGTATCCGTCACGGGCGGGTGGACGATGTTGGCGGTGATTCCACGACCCGCCAGTTCCAGCGCCGCCGACATGGTGAAGTTGACCTGGGCGGCCTTGGCTGCCCCGTAGGAGACCTCGCCGGGGAACCCCAGCGGGCTGCCGGACGTGAGACCGACGATGCGTCCCCAGGTCAGATCGTGACGAACATGGCGGGCGGCGTACTCCGCGATCAGCAGCGCCGCACCGCGGGCGTCGACGGCGAACTGCCGATCGATCGTCGCCGGAGAGACCCGGCGCAGGTCGCGTCCGACTCTGTCGCTCTCGTCGCTGGTGAACGTGTCGGCGATCCAGCCCGAAGCATTGTTGACGAGAATGTCGACGGGACCGAACGCCGCCTCGGCCGTGTCGAAGAGTTGCGCCGCCGCCCCGGCGAGGCCGAGGTCGAGCTCCAACGCGTCGGCGCGGCCGCCTGCGGCCTTCACCGCGGCGACCACCTCGGTGGCATCGGCACTGCGACTGGCTCGATGGGCATCGGGAATCCCCGGGCCGGCCGGGTCGTCGATGCGCAGGTACGTCACGAAGACGGCGGCCCCGTCCGACGCCAGCCTGCGGGCGATGGCTGCGCCGATGCCGTGGTTGGCTCCGGTGACGATGGCAACGTGACCCGCCAGCTCCGCGTGATGCTCTGCCGAACCTCTTGCCATGGTGCGCTCCTGACCGACGGTTCGCATCCGGGCACCGCTCGGCGCCGGCACGCAAGCGTAGCGACCTGCGACGGCGCGGCGCGGTCGTCCTACCGCATCACGGCTCGCTCCAAGAGGGTGCGGTGCCGCAACATCCAAGAGGCGCTGCGCACCCGCCACGTGATGCCCCAAACGAACGGGAACCCATCGTCGCCAGCGCCGCTCGTGGTGTCCGGCTCGACTCCGTATTCCACGGCGTCAGCCGTTGCGCTGTGGACCGCGAACTCGATCATCATGTCCACCAGGTCGGCTCGTTGGCGGCGCGGCATCTCGTAGCCATCGGCGATGAGGGCCAGCTGGCGGGCCCGCACCGAGGCAGCGGGGAGCCCGACACGCTCGGCGACGTCGTCGTCGTGGAGGTGGGCGTTGAGCCAGGCGACCTGGGCAAGCTCCCAATGGGCGTCGACCGGCCCGGCGAACTCCCAATCGATGAAGCCAGTCGGCCAGCCCGCAACGGCCATGACGTTCCACGGGCCCAGATCGCAGTGTCCGATCACGGGGTGGGTCCCTCCGAGCGACCGCCCGTACCAGGGTTTCCATTGCGACCCGGGTGGCGGAGCGAAGCCTCGGGTGGCCTCGTGAGGCGACCGCAGAGCGACCCCGATCTGGCGAGCTGCCCCGTCGCCCCATGCCTGCGGATGAGGGGTCGAGCCCGGGACATAGCCGAGTGCCTCGCGACCGTCCGCGGCGAAACCCGAACCGACGGGGCGGGGCGACCACGCAAACCCGGTGCGCTCCAGATGCGTCAGGAGGGCAATCACCGCGGTGCTCCACGGCCCGGCGGTTCGGTACACCACGTCGCCGGCTCGCTCCAAGAGGGTGCGGTGCCGCAACATCCACGAGGCGCTGCGCACCCGTGATCCACGCGCAGTTCAAAGCATGAGTCGCCGAGCTGCGCCTCCCGCGTGACGGGGTAGCGTTGGCGGCCCGTCCGGAAGGATCTACATGTTTCGATTGATGACCGACCTCCCCGATGGCGTCGTCGGTGTTGAAGCGATCGGCACGGTCAGTGGTGAGGACTACGAGAGCACCCTCGTCCCGGCCGTCAACGAGGCCACGGACCAGCACGGGAAGATTGCGATGCTCATCGTGTTCGGGGACGACTTCGAGGGCTACTCGGCGGGAGCCGCCCTCGACGACGCACGCTTCGGGTTCGCCAACTTCGGCTCGTTCCGCCGCATCGGCATCGTGTCGGACAACCAATGGCTGCGCAACGGTGCCGCCGCCATGGCGCATCTGATGCCGGGAAAGTCGAAGGGATTCTCCGTGGACGATCTCGCCGCGGCCAAGGCGTGGATCGGCGAATCGGACTGATCCGGGCCATATCACGGCCACACCCGCCGACCCGTGATACCCTCCCGCGACAACAGAGAAAGGGCCCACGGTGACCGCAATCACGAACATCTGGGCCCGCGAGGTCCTGGATTCCCGGGGGAACCCGACCGTTGAGGTCGAAGTCCTGCTTGCTGGCGGGGGCTTCGGTCGGGCGGCCGTTCCCTCCGGCGCATCGACTGGGGCTCTCGAAGCCAACGAGCTTCGAGACGGCGGAGACCGCTACGGCGGCAAGGGCGTATTGCGGGCCGTCTCCAACGTCAACGACTCGATCGCACCTGCGCTGCTCGGCGTCGATGCGACGCGACAGGAGCACGTCGACCAGATGATGCTCGATCTCGACGGCACGCCCAACAAAGAGAACCTCGGCGCCAACGCCATCCTCGGCGTGTCTCTCGCCACGGCTCGCGCCGCCGCGTCAGCCGTCGACCTGCCGCTCTTTCGCTATCTCGGTGGCACCTCTGCCCGTACTCTTCCGGTGCCGTGTCTCAACGTGCTCAATGGCGGGGCGCATGCCGCCAACTCGGTCGACATCCAGGAGTTCATGCTGGTGCCCGGTGGTGCTCCGAGCTTCAAGGAAGCGATGCGTGCCGGCGTCGAGGTCTACCACGCACTCAAGAAGGTGCTCGCCGGGCGAGGGCTCACGACCAACGTTGGCGACGAGGGCGGCTTCGCCCCGGACCTGCCTGCCGATCGCGCCGCCCTCGAGTTGCTGAGCGAAGCGGTCGAGGCGGCCGGCTACACATCGGGCGAGGACATTGCCTTTGCGCTCGACGTTGCCGCGACGGAGATGTATCGCGCAGGGCACTACGAGCTCGATGGTCGCCAGCACAGTGCAGAAGCCATGGTCGACTACCTGGCGGGTCTCGTCGACGACTTCCCGCTCGTGTCGATCGAGGACGGGCTCGCCGAGGACGACTGGGACGGCTGGGCCATCCTCACCGAGCGGCTCGGCGACCGGCAGCAGCTCGTCGGAGACGACCTGTTCGTGACGAACGAGGCCATCCTCCGTCGCGGCATCGACGAGCACGTCGCCAATGCGATCCTGATCAAGGTCAACCAGATCGGCACCCTGTCCGAGACGTTGCACACGATGCAGCTCGCCGAAGGGAATCGATACGGCCGCATGGTCTCGCACCGCTCCGGAGAGACCGAGGATTCCTTCATCTCCCATCTGGCCGTCGCCACCAACGCCGGTCAGATCAAAACGGGAGCCCCGGCACGCGGCGAGCGCACCGCCAAGTACAACCAGCTGCTCCGCATCGAAGAGACCCTCGGCAGTGAGGCACGCTACGCAGGATGGGAGCCGTTCGGGGGTGCTCCGTGACGGATGCGTCGATTGATCGCCATACCGAGTGGCAGGACGGCCAGCGCGGCCGCTCTGCCGGCTGGCTCGCCGTTCTCCTCATCGTGGCGCTGGCGATCACGCTGGCCGGCATCTTCCCGTTTCGTCAACTCCTGGCGCAGGAGCGGCAGGTCGAGGCCGCACAAGCCAAGCTCGACGCACTCATGCTCGAGAACGAGCGGCTCGAAGAGGAGGCGACGCTGCTGATGACGCCGATCGAAGTCGAGCGCATCGCCCGCGAGGAGCTCGGTCTCGTTCGGCCAGGCGAGGTCGGGTATGCGGTGGAAGCGCCCCCGGTGCGCAGCGACGCACCCCCGGACGGGGTGCCATCTGCGCAACCCGCCGATGGACGGAGCCTCGTCGAGAAGATCTGGGACTTCCTCAGCGGTCGAGATCTCGAATCGGATGGATGACCGAGCCGTGGTCGCCGCCCAGCTCGGGCGGGAGCCACGATCGACGATCGACGTCGTCGCCGAGTGTCACCTGGGCCTGCCGGTCGTCATCGCCGTGCCTCCGCACCTCGACGACGGGACGCCGTTTCCCACCCGCTACTGGCTCACGTGTCCACTGGCGGTACGGCGGATCGGTCGCATCGAGTCGCGCGGAGGCGTTCGCACCGCCGAGGAGTGGATCGCCGCCGATCCCGCGATCCAAGAGCGATTCGTTGCGGCGGGCCTCCGCTACCAACGCGACCGAGATGCGCTCATCGAACCCAACGCTCCGCCATATGGACCGTCGGGCGGTGTCGGGGGGACCAGCCACGGTGTGAAGTGCCTTCATGCGCACTATGCGGATCATGCGGCGGGTAACGACAATCCGGTCGGTGAGCACACCGCCGACGACATCGAACCGCTCGATTGCCGTTTGCCCTGTGTGACCGAGCTGGAGGACGAGGTGGTGCGCAATCCTGCCTGGCGGGAGCCGAAACGCCGATGACACGGGTTGCCGCCCTCGACATCGGCACCAACACCGCCAGGATGCTGGTTGCCGACGTCGCCGGTCCGGGCCTGCTCCAGCCCCGTGTCGCCTGGCTTGACCATCGCTCCACCGTGACCCATCTCGGCCAAGCGGTGGATAGGACCGGCGAGCTGCAAACCGAAGCCATCGACAGGACGGTGGCGGTGCTGCGACGATATGGGGACGCCATCCGATCGTGGGAGTGCGAGGCGGTGCGGGCGGTGGCGACGTCCGCGACACGGGATGCCGCCAACCGTGACGTCTTTCTCGACCGGGCTGAACTCGCCATCGGCGCCCGACCCGAGGTGATCGATGGCGCCGCAGAGGCGGCTCTGTCCTTCGCCGGCTCCACGGGCGGCCTCGATGCGCCGCCCCCCTTTCTCGTCGTCGACCCAGGAGGGGGCAGTACGGAATTCGTCGCAGGCCATGACGTACCCGACCGGGTCGTGAGTGTCGACATCGGCTCTGTGCGTCTCACCGAACGGGCTTTGCCCGACAAGCCGGCCACTGTGGCTCAGCTCGCCGCAGCCCGCCACCATGTCGACGAACTGCTCGCAACACACGTCTCGATTGCAGCCGGGGGAGCAACCGTCGTCGGAGTGGGAGGCACCTACACCGCGCTGGCGGCGATCCATCGGGGGCTGGAGGTGTACGACAGCGATGTGGTGCATGGCACCGAGGTGTCTCTCGCCGCGTTGCACGAGTTGGCCGACCGGCTGGCCACGTTGACTCTTGCGGAGATTGCGGCCATACCTTCGCTCGATCCTGCTCGAGCGCCTGTGCTACTCGGCGGCGCCGTGGTCGCCGAACGTGCCCTCCGCCACCTCGGTGCGGGAGCCATCACCGTGTCCGAGCGCGACATTCTCGACGGCATCGCCGTGAGCCTGGTGACCAGCTGAGACCTTCCTGCTCCGGCGGGAGCCATCTCGCCACACCCGCGATCGCCATCTGTAGGTTTGGAGATGAAACGACGTATCTGCGGATTGGATCCACACTCTGAACAGATAGACAACCGAAGCGGGCCGGGCTCACCCCCTGAATGGAGCCGGGTTGGACGAGGGACAACCACCGCAGACGCCGTCGCATCGCTCCTTGCGAGCGTTGTGGCGCAGCATCGCACGCCATCCGAGCGCGCCGTCCGCCGAGACGGCGGATCCGTTGGCGCCATCACGCCATGCGGCATCGGAGCCGTCGTCATCGAATGCGACGTTGCCGGAGTTTGGACCGGAGCATGCCGACGTCGTCGTTCGTGCCCTCGGCGGAACGGACGTGTGGGTGCGCGGCACGCCGATCGAGGCGTGGTCAACGCAGCGTGGACTGATGGTGTTGCGGTACCTGGTGCTGCACCGGGGCAAACCGATCGGCCGGGAGACGCTGATGGATCTTCTGTGGCCGCATTCGAGTGCGAACGCCGCCCGCAACAACCTCAATGTGGCCATCTACGGGTTGCGGCGGTCTCTGGAGGCCGGCGGTGAGGGTCCCTTCGTCATCCACCAGGACGGTGCGTACTCGATCTCGTGCTCACTGTCGCTCCTCACCGATGTCGAGGTGTTCGAGGAGCTGATTCGGGAGGCCGACCAGCTCCGCACCTTTGGAGCCGAGCCCGAGGCGGAACGTCGGTATCTGCGGGCGATGGAGATCTACCGCGGGCCGCTGTTCGCCGACGACTGCTCCGGGGACTGGTATCTGATGGATCGCCGGCTTCTCAGCGAGCGCAACGTGTGGGCCATCGAGTGCGTTGCAGGCTTTGCGTTCGGCCGCGGCGACATGCACCGATGTGTGGATCTGTGCCACGAGATGCTGCGTCTCGATCGGTGCCGGGAGACCGCTCACAGGCTGCTGATGCGGGCGTACGCCGCCATCGATCAGTACCAGCTCGTTGCCCGCCAGTACGCCGATTGCGTCGCGGCACTCCAGGAGGACCTCGATGTGGCACCGCATCCCGACACCACGGCACTCTTCAAGGTTTTGCTGCGCAAGGGTTGACGGGGCACAGTGCAGATTAAGCGCAGAGCAATCCGGTGTTCATCTGCCTTTTCGCAGCGGTGAAGTCCCGGCCGGTAGGTGTATCGCCAAGGACAAGGCGAACCAAGGAGGACTACCGCCATGACCTTGACCGACACAACCGTCGACTTCGGGCTCACCGAAGTCCCCGACCACAACGGCCATGCTCACGATGAGCACGACGGGCGACCCTACAAGAACCCGCTGGAGATCTGGAAGCCGCCGACGGATGACCTCGAGGGCTACTTCGACATGCGGGTCGAGGATCCCCACGGCATCTACCCGCCGGGCATCATCAAGGAGACCACGCCGTGGCAGCTTCGGTTCTCGATCTGGCTTCTCGGGGACATCTGGAAGTGCGTCAGCGGCACCATGTGCTACGAGGTGTACTTCGAACGTGCCGACAACGGCCAGCGCACCTCGTTGAGCGCCATCGTGGGTCATCCGCTCGAGCAGGACTTCGAGGGCTGCCGGCTGTTCGATGACGGTCGCGTGCACCTGGACTACGTGGTCAGGATCCCGGCAGGCGCCGTCCCGGCCGGCGACGTCAAGCCCGCCGTGTACGACCTGACCGCGGTGGTTGCCTTCCGCAACCCGTGCGGCGAGATGGGCGTCATCACCGGCCACGACAAGGGCCACGTCCAGATCTACGGGCACTGAACGACAACGAAGCGTGGTGGGCTGCGGCTGCACGGCCCAGCCCACCACAGCCAAGGAGGTGAGGACTCGTGACCGAGCACGAGGCACGGCGCTTCGGGTTGCCCCGGCTCACGCAGGCACGCGCCGCTGCGCTGGAAGCAATGGGGATTCGATCGGAGGAGGAGCTGCTGGCCTGGTGCGCCGCCAAGCTGGCGGAGGCCGTCAACGAGGAGAACGAACGGACGCGGACCACCGAAGACGTCGCTGCGATGTGGCTGCATGAAGCGATCGGCGAGGACCGAGCGGACGAGGTCGAGCGGATCGACCCGGCGACGATGGAGGGCTGGGAGGACGTCGGTGTGTACACCGTCATGTTCCAGCAGCGCGAGACCGACGCCGGGGAGGAGTCCTCTGTCCTCGTGATCAGCCACCACGACGCTGCCGAGAACCACGTCCAGCGCTGGCCCGGCTGGGACGCCGCCCCGGCCGCCGGCTGGATGAGCGAGCGTCTTGCCCTCTTCGAACCTGACGAAGAGGTCGAGGTCGAGCCGCGTCAGGCGGAGGCAGATGCGCAGACTTCGCCACGTCGGGATCCGCACATCCGCGCCGTCTACGCCGTCGAAGGAGAACGGTTCGTCGACCTCCGTCCACAGGCACACAAGCCGCACCCCATGGTCTCGCCTGACCCGCACATCGAGGTGGAGTTGGATCCCGCACCCCCTGGACCGATCGCAGGTGAGCTGTACCTGACGACGCCGAGCGGGGAGCGCCACATCGTCGAGCTGTCCGGACGCGGTTCGATGATCACCACAGACCTCCATCTCCACACGGGTTACCACACCGCTCGGCTGGTGCTCCGCGAAGCCGCCACCCAGCGGGAGATCGACTTCGTGGAGCTCGGCACGCTTCTCGTAACGGAGGCCTCATGACGACCCCGACCCCACAGATCACCACCCGATTTCGCACGATCGACGGGAGCGACAACGCCGGACGCGATACGGGCAAGGTCGGTCGCCCGTTGCTGTCACTCGGTGCGAGTGGCGCAACGTTCGATCCGAACCGGCAGCCGAGCCCGCGTGCGATCAGCAATGCAGTCGCCGCCCAGCGGGACCGTCTGGCGCGTCTCGACGAGTACGATCGCTCCGAGTTCGTCTGGGCCTGGGGGCAGTTCCTCGACCACGAGCTCGATCTGGTCGAGCCCGACCATGGCGAACCCGCAGCCATTCCCGTGCCCCTGGACGACCCCACGGTCGAGTTCAGAGGCACGTCGATCGCGTTCAGTCGTTCCAAGCGCACGTCCGGCGAGATCCGAAACCGGCAGACGGCCTATGTGGACGCCTCCAATGTGTACGGCGTCGACGACAGGCGAGCATCGGCACTCCGCGGCGGGAGGGGGAGGTTGCGGACCAGCGGCGGGCCGGATGGAGATCTTCCGCCCAAGAACGACGGAGCGGAGCCGTTCCAGAACGCCGGGGACGGCGACCCGGAGCGCTTCTTCCTGGCGGGAGACGTGCGCGCCAACGAGCACCCGGTGCTGACCTCGCTCCACGCCTTGTTCGTCCGCGAGCACAACCGGCTGTGCGACGTGATCGACGCACGACAACCTGGGCTCGACGACGAGGAGCTGTACCAGCGCGCCCGCAAGGTCGTCGGCGCCCAGATGCAGGCCATCACGTACTACGAGTTCCTGCCGGCGCTGCTCGGTCCCGATGCGATGCCGGCGTACAACGGCTTCAAGCCCGCCGTCGATCCCGGGATCTCGAATCTGTTCGCCGCAGCGTGCTACCGGCTGGGCCATTCGATGGTGCGGGAGGACGTGGCACTCAACGTCGCCGACCGTCGATTGCCCCTCGAGCACGTCTTCTTCACCCCCGAGCTGGTGGACCGGCTCGGTATCGAACCGTTCCTGTCACGATTGGCTCACCGCCGTATGGCGCATGTCGACACGACCCTCGTCGACGGGCTGCGTGAGTTCCTGTTCCGGCGGGACACCATCGCCATGCTCGACCTGGCGTCGCTGAACATCCAGCGAGGACGCGACCATGAGCTGCCCGATTACAACGGTTGCCGAGCCGTCTTCGGGCTACCACCCGTGAGCGACTTCACGTCGCTGACAGACGACGCGGCACTCGCAGCCCGGCTCGACGGGGTCTACGGCGGCAGGATCGACGAGCTCGATCCGTGGGTCGGCGCCTTGGCCGAGAGTCCACGGCCGGGGCGCTACGTGGGCGACCTGCTGCTCGCCGCACTGGTCGACCAGTTCACGCGGTTGCGCGACGGCGACTTCTACTGGTTCGAGAACGATCCGGAGCTGTCTGCGTTCGATCGCATTGCCATCGGCAACACCAGGCTGGCGGATGTCGTGCGGCGCAACACCGGTCTCGATGTACCCGACGACGTGTTCCACGTCGCCGGCTGACGAGGACCGATCCGGGCCCTGCGGGTTGTGCGTGGTGCCGGTGTCGCCTGCAGCCTGCTTGCGGGGCAATCCGCCGAAGGATTGGGGCGGAGTTGCATCCCGCGTAGCAGCAGTTTGCGCAGCAAACTGCCTACGGACTGACGGTCTGGGTGGCTGCAGCCCACCCAGACCATCAGTCCGCGTCGTCCTCCTGCTGGCGGCGGACGGCGTCGACCATGTGGGAGGGGAGCTCCTCGTAGTGGTCGTGCTCGGCGGTGAACGTGCCCCAGCCCTGGGTGATCGACCGCAGGTCGATGGCGTATCGCAGGATCTCCGATGACGGCACCAGCGCAGTGATGCGTTGCAGGCCGCCCGGGGCAGCCTCGGTGCCTTGTACCTGACCACGTCGCGAGGACAGATCGCCCATCACGTCGCCCTGATACTGGCTGGGAACCGTCACCTCGATCTTCGACACCGGCTCGAGCATCACAGGGTTGGCGTCCGCCATCGCGGCACGGAAGCCCAGTCTGCCGGCCATCCTGAAGGACATCTCCGACGAGTCGACGGAGTGGTACTTGCCGTCGACACAGTGCACACGCACGTCAACGACCGGGTATCCGAAGACACCACCGTCGGCCATCGTCTCCTTGATGCCCTGCTCCACGGCCGGGATGAACTGGCGCGGGATCGATCCGCCTTTGATGGCGTCGACGTACTCGAACCCTGCGCCGCGGGGGAGTGGCTCGACCTCGATGATGGCGACGCCGAACTGACCGCGGCCGCCGGACTGTTTCTTGAACTTGCCCTCGGCACGGGCTTTGCCGTGGATGGTCTCGCGGTAGGCCACCTTCACCGGCTCCGTCTCCACTTCGACTCCGAACTTGCGTGCCAGCTTCTCGATCGTGATCTGGAGATGAGTCTCACCCATGCCGCGCAGCAGCGTTTGCTTGGTCTCGTCGTTGCGTTCGACGACGAGGGCCGAGTCTTCTTCCTGCAGGCGGCGGAGCGCGTTGGCCAGCTTGTCCTCGTCGGCCTGCGTCGCCGCATGGATGGCGGTGGCCAGCACGGGGGCCGGCTTCTCGATGCCGGCAACTCGCACCGGCTTGTTCTTCGGCGACAGCGTGTCACCCGTGGCGGTGTCGTTGAGCTTGGCGACGGCTCCGAGATCTCCCGCCGGCACCTCGGTGAGCAGCTCGGATTCCTTGCCCACGAGGTAGGCGATCTTGGCGAAGCGCTCGTCGCTGCCGGAGCGTGCGTTGTGCAGCGTGCTGTCCTGCTTCACGGTGCCGGACAGCGCCTTGAACATGGAGATCTGACCGACGTACGGGTCGGCCACGGTCTTGAAGACGAAGACCAGGGGATCGCCTGTCGGTGACCCCTCGATCTCCATCGTCTCGTTGCCGGCGACGACCTCGACCTTGTTGCGCACGGCCGGTGAAGGTCCGATCTCGACGATGAAGTCGGCCAGCCGGTCGACGGCGATGGGGCCGAGAGCCGATCCGCACACGACGGGGAACACAGTGGCATTGGCAACGCCGACCGCCATCGTCTTCTCCAGCTCGTGAACGGAAGGGACGTCCCCCTCGAGGTAGCGCTCAAGCAGATCGTCATCGGCGACGACGATGCCCTCGACGAGGTTGTCGTGGACCTCGTGTTCGAGAGCCTCCATCTCGCTCGGGATCTCGGCTTCCTCGGCGTGGCCGGAGTCGTAGATGTACGCCTTGTCCGTGAAGAGGTCGGCGACACCGTGAAAGCCGGCCTCTTCGCCGATCGGGAGCTCCAGCGGGGCGATCCCCGCACCGAAACGGTCGCGCAACTGTTCGAGCGTGCGCTGGAACGAGGAACGCTCCTTGTCGAGCTTGTTGATGAAGATCATGCGTGGCACGTCGAGTTGCTCGGCGATGCGCCACGCCCGCTCGGTACCGACCTCCACGCCGTCGACGGCGTTCACCACGAAGACGGCGAGGTCCGCAACCCGCAGCGCGGCATACATGTCCCCGATGAAGTCGGCGTAGCCGGGCGTGTCGAGGAGGTTGATCTTGTGGCCCTTCCACTCGAACGGTGCGTAGGAGAGCGAGAGCGACATGCTGCGTTTGTGCTCTTCCGGGTCGTAGTCCATGACCGTCGACCCGTCCTCGACCCGGCCGAGACGTTTGATCGTGCCGGCGCGATACAACAATGCCTCCGCGAGTGTCGTCTTCCCCGACCCGCTGTGCCCGACGAGCGCGACGTTGCGGATCTTCTCAGGTGGGTAGACGTTCACCGGTTGTCCTCCATGTGCATCGAAGTGGGACCAGGCAGAATACTCGGCCCGGCAAGCACCGAGCCAGGCCGAGCAGAGGGCCGGCGGGCTCGGGGTAGCCTTGTTGCGCACTCGCCCGGGTGGCGAAACCGGCAGACGCGGCGGACTTAAAATCCGCTGTCCCCCAGTGGGGCGTGAGGGTTCGATCCCCTCCCCGGGCACGTAGAGCTCTTGTGCTGCATGGTTTTGGGCGCAGCATCGATGATGCATGTTGCTGGTGCATCCCGATCAGGGCCGCCCGGGTCAGCTGAGCCGTCGTACCTCGAGCGGCTTGGACTTTCCGTTGATGCACTCGCCGGTGCGCAGATCGAACTCGTAGTGATGGCCGAGGCACATCAGGACGTCGCTCGCCAGCACCTCGGAGGTCTCGGCGAGGTCCTGGCCGGCGTGCGGGCAGTAGCGCGGCACCTCGTACCGGACACCGTTCGACTCGACGACGATCGTCGCACCGCTCTTGTCGGCTGACTCGAAGTCCTCGACGGCGTCCAGTGCTTCGGGCCAGGCGAACTTGAGCAATCCCAGGAGATGGTCGTTGTACACGTCGGGGCTGCGCCACGCATTGAACCGGCAGCTCAGGAAGAAGTCCTCCCATGGGACGGATCCGTCGAGCAGGGGCGGGAGCCAGCGAGCGTCGAATCGATAGACGTAGTGCGGCTCGCCGAAGTCGCTGAACACGCCCTCTTCGCCCGGCCGAAAGTCGACGGCCCACTTGCCGCCGCCTCGGCCCCTGACGTCGAAGCCGACGCGGATGCCGATGTGCTCGTTGAAGTAAGCACTCATGTCGAGCACGTGCGCGAAATACTCTCGGAACGGCTCCCAGAGCGACTGGTCGGGCCAGCGATGGCGATCTTTGACCGCACCGATGTCGCTGCGGCGGCGCTCGGCGTACTCGCTGAGGTATGTCTCCCGATCATCGAAGCGGAAACCCTCCCACTGCGGGTGCGCCCGACGCTGTCGAGCGTCGTGGTCCCACTCGTCGCCCGGTAGGAAGAGCTCGGCGCGGCCCTCGATCTCAGTGGCCAGCCAATCGAGTGCCTGGGCCTGATCGGGGAAGATCCCCTCGGGGCCCATCTGGTCGTTGACCCAACGCAACTCGTCGTCGAGGAACGCCGGGGGGCCGGCGAATGGAATCGTCACGACGGGTTGGGCCAGCGCCATCATCTTCGCCACGTAGCGGAGCTTGGCGAGGCGCTTGCTCCTCGACAGCTCCCGGATGCGGGGAGCGTCGTATTCGTGACAGATGGGGAACCAAGACGCTCCGGCGGCCTGGAGGAAGAGGATGTCGATGCCGTTCGACTCCCGCATGATCCTGCGCACCTGGTCTGAGGTGAGCCGGGCGTCGTTCATGTTGAGCGTCGTCGTCCCGTTGGCTTCGATCACCATCGCCGAGTCATGGTTCATCGGCGATTCCTCGGACACGAAGTACACGGTGAAGTCGCCGATCTTGTGGGGCTCCCACGGCTCGAGCTGCACGATCGGTCGCGAGCCGCCGGCGAGGATCTTCTCGGGGAGTGCAGGCGACGGGTAACGCGGGCACACGACGGGAATCTCGCGTGGCGCCCGTGTCAGGTATCACGGATCGACGTGATCCATGTGCTCGTGGGAGATCAGGATCGCGGCCGGGTTATCGAGAGCGCTTTCGAGCGGGGCCTCGTTCGAGGGATACTGGAACCAAGACGCCTGGAATGCCCCCTCAGGAGAGAACCACGGATCGCAGACGATCCGCGTTGAATCTGTCGAAAAGCCGAGACCGGCGTGTCCCAGCGACCACGTCCGCACGAACGCCCCCTTTGGCCGCTTGCGCCGGATGGTACCCCGAGTTCAGCCGGCGAGTCCACGGGTCGACAGCCCGCTCGGCGAGTGCCACGTGGGTCTTGTCTCAATGCGCCCGCACGAGCCGACGAGCCGCGGTTCTGCTCTCCAGAACTGCCAACGGACTGATGTGGGGCGGTGCTCCTGCACCTCCCCACATCAGTCCGCGTCTTCCTCCTGTTCCCGGCGCACCTGCTGGACCATGTGAGAGGGGAGCTCTTGGCAATGATCGTGCTGAGCGGTGAACGTGCCCAAGCGCTGCGCGATGGAGCGGAGATCGATCGCGTAGCGCAGGATCTCGGACGAGGGAACGAGGGCCGTGATTCGCTGCTGGCCGCCTGCCGCAGCTTCAGTGCCCTGCACCTGACCGCGTCAACGAGTGAGGTTGGGTCGGGCCCTTCTCATGACTGCCGAGGACGGCCTTTACGGACGCCGTTCGGCGCCGACTGGACGCGATTGGTGGCGCCCGATGATGGGGGCGCACAAGGGTCTTGTGCTCGCGCATCTGCCCGATGTCCCATCACGGGGAGCTGACGACCGGGTGTCGCGGCTTCTCTCCGACCAGCAGCCGGTGGGCCTCCTCGGCCGCCGATCGTCGCAGCGCTTCCTCTGACTCCTCCGTGTACCACGCCATGTGTGGGGTGAAGATGACGCGGTCGGTCACACCGGCGAACTTCGAGATGTCGGGGGGCTGTGGGGTGACGACGTCGAGGCCGGCGAACGCCGGGCGGCCGGCCGCAAGGCCTTCGATCAACGCATCGGTATCGACGAGCGAGCCACGGGCCGTGTTGACGAGCACGCTGCCATGCCGCATCAGTCTCAAACGGCGGCGATCGAGCAGGGGCCGGCCGTCCTCGCGGGCCGGGGCGTGGAGGCTCACCACATCGCACGTTTCGAGAAGGTACGTCAGCGACGTCTCCTCGATCAAAGCGTCAGGCTCGAACGATCGGGACGGTGTTGCGAGAACTCGACCGAATCCGAGCCGAGCGAGCAACTCCGCCACCCTCCTTCCGATGCGGCCGTATCCGACGACGCCCGCCGTCAGCGAATGTGGGAGACGGAGCGGGCGCAAGGGCTCCATGTTCCACCCGGTGGTGCGCACCGTTGCATCTGCCTCCTTGAGCCTGCGGATGCCGGCCAGAGCGAGAGCTACCGCATGGAGGGCCACGGCTTCGGTGCCGTAGTCGGGAACGACGACGACCCAGATCCCCAGCCGTCGTGCGGCCTCCAGATCGACGTTGTCGACACCGACTCCGTAGCGCACCACACCAATACCCCCAAACGTGCGCAGTGCGGAAGCGTCGAGTCGGGGGGCGGGACCGGCCAGAACGACATCGGCCCCGGCGATCGCCTCGTGAAGCTTCTCCGGATCGACCCCGGAATCCTCACGCACGTTCGTTCCCAGTGCGTCGAGAACGCTGCGCTCGACGGAGAGATCGGGCCATCGTGCACCGACGACCGCGACAGTCGGCGCCGACATCTCAGCCGAACAAGCCGGCCACCGAGCGCCGGAGGCTCGCCTCTCCGAATCCCACTACTGGATCACCATGCCGCCATCGATCATCAGGAGCTGACCCGTCATGTAGTCCGACTCCGAGCTGGCGAGGAACGACGCCGTTCCGACGATGTCGTCCGGATATGAGTAGCGCTTCATGAGGATCATGTTCTCGGCGATGCTGTCCATCGATTCGCCGTGTTTGTCGAACATGCCCATCTCGACCAGATCGCGGTCGAGCTGCTCCCACATCTCGGTACGTACGACACCCGGGGCGTAGCCGTTGACGGTGATGTTGTGTTCGACCAGCGCCTTCGACCCCCCCTTGATGAGCGCGAGGACGGCGTGCTGGCTCATGCCGTAGACGACGACGTCGATGAACGTCTCGCGGGAGAGGATCGATCCGACGTTGATGATCTTGTAGGGGTAGTCCTGCTTGCCCTGCTTCACCATCTGGCGGGCAGCCGCCTGCATGACGTTGAGCTTGCCCCATGCGTTCACGCCCATGATGCGGTCGTAGTTGTCCTTGGTGACGTCCAGGAACCACATCGGCTTGTTGATGCCGGCGTTGTTGAGGAGAACGTTGATGCTCCCGAACTGCTCGACGGTGTGCTGCACCGCAGCCTCGGCGTCGTCCTGCTTGGTCACGTCGAGCTCGATGTGGGTGGCTTCGCCGCCGGCGTCGCGAATCTTCTCGGCGACGTTCGCCACGCCCTCGACGTTGATGTCGCCGAGACACACTTTGGCGCCCTGTGCGGCGAAATGCTCCCCGACCGCAGCCCCCATGCCTTGGGCGCCACCCGTGATCAGTACGTTCTTGCCGGCCAGCCTCGTCGTGTCCATCGTTGTCTCACCTCCCGACCGTGCGAGCACGGTCCTTACCAGTTGGTCGCTATGTACTTGGGCTCGATGTAGTCCATGAGCCCCTCGTGGCCGCCCTCGCGCCCGATGCCACTCTGCTTCACGCCCCCGAAAGGCGCCGCCGGGTCCGACACGAGCCCACGATTGAGACCGACCATGCCGGACTCGATCTGCTCGGTGACGCGCAGACCCCGGGCCAGGTCCCCGGTGTACACGTAGGCGACGAGGCCGTACTCGGTGTCGTTCGCCATGCGGACGGCCTCGTCGTCGCTGTCGAAGCGCACGATCGGCGCCACGGGCCCGAAGATCTCGTGGCGCAGGATCTCGGCGTCGGAGGGAACGTTCGAGAGCACCGTCGGTGGGTAGAAATATCCGTCGCCGCCGGCGGGCTCGCCTCCGGTCACGGCGGTCGCACCACCCTCCACTGCCAGAGAAACCAGCGCATGCACGTCTTCACGCGCCGCGGCATTGACGAGCGGGCCGAGTTGCACGCCGTCGTCCATGCCGGGCCCCATCCGCATGCCGGCCATCCGATCCGCCAGCTTTGCGGTGAACTCATCTGCCACACTGCTGTGGACGTAGAACCGGTTGGCCGCCGTGCAAGCCTCGCCCCCGTTGCGCATCTTCGCGACCATCGCCCCGTCGACCGCGGCATCGAGGTCTGCATCTTCGAACACCAGGAAGGGGGCGTTTCCCCCCAACTCCATCGAGGCGTTGACCACGTTGTCCGCAGCCTCGTGGAGGAGGATCCGGCCGACCTCGGTCGAGCCGGTGAACGAGAGCTTGCGCACCCGCGGGTCATGCAACATGGCGCTCACGATGGCCCCGGATCTCCGCGACGGAACGACGTTCACGACGCCCGGGGGAGTGCCGGCTTCCTCCATGAGCTTGGCGATCAGCAGCGCCGTGAGCGGTGTGTCTGAAGCGGGTTTCAGCACGACGGGGCAGCCGGCGGCGAGCGCCGGACCGATCTTGCGGGTCGCCATCGCCGCCGGGAAGTTCCAAGGCGTGACGAGGACGGAGACTCCGACCGGCTGATGGTGCACCATGATCCGCTTGTCGCCACCGGGGGCGACCGCCAGGCTGCCGAGTGCCCGCACCGCCTCCTCGCCGTACCACCTGAAGAACTCTGCCGCATAGGTCGTCTCGCCCATGGCGTCGGGTCGGGCCTTGCCGTTCTCGAGGACGATCAGTTCGGCGATCTCGTCGGCTCGATCGGCCATCATCTCGAAGGCTCGTCTGAGAACCTCCCCCCGCTGCCGCGGCGAAGTGGTAGCCCAGTCGGTGAAGGCGGCGTGGGCGGCCGCCACCGCGGCGAGGCCGTCGTCGACGGTTGCGGAAGCAACGCTCGCCAGCACCTCCCCGGTCGCCGGGTTCTCGACGTCGAAGCGTCCCTCGTCGGAGGCAGGGCGCCACACTCCGCCGATGAGGAGATCTACCGGTGCAGTGACGACGACTCGGTGGTCGTGGGTGACATCCATCATTGTTGAATCGTCCTCGTGATCGTGTCGCGAATGCGGTCGACGGAGGGAATCGCCACATCCTCCAGGGCGTCGGCCGCCGGCAGCGGGATATGGGGTGTCGTGATTCGCACGACGGGCCCGTCGAGATCCCAGAAGAGCTCCTCCGCTGCGATGGAGGCGACCTCGGCGCCCCACCCGCACAGGCGCGGGTTCTCCTCGACGGTGTAGAGCCGTCCCGTCCCTGCCACCGAGCCGAGGATGGTGCTGGTATCGAGAGGAACCAGCGATCTCACATCGATGACCTCGGCGTCGATCCCCATCGCGGCGAGCTCCTCGGCGGCCTCGAGCGCTCGGTGCACCATCAGGGCCAGCGCGACGATCGTGATGTCCCTCCCTCGTCGAACGACCTTGGCCGTCCCCAACCGATCCACGATCTCGCCGGATCCGACATCGACGTCGAACTTCATCGGGTAGCACGACTTGTGCTCGAAGAACATCACCGGATCGGGGTCACGCACTGCAGCCGCCATCAGCCCTATCAGGTCCACGGCGGTGGACGGCGCAACGACCTTCAGACCCGGCACAGCCATGGCCCAGTTCTCGACACTCTGCGAGTGCTGTGCCCCGAACCGGGACCCGGCCCCGTTGGCCGTGCGCACCACGAGGGGGAAGCTCATCTGGCCCGCCGTCATGTAACGACTCTTGGCGATCTCGTTGGCGACGATGTCCCAGCACACCGCAAGGAAATCGCTGAACATGATCTCGGCGATGGGCCGCAATCCGGTCATGGCCGCTCCCATCGCAGCTCCGAGGATGGCCTGCTCGGAGATCGGAGTGTCCCGGACCCGCTCGGGGCCGAAGCGCTCGAGCAGGCCGGTGGTCGCCTTGAAGACACCTCCGGCCCCCGCCACGTCCTCGCCCAGGAACACGACGTCGGGATCGCGCTCCATCTCCTGTGCGATGGCGATGGCCACGGCATCCCGGTAGGTCAGCTGCGCCACGACCACCCTCCGTCTGCCCACACGTCTTGGAACACCAGATCGGTGCTCGGCTCGGGGCCGGCGATGGCCTCCTCTGTGGCCCTGTCCACCAGCGCCGCCACGTCCATGGTGATCGCCGCCAGCTCACTCTCGTCCACGCCGAGACGGAGGAGCCGCTCGTGGTACATGGGAATCGGATCGCGCTCGAGCCACGCATCGACCTCCTCTTGGGGCCGGTACTTGCCGGGGTCGGCGCGGCTGTGGCCACCGTGGCGATACGTCTGGGCTTCGATGAGCGAGGGTCCACCGCCTTCCCGAGCACGCGCCAGGGCTCGGGAGGCGACCTGATAGACGGCGTCTGCGTCGTTGCCGTCGACGATGATCGGCTCCAGCCCATACGCCGGAGCCCGATCGGCCGCGGGGTTCTCGATCGGGACGACGTCGCGGATGGGGGTGTACTCCATGTACAGGTTGTTCTCGCACACGAACACCGTCGGGAGGTTCCACACGCTGGCGAAGTTCACCGCCTCGTGGAACGCACCGATGTTCGTCGTCCCGTCGCCGAAGAAGGCAACCGCCACCTGATCGGTGCCCCGGTATTGGGCCGTCCACGCCGCACCATTGGCCACGCAGAGATGCGCCCCGATGATGGCGTAGCTCCCCATCACACCGTGTTCCACGCTGGTGAGGTGCATCGACCCGCCTTTCCCCTTGAGGAGACCGTTCTCGCGTCCGAGGAGCTCGGCCATGACGGCGGTCGGGGGAACCCCGCGGGCGAGGGTGTGAGCGTGTCCGCGGTAGGTGGCGAAAGTCCAGTCGCCGGGCTGCATGGCGACGGCGAACCCGGCCGCAATCGCTTCCTGACCCAGGGACAAATGGCTCGTGCCCTTCACCAGGCCTCGCATGAACAGGTCATAGGCCCGCTTCTCGAACTGTCGCAGCTCGTGCTGAAGCCTGTAGAGCCGCAGACGGACGTCACGATCGATGGGGAGTCGATCGTTCGATTCGTCGACCGGCTTGGGCAGCGTCGGAGGGTGATTCCCGTACTGTTCGTGGGTGGGCGTGGTCGTCACACCCGGGCCTCAGTACGCATTCGCGACCATGAGCTCTTCGCAGGGGAACAGCGTGATCACCTTGGGTCCTTCGGCCGTGACCACGATCTCCTCCTCGATGCGGGCCGCCGAACGGCCGTCGTCGGCCGGGGCGTAGGTCTCGAGGGCGAACACCATGCCCTCCTTGATCTCCACCGGCTGGTCGAGCGAGTTGAGTCGGCTGATGATGGGCCGCTCGTGGAGCCCCACTCCGACACCGTGACCGAACTGGAGACCGAAGGCGTCCATCTCGTCCTCGAAGCCGAACTCGTGCGCTTCCGGCCAGACGCGAGCGATCTGATCGGTGGTGTTGCCCACCTTGACCAATTCGATGGCGGCGTCCATCCACTCGCGGCATTGCTTGAAGGCATCACGATGGGCCTGGGTGGCGCGGCCGACCACGAACGTGCGGTAGTAGCAAGTCCGGTAGCCGTTGAAGGCGTGGATGATGTCGAAGTACGCCTGGTCACCCGGTCGAATGAGACGATCTGAGAACACGTGGGGGTGAGGGCTGCACCTCTCACCGGCGATCGAGTTGATCGCCTCGACGAACTCGGAGCCCATCTCGAAGAGCCGGGCATGGGCGAGCGCAACGATGTCCGATTCTCGTACGCCCGGTTTCAGCGCTTCGAAGATATCTTGATAGACCCCGTCGACCATGGCACACGCCTGTGTGAGGAGCATGATCTCGTCCTGGCTCTTGATCTCCCTGGCCAGCATCATCGAGGCCTGGCCGTCGCGCACCTCGAGACCCGCCGTCTGCAGTTGGAGGAAGAAGACCGCCTCGGCTACGTCGACGCCGATCGGCATCCCGCCGACGCCGTCGTCCTGCAGCACGCCGATCAGCTCCTGCACGGCTCGCTCGGGAAGCCCGGAGGTGGGTGCGATGGCTCCCTGAAGCCCGAGGTTTCCTGCCCGGGAGTTGTCGCGGTCGTAGAGCGAGGGGAGTTGGAGGCGGTGTGCCTTTGCCGCCGAACCGAAGTCCCAGATGTAGGGGCCACCGGTCCGCGTGATCAGTGCATAGCGCTCCGTCTTGTTGAAACCCCAGTAGCCGATGTTGGTCGATGTCGCATAGCGGATGTTGGACGTCTCGAAGAGCAGGAGCGCACCGAGCGCGGATTGGTCCAGCTGCTCGCGGACCCGGGCGAGCCGGTATTCCCGCAGCCGGTCGAAGTCGACCCGCTCCTCCCAATCGACAGCCATCAGCCCTGGTGACGGGGTCGTCGCTACGGGGAACTCGTCCATGTGACCTCCTGTACCGTGGCCTCCCCGGCCGCCCCACGTCGGCGAGAATGCAAACGTTTGGACGACCAGATCATGCAAACGTTTGGATTTTGGGCGCTCACGACGCAAATGTCAAAGGGCTGTGATCCGGCTCAGACCCGCCGCGTCGAGCCGCGGGACACCAGGGAAGGTTCCAGCCAGAGGTTCTCGGTCGCCTCTCCGGCCAGAACCTGGATCATCGTCCCTCCGGCCCGCCGGCCGACCTCGAAGCTCTGGTAGCGGACAGTCGTGAGTGGCGGCGAGAGGTACCCCACCGTGGGGAGGTCGTTGTATCCGACGAGAGACATGTCGTCGGGAACACGGATTCCGCGCTCGCGCAGCGATCTGATCGCGCCGAGGGCCATCAGATCGTTGTGGGCGAACACGGCGGTGGGAAGCTCAGGTGAGCTGTCGAGAAGGGCCTCCATGAGCCGGTTCCCCTCATCGATGACGGGACGCTCGGCGCAGTCCGCGATCGTGGCCTCCTCCATTCCGGCCGCCTCCACGACCGACGAGAAGCCCTTCGCCCGGCGCGGGAAGTTGGCCACGTCGTCGGGGCCCCGCAGCTGAGCCACCAGCCTGTGTCCGAGACCGTGCAGGTGCTCTGCGACGAGCCGCCCGCCCTGCTCGTTGTCGTGTACGACCTGCCGCAGCCCGGTGTCGTCGAGAGGCCGCCCCGCCAGGACCACCGGCACGACCGCGTTGGCAGACTCGAGGGCCTGCTGGTCGGCTTGTCTGGCGGCCAGGGCCACGATGCCGTCCATGCGGCGGCTGATCATGTGATCCAAGATGTTGACCATCCTGGCGTGATCGTCCTGGGTCTCGGCCACCGTGGGCATCATCCCCGCAGGCTCGAGCGCAGCTGCGATCCCGTGGATGATGGGCGTGACGAAAGTGTTGCCGAGGTCCGCGGCGATCACGCCGATGGTCCCGGTCTTCCCACTGCGCAGGCTTCTCGCCACCATGTCGGGGCGGTACCCGAGGCGGTCCGCAATCTCGATGATCCGATGCCGCGTGGATTCCTTCACCCGCTCGTACATGACAGGGTCGAGAGCACGCGAGACGGTGGACGGGTGGACGTCGGCGGCGCGCGCCACGTCGTGGAGCGTCACGCTGCCCGACCAACCGTCGGTCATTGGGTTGTCCTTCACCACGATGACTCTCCGAGGTCTGTCTGCGGCGTTCTCGAGCAACGTAGCCGTGGCGGAGAGGTTGGAGGGACGGCGAGCATCGTCAGATCTTCATCGTGATGCCCGTGATCCAGGTGAACCCGCATCCAGCTCGTGGAGCATGTCGAGGTGGTTTTCGAACAGGCGGGTCATCAGGAACTTGTTTCGCACGGTTTTGCGGCCCCGCTCGCCCATCTCGGCGGCTTTGTCCGGGTCGCTGACGAGTTCGACGATCCACTGCGCAGCCTCCTCGGGAGAGTCCACCAAGTACCCGGTGAGCCCGTGATCGATCTGTTGCGGTATGCCGCCTACGTTCCCTCCGATCACCGGCGTTCCCTTCCACAGAGCTTCGGACACCGTGAGTCCGAATCCCTCCCGAATCGACTTCTGCAAAACGACCGTTGCGTGTTGCTGCAACGCCGCGACGAGCAGCTGGTCCGTACCGTCGAGGACGAGCACCCGATTGCTGCGACGTTCGAGGAGCCGGTCGAGGAGCTCATTCTCCTCAGGGTCGTCCGACGGCCTGTTCCCCACCATCACCAGGGTGGCATCGACGTCCTGGCTCGCAAGCTCGAAGGCGTCAACCACACCGTGGGGATCCTTCCACTGGTCGAACCGTGAGATCTGGGTGACGATCGGTCGGTCTGTCGGTATCCCGTGCATCTCGAGGCGCTCGAGGACAGTCGCTCGGTCGAACGTCTGGTTCTTCTGCCGGAACGGATCGATCGCGGGGAGGATCGAGTACTGCGGCACCGTGAAGGCGTCCTGCTTGTACTCGTCGAGAATGCAAACGACCGCGTCGTATTGCTCGGCGTACTTCGACAGATAGTGAATGAGGTCAGGATGAGGCGCGGTCAAGTCGAGATGGCAGCGCCAGATCCACCGACCGTTCTTCTCGAAGTGCGAAACCATGCCCATCGTGTGGTGGTCGTGCATGTAGACCACGTCGTGATCGAGGATGTTCCTGCTCGCATCGCCGGCGATGACGCGCTCGTACGTCCGGAGCTTGTCGTCCGTGAGCTCCATCGCTCCAGCCTGCATCGCATCGTGCATCTCTCGCGTGACCTCGAAGAAGTCCGGCGATCCGCGGAGCAAGCGCCAATCCGTCCGGATTCCCAATTGGGTCTGCAGTTCGCTCAGCGAGAGCAGGATCTCGACCACGCCCCCCGCGAAGTATGTCGAGTTCATGTGTGCGATCCGGATGCCGCGCAACGGTCTCGCCTTGTCCCGGATGCGGTCGACGATCTCATCGCCGACCAGGGGACGGTACTCCTCGAGACGAACATGCTCTGACGGCGTCACGCCGGCCTACCTCCCGCCCGCAGCGGCTCTGCAAACGCTTGCCGTCACCCTAGGAAGATGACAGAGGCGACACAATAGGAATCGGCACCGGCCCCGGCTTCGCCGCTGTCTGTGCCCGCAATCCATTGGGCAATGGGTGGAGGCCCCAACGAGGCAAGGATCTCGACGACGGTCGCGATGACCCCGTCCACCCTGTCATCCGGCGCTCTGGTTGCGATCTGCCGGTATTCGACAATGACCAGTTGACAGGTAGCCATCAACTAGACGAAGATTCCGGGCGTGAGTGGCAAACGTTTGAACAACTCGAACGAAGAGTACGGCTCGTGCCCACACGGGAGGTCCAGCAACGCATGAGTGAGCGGCCGCCTCCGATCATCGAAGCACGCAACATCAAGAAACACTTTGGCGGCGTCTTCGCCGTCGACGACGTCAGCCTCGCGGTTTCACCTGGCGAGATCCATGCGCTGGTCGGAGAGAACGGTGCAGGGAAGTCAACGCTCATGCGAGTCCTTGCGGGGATCCTGGTCCCGTCGGGCGGTGAGGTGTTGGTGGCGGGACAGAAGCTCGAGGGCGGCGCCCGAGCTGCTCTCGAAGCAGGCATCGCACTCGTCCACCAAGAGCTCAGTCTGGTGCCGGAGATGACCGTGGCCGAGAACATCAATCTCGGATTCACCCCGGCGAAGTCGGGCATCATCGACAAACGAGAACTCAAGAGGGTGGCAGGAGAAGCGCTCGAGGAGATCAACGTCCAGGTAGACCTCGACGAGCCCGTCGTCCGATTGTCGGTGGCGCTCCGCCAGTTCGTCGAGATCGCCCGCGCTGTCGCCCGCAAACCTCGAATCCTCATCCTCGACGAGCCGACTGCCACACTCACGCCTGCGGAGACGGACTATTTGCTCGACATGCTCAAGCGGTTGGCCGCAAATGGCATGGCCATCATCTACATCTCGCATCGGATACCCGAGATCTTTGCGATATGCGACAGCGTCACCGTGATGCGGGACGGCAAGCATGTCGGGTCGGCGTCCCTCGCCGAGATCACACCCTCTGACCTCGTTGACATGATGGTCGGCCGAGAGCTCAAGGCGGTGATGCAAACGCATCGCTCGGTCGAGGACTTCGGCGACGTCGTACTCAGTGCACGCGGGGTCGAAGCCGATGGCGTGAACGGCGTCGACCTCGAAGTGCGGGCGGGACAGATCGTGGGACTGGGCGGTCTTGTCGGAGCCGGCCGGACCGAGCTCATCCGAGCCATGATCGGTGCGGATATCAGGACGGCAGGGGAGGTGACGATTCGGGCCGACGGCGCCACGATGCGAATCACCGGCTACCGAAAGGCCATCGTGGACGGCGTTGCCTACGTGCCGGAAGAACGGAGAACCGACGGCCTGGCATTGACGATGACCGTGGCCGACAACATCACCCTGCCCAACCGCCAAACGCTGTCGAACAATTACGTGCTCCTGCCACGCAAGATCTCCACGTTCGCCAAGGACCTGGCCGACGCAGTGGGGCTGCGGCCCCCCGAGATCGAGCGTGCGGCAGGCGACTTCAGCGGAGGCAACCAACAGAAGGTCGTCCTCGCCAAATGGCTGGGCCGGGAACCGAAGGTCATCATCCTGGACGAGCCGACCCGCGGTGTCGATGTTGGAGCCAAGGCCGAAATCCATCGCCTGGTGAGGGACCTGGCCGATGGCGGGGCTGCAGTACTCGTGGTCAGCTCTGATCTGCCCGAACTGCTCGAGCTATCGGACGTCATCCATGTCGTTCGAGACGGTCGCATCGTCGGCACGCTCAATGCGGATGTGGCCGACGAGAAGTCCGTGATGGCCCTGGCGTCCGGCGAATCGAGGATGGTTGGAGCATGAGTGACAAGGTCGTCAGCCGTGAGCCCGGCATCGTCTCGCGTCGGGAGAGAGTCGCCGACTACTTCAGAAGGCAGTACGAGACGAAAGAGGGAACGACTGCGGAGAATGTGAATGGGATGTTCGCCGAGGATCTCGTGTTCCATCTCAGTGGCGACAACACGATGGGACGTGACGACCTCGTCGCGTTGTGTGATCTCCTGCGCAGAACCCGCCACGGCCAGTCGACGATGGTTTCGAAGTTCGAGGAGGACGGAGACAACGTTTCGTTCGTCCTCTATGTGGTCGGCACTGATCCGGTGACCGGCCACGAGGTGTCCGTGAGCACCCGCACCCAATACCGGTTCAGGGGCGACAAGGTCGCTGAGGTGTGGCAGGAGAACTCAGAGGCGATCGAGAGCGCCGTTCGCGCCGCCAAGGATGCCGACATGAGCGAGGCTGCGCGGAGGGACACGGGTGCGGAGCCAAGCCCCGCCGTCGCCGATGCCGTCGATGTCGCTGCGCCTGTACCGATCGTCGAGCGGGATGTCGAAAGGCGGGAGTTCGACCTGCTGCAGTGGGCGGCTGAGCGCGGCATCATCGTCTTCACGGTCGTTTTGATCCTCTTCGCTGCGGTTTTCATCGACGGCTTTGCGTCCCTGAACAACATCACGGACGTCTTCAACCGCGCTGCCCCGATCGGAATCGTCGCAGTGGGCATGACGTTCGTCGTCGTGAGCGCCAACTACCTCGACCTCTCGGTCGTCGCGCAGGTTGCCACGGCAGCGATGATCTTGATAGGTGTTTCCAACAACGCCAACATCCCCGTCGCGATGGCGCTCGCCCTCGTGGTCGCACTCGTGTACGGCCTGGTCAACGGTGTCGCCGTTGGCGTGTTCAAGGCCAACGCAGTGATCGTCACCCTCTCGACCACCTTCATCGGGTTGGGTATCTTGCGGTGGCTCACCGGTGGAAGCATCTTCTTCGGACCCCAAGAGGGTGCGATCAGATCGTTCGGTCTCGCCAAGATCGGTCCGTTCCCATTGTCAATGCTCGTGCTCATCGGAATGGCATTCCTGCTCGCGTTCGTGCTGAATCGAACGACATTCGGATTCATGGTTCGTTCATACGGTTCGAATCGTGACGCGACGCGATTGGCCGGGGTCAACACGGCCTGGGTCGTCATCGGAGCGTTCATGATCACATCCGTGGCGGCGATGATCGGCGGATTCGTGCTGGCTGCCTTCTCGAACACGGCAGTTTCGTCGATGGCAGACGGCTTCGACTTCGAGGCACTGGCCGCCATCATCGTTGGCGGTACGAGCGTCTTCGGTGGACGCGGAAGCGTGATGCGCACGCTGCTCGGCGTCGTGTTCGTCAGCGTGCTCACCAACATCATGGTGCTCTCCGGCCTCGGCTTCGGGATCCAGCAAATGGCGATTGGCGCGCTGATCGTGGCTGCAGTTTCGGTGGACGCGCTCGCGAGAAAGGCGGCCTCGACATGACCGAGCAACAAGGGCTCGTCCTCGGAGCAGAGACGCGAACAGACTTCGTCGGCAGGGCCCGTCTCATCCTCGCCCGACGAACGGAGGGCCGCGCCCTGCTGTTGCTCGTCGTCGTGTCCATTGCTGCCCTCATCATCGATCCGGTCGTCTTCACCTCGTGGCAGGTGACGCTCGGTCGGACTGCGCTGATCGGAATCGTCGCTCTCGGGCTCACCGCGGTGATCCTGATGGGCGAACTCGACCTTGCCGTCGCCAGCACGCTGGCCGTCTGTGGCGTGATCATGGCCAGCATCGACGATCTGTTCCTCGGCATCACCGCAGCACTCGCGATCGGTTTGATCATCGGCGTGGTCAACGCGTTCTTCGTCGTCAACGTCGGGATCAACTCGTTCATTGCCACGCTCGGCATGCTCTTCTTCCTGAGAGGAGCCGGTTTCGTCATCTCGGGCGAAGAGCCGGTTCGGCTCGCCAACGTCGACGCCGGGATCAGCTTCGGCCAACCACTGATCTGGCGGTTCACCCCGCGCATGCTCATATTCGTGATCCTGTTCGTTGCGCTCCAGTTCTTCCTCACCCGCGTCCGGGTGGGGCGCGAGTTCTACGCGGTCGGCGGAAACCGGGAGGCGGCATTCGATGCCGGTATTCCCGTCAAACGCCGCATCTATACGGGTTTCATGATCTCCGGCTTCGTCGCCGCGCTGGCCGGGGTGATCAATACCTTGGAGCGAACCACGGCCGATCCGACCGCGGGCTCGACGGTCCTGCTGTCCAGCTTCGCAGCGGCGATCATCGGCGGAATCTTGCTCACCGGCGGCCGTGGCTCGGTGTTCGGAACGCTCCTCGGTGCGGCATCGCTCGGCATTCTTCAGGTCGCGTTGACGCTCTCCGGCGTGCAGGTAGACGTGCAGAACATCATCATCGGATTGGTTCTGCTCGTTGCTGTGACGACCGATCCGGAGAGTCTCCGAGCCGTCCTTGGGAGCGTCAGATCGCGCTTCAGAGCCGGCTCAGCACAACCGGCTGAACGCTGACGCCGGGGTCTGCCGCAAGCAGCGCATCCACCAAAAGCCCTCAAGAAGAAGCGAAGAAAGGCACCAACATGAAAACCAGACCCTCGAAACTGCTCCTCCTGATGGCCGCGTTCGCGATGATCGTTGCCGCATGTGGAGATGACGGAGGCTCAGACACGACAGCCGCCGCGACCGGTGACACTCAAGCCGCGTCGGACGGCAACGCAGGCGACGCGACCTTCGAAGTGTTTGCACTCCTCCCACAGGGCAACGACCAGCCTTACGGCACCACCTACTTGCCGCCGATGATGGCGAAGGCCGAAGAGTTGGGGATCAACCTCACCATCACGAACTCCCAGTACGACGCCGACAAGCAGGCGAGCGAGTGTGAGACCGCGGTGGCTGCGCAGCCTGATCTGATCATCTTGTGGCCGGCAGTGGGATCCGCGGTGCGCCCGTGCCTGACTGCGGCGCAAGCGGCGGGGATACCCGTCACGGTCACGAACTCGGACGTCCTTGCCGAGGACGCAAGCCTGACGGCCGCCTATTCCGGACCCGACACGTACGGACAGGGAGCTGCATCGGCCGAGCTCATGTGTGAGTTCGCCGGCGGAGACGAGGTCGGGATCATCATGGTCAATGGTGCGACCGGCAACACTACGGCCATCGATCGTGAGAACGGTTTCGAGGAGACGATCAACGAGCAATGCCCGAACGTCATGATTCTCGCTCGTCAGCCTGGCGACTGGAACAAGGCCGACGCCCAGATCGCCGCATCGGAGATGATCACAGCAGTGGGCGCCGAGAACATCCAGGGCGTGTACGCGGCGGACGACACGATGGTCGCCGGTGTCATCGATGCTTTGAAGGCCCAGGGTATCGACCCTGCCGGGCTGATCATCACGTCGATCGGGAACACGTTCCTGGGCAATCCGCTGGTGGTCTCCGGCGAGCTCGACGGCACCGTGTTCCAGTCGTCGTCGTGGGATGGTGAACATGCGATCACCGTCGCCTTTGAGGTGTTGACGGGCAATCCCACCGAGCGCATCGTCGAGTTCATGCCGTCGGTCAAGGTGACCGCAGAGAATGCCGAAGACCCGTCGGTTGCGCCCGAGTGGTAAACCGACGCTGGTGATCAACGAACCGAGACCCGGGCGCCCTCCAGCCCGGGTCTCGGTTTCGCCGCCCCAAGCAGGGAGGTGTGACGTGGGAAGCATGACCGGACGTGCGTGCATCGTCACGGGCCAGATCGCCATGATCGACGGAGGCATGACCTTGGCATGACCCGTGTGGGATTCGCCGGTTTGGGTCGTATGGGGCGTCCCATGGCCAGGAACCTGGCACTCGCAGGATTCGAGCTCAGGCTGTGGAACAGGAGCACCGACAAGGCCGAACGACTCGCCGCCGAGACGAATGCCGAGGTGTGTGCCACGCCGCGCGAGCTCGCCGAGTCCAGTGATGTCGTCATCACCATGCTGGCCGACGACCAGGCGTCTGGCCAGGTGTACCACGGCGGGACCGGCCTCTTTGCCGGGCGTGGAGCCGGTTACTTCGTCGAGATGGGCACCGTCAGCCCGCGGCACATCGGGGAGCTGACCGCTGGTGCGGGCGGGCGGGTTGTGATCGATGCCCCCGTCTCCGGATCGATCGATGCCGCCCGCGAGGCGCAGCTTCTGATCATGGCCGGTCCCGACGAGGCCACAGTCGAGCCCGTGCGACCGGTATTGCTCGGCGTGGGTCGTGAGATCATCTGCCTCGGCCGAAGCGGGGCCGGAGCGACGATGAAGCTCGCCGTCAATCTGTTGATTCATGGCCTCAATCAGACGTTGGCGGAGGCTTTCACCCTGGTGGAGGCCGCCGGCATCGATCCGGCGAGCGCCTATCACGTGGTCGAGCAATCGGCGGCAGCCGCACCGGTGCTGACGTACCGCAAGCCGCAGTACCTGGACGAGGCGGGCAGCCCGGTCTCCTTCGCTCTGTCCCTCGCCCGCAAGGACGTGGAGCTGGCACTTGATCTGGCGAACGAGGTGGGGATCTCGATGCCGCAGGCACAGGTCAATCTCGCCCAGCTGCGGGCGGCGGAGACTGCCGGGTTCGGTGAACGCGATGAGGCGGCGATGCTGGCGTATCTGCGAGGTGCCGGGTGAAAGCGGCCCTGTTCGTCGGAGGCTGGGAAGGTCACGAGCCGCACGTGTTCGGGGATTGGGCCACGGAGCTCCTCGAGCGCGAGAAGTTCGACGTCGTCAGGCATGAGACGCTGTCGCCGCTCGCCGAACCGGAGCAGATGGCCGATGTCGATCTCGTCGTTCCCATCTGGTCGAGCGCACGCTCTTCCCACCGCCCGGAGTTCGGCAACATGACGAAGGCCGAGGAAGACGGTCTGTTGCGCCTGATCGCTGGTGGGTGCGGGATCGCCGGCTGGCACGGGCACATGGGAGATGCCTTCCGCGATCGTCCCACGTATCACTTCCTCATCGGCGGCCAGTTCGTCGGGCATCCACCGGGCTGGCCCGACAACCCGGTTCCCTCCGACGACTTCATCGAATACGAGGTCACGATCACCAAGCCGGACGATGCCATCGTCCGCGGCATTCGAAGCTTCCGGCTCACGTCGGAGCAGTACTACATGCTCGTCGATCCCTCGAACGAAGTGCTGGCAGCGACGACCTTTTCCGGCGATCACCTCTGGTGGATCGAAGGCACGAGGATCCCCGTCGTGTGGAAGCGCCGCTGGGACCGAGGGCGCGTCTTCTACTGCTCCATCGGCCACCGGATCGACGATCTCAGGCTGCCGCCCGTGACCGAGATCATGCGTCGCGGCATGATCTGGGCCGCCTCGCCCGACCAGCCATGAGCCAGCAGCACGCGGCCGGCGAGAAGCCCGTGGCCTCATCATTGGTTGCGAGCCGCACCGGCGCTCCGTCATCGACGCGCCGCCGGTGCGCAGTTCGCCCGCGGCCGCTTCCGCGTCCCCGGCCAGCCGCACGGCACGGACGATGACCCGATCCGCCACGGCCGAGGTAGTAGAGCGGTTTGTCGCCGCGGTGAGCACCGTTGCCCGACTCGACGAAGCGACAGCGGCGTGGCGGGACGAGTTGCTGGGTATCGCCCGGCTCACGTCGTTTCGGGCAGGTGACGTGCTGGTCCGGCACCACGCCGTCGCCGACTCGATCCACTTCCTGGTGGAAGGCCGCCTGCGGTATCAGCATCTGGTCCTGGCGCCCGAGCAGGGAGAGTCTCTCTCCCATGAACGAGCACCGTGGATGCCGGTCGGGTGGAGCAGCCTCCATTCCCGGCGCCACCGGGTCACGATCGTTGCCGAGACCGACGGCCGTCTGCTCACGATCCCCTACGCCGGGCTGGAGCAGCTCGCCCAGGAGTCTCCGACGCTGTGGGCACACGTCTCCGCCTTCATGTTCCGCATCGCCACCGAGATGCTGTGGGTGACCAGGGGCACCGGCCGCCCCGCGGCCGCCACCGGACCGCCCGCCTCGATCGAGCTTGTAGAGGCCGTCGATTTCGAGCCCGATGCTCTCCACGACGTCTTTCGGCAGTCGGGGTGCTTCTCGTCACTGCCGCCGGCATGCCGGGAGTGGCTGGCCGAGCACGGCCGGCTCTATCGGGCCGAGCAAGGCACGCAGATCGTTCGGGAGGGAGCAGCGTGCGATGGCTTGTGGCTGCTCCACCAAGGACGGGTCTCCCTGCGATATGCCGCGGCGGCCGACGAAGGTGAGCGCGAGGCGATTCGATTCGCCGGTCGCCCTGGTGCGCTCGTGTGCTGGTCGGGGCTCACCAGCCCCATCCCTGCACCCTTCGGCGTCGATGCGGTCAGAGACACGACCCTCGCCTTCGTGCGCCGGCAGACGCTCGTCGAGTTGCTCGACCATCAGCCCGCCTGGGTCGCGGCCATCTTCGAGCAGCAACTGTGGCAGCTGCGCAACGACCTCGCCTCCACCCGGACGCAGTATGGCGACTCCGCCGAGGACGGTGGCATCGGTGCGTTGCGCGATCTGATCGAAGACAGCGGACCCCTCCTGGAGGTGAGCTCCGGCCTGTATGGCGTCCCCCACCTGCTGGCGCATCGAACGACCCGAAACGAGGGATTCGAGCGGCTCTACTGGGCGCACTTCCACGGAACCGAGAGCGAAACGGCCGTCTCCGGCCTGGCTCTCGAGCTGTTGCGCGACCTGGAGCGCGGGCACCGGTTCTTCGACGGCATGCAGTCGACGTACTCCGCCGTGGTCAGGAACAACCATCTCGACGCCACCGAACTGCGGAAGCTCTCCTCACGCTGGTTCCGTAGAGCTCTCACCCACGTGCCGTATGCGATCAAGGGATTGGAGAATCTGCCCGACGATCCCAACTGCATCGTCATCTACAACCACATGGCATACGCCGAGGATTCGATCCTTCCCAACGGATTCTTGTTCAACCCCGACTCCCACTTCGTGAGCAGCGTGCTGCTCGAGCCGAAGTACGGCGATGGGATTCGCGTATCCCGCGCCAACGACGCCACGGAGTACTGGAGGGCGGACTACTACGAACGGCAAGGGCACATCTCAGTCGTCACACCCGAGTCGGGTTGGCGCAAGGAGACGCCCGAGGAGAAGGAGCGGCGAAAGCAGCAGTTCTTCGACGACTGCGCCGCCGTGCTGGCGAGCGGTCGCCCGTTCGCCATCGCCCCTGAGGGCACCATCACCGCAGAGGAGAGCGCCACCGAGGCATCGCCGGGACCTCTCCGCGCCGGAGCGTTCCTCATGAGTGCGCAGCTGCCGAGCCGGCCCAAGATCGTGCCGGTTGCCCTGGCCAATTTCGACAAGCCGGCACACCGAGCGGTCTTCTCCTGCGTGATCAAACCCGCGTTCAGCATGGAAGAGCGTGGCGTGGATGTGACCGATCGCACCAGTCTCCGTAGCTTCCTGGAGTCGTACCGGCAGGAGTTTCGCGCTCACGTGGAAGAGGCAATCGAGCTCGCCGCCGGGCTCGGCACGCCGCAAGCCGACCTGAGGCACATCGAGACAAACCTGGGTGAGGTCGATACCGTCCATGAGGAGTTCGAGCACGATGTGCGAGCGCTCGAGTTGCGTTCCCGCAGGCCAGCGGGCGAAGGGGGGACCGTCTTCTACGGGTCCTCGACGTTTCGTATGTGGGCCTCCCTCGCCGAGGACGTTGCGATTCCGGGCGCCGTCAATCTCGGGTTCGGCGGTTCCACCTTCGAGGCATGCTCCCAGTACTTCGGGCGTCTCGTGCTTCCGTACGCACCAGCCAGGTTGATCGTCTACAGCGGGGAGAACGACCTCGCCCGGGGTGCATCCGCCGAGCTGGTCATACGCCGATTCGCGGAGTTCGCAGAGGCGATCCAAGCGTCGCTGCCTCGCACTGCCTGCTGGTTCGTTTCCATCAAGCCACGGCCGGGTCGTGACGACCACAACGTCGAGGTCCGGCACGCCAACGCGGGGATTGCAGCAGAGGTCGGGAGACGTACGCCATGGCGCTTCGTGGATTGGTACCGATACATGGTGGACGACACGGGTCGACCGGATCCGCAGTTGTACGCGGCGGACCAGATCCACATCAACGTCGCCGGCTACGGCGTCCTGACCGACCTGCTGCGCCACGAGCTGTCCACGACCGGGTAGCTCCCCGCAGTCGGGCCCAGCGGGAGCTCACTGCCGGGCGGACGGCACCCGGCGTCCCCGATGAGGCGTGAAATCGATCCCCTCTCGCGTACGCACCGCCTCTCACAGCCGATGGGCCGCACAGCCCATAGGAGGAACTGGGTCCCTTCGGTACCGTGGTGCGGCTACCGCTACCGCGCTTGGGGAGATTCACATGGACCACGATGCGCTGGCGCGTACGGAGGGGCCGCTGACGTTCATCGTGGGGTCGGGTCGATCGGGAACGTCGCTCCTGGCGGCGATGCTCGATGCGCATCCCGAGCTGGCGATCGCCTCCGAGTCGCATTTCTTGCCCAAGATGATCGAGACGCTGCCGGAGCAGATCACGACGTCGCGTGATGTCGAGCACCTCGTCCGGCGGATGGAGCGCTCGAAGTGGTTTGCGGACTGGGATTACGACGTCGGGGATCTGTCGGCTGCCCTCGAGGCCGATCTTCCCGTCGCCCGCCACGACGCCCTGCGCATGATCTATCGGGTGTATGCGGCGCAACGGGGCAAGCGGCGATTCGGCGAGAAGACGCCGGCGTATGTCTACAGCATCACCGTCCTCGCCGACGAGTTCGATGACGCCAAGTTCGTCCATATCGTGCGAGACGGGCGCAACGTGGCGCTGTCGTTCCGGGAGGCCTCGTTCGGCGCCGACGACCTCGAGCATTCGATGCTCAACTGGCAGCACCGCGTGCTCGGCGGTCACCGCATGGGCAGAGCATTGGGTGCGGACCGCTATTTCGAGATCGTCTACGAACAGCTGATCGTGGAGCCCGAGGCCGAGTTGCGGCGGCTGTGTGGCTTCCTCGGGTTGCAGTATGCGGATGAGATGCCGGCGTATCACCGACGCAAGGACGGTGAGTGGGCGCCGAGGGATGAGGAGAGCGCCAACCTGGCCCTGCCGCCAACGACCACGCGTGACTGGAGCAACCAGCTCGACGCTCGGGAGAAGGCGCGACTCGAGCTCCTCGGCAAGAGGGCACTTCGCACGTGGGGCTACGAGACCACCGGCAACCCCACCCTGACCGATCGTGCCGCTGCGCTGCGGGCCCGGGCTCGGTGGATGTACTACCGCTTCCGATCGAAGACCGGCCTCGCCCGTCGCAGCCGCACCGTCACCGGCAAGAAGGGTGACCATGTGAAGTCGCAGCGGGCCCGCCAGGACGGCTGACCCGGGCGGCGTCGTCGCGGGCGTCGCGTCGCCGATCAGCGCGGGTCGCCACGGGACACGATCGGAACATAGACTCCCGACTCGTGATGCACCGATGACCGCCCGGCCCGACGACGCCGTAACCGCTGTGGCGCTCGACGAGCTGCGGGCGGGCGTCGAGTCTGGCGACGTCGACACCGTCATCGTCGGCTTTCCTGATCACTACGGGCGACTGATGGGGAAGCGTTTCGATGCCGGCTTCTTCGTGACCGAGGTGGCGGCGGCGGGAACCCACGGGTGCGACTACCTGCTCACGACCGACATCGAGATGGAGCCGGTCCCGGGGTACGCGTTCGCCAACTGGGAGCTCGGCTATGGGGACTTCCACCTCGTTCCCGACCTCACAACGATGCGGTGGGCGACGTGGTTGGACG
The DNA here is from genome assembly GCA_965216945.1 of Acidimicrobiia bacterium. GTDB lineage: Bacteria > Actinomycetota > Acidimicrobiia > Spongiisociales > UBA5794 > DATHZQ01. The sequence goes on along the minus strand of CBDCGU010000003.1, from coordinate 729,276 downwards.
GCACGGCGCTCGTGCTGTGCGACCTGGAAACCGAGGCTCACGAACCCGTCGCCGTCGCACCCAGGTCGGTGCTCGCCCGCCAGCTCGATCGGCTGGACGGCTTGGGCCTCGACGCCATGGGTGCCTCAGAGTTGGAGTACTACATCTTCGAGGACTCGTACCGGCAGGCCGCCGAGGCTGGATACCGGGATCTGACGCCCGTTGGATGGTATCTCGAGGACTACAACATCCTGCAGGGCACCCGCGAGGAGTTCTACAACCGTGCGGTGAGGCGCCATCTGGCGGCGTCCGGAATCCCGGTGGAGAACTCGAAGGGCGAGTGGGGCCGGGGCCAGCACGAGATGAACATCCGCTTCGCTCCGGTGGGCGAGATGGCCGACCGGCACACGGTCATGAAGCTGGCGATGAAGGAGATCGCGGAGCAGGCCGGCGTGAGCGTGACCTTCATGGCCAAGCCGTTCGCCGGTCAAGCAGGTTCCAGCTGTCACATGCACGTCAGCCTGTGGCGCGACGGCAGCAACGCCTTTGTGGCCGGCACCGAGACGTCGCCCGAGTTCGGTGGCTTCGTAGCGGGCTTGCTGCGATGCCTCACCGATGTGACGGCACTGCTGGCACCGACCATCAACTCCTACAAACGATTCGAGCATGGATCGTGGGCTCCGACCCGGCTGGCGTGGAGCCGCGACAATCGGACGGCGGCCCTCCGAGTCGTGGGAAGTGGACCCAGCCTGCGTGTCGAATGTCGTGTTCCGGGAGCCGACTGCAACCCCTATCTGGCCTATGCCGGGCTGATCGCGGCTGGAGTCGAAGGGATCGAGGACGGCTTGGCCTTGCCCGAGGCCTTCGTGGGTGACATGTACCAGGCCGAGCACCTCCCGAGCCTCCCCGCAACCCTGCGTGACGCCGCTACTGCCTTTGGATCGAGCGACTTCGCCCGGTCGGCGTTGGGCGGCGATGTCCACGAGCACTACCGCCACTTCTATGCGAGCGAGGCCGACGCCTTCGACGCCGCCGTCACCGATTGGGAGCGCGCTCGGTACTTCGAGCGGATCTGAGACGACCCATGGGACGACTCGACGGCAAGGTAGCCCTGATCACCGGCGGGGGGAGTGGCATCGGCCGAGCTTCCGTGTTGCGTTTCGCCGCCGAAGGCGCTGCCGTCATCGTCGCCGACATCGACCACGCTGCGGCGAGCGAGGTGGCTGCGGCCGTCCCTGGGGGAAACGCGGTTGCGTTCCAAGCCGACGTGGCCGATGCGAACCACTGCCGCGGCATGGTCGAGGCGGCCGAGAGCCGTTTTGGCGGGCTCCACATCCTGTTCAACAACGCCGGCATCATGCTGCCGTCGGATGCCGACGCCGTCGGCACAGAGGTGGCAACGTGGGACCGGACGTTCGAGGTGAACGCGAAAGGCGTCTTCCTCGGCTGCAAGTACGGGATCCCGGCGCTGCGTCGTGCCGGGGGAGGCTCCGTCATCAACACGGCATCGTTCGTGGCGCGAATGGGGGCCGCCACGCCGCAGCTTGCCTATACGGCTTCCAAGGGCGCCGTCCTGTCCATGACCCGTGAGCTGGCCATCGTCCATGCCCGCGAGGGGATCAGGGTGAACGCCCTGTGCCCCGGCCCGTTGCGGACCGACCTGCTGATGAGGTTCCTCGACACCGAGGAGAAGCGACAACGCCGGCTGGTGCATCTGCCGATGGGTCGTTTCGGGCTGGCCGAGGAGATGGCGGAGGCGGCGCTGTTCCTGGCGTCTGACGAGTCGTCCTACGTCACGGGCGCGGAGTTCCTCGTCGACGGTGGCCTGTCGGCCGCCTACGTGACGCCCGAGTGAACACCGTCATAGGTGATCGCCACCAGAGATCCCATGTGCCCCGGGGATCGATGGGATCGCTGCATGCTCGTGGCGACGGATGTCCGGCCCCCGGGGATGTGGTCGTCAACCCACCTTGTGGAGCGTGGCCTCGAGGTGGAATTGGAGCTCCTGACCTACCGCGGCCATGTCCAGCACGTAGTGGAGTCCGTCGCCGTCGACACTGAGGGAACGGCGCACCGCACGGACCTCTTTGGCCGTCGGGCTCAGGCCGACGGCCGCTGCTTCGAAGGCGATCGTCGTGCCATCCACGGGCCCGGTGTGAATCTCCGTCACCCCGGTCGGCTGGGCGATGACCAGCTCGGCGGTCGAGTGTGGTGCGGGCCGTACATAGCCGGATTCGGAATGCAGGGGCTTGCCGTCGGCGCCCTTCGTACGTTGGCGGTAGGTGAGGAATGGCTTTCCCGGGATCGTCCCGAACTCGACCTCTTCGGTATATGTGAACGACTCGATCGTGGGGTATTCGCCGCGACCTGATCCTCGCCACGTCCCGATGAGGAACTCGAGGGAGGCGAGGTCAGGATGCAGCTCGGTGGGGTCAGGCATCGGCCCAGCCTACGCGGCAAGCACGTCGGGCACGCCACCTCTGGTGACGACGATGGGCGTGAGGTTCAGGCGCTCCACGATCCCGGCGGCGATGCTGGCTCGGTTGCCCGTCCGGCAGACCAGCCACACCGGCCGGTCGGGCGTGACACCCTCGAGCGGCTCGTCCTCGAGAAATGGCACGTAGCGATGTCGGGATCCGTCCAGATGGCCCGCCTTCCACTCTTGGGGGTCGCGGACGTCGATCACCTGCAGCGACGGGTCGGCGCTCATTGCAGCAACCAGCCGCTGGATGTCGGCCGTCTCGAACGAGGCCACTTCCCGGCCCGATGCGATCCACCCGTCCATGCCGCGCATCACCCCTGCGATGCGCTCGAAGCCGATGCGCCCCAACTCGATGGCCGCATCGACTGCGTCCTGGCCCGGGTCCAGCACGAGCACGACCGGAACGTTGTACTCGAGCAGCCAGCCGGACCAAGGGGCGAAGGACGTGCCCAGCTCGATGCCGATGGCGCCTGCAACGTGGCCGGCCGCAAACGCATGTCTGTCCCGGCCGTCGAGCACGGCAGCGCCCCCGGCGATCAGGTTCGCGGCGGCTGCGGCGTCCAGATCGGGCACTGTCGGTATCTCGAGCGCCGTCGGGCCACCACGGTTGGCCGGTCCCATGTGGGCGTAGTAGGTCGGGAAGGGCACGAGCCCGTCGAGCTGGTTGGTGGCGAAGGTCTCGGCATCCGAGAACCGATAGAGCGGATTCTCGGCCTTCTCCCGGCCGATCGTCGACGTCGTGCGGCCCGCACTCGACGACGTGCAGAACGACCCCTCCCCGTGGGTCGGGTACACGCCGGTGGCGTCGGGGAGAGTGGCGAGCCTCTGCAACGAACCGAACTGCAACACGGCCAGCTGGTGGGCGAGGTGATTGCCCAGCAGGTCGGAACGGCCCGCCGACCCCACGAGCAGGCTGCCCCCCGTGAACACCGCCTGTGGTTCACCATCGAGCAGCACGACGTAGCTGGTGTGTGCCGGTGTGTGCCCGGGAGTGTGCAACGGCCGGATGGTCAGCCCCGCGGCGGACTCGAGCTCTTCGTTGTGGAATGCCGGTACGAAGGGGAACGTGGCGCCGGCGGCGGCGGGGATGACCAGGTCGGCGCCGGTTCGGGCGGCGAGGTCCCGTCCGCCCGAGATGTAGTCGTTGTGCATGTGAGTCTCGAGCACGTGCGTCGTGGTCAATCCCTGGGCGTCGATCACGTCGAGGAAGCGACCAATGTCCCGCTGCGGGTCCACAACGATGGCGTGACCGGCGTGACCGAGGACGTAGGTCGCATCGCCGAGGCTGGCGGTGCGGATCGCATGGACGTCCATGGGGCCTCCTGATCAGGCTTCAATGTACGGACTTTATGAGAATACGCCGTCCGCGGTCAATACCTTCCGCACCGCCGTGCGGGGGAGGCCAACATGACGGCCAACGAAGGGAGCAGCACCACCCATGGCGACCAGCCCGCGGTCGAAGCCGGATCTCACACCCGAACAGACGGTCCGGTTCTCCGGCCGGCGGATCCTCGTGCTCGCCGTTCTGGCGGGTGCACTCACCGGGCCGGGGCAGACGATCGGCGTCTCGGTGTTCGTTCCCCACCTCGTCGCCGACCTCGGCCTCTCGGACGCGGCGGTTGCCGGCGCCTACATGGCGGGCACACTGCTCGGGGCGCTGGCGATGCCACGCATCGGCGGGTGGATCGACCGCACTGGGGTGCGCCGCGCCATGGGGTCCATCGGCGCCGCTTTTGGCGCTGCGCTGATTGCCATGAGCGGGGTGTGGGCGGTCGTACCGCTGGCGATCGGGTTCACATTCATCCGCATGTTCGGCCAGGGCGCCCTGATGCTCGTGAGCTCGGTGGCCGTCTCGCACTGGTTCGACCGCCGGCGCGGCATCGCGATGGGGCTGATGACCACGTCGGTTGCGATGCTGATGAGCCTCGTCCCGGTGGCGCTGACGGCGGCGATCGCCGTGTGGGGATGGCGTGGCGCTTGGGCCGCCGCCGGTGTCGTCATCTGGGCGACGGTGATACCCATCGGGTGGGTCGGCATGATCGACCGCCCCTCCGACGTCGGGCAGGTTCCGGATGGCCATGCCCACGCCGTAGTCGGAACCGCCGAGCCTCCGCAGATGTCGATGACCAGGTCGCAGGCGATGCGCACGCGGGCGTTCTGGGTTGCCATGGCGGCTGTCGCAACGCAGTCGATGCTGCTGACCGCACTCAACTTCCATCAGATCAGGCTCCTCGGGGAGGTCGGGCTCTCGGCCGCCGAGGCGGCGATCATGTTCGTTCCTCAGGTGATCGGCTCGACGGTCGCCAGCCTGACGTTTGGCTTCCTCGCCGACCGATGGCGAGGCGGGTTGGTCCTCGCCGTGGCCATGGTGTTGATGGCGATCCCGCTCGTGCTCGTCGCAGGACTGGATTCGTACCTGTCGATCGTCGTCTACTCGGTCTTGCTCGGGTCGGCGGGTGGCAGCCTCTTCACCGCGAACGCCGCACTGCTGCCGAGGTGGTTCGGCGTCGCACATGTCGGCGCCATCGCCGGCGTTGCGACGTTCGTGATGGTCGCCGCATCGTCGCTCGGCCCGCTTGCGCTGTCGATCGTGCGATCGGTCGCGGGAAGCTATGCGGCCGCAGGACTCGTGTTCGTCGCCGTTCCGTTGTTCGTGGCCCTCGTCGCCGCGATCACCGGCGATCCGAAACGTGCCCCTGCTCCGGCTGTCGATACGTGACCGCCCCCCAGTGGGCGCCGGCGCCGAATGCCGTGAAGCAGATCCAGGCGCCGGGAGCGACGCGGCCTGCTTGGCGCATTTCGTGATAGAGGATGGGCAGGGTCGCCGCCGTGGTGTTGCCGTAGCTGGTGATGTTGACCGGCACCACGCCGGGACGGGCACCGAGTTCTCTGGCTACGGCATCGACGATTCGAGCGTTGGCCTGGTGGGCGATGACGAGGTCGAGGTCGTCCACTGCGATCCCGGAGGAGGCCACCGCCTGGCGCACTGCAGCCGGCATCAGCGTGACCGCCTGTTTGAACAGGTGGCGACCCCGCATGGTTGGCAAATGTGCGTCTGCCTCCACCATCGCTGCATCGAGGTACGGCCGGTGGCGGAAGCCGGGGTAGGGCACCAGTATCAGGTCGAAGGCCGACCCATCGGTGTGCAGGTGAAACTGCCCGAACCCCGCTCCGGGCGCGCCGGTCCGCTCAACGACCACGGCGCCCGCCCCATCGCCGAAGAGCACGCTCCAATCGCGATGGCGGGACGCACGTTCCCGCGCCGCCGCCGTCGGCGGCTGATCCGTCTCGCCTCGCAGGTGCGGCCACAGGCCCTCCCAAGGCAGGTAGCCGGAGTGCACCTCGGCGCCGATGGTCACCACCCGGCGGGCCCGTCCCGAGGTGATGAGCGCGTCGGCGAGATCGAGGGCATAGAGGAAGCCACAACACTGCTGCCGGATGTCGTACACGGCGATGTTCCCGAGCCCCATCTTGTCTTGCACCAGGCCGGCAATGCCGGGTGCGATCACATCGGGCGTCATGGTGGCAGTGATCACGGCGTCGACATCACCGATACCGGTACCGGCGTCGGCGACGGCGGCGAGGCCCGCTGCGGCGCCGAGATCGGAGCTGCCCGTTCCCGGCTCCACGAATCGGCGTTCCTTGATGCCCGAGCGGCTGGCGATCCAATCGTCGGAAGTGTCGAGAAGCGGGGCCAGCTGGTCGTTGGTGACGACGTGGTCGGGTATGGCGATTCCGGTTCCTGTGATGATGCTCGGCATGGGCTCTCTCGCGGTGACGGCCGCCAGTATGGCCCTCGCCGGATCGCTGTGCGGCGCAGCTTGCAGCGGTTTGTAGCCTGTTCGCATGACTGCCTCGGACCAATTCACGATTGGGCTGACGGTCGGCACCCAGCCACCGTTGCGTCGCATCGGCTTCATGATGCGAGTCGCCCGCGCCACCGGATTCGACGTCGCCTGGACGGTCGACCACTTCCAGGGATTCTTCCCGCGGGTCATCTGGGATCGCGACTTCACCTTCCTCGCCGATCCGGATGTCTCCCCGCACCCGTACTTCGATTACCAGGCGCTACTCGGCTACCTGGCGCCGCGGGCAGGCCGAGTGCGACTGGCTGTAGGCGTGACCGAGCCCATCCGCCGCCACCCGGTGCTGCTTGCGCAAACCGCGATGACGCTGGCGCACATGACGAAGCGGGCTCCCATCCTCGGCATCGGCGCCGGCGAAGCCGAGAACATCACTCCATACGGCCTGGACTTCTCCCGCCCGGTCTCCCAGCTCGAAGAGGCACTTCAGGTCATACGGTTGTGTTTCGCTTCGCAAGGGCCGATCGACTACTCGGGTCGGTACTTCGATCTCCGTTCCGCCGTGATGGACCTGGCGCCACCGCCGGAGCGGATCCCCGAGATCTGGGTCGCGGCGCACCGTCCCCGCATGCTCGAGTTGACGGGTCGGTACGCCGACGGCTGGTATCCCACGCTGCCGTTCACCCCGCAGGGCTATTCGGACAGCCTTGCCGTCATCCGTGACGCTGCGGAGACCGCGGGACGCGATGCCAGCTCGATCGTTCCCGGCTGGCAGGCGGTCGTGGTCTTCGGCAAGACCCAGTCTGCCGCTCGGCAGCTGCTCGGCACGAGGCCGATGCGTTTCACCGCGCTGCTCGCGCCGCATGAGGTGTGGCGCGCCCACGGTGCCGACCATCCCCTTGGCGACGACTTCGGTGGCATGGTGGACTTCGTTCCGCAGCGGTTCAGTCGGGCCGAGCTGGAGGCTGCGATGGCAAAGGTGCCGGTCGACCTCATCGCCGAGACCGTGGTCTGGGGAACCCTCGATTGGGTCCACGTCCAGCTGCGCGACTTCATCGATGCCGGGCTCCGTCATCTCGTGATCCAGCCGATCTCGGCGCTGACGTCGAAGAGCGATGCGGCGTTTTCCTTGAAGTCGATGGTCACTCTGCAGCGCAGGCTGAAACGCGAAGGCGTGTAGCCGGGCTCCGGCCACTTTGCGCGGGATCACAGGTACGATCCTGTCTCCGATGGCTCGGCGTGGTCTCCCTCTGCGAATGCTGCTGATCGGCGCGGCCGCCGCGCTGGTCTTGGCGGCGTGTGGGTCCGATGTCTCGGGGGAGACTTCGACCTCCGACGCTGCCGCACCAACCGCTCCATCGATCGCCGCAGATGCCGGTGCGGCCGGGGGCGAGAGTACGTCCACTTCGCCGACGTCGACTACCCGGGCCGAAGCCACGACGACGAGTTCATCGACGACGACGAGCACGACCACCACCTCGACGACGACCACCACGACGACGACGCAGCCTCCGACGACGACAACCGCCGCTCCGGTCAGCTCGGGATCGGCCATGGGCCCCATCGGTGTCGTTGGCTGTTCCAACACCGGGCAGGCGGTGGAGGGCTATCTCGCCGCATCCTCCGTGGACAAGCTCGTCGGCGGCGAGATGGGCGGTGGATCCCTGCCCCGCTGGGGCAATCCCGGCAACGACGACTACGGGTTCTACTGGGGCCTGTACGACGGCCGGAGACCGTCAGGCGGCTACAACGGGGCGTGGGTTCAGATCTGCATGAAGGCCGGCGAGCACGGCGGGGTGTTCGACGGCAGCGAGCAGACGTGGCTCAGCCACGTGGTCGAGCAGATCCACTCTCGGGATCCCGGGATTCCGATCTGGATCTCGCCGCTCAACTTCTACGGCGGCGGGCAGGTGTGCTCGTCCACGGGCGCCGACGGTCCGGCGATCACCGCGGAGGCGGCGGACTGGGCGGCGGCCGCCCTGGCAGGTGTGCAGCGCGGGCCCGATCTCGGGCCGCTCCTGCCGAACCACATCGGCATCCGCGACGACTGCCATCCCAACGGTGCGGGCGAGGCCTTGCTCGGTGGCCAGCTCGTGGCGTTCTTCGACTGAGCGCCGGCCGGATAACCTCGTCGCATGATCATTGCCCGCGACATTGCGGTCGACGCCGGAGCACGCCGTCTGATCTCCGGCGTCTCCTTCTCACTCCAACCCGGCGACAAGGTCGGGCTGGTGGGGCCGAACGGTGCGGGAAAGACCACCCTGATGCGCACACTCGCCGAAGAGCGCACCCCGGCCGGCGGGCATCTCGCCCGCTCCGGGATCGTCGGCTACCTCTCGCAGGAGGCGGCGCTGCGCGAGGTCGAGGATGCAGAGATCACTGCGCTGGAGCGCATCCTCATGGCGCGCGCCATCGGAACCCTCGAGCGCCAGATGGAGCAGGTGCGGCGCCGGATGGAGGCGGAATCCGGCGCGGTGCGCGATCGTCTCATCCGCCGATTCGCCAGACTCGAGGATGAGTTCACCGCGGCCGGGGGGTACGTCGCCAAAGCCGAGGCAAAGCGGTTTGCCCACTCGCTCGGCATCCAGAGCGATGAGCTCGACCAGCCCGTCGTGACCATGTCCGGCGGGCAGCGCCGCCGGGTCGAGCTGGCGCGCATTCTCTTTGCGGAGACCGACACGCTGTTGCTGGACGAACCCACCAACCACCTCGACCTCGATGCGAAGGCATGGCTGATGGATTTTCTGGCCTCGTACCGCGGGGGACTGCTCGTGATCAGCCACGATCTCCCGCTGCTCGATGAGTCGATCACCTCGGTGCTTGCCGTCGAGGACGGCCGCCTCGAGCCTTTCCGCGGCAACTACAGCTACTACCTCACCGAGCGGGAGCGGCGGCGAGAGCAGCGGATTCGGGAGCGCAAGCACCAGGACGAGAAGATCGCTCGCCTGGAGGAGGGCATCCGGCGCTTCAAGGGCACCACGGAGAAGATGGCGAAACGAGCCCGCTCCTGGGAGACCCGTGTCGAGAAGATGAAGATGCAGCGCGTCGAGATCGGCAAGCAGGCCCGGTCTGTGGCAGTCGACTTCCCGCAACCCGTGCCGTCGGGGCGCACCCCTCTCAAGGCGCTCGGCCTGGCGAAGGCATTTGGTCACAACGTCGTGTTCGTGGATGTCGATGTCGACGTCGACCGTGGCGAGCGCCTGATCATCATCGGACTCAACGGAGCCGGCAAGACAACGCTCCTGCGGATCCTGGCCGGCGTCGAACCCGCCGATCTCGGTGAGGTGGAGCTCGGGCACAACGCATCGCTTGGCTACTACGCACAGGAACACGAGCAGATCCGGCCCACAGCAACTGTCCTGGAGCACATGCGGGATGTGTCGTCGCTGCCCGATCGGCAGCTGCGTTCGATCCTCGGTCACTTTCTCCTTGCGGACAAGGTCGATCAGGAGGCCGGGACGCTCTCGGGCGGGGAGAAGACGAAACTCGCTCTGGCACGAGTGTCGGTTGGCGCCCACAACGTCCTGCTGCTGGACGAGCCGACGAACAACCTCGATCCGCAGGCAAAGACGGCGCTGCTCGGTGCGCTCCATGCGTACGAGGGGACGCTGATCCTGGTGAGCCACGACACCGATTTTGTCGAGGCGCTGGCTCCGGACCGTGCGATTCTCATGCCGGACGGGGCCACGAGCTATTTCGACGAGTCGATGCTCGACCTCGTCGCCCTGGCCTGAGGGGGCCTTTCCTCAGGCTGAGTTGCGCAGCGCCCGCTCGACGGCATCGGCGGGACTGCCCCGGAACGGCGGGCCGTGACCGGGGAGGACCACCGTCGCCTCGAGTGATCGCAACCGCTCGAGCGACGCCACCGCTTGGCTCTGGTCGTGGTTGAACGCACGGGTGAGCAGGCGGGGTCCCCGCTGCTGCGTGAGTGAGTCGTGGGTGACCAGCGCGTCGCCGGTGATGAGTGCGCCGCGGTCGGGGAAGTGGAAAGCACAGTGGCCCGAGGTGTGGCCCGGGGTGAACACAGGTACCGGTGCCCCCGGCAAATCGAGGAGCGCGCTGCCGTCGAACGTGCTGACTTCGGCCACGTGGTCGACGCCCAGCGCTCCGGCGGTGATCACGTTGCGAAGGAACGAGAGCATCTTGGGCCACCACAGCCGGGAGAGCATGTATCCGTTGCTGATGCGTTCCTCCACCTCGCCGCGCACCTGGGCAGCCTCGCGCTCATGGGCGTGCACCGCGGCGCCATGGGCGCTGCGGATCCGCTCTGCCGAGCCGAGATGGTCGACGTGGCCGTGTGTCAGGAGCACGGCGGTGACGTCTGCTGGCGTGCGGTCGATGGTGTCCAGTGCGGTCGTGATCAGCTCGTAGTCACGTGGGTAGCCGGTGTCGATGAGGAGGGTGTCGTCGCCGTCGGAGACGATGTAGAAGTTGGTGCGAGACCCCTCGATCCATCTGATGCCGTCTGCGATCTCGAGCACTACCGGCCTCCCTGTCGTGGCGTGCACCACCAACCTACGCGGTCGGGCTGGTGACTACGTCTCGGATTCTTCAGGAGCCAGATCGAGCGCCCCGTCTTCGCCGACGGTGGCGGTGAGAATCGAGAGATGCTGGCCGTCCCAGAAGGTGACCGTGAGCTCGTCGGACCGTTCGAACCGGAGATCCGCGACAAAGCCGGCTCGCGGGGTGGCGGCGCTGAGCACGATCGCCCCCTCGACCAGGGTGACGCTCACGCGGCCACCCACGAGCTCGACGACGGTCGGCTCAGGTGGGCGAGGGGGCACGGGAGGAATCTCGGCGTCTTCGGGAAACGACTCGTCGAAGGAGGCATCGTCGGTCGCCGCCGACTCGGGCACGTCGATCGGGGGAAGGGCCACCACCGCGGGTTCCTCCCTCTCGGCCGGCCGGGCTGCTACGTCGCCGGGCGCAAAGGGGCCGCTGCTGCCTTCCCGGTCAGGACATGTGTTCAAGGAGGCTGAGCCGCCGGAGGCAAGGCGCTCGCTCGTCAAGCATGAGTCCTCGATTGTCACCGGGAGAGCAGCTACTTCGGCCGCCGACAGTGGCCGGAGGGGTCGGTCGGTGACCTGCCCCCCGGCTACTGCTACAGCACCCGCCGAAACCAATCCGGTGGCGACGGCTGCTACAGCCCAGCCGGCGACGAGAAGGAGTCTCTGCCGCAATGACACCATTGTGCAAAGCACCTCCTTGTGACGTGGTCAACAGCCCCTTAAGGATTGTATAACTCGACCTTGAGAATTGGTCGAACCCGCCTAGCCTTATGGCTCATGGCCGCAGTCGTCATCATCGAGGACGAGCAACGCATTCGTGAGCTCGTCTCCCGTGTCCTCGCCGACCAAGGATACGACGTCATCGCAGTTCCCTCGGCGATGGAGGGCTTGCAGTCGGTCGTGAAGAGCTCTCCGGATCTCGTCATTCTCGACATGGGTCTGCCGGACCTGGACGGCTCGGAGCTCATGAAGATGATTCGGGCCGTGAGCGAGGTCCCCATCATCGTGGCCACCGCCCGCAGCGACGATCGCGACGTGGTGCGCACGTTGAATGCCGGCGCCGACGACTATCTGGTCAAGCCGTTCTCGGTCGACCAACTCGAAGCGCGCGTTCGCGCCGTGCTGCGTCGTGTGGGTGACGACGGGCGGCCCGGCCCCATCGTCGTTGGCGACCTCACCGTCGATGCGGCCTCGCGCGAGGCGCGGCTCGACGGTCTTCGACTCGAGCTCAGTCCCAAGGAATTCGACCTGCTCCGTTTCCTTGCGGAACGCCATGGTGAGGTGGTGTCGAAGCGTGAGCTGCTCGCAGAGGTCTGGCGGCAGCCCTATGGCGGCAGCGAGAAGACGGTCGACGTGCACCTATCGTGGCTTCGCAAGAAGCTCGGAGAGTCGGCGGCGCAGAGCCGGTACCTGCAAACCGTCTTCGGCGTAGGCGTGAAGCTCGTCGATCCCACATGAGGCGCAGCCTGGCACTCGTGTCACTGGCCGTGACGCTTCTCGTGGTCCTCGCCTTTCTCGTGCCATTGGCGTTGCTCGTTCGCAACCAGGCTGCCGATCGGGCGCTCTTTCGAGCCGAGAGGGATGCGCAGGCCATCGCGGCGGCGGTTGCCGTCGCCCCGGCCACCGCCGGTGCGCGGGTGACTCCCGATCTGGCTCGGGCCGTGCTCGAGGCGTTCGGCAGCGAGGAGACGTTCACCATCGTGTTTCCCAACGGGCGCGGCGTGGGCGCGCCGTACGAAGACACGCCTGGGCTCGTCCAAGCCCGGAGCGGTGCCGCCTTCACCGCCCAGATCGACGGCGGGGCGGAGGTGCTCGTTCCGGTGCTCGTTGCGGACACCCCTGCTGAGGGGTCGACGGTCGTCGTGCGCACGGTCGTCTCGGACGACGAACTGCGCGAAGGGGTCGGGACGGCGTGGTTGATGCTCGGTGCGCTCGGTGTGTTTCTCGTTGTCGTGGCCGCCGTCGCCGCCGATCGACTCGGTCGCAACATCGTCCGTCCTGTGTCCGAGCTCTCGCGGGCGGCCCGGGCCATGGGTGGCGGAGACCTCGAAGTACGCGTCGAGCCCGGCGGACCTGCAGAGGTCGCCGACGTCGGTGAGGCGTTCAACTTCCTCGCCTCCCGCCTCGACGGGCTGCTCGACGCCGAGCGCGAGTCGGTGGCCGATCTCTCCCACCGGCTGCGGACCCCGCTCACCGCTCTCCGCCTGCAAGCCGACACGCTCAGCGACACGGATGCGGCAGCGAGCTTGCGGGCGGACATCGACCGTCTCGAGCGAGCCGTCGACAGGATGATCGAGGAAGCTCGGCGGCCGGCACGGGAGTCCGGGCAAGGCACGCAGACCGCGGATCTGGCTGCCGTCGTGCGCCACCGTGCGACGTTCTGGAAGGTGCTCGCCGACGATCAGGATCGGGCCGCCGAGATCCACACGACGGGTGGAGCGTTGCTGGTGCCGATGAGTGCCGAGGAGTTGGGGGCCGTGGTCGACACCCTCATGGAGAACATCTTCGCCCACACTCCGCCGGGCACCGACTATGCCGTCTGGGCGGGCCCGGAGGGCGAAGACGGCGTGGCGATGATCGTCGACGATCGCGGCCCGGGCTTCGCCGAGAGCGATGTCGTTGCGCGAGGAACTTCCACCGCCGGGTCGACCGGGCTCGGTCTCGACATCGTGCAGCGGGCGGCGGAGCGGACGGGGGGGAGCCTGCAGGTGGGCGACCGGCCGGGAGGCGGAGCCCGCGTCACTGTGCGATTCCGGCGAGTGCGGCCCGAGCAGCCCGTCCCCGTTCAGTCCTGAGCCAGCGGCCTCACCGTGGTCTGCGCGTCCTGGGGAAGAAACATATTGACGTATATCGATGGATGTGCCAGCATCCATATAGACATGAGTCGATATATCAGGAGGACAGCATGACGACGACGATTCCCGACGGAGGCAGGGTGCAGTTGGCGATGCGGGTCAGCGACATCGATGCAGCCGTCGAGTTCTATGGGAAGCTCTTCGATGCGACGCCGGCCAAGCGCCGCGACGGATACGCCAACTTCGCCATCGATCAGCCCCCGCTCAAGCTGGTGTTGATCCAGGGTGCCGACGCCGGCCGCATCGATCATCTCGGTGTCGAGGTCGGTTCGACCTCCGAGGTCAAGGCGGCCGCCGACCGGCTGACCCAGGCCGGTCTTGCAACATTCGACGAGGACGATGTCGAGTGCTGCTACGCCCGGCAGGACAAGGTGTGGGTGCATGCGCCCGACGGAGAGCCGTGGGAGGTGTACACCGTGCTTGGAGACTCCGATGTGATGGCACAGGTGACGGCAGGTGCTGACGAAGGTGCGTGTTGCGCCGAGAGTTGTTGCGCCTGAGCCGAAACTCCAGGATTGCGCCACCCACACAAATGGGGCCTGCTGGGCAGGCCCCATTTGGGGGGTCTGGCCGCCGGCCGGCGATTCTCCCTTGGGCCCCGCCACGCCAGTGCACAATGAATCAGGGGAACAGTCTCACAGTGCGTTGCAACCACCACCACAGTGCTCCACGCTGCCTTAGCCCTGCATCCAAACAGTCACAAGAGAGCGTTAAACCAAGCCCCAAGATCCCCGTGCGCCCCCGTTGCAGCGCCGGTCACCCCGAGTGCCGGGCATCCAACCCCATCCGATCCCAAGGCGATTTCATCGCCCGGTCCCACGCAGGGATCGTTTCCACGCGAGGGATCGGATTCCATCCGATCCCAAGGCGATTTCATCGCCCGGTCCCACGCAGGGATCGTTTCCACGCGAGGGATCGGATTCCATCCGATCCCAAGGCGATTTCATCGCCCGGTCCCACGCAGGGATCGTTTCCACGCGAGGGATCGGATTCCATCCGATCCCAAGGCGATTTCATCGCCCGTCATCCCCCGATGTCGACGAACCAGTCGTCCTCTCCGGCGCCGATGGCACCCGAGGACGACAGCGACGTTGCCTCTTCGGCGACCTCGATGAAGGCCCCTTCACCCCAGATCCCGGCGGCGACGGCGACCGCAGAGCGGCCGTGGCCCGTGCTTCCCCATTCGACGTAGTCGAGGATCGATGCGGAGTCGTCGAAGAACGGGTTGGAGTACAGCGCCATCTCACCGTCGTCTTTGGTGATCTCGCCGAGCACGGGACCCAGTTCCACGACCGCCGCATACTCCACGAGGTCGGGAGGGGCCTCATCCCCGAGCCCGATGGCGACGGTGTCACCCGGCTCCATCGTCAGGTCGGGGAGCTTCACGTAGGCCGGCCGCTGACAGAGCCAGTGGGTGCCGAGCTGTATGGGACCGTTGCCGACGTTGGTGACGGTCACGTACACGATGGGCTCGAACACGACCCTGGTGAGGGCGAGCGCACCCGGCCCGGGGGCGATCGTCGTGGTCGTGGGTGCAGTGGTCGTCGTCTCGGGCGGGCCGGTCGTCGTGCTCTCAGCAGCAGTTGTGGTCGTCTCGGGCACGGTCGTGGTGGTGGCCGCTCGGGTCGTGGTGGCTGCTGCGGCGGCGGACGTGTCGGTGTCATCGCCGCCGGAACAGCCTGCCACGGCGAGGGCGAACACGACGAGCAGGAGGGATGTGCGCATGTCCCGAGCCTACCGGCCGACGGGGATCGGGGGACCGGTAGGCTCCCGCG
Source organism: Acidimicrobiia bacterium (assembly GCA_965216945.1). Classification (GTDB taxonomy): domain Bacteria; phylum Actinomycetota; class Acidimicrobiia; order Spongiisociales; family UBA5794; genus DATHZQ01. The sequence goes on along the minus strand of CBDCGU010000003.1, from coordinate 713,874 downwards.
CATGGCGTCCGAAACGACCGTGCAGACTCTTCCCGACGGCTATCCGACCGAGTGGGCGACAGACCTCCTGCTCAAGGATGGAACCACGGTCCACCTCCGCCCCATCCGGCCGGACGATGGTCCCGGGCTGAACGACCTTCTCTCGCGCATGTCGCGCGAGAGCGTCTATCACCGGTTCTTCCGCGTGAAGAAGCGGCTGGATCCCGACGAGTTGGAGTACTTCACCGTGGTCGACTATTCGGACCGGATGGCGTTCATCGTCGAGCGCGATTCCGTCGTCGTCGGCGTTGGACGCTACGACCGGCAGGAGGCCGGCTCATCCGTTGCCGAAGTGGCGTTCGCCGTCTCCGATGCGGACCAGGGTCGCGGCATCGGCACCCGGCTGCTGGAGTACCTCACGGCCTACGCCCGGCCCCAAGGCATCTCGGCCTTCCGCGCCTACGTGCTTGCGGACAATCACGCCATGATCCGAGTGTTTCGTGGCGCCGGCTTCCGGATGCGGCGCGAGCTCGACGAGGGCGTGTACACGGTGGAGTTTCCCACCGAGGACACCGATGAGACCATCGCCGCCGCCGAAGAGCACGAAAAGCGATCCACCGCCGCCAGCGTCACGCCGCTGTTCTACCCCTACTCGGTGGCGGTCATCGGGGCCAGCCGCGACCCGCTTTCGATCGGCGGGCGTCTCATGAGCAACCTGATGTCCGGCGACTTCACCGGGCCGGTCTACCCCGTCAACCCCAAGTCGGAAGTCGTCCACTCGATGCTTGCCTACAAGTCGGTGCTCGACTGCCCGACGGCGGTCGACGTGGCGTTCATCGTCGTGCCTGCCCGGCACGTGCTGGGAGTCGTCGAGGAGTGCGCCCAGAAGGGTGTCAAGGGGTTGGTCGTGATCTCGGCGGGCTTTGGTGAGACCGGACACGAGGGAGCGCAGCTGGAGGCCCGGCTGCTCGAGCTGGTACGCGAGCACAGCATGCGGATGGTGGGCCCGAACTGCATGGGGATCATCAACACGGATCCCGCCGTGCAGATGGACGGGCAGTTCGGCCCCGTGCGCCCCAGGCGCGGCAACGTGGCCATGTCCTCGCAGTCGGGGGCGCTGGGCATCGCCATTCTCGACTACGCCACGACGCAGAACATCGGCATCTCCACGTTCGTGTCCGTCGGGAACAAAGCAGACATCTCGGGCAACGACCTGCTCCTGTATTGGGAGGACGACCCGGCGACGGATGTGATCCTGCTGTATCTGGAGTCCTTCGGCAATCCTCGGCGGTTTGCGCGCACGGCACGCCGGATCGGGCACAGCAAACCCATCGTCGCGGTGAAGTCCGGGCGGACGGCCGCCGGGGCCCGAGCGGCGAGCTCACACACCGGCTCGCTCGCCAGCCTCGACATCGCCGTCGATGCGCTGTTCCGCCAAGCCGGCGTCATCAGGACCGGCACGCTCGCCGAGTTGTTCGACGTCACGGCTCTCGTGGCCAACCAGCCGCTGCCACGAGGCCGGCGCGTTGGGATCATCACGAACGCCGGCGGGCCGGGGATCCTGGCCGTCGACTCGCTCGAAACGCGCAGTCTCCGAGTGACGGAGTTCTCGCAAGAGCTGCAATCGAAGCTGCGGGAGCTGCTCTCGCCGGAGGCGTCCGTCAGTAACCCGGTGGACATGATCGCCTCCGCCGGGCCGGAGCAGTTCCGTGCCTGCATCAACGCCGTGATGGAGTCGGACGAGGTGGACTCGGTGATGGCCATCTTCATCCCGGCCTCGCCGGAAGGGGCGGAGGAGACGGCTGCGGCGATCGCCCGGGCGGCCGCGGAGTCCCACGGCAAGAAGCCATTCCTCGCCGTGTACATGAGCTCCGAGGGAGCGCCGGCGAACCTGTCCAAGGACGACAGCAAGGTACCCGTCTACACCTTCCCCGAGCAGGCGGCGCGGGCATTGCGCAAAGCCGTCGAATATTCCGAATGGCGGGCCCGGCCCGTCGGTGAGGTCGTCGTTTTCGACGATGTCGACACCGCAGCCGCCCGCACGGCGATGGACCGGGCTCTGGCAGGCGTGGGCGCCGAAGGGGGTTGGATGGATTCCGCAGATCTCGAGCAGCTCCTGACGGCGTACGGGCTGCGGCTGCCCCGATCCGTGGTGGCCACCGACGCCGATTCCGCCGTCGCCGCCGCTGCCGAGTTCCCCGGCAAGGCCGTGCTCAAGGTGATCGCCGATTCCGCCGTCCACAAGTCCGACGTAGGCGGGGTGGTGCTCGGTGTCTCGGGCGAGCATGCCGTGCGTGCTGCATACGAGCAGGTCACCGGTGCGGTCGAGGATGCTGAGGGCGCCATCGTCCAGGAGTACGTAGCCGGCGGGCACGAGGTGCTCATCGGTATGACGCAGGATCCCAGCTTCGGTCCACTGCTCGTGTTCGGCCTCGGCGGGGTGTTCGTCGAACTGATCGGCGACGTGGCGTTTCGCATCCATCCGCTCACGGATCTGGATGCGGCCGAGATGATCTCACAGGTGCGATCCAGCAAGCTGCTGGAGGGCTACCGGGGCGGCGAACCGGGGGACATCCCGGCGGTGCGCGAGGCGCTGCTCCGCGTGTCGGCACTGATCGAGGATTTCCCCGAGATCCAGGAGATGGACCTCAATCCGGTGAAGGTGGCACAGCCCGGTCGGGGCCTGAGCGTTGTCGATGCACGTATACGGGTCCAGGAAGTCGATCGCTCGTGGATGCCTGATCCGGGATTGCGCGCTGTGCCTGCTGCGGCGCCAGGGGTGCCAGAATGAGGCGCACCCATTCTCCAGGAGGCCGGCCGTGCAAGTAGTCGACGTCATGACAACGGACGTCATCACCGTGACTGCCGACACGACCATCAAGGATGCCGCGAGGTTGATGTTCCGCAATCGAGTCAGCGGTCTGCCTGTGTGCGACGAAGGGTCGTGTCTGGTTGGCATCATCACAGAGGCCGACTTCTTGCGGCTCGAGGTGGCGCGCCAGGAGGCCGAGATTCTCGAGCCGGTCGAGACGGTCGGCGAGGTCATGAACAGCGGCGTCATCACGGTGCCGCCGGACACGAACATCGCCGATGCGGCCCGGGTGATGGTGATCAACGATGTCAACCGGCTACCGGTAGTGGACGCCGACTCGCGAATTCTGGGAATCGTGTCGCGGCTCGACGTTGTCGCGGTGTTCACGCGGCCCGACGACGTGATCGAGGACGAGATCCGTGAGGATGTGATCCGTCGCGTGCTGTTCGTCGATCCGGACTCGCTCAACGTTGCCGTGAGCAACGGCGTCGTGCGGTTCGAGGGGGAGATCGGCACCCGCACCGAGGCGCGGCTCCTCGAGGAGCTGGTGCGGAGACTGGACGGTGTGGTGCGGGTGGAGAACGCACTCACCTGGCGGATCGACGACGCCCAAGCGTGAGACGGCGCCGGACGCGCCTCACCGCCCACGACGGCATCCGCCTCGCTGCGGAAACGACGTCGTGGGGAACCACCCCTAGACCCTTCGTGCTGGCGTCTCATGCCACGGGGTTCTGCAAGGAGGTGTTCCGGCCCGTGGTCCGGCACCTGCGAGCGGTCGTCGACGGAGCCGAGGTCCTCGCCTTCGACCATCGGGCACATGGCGGCTCGGACGTTCCCGACCCACCGTATGACTGGTGGGATCTCGGAAGAGATGTGATCGGTCTGCTCGACGGGCGGACCGGAGTCGTCGGCGTCGGGCACTCGGCAGGCGCTGCATCGCTGCTCCTCGGCGAGTTGCTCGCTCCGGGCAGCTTTGCGTCACTCGTGCTGGTCGAGCCCATCGTGTCCCCGGGGCCGTACGGTCGCAAGGAGCACGTCCTGGTCGAGGCGGCGCTCAAACGGAAGTCGGATTTCGCATCCCGCACCGCCGCAATCGAGAACTGGGCGTCCAAACCCGCCTTCGCCGACTGGGCAGCGGAGGCGCTCGAGGCCTACGCAGAGGGGGGCCTCGTCCCCGAAGGGCCGTCGTGGCGGCTGGCGTGCCCTCCTGAGGCCGAGGCCGAGTTCTACCGAGGATCCACCGCCCACGGCGCATGGGATCGACTGGGTGAGGTCGCTTCCGACATCGTGCTCATCGCCGGAGAGCATTCCGACACACATCCCGGCTCGTTCCTCGAGCGCACGGCCGAGCAGCTCGGTGGGGGCCGTGTGGTGGTCGTGCCGGATACGTCGCATTTCGTCGTGATGGAACGGCCCGACGTGATCGCCCACCATGTGGCGGGCCGTCTGGAGTCCGGGCTCCAGCAGCACCGCGACGACCGGTAACATCCCCGCCGATGTTGCTGAGTCCCGGAACGCTTGCGGATGCGGCGGGGCAGCTCCGTGGGAGTTCCGACGGGCTGCGCTTCGCCGTCATCGAGACGGAAGCCGATCCCCTCGAGTTCGTGCGGGCAGCCGCACCCGTGTTTGGCTCGACCCGCTACCTCGCCAGCCCGGCAGGTGTTCGGATCGGCAGCGCCGGCACTGCATGGCGGATCCAGGCCTCCGGCAGCGACCGTTTCGGCATGTTGGAGGAGAGCTGGGCCACCCGACCGGACATGCCGGTGGCGGCCCGTTTGCTGCTTGGCTTCTCCTTTGCGTCGGACGGGCCGCGCACCGAAGACTGGTTCGGATTCGCCGCCACCGAGGTGGTGCTGCCCGAGGTGGCGATCATCGCAGAGCCGGGAGATGACGCACGGCTCGTCGTGGCCGTGCCCCCCGGCGCCGAGCCCGCCTCCCTCATGTCCGGCCTCGCCGACCTGAAGAATCCGGCGCCCCCTCGCGTCCCCGGGCTGGGTGATCACTCGGTACATGCGGTCCCTCCGGGCGACGACTGGTGCCTCGGTGTGGAGGAGGCCGTGGCCGCCATCGAATCCGGCTCGCTGCAGAAGGTGGTGCTGGCTCGGTCGGTGGTCGTGGATGCGGAGATGTCGATCGATGCCTTCGAGATCGTCCACCATCTCGCCGTCCGGAATCCGCAATGTCACATCTTCGGATGGCAGATCGGCGATACCACCTTCGTGGGCGCCAGCCCCGAGCTCCTCGTGGGCACACGTGGCGGGGAAGTGCGGGCCAACCCTCTGGCCGGCTCGGCACGGCGCGGTATCGGTGACGAGGAGGATCGGGCGGTTGGCGAGGCTCTGCTCGCCAGCGACAAGGACCGGCAGGAGCATGCGCTGGTCGTCGACGACATCGCAGCCCGGTTGCGGCCTCTCACTGCGTCCCTCGACGTCCCCGCCCGGCCGTCGTTGCGTCGAGTCGCCACCGTGCAGCATCTGATGACCGAGATACACGGCTCGATGCGCAACGGCACGTCGCTGCTCGGTCTTGCCGGAAGGCTGCATCCGACTCCCGCGGTGGGCGGCACGCCGCGCCAGGACGCCATGGCATTCATCGAGAAGGTCGAAGCCATCGACCGCGGTTGGTACAGCGGCGGCATCGGGTGGCTGAGCCCTCACGGTGACGGCGACGTGGCGATCGCACTGCGTTGTGCGCTGATCTCGGGGCACAGCGCCCGTCTCTATGCGGGCAACGGCATCGTCGCCGAGAGCGATCCTCAGGCAGAGTTGATCGAGACGCGCTGGAAGCTGGGCCCCCTCTTCAATCTGCTGACGGCGACATAGGCTGGTCCTCGGCGAGGATGGCACGCACCGCAGCGCCGATCTCCCCGCGCAGCGGTGCGATGCGGCCGCGGTCGGTCGCCACCTCGACGAGACGAGGACCAGGGCCTGTCGTGGCGACGAGTTCGCCGAGCAGGTCGGCGTCGTCGGTGCGGTGTGACTCCAGGCCGAACGCCCGTGCCACCTCGACGAAGTCCGTGCCGTGGGGCGTGCCAAACACGCGCTCGAACGTCGTTGGGTCGACGAGGGTGGGATCGGCTTGCGGCAGCAGGTGGAAGATGCCACCACCGTCGTTGTGTACGACGACGACCGTGAGCGGCAGGGCCATCCGCACCGCGGTTGCCAGGGCCCCGACATCGTGAAGCGCCGCCACGTCACCGATGAGGGCCACAGTGGGGATACCGGTGGCGGCGATACCGGCTGCGGTTGAGATCGATCCGTCGATCCCGTTGGCGCCGCGGTTGGCGACCACGCGAAGTGGTTCCGCCCGCAGCTTGCCGAATGTGTCGACGTCGCGGATCGGCATCGAAGATCCGGCGAAGAGAGCACCGCCCGGTGGCACGTTTGCCACGACGGTGCGGGCGATGGCCGGTTCGTTCGGGAAAGGCTCGGTGACGAGCGTCTTGGCGACCGTCTCGGCCGCCGTTGCGTCGAGCGACCGCCACGCCGCCGTCCACGAGGCGTCGCCGTCGACCGGTGGTATCGCACCGGCGGCGATCGCCACGTCGCCGGGCACGATGAGCCGGCCGGCGGCGAGTGGGTCACGATCCCCGGCCGGATCGACCAGGATCTGAGGTATCTCGGGATGAAGGGCCAACCACCGCCACGTCGCCTTCGATGTGGGCAGCGGACCGAAGCGAACCACCACATCCGGGGCGAGCCGGTCCAGCGCACCGGCAGCCACGAGGAGATCGGCAGCGACGATCACGTCTCGGCTGCGGGGTCCGAAACGAAGGCCCGATTGAGGGTCGGCGACGATCACCGCGTTGCACCGGGCCGCGGCGGCGGCGATGGCCTCGGCCGATCGTGTGGTGCCGGGACCGACCACGAAGAGCACTCTGCTCCGGCGCACGAGGGATCTCAGCTCGGCGAGGTTTGCGTCGGCAGGCCTGGTGGGTGCGGCTTGCACCGGTAGTGCCGTCCCTCCCGGCGGTGCGGCAGGAGCGGTCGCGAGCAGCGGCTCGCGGAACGGCAGGTTGACGTGTACTGGACCGGGGCGGCCGCCAATGGCCCTCTGCCAAGCCGCGGCGACGAGGTCGGCGGCGGCGTTCGGGTCTGTGTCGGGAGTTGCCGCTTGGTGAAACCACTTCACCCGCGTGCCGTAGAGCTCGATCTGGTCGATGGTTTGCGGAGCTCCCAATCCTCGCAGCTCGGGTGGCCGGTCGGCGGTCAGCACGATGAGTGGGACGTAGCTCTGGGCCGCCTCGGTGACCGCCGGGAGATACTCGGTGGCTGCCGTACCGGAGGTGCAGACCAGTGCCACCGGCCGGCCCGACACACGTGCCAGCCCGAGGGCGAAGAAACCGGCGCTGCGTTCGTCGTGGTGGATCCATGACGTCACGTCGGAGCGCACGTCAAAGGCCAGTGAGATGGGTGTGCTGCGGGATCCGGGCGAGATGCACACGTCGGTGAGGCCGAGGTCCGCCAGTGCGGCGACGAGTGCCGCGGCGAACACACCGTTGGCGTTCGAGAGCATCGGCTCAGGTTACCGAGCGGCGAGGAGCCATCCGGTACGGTGCGGGTCATGACACCGCCAGTCGCACCCGGGTTCTGATGCGAGCCCTCGTCTACGGGGCGGTGAACACCGACGTCCTGCACGTCGTGGACCGGATCCCGCAGAGGGGCGACGACATCCGCTCCCGGCAGTGGTCCATGGCCTGGGGTGGGAAGGCGGCCAATGCCGCGATGGCGCTGGCCCGCTGGCAGTGCGACGTTCGGCTGCTCGGGCTTCCCATCGGTCGCGATGCCTTGGGTGATGCGCTGCTGAGCTCGCTCGACGTGGCCCACCTCGACCGCACCTGGCTGGTGCGCACCGACGAGCCATCGCGGCACTGCATCATCCTGCGGACGCCTGATGGGGACAGGACCATCATCTGCACCGGCTACGAGGGGGCGAGGTGGCAGGCCATTCCCGACGGTGCGTGGAAGGGCGTCGACGCCGTCCTCGTGGATGGCTTTGCCGGCCGCCACGCCACGCGGGTGGTGGCCGAAGGAGTGGAGCGGGGAATCCCCGTCGTGTGGCTCGACGCTCCCGATCCGCCGCCTGCGCCCGCAACGCTGGTGGTGTGGTCTCGCCACGAGCACTCGATCGACGCCGCCGCGGCGCTGGCACGGAAGGGCGTTCCTGTTGTGCTCACCGCCTCGGCCGAGCCGATCCATGCTTGGTGGGACGGCCGGCGCATCGAGATCGCGCCGCCGCAGATCGAAGTCGTCGATGCGACCGGGTCGGGAGACGTGTTTGCTGCAGGGTGCGCGTTCGGCCTGGCGAGCGGCTGGGACCGACCGCAGCTCCTCGAGTTCGCTGCGGCGGCCGGTGCGGCTGCCGCCGCTCGCCGCCGCACCAAGCTGCCGACGCTGGAGGACATCGCCGCACTCGGGCAGTCGTGACGCCGCCGGCGCCGCTCGCGTCCCGGACGGCGGCCTCAGGTCGCGGATGCCGGCTTTGCGTGATGGGCGGTCGTTCCGACCGTGCTCGTCGGCGGGTCGTCACCGGCGTGGAGATCTCTGCAGCGCCAGACGAACGCGTGGGTCGATGCGCCGCGGCCGGTCGGCCGTCGAGCCGTGTTCGTTCTCGACTTGCGGAAATGCAGGCCTTGACAGATACCGTCGGTATTGAAATACTAACGGTATGAAAAGGCGCATGACTCGGGCTGAGGCAAACGCGACCAACAGGAGGGCGATCCTCGACGCCGCCGAGGTGCAGTTCCAAGAGCTCGGCTATCACGGCGCCTCCCTCGATGGGATCGCCGAGGCGGCGGGCTTCTCGAAGGGAGCCGTGTACTCGAGATTCGACAGCAAGGACGATCTCTTCCTTGCTGTTGTCGAAGATCGAATCAACCGGCGCGAACGGAAGCTGGCGGAGCAACTCGCCGAAAGCGATGGCCCCGTCGAAGTGCAGGAGATGGCGCTGGCCGCGCTGCGGGCGAACGTCGATTCGATCGCCTGGCAGGCCGCGCTGCTCGAGTTCCGGGCACATGCGTGGCGGGATCCTGACATCAACCGTCGTTATGCCGACCTCCACCGGAGGACGATTCGCCTGCTCGGCGCACTCATCGCGGACGTCTACCGGCGCCGTGGTGAGGCGCCACCCTACGACGTCGAACTGCTCGCGGTCGTCGGACTTGCCGAGGGCACCGGCGTGGTCGCCGAGTTGATGTGCGATCCCGATCTCGATCTTCCCGCCGTCGTGACCGCGATGGTGGACCGGATGGCGCAAGCCGACAGGAGCATCTGATGACCGCAACGACCAAGGCCCGGAACCCCCTCGAACAGGCACAAGCAGAATTCAAGGAGGCCATCCCAGATCATCTCGAACGCCTCGAGTGGTCCGCCCAGCGCATTGCCGAGGAACAGACGCACCGTCTTCGTGCGCTGTTGTCGGTCGCCAAGGAGCGATCGAGGTACCACTCGGAGCGACTGCGCGGCGTCGATCCCGCCACCTTCACTCTCGACGATCTGGGGACCCTGCCGGTCATGACGAAGGCAGAGATGATGGACCGGTTCGACGAGGCCGTCACGGACCCCCGGCTCACGAAGGCCGGCCTGCAGGCTCACATCTCAGCAGCCGGCGAGCGTCCCGAGCTCTATGCGGGCGAGCACTTCGTGTTCGCATCCGGGGGCAGCTCCGGCGTAACCGGCATGTATGCGTATCACCACTCGGAGGCTGCGGAGTTCCTGGGGGCCGTCATGCGGCCTGGGTTCGCCCGGGTCGCGGCAGAGATCGGTTGGCCCCCGCCAGGTCCGGTTCCCACCACTCTCGTTGCAGCTCCAACTGCGGTGCATGCGACGCGGGGTCTCCTGTGGATCGCCGAGGGGGTGATCCACTCGACCAGTGCCCCGGTGACGCTGCCATTCGAGGTCATCGTGGCCCGGGTCCAGGCCTCCCAGCCGGTCATCCTGGTCGGCTATCCGTCAATGATCGCCCGCCTCGCCGATGAGCAGACTGCCGGACGTCTGGAGATCGGGCCCCAGGCCGTGATCGTGACGAGCGAACAGCTGACCGACGATCTCAGCGAGCGGATCTCCCGCGGTTTCGGCTTCCCGCCCGCCAACTCCTTCGGCTCGAGCGAGGGCCTGCTGGGCTCGGCACCGCCGGGGAGCAGAGTGTTCGACTTTGCCGGGGACCTGGCGGTCCTCGAATTCGTAGATGAGCACGATCAGCCGGTTGGGCACGGCGAGCCGGCTCATCACGTGCTCGTGACCAATCTCTTCAACCACACGCAGCCGCTGATTCGCTACCGGCTCGACGACCGGATGACCGCCGTCGCCGGCGTCCCTCCCGGGCACCCGCGCGCCACACTCGAAGGTCGCGTCGATGAGGTGGTCAGGGTCGGCGGGGTCCCGGTGCACGCCCTCGTCGTTCGATCTGTGTTGGTGCGAGCGCCGGGTGTCGCCGAGTATCGGGTAGTGACCCGCGGGAGGGACGTCGAGATCTCGGTGGTGCCGGACCAGCGGATCGACATCGGCGGGCTCCAGGAGCAAGTGACCGACGTACTGACTCATGCCGGGGCAGCTCCCGATCGAGTGTCGGTCGTGGCCGTCGGAGACATCCCTCGCAACGCTCACACCGGCAAGATCGTTCGGTTCGTCAACACCTGAGCGGGTCTTCCTCCGGTGTCGCCGCGGCGGCCGCACGCCTTCGTCGGATGCAGCACCGCAGGGTCGAGGTCCCATGCCGCGGCCGACGGCGACGTCAGAACAGTGCCCCTGCGGCGAAGAGTGCACCGACGAGCAGTTGGAGACGGGCGGTGCCCTTGAGTGCGGCAATCAGTTCCGGGCCGGCCACATGTGTGCTGACAGCTCGTACGACGGGGACGGCCAGGGGCAGCGCCAGGAGAGACAGAGCACTCCACGGCGGAATCGCCGACGCCAGGGCGGCAACCGCCACCACGGCGAAGGCTCCGTACACGGTGGCGGCGAACAAGGTCCTGGTCCGCGCCCTTCCCAGCATGACAGCCAGCGTTCGCTTGCCCGCCGTGGTATCGGTGTCGATGTCGCGGATGTTGTTGGCAATGAGGATCGCCGAGGCCAGCAATCCCATCACCACGCCACCCATCCAGGCATCGAGCGGTGCGGACCGGTCGTAGACGAAACGGCTTCCGACGGTCGCGACGAGACCAAAGAAGACGAAGACGAACACCTCGCCGAATCCGCGGTAGCCGTAGGGCACCGGTCCACCCGTGTACCCGAACGCAGCGGCGATCGAGGCCACTCCGATCACGATGATGACCGGACCGGCGATCGTTGCCAGGTAGACGCCGAGCACGGCTGCCGTCGCAAAGACGATCCCGATTGCCCGTTTCATCTGCTGTGGTGTGACGAGCTGCGCGGCCACCGCCCGCTGCGGGCCGATGCGGTCGGGGGAGTCGGTGCCCCTCACCCCGTCGGAATAGTCGTTGGCATAGTTGACGCCGATCTGGATCAGCACGGCGGCGGCCAGGGTGGCGGCGAGCGCATCCCAGCGAAAGGCGCCGTCCCGATGGGCCAGAGCCGAGCCGATCAGAACCGGGGCAACGGCCGCCCACAGCGTCGGCGGGCGGGCGGCGAGCACCCATGGATTGGCGACGGGCACTAGTAATGCCAGGGGAAGTCGGAGTAGTCCTGTTCCCGCTTCTCCAGGAAGGCGTCCCGACCCTCCTGCGCCTCGTCGGTTCCGTAGGCGAGTCGGGTGGCCTCGCCTGCGAACAGTTGCTGGCCGACGATGCCCTCGTCCGGCAGATTGAAGGCGTACTTGAGCATCCGCTGGGCCGTCGGGCTCTTCGCCACGATCTCGCCCGCCCACTCGAGAGCGACGTTCTCCAGGTCGGCGTGGTCCACCACCGCGTTCACCATGCCCATCGCAGCCGCATCCCGCGCGGAGTAGTCCCGGCCGAGGAAGAAGATCTCTCTGGCGCGCTTCTGGCCCACCTGCCGGGCGAGGAGCGCTGAGCCGTAGCCGCCGTCGAAGCTGGCGACGTCGGCATCGGTTTGCTTGAAGACGGCGTGTTCCCGACTCGCCAGCGTCATGTCACACACGACGTGCAGGCTGTGCCCGCCGCCCACCGCCCAACCCGGGACGACGGCGATGACGACCTTGGGCATGTGACGGATCAAGCGCTGCACCTCGAGGATGTGGAGGCGCCCCAGCCGGCCCCGCTCGATGTCGCCCCCGTCGGCGTACTGGTAGCCGTCGCGTCCGCGGATGCGCTGATCACCTCCCGAGCAGAACGCCCATCCACCGTCTTTGGGCGACGGACCGTTGCCGGTGAGCAGCACGCATCCGACATCCGACGTCATCCGCGCATGGTCGAGCGCCCGGTACAGCTCGTCGACCGTATGCGGCCGGAACGCATTGCGCACCTCCGGCCGGTTGAAGGCGATGCGCACCGCACCGACGTCATTGGCGCGGTGGTACGTGATGTCGGTGAGGTCGAAGCCGGGCACGGCGTGCCAGGCAGTCGGGTCGAAGATCTCGGAGACCATGGTGGCCGGATACTGTAGTGACGGCCATGTCCGATCCTGCGACGACGTCCTGGTTGACCACCGCGGCCCGCACTGCGCCGGATGCGATTGCACTCGTCGCCGGCACCTCCACTTTGACCTTCGGAGGGCTTGCCGGCGCTGCGGCACTCTGGCGTGAGCAGCTCGCCGACGATCTGCCGTCCCGTACGCCGAGCAACGTCGGCGTCGTGGTGCACCGTACTCCTCGATCGGTGGCGCAGCTGTGGGCCGTTTGGGAGTCGCCGCATGTCGCGGTGCTGCTCGACTCCGCATCGACCGAATCGCACAACGAGGCGCGCCTCCGCGACTGGGGGATCGCGGCGTTGATCGAGGGTGACGACGTTCGCCTCCTCGATCCATCGGGACCACCGGCCGACCCAGACCACCACTCCTGGATTCTCACGTCGGGTTCGACCGCTGCTCCCCGGCCGGTGGTCTTGACCCACGCCAATCTGATCGCCGCCGTGACCGCCTCCCAGCGCCGGCTGGGCAACGATGCCACGGACCGATGGCAGCTTGCCCTTCCGCTCGACCATGTCGGGGGAGCATCGATCCTGTGGCGCAGCGCCGCCGCTGGAGGCGCCGTCGTGCTGGATGACCGATTTGATGCGCGGCGGACGGCCCGGCAGGTCGCCAGCGGTGTCGTCACCATCAGCAGCCTGGTTCCCACCATGTTGCATCGCCTGCTCGACGCAGTCGACGGCGTCTCGCCCGAGGTGAAAGCAGTGCTGGTGGGTGGGGCGGCGACGCACGATCGTGTGGTTCGCCGGGCGCTCGACGCAGGTCTCCCCATCGTCACCACCTACGGTCTCACGGAGGCGTGCTCCCAGGTCGCCACGGTTGCGCCGGGGAGAATGAGGCAGGACCTGGGTACGGTCGGAGCACCGCTCGACGGCATGGAAGTCACCATCGCCGGCCCGCACGAAAGCGGTGCCGGCATCATCACCCTCGATGGCCCCGCCGTGTCGCCGGGGTACGGCGGCGAACCGAAACGTCACGGCCCGTTCACGACCGGCGATCTCGGGCGACTCGACGATGCCGGGCGCCTGATCGTCCTCGGCCGGCATGACGACGTGATCGTCAGCGGAGGAGACAACGTCGCGCCACGAGCCGTCGAGGATGCGCTGACCTCGCTCGCAGACGTGGAGGAGGCAGTCGTCGTCGGTGTGCCGGATGCCGAGTGGGGCGAGGCGGTGGTGGCCATCGCCGTCGTGACCGACGAAGCCAGCGCCAAGGTGCTGGCAGAGCAGGTGCGGTCCTTGCTGCGGCCCGCCGCACGCCCGAAGCGCTATGTCTTCGTCGGCGAGATCCCACTGCTCCCGAACGGAAAGCCCGACCGAGCAGCCGCGAGAGCGATCGCCGATCGTCGGTAGCAGGGTGCGGAAAAAGCGCGATTAGCACTCGTTAGGCAGCGTTGATACCCCCCATCAACATGGTCTGCTGCCGTCACGAGTGCGCCGACCCATTTCTCCGCACTAGATCGTCGGGGGGAACGGGCACCCCGATCGACTTTGCCCGACACTGCGGCATGATGGCGAGGTGGATGAGGAGAGAAGCCGTCCGCCACTACTGGTTGCCCTGCTGATCGGTGGCCTCTTCCTGCTGGCATGGTTCCTGGTGTTCGACGGCTCGGGTGGTGACGGGTCGGTGACGCCCGCTGCCGCTCTATCGACCACGTCCGTCGCGACCTCATCACCGCCCCCTTCTCCAACCTCGACGTCGGTCCCCCAGACTTCGCCGGCAACCGAGGTCGACGTGGTGCCGGGTTGGTCGAACGTCCAGGGCGGCCCGGAGTCATTCCGCGCAGCAGCGATGGCGTGGACAGGTCGGCACGTTGTCGTCCTGGGTGCTGCACAGGCCTCCTCCGCTGAGGGCCGCGTGGACGCCGGAGTCGCCTACGACGCCAGGTCGAGGAGGTGGTGGCAGATCGAGCCTCCTCCCTCGACCGGCCTCGTGGACCCGGTGGCGGTGTGGTCCGGGTCCGAGGTCGTGGTCGCAACCACCGCCGAGAGTGTCGCTTTCGACCCGGTCGCCAACGTCTGGCGGACGTTGCCGGAGCGACCGGACGAGGCTCGCCATCCGCTCGGCGTCGTCTGGACCGGTTCGGAGATCGTGCTCATCGCCCACAATCAGAATCGGTCACGGTTGCTCGATCAATTGGTTGCGGTCGCCTACGACCCGAGCACCGACTCGTGGCGGCGACTGGCCGATCCCCCGCTCGAGATGTCGTATGCCTCGGTGCTGTGGGACGGCGCTCGAGTGGTCCTGGTGGGCGGCTTCCTCGATCAGAACAACCGGGCCCGCAGCGCCGACGGGCTGGCCACCGCACAGGTGTATGACCCGGCAGGTGATGAATGGTCGATCCTCGGCGGTTTGGATCTTGCGCCCAACGCCCTCACCGCGGCCGTCTCCCCGGCAGGGGTCCACGTGTGGGAGTACGGGCTCGATGTGCGGCTTCTCGGCGACCGGGACCAATGGGTCCACGCCAATCCCGCACCCTTCGACTTCTCCGAGTGCTTCCCCGAATCGGTTCCGGCCGGCGGATTCGTGCTCGGCTGGTACTGCGGCCGGGGAGCGCTCTACCTTCCGGACACGCGCGCCTGGGTGCCGATCATGGTGCCCACCGGCGGAGGTGATCGGCTCGACATGGAGGCTCTGGTGGCCGCCGGCGATGCCGTCTTCTTCTGGGGCGACTCGTCTCTGTGGCGCTTCGATCCCGACCGGGCCGCCACGGCTGCCGCAAACACGATCGATGCCGGCGGCGGGTGGGCATTCACTCCGATCCCCGAGCTGCAATGGCGGACCGATCCGTCGCTCGTGTGGACCGGGGAGGAGCTGATCGTCTGGGGAGGACACGGCATCCGGGAGGAGATCTATGACGGTTTCGCGTATGCCCCGGAGTCGGGTGGCTTTCACCGTATCCCGGCCGCCGACCACCCGGGACGCTTCGGGCAGCAGGCGGCATGGACCGGCCAGGAAATGGTCGTGTGGCGCGGACCGATCTCGGCGTGGGACCCGCAGCGCAGGGAGTGGCGATCGCTGACGGTGCCGCTGCCTGTGGGGTTGGTCGGTGGAATAGGCGTCGAGGTATGGACCGGCAGAGACGTCCTGTTCTTGACCATGGGTGGCACCGAATCGGGTGGGATCGCTCACGACCCCCAAGCGGACCGATGGCGCAACGTCGCTCCGGCACCCATGCGTGGGGTGCGATCCGATCTGGCCACCGGCTGGTCGGGCCGGGAGCTGTACGTCTGGGGTGGTGTCGAAGACTCCTTCTGGTACCAGGACGGGGCTTCTTACAACCCATTCACGGACGTGTGGCGGCTCCTCCCGCCGCACCGCGAAGGCAAGCGTTTGTCGGGCTCGGTGGGGGCGTGGAGCGGACGGGAGTTCCTCGTCATCGGAGTCGTCGGCAGCGAATCGGTCAACGAGCCGCCCCACCTGGGTGGCATCGCCTTCGACCCGGAGAGCGACTCGTGGCGCACGCTCGGCTCTCTCCCGCTGGCGTTTCCCGACGGCGCAGACCCCCCGGACTCACTGCTGGCGGTATGGGTCGGCGGCGAGGTCGCGGTATGGCTGCCCGCCCCGTCGTTTGGCGACACGCCGCAGCTCGGGTTCTACGACCCAGCGACAGACCAATGGCGACTCTCCGCCTCGTTGCCGTTCGCCGCCGACGCTTCCGACATCGCCTTCACCGGTACGCACCTGTCGATCACGACCGACGCCGGGTTGCTCGTCTACGAGACTCCGTGAGCGGGCGTCGAATGACCGGTACGCGATCTGACGACCTGCGACGACGTACCCTGTGATGGCCACTCCGGATGGGTCGCCGGCTGCGACCACCAACGACGCTGATTCCTACGGTGGGCCGCTGCCGCTGCGCGAGGAGTTCGGCACCTTCTACAGACGGGAGCACGCCGCCGTCCTGGCGCTTGCCTACAGCCTCACCGGCGACAGGACCGTCGCCGAGGATGTCACGCAGGATGCATTCTTCGCCGCATACCGGGGCTGGTCGACGATCGTGAACCCGGCCGGTTGGGTGCGAACGGTTGTGCTCAACACGTCGCGATCCTGGTTCCGGCGGCGCTTCCGTGAGCTGAAGGCGGTGGCACGTATCGGCTCGAAGAGAGCGGATTCTCGCCTCACCCTGCCGACCCCGAGTCATGAGTTCTGGGACCAGGTGCGGCAGTTGCCCCGGCGGCAGGCCCAGTGCGTGGCGTTGTACTACCTCGAGGACCGCACCACGGCCGAGATCGCACAGCTGCTCGGATGCGCCGAGTCGACGGTGCGGATTCATCTCACTCGGGGACGCCGTGCGCTGGCCACGAAGCTGACCATCGATGACAGGGGCACAGATCATGCTTGACACCCGCGCCGCGCAGGCGACGGCCGACCTCCACGGGGCCGTGAGCGACCTGCCGACCGTTCCGATGGATGCGTTGGTGAGCCGGGGGAGACGGCGCCGGCGGCTGCGGATGGCTGCCGGTGCGGTGCTGGCCATCTTCCTGGGGTCGGTTGCCGTGGCCCTGCCGGGCGTGTTCCGTTCGAGCCCGGTCGCAACGGAGACGGTGACGACCTTTGCGAACGACGCCGCATATGACTTGAGAACATTCCCCATCGGCGTCGAGAGCCCGGCCGATTCGTCGACGTTGCCCTACCGGGGGGCGGAGTGGATTCCCGCCGAAGGTCTCGACGCGGATATCGACCGAGAGATTCGCAATCAGGTTGCCGCAGTGTTCGCCGAGTCGAACGCGCGACCTCCCTATGCAGCGACAGTGGTCTTCCAGCTGGACGGGCAGTACTACGTGACGCTTCGTCACGGCAGCGGTGGTGTTGGAATCGTGGTCGTCGACCCCGAGGGGCGAGAGACCAGCGCAGAGGTGAACGACGAGCCGTACGTGTCGTTCGACCCCGTGCGTGAAGTCAACGTGCGCTACCGGGTGACGTGGCTCGGGCTTCCCGAGGCTACGACGCAGGTCCGAATCACGACACCTCACCACGGCTCGCTGTCCACCGCACCACTGGGTGGAGCCGGCTTCTTCGAGCTGACGAAGCCTGACTGGACCCAACAAGCGCATCTCGTCGCCGAGGACGCCGCCGGGAATGAGCTGGACACGGTTAGCCTCAAGCTCGACGGCGGTGGCTGCTCGGCCTCCCGGCTCGCTCCCCTCACTCCCGACAATCCTGACTTGCCCACTCCCGTCGGGGAGACGAGAGCCCGGCTGATCACGGCCGCCGTGGCATGCGACGTGGCGACCCTTGCGGGAATGCTGGAGGGGGCGACAGGGTCAGTGGCCGAGACCGAGGAGCAGCGAAAAGAGATTCGCCTCCAGAACCTGCGGGCGGAGCTTCGGGAACGCGATCTGACGGGCCCGTTCCTGCGGGATCTGGTCGACGCGCTGAAGAGCCGGCCCGACACCGGCTCCCCAAGCCGATGGGAGTTTGGCCACGACGGTATCGTCGTGACGATCGACGAATCCGGTCGAGTGGTGGCTTTCGACGTTGCCGGCTGATGCGGCCGCATGAGCTTGTCGCCGTGCCTCGCTCTTCGGGGCCGGATCGACCCGTGGATGGCGACGGGGGCCGGGAGGATCCGCACGGCCGCCGGAGCGTGGTGAGGTCGCCCACCGCCGCAACCACTTGGATTGCCGCTCCCGCCGCTGCGGGCCGCCGCTATAGTCGAACATATGTTCGCCCACCAGGCCTCGCTGTTCGGCGGAGGGGAGCCGGTCCCCGATGCCAGCTTCGGTGCGCTGGTGCGCCACCAGCTGGATGAGCTCGCCTGGGTCGATCACGCCGCGGGCTGGCTCGCAGGTGACGAGGAGCTCTACTCGGTGCTGTGCGACGCGGTGGACTGGCGACAGCCCCGCGTGCACATGTACGACCGTGAGGTGCTCACCCCGCGTCTGGTCGGATCGGTCGACGCTGCGATCCACCGGGTGATCGGCGAGATGCGGGAACTGCTGTCGGAGCGCTACGGCGTCCGGCTCGACAGGATCAGCGCCGGCCACTACCGCACGGGTGCCGACAGCGTCGCTTGGCACGGCGACCGGATCGCTCGTGATCTGCCGTCCGCGACCGTCGCAACCGTGTCATTGTTGGGTCCGAGGAGGTTCCGGCTCAGGCCGAAGGGGGGAGGATCCGGTCCGGCGTGGTCGCTGGGTCATGGCGATCTGGTGGTGATGGGTGGGAGCTGTCAACGAGACTGGGAGCACTGCGTCCCAAAGGTCTCACAGGCTCCACCGCGTATCGCACTCATGTTCCGGCACGCATACGACAGCAGCGCGTAGCGCGGCGCACACACGGCGCAGTCGCACCCGCACCGGCCCTCCGAGCCGAGCGGTCAGGAGCCGTGCGCTGCTTCCAGCCAGGTGTCGACGAGCACGCGGTTGTCGTCGATCCATGCGGCGGCGTCGGCTTTGACCATGGCGTCGGTGTATTCGGGCTCCGTCGCCATCCGGGCGTTCTGGTCGGCGATGTCCTCGAGCGGGATGGTTACGGCTTCCAGCAGCCGCCGGATGGGCGGGTTGTCCTCGAGGAACTCCTTGTTGGCCACTGCTCGAATGTCGTTGACGGGCCACCCGAGTTGACAGGGATCGCCTGCCGCACACCCGGCGAGACCTGAGACGGAAGTATCCGACTCCTCGTCGGAGAGAGCGGGCGACTCGAGCCAGACCACGTCGGTCCCCGGCACCAGCACATCGATCGTCCAGTTGGGCGTCCAGGTGTAGAACAGCACCGGTTCGCCGGCCTCGATGCGGGGCTGCACCACGTCTCTGATGAGGTCGTTGTACTCGCCGACGACCTGCTCGACGTTCGGTCCCCAATCCAGCTCGTCGAGGTGAGCATCGATGATGACGTTGCAACCCCATCCTTCGTTGCAGCCGTGCAGGTCGGCGCGACCGTCGCCGTCGGTGTCGAACACGCCTGCAACCGCCGGATCGGCGAAGTCGCTCATCGAGGTGATACCCAGCTCGTCCGCCGTGGCCCTGTCGATGAGATAGCCCTGGATGGCTCCCGCCTCGACCTGGAAGCCGACCGGTTCGATCGGCTCTGAGATGAGCTGACCGCTGAACAGCTCCCGCTCCAGGTAGATGTCGTGCAGCGGGAACCAGCCGTTGACCCAGAGATCTACCTGCCCTTGGGCCAATGCCGGATAGAACGTGTTGGCATCACGGGTCAGCTCGCCGGGATCGCTCACGTCGTAGCCGAGCTCATCGAGCAGCTGGGCGTAGATCGCCGCTTGGAACCAGCCGGTGTCCCAACTGGCTCGAGCCATCGTGACGGCTCCGCCGGTCACGCTTTCCCCTGCGGCCGGGCCCCCGCCGCCGTCCGCCTCCTCCGCGGGGCTGCCACAGGCGCCGGCCAGGAGCGCAACCGCGCCGGCGGCAGCGAGGGCGCGCCGGGTCATCGCTCGCATGGCCTACTCCTCTCCGGTCGGTGCGGGATCGCCCTCGATGGGCCTGCCGTCGTCTCCCAGCCCGTGATGCGCCAGGAGGGCGCCGTGCCGTGAGCGGAACAGGGCGGCGTCGTAGTGGCTCTCGAGGAGGTCGAGCTCCTCATGGAACGCCACATAGAGGCTGCCGCACATGATCAGAAGCACAACCGCAAACGGCAGGCCCGTCGTGATGGCGGCGGTTTGGAGGGCGGTGAGTCCACCTCCGATCAGGAGTACTGCGGCCAGCAGCCCCTCCATCAGCGCCCAGAACACACGCTGCGGTTTGGGCGAGTCGAGCTTTCCGCCGGACGTCAGGTGGTCGACGACGAGCGAACCCGAGTCGGACGATGTCACGAAGAAGGACACCACCAGGATGATGCCCAGCAGCGACGTGAGCTGGGTGAGGGGGAAGGCCTCCAGCATGTCGAACAACGCGGTTGCCACGTTCTCGTTGACGGCCGTGGCCACGTCGCGGATCCCTTCGAGCTGCAGGTTGATCGCCGTACCCCCGAACACCGACATCCACAATGCCGACAGCAACGTGGGAAAGGCCATCACGCCGAGGACCAGCTCGCGCACCGAGCGTCCTTTGGAGATCCTGGCGATGAACATGCCGACGAACGGCGACCACGAGATCCACCAACCCCAGTAGAAGATGGTCCAGCCCTGTTGCCACGTGGTGTCGCTGAAGGCCTCGCTCCAGAACGAGAGCTGGGGCAGCACGGCGATGTATTCGCCGAGACTCTCGGTGAACACCGAGAAGATGAACAACGTGGGACCGACCACGATGATGAAGACCATGAAGATCATCGCCAAGACGATGTTGATCTGGCTCAGCCTCTTGACGCCGGCGTCCAGCCCCGCCACGACGGACATCGTGGCGATGCCGGTGATGATGGCGATGAGCACCACCTGAAAGCCGGTGCCCGTTGGCGTGCCGAACAGGAAGTTGAGTCCCGCAGCCGCCTGACCCACCCCGAGGCCGAGGGAGGTCGCAAGCCCGAACAGCGTGGCCAGAACCGTGAGCACGTCGATCACGTTGCCCCAGGCTCCATAGATTCGCTTGCCGAGGATCGGGTAGAAGACGGATCGGAACGTCAGCGGCAGCCCTCGGTTGTAGGCGAAGAACGCCAGCGCCAGGCTGACGAGGGCATAGATGCCCCACGGGTGGAGGCCCCAGTGGAAGAAGGTCACCGCCAGTGCGGCGTTGCCCGCCTCGCCGGTCATCGGATCGACCCCGAACAGCGGTGGGGGTCCCGCGAGGTGGAAGATCGGCTCTGCCACCGACCAGAACATCAGCCCGATGCCCATGCCGGCGCTGATCAGCATGGCGTACCACGCAGGGGTGGAGAACTCCGGCTTAGCCTCCGGGCCCCCGATGCGGATCTTGCCGTAGCGGCTGAAGGCGAAGAAGAAGCCGACTACGACGAAGACGTTAGCCGCCAGGATGTACAGCCAGCCGAAGCTGTTGCCCACGAAGCTGAGCACGTTGTCGAACACTCCGGAGGCCGTGTCCTGAAAGATCAGGGTCCACGCTACGAAGACGACGAGGATGCCTGCCGACCAGAACGTCACCTGAGGGTGGATGTCGAACCCCCACCTGACGATGTTCGTGTCGCCCGGTTCGCGATCGGCGACTTCCGGGTAGAAGTCGATCTCCGGGTCGACCTGCAAGCCCTCGAACGGTCTCCGATTCTCGATGGCCTCGCGGCGGCGGCGCCGCTCCTCCGCCTCCCAGTCTTCGTACGCCTCGCTTACGTCGGTGAAGTCCTCGTCGGCCATGCCAGCACGCCTTCCTCCGGCTCATTCGTCACGGCACGCACCGTCGCCCCGGCTCCCGACGGTGCATGACCTCGGTCGGCACCTCGAAACTAGCAACTGGAACCGTGGCGTGGCCGGCGAGATCTCGAGCCCGCACCAGCCAAGCCTGGGACCAATGGAGTTCTCAGGGTTCGAGCCCGAGCTTCTCCAGGAAGGCCTCGCTGCTCGGCTCCCTGCGGAGGAACGCTCGCAGATGGTCGATGGCGTCGCGCGATCCACCCGTCGCAAGCACTTCGTCGCGGTAGCGCCGGCCGACGGCTGGGCTGGTGATGCCCTCACCCGCGAACACCGAGAACATGTCATCGCCGTAGACCCGGGCCCACAGATAGCCGTAGTAGCCGGCGTCGTAGCCGCCCATGAGGTGCCCGAAGCTCGCGGGGAAGAACGTGTCCTCGTGGAAGGGCAGCAGCGTGTAGTCGTAGGCGGAGCGGTAGACCTGATCCAGGTCGACCGGCTCGACGGTGGCGTGCATCCCCAGGTCGAGCTTGCCGAGATAGACCTGGCGCATCGCAAAGAGGCCCTCGTTGAGGTCGCGCGCCGCAACGAGCCGGCGCACCAGGTCGTCCGGGATGGGAGCCCCGCTGCGATGGTGGCGGGCGAAGCGCTGCAGCACCTCCGGCTCCCACATCCAGTTCTCCATGATCTGCGACGGGGCCTCCACGAAGTCCCACTCGGTGTCGAATCCGGCGAAACGCACCTCGTCGACCGTCGTCAAGCAGAAGTGGAGGATGTGCCCGAACTCGTGAAACAGTGTCAAGGCCTCATCGTGTTTGAGCAGCGAAGGGGTGTCACCGACCGGCTTGGTGAAGTTGGCAACGATCGCGGCTATCGGAGTCTGGTAGCCACCGCCGGCGAGCCTTCTGCCGTACACGATCGGGAACGCCGCTGCATGGCCGTACTTGCCCTCGCGCGGGTAGAGGTCTGCATAGAAGTAGGCGATGACGTCGGCGCTGCCCCGGTTGCGGATCGCATAGAGATGGACATCCGGGTGCCAGGCGTTGGCGGGAGCGATCCGCTCGTAATCCAGGCCGAAGACGTCTCCGGTCACGGCGAACATACCCGCGACCGTCTGCTCGAGCGGGAAGTAGGCGGCGACCTCATCCGGGTCGATGCCGAAGTCTTGCTTGCGCAACAGCGTGTCGAGGTAGTTGGTGTCCCACGACCGGATCTCGCCGTCGAACTCCGATGCAGCCAGCGTGGCCAGCGAGTCCAGCTCGGCGGTGGCGCGCACCGTCAGACCCGGCACCAGCGAGTCGTAGAACTCCTCGACCCGCTCCGGAGCCTGAGCCATCTTGACTTCCATCGCGTAGTGAGCCCACGTCGTCGCCCCGAGCAGTCCTGCGATGCGGCGGCGTATTCGCACCGCCTCTTCGAGGAGTGGCTTGTTCGCCGTCACCGCCCGATTCCAGAACTTGTGCTGCATCTGGCGGCGCAGCTCGCGGTCCTTGGCCTGCCGGATGAACGGGATGTAGTCCGGGTAGTCCATGGTCACCCGGTAGCGCCCGTCGTCTGCCGGTTTCAGCCGGGCGATGTACTCCTCGGAGAGGCCATCGAGCTGCTCGCGGGTCAGATCCATACCGTCTTCGTACTCGTCGAGGTTCTTGCCGAACTCCACCTCGAGCTCGACGAGCCGGCTGCGGAGTTGCTGCAGCTCGATCCGGGAACCGTCGTCCAGCTCGTGTCCGGCCCGGCGGAAGTCGCGCTGTGTGAATTCGAGCAATCGCCGTTGCGTGCCTTCCAGGGTGGCTGCCTCGTCGGTTGCGGCGAACCGTTGCACGGCATCGAAGAGATCACGGCGAAAGACGAGGTCGTTGCTCCACTTGGTGATGCGTTCCTCGGCTTCGATCCCGGCGCTGCGCACCGCGGCGTCGGGGTGGACTCGGGCCATGAAAGCGCCCCGACCGTACGCACGGCTGGTGATGTCGGCGACTTCGTCGAGAGGTGCGATGACGGCGGCATAGCTCGCCGGAGCGTCGATCACGGCATCGATCAGCCGGTCGGCTGCGGCCAGTGCCTCGTCGGTCAGTGTGGTGACGAACGAAGCGTCAACCATTGTGTAGTCATTGAGCATCCGGCCAGCGTACCGGTCGGTGCCGGGTGTGCCGGCGCCGCTACCGGCGTTCGCCGAGTGTGATCTGCAGCGTCGACGACCCGGCGTCGTTCGAGATCGTGAGCGTCACGTCGTCGCCCGCGGTCATGTAGCGCAGGGCGATGACGAGGTCGTCCATCGTGGTGACCGGCAGCCCGTCGATCGCTGTGATGAGGTCACCTGCCTGCAGCCCCCCGGCGGCGGCGCCCGTGTCTGGCTCGACCGATGCGACCTCGACCCCGGCGGCGACCCGGGCACCGCTCGACGTCGTCGAGAAACTGGTGCCGCCGAAGATGCCGAGGAACGCGTGGCCGACATCGCCCGTGGCGATCAGCTCGTCGGTCACCCGCTGCATCAACTCGACGGGCGTGGCGAAGCCAATCCCCTCAACGCCGACGTCGCTGACGCCAACAGCCGTGGTGATGCCGATGAGCCGTCCCAGACCGTCTACGAGAGCGCCTCCGCTCGATCCCTGGGTGATGGGCGCATCCGTTTGCAGCATTCCATAGAGCGTGTCGTCGGAGGAGACCGTGACCTGCCGGCCGAATGCCGAGACCACGCCCACCGTGAGAGAGGGCCCGCCTTCCAAACCCAATGGGCTCCCGACGGCGACGGCGGTGTCGCCGACATTGAGGGTCTCCGTCGAACCCAGTTCGACCGGGGTGAGGTTGGGGGCTTCGATCTTCAAGACGGCGAGGTCGGTCAGCGGGTCGGTCCCGATCAGTTCCGCGTCGTACGTGGTGCGGCCGTCGGACAGTACGACCTGATACTGGTTCCCAGCCGCGATGACGTGGTCGTTGGTGACGATGTGCCCGGAGGCATCGAGGATGACGCCGGAACCCGAACCGGTGAGGTTGAGCCCCTCGCCGGCGTCGGCGCCCACTTCGACGGTCACGATGGAAGGAATCACCTTGTTCCCGATGGCAACGGCGTCGGCGCTCTGGAGCTCGACCTGGGGTGACGGGGTCAGGGGTGCGGTATTCGCCGGCTCCGGGTCGACGAGAGCCGGAGCCGCAACCTCCTGAGGTGCGGCCGTCTCAGGGTCGGTGTCGAGCACGAGGAAGCCGGCGAGTGCGAGACCTGCTCCGAGCACCGCAGCCAGCAGCAACTGCCACCAGCCCCGTGGCTTGGCCGGGGACGGAGGTAGGGGTGCGGCCGACGCGGGAGGTGCGATCGGCCGCACCCGTGGTGTGGACTCGGGGGAGCCGTCGACGGGAGGCTCCTCGGGAAGGCGGCTCCAACCGGGCTCGCGGCTGCCGGTGCCGATGAGACGCTGCGGCGTCGTGGAGTCGGTTGGTTGCATCGTGCGCCTTCCTGGGTAGGGCGGATCAGGCCTCGGCTGGAGCCTCGCGGCCACGGACCCTGGGGAACTTGATTGGGCTGTGCAAGTGGCAAGTTCCCTTGCGGTTGTAACGAGACAGCCGGGTCGTGCATTCCGAGCTGGCGCAGATGCGGACACCATCGATCGCCTTGGGACGACGGCGCTTCCCGGTGAGCTTCCGCCCGACCAGTGTTGTATCACTCATACGGCGCAGCATGCGTCATCGGGTGTAAAGGACCCGTAAACCGACCTTAAGAGGATTCTGAGAACGCCGCGGAGGCCCATCGTCGGCCGGGTCAAGCAGCGCCATCCGGAGCGATCGCGAGCACCACTCTGATCGGCCGGTGGTCGGGTCCGGCCGACGGACCCACCTCACGATCGACCGTCGTCAACTCATCGCTGTGGACGAGATGGTCGAGGGGGACTCCCATGAACGGCGGGAGATTGGCGTGCCACGTTGCGCCGTAGCCGAATCCTTCCTGCGAGTTGAGCAACCGAGCCGGTTCGACCAGCTTCCGGAAACCAGCCGACCACGGGGTTGCGTTGAAGTCGCCGACCACGACCACCGGGAGCTCCTCTTCGGCTGCCGCCCGCCCGATCCGCTCCAGCAGCTTGTCCCGGGACTCCGACCGCACCGGGTTGCTCGGGCTGGGCGGATGGATCGCATAGATCACGATCGTCTGGTCACCGATTTGCGCCTGCAGCCGCACGGCGTCCCCGCCATCACGCGAGGAGGGCAAGGCCTCGAACTGAACCGGTCCTTTGCTGAGGATGGACACTCCGAAGGCATTGTCCGGATCGATGCCGCTCGTGACCTCATAACCGAGATCTGCGCTGCGCAGAAGGTCCTCGACCTGGCGCGACGACTCGAAGAGGAAGATCAGATCGGGTTCCGTGTCGATCATCCAGTTGATCTGCTGCCGGGAGTTGTGGGTCTGCATGTTGGAGCTCACGATCTCCAACCGTGCCTCTCCGGCGGCCGGTGGCGGTTCCGTTGCATAGAGCGGAGCGATCAACGTAGCGTTGAACAGCGTCACGATGCCAAAGGCGATGCCAATGAGCGGCTGGCGCAGCGCAAGGACGGTGATGGCGGCGGCGCCGGCAGCGAGCGCATATTGCAGGCGGAAGTTCGAAGCCAGGTCGAACACCCACCACACATCACCAAAGGTTCCGGCCACGGTCCCGACCAGTGCAACGATGCCGAGCGCCATGCCCGCCTTCAGGAGGAAGCCCCGCATCACCGTTCTCCGAGGGCGTAGAAGAAGCCATCACGCGATCCGACGAACACGTGGCCACCCCAGACGGCGGGCGTCGACTCGATACATCCCCCGGAGAAGCTCACTTCGGACAGGATGGCAGGATCTCGCGGGTCTGCGACGTCGTAGACCCGCAGCGCGGCGGCAGTGTCGCAGTTGACGGCAATGAGGAGCCGGCCGTCGACATGGACGGGGGAAGACCAGGCATGAGCACCGATGTCGTCGCTCCAGACGATCTCGCCGGTTGCGATGTCGACGGCAAGCAGGTCACCCGGATTCGTGGGGACGAACAACACGTCGTCGACGAGCGCCGGTGTGGCCCAGATGCCCCCGTCGAGACCGTTGCGCGAGGGAACGGGCACACCCCACACCACGGGATCGTGGGGCGAGTCGGGGTCGAGCTTCACCAGCTGACCGATCTCGCCGGCGCGCCGGGTGGCGTGGTCGACTTCGGCGGACACGTAGATGTCTCCCGCATCGTCGATGACGATGGTCGCATCGACGTCGTCGCCCACCCAGTAGTCGAACACGATGCTTGCTTCGCCGTCTGGCAGCGGCTCGATGTCGACACCCACCACGCGGCCCGCAGAGTTGGCGAAGTAGGCGCGGTCTTGGAAGATCGCGGTCGAGTTCTCGACCGACTGCTGCCGTCCCACCGCAGCCACGGTCTGATCGCTGAAAGCCGGCGTGTCGAAGACGATCTCCGGGTCCACGGTGACGAGACCGTTCTCGTCGTGGTCGCGATTCAGTTCGACGGCATACCACCAGCTGTTCTCGCCGCCTTGGTACATGACTCCGTCCACGATCGCGGGGTTGGAATCCCAGTCGTTGTTCCACATGCCGGGAACTCCCGACGCGTTGAGGGTCCACAGCAGCGTGGGCACGTCGCGGTCGAGAGCGATGATCTTGAAGTCGGGATCCCGTGATCCGCTGTACAGAAGCGGGTACCCATCCGGGTCGAGGGTGACCGATCCTTTGATGATGTCACCCATCGGGAAGTCCGGTCTTGTCCGTTCGCCGGTGGCGGCGTCGAGAAAGTGGATCTGCTTGTCGTAGGCACCGAAGATGACCTCGGTGACCCCGTCGGGTCGCTCCCACACCACCGGCTGCCCGGTCCAACCGCTGCCGCACCACTGCTTCTGCTCGCCCCCGACGGCCGAGATCCCGCACATCGGAGCATCGGGGAACCGCCAGAGTACGTCGAGATCGATGGGGATGCTCCCGTCGCCGTAGTAGGTGCGGCTGGGGTTGCCGCGGAACATCGTGAGACCGGTCACGCTGCCGTGGGGAGCGCCGATGATGGGCGGCTCGGTGGTGGTCGTGGTCGTAGACGAGGTGGTGGTCGTTGTCGCCGGGCCGGAGGTTGGGACATCGCCGGCTGCCGACGCAAGGGTCGTGAGCGGTGCGGCGGTGGTGTCGGCCGATCCTGCGTCGTCCCCGAGCGAGCAGGCCGCGGCGAGGAGCACCAGGGCGACGAGCGAGACGAAGGCGTGGGTGGTGCGCATGGGAGCGGTCGAGTGTACGGGCCGTGCGGACCCATGTCGGGGACCTTCTCCGGCTCGGAGATCGTGACGGCGTCCTACGCTCCGCTGATGGCGTCCAACGACTCAGCGGGGCTGCGCAGCCCACAGGTGCGCTCCGGGCTGGGTCTGCTGGGCAGAACGCTGTTGCAATACCGGGCTGATTCGCTGCGCTCGATTGCGGGTGCCTTGGTGTGGATGGGGCTCGTCGTCGCCATCCCCTACATCATCGCGGTGATCATCGACGATGCGATCCGGGAGGGGCGCAACGATCTGCTCGTGCCGCTGGCGGCTGTGCTGATCGGAGCGGGATTCGTCCAGGCGCTCGGGGTGGGAATGCGTCGCTATTTCGGTTTTCGGTTGTCCTACCGGGCCGAGGCGGATCTGCGCAATCGGATGTTCCGTCACATGCAGCTGCTCGGCTTCAGCTTCCACGACGAGACACCCACCGGCCAGCTCATGTCACGGGCCTCGTCCGACCTGTCGCAGGTCCGTCTCATCTTTGCGATGCTGCCGATCACGGTCGCCAACATCGGGATGTTCATCGCCGTCATCGCCGTGCTGGTGATCATCGATCCGGTGCTGGGGGCGGTGGCGGCCCTGACCATCCCGGCTCTCTTCCTCGCAGCCAACGCGTACGCCAAACGGTCGATCGGGCTGTCGTTCGAGATCCAGGAGCGGCTCGCCGATCTCAGCCAGGTCGTGGAGGAGGCGGTCGGTGGGATCCAAGTGGTCAAGGCCTATGGCCAGGAGCGGCAAGAGCAGGCCAGGCTCGACGCCACGGCTGATCGCATCTACGACCGCACGCTGAGTCTGGCCCGGATCTCCTCGGTCTTCAGCCCGCTGTTCGAGTTGATCCCGTCGGCCGGTACCGTCGCCGTGCTGTGGCTCGGCGGGTTCAGGGTGGTCGATGGGGCGATCACCCTCGGTGAGTTCGTGGCGTTCACCCAGTACCTCGCCGTCATGATCCTGCCAACGCGGATCACGGGGTGGTTCTTCGCCAACTTGCCGCGGGCGGCGGCAGCAGCCACTCGTGTACGCGAATTGCTCGGCACCGAGCCGGACCCGGCGGATCCGCGACATCCGGAGCGGCTCAAGACCGGCCCGGGGGAGATCGAGTTCTCCGGTGTGCACTTCGGCTATCCCGACGGAGAGGAGGTGCTGTCCGGCGTGGACCTCGTCATCCCCGGTGGGACGTCCGTCGCTCTCGTCGGCTCCACAGGCGCCGGCAAGTCCACGCTGGCATACCTGATCCCCCGGTTCCTCGATGTCACCGCCGGCGAGGTGTCGGTCGACGGGGTCGACGTGCGGTGCGTTCCGCTGGAGCAACTGCGCAACGAGGTGGCGGTGGTGTTCCAGGAGACCTTTCTCTTCTCTGCGTCGGTGCGAGACAACATCGCACTCGGGGCTCCCGACGCTACGGACGAGCAGGTGCGCGCCGCCGCACGGCTGGCCCGTGCCCACGAATTCATCTGTGCGCTTCCCGATGGATACGCAACGGTCGTCGGGGAGCGCGGATTCAGCCTGTCGGGGGGACAGCGGCAGCGGGTTGCCCTTGCCCGGGCCGTGCTGCGGGATCCCCGGGTACTGATCCTCGACGATGCGACATCCTCGGTCGATGCGATCGTCGAAGCGGAGATCCAAGATGCGCTGCGGCAAGTCATGGCGGGACGGACGACGGTCATCGTGGCCCACCGCACGTCGACGCTGGCTCTGGTCGACGAGGTCGTGTTCCTGGATGAGGGCCGTATCGCAGCAGTCGGGCCGCATCGCCACCTCCTCGACGATGTGCCCCGCTACGCCGAGGTCCTGGCGCGCACCGAACACGGCGACGAGCGCACCACGGCACAGGGAGCACCGCGATGAGGTACATGCGGTACGGCGGCGACTACGAGATCGACGACACCAAAGGGCTCCTCGGGCGCGCCGCACGGCTCGGCAAGCATCTGCGAGCGGCTGCGCTGTGGGCCTTCTTCGTGACCGTGATTGCCACGGTGGCACGCCTGTTGGGGCCACTCGTGGTTGGTTCGGGTATCGACGATGGCATAGCAGCCGGCGACAAGCGTGCCATCGCAACCGCTGCGATCGTCTACCTGGCGCTCCTCGCGCTGCAGTACTGGGCACAACGTGTCTCGCAGTACGCCATCGCCAACGTTGGAGAGCGGTTCCTGCTCGAGCTGCGTTCGCGCGTCTTCGCCCACCTCACCCGGCTCGACATGGCCTTCTACGACGGCGCCAAGACCGGTGTGCTCGTTTCCCGCATGACGTCCGACATCGAATCGATCACAGAGTTCGTCAACCAGGGAGCCGTGCTGGCCCTCACCAACCTGCTGACCACGATGGGGGTCGCGGTGGCGATGCTCCTCCTCGACCTCCAGCTCGCCCTGGCCGTTTTCGGCGTGATCGCCGTCGTCGTGGTGATCTCGGTGCTCTTCCAACGGCATGTGTCCCGTGCGTACCAGCAGGTGAGGGAATCCATCGGCCGGGTGCTGGCGAGCCTGCAGGAGGGCATCACCGGGGTGCGGGTCGTGCAGGCGTTCACTCAGGAATCGAACCAGGCGTCCAACTTCTCGGCCATCAACGAGACGTACTTCGAGGCCAACATGGCGGCGGCGCGAGCCATCTCCTGGTACTTCCCGGCGATCAACTTCCTGCGCACGATCGGGATGGGAGTGGTACTGCTGCTCGGCGGGAGTCGAGTGATTGCCGGCGACCTCTCGTTCGGGTCGCTGGTCGCGTTCATGCTCTACCTCAACTGGTTCTTCGAGCCGATCGTCAACCTGGCGACGGTCTACAACCTGGCGCAGGCATCGTTGGCAGCTCTGGCGAAGCTGTTCCAGTTGCTCGATGTCGTGCCCAAGGTGCAGGAACGGTCCGGCGCGGTCGAGCTGCAGGAGCCGGTCGAGGGTGCCCTCGCCCTCGACGGCGTGACGTTCGGATACGGCGACGATGTCGTGCTCGAGAGCTTCACGCTGGATGTGCCCCCCGGCCAGCGGCTGGCGGTGGTGGGCGAGACCGGCGCCGGCAAATCGACCGTCGCCAAGCTCCTGCTTCGCTTCTACGACCCCAACCGGGGAGCGGTCACCATCGACGGGAGCGACCTTCGTGACGTCTCATTCGCCGCGCGCGCCCGGGCCATCGCCCTCATCCCTCAGGACGGGTTTCTGTTCGACGGCACGTTGCGGGACAACTTCCGCTACGCCAAGCCCGGGGCCGACGATCAGGCGATCTGGGACGTGTGCCGGGCCATGGGCATCGACGACTGGGTTCGCTCCCTGCCCGAAGGTCTCGACACCGAGGTGCGGGAGCGGGGCAGCCGCTTCTCGGCGGGTGAGCGGCAGCTCGTTGCCCTGGGCCGGGCATTTCTCGCCGATCCGGCCGTCGTCGTGCTCGACGAGGCAACTTCGAATCTCGACCCGGAGACCGAGGTGCAGGTGGAGGGAGCGTTGCGCGTCCTGCTGGCGGGGCGAACCGCAGTGGTGATCGCCCACCGCCTCCGCAGCGCCGAACGTGCCGATCGGGTGGTCATGGTCGACGCCGGGCGCATCATCGCCGACGGTTCCCACACCGAGCTCGCCGCCACCAGCGAGGCCTACCGCGAGCTGGTCGAAGTCTGGGAGCGCGGCGTCGCGTAGTTGGTTTGTTTCGACCCCGAGCGAATGCTCGGGGTCGAGTTGTCGCCCGAAGCAGGCTTCGGGCGAGTTCATTCGTCGGCCCCTCGGGCCGTCGATTCCCTGCTTCGTTCGGCGGCAAAGCCACCGAACGAAGATTGAAGGGGGAGGCGCGGAGCTTCCCCCTTCAAACAACCCCCTCCTGGCGACATCGCTCCGCTCGTCGCCCTATCTCGCTCGATCCGCGTGAGTTTCGGGGCGGGTGCCGGGGTGCTCGAGGGGGTGGAGCTCCGCGGAACCCCCTCGATGTGGGGTGCAGTGACCTGTGGGGTGCATCCCACCAGGGACACGGGGCGGCGCAGCCGCACGACACAAACTCGATCGAGGCCTGCCTCGATCGAAATGGTCCTTGGTGGTGCTCCGCGGAACCCCCTCGATGTGGGGTGCAGCGACCCGTGCGGTGCACCCCACCAGGGACACGGGGCGGCGCAGCCGCACGACACAAACTCGATCGAGGCCTGCCTCGATCGAAATGATCCTGCCTCGATCGAAATGATCCTGCCTCGATCGAAGTGCTGCCGGCTCGGTTCTACGCTCTGGGCATGTCGACTCCACCATCTGAGCGAACCGAGGTCCGGCGGCTGGCCGAGCGTGCGGTGTACGAGAGGGACGCCGTGCATGCGATTCTCGACGAGGCCCTCGTGTGTCATGTCGGGTTCGTGCATGAGGGCTCACCCGTCGTGATCCCGACGCTGCACGCCCGGGACGGCGACACCCTGTACCTGCACGGCTCCCCGGCAAGCCGGACGCTGCGAGCCATGAAGCGCGGAGTCGAGGTTTGCGTGACCGTGACCTTGCTCGATGGGATCGCACTGGCTCGGGCGCCGTTTCACAGCTCCGTCAACTACCGATCTGTGGTCATCTTCGGTGAGCCGCGCATCGTCGACGACGCCGCGGAGAAGCGTCGCGCCTTCGAGGTGTTGACCGAACACGTCACACCCGGGCGGTGGAGCGACTGCCGGTTGCCGACGGTACAGGAGGAGAAGGGCACTCTCGTGGCGGCGCTGTCGATCGACGAATCGTCGGCGAAGGTGCGGACCGGACCTCCGGTGGACGACGACGAGGACTATGCGCTTCCCATCTGGGCGGGGGTGATCCCGCTCCGCATGACCGCTGCCGATCCGATCGACGATCCTCGTCTGCGGGACGGCGTGGAGGTACCGCCGTACCTCGACAGCTACCGGCGGGGCTGACGTCTCCGGTTGGTCGACCGCACGCTGCACCAGAACGTCGTCACCCGGCATCGCCTCGTGGCGCCGGACCCGCCGACCCATGAGCGCCGTCGCCGGCACCGGTACAGTTTCCGCGATGCGCATCCACTCCTTTGCACCGGACCACGGTCGCCACATCGACTTGTTCGACAGCGACTTCCTCCAGGTCCCACTCAGCCAGCCGGACGACGTGTGCAGAGCGGCGGCGATGTTCCTGCCACCGGGGGGCAGGATCGGACGGCATGAGGCAACGACGCCACAGCTGCTCTGCGTGATCGCCGGGTCGGGGTTCGTGTCCGGCTCCAACGGTGTCGAAGTCCCCATCGAGGCGTTCCAGGCGGCGTTCTGGGAGGCGGGAGAGATGCATGAGACCCGATCCGATACGGGCATGACGACCATCACGCTCGAAGGTGCAGACCTCCAGCCCTTCGCCCCGCTCGCGGGAACCGATCCAGGCCCGGACTAGCGCGGTCAACGAGCCTCTGGCCTGCTCGATCGACAACGAGTGCAGCCCCGTCTCCGAGGCACGACCGACGGTGGAAGACCTGCATGTCACACTCGGTGTGGCCATCCGATCGACGAACAGAACGAGGGCGCGTCGAAGGGCATTCTCGTGACGACGAGTGGGTACGGTTCGGCGTCCTTTGAGTTCGCGGAGGGCAAGCCCTCGAGTTGTTGGATGGGGCGAACCTGTTGTACCTGCTGGCGGAGTTTGCGGGGATCGAGGCCAGGATCGAGCCTCCCGACGACTGGAAGGACCCGACGCCGGACATCTGACGAGGCGCGCTACCCGGGCGGCGCTCTTTCGGTGAGGGGTGGGAGGAAGCGGCGGCGTTGGGGTGGGGTGTGGGGGTCGATTCGGTGGCCGCGTCCGTGGATGACGATGTGGTGGTGGTACCAGCACAGGGTGGTGAGGTTGTCGGGGTCGGTGCGGCCGCCTTGTGACCAGGGGGTGATGTGGTGGGGTTGGAGCCGGTAGCGGGATTGGCAGCCGTCTGCGGTGCAGCCGTCGTCGCGGTGCAAGACGTAGCGGCGCAGTTTGGGTGGGATGACCCTTGTGGTGCGGCCGAGGGCGAGGGGGGTGCCGTCTGCGGCGGTGCCGATGGTTTCGATGGCGCCGTCACAGAGGATGCGTTGGATGGTGTGGATGCCGACTCTGGGGCCGGATTCGATCCTGGCGTCCACCAGGTCAGGGTCGGTGCTGTTGGTGGAGGTGTCGACGAAGACGGTGAGCAACGGTGTCTGCGATGGGGTATCAGCGCCGGGGTTGCCGTCGAGGGTGTCGTGGCAGATGGCAGTGAGTGCGTCGGCGCGGCGTTGCGGAGCCGTCGTGCGTTCACACCGCTGCTCCCTGGGGAACCCGTCGGCGCGTTCGGTGATGGCCTTTTCGATGAGCCGCCAGTCGTAGCCGGCGAACTCGCCATACAACCGTCCCATGGCTTGATCCAGTGAGGACTGCATCACCAGATGCCGCCGCTGGAACGCCTCTCGTTCGTCGACGGGGGTGAACCTGCGGTGCCTCGACGCCAAGCGGCGGACGCCGGCGATGTCGAACCCTGCCGAATGCTGCAGGGTTTCGGTGGTGGCCCCGGTTGAGGCGAGACGGGCAGTGGCGGCACAGCGGGCGAAGGACTGGTCACCTTGGGCGAGGGGGACCCGCAGTTCGGGTTGATCGGCGGTGGTACGAGTCGCACGCACGAGGCGGCGGGCGGTTTCCACGTCGAGGTCGGCTCGGGCGGCGACCCACTCAGTCAGGTTGCGGGACCCGTCGAGACGGGCGACCTGGGCCACATCGAGCCGGTCCAACAACGCCATCTGCATCGCCCGCAACCGACCGATCCGCTGCTCAGCCTCGACCAGCGTCCGCTCCAATTGATCGACAGTCCATTCCTTGAACATGGAGCCATTGTCTCAAGA
The DNA here is from genome assembly GCA_965216945.1 of Acidimicrobiia bacterium. Lineage (GTDB taxonomy): Bacteria > Actinomycetota > Acidimicrobiia > Spongiisociales > UBA5794 > DATHZQ01. The sequence continues at coordinate 679,321 of CBDCGU010000003.1, read as the reverse complement.
GGGTGCGACAGAATCGGGAGGCATCGATTGGCACCGTGTACCACCAACTCCGTGGCGTCATGTCGGCCACGGACCGTCTCGCAGGTTGCGCGCTCAGAAGGTTGGCCTCGTGTTCCAGCGAGTCAACCCCTCACGGCGCTCACCGCGCTGACCAGATACGGGCCGGCGTCCACCTCGGCGGCGGGCGACCCGCCTCACACTCCGCGGAGAGAGCCCCCTCGTCAGCCTTGCTCCTGGCGGCGGCGTGGCGGTACATCGTTCACGGAGCGCCGCTGATGCTACCAGGGAAGGGCGTCGAGGTCGACGTTGCCACCGCTGAGAATGATGCCGATCCTGCGGTCGGCGAGATCGAGCTTGCGGGCTGCGGCGACGGCCACGGCGGCACTCGGCTCGATGATGAGCTTGGTCCGGGTCCAGATGAAGCGCATGGCCTCGACGATCTCGGACTCGGTCACCGTTGCGATCCGATCGACGTGTGAGGAGATGATCGCAAAGGTCCTCTCGCTCAAGCCGGTGCGCAACCCGTCGGCGATCGTCTGTGGGTTCTCCTGTGGCAGCAGTTCACCCGTCGCCAGTGAACGCGCCGCGTCGTCGGCGCCGAGCGGCTCGGCACCGATCACGCGCACCGACGGGTCGACCCCGTGGGTTGCGAGGCTCGTGCCCGAGAGCAACCCACCGCCGCCAACGGGAGCGATGATCGCGTCGAGCTCGGGCACCGCCCCTAAGAGCTCCAACGCCGCCGTACCGGCACCGGCGATGATGTGGTTGTTGTCGTACGGGTGCACTTCGGTGGCCCCGGTCGAGGCCACGACGGCGGCAACCGTCGCCTCACGGGCGGCCTGGGTCGGCTCGCACTCGATGATGTCGGCCCCGTATCCCGCAACCGCATCCTTCTTGACGCCGGGTGCGTCGCTGGGCATGACGATGCGAGCGGGGATCCCACGCAGCCGGGCAGCGAGTGCCAGCGCCTGGGCATGGTTTCCGGACGAGTGGGCGGCAACGCCGGACGCGGCGACGGCTTCACCCAGTTGCATGACGGCATTCATCGCTCCGCGCATCTTGAACGCACCCACCCGTTGCAGGTTCTCGGCCTTCAGCGCCACTCGGGCTTCGATCCATTCGTCGATCTGGCGGGAGTGGAACGTCGGCGTTTTGTGGACGTGGGGTGCGATCCGCTCAGCGGCGGCCAGCACGTCGGCATAGCCGGGGAGATTCACGATCGGCGGCTGTCGCGCCATGCCAGCAGTGGCTTTGCGACCGTCAGGTCGTAGTCCGGCCCGCCGATGCTCAGCGTGAATTGCCGCATACCGGCCGCGTAGTAGGTCTCTGCGACCGCGACGACGTCGTCGACGCTCCTCCAGTCGAGGCCGACGGCACGTTCGATCTCCGCAGGATCCCTTCCGACCTCGTCACACCAGCCGTCGAGGACGTTGGACTTCTCCTTCATGTCCGCCGGCGAGCCGAAGTGGTGCCAGATGGATGCGTACTGCGCCGCCATCTTGAGCGTCTTCTTGCGCCCTCCGCCTCCGATGAGAATCGGGATGTCGCGAGTCGGTGCCGGATTGAGCTTGTCCCAACGGTCGACGATCTGAGGCAGCGCCGCGGCGAGGTTGTCGAGCCTCCATCCAGGGCTGGGTCCGAAGTCGTAGCCGTACTCTTCGTAGTCCCGCTCGAACCATCCGGAGCCGATCCCGAGGATCAGCCGCCCGGCAGAGATGTGGTCGACCGTCCGGGCCATGTCGGCGAGCAGTTGCGGATTGCGGTAGGAGTTGCAGGTCACCAGCGCCCCGAACTCGACCCGTTCCGTCTGTTCGGCCCAGGCGGCGAGCATCGTCCAGCACTCGAAGTGTTTGCCATCGGGCTCGCCCGACAGTGGATAGAAGTGGTCCCAGTTGTAGACGATGTCGACGCCCATGTCCTCGGCCTGCATGACGGCGCGGCGGATGTCCGAGTAATCGGCGTGCTGAGGCTGGATCTGAACGGCGATGCGAACGTCGTTCACGGCGCTCCCTCTCGAGACTGCAGGTGAAACCCCCAACCTAAGGCCTCGCGGGTCCAGGGGCGTGAATTCCCCGTCTCGATCACGGCGGGGGTGGGATCCGGGAGGAACCGCTTCGTCGCCTGGGACACGTCGACCCTCACGCTTTTCGGGCGACGTCTCGGCGGTGCCGGCCGGTTGTTGCTCAGCGAGGTGTGGATACGGGTAGCTTGGTCGGATGAACATCGAGATTCGGCCCGTCAAACCGCATGAGACCCAGGCCTTCCGGTCAGCGATCGCCAGGGGCTTCGGCGGCGACTCGCGGGAGGCCGACCACGACCGGTTCTATGAGACGTTGCCCTTGCACCGTACGGTGGCTGCATTCGACGACGGGGTGATCGTCGGGACCCTCGGTGAGTTCGACTTCGACGTCACGGTGCCCGGGGGAGCGCAGGTGCCGATGGCCGGGACCACCGTGGTCACCGTTCGCCCGACCCACAGGCGAATGGGCATCCTGCGCAAGATGATGCAGCGTCACCTCGACACCGTCGCCGAGCGTGGAGACCCACTGGCCGGGTTGTGGGCGTCGGAGACCGCCATCTACGGCCGCTTCGGCTTCGGCGTGTGCGCCGACAGGCACAGCATCGACATCGACGCCCGCAAGGTGGCGCTACCTCCAGGACCGGCGGAGGTCAGAGTCGACATGGTCGAGGGCGACGAAGCGAAGACGATCATCCCGGGCCTCTATGCGGTGCTGCGAACCTGTCGCGCCGGCAGTCTCTCCCGCTCCGATGCGTGGTGGGAGCATCGGAGGTTCTACGACCCGGAGCACTACAGGGAGGGCGCCTCCGCCCGCCGGTACGCCGTGGCCAGGCGCCAAGGCGTACCCGTCGGGTACGTGATGTACCGCCAGAAGGAGAAGTGGGACGACTTCGTGCCCGACGGCAGCATCAACGTGATCGAGGTGTTTGCTGAAGACGAAGACGCACGACGTGCGCTTTGGTCATTCCTCACCAACGTCGACTTGTTTCCCAATGTGAACTGGTGGAATGCCCCGATCGACGAGCCGATGGTGTGGGAGGCCAGCGACCAACGCCAGATCCGGCGCAAGATCATCGACACGCTCTGGCTCCGCATCATGGACGTGAAGGCGGCGCTGGAGGCCCGCTCGTACGAGTCCGACGGCGGGCTCGTGCTGGATGTGCGCGATGCGCAGGGCGAGTACACGGGCGGCAGGTTCGAGCTCACCGTCGACGCCGGCGCCGGAGCCTGCCGGACGACATCGAGCGAGGCTGCGATCGCGCTCGACATCGAGGTGCTGGGAGCGCTGTACATGGGAGGGCGCAGCGCCCACAACCTGTGGCGAGCCGGGCGGATCGAGGGGGCCGAGGCAGACGTGCGACGTCTGGATCGGATCTTCCGCACCGTCGTCCCGCCATGGTGTCCCGAGGTGTTCTGACCTCAACCGTCGGTGGTCGCAACCACCTCGATGAGCTCGAACGAATCGACGAATTGCTGCGGCACGTCGCCCGGCGTGGCCTCCGCGACGTAGGCGAACAACAACGAGTAGCCCGTCGTCCCTTCCACGAGCAGTGTCACCTCGAGGACGAAACCGAGCTCCACGTCGGCCACCGTGGCCGTCACCGCAGGCAGTCCTGCCACCGTTGTTGGTGTGGGGGGCGCTGCTCCGTCATGCCCATCTCCTCGAAGATCGGCATCGTCGCCATCGCCCAGTCGTCCAACGGTGAGCACCGCCGCATCGGAGAGATCGAAGGTCGACACGCGGGCCGCAACCTCGCCGGCGCCGTCCTCGGCGGAGAACGGCTGGGCACCGCCGGGAACGTCGATGCCGGCACCGCATCCGGGGAGAGGGTGCGGCTCAGGGCGCCTGCGGGTCGATGACGTTGAAGGTGCGCACGATCTCGTCCGCGGCGTCCCAGTCGGCGTCGCTGACGATCACGAGCTGTACCAGCGTCAGGTAGTCCTCCTCCGGAGGCGTCGCCGCGATCACGAGGAAGGTGCTGCCTTCGTCGCCACACGTCTCCCACAGGTCCATCAGGCCGGTGTAGAAGCCGTCGTCGTAGTCGATGCGGTCGACGTAGGTACATGCGCTGGAGAAGTCGTTGAACTCGAGCATGTCCTCGACCGACCCTCCGAGCTCGCGGCTCGCCGAGATGAACACGCCGGGAGTACCCCACCCGCTCTGCCACGCCGCATAATCCGGTGCAGCGCCGAGGGCGGGCCCGACGAGCTCGCCGTTGAACTCCCACGGCACGCCGAGCGTGTCGGACCACTCGGCCGGGACCGAAACGAACACGCTGGAGCTCTCGTCGGTGATCTCGACGTATTCCGTGTAGCTCGGGCCGCTGGTGTCGGGCGGATCCTCCGTAACGACGCCGTCGACCTCGGTGGCGAAGGAGAAGACTTCGACCAAGCCGCCTGCGTCGTCGTTGAGGCGGCCTTCCAGCACGACGTCGGCCGCCGGCCTGTAGACCTCGACCGAGAGCACGTCGTCGGGTCCGTGGCTGCGCAGGATGTCGCAGTAATCCTCCATCGTGCCGTTCGTGGCGAGTACCAGACCCTCCATTCGCGTGATGATGTCGCCGGCCTCGATGCCGACCCTGTCGGCGGGCGAGCCGGATTCCACGGAGTACACCCAGATCCCACTGAAGTCGTCGGAGACGAACGCCTCGCCATTGATGCCGATCGTGTCGAGATCCTCACCGGAGGCCAGCACCTCGATGGCCGGGCGGGCGATCTCACGGCCGATGGCGAAGGATTGAGCATCGTCGTTGCCCGCAAAGTTGACGGCGACGACCTCGCCGTCCGTCGTGACGATGGGTCCGCCCGAGTTGCCGGGAAGCGTGTCGGCGCTGTGTTCGATCACGGCGTCGATCGAGGCCCAGGATGTCTCCCCTGTGAAGTTCTCCTTGGAGACGATGCCGTCGAGCAGCGTGTACTCCTCGGTGCCGAGTGGAAACCCTGCGGCAAAGATGTCGAGCCCGGCGTTGATCTCGCCCTCATACCAGTTGAGATAGGTGTATCCGTCACCCTCGAGGTCGATCACGGCGAGGTCGTTGCACTCCGAGACGCCCAAGACCCGTGCGTTGACCGGATCGTCCCTGCCATCGAGGTAGACGTCGAGGAACGCGGCGCCGGTGACCACGTGGTTGTTGGTCACAGCGACACCGGTCTCGTCGATGAGGAAGCCCGATCCGGAACCGGCGACATTGGCTTGCTCGCCGGCCTGCGGATCGACGAATGTGCCGCTCGCAACGATGCGAATCGTCGACGACCGCAGGTTCTCCATACCGGTGGCGGCCGAGACGGTCGTGGTGGTCTCGCCCGCCGCGGTGGACGTGACGTCTGCCGCCGTGGTCGTCGACTGGTCTCCGCCCTCGTCGGTGCCTCCACACGCCGCGGCAAGCAACGCAAGGACGGTCGCCACCACAGCGATCGGCCGGTGTCTCATCCTGGTCCCCTTTCGGCCGTGCGCCCGCGGGCACAGGCTCGGTCGTCCCGCCGGCTGCGGTCGGTGGCGCTCTGCCGCTGCGCCGTGGCGGTGTCAACCCTGATCGGCACGGTTCTCCGCTGAGAACCTAGACGCCGATGTTGGCGCAGCGGTGCATTGCGGTGACCTCGGCTCACGACCGGGCTGCCCGGTCTCGAGGTGGGCCATCCGACGCTCACACCGTGCGCCGGGCCTCCAGCCCGGCGACCGCCGCGCCTGCTTCGCCGGGGTGCAGCGTCGTGGCGTCGACCACGACGAACTCGCGGACGGTGGGGCGGAGGGTCTCCTCGGCTCCCTCGATGGTGCCGTCGTCCACCCAGATCGCGCGCGTGACGCCGGCGTCCCGCAATCCTTCGGCCCATGCCTCAACCACGGCGCGTGGCGTCGGTGCGAACGACCGTTCCCGGTCGTCGTGGGCGGCCTCGGCGATCAACACGGCGCAGAAGGCGTTCAGAGCGGCTCCGCCGACGTGCGAACCGTCGGAGATGTCACCGATTGCCACCTTGACGCCGCGTGCCCTCAGCGGTCCGATGAGGTCCGGGTCGGTGATGAACGCCCGGAGCTCAGCCACACCGGGGAGCAGCGCATCGATGCTGGCGCCCCCCAGTGGCGTGTCGGCTCCCACGACGATCACAGGCATGGACCGGATCGTACCGAGCTGGTAGTGCTCCGCCGAGTCAGCTGAGGTGGGCCTCGGCGATCTCCTCCACGATCTCCTCGGTCCCGCGCCACACGGGATCGTCCCGACGCGGGTGGTGGAAGACGAGGTCTGTGAAGCCGGCCTCGGAATACCTGCCGAGGAAATCGGTGAAAGCCCCGAGGCTCGCGAGGGGTTGCGCTTCGGTGTTGCCGATCAAGTAGATCCGATCGACAGAGCTCGCATCGCGGCCGATGCGCACACACTGCTCTTCCAGCTCACGCATCTGATCGACGACGATGCGATCGGTTGTCGCCTCGGACAGGTCTCGGTCGACGGAGTCGCCGTACGTGATCCACGCATCGCCGAACTCGGCGGCGAGGCGGATGGATCTGCGCCCTCCGCCCGCCACGGCGATGGGAACACGGGGCTCCTGAACGCATCCGGGCAGCATGCGGGCCTCCACGATCTCGTAATAGGCACCCCGGTGGTCGTGCAACTCACCGCGGAGGAGCCCGTCGAGCACGCCCAGGTACTCACCCAACCGTTCGATGCGTTCGCCACGACTCAACCGTCGTTGGCCGAGAACGGTCGCATCGAATCCCGTGCCCCCGGCCCCCACGCCGAGGATCAGCCGTCCTCCGGAGATGTGATCGATCGTCATCGCATCTGTCGCCAGGAGAAGCGGATGACGGATGTTGGGGTTGGCGACCATCGTGCCGAGCCGGATCCGTTCCGTCCGGGCGGCGATGCCCGTGAGCCACGGATAGGTCGCATGCCAGGGGCGATCCCGGTACCGCTGCCATGTGAGATGGTCGTAGACCCAGAGATGGTGGTAGCCGAGTGCCTCGAGACGACGGGCCGTATGCAGTGTTGCCGGCCACGGGTCGGTCGGCATGAGCAGGGCTCCGATTCTCACCGGCGGAGCGTAGACGGAGTGGGTTGCCGCCGGCACTCTCCGTCGAGCCTGCCGGCCCCGCGCTTTTTTGGCCGGGGTCCTTGTCGGGATACACTCACGCGTTCCTGTATAGCCATCGGGGTATGCGCATACTCGCGGTGGTGCGGACACGAGGAGCTCACGACCGGTGCCCGAGCAGCTGTACGACCCCACCGACGTGCGCGACGCTTGCGGCGTCGGGTTCATCGCCGATCGCCGTGGTCGGTTGAGCCACCGGCTGTTGCGTACGGCCGTCGAGTGCCTGCACAACCTCGATCATCGTGGCGCACGCTCCGCCGACGGCACGGGTGACGGTGCCGGCCTCATGACCAGGGTGCCCCACGCCATGCTGGCGAGGGAGCTCGTGGCGCGTTCACTGACGCCGCCGTCGCCCGGTGCGCTCGGCGTCCTGATGGTGTTCCTACCCCGTGGGCGCGAACACCGTGCCCGCAACCACGTCAACGTAGCCCTGGAGGACGAGCAGCTCGATTTCCTGACCTGGCGCAAGGTTCCGGTCGGTCCAATGGCCCTGTCGGACAATGCGCGCAGCTCGATGCCGACCATCGAGCAGGCGCTGATCGCCGCCCAGCCCGATGAGCCCGAAGACGAGTTCGAGCGCCGGCTGTTCCTGGCGCGGCGCCGCATCGAGCGCACCCTGCCGGAGGATCTGTCGGGTCTGTTCGTGGTCTCGTCCTCGTGCCGCACCGTCGTCTACAAGGGCCTGTTCACGGCATCCCACATCGAACGCTTCTACTGGGACCTGGTCGATCCGGCCTTCGAGACCGATTTCGCCGTGATCCACCAGCGTTACTCGACCAACACGATGCCGGCATGGGCGCTCGCCCAGCCGTTCCGCATGCTGGCGCACAACGGCGAGATCAACACCATCCAGGGCAACCGATCCTGGATGTCGGCGCGGAGCCAGGATCTGTCGAATGCGGTCTGGGGCGATCGTACGCCTGAGCTGAAGCCGCTCGTGGCGCTGAGCGGTAGCGACTCCGCCAGCCTCGACAACGCCTACGAGGTGCTGGTTCGCTCGGGGCGTTCCCTCGCTCATGTGAAAGAGATGCTGATCCCGGCGGCCTGGGAGAACGTGCCCGACCTCGACGACGAGCTCCGTGCCTTCTACGAGTACCACGCATTCCTCACCGAGCCATGGGATGGTCCGGCGGCCATCGCCGCATCCGATGGGCTGCACGTGCTCGCCGGGCTCGATCGCAACGGTCTGCGTCCGGCACGCTGGACGATCACTCCCGACCTGGTGATTGTTGCCTCGGAAGCGGGGCTGGCGCCCGCCGAGGAGGTGCGGGCGGTCCGGACCGGTCAGCTGGGGCCCGGCGAGCTGATCGAGGTCGACCTGGCGACGGGGGCCGTGGGATTCGCACACGACGTGAAGGCTCGGCTGGCGGCTCGGGCACCCTATGGCGAGTGGATCAGGACCGAGACCAACTACGTGCGTGATCCCTTCGACGATCTGCAAGACGAGCGCTTCGAGCCCGAGAAGCTGGCGAGGGTGTTCGGCTACACAGCCGAGGAGCGGCGGCTCATCCTGCAGCAGATGACCGACGGGCGGGAGCCGGTGCTGTCGATGGGCCATGACACGGGGCTGGCGGTGCTCTCCGCACTGCCGCAGCGGCTCTCCCGGTTCTTCCATCAGGCCTTCGCCCAAGTGACGAATCCGCCCATGGATCCGATCCGCGAGCACCTGATGATGTCGCTGCGCACCTACGTCGGCAGGCGCGGGTCGATTCTGGAGGAGACGCCCCAGCAGGCACACCTCATGGAGCTGTCCTCGGCCGTGCTCAGCGACGCCGAGGTGGAGGAGTTGCGCTGCTCCGACGACCCGCGGTTCGCTGCGGTGTGGCTCGAGGCCCTCTTCCCCGGGGATGGCGGTGGCGCCGAGCTCCGCGAAGCCGTCATCGAGCTGGCCGATCGGGCCGAACGCGCGGTGGCCGATGGAGCCACCATCCTGCTGGTTTCGGACCGTGAGGTCGACCCGGCCCGCGCCCCGATTCCGATGCTCCTGGCCGTGGGCGCCATCCATCACCGGCTGATCGACGCCGGGCTGCGGCTCAATGCCTCGATCGTGGCGGTGTCCGGCGATACCCGCGATGCGCACGACCTCGCCTGCCTCATCGGATTCGGCGCCTCTGCGGTGAACCCCTATCTCGCCATCGAAGAGGTGCGGGCGATGGCGGAGCGCGGTGACGTTCCCGCAGGCGTCGTGGAAGCCCAGGAGAACTACCGGGCAGCCCTGGAGAACGGGATGCTCAAGATCATGTCGAAGATGGGCATCTGCACCATCTCGTCCTATCGAGGGAGTGAGCTGTTCGAGGCCATCGGTCTCGATGACGAGGTCTGCAACCTGGCGTTCCGCAATGTGTCGCGTCGCGTCGGCGGCTCCGGATTCGAGCGGATCGCCGCCGACGTCATCGTCCGGCATGGCCGCTACACCGCGGGCGAGGAGGATCCCGGCGGCTTCTACAAGCACCGGCGCGGTGGGGATCCCCACATCAATTCGCCGCGTGCGGTGCTGGCGCTGCAGAAGGCGGCCCGCAACGACGACGATGCGGAATGGGCGAAGTACGTCGAGCTCGTCGAGACCGGGAGACCCGTGCTCGAGCTACGGGACCTGCTCGACTTCGAGCCGATCGGGGACCCGCTCCCGTTGGCCAACGTGGAGTCGGTGGAGCGCATCATGCGCCGGTTCACGACCGCCGCCATGTCGCTCGGGGCGCTGTCGCAGGAAGCGCACGAGACGCTGGCCGTCGCAATGAACTACCTGGGTGGCCTGTCGAACTCCGGCGAGGGTGGCGAGGACCCGGCTCGTTTCGGCACGCCGCGCAACTCGCAGATCAAACAGGTCGCCAGCGGTCGGTTTGGCGTCACGCCCGGGTACCTGGCGTCTGCCGAGGAATTCCAGATCAAGATGGCGCAGGGGTCAAAGCCGGGGGAGGGCGGCCAGCTGCCCGGCCACAAGGTCACGCCCGACATCGCCAGGCTTCGGCACACCGAGCCGGGTGTCTCGCTCATCTCGCCACCGCCTCACCATGACATCTACTCGATCGAGGACCTGGCACAGCTCGTACACGACCTCAAGGTGTTCAAGCCGCTCGCCCGGGTGTCGGTGAAGCTGGTCTCCGGGCCCGGCGTGGGCACGATCGCGGTCGGTGTCGCCAAGGCGCTCGCCGACGTCGTGACGGTGTCGGGAAACGGAGGCGGTACGGGCGCCTCGCCGCTGGTGTCGATCAAGCACGCCGGCTCTCCGTGGGAGCTGGGTTTGGCTGAGGCACACCAGGCGCTCGTCGCCAACGGACTGCGGCACACCATCGCCGTCGAGACGGACGGCGGCATGCGTACCGGCCGGGACATCGTCGTCGCGGCATTGCTGGGGGCCGACCGCTACGGATTCGGCACGATGCCCCTGATCGCACTCGGATGCAAGATGGTGCGGCAGTGCCATGAGAACACCTGTCCGGTGGGGATCGCCACACAACGGGAAGATCTGCGCGCCAAGTACACGGGCTCGGTGGACCAGCTCATCGTCATGTTCCGGCACATGGCGGAAGACGCCCGCCGCCACCTGGCGGCGATGGGCGTTCACAGCCTCGACGAGATCATCGGGCGCGCCGACCTCCTCCGGCCACGCGACCCCCGTCACCGGGTGGCGAAGGAGTTCACCGCACAGCTGCGCCGCGCCGACTTCGGGGGAGCCGCCGCCAACACCGACCGTTCCTTCCGCACCGTGGCACGGTCACCTGTCGGCGATCAGCTCGCCGTCGAGGGTGCCCGCGCCGCGGCGGCTCGCGGCCAGATCGAGCTGGCTTACCCGCTGCAGAACACCGACCGCGCCGTCGGCACCCGACTCTCCGGCGAGATGGCGTCGATCGTTGGCGACGGCGAGCCGCCCGGTTCGGTCTCCGTGCGTTTCTCCGGCACTGCGGGACAGAGTTTCGGGGCGTTTCTCGCCCGCGGCGTGACGATGCGCCTCGATGGCACCGCCAACGACTACGTCGGCAAGGGAATGGGTGGGGGTCGCATCGTCATCGTGCCCACGGTGGGCGACGCCCGCACGGTTCCTCACGGCGCGGGCAACGCGTGTCTCTACGGTGCGACCGGCGGCTCGCTCCACGTCGCCGGCAGCGTCGGGCAGCGTTTTGCCGTGCGCAACTCGGGAGCGACCGCCGTCGTCGAGGCTGCTTCGGACCACGCCTGCGAGTACATGACCGGTGGAACGGTCGTGGTCCTCGGCGACGTCGGTCGCAACATCGCCGCCGGGATGACCGGGGGCGCACTCTACGTGTGGGATCCCACCCACGCGGCGAAGCGGCACGTGGCGGACTCTGCGCCGGTGGCGACGCGGTTGCAGGGCGCCGACTCAGCCGAGCTGCGTGCGCTGCTCGTCGCCCACGCCGAGTTGGCCGGTAGCGCCCGGGCCAGGCGAATCCTGGCGAACTGGGAAGAGGCGGCCAGAGAATTCTGGGTGGTTCGAGCGGTTGCCCCGCCCCTGGGGCCCGAGCCGGCCGATCTCGCCGAGCCGATCGAGGTGGCGGCGCCGGGGAGCGATGTGTGACCGGGGTCACGATCCGTGGCTATGAACCGGAGGATCTCGAAGCGTGTCGGGCTCTGTGGGTCGAGCTCACACAGTGGCATCGCGATCTCTACGACTCTCCCGGCATCGGCGGTGAGGAGCCCGGTCTCAAGTTCGACGCCCATCTCGCCACCGTGGGTGCTTCTCACCTGTGGGTCGCCGACGACGCCGGGACCGTCGTCGGCCTGGTGGGGCTCATGCCGGCGCCGGACGATGGCATCGAAGTGGAGCCCGTCATCGTTGCTGCGTCACGACGCGGCGAGGGAATCGGTCGGATGCTCGTCCAGCATGTCGTGGCGGTGGCCAAGGAGCAGGGCCACGGCACGCTGAGCGTGCGAGTCGTGGCACGCAACGCCGAGGCGATCGACTTCTATCACGACCAGGGCTTCGCCATCCTCGGCATGATCGAGCTGATGTGCGACTTCCGCGACGATCCTCGCCCGTGGAAGGCCGGCGAGACCATCGCCAACAGGGACTTTCTGTATTGACGGGCAGTGGCGAACCCGTACTGGGGCGCGAAGCGCGCCATCTTGAGTAGCGGGCTGCGCTGTGGGACAATCCCACTATCCCGATAGTGCAAATTCCCCGTTCCGTCCAGAGGAGAGCGCTCCATGGCCACCGTTGACATCGACCTCGGCAAGTATGCGCTGGGGTGGTCCGACGCAGAGGACTACGTCTTCAAGCCGAAGAAGGGCCTGAACGAGGAGATCATCCGCGAGATGTCGCGGATCAAGAAGGAGCCGGAATGGATGCTCGACTTCCGGCTCAAGTCGTACAAGCGCTTCCTCCGCAAGCCCGTGCCCACCTGGGGCGGTGGCGGCACTCTCGAGGAGATCGACTTCGACGACATCTACTACTACATCAAGCCGACCGAGGGGCAGGCCAAGGACTGGGACATGGTGCCCGACTCGATCAAGGACACCTACGAGAAGCTGGGCATCCCCGAAGCGGAGCGCAAGTACCTGGCCGGGGTCACTGCACAATATGAGTCGGAGGTCGTCTACCACCGCAATCGCGAGGATCTCGAGGCGATGGGCGTGCTGTTCATGGACATGGACACGGCGGTTCGCGAGCACCCCGAGTTGGTGCGGGAGTACTTCGGCACGGTCATCCCACCCAACGACAACAAGTTCGCCGCACTCAACTCGGCGGTGTGGTCGGGAGGATCGTTCATCTACGTCCCACCGGGTGTCCACGTCGAGCAGCCGCTCCAGGCCTACTTCCGCATCAACGCCGAGAACATGGGTCAGTTCGAGCGGACCCTGATCATCATCGACGAGGGTGCCTACTGCCACTATGTCGAGGGATGCTCCGCTCCGATCTACTCGAGCGATTCACTTCACTCCGCCGTCGTCGAGATCGTCGTCAAGGAAGGCGGCCGCTGTCGCTATACGACGATCCAGAACTGGTCGAACAACGTGTACAACCTGGTCACGAAGCGGGCGGTCGCCTACAAGAACGCCACGATGGAATGGATCGACGGCAACTTGGGGTCCAAGCTGACCATGAAGTACCCCGCCGTCTGGCTCATGGAAGAAGGCGCACACGGCGAGGTGCTCTCGATCGCTTTCGCCGGCGACGGCCAGCATCAGGATGCGGGGGCCAAGATGGTTCACGTCGCCCCAGACACGACGTCGTTGATCACCTCCAAGTCGATCTCCAAGGACGGCGGCCGCTCCGGCTACCGCGGGCTGGTGCGCGTGGAGCCCGGCGCCGAGGACGCCAAGTCCTTCGTCCGCTGCGATGCGCTGATCCTCGACGAGGACTCGCGATCCGACACATACCCCTACATGGAGATCGAGGAGTCGAACACCCAGATCGGGCACGAGGCAACCGTCTCCAAGGTCGGGGAGGAGCAGCTCTTCTACCTCATGAGTCGCGGGCTCAGCGAGGAGGAGGCCACGGCGATGATCGTGGCCGGCTTCATCGAGCCGATCGTCAAGGAACTGCCCATGGAGTACGCGGTGGAGCTCAACCGCCTGATCGAGCTCCAGATGGAGGGGGCCGTCGGCTGAGTCTGCCTGGTATGCTCGCCATCACGGGTGGGGGCCCGGACGGCGGTCAGGGGGAGGAGCTCATACGTTGCCCGCGCAGTCCAACCGAGGCCTTGTCTACATCTTGGCCGGATCGTTCCTGATACTCGCGTCGCGCATGTTTCCCGCATCGGCCGACCTCGCCGCGGATGTCGTCGGCGCCGGGCTGATGTGGCGGGGACATTCGCTGCGCAGGCCCCGTCTTCTCGAGCGCGGTTTCCACCGCGCCTTCCCTTTCGTTCTCGGGATGTTCGTCATCGCGGCGCTGCTGCTGGGTCCCGAGATCGCCGGGCTCGCCCGCATCTGGATCATGGGCTGGGTCGTGTGGGTGTTCTTGGCCGCCGATCTGCCGCCGGGGTTTCGCCAGCGTGCGCAGCGGTTCGCCGACCGCCTGGAGCGAGTGTTCGCAGCGATGCGCCCGCGGCTCGCGACGCACCCTGCCTCCTAGCCGTACCCGGCCGGTCGGTTCTCGTGGCACGCCCCGCCCTCGATATCGCCGGCGGAACTGGACGGCCGATCGCGTTCCCGCAGCCTCCGGTCGGGGCCGATGGACACTGCGACGGATCCCGCAGGCCGGGACCTTCGCCCCCTTGGACTCCAGGCGTCCCGGCCGCATGCTCGCTCAGTGGATGCGCACGGTGACGTCGCCACGTTCTGGCCCCATGGCGGAACGCGTCTGACCGGGGTTGCCTGGTCGGCCGGTGTGTCGCTGTTCCTGTTCGCCCACGCCGTCGCTCACCTCGCAGGCACGTCTCGCGCCTTCCAGGTCGCAGCCGACGGCGAGTCTCTGGACTACCTCGGTGGCGCATGGCGGGTCTCTGATCCGACCGCGCTTCGTATCGCCGGCATCGCCTGGGCAGTGGTGGCCGTCGCATATGTGACAGCAGCAGCCGGCGAGTGGGTGGGATGGCAGGGATGGTGGCGGTTCGTGGTCGGCGTCACCGTGTTTTCCCTCGCGCTGACGATCATCGCCTTGTGGGACTCGGCGATCGGCGTTGCCATCAACGTCGCGATCCTGGTCGCGTGGTGGGCCACATCGGTGCGTCGCGGCGGCGAATAGCGTCCCGTTCGCCGCGGATCTCGGACATGTCGCAATCGGCCGTGCGTCCAGAATCTGTCACACCCGGTCGATACCCTCTGAGCCGTACCCCGTACATGCGTACGCACCCCGATTGAGGAGGACTTCCCCATGGCTGGGAACCATCCACACGGTCTGTTCTCTTGGACGGACATCTCGCTGCCCGATCCGGCGGCCGGCAAGGACTTCTATGCGGCTCTGTTCGGCTGGCAGGCCGAGGATCAGCAGGATCCCGACGGCAACTACATCTACACCATGTTCTCGAAGGACGGCGAGGCGGTGGCCGGTATGGGTCCGCAGCCACCCGGAACGGCCGAGAGCGGGATCCCCCCGATGTGGAGCTCGTATGTCACCGTCGACGACGTCGATGCCGCCGTCGAGCGGGCGACGGACAGCGGTGGCAGCGTGGTGCTTCCCGTCATGGACGTGTTCACCGCGGGTCGCATGGCCATCGTCGCCGATCCGGCGGGTGGGGTGGTGTCGATGTGGGAAGCGGGCGATCACGAAGGCGCCGGTGTCTTCAACACCCACGGCGCCATGACGTGGAACGAACTGGCGACTCGAGACGTGGCCGGAGCCAAGGCCTTCTATACGGCGGTCTTTGGCTGGGAGTTCGAACCCTTCGGCGGCGACAACGAGTACTGGCTGATCAAGGTGGCGGGCAAGGTCGGCGGTGGCGTCTACGCAGACGACCAGTACAACGGTGGCGTGATGCCGATGGACGAGAACTGGCCCGACGAGATACCGCCACATTGGATGGTGTATTTCAACGTCGACGACACCGATGCGGCCGTGGCCAAGCTGGAGGAGCTCGGCGGGTCGGTGAGCGTCCCTGCGTTCGACACGCCGGCGGGACGCATCGCCGTGGTCGGCGACGCCCAGGGCGGTACGTTCTCCTTCATTGCTCCGGCGCAACCCGACGGCGCAGGCGGCGAGTAGGCGTCGAGCGAGCGCATGGTGGCGCTACGCTGCGCCACCATGCGCATCGTCGTGGCAGATTGCACCGTCGACTACGACGGCCGTCTCACCGCCCACCTCCCCATGGCCACCCGGCTCGTGATGGTCAAGGCCGACGGCTGCGTCGCCGTGCATGCCGATGGCGGCGCATACAAGCCACTCAACTGGATGAACGCACCGAACCATCTCACCGAGGAGGAGGATCGCTGGGTCGTCACGAATCCCAAAGGGGAGAGGCTGACCATCACGTTCGCCGACATCCACTTCGAGACGTCCGTCGAGATGGGCGACGACCCGGGTCTCCAGAAAGACGGTGTGGAGTCGGAGCTGCAGCGCCTTCTCGCCGAGACGCCCGAGGAGATCGAAGGGGGGCTCGAACTGGTGCGGCGTGAGTACCCAACACCCATCGGACCCGTCGACCTGTTGTGCCGCGATGCCTCAGGAGTGACCGTGGCGGTCGAGGTGAAGCGACGCGGTGAGATCGACGGCGTGGAACAGCTCACCCGGTACCTCGAGTTCCTCAACCGCGACGAACGGCTGGCCCCGGTCCGAGGAATCTTCGTGGCCCAGCAGGTGAAGCCCCAGGCGCGCACGCTTGCCGAAGACCGTGGCATTGGCTGGCACGAGGTGGATTACGACGTCCTGCGCGGCATCGACTCGCCCATGTTGCGGCTCTTCTGACCGCGCTCGGTGGTCGGCAGCCCCGCGGTGGCGTTCCGTTCTTGCGTATCTGGGTGCACGGTTCCGCGGTGAGGTACGCACGAATCGCAGAAGGCGCCCAACCACTCGCTCGCAGCTGATGCGCTCGGTCCGTCAGAGCAGGCTCTCGAGGTCGTAGGCGCAACTCGGGTGACGCAACTTGGCCAGCGCACGATGCTCGATCTGTCGCACCCGTTCCCGCGTCACGCCGAGCTGTTTCCCCACATCCGACAACGTGCGGGGCTGCTGTCCGTTGAGCCCGTAGCGAAGGGTGACCACCATGCGCTCCCGATCTTCGAGCAATGTCAGCGCCCGTTGCAGCTCGTCGCGTCGCGCATCCTCGGATACGACGACGAAGGGATCGACGGCACCGTCGTCCTCGATGAAGTCGCTCAGCTCGGCATCGCCGTCCTCGCCAACCGGACGGTCGAGGGACACGCAGTCGGTGGGTGCGTTGAGCGCAACGACGACCTTGTCGGCATCGAGCCCGCTCAACTGCGAGATCTCGTCGACGGTGGGTGCTCGCCGGTTGGTCTCCAGGAGGGAGAGGCCCGTTTCCTGCACCGTGCGGACGACGTCGACCATGTGCACGGGGAGCCGGATCGTGCGGCCATGGTTGCCGAGACCCCGGGTGATCGCCTGGCGGATCCACCAGGTGGCGTATGTCGAGAACTTGAAGCCTTTGCGCCAGTCGAACTTCTCGACGGCGCGAATGAGTCCGAGGTTGCCCTCCTGGATCAGATCGAGCATGTCGAGGCCACGCCCGGTGTAGCGCTTGGCGATGGAGATCACGAGGCGAAGGTTGCACCGTATGAACTCGGCGCGTGCCTCCTCGGCGGCATGCACAGCCTCCTCGAGCTCGCGGCGCTCCTTGTTGGTGAAGGGAGCGGCGGCGGTGTCGAGACGGCTCTGGGCCCGACGACCGGCCTCGATCGTCCGTGCCAACCGGACCTCGTCCTCCGCCTCGAGCAGGGTGTGTGTCGACACCTCTTCGAGGTACATCCCGATGGGATCCGAGACCGGTGCCTGCTTCGCACCTCTCGCCACTGGTCCCCCTCTTCGACCGAATCGAAAGGTTCTCTCTTGGGACCGGCGGAACTTATCACCAGAAGGCCCATCTGGCAACGGGTTCGTTGCGTCCGGAGGGTTGTTCGTGACCGTGCGGCCTGCGTCGACGGCCCGTTTCCGTCACGAAGGGCACTACCCTTCGGGTCGACCTCTTCGGGGTTGGTCTACTCGAAGGTCACGAGCTGGAGAACATGCGACGAATTCCCCTTCTGATCGCCGGGCTGGCGCTCGTCACCTCGGCGTGTGCGAGCTCCGCCGTGCTCGTGGCAGGAGATCCTGCCCTCAATCCCGAGCCGCCGGCACCCGTGCTCAGCATCGTCGTCATCGCCGGCGACGACGGGACGCCCGTTGCGGGCGCCGACGTCACCGTCGATCGGGACGTCCTGGTCACAGACGAGAGCGGGACGATCGCCCTCGATTGGGGCGACGCCCTCGTGCAATACGCAGTGGCTGCTCCCGGATTCTCGGCCACCGCGGGCTCAGTTGCCGAGTTCCCGTCCGAGACAGATGGTGTTCTGGAGATCACCATCGAGCCGCGCATCCTCGAAGGCACGGTCGTGGGGCCGGACGGCCGGCTGCTGCCCGCCACGACCGTCGAGATGAACGGCAGCATGGCCGTGACCGACGACACCGGGACCTTCCGGCTCGCCCGCGCCGTACCCGGCGAGATCACCGCCAGCCGCCCGGCGTGGGAGCCCGCCACCGCCACGTGGGACGGCGAGGCCCTGGGCGTGCAGATCCAGATGGAGCCGAAGGACATTCGGGCGCTGCGGGTGAGCGGCGACAAGGCGGCCGACCCTGCCGTGTGGTCGGAGCTGCTGGCCCTCGCCGACGAGACCGTTGTCAATGCGTTCGTGATCGACACGAAGGACGAGGGCGGATGGGTGTACCACGAGAGCTCGGTCCCGACCGTGGCCGAGATCGGCGCCCTCAACACCAACTTCCTCTACGACGTCGAGCAGATCATTGCCGACATGGATGCCCACGGGCTCTACAAGATCACCCGGGTCACGACCTTCCAGGATGATTTCCTCTCCAGAGCTCGCCCCGACCTGGCGGTGCGGGATACGAGCACCGGCGGCGTCTGGCGCAACGACAAGGGTGTTGGTTGGCTGGACGCCACCGATCGTGGCGCTTGGGAGTATCCGCTTGCGCTCGCCATCGAGGCGTGCGAGCTGGGATTCGACGAGATCCAGTTCGATTACGTGCGATTCCCCTCCGACGGCGACATCTCGACCATCGAGGTGGACGGTGGCTACAACCCCGAGGTGCGTACCGCCACCATCAAGGCGTTCCTGGAAGAGGCGCACGCCCGGCTCAACCCCCTCGGATGTGCGGTGGCGGCGGACATCTTCGCCATCACCCTGACCAGCGATCTCGACGAGGGCATCGGCCAGCGCCCCGAGGTGCTCTCGACCACCGTCGACGTCTTGAGCCCGATGATCTACACGTACACCTATGGCCGCGGCTGGGGTGGGTTCGCCAACCCGAACGAGCACCCGGTCGAGCTCGTGACCCTCGCTCTCGACGGTGGGATTCCCCGGCAGCAAGGATTCTCGATCTACCGGCCTTGGATCCAGACGTGGCAGCTCAATGCGGCCGAGATCATGGCCGTCCAGGATGTCGTGGAGGAGCGCGAGCTGGGCTGGATGATCTGGTCGGCGAACACGCAGTACGACTTGAGCTTCCTGCGCCCAGAGTGAACGAGGGCCTGGCCACCCTCAGTGCCGACCTCATCGCCTGCACTGCCTGCCCGCGGCTGGTCGCATGGCGTGAGCAGGTGGCTCGCGAGCGCCGGGCCGCATACGCCGACGAGACCTACTGGGGATCGCCGGTGCCAGGGTTCGGCGATCCAGATGCCCGGATCGTGGTCGTCGGTCTGGCCCCGGGGGCCCACGGCGCCAATCGCACCGGACGGATGTTCACCGGCGACCGGAGCGGCGCGTGGCTGTTTCGGTCGCTCTGGCGAGCGGGCTTCTCCAACCAGCCGGATTCGACGCATCTCGACGACGGGCTCCAACTCACCGACGTGTGGATCACCGGAGCGGTGCGGTGTGCCCCGCCCGCCAACCGACCCAGCCCCACCGAGCGCGATGCGTGCGGGAGGTGGCTCGACGCTGAGCTCGCACTGCTCGCCGGCAAGCAGGTGATCGTTTGCCTCGGACAGTTCGCCTACGTGAGTGTGTGGCGAGCTCTCCGCCGGCTCGGCATGTCATTGCCCGTGCCGCGGCCGGCCTTCGCCCACGGTGCGCTCGTGAGGGCGAGCGGCGTGACGCTGCTAGCGGGTTACCACCCGAGTCAGCAGAACACCTTCACCGGGAAGCTCACCGAAGAGATGTTCGATGGCCTTTTTGAAGGCGCTCGGGAGGCACTCGACACCACCGGCCTCGATGAGTGCACCCCATAGCCCTCCTGTGCCGGTTTCGTCGAGGTCGTGGGCAGACAGCGTCGCATAGCCGGCGACCAGTTTCAGGAGATTCTGCATTCGGGCATCGGCTTCGACCAGATGGTCGTATGGGTTGACGGCCCGTCCGTCGATGTGCAGCTCGAAATGGGTGTGTGATCCCGTCCATTCGGCATTGCCCGAGTCGCCGACATATCCGATCAGCTGGCCGGCGGCGACGACGTCGCCCTCGTCGAGGCCATCGGCGTAGGCGGTGGCCTCGCCTCCGCGACCGTCGTCGGTTCCGGGCGTGTCATTGGCGAGGTGCATGTACCACGACTCCCACCCACCGGCATGGACGAGCCTGATGTAGTAGCCGGAGCGGGGACCGTTGCCGAGCGTCTCCACGACTCCGTCCGCGACAGCGAGCACCTCCACGCCCTTGTCGCTCATGATGTCGGTGCCGCGATGGCCACGACCACCGGAGCGCGACGCTCCCCAGGTGTCGTCGTAAACCGTCTCTGCCGCCCCGTGGGGGAAGCAGGTCAGTGTGACGTCGTCGGCAGCTTGGGCAGCGGGCAGGGCGCCCGGGCCGACGATGAGGTGCCCCCCTGCGAGGAGGGCGACGAGCGCGAGCAGAATTCGAGGTGTTCTCATGGATCTCCTGGCCTTTTGACGGCGACGAACCGGTCACGCTTCCCTGCCCGAAATGCCCTACTCGTGACCGGGCAGCCCGGGACGGTAGCTCCCCTCCCGGACAACACAAAGCCAATGTCCGGCCTTTTTGGGTGGGATCGCGGGTGGGGGTATCCTTCCCGGAGTTCCCCCCATCGGAGCGAGAACCCACGTGAACCCACTCGATGCAGCCGCGGTCGCCCGCGCCGCAACGGCAGAGCCGGATTGGCGCAGCGATCTGCGCCGCACCGCTCACGACCACTACGAGAAGCTGTCGATGCCCACCTCGGCGGAGGAACTGTGGCGCTACATCGACCTCGACTTCGTCCTCGACGACTTTGGTCTGGCCGACCCTCCCGACGGCGACACGGGTGCGGCGCAGCCCCAAGTTCTGGTCGGCGCCCAGAACATCGTCACCGTTGTCGACGGTGCCACCACCGACGTCACCGGCGATCGCACCGGGCAGTGGTTCGGGCCGCTGCGGGCGACGCCCGATGCGGTGGATGCGGCTCTCGAGGCCGCCGCCCCGAGCCGGGTTCCCTCCGATGTCGACTTGTTCGCCGCAGCCCACGATGCATTCGGAACCGACGGCGCCGTTGTCCACGTTCCGAAGGGCGTCGCCGGCGGCACGGTGCTGATCGATGTCCGCACCCAGACCCCGGGGACCGTCTCGTTTCCCCGCATCGTTGTGGTCGCCGGCGAGGCGGCTGTGGCGTCCGTCGTCGTGTTGCTGCGATCCCCGGCCGACGTCCGCTCCCTCGTCGTACCACGGCTCGAGGTGGTGGCCGGCAACGCATCGAACGTCAAGCTCTCGGTTGTCCAGGAACTCGGCAGGAGTGCGACCTCGATCGCACATGGCCGCGCCTCCGTGGGGCGCGACGCCTCTCTGGTCCTCGCCGAGGCGAGTCTTGGCGGTACCCTCTCCCGTCTCCACCTCACTGTCGATCTCGAGGGCCGCGGGTCGTCCGCCGATGTCGTCGGTGCGTACTTCGGAGATCGCCAGCAGGTGCTGGACTACCGGTACTTCATGCACCATGCCGGGCTCAACACGCGGTCCGACATGTTCCTCAAGGGAGCGGTCGAGGACGAGGCGCTGAGTGTCTTCACGGGGATGATCCGTATCGACGAATCGGCCCAGCGCACGGATGCATTTCAGACCAACCGGAACCTCATCCTGTCGGAAGGGGCTGCCGCCCAATCCGTCCCGAATCTCGAGATTCTCGCCAATGACGTGCGCTGTGGGCACGGCTCGACCATGGGGCCGCTCGACAAGGAGCAGCGCTACTACCTGATGAGTCGCGGTCTCGAGCCCGAGCGTGCGGACCGCCTCCAAGTGCGCGGTTTCTTCCAGGAAGCGCTCGATCGCTTCCCGCATCCGGAGCTGGCCGCTCCGCTGGCCGAGAAGATCAACTCCAAGTTCGTCGCCGCGCAGGAAGAGGGCCGGCTGTGACGACTACGGTGCACGTGGGCGCACTCCGCGATTTCCCCGCCGGGCGTGGGGTGCGAGTGGAGGTGGGCCGGCACCGGATTGCCGTGTTTCGCATTGGCGAGGATCTCTACGCGATCGGCGACCGCTGCAGCCACGCCGAGGCGTCGCTCGCCGAGGGCGAGCTGTTCGACACCGAGGTCGAGTGCCCACGCCACGGCTCTGAGTTCGACCTCCGCACCGGCAAGCCGGCGACGCTTCCGGCGACCCAGCCGGTTCCCGTCTACACGATCCGGGTCGAAGATGGCGCCGTGATGCTCGAACTGCCCGCTGAGGAGGACTCGCCATGAACCAAGCACTCGAGGTATCCGGGCTGCGAGCCTCGTTGGGCGATCTCGAGATCCTGCAAGGTGTCGACATCGAGGTGCCATTCGGCGAGGTCCACGCCCTCATGGGCCCGAATGGCTCCGGCAAGTCGACGCTGGCACACGTCCTCATGGGCAAGGACGAGTACACCGCAACGGGATCGGCGACGGTCGACGGCGTCGAGATCCTCGGTCTACCCGTCTACGAACGGGCCCGTCTCGGGCTCTTCGAAGCCTTCCAATACCCGGTCGAGGTGCCCGGTGTCAGCCTCGACGATCTCGTCGACGAGATGGGGGAGGCAGCCGGCAATGGCGACTTCGGCGCACGAGTGGATGCCGCCGTCGAGCGACTGCGCATGGAGCCGTTTCGCAGGCGTGCGATCAACCATGATCTCTCGGGCGGCGAGAAGAAGCGGTCCGAGATGTTCCAGCTCGCCATCGCCCGGCCCAAGATCGCGATACTCGACGAGATCGACTCCGGGCTCGACATCGATGCCGTGCGCGAAGTCGCCGCTCTCGTCGAGGCGCTGCGCGGTCCCGAGCTCGGAATCCTCATCATCACCCACTACTCGCGCATCCTCCAGTACATGCACCCCGACCGGGTGCACGTGATGCTGCGGGGGCGGATCGTACGGTCCGGAGGTCGCGAGCTCGCCGACGAGCTCGAGGACCGCGGCTACGAAGAGATCCGGCGCGAGATGGGATTGGCCGAGCCGCCGGAGGAGCCCGTGGACCCGCTGCTGGGGTTGTAGTCGTGGGGGAGTGGGGCTTCGCCGGCGCCGCCGATGCCCGCAGGTACCTGAGTGACGTGCTCCGCTTGTGGTCGGGGTGGCTGCTCGGTCTCGCTGCGTTGCTGTTCACGGAGGGCTGGTGGGTCGTCATCGCCGGCGTGCTCACCATCGCATTGCTCCTGTTCCTGGCCCGGCCCCTTCAGGCGAGAGCTGCCGGGCTGGTGCCGGAGGACACACTCGTGGGGAGCCGCTTCAACGTTGTTGGTCGGGGGACGGCGCGTGACAAGGCATTGCAGGCCTATGCCTACGGCCGTGAGCCCCTGGAGGAAGCTGTCCGGCTGACGGGCCGGGGAGGCTGGATGCTGATCGTCCGCCCGCTGATGATCTGGGTGACGATCGCCGCGTTCTTGTACGTGCTCTTCACCACGTTCTCCGGTGCTGCGACATGAGCGATCCGCAGATCGATCGTCTCGCCTCGCTGATCGCCGGCGCCAGCAGGATCCTGGTGTTCACGG
This sequence comes from Acidimicrobiia bacterium, assembly GCA_965216945.1. Lineage (GTDB taxonomy): Bacteria > Actinomycetota > Acidimicrobiia > Spongiisociales > UBA5794 > DATHZQ01. Next base: position 655,737 of record CBDCGU010000003.1, on the reverse strand, counting down.
GGGCCGGCATCTCCACGGCGAGTGGCATTCCCGACTACCGGGGACCCCAAGGAGTCTGGAACACGCGGCGCCCCGTCTACTACCAGGACTTCATGCGCTCGGCGGAGGCAAGGACGCAATACTGGCGCCAGAAATGGGAGGACGCCCAGGAGTTCGGCTCCGCAACACCCAACGCCGCTCACGTTGCCGTGGCCGACCTGGACCGGCACGGCAAGGTCGAGATGGTCGTCACCCAGAACGTCGATGGCCTGCACGCCGCCGCGGGTGTCGCGGAGAGCAGGCTCGTCGAGATCCATGGGACGGCCCGTCTCGTCGAATGCCAGTCATGTGGTGAGCGCACCGACCCTGCCCCCCACTTCGAGGTCTTCCACCGCACCGGTGAGGCGCCGCTCTGCCACTGCGGGGGTTACCTCAAGTCGGCGACCATCAGCTTCGGTCAGAACCTGCGCAGTGTCGACCTGGGTCGGGCGCGCGCCGCCGCCGAGAACGCCGATCTGGCGATGTCCCTCGGATCGTCGCTGGTCGTGTACCCGGCGGCCGACATCCCGCTCCACGCTGCGGCCACCGGAGCGGAATACGTCATCGTGAACCGGGGTGAGACCGACCACGACCGCAACCGGCTCGTCACGTTGCGCATCGAGGGCGACGTCACGTCCGTCGTGCCGGCCGCGACGGCACTCGCTGTGGCCACGTGACCGAGAGTCCGGCACCCGTCCACGGGCTTGCCGGCCTCGCCGTCCGAACTGCTCCCAGGGTCGATCGGCCCCTGCTGCGTCGGGTCGTGGTCGTCCTAGGCTGGACGGATCGTGCAACCCGGGAGTGAAGGCATGCGGATCGAACGTGACTCGATGGGAGAGGTGGCAGTTCCGGCCGATGCGTACTACGGCGCATCCACACAGCGGGCAGTCGACAACTTCCCCATCTCGGGCATCGGGTTCAGCCGTCGTTTCGTCTGGGCGCTCGGTCTGTTGAAGGGCTCCGCTGCCCGCGTATCCGGTCCGGCGGGATACGTCGACGAGTCGATCGCCAAGGCCATCGCCACGGCTGCGGACGAGGTGCGCGATGGCGTCCACGATGCCCACTTCGTGCTTGACATCTTCCAAACGGGGTCGGGCACGTCCACCAACACCAACGCCAACGAGGTCATCGCCAACCGCGCCTCGGTCCTTCTCGGCGGCGAGTTGGGCGGCGAGCGGCTCGTGCACCCCAACGACCACGTCAACTTCGGGCAGTCCTCGAACGACGTCATACCGACGGCAATCCACGTTGCCGCCGCAGCAGCCATCCGGGAGGATCTCATTCCGGCCATCCGCCGCCTCGGCGATGCACTGGCGGCCAAGGCGGATGAGTTCTCCGACGTCGTCAAATCGGGACGAACCCACCTCATGGATGCTACGCCCGTGACCCTCGGGCAGGAATTCGGCGGGTATGCCACCCAGGTGCGCAAGGGCATCGAGCGGCTGGAAGGCGTGCTTCCGGAATTGGACGAGCTCGCACTCGGCGGCACGGCGGTCGGGACGGGGATCAACGCCCCGGAGGGATTTCCGGCCGCGGTCATCGCAGACATGGCGAGCATCACCGGCTACCCGTTCCGGGAGGCCGACGACCACTTCGAGGCGCAAGCGGCCAAGGACGCCGCCGTCAACGTCTCGGGTGTGCTGAAGACGCTCGCCCAGGCGCTTTTCAAGGTGGCAAACGATCTTCGCTGGCTGTCCAGCGGCCCCCGCACCGGGATCACCGAGATCCGGCTCCCGTCGCTGCAGCCGGGCTCTTCCATCATGCCGGGCAAGGTGAACCCGGTGATGCCGGAGATGATGATGCAGGTGGCGGCCCAGGTCATCGGCAACGACACGACCATCACGTGGGGTGGCGCCAACGGCAACTTCGAGCTCAACGTGATGATGCCGGTGATCGCCCACAATCTGCTGCAGTCGATCGCCCTGCTGGGCAGTGCCGCAGACGTCTTCCGGGAGCGGTGTGTCGACGGCATCGAGGCGGACGCCGATCGGGCGCGGGAACTGGTCGAGCGCAACATCATCGTGGTCACGGCTCTCAACCCGCACATCGGCTACGACAAGGGCGCCATCGCGGCCAAGGAGGCGTTCACCTCCGGTCGCAACGTGCGTGACGTCGTCATCGAGAAGGGGTGGCTCACCGCCCAGCAGGTCGACGAGCTCCTCGACATCAAGCGCATGACCGAAGGTGGTGTCGTCGAGTAGGCGGTTGCGGTCGAGCAGTCAGACGACGGCCGTGATCACGAGCTGTCTCTGCCGCTTGGACACGCTCGCTTCGCCGAACCCGGCAACTCGCAACCTGCCGGCCAGCTCCTCGGCGGCATGCCTGTCGAGGCCGTGAGTGCGCTTCGTCTCGGTTTCGACGATCAGGAGCCGGCCGCCCGGCCGCACGATGCGGAGCGCTTCGGCGATGCCGGCGTCGCGGTCCTCCCAGTGGTGAAACGCATGGACGGTCCATGCCACGTCGATGGCGTCATCCTCGAACGGGAGCGACTCTGCCGCGGCAACGTGGAACTCGACGTTCGGCAGTTCGCCGGAGCGGCGGCGGGCGATGTCGATCATGGGCGCCGAGCGGTCGACACCGATGGCTCGTGCCACCAGCGGTGCAGCTGCTCGGACCGCGGCACCCGGGCCACAGCCGATATCCAACGTCACGTGCTCGGCCTCGAGGCCGGCCGCCCCGACCAGCATCCGATTGGAGCGGGGGTTCCGCCCCAGCAACCCGTAGATCTCGGACTTGAAACGACTCCAGGGTGCGGTGTCCATGTGGCGATCTCCGCGTTTCAGCCGACGATGTAGGTGCCCGTGCCGACGGCGACGAGCCGGTCGTCGTCATCGTGCAGCTCCATGCGGGTCACGGCGACGGTTCGTCCGATGCGCTGTGGGTATGCAGTGGCGGTGAATGCATCCGCGGTCGCAGGTCGGAGGTAGTCGATGCGGAGGTCGATCGTTCCCACCTTCATCAGTGATGAGAGCGCCTCCTCGGCCGTCTCGGCGCGTTCGACGAGCGCAGCCATCGCAACCATTCCGCCGATGGCGTCGAGCGTTGCCGAGATCACGCCACCATGGAGCGCCTGGCGCTGGATGTTGCCGATCAGTTCGGGACGCTTGTGCAGGTGGAATGTCGCCTGCTCGGGGGTCATGTCGCCGACCTCGATCCCGAGGACACGGTTGAACGCGATGTATTGCTCGAGCCGGACGATGACGTCGAGCATGTTGGTGTCGTCGTCGATGCCGAGCGCCTTGGCGACCTCGGTGACGCTGGGGTTTGGCATGGGCAGACTCTACGTCCCTCTGCGCCCGGACCCGGCCGTCGACGCCCCTACCCTCTCGACCATGGCGCACAGCTCGCTCCGGGCGACCGTGGTCGTCTTCGTCGCCGTCAAGCTCACGCTGAACATGGCGACGCGATTCGTCTACGCCTTTCTTCCCGCGATCGCACGCGGGCTCGGCGTCTCCGTCGGCGCCGTCGGGTGGCTGGCCTCCGTTCGCTGGGGTGTCGGGGCATTCACGCCGCTGACGATTCGCCTCGCCGGGCGGGAGCATCGGCGCCGCGTCCTGACTCTGGGTCTTGGCCTCTTCGTCGTCGGCGCCACGACGACGGCGCTCTTCGGCGTGTTCGCCGGGGCGCTCATCGGATTCGTGCTGATGGGCCTCGGCAAGCCGCTGGCGGACACCGGCGTGCAGGCTGTCGTGGCCGACCGCGTCCCATACTCCGAGAGAGCGCGCACGGTTGGGATCGTCGAGACCACATGGGCCCTGGGGTTCCTCGTCGGTGCCCCGATCGCCGGATGGATGATCCAACGCTGGGGCTGGGAGGCGCCCTTCTGGGCGTTCGCCGTCGTCGGTGCGCTGCTGCTGCTCCCGGTTGCGGCCGTCGCCGGCGACACGCACGGTCCCTCGCACCGGGTGGAGAGGATTCGGGTCCGGGGGAGGGCGCGGTCGTTTCTCGTGGCGGCGGCTCTGATCGCGGCGAGTCCCGAGGTGATGTTCATCACCTTTGCGACGTGGCTCGAGGATGTGCATGACTTCGGGCTCGGGGCACTGGCGATCCTTGCGACCGTGATCGGATTCGCAGAGCTCGGCGCCGAAGGGGCCACGGCGGCGTTGACCGATCGTATCGGCAAGTCCAGGTCGGTCGCAGCCGGGATGAGCGTGAGCGCGGCCGGGTTTACCCTCACCGGGCTCACCAACGGTGCGCTGGCTCCCGCACTGGCAGGCCTCGTCGTCGGCATCGCAGGTTTCGAGTTCGCCATCGTGTCGTCGATATCGCTGGCCACCGAGTTGGTCCCGGGAAGCCGCGTGCAGTTTCTCTCGCGCATGGTCGTGTCCCAGGCAGTGGGTCGGGCGGCAGCCGCCGGGCTCGGGGTGGCACTGTACGCCGCAACCGGCATGACGGGGGCCGGGTTGGCGGCCGCGATGATCGCCATCGTCGCCGCCTGGCTCCTGGCGACCCGAGTGCGCGACCATGCCGACGAGGAGGCGATCGTGGAGGATGCGGGGTATGAAGCGCACTGATCGCAGCATCGCCGGTGGTGCGTTGTTCACGGACCAGTACCAGCTCTCGATGGCGCAGCTCTACTTCTCGCACGGTTTGCACCAGCGGCGGGTGCGATTCGACTACACGTTTCGCTCCTACCCGGACTACGGACGGCACCAGGCGGGCTACTGCGTGTTCGCCGGGCTCGAATGGCTGTTCGACTGGCTCGCCGAGACTCACTTCACCGCCACGGACATCGACCTCCTGCGCAGCCAGCGATCCGCCGGGGACGATCCCGTCTTCACCGACGACTTCCTGGCGTGGTTGGAGACCGACGGGCATTTCGGCGACGTGGCCATCGATGCGGTGGCGGAGGGCCGCATCGTCCATGCGTACGCTCCCGTGCTGAGCGTGATCGGCCCGCTGGGCATGGCGCAGATACTCGAGACCGCGCTCCTCAATCATCTCAACTATCAGACGCTCGTCGCCACGAAAGCGTCGCGAGTCGCCGAGAGCTCCCGGGGCGGAACCGTGCTCGAGTTCGGCATGCGGCGAGGGCCCGGCCTCGGGGCGAACGCCGGAACGTATGCAGCGCTCGTCGGTGGGGTGCAGTTCTCATCGAACGTCGGGGTGTCGCACATCGTGGGCCTTCCACCGCGCGGCACCCACGCCCATTCGCTGGTGCAGGTCTTCCTGGCACTGGGCCTCGGTGAACTGGCGGCGTTCCGTGCGTACGCAGAGGTCTATCCGGACGACTGCGTGCTCCTCGTCGACACGGTCGACACCCTGGACAGCGGAGTGCCCAACGCCATCACCGTGTTCGAGGAGCTGCGCAGCCGGGGCCACCGGCCCGGGGGCATCCGGCTCGACTCGGGAGATCTGGCGTACCTGGCGATCCGGTCCGCACAGGCTCTGGATGCCGCCGGCTTCGCGGACGTCGCCATCGTCCTCTCGTCGAATCTCGACGAGCTGGCCATCTGGCAGATCCTCTCCCAGATCGACGGCGAGGCGGCTCGCTACGGCGTGGACCCTGCGGCTCTCGTGTCCCGTCTCGTCTACGGAGTGGGGACGCGTCTGATCAGCTCACACGGGCATGCCGCACTCGACGGCGTGTACAAACTCGTCGCGCTCGAAGACGCCGGGGAGTGGCGTCCGGCCCTCAAGGTCTCGGAAGCCCGCCAGAAGATGTCGATTCCCGGCCACAAACAGCTGTGGCGGATCTATGACTCACGCGGTTCGGCGACGGCCGACGTGGTGGCGGCACAAGATGAGACGATCCTCGTTGGGACCCCCCTCCGTCTGCACCACCCGTACCGGCCCGGCGTGAGCCGAACACTGGCAGCCGCAGAGGTGGCGGAGGTGGAGCCACTGTTGGAGCCGGTGTGGCGCCGAGGACGGATCGGGCGGGCACCGAGTCTCGAGGAGAAGAGGGAGCGGCGCAGGACCGACCTGGCCCGGCTCGATGCCGGCGTGCGCAGGCTGGTGAATCCGCACGGCTATCACGTATCCATGACCGACAGGGTGAAAGCGCTTCAGGACGCCCTCGTGGCCTCGATCCGGCCGTCGGACGATCCGCTCAGCTGATGGTGACGCCGGCGGCGACCATGCTCGCCACGGCTCTTGCGCCGTCACCCGGAGCCAGATCGACGGCTCGAATGCCATCGGCCGCGACCTCCGTGGTGAATCCGGCTGCCACGCCGTCGATGGCCGTGGCCGCCACGCAATAGTCGGTGGCGAGGCCGACGACGACGATGGACTCGACGCCGCGGTCCCGCAACAGCGGCGCCAGCTCGGTTGGTGAGGTGGCGTCGGTCCGCGGATCGCGCACCGTGAACCCCGAGTATCCGTCTTCGCCACCGGTGCCTTTGCGCACCACGGGGCCGGACACATCGAGCTCGGGGTGGAACTGGGCGCCCCACGTGTCCGCGACGCAGTGCACGGGCCAGATGCCGCCGTCCTTGGCGAAGTGCGGTGTCGTCGGCGGGTGCCAATCCTGGGTGTAGACGACGACGGCGCCGGCCTCCTTCGCCGCGGCGATCTGATCGTTGATGAAGCCGATCGCCTCGTCACCTCCCCGCACCGACAGCGAGCCTTCCGGGTCGGCGAAGTCGTTCTGCACGTCTACGACGACGAGGGCTGTGGTGGGGCCGTAGTTCATCTCTTCGGACACCTCACGCCGGCGCTTGGGCCTGGTCGAGAGCGTCCTCGAGCGTCGCCCACGGCAGGTCGGCGCACTTGATCCGCACGGGGAACTTGCGCACACCTTGCAGCGCTTCCAGGTCGCCCAGCATGGCACCCGGTCGCTCCGGGTCCACCGGGCTCTCTCCCTCTTCGATGGACATCATCACCTTGAAGCGGTGCGTCAGATCCCGCACGTCGTCAACGCTCTTGCCGACGATGGTGTCCGCCATCATGGAGCCGGAAGCCTGCGAGATCGAGCACCCCTGGCCTTGGATGGCTGCATCCGCAACCATGCCGTCCCGCACGACGAGGTCAAGCGAGAACTCGTCACCACACGAAGGGTTCTCACCCTCGACGTGGATGCGATCACCGCTCAGCTGCCCCCGGCGCCGGGGGTTGCGGTAATGATCGAGGATGACTTCTCGATAGAGCTCGTCGATGGCCATCAGAGTCCTTCGGTACGGGGCCTCACGATAACCCAGCCGGTACCGCGCTCATTCCACGTCGACGCTCATTCCCACGGCATGAGGGCCCATGGCTGGGCATGGGGTGCACTTGCGAGAGCGGCGCGGAGTCGGCATGGTTGGGGCAACGGCTACGCTGCGGCGGCGCTCGGGGCCGGCTGAAGCGACGTGGGAGGGGACAATCGCATGACCGGCAACACACGGCGGCGTCCGGGACGACTCGCCATCGTCGTGTCGAGTGATCGTCGCCGTGGCGCCGAGGTCTTCGGCGAGGCTCTTGCCGGTGGGATTCGCGGTCAAGGCTGGGAGGCGGAACTGTTCTCGCTTGCGTCGAGCGGCGGCGGCCCTCGCGTTGAGACGACCCCGCTGTCCTCGATCGCCCCGGACAGGCTGGGCAAGCTCGATCCCGGCGTCGTGCGCAATCTGCGGAACCGGATCCGGCGATTCGATCCCGATGTCGTGCTCGCCAACGGTGCCGCCACCATGCAATACGCCGTGGCCGGGCTGCGAGTGATGCGTCACCGGCCGCGTCTCGTCTATGTCAGCATCGGTGAGCCGATGTATTGGATCCGTGGAGACCGGCATCGGCGGATTCGCTCCGTGATCCTACGGGGCATCGATCGTGTGCTGTCCGTGTCGGAAACGACGGCACAGCAGCTCGTCGACCACCTCGGCGTCGCCCCTGCCAAAGTGCGGATTGCCCCAACCGGTGTGCCGCCGCGGTTCTTCGATGTCGTTCCCGAGCCACCGTCTGGCCGGCTGCGGGTGGTCTTCATCGGCAATCTCTCGGCCGAGAAGGACCCGGTTGCGGCGCTGGACGTCGTCGAGCGGGCATCGTCTGAGGCGGCGGTCGCATTGCGCTATCTCGGTGCCGGGCCCTTGCAACGTGAGCTCGAGCAAGCGATCGCCGACCGGAAGATGGGATCGGTCGTGCAAGTCATGGGCTCGGTTCCCGATGTGCTGCCGCATCTCTCTTGGGCCGACGTGCTCCTGCTGACCTCCAAGACGGAGGGTCTGCCTGGCGTGCCGCTCGAGGCGGGCGCCGCCGCCGTACCCAGCATCGTCTTTGCCGCCGGGGGGTCCGCCGAGACGGTCGAGGACGGCGTCACGGGGCGAGTGATTGCGAAGGGGGACGTTGCGGCGGCCGCCGCGGTCCTCGTGGAGCTCGCCGAGGACCCCGGGAAGGTCCGTGCGTGGGGCGACGCCGCTCGCCGCATGGTTCGGGAACGTTTCACGCTCGATGCCGCGGTGCAGCGGTACATCGATCTCCTCGGTGATGAGATCGCCAAGGGACGGGGCGCCGCATGACTGGTGGCGTGAAGCTGGCCCATCTCACGACGGTCGATCTCAGTCTGCGCTATCTCGTGCTGCCGCAGCTCCGGGCCGCCGTAGACGCCGGCTGGGACACCATCGGGATCAGTGCCCCCGGGGAGCACGTGGCCGTGGTCGAGGAGGCCGGCGTGCGCCATATCCCGCTACCGACCTCGTCGCGGGGATGGAACATGCTGGCCGATCTGCGGGCTGCCGCCGACCTGTGGAAGATCCTTCGTCGAGAGCGGCCCGACATCTTGCACACCCACAATCCCAAGCCGGGGCTGTACGGTCGCATCCTCGGTCGGATCGCGGGCGTGCCGATCGTCGTCAACACGGTGCACGGCCTCTACGCCACCGAAGACGACCCCGCTCTCAAACGCACCGTTGTCTACGGCTTGGAAGCGCTGGCGGTGCGGTTCTCCGATGCCGAGTTGGTGCAAAGCTCCGAGGACGTCGCGCTGATGACGTCCAGGCACCTTTCGCCGGCGCACCGCACGTTCATGCTCGGCAACGGCGTCGACCTCAGCCGGTTCGATGCATCGCGTTTCGACGACGAGCACCGGAGTTCCGTGCGTGCGGCGTTGGGTGCCGCACCTGATCAGGTGGTCGTCGGCACGGTGGGCCGTTTGGTCGCCGAGAAGGGCTATCCCGAGCTCGTCGCGGCAGCGGAGCGACTCGACGATCGGTTCATCGTGGTCGCCATCGGACCGGAGGATCCGGAGAAGGCGGATGCGCTCGGTGCGGACTTCGCCGCACGGGCGGCTGCGGCCGGAGTGCGGCTGCTCGGGATGCGCACGGACGTCGACGAGCTGTACCCGGCGATGGACGTGTTCGTCCTCCCCTCCCACCGCGAAGGCTTCCCGCGTGCCGCCATGGAGGCAGCCGCCACCGGGCTGCCCGTGATCGCAACGGACATTCGGGGCTGTCGCGAGGTCGTCGTGGACGGCGAGAACGGGCTGCTCGTGCCGGTCGACGACCCGCAGGCACTGGCCGCCGCAATCAACGCCGTCGGAGGGGATCCCGAGCTGAGGACCCGCATGGGGGCGGCGAGCCGGCGCCGCGCCGAGTCCCATTTCGACGAACGACAGGTGGTTCGCACCGTGTTCGCCACCTACCACGCCGTCGCCCAGCGCAAGGGCATCACGCAGGTCGTGGAGGCTCCACCGGTGCTCGGTGACGTCGACATCCGCCGTGCCACCGACCGGGATGTCCCCTATCTGGCGCGGCTGCACATGGAAGCGATCAGCACCGGGTTTCTCCCGCGGCTCGGTAGCGGGTTCATGGAGCGGTTGTATGCCGCAATGCTCGACTGGGAGGGAGCCGAGATCTTCGTGGCGGATGGCGTGTGGCGCGTGGTCGGCTTCGTCGCAGGTGTCACGGACGTCGGGGCGTTCTACAAGCACTTCGTCCGCCATCACGGCATCGGGGCCGGGGTGAGCGCCGCACCGCGGCTGGTGCGGCCCGCCATCATGCGGAGAGCATGGGAGACGCTCACGTACGGCGGCGAGCACGACGACGTGCGTGCCGAGTTGCTGGCGATGGCCGTGGCTCCCGAGGCACGGCGGCGCGGGCTGGCACTTGCGCTCGGCGACCGTCTGCTCACCACGCTGGCCGAGCGCGGTGAGTCTCGAGTGAAGGTCGTCGTCGGGTCGGACAACGATGCGGCCATCTCGGCCTACGAGCGGATGGGTTTTGCGAAGTCGGGATCGGTCGAGGTCCACGCCGGGGAACGATCGGAGGTGCTGACATGGTCGGCTTTGCCCTAGCGCTGCTGCTCTCTGCTCTGGGCGGAGCGCTTCTCATCCAACTCGGCCAGGACAGCGGATTCGTCGATCGTCCCGACGGGTTCCTCAAGCCCCACGAATGGCCGGCGGTGCCGCTCGGCGGCGTGGCCATCTTCCTGGGCGTGCACGCCGGGATGGCTGCAGAGAGCAGGTTCGACGAAGGGTTGTTCCTGGCATCCGGCATCGTGCTGGTGCTTGGGCTGATCGACGACCGTCGCGATCTCAGCCCCACCGTGCGGCTCGTGGTGGAGATCGTGGCGGGCACTGCGCTCGTGGTCGTGGCGGACCTCCCCGCGCTGGGCGACGGGCCGCTGAGCGTCGTCGTCGGCGTCGTACTGGTCGTGGTGGCCATCAACGCGGTCAACCTCTTCGACGGTCTGGACGGACTCGCCGGCACTGCCGGTCTCGTTGCAGCGTTCGGCACGGCGGCCTTGGCGGCGTCGCGTGGCCTTGGATTGATCCCCGGCATGGTGCTCGCCGCCGGCCTCCTCGGGTTCTTGGTGTGGAACTGGCACCCGGCGCGCATGTTCCTGGGTGACAACGGTGCCTACAGCGTCGCCATGTTTCTCGTCTACGGCTTCATCGTCTCGTCGCCCGAGGGCAGCGACGGGGCGGTCGTCGTCGCCTCGGGACTCCTTGGTGTCTACGCCGTCGACCTGGCCGTGACGCTGCTCCGACGCAGGCTGTCCGGCATGCCGTTGTTCGCCGGCGACCGCAGCCACGTGTACGACCAGTTGAGCGACCGTGGGTGGTCGATCGCCAGGGTGGTGGGCACCGCCGCCTCGGCCCAGGTTGCCATCGCCGGCTTGGTGATTGCCGTCGACCGGATCTTCCAACCCAACGCTGCGATCGCCGTCCTGGCGATGGTGTTCGGTGCCGTGCTCGGTGGCCTTTGGCTCGGGGGCTTCGTGCGTCCTGCCGAGCTGCCGCGGGGTCAGGCCTGAGCCGCGCCAATCGTCCGGTCCTGACCGGCGCCTTTTCGGCACCCGCCTACGGCTTACCGGCGACCAGCGCCGCGCCGGCGGTGTCCTCCGGTTCGGTTCCCGCTCCGAGCATCAAAGCTTCCACGCCCGATGCGTCACTTTCGCCACCGGCGTCCTCCTCGGCGTCGTCCGGGGGCCCGAAGCCGAGAGCGACCAGCATGGCAAGCACGTACGGCATCACCATCGAGCGTTCCCGCGCCATCAACCCGAGGTTGAGGAACGACGAGAACGCGATGATGAACCCGACCGTGAACAGGAGGCAGAACAGGATGTAGGGGTCACGGCGGATGCGGAGACCGCGTCGCAACATCCAGGGCAGTCTCCACACCAGGATGAGCAGCAGGAGCGTGCCCTCCATGCTGGCTGCCAGCGCCGGACCGTTGTGCGCCTCGTTCGGGAGCGGTCGGAAGAGCACCCGAATGGCGACCTCGGGGAACTCTGCGGGACTCGAGATGAACCCGCCCGAAACGGCAGAGCCCCCCGTCTCGGTCTGTTCCTCAACTGTGGACAACAGGTCGTCCACCTGGCCGTCGATAGCCGACGTGTCATCCAGCGCGATGCCAAAGTTGGCAGCGGCGATGGAGATGGTCGCGGCTAACCCGAGCCCGACGAATCCCAACAGGAACAAGCGTTTGGCCGGGAATCTGGCCACGCCGGCGCCCTTCTTCGCCAGCAGCAGAGCGAACGTCGCCGCGGCGATCTGCATGGCGGTGACATGGGGGCGGATGATGCCGCTGATGACGAGGCCAACGCCGATGATCGGAAGCGCCTTGATGACACCCTCGGCGAGAAGCTTGCTGATGCCGTAAGCCGCCATTCCGAGCCCGAGCATCATGATCGACTCCTTGCCCGGGCTGCTGGGCCAGTACACGACGTTGGGCACGAAGAAGATGGCGAGGGCATAGAGCTTGAGCCGGCGTGACACGACCGTGGTCCTGAAGGCGGCATAGAGGAACAGCTGCCCGAAGAACGCCAGGGTGGCGAACATGAAGAACCCGCCGAGGAAGTTGGGTGCGTAGAAGATGTAGACGAGCCCGGAAACTCCCTCCATCGCCTCGGTGCCGATGCCGAGCGGGGGAGGCTCGAAGCTTCGCCAGAGCTCGGCGTTGAGGATGCCGCGGTTGTGGTACACGACGGCGTCCCCGGAGCCGTTGTAGTAGTCCACCAACACCCACCAACGCAGCCACGAAGCGAGCAGCTTGGCCGTGTACCCGCCCATGATGAACGTGGGCAACCAGAGACGGTCCGCATCACTGGCGACACGCTTCGCCAGATACGACACGATCAAGCCGCCGCCCATGGCGACGAAGATCGCGCTCACATGCTCCGACCCGTTGCCGGCGGCGATCGCCAGCCCGACAACGAGCCCGATCGTCCCGAGCATCGGCAGCATTGCGATCATCAGAGGAGCTCCAGGTCGGCGGACGCAAAGTCCCAGGCGTCGAGGCTACCGACATCCACCGGCAACGCACGCAGCGGCCGGGCGACCAGCGTGAGCGTCTTCACTCGCGGCACCGGCAAGAGACCGCGACGGATCGCGGCCGCCCGCTCCGGTGAACCCTGCGAGAACCACCCGGCGACGTAGGCGGCTCGGCTCTGGCCCAGCACGCCGCCAATCGCCGCACCCGGTGTGCGGCCGAAGACGTCGGAGAGCACGAGCTCCCGACGACCGCTGCGCACGTTGGGGCGGACCACGGCGGTCGATCCCTTGCGGTCGACCCTGAAGTAGCGGGCGGTGGGATGCGATGCGAACCGCCAGTGGAGGTACTCCTTCGTGCGCGGGGTGCGCAGACCGCGGGCGCGGCGATCGATGATTTCGAGACCCGCCACCGGGGTCGGGTCGGGGAGGTAGTCGGCGGGCTCCGGCAGCCCGTCTTCCGGAGCAGATGGCTTGACGAGGCCGCGGCTCGGTGCGGCCAGCACGCCGATCGAGCCGACCTCCTGCCACCCCATCTTGAGGTAGCCCGCCCCGGACTTCGGATTCGGTGTGTTGAAGATCAGGTCCACCCCGTCGGCTTCGGCGGCGGCGACCGCTGCCATTGTGAGCTTGGAGAAGATGCCGCGTCGCTGGAAGTCGGGATGCGTGGCCGTGTCGACCGCACGCACGCAGCGCAGGGTCTCGCCGGCCGGGGTGCGCAACTCCCATCGCATGAAGGCCCGCAGGCCGGCGATCCGCCCCGCTGCGTCTGCGACCAACAGGATGGATCGGCCGAAGGGGTTGTCGAGGTGCTTCCATGCGAACAACTCGGGCGTCCGCTCGAGGACGGCCGACTCTCCCAGTGCGGTGCGGAGGAGATCGAGCACTCCGTCGAGATCGTCGTCGGCGTAGTCCCGGACGGTGATCGTCGGGTCAGCCACCGAGCACCTCGACGTAGATCGCCTCCAGCCGTCTCACCATCGCCTCGAGGCTGTAGTCACGTTCGACGATCTTCCGCCCGGCGGCGGCATACATCGCCGCCGTGCTGCGATCTTCCAGCAGCTGTGCGACGCCGGCAGCGAGGGCATCCGGATCCTTGGCCGGCACCAGGATTCCGCTCACTTCTTGCTGCACGATCGCGGGCACACCGCCGACCGCGGTGGCAACGACCGGTCGTTCCAATGCCATCGCCTCCAACACGGCGACCGGCAGGCCCTCGAAGTCGGACGGATTGACGAAGACATCAGCCGCCGCCACGAAGGCCAGGGCATCCTCGCGGCGGCCGAGAAAGCGGAGGGTGCCGGAAACGCCGGCCTCCCTGGCGAGCCGGCGCACCCGGGCGAGGTCGCCGTCGTTCTTCTCGCCGCCGATCGACACGACGCACACGTTCGGAACGGCTTCGGCGAGGCGTGAGACGGTGGCGACGAGATTGGCGTGCCCCTTGTGGGGCCGGATGTTCCCCACGTGAACCACCAAGGGCGTTGCCGCGTCGATGCCGAGCTCGCGTCGTGCAGCCGCTGCCGTCTCCGGCTCGACCGACACCGACACCCCGTTGGACACGACCTCGGCTTGCGGGCCGGGGTATGCGGCCACCGAGTCGGCGACGGCTTGCGACACCGCCGTCACCGCACGGTTGCGACCGTACGTGACACGGTTGGCCATCCGCACGGGCCGCCGGTACGAACTTGCGATGTTGTGCTCCGTGTAGACCACGGGTACCGGAGCAACGGTACGCACGACCGCACCCATGGCCGGGAGATGGGCGTGCACCAGATCCGCATTCGCCGCGATGAATCGTCGCAATGTCAGCCACGCACCGGGCGTCATGCCTCGATTGGTGCCGACACATTCCACGGGGATGCCGAGCTCCCGGATGCGTTCGACCAACTGGTCCTTCCAGGGGAGGGCGTACACGACTCGGTAGTCGAAGCGCGCCAGGTCCCACAGCCGGGCGCTCTCGGCGATGAGCATCTCCGCTCCGCCGATGCCGAGTCCCTTGATCGCCACGACGATGCGTGGTCGCTGCATCACCGTCCCACCTCGAGGAATGGGAGCACGACGCGACGCCCGAGAGGACGCCGGTTCCGCAGAATCACACGATGGGAAGCCGGCAGATGCGCATGCATGTCTGGTCGAAACCCCCCGTGAGACGAGCGCGGATCGGCCCGCCGTCCACAACGTACCACGGGGCTCAAAACCCTGTAGTGGCAAGGCATAGGGCGCTCGACCCAAATCGGCGCAAACCGGCGAAATAGGCTGTTCGCAACCTGCCGCAGCCGGTACAGTCGACGGAGTGTTGTGGCTGAGCAGGGCGGCCGCGACCTAGACAGATCACGGGGATGCCCGCCCTCCAACCCGTGTGCATTCATGGCTGGGCAGCGTGGGGGAACGATGCAGCCGCAACCAAGTCGAGGCGACAGCCAAGAGCCATCCTGGCGGATGGCAGTCGCCCAAAACGCCGCTCGAGTCAGAGCGGACGTCACATTCGCGCTGATCGATGCGTTCATCATCTCGATGGCCTACGTCGCCGGCCTCGTCGCTCGCTTCATGGACGGACTCGGTGTCTCCGCAGACTGGTGGCCCGGCTTCTGGCGGGTGCTGCCGATGATCGTGCTCGTGCATCTCATCGCAAACGTCGCGTTCGGCACGTACGGCCACGTCTGGGAGTACGCCTCGGTCGCCGAAGCGCTCAGGGTCGGCTTCGCCTCCGCGGCCGCCGGCGGCGTCATCGTGGCATCGATGATCATCGGTCGCGACGCCTTCCAGGTCGAGCAACCGATCCCGATGTCCGTCGTGATCCTCGGTGCGATGTTCACGCTCGTCGGCATGGGGGCCATTCGCTTTCGATCCCGCATGTTCTCGTTCAAACGCATGGCGACCTACGGCGCACCCGTGCGTGCCCTCATCGTCGGCACCGGCCGACCGGCCGCTGTGCTGGCGCGACAGGCTCCCAACCTCGATCCTGCCGCAGAGGTCATCGGCTTCATCGATATCGACGACTCGGGGCCCCATGCCCGGCGCCTTGTCGGCCGCCCCGTGTGGGCGGGTGTCGACCGCGTACCCGACCTGGTCAGGACGTACCGCGCCGACCAGGTCATCGTTGCCGCCAAGGTCCCCGAATCGACGCTCCGCGATCTGGTCGACGCCTGCATGTCGGTGGACGTTGCGCTGCGGATCGTGCCCAATCTCAATGAGCTGCTGAAGGGACACGCAGCCGAGAGCATCCGCAACATCGAGCTCTCCGACCTCCTGCCGCGAGCCGCGGTGAAGACGGACCTCGCCCCCGTAGCCGAGATGTTGGACGGCCGCCGCATCCTGGTGACCGGCGCCGGCGGGTCGATCGGATCCGAGATCGTCAAGCAGTGCCTCGAGTTCAGCGGCACCACCGTCTTCGCCCTCGACAACGACGAGACGCATCTTCACGACGCCATGGCAGCCTGGAAGACCACCGGCAACGAGCCGATCCGTGTGTTGTGCGACATTCGTGATGCCGCCCGCGTCGACCAGGTGTTCGCACGGTTCGATCCGCAGGTGGTGTTCCACGCTGCCGCCCACAAGCACGTGCCGATCCTCGAGGATTGTCCCGAGGAGGCGGTCAAGACCAACGTGGCCGGCACGGCCAACGTGCTGCGGGCGGTCACGAGCTACGGCGTCGAGCGGTTCGTCCTGGTCTCCACCGACAAGGCGGTCCGGCCGTCCAGCATCATGGGCGCCACGAAGCGCATCGCCGAGATGATGCTGCAGTCGGCGGCGTCACGTTGCGAGAGCGGCGTCTATACGGCCGTTCGTTTCGGCAACGTGCTCGGCAGCCGCGGCAGTGTGGTTCCGACGTTCATGGAACAGATCCAGAGGGGCGGTCCGGTCACGGTCACCGATCCCCGCATGACCCGATACTTCATGACCGTGCCCGAGGCGGTGCAGTTGGTGCTGCAATCCGGGGCACTCGCCGAGGGTGGCGAGGTCTTCGTGCTCGACATGGGCGAGCCGGTGCGCATCATGGATCTCGCCTCGCGCCTCATCCGCCTCTCGGGTCTCGTGCCGGGTCGTGACATCCAGATCGAGATCACCGGCATGCGGCCGGGCGAGAAGCTGGAGGAGGTGCTCTCCGATGGGCCCCTCGTACCCAGCGACCATCCAAAGATCAACAAAGCGTCCATCGGCTTCCCGGATGAGCATCAACTGACGGATGCACTGCATCATCTCCGGGATCTGGCAGACTTGGGGGAGCGCGAGGCGGTCAGGTTGGCCGTACACGATCTCGCCCACGTTGTTGGCGTGCGCGACGCCGATGAGGCCGGAAGCCTGAGGGACGCTGCTACATGGAACTGAGTACATCATGGATTTGAGCCGGCTCCGCCGGATGGTGCGGGCCCGGTGGTGGCTCGTGGCCGTCTTGGCGATTCTCGGGTTCGTCATCGCACTTGCGGTGACGAACCTGCAGAACGACAACATCGAACCGCGTTACTCGGCGACCGCAACGATCGAATTCATCGCCGCAGAGTCGGAAGAGGACTCGGGCGGGGGCAACTCCCGCGGCGGCGGATCGCCTGCAGCGAGCCCGGCGGCGGGCCTCGTCGAAACCGCAACCGAGGTTGCGGAGGAAGTGAACGCCACGCTGCTCGAGAACCCGTCGGTGCAGCTCGTCTCGTCGCCAGAACGGGGCACGCTGGCATTCCGAGCCGTCGAAGCATCTCCGGAGACCGCAGAGCAGATCGTTCTGGAGATGCGCGACAACTACGTCGCCGTCGACCCGACCCGCGTCGACGTCGAAGCCGAGATCAGCCGGCTGATCGCCGAAGCGGAAGCGATACAGGTTCGGCTCGCCGAGCTGGAGCCGCCGCCGCCGCCGGAGCCGACGCCGATCTCGCTCGAGCTCGAAGTGCAGCTCGGGATCCTGCAAACACAGATCGACGCCACCAACGGCGATCTGGATGAGCTCGTGAACGAGCTCGAGGACCTGCGAGATGAGGATGAGCCGGACGAGGACGAGGTCGCGGCACTCGAAGCGCAGATCGCCGAGCTGAGTGACGAGCTGGTTGCGTTGAAGCTCGAGCTCGCCCAGATCACCCCACCCGAGCCCGAGGAGATCGAGTTCGAGCTGAGCACTGCGGAGGAGTTGGAGCAGTCGGCGCTCAACGCCCGTCTCGAGGCGATCGGCCAGCAGTACCAGGAGTTCATCGACGCCGGTGAGTCGACGAACTCGATCACCCTCCTCGACATCGTGGTCGAAGACGAGACGCCGGCACCGACCGACCGCACCCTCGCCGCTCTCATCGGGCTGCTCGGTGGTGCGATCGCAGGTCTGGTCGCCATCATCTTCGCCGACCGGGTGCAGGGCACGGTGTGGACGCCGACCGATCTCGAGCCGATGCCCGTCCTCGCCGAGGCTCCCCAACACGCTTCCCGCTTTGCGCTGAGCCCGCGACGATATGAGGCGGTGCGCGCCAAAGGCGTGCAATCCGTCCGTTCGGCGATCCTCGGCCTGTTCCACGCCTCGGGCCCCGTCACCATCGGGTTCACCGGCCTGGGCACCGCCGACGAGAGCGTGAGCGGGCTGGTCCTCGAGGTCGCACAGAGCCTGGCGGGAGTGGGCCGCTCCGTGCTCCTCGTCGACGGGCAGATCGGGGGCATGCCGGACTTCCGCGACCAGCTGTCCGGGGGAACCACGCTGGCCGACCTGGTCGCCGACCATGCCGACGACCAGATGCTGGACCATCACGTGGGTCAGGTGCTCGATGGCTGCGTATCGCTCGGTCAGAACCTCTGTGTCCTGCCGGGTGACCCTCGCACCGTCGATGCGGTTGACACCCTTGCCAGCAAGTCGTTCCGGGCCCTCACGGAACAGGCGCTCGATCGCTACGACATCGTGATCGTCGTCGGCCCCTCGGCGTTGTCGCCGTTTGCGTACGTCATGGCCGGGCTCGTGTCCGCGTACATCGTGGTGTCGACCGTCGGTCGCACCCGCCAGGCACACGTCGATCAACTCGTGAAGCAGTTTGCCGGCAGCCGCAGCCGCCTCATCGGTTCCGTACTGCTCGGCATCCGCCCACGGCGCGGCTGGGTGCCGGCGTCGAGCGTGACGCCCGGTCGACCCACCGAGCCGCCCCAGGGCGGTGGTGGTGACGGCGTGACGCAAGCAGATGATGCCGAGCACGGCCTCCTGGACCGCCTGGGTCAGTCGCTCGGAGCGCTGGCGGGCGACAAGAGCGATCAGTAAGACACACGATGACGGCACGGCGAGGGGGCAGGGCCGGTGGCGCGAGCGACTGACCGAGTACGGCATGGAGTAGCCGACCAGCTCAAGGCGGTCGCGCCCATCGAGCTACGACGCAAGCTCGTGCGGTCGAGGCTGCGCGGCAGGCAACGCACCGCCGACCATCGGACACTGCCGGACCTGCTGATCCTCGGCGGCCAGCGTTGTGGCACCAGCTCGCTGTACAAATACCTGGGACGTCATCCGAACGTCGTGCCGTCGCTGCGCAAGGAAGTCGATTACTTCACCTTCGAGTACTGGCGTGGTGAGTCGTGGTATCGGGCGCACTTCCCGCTGAATGCCCGGCGCTCCCTGGCCGCGCGCCGTGGCCGTCCATTCGTCACATTCGAGGCGACGCCGGACTATCTGTTCGATCCGCGCGCCCCGGAGCGCGTGCATGCGCTCGTTCCCGAGGCCAAGCTGGTCGCCCTGCTGCGGGATCCGGCAGAACGGGCCGTTTCGCAATATCACCACAACCGACGCCTCGAGCACGAACCGCTCGAGCTGCTGGAAGCCCTCCGCGCCGAGGGCGAGCGGCTCGACGGTGAGCTGGACCGGCTCGCCGCCGACGAGCGCTACCGCGCACTGCCTCTCCGCCGATTCTCGTATGCGGCACGAGGCATGTATGCGGAGCAGTTGCGACGCTGGCTGGAGGTGTACCCCCGTACCCAGCTGCTCGTCGTGAAGTTCAACGATCTCATCCGTCAGCCCGTTGCGACCCTGGCGCGGATTCAAGCTTTTGCCGGGCTGCCGCGATGGGAGCCGCCGGAGTTCCGCAACCACAGCTACACGGCCTCGGGTGGTTCCGCGTATCCCGCACCGACCACCGAGGTCCGGGCCTTCCTGCAGGCCAGGTTTGCCGGACCGAACGCCGAGTTGGTGGAGCTCTTGGGAGAGGATTACAGGTGGGAAGTCTCCGCGGTGCAGTGAAGGAGGCCGCCCGGCGTGCCGGCAAGGTCGTGTTCGCCGCGGCCGACGTCTTCTACCCCGACATGCCCGGGCCACGCATCCTGATCTATCACCAGATCGACGCCGGTCTCGGCCGCCAGATGGAGGTGACCCGGGAGGCCTTCATCGCACAGCTCGACTGGATGGAGGCGAACGGCGAGGTCGTGGATCTCGACACCGCCATCGCACGCCGTGCCGCCGTCGGTGCCGATCGCCAGTTCGTGCTCACCTTCGACGACGGGTATGACGACTTCTTCCGCCACGGGTTCCCCGAGCTGAAGGAGCGCGGCCTGCCTTTCCTCCTCTACCTCACGACCCATCCCGTCGAATCGCAGGAGCCCCTTGCCGGCGGTGGCGGCGCCGAGCCACTGACGTGGGATCAAGTCGAGACCATGGCCGAGAGCGGTCTGATGACACTTGGCGCCCACACCCACCGCCACGTCGACTTCCGCACGATCGGTTCCGACCAGATCGCCGAGGAGCTCGACACGAGCAATGATCTGATCAAGCGCCGCATGGGGATCGATGCCGAGCACTTTGCCTATCCCTGGGGTTACTGGTCGAAGCAAGCAGCCGCGCCCGTCGCCGAGCGGTACTCGACGGCGACGCTCGGCAGCGGGAATGCGGTGTCGGAAGACGCGGACCTGCTGCGGCTCAACCGGGTGCCCGTGCAGCTGAGCGACGGCGTCTACTTCTTCACCCGCAAGATGCGGTCCGGTCTGCAGCTCGAGGATGCGGTCCGGCGCCGCCTCACCGGGTACGAGGGGCCATGAGGTGAGGCGATGAAGCTGCTCTTCGTCATCAACAGCTTCGGGGCGGGTGGTGCCGAGCGGTCACTCGTCGAACTGCTGCCGCGGTTCCGCAGCCAGGGCACAACGCCGATCGTGGCGTGCCTCGACCGCTCCGATGTCGGGTTCGAGGACGAGGTCGCCGCCGGCGGGTTCGACGTGCGGTTCCTCGCGGCGTCGAGCCGGCTGGGCCAGATTCGCGATCTGCGCAAGGTGATCAAGCGAGAGCAGCCCTCGCTGGTCTACACGTCGCTGTTCGACGCCGACCTGGCGGGGCGAATCGCCTGCATCGGCATCGACGTGCCGGTGATGTCGTTGCTGGCGAACACTGCTTACGATGCGGCCCGTCTCGACGACCCGGGTGTGAACGCAAACAAGCTGAAGATCGTCAAGGCAGTCGACGGATTCACTGCCCGCCATCTCACCGATCACTTCCACGCCGTGAGCCAGGCCGTCAAGGACTCGACCGTGGAGACCCTCGGTGTCGAGCGGGACCGGATCACGGTCGTGTACCGCGGTCGTGACGAGACGCGGCTTGGCGTTCCCGAACCTGAGCGTCGAGCCCGCACCCGCACCGGTCTCGGCATCGACGACCGGACCGAGATGCTGATCACGGTCGGCCGGCAGGAATACCAGAAGGGCCACGTCCACCTGGTGCAAGCGTTCTCGG
The DNA here is from genome assembly GCA_965216945.1 of Acidimicrobiia bacterium. Lineage (GTDB taxonomy): Bacteria > Actinomycetota > Acidimicrobiia > Spongiisociales > UBA5794 > DATHZQ01. The sequence continues at coordinate 634,441 of CBDCGU010000003.1, read as the reverse complement.
AGGTCGTGCGCAAGCGGCCCGACGCCCGCCTCTACATCGTGGGCCGAGACGGTCACGCCGCGGCCCGCATCGGAGGATTGATCGACGAGCTCGGCGTGCAGGACTCCGTCGTCCGGCTCGGCCATCGGTCCGACGTGCCGGATCTACTCGCCGCCGCCGATGTGTTCGTGTTCCCCTCGGTGTACGAAGGGCTGGGCGGTGCCTTGATCGAGGCGTTGGGTCTTGGCCTTCCGGTGGTGGTGTCGGACCTGCCGGCGTTGCGCGAAGTCGTCATCGAGGGGGAGAACGGCCTCGTTGTTCCTCCCGCCGATCCAGATGCCCTCACCGCAGCCCTGCTCGAGCTCCTGGATGATCCGCAGCGCCGCTCTCGTTTCGGCCGGCGAGGCAGGCAGATCTTCGAGCAGAGCTTCCGGGCCGAAGATGCCGCCCAGCGCCTCTTCGATCTCCTCGTCTCCGTTGCCTCATGACCGCACGACGACTTCGGGGCCGTTTGGCCAATCCCTTGATGGTCAAGGGGTTTCTGACCTCTGGAATCGGCCTGGCGTCTCCAAAATGGGTCGCTCAGCCCGTTATTCCGGCGTACCTCGAATGGTACGCTGGCGGCTCGGAGGTTCCCGCAGGGGGTGTGGAGACCGCGTCTCGAGGGGGCCGTTGCAGGTGGGACCCATTCCGTCTCGCTCCGGGGGTCGCCCTCACTACGACTGGAGCCATTCGCCATGACTGAAACTCGGCATTTGAAGTTGCTCGTCAAGGGCAACGGCGACATTGCCAACGCCACCTTGCCGCGCGAGGCAGGGGGCAAGCTGGATCGCAGCGTGCGTGAGATCGTCGCGGTGGAGTATCCGGACTATGCGATCGAGGTGGCCGGGGAGCCTTCATCGGGTTTCGCAGACCTGCGCCGCGAGCTCGAGGACGGCACCGCGACGATGCTGGAGGCTGCGCCCGACATCGTGCTGCTCTCCGTCGCGGATGATGTGCGCAACCTCGGTTCCCGTGGGGTGAGCTCTGAGGAGGCCGTGCAGAACGTGCGAGCCGACCTCGTCGCCATCGTCGACCTCATCAAGGAGAAGCTCGGCGCCCACGTGCTCGTCGCCAACGCTTCGACCATCGACCCCGCGGATGCGACGTACAACTACTTCGGGCTCAGCGAGGAGCCGCTGCCGCTGCGGGCACACCGCCTCGATCACATGTTGATCGGCGTGTCCCACGACGAGGGCATCTCGATCATCGACGTCGACCGGCTCATCGCAGAGATCGGCGCTGCCGACAACGTCACGGCAGCCATGACGTACTCGGACGAGGCCTCCGCCGTCATCGCCGCCGAGGTCGTGAGGGTGCTCCAGGACTACGGGTTCTTCGACGAGCGCACGCTCGTGGCCCAAGTGGGGGCCAAGGGTGGCTCCCGATGATTCTGAAGCTGGAGATGCCCATGATCGACCAGTCGCTGCGTGGCGGCCGAGTCGTGTCGTGGTTCAAGCAGGAGGGCGAGCCGATCGGCTTCGGCGACGAGATCTGCCGGGTGGCGGTGGATGAGTTCGCCGTACTCAGGCGAACGGCTCGGGCGACGCTGCTGTCCGGTCGCCGCCGCAAGAAGCTCAAGAGCGATCTCGAAGTTCGCCAGGGCAAGGTGTATCTCGAGGTGGACGTCACGTCGTCGGACTCCGGCGTGCTGCGCAAGCAGATCGCCCGTGAAGGTGAGCCGTTGCAGAGTGGAGATTTGCTCGCCGTCGTCACGACGGAGGACCACGGCGAGCTCGAGGAACCGGAACAGCAGTGGCGCGAGGCACCGGCGTTCCGGGTTGTCGTCAACGTCGCCGGGGGCGACAACGATCTAGAGGAGGGCTTCTAGTGCCACTTCCGAAGTCAGTCAACGTGGCTCTGAAGAGCTGGCGAACGGTTTTCGGCGAGAACACCAAGATCGAGAACTGGGTCAAGTACCGCTATCTGTCGTCGATCGAGAACGAGATCAAGAAGGAGAGCGGTCTCGGCTGGGTCCAATACAGTGGCCGCCGCTCCGTGGTGGTCAGCGAGTCGGACGACTTTCCCGAGCCGCGCCGCGGTATCGTCCTGAAGGGCGGTTGCGACCTTCCCTCCGTGTTCACCGCGGCCCCGCTGATGCGAGAAGGCATCAAGGGCACCGTCGCCATCAGCCGCCATATCGCCGGCACCGGTGGCAACCGCTCCGATCAGATCTTGCAGACGCTCGACGACCTGCCGCAGGATGCGATCGCCGAGACTCGCGAGATGCTCAAGTTGGGGCCCGACTACTTCGAGCCGACGTTTTGGGAGCCGACGTTCACGGTGCCTCACGTTCCGGAGGCCGGAGAGTTCAACAAGGACATCATCGTCCTCGGCATCTCGACCGACGAGACCCGCCAGATCTATGCCCATCGGGAGCACGGTTTCCTCGCCGATCCCGGTGGATGGTGGCTCAACCAAGATCTCGACAGGGTGCTCGACGACCTCACCGCGGTCGAGTGGTTCCGCAAGAACTTCAAGCGTGTTGGCCGAATGCCCGTCGACGCATTCCGCAAGAACAACACCCGGTTGGTCGAGGAGATCCGGGAGCGGATCGGGGCACAGGTGATCTACTACAACACGATGGCCCTCGACCCGGCGAACCCGACGCACAACTATCAGCTCGTGAAGACGGCACATCACGTGCGGCGGCGCGAGTTCACGATCGCCCTCGCCGAGCTCTCCCACGAGCTGGACTTCTCCATCGTCGATGTGGACAGGATCCTCAAGCTGTCAGGCGTCGAGGAGCAGGTGGACTTCGCCCATTTCCCCGTCGATCGCATGATGCCGATCGGCACCGAGATCTACCGTGTGCTCCACGACATGGAGTTTGTCTGAACCCCGAGGTGACACGGGTGGCGAGAAGATGAACGGCGGGTCAGGGTCGGAGCGGGTGTTCCCGTTCTTCGTCGGAAGCGGCAGGTCGGGTACGACGCTGTTCCGCAACGTCTTCGATTCGCACCCCCAGCTGGCCGTCATGCACGAGGGACACTTCATCGGGGCGATGGCCCGGCTGCGCCGGCGCTACGAGACGCGGGACGGGTTCGCAACGACGACTTTCGTGAACGATCTGTATCGCAACGACAATTTCCTGCGACAAGGAGTGGAGCGGGCGATCGTCACCGGTGCGCTCGTGGAATCGCCACCTGGGGATCTCGCAGATGCGGTGCGCCGCGTCCTCGAATGCTTCGCAGCTGTGAACGACAAGCCCTACTACGGGGACAAGACTCCGGGCTACGTCGCACAGATCGCACAGCTGAGTGAGATGTTCCCGGATGCCAAGTTCGTGCACATCATCCGCGACGGCCGCGACGTGGCGACCTCGTACCTGGACCGCGACGAGTGGGGTCCTTCGACGATCGGCGAGGCCGCCTACTACTGGCGCACCCGGGTGGGACGCGGCAGCGAGGTCGGTGGCCGCCTGGGTCCGCACCGCTATCGGGAGGTGCGCTACGAGGACATGGTCGAGGATCCGGAGGGAACCGCACGGGAGTTGTGTGACTTCCTCGGCCTCGACTTCGACCCTGCGATGATGGCGTACCACGAGAAAGGGCGCGAGTTCGCCGCCTCGACCAAACACCCCGATGCCTTCGCTGGTCTCTCCAAGCCCGTGACCAAGGGCATGCGTGACTGGCGCAGCGAGATGGCGCCCGAGGACGTTGCGCTGTTCGAGACCATTGCCGGCGATCTGCTGCGACGTCTCGGCTACGAGGTCACGGGGACCGGCGGCGGCATCCGCCTCCGAACACGCGCCATGGCCGCCCAGGCGGCGTGGCAGGCCAGGCGCACCGGTGCGCGGGTGACGCCGGCCGTGCGACGATTGCGTCGCAAGCTGCAACCATTTCATACATCACGAGGAGCGGCACATGCTGCTGAAGGTTGAGATCCCCGCCGCCGATGCCGCCTTTCGCGGAGGCTACGTCGCCAAGTGGCACATCGCGGAAGGCGATTCGATCGAGTTCGGCGACGACATCTGCGACATCGCCATCGACGAGTTCGTGGCGATGCAGCGCACCAAGCGCGCCACCTTGCTCGGGTCCGGGAACCGCTTTCGCAAACGCCGGGTGAAGGACGCTCTGTCGTTGCGTGAGGGCCGGGGTGTCGTGCACATGCGTCTGACGTCGTCCGAGGGTGGACTGACGCTGAGCCGCGCATTGATTCCCGAGGGCGGACGCGTTGCCGTCGGCGATCTCGTGGCGTTGCTCGCCGGCGGTACCGAGAGACCCCAGATCGACGAATCGAGCCTCGCGGCCGCATCCGACGCACGGATCGTCGTCAACATGCCCGACGAGGACGAGATCGACGTCTGAGGGCGAGACCAGGCGGGGGACGTGAGGCTCTTCCGCTTTGCCTCGCCGCCCTCCCGAGTCTGCATCGCCGGGTGAGACCGGCGTCAGAGTCCGTAGAGCCGGCGCAGCTGGGCTGTGATCGCACCTGGGCCGAGCGCCTCTGAGCGCACCCGCCCTTCATCGCCGAGCTTGCGGCGAAGAACATCGTCCTCGACGAGACGCCGTACTGCGGCAGCGGCCGCGGCGACGTCCTCAGAGGGGAAGACGAGGCCGGCTTCGTTGTCGCCGAGCAGGGTGACCAGGGGCGGGATGTCGCTGCCGACGACCGGAAGGCCGTTGAGCATCGCCTCGGCGGCGACCCGACAGAACGACTCTGCCCGCGATGGGATGAAGACGATGTCCAGATCTGCGTACACCCGCTTGACGTCGACGAGCTTGCCAACGGCGTCTACACGGTCTCGCGGGTACTGCTCGAGGTTGATCCACGTCATCTCGTTTCCGATCGTGGGCTCCAGGTTGACGTAGAGCTTCCACACGATCGGGAGGTCGAGCGTCGCAGCAACGACGGCGGGGAGCAGGTCGAAGCCCTTGCGCGGCGAGGCTCCGCCCACGAAGCCAACGTGCAACGGAGGCGTGCCGTCCCGATTCTCCTCGGCGAGGAGCTCGTCGGCCGCCAGCGGGTTCGGGACGATCGTGGCATCCCCCTCGTCACACAGCCCATTCTCCACTGCGATCGACTCGGCGGTCGGGGAGACGGCGGCGAGCCGGAGGCGGGGGAGAAGGCGACGCAGGATCGGGCCGAGTCGAGCGCCCCACTTGGAGCCGACCGGGTCGTGGATCCACACCACGGTCGGCCGCTGGGTCGCCAGTGCCGCCGGAGTGGCCAGGTTCAGCCCGGTGAGAGCGTTGGCGTGGATGGCGGCCAGCCGTCGCCGGTTACGAACGGCCCACCACGCGATGCGCACCCCGGCCGTGACCCGCAGCAGCCGATCCGCCCAATGCCCGGGCCGGCGCGGCAGGTCGACGTACTCGTCGGCGAGGCCCTCTTCCCGGACGTGCGTCACGAACGCACCGAAGCCGGGGGACGCCAGCACCCGATGCACCGTTCCCTCCAGCTCCGCCAGCAGCGTCACCAGGCTGCGGTTGGATCCACCCATGGCGGCAGGGGTGGCAACGAAGAGGACGGCAGGAAGGTCTGGCTCCATCACGACCCGTTCGAGGCGGCTCGCCCGGTTAGTAGCCGCTGAGCAAGCCCAGGCGACGGGCCAGCTCGAGCGTGCGGCGGAACATCCAGACTCCCAGCGGCAGCACAATCACCGTGAATGTGGCCAGGACCGTCATCGCCGTCGCATACTCGATGGTGAATGCTCCCGGGTCCTCCATGAGCAGACCGCGAGCGCCGTTGATGACATACGTGTGCGGGATGAGATAGGAGAAGAATCGGAGCCAGTCGGGCAACTGGGAGACCGAGAAGACGGAACCGGCGAGGAGGCTCGCCGCCATTCCGTAGACCAGGAGGATCGGCTGCGATTTCAGCGTCAACATCAAGATGGCGGACGACAGGATTCCGATCGCCGTGGTGGCCAGCAGTCCGACCAGCACGAGAAGGACGAACGCCGGCAGGTCGGTGAGCTGGTATGAGGCCCCGAGGAAGTACCCGACGACCATGAGGATCGTGCCGTTGACCAGCCCGAGAAGGACCTGCCACGTGTTCATGGCGAAGGGCAGGAAGGTCCATGGAACCGGCTCGACCAGGTAGGTCTCGAGCGTGCCGCGCTGGAAGGCTCTCTGCAGGCTGGCGCCGAACCCGCTCAGCGCACCTCCGAGCATGCTGGTCACGCCGAGGCCGATGGCGGCGAAGGTCACGTAGTCGCTGCCGACCCGTTCGTCACGGATGAGCTGCCCGATGAAGAACGACAGCACCAGCGGCAGCACGCTGCGAATGATGGAGAACGCAAACGTCGCGGGATAGCTGATCTCCTCGACGAACTCGGCCCGCAGGAAGGCGAGGGTCGTCACCACCTTGCCCGGTCGTCTCCGTACCTCTCGCTCAGCGGCCTGGTGCGGGTTCGCCGGCGTCCTGGTTGCGGTCATCTCGCACTCCTCCGGCGCCCGGTCTTCACCTTGTCTTTCCTGCGGTCGCGGCGGGAGCGGTGCTCGTCGCCCGCCTCCCGACGCCTCCTGCGGTCACGGTCAACCGACGTGTCGTCTTCTCCATAGATCTCGGCGAGCAGCTCTCGCAGTGGGCGCTTGACCTCGCTGATGCGCGTGATGTGGGGGAGGAGTCCGTTGAACTCTGCGAGCACCGTCCCCGACGGTGTCCCGTGGTCCATGACGCATCGCACGGTCGTCTCGTCCTCGAGCGAGCTCACCGTCTCGATGGAGCTCTCGTTGATGGCTTTCAGTGCCAGCGTGGCCGAGGCGGAATCGCCAAACTCGATCTCGAGCATGGGCCGCTCGAGCTTCTGCCGCATCCATTCCAGGTCGCCGTCGTGGCGGATCGTGCCCCGGTCGAGCAGGATCACGCGTGATCCGAGGGCTTCGATCTCCTCGAGCCGGTGGGACGAGACCAGGGCTGCGAGCTTCCGCTCCTCCACGATGTCCATGATCAGCTTGAGCAGGGCATGGGAGGCGACCGGGTCGATCGCCGCGGTGGGCTCGTCGAGAATGAGTACCCGCGGGTCGTGCAGAAGTGCCCGAGCCAGCTGGAGGCGTGATCGCATCCCCGCCGACAGGGCGAAGATCGTCTTGGAGTAGGCGTGGGCGAGGCCGACCGATTCCAAGACCTCTCTGATCCGTTCGTCCATCGTGCTCGGGTTGAGACCTTGGAGACGCCCGTGGAACCTCAGGTTCTCCGCACACGACAGTCGCATCAGGAGACTGCGGTCATCGCCGGGCATCCAACCGACCAGCGAGCGGACGTGGGATGCGTTCCTCGCCGTGTCATATCCCATCACGGTGGCCGTGCCGGACGTCGGCGTCGTCAGGCCAACCAGGATGCGAAAGGTCGTCGTCTTCCCCGCTCCGTTCGGGCCGACCACACCGACGATCTCGCCAGGGGCCACCTCGAAGTTGATGTCGCGAAGGGCCACGACGGGATCGGTGATGTTCGTCTTGACGAGTGCTCGCAGCCAGGTCGGCGATGGCACGTAGGTCTTGTTGACGTGCTGTACGACGATGCTCGGTTGGACGTTGCTCACCACGAGTCGCTTTCCGGTTCTTCCCCCAGGCGCTTCGCAAGCGAATCCGTGCGGGGGTCTCAGGATGATCGTATCCCGTCGCCCGTGTAACACGGCGCCGTCGCGCACGAGCGCACGTCTTTCAGGCGCAAATGTTACTCCCGGCCGCAGGGGCCGAGCATAGGTCCAGCGCACTGTTCTCCTCGCTGCTCGGCCTGGCTCCCGGGACCGACGTCGCGCAAAGAGAAGCGGCGCCCCCCGGTGGGAGGCGCCGCTTGGTCTTGTCCGTCGAGCTGTGGTCTGGCTAGGCAGCTGCCTTGGCAGCGGCGAGCCATTCGTCGACGAGCGCCCGGTTGTTGGCGATCCACTCGGCGGCGAGCTCCTGGATGTCCTCGTTGGTGTTGCGGCCGGAGTCCTGCTCCACGTTGGCGAGCGAGACGTCGATGATCGGCAGTTGCACCTGCGCCAGCAGCGCAGCAGCGGCCGGGTTGGCGTTGAGCCACTCCGTGTTCGCCGTCACGAGGATGTCCGCAGCGATCCAGCCGAGCTGGCAGGTGCCGAGATCCTCAGCCACGGGGCACTGATCGGGCCCGATGTTGGCCCTGCCCGGGCGTTGGTCGTGGCCTTCGCCACCGTCCTGCCCGGCGGGGTTCGAATCATCGATGACCTCTTCGACGCCGATCCACACCACATTGTCGCCGGGGCGAAGCTGGGTGATGTAGGCGCTGGGTGTCCAGGTGTAGATGACCATCGGCTCACCGGCGTTGGCCTTGGCCACCGCCTCGGCGATCATCGCGTCGTAACCCGCGATGGTCTGCTGGATGTTCTCCCAGCCCGAGAAGGCGATCTGGCTCGTGATGATGTTGTCACAGGTCCAGCTCTCCTGGCAGCCGTAGATGTCGGCAATGCCGTTGCCCGGTACCGGGTCTGCAGCATCGAATGCTGCAAGGGCATCGGCGTTGCTGTTCAGGTCGTCCAAGGTCTTGAGGCCGTACTCCTCGGCGAAGGTCTTGGTGATCAGGTAGCCCTGGAGACCGCCGGCAACCAACTCACCCGGGGCCTCGCGGAATGCCAGCTCGAAGTCCCCTGCCGCCTCCGGTGCGGGCCCGAGAACGGTCAGGTGATCACCCACCTGGGTACCGTCCGGTAGCTCCGGCTCCCACCAGCTGATGTGACCCGGGTACCAGCTGTTGACCCAGAAGTCGAAGTCGCCTTGCGCCATCGACAGATAGGCAAGCGAGGGTCCCAGCTCGAGGTCGGCAGGATCGCTCACTTCGTAGCCCAGCTCCTGGAGCAGCTGTTGGTAGACCGCAGCCTGGAAATAGCCGGTCGACCAGTCGGCACGCGCCATCGTGACCGATACGCCTTCGCCGGGCAGCGAGTCGTCCATGGCCTCACCGGCCGTTGTGGTCGTCTCGGCCGGCGCCGTGGTATCGGTCTCGCCGCCGCTTGCTTCTGTTGTCTCGGGCGCCGCGGTATCGCCGCCACCCGCATCGTCGTCATCGCCGCCACATGCTGCGATGACCAGCACCATTGCAGCAATGAGCGCAATGAGCTTGAAGTTCCAACGTCTCATGGTTGTGTTGTCTCCCTTTCCGTTGCTCTGTTCGTGGTGGCCCGCCTGCGGTGGTCACTGCCACGACGGAGCGTGTCGGACCAGGTCACCATACCGTGGGAACGTTCCATTGCCGACGGTCGTGCCGGCAAAGCGCCCCTCGCATCTACACCGTTGCCTCCACCAGCGACTCTGCCGCAGTCACCGGAAGATCTGTCGCAGGCTGGTCCGAATAGACGTTGCCGCGCCGGAATTCCTTGAGGACCGGCATGGCCGAGGCCAGCAGGAAGATCCCACCCGACATGCTGAGGAAGGAGCCGATTCCGCTGACGTAGTTGGGGTCGGCCGTACGTACCTGCGTGAAGATCCAGGCCAGAGCGATCGAAGCCACGCCGGCTCCGAGACCGGCGGTGATGGCGCTCCAGCGCCACTGCCTGTGTTCGTCGATGCTGCCGACGCCCGCGGCGAGCAGCGCCGTCACGAAGCCGACGGCCGCGGCGATGACCGACCATAGTCCCAGGCGCGGTCCCGTTGTGGTGACGCCATTGGTGACCAACACTCCCTGGTTCTGGGCTCGAGCCATCGCCGCCGACAGCTCGGCGGCGATCGCACCTGCATCCTCCGGATTGGCCGCTGCCTGCTCGCGCAAGCTCTGGATCTCGGCCTCGAGCTCAGGCGAGACGATGGTGTCCTGCCGACCGTCGAAGCTCCACCCGGAGAACATCCCGATCACGATGACGATGACTGCGATCGTCGCACCGACGATTCGCCCGAGTGACACGACCGCTTTCAGGGGGTGGAGCGGGGAATGCGGTGCAACACGAATCCACATGATCGAACCCACGGCGGCGGCCAGCGATCCGAGCACGGCGACGATGACGCCGATGCCCGTGCCGGGATCCTGGGCGATCTGGGACGGCGGTGCGATGAGGTGGACGCCGCTCGTCAACAGCAGGATCAGTGAGCCGATGACCGCCCCGTCGGCGCTCAGCCAGCGCCCACCCCGTCCTGGGGAGCGGAAGGCACTCACCACCGCCAGGACCACGAACAGGCCTGTGAGAAGCACGATGATGCCGAACCAGCTTCCGCCCGCTCCGTCGGTCCCGGGGAACGTCAGGCCCGGCAGGTCTTCGTGCATACGATTGCCGTAGGCGCTGAACTTGCCTGCGTCTGCGGTCCAGGGCAGGAACACGGCGACTACCGCTGCGATCGAACCGATGAGCGTCGTCCACATCGGCACGCGCTCGGCGCTCTTGATCGGCTCGAAGACATCCACTTGCCGGTAGGTCGAGCTGTCGGAGTCGGGCAGCAGTGCTTCGGGATCCCGCCGGTGGGCCCAGGCCAGCCGGATGCGATGGAACAGGTTGCCGCCTGGTCCCTCTTCGCCCTGGGTCATCCGGTCCAAGATGACGGCTACGAGGAAGAAGGCCAGACCGCCCGATGCCGCCAGCGCCACATCCTGGTTGGAGAGCGCCCGGAAGAGCAGCCGGCCGAGACCGCCTGCGCCCATGATGGCTGCGATGCCCAGCATCGAGATCGCCAGCAGCAACGTCTGGTTGATGCCCGTCATGATGGCGGGGCGGGCGAGGGGCAGCTGGACGTCGAGCAGCACGCGCGACTCGGGTGCGCCATATGCTCTGCTTGCTTCGACGACGTCGCCCGGTACCTGCCTGATGCCGAGATTCGTCAGCCTGATGAGCGGCGGGATGGCAAACACCATCGTCACCATCGTGGCCGACACTTCACCGATGCCCCAGAAGAAGATGAACGGGAGCATGTACACGAAGGAGTGCACGACCTGCATGGCGTCGAGCACGGGTCTCACGACCTTCCAGACACCGTCGAAGCGCCCGCAGAGGATGCCGACGGGTATCCCGATGATGACGCAGAGCAGCACGGCCACGGCGATGAAGCCGATCGTGCGGGCCGTCTCCAGCCAGTAGGCGTTTCCCAGCAGCCCGCAGACGACGAGAGCCCCTGCGACCCCCACGCCGACCTTGACGTTCCGCACCAGCGATGCGATCAGGAACATGCCCAGCACGACCCAGACCCACGAGATGGTGGCGAGGAAGTCGTTCACGAAGGTGTCGATGAGCACCTCGAACGGCCAGGCGAGCGCATTGAGCAGTCCCCGCATGTTGTTGAAGATCCAGTCGACGGATTGATCGATCCAGTCGCCGAACGGGATCTCCCACTGGTCGAGGGTGGCGTTGTCGAAGAAGCTCCGGTCGGTGCTTCCTTGAGCCAGGACTGTCACATGAATACCTCTCGCTCGAAACCGTCGATGAGACTCTCGACCCGTCCCATCTCCTCCATGATGTGGCGTGGATCGAGGTTGCCCACCAAGACGCCGGCGTCATCGACGACGGCGATCGGGAGGCCGCGGCCTGCGGATGCGTAGACGTCGTTGAGACGATCGGAGGGACGCGTCGTGTCGAAATCGGTGCGAAGCGCGGCACTCAGGTCGCTCGATCCCATCCCCACCGCACGGATACCGTCGGCGGGGGTCAGTACGGACACCGGCTTGCCCGCATCGTCCACCACGAACGCACCGACGCGGTCGCCGACCGCCACCAGGCCCTCCTGAAGGCTCATCGAGTGGGAGATCGGGTCCGGGGCCACCATGATGTCGGATACCTGGATCACCCGTCCTTGATCCACATCCTGGACGAACTCGGCCACATAGCCGGTGGCGGGTTCCGTCAGGATCTCCTCAGGCGTACCGATCTGGACGACGGCGCCGTCCTTCATGATGCAGACGCGGTCGCCGATGCGGAGCGCTTCGTTGAGATCGTGGGTGATGAAGAGGATCGTCTTGTGGAGCTCGTTTTGGATCTCCATCATCTCGTCCTGCATCTGCCGCCGGATGAGTGGGTCGAGCGCCGAGAAGGCCTCGTCCATGAGGAGAATGTCCGGGTCGGCGGCCAGCGCCCTGGCCAAGCCGACACGCTGCTGCATTCCGCCCGACAGCTCCTGGGTGGCGTTGTACGCATAGGGCTCCAAGCCCACCAACGACAGCGCCTTGAGTGAGGCCGCATCCCGTTCGTCCTTGTCCACGCCCTGGATCTTGAGGCCGTAGCCGACGTTGTCGATGACGTTGCGGTGCGGGAACAGCGCAAAATGCTGGAAGACCATCCCCATCTTCTCGCGCCGGTATGCCTGGAGATCGGAGCCGTCCAGTGTCTGGACGTCGATGCCGTCGACCCATACCTCGCCATAGGTCACGTCGTGGAGCTTGTTCACCGTGCGGATCGCGGTGGATTTTCCGGAACCAGACAGACCCATGACGACGAAGATCTCGCCTTGATGCACGGAAAAACTCACGTCGTCGAGACCGACGACGTGGCCGGAGCGTCGCAGCACCTCGTCCTTGTTGTACCCGGCCTTCACCAGGTCGAAGGCCCGGCCCCGAGGTTGTGGCCCGAAGATCTTGTAGACGTTCTCGAGCCGGATGATGTCTGCGCCAGACTCCGACATAGGCCTCCCGGTCTCTCGCTGCGCCGGACCGTAGTCCGTGCGCGTCTCCTCGTCCCTGCGGGCCCCTCCGAGAAGCGAGGGTAACACCGACCAGGAGCGATTGCCCGGGCGGGACGGGACCTATGGCCCTACCGTCCCAGCCGACGATCCATGGCGGGCCGGCCGGTCGATAGACTGACGGCATGCGATTTCTCGCAGTATGCATGCGTTTCCTGCGAATCGTGCGGGTGGGCCTGCACCGAACTCTCGCCGTTCCGCCGCCCCCAGGGTTGGTGATGGAGCGCAAGCTCCGGCGCGGCGTCCACGGGTTCTGAGACGGCTCTTGCGTAGCGTTCTGCGTTGATCAGACCCGGACCGGCAACGGCGATTCTGGGCCTCGGGACGCTGATCACGCACGGGTTTGGCATCGCACTCGTTCCGGCGATGCTGCCTCGCATCTCGGAGGACCTGGACTCCGGATACGGCGTGCTCGGTGTCGCCGTGGCCATCGGCCTCCTGGCCTACTCCGTGGGGGCATTGTCGGCGGGCAAGCTGATCGATCGCATCCCCGGCCGCGGTCTGTTGCTTGCAACGTATGCCGTCACGGGGATCGGGCTGCTGCTGGCGGCGACGTCGACCTCGCCGGTCACGCTGACCGTTGCGACGATCGTGATGGGGGCGATCGCTCCCATCTCCTGGGCAACGAGCATCCATCTCGCCGGCGCAACGGTGGAGCCGGGGAGCCGGTCCGTGGTCATGGCCGGCGCTTCCAGCGGAGCTGCCCTCGGCGTGCTCCTCAACGGCGTCCTGGTGCAGACGTCGAGCACTCTCCACACGTGGCGTGTGTCTTTCGTCATCGCTGCGGTGCTGGCGCTCATCCCCATCATCGGAGGTCGCCTCGTCTTCCGTGCGTCCATCCCGCCGCCGGCGCCGCAACGGGGCTCGGCGTCGTACATCGGGTTGCGCCGGGTACTGGTGGCGCCGGCGGGCCGGGTCGTGGTGCTGGCGAGCCTGGCCGCGGGGCTCGGCGGGTTTCCCTTCAACGTCTTTCTCACAGCAACGGCGAGCGATGAGATGCTGCTGAGCCCGTGGCTCGTTGCCAGCCTGTGGTGGATGATCGGCATCGTTGGGACAGCCGCCGGTCCGGTCATGGGTCGGTTCGGCGATCGGACGTCGCCATTGCTGGCTCTCGTCGTCGGGGCCGCAGCCTATGCCGCGGGCATCCTGGTTCTCTTGGCTGCGTGGGGATATGCCGGGCTCGTTGTCGCCGTGTTGGGCTTCGGCGTGATGAACTACCCGATCTGGGGCCTGGTCGGCGCCATCGCCAACCGGAGTTTCCCGGCGGAGGCGGCGGTACGTGCCGTCTCGATCGGTCTCATCGCGGCCTCGAGTGCCGGGGCCATGGGGAATGCCCTCTCCGGAGCTTGGATCGACGCCACCGGTAGCTTCCGTGGGCCGGTGGCCCTGCTCGGGGTCGTGATGCTGGCGAACACGGTGTGGCTGGCATCGGTACACCGCCGTGGCCTCCTGGAGGCAGGTGACGTGATGCCGGCTCGGCCCGGCTTCGATCCCGATGCCTACCATCGGCCCTGACGACTTCCGGAAAGGCTGGCCATGCACATCCTCGTTGCCACGGACGGCACGCTCGATCCCCGCCGCGCCGCAAGCGCCGTGGCGCGCTGGTATGCCGAGGGCGACGACGTGATCGTCTTCACGGCCATGAACATCCCTGCCGACTTCTTGCGCCGCCTGGGGGACAGCGGCGTCAAGGAGGCGTCGGTCATCGCCCTCGAGGCGGGACAGGCGCCGGCGGCCGGCGACCGCGCTGCCGAGCGCCTCGTGAAGCCGCACCCGACACAGGACGATCCACCCGGAGATTCGCCGGTACTGCGAGCACTGGCTTCGTCGGCGGCGGAGCGGACCGGGCCGATCGTGGCCGCCCTCCGCGAGGTGGGTGTTCCGGCTGCCGGCACGTGGACCACGACCGAGAACAAGACGGCGCGTGCGGTGATCGTTGCCGTGCGGCAATACGATGCCGGACTGCTGGTCATCGGTAGCCACGGCCATGGCCGCTTCGAGGGTTTGCTCGGCTCGACCGGCACCAAACTGGTGCGCCACTCTCCTGCTTCGGTCCTGGTCATTCGCAACGAAGACGACTGAGCCCGGCCGGCCTACTCGCCGTGAGGGTGGACGTCGAGGTGCAGATCACCGCCGTCGTACGGGTGGGCTCGTGCCACGTCCTCGTCGAGCACGACGCCGAGCCCCGGGGTGGTGGGCGGCGTCACGTACCCGTCGTGCCACTCGATCGGTGACTCGACCAGCCGGGCGTGGAAGCCGTCCCAGCGGCCGATCCCCTCTTGAATCAGGAAGTTCGGGCTGCAGGTGTCGAGTTGCACACACGCTGCTGCCTCGATGGGGCCCGCATACATGTGCGGAGCGATGTGCGCGTAGTGCGCCTCTGCCAGGGCGGCGACCTTCTTGCCCTCCAGGATTCCGCCAACACGGCCCAGATTGGGCTGGACGATCTGCGCCGCCTGGCGCGTCAACACCTCGCGAAACTCATACTTGGTTGCAAGTCGCTCGCCGGTGGCGATGGGCACCGACGTGGCTCGAGCAACCGCGGCCATGGCGTCGACGTTCTCGGGCGGCACCGGCTCTTCGAACCACAGTGGGTCGAATGGTTCGATGCGTCGGGCGACCCGGAGGGCACCCGCAGGACTGAACTGGCCGTGCGTTCCTACGAGCAAGTCGCAGCGTGCGCCCACGGCGTCGCGGATGGCTCGCATGAACTCCTCGATCCGGTCGAGAACCTCGAGACTCGGTTGGGAGGGGTCGTGGGCCGTATAGGCGCCGACCGGGTCGAACTTCACCGCGGTGAAGCCGAGCTCTGCGTATTCGGCGGCGCGGGCGGCCGCCAGTTGCGGGTCGACGTAGACATCGCTCGAGTCGCCCGGCTCCGGATAGAGATACGTGTACGTGCGAAGCCGCTCGTGGACGCGGCCTCCGAGGAGCTCGTAGATCGGACGGCCCGCTTCTTTCCCGACGATGTCCCAGCAGGCCATCTCCAGCGCGCTGAGGATCGCCATCGTGCTGATGTCGGAGCGCATCGTGTAGCCGGCTGCATACGCCGCCCGGAACAGTCGTTCGGTGCGGGCCGGGTCGTGGTCCAGCAGATGCCGCTCGAACACATCCCGGACCATCGCCTCGACGACATCTGGCCGGAAAGGAACCGAGTAGACCTCGCCGACACCGGTGACCCCGCCGTCCGTCGTCAGCTTGACGAACATGAAGTAGCGGCCGCCAAACGACGGGGGAGGGTTGGCGACGACGAAGGTCTCGAGGTCGACGACCTTCACGGGCTCACCCCCTCGAACGTCACGACGGTGCGGAGCGTGTCGGGCCGCCGCGCCGTGGCGATGGCCTCGTTGATCTCCTCCAGGGGATACCTCGCGGAGATCAACTCGTCGAGCAGCAGCTCACCGGCCGCATAGGCGTTCGTGAGCACCGGCAGGTCGCGGGCGAGGTCCGTGGAGCCCATTCGTGAGCCGAGGATGCGCTTGCCCATTGCAGCGAAGCTGCTCATCTCGAATCCCGCGACGTCGCCGGTCGCCGCCATGCCCACGATGATCAGCGTTCCGCCAGGCCTCACGAGGTCGAGTGCCTGCTCGATGGCTCGGGTGCTGCCGATCGCAACGAACACGTAGTCGGCGCCGCGGCCGCCGGTGAGGGCTGCGATGTCTTCCACGACGTCGCCTTCACCGGCACGTACGACGTGGCTCGCCCCGAACCGACCCGCACCCGCCAGCTTGTCGTCGTCGACGTCGACGGCGATCACTGGTCCGGCGCCCGCAGCCCTCGCACCCTGGAGGCAGTTGACGCCGACACCGCCTACGCCAACGACGGCAACCGATGCTCCGGCGGGGACCCGGGCGCTGTTGGCAACCGCCCCATAGCCGGTGGTCACGCCGCATGCGAGAAGGCACGCCGCATCGAGCGGGATCCCGTCGCCGATGAAGCTGACCTGAGACTCGTGAACGACCACCTCCTCGGCGAAGGCACCTACGCCGATGCCTTGCGTGACGGGGGCGCCATTCGCATCGTGCAGCCGCGTCTCGGTGTCGAGAGCGAAGGTGGTCTCGCAAAGGTGGCTCTGCTCGCCTCGGCAGTAGAAGCAGGTGCGGCACGTCCTGAGCAGCGCAACGACTACCGCGTCGCCCGCAGCGACCGCGGTGACGTCGGAGCCGACATCCACGACGACTCCGGCCGCCTCGTGTCCGTAGACGGCGGGCAGTGCCCCGCCCCAGGCACCGTCGATCGCGTGGATGTCGGAGCCGCAGACGGCGACCGCCGCGGTCCGTACCTGAACCTCCCCCGACCGGGGTGGGGAGAGATGCAGCTCTTCGATCGAAAGGGGTGCGCCGAACGCCCTCGCCACAGCAGCTCTCACGCCGCGGGACGCTACCAGTCGCCCGATGCGTCCCGCGTCGTGAGATGCCTCGCTGGGTAGGCTCCGCTGGCTCGGGCACACCAGGGAGGCGAGCGATGACGAGGATCGGATTCATCGGTCTGGGCAACGTGGGCGGAAAGCTGTCGATGAGCCTCGTGCGGAACGGTTTCGACGTCGTGGTGCTCGATCTCGACCCGGAGGCCATGCGGCCATTGCTCGATGCGGGTGCCAGTGCGGGTACGAGCCCGCGCACGATGGCCGCGGCATGCGACGTGATCATCACCTGCCTCCCCACCCCGGAGGCCTCGGCGACCGTTCTCGAGGCCGCCGACGGAGTCCTGGCGGGGCTCGGTCCCGGCCGTATCTGGGCCGAGATGAGCACCACGGACGAAGACGAGGTGCGTCGCCTCGGGGCGAAGGTCCTGGCTACCGGCGCACGGGCGATCGACTGCCCGGTCTCGGGTGGCTGTCACCGCGCCGCAACCGGCAACATCGCCATCTTCGCCGGCTCCGACCGCGAGACGTTCGAGCGGATGCTCCCGGTGCTCACGGCGATGGGCCGCCAGATCCTTCACACCGGCGAACTCGGATCGGCGTCGATCCTGAAGGTCGTCACCAACTACCTGGCGTCCGCCAACCTCGTCTCGCTGGCCGAGGCGCTGGTGACGTCGAAGCAGGCGGGCATGGATCTCAACACCACGTACGAGGCGATCCGGATCTCCTCGGGCAACTCCTTCGTTCACGAGACGGAGAGCCAGGTGATCCTCAACGGCAGCCGCAACATCAACTTCACGATGGATCTCGTGGTGAAAGACATGTCCCTGTTCCAGCGAGTGGCGGACAGGGCCGGGGTCCGGTTGGAGCTGGCGCCGCTGTTGCTCGACATCTTCCAGGACGGGCAAGCTCGCTACGGCGACCGGGAGTGGTCACCGAACATCATCCGCCGGCTCGAGGAACGGCTCGGCATCGACGTGCTGGCACCCGGCTTCCCGCCCGAGATGGTGGACGGCGAGCCCGAGCAGCCCGGGTACGAAGTGATCGTGGAGCGCACCGCATGACCGCCACGGGGCGATGCCTCTGCGGCGGCGTGACCTTCGAGGTCGAAGGTGCGCTGCGGGACGTGATCGATTGTCACTGTGTCCGCTGCCGGCGTCACACGGGCCACTTCATGGCGGCGACGGCGGTCGCCGTGGACGATCTCGTCATCACCGGTGACACGCTTCGCTGGTACGCCGCCACCGACAGCGTCGCGTACGGCTTCTGCGGCCACTGTGGCTCGACCCTGTTCTGGCGGGCCGCCGACAAGCCGGAATCCATCTCGGTCGCCGCCGGTACGCTGGACCCGCCGACCGGGCTGCGCACGGTGGCGGCGTTGTTCACCGCCGATGCGAGTGACTATCAACGGCTGGACGACACGATCGATCATCACGACTACGACCACTGAGGAGCGCCGATGCTCGAACTGGGACTCTTCATCGACGGCGAACGCGTCGACGCCACATCCGGCGAGACGTTCGACTCGATCAATCCGGCGACGGGCGAGGTGCTGGCTCGCGTCGGGCATGCCTCGCAGGGCGACGTCGACCGCGCCGTGGCCTCGGCGCGGGAGGGGTTCGCCCAGTGGTCGTCCATGCCTGCAGCCGAGCGCTCTCGTATCCTCGCCCGGGCGGCGGCGATCCTGCGAGAGCGCAACGACGAGATCGCCAGGTGGGAGGTGCTCGACACGGGTAAGCCGATCGCGGAAGCGACCGGATACGACGTCGACAACGCGGCCGACACCTTGGAGTTCCTGGCCGGTGTCGCCCGCACGATCCACGGTGAGCATGTCGATTTCGGCGGGTCTTTCTCCTACACACGGCGGGAGCCCCTGGGGGTGTGTGCGGGCATCGGAGCCTGGAACTACCCGTTCCAGATCGCCGCGTGGAAGTCGGCACCGGCGCTCGCCTGCGGCAACACGATGATCTTCAAACCTGCGGAGCTGACCCCGGTGACGGCGCTGCACCTGGCCGACGTGTACGTGGAGGCCGGCGTGCCGGCCGGTGTCTTCAACGTGGTCCAAGGCGATCACCGCGTAGGAGAGATGCTCACGCGACACCCGGGAGTCGCCAAGGTGTCGCTGACCGGTGAGGTGGGCACCGGCAAGAAGGTGATGGCTGCGGCGGCGGCCACGCTCAAGGAGGTCACCCTGGAGCTCGGTGGCAAATCGCCACTGATCGTGTTCGGCGACGCCGATCTCGACGACTCCGTCTCGGCAGCCCTGCTCGCCAACTTCTACACCCAGGGGGAGGTGTGTTCGAACGGGACCCGAGTGTTCGTCGAGCGAGGCATCCATGACGAGTTCATCGCACAGCTACGCAGCCGCACGGAGAAGATGGTCATCGGCGACCCGCTCGACCCGGCAACTCACGTCGGCGCTCTCATCTCGCAGCAGCACATGGAGAAGGTGCTCGGGTACGTGCAGCTGGGTGTCGATGCGGGGGCCGACCTGGTGATCGGGGGGAGGCGCGCCACCGGCGAGGGCCTCGGTGACGGTTTCTTCGTGGAGCCGGCGGTGTTCGACGGCTGCACCGACGAGATGCAGATCGTGCGCGAGGAGATCTTCGGCCCGGTGATGGCGGTGTTGACGTTCGATACGGAGGACGAGGTTGTCGCTCGGGCCAACGACACGCACTATGGGCTCGCCGCCGGGCTGTTCACGACAGATCTCGCCCGGGCGCACCGGGTGGCCGCCGCCCTCGAGGCGGGCAACGTCTGGATCAACACGTACAACATCACGCCACCGGAGGTGCCGTTCGGCGGCTACAAGCAGTCGGGCACCGGCCGCGAGAACAGCACCGCAGTCGTCGATCACTACACCCAGCGCAAGACCGTGTATGTGGGTATGGAGGGCGTCGAGAGCCCTTATTGAGGATCCGGCAGCCAAGGGAGCATCGTGAGCGAAGTGCACCGGTCGCATCGCGGCGTGGTGGCGGCAGTTGCTGCGCGTTGGCCCTCGTGCTCGCCGGCCTGGGGGGTCATCGATGCCTGAGCCGGCTCGGCGGAGAGCGGAAGTCCGCTGGTGGATCGGCGATCAATCGATGGTGACGCCGTACCGGCGGTGGAGCGTCGCCAGCTCGACGGGGTCGGGTCCGGTGGCCGTGAAGACGCCGGCCATCTCTCTCAGGTAGGCAATCCCGTTCCTCCCGAACGTTGCGGCAAACACGGCGGGTTCGTCGCCCTCCACGGAGAAGCTGTGGACCCGTCCGCCGCCGGCGAAGGCGAAGTCGCCCGGCCCGAGGATGTGATCGACGCCGTCGACCATGACGCGAATCCGTCCCGATACGACGTAGAAGCCCTCGTCCCAGTCGTGCCGGTGAGGTGGTGGGCCCGGGACGCCGGGCACGAAGTGACCCTCGGCGAGCCCGAACCCATCCGAGTCGTGGAGGATGCGCACCCGATTCGGTCCCAAATCGAACTCGTCGACTGCCACGGTCACGACCCTACCCGAAGCCGTGCCGGTCGCGCCGGGTCGACCCTCACAAGCCCGGCGCGAGGCGGTGCGTCACTGGGCGTAGCGCGCTGCGGTGAGCACCCGCCTCACCATGGGCTCGAAGAAATCGAGGGGTGCGCTGTCGTAGTCCGGATCGAAGGACACCTGGTCGTAGTCGGCGCAGAAGCGGACGGTGTCGTCGTACCACTCGTGACCGCGGAAACGATCCCTGGCGTTGCGGTCCCCGCCCGAGTGGTGGTTGTAGTAGTAGCCCTGGAACAAGCCGTGGTGCTTGACGATCCAGTAGACCCGGTCCGACACATAGGGGCGCAACACGGCGGCGGCGACCTCGCTGTGATTGGCCGGACCGAGGATGTCCCCGATGTCGTGCAGCAGTGCCGCCACCACCATCTCCTCGTCCTCGCCTGCACGGTGGGCGCGGGTCGCCGCTTGGAGGGAGTGTTCGAGCCGGGTGACGGGATAGGGGCTCGGCGTATCCATCTGACGCATCCATTCCAAGATGCGGTCGGGGAATGCCGCGATCTCGGCGGCTTCATCCACCGCCAGTAGTTCGTAGTCCTCTTTCGTGCCCTCGTCCATGCGGGTGAACGACACTTGCTGCACGATCTCCTCCATCCCGGCGACGCTCGTCGCCGATCGTGACGCCTCCTCGGGTGCTGCGCAAGACATTTGTCGCGGTCGGGCAGCGGTACCTGCTCGTGCGTATACTCCCGTTCCACCCAGTAGATCGTTCCACTGTGTGGAACGGTGAGCAGTGTGCATGGCAGAGAGGCGGAACGTGCGGGAAGACGCTCAGTGCGTGATCGTCGGCGGTGGGGCGATGGGTGTCGGGCTCCTGTACCACCTCGCCCACGAGGGATGGACCGACACCATCCTCGTCGAGAAGGACGAGCTGACCTCCGGCTCGACCTGGCACGCCGCCGGCCTCGTCCCGCACTTCATCGGAAGTCTCAACACGGCAAAGGTGCACGCCTACGCATCCGACCTCTACACGAAGCTCGAAGCAGAGACGGGCATGCACACCGGTTGGCACGGTTGCGGCGCGGTGCGTCTGGCGCGTACCCCCGACGAGGTCGACTGGTTCCGCTACGTCCACGGCATCCTGCAGCTCGTCGGTGTCGAGTCGCATCTGGTCGGGCCTGCGGAGATTGCGGAGCTCCATCCGCTCCTCGAGTTGGGGGATGTGGCCATGGGGTTGCACACGCCCGGCGACGGGTGGACCGACCCCAGCGCCGCTACCAATGCGATGGCAGCCGGAGCGCGCAAGCTGGGAGCCGAGATCTCACGGCACAACCGGGTACTCGACATGCACCAGCTCCCCGACGGGCGCTGGGAGGTGATGACCGAGAAGGGCCGCATCGTGGCGGATCACGTCGTGAATGCCGCGGGCAGCTACGGCCCGCAGTTGGGGGCGATGGTGGGGCTCGACGTCCCCATCGCCAACGTGATCCACCAGTACATCGTGACCGAGGCATTGCCGGCGATCGCCGCCCTGACCACCGAGCTGCCCGTGGTGCGTGACCCGCGCGCATCCTGCTACTACCGCCAGGAGCACGATGGACTCATCGTCGGGCCCTACGAGACCGAGGGCTCGAAGCCCTACGGTCTCGACGGCATCGATTGGGACCTGACGTTCCACCTGACGACACCGGAGATCGAACGCCTGCTGCCGTGGCTGGAGCTCGCCGGGCTGCGGATTCCGGCGTTCCAGGCGGCCGGCATCAAGCAGGTCGTCAGCGGGCCCATCACCCACACGCCGGACGCCGGCTACCTGATGGGCCCGGCGCCGGGCCTGCAGAACTACTGGATGTGCGTCGGGGCGTCGATCGGCGTGACGCAAGGCCCCGGAGCCGGCAAGTACCTGGCGCAGTGGATGGTGCACGGTCAGACCGAGATCAATGTGCGCGAGATGGATCCTCGCCGCTTCGGGGACTACGCCCCCGGCCAGTACACGCTGGACAAGTCGCTCGACGAGTACCACGAGATGTACCAGGTGCGGATGCCGGGGGAGTACCGAGCCGCCGGCCGCCCGGTGCGGAAGACCCCGCTGTACGAAGCGCTCGACGCCAAGGGCGCCCAATGGCAAGAGGTCTACGGCTGGGAGCGTGTTCAGTACTTCTCTCCGGACGGATCGCCGGAGGTCTACTCGTTCCGGCGCGGCTCGGCGTTCGAACCCGTCGGCGCCGAGGTGCGGGCGGTGCGCCAGCGTGCCGGCGTCGCCGACTTGACGGCGTTCTCCAAGTACGAGGTGGCGGGACCCGGGGCGGCCGCACTGCTCGACCGGCTCTCCGCCAACCGCCTCCCGCGTCGCCCCGGCGGGATCCGTCTCGTGCACATGCTGACGGAGCAGGGGGGCATCGAGTCCGAGATGACGATCACCCGGCTCGGCCCTGAGCGTTTCTACCTCAACAGCGCCGTCGTCGCCGAGCAGCATGATCTCGACTGGCTCCGGTTCGGCGGCGGCCGCGACGTCACGATCGACGACGTCACCAACGAGCGGGGCATCCTCGCCGTCACCGGGCCCGGGGCCCGGAACGTGCTGGCGCCGCTGACTGATGCCGATCTGGGCAACGCATCGTTCCCCTGGCTCAACGGGCAGGAGATCACCGTTGCCGGGGTGCCGTGCGTCGCGCTGCGGGTTTCGTACGTCGGTGAGCTGGGCTGGGAGCTGCATCATCCCCTCGACCGGATGCCGGCGCTGTATGCCGCGATCCAGGAGGCGGGCGCGCCGCATGGTCTCGTCGACTTCGGCAGCCGGGCGATGAACGTCATGCGCATCGAGAAGGCCTACAAGGCCTGGGGCAACGAGCTGACCACCGAGATCACACCGGTGGAGGCGGGAATCGAGCGATTCGTCGATTACGGCAAGGACTTCGTCGGCAAGGCCGCCACGCTGGCTCGCAAAGAGGGGCCGCTTCAGTGGGTCTGCGTCTACGGAGAGCTCGATGCGGCCGACGCCGACTGCCGCGGCAACGAGCCCGTCTACGCCGGCGACACACTCATGGGGATTACGACGAGTGGTGCCTACGGCCACTCGGTGGCGAAGAGCCTGTTCTTCGCCTACGTGGCACCCGAGCACGCCGCTCCCGGGTCGACCTTCGAGATTCGGGTCATGGATGAGGCTCGCCGCGGCACGGTCCTCGCCGACCCGGCATGGGACCCGCACAACGAGAGGCTGCGCGCCTGATGGCCGCACCCGAGCGGCGCCGGAGCGGCGGACGGTCCGCTCGGATCGCCGCTCGCAACGCAGGCCTACCCGAGAACGAGCGGGCGGTTCGGCCGGGACAACCGGGCGGCGCCTTTCGGCCGCTGACCGACGCCGACTGCGGCCGCGTCTACGAGACGGCGCTGACGCTCCTCGACGAGCTCGGCATGGGCGACCCCATCCCGGAGTTCATCGAGGCGGTGACCGCGGCCGGCGGCCGGCTCGACGACCAGGGCAGGTTGCGCTACCCGCGGCACGTGGTGGAGCGCGCCATCAAGACGGCCGCCAAGGTCTGGGTGTGGCATGGCATCGACGAGGATCGCAGCATCGAGCTTGCGGACAGCAAGGTCCACTTCGGCACTGCCGGTGCCGCAGTGCTGATGCTCGACCACGAGACCCAGCGCTTCCGCAGGAGCACGACCGCCGATCTCTTCGACCTGGCCCGGCTCGCCGACACCCTCGACCACATCCACTTCTTCGCTCGGCCGGTCGTCACAGGAGATGCCGAGAACTCGCGAGAGCTCGACGCCAACACCGCTTACGCCACGATGGCCGGCACCACGAAACCCATCGGGACCTCCTACTTCCGGCCGGAGCACGTGTACGAGTCCGTGGAGATGTTCGACATGGTGCTCGGCGCCGAGGGTGAGTTCAGGCGACGCCCCTTCGTGTGCGCCAACAACACGTTCGTGGTGCCACCGTTGCGCTTCTCCATCGACTCCGCCGAATGCATGGTTGCCCAGGTGCGCACCGGGATGCCGATCAACCTGCTGTCTGCGGGCCAGGCCGGAGCCACCTCACCGGCTGCGCTTGCCGGCTCGCTCGCCCAGGCACTGGCCGAGTGCCTCGCCGCGCTCACCTCGGTGAATCTCCTGGCTCCCGGGCACCCATGCGTCATGGGCCTGTGGCCGTTCGTGAGCGATCTGCGCACCGGCGCCATGAGCGGCGGGAGCGGGGAGGCGGCGGTACTCGCCGCCGGTGCTGCCCAGGTCGCCAACTGGCTGGGCCTGCCGTCCGGAGTGCCCGCCGGCATGGCCGATGCCAAGATCCCCGACGCCCAAGCCGGTCACGAGAAGGGACTCACCGTGGCGCTTGCGGCCCATGCCGGCGCCAACCTGGTGTACGAGTCCGCCGGAATGCTGGCGTCGCTCCTGGCGTGTTCCCTGGAGACCCTGGTGATCGACAACGACCTGCTCGGTGCCGTCAACCGCACCGTGCGGGGCATCGACGTCACCGACGAGGCACTGGCGGCGAGTGTGATTCGGGATGTCGTGGGGGGAGCGGGGCATTTCCTCGGTCACGAGCAGACGCTGCACCTGATGCAGAAGGAGTACCTCTATCCCGAGATCGGTGACCGCAACAGCCCCGACGATTGGGCGGATGCCGGTGCCACATCGGCGGCTGACCGGGCTCACGAGCGAGTGAGACGCACGCTGGCCAGCCACTACCCGGGGCATCTCTCCCCGGCGATCGATGTGCAGATCCGGGAGCGGCTGCCGATCCTGCTCGATGTCAAGGCTCTCACCGGGGCGGACGGCCGGTGGTGAAGCAGCTCCCCGAGCGGACAGAGGTGGTGGTCGTCGGGGGCGGCATCGTCGGGTGCAGCATCGCCTATCACCTGGCACGCCGCGGTGTCACCGATGTGTTGCTACTCGAGCAAGGGCAGCTCACCGGAGGCACGACGTGGCACGCTGCGGGTTTGGTGAGCCAGCTCAAGGCGTCCCACAGCCTGACCCGTCTCGCCACCTATTCGGCGCGTCTGTTCGAGTCGCTCGAGGAGGAGACCGGCCAGGCCACCGGTTACCGCACTCCCGGGTCGATCTCGGTCGCCAGCGACCTGGAGCGGTGGGAGGAGATCATGCGTGGGCTGTCGATGGCTCGCACCGTTGGCGTGGACATGTGGGAGATCTCACTCGACGAAGCCAAAGAGCGCTGGCCGATGTTGAACATCGACGATCTGATCGGTGCCGTCTACATCCCGCAGGACGGGCAGACCAGTCCCGTGGACACGACCATGGCGCTGGCCAAGGGAGCGAGGGACCGTGGGGTGCGCATCGTCGAGGGTGTGGCCGTCACGTCCTTGCAAACGGATGGCGATCGGATCGCCGGCGTTGTGACGGAGGCGGGACACGTCGAGGCGGAGACCGTCGTTCTGGCCGCCGGGATGTGGACTCGCCAGCTGGCCGCAACGATCGGCGTCAACGTGCCGCTGCAGGCCTGCGAGCACTTCTACCTGGTCACCGAGCCGATCGAGGGCATCGAGGCCGGTCTGCCGACGGTGCGCGACCCGTCCAACTACACCTACTTCAAGGAAGAGACGGGCAAGCTCATGGCCGGCTTCTTCGAGCCGAGAGGGAAGGTGTGGAAGCCGGAGGGCATCCCGCGAGATTTCGCGTTCGGCACGCTCCCCGAGGATTGGGAACACGTGGGACCCATCTTCGAGCGGGCGATTCACCGGGTGCCGGCGCTGGCCGAGGCGGGCATCCAGCTGTTCTTCAACGGACCCGAGGCCTTCACCCCCGACGGGGTGTACTACCTCGGGGAAGCGCCCGAGGTCGACCGCTGTTTCGTCGCCGCCGGCTTCAACTCGGTCGGCATCCAGTCGGCCGGAGGGGTTGGATGGGTGCTCGCCGACTGGATCGTCGACGGTCATCCGCCGATGGACCTGTGGCCCGTCGACATCCGGCGCACCTTCCCTTTCCAGGGCGCCCGGTCCTTTCTCGAGGAGCGTATTCCGGAGAGCCTCGGCCTGCTCTATGCCATGCACTGGCCGTTTCACCAATACGAGACGGCGCGCAACATCCGCCGTTCCCCCTTCCACGAACGGCTGGATTCGGCCGGCGCCGTCTTCGGTGAGACGGCGGGCTGGGAGCGCCCCAACTGGTTCGCCACCGACGGCGAAGAGCGCCGCTACGAGTACTCGTACGGCAAGCAGAACTGGTTCGAGGCGTGCGGCCGCGAGTGCGATGCCGTGCGTGACGGGGTCGCCGTGTTCGATCAGGCGTCGTTCGCCAAGTTCGACGTGTGCGGTCCCGATGCGATGGCTGCGCTCAACCGTGTTTGCGGCAACGACGTCGACACGGAGATCGGCAAGGTCGTCTACACACAGTGGCTGAACGAGCGGGGTGGCATCGAGGCGGATCTGACGGTGACCCGACGGGCCGAGGATCGCTTCCTCGTGGTCACCAGCGCGGCAATGGCAACCCGGGACTGGGCATGGCTGCGGCGCCAGGTGCGCGACCGCGACGTACGGATCGATGACGTCACGGAGGCGATGCCCACGATCGGTGTGATGGGGCCCCGCTCGCGGGAGTTGCTGTCGGAGCTGACCGGCGCCGGTCTCGGCAACGAAGCCTTCCCTTTCGGCACGGCTCGGGAGCTCGAGCTCTGTGGGATCCGGGTGCTGGCGCTGCGGGTCAGCTACGTGGGTGAGCTGGGCTGGGAGCTCAACGTTGCTCCCCACGATGCCGTCTCGTTGTACGACGCCATCTGGGCGGCCGGGGAACGCCACGGGTTGCGGCCCGCCGGGTACCACGCCATGAACACCCTCCGGCTGGAATCGGGCTACCGACACTGGGGGCACGACATCACCGACGAGGACACACCGCTCGAAGCCGGGCTCTCTTTCGCCGTGGCCTGGGACAAGCCCGGCGGGTTCATCGGCCGGGAGGCGCTGCTGGCGCAACGGGAGCGGCCGCGCACCAAGCGCCTCGTCCAGTTTCGCCTGGACGAGACCGAGCGCCTGCTCTACCACGACGAGCCGATCCACGCCGGCGGCGAGCTCGTCGGCCGTACCTCGTCCGGCATGTGGAGCTACGTCGAGGGGCGCCCGCTGGCGATGGGCTATCTCAACCGGACGGAGGGCGTCACGAAGGACTGGATCGCCGGTGCGTCGTTCGAGATCGAGGTCGCCGGGGAGCGCATCCCCGCCCACGCCCAGCTCGGCTCGTTCTACCCCGCCCGGTTGCGTACCCACATGTAGCCGCTCGGGGCGGGTCCCCCCGTTCTTGCGTATCTGGATGCAGCACTCCGCGGTGAGCTACGCACGAATACGGGGCGGCGAGCATGTCGTGTTCTTGCGTAGATGGCTGCAGCATGGCGGCCTGGGGTACGCACGAATATTCCGCCCGGCAGCGTTACCGGCCCCGCCAGTGCGGGGCACGACCCTCGGCGAACGCCCGGGGGCCCTCGACGGCGTCGTCGCTGGAGAGCATGGCGTCGTAGGCCGGCACAGCACCGCCCCGGAGCGCTTCGAAGGCCTCCGCAACCCCGAGCGCGGCCGTCATGCGCATGGCTTGGAGCGTGGCTGCCACGGCGAGGGGCGCCGCGGCCGCGATCTCGTGCGCCAGCTCACGGGCCGCCGGCATCAATCGATCGGCTGCAACCACCCGGTTGACGAGGCCCAGCCG
The DNA here is from genome assembly GCA_965216945.1 of Acidimicrobiia bacterium. Taxonomy (GTDB): domain Bacteria; phylum Actinomycetota; class Acidimicrobiia; order Spongiisociales; family UBA5794; genus DATHZQ01. The sequence continues at coordinate 606,393 of CBDCGU010000003.1, read as the reverse complement.
GGCCGCCTCCCCGGCGGTGAGCCGGCGGCCCGTGAGGATCAGTTCCTTGGCGATGGCCGGTGGGACCATGCGCGGCAGACGGATCACGCCCGCGTCGGGAATCACGCCGACGAAGACCTCGCCGAGGAACATCTCCGCATGCTCGGTGGCGACCACGAGGTCGGCGGCCAGGACGAGCTCGAAGCCACCGCCCACCGCCTGTCCGTTGACCGCGGCGATGACGGGCTTGTCGAGGCCGGGCAGCTCGGGGAAGCCACCGAATCCCCCCACACCGAAATCCGATTCGTAGGCCTCGCCCCCGGCGGCCGCCTTCAGATCCCACCCGGCGCTGAAGAAGCGGTCACCCGAGCCGGTCAGGATGGCGATGCGGAGCGACGGGTCGTCGCGGAACTCGGTGAACACCTCACCCATCTCACGGCTCGTTGCGGCGCTGATGGCGTTGGCCTTGGGGACGTCGAGCACCACCTCCAGCAAGGGCGGCTCCCGAGTGATGCGCAGCGCACTCACGCCAGCGTGACCATGGCGTCGACCGCGACGGCGCGACTCGGCGTGACGATGAGCGGGTTGACCTCGATCTCCAACGCGCCGTCATGCTCGCACAACGACTGCAGGGCCACAGCGGCGTCGACGGCCGCCTCGAGCGCCGGGGATCGAGGGGCACGACACCCGGTGACGACGCGGAGCCGACCGAGGGCGCCTGCGATCGCCTTGCGACTCGCCGGGGCCAGCAAGTGCACGCGATCCTCGACGACCTCGACCAAGGTGCCTCCCGCTCCGAGGGTGAGCAGCCAACCCATGTGGGGCACCGGGCGCACACCCACGAGCAACTCGAGCACCCCGTCTGTGACGGTTTCCTCGAAGAGGTACCCATCGTCGGACGGCATGACGGCGAGGCGTGCCTCGAGCTCGGCGGCGTTGTGAATCCCGACCGCGACGCCGGCGACCTCGGTCTTGTGGTCGATCCCGAGCACCTTCACCGTCAGCGGGAACGGCGGCTGTGTCGATTCGGGCTCGCCCGTTCTCACGCCGGCGGGAACGGTTATGCCTGCGGCGGCCAACCACCGTTTGCTGGCGACTTCGTCGAGCGTGGTGGGCGCCACCGGTATGGGCGGAGCCGCCAGGTGCACGACGTCGTGGACCGGGGTCGGCACACCCAACGCCGCGATCGCCTCGATGGTCTCGGCGATGCCGAGCATCGGGATGAGGCCCATCCGACGTAGCCGGTCCTGGGCCGCAGGCGGCATCGTCTCCGGCAGCGAGGACACCACGAGACCCGGCATCGCTCCCGAGGCGGCGGCGAAGGCACGGCACGCCGCCCACCACGCGGCGGGTGCCTCACCGTGGGGGAAGTCGAGCACCAGCATGGCGACTTGGAATGAACCTGCCAGGACGCTGGCGAACGTCGCCCGAATCCGGTCCTCGTCGCCCCAGGAGAAGGTGTGGTAGTCCATCGGATTGGACACCACGACGAGTGGCCCGAGCGTGGCGGTGATGGCCGCGGCGTGGTCGGGGGTCAGTTCCGGCAGATCGACACCGGCGTCGTGCGCCAGATCTGCGACGTGGGCCGCTTCACCGCCCGAAGCGCTCAGCGACACCACCCGCGGCCGCGGCGGGATGCGACCGGCCAGCTTCAGTGTCGCGAGGAACGTCGGCAGGGTGCGAACCTGGGCGACGCCATAGCGGGCGAACAATGCTCGGTAGGCATCGTCGTCTCCAACCAGAGCGCCGGTGTGAGAGGCGGTGACAAGGCCACCCTTCTCCGAGGAGCCCATACGCAGCGCCACCAGCGGGGTGCCCAAGTCGTGCGCCCGGAGGGCAACCCGGCCGAATGCCACCGAATCGGCCACCGACTCGAGCTGGATCCCGATCCCGGTGATGCGAGGGTCGTCGAGCAGGGCGTCCAGCAGGGTCGACACGTCCAGAACCGCCTGGTTTCCCGCCGTGATCACCACGCCGATGTCCAGGCCGCGCCGCGCCATCGTCAGGTTGAGACCGATGTTGCCGCTCTGGGTGATGATCGCAACACCCCGATCCACCGGGGCCAGCCCGTGGACATCCGGCCAGATGGCCGTCCCGTCGAGGGCGTTGACGTACCCGTAGCAGTTGGGCCCGAGGATCGGCATTGCGCCGGCGGCGGCCACCAACTCGTCCTGGAGCTCACGGTCGCCGGATTCGGCGAAGCCCGAGGTGTAGACCACGGCGCTTCCGGTGCCGAGTCCTGCGAGCGCCGCAACGATGGACGGTGCGGATTCCCGCGGCACTGCGACGAACGCCACATCTGGCGGCGCCGGAAGGTCGTCCGGCGACCGGACGCTGTTTCTGCCGCGCATCTCGGGCCGCGTCGGGTGGATGGGCCACACCCGGCCGGTGAACCCGAGCAGATCGAGCTGCTCGACGACTCGCTCCGCCTCGGCGCCGCCGACCACGGCGACGGCTTTGGGCCGGAGCAGGCGATCGAGATCCACGGTCTCAGCCGCCGCGGGGCCGCAACATGGCCCGCGAGATGATGTGACGCTGGATCTCGCTCGTCCCGTCCCAGATCCGGTCGACCCTGGTGTCTCTCCACATCCGCTCCAGCGGCAGCGAGGTCATGAGCCCCATCCCGCCGAAGATCTGGATCGCCTCGTCGGTCACGAAGGTACACATCTCGGTGGCGAAGACCTTGGCCATCGCGGCATCGCTGTCGGTCATGGTGCCCTGATCGTCCCGCCACGCCGCCCGCAGGGTCAGCAGCTCGGCCGCCTCGTATTGCGTCTGCATATCGGCGAGCTTGAAGGAGACGCCCTGGAACCTCCCGATGGTGCGTCCGAACTGTTCCCGCTGCGCCGCCCAATCGGTGGCCAGATCGATGGCGCGCCGTGCCCGGCCCAGACAGATCGCTGCGACCTGGAGCCGGGTGGAGGCGAGCCACTCATTGGCGACGTCGAACCCACGGTCCACCTCGCCGAGCACGGCCGCCGCCGGCACCCGGCAGTCCTCGAAGGTGAGAATGGCGTTGTGGTACCCGCGGTTGCTCACGGCGTCGTAGCCCTTCGACACGGTGAGGCCCGGGGTTGCGAAATCGACGAGGAAGGCGGTGATGCGCCTCCGCATCCCGCGGCTGGTGTCCTCCTCGCCGGTGGCGGCGAAGAGGATCACGTAGTCGGCGAGGTCGGCATGGCTGATGAAGTGCTTCGTGCCGTTGACCACGAAGTCGGCTCCGTCGGCGACGGCGGTGCACTTCATGGTGCGCACGTCCGATCCGGCGTCGGGCTCGCTCATCGCCAGACAGTCCACCCGCTCGCCCCGGATCGTGGGGAGCAGGTACTCATCGATCTGGTCGCCCACGCACGCCCGGAGGATGCTGGACGGGCGGGCGACGATGGAATGAAGGGCATAGGACGTTGCCCCCAGCTCCCGGTCGACGAGAGTCATCGTCGACGAATCGAGCCCGCCTCCTCCCAACTCGGCGGGCATGTTGGCGGCATAGATGCCTGCCTGGAGCGAACGGGACCGTATGTGCTCGATGAGCTGAGGCCGCACCACCCCGGTTCGCTCGACTTCCTCCTCATGGGGCATCAGCTCCTGTTCTGTGAAGCGGCGTGCGGTGTCGACGATGAGCGTCTGCTCGGAGCTGAGCCCAAAGTCCATCAGCGAATCTCCATGGTGGGTGCGAACGGGGCGGCGACCCCGGCGTGAGCCATGACGACTGCGTCGACGGCTTCTTGCACCGCCAAGGGCAGCGGTGTGGATTTGCCGGCGGCGGTGTCGACGTGAACGAGCATCTGTTCGACGGTGGCGATACGGCGTTCGTCTGCGATACGGGCGATCTCGTGTACGAGGTGGAGCCGCTTGACATCGGCCCCGAGCACCGTGGTCGCGATGGCAACGCGGTCGTCGACGGAGGCCTCTTTCGAGAAGTGGATGTGGGTCTCGACGGTGTAGTACGAATGGCCGGCGGTGCGGTAGTCCTCATCGATTCCGAGGTAGCGAAAGAGCTTGTCCGAGGCCCACCCTGCGGCGAGCAGGTAGGCGCTCTCGGTCATGTGCCCGTTGTAGTCCACCCAGTCCGGCTGCACCGTGCAGGAGTACAGCCGAAGCGGAGCGGGCACGACATCGCCGGGGACCCACGCGGCGGCGTCTTCAGCCTGGACCCGCGCCTCGTGCCGGGCGAGGACCGCACCTGCGCCGATACCATGCGCTCGCAGGCCGCGCAGGACGGCGATGAGGTAGTCGTCGCGCAGCCGCTCGAGCTCCTCGATCGATCGCTCCCCGGCCTGGGCCTCGGTCCCGGTCGCCATCCGGTCGATCAGCTCCGGGGTGAGCGCGGGAGCCTCGAGCTTGGTCCACGGCAGGTCCAGCGCCGGGCCGAAGTGCTCCAGCATGTGTCGCATGCCGCCGGCGCCGCCGGCCAGATGGAACGTGAGGTTCGTGCCCATGCCCGCCCAGCGAAGCCCGGGGCCGTAGACGATGGCGGCATCCAGTTCTTCGGTCGTGGCGATCCCGTCGTTGACGAGGTGGAGGATCTCCCGCCACATCGCCTCCTGCAGCCGGTCGGACAGGTAGCCGGCGATCTCGTTTCGGACGAGTAGCGGTTCCATACCGAGCTCGGAGTAGTGGTCAACGGCCCGCCCGACCGTCGTCTCGCTCGTCTGCGAGCCGGGCACCACCTCGACCAGTGGAAGGAGGTAGACCGGGTTGAAAGGGTGCCCGACGACAAACCGCCCGGGATGGCGGAGCTCGGCCTGCATGTCCGTCGGGAGTAGACCCGACGAGCTGGAGGCGATGATCACACCGGCGTCGCAATGGCCATCCAGCTCTTTGTGGACACGGGCCTTGATCTCGGGATCCTCCGGCACGCTTTCTTGGACGAAGTCGCTCGCCGTCGCCACCGCCGCGGGGTCGTCGACCCATCGCAGTCGTGCGGGATCGGCGCCGGGGAAGAGCCCCAGCTTGCGCACCGATGGCCAGGCTCGCGCGATACCGGCACGGAACTGTGCTTCCGCCCCGGCGGCGACGTCTGTGGCGACGACGGCGTGGCCGCGCGCCAGGGCTCGGACCGCCCACCCCGTCCCGATGAGGCCGGTACCGACCAGCCCGATCGTCGTCATGCAGCCACCACCAGGGGGACGTCGAACAGCACACCCCACTCGCGGCGAGCCCACAGCCCGACCGTGGCATGGATCGAGCCTTGCTTGTTCTCATAGGTCGCCCTGGCGGCGAGTGGCAGCGGCGCCGTGTGCCACACCCCCGGGTGCATGGCCAAACCGAGGCTCCCATCGGAATACAGCGCCACGAAGTCGGTGGGCGTGACGTCGTCGCCCGGTGGCGCAAGCAAGAACACGGTCGGTATGCCCGGGGCGAAGAACGCCTGCCCGCCGTCGTCGTGGTAGTTCACCTCGTCGACGAGAAGCCGGCTGTGGTCGACGGCCTCGCGCTGCTCGCTCGCCTCGGACGGGTCGACTCGCCACCCGAGCAGGTCGCTGCGGTCGACTGCGTTGTTCTGCGAGAACATCATCTCTCCCCGCCAGAAGATGTCGAAGGGACCCTGCACGGTCTCGCCGTAGCCTCCGCTCGTCACGGGCCTTCGTCCGGATGGCCGCCAGCGAACCTGCTCGATCTCCGCCTCCTCGAACGAGCGGAACAACGTGCCCAATCCGGAAGCCGTCTCCTCGTTGAGCGGCAGCAACGGCACCGGGTGCGGGTCAGAACGCGACATGCTCCAGCCCCTTCAGGTCGAGGATGTCCCTGGCCTCATCGGAGGTCGCCACCTGGCGCGAGAGCTCGTCCAGGATGCGCACCATCTTGGCGACCTGCTCCTCGTTCGAATCTGCGAGCCGACCCTTGCGCAGGTAGAGCCCGTCCTCCAGCCCCACCCGCACGTGCCCGCCCAGCACCGCACCGGCGGTGACCAGGTCGAACTGGTGGCGCCCGCTACCGAGGATCGACCACTGGATGTCGTTCCCGAACAAGCGATCGGCCACCGTCTTCATGGCCACGACGTTCTCGACCTCGGGGCCGATGCCGCCCAGTGTGCCCATCACGAACTGCATGAAGATGGGTGGCTCGACGAGGCCCTGATCCGCATAGAAGGCCAGGGTGTAGAGATGGCCGATGTCGTAGGCCTCGAACTCGAACCGGCATCCGGTCTCCTCGGCGAGGCGGGTGAGCATGTATTCGATGTCGACGAATCGATTGACGAACGGCTCGGTCCGGGTGCTCTCGAGAAACGGCTCTTCCCAGTCGTACTTCCAGCGGCCCTCGTATTTGGGGATCATCTGGAAGAGCCCGTAGTTCATGGTGCCGAGGTTGCACGTCGCCAGTTCCGGCCTGAGCTGTTTGATGACGTTCAATCGCTCTTCGACCGTCTGCCCTGTGGCGCCGCCGGTCGTGATCGAGATGACGGCGTCGCATCGCTCCTTGATGCCGGCGCAGTACTCGCGGAAGACACCGACGTCGGCGGTGGGCCGGCCGTCGATGGGATCACGGGCGTGGATATGGATCACGGCGGCGCCCGCGGCGTGTGCAGCCACCGATTGCTCGACGTGGTCCTCCACCGTCATCGGGATCTGGTTGTTCATGGTCGGCGTGTGCGACGATCCGGTGACGGCGCACGTCAGGATGACCTTGCTCATGCGGTGTCTCCTTGGCTCACGACTGCCGGAACTCCCCGCCTTTCCGCTCCAGCACTCGTAGCCGGCTCATGAAGTCGTCCCGGTCGACGTATGTGCCCTGGAGGTGGCGGGGACCGCTGTTCGGGTCGAACTCGTTGCGGGCGTGGAGTACGCGGCGGTTGTCGAACACCTGGCAGTCGCCGGGTTCCATCTTGAAGACGTACTCCAGCGCGGGATCGCGCAGGATCATGCCGAAGGTGCGCCAGGCCGCATAGAAGGGCTCAATGAGGTCAGGGTCGAGATCGATGGCACCGAGGAGGGCGCTGTGGAAGCGGACCTCCACGTGCTCGCCGTCGCCATCCACGGTGATCACGCGTTGATGGTTGCGGACGTCGTGGCTGGCGTCCACGAAGACGTACGGCACTTCGACCGTGGACAGAAGATCGTGCATCTCGGGGTGCTGCTCTCGCAGGCGGCGGGCGGCTTCGAAGCCGTCGACCAAGACGCTTTCGCCACCCTCGGCTTCGAACTCGATGCAATGGAGAAACTGGAGCCCCGGCAGGTTGCGGCGGTTGACGACGTCGGTGTGAGCGTTGAGCTTGACCGAGGTGTACGCCAGGTTCTCCGGGTCCGGTTTGGAGATCACCTGGAACTCCCGGCCGAAATGGGTCTCTTGGATGAAGGCGATGCGATTGGCCAGTTCGACCACGGCGCCGACCCGAGCCGGCACGTTCCTCACGATGGAGAAGCCGTAGTCGCGGATCATCGTGAGCCAGCGGCGCAGTCCGTCGTCACCGCTGTCGATCTCCTCGAGGGTGATGGTCGGTGGGGAAGTGGAGATGCCGGCGGTCCACAGGATCGGCTGTTCACGGCGCTCGGCCCTGGCTGCGGGCCCGTAGCGGTTGGCTCGCAGCCACGCCACACTCAGCGAGGTGTGGTGCCCGTCCTCCCAGGCGATCTCGAGCCGATCGTCGACTAGGACGTCCAGCGGCCGCACCGCGGCGTCGAGGACTACGTTGTCGAGGAGGCGCTCCCAAGCATCCGGATGCTTGCACTCGGGGCAGGCACAGTTGTCGCGCAGCCAGATGAAGTGGAACTCGTCGGCGGAGCCGTCGTCCCACGAGATCGTCATCGTCCGATCGCCAACGGCGCCGATGCTCGTCACGTTCCCTCCCTGTTCTACTCTGCGGAACGTGCTGTTCTGCGGAACGCGGGCTACCGTACACCTCGAATGACGAGCCAGTCAATCAGTTCAGGGCCACAAACCGTCGTCGCCGTGGAGCGGGCGTTCGCCATCCTGCACGTGATCGCAGCCGAGCGCGAGAGCATGGGAATCAGCGCCATTGCCCGGGCCACCGGACTGGCGAAGAGCACCGTGTCCCGCTTGCTCACCACGCTCGATCGGCTGGGCATGGTCGAGCGCATCGGTGCCGACGGCCGCTACCGGCTCGGGCCCGGATTGACGGTGCTCACTCCGCGGGCGACATCGTCCCTGATCGACCTGGCGCGACCCCATTTGCGAAGGCTGGTCGAGATGGCCGGCGAAGACGCCGGCTTGGCGGTGTCGGACGGCACCGATGTGCTGTATGTCGACCAGGTCCAAGTGCCAGGAGCGGTCCAGGTGCAGGACTGGACCGGTGAGCGCCTGCCGGCGCACGGCGTTGCGGCCGGGTACGTGCTCATGCGGAGCTGGCCCGAGGACAAGCTCGATGCGTACCTCGCCGGATCGCTGCAACCGCTGGCCAGCCACACCGTTGTCGACTCCACGGAGATCCGGCGGCGCGTCGAGTCTTGGAACGACTGGGTGTGGACACATCTCGAGTTCGCCGACGACGTCAACGGCGCCGCAGCTCCGATCCACGGTGCCGACGGCTCGATCGTGGCCGCCGTGAATCTCTACGGCCCGTCGTACCGTTTTCCCGGGGAGCGCTCGGAAGCGGCCATCGGTGAGCTGCTGGCGGAGGCGGGCCGGAAGATCTCGGCCCATTTGGCCGCGCTGGCCGCGGCGGGCTGACCACCGTCCCGGCGGGGTGCGTGCCTGCGGAGTCACCTCTCGAGTGCCGCCGGGGTGCGCGCCGTTGCGCCGTAGACGACTGCTGCCAGGACGACGAGTCCACCAATGATCGTCGCCTGCGGCGGAGCCTCGTCCAGGAACAGCCATGCCCAAGCGGTGGCGGCGATGGTCTCGAGCGGCGTGAACAGGCTCACCTGGGCGGTGGGGAGATAGCGGGTCGAGACGGCGACGGCGATCCTGCCCGCCGGTCCGGCCACCCCGCCCAGCACGGCCAGGATGAGCAGGGCCCGCGCATCGATTCCGAGAGGATCGGCGGGCAACACGGCAACGGCCACCATGACGATCCCTGCGATTCCGATGGCTGCGGCTCGATGCACCTCGGGATAGCGGCGCCATATCGTCAGGTTCGCCCCGAACGCAACGATCGCAGCGACGGCGAAGAGATCACCGCTCAGCCGGCCGGCGCCGAAGGATCCGGACACCACGATGAGGATGCCCGCAAAGGAAACCGCGATGGCCGCCCATACGCGCAGCGCGGTCCGCTCGCCGATGGCGAAGTGGGCGATCATTGCCGCGACGATGGGGGCGGCGGCAACGATCACAACCGTGTTCGACACCGTGGTGAGACCGAGGGCAAGGATGAAGAAGACCGTGCTGGCCGACTGGAGCAAGCCCGACATCACGAGCGGCGTGCCCTGCTCTTGCACGACACCGGGAAGCCATCGCCCGGATTGCAGGCGAACCACGACGACCATCGCGATCGTGGTGAAGAACCCGAACCAGAAGGCGATGTCCCAGCTCGAGGCCTCGGTGAGGCGGAAGCCCAGCGAGTCGAGGCTGATGAGCAGCATGCCCGTGGCCGCCAGCGCAACGCCGATCCGTTCCGAGTGGTCCGTCGTGGTCACGGCCGGAGTATGGCGGTTCGCCCCGCGATGGGTGTGCGTGCCGCGGGGCTGCGGCGCAGCCGCCGTCACGGTACAGAACGATGCGGCGGAGTTTGGGCGGGATGACCCGAGTGGTATGACCCGGACATGTACGGTTCTCGTGCGGCCCGGGCGGGCTGGGCCGAAGCCACCGCACCCACCGTCGGCGAGTTACATTCGCACGATGCTCGGGGAACGCTCGTCCGAATCCTTCCGGCGGTCGGCATGACCGATCCCTTTGCCGACTCGGTCATCACCGGGCGCCACCGCACGAAGATCGGGGCGCATCAGCGGGCCTCCGCCGAGACGCTGGCCGCTGCGCGGCTCAACCTGCATTCGCTCGGACCGGGTGAACCGGTGCTCACCGAGTGGGCGACCGCCGGGCTGCGAACTCCCGACCTCGATGCGGTGCGGGCGTACCGGCTCGAGCGGGTGCGGCGCCAGCTTCGCCAACAGGAGTACGCCGCCATCGTGCTCTATGACCCGATCAACATCCGGTACGCAACCGACAGCACCAACATGCAGTTGTGGGTCGCCCACAACCCGACGCGCTATGTCCTCGTCCCGGCGGAGGGCCCGGTGATCGTCTGGGACTACATGACATCCGAGCATCTCTCGGCCCACCTGGAGCTCGTCGACGAGATGCGCACCGCAGTGCAGTGGATGTACCAGTTCGCCGGAGCGGAGACCGAGCGCAACGTCGCCCGCTGGGCCGCGGAGATCGCCGACGTCGTCGACACCTACGGCGGAGGCAACCGGCGGTTGGCCATCGATCGCGCCAATCCCGTGGCCGTCCTGGCGCTCGACGGGCTGGGGCTCGACGTGCGCAATGGTGAGGAGGTCATGGAGCTGGCCCGATCGGTCAAGTCTCCCGAGGAGATCGTTGCGATGCGCTGTGCGATTGCGGCGTGCGAGCGAGCCATGGACGAGATGTACGCCGCGATGCAACCGGGTATGACGGAGAACGAGGTCTGGGCGGTGCTCCACGCCGAGAACATCATTCGCTTCGGCGAATGGATCGAGACGCGGCTGCTCGCATCGGGACCGAGGACCAATCCCTGGTTCCAGGAGAGCTCCAGCCGGGTGATCGAGCCTGGCGACATCGTCGCGTTCGACACCGACCTCATCGGTGCGTACGGCTACTGCGTCGACATCTCACGCAGTTGGATCGCCGGACGACGCACACCGACGGCGGCACAACGTGACGCATGGGAGCGGGCCGCCGAGCAGATTCACCACAACACCGAGCTCCTCGGTCCGGGCGTGACACTGTGCGACCTGACCTTCAAGGCGCTGGAGCAGGATCCCGAGCACTTCCGTCGTTACTCGGTCCAGTATCACGGCGTTGGGCTCGCCGACGAGTGGCCGAGCGTGTTCTTCCGCGACTCGTGGGACGAGGTCGGTGTCGATGGCGTTCTGCAACCGGGTCAAGTGCTCTGTGTCGAGGCCTACGTGGGTGGCAGGAACGCCCGTGAGGGCGTGAAGCTGGAGGAGCAGGTCCTGATCACCGACACCGGCCGTGAGGTGCTGTCGAACTACCCCCTCGAGCTGCGCTAGTGGCCCGTCGCCCAAATAGCTGCGCGGTCTCCCCGGCCCTCGACGCCGCCGGCTGCGTCCTCGCGAACCGGCGTACGCCGGTTCGTCGGCAGGTTTCCTGCGGAAACTGCAAGGTGCCGCTTGCGGCACGCCTCGACGCATTGCCCGAATGCGCCTTCGTCCTGCGTCCTTGCCGGTCGACGCCGATGCCTCGGGGACACCGCGGCATCAATTGCGCGACCTAGGAGTCTGCTGAGCAGTCGCGTTGGTGCACCCCACCGTTCCATCGGAGTACGGTGGGGGAGCTGCTGAGCGCGGCAATGCTGCTCAGTATGCGGTCAGTCTCCGCACCGCTGTGGCGATCTTTGCGGCGTTCGGTCGATACGCATGCTCGAGCGGCGGGCTGAACGGAGTCGGGGTGTCGAGCGCACCGAGACGGATGGGGGCGGCATCGAGGAGGTCGAAGGCCTTCTCTGCGATCTCGGCGGCGATCTCGGCGCCGACGCCTCCGAGGCGGTTCGCCGAGTGGACGACGACTACCTTTCCCGTGCGCCCCACTGCGGCCATGATCGCCTCCCAGTCGAGCGGTTTCAGCGTGCGCAGATCGAGGATCTCGAGGTCGATGCCCTCCCCGGCCAGCTCGTCTGCGGCTGCGAGCGTCTCCACCACTTGAGCGCCGTAGGTGACGGCGGTGACGTCCCGCCCGGGGCGGACGACCGCCGCTTCGCCGATGGGCACGACATGGTCACCGGCGGGTACCTGCCCCTTCAGGGAGCGATACAGTGGCTTCGGCTCGAAGTAGATCACCGGGTTGTCGTCACGGATCGCAGCCAGAAGCAGCCCCTTGGCATCGGCGGGACTCGACGGACTGACGACCTTCAGACCCGGTGTGTGCACGAACCAAGCCTCCGGGTTCTGGCTGTGGAACGGGCCGGAGGAGATCCCGCCGTCGCTCGGGGCACGGATCACCCACGGAACCGGTGATCCCCAGCGGTAGTGGTTCGTTGCCGCAAACTGCACGATGCTGTCGAACGCCGAGCTGATGAAGTCGGCGAACTGCATCTCGATGACGGGCCGCAATCCCATCAATGCCATGCCGGTCCCCATCCCGACGAAGCTCAGCTCGCTGAGCGGCGTGTTGCGCACCCGCACGTCGCCGAACTCCTCGGCGAGCCCCCGCGTGGCTTTGAAGGCCCCGCCGAACTCGCCGCCGACGTCCTCGCCGATGATGCACACGTTCTCGTCACGCGCCAGCTCGAAGCGCAGCGCCTCCCGGATCGCCTCGATGAACGACATCTCGTTGGTCACGAGGGCCGCGGAGGCGCTGTGGTCGAGCGTGAGCTCATCCGTCACGGGGCGAACACCCCCGTCTCCACCGTCTCCGGGTCTGGCATCGATGCGGCCACTGCTTCGGCAACGGCCACGTTGATCCTGTCCTCGGCGATGCGGTCCAGGGTCGCCAGCTCGGCGGGGTCTACGCCATCGCCACGCAAACGGTCCGCATAGCGCTGCACCGGATCGCGGCGCTCCCACTCGTCCAGCAGCTTTGTGGGGACGTACTCGGCACCGTCGTGAATCGCATGACCGAGCATGCGCATGGTCTTGGCTTCGATCAGCGTCGGGCCACCGCCCAGCCGGGCGCGTTTCAGCGCCTTGGCCACGACACGTCGTACCTGTTCGACATCGTTGCCGTCGACGATCTTGCCCCGGATGCCGTAGCCCGCGGCCCTGTCGGCGATGTCGCCCACGACCATCTGCTGGGCGAGCGGGGTCGAATACGCATACTGGTTGTTCTCGACCACCAGCACGAAGGGCGCCGCATACACCGCGGCCATGTTGAGCGTCTCGTGCCAAGCGCCCGTGCTGCTGCCGCCGTCGCCGATGAGCGTCAGCGCGGCGCGCTCCTCGCCGCGCATCTGAAATGACATCGCGGCTCCGAGCGCCACCGGCATCGACATGGGAAGGTGCGAGACAAACCCGATGATGCCCAGGGAGAGATCCCCCAGACCGTGCAGGTTGGCGTCGCGGCCGCCGGACGGGCCGGTCGTTCTCCCGAGGAGGTTGCCGAAGATCCGCGCTGGGGCCATGCCCCGCACGAGGTAGCAGCCGAGGTCGCGGTGCATTGGCGCCACGACATCGTCGGGCGCCAGCGCAAGACCGGCTCCGACGCCGATGGCTTCATGACCACGCTGGCTGAAGGTACCCCCCAACCCGCGGCCCTGTTTCCACATGGCGACCATGCGGTCGTCGAAGGCTCGGGTGAGGCGCATCCAGTAGTACGTGCGCAAGCGATCATCGGTGTGGGCCGGTAGCCCGCTGTGATCGGTGGGGGTGGGCACGTGGTGACACTACTGGCGAGGACGCGATCGCACCGGGAGTGCACAAAAACCCCTTGGGAGTCGGTCCGGGATGCGCTACGCTTGCTCTGCAGAGAATGCGACCATGTTGCATTCTATGCGACGGTAGTGGGAACGGGGGAAGTGTTGTCGACACATCAATCGCTGCATCGTGCGATGGCCATCCTCCGCGAGTTCTCCGAGATGGAGCCGGCGTTGACCGTGTCCGAGATCAGCTGGCGACTCGATCTCCACAAGAGCACGGTGTCACGCATCTTGGCGGCGCTCCTGGCCGACGGCATGGTGTGGCACAACCCCGAGACCGGGCGCTACTCGCTCGGCATGGGGGTGGTGGAGATGGCGGGCGTTGCACTGGGCCAAATCGACGTGCGAGCCGCGGCGATGCCGCACATCGAGGCACTGGCCGCCGCCACCGACGAGACAGTGTCGGTGCTCGTGCCCCGCGGCCGCGAGGCGATGACGGTCGCCTATCGCTCGAGCTCGCAGCCGATCCGGCATGTCGTGTGGATCGGTCGCCGCGTGCCACTTCACACCACGGCCTCGGGCAAGACGATGCTCGCCGCGATGCACGCCGCCGGGGATGATTGGCGAGGGTTGATCGCTGTGCCCGCGGCGGATCGGCCGGCCACGTGGGAGGCTCGGCTTGCAGCCGATCTCACAGCCGTCTGGGATGCGGGTTATGCCGAGGAGATCGACGAGTTCGAGGTCGGCACCTCGGCGATCGCCGTGCCCATCGTCGACGGTGCTGGTCGCGCCATCGCCGCCCTGACGGTCAGTGGTCCCACTGACCGGCTCGATGCGGCGCGGAGGGAGTCGGTGCGTCCCGAGCTCACTACCGCTGCCAACAGCATCGCGGGAGACCTCGGCGCCCGCCGGCCCGCCGTAGCCCGGGGACCGGGCCGATGACCGCCCAGGAGTCGCCGGCACTCGTGCTCGGGCGATTCGATCCGGCAGCGAAGCATGCGTTTGCCCATCCCGACCACGTGGCCGGCGATCGGGCAGTGTTGTGCATGTTGCTCGAGGACTTCCATCGGCATCTCGACGACGTGGAGACCAACCGTCCCGTTGTGCGATACGTGCCCGATCCCGACGAATGGCACCGCCGGGTCGTGATCCCGCAACCGGAGGCCTTCCACGACCAGGAGTCGCTGACGGTGGTCGGTTTCTTCGGCCGGACTCGCGATGTCATCGACCCGCTCGTTGCACGGAGGATCCAGGAGCTGAGCGGACGGCTGGTGGAGGCGGTGATGTGCACACCAGGCGTGCTCGGCTATAGCACGCACCTGCTGGCAGACGAGAAGAACTACGCCAATCTCGTGCTGGTGAGCGCTCCCGGCGTGATCGAGAGGTGGCGGACCACCGCACCGCATCCGTCGGCCGCCGCTGATTGGTCACCGCGCTACTACCAGTACGTGAGGATCTATCGCGGATCGATCGGTGCGGCCGACCGCGACTGCACGACCGGTCTCCAGCTGGAGTCGGTGAAGTATTGGGACTACCGCAACGACCCGGTGTGGCGCGCCGTTCGCAGCCTCAGGTGAGCCTGCGATTCACTTCGCACATGGCCGCGGCCGCCGACCCTCTGATGGCGTCCCTCGCCGCCGGCTTGGGGATGCGCTGGGTGGGCGGTGCGTGGGAGCGGAGGCTCGCCGGACTGTGCGACGGGTCCATCGCGGCAGGCTGGATGTGCGGCCTGCTCTTCGCCCGCCTGTGCGAGGGCGGCGACCTCGAGCTGCATCCGGTGGTTGCACCCGTGATGACATCGCACCGGTACCAGAACCTCCCCGTCTACTTCGCCGACCTGGTCGTTCGCGCCGACGCGGGCTTCCGGTCGATCTCCGACCTGACAGGAACGACGCTGGCGTACAACGAGACGGCATCGCTGTCCGGATATCAGATGCTCGTCGACGAGCTGGGCTCACTCGACGGCTTCGCCGCGACGGTCGCATCGGGTTCGCACGCCTCGTCGATCCACATGGTGCGCACCGGTGATGCCGACGTGGCGTCGATCGATTCGACGCTGCTCGACATGCTGGGGGTGCGGGCGCCGGCCGAGCTCGCCGGACTCCGCGTGATCGGCAGCCTTGGTCCTTATCCGGCACCGCCAGTCGTGGCGACCGGCGACATCGTCGAATCCGTGAGGGCGCGACTACTGGCTGTCGACGAGGATGCCGCGGATCGGAGGCTCCTCGCCGGGTGGGGGATCCGTCGTTTCGCAGCCGTCGACACCGCCCGGTACGCCGAGCTCGTCTCTACGACACGCAGCCAGCCGGCTGGTGGTCCGTCGCGCAATTGATGCCGCGGTGTCCCCGAGGCATCGGCGCCTCTTCGAGGAGGATGCGGTGGAACCGCTCCACGTTGCCGTCGTTGTTTGGGGCCGGCGAGGGGGATCCCCGCAAGCTTCTTCACATCGACATCACTGCCGGCCCGGCGCTTTCTATGCTCCCGCTCCATGCAGCTGACCATGAGCCCGCGGATCCGGCGCTCGCCGTTCCACGCCGCCACCGTGCGCGCCGGCGTGACCCACTTCACCGTCTACAACAAGATGCTGTTGCCGCTGTCGTTCGGCGATCTCGAAGCCGAGTACGACCGGCTGATCAACGGCGTTGCGGTCTGGGACGTTGCCGCCGAACGGCAGGTCCAGGTGAGCGGTCCCGATGCCCACGCCCTGGCGCAGTATCTGTCCGCCCGCGATCTCTCCAAGATGAAGGAGGGCCAGGGCAAGTACGTGGCGATGTGCGATCACGACGGTCGCCTCCTCAACGATCCGGTGCTCCTCAAGCTGAGCGGCGGTCGCTATTGGTTCTCCGTGGCCGATCACGACATGCTCCTGTGGTGCAAGGCCGTGGCCGTCGAGGGTGGCTTCGACGTCGAGGTCGTCGAGCCCGACGTGTCACCGCTCGGGGTGCAGGGTCCGCTGGCCGAGGACGTCGTCGCCGACCTCTTCGGGGGCTGGGTGCGGAGCCTCGAGTTCTTCTGGTTCCGGGAGACTCACCTGGACGACATCCCGCTGGTGCTGTGCCGGTCCGGTTGGTCCAAGCAGGGTGGCTTCGAGCTGTTCCTCCAAGACGGCAGCCGTGGCAATGAGCTCTACGAGCGGGTGGAGGAGGCCGGTGCACCCTATGGCATCGGACCCGGTGCGCCCAACCACGTCGAACGCGTCGAAGGCGGGCTTCTCTCCTGGGGCGGCGACAACACCCATGACAGCAATCCCTTCGAAACCGGCATGGGCCGCTATGTCGACGTCGCCATCGAGCCCGACTTCATCGGCAAGGCGGCGCTGCAGCGGGTGGCGGCCGAGGGCCCCCGCCGGCTCTTCACGGGCCTCGTGCTGGAGGGGCGGGCGCCGTCGGCGTGGCCGCTCGAGGAACGCGTTCCGGTGACGCTGAGCGGCGAGCAGGTCGGCACGATGTCGGCCATCGTGCACTCGCCCCGCCTCAACCGAACGATCGCTCTGGCGCAGATTCGCCGCGACCTCGTCGAAGCCGGTGCGACCGTCGACGTGGCGTCACCGAACGGCACGCTGCACGCCGACATCCATCCACTGCCGTTCATCTAGCGTCCGTCACTCACGGTGGACGAGCAGTTCTACGGGCGCACGGCACGTGTCGTCCAAGTCGGTGAGATCGAACCGAGCCCGGCGTCCGAGGTGTGCAACCTCCTCGCAGTCGCCGCGGCCAGATCCAGGCAGGCCCACGACTCCGACCAGCTTCGGGCGGTGCTGCGGAGAGCCCGGATTCCCCATGGATCAGCTGCGGTGTTCTGGGGTCGGGTGGTCGACATTGTCGACGAGTTCGGGCAGGTCCCCAGATCAGGCGGCCAGGTATACGCCTTCGTCGCCGGTTTGCTTCCTACCGACTACCCCGGCAATTCCAGATCGGGACGAGGAGCAGTTGGGTATGCGCAAGATCAAGGCCCTCGACGAGTCCCGTCCACAACGTGGCTCTGCGTGGCTCATTCCGCGGGCGGTGAGTTCCGGGTCTGGTCGTCCGCCATGGGAACCCATCTTCCATCGCGCGTTTTACCCAGCTCCGGAAGCGGAGTCCCGACACTCCAATAGAGCCCTTCGGGGTCGGCCACGATGAATCCTCTGGTCCCCACACCGTGCGGTGAGTCCTGGAGTTCGCGGACTACGCGTGCGCCGGCAGCGATGGCTCGCTGGTAGAAGGGATCGGGGTCCTCTACGTCGATATGAATCGAGACGCCCGGATAGCCACCATCCGCGGAGGCGCGTTCGGCCAGGTCGGCTATAGAGTTGCCTTCGGCGGTGTGAAGATGAACAGTACCCCCGCCGGGCCATGTCAGCTCGGCGTGACGAATGATGGTGCCGTCGTCGTGGATTGGTCCTTCCACGAAACCGAGTGCGGCGACGAGGAATCGGATCGCAGCCGCCGGGTCGCGATAGCCGAGAGCCATGGAGACTCGGATCGCAGGGCTGCCTTGGCCATGTGAGGTCACGCCCACGATTGTGAGTCCGTCGTCCTGTGCGTATGTCTTGGACACATGGGGGTTCACATTCGATTAGCCACGTCGATGGTGCACAGCCGGCAAGATCGTAGCCGAGCACTCGGCGGGGAGTTCGTTCGGGTGTCGTATTGGTGATCGGCGCCGGCCTGCGGGCTACCGAACCGCGAATGCACGGCGCGCTACGTCGGTGGGGACGAAGCCGTTACAGGTAGCCAGTGAGCGAATCGTGCCAGGTTGTGCTGCAGCCGTGATCGCATTTCTCGGCGTTTGACATCGGTTTGACGCGCTCATGCAACCGTGGCCCACCAAGTCCACGGGGAACGGCCCCGTTGTTCCAAAGGGAGGGAGACCATGCGGAGAGTCGCAACCATGCTTGTTGTGGCGGCTGCGTTCGTGGGGTTGACTGTGCTGCCGGCTGCAGCCGATGCTCCGGTCGAGTTCAGCTTTTCGGCCACGGACACCGACGTCGATCCGTGCACCGGTGAGCACATGACGGTGAACCTGTTGTTCAACGTCAAGGCGCACGAGCACGGCAACAACACGGTCCTGATCATCGACGCCCATGGCGAGACCTCCAACGGCTACGTGGGTGAAGGGCACGAGACCGCGGTGACCAATCAGAATCACTGGATCAGTGTCTTCAACTGGCAGGTGACCAACGACGAGACCGGCGCTCGGTTCATCATCAAAGGCCGGTTCAAGATCGATCTCGAGACCGGCGGAGCGCAGATGGACTCGGTCGAGCTGACCTGCACCGGCTAGGCGAGCTTGCGTCGAGCGTACGCCGAGGGGCTCGACCCCTCGGCGTACACGTGATCAGCGGGAGGGGGGTCTCAACCTAGGCTGGATTGGGTGGAGTTCGGTGTTCTGGGGCCGCTCATGGTCCGCGATGGCGACTCGCTGTTCCCGGTGGGGGGTCCGAAGCAGCGCACACTGCTTGCGCTCTTGATCGCCGCCGGCGGCGCGCCGGTGTCGACGGACAGCCTCTTGATGGGTGTGTACGGCCCCGACGCCCAGCCAGAGTCGCGCCGTTCCCTGCAGACCTACGTGTGGATGGTGCGGAGGGTGTTGGGGGACATGGTGCGGAGCGAGGGCGATGGGTACGTGCTCGCCATCGACCGAGAGGCCATCGATGCGGTGCGGTTCGAGAAGGCGCTGGCCGCAGCCCGGACGATGGTCGACGAGCAAGCCACGTACGACCTGCTGGAGGAGTCGCTTGGACTGTGGCGAGGCGCAGCGTACGGAGATGTCGAGCTTCACGGGAGGCTGCGGGTTGAAGCCCAACGACTGGAGGAGTTGCGGGCCGAGGCGTTCGAGACACGTATCGAGCTGGACCTGGCTGGGGGGCGCCATCGAGAGGTGGTCGCGGAGCTGGAGGCGGCGATCGCCGAGGCTCCGCTACGGGAACGGCTGCGCCACCTGTACATGGTGGCGTTGTACCGCAGTGGCCGGCAGGCGGAGGCGCTCCGTGCATTTCGGGAGGCCGCAAAATCTCTGAGAGATGATTTGGGTTTGGACCCATCGCCCGAGCTTCAGGAGTTGGAGAGCCGGATCCTTCGCCAGGACCGGAGTCTCGATTACCGGCCGCGTCCCTCACCCCGTCCTCTCCCGGCCCGGTACGCGAGCTTCGTTGGCCGCGACGCCGACGTCGACGACATTGCCTCGCTGTTCTCGGATCATCGCCTGGTGACGCTCACCGGGCCCGGCGGCATCGGCAAGTCGAGCCTGGCCGTCGAGGTTGCCCGGCAGCTCGCCGAAACGATGGTCGTCGCGTACGTCCCGGTCGAACACAACCGGGACGCCGACCTGCCGTGGCTCACGGCCGGGTCCGTGGGCGTGTTGGATCCCGGAGACGATGCGGGGCAGCGAGCCGTCGGCGCCATCGGCGAGCAGTCGATGGTGATCGTGTTCGATGGCTGCGAGCACGTGATCGACGCAATGCCGGGGTTGGTCTCAGAGATCCTGCGCGGCTGTCCCAACGCACGCGTGTTGGTCACCAGTCGTGAGGGTTTGTTC
This sequence comes from Acidimicrobiia bacterium, assembly GCA_965216945.1. GTDB lineage: Bacteria > Actinomycetota > Acidimicrobiia > Spongiisociales > UBA5794 > DATHZQ01. Next base: position 586,487 of record CBDCGU010000003.1, on the reverse strand, counting down.
ATCTCGGGAGAGCGCCTCCTCCACGTGACGCCGCTTCCGCATGGGGCCGGGTCGGCCTCCAACGAGTTGTTTCTCGATCGGGGCGGGCTGCGTCTGGAGGATCTGGATGAGGACGATGTGAATCGCGTGACGGAGATCGGCGATCGCCTGTCCGGGGTGCCGCTGGCACTGGAGTTGGCGGCTGCCAGACTCCGAACCACCAGCCTGGCAGACCTGGCGGCCGGCCTCGAGGACCAGATGAGCTTGCTGGTTTCCAAACGCCGAGCCAACGCTGCTCATCGGTCGTTCGCAGCGACACTCGATCTCAGCTACGAGTCCTTGGACGCGGAGCTGCGGCGGATCTTTCGTCACCTCGGCGTGTTCCAGTCCCGGTTCCCTGCGGCCGGTGCTGCTGTGGTCACCGACGTCGACATGGTCGGTGGGCGGCTCCAGGAGCTGGTCGACTTGTCGCTTGTGCAGCCTCTCGATGCCGACGACCGCTATTCGCTGCTGGAGCCGATCCGCCAGTACGCCGAGGCATTGCTGGCCGAGGCGGGAGAGCTCGAACCAGCCTTGTTGCGGCACGCCAGGTGGACGGCGATGTTCTGGCGGGAGGAGCATCTGGCGTTCGAGCGGAAACGGACAGAGCGTTTCTTCGACCTGTTGCGAGAGTTCGGCCCGGAGGCGGTCCAGGTGGCGGAGCGATCTCTCGAGGCGGGAACGCCGGACGTCGCCCTGTCGATCGTTGCTTCGCTGGCGCGTCGGTGGTCGAGTCGACTCGACGGCAGCCACTTGCGCAAGGTGGCGTTGCGGGCGCTCGATCATCCACTGGCGACGCACGACGACACCTACCTCCGGGCTCTGGCATATACCGGGTGGCTGCACCGGATCGCCGACCCCGAGGTGGCTCGGGAGATCCTGCGCCATCTGGGGGAGGCCGTGGAGACCACGAGCGACGTCGAGACATTGGCGGCTATCACCGAGATGCGGGCCTCGCTTCCACAAGTGATCGACAATCGTGTGCTTGACGCGTCGACAGCTGCTGTGTCACTCGAGCTTCAGGCCGAGTTCCTCGGCTATGTCGAGGCGCTGGGCCGGCCGTACGAGGATCACATCTACAACCGGCTCATCCTGCTCCATGAGGTAGGTCGCATGGACGAGGCAGACGCCCTGCTCGACCGGCTCGAAACCTGGGCGGAGGAGGTCGATCCAAGCCATCGAGGCGACGTGTTGCACCACCGGGCAACGCATGCTCGCATCCACGGCCGCTTCGACGAGGCCGCCGAGTTGCTACGGGAGGAGGCACGGCTGGCGCTGGAGGTGCGGGATGATGAGACCGTATTGGAGGCGGACCGGGAACTGATCATCGTCCTGACCCGAGGAGGACGGGCAGAGGAGGCCTTGGCCGCGATCGATCATTACAACGAGTCGGCGTCGGCTCTTGGCCGGCCGCCGTTGGAACAGACCAACCCAGATGTAGCGGCGGCGACAATGGCAGCGCTGGGCCGGTGGGACGGGTTCGAGCGATTGCTGCGGTCCTGGGTCGGGCAATCGATGGCGTGGCGGACCGACGAACGAACCTGGACCGCGTTCCTGGCCGGCCGCTACGTCGTCCCCTCGAGACTCGTCTTTCTCCTCATGCCCACCGCGCAGTGGCTCGTCAAAGCCCGCCGAGAGGCCGAAGCGGCGACACTCCTGGCGTCGGCACCGATGGCCTACCGCGAGACCCGATTCCCGTATTGGACGTCGATGGGCGAAGCGACCCGGGCGAAGAAGCTGGCGGACCAGATTTCTGGGCATGCACCCGTTGAAGCTGTCGACTCGCTCGACGGGTTGTTCTGGCTCGTCGCAGGATTCGTCGGGCGAGATCGACCGAGCCGCGAACAGTGACTGATCCCCCGCCGCCGGCATTGCGCCGTTCCGAGAGCGAGCCGACCCCCGTCTCCCGACGAACTGCCTCCATCGTGAGGAAGCTCGAGCAACGGTCCCCGCGCCAGCCAGCAGGACCACCGCGACGAGTCGACCCACATCGCGAGCAGGCTATTCGCGACCCGGACGTCGGATCGCCACGTTCTTCCACTGGTAGTAGGAGCCCATGGCGGCTTGGCCCTTCTCGCGCCCGAATCCGGATTTCTTGAAACCGCCGAACGGGGCCTCGATGCTGGGCTGGAACCACTCGTTCACGAAGATCTGGCCGGCCTCCAGCCGGTCGGCGAGGTGTGTCGCAAGCTCCAGGTCGTTGCCGAAGACGCCGGCCACCAGTCCGTAGTCGGAGTCGTTGGCGATGGCGAGGGCTTCGGCCGTGTCCGCGTAGCGGATGACGGACAGCACGGGGCCGAAGACCTCTTCACGGGCGATGGTCATGTCGTTGGTGACGTTGACGAAGACGGTGGGCTCGTAGAAGTGCCCCGGCGTGTCCGCCACCGGCGAGCCTCCGGCAGCGGCGACGGCACCGTCCTCGCCGGCGATCTTCACGTAGCGGTCGACCCGCTCCAGCTGGGGCCGCGAGATCAGGGGTCCCATGTCGCTGCCGGAGCCACCCGGACCGACGTCGAGCCCGCCGGCGACGGCAGCGACTCGATCCACCACCTCGTCATGGAGGTCCTCCGGCACCAACAGACGAGAGAGCGCAGAACACACTTGACCGGCGTTGGAGAAGATGCCCCACCGGGTCTGCTCTGTGACCACGTCCAGGTCGGCGTCCGGCAACACGATGCCGGCCGACTTGCCGCCCAGTTCCAATGCGGCCGGGATCACCGATTCGGCAGCGGCGTGGAGGATCTGTTGCCCGGTGGCGACAGACCCGGTGAACGTGATCTGGTTGACCCCGGGGCTCGAGGCGAGGGCGGCGCCGGCGTCGTGGCCGTAGCCACACACGATGTTGACGGCGCCCGGCGGCATCCCCGCAGCTTCGGCCGCCCTGGCGATGTACGTGACGGCGGCGGGATCGAGCTCGGGCGACTTGACGACCACGGCGTTGCCGGCCGCCAGCGCCGGGGCGACGCCGCGGGCCGTGATCTCGATGGGATAGTTCCAGGGGATGATGTGCGCCGACACCCCATAGGGCACGGGCATCGCATAGTCGGTGTAGCCGGCGCCGAGGGGGATGTAGCGGCCCTCGAGCTTGTCGGTGAGGCCGCCGTAGTACTCCAGAAAGCCCGCCGCCGCGGCGATCTCCCAACCCGATTCCTGCAGCGTCTTTCCGGAATCTCGGGTGAGCAGCTCGGCGATCTCCTCGGTGTGTTCTCGTAACCAGCCGGCCATGTTCACCAAGAGCCGGCCCCGATCGGCGGGACGCATGTCCGTGAGCCGCCGCGCCGCGACACATTCCCGAGCGGCGGCGACGGCGTCGTCGACGTCGACTGGCATGGCACGCGCCACCTCGCCGAATGGCTCGGCCGTGGCCGGATCCTCCAGGACGATCCGTTCTCTCCGGCTGCCGTCCACCCACGAGCCGTTGATGTAGTTCTGGAAATACTCAGTCATGGTGGTCGGCAGCGTACCGACGCAACCATCCCGGCGTTCGGTACGCTCGGCCGATGTCACGCCCCACGCCGGACGACCGGCTCAATCTGATCTCCCGGCAAGGTCTCTGCATCGGGTGTGGTCTGTGTGAGGTGATCGCCGGGCCGGATCGGGTGCGATGCACCCTCACGCCGAACGGGTACGAGCGTCCCGTCATCGAAGGCGACCTCGACCACGATACGGTCGATGCGATCTATCGGGTCTGTCCGGGGGTGAGGGTGACCGGTCTGCCCGGGCCGCCGGCGGCCGGGGATGCGATCGATCCCACGTGGGGCCCGTGGCACCGCCTCGTTCTGGCCTGGGCCTCCGATCCTGCGGTACGACACGCCGGTTCGACCGGCGGGGTGCTCACCGCGCTCGGCATGTACATGTTGCAAGCGGGTGACGTCGATGCCGTGCTGCACGCCGGCCCCTCACTGGAGAACCCCAGCTTCGGCGAGTCGCGCATCTCTCGCTCTCCCGGCGAGGTGCTGGCGGCGATCGGTTCCCGGTACGGGCCGACCGCGGTGCTGAGCCGGCTGGAGGAAGCCTTGTCCACCGCCGGCCGCCTTGCCGTCATCGCCAAGCCGTGCGATCTGTCGGCATTGCGGTTGCGAGCTCGGGAGGACGCCCGGATCGACGCTCGGGTGCGGTATTGGCTCGCCATGGTGTGCGGCGGCTTCATGGCCCCCGCGGGCATGAACGAGAGAATGGCGTGGTTCGGGGTCGAGCCTGAGGAGGTCACGGCGGTTCGCTATCGGGGCAACGGCTGCCCGGGTCCCACCGTCTTCGAGCGGGGGGAACGAGATCCCGTGGAGATCTCGTACCTCGACTTCTGGGGCGACGACGAGAGCAAGTGGACGCTGCCCTACCGCTGCAAGATCTGCCCGGACGGCACCGGAGAGGCCGCGGACATCGTGGCCGCCGACACGTGGGATGGAGGGACGCCCGCGCCCGACGAGCTGGAAGGCGACCAGGGGAGCAACGCCGTGATCGCACGCACCGGGGCGGGAGCCCGGCTGCTGGAAGCTGCCGCGGCGGCTTCGGCCCTCACCATCGGGCGTGAGGTGACCATCGAGGACCTCGACAGGTGGCAGCCCCATCACGTCCGGAAGAAGCAGGTGAGTTGGGCGAGGCAAGCCGGTCGTCGCATCGCCGGCGTGATGCCGATCGACATCGAGGGGCTCCGTTCGGAGGATCTGGCGAGGACCCAGCCGGTCGGGGTGTTGCTGGAGGAGGCGAGGGGCAGCATCGTGCGTGTACGCGACGGCCGTGCCGGCGAGCCCACGCCGGTGGCGCTCGGCGTGGGGTGACGGCGGGATCCCGCGTCCGTCGGGATGCCGATCCGCGCTACGTCTCAGATGCGTATCGCATCTCCCTGCGGTACTTCTTCCAGTCGGAGGCCTTCGACGACCAGACGACATCGGTGACGACCTGGCCCACCCCCAAGAGGATCAGCAGCGCCGTCGTCCACCAGGGCGCCTCCATCACGAGTGCCGGTCCGAGGGCGAAGAACGGGATGAGTTTCGTGACCACCGCTCCTGAAGCGTGCATCCACGCGCGGTGGGTGGCAGGCGTTCGCAGGTAGGTGGCGTAGTCGACCTTGACGCCCGGCTGGGGCCTTCGTATCGAGCCGATGAACCAGTGCGTGAAGCGCATCCCGAACAGGCGCCCAACGACGAGGTGAGCGAGGCCGTGGGTGGTCACCAGCGTGATACCGGTGCCGGCGAGGAGGGCGATACCGTTGAGGGGTTGGTCGAGTGAGTATGCCCAGAACACGAAGCCGAGCCCGATCAACGTGCCGACGACCATCAACACCGTGCCGGTGATCGCCGGCACCGTGAGGAATGCCCACTGCTCGAACGCCGCACGATCGATGGCGGCGATGCGCTCGGCGTGTTGCGCAGCCACCTCCGGGTCGCGCTTGGCTGCACCGACGACCTTCCAGAACCCACTGGGTCCCAGCGCCTCGCCTCGTGCCACGGCCTCCTCGGCGTTCGTCAATGCGGTGTCGATGTCGCTGCGCTGCACAGTGCCTCCTCGTGCCCAGGGTAGGAGGGTGGAGCGGTCTCACATCTCGTAGACCGCAGCGGGATCGCCGAGTTGCGCCATGTCGGGCGCCGCCCCGAGGCCGGGCGCCGCCGGAGCGCGGGTGACGCCTCCCTGGTTGCGCGCACCGCCCACGATCGGATCGGCGGTGAGCATCTCGTGGCAGAACCAGGTAGCGCGCAAGAACCGTCGTGGTGTCGACTGGGCCAGGTGGGTTGCCACCGTGTCGGCGAGGGCGCTGCCTCCGGTTGCCTCGATGTTCATGCGCATGCCGGTCTGTACACAGAAGTCGCGCATCCTGCGGGCCCGGGTGAGGCCACCGACCCGCTCGATCTTGAGACCGATCGCCTCGCAGGCTCCATCACGCTGTGCCCGGAGCAGATCGGCGAACTCGGCGATGGACTCGTCGAGGATGATCGGCTGGCGGGTTGCCCGGCGCACCTGCAGACACTCTTCGTAGGTCTCGCATGGCTGTTCGAAGTAGGCATCGACGTCGACGACCTGGTTCATGAGTCGGATCGCCTGATCGGGCAGCATGGCCCGGTTGGCGTCGAAGGTCACGGAGTCACCGGCGGGCAGGGCTGCCGCGATGGCGCGAATCCGAGCAACGTCGGCTTCCACGTCGGACCCGATCTTGGGGGAGTGCACCGTGTAGCCCTGGTCGTGGCGGCGCAGGATGTCGGCGACCATCTCCGCCGGGTCGTCGTGGGTGCCGATCGAGCTCTGGATCGTGAGGTCCTGCTCGACACCACCGCCAAGCAGGTCGTACACGGGTAATCCGGCCGACTTGCCGAAGATGTCCCAGCACGCCTGGTCGATGGGCGACTTGGCGTAGAGGTGCCCGGGCAGGGCCATGTCCATGGCGGCGTTGACGACGTCGCTGCGCCGCGGGTCGATCCCCAGGACGGTCGGCGCCAGCTCGGCGATCGCAGCGCGCGTGCCGCCGGGGAAAGCGGGGAGGTACGTCGAGCCCCAAGGGCAACCTTCCCCCCAGCCCACGATTCCGGTGTCGGTCTCCAGGCGTACGAACGTGCTGTCGAGGCTCTCGAACGTCAGGCGGCCGCCGGAGAGGCGGTAAGGCCGGGTGAGTGCCAGCTCGAATGGGTAGAGCGAGATCGAGACGATCTTCACGACTTCACCTCGATGACGAAGGCACCGACGTGCCGCTTCTCGACGAACGCCACCTGGGCTGCTCGCATCGCTTCCAGCGGAAACGTCCGCGCCACCACCGGCCTGATCTCCTTGCGTTCGATGTAGCCGACCAGGTTGGCGAACACCTCTGGCGGCAGCACGGTGCAGCCGTGCATCGTCAGATCGTGGAGATACAGCGTGCGGAGATCGAGAGGCACGATCGGCCCGGCGATGGCGCCCGCAGTCGTGTAGTGCCCGCCTCGCCTCACCGTCTCCAGCAGGGGGGCGAACCCTTCGCCGCCCACGACGTCGGCGAACACGTCCACGCCACCCGACGCATCGAGGATCGCCGCGACGACGTCGGGCAGCGAGCGGTCGACCACGACGTCCGCACCGATCGCTGCGACCGCGTCGAGCTTGGCGGCGCTCGTGAGCGCAATCACCCGTGCGCCGCGGCGTTTGGCGAGTTGCACCAAGGCGCCGCCGACGCCCCCTGAGGCGCCGGTCACGAGTACCCACTGTCCCTCGCCGACGCCAGGTCGATGCAGCATGTGCTCGGCGGTTGCGTAGGAACAAGGGAAGGAGGCCAGCTCGACATCCGACACTTCGGTCTGGATCGGATGGGCGTTGGCCGCGGGAACGGCCACGTACTCCGCAAATCCGCCGTCGATCTCGGATCCGAGGTAGCCGGCGTTCTCGAGAGCGCCATTGGGGTCGCGCAGCCATGCGTCGACGAGGACTCGCTCTCCGATGCGGGCCGAACCCACGTTGCTGCCAACCGCGGCGATGCGGCCGGATGGGTCGGCACCCTGGATCCTGGGGAACGACAGGCCACCTCCCCATCCTCCATCCGTGCCCTCTGCGCCGCCGCCCACGCCGGTCGCCGTGGTGACGGTCTTCGAGTACCAGCCTGTGCGGGTGTTGATGTCGGTGTTGTTCATCCCGCATGCGGCCACTTCGATGACCACCTCGTCGGGCCTGGGACGCGGCACCGGCACGTCGTCGCGGTATTCGAGCCGGTCGATACCGCCATGGCCGGTGAGCAGAACCGCTCGCATCACGTCGGGCAGTGTCATGGTCGACCGCCGCGTGCCGGCGATGCCCGCCGCCGGTTGCCGTGTGCCCGCATCGTCATGAGGTGTCCATCTCTGCGAACACCATGCGAGCGATGCGGAAGCATTCCACGCCGGCGGGAACGCCCGCATAGGCGGTGATCTGGTGCAGCACCGAGCGCAGCTCCTCGCGGGTGAGACCATTGGTGATTGCGCCGCGGAAGTGCAACTCCCACTCCTGCATCCGCCCAAGGGCGGCGATCATCCCGAGGTTGATCATCGAGCGCTCTCGGAAGGTGAGCACGTCGTCCGCCCAGGCCAGCCCCCAGCAGAACTCGGTGACCACCTCCTGGAACTCCCGATTGAAGTCGTCCGCGTCTCCCAGGTTGCGCTCGACGTGCTCGGCGCCGAGCACGGCTTTGCGGGCCGCCAGACCGCGCTCGAATCGTTCGCTGCTCATTGGTGCTCTCCCATGGTGCGGCAAGCCGCATCGACGGCCTGCACGGTGCGTTCGAGGTCTTCGTCGCTGTGCGCGGACGACACAAACCGGCGAAGGCCGGGGATCACATTGATGCCCTGCCGCATCAGCTCGGTGTCGAACGCGAGGTTGGCGTTCCGGTCGGAGGCCAGGAGATCCGTGTACCGCTGCGGCAATCGATCGATGTGGAGGATCTGCCACAACGACCCCACGGTCGCGACCATGGCGGGGTGGCCGTGCTCGTCGAGGATCTCGGCGATGCCCTGGGCGAGCTCGTTGGTGCGTGCGTGCAGCTGTTCGTAGAAGTCAGGCTCCCGGATCAATCGGAGCGTCGCCAGCCCCGCCGCAGCGCCGAGGGGGTTGCCGTGCAGTGTGCCCGAGGCGTACACGTAGCCGGGCGTTCCCTTGCGCTGCGGGCTGGCCTGATCGATCAGCTCGGCAGACCCGGCCACACTCCCCACCGGCCCGCCGCCGCCGATGATCTTGCCGTACGTACCGAGATCAGGCTGCACACCGAAGTACTCCTGGGCGCCACCGTAGGCGAGGCGAAAACCCGTGACCACCTCGTCGAAGATGAGTACCGCTCCGATCTCGTCGCAGAGGGTGCGCAGACCCTGGAGGAAGCCGGGTTGCGGCTCGATGATCCGCTGCACCGGTTCGACGATGACGGCGGCGATGTCCTCTGCATGGTCCGCTGCGATGGTGCGCACATGATCGAGATCGTTGAACCGCGCGATGAGCATCGTGGCGGCGACCTGCTTCGGGGTGCCCTGTGTGAAGGGGAGACCGCGGGGATACGGGCTCGGCTCGATCGGCGCCACGCCGATGCCTGCGTAGTCGTGGTTGCCGTGGAACGCACCCTCGAACTTCAAGATCTTGGTTCGTCCGGTGGCCGCCCGGGCCATCCGCATCGCGTATGCGGTCGCCTCGGAGCCGGTGGTGGTGAACACCATGCGCTCGGCGCCCGGAACGGCGTCGACGATCGCGGCGGCAAGCTCGATCGACACGTCGCTCAGCGCGGCGTATTGATGCATGCTCCGCATCGCTTGGCGCTGCACGGCCTCCACGACGGCCGGGTGCTGATGCCCGACGATCAGGGCTCCGGCGCCACCGATGTAGTCGATCCAGTGCTTGCCCTCCACGTCGGTGATGCGCGACCCGGACGCGGTGGCGATGGTCATGTTCAGCCCGGCGGGATTGAGCCGCGTACCCAACGCCCCACCGGGCAGCACACGCTCCGCCATGGCCCGGTAGTCCGCCTGGGAGATCATCCTCTCGCCCTCTCGTGTTTGGGGTCCCAGACGGCCTCGGCGAGCACGACGGCGGGTCGCACCTCGCCCAGCACGAGCACTTGCATCTCCGTGTCGGGTTCGGCCTGGTCAGGGTCGACGTACGCCCACGCCAGACTCTTCCCGGTGGAGAAGCCGTAGCCCGCAGTGGTGACGACCCCGATGCGCCTGCCTTTGGAGAACACTCCTTCGCCTCCGAGACAGTCGGCGTCGAGGTCGCCGACGTCGATGTCGAGATAGACGAGCCTCCATCGGGGTGCCTGCATGTTGGCGAGCAGCCTCGGTTTTCCGATGAAGTCTTTGTCGAGTGAGACGAACCGCATCAGATCGGCCTCGTAGGCGGTGACCTCGTTGGTCATGTCGGCCGACACCTTGTAGCCCTGCTCCATGCGCATCGCGTTGAGTGCGTGCGACCCGAAGAAGCCGAGACCGAGCGGCTCGCCTGCGGTTACGAGGGCGTCGAAGAGCTGTGCCATCTCGCCCATGGGGACGTGGAGCTCCCAACCGAGCTCACCGGTGAACGACACGCGAAGCGCCCGCACCTCGACGCCTCCTGCGGCGATCTCCCTGACCGAGAGCCACGGGAATGCCTCGTTGTCGAGCCGGCTCTCGGTGACGGCCGCCAGGAGATCTCTGCTCCGCGGCCCTGCAATCGCCAGAACTCCTGTGGCCGGCGACACGTTGGTGATCGTCACGTCTTGCTCATGGCGTAGGTGGTGGACCATCCAATCTTCGAACCGCACCTCACCGACCGCGGCTCCTACGAGATAGAAGCGGTGCTCGCCGAGGCGGGCGATGGTGAACTCGATCTCCACCATGCCCAACTCGGTGAGCATGTAGGTGAGTCCCATTCGACCCACTCTGGGGATGCGACCGGTGGTGAGCCGGTCCAGGAACGATGCGGCATCGGGTCCGGTGACCTCGTACTTGGCGAACGCGGTCAGATCGGCGAGACCCACGCGTTCTCGCACCGCCGCGACCTCGGCGGCGACGGCCTCGTGCCAGCGCGGCCGGCGGAACGCATGGATGTCCCGCTGCGGCCAACCCTCAGGGGCAAACCAGCGTGGTCGCTCCCAGCCGAAGACCTCCTCGAACACGGCACGGCGTTGCTGCATCCGCGCATGGACGGCGGACGTCTTGTAGGGACGGCCGGCCATGCGGTTCAGACCGGGGTATGGGATCTCGTGGCGGAGCAGATAGTCCTCGTGAGCCTTGGTCTTGTTGTACTCCGCGGTTGCGAAGTCGCCGTAGCGGCGGGGATCGAAGGCACGCAGGTTCTGGATGGTGGCGCCGTGGACCATCCACTTGGCGAGGTACATCGTGGCGCCGGGTCCCCAAGCGATCCCGACTTGTGTGCCGTTGCAGTACCAGTAGTTGCGGAGCCGGGGCGCCGGTCCCAGCAGCATGTTCCCATCCGGTGGATGGGTGATGGCGCCATGAATCGCGTTCTGGATGCCGTATTCGCCGAGCAGCGGCATCCGTTCGAACGCCGCCTCGAGCCACGGGGCGACCCGCTCGTAATCCGGGGGGAACAGCCGATGGTCGGCCTCCCACGGAGTGCCGTCCTCCCACACCGAGTTGGGGTTGGCCTTCTCGTAGATACCGATGAGGCCGGCGCCACGTTCCATGCGGATGTAGCCGGAGACGTGGGGGTCGTCGCGCACCACCGGGAGCTCGCTCTCCAGGGCCTTCAGCTCGGGGATCTCCTCGGTGACGAAATAGTGGTGTGTCATCGGGATGATGGGGATCTGCAGCCCGACCCACTCGCCGACCTGGCGGGCGTAGGTGCCGGCGGCGTTGACCAGCACGTCACACGTGAAGTCGCCGGCGGGGGTCTCGACTCGCCATGAGCCGTCGTCGCGGGGGATCGTGTTCGTCACCAGCGTGTTGCGCACCACCGCACCGCCGCGGCTGCGGGCGGCGGACACGAATGCCATGGTGGCGCTGGCCGGATCGACGTGGCCGTCGTCCGGTGTGTACAGAGCGCTGAGCACGCCGTCGAGGTTGTAGAAGGGGTGCAACTCGGCGATGCGCTCGGGCCCGACGATTTCCATGCGGTTCCCGACGCCGAGGCCCACCGCAACGGTGTAGCGCAGCCAGTCGAGCTCGTCGGGGGAGTAGGCCAGCCGCAGCGAGCCGCTGTTGTGCCAGCTCACGGCCTGGCCGGTCTCCTCCTCGAGCTCGGCGTACTTGCGGGTGCCGTACTTCGTCATCGACGCCAGGCCATAGCTCGAGGTCGAATGAGTGATCTGCCCTGCGGCATGCCACGTGGAGCCGGATGCCAGCTCCCCTTTCTCCAGCAGGAGCGTGTCGCTCCAGCCCTCCAACGTGAGGTGATAGAGGAGCGACGTCCCCATGATCCCCCCGCCGATGATGATGGCCTTGTGATCCGTGCTCACGCCGGTCCGTGTTTGCGTCACGGCATCTTGGTACAAACGTTCTATACATGCGAGTTGCTCGAACGGACGTACCAATCGCAGGCTCGGCTGTGTTACAGGATGGCCTGGCCGATCCAGCCCATCCCCAAGGCCCCGGCGAACAGCAAGACGACGACGAGACCGACTACGCGGAGGCGAGCGATGACGAACAGGCCGGTGATCGAGCCAATGCTCGCACCGGCACCGGCACCGGCACCGGTCACCAGGAACGCCAGGGCCGGGCCCGGGCCCATGCCGCCATCCATCAGCGAGGCCACGAGCGGCAACGACGCCTCGGTGTTGATGTACGCCGGGATCCCGATCAGCGCCGCCAGTGGCACGGCCAGAGGCGAGTCCCCTTCGAGGTAATCGGTGCGCCACGCGGTAGGCACAGCCTCGATGAGACATATCGATCTATGTCAATATGATCTCTACCTGGTGGCTATGCTCCGGACCGCGCGTTGCGGTCGGCGTAGTGCGTGCGCCGTATCATCCTTGCGCAAATGCCACCGCTGCCTTCTGGGACTGTGACGCTGCTCTTCTCGGACATCGAGGGGAGTACCCGGCTGTGGGATGAGCACCGCAGCGCGATGGCCGAGGCGCTCATCCAGCACAACGACATCCTGCGCAGCGCCATCGAGGGTCACGCCGGTCTCGTAGTCAAGGACAAAGGCGATGGGTTCTTCGCGGTCTTCGTGGCCGCCACCGATGCCGTCGATGCCGCGCTGGAGGCGCAGCGCCGGCTGCACAGCACATCGTGGCCCGAACTCCTCGGGGAGATCAAGGTGCGCATGGCCGTCCATACGGGTGTTCTCGACGCCGTCGACGGCGACTATCACGGACCCTCCGTGAACAAGGTCGCCCGTATCGAGGGTCTCGCCCACGGCGGGCAGGTGCTTGTCTCCCAAGCGACCTGTGTCGTGGTGCGAGACGAGCTGCCGCTCGGCACCGAGCTCGTCGACATGGGCACACACGAGCTCAAGGGCGTCGCCCGTCCCGAGCGCATCTACCAGCTCACTGCACCTGGGTTGTCCGACGAGTTCCCGCCGCTCGTCGGGGCCGGGCGCCGCGGCGGGCAACTCCCCGACTATCTCACCTCCTTCGTCGGTCGCGACCAGGAACGAGAGCAGATCGCATCCATGCTCACGACGAACGGGCATCGCCTCGTCACATTGCTGGGACCGGGCGGCATCGGCAAGACGCGGCTCGCCGTCGAGACGGCTCGGAGTATCGCCAAGGCCATGCCGGGTGGAGCGTTCTTCGCCGATCTCACGACGGTGGAACGTCCGGACGACGTGCCGACCGCGCTTGCGACGGCGGTCGGGGTCCACGCCGAGGGCGCGGCATCGCTCATGCAGCTGGCGGCGGCCGAGATCGCCGAACCCACGTTGCTGGTGGTCGACAATTTCGAGCACGTCCAACCCGCTCGCGGCACCATCCGAGATCTCGTCAACGCTGCCGACGATTTGCGAGTGCTGGCGACGAGCCGGACGCCCCTCCGTATCGAGGGCGAATCGATCTATCGCGTCGAACCGCTTCTGGCAACCAGCGGCAACGGCTCCGCACCACCCGCCGCGCAACTCTTCTACGACCGGGCCGCCGGGCACGGCGTCGACATCCCGGCTACCGGTCCGGACGCCGCGGCCGTCCGCTCGATCGTGAAGCGCATCGACGGTCTCCCGCTCGCCATAGAGCTGGTCGCGGCGCGTACGCGCGTGGTCGGGGTAGCGGAGCTCGACGGCATGCTCGCAAAGTCGCTCGACGTCATCGGTGCCGGCGGAGCGGAGCGACCGGAGCGACAGCGCACCATACGCGCCACGATCGACTGGAGTCTCGGCAACGTCTCCGAGCCACAGCGGATCCTGTTTCGCAGGCTCGCCGGGCTCCCCTCAGGCGGGACGTTGCGATTGCTCCGTGGCGTGGCGGCTGAGCAAGCGGCCACCTTGCTCGACGATCTGGCGGCCCTCGTCGACAACTCACTCGTCCGGGTCGTACCTGATCTGCCTGGAGGCACTCGCTACCGGCTGCTCGTTCCGTTGCGGGAATACGGTGTCGAGTTGCTGGAGGCTGCCGGTGAGACCGATCTGGTCATGGAGCGGCTCGTCGATCACTATGTCGCCTGGGCGCCGGAGTTGAGGCAGGCCTTCGAGTTCAGCGGCGACGCCGAGAAGGAGATTCACGTCGACCACGGCAACCTGCTCGCCGCGATGTGGTGGAGCCTCGATCACGGTCGAGGAGCCGACATGGTCCAGGCACTCTGCCTCTTCTGGGTGTACTGGTTCAACGCCGATATCGGCGTGACGGCGATCGACTGGCTGCGGCGCGCCGACCAGGTGATCGACACACCGTACATGGATTGGTTTGCCGGCTTCTATGCATTCCAATCCGGTGATTTCCCGAGCTTGGCCCGGCGAATGCAGAGCGCGATGCGAGGGTTCGAGGAGCTCGGCGATGCCGGTGCGCTGGCTCAGGCGCAGACGTTCGCCGGGGCCGCGATCGAAGACGCGGAGGAGAGCCGTCGTGTGCTCGAGAGCGCTGCCGCCTACTTCGCATCGCAGCGATCGGGGATCAGTCATTTCCTGCCGTCGCTCTTCCTGAGCAACAACTCGGTGCAGCGCGGCGAGATCGAGGAGGCGACGGCCTTGCGGCGCAAGGTTCTCGACTGGGCCCAACGAGCCGAGTATCACATCCTGATCGCCTGGAGCCACTGGAACCTGGCGTTGACACTCCTGGCGCTGGGACGCGTCGAGGAGGCCGAGGGACACGTCGGCGAGTGCCTCGACTACTTCATCGACGACCGCTACCAAGAGGGCACGGCCTCCGCCGCCGACCTCGTCGGTGTGTTCGAGAGCCTCCGTGGAAACCATGCGTTTGCGGCAACGATCTTCGGTGCCAGCCAGGCCATCTTCGACCGGCTCGAGGTCGCGCGATGGTTCGAGTCGCAGATGCAGGTCCAGCAGGCCCTGGAGCGGGCGAGGCAGACGCTCGGAGAACGAACCGTGGCCGAGCTGCTCGAGGAGGGCGGCACGCTCACCTACGCCGAATTCGTCGACCTCCTCGGTTCGAGCGCCCGCTGAGAGCAGCTCAGGCACACACCGGGCCGTACCGCTACGCTGGTACAAACGTTCGGAGGGAGCGCATGTCCCAAACGACCGTACCGAGCCTCGAGGTCCGGGGGCTGCTGGTGCGGCTCGCAGGCGAGATGGACCGCATGAGCCCGCAGCTGCGCAAAGCAGCCGCCTACGTTCTCGACCATCCCGAGGACGTGGGGCTCGCATCGGTGCGGGAACTGGCGGCGGCGGCGGGCGTGAAGCCCAACACGTTGATGCGGATGGCGCGGTCGGTGGGCTTCGCCGGCTTCGAGGACTTCCGTGCGCCGTTCCGTGACCAGCTGCGCACCAGGGACACGCTGACCGACAAGGCGAGCTGGCTCCAGGAAGTGGCGGCGGGCGGCCGGCTCGGCTCGGTGTATGCCGACATCGCCGGAACCACTCTCGAGAACGTCGAGAAGATGTTTGCCGGGGTCGATGCTGAAGAGCTCAAAGAAGTCGCCGATCGTATCGTCGCCTCGCGGCGCACCTACGTCGTCGGGGTAGGCGCCAACTTCCCCCTGGCGCAGAGCTTCGCCTACCTCGTCGCCATGGCGCTCGACAGCGTCGTCGCCGTGCCTCGCCCGGGCAACGTTCCGGTGGACACGCTCGTGCGAGCCGGTGCGGACGACGTCGTGATCGCCATGACGTTCGCTCCGTACCGCTCAGAGGTCGTGGAGGCGACGCAGGTCGCCAGGTCGCAGCAGGCCACCGTGGTCGCCATCACGGACAGCCACGGCGCTCCCATCGCACTCCAAGCCGACCACGTGTTCCTGACCCCGAGCGCCGGCCCGCAGTTCTTCCCCTCGACGCTGGCAGCCGCCGCTTTGCTCGAGACGCTGGCGTCGTTCATCGTCGCCGACGCCCCAGGGCGCGTGGTGGATGCGATCGATCGGTTCCATCAACGCCGCTACGACCTCGGCGTCTACTGGGCGGACGGCTCGTGACCCGTGTCGCCCCGTGGGCCCGCTACGTGGAACCGCAACGGGCCATGGAGCCCTTCAACTATCTCGAT
Source organism: Acidimicrobiia bacterium (assembly GCA_965216945.1). Lineage (GTDB taxonomy): Bacteria > Actinomycetota > Acidimicrobiia > Spongiisociales > UBA5794 > DATHZQ01. The sequence goes on along the minus strand of CBDCGU010000003.1, from coordinate 570,484 downwards.
GCGGAGATCTTCGAGGTGGAGCAACGACACGTCCTCGGATCGACCTGGCAATTCGCCTGCCACCGCTCCCAGGTCGAGTCGCCCGGCGACTTCGTTGCCTTCGACATCGGGGGGGAATCCTTGTTCACGGTGTGCGGCGAAGACGGGGAGATCAGCACGTTCTACAACGTGTGCATGCACCGCGGCCACCGGCTCGTGGAGGGCCGGGGCTCTCGCCGCCAGATCGTGTGCCCCTATCACGCCTGGAGCTACCGGCTGGATGGGAGCCTGCGCAAGGCTCCTCACGCCGACGGCCGACCCGGTTTCGATCCCACCGAGATCTGCCTCACCTACGTGCGCACCGAGGAGCTGCTCGGGTTCGTCTTCGTCAATCTCGATGAGTGCGCCGATCCCATGGACGATGTCTATCCGGGGGTCCGCGACGCACTCCACGAGTTCCTGCCGAGTATCGAGCGAATGCGACCGATCGAGCGGCGCGATTTCGTCGCTGATGCCAATTGGAAGGTGACGGTCGAGAACTACAACGAGTGCTATCACTGCCGCACCGCCCACCCCTCGTTCGCGAAAGGCGTCGTGCTTCCGGACAGCTACAAGATCACGCCACAGGGCAAAGCGTTGCGACACCATGCCGAGAGCGCCGCACAGCAGTACTACACCATCGATCTCGACGCCTCCCCCCACGCCGCCGAGTACGGCTCGTTCTATCTCTGGCCCCTGTTCTCGTTCCAGGTCTATCCCGGACCGATCCTCAACACCTTCTGCTGGCGGCCGCAGGCGGTCGACCGCACCCATTTCTTCCGTGAGTGGTTCAGCCTCGACGGCGTCGACAGCACTGTCGTGCGCACGGTGGCGGAGGAGGACGCCAACACGACGGTCGCCGAGGATCTCGCCCTCGTCGCTTCCGTGCAGAGGGGATTGGCGAGCCGCGGCTACCGGCCCGGTCCGCTGATCATCGACCCCGACATGGGAGTCAACAGCGAGCACACCATCGCGGCGATCAAGGCCTGGTACGAGGAGGCCATGTCCGGTGAGGATTGATCCGGCCCAGCTCTCATCGAGATACGTCGCACATGTGGGGTTCGTCACCACACCGAAGTACTTCGACGACGCCGTTCAGGAATTCATCAAGGTCGCTCCCAAGGGCGTCGGCGCCATCCAGCGCGTATTGAGTCTCGACGGCTACTCGTGGGAGCTGACCGAGCGCGTCGAGGGGATGGGCGAGATGGAGCACTCGGCTCGAGCGCTGGCAGAGTCGCACTGCGATGTCGTGATACAGGTCGGTACCAACTGGGTGCACGCCGCCGGCACCACGCCGGCGGAGATCGAACACAAGATCGCCGCCGTCAGCGGTGACATCGGCGTGCCCTTTCTCATGGCCGGGCAATGCATCGTCGACGGGCTTCGGCATGTGGGCGCCGAGCGGATCGCCGTGGCCAACAGCTATTACCGGGACGACTGGCGCGATGGCATCAACCGGTATCTCGTCGAGGCAGGGTTCGAGATCGTCGCTTCGGGATCGATCATGGACCAGGGAATCGTGGAGTCGCTCGATCACGCCCTGGCGATCGAGGCGGCAACCCTCTGGAACTACCCGGACGTCATCGTCCGGCAAGCGATCGTCGGAATGCACCGGCAGGCGCCCGACGTGGATGCCGTCGTGCAAACCGGGGCCGGGTTTCGCACCGTCGGGCTGCTCCGGAGCATCGAGGATGAGATCGGCGTGCCGGTCATCCCCTCCGACGCCGCCGCCTTCTGGGGCGGGCTGAGCACACTGGGCCTGGCGGCCGCCCCCGGCTTCGGATCGCTGCTGGATTCCACTCGTGGATGAACGCATCCTGGTGCTGTGGGCGACGCCCCGCTCGACCTCGACGGCATTCGAGTGGATGATGCGAATGCGTGGTGACTTCGTGTGTCTCCATGAGCCATTCGGTCCGGCGTACTACCGCGGTGAGGACCGGCGTACGAGTCGACCCGGGGAGAATCCCATCGATGCCGGCCGCACGTACGACACGACGTGGCAGGAGGTGCTCGCAGCCCGCCGCCTCGGTCGGGTCTTCTCCAAAGACTTTCCCAACTACGTCATGCACATGGCCGACGGCGAGTTCCTCGACCACTTCCAGCACACGTTTCTTGTCAGAGACCCCGCCAAGGCGCTGGCATCGATGTACAACCAGTGGGAGGAGTTCACCATGGACGAGGCGTCGTATGCCGATCTCCACCGTATGTTCGATGCCGTGGTCTCACGGTACGGCCAGATCCCGCCTGTCATCGATTCCGACGACCTGCTCGAAGACGCACCGGGCATCGTCCGGGCGTACTGTGACGCCGTGGGTATCGAGTTCATTCCCGAAGCGCTCGACTGGGAGGAAGGGGAGCGGCGGGAGGTGAAGTGGTACGGCGGCACATGGCACGACTCGCTGTCGTCGAGCAGGGGCCTGCATCGCCAGACGACGAGCTACAAGGCGCACATCGAAGACGTGCCCTTCCTGCAGGAGATGTACGAGCAGTGCAAGCCTCACTACGACGCCATCGCCCGGCACCGGTTGAGCCCGGCATGACCACCGACGGCGAGCACCAGCGCGGGCTGACGCCGGACCAGGTAGAGGAGTTCCACCGGCAGGGATACCTCGTGGTCGGGGACGTGCTCGGCCAACGAGACCTCGCCGACATCGAAGCGGAGTACTCGGCGATCATGGACCGGGAGGCGTCCCGCCTCGTGGCAGACGGCGTGCTGCGTCCCTTGGTGGGGAAGACCTTTGGTGAGCGCTACATCGAAGCGCTCCGGCAACTCGACGACATGTACGTGCTCTACGAGCACCTCGACATCTCGCTGCCGCTGCTCGAAGACCTGAGCGAGCACGCCACCATGAACGCCGGGGAGCCGGTCTTCCGGCTCTTGACCAACGAACGGCTGCTCGACGTGGCGGAGTCGATCATCGGCCCCGAGATCTACTCCAACCCCGTCCAGCACACGCGCATCAAACCACCGCGACGCCACCTGCCCGCGGCGGCAACGGACGCCAACGTTGCGGCGACGTTGTGGCATCAAGACGCCGCGGTCATCGAGGCCGACGGCGACGCAACCGACATGCTCACGGTGTGGCTCGCCATTACGGCCGCAACCGTCGACAACGGGTGCCTCGTCGCGGTACCTGGAAGCCACCGGGGCGACACGACCCTGCACTGCCCGGGCAGGGTCTTTCCGGCCGAGATCTACATCCCGGAGGCGATGATCGAAGGCCGGCAGGTCGTTCCCCTCGAGGTGCCCGCCGGGGGGATGGTGCTGCTCCACAAGCTCACGGAACATGCCTCCCTCGAGAACGCCTCAGACGGCATTCGGTGGAGCTTCGATCTGCGCTACCAGCCGATCGGGCAGGCGACCGGGCGGTCGGTGTTTCCGGGCTTCGTCGCCCGCAGTGCAGCAGACCCCGCCTCGGCGTTGACGGATCCGGCAGCATGGGCACAGCTGTGGTGGGATGCCCGCGATCGGATCGTTGCCGGCGAGGTCGAGATGTCGTTCGGCGGACGCTGGATTCACAACGCCATCCAGCCGGTCTGCGCCTGAGCACCCGCTCCAGATCTAGTCTCGATCGCGGGTGCGGCTCCGGCCCTCGCATGATCGCCGGGTCGCCGGCAGGCGATGACATGGCGGATTCTACCGCACCAGTTGAGACGAATAGCGATCAAGTGCCCTGTTTCAGACCAATACCGGTGGCCCAGATCGCGAAAAAAGTTCCTATCCTGACTCCCAGCTGAATTTCTGGATCTCTAGCTTTGATCCCGTGAGGCAGCCACGGCGGGGCCGAATTGGCCCCGAAGGGGAACAACCGTGATGCGGTGGTCACGAAGGCGATCAGGGGCGGCGGGAGTCGAGTGTCTCGCGTATCGAGGTGCTCGACGGGACCTCGACTCCGCCTCACAACCCCGGCGTCGCCATGCCCAACGCGCCACACGGCTGATCCAGGCAGAACGGCTATGGCCGAGTCGCCTCGCACCCCGGCGCATCTGGTCTACGGAACCCGATGCGTACCGCCCGAACGTGAAGGCCGATCACTGCGAATGGCCAGTGGCCGGCCACGTTCGCGCACGAAAGGAATCGGGGGCCGGCTGAAGGGGGGGACGCTCTACTGAGAGGGAGGGTCTCCGATGATGTATTGGATCGTCGACTGGAGCATCAGGTTCCGGCGGATCGTCGTAGTGCTGGCGGCGGGTCTGCTGATCTTCGGGTTCACCCAACTCGACGACGTCAAGCAGGACATCCTGCCTGAGTTCAGTCCGGTCACCGTCGAGGTTCAGACGGAGGCGCTCGGGCTGTCCGCTGCGGAGGTCGAGCAGCTGATCACGGTTCCGCTCGAGCAAGACCTTCTCAATGGTGTGGCGTTCCTGGACAGCATCGAGTCGGCCTCGCTGCCGGGGCTCTCCTCGGTCGTGATGACCTTCGAACCCGGCACGGATCTCCTGGACGCACGCCAAGTCGTCACCGAGCGGTTGACGCAGGCCGGCGGGCTTCCCCAGGTGGCCGATCCGCCGCAGATGATCCAGCCGTTGTCATCGACCAGCCGGGTGGCGATGGTCTCGCTGCAGTCGGACGAGGTGACGCCGATCGAGATGTCGGTGCTGGCGCGTTGGGTGATGCTGCCGCGGCTCCTCGGCGTCGAGGGCGTGGCGAACGTGTCCATCTGGGGCTTCCGCGATCAACAACTCCAGGTACTGGTCGATCCGGCCGAGCTCGCCACGGCCAACGTCACGCTCAGCCAGATCATCTCGACAACGGGGAACGCACTCGAAGTCTCGCCGCTGAGCTTCCTCGAGGCATCGCTCCCAGGGACGGGAGGCTTCATCGACACGGTCAACCAGCGACTGCACGTGTTTCACGAGCAGGCGATCGACACGCCAGAGGAGCTCTCCCAGGTGACGGTCGAGGGCATCGACGGAGGCGCCGTCTTCGTAGGCGGCGATCCGCTGGCGCTGGGTGAGGTGGCGGAGATAGTGACCGGGCATCAGCCGCTGATCGGGGACGCTCGTTGCACCGACGGTCCGTGCCTCCTGCTCGTCATTGAGAAGTTCCCGGAATCCAACACGCCTGCTGTTGCTGCCGGAGTCGACGAAGCCCTCGCCGCACTCAGCTTGGGCATGCCGGGGGTGGAGATCGACGCCTCCGTATACCGCCCCGCATCCTTCATCGAGGCATCGACGGGCAACCTGCGAACCGCTCTGATCGCAGGCGCCGTCCTGCTGTTGCTCGCCCTTGCCGCGTTCTTGTTCGACTGGCGCGTCGTGCTGATCGGGGCTGTCTCGGTTGCCGTCTCGGTGGTCACCGCAGGTCTGGTTTTCCTGGTCACCGACACCACGGTCAACTTGATGGTGCTTGCCGGCATCGTCATGGCACTGGCGATGATCGTCAACGACTCCATAGCCGCCGCATCTGCCGCCGCAGAGGCAGCTACGGCGAGCGGGGAGTCGGAAGGCCCGGTCAAGGCGACGCCGGCGATCATGGACGTGACTCTGCGTCTCCGCAGCGTGGCCATGTACGCCGCGTTGATCGTCGCAGCAGCCATGTTGCCGGTGATCGCCATGGAGGGTGCAGGGGGAGCATTCCTCGAACCGATCGCCGTGGCGTATCTCATTGCCGTGGCCGCCGCACTGGCCGTGGGGCTGGTGGTGACACCTGCGCTGAGCGTCATGCTGCTCACCGGGCCGTCCGGGTCGCCGCGGGTGTCCCCGTTGACGCACCGCATGAGCGATTGGTATCGACATCGGGCGCCAGGTCTCGTGGCGAAGACGGGTTCGGCCGTCGCAGTGTGGGCCGTAGTGCTCGTAGCCGGTCTGGTGGCGGCGCTGTTCGTGTCGCCCTCGCTGCGCCCCGCGGTCAAGGAGCGTGATGTTCTCATCCAACTCGAGGCGGCTGCAGGCACGTCCCTCGTGCGAATGGATGACATCACGGCCCAAATGGTCGATGACCTGATAGCGCAGCCGGGCGTCGTCAACGTGGGGGCTCACATCGGGCGAGCGATCATGTCCGATCGGGTGGTCAACGTCAACTCGGGCGAGATCTGGCTCAACATCGAACCCGCAGCCGACTACGACGCGACGATGGCAAGTGTGAGAGCGCTCGTGGCGGGATACGACGAAGTCGCCGCAAGCGTCACGACCTACTCCGAACAGCGGGTGGCCGAGATCCTCCGCCGTCCCGATGACCGGCTGGTCGTCCGGGTGTATGGGGAGAACCCCGCGGTCCGGCAGGAGATGGCCGAACAGGTGCTTTCGGTGGTCGCCGGCGTCGACGGAGTCGAGGACCCGCGGATCGAGAGTGTCGTGGAGGAACCGGCGATCGAGATCGAAGTCGACCTGGCCCGCGCTCAGGCGTTCGGTATCAAACCCGGTGATGTTCGTCGCCAGGCGGCGACGCTCGTGTCCGGTCTCGTCGTCGGCAACCTGTTCGATGATCAGAAGGTGTTCGATGTCGTCGTGTGGGGGGTGCCCGAGATCCGGGACACGGTTGAAGACCTCCAGCGACTGCCCATCGCCACGCCGAGCGGTGATCAGGTGCCGCTCGGCGATCTCGCCGAGGTTCGTATCGAGTCGAACCCGGCAGTCGTGCTCCACGAGTCGACCGCCACCTACCTCGATGTGACGGCAGCTGTCTCGGGACGGACCATCAGCTCGGCGGCAGCGGACATCGACGCCGCCGTCGCTGCCATCCAGTTCCCGCTGGAACACCACGCGGAGGTGCTCGGCGACTTCGAGGACGAGCTGGCTGCACGGTCGCGGGTGGTCGTGACCGCCGTCGCCGGTGCCATCCTCATCTACTTGTTGCTGCAGGCGGCCTTTGCCAGCTGGCGGCTTGCGACGCTGGCGTTCCTGGCGTTGCCGATGGCTGCGGGCGGGAGCATCGTTGCCGTAGCCCTCGGCGGGGGTGACCTCACGTTGGGCTCGGTGGCGGGCACGGTGGCCGTGTTCGGGCTCGCCACCCACTGGGTGGTGTTACTCATCCGGAGATGCCAGTACCGGGAACGTCTCGGGGATCCTTTCGGCGAGGCCCTGGTCGTCGAGGAGTCCACTCGTGCGATTGCGATATCCGCCGTCGGCGCAGTTGCCGTCGCGGTTCTCTACCTACCGCTGGCGATCGTCGGGTCGAGGGCAGGCCTCGAGATTGCCGGCCCGATGGCAGTGGCGGTGCTCGGGGGTCTGGTCACGACGGTGGCTCTCACGGCATTCGTGCTGCCCGTCTTCTACACGCGATGGGGCTATGTGGCCGAGCCAGACCGATCGGCCGACGATCTCTTCACCTCGGACCTGAGCCGTGCAACGAGCGCGGGGGCCTGAGATGGCGCCGCAGCGAATGCACATGATCGGAATCGCGGCTGTACTGGCGGGCTCGCTTCTCGTCGCCGCCTGTGACAGTGCCGAAGGCTCCGTGGCGGAGGACAAGCCGATTGCAGTCGAGGAAACCGCAGACAGCGAGATATGGCGGCTCACCCTCAGCGAATCGGCGGCGCGGCGGCTGGACATCCAGACGGCAACGGTGGAGCTCGATGGCGACGGCTACGTCGTCCCCAGCGCCGCCGTGATCATCGATCCAACCGGTGAGTATTGGGTCTACACGAGTCCCGAGCCCCTCGTCTACGTACGCCAACAGCTGCGTCAGGTGCGGGAAGAGGACGGGCACGCGTTCTTCGCTCACGGCCCCTCTGACGGAACCACCGTGGTGATCACCGGTGTGCCCGAGCTCTACGGCGCCGAATTCGGAATCGGGAAGTAGGCCGGCATGCTCAAGTGGATCGTTGGTTCGAGCCTGAAATACCGATTCCTCATCGTCGCCCTGGCGGCAGGGTTGATGGCCTTCGGAGTCCAGCAGCTGAGTCACACCCAGGTCGACGTCTTCCCCGAGTTCGCCCCGCCACGTGTCGAGATCCAGACACCCTCGCTCGGTCTGTCCGCCGGCGAGGTCGAATCTCTCGTCACCGTACCGCTGGAACAGAGCCTCGCCGGCATACCGGGTCTCGACGAGCTCCGGTCGACCAGTGTCGAGGGCCTGTCCTCGATTCTGCTGATTTTCGATCGCGGCACCGATCTATTGACGGCACGGCAACTCGTCAGCGAGCGGATCGCCATCGTTGCTCCGACGTTACCGACGTGGTCGAGCCCGCCGTTCATGATCCAGCCCCTCTCGTCGACCAGCCGGGTCATGAAGATCGGATTGACGTCGTCGGATCCCGAGCTCGATCTCATCGACATGTCGATGGTCGCCTATTGGAAGATAAGAGCGCGACTGCTGCGCGTACCCGGCGTGGCCAACGTGCCGATCTGGGGGGAGCGGCTCGAGATGCTCCAGGTCCAGGTGGATCCTGATCGTCTCCAGGCACAGGGAGTCAGGGTCGAGGACGTGATGAGCGCCACCGCCGATGCTCTCGAGGCGGGTCTTTTGCAGTACTCGGAAGGGCACGTGATCGGAACGGGAGGCTGGGTCGAGGCGAACGGCGACCGCACGAGTGTTCGCCACGTGCCGGCCATCGTCGAGCCTGCCGACCTCGCCCGGGTGCCGGTGAAGACGACCGGCACGAAGACGCTGTACATCGAGGACGTTGCCGACCTGGTGAGAGACCACCAACCACTACTGGGCGACGGGGTGATCAACGACGGTCCGGGGCTGATGCTCATCGTCGAGAAGCTGCCGTGGGCCAACACCCTCGACGTGACGCGCGGCGTGGAAGCGGCCATGGAGGAGCTGGAGCCCGGTCTCCCCGGTTTCGTCATCGACGCCGAGATATTCCGCCCGGCGACCTTCATCGAAGAGGCCATCAGGAACCTCTCGACCGCCATCTTCATGGGCGCAATCCTGATGATCCTGATGCTGAGCCTGTTCCTCTACGAGTGGCGCACGGCGTTGATCAGCGTGGTGGCGATTCCACTGTCGCTCGTCATCGCAGGTCTCGTTCTCCACTCCCGGGGAGCGACGATCAACACCATGATCCTGGCCGGATTCGTGATCGCCTTAGGGGACATCGTCGACGACGCGATCATCGACATCGAGAACGTCGTGCGACGACTCAGGCAGCACCGTGCCGAAGGGGGAACACGTTCGACCGCCCGCGTCATCCTGGATGCGTCGCTCGAGGTCCGCAGCGCGATCGTTTACGCAACGCTGATCGAGATCGTTGCGATCATTCCGATCTTCACGCTTACGGGGCTGTCCGGTGCGTTCTTCCGCCCCTTGGCGACCTCGTACGCACTGGCGCTGCTGGCGTCGATGTTGGTCGCCCTCACGGTGACGCCGGCGTTGAGCCTCATCTTCTTCCGCAACCCCAAGTCGCTCCAGCATCGCGAGTCGCCGGTGGTGCCGCCACTCAAGCGGGGATATCTGAGGGTGCTGCGGCCCATCGTCGATCACCCGCGTGGTGCCTACGCGACGGTGGCGGGGTTGACCGTGCTCGGCATCGTGCTCACGCCGTTTCTGGGGCAGTCGTTGTTACCCGACTTCAAGGAACGCGACTTCCTGATGCACTGGCTCACGAGACCCGGAACAGGGCAGGTGGAGATGGTGCGCATCACCGAACAGGTGAATCGCGAGCTTCTCACGATTCCTGGAGTACGTAACGCCGGGTCCCACATCGGTCAAGCACTGCTGATGGATGAGGTCGTCGGTATCGACTTCGGAGAGAACTGGGTCAGCGTCGATCCTGCGGTGGACTACGACGACACGGTGGCGGCGATTCAGGCAACGGTCGATGGCTATCCGGGGCTGTTCCGCGACGTGCAGACCTACCTCAAGGAGCGGATTCGTGAGGTTCTGACCGGCTCCAGCGAGCCCATCACCGTACGCGTCTTCGGTTCGGACTTACCGCTGCTCAGAGAGCAGGCCGAACTGGTCAACGAGATTCTCGGGGGCATTCCGGGAGTCAAGGAGAACCATGTGGAGTTCCAACTCGACATCCCGCAGATCAAGATCGAGGTCGATCTGGATGCGGCGCAGGAGTTCGGGATCAAGCCCGGCGACGTGCGCCGGGCAAGCGCTCGACTCATCGCGGGGGAGGAGGCGGGCGACTTGTTCCGCGAAGGCAAGGCATATGACGTGCAGGTCTGGAGCACACCGGAGACCCGAGCCAGCCTGACGGACGTCGAGAACCTGCTGATCGATACGCCCCGCGGCGAGTATGTGCGGCTCCAGGACGTGGCGAATGTCGACGTGGTCCCCGTCCCCAACAAGATTCAGCATCAGGACCTCTCACGAAGCCTGGATGTGGGAGCGAACCTGGACGGGACACGCGACCTCGGATCGGTCGTTGCCGACCTCGAAGCGGAGCTCGCCCAGATCGAGTGGCCCGCGGGGTTCCGCGCAGAGCTACTCGGCGAGTTCACGGAGCGCCAGGCGGCGACGAGCCGGCTGTGGGGATTCGCATTCGTCGCGGCGATCGGCGTGTTCTTGTTGTTGATGGCCTCGTTCACGGACGGGCGGCTGGCCCTGCTGGCATTCCTGACGCTGCCGATTGCCCTCGTGGGCGGCGTGATCGCCGCCTCGGTCTCCGGCGGCGAGCTCTCGTTGGGATCGCTGGTGGGGTTCTTCACCGTTCTCGGCATCGTTGCTCGCAACGGGATCATGCTCATCAGCCACTACCAGCACCTCGAGCAGGAGGAAGGTATGCCGTTCGGCAAGGAACTCGTGCTGCGCGGGGCACAGGAGCGTCTCATCCCGATCTCGATGACGGTACTGACGACCGGCCTGGCGCTGGTTCCGCTCATCATCGGCGGGGAGATCCCGGGTCAGGAGATCGAGTACCCGATGGCGATTGTGATCCTCGGCGGGTTGGTGACGGCCACGCTGCTGAACCTGTTGGTGGTGCCGAGCCTCTATCTGAGATTCGCCAAGCCCAAGGGTCACCGCGCCGATGCGGTCGCCGAAGCAACAACCTGAATTGCGCAGTGGTGCGCCGTCACACGACGGCGCACCACTGGTGGAGAATGGAGGAAGTGACATGCGGCGACACCAGGCTGCGGCGGTTGCGGGTGCATTCGTGCTGGTCCTCTCGGCGTGCTCAGATGGATCGCCGGCGTCCGAGTCGACCGGGCCGGTTGCGCCGCTCGTCACCACGGCAACGGAAGCTCCTGCGCCTTCGGCGGCGGAGGTCTCGCTGTGCACCCTCTTGGACGGACCGAGTTGTGTGTTCGAGCGGGGGCGTTTCTCGAATCCGACGGTGATCGACAACGTGTACTTGCCGCTGACGCCGGGTACGCAGCTGGTGTACGAGGGGACGACCAACGAGGGCGAGTTGTTGGATCATCAGGTGATCATCACGGTGACGGATCTGACCAAGGTGATCGACGGGGTGGAGACGGTGGTGTCATGGGATCTCGATTTCAGCGATGGTGAGCTGGTCGAGGCGGAGTTGGCGTTCTTTGCCCAGGATGACGATGGGAACGTGTGGCGGATGGGGGAGCATCCCGAGGAGTACGAGGATGGGGTGCTGGTGGATGCCCCGACGTGGCTTGCGGGGATCGATGGCGCCAAGGCGGGGATCGCGATGTTGGGTGATCCTGTGGTGGGCACGTTGAGCTATTCGCAGGGTTGGGGTCCGGCGGTTGAGTTCATCGATCGGGCACAGGTGGCCGAGGTGAGGGCCGAGACCTGTGTCGAAGCCGACTGTTACAACGACGTCCTCGTCGTGGACGAGTTCAACACCGAAGAAGCCAACGCTCGGCAGTTGAAGTTGTTTGCTCCCGGGGTGGGGAACGTGCAGGTGGATTGGGCTGGGGCGGATGAGACTCGGGAGGAGTTGGAGTTGGTGGCGATCCATCAGCTGGACGAGGCGGCGATGTTCGATGTGCGGGCGGCGGCTCTGGAGCTGGAAGCCAGTGCATACGAGATCAGCCCCGATGTCTACGGCCTCACCCAACCCGCAGTCGCCACCGGCCCGGGAGCACCTGGGGACGTTTCACCGTGCTCGGCGTTCGGGGGGCTGAGTTGTGTGTTCGAGCGGGGGCGTTTCTCGAATCCGACGGTGATCGACAACGTGTACTTGCCGCTGACGCCGGGTACGCAGCTGGTGTACGAGGGGACGACCAACGAGGGCGAGTTGTTGGATCATCAGGTGATCATCACGGTGACGGATCTGACCAAGGTGATCGACGGGGTGGAGACGGTGGTGTCATGGGATCTCGATTTCAGCGATGGTGAGCTGGTCGAGGCGGAGTTGGCGTTCTTTGCCCAGGATGACGATGGGAACGTGTGGCGGATGGGGGAGCATCCCGAGGAGTACGAGGATGGGGTGCTGGTGGATGCCCCGACGTGGCTTGCGGGGATCGATGGCGCCAAGGCGGGGATCGCGATGTTGGGTGATCCTGTGGTGGGCACGTTGAGCTATTCGCAGGGTTGGGGTCCGGCGGTTGAGTTCATCGATCGGGCACAGGTGGCCGAGGTGAGGGCCGAGACCTGTGTCGAAGCCGACTGTTACAACGACGTCCTCGTGATCAATGAGTTCAATCTGCACGAGCCCGGGGCGTTTCAACTGAAGTTGTTTGCTCCCGGGGTGGGGAACGTGCAGGTGGATTGGGCTGGGGCGGATGAGACTCGGGAGGAGTTGGAGTTGGTGGCGATCCATCAGCTGGACGAGGCGGCGATGTTCGATGTGCGGGCGGCGGCTCTGGAGCTGGAAGCCAGTGCATACGAGATCAGCCCCGATGTCTACGGCCTCACCCAACCGCTCATCACCGCCGAGGAGTCCTGACGAGCCGCACCTGGCGTGTTCAGCGCAGGTTCAGGTTGCCATGCGCAGAATGGCGAGCGATTCAGCGTGAGCAGCCCGATGAGGAGGGTGCGTATGCGTGCAGCTGTGATCGGAGCTGTGGCGTTGATGTTGGCCGCTGCCGCCTGTGGCGGGAATCGGGCAGAGGAAGCGCTGGAAGGTACCCGTGAGCTGGACATCGGCGTGTGTTCGCCCGACGCCGGCGAGTTCACGATCGACATCACCAATCCCTACCTTCCCTTCCGGCTCGGCCAGCAGGCCGTCTTGGAGGGCCCCGACGGATCGGGCACGGGTCGGGTCCAGATCACAGTGCTCGACGAGACGGAGACCATCGCCGGCATCACCACCCGCGTGGTCGAGGAACGCGAGTGGATCGACGACGCACTGGTCGAGGTCTCGCGCAATTTCGTCGCTCAGTCCAGCGACGGATCGGTGTGCTACTTCGGCGAGGACGTCGACGACTACCGCAACGGCGAGATCGTCGGTCACGGTGGCGCATGGAGAGCCGGCGAGGGCGGGCATCTGCCCGGAATCCTGATGCCGGCCAACCCAGAGGTCGGGACCTCTCACCGCCAGGAGGTGGCGTCGGGAGTCGCCGAGGACGCCGCAGTGATCATCGCCGTCGGCGAGCCGTTCACGGTCCCGGCGGGAACGTTCGACGACACCATCGAAACCCGCGACGTCGATCCGATCGGGGGCGGTGTCGACCCGAAGCGCTATGCGCGCGGCGTCGGGTTGATCCTGGACGAGCGCCTCGTGCTGATCAGCCACAGCGGCTGACGCATCAGTCTCCCGCGCTCTCGGCCTGCCCGAGGTGCGGACGGCGCACCGTCACGACGGGCTCCGCGGCTCGAACTCTTCGAGAAGCCGCTTCGTCTCGGAGCCGAGGCTCTGGGTGAGCATCGCGATCTCGAGAGCGACGTAGGTGAGGAGCTGGATGAGCGCGATCGCGACCAATGTCCAGCCGGCGATCGCTGGGTCGTCCCAGACGATCTCGGCAACCGTGCCCAGCAGCAGGATCGCCACGATCGTCGGGAATGCCGTCAGGGCCAGCGCCGCGTCTCTGGCGCGCCCAACGAGTGACCGCTTCTCCTTGGTGACCGCCGCCCGCGACGAGCGGACCGCGGCTCGTGTCAACGAACCATCAGGCGCAGATGCGAGGTCGCGGCCCAGGCTGGGCCGTTGGAGGACGTACTGGCTGAACAGGTGGAAGGCGGCATGCTTCTCGACACGTGCCATCACGGCGGCGAGACCTCCGATGACGCCGACCAGCCAGAGTGCTCGGGGTTCCCCGGCATCGGCGCTGAGCCGGTAGGTGGTCGCGACGAAGACACCTGCGCTCGTGATGTAGTGCCCGGCGTTGTCGAGGTAGATGCCGCGCAGGGAGTGGCGGTTGCGCACCCGGGCGATCTCGCCGTCCACTCTGTCGAGCAGATGGTACGCCAGGAGAGCCACGTATCCGGCGATGCTCAATCCGGGTGCGGTGGCCCCGATCATGATCAACCCGGCGAACGCCAACGCCAACGATGCGAGCGTGACCTGGTTGGGGGTGACCCTGGTGTGGAGGAGGGCCCACGTCACGTAGATGCTGATGCGCCGAAAGGCCACGTACCACCAACGCCTGTCGGCACCGACTTTGGTGCCTTGGGCCAGTTCGCGCAGCTCGCCAACGGGTGGCACGTTCCGGTCGGGTCGGGCCATCGTCAGGTGTCGCCGCCGTCGGCCAAGGGTTTCACGTCTTGTGTTTGAGAGTCGCCAGAGGTCGCAGGTAGGCGACAGGTCGGGCAAACCCGAGGTCGCCGAGCGTCGCCATCGCGTCGTGGATGACGTCCGGCGCCAGCAGTGGAAGCGCCTCCCGCCGGTGAACCTCAGGGGCACCCCGCGTCATTCGAAGCCTGGGTACCTCCAGCCCTCGTGGGTCTGGGTCGAGCCCACCCTCTCGCTGTGCTTGCTCGATCAGGAATCCGACGCCGTGATCGTATCCACCGACTCGTTGGTCGCTACCCGGCGGTCCCACCGTGACGCACGAAGCAACCTGATGGTTGCCGGCAACGATTCCGGCCATGGCGGGCACGGGTCGACAGCAATTGTGCCGGCTGATCCACATCGACTCACCGGCGATCGTTTCGGGCTGGATCATGTTGTGCGACATGTCGACCACCAGGCCGAGGGCGCCCCGATCCACGCCCAGCACGTGCCGAAGGGCGTCGGCTATGCCGGCGATGGTCCCCATGCGATAGGCAAAGCCGTAGTTCTTGATGACATTGAGCACGTTGCTGAGCGCCTGACCTTGCTCGGAGTCGGCATCGACCGCCAGCCAATCGTTCAGACGAGCGAACGTCTGGTGGAAGTGGAGGCCCTTGCTGAGGTGCAGCAGGTTCCGAAACGCGGCATAGCCGACCTTGCGGTGCAGCTGCGGTTTTGACCTGTACGCATAGAGGTTGGAGAGGATCGACCCGAGTGGGCCAGGTCCCAGGTGGTACATCACAACCAGCTCATTGGGATGCAGTCCAAAACGCACCGCCTCGCCGACGTCAACGATCTGGTCCACGGCCTGAAGCTCGAGGAAGTGATTGCCGCCGAAGTTGAGCCCGATCTCGCCTCGTGTGAGCCGGGTGTTGCGGAGGTATCGCGGTACCGCCGTCACGAAGTCGCCGTAGGAGAGCGGTTGTGGTGTCGCTCGCCCCCGATC
Source organism: Acidimicrobiia bacterium (assembly GCA_965216945.1). Taxonomy (GTDB): domain Bacteria; phylum Actinomycetota; class Acidimicrobiia; order Spongiisociales; family UBA5794; genus DATHZQ01. The sequence continues at coordinate 555,052 of CBDCGU010000003.1, read as the reverse complement.
CTCGATGGAGTCGAGCAGCTTCGACGAGAGGCCGTAGTGCGCCAGCAACGGTTCCGCCCCGCTTCGACAGGCGGCCTCGAGGAGTCGTGGCGTCCAGCTGTAGGGGGTGGTGGCCGCCTTGCTCGTCGCCCCCGCTTCGTTGGCAAAACGAAGGATTTCCTCGAGTTGCTCCACCGACACGTCGGCGGCGTCGACTCCCGTCGTGATCAATCCCATCCCATCGTTGATCGATTCGGAGACGAGGTGGGGCACGATGGAGTTCTTCGTTGCGACCACGAAGCTGGAGGGCGCCTCCATTCCTTCCTTGAGATGGAGGTCGGGGAGCCGCAGCGTCTCTTCGACGTAGTCCAAGTCTGCGATGTCATCGGCGAGCGACTCAGCGGCGGCGCGCGGGTCGGCGATGTCGATGATCTTCATGGCATGTTCCCCCGAGCGTGTCGTTGCCGCTCCTCCGGCTGCAGCCACCAGGACGTTACTCGGTGGGCCCGGCCCGTGGCAGCCCTCACGTCGCGAGTTCACGAGATCGGCCTGGAGAACGGGTGGTCGCCGCCGGTGCGAAGCGCTTCAGGTCGGAGTGCCGCCCCGGGTGCCTTCGGCGGTGAGTCGATCCCACAGGGCGAGGTTGCGCACCGTCATACGGCGCACATCGTGGTTGGCGCTGCGCTCGAGCGCTCGCTTTCCCAGCTCCCTACGGAGTGGCTCGTCGGCCAGGAGCCGATCCAGCGCCTCGGCGATCGCCGCGGGATCATCAGGCGGCACGATGATTCCCGCCTCGCCGACTGCCTCGGCTCCGTTCACTCTGGTGACGACGAGGGGCGCCCCGCACGCCATGGCCTCCAGCATGACCAGAGACGAACCCTCCCAGCGCGACGGTGCGAGTGCCACGTCCGCAGCGCAGAGATGAGGCGCAGTGTCGCTCACAGCCCCTGTCCACTCGACGCGATCGTCGATGCCGAGTCGACGGGCGAGCTCGCTCAGCAGGCCGGCATCTTGCCCGCTTCCCACGAACCGGATCCGTGCCTCCTGGTTCTCCATCAGCGACAGCGCACGGAGGGCGACGTCCTGTCCCTTCTGCCGGGTGAGGCGGCCGACACAGACGATCAGCGGGGCCGTGCGGTCGCGGTCTGCAGAGGGACGACTCGGGGCGAACCGGGTCAGATCGACGCCGTTCTCGATCACGACGATGCGGTTGCGCGCCCGACCCAACACGGCGCGACCGTCGCGGGCCTCGCTCTCCGAGACGGCCACGATCACGTCGCTGACATGGCCGAGGATTCGCTCGACGAGCCGGTAGGCCCTCGCAACAGGTCCGCCAACGAGCCACGACCATGCGTGCGGCGTGAAGACCACTTTGGGCCGCTTGCGCACCATCAGCACGGCGGCGATCCGGCCGACGGCTCCTGCCTTCGACGAATGCAGGTGGACGACATCGCGACCACGCATGAGGCTGCGCAGCGCCAATACGGCGCGGAGATCTCGGACCCGGGGGCCACGGTCGTGGTTCAGCAAGGTGACGTGGTTTGCGCCCCATGCCGAAGCGGAGGTTGCAAATGGCTCGCCGGCTCGAGCGGGACTCACCAACGTGGTGCGGTGGCCGGCAGCGACGGCGGCCTGGACGAGGTGACGCACACAGGTCGCCACTCCGCCGTCGACCGGCTGGGTCACGATGAGCACGTCGAGCGGCCGGCGTGGTGCGCCGTCCTCGGCCGTGTGCATCGACCCTGTCAAGTACTCACCTTCCCCAGGACATCGCCGGAAGGGCCAACGGGAGCGGTGCTGCCGCGGCGTGATGGGGCCTCCGTGAGAACGTATCCCATGGCCTCGACGCCGATGACATCGAGCCGGTGGCGCAGCTCGCGAAGGTCGTCCAACAGGCTGTCGTGACGGACGACGATGAGTGCCTGCCCGGCCTTCTGGGCGGCTGTGCTCGCATAGGCGACTTGCAGGAGCGGCGGGAGATCGATGAGCACGAGGTCGTATCGTGCGGCGGTCTGTTCCAAGACCCGACCAGTGGCCGGTGACGCAAACAGGTCGGGTGCGGCGATCTCTCCATAACCGCGTCCCATCAGGTCGAGTGAGCCGCCGGCACGGCCGGGGTCGACCGACGCCATGGCATCTTCGATGCGGATCCCGTCCTGGACCACCTCGGTCAGGCCCATGGGCCGAGCTCGCGGCGGCACGGGAGAGAGGAGCCCCGACGCATCTTGTGCGCCGAAGTCGCCATCGATGAGCGCAACGCGCAACCCCGCTCGACTTGCGGCGAGGGCGGTGTTGGCAGCCACGAGCGTCTTGCCGTCACCGATGAGCGGCGAGCAGATCGCAACGATCATCCCCCTGTGCGCCGATCCGGGCTCGGCGGCATCACTCCTGGTTCGTGCCTCCTCGAGGCGACGTGTCAGGGCCCCGACCAGCACGCGGAACGCCTCAGCGCGCGGCGATGCGGCGTCGTGGAGCACCGGGAGGAACACGGGATCGGCCGCGCCGTCCCCATCCGATGCCTGTCGTATCCGGTCGAGCTCCGCACGCGACAGCGCCGGTACTTCCGCCAACAACGGTGCGTCGAGGATGCCCTGGGGTGCGAGGCGGTGGGTGACATACTGGCGCCGCTGACTCAGCCAGTAGGCCACTCCCGCTCCGACGAGTGCCCCGACCGCGGTGAGCAGCACGACGGTCGAGGAAGTGGGAACCCCCCGCTCGCGTCCCGGCCCGGCTGGAGCCAGGAACGCCACACCATTGCCGGCCAGCCGCGCATCCACTTCGATCTGGCTCCGGCGCAACGTCAGCTCGCTCAGCCGCGTGGCTGCGTCCTCCTGCTGCTGGAGGAGAAAGGCGGTCGCGGGGACCCTGGCCTCGACATCCGACACCAGCAGCCGGGCGCGCAACTCCTCGGAGAGCTGTGAGATGCGCACCGAGATGTCGGCGGTTGCGGTTCGGAGCGCCTCCTCTTCGGTCGTGTCGTCGCCGGGCGGCACATCGATGCCCTCGTCTTGGAGTGTCTGGCTCTCCTCACGCAGGGCGACCAGGGCCGTGACGAGCTGGGCGAGCTGGTCGTCGAGTTGCGCCCGCTCCTGGTTGTCCGTTCGCAACGCTTCGATCTCGCCCTGCAGCGTCTCGATTTCTCGAACCGCCGCAGCAATCGCCGTATCGAGCTCGGCGACAGCCGTTTGGGCGTCCTCGGCGAGGGCGGCCTGGATCACTTGCTCGTAGGAGCGACCTATGGCGTCGGCTCCTGCCTGGGCCCGGGCAGCCGAGCTGGCGACGAAGCTGATGGTGATGAAATTGGACTCCGCGCTCGACGAGATCGTCGTGTTCGCCAGGAAGTCGTCGACCGTGATCTCCAGTGGCGGGTCCTCTTCGGCCGCCAGCCCGCTTGCGCTCTCGGCTACGACGCGCGACTCGAGGATCGCCACCTGATCCGCCACGTAGCGCTCGGCATCCGAAGACCGGCTGTTGAAGAGCGTCGACGCACGTGCGTCCTCGACGACGATCCCGGCCTGGGCCGAGAACGCCGGCGGTTGGCTGAGGGCGAACACCGCGCCGATCCCGCCGAAGAGCACCGCAAAGAGCAGGACGACCATGGGGTATTGCCGGATGGCGGCAATCGGATTGCCGTCCGCATCATGGCGTGCTTCGACCGGTCGCACTGAGGAGACCTCGAGACGTGGGATCAGATCGTGAGGTTAGCCTCGAAGCGGTGGAGCAGCGTGTCCGGACACGTGGCGTCCGCGGTTCGGCAGCCTCTGCCGGCACGACGGGGCTGTGCGCTGATACGCTTTCTGGTGTTCCATGACGTCCTTCGCTGCGCCCAACGCCCTCGTTCTGCGACTCGCCAACGCTCTGGAAGAGCACGGCGTGTCGTATTGCCACTGGAAGAGCAATACGGCGATCGACCGATCTGAGTCGGGCGACAACGATCTCGACCTGCTCGTCGCTCGAGACGACACCGCCCGATTCCACGAGGTGCTCTCCAGCCTGGGGTTCACTCGGGTGGAAGGGACGGGCAAGCCGCAGCCTCCCGGCAAGGAGCACTTCTTCGGGTATGACGCAGCCTCCGGCCGCCTCATCCACATCGATGCGCACTACCAGCTGTTTCTCGGCCACGATCGCACGAAGAACTACAGGCTCCCCCTGGAGACGGCGTTTCTCGCATCGGCAAAACGGCGGCGCGGCCTCTTCCCTTTGCCCGATCCCGAGCTGGAATACGTGGTGTTCCTCACCCGCATGGTCTTGAAGTACGGCATCTGGGACGAGGTGATGTGGCAGCGGCTTCGCGGCCGCCGTGCGGGTCTCAAGCCCTCGGAGTATGACGAGTTGGTGCATCTCGAGTCGATCGTCGATCGCACCAGGCTGGGCGAGGTGGTCGAAGAACACGCACCGTGGATGGTGGACGGTCTGCTGGAGCGATGTGAGGCCCTCGCCCGAGGCGAGGTGGCCGTGGCGGAGCGGGTCGAGATCGGGCGTCGACTCCACAGGCACCTCGCTCCCTACGCGCTGCATCCGGAGGCCGTCGACGGACCTCTGCGGGTCGGTCGGCGGGCGCAGCTTGCGCTCCAGCGACGCCTCGGCAGGGACGCAAAGTTCCGCCTCGCAAGCGGGGGAGGGATCGTGGCGGTGATCGGAGGGGACGGCTCCGGCAAGTCGACGGCTGTTTCGGGCTTGGCCGAATGGCTCGGCGCGGATCTCGACGCTCGTACCGTCCATCTGGGCAAGCCGCGATGGTCGGGGGTGACGTACGGAGTGCGAGGCGCCCTCAAGCTGGCCGCGCTCGTCTCTCGAGCCGTTCCGAAGCAGGCCGGGGCCGGCGGGAGCCATTCGCTCCTCGACGAGTACCGGCCGGTGCTCTGGCTTGCCTGTACTGCCCGGGATCGCTACCTGACCTTCCGGCGCGCCCGACGATTCGGCAACGCAGGCGGGATCGTCGTCTCGGACCGGTACCCGCATCCCGTGCTCCAATCGATGGACGTGCCGATGATCCAGGCGGCTGCCGGCCCCGGCCCGAACGGGCTCGTCAGGAAGCTGCAACGTCTCGAACGCTCGTATCACGATCGCATCGACCCGCCGGAGCTGCTGGTGGTGCTGCGCGTCGACCCGGAGACGGCGGCGAGACGCAAGACGGACGAGCCCGCCGACTACGTGCGACGCCGGGTTGCCGAGGTGTGGGACATCGACTGGGAGGCCGCATCCGTGCCCGTCGTCGATGCCACCCGATCGCCGGAGGAGGTTGGCGCCGAGCTCCGGGCGCTGATCTGGGATGCCCTGAGGTGACGCATGGCTCGCGGAGCGCCGCCGCCCAGATGACGGTGGAGATCGCGGGAGTCACCGGGTCGGGGAAGTCGACGCTGGCGCAAGCGATTTGCAGCGGTCGCCCCGATTGCCGGGTGGACGGCCCCCTCCAAATGCGGCGTCTCAGCCATCTGCCTTACGTCCTACACGGTCTTCCCCGCCTCCTGCCGCTGCTCGGCCGCTGGATCGGGAGCCGGAGGATGCCGGCGTGGACCGACGTGAAGCTCGTGATCTACCTCATGGAGTGGTCGCATCGGTTGGCCCGGCACCCCGACTACGCCACCGGCGTGACGGTGCTCGACCAAGGTCCGGTGTACGGGCTGGCGCGGCTCGCCTGCGCCACCCCGCCGCCGGGCGGCACGGAGTGGGCGGGCCCTTGGTCGCGGGCCACGGCGGAACGATGGTCTGAGAGTCTCGATGTGATCGTCTGGCTCGACGCCCCGAACGAGGTCCTGTGGCACCGGGTGAACACACGTGCCCAGGCTCACGAGATCAAAGGCGAGCACAGGGACGAGGGCATGTCGTTCCTCGAGCGCTATCGGGCGGCATACGGTGAGGTCCTTGCGGTCATGGACGCACCGGAGGGTCCGCTCGTGTTGCGCTACGACACCAGCGCCCTGTCTGCCCAGGAAATCGCCATCGATGTGCTGGATGCCTTGAGCGACGTCGGGTCGGGTCGCCTCCGATCGGATGGAGACCCGGCGTGACTCCGCGCGACGGTGCAGACCGGCTGCGAGTTCTGCATCTGATCCACGTGCTCCGTTCCACGAACAGCCAGTACAACGAGCACTCGCTGCCGGTGATGGACGATCGCGAGATCAGCCTGTGCACCTATTTCGCCCCGCAACTCGAACCGCCGCCACAGATACGGGTGTTTGCGGGCGACGACACGCTCCGGGGCTTCTTCCGCGCATTGCGAAGTGCGCTTGCGGCCGGGGAGTACGACGTCATCCATGCCCATTCCCCGCAGACCGGGTTGTTCCTGCTCATGGCCATTCTGGGTTGGGGTCGGTTCGAGTTGAGACGCCGGTCGGTGTACACGGTTCACGACTCGTTCTACGACTACAAACTGCGGAACCAGGCCCTGATGGTCTTGCCCCTGGCGGCCGTCTCGCGAGTCGTGTTTTGCAGCCGGGCCGCTTACGACAGCCTTCCCTCGGTCTTGCAACGGCTCGTGGGAAGACGCTCGCGCATCGTGCCCAACGGTGTGGACATTGCCCGCATCGACCGCGTCATCGCCTCCCTCCCCGTCCGGCGCCGCGGACCGTTCACGGCTCTGTCGATCGGACGGCTGGAGGCGGTGAAGGATCCGTTGGCCGTCCTCGCCGCTTTCGAGCGAGGCTGCAGCGAGGACGCCCGGCTGGTGTTCGTCGGCGACGGGCCGCTGCGCGACCGGCTGCGAGAAGAGGTCGCTCGGCGGGGCCTGGCCCCGCGCGTGACCCTCACCGGTCTCATCGAGCGCGACGAGGTGTTTCGCCGACTGGTCGAGTCCGATGTCTATGTCTCTCCATCACATGGCGAAGGGCTGCCGGTGGCGGTGATGGAGGCGATGGCGTGCTCCCTGCCCGTCATACTCTCCGACATACCGCCGCATCGCGAGTTTGGGGCGGATCGAGACGTCATCCCCTTGGTCGCTCCAGGGGATGTCGACGGCTTGGCGCGTGAGCTCGGCCGGTTGGAGGAGATGCCGCGCCACGATCGGGCGAACCTCGGTCGAGCCGGTCGTGAGCTCGTCACGTCCGGTTTCAGCCTCGAGCGCATGAGCGCTGCCTATGAGGCCGTCTATCGAGAACATTCTCGCTCTGAGCGCCCAACGGTTCCTGTCTCCTCGGCACCGATCGGAGCCGGTGAGACGCTGGAAGCCAGCCCGGACCGTCTTGCGGTGTTCCTGCCATCCCTCGCCGGTGGGGGCGCGGAGCGTGTCAGCGTCAACCTCGCCATCGAGGCGGCGCGGCGCGGGCTACCGGTCGACTTGGTCCTCAGCAGAGTCGCAGGCCCATATCTGTCCGACGTGCCGCCCGATGTTCGGATCGTGGACCTCGCCGCACCGCGGGTGCTGCTGAGCACCCCCGCACTGGTGCGGTACCTCCGTCGCGTCCGGCCTGGTGTGATGCTGACCGCGCTCAGCCACGCCAACGTGATCGGACTGTGGGCCCGGCGCATCGCACGCGTGCCGACTCGGGTGGTCGTTGCGGAGCATGACACCCTGTCATCGGTGACGCGGGAGACAAGGCGGCGGCGCGCTCGCCTGATGCCGCAGCTCGCCGCTCGCACCTATCCCATGGCAGACGCCATCGTGGCGGTCTCCGCCGGGGTTGCGGACGACCTGGCAGAAGTCACCGGCATGCCGCGGTCGGATATCGATGTCGTCTACAACCCGGTCGTCACCCCAGAGGTCGCTGCCGCGGCGCAGCAACCCGTCCCCCACCCTTGGTTGGAGGCGGGAGAGCCGCCGGTCGTTCTTGGTGTAGGCAGGCTGGCGCCGAAGAAGGACTTCGCATCCCTGTTGCGAGCGTTCGCCAAGGCGCGCGTCGAGATCACGGCACGTCTGCTGATTCTCGGCGATGGGCCGCTGCGCGAGGAGCTGGCGCAGTTGGTGGAATCCCTCGACCTCTCCGACGACGTCAGTATCGAGGGCTTCGTCGACAACCCATATGCCTACATGTCTCGCGCCGCGCTGTTCGTGCTGTCGTCGCGGTGGGAGGGTCTGCCGACGGTGCTGATCGAGGCGATGTTCTGCGGGGTGCCCGTCGTCGCGACCGACTGCCCGTCCGGTCCTCGCGAGATTCTCGGCGGTGGACGGTACGGGAGGCTGGTGCCCGTTGGGCAGGTCGATGATCTCGCCAACGCAATCGTCGCAGGCGTGCGCGGCGAGATCCCCCCGCCGCCGCCCGAGAGCTGGCAGCCCTTTCAACGGGACGTGGTCGTGGACCGATACCTGGAGATCGCATATCCCGCCGAACGGTGAGGAGCCCGGGGCTCGGGATTGTATGCTCGGATCGATCGAGGAGGGCGAGCGGGTGTCTGGGGGACAGAGCATCGCTGATGGAGATCTCCTCAACGTGCCTCCGCGAGCTGGTAGCGCCGGGAGATGAGTCTGCGCGAGCAGGCCGCACGTGGCGTGTTCTGGTCGGCCGCCGGCAACTGGGGCTATCAGATCACCACGCTCATCGTGTTTGCGACGTTGTCGCGTCTGCTCACCCCGGAGGCCTTCGGGCTGGTGGCTCTCGCCACCGTGTTCACCGCGCTCTTGAAGCTGATCGCCGAACAGGGCCTCGCCGATGCGTTGGTGCAGAAGCCCGATCTGGAGCCCGGCGATCTCGATACCAGTTTCTGGCTGAACGTGATCGTCGGAACGACCCTGGCTGCAGCGCTGGCGGCCTCGTCGACGCTGATAGCGCGATTGGTCAACGCCCCCGAGGTTGCGCCGGTTCTCGCTGCCCTGTCCCCGGTGCTGATCCTGGCGGCCTTCAGCAGCGTGCAGCGCGCCATCCTGGCTCGAGAGCTTCGCTTCGCCAGTCTCACTGCGAGAACGCTGCTGTCGGTCGTGGCGGGGGGAGTCGTCGGGGTCGTCGCCGCGCTCGTCGGTTGGGGAGTCTGGAGTCTCGTCGCCCAGATTCTCACGATCGAGGCGGTGGGGGTCGTGACGCTCTGGGCTGCAAGCGATTGGCGACCCAGAGCTCGCTTTTCGCGAAACAACGTGCGCAGCCTCTTCACGTTTGGTGCCAGCGTCGTCGGTTATCGCCTGCTCCGCTTCCTGAACACACGAACCGACAACCTCATCGTCGGCACGGTGCTCGGGGCCACCGCCCTCGGTTTCTACGTGGTGGCGTATCGCCTGCTGCAACTCTTGATCGACATGACGACAGCGATCGTCGGTGCGGTGGCGTTCCCGGTGTTCTCGCGCATCCAGGGCGATGCACAGAAGGTTCGGACCGCCTATTACAAGGCGATCCGGCTCACGAGTGTCCTGGCGTTCCCGGCATTCCTGGGTCTCGTTGCCGTGGCCCCGGAAGCAACGCGCCTGGTGTTTGGCCCGCAGTGGGATCCCAGCGTTCCCGTGATCCGGGTCCTCGCCATCGCGGGGCTGCTCAACTCGATTCTCTTCGTCAACAGCATCGTCATGAAGTCTCTGGGGAAGCCCTCCTGGCGCCTGGTGGTCATGGCGCTGATGGCCGGACTTCTCGTTGTGGCGTACCTCATCGTCGTCCAGCACGGGATCGTGGCCGTCGCCGCCGCCTTCGCCATCGTGAGCGCTGTGGTTGCCCCGCTGTGGGTGCTCGGCGCTCACAAGCTGGTCGGTCTCGAGGCACGGCGATTTGCTCGCCAGATCTGGCCGTCGCTGTTGTCGGCGGCGGTGATGACCGGTGCGGTGTTTGCGCTGAAGCCGCTCGTCGACCAGCTCGGGTTGTTGTGGGCCGTGATGATCCTGGTGGCGGCTGGAATCGGCACGTACGGCGCAGTTCTGTGGCTCGTGGGCAAATCGTTGGTGAAGGAAGCGATCGGCCTCGGCAAGCTTGCGATCCCGCGCCGCGGCCGGCGAGACCTGAGTCGCTGAACAGACCTGGGTCGCTGCGATCGCTCCGTGCGCCGGCGGCGCCGTCGCTACATCCGTGACCTTTGCAACGAGCGGTCGGCGTCCTGTCGGCGTTGCGCCGAGCCGTCCGCCGGTCCCGCAGCCGGCGTCGAATACGCAGCGACCAGGGAACTCGAGGCCATGACCGCCATGGTGAGCAGGATCCACGTCAGCTTTCGTGTCTCGAGATTGAGCGAGAGCGAACCCAGGCCCCAAATGAGCAGGAGGACCAGCCACAGTCTTCGATCTGGCTGCGGCACACGCAGCGCACTGCGTATGGCGATCAGCATCGCACCACCAAACAAGATGAGACCGACGATGCCCAACTCGACCGCAAGCGTCAGCGTTACATTGTGCGGGACCTTCCCAGTAGGAAGCGCTGCACGACTGGCCCCAGCTCCGATCCCGACCACGGGGCGCTCGACGAAGGCGTCTGTGGCCTCGAGCCAGATCTGCGCTCGCCCGTTCAGGTCACCCTCGGTGATCTCGTCCGTCACCGATGAGATCCGTTCAAAAGACGTCGCGGGCACGAAGAGCACGATCACGGCCACCGCTGCGGCAACCGTGACGATCAGACCGACGAATCCGGCACGTCGCAGGTGGGTGACGGAGCTCAGGATGTAGGCAAGGGCGACGAATCCGGCGAGGAACCCACCCCTGGAGCCGGTCAGGCCCATCGCCACCGCTGCGGCCGGGATGTACAGCACGTTCAAGATCCGGAAGCCGCGACTCCCGGGGCTGATCGCCAGATACCACGCAATCGCCATCCCCACCGCCAGGCTCATCGATTGATAGTTCGGATCTGCCCCCGCAGCGGCAAAGCGACCGTAATACGCCTCCACTCCCTGGGCGAAGTTGATGAACACACTCACCACCGCGACCCAGAAGCCCAGGACCAGGGCCTGGAGAGCCTGTCGCATGGCATGTGCAGACGAACACAGATCCCACATGACGAGCGTGAGCCCCAAGAGCTGGAGAAACGTCTCGATTCGGTCGAGCGTCGTCGTGGAGTCGAGCGACCACAGCAGGCTCAGCCCGACCCAGGCAACCAGACCGAATACGTATCCGTGGAAACTCGCCGGCCGGCGCATCCGGCCCGAGACGAAAGCGGACAGCGCCCAGGCTGCAAACGTCAACAAACCGAACAGGCGCGCCAGCGTGCCGATCCCCGGCAGCTTGTAGATGTCCTCGAACGGAATCGCAAAGAGCGTCAGGAGCAGCAGCAGGTAGGCGATGCGGCGCAGGCTCACTTGGATCGGACCCTCTCGGTCCGCGGCATGCGGGCTCGACGTCTCGCCGTCGCCCGTGGCCTGCCGTTCACCCGTTCCTCCGTTGCCCCAGGACCCCGATGGATGCGTCACCCTGATGGCGCATCCCCACCATCCTACGGTGGAGCGGCGCCACCATGGGATGACAACGCCATCCACAAACCCACGACACGCCGGCCGCCGGCTGAGTACAGTGGGATCGAGCGCGACGCTCCGTGAGAGAGATCGGTGCATCCGCTGCACAGGAAGGGAGCCGCGACGGCCGAGTACCGCCGCGGTCTGAACGGGGGGTCGTATGACGCAGTTGGCTCGGCCAAGGTGGCGAGCATTCGCCGCATTGGCACTCCTGACTTCTTCACTCGTCGTCCTCCATGGCTCATCTGCCGTTCTCGCCCAAGATGCTTCAGCACGCGAGATCCGCTCGATCTATCCGACCGATCTGGGGCTGTCCGAGCCGGCTGGCGTCACCCTGGTGTCGGGGCCGGACGAGTTGATCAGCGTGGGCGGGTCCAACGGGCTCGAGGTCGCACGGATTGCGCTGACCGAGCGGGGCCTGGGCTCGGTAGCGACCGATGTCGCCGTCTCCGACCCGGCCGTGGTTGCGTTCGACGTCGTCGACGATCGCCTCGTCTTCGTCGACACGGAGGGTGGCGACTTCGTCGGCGTGGACGGTTCGGTCGTGCGCGGTGAGAGCCCGCCAGGATCCTCGGCGGCGGGGCTGGCTGCCCTCGGTCTGGGCGACGTGCGCGGCGCCGCGTTCGACCCGGCGACCGGAGCGCTCTTCGTACTCGACGCGACCGGTCGTCGCATCGTCCGTATCGATCCCGGATCGGACGGTCCGGGTCTCATCGACGACCTGGTAGCCGGCGACGTGTCATTCGTGCCCTTGCAGGGAGTTCCCGGTGCGGACCTGCGGGGACTCGCGCTGGATGGTGCATCCGGAAACATCTTCGTGTGGGATGCACTCGGCGATTCCCTCTACGAGGTCGACCAGTCGGGGCAGCTCGTCGACAGCTACGACATGACGGCCATCGACTTCACCCTCGTCACCGGGGGGACGATCGGTCCGAGTGGCGATCCGACCGACAGCCCCGACGCCACCAGCCTCTACCTCGTCGACGTTCCGGCCTCGACCGCCGGTGACGCAGCTCCGTCCCCGGATGTCGGACTCGACGTCGTATCCACCACCGAGACGGCGACGCTCGCCGGCGAGCTCGGCGCCGAGAGCCGGATCGTCGAGGTGTCACTGCAGGAACTCGTCACGCTGGCATCGACACCGGCGACGCTCGTGCAAACCATCGCAACCTCAGCCTTCAGCCCGCCGAGCCCGGATCCGGCGGGGATCACCTACATCCCACAGCGGGATCGACTTCTGATCGGTGATTCCGAGGTGAACGAGATGCCCCTCTTCGCCGGCGTCAACCTGTGGGAGATCACCAACGATGGCACCGTGATCGACACGGGAGTGACGACGTCGTTCACCAATGAACCAACCGGAGTGACCGTCAACCCGACCAACGGCCACCTCTTCGTTGCGTCAGACGATGACCGGGAGATCTACGAGATCGATCCGGGTACAGATGGTCTGTACGGAACGGCAGACGACGTCCTGGTCGGCTCGTTCGACACGGAGGTCTTGGGCAGCAGCGACCCTGAGGGAGTCGCCTACGACTCCGTCAGGAACGAGGTAGCGATAGCCGACGGGCTGGGACGCGAGGTCTTCAAGGTGTCACCGGGCCCCAACGGGATCTTCGACGGCGTCGACGACACCGTCACCAGCTTCGACTTGCAGGCGTTCGGGATCGACGACCCTGAGGGCATCGACCACAACGACGCCACCGACACCTACGTGATCGCCGATCGTGGGCCCGACATCGTCGTCGAGGTGACCCCGGACGGCACCCTGGTCCAGACGGTGGACGTCTCCGCGGCCGGTTCGAACCCGCGCGCAGCCGGAATCGTCGTGGCGCCCAGCAGCGTCAATCCCGCCGAAGACAGCTGGTACATCGTCGATCGCGGGGTCGACAACAACTCCGACCCCTCGGAGAACGACGGCCTCCTGTACGAGATGAACCCCCCAGACTCGACTGTGAACCTACCGCCGTCGGTGTCCGCCGGGCCAGACCAGAGCCTCCTCGACACCAATGTGGCCAATCTCGACGGCACGGTGAGCGACGACGGCAACCCGGATCCACCGGCTCTGACGACGACCACCTGGAGTCAGGTCAGCGGCACGGGCACCGTGACCTTCGGCGATCCGACCGCGGTCGACACCACTGCGACGTTCCCCGGTCCCGGCGTGTACGTGCTCCGGCTGACCGCGGACGACTCCGAGCTCACCAGCAGCGACGACGTGACCATCACGGTGGGGATTGTCGAGCTCGAGATCGCCACCGGCTCCGACGATGCGGAGGAGCGGGACGATGGCGGGATCTCCCTGACCAGCGGAGACATCGAGCTGGTCTTCGACGCCGGCGGCAACCAGACGGTGGGGCTGCGCTGGATCGGGGTCGACGTGCCGCAGGGGGCAGTCATCGCCGACGCCTGGATCCAGTTCCAGGTGGATGAGGTCAACACCGGAGCGACCGACCTCATCATCCAAGGTGAGGCCGATGACGATGCCTCGACCTACACCTCCACGACATTCAGTATCTCGACACGGCCCCGGACTGCCGCATCCGTACCCTGGAGCCCGCCCGCCTGGACAACGGTGGGCGATCGCGGACCGGATCAGCAGACGCCGGACATATCCGCCGTGATCCAGGAGATCGTGAACCGGCCCAATTGGGTTTCCGGCAACGCTCTGGCGGTGATCGTGACGGGTACCGGGGAGCGCACCGCCGAGTCTCGGAACAGCAGCGCCAACGCCCCGGCGATGCTCCACATCGAGTTCGAGACGGGGTCCATCCCCAATCAGCCACCCACCGCCAATGCGGATAGTGCCACCACCCAGGAGGTGACTCCGGTCGTCATCGACGTGGTCGCCAACGACACCGATCCGGACAACAACCTCGATCCTGCGACGGCCAACACCGGCTGCGTGCCCGATTGCTCCGTGCCTTCCGATGGGCAGCTGGTGAACCACGGCGACGGCACCTTCACGTACACCCCGGATGTGGGATTCGTAGGCGGCGACAGCTTCACCTACGAGGTGTGTGACGTCGAAGGCTTGTGCGATACGGCTCTGGTCTCCATCACGGTGACCATCGCCAATGATCCCCCTGTCGCCAGCGACGACGCCGTCGCGACGCCGGAGGACACCGCCGTCAACGTCGACGTGGTGGCCAACGACTCGGATCCGGATGGGAACCTCGATCCGGCGACGACCAACACGGCTTGTGCAACGTGTTCGACGACATCCGACGGCGCGCTGGTCAACAACGGCGATGGAACCTTCCTCTACACCCCCAATGCCAACTTCAACGGCTCGGACGGTTTCACGTACGAGGTCTGCGACACCCTCGGCTCCTGTGACACCGCCGCCGTGTCGATCACGGTCTCCTCCGTGAACGATCCGCCGGTTGCGGTGGACGACGTGAGCGGCACGACGGTCGACGTGGCGGTGATCATCGATGTGGTGGCGAACGACACCGACGTCGACGGCAATCTGGACGCGTCCTCTGCCAACACGTCGTGTGCGACCTGCACAACGACGTCGGACGGCTCTCTGGCCAACAATGGAGACGGTACCTTCACCTATACGCCGGACCCGGGATTCTCGGGATCCGACGGGTTCACCTACGAGGTGTGCGACGCCGACGTCGCATGTGACACCGCGACCGTCTCCATCACGGTGAGCACCGGCGTCCCGGCGACCCTGGAGCTCGAGATCGCGACCGGGTCGGACGATGCCGAGGAGCTCGAGGATGGCAAGATCTCGCTGACGAGCGGCGACCTCGAGTTCGTCGCCGACCGGGGCCACGACCAAGTGGTCGGTATGCGATGGACCGGCGTGGACATCCCGCAGGGCACCGTCATCACCAACGCCTACGTGCAGTTCCAGGTCGACGAGGCCAACACGGTTGTCACCAACCTCACCATCGAGGGGCAGGCAGACGACAACGCCGCGACCTTCACCAACACGACGTTCGGGATCTCGACGCGGCCGCGCACTGCAGCCGCCGTTGCCTGGGCGCCGCCGGAGTGGACAACCATCGGAGAGCGCGGGCCCGACCAGCAGACGCCGAACATTTCCTCCGTCGTGCAGGAGATCGTCGCCCGTCCTGGTTGGTCGTCCGGTAACGCGCTGGTCCTGATCGTCACCGGAACGGGCGAGCGCACCGCCGAGTCGTTCAACAGCAACGCCAACGCCCCGGCCATGCTCCACATCGAGTACCTGGCGGCGCCGGTGCCGAACCGTGCTCCGGATGCCGTTGATGACACCGCAGTGACGACGGTGAATACCCAGGCCGTCATCGATGTGGTGGCCAACGACTCCGATCCCGACGGCAACCTCGACGCCACGACCACCAACACGGCGTGTGCGACTTGCTCGACCACGTCGAATGGCGCACTGGTCAACGACGGCACCGGAACCTTCACGTATACCCCGGACGTGGACTTCACCGGAAGTGACGGTTTCACGTACGAGGTGTGCGACGACGAGGGGCTGTGCGACACTGCCGTCGTCTCGATCACGGTCGCTCCAGCTGCCCCTGTGACGTTCGAGGCGGAGATTGCGCAGGGCTCAGACGACGCCGAGGAGCGCAGCAACGGGAGCGTGTCGCTGACCAGTGGCGACATCGAGCTGGTTGACGATGGGAGCAGGGAGCAAACCGTCGGGCTGCGCTGGACGGGAGTGAGCCTGCCCCCCGGGGCAATCGTCACCACTGCGTGGGTGCAGTTCCAGGTCGACGAGGTGGACTTGGATCCTGCCGACCTCGTGATCCAGGGACAAGCGGGCGATGACCCTGCGACATTCACCAACACGACGTTCGACATCACCGCACGCCCCCGCACGTCCGCCTCTCAGCAGTGGTTGCCTGCACCGTGGACGGCGGTCGGTGACCGCGGGCCGGATCAGCAGACGCCGGATCTCGCCGCCGTCATTCAGGAGATCGTGGACCGGCCCGGCTGGGCGTCCGGAAATGCCCTGGTCCTGATCGTGACGGGAACCGGCGAGCGCACCGCCGAGTCGCGCAACAGCAGCGCCAACGCTCCCGCGATGCTCCACATCGAGTACGTCGTTCCCTGACGACTCGATCTCGGACGAGGAGTGCAGTCGGCTCTCGCCGGCGGGGCGTCGCTCGGCCACTCCACGTCCTGGGGGCTCATCGCAAGACCCCGCACAGTAGAGCGCTCCAACCTGAACTCGACTTGAACGCAGCATGACCGGAAATCGAAAATACGGTTGCCGTCGGTGCCTCGATGCGCGTAGGCTCAGCGTGAGATCGCCAACTGCCTGGTGGGCCGTTGGCGAGGAGGAAGGGCCGGCGGGGTCAGCCGGCGGGGAACCTCGGATCGGCGGCGGGCGCCCTGTTCGAGCTGCGACTGGTGGCTAAATCAGCCTCCAGACGGTCAGTCCCCTCCCGTTGCGGGAGGTAGGGGGGGACCTGTTAAAGGCACGCCGGGTCACCCCGGCGTGTGGGGAGTGTGGAGCAGACCGATGACCCCCCGACGTTCTTATGACGCGCTGGCGCGTCCAATCACGGATCACTATCCGACCACCAGTCACCAACGAGCGTATTCGACGACACCTGTCGCACGACTGGTGCCGGCCGACTCGGTTGCGGCGTCGCCCCAGGACGGAGCCGCAGCCGGGCCGCTTCCGAGCATCCTGCGGTTCGGTGCGTCGCCGCATCGTTCGCCTGCGGTGCGAACGCTGTCGGCTCTCGCAAAACGACTGTGCGACGTTGTGATCGCAGCAGTGTTGCTCGTGGTCTTCATGCCGATCCTGCTTGCAGCCGCCACAGCCGTGCGCATGACATCGCGTGGACCTGTCTTCTACATGCAGGAGAGATACGGACTGGACATGCGTCCGTTCAAGATCATCAAGTTCCGTTCCATGGTCGTCGACGCCGATCAGAGGCTCGGGGAGATGAGCGAACTGGCGGACGTCTTGGCCCTGAGGGTCACCGATGCGCCGGCATTCAAGTCTGCCGAGGACCCGCGGGTCACGAGGATCGGCCGGCTGTTGCGCAGGGCAAACATCGACGAGCTCCCGCAGCTGCTCAATGTTCTGCGGGGGGACATGTCGCTGGTGGGCCCGCGACCTCTCGTACCGGCGGAGGTCGATGCCTTGGGTCCCGTCGTAGCTGCCCGCCGCCACTCCGTCAGACCCGGCCTGACCTGCTTGTGGCAGGTGCTGCGCAACGAGGAGACGACGTTCGTGGAGCGCATGCAGCTCGATCTGCTGTACGTGAACCGTCGGTCCATCGCGCTCGACATTGCACTCATGGCACTGACTCCAAGCGCCATTCTCGGCGGTAACGGCTCGTATTGAACCGCAGGCAGGCGGACGTCCTGGTAGAGAACCCGCCGCTCGGCCGGGAGCCGGACACGCGGTCGCGACCAAGCAATCGCGGAGGGCCGCGGCGCACGACCGGCGACGGTTACGCTCGGCAGCGACGACGCCGAGCGAGGAGGGACGGTGGGCAGCGAGCGCTTCACGGATGAGAAGACCTATGCGGCTACCCGACTCCCGGTTGAGCTTGCGTCCACGTTGCTGCCGGCGGCCTATTTCGACGACGAATACCACCGAATCGAGTTGGACACGCTGTGGCGCTCGAGCTGGGTCTGTGTAGGACTCCTCGAGGAGATCGCCGGCATCGGCGACGTCATCGTGCGAACCGTGGGCGACCGCTCGGTCGTGATCACACGAGACAGACAGGGGCAGCTGCGTGCGTTCCACAACGTCTGCCGGCATCGCGGTTCGCAACTCGTGACCCACGACCAGACTCTCAAGGCCGGCCGTTTCCGCTGTCCTTATCACGCCTGGGCCTACGGCCTCGACGGTGCCTGCCTGGGGACGCCGCTGTTCGCCGGCTCGGAGATCCCCGTCGACCAGCAGGCGATGTTCGACATGAGCGATGTGAAGGCCTTCGACAAGGCCGACTACGGGCTGTTGCCCGTGCGTGTGGCGACATGGGGTCCGCTGCTCTTCGTGAACCTGGACCTGGAAGCGATCGCACTGGAGGCCTGGCTCGGTGATCTCACCGGCCGCTTCGGCAACTATGACCTGGCGAGCTGGGTGAACCGGTGCGGAAAGACATACTCGATCGAGGCGAACTGGAAGCTCATCGCCGAGAACTTCATGGAGTACTACCACCTCCCGTGGGTGCACCCGGAGCTCGTGAAGGTCTCCCGCATGGAGGACCACCACCGTTATCAGGGGCCCGGTATGTACACGGGAATGATGACGAACCCGGTCTCCCAAGCCGACGACCCCGCCTGGCTTGCGTTGCCACCATTCACCTCGCTGACGTCCGATGAGCTGGTCAGCGGCAGGTTCATGGGTCTCTTCCCCAACGTTGCGATGTCGGTGCTCCCGAATCACGTGTTCGTGATGATCCTTTTCCCGGTGGGGCCGGGCCGGACGTCGGAGCACACGTACATCCTGACGCCACCCACCACCGAGATGAGCGGCGACGCACGAGGTGCGCTCGACAAGCTCGCCGCCTTCTGGGACCACGTCAACGTGGAGGACATCGAGATCGTCGAGCGTGTGCAACGGGGAATCTCCACGACCGACTATGCCGCGGGCCGGATGTGCTATCGCTTCGAGGAACCGCTGCATCGGTTCCAGAACATGGTGATCGACCGCCTGGTAGGTATCGATCGCATTCCCGACGGCGACGCCGACGGCGAGGCACCCGTGTTCGTCAGCGCCTGAGCTCGCTCGGGACGTGGCGACCCGGCGGCGGGCCTCGTCGGGCCACGAGGGGCGTGATGGCCAGTCCGGCGACGAACAGCACGACGATGATGGAGAGGGTCGTCCACACGTCGAGCACGGTGTTGATCGACGGACCGCCGCCCTCCCATGGCAGTTCACGCAGGGCCGTGACGATGGCGTTCTCGACGGCCGATACCGTGACGATGCCGATGATCACTCCGGCCACGAGGGCTACGGCGGCGGCGGCGAGCACGATCCGCCGCTCGGCGGCGAGCCAGATCGCAACGCCGGCGGCGGCGATCGTGGTGATCGAGCTGACCCACAGGATGATTCCGAGTTGGTTGTCCCATCGCTGGATGCCGGCCAGCTCCTCCGACTCGATCAATGCAAACCCGGTCAGATCGTCGGGAACGGCCCACTCGAGGAACCGTCCGATCGAGTCCTTGACCGCTTCGGTGTCGACTCCGGTGACACGGGAGAACAGGCTGTCCTCGGGGATGTCCGGAACGGCGTCGGCGATCAGCCGGTACGTGGCAAGGATGGCCTCATCGAGATCGAGGGCGATCGCTCCGTTGTCGAGTTGCAGCAGCCCCTCGTCGGAACCCTGGGCGGCCAGCGCAAACTGCTCGTGGGTGGCGACGAGGGCGTCGTTCCAGATGTCGGCGAACAGCTCGGTCTGGACGAGGCGGCTGGAGACGTCGGCGGCAACGCCCTCGAGGGTCTCCGTCAGCGATCCGGCGAACACCCCGAGGCCGAAGGGCAGTGCTGCGGCGAGTTGCTCCTCGATGCGCAACGCATCGATCGCCGCCTCCGCGATCCACTCGGCCAGCGCCTGGGCGCGTTCCGGGTCGTCGGGGAGGTCTGCGAACGCGGCCAGCAGGATGTCGGGTTGGTACAGCTCGTCATCGGCCCGCCACGACACGACGGCCGATGCGGCGGCGAGCGTCACGATGGCGACGAGCACCCAGACGAGGGTGTCCTGCCACCGAGGCCGTGGCGGGGGAGCAGTGTCGGTGGTGGGTGTTACGGCGACGGCGGACACTCGGCTCCCAGGATGTCGGCACCACAAACGATAGAGACGCCACGGACCTATGTCTCTGCAGCGGGCACCTCGGTCATGGCGGGGCGGGAGCGGGGGTGGCCCGGTAGCCTGGCGCCGTGTCCGTGCCGACGTTGACGCCGCCCGATATCGATCTCGATGCGTTGCGGACGTACCGGCTCGGGCGCATCCGGGAGCAGATGGTGATCCACGACGTCGCCATGGTGATCGTGGTGAACCCGGCGAACCTGCGGTATGCAGTCGACTGGCGCGAATACGCGATGTTCCAGTCGCGCATCCCGACCTACTACCTGTTCGTCACCGACGACCTCGTGATCATGCACGGCGCCTACCGGACACGACACCCGATGATCGACGAGTTCCGCCCTGCCCACTACGTCAACGTGTTCGACGGCGGGCCCGAGACCGCAACGCACGCCCCGCCATTCGCCGCCGAGGTGGTCGACGTCGTGGGGTGCGACGGCAAGGTCGCCGTCGAGCGACTCAACCCAGCGGCATATCGAGCCCTCGCCGCGACCGGACTCCGGGTGATCGACGCCGAGCCGCTGCTGGAGCGCGCCCGCATGATCAAGTCTGAAGAGGAGCTGGTCTGTATGCGCCATTCCATCGCCGTCGCGGAGGCCGGCATGGATGCGATGCGCAGTGTGCTCCGACCCGGCGTGACGGAGAACGAAGTCTGGGCGAAGCTGCACCAGACCAACATCGCCAACGACGGCGACTGGATCGACGGACGCATGCTCTGCTCCGGTCCGCGGACGAACCCGTGGTATCAGGAAGCCTCCGATCGGACCATCCAGGACGGCGACCTGGTTGCCTCCGACACCGACATGATCGGGCCGTTCGGTTATTGCGCCGACATCTCCCGCACGTGGTTCGTCGGCGACGGCACGCCGACGGCGGCGCAACGGGATCGCTACCGGCGGGCCAATGCCGAGATCACCCACAATGCCGCATTGCTCGGCCCCGGGCTGTCGTTCGAGGAGCTCTCGGACAAGGCATACCGGCACCACGACGAGTTCATCCCGCATCGCTATGCATGCCTCGCCCACGGAGTGGGCATGACCGATGAGTACCCCAAGGTCTACTACCGGCAGGATTGGGACCGCCACGGCTACGACGGTGTCGTCGAGGCCGGGATGGTGATGTGCATCGAGAGCTTCGTCGGCTCCGACCGCGGCGGACCGGGCGTCAAGCTCGAGCAGATGTGGCTCGTCGGCGAGCATGGCAACGAGCTGCTGTCCCGCTACCCGCTGGAGGACCAACTCCTGGCATGACGCCGCCCTGCCCGGTGTCGACTTCGCCACCGCTTGCGACCCCAGGTGCGCCCCGCGACCATGCGGGCGCCTGCGACCGCACACAGGCGCACGGAGCGGGGTGATCGGATGACATCGGCACGGTTGGTCATTGTGGGTGGCGGCATCGTGGGAGCTGCGGCGGCCTACCACCTGGCGGTGGAGCACGGGTGGGACGACATCGTCGTGATCGACCAGGGGCCCCTTCCGGTCAACGCCGGTTCCACCTCCCACGCACCCGGAGGCGTGGTCGCGGCCAGCCACAGCAAGACCCTCACCCGAATGGCGACCTACTCCGCACGTCTCTACGCCGAGCTGGAGCAATACGACGATCAGCACCTCCACCTCTGCTCGCTCGGAGGCGTGGAGGTCGCACGGACTCCCGAGCGGTTCGACGATCTCAAGCGACTCCACGGCGAGGGGAAGGCCTACGGTTTGACGAGCCGGTTGCTCAGTCCCGCGGAGACCGTGGAGATCATCCCGTGGTTCGATGACGCCGTGGTTGCCGGATCCCTGTTCGTCGAGGAGAGCCAGCTCGTCAAGGGCTATCACCTGGTCGGCGATCTCATGCGCAAGTCGGCGGCAACGGGCCGAGTCCGTTTCGAGGAGCACACCGCCCTCGTGGACATCGAGGTGGCAAATGGCGCCGTCGCCGCGGTGACGACGGCGAATCCGGCGCTGGAGCGCATCCCGTGCGAGCAGGTGCTGCTGGCTGCCAACGTGTGGTCGCCGGCCATCGCGGAGAAGCTGGGCGTAGCGGTGCCCCTCACGCCCTTTGAGCACCAGTACGCCATCACGGCTGCCCTGGACGAGTGGTCCGAGTGGGCGGGTGGCGGCATCGAGGTCGAGAACCGGTACCCGCTGATCCGCGACGTGGACGTGACCATGTATTACCGGTCGCACTGGGACGCTCTCGGCATCGGCTCGTATCACCACGCACCCCGAGCCGTGCGTCCGGCGGAGATGGGGGCGAGCGCACTCCGGCCGTTCACGCCATCCGACTTCACCGATGCGTGGAAGCTGGCGCAGGAGATCGTCCCCATGTTGCGCGGTCGAGAGCCGGAATTCTCGAATGCCTACAACGGCATCTTCGCCTTCAGTGTCGATGCGATGCCGATCATCGGGCCATCGAGTGTCGTCGCAGGCCTGTGGTCGGCCAACGCGTCGTGGCTCACTCACGCCGGAGGCGTCGCCAAGTCGGTGGCCGAATGGATGACGACCGGCGACACGGAGTGGGACATGCGGGAGTGCCATCTGCACCGGTTCCCCGTGCATGCCCAGACCCGGCAGTACGTGGACGCAGTATCCAACACCAACTACCGCGAGATCTACGACGTCCATCATCCCAGGGAGCCGCTGACCCACCCACGCAACGTCCGGCTGACGCCGTTCCACGACCGCCACGTGGAGGCCGGGGCGATGTTCACGCCGTTCGCCGGCATGGAGCTGCCCAACTGGTTCGAGTCCAATGCGGCGCTGGTCGAGCGCTACGGCGACCGGATACCCGATCGGGGCCGCTGGGCCGCCATGCATTGGTCTCCGATTCAGGGGGCAGAGCACCTCGCCACCCGAGATGCGGCGAGTCTGTGGGATCTCAGCGGGCTGTCCATCATCGAGGTGAAGGGTCCGCACGCGCTCGCGAACGTCGAGCGCCTCTGCTCGAACCGCATGGACGTGCCCATCGGGAAGGTCGTCTACACCTGCTGGCTGACGCCGTCCGGGGGAGTCAAGCGCGACCTCACCGTGGCTCGCCTGGCCGAGGACACCTTCTGGATGTTCGTGGGGGAGGGCACCCTGCCACAGGACCTCGACTGGGCCCGCCGCCACGCCGGCGCCGGGGCATTCGTCACCGACCGATCCAACGGTTTCTCGGGCATCGGCGTCTTCGGTCCCAAGGCTCCCGCCATCCTCGAGTCGGTGAGCGACGCCGCTCTGTCGATCGAGGCATTCCCCTTCTACAGCGCTCAGACCATCGACGTCGCCATGGCGCGGGTGCTCGCCATGCGCATCTCATATGTGGGGGAGAACGGTTGGGAGCTCCACGTGCCGATGGAGTCGAGCCTCCCCGTTTGGGATGCGATCCGGGCTGCCGGCGAGGAGCACGGCATGATCCTGGCCGGGCTCGGCGCCATGGACTCGATGCGGCTGGAGAAGGGCTACCGGCTGTGGGGTGCGGATGTCCACACCGAGTACAACCCCTACGAGGCCGCGCTGGGATGGACCGTGAAGACGGCCAAGGGTGAATTCATCGGCCGCGACGCCGCGGTGGGGCTGAAACAGCAAACGCCCTCCCGGACCCTGGCGTGTCTGACGCTCCCTCTGGGCGGAGCGACGCCGCTCGGCTACGAGCCGGTGCTCCACGACGGTCGCTGCGTGGGTCACGTCACCAGCGGCAACATGGGCTACAGCGTCGGCGCGTACATCGCCTATGCCTACCTGCCGACCCCGCTGAGCGAGCCCGGTACCGAGGTCGTCATCGAGTACTTCGACGAGGCGCATGTGGCGACCGTCGCCACGGAGCCCCTCTTCGATCCGCAGATGGAGCGGATGCGCCAGTGACGGCGTCGCGCCGTCGCGGACGCCGCCGAGGGCGCTCCACCGGCATCGATGCAGCCGCAGCGTCGGCCGTGCAGCCGACGTTCGCCCTGCCGCAGTACCAGGTAGCCACGGAGGAGCAGGCCGCCGTCATTCACGATGTGTCGATGCGGATCCTCGAGGAAGCCGGCGTGGCGTTCTACGACGACGAGTCCCTGGACATCCTCCGCAACGCCGGAGCGCATGTCGACGACGAATCCGTCGTGCGCTTCGACCGTGGCATGGTCGAGGCGGCCATCGCGGCAGCCCCGAGCCGGTTCGAGCACGTTGCCCGCGACCCGGCCAACAACGTCATCGTCGGTGGCGACCACATGGTGCTGGCGCCGGTGGCCGGTCCACCGTACGTGGCGGACCTCGATGGGGGACGGCGTAGCGGCACCCTCGCCGATCTCGTCAACTTCATCAAGATGTCCAACGCGACGCCGCGTCTGCACAACCAGGGCACCGAGATCGTCACACCCAACGACGTGCCGTTCCACGAGCGGGCGCTCGACATCGTGTATGCCCACCTCCGGTACGGGACGAAGCCGATGATGGGCCATTACCCGATCGGACTGTGCGCCGACGACTCGGTGGCCATGGCGCGGATCGCACACGGTGCCGACGTCGTTGCGCACAACGTCGTCCTGCTGGGGGTCATCAACGTCTCGAGCCCGCGCCGGCTCGATGACCGGATGCTCGGCACGCTGAAGAGCTATGTGCGGGCCGGCCAGGCGATCGTGCTGACGCCGTTCGTGCTGGCGGGGGCGATGGGCCCGGCCGCCATCCTCGGCACGGTGGCGCAAGCCAACGCCGAGGCCCTGGCGACGCTCACCTTTGCTCAAGCAGTCAGGGAGGGAGCGCCGTGCGTCTACGGGCCATTCCTGGCCTCGGTGGATCTGCAGTCGGGCTCACCCGTGATGGGCAGCGCCGAGAGCCTGCTGTCGCAGTCGCTGTGTGCGCAGATGGCGGCTCGCTACGACATGCCTTTTCGAGCATCGGGCGGCTACGTGTCCTCGAAGGTCCCGGATGCCCAGACCGGCATCGAAACCGCCATGTCGCTCCTGCCGTCGATGCTCAGCAAGCCGAACTTCGTTCTCCACGCCGCCGGATGGATGGAGAACGGCCTCACCACCTCGTACGAGAAGTTTGCGCTCGACCTCGAGCTGCTTGGCATCCTGCTGCGGCTGGTCAAAGGCGTGAGCTGGGACGATGACGAGTGGGCCCTCGAGGCCGTGCTCCGTGACGTGCCCCCGGGCGGCCACCATCTCGGCACCGCACACACGATGGGGCGATTCCGTGAGGCGTTCCACCGCACCGACTTCTTCGACCACGACTCGTTCGAGCAATGGCGCGCCGGCGGGTCGCACGACGTCGCGGTGCGGGCCAACGCCGCGTGGAAGGAGCTGCTCGAACGATGGGAGGACCCGGGACTCGATGACGCAGTCGATGCCGAGCTGCAGGACTTCATGGCGAGGCGCCGCCGTGAGATCGATCCGGCGGAGTTTCAATGAGCGATCCGGTCGGTCGTGGAGGATTCGATTTCTCGACGATGCCCAGGCTGCGGACAGATCGGCTCGTCCTACGCGAGGTGCTCGAGAAACTCGGCTTCACGCAGGAGGGCCTGCTACGTCAGGCCGGGCACTGGCGAAACAGCTATCACGATCTGCTGCTGTTCAGCCTGCTGCGGGGAGAGTGGTTGCCCGGTCGCAGCGGGCGGTGACGGCTTCAGCCAAGGGGGTCACACCCAGGGCGAGTGCGTGGTTCCCGAGCCGAAGGCCTTCCCGGCGGCATAGCGACCGAAGGCAAATGGCTCGAGCTCGGCGACGGGCTCCGAGCCGACGATCTGACGGGCGACCAGTTTGCCGATGCCCGTCATCTTGAAACCGTGGTTGGAATCGGCGATGAGGTACACGTTGGGCATGACCCAGTCGATGATCGGCACGTTGTCCGGGGTGAAGGCTCCGATGCCACCGTTGCGACGCTCCTTGAAGTCGGGGCGGATACCTTCGAAGCGCTTCATGAACATCCCCATGCATGCCGTGATGTAGTCGGCGAAGCCGGGACCGGCCTGGTACTCGTCGTTGGCGTGGCCATACGGCTCGACGCTGGCCAGGGGGCCCAGCTGCACCGGCAGCGCCCCGCCCTGGATGCCGGGACGCTCCATCCGCTCTGTGCCGTTCTTCCAGTAGACGTAGACGTTGTCGTCGAGCTCGGCGCCGGTCACCGCGTCGTAGACGGCCGTGTTCATCAGCTCGATGTGCAGCACGGGCGGGTTCAGGTTGTCGGCTGTCACGTAGGGACCGTCGAAGTAGATCTCACCCTCTTCGAGCCGCCAGTACGTCCACATGTCCTTGCCGTCGACGTGGCTGCCGTCGGCGTACCCGACATCGAGGCTCATCGGCAATCCGAGCATCTCCCAGTGTTGGGGGATCCAGGCTCCCAGGCAGAGGAACACGACGTCGGCGTCGATACGCCCCACGTTGGTCTCGACGGCACGCACCTCGTCGCCTGTGGTGTCGTAGCCGGTCACCTCGACGCCGGTGTGGATCCGGACGCCATGGCGCTCGCACATGCGGGTCAGCCCGGCCACGGTTTGGGCCGTCCCGGCGTACCCACTTGGCTTCTCGTGGAGCACGACGTCGATGCTGTGGTGCTTGAAGTCGGGCCACAGGCTCGTGAGGAAACGGCGCGCCTCGTCGCCCACGTAGAGATCCGACGGGTACCCGATGTTGTTCTGGTTGCGGTGGATGCGCTCGTAGTCCTCGAGTTGGTTGGCCTCACCGCACGACACGTAGCCCACCTGTTGGAACCCGAACGCGACCGGGTCGTAGTTCCACACGTCGACCGACTCCCGGACGATGGCGTGCAGCGGCTCGGTCATGTAGAGGTTGCGTACGCAACCGCATGCGATGCCGGTGGCGCCGGCGCCCGGGACCGTCTTCTCCAGGAGCACGACGTCGCTCCCCGAGCCGCCGCGATTCTCCAGCTCCATCGCCAGGTGCCAAGCCGTGCTGAGGCCATGCACCCCGCCTCCGACGACGAGGTACTTCGCGGGGGAAGGAAGGGAGCTGGTCATCGGAGACTCCTCTCGGGGCAGGTGGACGTAGCGTACCGGGTGCGCTGATGCGCCGGAGGGACAGCTGTGCCACCGCCGGGCGCCTTGGCCGATCTCCTTCCAGAACGGGACGGGGTAGCACCGAACGCCGGTTCGGCTCGGAACGGAGTGCGCGAGGCCGCTTCGGGCGGTGGGCGTTCTGTGTGCCCTCGTCCTTCCGAACCCGACCGCCTTTCGAACCTGACCGCCTTCCGAACCTGATCGATCCGCTGCGCGCCATGAGTCCTCGGCGTATGCGCGGCTGACCTCTGAGACGGCTTCGGGGTCCCTCCTTCTTGACAAAAGGGACTATACCTTCCTATTCTTAGTGACCATGAGACGCAAGGCGGGCACGATCCTGCCCATCGAAGAATCGATCCTGGCCCTCGCAGTGGAGCTGAACCGCACCGGCGACAGTGAGTTCCACGGCTTCGCGATGGCGAAACAACTCGCTGAGGCCGGTGACGCCAGGAAGTTGATCGCTCATGGCACGCTATACAAGGCTCTCAGCCGGATGGAGAAGGCCGGACTGCTGGCGTCGCGGTGGGAAGATCCCCAGCTCGCAGCCGATGAAGGGCGGCCGCTGCGGCGGCTGTATCGGCTCACCGGCGCCGGTGAGGTCGCCTACTCCCGCCTCGCAGCGGAGCGTCGTGCTTGGAGGCGGTCCGATCCTGGGCTGGCGACTCCATGAACAGGGAAGACAGCTTTGGAGTCCGATTCACCCGGGCCTGGGTGGCGTTATATACCCGCAGCCTGCCCGACGCCGTAGGCGATCGCCGCCGCGCCGAGATCGAGTCCGACCTGTGGGAGCAATTGAATGACACATCGACGGACCGTGCCTCGGTCCGAGTATTGGATAGGTGTTTGCGGGGAGTTCCAGCCGACGTGTGGTGGCGGTATCGCACGCTTCTCGAACAGCGAGAGGTCCGGCAAAGGAGCCAAACCATGACACGAACCATCTTCGCCAGCTGGTGGGGCGTCATCACCGCGATCATCGGCGTTGCGGGGTTGATCCTGGGCGCCGCCGGCGTCATCTTCAGAGATGCGGGCGGCGGCGGGCTTACCGGGGCCGGCGCAACCCTCGTCTCCGGTGGCCTCATCTTGGGCGGCCTCGCAGTCCTGCGGCGACGCGTGATCGCCGGATCGTGGATGATCCTTGCCGGTGCAGCAGTGACCGTCCTGGACATCTTCCTGATCCCAGTCGCGGCGTTGATCGTGATCGGCGGTCTGTGGACCGGGCACATGCGACTCACCGGTAACGCCGATGAGCCGCACCTCGAACCTGCGCGTCCGCAACAGGCCGACGTCACCGCCGGCTGGTACAAGTGGCTCATCGCCGCGCCCGTCCTGTTCGTTATCGGCCTCGGCGCCCTCGTGGTGGCGGGCGACGGCCAGACCGCCACCGGGGAGGACGACACCAGCCTGCTCGCAGGCCTCGCCTACCTCGGCTGGATCCTCGGCTGGCTGGGCGCCGTGATCAGCACAGGAGTAGGCATCGTCCTCGGCACGAAACGAGGAATAGCCCGCCACCGCACGCGGCCTGCCTGAACGTCCCAACGGCGCGATGGCACCCGTGAGCACGAGGCCCCTCGGATCGACATCCGGGGGGCCTCGCCAATCGGCCCGGGGCGAGAGGCGCTTCACGTGCGGGCAGCGAACGCAAAGCGCTCAGGCAACCAGGTCTGCGCCAAGCCGTTTCCACGAGGGTTGACCGCGACGAAGCGCTGTGCGGCACCTGCCTGGGGATCGAAGCCGTTGCCCGGGATTGGGTTCGAGGCCCCCGGCGCATCAGTGGAATGACATCGTGTCCGTTGTCACGGCGGCTTCGTGCCGCAGGTGGAGGTGCTTCTGCGATCTTGTCCCATGTGGTGTTCCACGCCACCGATCCGCACCGGGATGATCGCTTGACATGATCCGTGTCACTATGGCATGCTTCATGCCATGACAGTCAGGGAGCGCAATCGACTGGCTACCCGTGAAGCCATCGTCAAGGCGGCGGCCGAGCTCCTTGTAGCTGAGGATGCCGCCGCATTGTCGGTCCCGGCCGTGTCGGCGCGGAGCGGCGTTTCGGTGCGCACCATCTATCGCTACTTCCCAACCAAGGCGGCCCTGGTGGAGGCGGTTGGTGTCATCGATGACCCCGCGACAACAGCGGGGCCGCTGCCCTCGGTGGACGGCAGCGACCTGCATGCGTGGCTCCACAGAGGCTGGTCTGACCATGTGCAGACGCCGCTGCTCAGAGCTCAGTTGCGCACGGCGGCCGGTGTCGAGGTGCGTCGGGCACGCCGGCGTCGACACCGGGCGTTCGCCTACGCGGTGCTGGACCGCTGGGGAGTCAGAGCAGACGGAGAGACGCGGGAGGCGCTCGCCGACCTGCTGCTCCTCCTGACCGGCGGCGCAGCTCGCTTCGAGATGACCGATGTCCTTGGCGCCTCGGTAGAGCGGGCTTCGGCGGCGGCCGCGTGGGCCGTCGAAGCCGTCCTCACGCACGCCCGCGGCGATCGCCCCTTACCCGATCCCTCCGCCGAGATCGTCATGGAGGCACCGACTGAAAGGAATCCTCGATGACCAACGCCGAAGCAGTACTGATCCTCACCGCAGTCGCCCTGCTCTTCTCTGGCGCAGTGACCGGCTTCTTCATGGCACGAATACGTCGATCGGAGCCCGATCCTCCCAAGTATCTCCGCTTTGCCCACCTTGCATCGTACGGCCAGGCACCGATCCTGCTCGGGGTCGTCGTGGTCCTCGACTTCTCGGGCATGTCCGAGGCCTTTGACTTCTCGACCGCGATCGTCTTCTCGGCCGGCGCCGTGCTGCTGGTGGTGAAGGACCTCGTCAACTGGCTGGCGGGAACGAAGGACGAGTTCGCCGAGCAAACGGCCGGCTACAAGCTCGCCCTCGTGTTTGGCCCTGTCCACGTCGTCGGATTGGTGATGGTGGCGATGGCCGCTTTGACCGGGCTGGGTGCCTGAACGTGCCAATGGCGACATCCCCAACTCTCCGCCACGACAGGCTCTGTGAGCCAGGTGGCCGTGCGTGAGTCGCCCGAAATCGCCGCCGTCGTTCGGCGCATCGTGGAGGCTTGGGAATCTCGCGACAACGAGACGCAGTCGAATCTGATCACCACGAGCCCGCATTTCCGCGGTATCGGAGTTGATGCAGAAGAGTTCTGGGATGGGGCCGAGGCCTTCCTCAGGGTGCACCGGATTCAAGCGGAGGAACTCGCCAGCGAGAGCGGCAGTCACGGTGCGGTGACTCTTGAACGACTGGACGCGTTCGAGGAGGGTCGAGTGGGCTGGGCATCGGTGCTCCTCACCATGAGAACGCCGATTGGAGACGCAGATCTTCGGGCCACCGTCGTGCTCGTGTTGGAGGCGGGAGCGTGGAGGGTCGTTCAGTGGCACACATCGGCGCCGTCTCCAAATGTGCAGACGTTTGGTGTCGAGCTGACGACGACACTCGATGATCTCCTGACATCCGTCGCTGATGACGCCGTTGCCCTGGATGCCCTGGCGCAGTCAGAGGGCACGATGACTCTTGTGTTCACCGACATCGTGGATTCGACGATCCTGGCCCAAAGGATCGGAGATGACGGGTGGCTCAGCCTTGTGAAGAACCACGAAACGGACATCCGTCGCTCCACCAGAGCTCACGCCGGGACAGTCGTGAAGATGCTTGGCGACGGCTCGATGCTGGCCTTCAACTCCGCACGGGCAGCCGTGCGAGCCGCCCTCGAGATCCAAGAGGCTGCCGCAGACGAGAAGTACGCGGTTCGGATCGGGATTCACGCCGGGGAGGTCGTGCGGAGAGAAGGCGACCTCTTCGGTGTCACCGTGAACAAAGCAGCGAGGATCGCATCCGTCGCCGAGGCCGGCCAGATTCTGGCCTCCGCGCTTGTCGTCGAGCTACTCGGAGCTACGGACGGCCTCGCCTTGGGTCAACCGGCCACGGTCACTCTCAAAGGTCTATCCGGCACCCACGAGCTGGTGCCAATCGAATCAACGGGTGTGTGAGAATGCACGGCGGCCAGCTCCGGGTGTCGCCGCTGGTGGTAGAGGCAGGTCCTCCGAGGACGGTCCCGGCCAGCAGCACCTGCGCACACACACCAGCGGATTCCGAGCAAGAACGCTCCTAACGCCCAACAGCGCCGTTCGGCATGCCTTCGGAGCTACCTGGTGGGGTAGTGCCGGTTGGCTTGTCGTCGCGGTGCGTGGTGGAGCAACTGATCCCAGCCGCGCCGGCCGTGCATGTGCGCCGCCCGCGGCTGGACTACGAGTCGAACGCCACGGGCTTGGACCGCAATGACCTGGGCATGTTGCTCGTCCAAGCTGGTCCCGCCGGTGGCCGCGACCACGCGCTTGCGTGTCTGTTGGCGTTGAACGGGCTGCGGATCTCCGAGGCGCTGAGTTCGCACATCGAACACCTCGGGGTGGAACGCGGCCACCGTACGCTGACGATCACCCGCAAGGGCGGCAAGATCGCCACCATCCCCTTGCGCCCCGCACCGCCCGTGCCGTCGACGTGTGCGTCGGAGAACGTGAAGACGAGCCGATCTTCCTCAACAGGGACGGCACCCGACGCCTCGATCGGCATGCGGCGACCCGGATCGTAAAGCGGCTGTCCAGAGGAGGGGTCGAGAGAACGATCTCGCCGCATTCGCGTCAGCTCCCCGCTCAGAAATGCCGGATCCAGAGCGCTGGTGGGTGCGCGAGATCGCACCGGGTGGCGGGTGATTTGGGCGGCTCTCGATTGGCTCCGCTTCAGCCTGCGGCTTGCCTGCGCCGCTCCGCGCTGGACCGGGATCCGTCTCGCGAGATGCTGATGGCTGCTTGTGGTACGAAGGGGCGTCGTGGCTCTTTCTAGGGTGATGGAGGAGTTGGAGGATCGGATCGCTTTCGATTCGTTTGAGTTGTTCTTCAGGGCGGCGGAACCGCGACTCCACGATGCCCTGTCGGCTTGTCTGGGCGGGGAGCTGGGGAGGGAGGCCACCTGTGAGGCGCTCGCCTATGGGTGGGAGAACTGGGATCGAGTTCGGTTGATGGACAATCCCGTTGGCTATCTCTACGTCGTGGGCCGTGATCGCGGGCGCAAAGCGCAACGGGGTCGACGAGTCGTGTTGCCTCTCGTTGAGGCGCCGCGAGTGCCGTGGGTCGAGCCTGGTTTGGTTGATGCGTTGGCGGGTCTCCCGGAACGACAAAGGGTGGTCGTCACGCTGGTGTACTGCTTCGAGTGGACGTTGTCGGAGGTCGCTGATCTTCTCGGGTTGAAGAAGTCGACGGTCCAGAATCATGCAGAGCGCGGGCTTGCCAAGCTCCGCTCCAGTCTTGGGGTGGGGGTATGAGCGTGGACCTCCGCCAGCAGCTGCGAGAGCTCGGAGAGTTCCAGAGGTCGACTCGTACGCCGGTCGATCCGGGCGAGCTGGAGCTCGTCACGTTGGTTCGACCGACCCGACCGGCCCATCAGCGGATGAGAGCTGCGTGGGTGGCGGCCGCTGCCATGGCGGTTGTTTTGCTCGTCATCGGCGGAGTGATGCTCGTGGTCAACATCGCTGAGCCCGAGCGGGTGCCACCGTCCGGTACCGTCACTTCGACAAGTCTTGGTGTACCGACGACGGCTTCGTCGCAGCAGGAAGGCGCAGTGGAAACTGCTCCGACGACCGCGGTCCCAGCGGTCGTCACGGTGATTCCACCTCAGCCGCTACCACCACAGACAGCGACCGCACTGGTGGCCGGCCAGCTCAACTGGAGAAGCCCCAACTTCGGGGACGTAGCCGGACTGGGCGACGTCGTGAGCGCGATCATTCTCGGCCCGGTCGGGGACCAGCATCTCGTCGTCGCGGAGGAGGCCGACCGTTCGATCGAAGATGAGCTCCTCGTCAGCAAGGATGGTGTGGAGTTCAGCCGACGCGAAGAAGCCAGCTTCTTGGTGGGGGGCGGGGACGCCACCGACGTGGTCGTCGGCGCAGATCTCCTCTGGTTGTCCCCGTTCTCAGGCTCAGGTGGTCTGTATCGCTCGACCGACGGAGTGACCTGGGTCGAGGTCGATTTCCCCGGAACCCGGCCCATCACCATCGGAGCCGTCAAGGACGGCATCGATCAGCCCATCGTCCGACGAGGCGCCACCATCGTCACGGCACTCGGTTCGAGCATCTTCACATCGACTGACGACGGCCACACGTTCGTCGAGCTCGCTCCGTTTGGTGACATCGACGGCCACCGTCTCCTCACCGCCGGCGCAACCGACTTGGAGTTCTTCGCAATAGCGGCTCACGGCGAAGATCGGGTCCTGGTCGCCCGTTCCGGCGATGGCTTGGATTGGACGGTTCACCCGGAGCCGGTCGATCTGGGAGTCGTCCTCGGCGACGTCGAGGAAACGTATTTCGGCAAGGTGTCAGGAGATGACCCGTCGCTGTTTCTCGTCACGGACGTCCAGGGTCCCCACGTTTTCAGGTATTCCCGAAACGGCGCCGAGATCCGTATCGACGAGGTGGCAGCCCTCCCGGCAGACACCATCGCAGAACTCGGTCTCCATTCGCCCGATCGCACGGTCCTCTCTGGCATCTCGGCTCATCACTGGGACGGACGCTTCGTTCTCCGACGCGAAGGCCCCCGCTGGGTTCTCTTCGTCTCAGACGACGGAGTGAACTGGGGCTCGATCACGCTCGGTGGAGTTTTCGATGGCGGGAAGCCGTTTTTCAGCAACGGACTCGTCTTCGTTCGTGGCGGCGACGTCCTTGCCATAACGGAAGTTGCCCTCGACTGAGCAGTCGACGCAGCACCCAGGCCCCGCGAACTGGAGAACGATACGCAGCAGTCGAGATCAGAGCCGCCGAAGAGAGGAGCACACCATGACCAACACCCAGATTCGGACGTCCGAGCCGACGGAATCGACGGGCAATAGACGCCCATGGCTGATCGGAGCAGCTGCGGCGGTGATCGTGCTGATGACTGGAGGCAGCATTTGGGCGATCACCGCCACGAACAACAGCGACGAGGACCCACCAGCGCCAGACACCGTGGGCCAGGTCGAGCCAGAGATCGCTGCCGTGCTCTCGGCGATCGATGCCTACAACGCCGGCGACCGGGAAGCGTGGGCAGCAGCGCAAGCGAACGGGGAACTGGGCGACGTCGACGCCATCATGATGAACGCAAACAACCAGCTGGAGGTTGACGAGTCGTCGTGCCGCATCGCAGCCACCAGCGACACCCGGGTCGTCGTCTCATGCGACATCACGGCGCGAGACGACTTCTACGGCGCCGGCGGCATCACCGATAGCGCCACGTTCGAGTACGCCCTCAATGACGCGCTGGAGATCATCGATTTGAGCGACCACCTCTACGAGGACGAGTCCGGCGAATGCTGCCCGGAGCTGAGTGCCTTCAACCTCGCCTTCCACGACTGGCTGCGCACGGAGCATCCGGAAGTTCACGACGAGATCGGCAACGCCAGCTCGATTCCGGGCTTCGGGAAAGATCCGGATCACATGCTGATCGCCCTCGAATACATCGACCAATTCGTAGCCCAGTCGGACGACTACCCGCTCGCCTCCTCAAACCCTTGACCGAGAATCCCATCGGGACACAACGGGTCGAGGACTGTCGCAACAGGCCGACATGCATGGGGCCACTTCCTGAGTTCGACACCGGCGACCTGATCAAGAGTCGACCGAGCCGATGATCTGATCCCGGACACGAACGGACGGTCCACTGGTGGCCGATGTCGACGCTCTTGCTCTGCGGGGTTTTACGGATTCAGTGTGTGTGTTGCTGATTCCTCATCGATCGTGACGAACCCGAACGCCTCGTAGAAGCGGACAGAGTCTGGATCGAAGGTGCGTAGACGAACACGCTCAAACACGCCCGCTGCTTCAACCATGCAGGCTTCTACGAGAACTCACCCACCCGCGCAAAGGTTGCGCGACGCGGCACGAGCTGGTTGCGCCTCATTCTCGAGCCAGTGGGTTCTGAGTCTTCCTTTGCCTTTGACTTGGATCATGCCTCGGGTTGTGGTTGCGAACTTGTGCTTGATGAGTTGGAAGGTGTCGTCGGAGATGTGGATGTGGTTGGGCTCGCCGTGGGATTCCATGCGTGACGCGGTGTTGACAGTATCTCCCCATAGGTCGTACTGAAACTTCTTGGTGCCGATGACTCCCGCAACGGCCGGTCCTGAGTTGATGCCGATCCGGAACTGAAACGGCGCCTCTTGTGCATATGCAAGCATGTCCAATGCCATCGCACAGAGCGCTTCGGCGTGATCGTCGCGCGGTGATGGAACACCGGCAGCGACCATGTAGTTGTCACCCATTGTGTGGATCTTTGAATCTCCCCGGAATTGGTGGAGGCTCCAACCCTTGAGAGGATGGAGCCATGACAGAACAGCGACGACCGGGGAAGTACCCGGTGGAGATGCGCCAGCGTGCGGTGCGGCTGGTGTTGGATCATCAGCATGAGTACGGGTCGCAGTGGGAGGCGATCTGTTCGGTTGCCGAGAAGTTGGGTCCGACAGCTGAGACGGTGCGGAAGTGGGTTCGTCAGGCTGAGCGTGACACGGGTCGGCGGGTGGGGCCGACGAGCGACGAGCTGGCTGAGCTGAAGCGCCTGAAGCGTGAGAACGCTGAGCTGCGCCGAGCCAATGACATTCTGAAGGCGGCTTCGGCTTTCTTCGGGGCGGAGCTCGACCGCCAGTCGAAGAAGTGATTCGGTTCATCGACGAGCACAAGGATCGGCGCAGCGGGCAGCTGCGGTGGGGAATCGAGCCGATCGCCAAGACCCTTGGTATCGCCCCGCAGACGTATCACGCTGCCAAGACCCGACCACCGTCGCCACGGGCGGTGCGTGACGCCGAACTGAAGCCGGTGATCGCCCGGGTCCACAAGGACAACTTCGTTGCGTACGGGGCCGACAAGATGTGGGACCACCTCAACCAGGTCGAAGGCATCCGGGTCGCTCGATGCACTGTCGAGCGGTTGATGCGGCAGATGGGCCTGTCCGGTGTGCGTCGGGGCCGGTCATGGGTTCGCACCACCATCAGCGATGACGGGAACGAACGACCGGCGGATCTGGTCGATCGGGACTTCACCGTCGATGCACCGAACCGGCTGTGGCTCGCTGACCTGACGTATGTGAAGACCCACACCGGGTGGGTGTATGCGGCGTTCATCATCGACGCCTACTCCCGGATGGTCGTCGGCTGGCAAGCATCACGATCACTGCGCAGCGATCTGGCGATCGACGCCCTGGAGATGGCGATCTTCAACCGCCGCCGAACCGGCGCCGATCTGGACGGTCTGATCCATCACAGCGACATGGGCGTCCAATACCTGTCAATCCGCTACTCCCAGCGGCTCGCCGACAACGGCGTCGTCGCATCGGTCGGCTCGAGGGGCGACAGCTACGACAATGCGATGATCGAGTCGTTCAACGGTCTCTACAAATGGGAGCTCATCTACCCCCACGGACCCTGGCACGGTCTCGAGGACGTCGAGTTCGCCACCCTCGAATACGTTGACTGGTTCAACCATCGCCGCCGCCACGGCGAGATCCTCCCCGGCCGCCGCCAGTTCACCACCCCCGCCGCCCACGAAGCCAACCACTACCGTCAGACAACCACAGCCCACGAGGCAGTCACTCAATAGACCAAGCCTCCACGAAACCCGGGGCGATTCACTTCTCGCATCCGTGTCGCTCGGCGAGAACGTCGAAGTGGCTGAAGACCTCGTTGAGTCGTTCGACCATCTCTCCGGGATCCATCTCCGCTGACAAGGGGGTGAACCCGACAATGTCAGCGAACAGGACACTGATCCCCTCGAAGCGTCGAGCCTTTGTATTCCCTGTCTCCTTCAGTTCCGCCGCGACCTGGGCTGGCAGCACGCTCAGCAGCAAGCCCTCTGCTCGCTCTCGTTCGAATGACAGTCTGCCCAACACGAAAATGAACATCGGGACGAGCAACGCAAGGCTCCCCACGAGCACCACGGGGAACAGGATCGCTACGAGAGTTGGGTCGGGTGTTGGGCGGCTCGCTTGCAACGACCGTTCCCAGAAACCGAATGAGACAGCCACCACAGCAAAGAACAAGGCAATGGCGACCGTGTGGCTCTTTCGGAGCACGAGCGCTGATGGAACAGTGAGAGCGATGGCCCACATCAGCCAACCCCCTGAATTGGCGTATCCCCCCATTGCGATGTGCACGTAGATCGTGGTCGCCGCTCCGCCCAACAGGGTGATCCACTGCGCGCCGCTGATGCTGCCGGTCGCAGCGAAGTAGAACCAGCTCGCCGCCGCGACCGCGGTCAGTGTGGCGAGCGCCCAGGCAAAGGTGGGCTGATCAAGCACGACGAGTAGGACAGTCCCGAAACTGCCGAGCAGGACCGCACCCGAAGACGCAGCCATGCTGATTCGGACGAGAATCATCGGATCTTCGAGCGTGGCCAAAGCCCCGGGCGGCTCGACCTTCGCAGCGAGCCTCTCCCCGAACGTCGAATCTGACATCAACCCTCCCGAATCCGTCAATCCAGTGAAGCAGCCAGTCGCTGCGAGTGACTGCTCGACTATGTGGCTCGACACGGAGCGCCGGACGACCGCCGCAGACTCGACCACCGCTGACAACATCTTTTGGCCCAATCCGCTGGCACCGCGTCCCGCAGCACGTCGACAACGAAAGCCAGCTCGTCGAGAATGCCTTGCGCTTGCACTGCATTACGAACTTCTGGTCCGCCCCCCGGCAAAGGTGACAGCCAACGGGACAATGAGGCGCTCGGCGAGTTCCGAGTTGCCAAACGACGCGGCGATCAACGCCACGACCGACCCGAGGAGCGCTAGCGGTGCCAGCACCGCGACAGCAGCGGCGACATACCCGATTCCCGACGGCTTATGAAACATGTTCGGCTTCCGCCTGGACCCAACGGTAACCCGGAACGCACAAATGCTCAGCTGGCAGGCCGATCACCAAATCCAGGACCAATGAGACGCAGTCCGCCGAGTGTCCGGGATCGGCACCTCGAGCGCTGGGTCACCGCTAAGCCAAAACGGCCGTTTCTTGCCAGTCGCCTCCGTTCGGCGAGGTCCATACGAGGACGTCGAATGTTTCGCCGTCGATGCCTACCGCGACGAGGCCGCTCTGGGTGCCTGTGACGGAGCGGATCTGGGTCTCGCCGGACAGACCGGTTGCGACGATGGCTTCTCTCCACCCTCTGGTGTCCTCAGACGTTCAGACCATCACTGCGCCCATTCCCGGATTACGTCCGAACACCACGTAGGAGGCGTCGACGGCTTCGATGCCGTCAACGATCATCTCTGTGAACGGACCCGAAATGGGACGCCATTCGATGCCGTCCGTCGACTGCCAGACCGACCCCCCGCCATCGGGGCCGGTGGCCACCACCAGGAACCCTGGGCGGTTCCACGCAATGGCATCCAGGCTCACGGCATCGAAGTCGTGATCCACCCGCGGGAAGCTGCCGCCGGATGAACCGACCCAGGCGACCCCAGTGTCGGCGTCCAGCTCCGGACGGTAGGTCGCGTCGAGGAAGCCGACGCCGACACACACCGCGTCGCTGCAGGCGATGTCGCGGGCTTCTTCCCCATCATCGAAGACGGGGGAGGGTTGGGCCGGTATCCACGACCCCGTGTCCTTCGATGCGTAGAATTCAACGTCGTTCCCGTAGATGTCCGTGATCGCCACGATCGCGTCATCGAATCCAGCCACTGCCGTGGGATTGGTCCCGTGAGCGATGTTGCTGAATCGTCCCGACTCCTCGAAGACATCGCCGTCTGCAGAGATCAGCACCACCGCCTCGGCGCCGGACTGGCCGAGGACCACAATCGACGACTCAAAGACCGTGGCATCGGCGACTTCCTCCAACTCGGTCAACACCCCGACATCAACACTGCCCCAAGTCGAGCCGTCGTCAGACGCCCAGACGAAACCTCCGGCAGTGTCGTTGCCGAAGAGCACAACCCTCCCGTCGTGCTCGACGACGGCCACCGGACCGATGGAATCGACGTGGAGGAACAGTCCTCTGGCCTGCAGGAACTCGGGTAGCCCCTCGGACAGGCCCAGCAGCGACATCGCACCCAGCAGCAGTGCCGGAACGGGTGACAGCCATCGGCGCAGCCCCCGCTTCCCCCGCCACGGTGCCCTCGCAACAAGAATGATCGCCACCAGACCCATCGACAGCGATACCCCCGCCATCAGCCCACTCGAACGCATGTCGCCGGCGCCCATGGCGATGGACGCGAATCCGGCAGCCGCCGGACCCAGGGCCAACGCCCACCACCACCATCGGATTTTCACACGCCCTCCGTACTGCGGGCATTCACCCTACCGGGGGGACAATTCCGCAATCGGGTGACAAGGAGCTCCATTGTCCGGAGCATGCCGGGTGACAGGCCTACCGCCGTGACGCGCGGCCATGACGGGTCGTCGGGAGGGAGCCACCGGTAAGGTCCCTTCGGTGCGTGAACCCGACTGCATCTTCTGCGGGATCGTTGCCGGCGAGATCTCGTCGACCACGATCGCTCGAACCGAAAGAGCGATCGGGTTCATGGACATCAATCCGGCAACCCCTGGCCACGCCCTGGTGATCCCGCGCTCGCACGCAACCGACCTGCTCGACGTCACGGCCGACGACCTCGCCGCGTGCATCCTTCTTGCCCAACAGATCGCCCGACGAGCCAAGGACAGGCTCGGGGCGGATGGCGTGACCCTTCTGAACTGCAGTGGCGAGGCGGCGTGGCAAACCGTGTTCCACTTCCACATTCACGTCATCCTGCGGTTCAAGGACGAACCCGGCAAGGACCGCATAGGACTGCCCTGGGAGACAGTGCCCAGCAACCCCGACGAGATCGAGCGGATCGGCAACCTCCTGTCGTGAGCCGGGGAAGGGTGACCGCAGCTTTCGGGGCAGTACACCGTCCCGTGTGATTCCGTCAAGGGACCCGGCTGCGCGGGATCAGCACGTCCCGCGCTCTCCGCACACGATGGTCGTCCCGTGTCGTGGAGGGTGGCGCCGCAGCCTCGCCGGCTCTCACGGCGGCCCCGTCGGGCCGATTTCCGTCCTGGCCGCCTGGTATGATCGAACACATGTTCGACACACTGGAAGCGACCGAGTACCGGTCGGCGTGGGACGATCTCGACGTTGAAGCATTCGAGACCTTGGTGGCCTCTGCGACGGCAGCGGCGATTCAATCATCCGCCCAGGAATCTCACAAGAGACTCCCGGTGTGTCTCGATGAGTTGGACCCGGGCCCGGCCCTGGCAGCCATCTTGTCGACCATCGCCGCCGACCACCTCGACGGCCACGACCGCGTCGTCGTGTTGCGTGCCCACGCTCGCATGGCGGCGCACTTCCAGGCCAAGGTGTATGCCGCCATGGCATCCGTCACGGACTGCATGCGTGACCTCTTCGGCGATCCGGTCACCGGCATTCAGTCGGCGGCCGCAGAGATCGAGCTGGCACTGACCCTCACGCGCCGCGCGGCCGACGCCGAGCTGGCCTTTGCGCTCGATCTCGAGCGACGGTTGCCCCAGGTGTGGGATCGCTTCGTTGCAGGCGACATCGACCGTCGGCGGGCACGGACCATCGTCCACGGCGTCGCCCACCTACCGGTGGCGGCCGCACGCAACATCGCCGACCACATTCTCGTTCAGGCGCCCGACCTGACGACGGGTCAGATCGCCGCCCGGATGCGACGCCTGTGTCTCCGGACCGATGCGGACGATGCAGTGCGTCGCTACGAACACGCCGTATCCGAGCGTCGCATCAGTGTGGCTCAGAACCCCTCCGGCACCGGAAACTTGACTGCGTACGATCTCCCGGCCGACAGGGTGACCGCGATCCGGCAGCGGGTTCACGATCTTGCCACGCGACTGAAGACGGCGGGCGAAGCCCGCACGATGGATCAGCTGCGCACCGACGTGTTCCTCGACCTCCTCGAAGGACGCGACGTGCGATCGGGTTCCTCCCGGGGCGTCGTCGACATCCAGGTCGATCTCGCCACGCTCGCCCGGCTGTCCGACGCCCCCGGCGAGGTCGGCGGGTTCGGGCCTGTGATCGCCGATGTGGCTCGCCAGATGGTTGTCGACGGTGTCGGCGCCGAATGGCGTTGGACGGTGACCGGTGACTCCGGCGAGGTCGTCGCCAACGGCATCACGCGCCGGCGGCCGACGGCCGCCATGCGCCGCCACGTGGAGGCGCGGCGCCGAACCTGCGTCTTCCCGGGCTGCCGGATGCCGGCGACTCGCTCGGACATGGATCATCGCGTGCCCTGGTCCGAGTCCCGGCGGACGCGGACCGCTGATCTGGCGCCGCTCTGTCGCCACCACCACACGGTGCGGCACCTGGCCGGCTGGAGCTATCGAACCGCCGACGGGGCGAGCGTCACCTGGTCCACTCCGCTCCGCCACACGTACACTCGCCGCGGGCCGCCGGCTGCTTGAACAGCTCGGGAGCGCGTTGACCCTCGGAGTCCCGCTTCGATAGGCTGCCGCCATGTCCGAACGCTTTGATGCCATCATCATCGGTGCCGGGATCATCGGCGCCAACCTCGGCTTCGAGATGTCGAAGGCTGGTTATCGCACGCTGAACATCGACAAGCTGCCCGCCGCCGGGTACGGGTCCACCGGCAACTCCTGCGCGATCATCCGCACCCACTACTCGACGTGGCCTGGTGTGGCCATGGCGTACGAGGGCATGTTCTACTGGGAAGAGTGGCCTTCCTATCTCGGCGTGGAGGACGAGCGGGGCCTGGCCAAGTTCGTCAAATGTGGTGGCGTCTACTTGGGCGACGACGCCCGCTACACGGAGAAGGTCCTCCCCCTCTTCGACGAGATCGGCGTGCCCTACGAGATCTGGGACAACGAGACGATCGAGCGCAACATCCCCGGCATACGCCTCGGTCGCCACGCTCCGCCGCGCCGGGCCGACGACGATTCCGCCTTCGGGGAGCCGACCGAGATGCTCAACGGAGCCGTGTACTCACCCGCCGCCGGCTACGTCACCGATCCCCAACTCGCCTCGCACAATCTGCAACGGGCAGCCGAGGCCCACGGTGGCGAATTCCGCTTCAACACCGAGGTCACCGCGGTCCGCCGCCAGGGCGGGAGGGTCGAGGGGGTGACGCTGCACGACGGCTCCGAGGTCGACGCCCCCATCGTCGTCAACGTGGCAGGGCCCCACTCTTTCGTCATCAACGAGATGGCGGGGGTGGCGGACGAGATGAACATCGCAACGCGCGCGCTGCGCCATGAGGTTCACCACCTGCCATCGCCGCACGGCCTCGACTTCGAGCGCGATGGGTTCCTGGTGGGCGACGACGACCTCGGCACCTACTTCCGGCCCGAGGTGGGCAACAACATCCTGCTCGGCAGTCAGGACCCCGAGTGCGACCCACAGGAGTGGGTCGACGATCCGGACGACTACGACACAGACCTGACGGACGACCAGTGGCGCACTCAGGTGTACAGGCTGGCCGCCAGGCTTCCCGAGCTCGGCATCCCCAACACCAAGAAGGGCATCGTCGACCTCTACGACGTCAGCGACGACTGGATCCCCATCTACGACCGCACCGTCCTCGACGGCTTCTACGTCGCCATCGGCACGAGCGGCAATCAATTCAAGAACGCTCCGGTGGCGGCCTACTGCATGACGAAGCTCATCGAGCGAGTCCAGGCCGGACACGATCACGACGCCGATCCCGTCGTCGTGACCGGGGTCCATACCGGGCTCGAGCTGAACCTCGGCGCGTTCAGCCGCAACCGCGAGATCAATCGCGACTCGTCCTTCAGCGTGCTCGGGTGATACGAATCTCGCCCGGAGCGTCACCACGGTGAGCAGGTACTCGGCGCTCTCGCTCGTCCGCCAGGGCCTGACCGGTCGAGCCTGGAAGCGAGCCTGGCGTCGCCACGAGCTCGAGCCTGCCTACGACGTCGTGATCATCGGCGGCGGCGTCCACGGGCTGGCGACGGCCTACTACCTCGCCCGCAACCACGGCATCTCGGATGTCGCCGTGCTCGACAAGGCCTACATCGGTGGCGGAGGATCGGGGCGGAACACGGCCATCGTCCGCTCCAACTACCTGACGCCGGAAGGGTCGAGGTTCTACGACCGCTCCGTCAAGCTCTACGAACGCTTGGCGGACGACCTCAACTTCAACGTCATGTTCGAGCAGCGTGGCCACATGACGCTGGCCCACAACGATGGCTCGCTCCGCACGATGCGGTGGCGGGCCGAGGTCAACAAGCTGCAGGGCATCGACTCCGAGGTCATAGGTCCCCATGAGATCAAGGAGCTGGCTCCGGCGCTCGACGTCAGCGACCACCCGCGTTTCCCGATCCTGGGGGCACTGTGGCACCCGCCGGGCGGCATCGTGCGCCACGATGCCGTGGTGTGGGGCTACGCCCGGGCCGCCGACGCCTGTGGCGTACACATTCACCAGCAAACCGAGGTCACCGACATCGACGTGCACGAGGGGCGCGTCGTTGGGGTGCAGACCAACCGGGGACCCATCGCCACGCCGGTGGTCGTCAACTGCACCGCGGGCTGGAGCAGCCTCATCTCCGAGATGGCCGGCGTGACGCTTCCGATCGTCACCCGGCCGCTCCAGGCTGCCGTGACCGAGCCCGTGCAGCCCTTCCTCGATCCCGTCGTGGTGTCGGGCACGCTGCACGTCTACGTCAGCCAGACCGCTCGGGGAGAGCTGGTGTTCGGCGCCAGCGTCGATCCCTTCAGCTCGTACTCGACCCGCGGCTCGCTCGACTTCGCCGAGGGCCTGGCCGGCCACGTGCTGGAACTGATGCCCTCGGTGGCGGGCATGCGCCTGCTGCGGCAGTGGGCAGGTCTGTGCGACATGACACCCGACTTCGCCCCGATCATCGGCCGGACGCCCGTCGACGGCTTCTTCGTCGATGTCGGCTGGGGGACGTACGGATTCAAGGCGGGACCTGTCGCAGGGGAACAGACGGCGCAGCTCGTTGCCACCAATGTCGTGCCCGACCTCATCGCGCCTTTCCGGCTCGCTCGCTTCGGCGAGGGCGACCTCACTGCCGAGAAGGGAGCTGCCGCCGTTGGACACTGATCCCTCGTGCTGCTGATCTCCTGCCCCCACTGCGGACCGCGCAACTCCGACGAGTTCTCGTTCGGTGGCGAGCTGACGTCCCGCCCCGCCCCGGGCGCCGACACCGCCGAGTGGCGCCGCTATCTCTACGACAGGCGCAACGTCGCCGATTGGCAGGAGGAGCGCTGGTTCCACGTCTCCGGATGCCGCCGCTTCCTGGTCGTCGAGCGCCATACCGTGAGCAACGAGATCCGCTCGGTGCGTGATCCCAACGTCGAGACGGCGTGACGTCGT
Source organism: Acidimicrobiia bacterium (assembly GCA_965216945.1). Lineage (GTDB taxonomy): Bacteria > Actinomycetota > Acidimicrobiia > Spongiisociales > UBA5794 > DATHZQ01. Next base: position 510,726 of record CBDCGU010000003.1, on the reverse strand, counting down.
ACCGCCTGCCCGTTCGCTCCGGCGAGGTCATCGACCGCTCGGCGCCACGTCGCTTCACATGGAACGGCGCTGCCGCGGCCGGCTACGCCGGAGACACAATCGCCTCGGCGATGGCCGCCTCGGATGTGTCGTTGTTCTCCCGCAGCTTCAAATACCGCCGCCCCCGCGGCATCCTCACCGCCGACTTCAACGACCCCAACCTCTTCGTCCAGGTCGGAGACGAGCCCAACGTGCGGGCCGGCCACCGGTTGCTCGAGAGCGGCATGGCGGTGGCGGCGCAGGCGGGCTGGCCATCGCTTCGCCATGACGCCCGCGCCGGTGTCGACCTGCTGTCCAGGTTCCTGCCGCCCGGCTTCTACTACAAGACATTCATGGGCCCCGCCCCGCTGCGTTCCCGGTACCAGCGCGTGCTGCGCCGGTTCGGCGCCGGCGGCCGGGTGGGAGGGGCGCCGCCGCCGCCCACGGCGGAGAAGCGCTTCGCCCATCCCGACGTGGTGGTGGCCGGGGGAGGGCCGGCCGGGATGGCGGCAGCGGTGGCGGCCGCGGCTGCCGGGGCGCAGGTGATGCTCGTCGAGGAGAACCACGAGTTGGGCGGCCACCTCCGGTTCGCCGGCGCCGGGGCCGCAGCCGCTCTGGCAGAGCTGCGAGCCGAGGTGGGGGCGCAGGAGGGAATCGAGGTGCTGACCGACGCCGTCGTCGCCGGGCGCTACGAGGACAACTGGGTGGCGGTGGTGATCCGCTCCGGTGCTCGCGAGCAGCTGATCAAAGCCCGGGCCAAGTGTCTCGTGGTGGCAGCCGGCAAGATCGAGCGGCCGTGGGTGTTCGCCGGAAACGACCTGCCGGGCGTGATGCTCTCCCGGGCCGCACTGCGGTTGTTGAACCTGTGGGCGGTGGCCCCGGGGCTCCGTGCGGTCGTGGTGAGTGCCAATCTCAGCGGCGACCTCGCCGCCGAGCAACTGGCGAGTGCCGGTGTCGAGGTGGCCGAGGTCATCGATCTGCGCCGTGGGCCGCCGCCCTCGCTCCGGGCGTATGGTCGCGGGAGGCTCGCCGGCGTCGAGGTCTCGGGGCGGCAGATCGACGCCGATCTGTTGGTGACGGCTGTGGGATGGACCACGCCGACGTCACTGCTCAACATGGCCGGCGACCGTCCCGTGTACCGGCCGGAGGCGGCGCGCTTCATCCCTGGCGAGCTTGCCGACGGCGTGATGGCGGTGGGAGAGATCGTGGGCGACGGTTCGCTCGACGCCATCGTTGCGCACGGCCGGGCCGTCGGTACCGAAGCTGCCGACCGGGCGCTGGCCACGCGAGCCGCCTGGCTGGCGGTCACGCCGCGGGCGCGGGCATCCTCGCCATCCCCAGCAGGCGGCGCGTCGCCCATCCCACCGCTCGAACCGGCGGCGCACCCCGAGGTCTTCATCGCCTCGCCGGACGGGTTCGTCGACTTCTCCGAGGACGTGCGGGCCAAGGACATCGCGACAGCCGTCGAGGAAGGGTACGACTCGATCGAGCTGGCAAAGCGCTACACGACGGCAACCATGGGCCCGATTCAGGGCAAGCTCGAGGTCGTCAACACCGCTGCGGCCCATGCCGACGCATCGGGCAATGGCATTGCCGCGGCCGGCACGACCACGTGGCGGCCGCCGTACGCCCCGGTGACTCTGGGTGCGCTCGCCGGCCAGGAGGAGGCGCCGGTGCGGCGTTCGCCCATGCAGGACTGGCACGAGGCGCACGGAGCCCGGCCACTCGTGGCGGGGCAGTGGATCCGCCCGGACCACTACGGCGACCCGTCGGCCGAGGTGCGCAACACGCGGCAGAACGCCGGCATCATCGACGTCAGCCCGCTGGGCAAGATCGACCTGCGGGGCGCCGACGTTGCCAAGCTGCTGGAGTTCGTCTACACCAACCGCTGGTCTCGACTCGAGGTCGGTCGGGTGCGGTACGGCGCGATGTGCGGTGAGGACGGCGTGGTCTTCGACGATGGCACCACGGCTCGACTCGGCGACCACCGCTACTACATGACGACCACCTCGTCAGGAGCGGGGCGCGTGTGGAACTGGCTCGACGAATGGCTGCAGACGTCCTTTCCATCGTGGGACGTGCGCATGACGGCAGTCACCGACGGCTACGCGGCGATGAACGTGGCCGGCCCCCGGTCCCGCACCTTGCTGGAACGGGTCGTCGACGACGTCGATCTCTCCCCCGGGGCCTTCGGCTACATGCACGCACGCATGGGAACCGTGGCCGGCATCGCCAACTGCATACTGCTGCGGATCGGCTTCACTGGTGAGCTGAGCTTCGAGGTCCACGTTCCGGCAGGGTGCGGCCTCCACGTGTGGACGGCGTTGCTGGAGGCGGGTGCCGATCTCGACATCGCACCCTTCGGCGTGGAGGCGCAGCGGATCATGCGGCTCGAGAAGGGCCATCTGATCGTGGGTCAGGACACCGACGGCTTGACGAAAGGCGCGGCGGCGGCCCTGGGGTGGGCCGTCAAGCTCGACAAACCCGATTTCGCCGGGAGACCGGAACTGGCGTGGGAAGCGGAGGCGGGTGCGTCGCAGCGCCTCGTCGCGGTCCAGCCGATCGACCCGACCGTCGTGCCTCCCGAAGCCAGCCAGATCGTCGTGGGCGACCGCATCGCGGGGCGGATCACGTCGAGCCGGATGTCGCCGACACTGGGCCGCAGTGTGTGTCTGGCGATGGTCGATGCCGATCTGGCTGCGCCGGGCACGACGCTGACGATTCAGGTGGCCGGCGGTGAGCGGGCCGCCGCCACGGTATCGGACCATCTGGCTCACTTCGATCCGGGCGGGGAGCGACTCCGTGGTTGAGCGATTCGTCAGTCCGCTTCCGGCGACGCCGGCCGACTTTGTTGCGGTCGTGCTCGCCGACGAGTCGGCGGCCGCGAAGTGGCGAGTTTGGGAGGGCATCGCATCGGTGCCGGTCGGCAGGGCCCGTCGCACGCCGCTCGGGCTCGCGCTTGCGGTCGCACCCGACGAGTGGATCGTGCTCGGCGATCGGCCCGAAGGCGTCGCTGCGGTCGATCTGACCCACGTGCGTGCCGCGATTCGCATGACCGGGCCGATGGCACGAAGCGTCCTGGAGCACTTGTGTGCGCTCGATCTGAGCGACGACATGACACCGCATGGCGCCGCCGCCCGCACGCTGGTCGCGGGAGTTGCCACCGAAGTGGTGCGTGACGACGTAGACGGCTCGCTGTCGTACCTCCTCTTGATGTCTCGGTCGTTCGCCCTCCACGTGTGGGAACGGCTTGCGCAGGTCGCCGCAGGCCTCGACCGACGGTGACGGGTCGGCGTCAAACGGGCCGAGCGCCCCACAGATCGGCAAATCCGGCACTGGTACAGTTTCTGTTCGAGATCGATCGAGGGCCGTTTCACCTGAGGGGGGTACATGGACTTCTCCTGGTCCGATGAGCAGCTCGCTTTCCGCCAGGCCGTTGTGGAGTTCGCACAGAAAGAGCTCGGCAAGGACCTGGTGGAACGCGACGCCGCCTACGAGTTCTCCCGCGAAGATTGGAACAGGTGCGCCGAGTTCGGCCTGCAGGGCCTGCCGTTTCCCGAGGAGTTCGGCGGTCAAGGGGCCGACTACCTCACGACGATGCTGGCGATGGAAGCCCTCGGCTACGGCTGCCGGGACAACGGCCTCATCTTCTCGATGAATGCCCACCTCTGGTCGGGAGCACTGCCGATCTGGCGTTTTGGCACGGACGACCAGCAGAAGAAGTACCTCCCCGGCCTGATCGACGGCAGCCTCATCGCGGTGCAGGGCATGACAGAGCCGGGTACCGGCTCCGACGCATATGCGCTCGCAACCACGGCCGTCGAAGACGGCGATCACTACGTCCTCAACGGATCGAAGACCTTCATCACCAACGCTCCGGTTGCCGACGTGTTCGTCGTCTTCACAACGGTCGACAAGAGCAAGGGCTGGCTGGGTCTCACTGCATTCATCGTCGACGCCGACGCACCGGGGCTCACGGTGGGGCAGAACTTCCACAAGATGGGCATCCGCACCTCGCCGATGAGCGAGCTCATCTTCGACGACTGCCGGGTCCCCGCCGGCAACATGCTGGCCAAGCGCGGCTCCGGCATGATGATCTTCAACCACTCCATCGAGCACGAGCGCGGCGCCATCCTCGCCCACACCATCGGCACGATGGAGCGCCAGCTGGAAGAGTCGTTGACGTACGCCCGCCAGCGAAAGCAATTCGGGCAGGCGATCGGGAAGTTCCAAGCCGTTTCGCACCGGCTCGTCGACATGAAGGTCCGCCTCGAAGCCGCCCGGCTCCTGCTGTACCGGCTCGGGTGGAACTGGGATCAGGGAACCGGCAAGGCGATCGACGCCTCGATGGTGAAGCTGTTCCTGTCCGAGGCCTGGGTCCAATCCAGCATCGATGCCATGTGGGTGCATGGTGGCTACGGCTACATGGTCGAGTCCGAGCTGGAGCGCGACGTACGCGACGCCTTCTCCAGCCGCATCTACTCCGGCACGAACGACATCCAGAAGAACGTCATCGCCCACCAGCTGAAGCTGTAGCCATGGCATATCGATACCTCGTCCATCACTATCTGGAGGACTCGGCAGAACGCCTCCCGGACAAGACCGCGGTGGTCGACAAGGACCGCTCGATGACCTACGGCGAGCTGAACGCCCGCGCCAATCAGGTAGCCCATCTGCTGCACAGCCTCGGCGTGCGGCACGGCGACCGCGTCGGCATCTACATGCGCAAGTCGCTGGAGTCCGTGATCGGGATCTACGGAGCGATGAAGGCCGGAGCTGCCTATGTGCCGCTCGATCCGAGCGCACCGACCCACCGCATCGCGTACATCGCCGGCAACTGTGGCATCCGGGTGATCGTGACGGGTCGCGAGAAGCGGCGTGCGTGGAAGGAGGTCAAGCACGAGGGCGCACAGGATCTGGCGCATCTCCTCGTGCTCAACGTCGAAGAGATCGCAACGGAGATCCCCGGCGTCGCCGTACACACCGCCGCTGCGCTCGAGACGCTGCCGGCATCCAACCCGGCACTCCGGACGGTCCAGCAGGACCTCGCCTACATCCTCTACACATCCGGCTCCACCGGCGACCCCAAGGGCGTGATGCTGAGCCATCTTGCGTGCCGCAGCTTCGTCGAATGGGCGGGCGACGAGTACGGCGTGGTCGAGAGCGACGTGCTCTCCGGCCATGCACCGCTGCACTTCGACCTCTCCACCTTCGATCTGTACGCGGCGGCCCGCACAGGTGCGACCCTGGTCCTGGTGCCTCCGACACTCTCGGTGTTTCCGGTGGAGATCGCCAAGTTCATCGACGAGCACCAGATCACGGTGTGGTACTCCGTGCCGAGCATCCTCACGATGCTCGTCGAGCACGCCAACCTCGACGTCGGGGCGTTGCCCAGCATCCGGGAGCTTCTGTTCGCCGGTGAGGTGTTCCCGACCAAGTACTTGTCCCGGCTGATGAAGCTGATGCCGCATGCCCGGTTTTCGAATCTCTACGGGCCGACAGAGACCAACGTGTGCACGGCGTACACCGTGCCGGAGCCTCCCCCCGAGGATGGCCCCACCATCTCGATCGGTAAGGCCATCGGCAACGTGGAGACGTTCGTCGTCGACGAGCAGGGCAACGAGGTCGAGCCGGGCCAGGTGGGTGAGCTGCTGGTGCGCGGGCCGACGTTGCTCCGTGGGTATTGGGGCGACGTGGAGCGGACGAAGCAGCGTCTGGTGCGCGACCCGCGGGATCCTGAGTTCGGGGATCCGGTGTACCACACGGGCGACCTGGTCGAGGAGATGCCCGACGGCAACTACCGGTTCCTCGGTCGCCGCGACCACCAGATCAAGCATCGTGGCTACCGGATCGAGCTCGGTGACATCGAAACCGCCATCAACGCTCATCCCGACGTGGTGGAGTGCGCCGTCGTCCCCGTACCGGACGAGTTCGTCTCGAACCGCATCAAGGCGTTCGTGGCGGTGAAAGCCGAGATCCAGGAGACCGACATGGTCAACCACTGCTCGGGTCTCGTGCAGAAGTACATGATTCCCGAGACGTTCCACTTCAGGGACAGCCTCCCCAAGACCTCTCGAGGCAAGATCGACCGCACCGGTCTCCAGACCGAGGCGATCGAGCTCCACGCCGCAGCCGAGGAGTAGTCGCCGCTGTCCTCTGCCTACTTCCAGCCCGGCAGTTCCCGGCCCACCAGCTCGCTCAAGCCCTCGTTGGCGGCAGCAAACTCGGCGTTGAGCTTGTCGCGCACTGTCTGGTCCATCGGCGGGTAACCCGCCGCTTCCCTGCGGTTGAGCCGCGCCACCAGATTCTGCCCCTTCTTCGGGAGCCTGCGGGCCCAATCGCGCACTCTGAGTGAGCGGAACTCGGTGTAGGCATTCACCGGCGCCCCGAGTCGCTCCGGGCGGAACGTCGGGTCGACCCCGATGAACTCGCAGACTTCCGAGTACACCCGAACCGGGTCCCCCTTCAGGTGCTCGAAGGCCTGCACGTGCAGGTTCTCGGCGGGGAACCGTTGCAGGATCTCCTCGACTTGCCACCGGTAGCGCCCGCGATCGACATAGGCGGCGGGACCGATGTCCTCGCCCGCCAGCTCCCGCGCCACGACCTCGGCGAACTCGCCGTCGGTCTTGTCCCGCGTCCTGTCGTGCCAGTAATGCGAGTACGCCCGATCCGCCGGGTTGCGCAGCACCAATACGAGCTTCACATCGGGCAGCGTCGTGCGCAGTCGCTCCAGGGCGTTGGGTCGGAACATGTAGTTGGGCGTTGCCTCGCCGACTGCGACGGCACCGTCGCTGCCCGGGAACTGCTCCCGGTACCAGTCGAGGCCCAGGTCGAACTTCGAATCGAAGAAATGAACCTCTTTCGACGACGACACGGCGATATCCGGATGTGCCCGCAGATAGCTGTTGAGTGCGGTGGTACCGCAGCGCATCGCCCCGGCGATGATGTACGTGGGAAGTCGAGCCATCGGCTCAACCCGACCTGGTGGGGCCGGCCCGGGCCGTCAAGCGGCGTACCTCGTAGTTGCCGCGATTCCACAGATCGTTGGCCAAGCCGGCGGCGTGGCGCACGGCCCACCAGCCGGCGAATGCCACAGCCCTGAGCTTGTCCCACATGCCCATCGGGACGCGCCGGACCGAGTCGAGCAAACCACCGAGCTGGCTCCACTCCGACATCATCGGCGCCTTCTGCGCCGGGTTGAACCACGCCGCCTGCTCTTCCGGCGTCGCCGCGCTGAAGCGCCTGGTGTGGATGCGGTATAGGAACAGTGGCTCATCGATGTAGGCAAAACGACCGCGCATCGCCATCTCCTCGAGGAAGGTGAAATCCGAGGCGCCGTAGCTGCGCAGCAGGGCGGTCTTCACCAGAGTCGACCGCCGCATGACGCCGAAGATCTGGGGCACCTTCATCCGATCGCCGATGTAGGCGCGGAGCCGCTCGTAGGGGGAGTCGGAGTCATAGCTCATGGTGCTGCGTAGCTCGCTGATCTTGTTGCCGTCCTCGTCGATACGGTCGGTGGCGGCAAAGGCGAGCACGACGTCCGGCCGCTGCTCCAAGATCTCGATACAGCGCTCGAGGTACGTGGGCGCCATCAGGTCGTCATGCGCCAGCCATTTGAAGTATGTGCCGGTGGCATGGGGGACGATCGAGTTGTAGTTGCGGTGCGCCCCGACGTTGTTCGGGTGAACGCGGTACTCGATCCGCTCGTCGGCGGCCGCATACTCCTCGATGATGTCCATCGTGCCGTCGGTCGAGCCGTTGTCCGAGATGATCAGCTCCCAGTCCTTGAACGTCTGGGCAAGGACGGCGTCGAGGGTCTCACGCAGGTAGTCGGCGCCGTTGTACACGGGGAGGCCCAGGGTGAGACACGGCGTGCTCCTGGCCATGTCAGTTACCTCCCGTACGTCGCTGCAGGCTGAGCCGGCGGGTCAGATCCTCAGGCAACACCGTAGTGAGGAGACCTCTCCAAGCGGTTGCGCTCGTCGGCCGGTGGCGGATCGCGGTCAGAAAGGAGACCATCGCCTTCGGCCTGGAGACACCCCGCTGCAGGTGACCCAGACGCACGTGGTAGAAGCTGCGGGCGGCATTGTCGGCGCCGAGAACATCGCTGTGGCGGTCCTTGAGTTGCAGCCGAGCCGCGATGCGCTTCTCCAGCCCGATCGCCGAGGGTGCCCCGTCGTCACCATGAACGGCCAGCACGGCGTCGAGGAGCACCAGTTTTGTGATGCGGCCGAGCTCGATGGCGAAGTCGACATCCTCCGCCGCAGGGAGATCCTCGGCGAACCGCACCTTGTCGGCGATGTCGCGGCGGATGACGAGCGAGTCGGGGTGGGGGGTCTGATGCGTACCGAAATGGCGCAGTGGGTCGTCGAGGACCCTCGACCCCGTTGCGGGCATCCCCGCGGGCGCCCTGTAACCGGTCTTGTGCGCCACCGCCCCGATGTCCGTGTCGTGGGCGTCGAAGGCCTTGAGACACGCCGTCAGCTTCCCCGGCAGCCAGCGATCGTCGTCGTCGAGAAAGGCAACGAAATCACCCGTTGCAGCGTCGAGACCTCGGTTGCGCGCCCGGCTCGGCCCCCGGGCGGTGTCGTTGCGAAGGATCGTCACGGCACCGCGGGCGAGCACGCCACTTGCGGCGACCGGTGGGCTCGACCCGTCGTCGACCACCAGGATCTGGACGGGGTGTCGTTGCGCCATCACCGAGGAGACGGCGTCGGCGAGAAGCTCAGGCCGGTTGTGGCTCGGGATGATGACCGACACGGTCGATCGCCCGATATCGCCGATGGTCACCTGGTCACTCCCATCGCCCTACCGCCCTGGCTACGGCCCGGTCAACGTACGAACTCTGCAGCATCGGTCGCCCATTTCTCCGCATGGCTGCGGAACGTCTGGGCGAGGTGGCGCAACTCGATCTCGTATCGTTTCGAGAGGAGTGCTCGATACTCGTCCGGCATCGTCGTGGTGGTGCTGCGCTCCTGTTCCTCATACCCCATACCCGAGTTGAAGCGCCGGCTCATCGGAAGCTCGTTCCAGTCGAAATCGGTCGATACGCCGATGTGTTCGAATATCCCTTGCAGCAGCTTGCGCGGCTCCTGCTGCAGGTCCTCGTAGAAGCCGACGAAGATCTGCTCCCGGCTGAATGCTTCGGAGTAGATCCGGTAGGTCTCAGTGTACGTTGCGTTGCGAGTGAACTCGTCGGACGTGAGACCCTCGACGATCTGGTCGTGTGTCAGCTCCTCGACGGCGAGCCCGCGGTTCCTCGCCCACAGCGACAGATGCGACCACGATCGGTCGATCGGGTTGCGAATGATGTAGACCAGTCGCACATCCGGCATGACCCGAGCCATCAGCTTGACACGCCAGGCATCCATCACCCCGTATGCCGGCGTGATCTCTCCGGCGATGTCGCCGGGCTTGCAATCGAAGTTCGATGCGTAGGCCTTCAGCCCGCGGCTCAGGTTGTTGTTCCAGAACCGCAGCTCCTTCGTCGCCGGCATGCAGATGTGCGGGTGTGCGTCCAGGTTGAAATGGAGCCATGTCGTGCCACACCGAGCGCCACCGATGCCGAGAAAGTCGGGAAGGTGGAGATGCTGGACACCGCCGTCCTTGCTCTGCCACAACATCGAAGGCACCGTGACGCTGGCGCGCGCCACCTTGATCGGGCGACGCAGGTACCGGTTCGGAACGTAGCCAAGCGGCCCCTTGTCCCAAATCGTCCTGCGACGCGCCACCTCGCGCGTGTCGAAGCCACGCTCCAGCTTCCGTTTGGCCATCGTGCGCAAACCCTCTCTTGTCCCAGACCGTTCAGCATACCGGCGGCCCCCCTCCGCGGCTCTGGGCCGCCGGGCCTATCGTGGCGGGGGTGAAGCCCGGGTTAAATAGAGCGCGATGAGCGTCCATCCCCACGTCGTGTTGACGCAGGGAGCCGATATCGCCCTATCGCTCGGGAGACCCGGGTGGCTCGAATCTCGGCTTTCGGCAGTCGGGTCGCCGGCGGACGTCGTGCGCGAACCGGCCGGTCGGCTCGACGTCGTGCTGCAGCGGCTCGAGGCGGAGGGCCATGCGCCCGACATCTCCGTGCCACCCGGACTGCGGCCTTGGTTCGCTGCACAGTTCCGGACGGCTCTCAGCGCACCGGGGCCGGCGCTAGGGGTTCTGACGGTGCTCGACGAGCTGCGGTCGGACGTGTGGCGGCACCGGGAGGGCGGGTTCCTCGTCCAGCCACCGCCCAACCGGGACCGGGCGTGGGATGGGGAGCAGCGCTCGTGGCTCTCGGATCACTTCGAGCTCACGCCGGCACCGACCCCGGCCGACTCGGCGAGCGCGCTCACGGCCATTGCCGCGGCCGTGGCGGACGACGCCGTTCTTGCCGTCCTCAACGTGTCCACCTATGACCCGGCCGGGGTGCGATACGACTTCTCCGCAGAGGTCTGGCCGATCCGCGCCCACCGGCTGGACCTCGAACTGGAACGTGCGGCATCGGCCGCGGGCTGTGCGGTGATCGACGTCGACCGCATCATCGCCGAATACGGCGGCGACAGGGCTGTCCACGATCCCGGGACCTACAGCGGCGAGGCCTCTGCCGTGATCGCCGAGGAGGCGATGAACGCCATCATCGAGCTCGGTGTAGCCGGTCTGTCCTTCGAAGGTGACGTCATGAGGCTCGACGTACCGGCCTACGACCGGCGCACGTCGCTGGGAAGGATCGACGTTTGGCACGTGACGGCCGGTAGCGACGTCGAGCGCGGTGCTCCGCTGTTCGACCTGACGTTCGAGAACCTCGTGCATCGACTCGACTACGCCGCACAGGAGACGAACCGCTCGATGAGCCTGACGGTGCTGGCCGCCGACTCCGGGCGCGTGGCGAGTGTGGCCGTCGCCGACGGCGCCGAGGTCGAGGTTGGGCAGACGGTTGGTGTGATGGTCACGGACGCATCGGTGGAGCCCGTCGGCGTCGACGACTTGGATGGCGGAGTGCCGCCGTTCCGCATCGGGATCAGAGTGAAGTAGGCGACGTGGCAGGCATCGGCAAACAGGCCGTCAGAGTGATGAGGAAGGGACTCGGGACCAACTCGGTCGTCGAGCGACAGCTGCGGGCCGCCGCCAACCGCAGACGTCTGAAGTCTCGAGGCTTCATGATCCGCACGGACGCCTGCGTCATCGATGGATCTCTCGAGCGGCGGTTTGGTGTCTACGCCTACGGGGGCTGCGATCTCGATGCGATCGTTCCCGCCGGACGTTCGCTCCGTAACGAGGCCCCTGGCCTGACCGCCATCGTTCACGTCGGCGACATCGCCATCGGGCGCAGCGACTTCATCCTGCAAGGGCTCGAATCGCCGCCGGCCCCCGAGCATGTCGCCGAGGTCACGGACGTGCTGGGTCTGGGACCGGAGCATTTCGCCCCAACGCTGTTCGAGCCGGTATTTCGCGTTCCGGACCACGAGCACCTCGGCGAGTTCGCCAAGAACGTGGTTGTGCTCTCGATCGCCCCGGACATGGTGCGGACCATGTACCGTCACCGCGAGCACGGCTACCTGCTCGACCCGGGTGGATTCTGGCTGGGGAGCGACCTGCAGAAGGTCCTCGGCGATCTCGACAAGGTCAAGTGGTTCGCCGCCAACTTCAAGAAGATCGGCCGCATCGGCGTCGCCGAATCGCTGGCGAACTTCGAGCGCATCATCACGCTCCTGCGAACACAGGTCGGCGCCGAGGTCATCGTGGCGAACGCCCTCGTCGTGGATCCCGGGATCACGACGTTCGACTACCGGCTCTCCCACAGCCCCCACACCTCCCGCCGCCGTGAGTTCGTGCTGGGTCTCGTGGAGCTGTCGCGGTCGCTGGAGTTCCCCATCCTCGACATCGATACGCTGACGAAGCGCGACGGCGTCACGGGCATGGGCGACTTCGTGCACTACACCGCCGAACAGAGGCTTGCGATCGGGGGCCAGGTAGCCAGTACGCTCATCGAGACACGGCTGCTGCCGGCTTCGGTCTGATGGCGCGGGTGTGCGGCTACCGGCGCACGCGGTTGCTCGACACGATCGGGTCCGGTTGCCCCGCCGGCTGGTCCGCCGGGAGTGGTAGCAGCCGATGTCTGGATCGCTCGAACCAGTACATGATGGCGGCGATCGCCGTCACGCCCATCGCGATGTAGAGCGAGCGAGGCCAATCGAGGATCGGATCCACCAGCGTGCTCACCGTCGATTCGAGGCCGAACACCCGCTCGAGGGCCCAGCCGAGTGCCACAAGCGCCAGGATCGCCGAACCGGTGTACATGACGGCGAGGTACGGCCGGGTGCGGCGCATCAGGAACAGCGCCGGGAAGATCAGCAGGATGATGACCATCTGGCCCAGTTCGATACCCACGTTGAAACCGAGCAGCGAGGCGATTCGGTTGCTGCGGTCGAGACCGAGCTCGGAGAGCAAGCCGGCGAAGCCGAAGCCGTGGAAGAGCCCGAATCCGAATGCGAGCAGCCACTCCTTGTTGACGAACATCGGCCTGATGTTGTGCAGCGCCGCGAGGGCGATCGAGATCGCGATCACGGCCTCCACGAGCCGCGGCGGGAGCTCGACGATCTCGAACCCTCCCAGCGCAAGCGTGATCGAGTGGGCGACCGTGAACATCGTGACGATCTTCAGAACCCGCCACAGGCTGCTGCCGAACGTGCGGGCCGGCAGCCAGCCCTCCGGTCGACGGAAGATCAGCACCGACGGGAGCACGAGAGCGAGTACGAAGAGGATGTGATCGGAGCCGATGCGGATGTGTTCCACGCCGAGGCCGACCACCGCCGTCATGCCCTTGACCCACGACGCTTCGTCGAGGGACACCACCTGCGAGGTGTTGTCGGCGGTGTAGCGCAACAGCGAGTCGCCGTCGTTGCGGAATGTGCCCGAGGCCCAGTCGTTGGCGATCAGCAGGAGCGCATCCCGGTCGGGAATTTCCGTGATCACCGCTGAGAAATCGACGGAGAACTCCCGCGGCACGGGGTCGAGCCGATCGGCCACCTCGAACTCGAGGATGGCATAGGTTCCGGCCGAGATCTCGAGAATCCGGTGGCCTGTGTACTCGATCGCCCACGTCACGGTTCCGTTGCCGAGGGCGAAGTGCTCGTCGGTGTACGCCTGGAGCTCGTCCAGGTTCGCCGACATCGCATCGAATGCACCCTGCCGATCCTGCGGGATCGAGAGCCCGAGGATCTGGTTGAGGTCCGCCACCGGGTACTGGACGTTGCCCGCGATCGTGTCGTCGAAGATGTCCAGGTACACGTAGCTCTGCGTGCCCGTGTGAGCGTCGGCGGCGGCCAGCCCGCCGACCATCGGGAGCAGCGACACGGCAGCGACGATCAGGAAGGCTCCGATCCTCCGCAGCAGAAGATGCATGGCGCCCCCCTCGTCTCCCTCGTGCCGGCGCTGTGCACGAAGTTAGTCACGGCCATTTGGCTATGGGAAGGGATCTGTCACGAAAACTGCCGTGGCGACGAGATCGCCCGCCCACCGGAACTGCACCTCGAACGGGCCTTCGACGCCGAGAGACTCGTCGAGCTCTGCGACGAGCGTCCCCGCGGCAGACCCAGGGGAGAGAACTGCTGCTTCGAATCCGAAGTAGCGCCCGATGGTGGGGAAGAGGGCCTTGTAGATGCTCTCCTTGGCCGAGAACATCGCCACAGTCGCCTTGCGTCGCTGCTCGCCCTCGAGCGCCTGGAGACGGTCGTGTTCGGTGCCAAATGCGATTCGGTGATGCAAGCCTTCGAAGTAGCGGCCGGCATGTTCCAGATCGACACCGATCCCCGCATACAGATCGGAGGGAGCCACGGCGGCCAAGGCGATGCCGCGACCATGCGTGATGGATCCCACCACGTCCGGCGGCCACAACGGCTCCCGATGGGATCCTCGCCCGATCGGGCGGTCGGCCATGCCCAGCCGTGCGATGGCGTCGTGCGCCGCGGCCCTACCCATCCGGAACTCGCGACGGCGGCGCGCCGTGGCCCGGGGATGGATCATCGCCTCCTCGGCAGGATGCAAGGTTGCGGGTTCGGCTTCGTCTGTCACCTCGGTGACCACGACCCCGGCGGGCAGGGCGAACGGGAACCGAACGCCTGGTGCGCCTGCGCCGTCATCTCCGGTGTCTTGCATCGCCGGCGGAGGCTACCGCCGCCCGGTTGGCACGACTCCGGCTCGTCGCCAACCGTGGCCGGCTGAGAGTTCGGCGGAATCGGTCCCGTAGTGAGACGGCGGACCCTACGATCGTCCACAGGAGGGGACCGACCCGTCCGGGACAGTGTGGGGATCGCGATGCGCCCAGCGACAGCTCTGGGGCCGGACTCGAGCTCGATCAGTGCGGCGGATCTTGCAAGCGTGGCGCGTCGCCTCGATGCGGTACTCGGTATGTCCGGCTCCATCGAGGACGTCCACGGGGTGTCTCCGGTGCAGGAGGCCATGCTGTTCCACGCCGCCGGTTCGAGCGCCGACGACCTCTACATCGTCCAGCAGCGAATCGAGATCGATGGACCGCTGGAGCTCGAACCGTTCCAACGAGCATGGGACACCGTGATCGCACGCCACCCCGCGTTGAGATCGACGTTTGCGTGGCAACACGCGGGGAGGCCCGTCCAGGTCGTTTGCCGCAAGGTGGGCGTGGACGTGGATCTCGTCGACCTCGCCGACGATCCGGCGGCGTCCGCGGTGGTCGACGCCGCGTTCGTCGCCGACCGCGCATTCCGCTTCGATCTCGAGGTCCCGCCGCTGATGCGCATCACGCTGTACCGAGTGGGACCCGACCGGCATGTCTTGTTGTGGAGCCAGCATCACCTCCTGCAGGACGGCTGGTCCTCCTCCGTGGTGTTGAACGAGGTGTTCACCGCATATGAAGCCCACGTCGCCGGCGACGATCCACCGTTGCCGCCGGCCCGCCCCTTCCGCGACTACATCGACTGGCTGGCGGACAACACGTCGACTGACACCGAGGCCTTCTGGCGCGAGCATCTGGCCGGCTTCACCGAGCCGACTCGCATCACAAATACCCAAGTGGCGTCGGGCGACGGCTACACACGACGCTTCCATACGATGACGTCCGCGACCACGAGCCGCCTGCACGAGTTCGCCAGGGAGCATCGGATCACCCTCAACACGGTCCTCGTCGGGGCGCTTGCCATCGTGCTCGGGCGCTACTCCGGCCGGGCGGACGTTGCCTTCGGGACGGTCGCTGCGGGTCGCCCGCCGACGCTTCCCGGCGTCGAATCGATGGTCGGGATGTTCATCAACACGCTGGCGCTGCGTATCGAGATCGACCCGGCGGCCACTCCGGCCGAGTGGTTGCCCCGCGTGCAATCGCGCCAGGCCAGCCTGTTCGACCACGAGCACAGCGCATTGCCCGACGTGCAGAGCTGGAGTGAACTGCGCCCCGGCACGTCGCTCACCGACGTGCTGTTCGCCTACTGGAACTTCGGTGGCGCCGGTACGTCACCCGCGGGATCCGTCACCTACCGGACGGTCGATGGTTATGGGCGGACGAGCTTCCCGCTGTCGATCACGGTGGAGGGTTCCGATCCGCTGAGAATCAGCGTTGATTTCGACACGACAGACATCGATGCGGCCACCGCCGAGCGCTTCCTCGAGCACTACGCACGGATCCTGGCTTCCATCGAGGCATCGCCGGAGCGACCGATCGCATCGCTCGCGATGCTGACGGACGGGGAGCGAGCTGCGCTCGACGCCTTGAACACCACGGCGGTCGACGTGCCGTTCGCATCGGTCCTCGAGGCTTTCAGGTTTCAGGCGACGAGGACTCCGGAGGCGATCGCGGCAACCTCTGGCGTGCGGTCGTTGACCTACGCCGAGCTGGATCGGCAGAGTGACCGCCTGGCGCGGCACCTCAGGGCGCTGGCGACCGGCCCGGTAGGCCGGACCGGCATCTACCTGCACCGTTCCCTTGAGTTCCTCGTCGCCGTTCTCGGAACGTGGAAAGCCGGTGCCTCCTACGTGCCGATCGACCGGCATCACCCGCCCGGCAGGATCGGGATCGTTCTCGCCGACGGAGGGTGCGACGTCGTGGTCACGTCGGAAGGTCTGGGTGAGGCGCTTCCGCCGCTCGATCTCCCCACCGTCGAGTTGCCGTTGGATCCCGCCGTCGAGCCGGGGACGCATCTTGCGGACACCCCTGGCGGCGGCCTGGCGTACGTGATGTTCACGTCGGGCTCGACGGGCCGCCCCAAGGGCGTCATGGTGCGTCACGACTCCCTCATCAACTATGTGTGGTGGGCCGCCCAGAGCTACGGAGGCGGCGATCCCACCACGTTCGCCTTCTACTCGTCGGTCGGTTTCGACCTCACCGTCACGTCGCTCTTCGTGCCACTGGTCACCGGCGGCACGATCGTCGTCTACCCCGACCGCGACGCCCGCGACTTGGCGGTCATCGACGTGTTCGCAGACGACGCCGTCGATGTCGTGAAGCTCACGCCCTCACACCTGGCGGTGCTGGACCCGGCTCGGCTCGCCACAGAGCGCATCAGGACGCTCATCGTGGGTGGCGAGGATCTCACGGTGCAGCAAGCCTCTGCCGTGCACGAGGCATCGGATGGTCGACTCCGCATCTTCAACGAGTACGGCCCGACGGAGGCCACGGTGGGGTGCATGATCCACCGCTACGACCCGGAGCGTGACACGGCCGGATCGGTGCCGATCGGAACACCCGCCGCCAACACACATATCGCCGTTCTCGACGTCGGGATGTCACCGGTGCCGGTCGGAGCGACGGGCGAGCTCTACGTCGGGGGACGCGGCCTTGCCTCCGGCTATCTGGATCGACCGGACCTCACCGCACAGCACTTCGTGCCCGATCCGGCGAGCCCGGGCGCAGTTCTCTATCGCACCGGTGACCTGGTGCGGTGGAAGGCCGGCGGGCGGTTGGAGTACGCAGGCCGGTCGGACGAGCAGGTGAAAGTGCGGGGTTACCGGGTCGAGCCCGGCGAGATCGAGGCGGTGCTCGCCGAACACGCCGCGGTGTCCGGAGCCGCCGTTGCCGTGAGGGAACCCCGTCCCGGTGACGCACGTCTCGTGGCTTACTACGTCGCCGCCCCAGACGCGGTCCCCAACCTCACCGTCCTGCGTCGTCACCTCAGGGATCGGCTCCCCGCCTACATGGTGCCCGGCCATCTCGTCGAGATCGAAGCCCTCCCCCTCAGCGACAACGGCAAGCTCGACCGGTCCGCGCTCCCCGACACCCTGGGGGAGTCGGCGAGCTCGGCTCGGTACATCGCGCCGCGCAACGGTGCGGAGCAGCTCGTCGCCGATTTGGCCGCCGATCTCATCGGTGTCGACGAAGTCAGCATGGAGGACAACTTCTTCGAGCTCGGTGGTCATTCCATTCTCGCGATGCAGCTGATCGCCAGGCTCCATGCGGCCACGGGGACCCGTATCAGTCCTCGTGTTCTCCTTCTCAACACCCTCGAGCAGGCTGCGGCATTGCTGCCCGCCGTGCAGACCGAGGTCGAGATCCCCGTTCCTCCCGGGGCTCGACCGGACCAGTCGCTCAGCGCCAGCGCCTACTTCTTCGGCCCGGAGGACGAGGAGCTGTTCGGCATCCGCTTCACCCCTACAGGCGCCGTCGTTCGCAATCACGCCGTGCTCCTGTGCCCGCCTGTCGGGTGGGAGTACATGCGTACCCACCGGGCGCTACGCGGCTTGGCGCGCCGTCTCGCCCTCGATGGATTCCCCGTGCTGCGCTTCGACTACTTCGCCACGGGGGATTCCCTGGGCACATCGGGCCGGGGCTCGGTTGCGAGGTGGGTTGACGACGTCGTGACGGCGGCGGAGGAGTTGCGGGAATCGACCGGGGCGGAGAGGTTGACGGTGGTCGGGATGCGTCTCGGCGGAAGCTTGGCTGTGGGAGCCGTTCGTGAGGGTGCGGTCGCCGACGATCTCCTCCTGTGGGATCCCATCGTGCGCGGCGTGGACCATTTGGCCGATCTGCAACGTATGCATCATGAGATGCTGCTCAACAGGAACAACGGCCCCGTGCCGAGCGATCTCATCGGCGATGAGATGCTCGGCTTCCCCTATCCCATGCCACTTCGGGAGGAGATCACGGCGCTCGACCTCACGGTGCGCGGTTGGCCGGCGGTGGCAACGACGATCGTGGCGTCGCAGGCACGGCTCGACTACACAGCCGTGGAGCGACATGCCGAGGGTGCCGTCGAGCTCGCAGTCGTCGCGGACGTGGCAGCGTGGGACGATTTGGACTCGGCCCAGGGCGCCCTCCTACCGGCGACGATCCCCACCTTCATCGTGGAGAAGCTACGGGGGGACGCATGATCGAGCGTCCTGTGTTCTTCGGGTCTCAGTCGAACCTGCTCGGCGTGCTCACCCATCCGGACCGCGTCGACCCCGACCGGCCCGCGGTTCTGTGGCTCAACGCCGGCCTCTTGCACAGGGTCGGCCCGAATCGACTCAACGTCGAGGCCGCCCGCCGGCTCGGCGAATCGGGGTTTGTGTGCATGAGGTTCGACATGTCGGGCGTCGGCGACAGCGACCTGCCGGGTGGGGGAGCGATCCTGGACATCGAGCGGTCACGGCTGGACGTCGTCGAGGCGATGAACGCGTTGCAGGAAAGGCTCGGCGTCGATCGGTTCGTCGTGGCGGGGCTGTGCACCGGGGCGTACAACGCCTTCCGGGCTGCCTTGATCGACGACCGTATCGTCGGTTGCGTCCTCCTCGACGGCTATTCGTACCCGACGTGGCGCTCGACGTACGAGCACTACCGCACGAGGGTGTTCGAGCTCGATCGATGGACCCGCTATGTGAAGCGCAGATTGGGGCTGGGCCCTGCCGTCACGACCGGGGTGGGAGGCGAAGCCATCGTGTTCGAGAACGAGGTGGTGTCGAAGGAGCGTTTTGCGTTCGAGGCGAGCACCTTGGCGGTGCGCGGTACGCATCTCCTCCTGATCTACACGGGTTTGGGGCCGCTGGCGTATTACTACCCCGATCAGATCTTCGAGGCCTTCCCGGGGCTGGACTTGGAACGGATCGCCACCGTTCGCTTCTATCCCGACGCCGATCACACGTTCACGCTTCCCGGCAACCGACGGCGCCTGTTGACCGACATCGAAGCCTGGATGACGGAGATGTTCCCGGCCGACGCAGCAGCCGGAGTGGCGTGATGGACTTCTCGTGGTCGCCGGAACAGCTCCAGCTGCGGGAGCGGGTTGTGGAGTTCGCCGGGACGTTGGGCGACGACATGCTCTCTCGCGATCGGGCGGGGGAGTTCGACCACGACGCCTGGCGCGCCTGCGGCGACTTCGGTATCCAGTCCATGGCGGTTCCGGCTGCCTACAACGCATCCGGAGCGGACACCGACGTCGTCACCGCGGCGCTGGTCATGGAGGCGCTGGGCTACGGCTGCAGGGACGGTGGCCTCAACATGGCTCTGTCGACACACATGTGGACGGTGCAGCGACCGATCGTGGACTACGGCTCGGAAGATCAGAAGCGCCGCTACCTCCCGGCGATGACCGCAGGCACCATGATCGGTGCGCATGCGTTGACCGAGCCGGCGGCGGGCTCCGATCACTCGGCGCTGCAGACGACCGCGACCCGCGCCCACGGCGGGTATGTGCTCTCCGGCACCAAGCAATACATCACGCTCGGGCCGCTGGCCGATGTCGTGCTCGTGTTCGCAACCACGGATCCGGACAATGGTCGGTGGGGCATGACTGCGTTCCTCGTGGAGACCGCGAGCGACGGTTGTGATGTCAGCGTGGTGCGCGACAAGATGGGTTTGCGGACGGTACCGATGGGCGACGTGGTGCTCGACGGGTGCTTCGTTCCCGAGGACAACCGTCTCGGCCCCGAGGGAGCGGGAGCCAGCATGGCCAGTGGATCACTGGCCATCGAGCGCGGTCTCCTGCTCGCCACGACGGTGGGTGCGCTGGACCGCCAACTCGAGCGTGCCATCGCATTTGCCCAGCAGCGCCACCAGTTCGGGAAGCCGATCGGGAAGTTCCAGTCGGTGTCCAACCGTATCGCCGACATGAAGCTCAAGCTGGAGACGGCACGGCTGCTCCTCTACAAGCTCGCCTGGATGATCGAGCGCGGCGAGTCGGTCGCCATGGAAGCAGCAATGCTCAAGCTCCACCTCAGCGAGACGATGGTGGAGTCGAGCCTCGATGCGATTCGCATCCATGGAGGCGCCGGCTACCTCACGGACGAGGAAGTCGAGCGGGATCTGCGGGACGCCGTCGGAGGTGTGCTCTTTGCCGGCACGTCGGACATCCAGCGGGTCCTCATCGCCCGGATGCTGGGGTTGTAGTCGTGGTAACGGACGCGACGATCGTTGCGCAACGGGGAATGGGCGGGCAACGGCGGCGATTCGCCGCCGTGTGGCGCCCAGTGGGGGAACCAGTGGGGGAACCATGCAAGCTCAGGTGACCCACTTCATCGAGTCCTACCTGCGCGACATGGGCGACGACATCAACCTCGCCCCGGACGACGATCTGGCGTCCATCGGATTCGATTCCATCGGGTACGTCCGCCTCATCGAGTTCATCGAGCGCAGCCTCGGCATTCAGGTGCCGGACTCCGACGTCACACAGGAGCAGTTCGGCACCATTGCCCGCATCGACGTCTACCTGAAGGGTCGTGGCGAGGCCCGGGAGGCTGCCGGCTGACCATGGACACCTCTCCCTCCACCACCCGGCTCACGCAGGCTCAGTCGCTGATCTGGACCGGCCAGCGGCTTCGTCCCGGGGTGCCGCTGTACAACATGGTGATGGCCTTCCACATCGACGGCCCTGTCGACGAGGCGTCTTTCACCGCGGCGTTTCGCCTTCTCGTGGCTCACACGGACGTGCTGCGTACCACGTTCGAGGACGTCGATGGGATCCCGCATCGTCGAGTGCACCAGGACCTGGCGGTGGAGGTGCCTGTTGTCGACTTCATGGAGTCGCCCGATCCCTCGGCTGCGTATGAGGCGTGGAGTCGTCGCGAAGCCGCACGTCCCTTCGATCTGGCGGTGGGAGCCGTTCGCACGGCGCTGTTGCGGCTTGCCCCGGACCGCCATGTGTGGTGGCTGGCGTTGCACCACCTCGTCGTGGATGGCTGGTCGATGGCGCTCATGTTTCGCCGCATGGACGAGCTGTATCGCGCCGAGCAGTCCGGCCAGGTGAGCGTTCCCGAGTATCCGGATTTCGAGTTCTACATCGACTTCGAGGAGCGTTTTCGGTCCGGCGAGACCCACGCCGAGGCGATGGCGTATTGGGACTCCGTGGCGGCGGCTCCACCGCCCGCGCCGGCCTTCTACGGTGCCCTACCCACAGCGGCCGACGACCCGACGCACACCGGCCGGATCACCTCCGTAGTCACCGGTGAGCGCCGCAAGCGGCTCCACGACCTGGTCGAGGAGCTTGCCGGCAGCGGTCCGCTGGCAGGCATGGGGCAGTTCACGGTGATGGCCGCGGTCCTGTTCGCCCTGATGTCTCGCGTCACCGGCGAGCGTGATCTGGCGATTCTCGCACCGGCGATGAACCGCCCATCACAACGATTCAAGAACACCGCCGGCCTCTTCATGGAGGTCTTACCCCTGCACGTCCACGTCGAGCGAGCCGAGACGTTCCGCACGCTGCTCGACAAGGTCGCCTCGGGCCTCCGTGGCCTGCTGTTGCACGCCCTTCCCGGCACGAGCCGGGCCGCCAACAACCGTGGCTACTCCGTTTTGCTCAACGTCATCAACGCTTCCTTCGGGGACTTCGGCGGATTCCCCGTGCGCTCGGAGTGGGTCCACGCCGGTCATGGCGACGCCGATCACAAGGTCCGACTCCAGGTGCACGACTTCGACGAGACGGGTGAGGTGACGCTGCATTTCGACCTCGCAAGCGATGTCTTCGACGACTCCCGTACCCAGGCGTTGCTGCGCCATTTCGAGATGGTGCTCGACGCCCTGCTGGTCGATCTCGACACGCAGATCGTGGCTGTCGATCTGCGCAGCGAGACCGAGCGACGGGCCGATGCGGTTTTCAACGACACGGCCCACGCAATCGCAGAACCCACCGTGCTCGAGGCGTTCCGCCGCCAGGTTGCCGAGACTCCCGATGCTGTCGCGGTCCGCGGCCCGGACATGACACTCACCTACCGCCAGCTCGATGAACGGAGCGATGCCCTGGCACGGTGGATCCTGGCCGTCAGCCCGGACGTGGCGCCGCGGGTCGCCGTCTACCTGCCGCGATCCGTGGAGCTCGTCGTGGCGTTGTGGGCGACTCTCAAGAGCGGCGGCGCCTACGTCCCGATCGACAAGAGCTACCCGGCGGCTCGCATCCACGATCTCCTGAGCGACAGTGGGGCATCGGCGATCCTGACCAACGCTGATCTCGCCTCCGCCCTCGGTCCAGTGCCCGGGGTATCGGTGCTGGATCCCGCCGGCGGTGCTGTCGTGGATCGCGGCGTTGCGCTGCCGACCACGAGCCCGGACGCCGTCGCCTACGTGATGTACACGTCGGGATCGACCGGTCGACCGAAGGGTGTCATGGTCACCCACCGCGGCCTGGCCAACTACGTGCTCTGGGGCCGGCGCGAGTACGCCAGGGGTGGACCGGTGGCGTTCCCGTTCTACTCGTCGGTAGCGTTCGATCTCACCGTCACCTCGTTGTATGTCCCGCTGGTGACCGGGGGCGAGGTCGTCGTGTACCCGGAGCCCGAGGGCAGTGACCTGGCGATTCTCGACGTCTTTGCGGAGGACCGTGTCGACGTCGTCAAGCTCACTCCGGCCCACCTCGCCCTCTTGGAACCATCGCTGCTCGACGCGGCACGCATCCGCACGCTGATACTGGGCGGGGAGGACTTGAAGACCGCCGTCGCCCGGGCAGCCTGGCTGGCCTCCGGAGGGACCCTCGAGATCATCAACGAGTACGGGCCCACGGAGGCGACGGTTGGCTGCATGATTCATCGGTTCGATCCGGACGTGGACACCCTGTCATCCGTGCCCATCGGCCGCCCGGCGACGAACATGCGCATCGCCGTCTTGAGCGAGGATCTCGTCCCCGCACCGACCGGAGTTGTCGGGGAGCTCTGCGTGTCCGGGCCCGGGGTGGCCGCCGGCTACCTGGACCGGCCGGGGCTGACGGACGAGCGGTTCGTCGCCGATCCGCAGCACTCGGGAGAGCGGTGGTACCGGACGGGCGACCTCGCCCGGTGGCGGTCCCCCGGCGAGATCGAGTTCCTCGGACGCGCCGACGATCAGGTGAAGGTGCGCGGCTTTCGGGTCGAGCTGGGCGAGATCGAGGCGACGCTCCTCCATCACCCCGCGATCGAAACGGCTGTTGTCGACGTCGTCGTGTCGGAGGTGGAACGTCTCGGTGATCCGGTTGACATCGTCTACTGCGTCCGATGCGGCCTGGCCTCCAATCACCCGGATTCGCACCTCGACGAACACGGGGTGTGTAAGCCGTGCCGCTTCTACGACTCTCACCGCGGTCACGCCGAGGACTATTTCGGATCGACGGACGAGCTTCGCTCGATTCTTGCCGAAGCCACCCGCAACGACGCCGGCCAGGACTGCGTGATGCTGGTGAGTGGCGGCAAAGACAGCACCTACGCCCTCTATCGGCTCGTCGAGATGGGTATGACGCCGCTCGTGTTCCACCTCGACAACGGCTTCATCGCCGACGAGGCTAAGGCCAACATCCGGAGGGCGGTCGACGACCTCGGGCTCGAGATGGTGTGGGGGACCGCCGCCGCGATGAACGACATCTTCGCCGACAGCCTCCGCCGGTTCAGCAACGTGTGTCAAGGGTGCTTCAAGACGATCTACACCCTCGGGATGAACCTGGCCCGCGATCGT
Organism: Acidimicrobiia bacterium; assembly: GCA_965216945.1. Lineage (GTDB taxonomy): Bacteria > Actinomycetota > Acidimicrobiia > Spongiisociales > UBA5794 > DATHZQ01. The sequence continues at coordinate 486,884 of CBDCGU010000003.1, read as the reverse complement.
GGCCTGCGCCACATCGTCACCGGCCTGTCGCGAGGACAGATCTTCGAGACTCGGCTCGCCGACCTGTTCCGAGTAGGCATCGTCGAGCGTGAAGCGGTCGACGCGGCGATCTTCGCAGCGCGCCGCGCATACCACCGCGTGGACGACGCAGTCCGTCGCGCCCTCGACACCTCCGCCGTCGATGACGACGATGCCTTCGACCAGATCCGGATCGTCGATTTCTACCGGTACCACGACGTCGGCCTGGACGAGTTGTACCGCTTTCTCGACGAGAATGCGCCATGGGTGCGGCCGGCGGACACCGGCCGTTCCACCAACTGTCTCATCAACAACACGGGCATCTTCGTCCACAAATCGGAGCGACGGTTCCACAACTATGCGATGCCGTACAGCTGGGACGTGCGGCTGGGGCACAAGACGCGGGATGAGGCGCTCGAGGAGCTGAACGACGAGATCGATGTCACCCAGGTGCGAGCCATCCTCGACGAGATCGGGTACGAGATCGAGGGGCAGGAGGAAGGTGTTGCGCTCATGCGTGGCACCGAGACCAGGCTGGTCGCCTACTACGTGGCCGACCCGGACGGCCTCGGTTCCGCCGAGCTGCGGGCCTACCTGGCGGAGCGACTCCCGCCGCAGATGGTGCCGTCGTACCTCGTTCCGCTGGAGGAGTTGCCGCTCACCATCAACGGCAAGGTCGATCGTGCTGCTCTCCCTGACCCGCGGCTGCGGACTGTCGATCCGCAGCGCTATGTCGCCCCCCGCACTCCGCTCGAAGAACGGCTCGCCGCGGTGTGGCAGGACGTGCTGGGCATCGATCGCATCGGTGTTTACGACCCGTTCATCGAGCTCGGCGGCGACTCGATCCTCAACATCCAGATCGTGGCCAGGGCGAAGGCGGCGGGTGTGCACTTCACCCCCCAGCAGCTCTTCGAGCACGAGACCATCGGCGCTCTCGCCGAAGTGGTGACGGTCGAGGAGGTCGCGACGCCGGCTCCGCTGCCCACTCCCACCCGTAGTGGCTTCTCGGTGGCGGCATTCCCCGAGGCGGGGCTGAGCCAGGCTGAGCTCGACGATCTGCTCGAGACCTTCGGCGAGAAGCGACCCTCGTGAGGGCTCCCGGCAACATCGAGGCCATCTATCCGCTGACACCGGTGCAGCAGGGGATCCTGTTCCACGTGCTGTACACGCCGGACTCACCCCTCTACTTCCAGCAGTTCACGGCCATCGTCGAGGGCGACCTCGATGTCGAGGTGCTGCGGCGGAGCTGGGATGTGGTGATCGGCCGTCATCAGGCTCTTCGCTCCCTGCTCACCTGGGAGCGGCGCGACCAGCCGCTCCAGATCGTGCGTGAGACGGTGAGGGCCGAGTGGCGCATCGAGGACTGGCGCACCGAGACGGACCCCGCCAGATCCTTCGCCGCATTCCTCGACCGAGACCGGCGTCGCGGCTTCGATCTGTCGGTAGCTCCGCTGATGCGCTTTGCCTTGTTCCGGCTGGCCGAGGGCCGGCACCAATTCGTGTGGAGTCACCACCACCTCATCCTCGACGGCTGGTCGATAGGAGTCGTCCTGGCGGAGGTCTTCGAGGTCTACGAAGCCCTCACGGCGGGCCGCCAGCCGGACCTGGCGCCGCCCGCCGATTACGGCAGCTACATCCGCTGGCTGCAGGGCCGGGACGACCCCGCCGCCCAGCGCTTCTGGAGCGAGCGACTGTCCGACGTAGAAACGGCAACCCGGCCGGCGATCGAGCGCATCGTTGCGGAGACGCCGTGGGCAGAACGCCATGCGGAATCCCGAGTGACGCTGGCTGCGGCGGACACGGTGCGGCTGAGCGAAGCGGCGCGCACTGCCGGTGTCACGCTCAACACCATGCTGCGGGGGGCGTGGGCTGTGTTGTTGCGGCGCTACAGCGGAACCGACGACGTGGTGTTCGGAGCCACGGTCGCGGGTCGGCCGCCCGAATTGGATGGTGCCCTCGACCTCGTTGGCATGTTCGCGAACACGCTCCCGGTCCGCATCGGCGTCGAAGAAGGCGCACGACTCGCCGATTGGCTGGGAACGATCCAGTCGCACCAGATGGCCGCCCTCGCCCACGAAGTCACGCCGCTCGTCGACGTGCAACGGTGGAGCGGGGTGCCGGCGGGTCAGCCGCTGTTCACGACGCTGCTGGCCTTCGAGAACGTACGTCCGCCACAGACGGCGGGCGCCGGGCTGCGGCTGCGCGAATTGCGCTACTTGCAGCGCAGCAACTACCCGCTGGCGTTGCTGGTGATGCCCGGTGACGAGATGGAGCTCATCGCCCTGTTCGACGTTGATCGCTACGACCGGCGCATCATCGAGCGGATGATGGCGCAGCTCGGTTACGTCCTCGAGCAGATGGCCGGCGGGCTGAATCGCACGGTTGGCAGCCTCGATGTGATCCCGCCCGGGGAGGCCGAGGAGGTGCTCGTCGACTGGAACCAGCGCGGCGGCAGCCCCCCGCCGGGGGAGACCATGCACGACCTGATCGTCGCCGCCGCAGCCACCGACCCCGACAAGGTGGCCGTCACCGACGACATCGTTGCCGTGACGTATTCCGAGCTCGTTCACCGCGCCGGAGACCTCGCCGCCGAGCTACAGCGCATGGGCGTGGGGCCCAACGACCGGGTCGGGGTTTGCATGGCGCGGTCGCCCGCCACGGTCGTCGCCATTCTCGGCGTGTTGTCGGCCGGTGCCGCCTACGTCCCGATGGATCCGGACCAACCAGGGCCGAGACACCGGTACGTTCTCGACGACACGGACGCGGTGGCCCTGCTCGTCTCCGCCGGTGGCGGTATCGATGGCGGGGATCGCCCCATCCTCGAGGTGGCGGACGACGGCACGATTGCGACTGCGGAGCGCGGCACCCCGGCTGCTGCGCCGAGGGCCGCGGGCCCCCATGACCTGGCCTACGTGCTGTTCACGTCGGGCTCCACGGGACGTCCGAAGGGCGTCGCCGTCACCCATGGCAACCTCGTGGCGTCCACCCACGCCCGGCGCGACGTCTATCCCGGTCGGGTGGGTGCATTCCTGCTGCTCTCGCCCTTGATCTTCGACAGCTCCGTTGCCGGCCTGTTCTGGACGTTGTACGACGCCGGAACCATCGTGCTCCCCGCATCGCGGATGGACCAGGACGTGCGCCATCTGGCCGGCGTCGTACAACGTCATGAGGTGACGCACACACTGGGCTTGCCGACGGTGTACGAGCTGATGCTCGCCCACGCCGAACCGGGCCAGCTCGCCTCGCTGCGGGTCGTGATGGTGGCGGGTGAGGCATGCCCTCCTTCCGTCGGAGCGGCGCATCATGTGCGGGTTCCCGGCACGCTTCTCGTGAACGAATACGGACCCACCGAGGCAACGGTGTGGTGTGCCTCCCACGTGATCACCCCCGATGACGTGCGCAACGGCGCAGAAACCGCGTCGCATCGCATCCCGATCGGTCGTCCGATCCCCGGCACCCAGATCTACCTGCTGGACGAGCAGCTACGTCCGGTGCCCGTCGGCGTGCCCGGCGAGCTGTGCGTCGCCGGTGCCGGGTTGAGCCGGGGCTACCTGGGTCGACCCGAGCTCACCGCGCAGCAGTTCGTCGACGTCGAGCTTCCCGCGGTTGGCCCGACCCGTGTGTATCGCAGCGGAGACCTCGGCCGCCACCTGCCCGATGGGACGATCGACTTGCTTGGGCGGCTCGACCACCAGGTCAAGATTCGCGGCCAGCGCATCGAGCCTGGCGAGATCGAAACGGTGCTGCGGGAGCATCCAGCCGTACGCGACGCCGTGGTCGTGGCGGGGGCTGATCTCGCCGATGGTGCGGCGTCATCGCCGACGCTCGTGGCGTACGCCGCAGCGGAGGCAGACCGCGACGAGTTGCGGCAGCACCTCGCGGCTCATCTTCCCAACGTGATGGTCCCCGCCGTCATCGAGTTGCTGCCATCTCTTCCACGGGGAGCGACGGGCAAGGTCGACCGTGACGCCTTACCTGAGCCGAAACGCCGGCCGGATGGCGCGCAGCAGGACGTTGCCGTCGCTCCGGCGACCGAGACCGAGCGCCTCCTTGCGGGCATCTGGGCCGACGTGCTGGGGCGGGATGCCGTCGCCGTGACCGACAACTTCTTCGAGCTCGGGGGCGATTCGATCCTCAGCATCCGGATCATCGCCCGCGCTCACGAGGCGGGGCTCACCATCAGTCCTCGCCAGTTCTTCGAGGCCCCGACGGTTGCCGAGCTGGCGGCCTCGATGGAGTGAGCGCGGCCTCCGGATGGCACAGCGGGTGCCGCGGCTCGGCGTCCGCATGTCCCCGCCGAGCACCGGTCAAGGCTTGCCGCCGGACATGACCCGTTCGACGAACTCGATCGGCCTGCCCGCAGCGTGGTAGATCTCGAACGCCGACTGCATGGCCGCCATCCGCGCTGCCACCCCGGGATCGCCGAGGAGGCGACTGATGCGGCCCGCGATGGCTGCGGCGGTGTCCCTCGCCCGATCACCGAACTCCCCGAGACCGTGGAACGCGACGCGCGCCGCATTGCCGGGCTGGTCCATGAAATCGAATGGGTACACGAGCATGGGGACGCCGTTGACGATGCACTCGTTGACCGTGCTGATGCCTCCGTGGTGGACCGCACAATCGGCGTTGCGGAGGATCTCCAGTTGGGGAGCCCATGCGAAGACGTGGACGTTGGGCGGCAGTGGGCCGAGTGCGACGGGCTCGATCCGTCCGCCCAGTCCGACGACGGCGTCCCACTCCGGGTGCGAGCCAACGGCGTCGAAGACGCGTCCCAGGAAGGCACGGTCGTCACCCTTGTGCCAGGCTCCGAACGAGCAGTACACGAGGGCCGTCGACTGGCCGCCGCGACGTCGGGCAAACAGCTCCTCCAGTCGCACCCGGTTCGACTCCTGATCGACATCGGGATGGTCCCGTCCTGCAGATGTCGGGATGACCGGTCCGGCGTAGGTGAGCATGGGCGGGGGGTCGTGGGGCAGCTCCAGCTCGACGGCATTGAAAGTGACAGTCGGCAGCGTGCGGTACGTGAAAGGGATGAGCCACTGGTGCCGGTCCGTCTCCGTGCGGAAGGGAAAGCCGGTGAGGCCGGCGACGGTGCGCAGCACCGAGATCTGATCCTCGCCGACCCGGGTCACTCGCAGACGCTGCGATCGCAGCCACTTCCAAGCCCGAAAGCGCAGCCAGGCCCATTCGATGCCTGCTCGACTGCCTGTCCAGCCCACGCCCGGCTCGATCGGAGAACCCAGGGGCGGGAGCCCCGGTCGCTTCCACAGCGAGAGCAGCGAGGTCCACAGTGCGAGGGACGTTTGCGAGCGAGCCGCTGCCATGATCTGGGAGGGAAGCTCGATGTCCACGAGCGTGACGTCGGGCTGTTCCGCGGCGATCGCCCGTTCCATCTCGATGTAGCCGGTGGCGTCGGCCTTCGAGCGCCGTCTCCGGCCCACGGTGCGAACCTCGCCGAGTCGTCGGAGGAACTCGCCGAGTCGTCGGAGGAACTGTCCCATCCGGCGGTGGGTTTCCGGACCAGGGGGTACGCCGGGCACCGGCGCAGGCGGTGCGATGTCGACATAGCGTGCTCCCTGGGCTTCGACCCGCCGCCGAACGTCGACGGGGCAGGCGATGGCGACCGTGTGGCCGGCCGCTTCCAGCCGCCGCGCCAGCTCGCACATGATGTTGACGCGTCCGGCCATTTCGCTCGTGACGAGAAGGACATGGCCCATGACGAGTCCTTCAGGAAGCCGGATCCGGACGCAGGGCCGTCCACTTCGTCATGGGACGACCGAGGTGCCGCTCGACGGCGGCGGCGTGGGGCTCGTGGACGGCCCGGAGATGGTCGAGCACGGCCGGCGAGGTCGTGTCGCCGCCGGCGACGGGCTGGTTGAGCAGACGTCGCACCTTCGAGCGCAGACCGGGAGTCAGAACCGAGCGGGCCAAGCGCTGGTACCGGGCGGAGCGCCCGATGGCGTGGAGAGCCTCGGGTCCTCGAGCCCGACTGACCTCACCGGACACTTCGTTGCGCTGCGGCATCACGTGGGGGTGGGCGTCCGGTGCGATGCCCAGCCACGCATAGAGATCGGCCAGCTCCTCGACGGGGTCGGCGACCAGCTCCTCGAGAACGAGCATCCGCACTCTCTCGCCGAAACGATCCAGGTAGGGAGAGATCTGCATGATGTAGTCGCTCGTCGCCGTGTAGATGGGCTCCTCACGAAGAGCGTCGAGGCACGAGCGCCGCTCGTATTTCGCCCGCACGTGATACCGGTAGTGGCTCAACGTGCGGCGCACCGGGTCGCGGACCAGGTAGAGGATGCGGGCGGCTGACGACTCTGCAGCGATGCGCCCGGCGACACCGGTGATACGGGGCAGCTTCGTGTAGTGCGTGCTCGACTCGCCTCGGTAGCGGGCCGCACCCGCGTCTGCGAAGAGCTCGAGGTAGCCGGCACGGTTCCTTGCGTACCCGGCGGCGGCCGCAACCCGGCTGTCGCCGGCGAGCTCAGCAGGGTCGGCGAAGTACGCGGGTTCCTTCACGGGGCTCATGAAGACATCGGGATGGTCGCCGAGCACCTCGTGGAGTGCCGTCGTCCCCGACCTCATCGCCCCCACCACGAAGAGGTTCGGTGTGCGGTCGGCCATCGTGGTTCACGCTAGCGCGGTGTCGACGCACTTCATCGCGTAGCCGGCGGCCACGTTTACCATCGCCTGGGATGCCACCGCCCAACCCCGCCCAGTTCGTCATCTCCATCGATCTCGAGATGTCCTGGGGGGCGGTCCACCACGGGAGGCCGCACGACCCGTCACCCTATCTCGCCGAGCGGGAGGTGGTCGCCGAGGTGCTCTCGTTGCTGGAGCGATACGAGATCGCCGCGACGTGGGCGGTCGTCGGTCATCTGTTCCTCGACTCCTGTTCGGGAGGAGTCACCGGCCCTCATCCGGAGATCGTGCCGCCGGAGTACGGCTGGCTTCCCATGGATTGGTACGGCCTCGACCCGATGTCGGACCGGGATCGTGATCCGACCTGGTACGGGGCAGATCTGGTGGAACAGATCCGCCGCTGTGCGACGCCGCAGGAGATCGGTTCACACTCGTTCGGTCACCTCATCGCCGGTGACCCGGAGTGCAGCACCGAGGCATTTCGCACCGACACCGCAGCGGCGGTCGCCGTCGCAGCGGAGGCCGGTATCGCACTGGAGTCCTATGTGTACCCGCGCAACTCGATCGGGCACCTCGACGTCCTGGCCGACGCCGGCTTCAAGTCGTACCGGGGCAACACCCCCGAGCGATTCGCCGGTGTGGGCGGCTGGCGGCGCAAGGTGCTGGCAGCAGCCGATGTGGTGCGTCCGCTCGACTCGGAGACGGTGCAGTCCGTGCAACGGGGGAGGCTCGTCGACGTCCCGCAGACGTACCTGTTCGATCCAGCCTCGACGACGGCGAACCGTGTCGGTACCGCGGTGTGGTCGTTTCTCGTGCGCCGCCGCTTGCGCCACGCCGTCCGCACCGGTTCGTTGTTCCACCTGTGGTTTCACACCCACAACCTGGCGCCCCAGCCGGAAAGGGCGCACTGCGCCATGGACGATTTGCTGCGCGAGGCGAGGACGCAGATCGACGCCGGCAGGCTCGACAACCTGACGATGGGCCAAGCCGCAAAACGGCTGGCGAATGCCGATGCCGGCTGACATGAGACCGGGCTGATGCGTCTCCTCGTGGTGATCGACAGCTTGGCGGTGGGTGGCGCAGAGCAATCCCTCCTGGAGACGGCTCCCCACCTCATGGCGCGCGGAGTCGACCTGCATGTCGCCTACCTGTCGCAGAGGGACGGTATCGGACCGCAGCTGGAGAAGATCGGCGCAGTGCTCCATCCGCTCATGGGAGACGGTGGACGCCCGTCCGCAGTTCTCCGCACCCGGCGACTGGTTCGTTCACTCCGACCCGACCTGGTCCACACGACGCTCTTCGAGGCCGACGTCGTGGGGCGCATCGGCGCACGGCTGGGTGGAGTGCCTGTGGTGTCGAGCTTCGTCACCGAGTCGTACGGTCGAGAGCACTACGGAAACCCGGAGTATCGGGAGTGGAAGGTGCGGGCCGCCCATCTCATGGATGCGGCCACTGCACGGCTCGTCACGCGATTCCACGCCGTGTCCCACTCGGCGGCAGACGTGATGTCCCGCCGCCTGCGGGTGCGTCGCGACAAGATCGTCGTCATTCCGCGGGGGCGCGATCCTGAGCAGCTCGGCCGGCGCACGGCGGAGAGGCGTCGTGCGGCTCGTGCCGAGCTGGGCGTTGCGGACGATGTGCCCGTCGTGTTTGCGGCGGGACGCCATTTCCACCTCAAGGGGCTCGATCTGCTCGTCTCGGCCATGCCGAATGTCCGGTCGGTCTTCCCCAAGGCTCGTCTGGTGATCGCCGGTCGCGAGGGCCCGGCGACGGCAGAGATCCACGATCGCATCGTGGAGGGCGACCTCGGTGGTTCCGTCGACATGATCGGCTACCGACCCGACGTCCCGGACCTGATGACGGCCGCCGACGCTTTCGTGCTGCCTTCGAGGGCGGAAGGGTCGCCCGGGGTGCTGCTCGAGGCGATGGCGCTGGAGGTTCCCATCGTGGCGAGCGACATACCCTCGGTGAGGGAGGTCGCCGGAACGTTGCAGCCGACGATGCTGCTCTCACCCCTCGGGGCGCCGGAGCGTCTCGCCGCGGCCATCGCCGATCTGCTGGGCGATCGGGATGCCGCAGCAGCGCTCGCCACGGCCGCACGGAGGCGGTTCCTGGACAATTACACGATCGATGGCATCGCAGAGAGGACCATGCAGCTCTACGGGTCGCTCGTTGCGGTGGATTGAGGACGCAGTCGGTGTGGGGCCATGCCCCGGTCGGGGCTATCGCCACTCGGGGAGCGGCTGTCCCATGAGCTGTTCCACCCTGGCGATCCGCGGCGCATAGAACTCTTGCAAGCGCTCACGCTCACTTGGCGGCAGGGTTGGAGGTTGCGTGTGACGCCGCGTGTTCAGCCGTGCCACGATGCGGCCGATCGGGCTTGGGAGCGCTTTCGTCCGGTCGCGGACACGCAGCGAACGGAATGTGACGTAACGATTGATCGGCTTGCCCAGTCGCTGCGGCACGTAGTCCGCGTCGATGCCGAGAAACCGGCACATCGATTGGTAGGAGCTCGCGGGGTCGGCCGCCATTCGCTCGAACACGCTCACGAGGAGCCGGTCCCGGGGATACAACGCCAGGGCCCTCTGGAGGTGCACGTCGTAGAGGCCGTGCAGCGTATAGATCGCCCCACGAGCTTCCGGCCCGTCCGTTGCGATGCGGGCCAGCTCGTCGTCGAGGGCAGCCGCAAACGAGCGGGTCTCCTTGCCACGCTCGCGCAGCAGCAAATAGTGCGACCAGGCGCGTTCCACCGGATTGCGTAGCGATGCGATCAGCTTGGCGTGCGGCGCGGTGCTCGCCAGTCGCTGCATGGCCGAGTCGCGAGCGAGGTAGTCGGCCGTCGCCTCGCCCCGTAGCTGTGCCGGCTTCGCATCGAACTGTGTCTCGTACCACCCGAGACCGCGGTCGAAGTGCTCGGTGAAGAAGCCCAGTTCCTTCGGGGCCATGGTGACGTCCGGGTGGTCGCCCAGGTAACGGTAGAGCGACGTGGTCCCGCAGCGCATCGCACCGACGATCACGAAGTCAGGAAGTGGCACCGATCCCCCTCCTCGTCGTCGGGCGGTGGGGAAGTGTAGGCCCAATGAGAGAATGGCGCCCTCCGGGAAGGGCGCCATTCTTCAGCGTTTCTGAGGGGCGAATCTCAGCGTGGGTCGTCAGCCCATCTTCGATTCGACGAGCTTCGTGATGCTCGACAGCGTCTCGAAGTTGTCGAGGTTGACCTCTTCGGCGTCGATCGACACGTTGAACTTGTTCTCGATGAACGACACGAGCGTGAAGATGCCGAGCGAGTCGACGACCTCCTCCTCGAGGAGGTTCGTGTTGTCCTCGACGTCGACGTCCCCGTCCGGAACGAACTCCTCGAGGATGTAGTCCTTGATGCTGGCCTTGATGTCCGCCATGCGGCGCTCCTTGTGTGTGTCGTACCTGATCAGTCGATCGGGATGTCGGTCAGATGTGGCTGCCACAGATGGCCCGGTGTGTTCTCCACCGTGTGGATGATGTCACGCATTGCATCGAGCACGGGTGCCTTCTCCCGGTCATACACCTCGCCCTGGAGCAGCTGCAGGATCTGCAAACGGTGCTCCTTCGACTGGATGAAGTAGGTGAAGAGGTGCATGAGCTTGTAGTAGAGCTTGATGAACTCGTACCAGATGCTCACACCTGCCTTGATCTTCGTCTCGTACGGCTTCAGCGCCTCGGCGCTGCGGTCGCCGGCTTCGATCGACTCCTGAATCTGCAGCGCCGCGTACTTTGCGGACTCTGCCGCGATCGAGATGCCGGACGAGAAGATGGGGTCGACGAAGCGGGCCGAGTCACCCACGAGGAGCCAGCCGTTGCCGACGAACTCACGCATCGCATAGCTGTAGTCGGCCTCGGTGTTGAAGTCGTCGACCTGCTTGGCGTTCTCCATCGCCTTGGCAAGGTCGGGTGTCGTTGCGATGTGCTCGAAGAACCACTCTTCCTTGCGCTGTCGTGATTCTTGGAACACCGACCTCTCCGTGACGACACCGATCGACGTCGTCTTCTCGTCGATCGGGATCTGCCAGGCCCAGCCACGCTCGACCGGCAGGAAGTAGATGTGGATGTAGTCGGCCGTCTTGGGATCGTGGCTGCGCACCACGTTCTCGAAGTGGGCCGTGACGGCGAACTGGTTGAAGAGCGGATCCTTCTCACGCAGCCGCCGCTGATTGCCGAGGATCGTGCCACGGCCGCTGCAGTCGGCGACGTACTTGGCTTCCAGCTCGGCGTGCACGCCGTCGATGTCGACGACCACCCCGCGGGCATAGTCGTCTTCGTCGAACAGAACCTCCTTCACGCCGACGCCCTGGATCACCTTGGATCCGAGCATGCGTGCGTGCTGAAGCAGGAGATGGTCGAACGTGGCACGGTCGACGTGATACGTGTAGTCCTGGTTGACTCCCTCTTGCGGGAACTCGGCGAACTCGATGTAGAACTCGCCCCGTCCTTGCGTCGGGTGCCACGCTGCACCGTATTTGCGGACGAAATCCTGCTCCTCCATGACGGGGAGGAAGTCGAGCTCGTCGAAGATGCGGACGGTCGACGACACGAGCGACTCTCCGATGTGCGGACGTGGGTGCATCACCTTTTCGATGATCGTGTTGCTGATGCCCATCTTGGACAGGTAGCACCCCAGCACCGATCCCGCAGGCCCCCCGCCGATGATGATGACGTCTGTCACTTGGAATCTCCCCCTGTGAGGTCGAGCTGCCCACCCGGTTCGCGCGATAGGGCGGCGGTCACTGAGTGTCGGTCTGTGACTCCAGAACCCAGCCTCGGACAACGTAGGGCAGGGTATCTGGCTACGTCAACAGCACGTCGTAGGGCGGCAGACTCAATTGTCGGGAGGGGTCATGCTCCCCGCATGTCACACCTCGGGCCCCGGCGGCGCCGACCCCTCTCGGTCCCGGTGCCGCATGCGGTAGAGCATCGCTCCCGCTGCCACGACGACGAGCGTTGCGGCGGCACCGATCAATGCCCACACGATGGGGGAGGGCCGGCCCCTCCCGTCCGCCTCGGGACGGGCGGCGGCGGTCGGGTCGGTGGGTGGAGGATCGGAGGGGAGCGAGGAGCCGTCCTCTGCGCCGTTCGACGGGTTCGTGGTCGTGGTGTCTCGGGCTCGTTGCCGGTTGCGCCGCTCTTCCCGGCGCTGCTCCTCGTCGGTCGGGGGTTCCGTGGTGGCTGTGCTTGCGTCGCCCTGCCCCGGAATGGTCGACGTCGGTGGCGGCACCGCATCTCGGGGTGTTGCCGGCAGCTCGCGATCGGAGAAGGCCCAGGCCGCGGTGGGCTCGGTCTGCAGGAACGCCAGGAGCATGTTGGCCACCTTCAGGTTGCCGCCGCCGTCGAGGTGGGCACCGTCGCTGGCACGGAACTCGTTGCAGGCCCACGTCAGGCCATCGCTGCGTGGGTTGGTCCCGTCGGCCCACAAATATGGTCCCCATGCGAGCCACGGGGCAACGACAGCACCGGCCTCCGGGTCGGCGTTGAGCAACGGATTGCCGGCGATCTGCTCCTCGATGAGCCACTTGACGCCAAAACCCTCCTCGTAGGCGTCGGGCTCGGGCGATGGTGACGACACGTTGTTCCACCCGCCGTACACACGAGAGGACAGGTAGATGACCTGCAGGTTGGGAAACTCCTCTTGGAGCAACGTCACGACCTCGATCAGCTTGTCGCGGAAGAACGCGGCACTCTCTGGAAAGGGCATGTCGGGCGCGGTGCCGTTGCGTACCACCTGCTTGAGCCATACCCCCTGGATCTGCTCGGCGGTGACGCCGGCACGATCGAGAAACTCCGGCACGTTCTCCCAGGGACGGCTGCCCGGGCTGGCCCAGGTGAGGATGTGCTGGCCGCCCTGAGCCAGGTTGACCGCACGGAACTCGGGGACGAAGTTCGGGGTCTGCGGGACCAGAGGCTCGAATTCCTGGAACTCGCGCTGCGGGTTCGAGAACCCGATCGAGGCGAACCCGATGGCACCGTCGGGATCGGGCTCGCCTGATTCGTCGAGCGGCTGGATCTGCGCCGCTCGCCTCAGGCCGACGGCGAGATGGGAGTCGGGGACCGAGTTCGAGCCTTCGGGGTACAAGCCGCCCTGAGCTCCGAGATAGGTGTCGCTGCCGAGGTCCGTCAGCGGAACCTTGCCGGTGGGGGGCAGCGAGCAATCGATGTCGCGCTCGCCCTGCAGGCCCGCTGCGGGACCGGCATACACCAGGGTGGCGAGGAAGGCCAGGATCAGCCCGAGCGCCCCCCTACGCAACAGCCCGGCGTGGTCGCTCACGCCGCGCATCATAGGTGGGGCCGGTGGTTGTGCCTTGGTCAGCGCTCCGTGGGCGCCCGCTCTGTGGAAGGCGCCGGGGCGGCGCCGAGCACCGCACCGGCGGCGAGGAAAGGTGCGGCGAGCAGCGCGGCGAGGCCGGCGCCTTGCTGGAACCCGGCAATGCGGGACACACCGAATACGATGCCTGCGTGGATGACCACGACGGCGAGTGCCCGACCCGGCCCAGCGGCCGCCACCCGGGCCAGAGCCGGTTTGGCGACTCTTGCGATTCGCATCCCGAGTGGTGCCGCCAGCATCAACCCGAGGGCGGCCAGCGAACCTACAGCGGCTCCCGGACGGGCCATTCCGGCGAGCCCTCCGACCCAGCCGAACAGCACTACCGCGGCGCCGGCGCCGGCGCCGAGGGAGGAGAGCCGGGCTGGCCATCCGAGAAGGATGAGCGGGAGGGCGGCGCCGAAGAGTGCCATGGCCCGCTCCGTATCCGGCACCGTGACGAGCACGCCGGCGGCCGAGCCGGCCAGCAGCGGCAATCCAACGGCCGAGAGGTTGTAGGTCTCGTCGAAGGCCACCACCAGTGCCGCGGCGCCGGCGATGGCAACCGTGAGGGCGATGGCGCCGACCCCGGCCGCCACCTCTGCCCCGAAGACGAGGACGGCGGCTCCGAACATGCCGGCCAAGGCCCTGTCCCACACCTCGTCGCCGATCTCGCATGCGGCTGCGACCAGCACGGCACCTGCCGGCACGGCCCAGGGCAAGTCGAAGCTCAATGTCAGGGCGCCCAACGCCGCTGCCGCGTAGAGATATCCGCCGAATGCGGGCGGCGATGGTCGGCGCAGCAGAGCGGCGAGGAGGACGCCGGCGATCAGGGCGGCACCCCCGAGTATGAGCCCGAGCGCAAAAGCGTCGGAGCTCGTGAGATCGGACCAGAACCTCGTGATCGTGTCCCCCTGGCGGTCGCGGCCTGGAGACACTACCCGGACCGGCCGGGGAGGCGATGACACCTGGCCGGCCGCTCGGCTCAGCCGCTCCGGTGCGTTACAGCCCGAACACCTCGCGGGCACGGTGCAAGCCGTCGACCAACCGGTCGATGTCGTCCTCGATGGTGTACACGTAGAACGAGGCTCGGGCGGTCGAGTTGACCTCGATCTCCCGCATCAGCGGCTTGGCGCAATGGTGTCCGGCGCGGATCGCAACGCCGGCCTCCTCGTCGAGGATGGTGGCCAGGTCGTGAGCGTGGATGTCGCCCAGCGTGAAGCTGACGGCCCCTCCTCGGTGCTCGACGTCGGCCGGGCCGTGCACGACGAGGTCGGGAACCTCCGCGAGCCGCTGCAGCGCATACGACGTGATCTCCACCTCGTGCCGTCGAACCTCGTCCATGCCGAGCTTGTCGAGATAGTCGATCGCGGCGCCGAATCCGATTGCCTGGGCGATGGGCGGTGTGCCGGCCTCGAACTTGTGGGGGACCGGAGCCCACCGCGACTCGTAGAGCCGGACGTCGGAGATCATCTCCCCGCCACCGTCGGCCGGTTCCATCTCCTCCAGCAGCGCCGAGGTACCCCACAGCACCCCGATACCTGTCGGTCCAAGCATCTTGTGGGCGCTGAACGCCATGAAATCGGCGCCGAGCGTCGCCACGTCGACCGGCATGTGGGGAACGGCCTGGGCGCCGTCGACCACGACGATGGCCCCGACGCGGTGGGCGGCGTCGATGAGCTCTCGCAACGGGGGAATGGCGCCGGTCACGTTCGACATGCCACTGACGGCCAGCACCTTGGTGCGGTCATCGAACACAGTATCGAGATCAGAGACGTCGAGCTGGTAGTCCTCGCCGAGGTGGAGGTAGGCCAGCTGGGCCCCGGTGTGGCGGGCAACGATCTGCCAGGGGACGATGTTGGAGTGATGCTCCATGACGGTCAGCACGATGCGGTCGCCCTCGTTGAGGCGGTTGAGGCCCCAGCCGTAGGCGACGGCGTTGATCGCGGAGGTCGTGCCTCGGGTGAAGACCACCTCGGAGTGGCGGCCGGCGCCGATGAAGCCGGCCACCTTGGCGCGCGCCCCCTCGTACCGGGTGGTCGCCTCGTCGGACAACGTGTAGGCGCCACGGTGCACGTTGGCGTTCGTCGTGCGGTAGTACTCGCTGATCGCATCGATGACCGAGGCCGGCTTCTGGCTCGTGGAGGCCGAGTCGAGATAGACGAGCGGGTGATCGCCGATCATTCGCGACAGGATCGGGAAGTCGCTTCTCACATGAGAGAGCGCCGCCATCAGCCGGCCGCTCCCACAGGGCGGAACTCTTCATAGCCGCCCGTCTCGACGCGCTGTGCAAGATCGGAACCGCCGCTCTGGACGATGGCCCCATCCACGAACACGTGGACGTGGGTGGGCTCGATGTAGTCGAGCATGCGCTGGTAATGGGTGATGATCAGGAAGCCACGCTCCTCGTCGGCGAGCCGCTTCACACCTTCGGCGACGGTCCGGAGAGCGTCGATGTCGAGCCCGGAATCCGTCTCGTCGAGCACGGCGAGCTCGGGCTCGAGCACCGCCATCTGCAACACCTCGTTGCGTTTGCGCTCTCCGCCGGAGAAGCCCTCGTTGAGGTAGCGGTCGGCGAACGACGATTCCATCTCGAGGCTCTTCATGACCTCCATGACCTTCAAACGCAGTTCGAGAACCGTGTAATCCGTGCCCGTGCGATTGGAGAGGGCGGTCCGAAGGAAGTTCACCACCGACACGCCGGGGATCTCCTCCGGGTACTGGAAGCCGAGGAACATCCCGGCGCGCCCGCGTTCGTCCGGCGTCCAGGCGGCGATGTCCTCGCCCTTGTAGAGCACACGGCCCGAGGTGATCTCGTAGCTCGGGTGGCCCATGAGCACCGATGCCAGGGTGCTCTTGCCTGATCCGTTGGGACCCATGAGCGCATGGATCTCGCCCCGATCGACGGTCAGTTCGAGGCCTTTGATGATCTCCACGTCGCCGGCGGACACGCGCAGGTCTTCGATGGAGAGGAGGGGTGCGGATGCCATGTCCCGAAGTGTAGTGAGGGCGAACTCCCATGCTGACCTGCTGTTCGCAAGCGCCGGTGCCGTGCCGGGTCGGCTGTGGTCGACTCGGTGCGGGAGTGCAGGCGCGTCGCCGTCAGGCCGAACGCAGGGCTTCGGTCAGCGTGGCCAAGCTCTCGGTGTCGACGTCGTCGAGAGCGGCGAACTGCTGGAGGTAGAAGCGGCCGACGCCCCATGAGGCCATCTCCGTCAGGCGTTCCGCAACTGCGTCGACGGTGCCGTGGGGGATGTCACGATCGTCGAGTACGGCGACGTAGTCGGCGGCGTCCATGTTGCGACCGGCGGCGCGCCGGGCCAGCGCCTGCTCGTACTCGGATCGGTCGGAGCCGAAGACAGGCGACACCGCCATCGAGATCTTGATGGCGTCGGCGTCGCGGCCGGCGGTGTCGGCCGCCGTGCGCATCACCGCCAGCCGAGCGTCGAGCGTCTCCTTGCCGGTCACGAACATGTTGTATTCGTCGGCGTACCGGCCGGCGAGGGTGGGTGTGCGCTTCATACCGGAGCCACCGATGACAATCGGTGTGCTCTCCTCGACCCTGGGAAGCACCTCGATGTCGGCGAGGTCGAAGTGCACACCCGAGAAGCCCCCGGGCGCTCTGCCGAACGCCGCCCACAGGTAGCCGAGCGCTTCCTCCAACCGATCGAATCGTTGCCCGAGGGGTCCGAGCTCCATGCCGAACAGATCGTGTTCCGGTTCCATCCAGCCGGTGCCGATTCCCAGCTCGAAGCGCCCTCCCGACATCTCGTCGAGTGTCGCCGCCGTCTTGGCGATCACGGCAGGATGGCGGAACGTCAACGGTGTCACGAGCACGGTGAGCTTGATGGAGGAAGTCTCCCGTGCCAAGCCTCCGAACGATGTGAGCGCATCGGTGGCGTGGGTCGACGTCGCCATGTTGGTGTAGTGGTCGGAGCGGGCAAAGGCATCGAGCCCTGTGGCTTCGGCCCACTTCGCCAGTGCGGCGAGCTCGTCGTACGTACCGCCCACCTGGGGCTCCACCATGAGTCCGAGTTCCATCGATATGTCTCCGTGTTCTTCTGAGCGGCGGTGGCTACCAGCCGCGCTCGATCCAGTCGGGCAGCGCCGGGAGCTCTTCGCCGATTGTCGTGTCGAGACCGTGGCCCGGCATGACGATCGTGTCGTCCGGCAGCGAGAACAAGTGGGTCTCGATGCTCCAGATGATCTCGTCGAAGCTCGAACCGGGGCTGACGGTGGCGCCCGGTCCACCCGGGAACAGCGTGTCTCCGGTGAAGACGACTCCGGGCAGCACGAAGCACGTAGATCCCAGCGTGTGACCCGGCGTGTGCACCGCCGTGAGTGTGACCTCGCCGACCTCGATCGATCCTTGCCCGACGGGCCCGTCGGCTGCCATCCCGGCGAGTGGCTCGTCTGCCGGGTGCAGCAGAAACGGGATGTCGAGCGAGGCGGCGACCTCCCTCGCCGCTCCCACGTGATCAAAGTGGCCGTGGGTCGTGAGGATCGCCTGTGGCCGTAGCCCGTCCACGGCGCCCATGATCTTGCCTGCTTCGGCTGCGGCGTCGATGATCACGGCCGCGCCGGTCGTGCGGCACGCCAGGACGTAGCTGTTGTTCTCGTAGGCACCGACGCACAGTTTGCGAATCCGGAGCGCCTCGGTCTCGTAGTGCCACAGGGTCGACATTGGGCGCGAAGCGTAGCGGTCGGTGGCGGCTCGCCGGGCGGCTCGTCGTGCCTGCGGCGTGTCCAGGCGATGTGGCCGATCGGGGGCGTGGCAGAATGCCTCGCGCCTGAACGAAGAGGAGCCGGATGTCGTTCGCACTTTCGCCCGAACAAGAGATGCTGCGTGACTCGGTGAGAGGTTTTCTCGCCGACAAGGCACCGATCACTCGGGTGCGCGAACTGATGGAGACCGAGACCGGCTACGACCCCGAGCTCTGGTCCGACATGGCGGAGCTGGGGCTTCCCGCCATGCACATCCCCGACGAGTTCGGCGGCGCCGGGTTCGGCTACTTCGAGCTCGGCATCGTGCTCGAGGAGATGGGGAGAGCGATGACGCCCTCCCCCTTGTTCGGTTCTGTCGTACTCGCCGCCAACCTCCTGCTCCTGGCCGGGAGCGACGAGCAGAAGCGCACATACCTTCCTGGCATCGCAGCAGGCGAAACCACGGCTGCGGTTGCCATCGTCGAGGAGGGCGGCACCTGGGATCCCGCCACGATCGTCACTTCGGCGGTTCCGGACGGTGACGAGGTGGTGCTCAACGGGGTCAAGTCGTATGTTCTCGACGGCCACACCGCACACACCGTCTTCGTGACGGCACGGGATGACGCCGGCGAGATCGCGTTCTTTGCCGTGGACGGCCATGCGGTGGGCCTGGAGCGCACCCGGCTCGAGACGATGGACATGACGCGCAAGCAGGCGCGGCTCCAACTCACCGACGTGCGGGTTCCCGCCTCGGCGCGGCTCGCCGTTGCCGATGGCACCACGTTGCCACGTCTCTACGACTTGGCGGCGACGGCACTGGCCTTCGAGCAGGTGGGAGGTGCGCAGAAGTGTCTCGAGATGTCCGTGGAGTATTCGAAGGAACGCATGCAGTTCGGTCGACCCATCGGCTCCTTCCAGGCCATCAAGCACAAGTGCGCGGACATGCTCGTGGCGGTGGAGTCGGCCAAGTCGACGGCCTACCACGCAGGACGGGCCGCGGGCGCCGACCCGTCGGAGTTGCAGATCGCGGCCCCGCTGGCGAAGGCATTCTGCTCCGAGGCCTTCTTCTCGGCGGCCGGGGACACGATCCAGATCCACGGAGGCATCGGGTTCACCTGGGAGCACGACGCCCACCTCTATTTCAAGCGCGCCAAATCCAGCCAGATCATGTTCGGTGACGCCGCCGAGTGGCGCGGCGTGCTCGCCCTCCGCTTGGGTATCTAGCTGGCGTTACTGCCCTGCGTTCGCCGTCTCGGTGAGGAGCGCCTCGAGTGTGGCGACGTCCATCTCGCCTGACGCCCGTCGCACGACGTTGCCGTTGCTGTCGACGAACACCCAGAACGGGAACGCCCCGGCTCCGTACGATGCGAAGACCGACGACTGGGCGTCGTCGTAGATCACGGGCTGGGTCCACCCTTCGGTCTCGAGCCAGTCGGTCGGCGACCAGTTGCCACGGGCCGGGTCGTACGAAGTGGCGACGGACACGATCTCCACGCCCTCCACGCCGCCACCGGAGTCGAGCCACTGCTGGACTCGCGGCACCTCGGCCTGGCAGTGCGGGCACCAGTGCGCCAGGAAGAGCACAGCCTGGGCACCTCCCTCCGGGCCGATCGACACCGGCGTACCGTCCGCGTCGGCGCCGTCGACGCGGGGCGCCGCCAGCCCTACGGCCGTGTCGGCTGCACCGCTGTACGGCGGCAGCGCATCGCCGCTGATGTCCGGGCTTCCCGCCACACGTTCGATCCGCTCGCTGTCGGAGAGGCCCTCTTCGCCACCGGTGAACACGATGGCGCCGACCAACGCAACGGCGACGACGCCGAACGCGATGGCCAGCCAGGGGATCTTGCGAGCTTGTGAGCCCTGCTTTCCGGCCTTCGAGCCGGTGCCGGCTTGGGCCTTTTGCGGCCGCTTCTTCGACGTGGTCACGTGGTCACCTCAGATTTGGGCAGTCTGCTTGAAGCATTGCGATCGTTGCTGTGCGCAACGTGGAGTAAGAGGATGATAAGGGCGAACGCGCTCAATGCCATCCAAGGGATCGACACGAACCCGAACTCCCAGATGTAGGCCGCGGTGCACGGCACGGTGACCGAGCATTCGCCTGCGCTCAAGCTCGGGTAGTTCTGGATGAGATAGTGATAGGCGGCGATGACGCCGCCGATGGACGCCAACGTCGTTCCGTAGATGCGGATGCCTCGGTCCTGCCGCCATGCGGCGATGCCCAGGATGACGGCCAGTGGGTACATGGCGATCCTCTGGAACCAGCAGAACTTGCACGGCTCCAGGTGGGCGATCTCGGACAGGTACAGGCTGCCCAGCGTCGCCGCCGTCGCCACCACGAACGCCAGCACGAGCTCGCGTCCGAGCAGCGAGGCCTCGACATCGCGGCGCACCTCGGCGAACCGCGGGGAAAAGCGGCTGGCGACGAGCAGCAGGACGCCGACGACCACTGCGAGGTCGACTCCGATCGCCAGCAAGGCGAAAAAGCGGCGCATCACTTCGAAGGACATGTCTCTCCGGAGGGGACGGTGCAGGAATGTACCATCGCGGGATGGGAGCGCTGGTGCTTGCGATCGTCCTGTTTGCGTTGCTCGTCGCAGTCGCGATCGCCTTCAGCTGGCAGGAGCGAAGCAGCCACTCGGAGCAGCTCGTCGTCTACAGCGTCGAGGATGCGCTCGAGTACGTCGTCGTGCGGCTCAGTCCGGGCGCAAAGGCGCAGCTCGGCCGGCACGACGTGCGCCGCATCCTCGAGTGGGAGCTGCATTACCTCCAGGATCCGCAACTGCGCGACTCGAGGGCCGCCGTCGTTGGTGGCATCGACGCCGCACAATATGCCCAGGAGCGGGCCTTTGCGCAGGGATACGCCTACGACGGTGCGGCCATCATCGAGGTGCTCGACCACCAAGCCGCGTATCTCGCCGAGCTCGGAGCGGTGGGTGACGTCGTGGACGATGCGGAGCGCGGCGATGTTCTCGGCGATCCTGGCGAAGAACCTGGCGCGTGACGCTCGATCCACGGCCTTCGGCTGGCAGACCGGCAGATGGGCTCCCGGGGGCCTGGACCCATCGCAAAGCCCCCGGGTGCTCCTAGAATCCCGCTCGCCGCAACAGGCTCCATCAGGAGGCCGCATCCCGTGTTCACATCAAGCATCTGGCGCGCCGTTGCGCTCGTCGTGGGCGTCGTCATGGCGCTGTCGGCCTGTGGCGGTGACGACGCGGCAACCACCACGGTCGATCCCTCGGAGGATGTGGTTTTCGGATCGGGGTCATTGCCCGAGTCGATGCCCTCCGACTTCCCCGTACCTGCGGAAGCGGTCATCGGGAGCACGCTCATGGTGAGAAGCGCCGGTACCACCGAGGTCATCATGCGGCTTCCCGTGGAGGTCCCGGCAGCTGCATCGTATTTCGAGCAGAATCTCGACGCCCGCGGCTTCGATGTCACGGTGAGTACATCCAGCACGGACTCGTCGGTCACGGTCGAGATCGCGCGCGACGACTTGTCCGGCACGATCGACCTCAGGCAGGCCACTCCACAGGTGACCGAAGCCATCATGCGCTTCACCAGCGGTTGAGCCGGGGCCGGCATATCGTTCGCTACGATCCGCCTGACGGAGCGACGGAGGGCCCATGAGCCGATTGCGGCGATTCGAAGATCACCGGTTCGTCGGTGCGCGTGACACGATGGTCGTGTACGACTGCGACGACGACGCCGACTACGACGAGCTCGAGCGACGCAACGAGGCCGACGACTTGTTCGGCCGCAACCTGCTCCAGACGTTTGCGCCGGATCAGCTTCCCGAGGCCCGCAATCGGGGGTTCACTCCGCGGCGGTGAGTCCGTCGGCCACGGCCGCGGCCACCCGCTCCTCGCGAAAGAAGAAGAAGTGGTCCGACCCCTGCAGGATCTCGATGTGTCCCCCGATGTCTGCGGCGTACTCCGTGAGCTCTGCCACCGTCACGAACTGATCGCGATCGCCCAGGATGAAGGTGCGATGAGCCGGCGCCAGCTCGTGGCGAAGCGGTAACGCCGGGGCTCGAGGGGACGACACCGGCGGAGCGATCCCGACGTAGGGCGCCGTCGATTGCTGGCGCGCCTGATAACGCAGCGCCGTGGCCGCCCCGAACGACCATCCCGCCAGACCAAGGGGTAGCTCCGGATACGCGTGCTGCGCCTCGACGACGGCAGCGTGGACGTCATCGACCTCGCCGACCCCGAAGTCGTGCGTCCCGCTCGATGCGCCGACGCCGCGGAAGTTGAACCGCAAGACGGCGAATCCCCGCATACACAGCGAACGCGTCACCGCCTGCATCAAGGGAGCCGTCATGCTGCCCCCGTGCAGGGGGTGGGGATGGCAGAAGACCAGGGCGTTCAAAGGAGCCTCGGGTCGATCCCACATCGCCTCGAGGGTGACGTCGCCCGTGGTCAGCGGAAGCGTCACGCCTGCAGGGCACCTTCCACCGACCGTTTCCGGGCGGCGAACGCCTCGTCGGACAGCACCGGGCCGGTGTCGTCGAACACGCGCAGCAAAACGAGGTCGCCCTCACCGGGTGCGGCAAGCACGTGGCGAGCCGAACCGGCGTGCGGGTCGAGCAGGGCCGCGGGGTCGACGGAGACGACCACAGCCGTATAGCCAACCGGCGGCCCGACATGCAGCCAGCGGCGGTAGGCGGGCTTGACCTCTGCCTCGGGCCGCCCTCCGGACGGGACCAGGTCGATCTCGTCGCCCTCCGTGAGTGCGCCGCGCTCCACGTAGGCGACGACGATCTCGCCGGTGGCGAGCGCCATGAGCTCGGCGATGCTCATCGACAGCATCCGGCCACGTTACCCCGCACGGCCCCTCAGGCGCTGGGGTGAGAGCGCCCCCTCCTCCACACCCGCGGCGGTGAGCGACGGGGGGATCGGCCGGTGCAATGCAAGGGCGGCCGCCAGCTCTCCGGCTGCGGGTGCCGTCTGGATCCCGGTCCCGCCCTGGCCGACGAGCCACACGAATGCGGGCTCGGAGGGATCGGGGCCGATCACCATTGCCTTGTCCGGAACGAATGTGCGCAACCCCGCCCACTGGGAACGGACACTCCGGATCGCCAGGTCGGTCGCCGCGTTGATCCGTTCGATGGCCAGTGCGACGTCGACCTCTTCCGGTTTGGCGTCGCAGGGCGGTGACGGCGTCTCGTCGGCCAGGCTGCACAGCAGCTGTTCGCCGTCCGCCTTGAAGTAGAACGTCTGGTCCACGTCGACAACGAGGGGCCACACCTCCGATCCGGGGCGACCACCGACCATGAACGCCGTGCGGCGTCTGGGTTGGAGCCCGACCGGTGCGAGCCCGCAGGCCGCGGCGACCTCGTCTCCCCATGCTCCGGCCGCGTTGACGATCGTGTCGCCCTCCCACGTATCGCCGCCGTCGAGCCTCACCGTCCAGGTCGTCGCCCTTCGCTCACCGCCGTGCAGCCCTGTTGACGGGCGAATGATGCCGCCGGAGCGCCGCAAACCGCGCACGAAGGCCTGATGGATGCCTGCGACATCGAGGTCGGCGGCGTCGGGTTCCCAGACACCGGCTGCTGCCGCCGCCGGCCGTATTGCGTCGCAGCGCCGCCGGACGGCTCCCGTGTCGAGCCACTCCAGCGCAGCACCGGCGGCTTCGCCCTCGTCGAAGGCAGCACGTAGAGCCGGAAGCCTCTCCGCACTTGCGATCGTCAAGGCGCCCCGAGGTGAGAGGAGAGGATGATCGGCCAGGCCTTGCGGCGGTGAGTCGAAGAACGTACGGCTGACCCTCGACAGCGGTCGGATCGGCGGCGCCCCGTAGTTCTCGAAATACAGCGCAGCCGACCGACCCGTCGTGTGATACGCCAGGGTGCTCTCCCGCTCGATCAGCGTGACGTCCGCCTCTGTGGCGAGGAAGTGTGCCGCGGCGACCCCGGCGATGCCCCCACCGACGACGAGAACCCGTGGGGGCGTGCTCATAGCAGCGCAAACCAGACCGCAGCCGCAACCAGGATGGCGATTCCGGTGATGAGGGCGGTCAGAATCAGGTAGCGGGTCTGCATCGCGGCATCGTACCGACAGGGTCCGGGCTCCCGCATTCTCCGCCATCAACCAGGAGCCGGTCGGCGCGTGCGAGCCCGGTGAATGTTGCGAGACGGGGCACTAGTCTCGGGGCCAGGCCGAGGATCCACATGCGGAGGACCATGTACGACGTAGCCATCATTGGTGGCGGCCCCGGCGGTTATGCCGCCGCCCTGTACGCCCACAACTTCGGATTGTCGGTAGCGCTCATCGAGAAAGAGCGAGTCGGTGGGACGTGCCTGCTGCGTGGTTGCATCCCGGCGAAGACGTGGCTGCAAACGGCCTCTGTGTATTCGACCGTCAAGCGCGCGGCGGAGTTCGGTGTGATCGCCGATCCGCCGGGTCTCGACTGGAAGGCCGCCCTGGAGCGAAAGAACTCCGTCGTCGACGGTCTCGTCCGCGGGCTCAGCGGTCTCTTGAAGGCACGCAAGGTGGATGTGATCGAGGGGTTCGGTCGTATCGGTCCCGACGGGGCGCTCGAGGTCGCCGACGACAGCGGGGTGCGCCGGATCGAGACGCGGAACGTGGTGCTCGCCACGGGCTCCGTACCGCGGTCGATCCCGGGCTGGGACTTCGACGGTCGGCGCATCGTCTCCAGCGACGACGCTCTGGATTGGGCTGAGCGTCCAGATCGGGTGGCGATCATCGGTGGTGGCGTCATCGGATGTGAGTTCGCCTCGCTGCTTGCCGAAACCGGGTCGGAGGTGCACGTCTTCGAAGCACTGGACCAGCTCCTCCCCGGCACCGAGCCGGAGGCGGTCAAGGTTCTCAGCCGGCACTTCCGTAAGCTGGGCGTCAAGGTGACCACGGGAGCGATGGTCGGTCCCCCCGAGCACCTCGACAACGCCATTCGAGTGACGGCGGGCGACACATCGGTCGAGGTGGACGTCGCGCTCGTGGCCGTGGGTCGCGCCCCGGTGACAGAGGGCATCGGCCTCGAGAACACCGGCGTCGTCGTGGACCGGGGATACGTGGTTGCCGACCTCGCAACCATGGAGACCGCACAGCCCAACGTGTATGCGGTCGGGGACATCGTGGCCGCCACCCCGCAGCTGGCGCACGCCGGTTTCGCCGAGGGCATTGCCGCCGTCACGCACATCGCAACCGGCTCACCGGCTCCGGTCGACTATCGAGCCATCCCACTGGTCACCTACACCCACCCCGAGGTCGCATCCGTGGGAATGACGGAAGCTCAGGCCAGGGAAGCGGGTTACGACGTCGAGACGACCGACCATGGCATGCGAGGGGTGGGTCGTGCCATCATTCAGGGCGACACCGGCGGAACCGTCAAGGTCGTTGCCCAGAAGGGCGGCCCGATCCTCGGTGCGACGGTGGCCGGGCCGAACGCAGGTGAGATGATTCATGAGTTGATGTACGTTGTGGCTTGGGAAGCGTTGCCGTCGGAGGCGGCCGCCTTCATCCACGCCCACCCCACGATTGCCGAGGCCATCGGTGAGACATTGCTCTCGTCGGCGGGCCGCCCCCTCCACTGACGGCGGCCAAGGCCCCCCACCGCACCAGTACGAACACGAAGGAGACCGCAAGACATGGCGATAACGGTGACGATGCCGCAGCTCGGTGAAACGGTCACCGAGGGCACCATCCTGTCTTGGGCCAAAGCACCGGGTGACACGATCGCCGAGGACGAGGTCCTGCTCGAGATCTCAACCGACAAGGTCGACACCGAGGTTCCGTCTCCGGCGGGTGGCGTGATTCAGGAGATCCTGGTTGCCGAGGGTGAGACGGTGACCGTCGGCACCCCCCTCGCGGTGATAGGCGAACCGGGCGAGGCAGCCGGCGATGCCGGTGCGCCCGACTCGGCCCAGGAACCGCCCGCACCGCCTGAGGTGGCGGCGGTACCGGAGGCTGCCCCCACGGCTCCCGCCGCACCGGAGATCGCCGAGCAGCCTCCGACCGAACCGGTGCATGCGCCGGCGGCGACCTCTGAGCCACCGGCCGAGCGACCGGCTCCCACGGCGCCGCAGGCCGCCGAACCTCCGGCAGCCGCACCTGCCGTCGCTGCCGCCATGGCCCCACCGGTGCCCACCGATGACGCCCCTCGGCGCGGAGTCTTGTCACCGGTGGTCCGCAAGCTCGCCGCCGAGCACGACATCGATCTGAATCAGGTGGTCGGCACGGGAGACGGGGGGCGTATCACGCGTAGCGACGTCATGGCCTACATCGACTCCGGAGGCGCCAAGGTCGCCGTCGAGCCGGCGGCCCCGCCGGCCCCCGAGCCGGTGGCACCCGTCGCCGAGGCGGCCGGTGCCGCAACGGCGCCGGCGGAAGCCGAGGTCCCCGCTGAGGACGAGATGGCTCCCGTCGCCGCAGAATCCGAGCCGGAGCCCGCTGCCGCGGAAGCCGAGCCCGAGCCGTCTGCTGCGCCCCCGGTTGCGCCCGCTGCGGCCGCCACGGCTGCTGCGGTCGCCCCCGCCGTGGTTCCCTCGGCCGAACCGGCCCCGGCGCCCGAGAGTGCACCCGAGACGGCCCCCGTGCCGGTGGCGCCGGCTGCCGCAGCTGCTTCGGCCGAACCCGCCCCGATGGCCGGTGGCGACGAGGTGCGTGAGATCGGCAGGCTTCGCAGGCGCATCGCCGACAACATGGTGATGGCGAAGGCCACAGCAGCTCATGTGTGGACCTCCGTCGAAGTCGACTATCACAACGTCGAGCGTGTGCGGCTGGCCCACAAGGAGTCCTTCAAGGCGCAGCACGGGTTCTCGCTGACGTATCTGCCGTTCATCGCCAGGGCGACCATGGATGCGTTGCACGCTTTCCCCGTTGTCAACAGCGCCTTCCACCTGGAAGAGGGTGAGCACGTCTTCCACCGCGACATCGACCTCGGAGTCGCCGTCGACATGAACCAGGGAGGCCTGGTTGTGGTCACGGTGCGGGACGCCGACAACATGCGCATGACACCGCTTGCCAAGGAGATCCGCGAGAAAGCCATCAAGGCGCGCGACGGTGCGCTCCAGCCCGACGACGTGGCGGTGAGCACGTTCACCATCACGAACCCCGGTCCCTTCGGATCGTTCATGAGCGCCCCAATCATCAACGTCCCGAATGCCGCGATCCTGTCGACCGACACCGTTGCGAAGCGTCCGGCGGTGCTCACGCTGCCCGATGGGACGGACATGCTGGGTATCAGGCCGATCGGCTATCTGGGTCTCACGTGGGATCACCGGGTCTTCGACGGTTCCACCGCCGTTCTCTTCCTGCAGCGCATCAAGCACAACCTCGAGTCGTGGGACTGGGAGCAGGAGCTGTCGTGACCCAAACCGCAGCGTCTCGGCTGCTGCGGACCCGCTGGCTCGGCCGCCTGCCATACGACGAGGCATGGGACCTCCAGAGGGCATTCTGGGAGGGCCGTACGGGTGGACGTACGACCGACGACTACCTGCTGCTCGTCGAGCACCCCCACGTCTACACCGTGGGCCGGAACGGCGATGGATCCAACCTGCTGGCGAGCGAGACGCGGCTCACGGAGCTCGGCGCCACCGTTCACTTCGTCGACCGGGGTGGCGACATCACCTACCACGGCCCGGGTCAGCTGGTTGGTTACCCGATCTTTGCGGTGCCCAAGCTGCCCAATGGATTCGACATGGTCGGTCACGTGCGTCGCATCGAGAGGGTGCTCATCGCCACGCTCGGTGAGTTCGGCATCGAGGCGTGGGCAGAGGAGGGCTTCACGGGGGTGTGGACCGAGCGGGGCAAGGTCGCCGCCATCGGTGTCCGGGTGTCCCGCGGCGTGTCGATGCACGGATTTGCGCTGAACGTCGCTCCCGACCTCGACTACTTCGGCCACATCATCCCTTGCGGTATCGGGGATCGGCCGGTGGCGTCGCTGACCCAACTGCTCGGCCGTGATGTCACGCTCGAAGAGACGGTGCCCGTTCTCATGCGTCACCTCCCGGGCGTTTTCGGCCACGATTCGACCGAGACCCAACTGGGAGCGTTCGCCCGCGGGTCGAACAAGCGCGTGTACGACGTCGATGCGATGATCGCAGCCGGAGCGTTCTCCCCGGAAGCCAGAGACGAGGTACCCGTCGCCATCCGGGGAGTGCTCGCCGGCGAGCCCGAACGACCGGACTGGATGCGGGTCACGGCCAGCCTCGATACGGAGGGTTACGCCGACCTGAAGCGCCTGATGCGCCACATGGACCTGAACACCGTATGCGAGGAGGCCGGGTGCCCCAACATCTACGAATGCTGGTCCCAGGGCACCGCAACTCTCATGCTGCTCGGAGATCGATGCACGCGGGCGTGTGCGTTCTGCGATGTCCCGACAGGGCGCCCCGGCGAAGTGGATATCGATGAGCCGCGGCGCGCTGCCGAGGCCATCGAGAAGATGGGGCTGCAGCATGCAGTGCTCACGTCGGTCAACCGTGACGATCTTCCGGACGGGGGAGCGGGGATATTCGCCGAGACGATCACGCGCATTCACGATCGTATGCCCGGATGTGCCGTCGAGGTGCTCATCCCCGACTTCAAGGGGGATCGATCCGCCCTCGAGACCGTGATGGCTGCCGGGCCACAGGTCCTCAACCACAACACCGAGACCGTGCTTCGCCTGCAACGCGACATCCGAACTGCCGCCAACTACGGCCGTTCGCTTGCGCTGCTGGCCCGTGCCAAGTGGATTCGGCCCGAAGGCTCCGTGAAGTCGGGACTCATCGTCGGCATGGGCGAGACCGAGGTCGAGGTACTCGGCGCCCTGGCCGATCTGCGGGCGGTCGGCGTCGACATCGTGACCATCGGGCAGTACCTGCGCCCGACGGTGCGACATCGGGCCGTCGACCGCTATGTCCATCCCGACGAATTCGACCTGTATGCGGCGGAGGGCAACCGCCTGGGTCTGCCACACGTCGAGTCCGGCCCGCTCGTGCGGTCCTCGTATCACGCAAGGGACTCGCTGACCGCGGCCTCCTCGTCGTGATCCATCCCGACTTCGACTTCGACGCAAGGATGCGCCGCGCCCGCCATGCCATGCTGGATCGCAAGGTCGATCTGCTGCTGGCATCGGTCGGCTCGGACCTCCCCTACCTCACCGGCTACGAGGCGATGCCGTCCGAGCGCCTGACGATGGCCGTGATTCCCCTCGACGGGGAGGCGGTACTCGTCATTCCCGAGCTCGAGGCACCGCGGGTGACGCCCCAGCCGGGGGTATTCACGTTGCAGCCGTGGGGCGAGACGGTCGATCCCATCGGCGTCGTTGCCGGTCTCGCCGGGTCCCCGCCTCGCATCGCCGTCACCGATCAGACGTGGAGTGTGTTCTTGCTCGATCTGCAGCGGCGCCTGCCCGGCAGCGAGTTCGTCTCGGCGCACGAGATCTCGAGGACGCTTCGTATCCGCAAGGAGCCCGCCGAGATCGAGCTGTTGCGCAGAGCGGCCGCAGCCGTGGACCGAGTGGCGGCGCGGCTGTGCGATGTGCGCTTCCGTGGCAAGACCGAGTTCGAGCTGTCCGAGGAGGTGGCTGCGATGGCGGTCGCCGAGGGCAGCGACGTCGCCACGTTCCGGATCGTGGCCTCCGGTCCGAACAGCGCCTCGCCGCACCACGAGGCAGGTGACCGCGTCATCGAGGCCGGCGACAGCGTCGTCGTCGACTTTGGTGGCAAAGTCGGTGGCTACAGCTCGGACACGACGCGCACGTTCCACGTCGGCGCACCCGATGTCGAATATCGGAACGTGCACGCCGTCGTGCGCGAGGCACAGGAAGCCGGCTTCGCCGCCGCCGGCCCGGGCATCCCCTGTGATCAGGTGGATGCCGCCGGGCGGGCCGTGATCGACGCAGCCGGTTACGGGGAGTATTTCTTCCATCGGATCGGTCACGGCATCGGCCGGGATGTTCACGAGGATCCGTACCTCGTGTCCGGGAACCATGACCCGCTGGAGCCTCGGATGGCGTTCTCCATCGAGCCTGGGATCTACATACCCGGCCGGTTCGGTGTCCGGATCGAGGACATCGTCGTCTGCACCGACGTGGGGGCTGAGCGTCTCAACACGTCGAGCCACGAACTGCTGGTTGTCGGATAGGAGGGATCGTGTCGGCCGAACACGCAGCGGCATACGAGGGTGCCGCCGACCGCATCGCCGTACTGGCGGCGTCCGATGGCGAAGCACCTGTGCCGGCCACGCCGGGATGGTCCGTTCAGGATGTGGTGTCGCACCTGGCGGGGCTTGCCGCCGATTGGGGACAGGGCCGCCTCGAAGGCTATGCCTCGGCCGCCTGGACTGCTCGCCATGTCGAGATGCGAGCGGATTGGACGCTCGATGCCGTGCTCGACGAGTGGGTCGCCAGCCGTGTGGATCTCCTCGCGATACTCCACGAACCTCATCTCAGCGGTATCCCCGATCCACTGATGACGGCGTTCGGGCCCGTTGCCGCAGCGGCCTGGCCCGACATCGTCGTGACCGATATCGCCCTCCACGAGCACGACATCCGCGCCGCCGTGGGCGTACCTGGGGCGCGTGGCAGCGATGCGGTGCGGCTCGCCATGCGCAGCCACGTCGGCCTGCTCCGGTTCGTGGCGGGGGCGAACGACCTGCCCGCCCTTCTGCTGGAGTCCACCGACGGCATACGGTCGTATGCGGTCGGGCGGTCCGAGCCCGAGGTCGTGTTGCAGGCACCGCACTTCGAGCTGTTTCGGGCCACCGGCGGCCGGCGCTCGATGAGGCAAATGGCGGCGATGGCGTGGACGCCCGACCCGGGGCCGTGGCTGGACCACCTCGTCATGCCGTCGTATGCCGTTCCCGAGGACGATCTCGTGGAGTGAACGACCCGGAGTTGAGCACATGCGGCACCGGCCTGCAGAGTGCTGTACCCACGACCACTACCCTTGCCGCGCTCCCCACCCCTGCGGAGGAACCGTGACCGATCTCGCTCGCCTCGCCGCCGACGCCATCCGCGTGCTGTCGATGGACGCCGTCCAGAACGCCGCCTCGGGTCATCCCGGCATGCCGATGGGTATGGCTGACATCGCCACCGTGCTGTGGGGGGAGTTCATCGACGTCGATCCCGACCATCCGGATTGGTCCGACCGCGATCGGTTCATCGTATCGAACGGCCACGGCTCGATGCTGCTCTACTCGCTCCTCCACCTCAGCGGCTTCGACATGGCGATGGACGATCTCCGCAACTTCCGGCAGTGGGGGTCACCCACCGCGGGGCATCCCGAGATCGATCTGGAGCGGGGCATCGAGACGACGACGGGCCCGCTCGGTCAGGGATTTGGCACCGGGGTGGGAATGGCGCTGGCCGAGACCCATCTGCGCTCGCAGTTCGGAGCTGAGATCGTCGACCACTACACCTACGGCTTCGTCTCGGACGGCGACCTCATGGAAGGCATCGCCGCAGAGGCTGCATCGCTGGCGGGCCACTGGAAGCTGGGCAAGCTCGTCTATCTCTACGACGACAACGCCATCTCGCTGGAGGGTCCCACCGAATGGACGTTCTCCGAGGACGTACCCAAGCGGTTCGACGCCTACGGCTGGCACACGCTGACAGTCGACGGTCACGATCATGCCGCGATCGCAGAGGCCATCAGTGAGGCTCGAGCTACGTCCGACCGGCCGTCGCTGATCTCGTGCAAGACCCACATCGGGTTCGGCAGCCCAAACAAACAGGACACCGCCGCGGCCCATGGCTCGCCCCTCGGCGACGACGAGGTTGCCCTCGTGCGGGAACGTCTCGGCTGGGCGCATGCGCCGTTCGAGATCCCGGCCGAGGTGTATGACTTCTTCTCCGCAGCCATGGATCGCGGTCGGGCGGAGCACGCCGCGTGGAGGGATCGCAGTGAGGCCGCGTTCGCCGGGGACGCCGAGCTGGCGGCTCGTTGGGAAGCGTTCACGACGCCCGCACCGGTCGAGCTCTCGGCGCCGGTGTACGAAGTGCCCAAGAGCGTGGCGACTCGCGCCATGTCGGGTGCGGCGATCCAGGAGCTGGCGACCTTGCGGCCCGACATCCTGACCGGCGACGCAGATCTCGCCGGCTCGACCAACTCGCTCATCGACTCGGCCGACGACTTCAGCGCCGGTCGGCGCGATGGGCGCAACGTCCGGTACGGCGTCCGCGAGCACGCCATGGGTGCGATCGTCAATGGTGTCAACCTCCACGGCAGCCTTCGCGCCTTCGGCTCGACGTTCCTGACGTTCAGCGACTACATGCGGGGATCGGTGCGGCTCGGAGCGCTCATGGGCGCTCCGAGCATCTGGGTGTGGACCCACGACTCGGTGTTCCTGGGAGAGGACGGTCCGACCCACCAGCCCATCGAGCACCTGGCTGCGCTACGGGCCATCCCCAACCTGCACGTGGTCCGTCCCGGCGATCCCGGAGAGGTCGCCGGTGCGTGGCAGGTCGCCGTCAATCGTACGGACGGCCCGACGGCTCTCATCTTCAGCCGGCAGGGCGTTCCCGTGCCGGAGAGCCCCAGCGACCCGGCGCAGGTTGCCCGTGGCGGCTACATCGTCGTCCCCGGCGACGATGTCGTCGTCGTGGCAACCGGATCGGAACGCTGGGTGGCCATTGCCGCCGCCGAGTTGCTCGCAGAGCGAGGGATCTCGGCGCGCGTGGTCTCGATGCCGTGTGTCGAGCTCTTCAGCCAGCAGGACGAGTCTTATCGTGACGACGTCCTCGGGACGGGTGTCCCTCGGGTCTCGATCGAGGCCGGCTCGACCTACGGATGGGCAGACATCGTGGGGAGCGACGGGCTGCGCATCGGTATCGATCACTTCGGTGCTTCGGCCCCGGCCGGAGTCCTCGCCGAGCAGTACGGCTTGACCCCTCCGGCCGTCGCCGAGCGCATCGCCCGCTGGCTCGCCGAGTGACCTGTCGCTTCGGCGGGGATGGGCCGCACCCGGTGAGCCCCCAGCGCCTGTGCCGGACCAATTCCAGCGCTCGCATGGCGCCGGCGTAGGCGGGCCCATGGACCTCGCTCCGGCTCTGGTGCTGTCGATGTGGACGGCCGGTCTCGCCGCCGGAGGCGCCGCGGTGGCGTGGTGGCGCATCGTCGGTCCCGGCTACACCTGGCTCGTCGCCGGTGTCGTCGCGATGCTTGCGACCTCTACCGGTGCCGCCGGAGGCGGAGTCGGGGCCTGGCTCGGGCTCATGGCCGCGCTCGTGGCCGCCGCAACGGCGCGACGTTCCCCCGTCGCCACGGCAGCCTTCGTCGTGGGTACTGCCGGGTTGGTCGCATCGGCGTGGACAGACTCACCGCTGGCGCCCGTCGTCACCGGTGCGTTGTTCGCCGGAGGTGTCACCTCGGAGATGTTGCTCGGACACTGGTATCTGGTCGACCCCAGGCTGCCCCGATGGGCTCTTCACCGGCTTGCGTTCGCCGGCGGCGTCGGTCTCGCCGCCGACGCCGCCATCGTGGTGGGGCGTCTCGTGGCCGAGGGCAACATGGCCGATGCCGTCCTTGCGTGGGCCTACGGCGCGCTCGCCATCACGACCGGTTTGCTGATCCTCGGCGTCTGGTTCTCCTTGAAGGAGCCCAACTACACCGGCGTGATGGCGGCAACCGGGTTGAGCTACCTGGCAGTGCTCACGGCGCTGGGTGCGCTGGTGGTGGGCCGGCTGATCGCCTACGGCTGATCGCGGCCGGTGCCGACCCATATAGGCTGACGTGGTGAAGATCTACACAAAGAGGGGCGACGACGGCTCCACCGGCATGTTCTACGGTGGCCGGGTTGCGAAGGACGGCTCGGGTCCGGTGGCCTACGGAACCGTGGACGAGGCGGTCTCTGCGCTTGGAATGGCGCGGGCGATCGCACTCACCTCCGATCCGGAGTTGGCGATCACGCTGCTCGGAATCCAGCGAGAGTTGTTCGTCGTCGGCGCCGAGCTTGCCACCAATCCGGACAGCCACGACAAACTCGAAGACGGCGTGAGCCGTGTCACCGAAGCGATGGTCGTTGCACTCGAACGAGCGATCGATGACATCGTCGACGATCGGGGAATGCCGACCGAGTTCGTCGTGCCGGGCGGCAACGCACTGGCCGCGGCGATCGATGTTGCCCGCTCGATCGTGCGACGCGCCGAGCGCAAGGCCGTCGCCCATGCCCGTGAGGCGAACATCGAAGACTCGTACGTCGTGCCCTACCTCAACCGGCTCGCCGATCTGCTCTACATGCATGCCCGCGCAGCTGAGGACAGCTGGACCCCGACCCGCAGCGAGGAGCGCTGAATGCTCGAGATCACGACCGGCCCCGCACCGGCGGCCACCGCCGGCGACCTGCTGGTCGTTCCGGTCTTCGCCGACCTGAGCTGGGGGCCGGGGGCCGATTGGGTGGCCGAGCAACTGCCATGGCTCGAGGACTACCTGGCAGGTCGCGACTACCGGGGGAAGGCGGGGCAGACGGTGTCCGTGCCCGGTGGGGGCGCACTCCCGTATCGGCAGGTTCTCCTGGTCGGCCTGGGCGACGAGGTCGATGCCGAGGGGCTGCGCCGGGCAGCCGCCGTTGCCGCCAAGGCGGCGACCAAGCATGCGACGGTCGTGACCACCCTGCAACAGGTCGACCTCGACGGAGCCGAGGACCTCGTCACATTCGGGTTTGCGCTGGGGCAGTACCGCTTCGACAAGTACATGAGTGATCCGAGCGAGATCGTCACCGAGCGGCTGGTCCTGGCCGGCGCCGCCTCGGACGGCAAGGCAGGCGCCGTCGTGGCCAACGCGGTGGGGATGGCGCGGGACCTCGTGAACGAGCCCGCGGGCGGCAAGTCGCCGCGCGAGCTCGCCGACTGGGCGGTCACCCACCTGGCCCCTCTCGGCATCGAGGTGACCGTGTGGGACGCCGACCGAATCGACTCGGAGGGTCTGGGTGGTCTGGCTGCGGTCGCCGCAGGGTCTCACGAACCGGCCCGTCTGGTGCGTCTCGACTATGCCCCGCCCCAGCCCGTCGCCAAGCTCGCCTACGTCGGCAAAGGGATCGTGTTCGACAGCGGCGGGTTGTCGCTCAAGCCGCCGTCCGGCATGGAGGACATGAAGTCGGACATGTCCGGCGCAGCCGCGGTCTTCGGTGCCGTGTGGGCGATTGCCACTCTCGGCCTGCCGGTCGAGATCGTGGGCATCACCCCGCTCACCGAGAACATGCCCGGCGGTGGTGCCCTGCGACCGGGCGATGTGTTCCAGGCACGCAACGGCAAGACGGTCGAGGTGCTCAACACCGACGCCGAGGGCCGGTTGGTGCTGGCCGACGGCCTGTCGCTGGCGGTGGAGGAGGAGCCGGACCTCATCGTCGACATCGCCACACTGACGGGGGCATGCAAGGTGGCGCTCGGCGAGAAGGTCGGCGGCATCTTTGCGTCGGAAGACGACGTGGCGGGCAAGCTCACCGCAGCGGCGCGGCGCGCCGGCGAGCCGATGTGGCACCTCCCGCTCGAGTCGGAGTACCGGTCCAAGCTCGAATCGGTGGTTGCGGACATGAAGAACACCGGTGACCGGTTCGGTGGGGCGATCACCGCGGCGCTCTTCCTGCAGGAGTTCGCCGGAGACACGCCCTGGGCCCATCTCGACATCGCAGGCCCGGCACGGTCGGGCAAGGCCGAGCACTATGTCAGCAAGGGCGGCACCGGCTTCGGCGTTCGGACGTTGGTGGCGCTGGCAGAGCTTGCGGCTGAAGGCTGATCGGCTGCGGATCAGCTCGGGCTTCCGGCAGGCACGGCACGGCACGTCTCGTCGTAGTCCACGAGCGGGGGGAGCCGTTCCGGATCGCCGCAGGCAGGACAGTCGGGTCTGCGCTCGATCCGCAGCGTGAGGAACGAAGCGTCGAGGGCGTCGAACGTGAGGAGCCTGCCCGCCAGCGTGTCGCCTGCGCCGAGCAGCAGCTTGAGCGTCTCGACGGCCTGGATGGTGCCGATCACCCCCGGCAGCACTCCCAACACGCCGGCCTCGGCGCAGTTTGGCGCCAACTCGGGCGGCGGCGGCTGCGGATAGAGGCAGCGATAACACGGCCCGTCGAACGGGGTGAACACGGACGCCTGTCCTTCGAAGCGCAGCACCGAGCCGTGGACGACGGGTACGCCGGTGTGGAGCGAGGCGTCGTTGACGAGGTATCGGGTGGGGAAGTTGTCCGCACCGTCGATCACGACGTCAGCCGCGGCGAAGACATCGGTCGCGTTGTCGGAAGCGAGACGCTCACGGCGGCGCTCCACCACGATGTCCGGGTTGATGGCAGTGAGCGTCTGCTGAGCGGAGTCGACCTTGGCGGTTCCCACGCGTGCCGTGTTGTGCAGGATCTGGCGCTGGAGGTTTGAGGGATCCACGACGTCGTCATCGACAACCACGATCGTGCCGACTCCGGCGGCCGCGAGATACAGCGCTGCCGGGGATCCCAGACCTCCGGCGCCGACGAGGACAACTCGCGAGCTCAGCAGCTTCTCTTGGCCGGCTTCTCCGACCTCGGGAAGGATGAGGTGCCGCGCATACCGGCTGCGCTGCTCGATCGTCAACCCTCCGGGGCCGCCCCACGGCAGCTGGTTGTGCTTCCACGCCGTCATGCCACCGGCGACCGAGGCAACGTTGGTGTACCCCATCTCCTCGAGGGTGACGGCGGCGAGTGCCGAGCGGTTGCCGGCGGCGCAGATCAGCAGCACCTCCCGCTCCGGATGGGGTACGTGCCGAGGGATGTCGGATTCGAGGATGCCGCGGGGGACGAGCGCTGCCCCCGGCACGGCTCCGGCGGCGTACTCGTTTGGTTCCCGCACGTCGACGATGACCGCTCCGTCCTCCTGGGCGCGACGCCACGCATCGGCCGGATCCACCTCGCGGATGGACGTCTTGGCGGCTGCGACGAGGTCGTTGTACGTCTTGCCCATTGGGGCCGAGCGTAGTCCCAGAAATGCCCAAACAGTACGGGATATGAGGCTATCGACCCAGGTCCGGCGGTTCGCCGAACCGGTATCGTGCGGGGAGTCGAAGACCCATCGCATGCGGGAGCTCCCAAGGGACCAGGGGGATGTGCCGCATGCGATCAATGTTTGTTGCGATCTGCAGGGGGGAACAGCGTGAGAGTTCTCGTCACCGGCCATCTCGGATACATCGGCAAGGTGCTGACGCCCATGCTGGCGGCTGCCGGGCACGACATCGCCGGTATGGACACCGGCTTCTTTCGCGGATGCGACTTTGGAACGCAACCTCCGGAGGTTCCTGAGATCGGCGGTGACATCCGCACCGTGCACCCCGCCGACCTCGAGGGTTTCGACGCAGTGATCCACCTCGCCGCACTGTCCAACGATCCACTGGGCGACCTCAACCCCGAGGTCACGTACGACATCAACTGGCGCGCTCCCGTGGCCCTCGCCGAGGCGGCCAAGGCCGCCGGTGTCGAGCGATTCTTGTTCTCGTCGTCTTGCAGCCTGTACGGCGCTGCGGGCGACG
This sequence comes from Acidimicrobiia bacterium, assembly GCA_965216945.1. GTDB lineage: Bacteria > Actinomycetota > Acidimicrobiia > Spongiisociales > UBA5794 > DATHZQ01. Next base: position 449,763 of record CBDCGU010000003.1, on the reverse strand, counting down.
GTCTCGTCGACGAGGAAGCGCCGATGGCGCCCGTCACCCCGTACGGGGAGTCCAAGGTCTACGCCGAACGCGACATCTCGCTGCTGGCCGACGACGACTTCACTCCTGTCTACCTCCGCAACGCCACCGCCTACGGTGCGTCACCGGCGCTGCGTCTCGACATCGTCGTCAACAACCTCACCGGCTGGGCCGTCACCACGGGTCAGGTGCGCATCCTCAGCGACGGGTCACCGTGGCGTCCGCTGGTGCATGTGGCCGACATCTCGGCGGCGTTCGTCGCCTGCCTCGAAGCACCCCGTGAGGTCATCCACAACCAGGCGATCAACATCGGGCGGAACGGGGAGAACTATCAGATTCGTGATGTCGCCGAGATCGTCGGCAGCGTCGTGCCCGACAGCGTCGTGTCGTTCGCCGAAGGTGGCGAGCCGGACACGAGGGACTATCGCGTGGACTTCTCGAAGGCCGAGTCCATCCTGCCCGAGTTTGCGCCACAGTGGGATGTGGCCCGCGGCGCCAAGGAGTTGTACGCCGGGTACCTCGCACAGCCGATGACAACCGAGCTCTTCGAGAGCGATCGTTACGTGCGGCTGCGCCGGCTGCGCACGCTCCTCGAGGCCGGGCGGCTCGACACCGACATTCGCTGGACCAGTGGCGGAGGAGACACATGACGATGGCCGAGACTGCTCCCGCCGTGGGGGCGGCGGCGACCGGGGCTCGGTGCCGCTTTTGCGACGCACCTCTGAGCTTCACGATGGTGGATCTCGGCAAGTCGCCGCTCTGCCAGACCATGCTCTCCGGTCCCCAGCTCAACGAGATGGAGCCCTTCTACCCGTTGCACGTCTACGTCTGCGCGGAGTGCTCGCTGGTCCAACTCGAGGAGTACGTCAGCCCCGAATCGATCTTCGGTCACTACGTCTATTTCTCGTCGTATTCCGACAGCTGGCTCGACCATGTCCGGCGCTACGCCGACGACATGACGGAGCGATTCGGGCTCGATGCGTCCTCGCAGGTCGTGGAGCTTGCGTCGAACGACGGGTACCTGCTGCAGTACTTCGTGGAGAAGGGCATCCCCGTGCTCGGCATCGAGCCTGCGGCCAACGTTGCGGCGGTTGCCGAAGGGAATGGGATCCCAACGCTGGTGGAGTTCTTCGGCGAGGAAACCGCCGCTCGGCTGGCGGGCAAAGATCTGCGTGCCGACCTGCTGTGCGGGAAGAACGTGCTTGCACAGGTGCCGGATCTCAACAGCTTCGTGGCCGGCATGAAGACGCTGCTGGCACCCGACGGCGTGCTCACCATCGAGTTCCCTCACCTCTTCCAGCTGATCGAGCACAACCAGTTCGACACCATCTACCACGAGCACTTCTCGTACTTCTCATTCACCGCGGCGCAGCGGATCTTCACCGCCCACGGCCTCGTGCTGTGGGACGTCGACGAGTTGCCGACTCATGGCGGCTCGCTTCGCATCTACGGCCGGCACGCCGAGAACCCGGCGCTGCCCGTGACCGAGCGCGTGACGGAGATGCTGCAACGGGAGCAGCGGCTCGGGGTCGACGACTTGGCGACGTACGCCTCCTTCGGCGCCAACGTCGAGGCCACGAAGCGCAAACTGCTGCGGTTCCTGATCGACGCTCGCGACGCCGGCAAGAAGGTGGTGGGATACGGGGCCCCGGGCAAGGGCAACACGTTGCTCAACTACTGCGGTATCCGTTCCGATCTGTTGGAGTACACCGTGGACCGCAGTCCTGCGAAGCACGGCTACTACCTACCGGGAACGCACATCCCCGTGCACGAGCCCGACCGCATCATGGACACCCGGCCCGACTACGTCCTGATCCTTCCGTGGAACTTGAAGGACGAGATCAGCGAGCAGATGGCGGCGATCGGGGAGTGGGGTGGAAAGTTCGTGGTGCCGATCCCCGAAGTGACCGTTTTCGACGCTCCCGAGGTGACAACATGAAGGTCGTGCTCTTCTGCGGTGGGTACGGGACTCGTATCCGGGACTACTCCGAGACGATCCCCAAGCCGATGGTGCCACTCGGCTACCGCCCGATCATGTGGCACCTGATGAAGTACTACGCCCACTTCGGCCACACCGACTTCATCCTGACCCTCGGCTACCAGGCCGACGTGATCAAGAGCTTCTTCCTGGACTACGACGAAGCCATCTCCAACGACTTCGTGATGTCGGCCGGCGGCCGGCAGGTCGACATGATGTCCACCGACATCCACGACTGGACGATCTCGTTCGTCGACACCGGCATGCAGACGGTGGTGGCGGATCGCCTGCTGCGGGTGCGCCACCTGCTGCAGGATGAGGACATCTTCCTCGTCAACTACAGCGACGGCCTCACCGATCTCCCGCTCGACAAATACGTGGCCGACTTCGAGGCATCGGACAAGATCGCCCAGTTCCTGCTGGTCCAGCCACCGCTCAGCTATCACCGAGTCGAGATCGACGAGACGGACACGGTCACAGAGATCCGACCAATCTACGGTTCCGATCTCTGGATCAATGGCGGCTACTTTGTGTTCCGCAAGGAGTTCCTGGACTACATCGAGCCCGGAGACGAGATCGTCATGGAGCCGTTCTTCCGTCTGATGGACGAGGGCAAGCTCGCCGCGGTCAAGTATGAGGGCTTCTGGGCGCCCATGGACACCTTCAAGGACAAGCGGCGGCTCGAGGATCTCTGGGTGTCCGGTCGAGCGCCGTGGGAGTTGTGGAAGGAAGAAGGGCCGATCTGAGCCTGCTCCCTGCGCCACTCTTTGCGGACGCACGTCGAGTGCTGGCCGTCGGGGCGCATCCGGACGATGTCGAGATCGGGTGTGGGGGGACGATGCTGCAGCTCGTTCAACGCCACCCCTCGGTGGAGATCCGCTGGATCGTTCTCAGCGGGGATGGCGAGCGGCGCGCCGAAGCCGAGCGATCGGCGGAGAGGATGCTGGGCCGCGCCGGCCTTCTCACCTTGTGTGGGTTCCGCGACGGTCATCTGCCCTACGACGACCCGGCGGCGGTGAAGGCGGCGCTCGTGGAACACCGCACCCGATTCGAGCCGGACGTGATCCTCGCCCCGCGGGCGAGCGACGCCCATCAGGACCATCGATTCCTCGGTGAGCTCGTCTGGCAGGTCCACCGTGCGTCGACGATCCTCCATTACGAGATCCCGAAGTACGAGGGAGATCTGGCAGGCACCAACTGTTACGTGCGCCTCGACGGCGCAGATGTGGCGGCCAAGTTGGAGCATCTCGAGGCGATGTTCCCGTCACAAGCGGGCAAACCCTGGTTCGACGGTGAGCTGTTCCGCGGACTGATGCGGCTACGCGGCGTCGAGTGCCGTTCACCCTCCGGCTATGCCGAGGCGTTCGAAGCCCCCAAGCTCATCCTCAGCTGACGGCGTCGTTCGGTCAGCTCGCGACGGAGGGCCGGCGGGAGGATCGAGTGGAAGCGGCGGGGGACCTCGGGGACGCGAGTGCGCACCTTGATCGCCCCTTCGTCGTGGGAGACCATGCCGGCCCGAACGAGCGTGGGGAGATGAACCGGTCGGGGGAGGGAGCGGTGGCGTTCCGCGGCGGTGGCGAGCCGGAGGAGGTCGGCCACAGCTCCCGGCCCCAGGACCGGTGTCCAGTAGCGCCTGACGTACGGGTCGATCACGGGAATGCCGCCATCGGGGTGGTGCCACACCGTGGGGTGCACCAACGGCCGGTCGTGGACCGTGGGTCGTAGACGCTGGAAGGGCTCGGCGGCGCCCAAGAGGGGCACGGATCCGATGGGAGGACGGTCATCGGTTGGATACCTGGACGCCGCCGAAGACGGTGAGATCGACATAGTGAATAGATATCGAATACCGTAGATGAGATCAAGAGACATGGATTGAGAGCGCGAAAGGTTCGAGTAGCCGGCGGGGAGCGGTCGGAGTGGGACCGACTGTTCAGGCCTCCCGGACCGCTTCGCCGGTCTGGACCTCCCAGAGGCCTCGGTAGATGCCGTCCACGGCGACGAGGTCGTCGTGGGTGCCCCGCTGGGTGATGCGGCCCCGATCGAAGACCACGATGTGGTCTGCGTGGCGGATCGTCGACAGGCGGTGGGCGATCACCACCGTCGTACGGTTGTGCGCCACCTGGGCGAGCGATCGCTGAATCGCCGCCTCGGTTTCGTTGTCGACCGCGGACGTCGCCTCGTCGAGCACGAGGATGGGCGAGTCCGACACGATCGCACGCGCGATCGAGACTCGCTGCCGCTGGCCACCCGACAGCTTCTGCCCGCGTTCGCCGACGATCGTGTCGTAGCCCTGAGGCAAATCGAGGACGAACTCGTGGGCCTCGGCGATCCGCGCTGCGCGCTCGATGTCCTCCCGTGACGCATCGGGCCGCCCGTAGGCGATGTTGTCCCGCACCGTGCCGTGGAACAGGAACACGTCCTGACTGACGAGCGCAACCGCCGCCCTGACATCGCGTATCTCCAGTTTGGTGAGGTCTCGCCCGTCGATGCTCACACTCCCGGCGTCCGGGTCGTAGAAACGGAGAAGCAGCTTGACGATCGACGTCTTGCCCGAGCCGGTCGCCCCGACGATCGCAAAGGTGCCGCCCGCGGGTATGTCGAACGACACGTCCTCGAGAACCGGCGTGCCCGGGACATACGCGAACGAGACGCTGTCGAACGTGACCCTCCCTGTCACGTCGACCTGCCGTGCGGTGCCGTCCTCCATGTCCGGTTCGGTGTCGAGGACGTTGAGGATGCGATTGGTCGATGCCATCGCCCGTTGGTACAGGTCGAGAGTCTCGCCCAAGGTGGTGAGGGGCCACAACAATCGTTGCGTGAGGAACACCATCACCGAGTAGCTGCCGACTGCCAGAGCTCCATCCAGCGTCTGGAACCCGCCCAGCACCAATGTGGCCGTGAATCCGACGAGGATGGCGATGCGGATCAGGGGGGAGAAGGCGGCGCTCAAGGAGATGGCTCGGCGGTTGGCGACGCGGTAGCGGTCACTGGCTTCGGCGATGCGGGCGGTTTCCCTCTCCTCGGCCGTGAACGCCTTGATGGTCATGATCCCGGCCAGGTTGTTGGCGAGCTGGCTGTTGACGGCGCCGGCTTGCTGACGAACCACGGCATAGCGTGGTTCCATCCTCCGCTGGAACCGCAGCGATCCCCAGACGATGACCGGTATCGGGAGGAACGCCAACCACGCCACCGAAGGGGTCAGGATGAAGAAGGTGATCCCGATGAGCACCACGGCGGTGAAGGTGCGGAGGATCTCGTCGGCCCCTCTGTCGAGGAAGCGCTCGAGCTGGTTCACGTCGTCGTTGAGGATCGCCATCAGCTCGCCGGTCGACTGATCCTCGTGGTATGCGATCTCCAACCGTTGGATATGGGAGTACGCATCCACCCTCAGCTCGTGTTGCACGGTTTGGGCCAGGTTGCGCCAGCCGACCCCGAGCAGGTACTCGAAGCCCGATTCGAGCAGCCACACGAGGAACGTGAGGATCGCCAGCACCACGAGCTGGCTTCGGGGCTCCGCGATCCCGAAGCCGGCCAGGAACGACGACTCGCGACGGACGACGACGTCGACGGCCAGTCCGATCAGGAATGGCGGTGCGATGTCGAACGATTTGTTGAGCACCGACCACGCCGAAGCGGCCACGACACGGCTCCGATGCCGTGCGGCATATCGCCACAGGCGGGTCAGCGGACGCGAGCTGCCTGGCATTCGCCGAGGCTACCCGTGGCCGTGTCGGTCCTCGCCGGCCGATTACCCGTGTCTACGCAGCACTCGGGTCCATACTGGATACATGACCGACACCTACGAGCTCGCCATGTTCCCGCTCGGTCGCGCTGCGCTGCCCGGTGAGACGGTGCCTCTGCGCATCTTCGAGCCTCGCTACATGGAGATGATCCGCGACGTGTCCGCGGGCGCCGGAGAGTTCGGGATCGTGCTCATCTCACGCGGGTCGGAGGTCGGCGGCGGCGACGATCGGTTCGAGCTGGCCACCGCCACCCGGATCCTGCGCGACGTGCCGATCGGTGACGAGCAGCGTGCGCTGGTCACCCTGGCGACGCGTCGCGTCCGCATCGTCGAGTGGCTGCCCGAGGATCCCTATCCCAGGGCGATGGTGGCCGACGAACCCACCGTGCCTGCCGACGCCGAAGTCGAGATCGCCCCCCTCCGGCAGAAGGTGCGGCGCCTCTACGCCCTGGCTTCCGAGCTCGGCGCCGACACGGGGCTCACCGACTTCGCCGACTTCGACGGCACCAGCGCCGGGCTGTGGAGGCTTGCCGCCACGGTTCCGCTGGGGGAGATGGACCGGCAGCGCCTGATCGAGGTCTCGGACCTCGAGGAACGGGCACGCTTGCTCGATCGGATGGTCGACGAGGCCATCGAGGAGCTCAGCCTTCGCCTCAGCACCGGCGGCTGATCGCTCAGCCGTCGTCGGGTGGTGCCGGCGATCCGACGATGACGGTGATGACGCCATCCTGAGCAATCGCCCCGCCGGGACCGGGTGTCGTGCCGATCACAACGCCGACGAGCGCCGGATTCTCGGTGGGTTGGCTGACGATCACGAAAGTCAACGCAGTTCCCGAAGCCTCGTTGTGGGCCGAAACCGCCCCGGCCACGTCACCGGCTGCGAGGCCCAGCAGGTTGGGCACCGCCGGCGGCACGCCGGTGGAGTAGCGCACCGTCACCGTGCGGCCCTGGGAGATCTCCGTGCCCGCCGACGGGCTCTGACCGAGCATCGTCCCGGCAGGCTCCACGGACGCCGTATCGACGATGTTGGCGAACAATCCCGCCTTGAAGATGAGGTCCTTGGCGGCCTTCTTCGAGAGCCCCTCCACATCGGGGACTTCGGTCAGCGGAACCCGGAAGTAGGCGCTTGTGCCTTCGGGTGCCTCGGGGAAATCCTCAACGGGTAGGTCGGCGGTGATGTACTCCATGAATTGTTTCCATATGGGGGCCGCCAGGGTTCCACCGAAGGCACGGCGGTAGTACTGGTCCTGGCCGGTGCTGTCGTTGTGCACCGTGAAGTTGACGAGCTCGATCTGGGCGTCGGCGTAGCCGGACCACACCGCAGTCGTGTACTGCGGGATGAAACCCATGAACCACACGTCGCGGAAGTTCTGTGCCGTACCGGTCTTGCCCGCCTGGGGCCGGCCGATGTTGGCGCGGGTGGCGGTGCCGATGGACACCACCTTCTCCAAGGTCCGCACGACCGCTGCCGTCATCGCCTCGTCGAGCACCTGCTCCTTGACGACTTCGTGCTCGTACACGACATTGCCGTCCGCGTCCTCGATGCGTTCGATGAGGTATTGCTCCACACGCTCACCATGGTTGGCGATGGTGGAGTATGCCGCTGCCATCTCCGCAGGACTCACCGTCTGGGTACCCAGGGCGATCGACAGCACCGGGCTCAGCGGCGACTCGATGCCGATGCGTTGTGCCATCTCGACGATGTTCTCCGGTCCGGTGGCCAGCGACACCTGGGCATACACCGTGTTGATGGAGCTGTAGGTGGCCGTCTCGAGAGTGGTGATGCCGGAGCTTCCGCCGCCGGCGTTGCGGACTCGCCAGATGTTGCCGCGGTCGCTGCACGGGTAGCCGCACTCGATGTCCTGGGGCGACGACTTGTTCCAATAGGTGCCCAGCGTGATGGGCCAGCCTTGCTGGGAGCCGTTCTCCAGGGCGGCGAGCAGGGCGATCGGCTTGAAGGCCGATCCTGCCTGGCGCCTGCCCTTCGTGGCGAGGTCGTACAGACGTTCACCGGCCTCGACGTCGTCACCGAACTCGAGCCCGCTCGCCATCACGCGCAGTGCCCCGGTCTCATTGTCGACCATGGCGATCGCACCGGTGGGGCCGTTGCCGTCCTCGAACCACGCCCGCAGGATTCGGGTCGCTTCTGTCTGCCACTCGTGGTTGACGGTCACCGTGACGCGGAGACCACCGCCTCCCTCGCAGTCGACGTCACTGGCGGGGCAGCCGAACAGCGCCTTCTTCCGCTCGGCGAATGTCTCGCCGAGCCCGTATCGGGGATCGTTGAGCAGCTGCTCCCTGGCGGCGATCACCACCTGCGGCTGGATCGTCTCGGTCTCCTGGTGCTCGATCGGCGTGAGCTCCTCGGCCTTCGCCGCATCGGCTTCGGCTGCCGTGATGAAGCCCTTCTCGAGCATCTGGTCGATGACGTCGTTTCGGGCGCGAATGACCGATGCCGGCCGATCACGGAGGTCGTAGAACGACGGGTTGCGGATGGGTACCACCATGGCTGCCGCTTCGGCGATGGTGACTTCGTCGAGGTCCTTGCCGTAGTACTCCTCGGCGGCCGCCTTGATGCCGTATGCGTTCTCGCCGTAGAAGACGGAGTTCATGTAGAACTCGAGGATCTGATCCTTGGAGTAGCGGCGTTCCAGCTCGGCGGCAACGACGGCTTCACAGATCTTGCGCTCGATCGTGACCTCGTCCGTGAGGAAGTTCTTCTTCACCACCTGCTGGGTGATGGTCGAGCCGCCCTGGAAGCTGTCGGTGCGGGCGTTCTCGACCGCGGCGCGCAAGATCGAGCGGAACGAGATTCCCTCATGCTCGTAGAAGTCGGCGTCCTCGGCCGCAAGCAACGCAAACTTGACGTTGTCGGGGACCTCGTCGATCGAGGTGGGCTGGCTGTTGCGCTCGGTCAGCTCCCCCAGGAGGACGCCATCGGTCGTGTACACCGAGGACAGCCGCGAGAGGTCGGGGAACGACAGGTCGAAGTCGTCGGGATCGCAGATGTAGCGCTCCTCCAGATCGAGGGCCGTGCCGTAGGCGGCGTTGGCTTCGAGGAACGAGAAGAGGCCGAACGTGGCGGCACCGAGCAGCACGATGATCGCGATCACCGCGAGGGACGAGAAGCGCCGACCGCGGCGATCCCGGAATTGGGCCATGTGAAGGTTCGGATCCATCGGCATCCAGCAAGTAAGACGTCAGGCGAGAGCGGGAGGTTCCCCGAGTACCATCGTCGGGGCTCCGACGATCAGGATGATAGAGATGTCTGGGGATATGTCCGACTATCGAACCACGTCAAGCGGCATCGAGGTGTCGGCCACCTACGGTCCGGACGATCTGGCATCCTGGGATCCGTCGAGGCAACTGGGTGGCCCCGGCGACTACCCCTTCACGCGCGGTCCTTATCCGACGATGTATCGGGGACGGTTGTGGACCATGCGCCAATATGCCGGCTTTGGCACCGCCGAGGAGACCAACGGCCGGTTCCGGACGCTCCTCGAGGCGGGTCAGACGGGGCTGTCGGTCGCGTTCGATCTGCCCACCCAGATGGGCTACGACTCGGACCACGCCATGGCGGCAGGTGAGGTGGGCAAGGTCGGTGTCGCCATCGACTCGCTCGCAGACATGCAGGTGCTGTTCGCCGGGATCCCTCTGGACGAGGTGTCGACCTCGATGACGATCAACGCCACGGCGCCGATGCTCCTCCTTCTCTATCAACTCGTTGCCGAGGGACAGGGCGTCGATGCGGCGAAGATCCGCGGCACGGTCCAGAACGACATCTTGAAGGAGTACATCGCTCGCGGGACGTACATCTATCCGGTCGGGCCGTCGATGCGCCTCGTCACGGACCTCTTCGCCTACTGCGCCGAGGAGTTGCCGAATTGGAACACGATCTCCATCAGCGGCTATCACATCCGCGAGGCCGGGTCGACCGCCGCCCAGGAAGTCGCGTTCACGATCGCCAACGGCCTTGCCTACGTCAACGCCGCCATCGAGGCCGGTCTCGACGTCGACGATTTCGCCCCGCGGCTGTCGTTCTTCTGGAACGCCCACAACCACCTCTTCGAGGAGGCGGCCAAGTACCGGGCAGCCCGCAGGCTGTGGGCGCGCTTGATGCGCGATCGGGTCGGGGCGCAGAAGCCGGCGTCGTGGCGGATGCGGTTCCACACGCAGACCGCCGGTTCGACTCTGACGGCGCAACAGCCGCTCAACAATGTCGTGCGGACCGCGTATCAGGCCCTGGCGGCGGCTCTGGGTGGGACCCAGTCGCTGCACACCAACTCCTACGACGAGGCGCTCGGACTGCCCACCGAGGCGTCGGCGACCCTCGCCCTGCGCACGCAGCAGATGCTCGGCTTCGAGTCCGGCGTCGCCGACACGGTCGACCCGCTGGCAGGGTCGTATTACGTCGAGTCCCTGACCGATGCCGTCGAGGCGGAGGCGCGGCAGCTGATCGACCAGATCGATGCTCTCGGCGGAGCCGTCGCCGCCATCGAGGCCGGCTTCCCCCAGCGGCAGATCGAGGAGGCGGCCTATGCAGAGGCACGCCGACTCGAGAGCGGGGAATCCGTCCAGGTCGGAGTGAACCGGTTCACGACCGCCGAGATCGAGCCGGTGCCGGTGCTCACCGTCGACCGGACGCTCGAGCCGGGCCAGGTGGCGCGCACCCGCGGGGTGCGCAGCCGCCGGGACGCCGCCGAGGTCGAAAGGGCGCTTGTGGCAGTCCGCGACGCCGCCCGCGATGGGAGCAACCTCCTCTACCCGATGAAGGACGCGCTGGCGGCCATGGCGACCATCGGTGAGGTCGCCGATGTACTGCGTGGCGAGTTCGGGCGCTACCAGGCCGCAGGCTGAGAGAAACCACGCCGTGGCCGTCGGCGTGGATAGGATCGACCGATGTCGCATTTCACCGAAGCACCGTCCATCACACTTGCCGGAGCACGCCTCGCCATGGACGCTGCGCTGCGCCATGCCGAAGTGACTGGTGTGAGCATCGTCGTGACCGTGGTCGACGCCGCCGGCAACGTGAAGACCAGCGCACGTATGGACGGTGCACCGTTGTTCTCGGTCGAGATCTCGCGCCAGAAGGCGTGGACGGCCGCGGCGTCCGGAGCTCCGACAGATGCCATGTGGGGCGACTTCGAGTCGTCGCCGCTCCTACTCCACGGCGTGCAGCCGGCAGTCGACGATTTCCTGGCGATCGGCGGCGGTGCGCCGATTCATGTCGACGGAACCGTGGCGGGTGCGATCGGCGTCTCGGGCGCCACGGCCGATCAGGACCAAGACATCGCCAACGCGGGAGCCGCCGCATTGGAGAACTGAGCGCTCGCGTCCTGCAGAATCTCTGGGACCGTGCCGGTAACCTTCCGACCGATGGCAATCGACGAACGGCAACATCTCGTGATCGTGGGCGGAGGTCCGGCCGGGCATGCGGCTGCGACGGGCGCCGCCACTCTCGACGCCCGAGTCACGCTCGTCGAGGATTCGATCGTCGGTGGAGCCGCTCATCTGTGGGACTGCATCCCGTCCAAGGCCATGGTCGCCAGTTCGATGCGGCTTGCGGCGATCCGCAGCGCCGCCAATCTCGGGCTCAGCGATGCCGGACATGTCGACCTGGACATGAGTCGTCTGTCTGCACATCTCGAGCACATCACGAACACGCTGGCACACGGTTTCACGGACATGCTCGACTCTCAGGGGGTCGAGATCGTGCGCGGCCGGGGCCGTTTCACCGGCACTCACGAGGTCACGGTGGACACCGGCGACGGTGAGCAGGTGCTCTCGTTCGACAAGGGCATGATCTCGACCGGCTCGCGTCCTTGGATCCCGGACTGGGCGCCCGTCGACGGCAGGCGGGTCATGACCACCCGACACGCCTATCACCTCGACGAGTTGCCCGAGCACATCATCGTCGTCGGCTCGGGAGTGACCGGGGTCGAGATGGTGCACATCTTCTCGAGCCTCGGCTCCAACGTGACGCTGTTGGTGAGCCGGCACCATGTGTTGCCGCATCGCGACGCCGAGGTGGCGACCGTGCTCGAGGAGGATTTCCTGGAGCGCGGTGTCAGCTTGCTCAAGGGCAGCAGGGCGTCGGGGGTGCGCAGCCTGGACGATCGGGTCGAGGTCGACACCGAAGACGGACGCACCGTGACCGGTTCACATGTGCTGCTTGCCGTTGGTTCGGCACCGAACACAGAGGGACTGGGACTCGACGACATCGGTGTCAAGATGAGCCGGGGATACGTCGAAGTCGACGGCTGGTCGCGCACGTCGCTTCCGCACATCTATGCGGCCGGCGACGTCACGGGTCAGATGCCGCTCTCTTCGGTGGCCACGATGCAGGGCCGCAAGATCGCACGCCACGCGACGGGGCACGAGGTCGTGCCGCTCGACTTCGGCAAGGTCACCCAAGCGATCTTCACCGAGCCGGAGATCGCCTCGGTGGGGCTCGAGGAGGTCGACGCCGCGGCCGAGGGTCGCAAGGTACGCATCACCAAGGTGCCGTTTGCTGCCAACCCGCGGGCCCTCATCCAGGGCAATCCGCGCGGGTTCGCCAAAGTGATCTCCGATCCCGCTACTCGAGTCGTACTCGGTGGCACCGTCGTGGGCCACCACGCATCCGAGCTGATCGCTCCGATCGCCCTGGCCGTGAAGGCCCGGCTCCGTGTCGACGTGCTGGTCGAGACCCTCATGGTGCACCCGAGCCTCGCCGAGAGCATCGCCGAGGCGGCGGAATAGCCGGCAGTCCCGGCCAACCATCCGCCCGGCGTATCCCGCGTCGTGGGGTGCCTACCTGATGACCATCATCACCGCACCGGCCGAGACGGTGTCGCCCGCCTGGACCCTGAGGTCGACGATCTCTCCGTCCACGGGTGCGGTGATCTCGTTCTCCATCTTCATCGCCTCGAGCACGCACAGTGCGTCCCCGGCGGAGACGGCAGTACCGGCGGGATGATGCACCTTCACGATCGTGCCCTGCATCGGAGCGGTGACGACGCCGGCCGAATCGCCCGCCCCGGACGTCCTCTCCAGCTTCGGCGGACGCCGGCGCGGAGCGAGGCGTTGCCCGCCGCCACTGGCCGGCGCCATGACGGGCGCCCAGAAGCGCACCCCGTAGCGGCGGCCGCCGACCTCGACGGTGATGTTGCGTTCCTCCATCTCCTCGTCTTCCGGCAGCGCCGGCGCCGTGCCGGGGGAGAGGTCGGAGAAGTCGAGCTGGTCTTCGACCAGCTTCGTGTAGTGCGTGCCCGCGATGAACTCATCGGTCTCGATGATGCGCAGATGGGCCGGGATGGTGGTTGCGACACCGGTGACCGTGAACGACTCCAGCGCCCGCCTGCCACGGGCGAGGGCCTCATCACGGTCCCGGCCCCACACGACGAGCTTGGCCACCATGTTGTCGTAGTACTGGCTGATCGCCGATCCGGCGCGGACACCGCTGTCGACCCTGACGCCGAGCCCGCCCGGCTCCTGGTAGTCGACGACGGTGCCCGGTGAGGGGAGGAAACCTGCGCTCGGGTCCTCGGCGTTGATGCGGAACTCGATCGAGTGGCCGTTGATCGGGGCCTCGTCGAAGGAGAGCGGCTCACCCATGGCGATGCGGATCTGCTCCTTGACGAGGTCGATGCCCGTCACCATCTCGGTCACGGTGTGCTCGACCTGGATGCGCGTGTTCATCTCCAGGAAGTAGAACGCCTCGTCTTCGACGAGGAACTCGACGGTGCCGGCATTCACGTAGCCGGCCGCCTTCGCCACCGCAACCGCGGCATCGCCGAGCCGGCTGCGAAGCTCGTCGCTGAGACCGATCGCCGGCGTCTCTTCGATGAGCTTCTGATGACGCCGCTGGATCGTGCAGTCACGCTCACCGAGGAATCGTGTCGTGCCGTGCGTGTCGGCGATGATTTGCGCTTCGATGTGGCGCGGGCGGTCGAGGTAGCGCTCGACATAGACCTCGGGGTTGCGGAAGTAGGCGTCGGCCTCGCGCCGGGCCGATTCGAATGCGCTTGCCACGTCCTCTGCGGACCGGACGACCTTCAGTCCCTTCCCGCCGCCGCCGTGGGCTGCCTTGATCGCCACGGGATAGCCGTGCTCGTCGGCGAATGCGGCGACAGCGGCAACGTCCGTGACGGGGTCCAGCGTGCCCGGAACGCCGGCGACGCCGGCTGCCTCGGCGGCTCGCCGTGAGGCGATCTTGTCGCCCATGGTCACGATCGCCTCGGGCGAGGGACCGACCCACACGAGGCCGGCGTCGATGACGCCTCGGGCAAATGGCCCGTTCTCGGCGAGGAAGCCGTAGCCAGGGTGGACCGCGTCCGCCTGCGCCTCGCGGGCAACCTCGAGGATGCGATCGATGTTGAGGTAGGAATCGGTGGCGGGAGCGGGCCCGATGTTCCAGGCTTCGTCGGCGAGATGGACGTGCATCGCATCCCGATCGAGCTCCGAGTAGACCGCAACTGCGTGCATGCCCAACTCACGCACGGCGCGGATCACGCGGACGGCGATCTCCCCGCGGTTGGCGATCAGGACCGATTGCATCGGCAGCATCCTAGAAGCGTCGCCCATGTGCGGTTGATCGGCCCCACGATGCGGATCCGGCGCCGGGTCGTTGCCGCAAGCCACGCATGTTCCCGGCACAACCCTCAGAGTGGGATGTTGCCGTGCTTCTTCGGTGGCATCGCCTCACGCTTGTTGCGCAGCATCTCGAGCGCCCGGATCAGCCGAGGCCGGGTCTCTCGGGGTTCGATGACGTCGTCGACGAGCCCCCGTTCGGCGGCGAGGTACGGGTTGTTGAAGCGCCGCTCGTATTCGGTGATCAGCTCCTCGCGGCGAGCGTCGGGATCGTCAGCGCCTGCGATCTCCCGGCGGTGGATCACGTTGACGGCGCCTTGCGCCCCCATGACGGCGATCTGGGCCGTGGGCCAGGCGTAGACGACGTCTGCCCGCACCGCTCGAGAGTTCATCACGACGTACGCCCCGCCGTACGCCTTCCGGGTGATGACGGTCAGCTTCGGCACCGTCGCCTCGGCATACGCATACAGCAGCTTGGCGCCATGACGGATGATCCCGCCGTGCTCCTGGTCGACACCGGGCAGGAATCCGGGCACGTCGACGAAGCTGACCACGGGGATGTTGAAGGCATCGCAAAAGCGAATGAACCGGGCGCCCTTGGTGGACGCATCGATGTCGAGCGTCCCGGCGAGCACCGCCGGCTGGTTGCCCACGATGCCGACCGTGTACCCATCGAGCCGTGCGAAGCCGACGACGATGTTGCGGGCGAAGTGCTCGTGAATCTGATAGAAGTCGCCGTCGTCCACCACCATCTCGATCAGCTCGACCACATCGTACGGCTGGTTCGGCGAGTCCGGGATGATGTCGGTGAGGTCCTCGTCCTGGCGATCGGTCCGATCCATCGGCGTGAAGAACGGGCCGGCCTCCATGTTGTTCGATGGCAGGAAGGAGAGCAGGAAGCGCACCTCTTCCAGAGCCGAGCGACCCGTGTCGGCGACGAAGTGGGTGACCCCAGACGTCGAGGCGTGGGCGTGGGCGCCGCCCAGCTCCTCGAACGTGACATCTTCACCGGTGACCGCCTTGATGACGTCGGGGCCGGTGATGAAGAGGTGAGAGGTGTCGGCAACCTGGTATACGAAGTCCGTGATCGCGGGGGAGTAGACCGCACCACCGGCGCACGGACCCATGATGACCGAGATCTGCGGGATGACGCCGGACGCGCGCACGTTGCGTTCGAAGATGCGACCGTAGCCGTCGAGAGCCACCACACCTTCTTGGATGCGGGCGCCGCCCGAGTCCTTGAGGGCGACGATCGGGGCGCCGTTCTCCATCGCCAGATCCATGACCTTGCAGATCTTGTCGGCGACGACCTCCCCCAGGCTGCCGCCGAACACGGTGAACTCCTCGGCGAAGACGAACACGGTCCGCCCGTCGACCGTGCCCCATCCGGTGACCACGGCGTCCCCGGCCGGTCTCCGGTCCTCGATGCCGAAGCCCGAGGCCTGATGACGCACGAACATGTCGACCTCTTGGAAGGAGCCCTTGTCGAGCAGCAACTCGATCCGCTCGCGGGCCGTCAGCTTTCCGAGGTCGTGTTGCCGGTCGACGGCACGCTGGTTGGGTGCAAGTGCCTCTCCGCGCAGCTTGCGGAGCTTCTCGATTTGCTCGTCTGTGCTCACCGATCCCCCCGGGGGGTAGTGTCGATCCTCGACTTGTCAGACTCGCCGAGGACGAAGTTGGCTACACATTACGCGACGGTCGTCCGGGAGACGGTTGGGTCGACCCAGGACGAAGCTCGGAAGGCGGCCCAGGTTGCCGGCACGCCGACGCTCGTGGTCGCCCGTCGGCAGGTGCAGGGTCGCGGACGTTCCGGCCGGAGGTGGTTGGAGGCGCCGCGGGCGATGTACTCGTCGCTGGCCTTCCGCAGCGCGTGGTCACCCGAGGTGCGCTCCCGCCTCACATTGGTGGCGGGCCTGTGCGTGCGGCGGGCGCTCACCGACCTCAGCGGCACGGCTGCGGGGTTGAAGTGGCCCAACGACCTCGTCACTCCCGATGGGAAGCTGGGCGGCATCCTCACCGAGGCCGAATCCGATTGGGTCGTCATCGGGTGTGGGGTGAACCTGTGGTGGCCCGGCGCACCGGGCGGCATCGCCGCCGCATGCGAAGAGGACCCCGGGCCCGAGCTCGCTGCCGCGATCGGCGAGCATTGGGCCGGACGACTGCTCGAGATCGCCGGAGGCGACCCCGATCGCTGGGGCGCAGCCGAGTACCGGGCGGCGTGTGTGACCCTCGGTCAGGAGATCACCTGGCAGCCCGCCGGCACCGGCATTGCCGTCGACATCGATCCGGGAGGTGGTCTTGTCGTCGACACGCCCACCGGGCGCCGCATTCTCTCGTCCGGGGAGGTCCGTGCGGTACGGACCGCTCACGAGCCACGCCGGGGACGTGGTTAGATCCCCATCAGGCAGCAGGCGTGGCTGCGCTCAACAGCGCATCGCGCAGCTCGGCGTCGGCCGGTTCACCGAAGCCGGCGAAAGCACCGAGCACGACGATCGATCCGCGACGCGACGCCGAGAGTTCCATCACGAAGGAGACTCCATTGTCTGCGGAGACGTCGATACGAACGAGCACATCCGCACTCGGGGAGGGCGTCACGGTCGACTGAGCGGTGAACGTCACATCCCCCGAGTCCGCATTCATCGAGGCAACCAGATCGTCTGTGAGGCAGTCTCGTCCCTCTTCGGAAAGGAGGAGACGGTCGAGCAGGCCGAACGCCTCGACCGCATCCTCTTCCGACGCCATGACGGTGACGCCGACGTCGGCGAGCGACAGCAACGGCTCGGTGTCCTCCCGCGAGCATGGTGGGTCCCCTCCAGCGAGTCCATGGGGCGCTCGTATCACTGGTGGAGCAGCCGGAGCAGCCGACCCGGCTACAGTTGCGGCCGATCCGAGGCGACGCCAGAGGAGACGGCGACGAGTGAGCGTGCTGAAGGGCGAGGGTAAGGTGCCGATCCTGTTCGGTACCACGACCATCGTGGTGGGCTCGCGCACCCACCGCGGCTACCTCGCCCGACCGGACCTCGCGGGGGAGTGGCCGACGATCGTCGTCGCTGTATCCGCCTGGGGCATCACCGGCAACGTGAAGGATGTGGCCCGCCGCATTGCCAGGCAGGGTCTTGCGGTGGTGGTACCCGACCTCTATGGCGGTGAGGCTCCGCAGCGGTCGGCGCCACCGGACGAGGCCGCCGCCGCGTTCGCACAACTCCCCGCTACGCGCCTCGACGGAGACCTTGCCGATGTCGTGGCGTTCATCCAGAACCCATCGGGATTCTGGTCGAGCGCCGAGCACGGATTCGGTGTTCTCGGGCTGGGCGATGGGGGCCTGCCCGCGGCCAGGACCGCCGTCGGCAGGGGGGCCGCAGCGCTCGGGCTGGTTGCGACTCCCCCCCGGTCGGTCGCTAAATCCCTCGCCGGATACGACGGTGCCGTGCTGGGGCTGTTGGGACGCGATGACGACCGTGGCGATACCGATGCGCTGTCTGCCCTCCGCGACAGTGTGCCCCAGGCCGAGCTCGTCATTTACTCCGGCGTGGGCGCCGACTTCCTCGACGACTACCTGCCGTCATACGACTTCGACGTGGCGGGTGATGCTCTCGAGCGCCTCGCCGAGCTGTTTGCGAAGCACCTGCCACCACCGCCGGCGTGAGACGCCGCCGGTGTCGTCGCTCAGAGCCACACGGCCTGGACGGCGACGACGGTGACGATGATCGTGATCAGGGTGAGCGGTGCCCCGAGGCGTGAGTAGTCCGAGTAGCGGTAGCCCCCGGGGCCGTACACCATCATGTTCGTCTGGTAGCCGATCGGCGTGAGGAACGACGCCGAGGCCGCCACCGCAACCGCAATGGCGAACCCGCGTGGATCCACGCCCAGCTCGGTTGCCGCAGCGAATGCAATGGGGAATACGACCACGGCGGCCGCGGCGTTCGACACCGACTCGGTGAGGAGCAGGGTCGCCAGGATGATCCCGACCAGCACGCCGGTGACCCCGAGCGGATCGAGCCAGTCCACGAGCCCCATGGCGATCTGTTGGGCGAGCCCGGATTGCTCCATTGCGGCTGCGAGACCGAAGGAGCCCGCGACCAGCAGCACCACGTCCAGGTTCACCGCGTTGCGTGCCTGGGAAGGCGTGAGCACCCCGAAGGCGAGGATTGCCAGATCGGCCAGCAGTGCTGCGTGGAGGATCGGCATCACACCGCCGGCGGCCATGACGAGAAACCCGGCGGCCACCAGCAGAGTGATGATCCGGGGTCGCGCCTCGCTGGCGACGGGCTCTCCGAGTCGGGAGATCAAGAGGAAGTCCTGGCGGTCGCGATACCGCTCGCGGAACCCGCTCTCGGCCAGCACCACGAGTGTGTCGGCCGGCCGCAGGCGCACCTCGCCAAACTTTGCGTCGATGCGTTGCCCACCGCGGTGGATGGCCACGACGGCTCCCTGGTACCTGCTGCGGAAGTGAGCCTCCTTGAGCGTCGTCCCCGCCAGGGGCGACGACGGCCCCACCACGGCCTCGTAGAAGTTGCTGCGAGTGAGGTTGAACCCGCCCATCTGGGCGGCGTGGGCAGACTCGAGTCCTGGCATCTCGAGCAGGTCGACGACTTCGGTGGCCTTGCCGACGAAGCGCAGCAGGTCACCGCCGCTGAGCGACGTCGTGGGACGCACCGGCGATATCACGTGCTCGCCACGTTCGATCTCCACGAGGAAGACGCCGGTGAGGTGCCGAAGTCCGCCCTCCTCGACCTCCACGCCGTCGAGTGGTCCACCCGGCACCACGCTCATCTCGACGACGAACTGGCGGAACTCCTCAGACAGTTCCTCACGGGGGCTGCGTTTGTCCGGCAGGAGTCGGCCGGCCAGAAGCACGATGGCGGTGACGCACACCACGGTCACCGGCAGTCCCACCGGCGTGATCTCGAAGAACCCGAGGGGTTCGCCCGTGCGTTCCTCCAAGAGCCCGGAGACGAGGAGGTTGGTGGAGGTTCCAACGAGGGTGATGGTGCCGCCGACGATCGCGGCAAACGACATGGGCATGAGGAAGCGGCTGGGCGCCCGGCCGCGGCGATGCGCCCAGCTGCTGATCTCGGGCACCAGCATCGCCACGATGGGTGTGTTGTTGAGGAACGACGAGCTGGCGGCAACGCCCGGGAGGAGCCGGGCGAGGACACCACGGTCACTCTTGGTCGATGCGAGCACGGAGCTCAATGGCTGGCGGAGGAGCCCCGTCCGGCTCACGGCCGCGGCGACGATGTACAGCGCCGCCACGGTGAGAGGAGCGGGGTTGGAGAATCCGGCGAACGCCTCCTGGGTCGTGATGACGCCGGTCAGCATCAGGAGGATGCTGCCGCCGAGGACGGCAAGGGTCGGGGGTACCAGCTCCCTGGCCATGCCGATGACCAAGGCGAGGAGGGTGACCAGCGTCAGCCAGCTATCGAGCCCCACTGCGTGTCCTCTCGTACGCCGACGTTTCGGGTTTGGCCGAGGCTGCTTGTCGCGAGACCACTCAGCGTGAGCCGGCTCGCCTACCCATTGCGATGTAGCGCAGCCCGGCGCTCACCACCCGCTCCGGGTCGAGCCAGTTGCGCCCGTCGACCAGCAGGTCTCCGCGCATGAGGCGGGCGACCGTCGCCAGATCGATCGTGCCGAAGTCCTTCCACTCGGTGATCAACACCATGGCGTCGGCCCCGGTGACTGCATCGTACGGGTCGGCTGCGGTGGGAAGCGCGGGGATCTCCGGGAGATGCTTGACCACGGGATCGACGGCCACGACGGAGGCTCCCTCGTCGAGCAGGCTCTGCACGATGGTGACCGACGGCGCCTCACGGACGTCGTCCGTGTTGGGCTTGTACGCCAGTCCGAAGAGCGCGATCCGCTTGCCGCCGAGACCGTCGAGGCCGTCCCGCAGCTTCTCGACGATCTGTAGACGCTGGGTGACGTTGGACGGATTCACCGCACCCAGGATCTGCAACTCGAGGTCGTGGTCGACACCGTAGTGCTCGAGGGCCTGGAGGTCCTTGGCGAAGCACGATCCCCCGAAGCCAATGCCGGCGCCGAGGAACTTGCGCTCGATCCGGTGGTCGAGGCCGACCGCCTCGGCGACCGTCTCGACATCCGCCCCCGCCGAATCGCAGATGCGTGCGATCTCGTTGATGTAGGCGATCTTGGTGGCGAGAAAACCGTTGGCGGCGTACTTGATCGTCTCCGCCGTCGCCAGATCCGTGCGGATCAACGCAGGTTGGTGGCTGCGATCGCCTCCCGAGAACGTTTGCTCGAGGATCGGCCGGTACAGCCGGTAGACCACGTCGAGCGCTTCCTCCGAGTCCCCGCCGAGCACGACGCGGTCGGGATACAGGAAGTCGTGGACGGCCGACCCCTCGCGGAGGAACTCGGGGTTGGAGACCACGTCGACGACCGCCTCCGCCGGCGCCGCCTGGCTGAGAATGGCTCGCATCTCGTCGCCCCAACCGATCGGCACCGTGCTCTTGGTGATCACAACGGTGTGGCCGGTCAAGGCGGCTCCCGCATCACGGGTGGCCCTGCGCAGTGCGGTGAGATCGGGCCGGCCCGTCGGGGCCGGGGGGGTACCGACGCAGAGGAACACCACGTCGGCGTCGCTGACCCCGGCTGCCGTGTCGGCCGTGAACGTGAGGTTGCCGCGGGCCATCTGCTCCCTGAGGTGCTCGTCGAGGCCCGGCTCGTGGAACGGCGCGGTGCCCTTCTCGAGTGAGTCGAGCTTGTGCGGGTCTGCCTCGATGCCCACGACGCGGTTGCCGATGGCCGAGAAGGCCACGGCTGCAACCGTTCCTACGTATCCGGTCCCGATGACCGCAACCTTGAGCATGAATGACGTCCCCCGCTTGAGATCATGGCCCGCACCCGTTCCCCGCCGGCTCAAGTCTAGGGATGGCCCGTATCCGAGCAATGGGTCGGGCGACCGAGCCGAATCGCACCGTGGGTAGTCTCGCCTCCATGATCACCAAAGCACTCGTGACGGGCGGCGCCGGGTTCATTGGCGCCAACCTCGTCAACCGGCTCGTCGATGACGGTGCCGAGGTTCTCGTCGTCGACGACTTGAGCACCGGGCGTCTCGAGCGCCTCGCCGAGGCACGCACCGCAGGGAGCGTCGTCTTCCACCAGATCGACATCCGCAAACCGGAGGTGGGGGATCTGGCGGACCGTTTCCGGCCAGAGGTCGTGTTCCACCTGGCAGCACAGATCGACGCCCGTCATTCCGTCGTGGACCCCGTGAACGACGCCAGCATCAACCTCGTGGGAGGGGTCAACGTCATGCGCGCCGCCGTCCAGTCCGGCGCTGCACGGTTCGTGTTCGGCTCGTCCGGCGGAGCCAGCTTCGGCACCACCGATGTGTTGCCAACGCCGGAGACGGTCGAACGGCGTCCCGAGTCGCCCTACGGTGTCGCCAAGAAGATCACCGACGACTACTTGCACTATTTCGCCATGGCCCACGGCATGGACTTCGTATCGCTTGGCTTCGCCAACGTGTACGGCCCATGGCAGGACCCGCATGGTGAGGCCGGGGTGGTTGCGATCTTCAGCCAGCTGCTGCTCGGCGGCGAAACCCCAACGATCTACGGTGATGGTTCCATCACGCGCGATTTCGTCTATGTGGAGGACGTCGTCGATGCGTGCATTCGTGCGGCCGAGACCGGTGGCAACGAGTACCTGAACATCGGCACGGGTCGGGAGACGTCGATCAACGAGCTGTACGCGATGATCGCGGCCGCCGTCGGCGTGGACACCCGGCCCGCATACGCCGCCGGAAAGAGCGGCGATGTCGCCCGTTCCTGTCTGGACGCAGGCAAAGCCAAGACCCTGCTCGGCTGGGAGCCGTGGGTGGCGCTCGAGGAGGGTATTCCCCAAACCGTCGAGTGGTTCCGGGCGCACCCGGGGTTCTGACCGCGGCTGCCATCAGCTGGTTCGCTCCGGCAGCGGCGGCGCCCGACCGGTCCGGGCCGGTCAGCCCTCCAGCTCGTCGAGCGACTGCGGCCAATCGTCCTTGAGAAGCCGGCTGAGTGAGCGGTCGGCGAGGATCTTGCCGCCGGTCTGACATCCCGGGCAGTAGTTGGTCTCCCGGGAGGCGTACTGGATGCGTTGCACAGGGGCACCACACACCGGACAATCCTCTCCGTACTTGCCGTGCACGGCCATCGCCGGGTGGAACGCCGTCACCTTCTCGGGGAATCCGTCCCCGGTCTCCTCGATCCGGATGTGCGTCCACTCCTCGAGCAACTCGACCGATGCCTCGTGCAGGCGGGCGATCTCCTCGTGGTCGAGGTTGTGGTTCATCTGCAGCGGGGAGAGCTTGGCGCGGTGGAGAATCTCGTCGGCGAACGCACCGCCGATGCCGGAGAGATAGCGGGCATCCGTGAGGGCCCGCTTCAGCGTGTGCCGCTCCGCATTGAGCGCCGCGGCGAACTCCTCGACGCTGCTGCCCGCCAGCTCGAGACCGCCAGGATCCAGCTCGGCGAGCGCCGCCTCGCCGGCGACCACGTGGAGCGAGGCCCGCCGCTTGGTGCCTGCCTCCGTCAGCGTCAGCGTGCCGTTCGGGAAGTCGAATGCCGCCAGCCCGTACTTGCGTTGCAGCTTCTTGCCTCTCTCCTCGAACCAGTGGATCCGCCCCGCCACCATGAGGTGCAGGACCACGAACAGCTCGCCCTCGAGCACGAACACGATGCGCTTGCCGAGCCGTCGCAGGCCCACGACCTGCCTGCCGTCCACGGCGTCGATCGGCGGATCGAACGTGCGCAGCAGCGAGAACGATTGGACGCGTATACGTTCCAGCGCCTCACCCTCGATGCGGGGGCGCAGCGCCGCCAAGTAGGCCTCGATCTCGGGGAGTTCAGGCATCGTGCCTCACCGAAACATGTCCTCTGCCGGCGGCCTCACCAGGTCGGTCGCTCTTCCGGCACCACGCTTCCACTGCAGACCGCGGAGAACGGCCAGTGGAATCGACGTTGCTTTACCCATCACCAGATCGGCAGCTGCGGCGATCTCGTCGACGGTGGCCACCTCGGTCACGTCCAGCACCCGCCCATGGGTATCGGTTGTCCCGCGGAGATCGTCGATCGCTTCCATCCCGGACACGCCGATGGCGACATCGGTGAGCCCGCGCCGCCACGGCCTGCCGAACGTGTCGGAGACGATCACGGCGATCTCCGTCCCGGTGGCGTGCTCGATGCGCGTCCGGATGCGGTGCGCCGAGCGATCCGGATCGTGTGGCAGCATCACCGCTTTGCCGGGCGCCACGTTGGATCGATCAACGCCCGCATTGGCGCAGATGAAGCCGTGCTCGGTGATGGTGATGATGAGATCGCCACGGCGCCGCACGATCGAAGACGCCTCCTTCTCCGCAAGCCGGCGGTAGTCGGCGTCCGCGGGGACGTCGGCGATGCGGCCCTCGGCCTTGGAGATGATCTTGTGTGTGATCACCAGGACGTCGCCGTCTCGTATTCCGATGCCCGACGTCTCGAGGGCGTCCAGCACGATCGTGGCGATGTCGTCTCCAGGAGCGACGTCACCGATACCCGGTACAGGCAGGATCGTGAGGGGGTTCACCGCCCCGCCATCGTGTCGAGCAGCCATTCCGCAAAGGTAGCCCCTGCCGCCGGGTCGGCGATGCTGGTGGCGGCCACATGGATGGACTCCGTGCCGGGTAGGCCGGCGTCTGCCGCATCGCCGACATCGACGATGAGATCGGTCAGAAGACCTTCGTAGGCGGCGAGCACGCCGGCATTGCCCGCAGGGAAGCCATGAGCCTCCAAGAGCGTCGCGGCCGGCCCGCGCACCGTGTGGCCACCGAACAAGGGGCTGACAGCGACCACGTGGTCGTGACGTTCGACGGCCCTGCGGATGCCGGATACGGCCAGGATCGGCCACACGGAGAGAACGGGATTCGAAGGGGCGACGACGATCAGATCGGCCTCCTCCAGCGCCGCAACCACGCCGTCGGGGGGCCGGGCGGCCATCGTGCCCTCGAAGATCACCTTGCGCACCCTGTCCCGGTGACCCCGGATCACGAAGTACTCCTGGAAGGGAATCCACTCACCGTCCTCGGTCTGGATCCAGGTGCGAAGCTCGGCGTCGGTTGCGGGGAACAGTTGCACGTCGACTCCGAGCCGGGCTGCCAGGACCGCCGTCACCTCGGTGAGGCTTGCGCCTCGCTGCAGTGCCTCGGTGCGGTACAGGCAGGTCGCCAGATCTCGGTCGCCGAGCCGGAACGTGGTGTCGACTCCGAGCCGGTCCAGGCCGTCCATCACCTCGAAGGAGTCGCCTGCCACGCCCCAGCCTTCCGGTCCCTGCAATCCGGCCAGCGTGTACATCACCGTGTCGAGGTCCGGGCAGACCCGGACGCCGTACATGTCGTCGTCATCGCCGACGTTGACGATCACCGTCAGCCGATCCGCGGGGAGAACGGCGGCCAGGGCTCGCGCCATGCGGGCTCCGCCGACGCCTCCGCTCAGGAGGACGGTCGCAAGATTGCGGTTTGTTCGCGGTGCTTCCAGAATGACGCCTCCATGTCTGCTCCTCCGGCGGAAGCTCCCCCGATCTCGGTGGTTGTCGCGATTGTCGCGGCCGACCCACACGTGCTGGCAGTGACACTCGCCGCCGTGCGCAGGCAAGTGTACGAGCCGGCACAGATCGTCGTGGTCGGCGGCGACACCGAGGGACGCCGGGCAGCCGACCAGGCGGGCACGGTCTGGTTCTCGTCGATCGCAGGGCTGATTTCGGGTCTCGATGCCCATACGAGCCACGTGTGGCTCATCCATGGTGGAACGATTCCCCGTCCCGATGCCCTCGGCAGCCTCGTGCACGAAGCCGAGCGTGTCGAGGCCGGCATTGCCGGGTCGAAGCTGCTGGCGGCGGAGGACCCCGACCGGCTGGTGTCCGTCGGCGTCGCCACCGATGTCTTCGACACCCCGTACACGGGTCTCGATGATGGCGAGATCGATGCGGGCCAGTACGACGTGCTGCGCGATGTCGCTGCCGTCGGTGGTGCCTCGCTGCTCGTGCGGCGAGATCTCGTGCGGGGGCTCAAGGGCCCCGATCCATTGATGGCCCCCGGAGCTGCCGCCATCGATCTGTGCCAGCGAGCCCGACTGCGAGGCGGCCGGGTCGTCGTGGTCCCCACCTCGGAGGTGTTGGTTCCCGAGCAACCGGATGCCGGCTGGCGAGAGGACGCGGGTCAGATTCGCTCCATGCTCAAGGCGTACAGCCTGCTGACCCTGCTCTGGGCGGTCCCGCTCCGCCTGCTCGTCGGCCTTCTCGAGGCGATCGTCGCTCCGTTTCTGGGCCGCTGGACCCTCTTCCGCTGGTTTCGGTCATGGGTGTGGAACCTGTTCCACCTGCCCTCGACGATCGCCGCCAGGCGCAACGCCAGGGTGCACCGTGCGGTCGGCGACACCGAGCTCTTCCGTTTCCAGTTGCGCGGCTCTGCGGAGCTGCGTCGTCTCACCGGCGAGGTGGGTGAGCGGCTGCGGGACAGGCTCCCCGGCGAAGATCGGCTGAGTCTCGCCGAGATCGGCCGCGAGCTCCGGCAACCGGCATTCCTCGTTGGCGCATTCGCACTGGCGTTCTCGCTCGTGTCCGTTCGCACCTTGTGGCGCGGTTTCCCGGCAGTCGGGTACAGCTTGCCGCTGGTGGAGAGCAGTCCCCACATGATGGCGGCCTACGCCGGGGGATGGAACCCAGGGGGCTTCGGTTCAGTGGAGACGCTCCCGCCGTTCGTGGGGCTCGCCGGTGCCGTTCAAACCGTGTTGCTCGGCAACGCCGACCTGGCATCGTGGTTCTTGATCGTGGGTGCATTCCTGGCGGGGATCTGGGGAACGACTCGCTTGCTCCGCACCTGGCAGATCGAAGCCGTGCCGGGTGTCGTGGCCGGTCTGGTCCTGATGGCCGGCCCGGCGACCCGGGCCATCGCCGCCGACACCGGGCTCGGAACGCTCGTCGCCCTCGGCGTGCTCCCGTGGGCACTTCGTGTACCGCTGGCGCGCTGGCCGGACCACCGCTGGGGTCAGATCGGGCGGGTGGCGGCCATCGCATGGATATCGGGCATCCTGGCCGTGGCGTCACCCTTGCTGCTGCTCGTTGCACCCGCCGCCTTGATACTGCTGGCTCTCATCACTCCTCGTGAGCCGGGTCCGTGGCGAGCTGCGGGTCTCAGCGTGGCCGGATCCATCCTCGCAGTGCCGATGCTGCTGCCTTGGATCACAGCAGTCGACCTGCGGCGATACCTCGCCGCCGGCGACGCCTTTTGGGAGCCGGGGGCCATCCTGGCTCTTGCGCTCGGTGTCGCTCTTCTGATCTCCGTCATCACGGCCCCTCGCCGATTCGCCCAGATCGCCGGCTGGGGCGGCGTCATCGTCGCCGCCGGGGCGTTCATGGCCCGCACCGCGACGTTTGGGGCCGGCCGCGAAGTCCAGCTCGCCGGCACCGCGGTTGCCGCCCTGGGTTCGGCGATCGTCATCGGCGTCAGCCTGGAGCTGCTCCGCCAGGTCCGCCTGGTCACTGGCTGGAGGCGGCTGCTCGCCGGCGTCGGGTTCGTGGCGGCAGCGGCCGTAGCGGTGAGCGTCGTGCTCGTGCTCCTCCCCGGCCGCGCCGGCCTGCCTTCCGACCAACTCGAAGACGCCATCGGTTTCACGGGGGCGGCCGATGAAGACCCGCTGTCGTCGCGGATCCTCTTGGTGGGACCGGCCGACGTGCTTCCCGGTGAGTCGCGCGAGGTGTTGGGTGCGCCCTACCGCGTGGTGAGTGCGCCTGTCCCGTCATTGTGGGAAGCGTGGCTGCCGGAGGCGCGCTCATCCGATCTCGCTCTGGAGCGGGTGCTGGTCGACCTGATCGATGGCGAGTCCTTCCGTGCGGGAGCCGACCTCGCGGATTTCGGGATCCGCTGGGTGATCTTTCTCGGTGACAGCCCGCTCGAATCCGTGTTCGCCGGCCAGCTGGACCTCGTGCCCCTGGAGGGTCTCGCCACTCCGGCCTTCGTGTCCGAGGCTGCGCTCCCGGTGCGAGCTGTTGCGTCCGACGGCACCGCATGGATGCGCACCGCCACGGGATATGTCGGCACTCCGGACGGCACCGGTCGTGTGCGCATCGCCGAGAGCGCCAACTCGCGGTGGGGTGAGGATTGGGCCCAGGTCGAGTGGGCCAACGAAGTCTCTGCCGCCACCGGCGAAGTCGGCTTCGCCCCGATCTCGAGCAGGCGGTCCCAGGCTCTTCTGGCCCTCGCCGTGTTCGTCGCATGGCTGACGGTTTCGTGGTGGGGGAGGAGACGGCGATGAGACGCGTGCTTCTTCTCCTCGTGGCCGGCGCTTTGGCGGCGCTCGCCGTGGCGCTGCCCCGCCCTCCCGCCGCAGAGGGACCGAGCTTCAGCGGGGCGACACCGCTCGACGACATCGCAGGCGCACAGGGCAGTGTCTGGTACTGCCCGTGG
The DNA here is from genome assembly GCA_965216945.1 of Acidimicrobiia bacterium. Classification (GTDB taxonomy): domain Bacteria; phylum Actinomycetota; class Acidimicrobiia; order Spongiisociales; family UBA5794; genus DATHZQ01. The sequence goes on along the minus strand of CBDCGU010000003.1, from coordinate 422,013 downwards.
ATGAACGCAGGCGCCGTCCGCGATGCGTTCCTCATGGTTGGCACTGCGGCCGATGTCGAGGTCGAGATCACTCTTCCGAGCCCGGTACCGAATGAAGACGCCGACCAGGCTCTGCTCAGCGTTGCCGGACCTGGCGCCGAAGCTGTCGAGGTCGCCTCGATCGTGCGACGCGGCGACGCCCCGGGCTTCGTCGAGCTCGATGACGGGCCGGCGGCGGTGAGCGCCGTGGTGACCTCCGAATCCATCGTGACCGGCGACCGCTGCGTTGCCAGCGTGCCGAAGCTGTGGCATCTCCCGGGGGGCACGACCCGGCCAGGTCGCACGACCGTGTTGCGGTTGTTCAACCCGTTCCCCGAGCCGGCCAAGGTCACGGTCGCCGGCACGTCGGAGTTCGGCGAGGTGGGGCTCGTCGGGCTCACGTCGCTCGACGTCGCCGGGCGCTTCTGGGAAGACATCGATCTCAACGAGATCGTGCCCTTCCTGGACGACCTGAGCCTGACCGTGAGCAGCGAGGAAGGTCTCGTCATCCCCACACTCGTGGTTGCCAGCGATCTCGACGAGGCCACGTGGCCCGGCACCGGCCTCTCCACGTCGTGGGAGTTTCCCGTCGTCACGCAGACCGGCCTCGTCCCGTCACTCGTGATCTCCAACCCCGGGACCGTCGAGGCGCTGATCGAGATCGACGTGTTCACGGCCGAGGACAGCACCGAGGCCGCCCGCACGGCCGTGGCGCCACCCGGCACTCCCGTGCGAATCGAGCTCGGTGACCTGGCCGATGGGTTCTTTGGCATCCGGGTGGGCTCGTCCGAGCCCGTGGCTGCCGTCGTCATGGCGGAGGACGCGGTGCCGGCGGTCGCCGAAGAGGAACAGGAGGACCCTGAGGAGATCGTCGCCCAACGCATCGCCGGCACCGTCGGGATCGCCGAACCGGCGCAGCGCTGGCTTCTCACGGGTCCGGGTGGTATCCGCACCGCGACGTCGACTGTCTGGGTCATGAACACGAACACCGAGGCGGTGACGGTCTCCGTGCAGCCGCTGGGAAGCGCGGAGCTGCCCGTTGACAAGATCCAGGTGGAGCCGGGAACCGTCCATCGGCTCGTGCTGTCTCAAGCAGGTGGTGTGACCGGCTACCTGCTGGATGCTCCGGCGCCCATCTCGACCGCCTGGAGTGTCGAAGGCGGGGACGGCGTTGCGTTCGTCTCCGGGATCTCGATCGATGGATGAGACCTGGGTCCGCGTGATCGTGGTGGCTGCTGCAGCACTCGTCGTGCTCGCCGCGGCGCTGGCGACCCGCAAGTGGCAGCGGCCGGGCCACCCCCGCCTGGATCTCGCTCACACCGACTACGACCCGGGCATCGTGATGTTCACGTCCACCGACTGTGCGACCTGCAAGGACGCCCTTGCCGCCGTCCGGCCGCTCGACATCCCCTTGCGGGAGGTCACCTGGGAGTTGGAGGGCAGCGTGCTGGAGCGACTGCAGGTGACGGCAGTGCCGCTCACGGTGTTCGTGGGACCCCACCGCGAGGTCGTGGATCAGATCGTGGGCGTCCCCCGGCGCCGCCGGCTGCGACGCGCCTCGTCCGCGTGGCGTGACAGGGCGCACCGCTGAACAGGGTGCGGCCGCTGAGCAGGGTGCGGCCGCTGGTCGGAACCCGCTCGAGCTACCCGAGCACCATGAAGCGGTCGTAGAGGGCGACCGCATCCCGGCTCCCCACCACGATCGGCGTCGTGTCGTGGATCGAGTCCGGGCGCACGTCGAGGACACGTTGTGCGCCGGTGCTCGCCGCCCCACCCGCCTGTTCGGCGATGAGCGCCAGCGGTGCGGCTTCGTAGAGAAGGCGCAGCTTGCCGTTGGGGTAGTCGGCGTCGGCGGGATAGAGGAAGACGCCGCCTGTGGTGAGACTGCGGTGCACATCGGCAACAGGTGCACCTCCGTAGCGGAGCGCATAGGGGCGGCCTGTGGCCGGATCGTGCTCGTTGATGTGGTCGATGAAGCGTTGCACGCTCTTGTCCCACTGGCCGTAGCGGCCGGTGTTCGCCGTGTAAATGCGGCCGGCCGGCGGACATCGCAGGTCGGGGTGCGACAGGATGAACTCGCCGACGCCTCGATCGAGCGTGAAGCCGTGCACCCCTTCGCCCACGGTGTAGACGAGCATGGTGCTCGGTCCGTACAGGACGTAGCCGGCTGCGGCGAGCTCGCGACCGGGCCGGAGGAAGTCCTCCTCGGCGAGACGCTGCCCTGTGGTCTTGCGGCGGAAGATCCCGAAGATGGTCCCGAGGGGGGCGTTGACCTCTGCGTTCGCCGAGCCGTCGATCGGGTCCAGACACAGCAAGTACTTCGCCTCAGGTGCGATGCTCAGTTCCTCGGCTTGCTCCATCTCCTCAGATGCGATGCCGGCCACGAGGCGCGACCGGACGAACGCCTCCCGCACGACCTGGTTGGCGTACACGTCGATCTTCTTCTGGCGGTCCCCGGAGGGACCGTGTCCCGTGGACCCGACGTTGTCACCGAGCGCCACCTTGCCGATCTCGTGCGCCAGCACCCGTCCCGCATACGAGATCTGCTGCAACAGCACCGAGAACTCACCGGTCGTCGCCGGGTGACGGTGCTCCTCCTCGATGATGTGCCGGCTGAGCGTGACGCCGAAGGCAGCCATGTCGATCTTTCCTGTCCTGGTCCCAATGGGACGGTAGCTCCTCGGTCCGTGGTGTTTGAATATCCTCGGGTATCACGATGCTCATCGCCATTGCAGGATCGATCGGTGCCGGGAAGTCGACGATCGCCCGCGCCGTCGCCGATCGGATGAACCTCCCGTTTCATGCCATCGACGACGACAAGCAAATGGTCGGTGCCACCCACCCCGACTTCGACCGGTGGGTCGCCGAGGCGACGCCCTTTCCCGACGAGTTCCGGCGACGCGTCTTCGAGCGCACGCTCGAGCAACTGATCGAGCTCGCCGAGAGCCATCCCCACGCCATCGTCGAGGAGACGTTCCATCGGGCGAGCATCCGGGAGCCCTTCTTCGCCGCGGCCGCCGACGCTCTGGGCGGGCTGGTGTTGATCGAGATCGTCGTCGACCGCGAGGTGGCCATGGCGCATCTGGCGAAGCGGGCTCAGGAGGAGGCCGGTCACATGGCGGGGCGCAGGATGTTCGCCGCCTTCGAAGCCGTGGCCGATCCTCTGGAGAACGTCGATCTGAAGGTGGAGAACAACGGGCGACTCGACGAAACCGTCGAGGAGGTGTGCCGGTTTCTCACCGGGCGGCTCGGCTGAGTCTCGCTGGTTGCCGGCCCACCGGCACCGCGGCGCCCGAGTTTGCGACTGCCGGTGCGTCTCGATCCGGCGAAATCCTTGGTTGCGATCGGTCGTGGGTTTACCTTGCGCCCATGCGCTCGTGTTCCAAATGCAACGACCCGGCACAGGTCGTCCTCAGCTTCGACTACCGGACCCGCCAGGCGTGGTTGCGGGACCTCGACGCCCGGTTCGATCGTTTCACCGAGATCCCGCTCTGCGAGATGCACGCCGACCGTTTGGTCGCCCCCAACGGGTGGGCCATGGTGGACGACCGCATCGGAGAGCCTCCGCTGTTCCTCGCCCTCGGTGTCGCCTGAGCCGGGATGCCCATCGATCGCGACGTCCTCGAAGCCGTCAGGGAGATGGATGAGCATGCGCTCCGCCGTCTCTTGATTCTCGCCCGTGCCCGCCTCGAGCAGCGGGGTGTCCCCGTGTCCAGCCTCGCCGAGGGCAAGGTGTCGCTGCGCAAGCAGGCCGTGAAGTGTGGCAAGTCGTCGTGCACCCGCTGTCCCCACGGGCCCTATTGGTACGCATATTGGTGGGAGGAAGGACGGCGCCGCTCCCGCTACGTCGGCAAGCTCGACGACCTTCCCGAGCTCACCGCCGGCGCCTGATCGCCGTCCGGCACGCCGGCTCCGGTCTGAACTCCGCCCACGGGCGTGCGCAGCCACCCGGGACCACTAGCCTCTGGCTGGTGTCGTCGACGATGTTGACGCGGCCGGAGGCCGCGACCGAGCCGCCGACCACCAGCCGCATCGATTCCGTGCGCAAGGGCAAGATCCTCGCACTGGCCGCGATCGCAGTTCCGACGGTACTGATCCTGGCCGTGATGACCGGCGCGGTGGAGTACGTGCGCGCCGTCGACGGATTCCCCTTCGTCGAGGTCTCCGTCAGCCGGCCTGCGCTCTTCGCCGCCAATACGCCCACGGGCGGCGACATGGGTGCCCATGTGTACCTGCCCCAGTTCCTCCAGGAGACGTTGCTGCCCGACGGCCGGTTGTTCGGCTGGAGCAACGACTGGTACGCCGGGTTCCCAGCCCTCTACTTCTATTTCCCGCTACCGGCACTGACGACCGTGCTGCTCAACGTCCTTCTGCCCTACGGAGTGGCGTTCAAGCTGACCACCATTCTCGGGCTGCTCGCCCTCCCTGCTGCCATCTACTACCTCGTCCGCTGCCTTGGTTTCGCCCGGGTGGTCTCTGGGCTCGCCGCTGCGTTCGGGGCCGCCTACGTCTTCATGGAGAGCTTCAGCATCTTCGGGGGGAACATCAAGTCGACGCTGGCCGGCGAGTTCTCCTTCGGGTGGTCGTTCGCGTTCTCGCTGGTGTATCTGGGCATGGTCGCCAAGGACACCAGGGAGGGTCGCGGGTTCACTCCCCGTGCCGGTATCGCGCTGGCGCTCACGGCGCTGTCGCATGTCGTGACAACGCTCGTTGTCGTCGTCGTGTCGCTGCCGTTGCTGTTCCGTCGCAACGGGGCGAGGACCGTTCTTCAATCCTGGACCGTGGGCTTCGCCATCAGTGCCTTCTGGGCACTACCGCTCGGCATCAGGCTGCTGCAGGGCATGACTTCGGACATGAACTGGTCGCCGGTGCGCGGCATGATCGGCGAGGGTTCGACCCCTGGCACGGTCGCCACTCCGCTGCCCAATGAGTTCATCCCCATACTCGCTCTGGGCATCGTCGGCCTGTTGTGGACGCTGCTGCGCCGCAACGACGTGATGGTGCTCATCAGCATGACGGTGCTTCCGCTCGTCGGATACTGGGTGCTCCAACTCGACAGCGTCGAGCTCACGACCCTCTACAACGCACGGCTGCTGCCCTACTGGTACCTCGGTGTGTTCATCTTCGCCGGCATCGCCGTGGGTCTGGCGGTGCGGGCCGCAACCCGCTTCCTCCCGGACCGGCACCGCAACCTGGCCTTCGGCGTGGCCATCGCACTGATCCTGATCCTCAACGTCACCATGGCCGGGATCCACGACGTGCCGGGTTGGGTGCGCTGGAACTACACCGGCTACGAGGGCAAAGAGGCCTGGGGTGAGTACAGCCGGCTGATGGAGTCGGTGGATCAACTGCCGCCCGGCCGCATCATGTGGGAGCCGCACAGCCCGGACATGGGCAAGTTCGGTACCCCGATGGCGCTGATGCTGCTGCCGTACTGGTCGGAGGGACACCCGTCGATGGAGGGACTCTTCTTCGAATCGTCGCTCACGACGCACTTCCACTTCCTCAACGCCGCAGAGGTTGCGGAGCGGCCCTCGAATCCGGTCCGTGGTCTGAGTTACCACAACCTCGACATGGAGCGCGGGATCGAGCACCTGAAGCTGTACAACGTCGACTACTTCCTGGCCTGGACGCCCGAGGCGGCCGACGCCGCCCGGGAGCAGGGACTGAGGGAGATCGGGGTCTCGGAGCCGTGGGTCATCTTCCGGCTGCCGGACAGCTCGCTCGTCGACATCGCCACGGTGGCCCCTTCCGTCTACGCCGGGGAGGAGGAGTTCCACGATGCCGCCCTGGCTTGGTACGACGACTACCTCAACATGGACAACTGGATGGTGGCCGAGGGCCCGCCGGAGTGGGACCGCATCACCGAGGTCTCCGAACGCATCGCCGACCCGGCACCGTATGACGTAGACGGGGCGTTTGTCACCGACGTCCAACTCGACCACGACCGCATCTCGTTCCGCACCAGTGCGGTCGGTGTACCCCACTTGGTGAAAGTGTCCTATTTCCCGGCGTGGCGAGTCGAAGGTGCGGAGGGCCCATACCGTGCAGCCCCGTCGCTGATGGTTGTCGTTCCGACCCAGGAACACGTGGTACTCGAATTCGTGAACGGCACGCCGGAGAACGCCGGCCTGGCGCTTTCGGGTTTCGCCGTCTTCGCCCTTGCCGGGTGGGGTTTGCTGCGTCGGCGCCGCCAACGCAAGGCGGTGTCGTGAAGAACTACTTGCGGACCTTCGCCACGAAGGAAGCGGTCCGCCAGTTTGCCTCCGTCGGGCTGATCGGCGTCTTCAACACGTTTGTCGACTTTGGTGTGTTCAATCTGCTGCGAGCGGTTTCGGTGCCGCGCAACTGGGCCATCGTCCTGGCATTCTCGACCGCAACGTTCATCTCGTATCTGCTGAACCGGCGGTTCACTTTCGGCATCCGCACCGGGGGTGTGAGCGTGCGGGAGACGATCAACTTCTACGTCGTCAACCTGCTTGCGCTGCTCGTCACGCTGGCGGTCGTCGAGCTTGCGGACGTCTTCTTCGGCCCGCTGGACATCGTCGGTGAGAACGTGGCCAAGGTGGCCGCAGTCGTCGTCGTGCTCGTTCCCAAGTTCGCCGGATACCGCGACATCGTGTTTCGCAGAGCCCTCCGAGGCGAGGCCGATGCGGAGGTCAGGGCTTCCGTCGACGATTGAGGTCCCTCAACTGATGACGCGGCGGATCCGCCACAGGCCCCGCAACGTCCGCGGGACCCTCTTCCAGAGCTGCGATTTGCTGTCCCGAAGCTCTTCGACCACCACGGGGATCTCGACGATGGTCGCACCCGCTCGCTCGGCCCGGATCACCAGCTCCGTGTCGAACAGGTCGGTCGTCGAGACCACAGCCGGGGCGATCCCCTGGACGGTGTCATGCCGCAGCGCCTTCATGCCGTGGGTGTCCGACACCTCGGACCGAAACAGCGTGCGCAACATCACGTTGAAGCCCCAGGTCGCAAGACGGCGAAACAAGGACCGGCGATCGTCCGACCCCGGGGCTCGTTTCGAGCCGAGCACGATGTCGGCCTCCTGTCGCAGCGCTTCGGTGAGGAACGCCCCCGAGAAGTAGTCGATGTCGAAGTTGACGACCCAATCTCCCTTTGCGGCGAGGAAGCCGGCCCGCATGGCTGCGCCATAGTCGGCTTGCTCCAGCGTGATGACCGACAGCGCCGGGTACCGGTCCGTCAGCTCATGGGCGACGTGGGCCGTGTCGTCCGTGGAGCCGTTCTCGGCGAGCACGACCGTGATGTCGGCGTCGACCGGGGCGAGCTCGACGAACAGCTGCTCGATGGCTGGAGGGAGGTAGTCGGCTTCGTTGTGGACGGGGATGACCACCGACACCGACGGTCGGGTTGCGGGCATGAGAGCGGCAAGTGTAGGAGTGTGCGGCGATGCGAAGCGGCACGGCCGATCGGGCAGGGCTGCGTCCTACACTCGCAGGCCTATGGACCTCTCCCAGATCTTCAAGGCCTACGACGTGCGCGGTCTCGCACCGGAGCAACTCGATGCGGAGGCCGCCGAGCGCATCGGTGCCGCGTTCGCCGTCTTCGCCTCCGCTCCACGTGTCGCGGTGGGTCGGGACTGCCGGACCTCGTCGCCGGAGCTGTCCGCAGCCGTCATCCGGGGCATCACCGGCCAGGGCGTGGAGGCCGTCGACCTCGGGATGATCACCACGGACATGTTGTACTTTGCGGCCGGCGCCCACGACTTGCCGGGCGTTGTGATCACGGCCTCCCACAACCCACCTCAGTACAACGGGCTCAAGTTCTGCCGTGAGGGCGCCGCACCGGTCGGCGCCGACAGCGGGCTCCGCGAGATCCGGGCCACGGCGGAGAAGGGACTGCCTCCCGCCGAGCACACCGGGACGGTGAGCACGCTCGATATCACGACTCAATATGTCGATCACATCGTCGGCGTCGTCGGGGCCGATGCCGTTGCCGGGCTGCAGGTGGCCGCCGATGGAGGCAACGGCATGGCTGGTGTGGCGCTGCCTGCGGTTTTCGACCGGCTCGCCGCCCGCCTCGACGGGCTGTACCTCGAGCCCGATGGGACGTTCCCCAACCATCCGGCAGATCCGCTACGGCCCGAGAATCTGGTCGATCTGCTGGACGTGGTCGACAGGACCTCACCAGATCTGGGAGTGGCCTTCGACGGCGACGCCGACCGGGCGTTCTTCATCGACGAGCGTGGCACACCGCTGCCGGGCAGCACGACGACGGCCATCGTCGCCGAGTGGTTCCTCGAGCAACATCCCGGGTCGACGGTGGTCCACAATCTGATCTGCAGCCGGGCGGTCCCGGAGACCGTCCTCCGCGCCGGGGGTACTCCGGTTCGTACCAGGGTGGGTCACTCCTTCATCAAGGAGGTGATGAAGGACACGGACGCCGTCTTCGGCGGCGAACACTCCGGCCACTACTACTTCCGCGACAACTTCCGCGCCGACTCGGGCATTCTCGCCATGCTGGTGTTGCTGCGGGTGCTGTCCGAGCGTGGCATACCCCTCTCCGACCTGCGATCCCGGTACGAGCCGTACGCCCATTCCGGGGAGATCAACCTCACGGTGCCGTCTCCGCAGGAGGTCCTCGAGACCGTCGCCACCGGTTACCCGGCCGAGAGCGTCGACCGGCTCGACGGGCTCACCGTCGATCTCGGCGATGGCGCATGGTTCAACTTGCGCCCCTCGAACACCGAGCCCGTGTTGCGCCTCAACGTGGAGGCCGCCGATGCGGATCAGGTTGCGGCCACCGTCGCCGCGGTCCGCAGGGCCGTAGAGGCGGCGGCATGACCGATCATCTCGTGCCCCCCGAGCTGCTGGCCATCATGCAGTGCCCGGTCGACGGCGGGAGGCTGGAGGAGGATCACACGGACGGCGTCCTCGTGTGCCAGACGTGTGGGCGGACCTATCCCGTGGACGAGCACGGCATCCCCGACATGGTGGTCGACGACGCCCCGCCCGGCTAAGCCCTCCGCACCGGGAGCCGATCGGTGGTTGCAGGCCGGCGTCGGGCGACGCGGCACTACGCCGGGCGACGCTCGGCTGGCGAATCAACCCCCGCCGGAGCTCCTCAGGGTGCGCTCGTGCCCTGTCGGCCGTAGTCGTCCTCGAGCCGAACGACGTCGTCGAGTTCGGGCGTCGACACCTCGACGAGCTTGGTGTCTTCCACCGCCTCGAATCGGTGGGTACGCCCGCGGCCAATGTGGGCGTAGTCGCCCGGTCTCATCTCGCGCACCACGACGTTGTTGTTGTCGTCCTCGAGATGGAGGCGGAGCATGCCCTCGATCACGAGGATGGACTCCACCTTCTTCTCGTGATATTGGAGGGAGAGACGTTTGCCGGCATGGATGGTGATGACCTTGGCGGCATAGTCATCGGTGACGGACCAGATCAGTTCGTTCCCCCAGGGCTTTTCGACAAAGGTCACAGTGGCGATCCCCTTCAGCGCTTGCGTCGCTTGCCGCGGGTAAGCGTATCGCGAAGGCAACCTCCGTGTTCGGCACAACGAGCGCCTCGGATCCGAGGGCGGGGCAGATGCCTAGCATCTGGTCCTCCAACCACCCCGGTGTTGTGCGCTGTGACGCCCGTAGAAAGAGGATTGACCGTGGATTTTGACATCGCCGACAAGGCTCTCGCCGAGCTGGGCCATCGTCGGATCGAGTGGGCGGGCCGCCGCATGCCCGTACTTGCTGCGATTCAAGAGCGCTTCGAGCGTGAACAGCCCCTCGCCGGGATCAAGGTTGGAGCGTGCATGCACGTGACCACGGAGACGGCGAATCTCATGCTTGCACTGCGGGCAGGTGGGGCGAGCGTGGCTCTTTGTGCCTCCAACCCGCTCTCGACGCAAGACGACGTGGCCGCCGCGCTCGTCGATCTCGGTGTCCCCGTCTTCGCCGTACGGGGCGAGGACTCCAAGAAGTTCTACGAGCACATTCACGCCGTGCTCGACACCGAGCCGGACATCGTCTTCGACGACGGCGCCGATACGACGACCGTGCTGCACAAGGAGCGGGCCGATCAAGTGGTCATCGGAGGGCTCGAGGAGACGACGACCGGCGTGATTCGCTTGCGAGCAATGGCTGCGGATGGCGTGCTGCGCTACCCGGTCATCGCCGTCAACGACTCCGACACGAAGCACCTGTTCGACAACCGGCACGGCACTGGGCAATCGTCGCTCGACGGCATCCTGCGAGCCGCCAACATACTGTATGCCGGTCGCAAGGTGGTCGTCGCCGGGTACGGCGACTGCGGGTGGGGTATCGCCGAACGTGCCGCCGGGATGGGCGCCGAGACGATCGTTGTCGAGGTGGATCCGGTCCGCGCCATCGCGGCAGCGATGAGCGGGCATCGGGTGATGACGACCGCAGACGCCGCCGAGGTCGGTGACGTGTTCATCACCGCAACGGGCAACATCCATGTCTTCCGCGAGGAACACTTCGCCGTCATGAAGGACGGAGCGATCCTGGCGAACGCAGGCCACTTCGACGTGGAGCTCGACCTGGCCGCCCTCGCCGAGATGTCGGAATCGACCCGTGAGCTTCGCGACAACCTCCGGGAGTACCAACTCCCCGATGGGCGTCGCCTGCTCGTGGTTGCCGAAGGTCGACTCGTGAACCTCGGCGCCGCCGAGGGGCACCCGGCCGATGTCATGGACATGTCGTTCGCCGATCAGGCGCTGGCTGCCGAGTGGATGGTGGAGAACCGCGACTCCCTCGAGGCGGACGTCTACGTGCTGCCGAAGGAGCTCGATCAGGAGGTCGCCCGTCTCAAGCTGGCGTCCATGGGCGGTGGTCTGGAGACGCTGACCCCGGAACAAGCCAAATATCTCGCAAGCTGGCAAGAAGGGACCTGAGAGGCCGTACGGCGGATCAGGTCCCGCTACGCCGCACCACCGGCACCGGTCGGGGCGATCGGATCGGTCCGCTCGGGGTCCCGACTCCGGAGGATCGCCGGCCCCTGGATCGTGTCGCACGCCCGTGGCACAGTGCGGTCATGTACGGCTGTGCGGCCTGCGGCAACTGGAGTGATCGCCGCATCTGCGAGCCCTGTGCCATGTCCCTCCAGGCGGGTCCCCAGTTCCGCACCCTGGGAGGGGTGTTGGTCACGGCGGCCTACCGTCACCACGGTGCGGCGCGCCGCCTCGTCCATGATGCCAAATACCGGCGGTTGGCATCTCCCCTCGACGAGCTGGCTCGGGCCATGGCGGAGCGCTTGCCTCCCGCGGCAACCGGGCTCGTCCCGGTGCCGAGGGCCACGCTGCGCCGCTGGCGGTACGGTCTCGATCCCGCCGATGCCCTGGCACGCCGGATCGGGCGGCGAACCGGGCTGCCGGTGCTCCGGGCGCTGCGTCCGGCTCCGTGGTGGCCGCGCCATGCCGGCCAAGGCGACCGGCAGCGATCGGCCGCCCGTTTCACCAGCAGGGCCCCGGTGGCGCCAGGGGCAGTGATGATCGACGACGTGGCCACTACCGGTGCAACCCTGGATGCTGCCGCCGCCGTTCTGGGGGCTCCCCAACCGCGGGCTCTCGTAGCCACATCACCGAGTAGGGTTCTTCACACGTTGGTGAACACACATCGCCCCGCGGAGCTGCGACCCGGTGAGGCCAACGTGTCCCCTGCCCGCCTTCGTGGTGGGCCCCTCGATTACTCGACGGACGACGACCGGCCGTGGTGGCCGCCGCGTCCAACCAACCCCGGCGACTGACGAAAGGAGCATCGGTGGACGTTCGTGTGCACGGGAAGAACATGCAGGTGGATGACTCGGTGCGCCGGCTTGCCGACGAGAAGGTTCGGCATGCCGGTCGCATCCTCGACGGTGGTGGAACCGCAGACGTCGAGTTCGCAGAGCGGACCAATCCTCGCCGCTCGGATGGCCGGTTCTGTGTCGAGATCACCAGCCACACGAAGGGCCACACGGTCCGCGTCGAAGCCGATGCGGCAGACGACCGCGCCGCTCTCGATCTTGCGGTCGACAAGTTCGAACGCCAGTTGCGCCGGCTCAAAGAGCGACTGATTCAGCGTTCGCGCCCGCAGCCCGAGCGTGCCGACAACGGAGACCTCGGTGCACCGTCCGAGCCGTCCGCCGAGAGCGGGTCCAACATCGTTCGGACGAAGAGGTTCGAGATGCGACCGATGTCGGCTGAAGAAGCCGTGTTGCAGATGGACATGCTCGGCCACGACTTCTTCTTCTTCCTCGACGCCGACAGCGGCAAGCACTGCGTTCTCTATCACCGCAAGGACGGAGCCCTCGGCCTCATCGAGCCCTCCTGATTCACGGGTGGTTTCGCTCGAAGCAGGCTTCGAGCGAGCTCATCTTTCGGACTCCGCTCGTTGCCGGCGAGACACTGCTCGGGCGGGGTGTTCACTCACGTCCCGGCCGCATCTACAATTCACGGTGCAATGTCGATCTTCAGCAAAGTCCTCCGTATCGGCGAGGGCAAGCGGCTGAAGGAGCTCCAGCAGCTCGTCGATTGCGTCAACGCCCTCGAACCCGAGATCGAGTCATTGACCGACGCCGAGCTGGCCGCCAAGACGGGTGAGTTCCGGAAGCGGCTTGCCGGCGGCGAAACACTCGATGACATCGAGTGCGAAGCTTTCGCAGTCGTGCGCGAAGCCGCCAAGCGGGTCCTCGGGCAGCGCCACTACGACGTCCAGGTGATCGGTGCAGGCGCCATGCACCGCCGGATGATCGCCGAGATGCGTACCGGTGAGGGTAAGACCCTCGTGTCGACGATGCCGGCGTACCTCAACGCGCTTGCGGGCAACGGCGTGCACATCGTCACCGTCAACGACTATCTGGCCAGTCGCGACGCCGAATGGATGGGGAGCATTCACCGGTTCCTGGGTCTCGAAGTCGGCCTGATCCAGTCGGACATGAAACCCGAGGAGCGCCGGGTGTCCTATGCCGCGGACATCACCCACGGCACCAACAACGAGTTCGGCTTCGACTACCTGCGGGACAACATGGCCATGCGCCCCGACGGCCGGGTCCAGCGGGGCCACGCCTACGCCATCATCGACGAGGTCGACTCCATTCTCATCGACGAGGCACGTACCCCGCTCATCATCTCGGGTCGGGTGGGCGAGACGGCCAAGTACTACCGGGACTTCGCCCGGATCGCCCAACGGCTCCGCCGCGACGATCACTACGAGGTGGACGAGAAGAAGCGGCAGGTCATCACGACAGAGGCCGGGGTCCACCGGGTCGAGGAGATCCTCGGCGTGGAGAACATGTATGACTTCGCCAACGTCGATCTGATCCACCACCTCGACATCGCGCTCAAGGCCAAGGAGCTGTACGAGCGCGATGTCGAATACCTCATCAACAACGGCGAAGTGAAGATCGTGGACGAGTTCACGGGCCGTGTGCTCGAGGGGCGTCGCTATTCGGAGGGTCTCCACCAGGCCATCGAGGCCAAAGAGGGCGTCAAGATCAAGGAAGAGAACCAGACGCTCGCCACGATCACCCTGCAGAACTACTTCCGTATGTACGACAAGCTCGCGGGCATGACGGGCACCGCGCTCACCGAGGCCGGTGAGTTCAAGGAGATCTACGACCTCGAGGTGCTGGAGATCCCCACCAACCGGCCGATCGCCCGCATCGACCAACCCGATCTGGTCTACATGAACGAGGATGCGAAGTTCAACGCCCTCGTGAACGACATCGCAGAGCGCAACGACGCCGGTCAGCCCATCCTCGTCGGCACCGTCTCCATCGAGAAATCCGAGCTGCTCGCCGGCTATCTGAAGAAGCGCGGGATCAAGCACGAGGTGCTCAACGCCAAACAACACGAGCGGGAGGCGCACATCATCGCCCAGGCCGGGAAGTTCGGTGCGGTCACAGTCGCCACGAACATGGCGGGCCGCGGCGTCGACATCCAGCTCGGCGGCAACCCCGAGGAGCTGGCCAAGGCGGAGATGCTCAGGCACGAGCTCGAGCCGGGTGCAGCGGGCTACGACGAGGCCCTCGCCGATGCGTTCAACCGGCACAAGTCGGAGACGGAGGTCGAGCGCGAGAAGATCCTCGAACTCGGCGGGTTGTACGTGCTTGGAACGGGGCGTCACGAGTCGCGCCGGATCGACAACCAGCTCCGCGGCCGGTCCGGGCGGCAGGGTGACCCCGGTGAATCACGCTTCTACCTCTCCCTCGGCGACGACCTCATGCGCCGGTTCGCCAACGACCGCGTGGCGTCGATCATGCAGCGCCTCAAGATCCCCGAAGATGTGCCGATCGAGCACAACATGGTCACGAAGGCCATCGAGCGAGCCCAGAACCAGGTCGAGGCACAGAACTTCGAGATCCGCAAGAACGTGCTCAAGTATGACGAGGTCATGAACACGCAGCGGGAGATCATCTACCGCTGGCGTAACCAGGTGCTGGACGGCGAGGACACGGCGGGTCTGCTGGCCGGGTGGCGCGACGAGGTCGTCGAAGACGAAGTGCTGACCATGACCGAGAACCTCGATCCCATCGACTGGGATTGGGAGGACTTCGGTGTTCGCATGCAGCAGCTCTACCCAACCGAGCTCACCCGGACGTCTTTCGACCGGCCCGACGATCTCGACGAGGCCGAAGTCGTTGCCGCGTTCCGGGAAGAAGCCGCACAGAAGTACCTGGAGCGCGAGGAGCAGCTCGGCGAGGCGATCATGCGCCAGCTGGAGCGGCAGGTCGTCCTGTCGATCATCGACAACAAGTGGCGCGACCACCTTGCGGTGATGGACTACCTCCGCGCCGGCATCGGGCTGAGGGCGATGGGTCAGCGCGACCCGCTGACCGAATACCAGCGGGAGGGCTACGACCTGTTCTCGAACCTGGTCGAAACGACCAAGGCCGATTCGCTGCGCTATCTCTATCACGTCGAAGTGGTCCGCAAGGAGGAGGCGCCCCGGCCCAAGTCGATCCAGACCAACGCCCCCAACGCCACCGGGAAGCCGCGGACGGTGCGCAACAAGGGCGACAAGATCGGGCGCAACGCACCATGCCCCTGCGGTTCGGGCAAGAAGTACAAGCAGTGCCACGGCCGGCCCGGAGCGGAGCCGCTCTGACGCTTCGCTCGAAGCAGGCTTCGAGCGAGTCGACGCCGGCACTGCGATCGGGCGTCCCGCATCTCGGCCTACCATCGCGCTCCAAATGAACGACCAGATCGACCCCCGCGCCGCGCTCAAGGATCTCGAGGCTCGCCTCGACGACGCCAGGAGGTTCCTTTGACGTCGACGGCAAGACCGCCGAGCTCGAGGAGCTGAAGAAGGCGGCCTCGGCTCCCGATCTCTGGGACGACCAGGACCGGGCACTCGAGGTGACGCGCCGGTTGGCGCGGTTCGAGGGAACCATCTCTCGGATCCAGGCTCTGGAGACCCGGCTCGAGGATGCGCAGATCCTGCTCGATCTCGCCGCCGAGGAAGAGGACGACGGCGTGGCGCGTGAGGTCGTTGCGGACCTGGCCGAGACGGAGACGCTGCTGACCGCGCTGGAGCGGGAGAGCCTCTTCTACGGTGAGTACGACGACAAACCCGCCATCGTCAGCATCCATGCAGGCGCCGGGGGAGTCGACGCCCACGACTGGGCCGAGATGATGTTGCGCATGTACATCCGCTATCTCGAGCGTTCCCAGTTCAGCTTCGAGGTCGACGAGGTGTCGCCGGGCGAGGAAGCCGGCATCAAATCGGCGACGTTGACGGTGAAGGGTGATCATGCGTACGGGATGTTCGAAAGCGAGCGCGGAGTCCACCGTTTGGTGCGCATCAGCCCGTTTGATGCGGCCGCACGCCGTCACACCTCGTTCGCCGGGGTCGACGTGATTCCCGAGGTAGAGGTTGGTGACGTCGAGATCAACGACGAGGAGCTGCGCATCGACACGTACCGTTCCCAGGGTGCCGGCGGGCAGCACGTCAACACCTCCGACTCGGCGGTGCGCATCACCCACCTCCCCACCGGCATCGTCGTTGCCTGCCAGAACGAGCGGTCGCAGCTGCAGAACAAGAACAGGGCGATGGCGCTCCTGGCCTCACGGCTGGCAGAGCACGCAAGGGCCGAACAGCAGAAGGAGATCGCCGCCATCCGCGGCGAGCAGACGGAAGCCGGATGGGGCCGCCAGATCCGTTCCTACGTGCTGCAGCCCTACCAGCTGGTGAAGGACCTCCGCACCGACCACGAGGTCGGCAACGTGCAGGGTGTCCTCGACGGCGACATCGAGCCTTTCATGGACGCCTACCTCCAATGGCGCCGGGCCGCCCTCGAGCAATAGCCGTGTTGTTCCTGTAGGGGCATTCGGCGAGCTCCCCGGTTCTTTGTGTTGATCCACACCGGGGGTAGGCTCCCCCTGCGGAGGAGGGGATGAGCTAACAGCAAAACGGGCCGTGTGCGCGCTGCACCAGCCCGCCCTATCGAGGTTTCCCTCATGATCCGTATCGAAAACGTGACGAAGGTCTACGACGGTGGTGTCATCGCCGTCAAGGACGTCGGGCTCGAAATCGCCAAGGGTGAGTTCGTGTTCCTCGTCGGTCCCTCCGGATCGGGCAAGTCGACGATCATCCGGCTGATGATGCGCGAGGAACGGCCCACGAACGGTGACATCTGGGTTGCCGGCAAGCACGCATCGGCGCTGGCCAACTGGAAGATTCCGCACCTCCGCCGGTCCATCGGAACGGTGTTCCAGGACTTCAAGCTCCTCCCCAACAAGACCGTGTACGAGAACGTGGCGTTCGCACTCGAGGTCACCGGCCGCCCTCGCTCCGTGATACGCAACCAGGTGCCGCAGGTGCTCAAGCTCGTCGGTCTCTCCGCCAACGCCGAACGGTATCCCCGCCAGCTGTCCGGTGGTGAGCAGCAGCGAGTGTCGATCGCACGGGCATTCGTCAACCGTCCGCTGATCCTGCTGGCCGACGAGCCGACGGGGAACCTCGATCCGGCCACCTCCGTCGGCATCATGCGCATCCTCGATCGCATCAACCGCACGGGCACGACGGTGGTCATGGCCACTCACGACCACGCCATCGTCGATGCCATGCGTCGCCGGGTCGTGCAGCTCGAGCGGGGCCGGCTCGTGCGCGATCAGCGCAGTGGTGTGTATGAGCGCCGCTCCCGATCTGCCGGTGCCATCACCGAGGAGCTGGCGACGCCGGTCGACCCGGTGCGTCCACCGCAGGCTCCTCCGCCTCCCGCCGAGTCCGCCACTCCTGATTCCGATGCCGCCTCCTCCGCCGCCGAGGCCGAGGATCCGGAATCGGAGAATCCCTCATGAGTCTTCAGTACGTCTTCATCGAGGCGTTCAACAACATCAGACGCAATGCGCTGGTGGTTCTGGGTGCGATCCTCGCAGTCTTCATCTCGCTACTGCTGATGTTCGGCACGCTCATCTTCGGCGAGATCGCCAGGATCAACACCTTGCGGTGGTCGGAGGACGTGCGCGTCATTGTCTTCCTTCGCGACGAGTTCCGCGACGTGGAAGACCTGCAGGCCGAGGTGCAGGGCTGGGACGAGGTCGCCGAGGTGTTCTACGTTTCCAAGTCGGCGGCCTTCGACGAGGCCATCGAGCTGCTCCGCAACAACACGGCGGCCCGTCGCGTGATCGAGGAGACACCCACGATCCTCCCTGCGTCGCTGCGGGTGCGCCCGTTCGATCTCACGGACTACGACACGATCGTGCAGCGGTTACAGAGCTCACCTGGTGTGGAGCAGATCATCACGGCGGGCCCGCAGGTCGATGCCCTGGCCGGGTTACGCGATGGCCTTCGCGTCGTGTTCTGGGTGCTGTCCATCGCCCTTGGTGTGGCGGCGGTTGCCCTCATCGCCAACACGATCCACATGGCGATCTACGCCCGCCGCGAAGAGATCGAGATCATGCGGTTGGTTGGTGCATCGAACTGGTTCGTTCGCATCCCATTTCTCCTTGAGGGGATGATCGAGGGCCTCTTCGGAGGTGTGCTGGCGATTGCGGTGGCCGTCGGGGTCTACCGTCTCTCGCTGGATCGCCTGACCGAGTTGCCCGCGTTCATCGACATCCAAATCGGCAGCGAGTTCCTGGTGCGCTGGGGAGTTCTCACGTTGGTCTTCGGAGTGCTGGTCGGAGCCATCGGTTCGAGCCTCAGCCTGGCGGTGCATAGATATCTGAGAACGTGAGCCGCAGGCTTCCCCTCGTGCTGACCGCCGTGGCTTCCGTTGTCGCGTTGGCCGTACCCGCCGGGGCTTACGACCTCGAAGAGGACCTCGCCGACGTGCAGGCTCGCGTCGAGTCCGTGAACGCCCAGATCGACGCCACGGCTGCGGAACGGTCCTCGGTGGCGGCCGACCTCGTTGCCACCGAGGGTCTGCTGGATCAGATGATCGCAGAGCTGAATCGCACCAGACTCGAGCTCGAGACGGCTCGGCAGAAACTCGCCACCCACGAGCAGCTCCTCGCTGACGTGCGGGCCGACCTCGCTGCCATGCACGCCGAGCTCGAGGTCACACGCGGAGAGGTCGCCGACTCCAGAGACGACGCCGAGCAGTGGGCGCGTCAGCTCTATATGACGGCGGGCCAGGACGAGGCCTACCTGGCGCTGGCGGCAGACCGGCTGGCGGACATTTCTGTCGGCATGGGCTATCTCGATGCGATCTCTGCGGCCAACGACCGTGACATCGTGGTGTACGAGGCCCTCCGGGAGACCGAGCAGCGTCAAGCAGAGCGGATCGCCCTTCGCCAAGCCGAGCTGGCCGGTGAGGTTGCCGCCCTCGGCTCCGTCGCCGCAGAGCTCACCGAACTGGAAGCGAAGCAGGCGGAGCAACAGGCGGCCATCGAGGCCGAGCTCGCACGCCAGAAGAGACTTCTCGATGTGCTGGCGAGCGAGATCACGCAATTCGAGGGAGAGCTCCAGGCGCTCGAGGCAGAACAGGCTCGGATCAAAGAAGCCATCCGTGCCGAGCAGTCGAGCGCCTCGGGCGGGGGCGAATCGGCACCCAGCACATTTGTGCGACCGGTTCCGGGGGCGATCACGTCGCCCTTTGGCCCGCGTGTTCACCCGATCTTGGGTTACGTCCGTATGCACACGGGTCTCGACTTCACCGCACCCCATGGCCAGGCGATACGCGCCGCCGCCTCGGGCCGGGTGATTCTGGCCGGTCCTTACGGAGGCTATGGCAACACGGTGGTCATCGACCATGGCGGGGGCGTGGCCACGCTGTATGCCCACCAATCATCGCTGGCCGTCGGCTACGGGAGCCAGATCGAAGCCGGCGCCACCGTCGGGTACGTCGGATCGACCGGCTTCTCCACGGGCCCCCACCTCCATTTCGAGGTGCGTGTCGACGGTGTGCCCGTTGACCCCGTACCGTATCTCTGATGTCGCGCGACGATTCCGGGGGGCGCAAGGTTGTTGCCAGCAACCGGCGCGCTCGCCACGACTACGACATTCTGGAGACCTTCGAATGTGGCGTGGTCTTGCGGGGGAGTGAGGTGAAGAGCCTTCGCGCAGGTCAGGTCCAGATCAAGGACGCCTACGCCGACTACCGCCATGGGGAGCTCTGGCTCGAGAGCATGCACATCGCTCCCTACCAATTCGCCCGCGACGGTGGCCACGAGCCGGAACGGCCCCGGAAGTTGCTGCTCCACCGGCGGGAGATCGAGCGTCTGATCGGCAAGGTCAACGAGCAGGGACTCACCTTGATCCCGCTGAGCGTCTACTTCACCAAAGGCCTCGCCAAGGTCGAGCTGGCACTGGCGAAGGGCCGGCGCACACTCGACAAGCGCCAGCGTATCAAAGAGCGCGAGATCAAGCGCGAGATGGACCGAGCCCGCGGCCGGCGTCGCTGAGCGCGTCAGGTCAACCGGCGCCCACGAACTCCTCGACGCTCGTGAAGAGACCGGCGAGCTGATCGGCACCAAATGCGCCCGGTTGGCGGAAGAGCACACGTCCATCCGGACCCGTGATCACCCAGAAGGGAAAGGCCGTTGTCCCGAACGTCGCGGCCAGCGACCCGGATTCGTCCACGAGCACGGGGAACGGGAACTGCGAATCCTCCAGGTAGGCAGTCAGCGGGTTGCCTCGCGCCTCGTCGATCGCCGAGCTCACCGTCACGACCCTGACGTGGGGGTAGTCCTCGGCTGACACCGACCAGAACTCGGCGAGATCGGGAAGCTCACGCTGGCAATGCGGGCACCAGTGCGCCCAGATGAGCCAGGCGGTGGCGCGGTCGCCGTCCGCCGCAACGGTGATGCGCTCCCCGGAGTAGTACTCGTCTCCCGTGACCGCCGGCAGCCGCATCGACGCTTGAACCGCCGGATCGGCTCCCGACCCCGGGTAGGGCGGCAGCCCCTGCGTCCCGTTCGGCGATGACCTGTCGCCGGCGTCGACGCTCGGTTCGAAACGAGCGCTTGCGAGGTCCGACTCGAGCTCGTCGACCTGGTCGGCGAGTGCCTTCATCTCACCCTGGATGGCCCCGAGACGCCCTGCCGCCTCCGCCGCCGTAGCGCCGGCGTCCGCCGCTGCGCTGCGTGCGCCGCCGGCCGTCTGCAGGGTGACGATCTGCAATGCCAGAATCGCGACGCCGACGGCAACAGCCAAGGCGGCGAGCCACACGCCGGTACTGCCGCCGCCAGGCGGGGGGTGGGATGTCGAGGGGAGAGCGTCGTCGAGGGGTGTGTCTGGTTCGATCACCGGAGCATTATCCCTCTGGGGTGAGACGGGAACAATGTGACTTCATGCCCCGTTACAATGGGCGAGCTGATGCGTTCAGTGTCACGGGGGTGACACGGTTTCGACTGTGAGGGTCGATGCGCCGGAAGCGAGCCGAGGTACCCCGGAGTCCTCGTTAAAAGCCGGGAAACCAATACGTGCCGACAACGAAATGGCACTGGCTGCCTAACAACTAGCAGCCTGTCCGCCCGGGGGGTGCCTGCCTCGCCGGAACCGGGCAACGCAATGCAGGACGCAGCCGCCGGGGTTCCGGAGACCGGCGGTCAAGATTGCTCCGGATAGGGCTGAGGACAACGTGCCGACAGCGGTTCGCAGCCCGAAAGCTCGCTGTTGGCTGCGCTCGGAGATGCCGACGCTGAAACCTCATGGGACGGGGGTTCGACTCCCCCCACCTCCACGAATGGCCTCCTCCCGGAGGCCATTCGCATTCTGCGGACGTCGAGGCGTTACGGTCTCCTCGGAGTCGGTTTCCGCATTTGTGACGATGTCGGGTTCGCCGAGACGGGGCAGACTTGCCTCGAGCGATCGCTGCCCGCCGCATCGGGTCCTCGCCGCGACCCGACGATCGCCCGTCCTGTGAGTCCCGCAACGATCGCCGCCATTTGCACATCTCGAGGTCGTCACGGTGGTGGAATGACGCCACGCGACGGAGGCGGCGCCGGCACCCAACGGCCGGCGCCGCCCGACCTTTCCGACCTTTCCGACCTTTCCGACCTTTCCGACCTTTCCGACCTTTCCGACCTTTCCGACCTTTCCGACCTTTCCGACCTTCGCCCCAGCGTGGCGGCCTTGTTGCTTGCAGCAAGCAAATGGGGCGAGCGACCCTTTGCGGTGTTTGGGAGCGCATGCCACGATATCGCCTGTGCCCGGTAGATGACGTTGGGTGGGCACACAGGTTGAAGGGCCGTGAAATATGACTGCGATGGAAGCAATCGCGCTGTGGTGGCTTGATCGAGGCGGGCTGGAAGGGCCCCCTGGGATGGGCATGGGTGGTAGGACATGAGCGCATTCAGCCACGACCTCCTGGTGGAGGACACCGGGCCGAGCGTCGTGCGAAGCGTCGCTGTGATCGACGATCACGTGATGCTGGCAGAGACACTCGTCGAGGTGTTGGAACGCTACGGCGTCGGCGCCAGGGTGATCGAGGCGACGACGAAGGAAGCGATTCTTGCCAACCTTCGCATGGATCGTCCGGACGTGGTGATCCTGGATCTCCATCTGGGAGGTGAGATCGGCAAGTCGACCACGTTTCTCCCTGAGATCGTCGACATGGGTATCCCGGTTCTCGTGGTGACGGCAGATGCCGGCAGTCTGATCGTTGCGGAGTGTCTCGAAGCAGGTGCTTCGGGTGTGCTCTACAAAGGCATGCCGGCGGGTGCCGTGCTCGAGGGGCTGTCCAAGGCCGCCGCAGGGAATCCGATGGTCAGCGAGAACGAGCGACTCGACCTCATCTCGAAGCTCCGTGCAGAGCGCACGAGACGTCGCCGGCGGCTTGCGAGCTTTGACGATCTGACCGCCCGTGAGGCCGAGGTGCTGATGATGATATGCCAAGGACTGAGTGCGGCCGAGATCGCTGAGGAGTCGTACGTGTCGGTGGCCACGGTGCGGTCTCAGATCAGGTCCATCCTGATGAAGCTGGGTGTTCGCTCGCAGCTGGCGGCCGCCGCCAAGGCACGCCAGTCAGGCTGGCTTGCGGAGCAGATCTCCGGCGAGGGCGCCAAGATCTGACCCTGATCCAGTCCCGCTCCGGCGCAACGGGCCGAGCCGATGCGTCGATGATTCATCAAATCTTGCGATGACGGTCGCCGTGGGTCGTGGCAATCTCCCGCTACGTAGAGCTCCTAGAGAGTCCTACGGGTCAGGTAGAGGTCTCGATCGGGCAAGTGGTAGGTGTCTGGTGGGGCCAAGGTGGGAATGAAAGGAGCAGCGGCATGCTGCAGTTTTGGACCGCTCTTCAGGCCTGGAAGGCCTCTGAGAAGGGCGCCACGATGGTGGAGTACGGGATCGTGGTGGCGTTGATCGCCGTCGTGTCGATCCTGGTGGTGACGGCGCTTGGTTTGGACGTCTTCAACGCGTTCGATCAGACCCAGTCGAACATCGATCCGGGAGCCGGCCCCAAGCCCGCTTCCTGAGCGAGTCGAGAGCAATGCTGTGAGGGGGCGCCGCAACGGTGCCCCCTCACTCGTCACCGATCGCGATCCGGAGGGGTTTGCGGGTTGTCGACGCCGACCGCGACCGGCTGGCGCCGAATCCCCAACCTTGTGGATGACAGTGTGGCCGGGAGGCCGCAGGATGGTATGACCGTAGGACCGTGTGAGGTTGCGGTCGAGAAGGAAGGACCGAGACGATGCAGAGATGGTGGGTGGACCTCGAGGCATCGATGGCAGCGGAGCGAGGCGCCACGATGGTGGAGTACGGGATCGTGGTGGCGTTGATCGCCTTGGTGTCGATTCTGGTGGTGACGGCGGTCGGCCTCGATGTGTTCGGCCAGTTCGACATGGCGCAGTCGTCGTTCGACGGGCCCGGACCGACCCCGGCAACGCCGTAGTCGGTCAGCGCGGAGCAGCACAAAGCAGCAACAGAGCTATTGAAGGGTGCCGACCTGGGCGCCCTTCGCTCGCGTCCGGAGCCCGGGCGCCGCCGCGTCGACGGGAGAGTCGATGGCCCTTTCATTCATTTTGGTGACGTGTCCCGGCATCACGTCTGCAATGCTGCTGCACAGGTAGGGCTCGTGGAGATCCACGGGCAAGGACATGCGATCCCGTCGGGTTGGTAGGCGGTGGCGGGGAGCTCGTGGAAAGGACAGTCGTATGCTGGAGTTTTGGACCGCTCTTCAGGCCTGGAAGGCCTCTGAGAAGGGCGCCACGATGGTGGAGTACGGGATTGTGGTGGCGTTGATCGCCGTCGTGTCGATCCTGGTGGTGACGGCGCTTGGTTTGGACGTCTTTGCAGCGTTCGATCAGACGCAGTCGAACATCGATCCGGGAGCCGGCCCCAAGCCCGCTTCCTGAGCGAGTCGAGAGCAATGGAGTGAGGGGGCGCCGCAACGGTGCCCCCTCACCCCTTTTCCTGACCTCTGAGGTTGCGGTCGAGGAGGAAGGACCGAGACGATGCAGAGATGGTGGGTGGACCTCGAGGCATCGATGGCAGCGGAGCGAGGCGCCACGATGATGGAGTACGGGATCGTGGTGGCGTTGATCGCCTTGGTGTCGATTCTGGTGGTGACGGCGGTCGGCCTCGATGTGTTCGGCCAGTTCGACATGGCGCAGTCGTCGTTCGACGGGCCCGGACCGACCCCGGCAACGCCGTAGTCGGTCGGCACAAAGCAGCACGAAGCAGCAACAGAGCTATTGAAGGGTGCCGACCTGGGCGCCCTTCGCTCGCGTCCGGAGCCAGTGGAGCCCCCCTTTCGTGGCACAGCCTCCCCCCGGGCGAAAGACCTGCCATATCGACGAAATCCGCTGCCCGGCCGGCCAGAGACTTTCATTCATTTTGGTGATGTACACCGCCCGGGATCGTGAGAAGCTATCGCCAGGTAGGGCTTGTGGTTGGTTCCACGAGCGAAGAAATGTGGCCGGTCACAGTGGTAGGAAATCCCGGCCATGTGTGGAAAGGACAGTCGTATGCTGGAGTTTTGGACCGCTCTTCAGGCCTGGAAGGCCTCTGAGAAGGGCGCCACGATGGTGGAGTACGGGATCGTGGTGGCGCTGATCGCCGTCGTGTCGATCCTGGTGGTGACGGCGCTTGGTCTGGACGTCTTTGCAGCGTTCGATCAGACTCAGTCGAACATGGATCCGGGAGCAGGTCCGAAGCCCGCTTCCTGATACCGAGACACAGAGACTCGAAGAGAGAGGACGTCGCCTCGGCGGCGTCCTCTCTCTCGTTGTGGCCGCCACCAGGCGTTCGTCTCGAGTACCCCCAGTCCTGGCGGGTCGCCGACCGCCGCCGCTCGTGACCCGCAGCCTCCTCCATCGCGGCCGGTCCGGTCTTCGGCGAGAACTTCATCACATTTGTCGATGACGGCCGGTCGACGGTACGCCATCCTGGCGTCAGGTAGGTACTCGTCTCAGGGACGAGTCGATGAGATCGGCCACCGCTCGGCACAGGTAGAGGTGCCAGGCAGGGTCAGGGAATGAAAGGACAGCTCATGGTGGAGCTGGTCGGTGCTACAGGCCGGGAAGGCCCGCGAGCGCGCCACAGTGGTGGAACTGGGTATCCGGTCACCGTCGGGTACCGGGATGCCTCTCCGCGTCGCCGTTGGATGCCGTTCGGCCGCGGGCGTGAGCAACGTGAATGGGGTGCGGCGATGGTCGAGTTCGCCATCGTCCTCCCGCTGCTCATGCTCCTGGTCTTCGGCATCATCGAGTTCGGGAGGGCGCACAACACGCAGCTCACCCTCACCCATGCGGCACGGGAAGGCGTGCGAACCTACGCCATCACCCAGGACGCCGCTCAGGGCGAGGCGATCGCAGAGCAGGCGGCGACGACGCTCGACCCAGCGCTGATGGATATCCAGGTGACGGCGTGTGACATCGGCTCGCCCACGACGATGACGATCCGGTACCCATTCCAGTTCTTCATCCCCTTCCTGCCGTCGACGCCGATCAACCTTCAAGCGGAGGGGGTCATGAAGTGCGGAGGGTGAACACACCGGAAGAGGACAAGCGCTACGCCGGTCTGAACGAGCGCGGCGCAACGCTGGTGTTCATCGCTGTGAGCCTGTTGGGGTTGCTGGCGATGACCGCGTTCTCGTTCGACTTCGGCCGCATCTACGTCGAGCGGCGCGAGCTCCAGGTCGGTGCCGAGGCGGCGGCTCTCGCCATCGCCCGGGATTGTGCGCTCGACGAGTGCAGCGGCTTCTACGACGAGGAGGCGGAGGCCGACAGCTACGCCGACGCCAACGCTCGGGACGGAGCCGCCTGGATCCAGTCGGTCGACCTCGACCTCGGATCCCAAACCGTCCACGTCGTGACCGGCACGGAGGACACCGCCGGCGATCGGGACTTCGACATGACGTTCGCCCAGATCGTCGGGGTCAACAGCCTCACCGTCGGTGCCGAGGCCACCGCAGCGTGGGGACCGCCCGGCACGCTGGGCGCCATTCCGTTGATCTTCTCCGAGTGCGAATGGCAGAGCTTCGGTGAGCCGGGGTTCGTCGACGAGAACCCGAACGGGTTCCTCCATCGCTCCTCGGCCGTCACCGACGGCCTTCTGCCGCCGGCCGGCGGGTATGCGTACGAGGACAGGCACGTGACGATCTTCTTCCACGGGTCGAACGGTCCGTGCCACTACAACCCGTCGGGTCAGGACCTGCCCGGTGGCTTCGGCTGGCTGGAGACCGGCAACAACCCGGAGGAGCTGTGTGAGATCGAGGTCACCTCGGGAGCATGGCAGGCGATCGATCCCGGGTCCTCTCCCTCGAACGGCTGCGACCCTATCGACTTCGGCGAACTGGTGGGGACGGTACAGCTCATACCGTATTTCGACGAGCACGCCGGCACTGGCGAGAACGCCCAGTATCACATCAGCGGCTTCGGCGCCTTCTACATCACCGGTTACAACTTCGCAGGCCAGTACAAGGAACGGTCGTTGATCGACAACCAGTATCCGTGCAGCGGCGAGGATCGCTGCATCGAAGGGTATTTCATCGGCGACTGGGTGGCGTCAGGAGGAAGTGGCATCGGTGGTGGCAACGACCACGAGCTCAACATCATCGTGCTCACCGGCTGAGCGGCGTGCGGAACATGCAGTAGCGAACGGAATCAATCAGCAAGAGCAGGCAAGGAAGTCCCAGGACAGGTAGGAGAAAAGGGCCATGAACAACAACAAGCGGTGGATCGGAGTCGTGGTGGCGGTTGCATTGGCGGCCATCGGTACCTTCGTCCTCGTCCAATATGTCAGCAGCGCAGACGAGCGAGCACTCGCCGGCCAGGAGAGCATCCAGGTGTACGTGCTGCGGGAGGAAGTGCCCGCAGGCACCCCGGCCGAGGAGCTGGCCGAGGGCGTGGAGACGATTCTCGTTCCCGCCGCCACCCAGGTTCCGGGGACGGTGGCGAGTCTCGACCAGCTAGCCGGCACGGTCGCCGCCGTTGACCTCGTGCCGGGCGAGCAGCTCATCCTCAGCCGGTTCGTCGAGCCGGAGACGTATGAGGAGCGCAACGACTTCGAGGTGCCGGAAGGCTTGATCGAGGTCACGCTCTCACTGCCGCCGGAGCGGGCGGTCGGCGGTGCGCTGACGCCAGGTGACCTGGTGGCGGTCGTCGCCTCGTTCGAGCCTTTCGAGCTGGACGGGGCGGAGCCGTCCGACGAGGAAGACTTGCCGACGGAGATCGAAAACGTCCTCCAGACGGAATCGGATGACAAGAACCCGAAGACGCCCAACACGACGGGTCTCATCATCCAGAAGGTCGTCGTGACCAACGTCCAGGTGGAGCGTCTCCCGGCCGAGCCACAGGAAGGCGAGGACACGACGCAGTACGACCTGGCCCCGACCGGGAACCTCTTGGTCACGCTGGGAATGGAGCCACAGAACGCCGAGCGCGTCGTCTTCACGGCCGAGTTCGGGTTGGTCTGGCTGGCCGCCGAGCAGGAGTCGACTCCCGACACCGGCGCCAACCTCCAGACGCGGAACACCATCTACCAGGCCCCGATTGGATTCGCACAATGAGCGGCATCGTGCTCGCCACCGCCAGCCTGGCCTTCGAGCAGAAGGCCAGGCGGGCACTGGCGGCCGACAACGGGTCCGTCATGCGGTACGACTCCGAGGTGATGTTCATCGACCCGCTGGCTGCCGTGAAGGAGATGGCGAAATCAAATCCCGACATGATCATCATCGGGCCCAACGTGGCGGTGGACGCCTCCATCGCCCTGGCGGCGGCGATCGATGAAGAGCGTCCCGAGATCGAGGTGGTGCTGATCGCGGATCCGACACCGGATCTGTGGAGGGCCGCGGTGCAGTCCGGCGTGCGCGACGTCCTGTCGCCCGAGGTGGACGGCAACGAGTTCCGCGCCGCCATCGAGAAGATCAGCGCCGCAGCCCGGCGTCGGTATCACAACCTCGTGGCAGACGGCGCCGACGGCCGCAACCACGCCCGTGTCATCTGTGTGATCGCCCCCAAGGGCGGCACCGGCAAGACGGCACTCACCACCAACCTGGCCGTCGCGCTGGCCGCCGGGGGAGAAGGCAAAGTGGCGCTCGTCGATCTGGACCTCCAGTTCGGTGACGTCGAGAGTGGGCTCGGACTCGAGTCCGAGCACACCATCGGTGATCTGGCGCGGGTCCAGGGCGGCATCACGGCGACGACGCTGAAAGTCTTCATGACACCACGCGGAGAACGGCTCCACGTGTTGTGTGCGCCCCGAACGCCCGCCGAGGGCGAGGAGGTGCGCGACATCACCGTGGAGCGGGTGTTGCGACTGCTGTCCGGGGACTTCGGACACATCGTGGTCGACACCGCGGCAGGTCTCACCGAGGCGTCGCTGGCGGCGCTGGAGCACGCCACCGACTATGTGTTCATGTGCGACCTGTCGGTGTCGTCGCTCCAGAGCCTGCGCAAGGTGATCGATGCCATCGATCTCCTGGGTCTCGATCAGGCAGACCGACGCTTCATCGTGAACCGGGCGGATGCCAAGGTCGGCATCACCCCCGACGAAGCCGCAGAGATGATCGGCCTGGCCGTGGATGTGGAGATCCCGTTCTCCCGGGCAGTGCCGTTGTCGATGAACCACGGGGAACCGGTGGTCGAGGCCGCACCTCGCTCGCCGGCGGCTCGCGCCTACACGAAGGCTGCGCAGCTGTTCCTCCCCGAACAACAGCAGACGACCCGTCGCTCGCTGTTCCCCTGGAGGTAGGGCCATGAAACTCAACGAACGACTCAAGCGGGCGCAGGCACAGACCGAAGGCAACGGGTCTTCGCTTTCGGTCAACGTGCCCAAGCCCAAGTCCAAGCCAAGCCAGACGACGACCGGCGAGTCGGTGCCGGCGCCGGAGCGCAGGAACTCGGATGACCCCTTCGCCTCGCTGAAGGCACGGGCGCAGGAAGCTCTGTTCGCCAAGCTGGGCATGCGTCTTTACGACGCCAGCCTGAGCGAGGACGAGATCCAGCGTTTCGTCGCAGAGGAGCTCGGCGGAGCCATGGGGCTCGAGAACGTGCCCCTCACCGACGCCGAGCGTCGCGACCTGGCGCTCCAGATCCGAGACGACCTGCTCGGTCACGGACCCATCCAGATGTATCTGGACGATCCGTCCGTGACGGAGGTGATGGTGAACGGCACCGACCAGATCTACATCGAACGCGACGGCAAGCTCCTCCTCACCGACACCCGGTTCATGTCGGAGCAACACCTGCGACGGGTCATCGACAGGATCGTGACGCAGGTCGGGCGCCGTATCGACGAATCGTCCCCGATGGTGGATGCGCGACTCCACGACGGATCCCGCGTCAATGCGGTGATTCCGCCGCTGGCCGTCGACGGCCCGTCGCTGACGATCCGGAAGTTCTCCAAAGACCCGTTCCAGGTCCACGATCTGATCGAGTTCGGCAGCCTCACGCCTCTCGTGGCGGAGCTGCTGAAGGGTGCGGTCGAAGGAAAGCTGAACATCCTGGTCAGCGGCGGTACCGGCACCGGTAAGACGACGCTGCTCAACGTGCTGTCCGGGTTCATCCCCGACGAGGACCGCATCGTCACGATCGAGGACGCCGTCGAGCTCCAGCTGCACCAGGAGCACGTCGTGCGCCTGGAGAGCCGTCCCGCCAACGTGGAGGGCAAAGGCGCGGTTGCGATTCGCGACCTGGTGCGGAACTCGCTGCGGATGCGGCCCGATCGCATCGTGGTCGGTGAGTGCCGCGGCGGCGAGGCCCTCGACATGCTTCAGGCGATGAACACCGGTCACGACGGCTCGCTGTCGACCATCCACGCCAACTCGTCCCGGGATTGCCTCTCGCGGCTCGAGACGCTGGTGCTCATGGCCGGCGTCGACCTGCCGTCCCGTGCGATCCGGGAGCAGATCGCCTCGGCGGTCGATCTCATCGTCCAGATCTCGCGTATGCGTGACGGTGGGCGGCGAGTGACGGCTCTGTCCGAGGTGGTGGGGATGGAGGGTGAGCAGATCACCATCCAAGACATCTTCACGTTCGACTACTCGGCAGGATTCGACGAGGAGGGGCGGTACCAGGGGACGATCCAACCGACCGGGATCCGCCCCCTCTTCAGCGATCGGCTCAGCGATCGCGGGATCCAGCTGCCGGCGGGGATCTTCGGGACTCCGGATCTCGATTTCCTCACCAACGGTGGGAAGCGGCGATGATGCGGCGTCTCACAACGATGCTCCTCGCCGCCGGGCTCGTGCTCGGGGCGGCGACTCCGGCCTGGGCTCAGGACGGAGCCGAGGGCGAGCTCCGCATCGAGGAAGCGATCACGTCGCAGCATCCGACGGTTCATCTGACCGTGAGCGTGCCCGGCGTCATCAGCGATACGGAACTCGATTCGAGCGCTTTCATCGTCACCGAGGACGGGGAACGCCGCGAGGTCGTGGCCGAGCCGCTGCCAGCCGACGACTTGCAGGTGGTGCTCGTGCTCGACGCTTCGACCAGCATGCAAGGAGCGCCCCTGCAAGGCGCCAAGGAAGCGGCGACGGGGTTCCTCGACGTGCTTCCTGCCTCGGTGCAGGTTGCGGTGGTCAGCTTCGCCAGCTCGACGCAGGTCCTGAGCGAGTTCACGACCGATCGACAGGCGAGTGCCGATGCCATCGCCTCGATCTTCGTGGCCGGCGAGACTGCCCTGTACGACGGAGTGGTCGAGGGCGTGGCCCTGTTCGACCAGACGGTCCCGGCCCGCCGGGTGATGGTGCTCCTGTCCGACGGTGGTGACACCATCAGCCAGGCCCCGATCACGGACGCCATCGCAGATCTCCTGCTGGCAGACGTGAGCTTCTACGCCGTGGAGCTCCAGAGCCCCGAGAACGACGGGGAAGGCATTGCAAGAATGGCGACCGCAACGGACGGTTCCGTTGTTCCGGCAGAGGATCCGGAGGCACTCTCCGGCGTCTTTGCGGAGGTCGCCGCACAGATCACCAACCGGTACGTGCTCACCTACACCTCCGAGTCCTTCGACAGCGTCGAGATCGGGGTGGCGGTCGAGGGCGCCGGAGTCGCGTCCGTGGCGACGGAGGCGGTGCGGTTTCCCGCTGCGCCTCCGCCGGCCCAGACGCCTCCGCCACCGGCAAGACCTGCGCCGGTTGAGCCTGCAGCTCCGCCGGTCGACCCGATGGCCCTTCGGGACGGCGACGTCGTGTCGTTGGCCTGGTATCAGACCAACCGGGCGCTCATCCTGGGAGCCGGCGCAGTATTCCTCGCTCTGATCGGGCTCATCGTGTTCGCCGGTATCACCCGGCGCAAGCGCGAGGTCCGCTATCGGGGTGCGTTCGCCGTCGCCGAAGCGGTGCGAGCCGGCAAGAGCACGGCACTCAGCTCCCTCGCACAAGGCGCGACATCGCTCGCCGAGAGGAGCATCGAAGGAGACCGCGCCCAGGGCATCAACGTCACGTTGGAGAAGGCAGGCGTGGCGATGCGGCCGGCCGAGTTCGTCGTTCTGGCGGCGAGTGTCACGGCCGGTGCGTTTGCCGTCGGCTTCATCCTCCAGGGCTTCCTGGTGGGCCTGGCGGCCGGTCTGGCGGCGCTGTTCATCGTCCGCTGGCGCCTCACGGCCAAGGCGACCAAGCGCAGCAAGCTGTTCGCCGAGCAGCTTCCCGATGCGCTCCAGCTCATGGCGGGAAGCCTTCGAGCCGGCTTCGGGTTCGTGCAGGCGATCAACACCGTCGGCACCGAAGTGGCGGCTCCGTGTGGTGACGAGTTCCGGCGGGTGCGCATCGAGTCCCAGCTCGGCAAGGACATCGACGAGGCGCTCGCCGAGATGGCCGACCGGGTCGAGAGCGAGGACTTCAGATGGATCGTCGAAGCGATCCAGATCCACCGCGAGGTCGGTGGAGACCTTGCGGAGATCCTGGACACCGTGACCGACACGATCCGGGACCGGAACTCCATCCGGCGCCGCATCTCGGCGCTGAGCGCAGAGGGCAAGATCTCGGGGCTCGTGCTCGGGCTGCTGCCCTTCGCTCTCGCCGCCGTCATCATGTTCCTGAACCCGGAGTATCTGGCCGAGCTGCTGGACAGTGCCATGGGCATCGCCATGATCGTTGGCGGCTTCGTGGCGATGATCATCGGCATTGCCTGGATGCGACGAATCACCAATCTGAAGTTCTGAGGAGGTAGGACTCATGCCAATGATCGTGGTTCTCTCCGCTCTGGCAATTGCGTCGTCGATTCCCATCCTGTGGTACTCGGTCGCATCGGCCCGGAGCACCGGCGGTGGCTTGCTCACGTCGCCCACGGCCACAGCCAAGTCGACCAACGCCCGCGAGCTCGTGCTTCAGAGGAGCGCGGGTGAGCGTCTGGCGATCCCGTGGCTGCGTTCGTTCGGGGCGACCCTGCGTCGTGTCACTCCGCTCGGCTGGGTGGATGCACTGCGAAGGAATCTCGGACTCGCCGGCTTCTATGGCGGCGCCGCCCTCGAGCGCACGCTGGTGCTCAAGTTCGCCCTGGCCGGGGTGGGGCTGCTGGTCGGCTTCGTTGGGCCGCAGGTGGTCTCCGGCTTCGCCACGCCGCTGTGGATCGGCGGGCTCGCCGTCTTCGGCTTCTTCATTCCCGACCTGCTCGTTGCGAGCAAGGGCAGGGAGCGGCAAGCGAGCATCGAGCGGGCGCTGCCGGACACGCTCGACCAGATGCGCATGAGCGTCGACGCCGGCCTCGGCTTCGACGCCGCCATGCAGCGTGCTGCCCAAGCCGGCGACGGGCCCCTGGCGCAGGAGATGCTGCGCATGCTGCACGAGATCCAGCTCGGTGTTTCTCGGTCCGAGGCGATGCGAGGTCTTGCCGAGAGGACGAACGTCCAGGATCTCGACAGCTTCGTGCTCGCCGTCGTCCAGTCGTCCGCGTACGGCATCCCGGTGGCGAAGGTTCTCCGGGTGCAGTCGGACGAGCTGCGCGACAAGCGACGTCAGCGTGCCGAGGAGCGTGCGCTGAAGATCCCCGTGCTCCTCATCTTCCCCCTCGCATTCTGCATCTTCCCGGCAATGTTCGTCGTGCTGCTCGGTCCGGCGGCCATCCGGATCTTCCGAGACTTGAAAGGTGCGCTGTGATCGTGAGAGACATGCCAGGAAGGGGCAGGACATGATCGAGTTGCAGGACAACACACCGATGCTGCGAACGGCATCCACCGTGCTGACGGAGCTGGAGCGAGGAGCGGTCGGCTCGATGGCGATCGCCACGGGTTTCTACCCGCTCGACGAAGCGCTCGACGGTGGGATCAGGACGCGGCACCTGACGTTGGTGGGCGGTCTTCCTGGCTCAGGCAAGTCGTCGCTGACACTGCAGATGGCAAGGAACATCGCCCTCGAGGGCCGGCCCGTCATCTACGTGTCGTACGAGCACGACCGGGTCAGCTTGCTGGAGCGGCTGCTGCTGCTCGAGATCGGTGAGCTCGTCGAGGGAAGTGTCAGCGGGTCCAAGCTGGCCCGAGCCTCCCTCCGTGCCGTCATGTCGGGCGAGCGACAGCTCGATGCAGAGCTGGCGAGCAACCTGCTGCTCCGTGCCGCACACGCCAAGCTCGAGGAGTACGCCGACATGATCTTCCTGTTGCGTGCCTCGCCGCTCGAGACCAGTATCGAACACCTCGACGAGACCGCTGCCGACGCCGGAGCCGGTGGCGTCCTCTTCATCGACTTCCTCCAGAAGATCCCCGTCGACACACGGTCGACGGATCTGGAGCGCATCACGCAGGCGGCGTCGGGGCTCAAGGAGCTCGCACTACGCCACGAGGTGGCGGTGGTGTCGATCGTGGCCGGTGACCAACCCGGGCTGGCGACACGGCGGTTGCGACTCCAGCACCTGCGCGGCTCATCCGGTCTTGCGTACGAAGCCGATGTGGTCTTGATGATGAACGAGAAGTCGACTGCGGTGTCCAAACTGCACAGCGCATTCGATCCGATCCGTGCAGAGACGTTCAAGGACTACACCGTGCTGAGCGTCGACAAGAACCGGGACGGCGAGCACGGCATCGACGTCGAGTTCAAGAAGGACTTCCCGCACCTCCGCATCGATCCCAACGGGGGGTACGTCGAGGAGCGTCTCGTGGACGAGCTCATGTATCCAGAGTGATCGTCAGATCGGACCGGATCGGGCGCCGCTGAGCGGCGGAGCCGACTCGACGAGGACAGGACGAGAGGGATCGGTCGTGGGCCGATCCCTTTCGCTTTGCGCCTCCATGCCGTATGATGGCTGCAGCAGTTGGATCCCGCTTCGGGGGAAGCGAGCGCCGCACCGCGGTGCTGAGCAAGGGGGTTTTTCATGTCGCAGCTGCAGTACTGGCTTGCGCGCCATCCAGAGCGCGGAGCGGCCATGGTGGAATACGGGCTGATCCTGACGTTGATTGCCATCGTCAGCCTGCTCGTCGTCGGAGTTCTTGGCGGAGGGGTCTACGGGCTCTTCGACACCGGCCAGCTCGAGTTCCCGGCCACAGGGGGGCCGAGGTTGCCCAGCTCGTAACGTCACTCCGGATTCGCCAGCCGCTCGAGGGTGGCCCGCGACGATGCATCGACGGGGAAGAAGGTCTCGATACGGAGCTCCTCGAGAGTGACGTCGTAGGGCGCCCCGATCGTGGCGAACGTCGAGAACAACCTGAGCTCGATCTCATCCGTCCGGTAGTGGATGGGAACCAGCAGATCGGCTCCGGTCGGAAGACGCCGGGCTCTCCGGAGTTCGGTCACGCCCGGGTACGCCAGTGACTCCTCGAGGAGCAGGCCGAGCGCCTCGTCGCCGGCACGGTCGGCGACTTCGCGCTCGAGCCGCTCCAGCAACGTCGCCGCGGTGAGCTCCCAGTTCACCGTGACGTTGCGCAATCCCTCTGGGTGAAACGCAAGCCGCACCAGGTTGAGTCCTTGGGCGACCGGCAGTCTCGCCGGATCGGTCAGGGCGACAATCAGTCGGGTTGCGGCTTCGTTCGAAGCGACGATGTTCCACCGCCGGTCTGCAACGATCGCCGGGTTGGGCTCGTGCGCCCGCAGGAGGAATCCGAGAACCTCACGTACCTGGTCCATCGCCGGCTCATCGAGGGCGGTTTCGCGGTACACGGGGGCGAAGCCTGCGGCGACCAGCAACTCGTTCCTGGTGCGCAGCGGCAGGTCGAGGATGGTGGCGAGGTGCACGACCATCTCGCGGCTGGGTCTGGCTTTGCCCGTCTCCAAGAACGACAGGTGGCGCTGGGACACCTCCGCTGCTGCGGCGAGGGCCAGCTGGCTGAATCGGCGATGTTGCCGCCAATGCTTGAGTTGCTGACCAAAAGTCGTGATGCGTGCCGTCACGCCGCCACGCTACGAGGCCCGTGCGCTGAGCGCTATGACCTGGCAGGTCGTTGAACCCGCTCGCCGTTCGGTGGACGATGCCCTTGCTCGCTCGATGTGCCGGCTGCGCCGCTGGCCGTGGCCGGGACCGGCATTGCCCTCTTCGCCGGGTTTGTGGCCTGGGTGGCCTACGCTCAAATGGCGATCCGGGCCAAACCCGGCACGACGGTGGCGCCGAGCTCGGTCAGGGCTGCCGGGTCGATCTTCACCTTGATGGAGCGCGAGCCCCCGCCCAGGATGATCCACGCCGGCTCCATGACCGCGGCGTCGACGTAGAGCGGCATGCCTTCGGGTAGGGCAAACGGTGTCACGCCCCCGATCATCATGCCGGTGAGCTCAGCGGTGGCGTCGGCGTCGGCGAACGACGCCTTCTTGACGCCCATCAACTCGCACACCTTCTTGTTGACATCCAACCGTGTCGTCGACAGCACGACACATGCCGCAAAGGAGCCCTGTGGTCGCTTCGAAGCGACGAGGATGGTGTTGGCGGATTGTTCTGGTGGGTAGCCGTAATGCGCACAGAAGGCTGCGGTGTCGGCCAGCTCGGGGTCACAGTCGACGATCTCCCCCGCGAAGGAGAGCCGTTCGATGGCAGACCGCACCCGGCCCTCGATGTCCGCGGCGCTACTCACCGAAACCGACCCCGAGCGACAAAGCAGTCTTGATCCAGGGGTGATCAAGCGGCACGACCTTGCGCTTCCCCGCAACGTCCTTTAGCGGCACCGCCGTGACTGCATCGTTGCGGACGGCGACCATGACCCCGGACATGTCGGCTGCCAGGAAGTCGGCCGCCGCCGTGCCGATGCCACGGATCGCTGTGTGCAGACCCGGCGAGTCACCGCCCGCCGTGAGAATCCCGACACTCTTGCCCATCGAGCGAGTGTAGGTCCATCGGATTTGGGGGCGGAGGAGTGCGGCGGGGGAGGCTCCGATGAAGATGGCCGTGGGCGCCGAGTCTCTCGACGAGCCGGACCCATGTGGCGGGAGGGTCCCTATGGACAACCTGGTCGAATGGCGGGCTGGAGCGCCGGCGGTGG
This sequence comes from Acidimicrobiia bacterium, assembly GCA_965216945.1. Taxonomy (GTDB): domain Bacteria; phylum Actinomycetota; class Acidimicrobiia; order Spongiisociales; family UBA5794; genus DATHZQ01. The sequence continues at coordinate 385,817 of CBDCGU010000003.1, read as the reverse complement.
TCCGAAAGTCCCGGTCGGCCTCACCCGAATGGGCGAGGGCAGAGGTGCCAAAGACCGCCTTTTGTGGGCACTCCGGATCGCCGACGATGTCCGAGATCCGGCGAGTCGGGTGCACGTGCGAATTCCCCCCTCCCATCCGCCCCGCCTCGCCGTGGGATTCCGTTGCCGAGGAGGTTTGACGATGGTGGATACCGATAGATCGTTGTCGGGACAAGGCCGGCTCTTCGATGCGTTCCTCGTATTGCTCACTGCGCTGGCGGTGCTGGTCATCATCGTGGCCGCCGTCACCAGCGACGGTGCTGCGGCTGCGCTCGAGGACGAACCGGCGGCGCCCGAACCGGTCTCGACCTTGCTCGACGTCAACCTGACCGAGTTCGCCATCGGCGGAGACCTCGTGGCCCCGACCGGTGAGGTGCAACTCGCCATCGCCAACGCCGGTTCGGTGTCTCACAACGTCGTCTTGACGGGGCTCAACCGGCGTACCGCCGATCTGACAGGCGGCCAAGAAGCGATCTTGGATCTCGGCACGTTGGGGCCGGGTCGCTACGAGATCATCTGCGACATTCCCGGACACGTGTCTGCCGGCATGCGGACGGCGCTGCTCGTGACCGATGCAGACGGCAATCTTCCCGAGACACCGACCGAATCGGAACCTCCGGACTGGGAAGCGCTCGATCAGATCATGGAGGACAGCATCCTCGAGTACCCCGCCGAGACCGAGGGGCTGGGCAACCGGCCGCTCGAACCGACGATCCTCGATGACGGCACGAAGGAGTTCCGCCTCACCACGTCGATCGTCCCGTGGGAGGTGGAGCCCGGCAAGTTCGTCGACGCCTGGACGTACAACGGGCAGGTTCCAGGTCCGGCGATCCGGGTCGACATTGGCGACCGGGTTCGCGTCATCCTCGACAACCAGCTGCCGATGGGTACCGATGTGCACTGGCATGGCGTCGACACGCCGAACGACCAGGACGGCGTGGCCCCGCTCACTCAGCCTCTGATCCGATCTGGTGAGTCGTACACCTACGAGTTCGTTGCCGACAGTCCGGCGGTCGGCATGTACCACGCCCACCATCACGCACAGATCCAGGTGCCCAACGGATTGTTCGGCGTCTTCCAGATTGGAGAGCAGCCGGTTCCGCGCGGCCAGACCGTCAGCGGCATCCCCATTCCGGAGGACCTCGAGGTGGCCCACGAGATCCCCATGGTGCTGAACGACGCGGGCGTCATCGGTTTCTCGCTCAACGGCAAGAGCTTCCCGGCAACCGAGCCTTACGTGGTGCAGCAGGGCGATTGGATGCTCGTGACCTACTACAACGAAGGGCTGGTGCCCCATCCGATGCACATGCACCAGTTCCCGCAGATCGTGTTCGCCAAGGACGGCCTTCCCCTCGACGTGCCGTATGCCGCCGACACGATCAACGTGGCTCCTGGTGAGCGTTACTCGGTGCTGGTCCAGGCCACCGACCCGGGCGTCTGGGTATGGCACTGCCACGTCCTCACGCACGTCGAGAGCGACGACGGGATGTTCGGCATGGTCACGGCAGTCATCGTCGAAGCCGGCGACCACGATGCGGCAGAGGCTGGTCATGGCGACGAAGCGGATCACGATGACGAAGGTGCCCACGACGACGCCGCCACGAACGACGATGTGGTCCAGGAGTTGGGGAGGATCATCGAGGTCGACGCAAGTGAGTTCGCCTTCTCTCCCGACGCCTTCGAGGTGGTGGAAGGCGAGACGGTCACTTTCCGCGTACGCAACGTTGGGCTGGTCGAGCACGAGTTTCGGGTGACGACGCTGCACGAGGTCGACGAGCATCTCGCCGGTGGTCACGACGACCACCACGGCGATGAGTCTCAGGAGACGCTGGTCCTGGTGCAACCTGGCGAGGTCGCCGACCTGACGTTGACCTTCGAGCCAGGCGTCGTGTACGAATTGGTCGCCTGTCTGCTGCCGGATCACTACGAAGCAGGCATGGCCGCTGACCTCACGATCGGCTAGTTGCAAGCCGATCGGAGGCAACGGAAAGACGTCGGGGGCGGTTCAGCCGCCCCCGCCGTTCCCATTTGCATCGCTGCTCACACTCTGCCGATCGTGAACTCCATCGTCTGCGCCGCGGCTCGAGGATCGATGTCCGTGAGCGTCTTGTGCGTCTCGTACCAGGCACATGACTTGGCGTTACGACGCAACGTCGTAGTATGCGCCTTCGGCTTCCATCTCCGACGGGAACTGTGAGCGCTACACACGGATTCAAGAGGTCTGCGACACCGTGCTTGGCCAAGGCGGGTGTCCGGCGCACCACGGTCTCTGTCGTCGAGTCGACGCCGAAGGATGAGCCGTCAGGTCTGAACGCTCGGTAGGAGGAGAGTCGAATTCCCATGACGCATCTCGTTACGCGCGCGCGGGTTCTCGCAGCCCTTGGCCTCGTCGTCGGGTTCGTCCTCGCGCAGGCGGTGCCGGCTGCCGCGCACGTGGATCTTGCGGCGAGTGATCCGGCCGATGGGGCCAATCTCGCAGAAGGTCCCGCACAGATCGAACTGGTGTTCACGGCGAGCGTCGCGATTGCCGGCGAGGGTCTCAAGCTGATCGATGCGACGGGTAGGGAGCATGCCGTCGAGGTCGAGCAGCCCGCCGAGGATCGTCTCGTCATCATTCCGGGCTCGCCGCTCGCAGATGGGACGTATGCGGTTTCGTGGACGGTGCGGAGCGGGGATGCGCACCCCAGATCGGGGGTGATCGGGTTTGCGATCGAGACCGCCGCGGCAGCCGCACCGGTTCCGGGCAATGAGGTTGCCCCGCTCGACGTTGCTACCAACTCAGATGGAGCCGGCGATGAGGAGCTTGCGCCGAGCGCACCGCTGGCTGCGTCGTTGCGCGTCGAAGCTGAGCCGCCGCCGGGTGAAGGCTTCGCGCACATAGGCCGCTGGCTCTCGCTTCTGGGGGCGCTCGTCGGGCTCGGCGTGATCGCTTTTGCGGCAACCACGCTGGTCGGCAGCGAACGCGAGGTTGCGGAGGCCACGTACTGGATTCGTCGCTCCGGTGTTGCCATCGTGGTCGGCACCGCGCTCGAGGTGCTCGGGATGAGCATGATGCTTGCGGGTTCCTTTTGGGATGCCCTTCTTCCCGCGGGTCTGCTGGCTGCGCTGGTCAGTCCCTTCGGCATCGCTGTCGTGCTCCGCATCGGCGGCGGCATCGCATTGCTGCGAGGGGCATCGGTCCAGGTCAGACGTGGTCAGGGTCGACACGAGGCGGAAGATGATGCTCGCTTGGATCGATCACCTGGGGGCTCTGCCACCGGCCTTCTGACCATGGCTCCGGTGACTCGCTACCGGCTGGACCTCGCTGCGTCGGCGGTTGCGATTGCAGGCGCAGCGGCGGTGGCGCTGTCGTATCTGTTCGATGGTCACACTGTGACCACCACTCCAGCGGTCGTCGTGCGGGTAGCTGCCGTCACCCATGTCGTCGCTGCCGGTGTGTGGGTGGGCGGCGTCCTCATGCTCGGCAGGCTCCTCTCCTGGCGGCGGAGCCGGGGTGTGCGACTCGAAGCCGCCGAGCTGGCCGTTCGCTTCTCCGGCGTGGCCTCCCTCGCATTGGCGGCGGTGGCCGTGGCGGGACTGGCGCTGACTTGGGCGATTCTCGATTCCCCCGGCGAGTTGATCTCGACTCCCTGGGGCCGCTTCCTGCTGCTCAAGCTCGCCTTGGTTGGCGTCGCGGTCGGATTGGGCGGCTACAACCATCATTTCGTCGTTCCCCACCTCGACGTCGACGACGACGCAGAGGTCATGGGTGATCGTCTCCGTCGAGTCGTTCGCATCGAGGGTGCGATGCTGATCGCTGTAGTCGCCGTCACGGCGGCACTCGTCGGCGCTGCCTCGTCGTAGAACGTTCGACCGGACCGCTCATGGCGGTGGGTAGGGCTCGAACCCGTGGATTCGCTGCTGCTCACGGACGAACGCCGTGACGGCAGCGATGTCGTCGCCGTCGAGACCGTCGATGCTCGGCATGTCGCCGAACCTCCAGTGATGTGCGGGAGTTCCGCGCTGAATTGCCAGGATGAACGCGCCGTCAGCATGGTGATTCGGCTCGTAGACCTGCGAGAGATGTGACGGACCCTTGTCGGTTCCCCGCAGATCGCTGCCATGGCACTCGGCGCACTCAGCCGCATAGATCTCGGCTCCGCGGGAGACGAGGTCGGGGTCTTGGGGCGGGATACCGTGGTCTTCGTCGACGTTCGGCGCATCGGCGCCGCAGGCTGCAACCGCGAGCGCGGCCACGACAGTGGCGACGAGGAGCCGTCGATGAGGTATTCCACTTCCCGTCCGGGCGGCGAGGAGAGTTTGGATCGGCACCGTTGATGTCCCTCAGGAGGCAGTGAGGTCGACTCGCTTCAACAGGAGCGCGTTGAGCGCCACGATAACGGTGGACAAGCTCATGAAGAGTGCACCTACCGCTGGCTGGAGCAAGATGCCAAAGGTGATCAGGACACCTGCGGCGAGCGGGATCGCCACGGTGTTGTAACCCGTTGCCCAGCCGAGGTTCTGGATCATCTTCCGGTGCGTGGCATGGGAGAGCGTCAGCGCTCGTGCGACGTCGGCCGGATCGTTCTCGACCAGGACGAGGTCGGCGGACTCGATCGCAACGTTGGTGCCGGCCCCGATGGCGATACCGATGTCGGCGGCAAGCAACGCGGGAGCGTCGTTGATGCCGTCGCCGACGAATGCCGTGGGGCCTTCCGATCTCAGATCGCTCACGATGCGCGCCTTTTGGTCAGGCAGCACCCGGGCGAAGTAGCGGTCGATTCCGAGATCGCCGGCCACCGTGGCGGCGACGGCATCGGCGTCGCCGGTGATCATCACTGGGGTCACTCCGCGCGCTTTCAGCCGGTCGATCGTCGTCCGCGCCGAGTCGCGAACCTTGTCGGCGAGAGCGATGACGGCAATCACCTCGCGGTCGTTCATGACCACAATGGCACTCTCTCCGCGCTCATCGGCACGCGTCAGGGCCGCGACGAGGTCCTGGCCGATGCTCATGCCGAGTTCGGAGGCCCACTCGGGCCGGCCGACGCGCATCGTGGCGCCATCGACGGTGCCTTCGATCCCATTGCCGGGGACGGCAACGATCGATTCCGCCAGGGCCGGCTGGACGTTGCGCTCCCGCGTGGCGTCGACGATGGCCGCGGCGAGTGGGTGCTCCGACGCCTTCTCGATGCCGGCCGCTGTTGCCAGGATCTGGTCCTCGCCCGTGCCGTTCGTTGTGATGCTCGTCACGACGAACCGTCCTTCGGTCAGCGTTCCCGTCTTGTCGAGGGCAACGAACGCGATGTTGCGTCCGCGCTCGAATGCCTCGCGGTTCCGGACCAGGATTCCGTTTCGCGCTGCGATGCCGGTGGCGTTCATGTTGACGAGGGGTATGGCAAGCCCCAGGGCGTGGGGGCAGGCGATCACCAGCACCGTGACCGCCCGGGCGACGGCGAAAGTGATGCCCTCGTCGCCAAAGGCCAGCCATCCGATGAGCGTGGGTAAGGCAACCCCGATCGCGATGATGGTGAGCCAGAAAGCCGCACGGTCGGCAAGCGCCTGGAATCGGCTTCGCGACTCCTGCGCCTCCGCAACGAGGCGCATGATCTGGCTCAGCGTGGTCTTGTCGCCGGTTCGGGTGACTTGCAGCGTGAGGGCCCCTTCCCCGTTCACGGCGCCTGCGATGACTTCGTCTCCCACGGCCCTTCGCACAGGTCGCGATTCGCCGGTCAGGAATGCCTCGTTCATCGACGAAGCTCCGTCGATCACATCGCCATCTGCAGGAACTTGCTCACCGGGTCGGATGAGGATGCGATCTCCGGCCCCGAGCGCGGCCACGTCGACGTCTGCGATAGAGCCGTCGGGCCCGATGCGGTGTGCCGTTGCGGGGACCATCGAAGCCAGGTGCTCGAGAGCCCTGGAAGCCGATTGAATCGAGCGCATCTCCATCCAGTGACCGAGGAGCATCACGTCGAGGAGCGTGGCCAACTCCCAGTAGAAGGGTTCGCCATCGAGGCCCAGCGACACGGCGAGGCTGTAGAAGTATGCAACCGAGATGGCGATGGAGATCAGGGTCATCATGCCCGGCTGGCGCGCCCGGAGCTCGCGCAGGCCACCTTGCAGGAAGACGCTCCCGGCGTAGACGAAGAGGATCGTCGCAAGGATCGGGCTCACCCACCCGCTTCCCGAAAAGGTCACTGCTTCGAAACCGAACCAGTCCTGGACCTGTTCGGAGAAGTAGAGGATCGGAACCGTCAGCAGGAGGCTCACCCATAGCCGGTCGCGAAACATCTCGGGGCTGTGCCCCTCGTGCTTGTCGTGGCCTCCGTGGGCGTGCGAGGCATGGCCGGTCGCGGCTCCGGGGTCTGTTGTCACGTTCATTGTTCCGATCTCCCAGCGGGCCCTGTCCACCTTGCCGTCGGCGGGAATGTCGAGGGCCTGCGCCCGTAATACTACAAAGCGTCGCAAGTTGGCAAGGGCTGCTACGATCGCCTGTCGTCCAAACGAATGGAGACGGAGCGTGGCGCGGCGGCCCGTGCTCGAGAACGCGGTGATGGACGTCCTGTGGGGCACCGATGCCTGGCTCACGCCGGGTGAAGTGCAGGTGCACATGGCAGGGGGCGACTCCCTCGCTTACACGACCGTGATGACGGTCATGAACCGGCTCTGGAAGAAGGGACGTCTCGATCGTCGGAAGCGGGGGCGTGCCTACGAGTACGGGCCGGTGCTGGGACAAGAGGAGTTCGCCGCCGCACAGATGGCGGAGATGCTGGCGATCGCGTCCGACCGCGACGGCGCCCTGAGCCGGTTCGTCGACGAACTCAGCGCAGACGACCGAGATCGGTTGCGGCGAGTGCTCGAGGGTCCGTGAGCGTATTCCTGCTCGTCGTAGCCGTGGGGCTCCTCGCCCTACCGGGCGTGTCACTGCGGCCGAGCCGTCGCATCAGCCCGCAGCGCTACGTGGGGGCGGTCGCGCTGAGCGTGATGTCCGGGGCGGTGTTCATCGAGGCTGCGCTCTCGCTGGCGGCGGTCCCCACGATCCTGAGGGCGTTCGGTCTCACGGAGCTGGCCTCGTTGTGTGAGCGCGTTGCCGGTCATCTCGTGCCGGGTGGCGCGGTGACGGGCTGGGCCGCCACAGGTGCCGCCGTTGCGCTGCCGATCGCGATGGCGCTCGGAGTTCACAGGACCGCACGAGACCGCCGTGTCCTCTGGGACTACGCCGGTGTGCTCGGGCGATCGATAGGGCACGTCGACCAAGCGGAAGTGGTCGTCGTCGACGCCGCACGTTCCTTGGCGCTGGCACTGCCAGGAGAGCCAGCGCGAGTCGTCGTGACTGCCGGCTTGGTGCAGGAACTCGACGAGCGCGAGATCCGAGCCGTGATCGAGCATGAGCGGGCTCACATCGACCTCGGTCACCATGGCCACCGGTTGGTGCTGGCTGGACTCTCGCGATGTTTCGGCTGGCTGCCGCCGTTCCAGCGGAGCATCCAGGCGTGGCGCTTCGGTCTCGAGCGGGCCGCCGACGAACGAGCTGCCGGGGCAACTCCACAAGACCGCACCGCCGTGCGAAACGCCATCCGCAAGGTGGCGACAGCGCCGCTACCGGTGTCCTGGGCAGGGCTCGCCTTCTCGCCCTCGATCTTGACCGAGGAGCGAATGCGCATGCTGGCGCAGGCCCCGTGCGGCTCTTCGTTTGCTGCGGCCGCAGTTTGGGTCGGCGTCGTCTCGGCCATCGCACTTGCTGGGGCCGTGCTCGTGGCGTGGATCGGTCACACCCATCACCTCGCCGTAGTGGCGCCGTTCTGCCACCTGTAGGCTCAGATCAGGCCGACGGTTGACCGGTGCCGCCCGTGCAGAGCCCGCCCGGCTCCGGTGCGTTGGCGCTGCCCTCGAACTCGTTGACGAACTGACGCAGCCGAGTGTCGCCAGGATCGTCGAGATCGAGCTGGAACCCCCACGCCGTTGCGCGGACGATCGGTGTCTGGTTCGGCACCGGGCTCACGATGACCTTTTGCCGGCTCGATGCAACCTCTCGCAAGCTGTCGATGCCTGCCTCGCCGAGACCGGAGCCATACGTGATCCACACCGCACCGTGTTCCAACGAGTGGACGGCAAACTCTGCATCGACCACCTCGTCGTAGAACCCACAGTTCAGCCATATCGCGTTGTGATCGCCGCCGGCCGGGGTCTCGCCGTCCGTCTCGTCGTGGACGTCCCCCTCGACGTGTTGCGCGCCGGCGACATCGACCTCACGGGTTCCCTCGGGCACGTCGTCCGGCGTGGGCGGATCTCCCAATCCCATGAAGATCGCAAACGCCACCACCGCTGCAATGCCGGCGCCGATACCGACCTTGCGCAGCCACGCGGGCGCCCCGCCGGTCACCGCTGGCTGCTGCGGCCGTTTGTCTTTCTTCTTCTTCTTCTTCTTCTTCTTCGACTTGACCTTCGGTGTGTTTCCCACCGATCGCCCTCCATCCCGTCGGTATTGCGATATATTGTAGTAGTGACGCCGATGTGTCTCATCCGTGGCGGCTCGCCTCGAAGATCGCGCCGGCCATGCGACGGGAACCGAGATGGCGGGTCTCAGCGTCGCTCTGGCATGTTCACGTCCAACCGTCTCATCGTGACGTTCGTCGCGGCCCTCGTCGTGCTCACGGCATGCAGCGGCGCAGACGATGCCTCGACCACGGCCACAACCGTGGCCGGGGTTCCTGATCGGCCGGATACCACGGCACCGAGTGACAACCCCTCTGCTGCGGTGATGGCGGCAGCGATCCAGCGGCTGGTTACTCAGGACCACACGTTCGGATCGGGCCCGCCGCCCTTCACGGAGTACCTTGTCCAAGAGCGGATCGATCCGTCGGCGGGAGGTCCGACCCGAGCCACCGCCGCAGAGCTGCGAGCGCTCACCAGCGAGGAGCGGTCGGCGATCGAAAGCGTACTCGCGGGTCTCGGACCGCTGCGCTGGATCGGTGACCCGGATGATTGGCGGACCGAAGAGCTCATGCCGACTATCGACGGCGCTGTGATTCTCGGCGTCGGGGAGCCGAAGATCACGCAGGGCGTCGCCCTCGTTCCGGTTTCGTTGTGGTGCGGCGGCCTGTGCGGAACCTGGCTCACCTACCGCGTCGAGGCGATCGACGGTGCATGGCAGGTCACGGGGACCGAAGGGCCGGTGTCGATCTCGTGAGACCTGGCCGCGCCGGTGGTCACAGCCGATGGGGGGCTCGAGGTCGAGTGGCACTGCGTCCAGCTGCTCCGGTATCCGCGTGGCCGGCGGGAGCCGAGCGTCGCCGGTACGTCATCGGCGGCCGACAATGCACTGGTACGCCGCTGCCGACAGGGGCGGGCTGACCACGCACGGGGTTGGCGGTGGGCCGGCGCCGAATCGTCGACGGGCCTGCTCTGCCGGTTTCGGCGCTACGTTGAGTGGGGTACGAGCTGGAGTCGGAGATGACAGACCGAGCCGAGGTGGCAGGGATGCGGCGGTTCGTCCGACTGCTGGTGGCCGAGTGGCGTGCGATTGGCGGCCTGGGACGTGTGTCGCTCCTGGGCATCGTCGCTGCAGCCCTTCTGACGATCGCCATGGGTTTCGCCATCACGAACGCGGCGCGGGCGGATCTGCTTGCGGCGCGTGCCGATCTCGTTGCGGCCGAAGTGGCGTCGCTACCCGACCTGCCGGAAGGCGACCCCGGCAAGCCCGCCATCGAGGGCTACGGCGCTGCCGTGGAGCGCGAGTTGCTCGGTGGAGAGACCGAGCGCGTGAAGGTGTGGTCCGTCGAGGGCGTGATCCTCTACTCCGACGATCCGGGCCTCATCGGCAGCCGTTTCGGTCGCTCGCCGCCCTTGCTCGAGGCGCTCGGCGGCGCAGTGGCAACCGAGATCTCGGACCTGGACGATCCGGCGCACGAGGCCGATCAGGCGGCCGGTCAACTCATCGAGATCTATGTGCCAGTGGTTCGGGAAGGCCGCGTGACCACCGTTGTCGAGGTAGAGCAACGGCTCGACTCGCTCAACGAGGCCATGGGCCGAATTCAGCGCAACGTGTGGCTGAGTATCGTCTTCGGGGTCGGCGTCCTTGCCGCGTTCCTCTCGGCGCTGGGCATCTCGCTCGCACGCCGTGCGACTCGGCGGCGGCAGAGCGCGGAACGCGTGCTCGGTGTGGCGTTCCGCGCCCAGGAGGAGGAGCGGCGGAGGATCGTCGGTGCCTTGCACGATGACATCGGGCAGCCTCTCTATCGCCTCCTGTACGGGCTCGAGGGAAGTCGGGCCAAGCTGGGCGACGACGACGCAGTCGCTGCAGAGCTGGAGCGACTCGAAGAGCTGGTGCGGGAGGTGGACGGGACACTTCGCAGTGAGCTGCAGCAGCTCCACCAGGGGTTCGCCGCGGACGCCGGCCTCACGGCGGCACTCCGCGACCTGGCAGCGGCAACGTCGGCGGAGACAACGCTGAGTGTCCACGTGGACGCCGACGTCGAGCCGGCCGGCGTGTCGCCCGTGCAACGCACCGCGCTGTTCCGTGCGGCTCAAGAAGCCGCGATCAACGTCCGCAAGCACGCCGGCGCATCCAGGCTGTGGATCACGCTCCAGGAGGCTCCTGGTCGCGTCACCCTCATCGTTGAGGATGACGGCAGCGGAGTGCACGCCGACCCGGGGCTCGGCCTGACCACTACTCGCGAGCGGATCGAAGCGTTGGGCGGCGAAGTCCTCCTGCACCGCCGCCGCGGCGGTGGTGCCGTGTTCACGGCGTGGCTCCCGATAGAGGAGTGGGCGTGAAGGTCGTCATCGCCGACGACCACCGAATCGTCCGCGATGGCATCGTCTGGATGCTGTCCGGAGCCGGTGCCATCGAGATCAGCGGGCAGGCGGAATCGGGAGAGGCGCTTCTCGCCATGCTGGGTGTGGAGCCGGTCGATGTCGTACTACTCGACGTGCGGATGCCGGGCATGAGTGGACTCGAAGCGCTCCGGAGGATCACTCAGGACTTTCCCCAGGTGCGAGTCATCATCCTGTCGATGCACGATGATCCTGCCTACGTGCGACGTGCGATCGAACTCGGCGCCTCGGGCTACCTCCTCAAGAGCACAGGCCGGGACGAGTTGATCCGCGCTCTCGAGACGGTTGCCGACGGTGGGGCATACCTCCAGGGCGACGTGGTGGCACCGCTGATCGCACACACCGAGACAGAGCCATCGCACGTGCATCTCAGCCCGAGGGAGCGCGAGGTGCTGCAGCTGGTGGCCCATGGATTCGAGAACAAGCAGATCGCCGGCGAGCTGAGCATCAGCGAAGCCACCGTCAAGACATATCTGCGTGGGATATTCGACAGACTCGACGTCTCGACCCGCGCCGAAGCGGTCGCGATCGGCCTCCGGCAGCAGATCATCGAGTGAGGCGTATGGCCAGGGAGCATTGTCGTCGGCCGCGGCGACCACCGAACATTCGACCCTGCCACCATTCGGCCTGGCCTCCGGCTTTCCCGGGCGGCTGACGCGGCAACGAGCGCGACGAGGGGACACGTCCGTCTCTCAGAAAACCCCTTCCCTACGTCCGGTGAACGACTAACTTGCTCGATACCAGAGAAAGGAGGTGGTCCCGATCTGTAACAGTTCTTACAGGACCCTGGAGGTGGCCGAGCGCTAGGCGACGTTCCTAGCAGTGAAGCCTTCTAGGAGGGTCGTCTCCTGCTGGTCTCCTGGACCACAGGTGGGTGGCGACTTCTACTCGGACCACCGGAACCCGGAGACCGCGAGATGGTCCCTCGCGGCGGCGCCTCGGCGTTGAAGTTCTCCGGGTTCTCTTGCGTCGTGATCCGGAACGAATCGGGGACGGGGGCTCCGGTCCGGTCCGCGGAAACGGCTGCTCGCCGAAATCCGGCGCAAACGTCGGCCGAGACGCTTATCCTTCTCGCCATTCCCCAACCCCTGCGTGTGAGTTGTGGGTCGGGGCTCTGGATTCGAATGGAAAGGGACGCACATGAAGCGACCGCTCAAGTTGCTGGCCCTGTTGTTCGCCTTCGCCCTCATCGTTGCTGCTTGTGGCGGCGACGACGACGCCGGCGGCGACACGACGGCTGCACCCGAGACGACTGAAACGACGACGACCGCGGCAGAGACCACGACGACTGCTGCAGAGACGACAACCACGGCTGCGGACGAGGAGTTCACGCCCGGTCCGCTCGGCGCGGTCACCGTGGCGTCGGGCGAGGACCTCCAGATCCGTTCGCTGAACGCGATCAGTGGTGATGTTGCATTCCTCGGCATTCCCAACCAACGTGGCGTCGAGCTCGCCATCGAGGACTACGGTCCGATCAAGGGGCACAACGTCTCGATCGGCACGCCGCTCGACGATCTGTGTAGCGCCGAGGGTGGACAGGCCGCCGGCCAGACCATCGCCGCCGACGAGCAGGTGTTGGGCGTCATCGGCACGTCGTGCTCCGGGGCAGCTGTCGCAGCAGCGCCCTTGATCTCGGCGGCCGGCATGGTGATGATCTCGCCGTCGAACACGTCACCGGCGTTGACCTCCGACCTGCAGGGCAATGCGGGCACCGACTTCAACGAGGGCTACTACCGCACTGCGCACAACGACCTGTTCCAGGGCGCCGGCGTTGCGCGGTTCGTGTTCGACACTCTGGGACTCACGAAGGTGGCCGCGATCCACGATGGCGATCCGTACACCAACGGTTTGGCACAGGCGTTCGCCAACTCGTTCACCCAGCTCGGTGGCGAGGTTGTGGCGTTCACGGCCGTGAACAAGGGTGACACCGACATGACACCCGTTCTGACCGAGGTCGCCGGATTTGCGCCGGAGGCGATCTACTTCCCGATCTTCCAGCCTGAGGGTGACTTCATCGTTCAGCAGATCGGTGGCGTCTCGGGTCTCGAAGACGTCACGCTGATCGGGGCGGACGGACTTCTCGTGTCCGACTTCCTCGCCCTGCCTGAGTCGACGGGTATGTACTTCTCCGGTCCAGATCTGAACTTCGAGGGCAATGCGAGCTCCACAGGAACGACGGCCGCCGACTTCCTGAGCCGCTACGAAGAGATGTTCGCTGAGCTGCCGAGCGCCGCGTTCTGGGCACATTCCTACGACGCAACGATCATGCTGCTCACCGCGATCGATACCGTTGCCATCGAGGGTGATGACGGCAGCTTGACCATCGATCGCCAGGCACTGCGTGACGAGTTGAGCGCCACCGCCGACTTCCCGGGCATCATCGGTCTGATCACCTGTGACGAGTTCGGCGACTGTGGTGCCCAGCGCATCTCGGTCGTCGAGCACCTGGGTGATCCTGAGACGGTCGGCGACAATGTCGTCTACACGGCAACCCGCGCCGACCTCATCGATCTGATCACCGGCGGCTGAACCAAGGCAACCCGAGCAATCGAAGGGGCGGCGCCTCACGCAGGCGCCGCCCCTCTCGCGTGCACACGCAAGCAATGACAAGCGTGCGCAAGACCCCCCGGCCGGGGTTCCAACATTGCGTCATCCACCTTCACGCATCCCGAGGTATCCTGGGTTCAGTCCGCTGTGCTGTCTTCCAGCACGTTCCTAGTGGACGCAGACACCCGGCTTCGACTTGAATCGCCCACACATGACGTCGACCTCAACCGAATCGTCCGTGGAGCTCCAGGCCAAGGCGCCACCCTTGCGGGAGCGGATCACGTGGGTGGACTCCTTCCTCTTCGCCGTCAAGGTCTTCTCGGCGTTCGTCATCCTGTGGGGTGCCGTCGGCTACGTGGTGCTCACGGTCCAGGGCGAACCCGGAACGTTGACCGGTGCACAGCTACGCGATCTCATCGTTGCCGGCGTCGCCCAGGGGGCCATGTACGGCCTCATCGCCCTCGGCTATTCGATGGTCTACGGCGTGCTCGGATTCATCAACTTCGCCCATGGCGAGGTCTTCATGGTCGGAGCCATCGTCGGTTATTTCGTCGCCGATGGATTGGCGAGGGCCGGAGCAGATCCGCTAACGGCACCCGTCGGGTTCTGGGGAGAGAACTTCCTGGTGTCGATCCTGATCGTCTTCGTGGCGGCTGTGATCACGTCGACGCTCGTGGCGATTCTCACCGAGCGGGTGGCGTATCGCCCGCTGCGTGGCGCCCCCCGGCTGATCCCGCTGATCACGTCGATCGGCGTGTCTTTCTTCCTGCAGAACGCAGTGCTGGCCCTCACCGGGCCCAACGTCAAGAGCTACCCACCGGTACCCGAAGGTCTGAGCCAGCGGGTCAACCTCGGGTTCATCGAGATCGAGGGCACGAAGCTCCTCGTGATCATCGTTGCCTTGGTATCGATGGTCGGTCTCTACCAGTTTGTCAACCGCACGAAGACCGGACGGGCGATGCGGGCAGTTGCCGAGGACAAAGAGATCGCCGCGCTCATGGGCATCAATGTCGACCGGACGATCGTCACAACCTTTGCCGTCGGCGGTGCGATGGCCGGTGTGGCCGCGGTGCTCTTTGCGATGCTCTTCCGGGGTGTCAACCAGGTCTCCGGGTTCCTGCCTGGCATCAAGGCGTTCACAGCCGCGGTGCTCGGCGGCATCGGCAACATGGTCGGCGCAATGGTCGGCGGGCTTGCCCTCGGCCTGTTCGAAGCAGTCGGACCGCAGACCATCCTGTTCGGGCTGCGCTGGCAGATCCCAACGCTGATCGGTGTGGTTCTGCTGATCCTTGGTGCCCTCACGGTTGCGTTTGCGTTGACGGCGCGCCGCTACGAGGTCCTCCTGCCGGGGGCGGTGGCGTTGGTGGGAGCCCTCGCCAGCCTCCTCGGATGGACTCAGGAGATCCCCGGTCTGTTCCAGATCAAGGACGTCGTGGCGTTCTACGCCCTGTTCCTCGTGCTGATCTTCAGACCCTCTGGTCTGTTGGGTGAGCGGTTGAGTGCGGAGGACCGAGCCTGATGGCTGCGCAGACCCAAGCCCCGCCGGCGCGTTCGGATGCAACTGTCGCGGGAGCTGGTGGTGGCGGAATCGAATGGCCGGCGGTGCTCAAGAGGGGATCGCTCACCGGGCTCACCCTCGCCTTCATCTGTGCCATCGGGATGGTGGAGACGTTCGACCGGCGGTTGATCATCGCACCGATATTGAGTCTCGGCTATGCCAGCATCGCCTGGGTACCCATTGCATTCGGGTACCAGGCGGCAAAGCAGGAAGAGCTCGAGGGGATCACCCAACAACGCCAGCCGGGCAGCGACGTTGCAGCCGGCCTGCTCACCGGTGCGGTCGGTGGTGTGATCCTGTGGCTGTTCACCGTCCTCATCAACGCGTTCGATCTCCGCGACGTCTTCGTCAAGCTGTCGCCGGCGCTGACGGAGCTGCTGACCTTCGGTCGCGGTCTCGGGTTCGCCGCCATCGCGCTGATCGGAGGCTCCGCGGCGCTCGGAGCCCTCGGTGGACTGCTTGCCGTCGTCCCCGATCGGGTCAGGCGGGGCATCGTCGGTGCGCTGACATGGGTGTTCGTCATCGCGATCCTGGAGAGCATCGTCGAGGACATCAGCGACGAGCTTGCGCTGTCATTCGTCACGGACTTCCTGTATGACATCAACGGCGGTCTCACGGTGGTCGGCGCGGTGGCCGTCGGAATCGTCGCCGGGGTCTTGTCGTCGCGCTACGCAGGTTCCATGCAGCGCTACCAGACGAAGATGCAGACGATGCAACCCGCCCAGCGTCGCCGCTTCGGCTGGGTCGCCGGTCTCGTGATCGCGATCGTCATGATTCTGCTCCCGACGATCCTCGGGAGCCTCGTCAACGAGTTGCTCGCCAACGTGGGTCTCTTCCTGATGATGGCCCTCGGGCTCAACATCGTCGTCGGCTATGCGGGTCTCCTCGACCTCGGATACGTCGCGTTCTTTGCGGTGGGGGCGTACACAACCGCAGTTCTCACGTCACCGATCTCGCCGAGTCTGAATCCTGCGCTGACGCTCGACTTCCTGTCCTGGGAAGGCTGGCTCGTCGTCCTGGCCGTGATGGTCGTCGCGATTCTCGCCGGCCTGATCGTCGGCACGCCCGTCATACGGATGCGCGGCGACTACCTCGCGATCGTGACTCTCGGGTTCGGCGAGATCGTGCGCCTGCTCTTCCTCTCCGACTGGCTGGCGCCGACATTCGGGGGCGCTCAGGGAATCCGCCAGATCCCCGGCGCCGAGGTGGGGCCGTTCGACGTGGTCATCTCCGGTCCCAGCCCGCAGTCGGTCTTCTATGTCGTGGCGGTGTTCGTCGCACTCGCCATCTATGTCTCCTGGCGGCTCTCGAAGTCGCGCATCGGCCGGGCATGGGCGGCGATGCGCGAAGACGAGTCCGTCGCAGAGGCCATGGGCATCGACACGGTGAAGGCCAAGCTGCTCGCCTTCGTGACCGGCGCATTGCTTGCATCGTTCGGCGGAATGGTGTTTGCGTTCAAGGTCGGCTCGGTGTTCCCGAGCAGCTTCGAGCTCCTTGTCTCGATCCTCGTGTTGGTGGTCGTGATCGTGGGTGGCATGGGCAGCATCCCCGGTGTCGTCGTCGGCGCAGTCGTTCTCGTCGGGGTCCTCGGTGGTCCGACCCAGCCGGGCGTGCTGCAGGAGTTCCAGGAGTTCAAGCTGCTGATCTACGGGGCGCTGCTCGTGTACATGATGCTCAATCGCCCGGAGGGCTTGATTCCGAGCGTCCGCCGATCTCGTGAGCTCCATCACGAGGAGATGCTGCAGGACGCTTGGCTGTCGACGAAGCTGGATGACGAGGAGCTCACCGAGGCCGAGCAAGCCGCAGCAGCGGCGGTCGGCGAATCATGAACGTCCTCGAGATTGCCGGCTTGAAGAAGGCATTTGGCGGTCTGCAGGCGCTCGGCGGAATCGACTTCCACGTCGCTGAGGGTGAGATCGTCAGCGTGATCGGCCCCAACGGAGCAGGCAAGACCACCTTCTTCAACGCGATCTCCGGCATGCTGCCGTCGACGGGTGCATCGCAGCACCGGCCGACTCCCGATGAGGGGACGATCGTCTTCTACGGCGAAGACATCACCGAGCTTGCGCCGAGCGAGATCACGCGGCTCGGGATCGCAAGGACGTTCCAGAACGTGCGGCTGTTCCCCAACATGACCGTTCTCGAAAACGTCATGGTTGCCCGGCACAGCCGCACCAAGCAGGGGGTCCTCGGAGCATTGTTCCAGACGCCCGGATTCCGTAGCGAGGAGAAGGCCATCGAGGCCCGAGCCAAGGAGGCGTTGGGGTTCTTCGGCTCACGGCTGGTTGGTTACCGGTTCGATCAGCCGGCGTTCGTGCTGTCGTACGCAAACCGTCGACGACTCGAGATCGCCCGCGCTCTCGCCACCGACCCCAACCTGCTCCTGCTGGACGAGCCCACCGCCGGCATGAATCCCCGCGAGACAGCGGAGCTCACACAGCTCATCAAGCGGATGCGCACGGAGCTCGGTCTGACGATCGTGGTCATCGAGCATGAGATGCGTGTCGTTCGGGATGTGTCGGATCGAGTTGTGGTGCTCGACCACGGCGTCAAGATCTCGGAGGGCACGTACGACGACGTGTCGACGGATCCGCATGTGATCGAAGCGTATCTGGGGAGCGACGCCGTCGAGGAGCTTGCATGACCGAGACCGCTCCCGCACCGGTTCTCGAGTTCCGCGGCGTCAACACCCACTACGGCCCGGTCCACGTCCTCAAAGACGTCAACATATCGATTCGACCCGGAGAGATCGTCTGCCTCTTGGGTGGAAACGCATCCGGGAAGACGACGACCCTCAAGACGATCCTGGGGATGGTCACGCCGACAACCGGAGACGTCTTGCTCGACGGAGAATCGATCACCGGCGCTCCGACGAGCCGGATCGTGGGCGGAGGTGTCTCGATGGTTCCCGAAAACCGGCGTTTGTTCAAGCGCATGACCGTGCGCGAGAACCTCGAGATAGGCGCATACCTCCGGGATCCCGCAGACGACCTCGAAGCGGACTACGAGCACATCTACGAGCTCTTCCCTCGTGTCAAGGAGCGGCTGAACCAGAAGGCCGGGACGCTTTCGGGAGGCGAGCAGCAGATGGTTGCAGTCGGTCGGGCCATGATGGCCAAGCCCAAGGTGCTGCTGATGGACGAGCCGTCGATGGGCCTCGCCCCGGTGCTGGTCCAGCAGAACTTCGACATCATCCAGACGATCAACGAAGCCGGCACCACCGTGTTCGTCGTCGAGCAGAACGCCAAGATGGCATTGTCCATCGCCGACCACGGCTATGTCTTGATGACGGGCCGGATCGTGCTCGCCGACACCGCAGAAGCGTTGATGGCCAACCCGGACATGCGGCGCGCCTACCTGGGAGAGGTCGACTGAGCGCTGCCGCAGCCAGGCCGTGCGGTTGTCTCGTTGGACCCGGCCCGGCTCGCCCAATCGGGCCACTGGGTAGGGTCCGGCCATGAACACAAGCTCATACCTGCAGGCGATACGAGACGACGGCGACCGGCTTGCCGCAGCCGCCGAGCTGGGTCTCGAGGCTGCTGTGCCATCGTGCCCCGGCTGGACGGTCGCCGATCTCGTGGGCCACACCGGCGTCGTCCACCGCCACAAGACGGAGATCGTCAAGGACGGGTGGATCGATGCGATGCCGGAGCCGGTGACAGCTCCGGAAGATGGGCTCATCCCGTGGTATCGCACCGGTCTCGACGAGATGCTGGACGTCCTGTCGACCCATGAGCCCGACGAGCGGGTGGCGACCTGGTACCCCGAAGACCAATCGGTTGGGTTTTGGATTCGACGTATGGCATGCGAGACCGTGGTTCACCGCATCGATGCCGAGCTCGCTCACGGTGTCGTCACCGACGTCGATCCAGCTCTCGCCGGAGACGCCACGGATGAGATCATCCGGGTGTTCATGGCCGGCTATCCGGAGTGGGCCGACCTGTCGTTCGGCGATCGCTCGGTGCGTGTCGAGGCAACCGACACGGGTCACACCTGGACGCTTCGCCACGTCACGTTCTCGGGTACATCGCCTCACACCGGCAACGAGTTCGACGAAGAGCCCACCTTTGTCTTCGCCGACATCGCACAGCCCACCAGCGTGGTGTCGGGCGCCGCCGAAGACCTCCTACTGTTCCTGTGGGGTCGCCGTGGATCCGAAGGGCTCGCCGTCAGCGGCGACCCGCAGCTCCTCGACGACCTGCGACGAGTTGCGGAGGACGTCACGCAATGACGGCGTCTCCGGGTGTCTCGAGCGAGATCGGCCGGTTACGCACGGTGATGGTCCACCGCCCCGGTCTCGAGATCGCACGCATCACCCCCGAGAACAAGGAAGCGCTGCTCTTCGACGACCTCCTCTGGTTGGAGCGCGCCCAGGAGGAGCATGACCGCTTCGTCGCGGGGATGCGCTCGCACGGCATCGAGGTGCTCTACTTCGAGGAGTTGCTCACCGATGTGATGCAACGCCAAGACGTGCGAACAGAGTTGCTCCGAGAGGTGATCACTGCCGCCCAATGCGGCCCTCGTGTCGCGGAGCAGCTGTCGTCCACGCTCGCCGATGCTCCCGCCGATCAGGTTGTCGACGTGTTGCTCGGAGGTCTTCTCGAGCGTGAGCTGGAGCAGCTGGGCATCGATCACCTCTTCGCCGATCTCGTGGCCGACCGGTTCCACTACGTCCTCCGCCCACTGCCGAATCTGCTCTTCATGCGCGACAACGCCGCATGGATCAACAACGGATTGAGCCTGAACGTGCTCGCCACGCCGGCCCGGGCCCGCGAGTCGCTGTACGTGCGCGCCGTCTATCGCCATCACCCACGGTTCGCAGAGTCCCGCTTCCCGGTCTGGTTTGGACGCGAAGCGACGGATGTCTACCCGGCTACGATCGAAGGGGGCGACACCCTCGTGCTCGCCGAGCATGCGATCATGATCGGGCTGGGGGAGCGCACCGCACCCGCCGCCGTGGAGATCATGGCGCGGCGGCTGTTCGCCGAGGGAACCGTCGAGAGGGTCATCGTCGTCCACCTCCGGCACGATCGCTCCGTGATGCACCTCGACACCGTCTTCACCATGGTCGACGTCGACAAGTTCAACGTGTTCCCCGGGCTGCTCGACGGGGTCGACGTGCACGTGCTCACCCCTGCACCCGGAGGCCGTGTTCACGTCGAGCATCCCCACGACCTCGAGGTGGCGCTGGCAGAGGCGCTCGGTCTCCGTCGCCTGGAGATGATCCCCACCGGCGGCGATGCCATCGGCCGGTTGCGGGAACAATGGGACGACGGCAACAACACCCTTGCGCTGGAGCCGGGCGTCGTCGTGGCCTACCAGCGAAATCAAGAGACCAATCGCAGGCTGCGTGAAGCCGGGATCGAGGTGATCGAGCTCGACGCCTCGGAACTGTGCCGAGGCCGGGGTGGCTCACGATGCATGACCCAACCCATCCTCCGCGACGCGCCGTAGGTGGGTTCTCCGTTCACCCGAAAAGGGTGGCGCGTGCTGAGGGCGAGGCGAGGCACGCTGGCATCTACATTGCGAGGTATGAGCGAAGTCACGATCGCCACGTACCTCTCTCGCGGCGAGGCGGAGGTGTCGCGGGCGCATCTCGGGGCGTTGGGCATCGTGGCGCGCGTGGCGGCCGACGACGAGGGAGGGCTCAATCCCGGGTTCTTTGCGGACTATGCGGTCCGTCTGGTCGTGCTGGCGGAAGATGAGGAGGCTGCTCGCGCCGCGCTGGGGGACGGCGAGATCTCGTGATCCGGCTCCCGTCGCAGATACGTGATGCGATCATCGCCCACGCCCGCTTCTGTGCGCCGCACGAGGCGTGCGGACTGCTTGCGCTCGACGAGTCCGGGTCGCCACGAATGGTGTACTGCCTGACGAACGTCGTCGAGTCGCGGCACCGGTTCACCGTCTCACCGCAGGAGCACCTGCGTGCGATGCAGCACGCCGAATGCAACGGCTGGACCATCGGAGGCGTCTTTCATTCGCATCCGCGTGCCGCAGCACGACCGTCGCCGACCGATATCGCCGAGGCTCGCGACCCGACATGGATCCACCTCATCGCCGGCCCGTTGACCGGCCCGGAGGTGCGGGCGTTCCACATCCGCGATGGCCTCGCCCACGAGATCCCCGTGGCCGTCGAATGAAGGGATCGCCGCCGGCTGTGTCCTCGCCAACCGGCGCACGCCGGTTCGTCGGCAGGTTTCCTGCCCAAGCTGCAACGTGCCACAGCAGCACGCATCGCGCTGAACAGACGTCATGAGACGGGGCACCGGTGGTCTAGCCTCCGGATGGTGCCGGACGTCGACGAAGAGCTGTCCCCCCGCCATGTTCTCTACGTCCTGGTGGGTGCGGCACTGCTGGCGGTGATGGGTGTGTTCGTGGTCGCGTCGGGTCTGATCGTTCCGGCATGGGGCACCGCCGTCCTCGTACTCGTCTGGTTCGTGGCGGTCGTCATGTCGATTCGATCTTGGCGCACGAGGATGTTCGGGCCGGTGATGTGGGGCGTGATCGTCGCGATGTTCTGGGTGGCCTTCGTCGCCTTCGGCGAATCCGTGTTCGGGTGGAGCGCATGACGCTGCAACTCACGGTGCTCGGATGCAGCGGGAGCGGGCCGGCGCCCGGTGCCCCGGCATCGGGCTACCTGATCCGCTCTTCGACAGAGTCGATATGGGCGGACGCCGGAAGCGGGACCTTCCACGAGCTCAGCCGGCACCTCGACCCCGCCGACCTGAGTGCGGTCACCATCAGCCACCTCCACGCCGACCACAGTGTCGACTTCCTCGGATACTTCCACTACGTCGCCTATCGCTGCACGCTGGACCGCCCGATACCGGTGTTCCTGCCACCGGGCGGCATTGCCCGGTTCGCCGCGTATCTCCAGGCCGGGCAGGAGCATGCTCTCCACCGCGTGTTCGTGCTCGAGGAAATGGAGGGCGAGACGTCCCGGCGGGTGGGCGACGTGACGCTGCGGTTTGCTCCGGCCCATCACTCGGCGCCGACGAACGCAGTTCGCTTCGAGAGCGGCGGGCGGTCGCTGGTGTTTTCGGGGGACACCGGCCCGGGTGGCGGATTCGAGCACTTGGCCCAGGGCGCCGACGTAGCCCTGTGTGAGGCGGGTCTTGGAGAGCCCCCGGCCGGCGGTACGCCGCAGCACCATCTCTCCGGAGCAGATGCAGGGCGCATCGCAGAGCGAGCGCGGGTGGGCCGGCTGATCCTGACACACCTGGCGCCTACGCTGCCCCCAGAGGACATACGAGCTGCGGCGGCGGAAGAGTATTCCGGTCCCATCGTGCTGGCGGAACCAGGCATGCACGTCGCCGTGTGACGGACGGAGGCGGACATGCGCGAGAGCAGAGCCCACGACGAGCTACGACCCGTGGTCATCGAGCGGGGCTTCACCGAGATGACCCCTGGATCGGTGCTGATCTCGATGGGGAGAACCCGTGTCCTGTCCACCGTCTCGTTCGACGAGGATGTGCCGCCCTGGATGCGTGATCGCGGCGAGGGCTGGGTGACCGCCGAATACTCCATGTTGCCCGGCTCGGGTACGGAGCGGATCTCACGCCGCTCGGTCAGCAGCGGCCGTACCAAGGAGATCCAACGGCTCATTGGGCGCTCGCTGCGTGCGGCCGTCGATCTCGAAGCCCTCGGGGAGGTGACGGCGCGGGTCGACTGCGATGTCTTGCAGGCCGATGGCGGGACACGGACGGCCGCGATCACCGGCGCCTGGATCGCCCTGGCCGATGCGGTGGACGTGCGCATGGCGGAGGGGAAGCTGGAGGCCTCTCCCATCACAGACCACGTAGCCGCGGTTTCCGTCGGGCTGTTCGGCGACGATGTGCTCCTCGACCTGGCGTACACCGAGGACGTCGCCGCAGACGTCGACTGCAATGTCGTGATGACCGGCGATGGGCGGCTCGTCGAGGTGCAGGGGACCGCAGAAGGCCACCCGTACTCGCGCAAGCAGCTCGACCGCATGCTGGATGCGGCTGCCGCAGGGATCGATCAACTCGTCGACCATCAGCGGGCAGCACGGCGGTGAGGACGCCGGATCGGATCGTCGTCGCATCGCAGAACCCGGACAAGATCGCCGAGATCGATGCGGTGCTCGCGGCGTTGCGCGACCCTCCGGTCGTCGTTCAGGGTCTGTCATGGCCGGAGGTGGAGGAAACCGAGCCGACGTTGCAAGGCAATGCGCTCCTCAAGGCCCATGCCGTCATGCGCCACACCGGGGTGGCGGCTCTCGCCGACGACACCGGGCTCGAAGTGGCAGCTCTCCGCGGCGCACCGGGTGTCAACACCGCCCGATACGCGGGTCCGGACGCCACCTATTCGGAGAACGTGGAACGGTTGCTCGACGAGCTGGAGGGAGTAGAAGACCGCAGCGCACGGTTCCGCACCGCCGTGGCGTTGGTGGACACCGACGGCAACGAGCTGGTCGTCGAGGGTCGACTGGACGGTGTCATCACGACGCACCGGCGTGGTGACCTCGGCTTCGGGTATGACCCGGTGTTCGCCGTCGACGGCAGGACCCTGGCCGAGATTCCGGCGGCCGAGAAGAACGTGATCTCGCATCGCGCCCGCGCTTTGCACGCTCTGGTTGCGGCTCTGCGGGCGCCGGACGTCTGACTGTTGCGACGCACCTTCGATACGATCCGTAGGGGAGGCCAACGTGGCAACAGTCGACCTCGACGGCGTGCGGGTCGTCAAAGGAGGCGTGGCGGTCCTCGACGGGATCGATCTCTCCGTCGCGCAGGGTGAGCTCCTCGGGATTGTGGGGGCCTCCGGTTCCGGGAAGACGTCGTTGCTGCGAGCCGTCGCCGGGCTCGATGACCTGGCTTCCGGGACCATCCGGATCGATGGGCAGGATCAGAGGCCGCACGGGCGTCGAGATGTGGCCATGGTCTTCCAACACAATGTCTTGTTTCCCAACCGCGACGTCGAGGGCAATGTGGCGTTTCCGCTGGAGGTGCGGCGGCTGCCGGCCGAGGAGGTGAAGCAGCGTGTCTGGGCGGAGGGACGAGCACTGCACATCGACGCCCTGATGTCACGCAACCCGCGGGAGTTGTCGGCGGGACAACAACAGCTGGTGCAGATCGCCAGAGCCATGGTGAGAGCTCCGGCCGTCTTCCTGATGGATGAGCCGCTTGCACGCCTCGACACCAAGCTACGGATCTCTCTGCGGGGTGACCTGAAGATCATGCAGCGTGGCTACGGCGTCACCACCATGTATGCGACCAATGATCCGGTCGAGGCGATGTCGGTGGCAGATCGGATCGCAGTCATGGAGCGGGGCTCCATCATCCAGGCGGCCTCGCCCGAGGCCGTGTATCACCGACCGCGCAACCTGCGTGTCGCCGAGTTGATGGGGGAGCTGGCGGTTCTCGACGTCGTCGTCGAGGGGAACGATCGGGGCAGCTGGCTCGTCGGCGACGGCTTCCGTATCCGAGCGTGGGCCCCCGCGATCGGCAGCCACGCGGGAGGTCGAGTGCTGCTCGGTGTGCGGCCCGGCTACGTCGAAATGAGTGATTCGCCCGATGCGTTGGCGCGGATTCGTCGCCTCGAGCATCACGGGGCCGCCCATCTCGCCCGACTGAGCCTCGGCCGTCATGACGTGGTCATGCGGTTGCGTCACCCGACCGTGCGGGCGGGTGACGAGATCGGGGTGCGGTTTGCCAAGCTCCTCGTCTTCGATCCGGATACCGGCGAGACCATCCCCACGTGACGGCGCCGGGTTCGGCGGGGTCGATCGCCGGCGAGGTCGATCGGTGACGGCACACCGCCCGTTCGCCGGGGAGGCTCAGAAGTCGCGACCCATGTCGTAGAACTCGTCGTTCGGCCGCATGGACGTGAAGTTGGCCATGCGGTTGCTCAGCGCAAAGAAAGAGGCGATGGCCGCGACGTCCCAGATGTCCTCGTCGTCGAACCCATGGTGGCGCATCGTCTCGAAATCACCGTCGCCGATCTTGTCGGATTCCTGTGCGACCTTCATCGCAAAGTCGAGCATCGCGAGTTGACGGTCGCTGAGGTCCGCCTTGCGGTAGTTGACCGACACCTGGTCGGCGATCAGTGAGTTCTTGGATCGGATGCGCAAGATCGCCCCGTGTGCAACCACGCAGTACTGGCAGTTGTTCGCCCCCGAGGTCGCCACGACGATCATCTCGCGCTCGGCCTTCGTCAGGCCGCTGTCGCGCTCCATCAACGCATCGTGATACGCAAAGAAGGCCCGGAACTCGTCTGGTCGGTGGGCGAGCGCCAAGAACACGTTGGGCACGAAGCCCGCCTTCTCCTGCACCTCGAGAACGAGTTGTTTGATGTCCTCGGGCAGATCTTCGATGGCCGGCACGGGATACCGGCTGACGGGGGCCGCAGTCATTGATGGATCACCTCTCCTCGCCGCTCGGAGGTGCGGACGGAGGGACTCGAACCCCCACGGGACTATGCCCACCAGGACCTAAACCTGGCGCGTCTGCCAATTCCGCCACGCCCGCGTTCGCGGATCATTGTCGCAGATGGCCTCCCCGTCGCGGATGGCCCGCCTGGTGCGGCGAGCGGAGTGGCCCCCGCATCACACGAGGGCCACGACGTGGGTCGCCCGGGACTCGAACCCGGAACCTGCGGATTAAGAGTCCGATGCTCTGCCAAATTGAGCTAGCGACCCGAAGCGAGGCTAGCAGTTGGCCGGCACCTGCCCGCCCACCGGACTCCCGCATCGCGGGTGCCCAAGGGTGGTTGTCGTCCCGGATCGCCGCATGCCGGCCGGCGTGGCAGAATCCGGGCTACGGGCTGTGGCGCAGCTTGGTAGCGCACCTGCTTTGGGAGCAGGGGGTCGCCGGTTCAAATCCGGCCAGCCCGACCGGTCACAGGTCGCTCGATGCGAGTGCTCGAGCGAGTTCTCACGCTCACGATGGTCCCCACGGCCGTGACCCACCTCCCCTCGCACACGTTTCGCAAAATCATCAGATGTGACGATGACCGGGCCGGGGCGGAATGGCACGCTGGCGGCGATCACGTGTAGGGATCCGAGAGAGGGCGCGCTGGTGGGCGTAGCTCTCCTCGGCGTTCTCCGAGTGGCCCGTGCGACCGTCGCTCGGGCGACCACCGGAACGGGTGCGACCCCCAGAAGCACCGCCCAGCCCGTGGAAGGTAGGACGTCCAACCTTGGGCGAGGAGGATGAGCTGGTGGGATCGATAGGGCCGACTCCCTCACTGTCGGATATCAGTGGTGTGACACTCGAGTTCAAGGCCGCAGGCGACGAAGCGACGGCCATGCAGCGGGCGCAAGAGTTCGGCTGCCTGCCGGAGACCGTGCTCGCACTGGTCGCACTGACCGACTATCGCGTGGTCGGCAGCGACGCCGACGACGGCCTACTCCAGATCGAGGAGGAATGGCCGGCAGCCTGGCGCATCCAGGCAACCCGATGCCATCGGGCTCTGGCTGCCGATTGCGGTGATGACATCGATGTCATCCTGCGCATCTTCGCTGAATGGCAGGCCGCACAGAACCCGGATGGGTGGTGTTCCCTGTGGTGGGTGAACCCGGAAACGATGCATCGGGTCGAGAGCGACGTGGCCGCCGTCTTCCGCGACCTTGCCTCCGCCGGCCCGATCGGTATGAGGAGACCCGTCGATCCAAGCCGGGCGCCGCAGGTGCGCAAGGCCCTCACCGATGCCTTCGACAATGCCTACTTCCAGCGCACAGGCCCGGGGCGCTACGCACCCATCGGCGAAGAGTCGCCGGAGGCGCGACCCTACACGCCGACCAGCGCCGTGCTCATCGACCCCGGCGACTTGATCATCGCGCTCGGGAGCGACCCTCGAGCTCGGGTCATCGAGCACCTCATCAGCGTCGATCAGCTTCCCCCACCAGTCGACGTGCTCGCCCCGGTTCGTGTGCAGTGGCCGGTAGGCAGCGTCGTCGACATCGAGACACTGGGCTCGGTGAGCGCCGGTCGTATGGTCACCGACATCCTGACGCTGCACCGCGGCTTTGCGTTCCCCGATGGAGTCCAGCCAGGACCACTCGAGGCTCCTCCGGTCACCCCCGAGCTACTGGCCGCACCGGCGCGTCCGACCGCACCCATCGACGGATCCCCACGCATTCGCGGCAGGGTGGTCGGGTATCGCAGAAGTGACCAGCGACAGGCGATCATCTTGATCGACCCGATGGCCCAGGACGCCCCGATCGATCCGGCCGACCATCCGGACCTCGCCACGTGGGACGACATCGAAGTGATGGTTCGCGGCGTCGAGTCCGACCATCTCGGCCCACTCGTCGAGCTCGGCCGCACCGATGGCTACGGCAGCTTCTTCGTGCCGCAGGCGGCCGGTGTCTCGGCCTCCGATGCGAACTTCGGGGCCCGCCTTCGCGAAGGTGCGCGCCTCACGGCTCGTGCTCTTCCCGAGTTCCCAGACGGCCGGTCTACGACCGTGTCGCTGCTCCCTCAGGCCATTCGGCATCTCGAGTCCATACCTGGTGTGGACAACTCACGTCCCGTGCCGGCGAAGGTCGTGCACCACGACGGGAGGCTCGGCAGCGTCACCGTCGAGCTCGAGCACCAGGAGCGGGTGACCGGCATGTCACACCGCTTCCAGGTCGAGCGTGGCCGCCTCATGAACGGCTTCAATCCCCCTGCCGGTACGCCGGTTGATGTGATCTTGCGGCCAGATCGATCTCCCGCTCGCCGCCGCCTGCCGATCGATGTCGACCTGATCGAGTTCGTCGAGGAGAATCAGGACAGCTTCGTCGTCAACAACGGCTGGCTGGAGATGTCGTCGGCTCCGGCCGACATCTCGGCTGTGCTGGCGATGCTGTCCCTCGACGACTCCGTCGAGTGGGAACGCAAAGTCGTATGGCTGTACGAGGACAACCTGCATCTCGAAGCAGCGTTGATCGGCCCCGCCGGCGATCCGAGCCTCGCCGAGATCGCATCGACGTTGCCCGGCTTCCTCGGTGGACTCAAACGCCGTGCAACTGCAGGCGTCATACCGGCGCCTGTCGCTCCCGAGACCTCCGATCCGATGACGATGGTGGACGACTCGGCTGTGCCACAGGCGCCTGTCGCTGCCAAGGTGCGCCGGATCGTCGCTCGTCTCCCGGTCGGGCGGGCAGCGCTCGTTGAAGGTGCCGATGGTGCTGCTATCGCCGAGCTGCGCGCCGGGCCGGAGGTGCTGGCTGTGACCTTGCAGGACGACATCGTCACGGTGCTCGGACAGTCGGGTCGCGCCGTGCGGTCCGCGATCGATGAGGTCCACCGGCTCATCCTCCCCGCAAAGGGCCGGCTGCTGATGCCGCCCGGCAGTGCCAAGCGCCTCATTGGCATCGATGGCACGACGCTGCGTGCACTTCGGGTACGAACGGGCTGCAACGCATACGATCCGGGTGATGGCGAGATGTGGGTCGTCGAGGGCCCGAGTCATGCCGCCGTGAAGGAGTTCATTCGCCTCGCCGGCGAGCAGGTTCCCGGCATCGTGGGCCGCGTGACCGACATGGAAGATCTCGAGGTGTTGGTCGACGACTCGGTGGACTGGGCCCAGGTTGCGCCGGTCATTGCCGAGGCCGAGGCGAATCGCCCCCGACTGAAGGACGCCACGACGACACCGGCGGCGCCTCCGGACGCACCGGTCGCTCCGCTGATCGCTCCGCCCGCCGGTGATACTGCCTCCCCGATGGCGTCGGCCGAGCCGCTCGGTATGGATACGACCACCGACCCCGCCGTTCCGCCCGTTGTGATTCCACCGAAGCCGGCGAAGCCTGCGTCGAGCCGGCCGCCGATCAAGCCACTCAAGCGGACCGACACGACGGCGGCCAGCCTGATGTCCAAGGCAGAGCTGAGGGCTGCCAGAGCAGAAGAGAAGGCGGAGGCCAAGGCTCGGGCGAAGGCGGAGAAGGCGGCGGCAAAGGCCGAGGCGGCCTCTCTGTCGCGCGAAGAGAAGGCCGCTCTGAAAGCCACGAAGAAGTCCGCGGCCGCTCGTGGAGGACCGAGCGGACGCAAGGCGAAGCGGGAAGAGGCACGTGCGGCCAAGGCGAGCCGCAAAGCCGAAACGGCCGAGCAGAAGGCAGCGCAAAAGAGGGCGAAGCGGGCCGAGCCCGGAGAGCACGTCTTCGGCCAGTCCTTCATCCCTGAAGGCGAGCCCCCCCGCCCGCGGAGCACGCATGGCAACTCAGGCGCTACCGCCCGTAGCGTCGTGAAACTCCTGGCGCTCCTCCTCGCAGTTGCCGCCGTTGCCGCGGCGGTCTGGTACGCCGCAAACGACTACTTCGCCGATGAGGTCCCCGTCCCGACCGACGCTACCGGCACGTCCGCCGCGGTCGTCGAAGCGCCGGCGGCCCCGGCTGCGACATCCCTCTTCTCCCCGCTCTCCGATGCGTCTGCAGTGGCGCCGTCGGCGTGCTGGCTCGCTGTCATGGCCACCTGGGACACCCCCGAGCAGGCGGCTGAAGGGGTCGCGCAGCTGCGGGACATCGGATTGCCGGCCACGGAGATGGACTCGAACCTCGTTCCGGATTGGGCAGCGGATCGCACCGTTGGCGTCGTGCCGGTGGAGACGGCGTCGCAAGCTGCCGAAGCCGTTGGTCGGGCAGGGCCGGCCGGGTTCCGCGGCGTCGCCGTCGAGTCGACCGTGGACGGATGCGCTGGATTGGATGTCGTCCCGGGCGGCGCCTCGCTCGGGTTCGTGGATGTTCCCGTGGGCGACGCCGACTACTCGGCGATCCTGTGGGTGGCCAACACGGGTCTCCTCACCGGATGCAATCCGCCCATCGGCGACCTGTTCTGCCCGGATGCCGCCGTCACCGATGCCGAACTCGCCACGGCCGTCTCGCAGGCGCTGTCCGAAGCTCCCGCCGATCTCGACACTGGATCGACCGCCACCGCCACGGTCGGCGATTTGAACGGAGCAGTCGGCCTCTCCCCGGCCGACGACACAACACCGTTGACGCGGCGGACCCTGGCGGAGATCTTGTTCCAGTCGTACCAAGCATCCGGCAGCTGACGGCTCGTTCTCCGCAACACGTAGAAGGGAGGCGAACGCACAGGAGTGAGGCCCTGGGACGGAAAGCCGAGGGCGGGGACGTGCAGGGCGGATTGCCCACCTACCCGCCGAGGCGGGTGCGGAGCGCCCCCGGAAGGATTCGAACCCTCGACCAAGAGCTTAGAAGGCTCCTGCTCTGTCCACTGAGCTACGGGGGCGATGGCGGGACCTTGCGACGGTCGCTTGGATCACGCACCGCACGGCGGCCTTCGAGCGGATGACGGGAATCGAACCCGCATAACCAGCTTGGAAGGCTGGGGCTCTACCATTGAGCTACATCCGCTGGATCGTCCAGAGGTTAGCCCAGTGCCCCGCGGCGCTGGTTCTGGGCGCCGCCCATCCCGGCTAACCTCACCGGCTCACATGGTGGCCGTAGCTCAGCTCGGTTAGAGCGCCTGGTTGTGGTCCAGGAGGTCGCGGGTTCAAATCCCGTCGGCCACCCCGGCATCGCTCGCTGCCGCTCGCTCGAGCACGGCGGCCGGCGCCGCCTCACAGATGTCAAGAAGTCAGACACGCCGCTGTCGGGCAATGACGTCTGACGTTCAACGTCCGACGTCACGCCCGCCTCATGGCGGCGGTACCCGACCGAGCACGGAGCTAACTCACCTTGGACACCGATGTCATCGAAGCAGGGCCGTTCGAGCGTCTGTTGACGCTGCACCTGGCCGAAACCGAGCTGGAAGATGCCAAGAACAAGGCGGCGCGCAAGCTCTCACGCGAGCTCAAGATCAAGGGTTTCCGACCCGGCAAGGCACC
Source organism: Acidimicrobiia bacterium (assembly GCA_965216945.1). Classification (GTDB taxonomy): domain Bacteria; phylum Actinomycetota; class Acidimicrobiia; order Spongiisociales; family UBA5794; genus DATHZQ01. Next base: position 355,072 of record CBDCGU010000003.1, on the reverse strand, counting down.
ACGACCCGTGGTGGAGCGCATGGTTGGCGCCGAGACTCTGCAGAACGAGGCGCTTGAAGAAGCACTGCCCGATCTGGTTGGCTCGGCCCTCGAGCAAACCGATCTCGACCCGGCAACGACGCCCCAGATCGAAGATGTCACGCCCCGTGACGAAGGTGGAGTCGACGTCCACGTCAAGATCACGCTTTGGCCTTCGATCGATGCCCCGCCGAGCCTCGATCGCAAGATCACCGTGGACTACCCCGAGGTCGAGGAAGAGGAGCTCGCGGCTCAGATCGACCGGGTGCGCACACAGTACGCAGAGCTCGAGGACGTCGACCGTGAGGCCGACGAGGGCGATTTCGTCATGATCAACCTCTCGGCCGAGGCCAACGGCGAGTCGTTGGAGGACGTCAATGCCAACGATCTGCTCTACGAGGTCGGATCGCGCTCCTACATCCCGGGTCTCGATGAGATGCTGGTTGGGGTGACGCCGGGCACGATCAAGGACGGCCCGGCGACCCTGCCGCCAGGGTTTGGCGACCGCGCCGGCGAGGACGTCACGCTGAGGGTTCTCGTCAAGGGTGTGAAGGGCAAGAAGCTGCCGGAGCTCACAGACGAGTGGGTGTCGGACATGTCCGAGTTCGAGACTGTCGAGGAGCTGTCCGATCAGCTCGAGCGGCAACTGCTCGCGATGAAGCTGAACGCCACCCAAGGTGCGTACCGAGACGGGGTGCTGGAGGCCTTGATCGAGGACATGGACATCGACTTGCCCGATGCGCTCGTCGATGCCGAGATGGAAGCCTCGTTGCACAACATGGCCCACAACCTCCAAGCGCAAGGCATCGATCTGGGGACGTACCTCCAGCTCACCGGCATGGATCAGCAAGCCTTTCTCGACGACGTGCGTACGAGCGCCGTGCGGGCGCTGCACACACGAGTGCTCCTCGATGCGGTTGCGGCAGACGCACGACTCGAGGTCGAGGACGAGGAGCTCGATGAGGCCATCGCCGAGATCGCGGAGTCGGCCGGTCGCGACGCCGAGGACATGAAGAGTGCGCTGGTGGCCAGTGGTCGAGACAGGGTCCTGGCCGGTGATATCCTGAGACGCAAGGCGCTCGACCGGGTGTTCGAGGCCGCAACGGCGGTCGACGAGAATGGAAACCCGGTGGACCTCACGATCGATCTGGGGCTCGATGACGATGAGCTCGACGAGGACGAGGCGCCCGTAGACGAGACCGGTGACGAGGACACCGGTCCGGAGGCCGACGAAGACGAATGACGAGCCGCAAGGATTCTCCGCAATGAGCTATCTCGTACCCACCGTCGTCGAGCAGACCCCTCGTGGTGAGCGGGCGTTCGACATCTACAGCCGTTTGCTGAAGGAGCGCATCGTGTTCCTCGGCACGCCGATCGACGACACCGTCGGCAACCTGATCATGGCGCAGCTGATTCACCTCGAAGGTGAGGACCCGGACAAGGACATCTCGATCTACATCAACTCGCCGGGCGGTTCGACGACGGCACTGATGGCCATCTACGACACGATGCAGTTCATCAAGCCGGATGTTGCGACGTACTGCATGGGCCTGGCGGCTTCTGCAGCGGCCGTGTTGCTCGCCGGCGGCGCAGAGGGCAAGCGCTTCGCCTTGCCGCACTCCCGCATCATGTTGCATCAGCCCCACATCTCCGGCCTCGGCGGGCAGGCGACGGACATCGAGATCCACGCCCGTGAGATCCTCAAGACGCGTGAGGACATCAACGTCATTCTCGCCAAGCACACGAAACAGCCGCTCGAGCAGGTCCAGCAGGACACCGATCGTGACTTCTGGATGGGCAGCGACGAGGCGATGGAGTACGGAATCGTTGACCAGGTGATTCAGGCACGTAACCTGGAAGCCGTGAAGACCGGGTAGGAGAAACTCACTCGTGGCCAAATACGAAGGGACCGAGCTGCTCAAGTGCAGCTTCTGTGGCAAATCGCAGAAGCAAGTCAAGAAGCTGATCGCCGGTCCGGGCGTCTACATCTGCGACGAGTGCATCGAGCTGTGTAACGAGATCATCGAGGAAGAGCTCGCCGAGATCGAAGAGGTCGGTTTCACGGAGCTGCCGAAGCCCCACGAGATCTATGAGTTCCTCGAGTCGTACGTGGTCGGGCAGGAACGCGCCAAGAGGATCCTGTCCGTTGCCGTGTACAACCACTACAAGCGAGTCCAGGCGGGCAACCGCAGCGACGACGACGTCGAGCTGCAGAAGTCCAACATCCTGCTCGTCGGCCCGACCGGTGTCGGCAAGACCCTCATGGCGCAGACCCTGGCGCGCCGGCTCAACGTACCTTTCGCCATCGCCGATGCCACCGCGCTGACGGAGGCCGGCTACGTGGGTGAGGACGTCGAGAACATCCTCCTCAAGCTGATCCAGGCCGCCGACTTCGACATCAAGCGCGCCGAGACGGGGATCATCTACATCGACGAGATCGACAAGATCGCCCGCAAAGCGGAGAACCCGTCGATCACCCGGGATGTATCCGGCGAGGGTGTGCAACAGGCCCTCCTCAAGATCCTGGAGGGCACGGTCGCGTCCGTACCGCCCCAGGGCGGTCGCAAGCACCCCCACCAGGAGTTCCTGCAGATCGACACGACCAACATGCTGTTCATCTGCGGTGGTGCGTTTGCCGGCCTCGAGGAGGTGATCGGCAACCGCATCGGCAAGAAATCGGTGGGTTTCGGCGCCGAGGTCCGTTCCGCGGACAACGGGCGTCCGAGCGAGCTGATCTCCAAGGTGATGCCGGAGGACCTGATCGGGTTCGGCCTCATCCCGGAGTTCATCGGCAGACTCCCGGTGGTCGCCACCGTCGACGATCTCGACAAGGAGGCCTTGGTCCGGGTTCTCACCGAGCCGCGCAATGCCCTCTCCAAGCAGTACTGCAAGTTCTTCGAGATGGACGGCGTGGAGCTGCAGATCACCGACGACGCCCTCGAGGCCATCGCCGAGCAAGCCATGCTGCGGGGGACCGGGGCGCGAGGCCTGCGGGCCATCATGGAGGAGGTCTTGCTCGACACCATGTATGAGTTGCCGTCCCGCACCGACATCGCTCAGGTGCTGATCGACGGCGACGTCGTTCGCGACCGGGTGAATCCCACCCTCATCCCCATGCAGGACCTCGTCGCCGGCGAGATGCCGGAAGACCTCTCGGCGTAGCGTCCCGAGTCGTGAATCCGTCCTGATCTCGTCGAAGCCGGCGCGATCCTGTGCATGATGTGCACCTCGGGACACCAGCCCGCGACGTGGAGGTAGCCCGGTCGGCCGTCTGTTCCGAGCGTGTCCATCAGACGACGTCGAACTCGTTGCCCTCCGGGTCCGCCATGGCGATGGCGTAGTGGTTGTGCTCGGAGTTGTCCATCACGTGGCGCACGGCTGCGCCGAGCACTTGCAAGCGGTCGGCCTCGGAGTGCACACGACGCTTCCGCTCCTCCAGCGGTACGGAGCGGCCTCCGCCGACGAGGAGGTCGAAGTGGAGGCGGTTCTTGGCCGTTTTGGGCTCGGGTACGTGCTGGAACCAGATCCGGGGTCCACGCCCGGTGGGGTCGACGATGGCATCGAACCCGTCCTCGACCTCGTCTGCGGGCACACCGACGCTGATCCAGTAGTCCCGCCAGCTCACGTGGGGCGGGGGAGGACCCTGGAGCTCGTAACGGAGCGCCGACGCCCAGAAGCGAGCTTGCGCATCGGGATCCGCACAGTCCACCGTTACCTGCAAGCTCGTCTGAGCGATCGGTCCGTTCATGGTCTTCTCCTGATGACGTAGCTCTCGTCGTTGAACCACACCCCGCCGTATCGGGCCAGCACGTCGCGGGTCGCATCCACGTAGGCCCCGGTCGCCAAGGCATCGGCCAGGCGGGCCTCTTCGATCTGGGCCACGTACCCTGCTGCGTTCCAGGCCGCCAGGATGGACGACGTGCCGATATGCTCCTGCCGCTCGGACGGCATCATGTTGAGCCGGTACTGGAAGATGGCTTCGTCGTCGTCCAGCTCGGGGAACTCGAGATCCGGCCTGTCGGCCAACTGCCGCTTCGCTTCGGCGATCAGCTGGTGTCGGTCGGTGACGAACGGCGTCTCGTCTGGCCACACGCCGCGGATGATCTCGAGACCGGGATCGCCTCCGGCGCCGTGGATTGCGATCATCCGCCCGCCCGGAGCCAGCGCTCTTGCCAGCGGTGCGATGACCGTCCGTACCTTGTGCTCGGCGGAGCTGCGAGCCCGGTAGGGCTGGGAGGCGATCACGAGGTCGTACTCGCCGTCGACCGCTCCGGGCCGAGGGATGGCATTGCGGAGAATGAACTCGCGGTCTTTGCGATAGAACACGTGGACCGATGGGTGCGCTGGTATCGGATTGCCCGTTCTCGTCGACGTGGTGACGGACCAATCGTCCTCGATCATCGGGTGGGTCGACCGGATCTGAAGCTCGAAGTCGTATGCCGTGTCCCCTTCGAGAGGATGGCTTCGCCAGCGTACGTCTCCCCGTGTGGCCAGCTTCGTGGCGCTGCTGTAGCGAAGGTTGGTGACCACGAAGACGAGTTCCGGGTGCTCGGCGAAGCGATCGGGGAGCCAGGCGAGGGCATGGCGCACGTCCTCGACGCTGATCTCCTTGCCGACGATGCGCCACGGGACGTGGGTGAAGCGCCGGTGGAGGCGCCGCATGAGGAGACCGAGCACCGTGGCATCTCCCATTCCCGCATCGAAGATGCGCAACGCCCACTCACCCGGCTCGATGTGGTCGGTCTCCCGTGCGATGCGCTCTGCGATCTGCACCTTCTCGTCCGTCGTGGTGACGAACATCGTGAAAGCCGATCGGCTGTCGAAGAAACGCTGTCCTTGTGAGGTTGCCACCACGTTGCTCCGGGGGTTCGGGCGTGCCCCCGCCAACGTATCGGTGCTTGGACGGTGACACAAGCTCGGCTGTGATGGGGACGCACCGACCGAGAATGCGACAAAGACCGACGAACTTGCGACCATGGGGCCGATGAATCGCACTCGACCCGACATCACGAGCCGTGGCCGCGTCGCCTGGTCCCTGGCGGCTGCCGGTGTCGTGCTCGCCCTGGCGTTGGGAGCGTGCGGCGATGCCATGGAGTCCCCCTTCGGGATCACCGATGCGCCCGATGACGCCGCCGGCGATGCGACCTCCACGGAGACCACCTTGGCCGCAACCGCCGACACGACGGCGCCGGGGGACACCACGGCGAGCGGTGATTCGGGCGAAGGAGCAACCGACGGCAACGGGGGCGGAGACACCGGCGACGATCCGTCTGCCCCGCTCCAAGGTCTCGCCGTCGAGGTGATCGCCACCGGGTTGCATCAGCCCACCGTGGTGACAGCTCCGGCAGGCGACCTGCGGTTGTTCGTCGTGGAGCGCCAGGGCGTCATCAGGGTGGTCGACGAGGCGGGCCGGTTGCTCGAAGATGCGTTCCTCGACCTGCGTGACCGGGTTGGTGCGAATGGGATCGAACAGGGCCTGCTCGGGCTGGCATTCCATCCCGAGTATTCCTCCAATGGGCGATTCTTCGTCTACTACACCGACGCCGGCGGGCGTCGCCAGCTCTCCGAGTTTGCGCTGTCCGACGATCCGAATCGGGGGGATGGCGACTCTGAGATCGTTCTCATCGAGTTGGAGCAGCCGCCCGACTCCACGGACATCCGGCACTATGCGGGTGCGTTGACGTTTGGACCCGAAGGACATCTCTACGTGTCGCTGGGTGACGGTGCGGACGCCAGGAACCAGGGCCAGAACCCCGACACGATGTTCGGCACGATCGTCCGCCTCGACGTGGATGCAGGCGACCCGTATGCGATCCCCGCCGACAACCCGTTCGTCGACGGCGGCGGGGCCGCGGAGGTGTGGGCCTACGGATTGCGCAACCCGTGGCGGTTCGCCATCGACGCTCAGGAGCGGCTGATGTACATCGCCGATGTGGGCCAGCAGCGTTGGGAGGAGGTCAACGTCGTCGGTCTCGACGAAGGCGCAGGCTCCAACTTCGGCTGGTTCACCACCGAGGGGGCACACTGCTTCTCGCCGTCGGAATGTGACATGACCGGCCTCGTGCTGCCCGTGTTGGAGTACAACCACGACGAGGGCTGCTCGATCACCGGCGGGTATGTCTATCGAGGAGAAGCGATCCCGGAGCTCGACGGTCATTACTTCTATGCCGATTGGTGCGGGCTGTGGGTGCGGAGCTTCCGGTATGAGAACGGAACCGTCACGGAGGAACAGGACTGGTCGGACGACCTCACCGAAGCCGGCCAGGTCAACACGTTCGGCCTCGACGGCGCCGGCGAGATGTACATCGCCAACTTCGAGGGCACAGTCATGCGTATCGTCCCGGTGCGGTGAGATCTCAGGGAACCTCGCGCCCGGTCGGGCGCGTCACACGTCCATGAGGTTCGCTCGATCATGGACGGTGCTGGTCGCTGTGGCGATCGTTCTCGCCGCATGCGGCACGTCAGATTCGCCTCAGGGCACGACGGCAACGGCTGCGGACGGTCCGGGCTCGGAGGTCGCTGCGTTCACTCCGGGCGAGGTCGTGGGCCTCGAGACCGGGCGGACCGCACCGGTCGTGAGCGGCGCCGATATCGAGGCGGTAGTGGCAGGTGACAGTGCTCTTGGACTCGACCTGTTGCGAGTCACCGCAGGCGACGGCAATCTCATGCTGTCCCCGTATTCGATCGCAACGGCGCTCTCGATGCTGTATCCCGGGGCTCGTGGGGCAACGGCGGACGAGATCGCCGACGTCCTCCACCTCGGCGTCGACGACGACACGTTGCACGCCGTGCGGAACCATCTCGACAATGCGCTGGCCGCGCCGTCCCCACCCGGCAGTGAGGACGACACGCGCCAGCCTTTCACGATCCGTCCCGCCAACTCCGCATGGGGCCAGGGGGGCTACCCGTTCACCGATGAATATCTGCGGACGCTCGCGGAGAACTATGGGGCGGGGCTCCGAGTCGTCGACTATGCGGGGGATCCCGAGGGCTCCCGGGAGCTGATCAATGATTGGGTCGAGGGGGCAACCGAGGATCGGATTCAGAATCTCGTTCCCGAGGGAGCGATCACCGTCGACACCACGCTGTCGCTCGTCAACGCCATCTGGTTCAACGCCAACTGGTTCGAGCCATTCGAACCCGAGGCCACGGTCGTGGGCCCGTTCGAGCTTCTCGATGGCACCCCGTTGGAGGTGCCGCTCATGCGGGGCAACCTCCGCACCGGCTATGCCGACACGGCGTTGTTCGAGGCGGTGCGGCTGCCCTACGCCGGTGACGCCGCGATGGTGGTGCTCCTGCCCAAGGAGGGCTCGCCGGCCGATCTGGCTGCGGCGCTTGCACCCGCCGATCTCGCCATCCCATGGGCTGAGCGCGCCGTGGACATCACCCTCCCGTCGTTCGAGTTCGAAGCTGAGATCGGTTTGGCGGCGGCGCTCCAGGAGCTCGGCATGCGCAAGGCGTTCGAAGCTCCGGTAGGCGACGGTGCAGACTTCACGGGCATCACGGACGTGCGTGAGCTCTACGTATCCGATGCGTTCCACAAGACCTTCATCGCCCTCGACGAGGAGGGCACCGAGGCGGCAGCGGCGACGGCGCTCATCGTCAGTCTCGAGTCTGCCTTCGAGCCGGCGACGTTCACGGCGGACCGTCCGTTCCTCTTCTGGATCGAACATTCGTCGACCGGCGAGATGCTGTTCCTCGGCCAGGTGACCAACCCGGCACAGTGACCGGAGGCCGGCAGTTCAGACGTCTTCCGTGACCTCGCGCAGCGTCCGTCTCGCCATGGCGGCGAAGCTGCGATTCGTGCGCCGGTAATACGCAAGCGCCCCGACCGCTCCCGACAGGGCCCAGCCCCTCGCCCGGGACCATGCGTCTCGGTCGGCCCCGGCAGCCTCCCTGAACCTGTTCCTGCCGCTTCTGTCGAACACCCACCACCCGGCGATCAGGTCGACGGTCGGGTTGCCGATGGCGCATTCGCCGAAGTCGATGACCGCAGACAGCTCGCCGCCGGAGACGATGAGGTTTCCCGGCATGAGGTCCCCGTGGATCCAGGCCGCCGAGCCGTCCCACGGCCGCGCCTCCAGTGCCGACTCCCAGATGCCGACCAGCGTGGCGCGGTCGAACTCGTCTGCAACGGCATCGATTGACTGGCGGGTCCACGCGTCGGCTGCGGCGAGGTGGCCGCCTCGCCGGTTCGGTGAAGTCTCTCCGGGAAGATCGATGGCCTGCATCGCTCCAACGAACTCGGCGAGGCGAGCGGCGGCCGCGACGGGGTTGGAGAAGTCGGTGGTGGCGGCCGTGGCCCCGTCGATCCATCTGAGAATCGCCCACGTCGATGGGAAGCGGTTCGTTGGCTCGCCGACGGCGATCACCTCGGGAATGGGCAGCGGCAGCAGTGCTGCAAGCCGGGGGAGGACCGCTGCCTCACGTTCCAGCGCAGCCGTGAACCTGGGGTGGCGCGGAAGCCTCACCGCCATCGTGCTGCCCAGGCGGTGGATGGTGTGCACCGTTCCCGACGACGCCACACGGGCCATCGACAGACTGGACCACTGGGGAAACTGCGTGTCGACGAGATGCCGCACGAGGGCATCGTCGATGAAGAACTCGCCGTCGTGCATGCCCCTCCGTGCCGAGCCGGCGCAGGCTAAACGGCACCGCCGCGGGTGTCACTCGGATTGCCGCACCGGGGCCAACACTCGGCGCAGGTTGGCAAGTGTCCGTGTGCGGTCTTCGTCGCCGACCATCAACTCAGGAGGGCGACTTCACCAGCTCTCCCGCTTTCCATACGTGGGTGACCCGAGTCGCATCGCCCCACATGTCGAGATCGGTCAATGGGTCACCGTCGAGCGCGATGACGTCGGCGTCGTAACCCTCGTGGAGCCAGCCCGACTGGGGTGCCTGCGGGCCCAGCGTGAGGGGACCGTTTGCCGTGGCCGCCTCCACCGCTTCGACCGGCGTAAGGCCCGCCTCGATGAGATGGCGGACCTCGCGGCTGTTCTGCCCGTACTGCGGACCGGAGAGGAAGATGTCGGAGCCGGTGGCGATGGTCACGCCGGCGCTCACGGCGATCTTCATGGCGAGCTCGTGCCGGTCTGCGATGGCGACCGCCTTGCGATACACGTAGGGCGGTAGCACCGCTTCCATTCCGAGGAGGTCGTGGATGATGAATCGCGTCGGGACGAGCACGGCGTCGGATTCCTTCATCGCCTCGGCGGCCTCCTCGTCGAGGTAGCTGCCGTGCTCGATCGTCTTCACCCCGGCCCGCAGCGCCGCCATGATCCCGGGTTTGCCGTGGCAATGAGCGGCGACGGCCCGCTCGGCTCGTCCCGCCTCCTCCACGATGGCGCGCAACTCCTCGTCCGAGAACTGCTGGTGGATGGGATGGTCGAGCTCGCTGGCAACGCCGCCCGAGGCGCACACCTTGATGACCCGGGCGCCCTTGCGGAGTTGCCTCCGCACCGCCTTCAGGCACTCAGGGACGCCGTCGCACAGCACGGCGAACCCCTCTGTGTCGTGGATGCGGTCCATCCATTCGAGGGGCAGGCCGTGCACGTCGGCATGGCCACCGGTGGTCGACAGGATGGAACCGGCGCCATAGATCTTGGGACCGCGGGCGTGGCCCTCGCTGATGGCCCGGTCGATATAGATGCCAAGGCCGCCGACCTCGCGGACGGACGTGAAACCGGCGTCGAGGGTTGCCTGCACGTACTTCAGGGCACGGGCGGCTTTCACGGCCACCGGCTCCTTCGCCTCGTCCTCCAGGTCGGCGCGAATGATGCCGGTGAAATGTCCGTGGCACTCCCACAGCCCGGGCATGACGGTGGCGACCTCGGTCGTGGATCCGTCGACGGACGGGGCACCAGCGGAGGGCCCGGAATAGGTGATGCCTCCGCCCTCGAGCACCACCGAGCCGTTGGGAACGGGCTCGCCTCTACCCGGAATCAAGAGGTCGGCGTCGATCCGGTGTGCCATGTTGCTCCTTCGGCTGGTCCGGTGCGTAGCGTAACGGGCGCACCCGTCCGGCCGGGCCGCGCAATCCGGCCTGACGCAGGCCTCAGGTGGAAGTCAGCGTGAGGACGAGCGCCGCGACGTCGTCGTCACGGCTCGTATTGGTCGCGTCGACTGTCGCCTGCGCGACGTCCTCCAGCGAGTTGCCACACGCCGCGTATGTCGCGAGGAGACCCTCGAGCCCCTTGTCGAGTCCGTCGCGACGCTCGTTGAGGAGACCGTCGGTGTAGAGCACGATCGCGTGCTCCGCCAATGTGCCGGTAGTCACCGCAGGAGCGGGTGCTGGCTCGGCGAACGCTCCGAGTGGCGGCACGGGTGACAACTCGATGAATCTCGCCGAATCGTTGCACACGAGCACCGGAGGAGGATGGCCGGCAGCCACGATGTGAAACTCGCCGGAGTGGCGGTCGATGTCCGCAATCGCCGTTGTCGCCACGATGGACTCCGACCTGCAAAAGCTGTCGGTCTCGGCGATGACAGCCTCGAGGGAGGCTTCGGAGCTGAGGAGGGCGTTCATGTGAGCACGAATCAATCCCATCTCTGCGGCGGCCAGCATTCCCTTGCCAACGACATCACCGATCACCGCCCGTATCGAGTTTTCCACCTCTACGACGTCGTACCAGTCTCCTCCAGCCTCCTCGCTGCGGCGGCTCGGTGAGTAGTGAGCAAAGATGCGGAATCCGTCGATGTCGTATTGCTCGGTGGGCAAGAGGACGCGTTGCACGGCGAGCGCCTCGCGTCTCCGGTTCGCCATCATATCGAGGGCGCTGAGGCCGCGCGCGGTGGTGGCGGCGAGATCTGCGAGATGATCGAGGGACACGAGGTTCATCTCGGCGCTGCCGATCTCGTCCACGACGATGGCGCCCGGAATCCGCGAACCCTCGAGCGGGGCAACGAGACACTGTTCCCGCCCGGACGTGAACGCCATCGGAACCGCCGTGCTCTCGACGAGTTCGGCCAGCCGGAGCCGTTCTGCGGCGGCAACGTCGGGTCCGGTGATCCACTGTCCGGCCACCTGCGCGACGACGCACGCCCTGCCGACGTAGAGCATCCGTTCGATGATGTCGTGGATCTGCTTGGTGACGATGACGGCGACGGCCTCGAGTGCTTGGTCGGCGGCGAGGGCGATGGCCGTCTTGGCGATCTGGCGGTCAGCGGTACGGTAACGCTCCAGCAGGCGCAGCCCCGTCACGTCGTTGTGTGCAGCGACGAAATACTGGGTGCTCCCGGACAAACCGATGTCTCCAACCGGGGAGATCGACCACCGCATGACGAAGGGGGTGCCGTCGGATCGATAGTTGATCGACTCGGTCACGAAGTGCCCGCCGTCTTCCAGGCGGCGCTGCATCTTGGCTGCTGCGGAGCGATCGGTCAACGGTCCCTGGAGGATCCGATGTGACCTACCCACCAGCTCCTCACGCCCGTACCCGGTGAGCCTGGTGAAAGCGTCGTTCACGAACACGATCCGGGGACCGTCGCCATCCAGCGCGGCATCGGTGATGGAAGTGGCTATACCTTGAGCCTCGACGACGGATTCGAAAACCCGTGCCGGGATGCCGTGGGTCAATCTCTCGCTCCGAAGCTCGATGGGGCGCGACGAGAGAGGGTACGCAGGTCATGGCGGAAGCGCCAGAGCGACGAGCCGATCGCGCGGGGCCCGCTGGAGCGGCGATCCGGACCCGTTCCTGGAGTCCCGGGACGAAGAAGCGCCCGCCCATCCTGGCTGGGCGGACGCTTCGTTGGCTCACCGGCTCACCCACCGAGGGCTCCGAGGGGCTGAGGGGAGGTTCGGGCCGCCGGTTCCGTCGGTCGGGCCGGTTCGCCGGGAGTTGCTCAGGGGAGCTTGCGGGCTTGTCCGATCCAATCCTTCAGCGTGCGGGTCGAGGGGAGGCTCGCCACCAGGCCCAACTCGTCGTTGAGTTCGGTGATGCGTCGCTCGAGACCGTCTGCGTCCTCCTCTGCGAGCGACTCGACGGTGGCCACTCCGGCGCGGTTGAGCAACGACATGTAGTCCTCTCCGATGCCTTTGATGCGGCTGAGGTCCGTCGCAGAGACCCATCCCTCGAGCAGCGTTGCGGCGATGCCGGTCTGGGCGGCGAGGCGCTCGGTGGCGTCCTTCGTGGCGCAGCGTTCGACCAGCGCGCGAGTGGAGATCACGCCGGCGTCTCCCAGCTTCTCGGCGTAGCTCGGGCCCACTCCGTTGATCATGTCGACGGGCACGATCGGCTCCGTGAGGGTGGCGGCAACGCCCCGGCCGACATCGCGTGCCGTCGCCACACTGCTGCGTGCGGTTTCGACACCGCTGCGAAGCGAGTCCTCCATGTCCTCGCGACGCCCGGCGGCCCGGTCGGTGAGCGATGTGAGCAGCTGTTCGCCCTCCTTGATCCACGAGTCCAGTGCATCCTGGGCGTCCGCTGAGAGGCGCTCGCGCATGTCGTCGAACGATTGGCGCAGGTCGATCAGTCGTTCTCGTGCCTGGGAGGCGAGATGGACGGGTACTCCAATCGCCGCATACCCCGTCTTCTTGAGCGTGCTCTGTGTCATTGAACCTCCTTGGCTCGTACACAGGGCGTCTACCCGAGCTTCACCGTCGGTAAACGTCCTCACCCGTCTCAGTGACCTGGGAGGAGGTTTGACCTGGCCCGACTGGGGTAGTCGAACCGACAAGCCGATGCGGACGGGAGTGATGCACTGTGGACCAGGTCTTTGATGTCGTCGTGCTCGGTGGCGGCGCCGCCGGCGAGGTGGCGGCGGGACGCCTCTCCGACGGAGGCTTGTCCGTGGCTCTGGTCGAGAGGGAGCTCGTCGGCGGCGAGTGCTCGTATTGGGCGTGCATGCCCGCAAAGGCGCTGCTGAGACCCGGCCGGGTGCTCGCAGAGGTTCGGCGTGTTCCTGGGGCACGCCAAGCGGTATCGGGCGAGGTGGAACTCTCCGAGGTACTCCGCCGTCGCGACGAGCTCGCCTCCCATTGGGAGGACGAGGGTCAGGTGGCGTGGCTCGATGGACACGATGTCAGCCTCATCAGGGGTCACGGGCGACTCGAAGGCGAGCGAACCGTCAGCGTGGCACGGGATGACGGTGAGCGGGTGCTTCTCACCGCCGAGCGAGCGGTGATCGTCGCAACCGGGACCCGGGCGGCGGTGCCCGATGTCGAGGGGGCCACCGACGTCTCGCTGTGGGACAACCGGACGGCCATGGCCGCCGACCGAGCGCCCGAGAGCATGCTTGTGATGGGTGGAGGCGCAGCCGGCGTCGAGACGGCGCAGGCGTGGAAGAGACTCGGCGCCGGGCGGGTCATCGTCGTGGAGAGCGAGGAGCGTCTGCTCCATGGCGAGGAGGAGTTCGCCGGCGAGGCGCTGGCAGAGCGATTTGTCGATGAGGGCATCCAGGTGCTGACCCGGGCGCAGGTCACTCACCTCAGCAGGGGCGATGCGGGGACCATCCTGCTCCGGCTGGGAGACGGTTCGAGACATGAGGTGGCGGTCGTCGTGTCCGCAGTGGGGAGGGACCCCGCAACTCACGACATCGGCCTCGAACGAGTCGGAATGGAGCCCGGTGAGTGGCTCGATGTCGACGAGTCGTTGCGCACCGCCGCTCATCCCGAGTGGCTCTATGCGGTGGGAGATGTCAACGGAGAGGATCTGTTGACCCACGCCGGGAAGTACGAGGCGCGCATTGCAGCCGATGTCATCCTCGGGGAGTCGGTCACCGTCGACCGGGGTCGCTCGGGGGTGCCACGTGTCGTGTTCACCGATCCGCTGATCGCCGCAGCCGGCTACACCCTGGACAGGGCGAGAGAGGCGGGCATCGATGCCGAGGCTCGTGACATCTCTGTGGGGTCGCAGGCCGAGGCCAAGCTGTGGGGCGAAGACGTCCACGGGGAAGCTCGCTTCATCATCGATCGCGACCGGCGGGTGCTGGTCGGCGCTACGTTCACGGGTCCTTCGTCACTGGCGGAGATGCTGGTGGGCGCCCAGATCGCGATCCTGAGCCGTATTCCCGTCGATGACTTCCGCCACCTCGTCCCGCAGTTCCCCACGTTCTCCGAACTGTGGCTGGGACTGTCTCCGTGACATGATCTCCCGAACCGATCTCTCTGCTCCGGCTCGGGTCGCCACCTCCGTGCGGGTTCCTCGAGCTGATTGCCGAGGCCAGATTCTCGATATTTCCAGGTGTAGAGCCGCTAGCCACTGGGTAGAGGAAGGAACGGACACATACGGCAGAGCATCTTCTCGGAGGAGGGGGGCGAAAAGCGGTGAGAGCAGCGGGAGCAGTCGTCTTCGTGGCCGCGGTAGCAGCCAACCTGAGGTGGCACGTCGACGAGGGGATCACGAATCTCCTCCTCGAGGCCTCAGCCGTGGTGCTCGTCGCAGCGCTGTTCATCGCGTTGCGCGCGCTCCTGCCTGGTACCGGCGGAGCACCCGACGGTCCCGCTTCACACGGTGGTTCCGTTTCCGACAGTGGGTCCAGCAGATTCGCACCGACAGCGGAAGCCCACCGAGAGCCGCGCCTCCTCCGCATGCCTGCCGAGTGCTCGTCGTGATCCCGCTGATCATCGTCGGCGTTGGCGCTGCGGGGGCCGTTGCTGCCGTGGTGTTCTTCGTGGGTTCCGGCCCCATCGCAAAGCTCGAGGAGGCAGCCCAGGCACCGTCCGGTGCCGGCGCGCCGAAGTCTCGATGGGGTCGCTTCGTAGCACGGCGGCTCGATAGAGCCTCCGGCACCGGCCTGGCTGTGACGATCGGTCTCACCGCCATCTTCGGTGCGGCTCTGGTCGCCGGGGTCCTCCTCGATGCAATCGACGCCGATGGAATCTTCGCCGAGTGGGACGAGGCGATTGCGGAGTTCGGCGCCTCGGAGCGAATGCAAGGACGATCCGACCTTCTCCTCCTGGTCACGGAGCTGGGGGGCACGGTCGTGGCCGTGGCGGCAGCAGTCGTTGCCGCCGCCTTTGCGTGGTGGCGTCACCGCAAGCCCGCCATCTTGTGGTTCATGGCCTCGGTGGTGATCGGCCAGAGCTTGCTGAACAATGGACTGAAATGGCTCGTGATGCGAGAGCGCCCCGACGTTCTCCAGCTGGCCCCGTGGGCAGGATCATCGTTCCCTTCTGGCCATTCCGCTGCGGCAGCTGCCATCTGGGCGGCGATCGCCGTCGTTCTCTCCATAGGATCGCCCAGCTGGCTCCGTGCCCTCTATGCGGCCGGGGCGGTGTTCATTGCTGTGTCCGTGGGGGCGACACGCGCATTGCTCGGAGTTCACTGGTTGACCGATGTGCTGGCCGGCCTCGCCGTGGGCTGGGGCTGGTTCATCGTGTGCTACCTCGGGTTTGGCCGGCGTCTCCGTGGCTCCGGGACCACGCCGGACAACGCTCTCGCCAGTTCGAGCAGCGGCGCCGCGCGATGACCCACACGACCCGCCAGGTCGAAGGACCGCGGACGATCGTCGCAGAGACCGGCGTGCCCCGGCTGACTCCTCGCGCAGAACGTATGGCGTGGGATGCGATCAGCGCTCTGCTCGTGGCGTTCGCGGCGCTGGTCGGGATCGGCGCCATCGTCGGTTCAGGCGTCACCACTTGGTTCGCCGACTCTCAGCTCGGCTCATGGGAGGTTGGGGTCGCCGAATGGTGGGAAGCCCAGCGAACACCGACGCTCGACACTCTCAGCGATCTCGGCTCGGCCCTCTCGGATACCGTGACCGTGGTGATCGTCGCACTCCTCGCCGCCGCCGTGATGGTGGCTTTGTGGCGACGATGGGAGGAGGTGACGCTCATGTTCGCGGCTCTCCTGCTCGAGGCGACGACCTTCTCGACCATCGCGTGGATCGTCGGTCGCGACCGGCCGCCCGTCGAGCAACTCGACCCCTCTCCGCCCACGTCGAGCTTTCCGTCGGGCCACACGGCCGCAGCCGTTGCCCTGTACTTCACCCTCGCCCTCGTGATTCATGTTCATGCCAAGTCCAACACGTGGAGCCGCCTTGCGTTCGCCCTCGCCACTGTGCTCTCGGTCATCGTGGCCGTCTCCCGGATGTATCGCGGTATGCACTTCGTCACCGACGTCACGGCCGGGGCGCTGTTGGGTGCGGCCTGCGTTGCCATCGCCTGGTACACGCCAAGGATCTGGCGTACCGCATCCAGAAAAGGGACGCACGACCATGAATCCGTCTGAACGCCGTGTGGCGTTCATCGTGAACCCGGTCTCGGAGGAGGGAATCGAGCGGCGGCTCGGCGAGGCCATGGCTCGCATCGGTGTGGACGGCGATTGGTATGCGACGACCGAGACCGATCCGGGTTCGGCGCAGACCGAGGAGGCCATCGCAAGAGGCGCCGGCCTGATCGTTGCCTGCGGCGGCGATGGAACGGTGCGGGCCTGCGTGGAGGTCGCGGCGAAGCACGGCACCCCGGTCGCCCTGATCCCCACCGGCACCGGCAACCTCCTGGCGCGCAACTTGGGTATCCCCCTCGACCTCGACGCCGCGGCCGGGCTCGTCAAGGAGGGGACGACGCACGAGATTGATGTGGGGTTCGTCAACGACGAGGCGTTCGTCGTGATGGCCGGGATCGGGCTGGACGCTGCGCTCATGCGCGACACCGACCGCACGGCGAAGAACGCCGTGGGGAGCATCGCATACGTTGTGTCGGCGCTCCGACACCTGCACGATGACAAGTTCGAATGCTCGATCGAGGTCGACTCCGCCCCAACGTGGAGGGGAAGAGCGTCCTCCGCCCTGGTGGCGAACCACGGGAAGCTCCAAGGCGGTGTCGCCCTCTTCCCGGATGCGGACGCCGCCGACGGCCGGGTCGATCTCCTCGTTGTCTCCGCACAGGGGATCGGTGACTGGCTGCGAGCGGCGCTGGCCGTCATCCGCAACGACGGCACCGGAGGCCCGGTCAACCGCGCCGCAGGCCGGCAGATCTCCATTACGACGGGTCGACCCGTGCCGTATCAACTCGACGGCGAGGAACGAGACCCGGCAACCGAGTTCTCCGTGGGCGTAGGTGATGAACGCGCCGCGATCGTCACACCGAAGGACGGCAGATGAGCAACGTACGCACGGTACCGGTTCGCGAGGATCTCGACGGGGAGAACGCCCTCGAGACGCTCCGCGAGGCGGAAGCCTGGAGCATCGCCAAGCGCGCCGGTTCGCGGTTCCGTCAGGGTGACGGCTTCAGCTTTGCGCGATCCATCGCATTTCAAGGAATCTTGACGCTCATCCCCGGCACGATCTTCGTCGTCGGACTTGCGGCAGCGCTCGGCGAGGGCCAGATCAGACGAGCCGTTTCTACGATGGTGGATTCGCTTGCGCCCGGCCCCGCGGGCGAGATTTTCCGGCAGGCGCTCGCCCAGGGATCGGAGACAGGGTCGAGCGGCAACTGGATCGCCGTTCTCGTGGGCGGGATCGCCATGCTCATCGCGGCAGTCACCGCCACTGCCCAGCTCCAGCGGGGCTCCACCCGGATCTACGGCGTCGACCAGGATCGCCCAACCCTGCTCCGGTACGCGACGGCGGCTGCATTGACCTTGACCGCCGGTGTCCTGGTGGCGATGGCGTTCGGGCTCACGGCCCTAGGCGGCTCTCTCGGCGGGTACTTCGAGGACCCGGCATCCGCCGTTTGGGCGTGGGCACGATGGCCGCTCGGGATTCTTGCGTTGGTGATCGCCCTCGCCGGTCTCTACTCGGTGGCACCAAACCGCCGCCAGCCGACCATACGGTGGCTCGCCGTCGGGGGGTTCGTTGCGGCCGTCTTGTGGGTGGTCTCGTCGGCGGCACTTGCGCTGTACCTCAACAACTCCGGCACCTTCGGTGAGACCTACGGACCACTCGGCGGCTTCATCGCGCTCGCCCTCTGGACCCAGGTCTCGGCGATCGCGGTCCTCTACGGCGTCGCCGTGAACGCGGAGCTCGAGGCCGAGCGCGCGGGGATCCACGATCCGGTGGTTCGGGAATCCGAAGACCTGGCGAAGGAGGGGGCACCCCATGGCCGGTGAGTTGATTGAGCAGTTGCGGGTATCACTCACCGACGAGCGGTTCACTCTGGCGGGCTACGACCCGGCGGCCACCCCTGGTGTCGACGGCAAGAAGGACGCCAAGGCGGAGCTCGAAGAACTCCGCGACGAGCTGTTCGACTTGCACGAGATGATGTTCGCCGCCAAGGAGCGGGCCATGCTGCTGGTTCTCCAAGGCACGGACGCCTCCGGGAAGAACGGAACCATCAAGCACGTCGTCGACGCCATGAACCCGGCCGGCGTCAGGGTCGCGTCCTTCGTCGACCCCACCGACGAGGAGAAGGAACGCCACTTCCTCTGGAGGATCCGCAAGGAAGTACCACAGCCCGGTGTACTCGGTGTCTTCGATCGCTCGCACTACGAGGACGTGCTGGTGCCCCTTGCCGAAGGCAAAGAAGAGGCGGATGACGTCGACGACCGCATCGATGACATCCTGGGCTTCGAATCCGAGCTCGTCGACTCCGGTGTCGTGATCGTCAAATGCCTCCTCCACATCTCGTACGATGAGCAGCGCTATCGATTTCTGCGGAGGTTGCGTCGGGATGACAAACGCTGGAAGTTCTCGGCCGCCGACCTGGAGACTCGGCGGAACTGGGACGAGTTCCAGAGTGCGTACGGGACGATCGTTGCTCGCACCTCCACCGAGGATGCTCCGTGGCACGTCATCCCGGCAGATCACAAGTGGTACCGAAATTGGGCGATAGCCACCCTTCTCGCCGAGCGCTTTCGGGCGATGAACCTCAGCTACCCTCAACCGGACCTGGACCTCGATGCGCTGCGCGCCGCTCTCGAGCCCCCGGCATGAGGTCGCGGAGATGACAGCCGCCTCCCCATCGAACCCGCGACGCAAAGGGAAGTCGGTTGCGACTCCGCAGCGACTCCGCAACGCCGTCGAGGCCGTCATCGGCCCAGCGTTGACGAGTGGAAACCACGTGACCGTGCTGCGCAACGGGGACGAGATCTTCCCGGCGATGCTGGCGGGGATCGAGTCGGCGCAGCACACCATCGAGTTCGTGACGTTCGTCTACTGGACGGGTCCGGTCGCCGAGGCCATGGCCGACGCCTTCGCGAGCAAGGCGCGCCGCGGACTGCTCGTGCGGGTGCTCCTCGACGGATTCGGATCCGCCAAGATGCAACCCGACCTTCTCGACAGCATGCGCGACGCCGGCGTTCACATCGAGCGCTTCCGTCCCCCGGTGCGGTGGAAATTCTGGGAGAGCGACCATCGCACCCATCGCAAGATCCTCGTGTGTGACAACCAGGTGGCCTTCACGGGCGGCGTCGGTATTGCCGAAGAATGGGAAGGCAACGCCCGCAGTCCGGACGAGTGGCGAGACACGCACTTCCGCATCGAGGGTCCGGCCGTGAAGGGCCTGCGCGCCGCGTTTCTGTCCGACTGGCGGGCGGCGGGCCACCCCGTCCGGGGCGAGGACGTGCTCGTCGATCCGCCTCGCCCCGGCGGTGACGTCGACGTCGCCGTGGTCGATGCGTCGGCTCGGATCAGCTACAACGACGCCGAACTGGTGTTCGAAGCCCTCGTTTTGGCGGCCAACCAGCGTGTGATCATCGAGACGCCCTACTTCAACCCTTCGGACCCGCTGGTCGACCAGCTCGTCGCAGCTCACCAGCGTGGTGTCCAGATCGACATCGTGGTCCCCGGTCCGCACATCGACAAGCGAGTCAGCGCCATGGTGGCGTCACAACGATATTCCTCGCTGATCGCCAACGGAATCAGCGTGTGGCGGTACCAGCCCACGATGCTCCACACGAAAGCCGTCATCGTCGACGGGTGTGCTGCCTTCGTCGGCTCTGTCAACGTCAACATGCGATCGGTGCAGAAGGACGAGGAGGTCGGAGCCGTCATCCTCGACGAGACCGTTGCCGCCGCTCTCGAGGAGCACGCCCGGGACGACGTGGGCTCTTCCGAGCTCGTGACCGATCCGGGCGAAGACGAGGTCGGCCCGATGGGCCGGCTCGCGGCCGGATTGCTCCGACCGCTACGACGTGAGTTCTGACGACGCGCACACCGCGGAAGCGGTGGAGGAGGCCGAGGAGCGCCGCGACGACATTCGCTGGGCGCTTGCCGGCGGCGGTGTCGCTGCGCTTGTCGTCTTCTTCGGAATCAGCGTTTTCGGCACGGCAACCGAGGTCGAAGCGAGGCGACTGCTCGACAGCGTGCTTCCCACCGTACGCTTTGCGACATCGGCCTACATCGCGGGTGGGGCGACGATTCTCGCCCTCATGCTGACGTTGATCACCTTCACCATCACCCACGAGCTCGAGTACCGCAGGAGCCACTACGAGCGAATCCGGCACATCGCCCTGCTCACGACCGTGGTCATTGCAGGATCGGTGCTCCTGCTGATGTTCCTCAGTGTGCCGATCGGAGAGGCCGACGTCGATCAGGAGTGGTACGTGTGGGTGTACTACGGCGTCGTGTTCGGCGGCGCCATCACCGGCGGGACCTTCGTCGCGGTGATGCTGATGCTGTTCTATGCCATCCGGCAGCTCATCATCGTCGCCGAGAACCCCATCGCCAGTGCCCTCATCGCAGCCGATTCCGGCGAGGACGACCCGCATCGCCCGCCCGCGAGTTGAGGTTTCGGCGCGTCCGGGACCCGATGTGCGAGCCCAGGTTGTGGGCGTCTGCGACAGCCGTCGTCGCGGCGTCGATCGCAGTGTGGTGGGCGGAAGCGGCGCATCGTCGTGCACCAGTCGAGACGCGCCCAGCGACCATCCTTTGGTTCGGATGGTCGCTGGGCGCGTTTTGGGCATCTGCGTTTTGGAGGGTGTTCAGAAGATGAGGATGAGAATGATCAGGAGAAGGATCAGTCCTCCGATGCTGATATACATGCTCCCCTCCTTTCGTCTCGAGCGGGGTCGTGGGCGACAGGTCGGTTGGCTGGTCAGGACCGGGCAGCTGCCTGGGCGAGTGCCGCGTCCGCCCGACGATGGAACGTTTCGCCGGCGAGCCCGCCGACGTAGCCACCGAAGCTTGCAGCGACAATGCCGCCGATTGCGGCTGCCGCTGCCTTGAGGGTCAGGTCGTCGGCGTCGAGTTGGGCAACCCAATTGGGCAGGTCAATGCTTGCAAAGGCGTTGTATTCGGCGCCCGACCACGTGCCGAGGGCAGCGAAGACGCCCACGAGCAACACAAACAGAAGCGCCGGGCCGAACCCGTTGACGCCGCCGTCGTATCGAGCGATGCGACCAGCGGCAAATCCGCCGACGAAGAATGCAGCGAAAACGACGCCGAGCGCCACGATGGAACCGACGACGTCGACGCTGTCCAGGTTGCCGTCGACGTCGATGAGGTTCGGCTGGTAGCTGATGGAAGCAGCACCGGCCGCGATGAGCGCGGCGACGAATACGAGAACGCCGAGTGCGGCGAACATCCCTAGCACGGCGGCGAGGAAGTCACCTCCTCCGAACCGCTCGGTCACCGAACTCATGTCGGTCCAGCCGGCTCGGTCTGCCGTTGCAGGAGGGCGAGAGCTGGTCTCCATGTAGGTTTCTCCTTGAATCGTCGTCCGGATGTGCCCTACCCGGCGCGTACGATCGGCAAACATGCGTGCTGGATGGACCAGGTGCGGCGGGCGGAGGAGGGTGAGAGCTCAGCGACCGCGCAGAAGGTTGGCGTCGACGGGCGTTCGGACATGACGAAGGACCAATTGATCGAGGCGCTACGTTCGTGAGCTGAATCGAAGCGTCCGGCGCCGACCAGCTCATCCCGATCTGGTTGCCGGCCTCGGCGTCGTCGAGTTCCGTCGCTTGCTGGACCCGATATCATTCGGCGTTCCTCCCGAGGAGAAACGGATGACCGATGAAGCCAACGTACGAGCCGGCCGAGATCGAGGCGCGCTGGTACGACGTCTGGGAGCGTGCGGGGACGTTCCGGCCTGAGGTCAACCCTGATGGCGAACCGTTCTCGATCGTCATCCCACCACCCAATGTCACCGGTGTGCTCCACATGGGCCACGCCCTCGATCAGTCGATCCAAGACCTGTTGATTCGCCGGAAGCGGATGCAGGGATACGCCGCGCTCTGGCTGCCCGGCACCGACCATGCCGGCATCGCCACCCAGAACGTGGTGGAACGTGAGCTGGCCATCGAAGGGCTCACTCGACATGACCTCGGCCGTGAGCGCTTCGTCGAGCAGGTGTGGGAGTGGAAGGCGCGCTCGGGGAGCGGTATCACGAACCAGATGCGCCGCATGGGCTTCTCCACCGACTGGTCCCGAGAGCGATTCACGCTCGACGATGGCCTGAGCGCCGCGGTACGGAAGGTCTTCGTGGAGCTCTACCACGACGGACTCATCTACCGCGGCAACCGGATCATCAACTGGTGTCCGCGCTGTCACACGGCCATCTCCGACATCGAGGTGGAGCACGAGGACGAGATCGGCGAGCTGACCCACATCCGCTACGACTTTGCCGACGGATCCGGCAGCGTGGTGGTGGCCACGACGCGCCCGGAGACGATGCTTGGCGACACGGCCGTCGCCGTTCACCCCGACGACGACCGGTATACCGACAAGATCGGCAAAACCGTCGTGCTGCCCTTGCTCGGACGCGAGATCCCCGTCGTCGCCGACAGCGAGGTCGACATGGAGTTCGGAACCGGCGCCGTGAAGGTGACGCCGGCTCACGACCCGCTCGATTTCGAGATCGGCGAGCGACACGGACTCCCGGCGGTGAAGGTGATCGACGAGGACGCCAACATCACCCGGGCCGGAGGCGAGTTCTTCGGACAGGACCGCTTCGAGGCCCGCGAGGCCGTTCGCCATGCGCTGCAGAAGCAGGGCTACCTGGTGAAGGTCGAGGAGCACCATCACTCGGTGGGGCACTGCTCCCGATGCGGGACGGTGGTCGAGCCGATGCTCTCCGACCAGTGGTTCGTGAAGGTGCGGCCGCTCGCCGATCCGGCGATCGCATCGGTCAGGGAAGGCCGCACGGTGTTCTCCCCGAGACGCTGGGAGAACAACTACTTCCGCTGGATGGAGAACCTGCGCGACTGGTGCATCAGCCGTCAGCTCTGGTGGGGCCATCAAATCCCCGCCTGGTACTGCGACGCCTGTGGCGAGATGATCGTGAGCATCGACGAACCGGCTTCGTGCGGAGAATGCGGCGGTGAGCTGCGGCGTGAGGAGGACGTGCTCGACACGTGGTTCTCGTCCGCCCTCTTCCCGTTCAGCACCATGGGTTGGCCCGAGGAGACGGACGATCTCGCCACGTACTACCCGACGACGGCGCTGGTCACCGGATTCGACATCATCACCTTCTGGGTGTCCCGGATGATGATGATGGGCGTCCATTTCACGGGCACCGAGCCGTTCGCCGACGTCGTCATCCACGGCATGGTGCGCGACTTCGAAGGCAAGAAGATGTCGAAGTCGTTCAGAAACGTGCTGGACCCGCTGGAGCTGGTCGACCAGTACGGCGCCGATGCTGTGAGGCTGGCGTTGTTGCGCTCCGCAGCGCCGGGCAACGACATCCCCCTCGACGAGCAGTGGATCGACGCCACGCGGCGGTTCGGCAACAAGCTGTGGAACGCGCTGCGATTCGCCGTGGAGCACGTGGGTATCTCCCGCGTGCCCGCCGATGGCGGCTACCCGGCGGCACCCGGCCCCGAGGACGCCTGGATCCTGCGCCGCCTGCACGAGGTCACCGACGAGTACGACCATCTGCTCGACGACTATCGCTTCTCTGACGCCATGGCGCTGCTCTACAACTTCGCCTGGTCGGAGGTGTTCGACTGGTATCTCGAGATGGCGAAGTCGCCGCTGCAGGAGGGCGCCAGGGCCGCCACGACCAAGACGACGCTCGGCGTGGTGCTACGGGACGTGCTCAAGCTGTTCCATCCCGCCATACCCTTCGTGACGGAAGAGCTCTGGAGTGAGCTCGGAGACGGGTCGATGCTGATCACCGCCGCCTGGCCGGCCCCGCCGGTGATCGACGCTCCGGATGCGGTGACGGACCTGCAGGAGCTGGTCGGCGGCCTCCGCAGGTTCCGCGCCGAGCACCAACTCGGGCGTAAGCCGATCGGGATCCACCTCGACGCTCCCGACGGAACGGTCGAGTCGTGGTGGGAGACCCAGCTGATCGCCCTTGCCGGAGTGGAGGTGCTGACGCACACGGCGCCCGCCGACCTGGCGGGCATGACCCGCGTCCCCGCAGGCAAGGTGGCCGCCTACATCCCGCTTGCCGGCCTCGTCGACATCGAGTCGGAGCGACCGCGGCTCGAGAAGGCGATTGCCGAGACCGAGAAGATGCTCACCGCTTCGGAGAAGAAGCTGGCAAACGAGAGCTTCCGGGAACGGGCCCCCTCCGAGATCGTGGCCAAGGAGGAGGCGAAGCGGGACGAGTTCGAAGCTCGACTCGACAAGCTGCGCACGCAGCTCGCCGAGCTGGGTTGAGCGGGGCTGTGGCGACCGTCATCGACTCACGTACGGATGCGATCGCGTTTCTCGATGCGCGTATCGGTAGTGGCGTCAAGCCGGGGCTCGAGCGAATCCGCGGGCTGATGGATGTCATGGGGGAACCACATCGCATCGCTCCCGTCGTGCACGTCGCCGGGACGAACGGCAAGACGACAACCGTGCGCCTCCTCGAGGGCTTGTTTGCGGAGCTGGGGCTCACGGTCGGTGCCTTCACCTCACCTCACCTCGAGCGCATCGAGGAGCGATTCTCTCTGAACGGCGCCGCACTGGCCGAGGACGACTTCGTGCAAGCGGTGGCGGATGTGGCGCCGTTCGTGGAGTTGTTCGAGGAACGCGAGCACACGACGGTCACGTACTTCGAGCTGACGGCGGCCATCGCCTTTGCTGCGTTTGCTGCTGCCGCGGCCGACGCCGTTGTCGTCGAAGTGGGGCTCGGTGGCAGGCTCGACGCCACCAACGTGGTCTCGGCGGATGTATCGGTGATCACCGGAATCGCCATCGACCACACTTCCTATCTCGGCAACTCGCTGGCCTCGATCGCCGCAGAGAAGGTCGGCATCCTCAAAGACGGAGGCACGTTGGTGTCGGGCCCCCTTCCCGCTGCCGCCGAGGGTGCAGTGACGGCTCGCGTCGCCGCAACCGACTCGAAGTGGCTGCGGCGCGGTGAGCACTACGACGTTGCCGAGGCGGCGCAGGCGGTCGGCGGCTGGTTGGCCGATCTCCGCGGCATCTACGGCGACTACGACGACGTCTTTCTCCCACTGCACGGCCGACACCAGGTGGATCATCTCGCCACGGCGGTGGCGGCAGCCGAGACCTTCTTCGGCCGCGCCCTCGACTCCGATGTGGTGCGAGCAGCGGCGGCCGCCGCCACATCGCCGGGTCGGCTCGAAGTGCTCGGTCGCAGCCCGCTGATCCTGGCCGACGGCGCCCACAACGAAGAGGGACTGACGGGACTCGCCACGGCTCTCGCCGAGGAGTTCCCGCAGGGGGAGCGGGTGCTCGTCGTCGGCTTCAGAGGCGAGCGGGATCCCGAGACGCTGCTCGAGCCGTTCCGGGGCCTCGTGACCGAGGTGATCGCCACCGCCCCCGAAGACCCTGCGGCCCTTCCCGCCGGCGACGTGGCGAGGGCGGCACGCAAGACGCTGGGTGACGAAATCCCGGTGGAGGTGGTCACCCCTGTGGGCCAGGCGGTCACCGAGGCCCTCGATCGGGTTGCCGCCAACGGCTCCGTCGTCATCAGCGGTTCGCTCTACGTCGTAGGCGAAGCCCGCCGCCGCCTGGCACGCTGAGCGGCCCCGGCGGCGCTTCTCTCACCGTTAGCATCCGGCCATCTTCCCGACCGAAACGAGGACTCATCGATGGCTGTGGAGCGCACCTTTCTCATGATCAAGCCGGACGGCGTCCGCCGCGGACTCGTTGGCGAGGTCATCGGCCGGTTCGAGCGCAAGGGGTTCACCCTCGAGAAGATGCGCATGCTGAGCATCGATGAGGCTCTGGCCCATCGCCACTATGCCGAGCACGTCGACAAGGGCTTCTTCCCCGACTTGCTCGAGTTCATCACCAGCGGTCCGGTTGTGGCCATGGAATGGTCCGGCGAAGGCGCCATCGGCGCCGCCCGCGCCCTGATGGGCGCAACGAACCCCGCGGACGCCGCCCCTGGCACGATTCGTGGCGACTACGGCGCCATCATCACCGAGAACATCGTCCACGGCTCCGACGGCCCCGAAAGCGCCGAACGCGAACTGAGCATCTTCTTCTCGCCCGAGGCGGGCCTCGGGCGAGATTGATCACCCCCCACATGCGGGTGAGCCGTCGACCATCCTGAGCAGCAGATTCGGCTTCCGGATCTGCGGACGGGTTGGCGAAGCCAACCCGCGCTTTCGCTCGGCGGCGCTATCTGTAGACTGATCGGCGTCCACAACCCCGGGTGGCTTTGTGCTCAACTCCATCTTCTCCGTGGCGGGCCGCGACATGGCCATCGACCTCGGCACCGCCAACACGCTCGTCTTCGTGCGCGGGCTGGGCATCGTGCTCAACGAGCCATCCGTCGTTGCGATCAACACGCGGGACAGTCGGCCGCTCGAGGTGGGGATGGAAGCCAAGCGGATGATCGGACGCACTCCGTCGTACATCCAGGCCATCCGGCCGTTGCGCAACGGTGTCATCGCCGATTTCGACATCACGGAGAAGATGCTGCGGTACTTCATCGACAAGGTGCACAACCGCCGCTTTGCCGCCAGGCCGCGCATCGTGATCTGCGTACCGTCCGGCATCACCGCCGTCGAGCGTCGCGCCGTCGAGGAAGCCGCCTATCACGCCGGGGCCCGCCGTGCCTACACGATCGAGGAGCCCATGGCCGCGGCCATCGGTGTCGGCCTCCCGGTGCACGAGCCGGCCGGATCGATGGTCGTGGACATAGGTGGTGGCACCACCGAGGTGGCCGTCATCTCGCTGGGAGGCATCGTCGTCTCCCGCAGCATTCGTATCGGTGGTGACGAGCTCGACGAGTCGATCATCGCCTGGGTGAAGAAGGAATACAACCTCATGCTCGGCGAGCGGACCGCCGAGCAGGTGAAGATGGCCATCGGCTCGGCGTGGCCGTACGCCGAGGAGCCTGCCGCCGAGGTTCGTGGCCGCGACCTGGTGACGGGCCTGCCCAAGACCGTGGTTCTCTCCAGCCCCGAGATCCGAGAGGCGATCGAGGAGCCCGTGCAGGCCGTTGTCGATGCCGTGAAGTACACGCTCGACAAGACTCCGCCCGAGCTGGCAGCCGACATCATGGAGAGCGGTATCGTGCTCACCGGTGGAGGCGCTCTGCTGCGTGGGCTCGACATGCGGCTTGCGAACGAGACGGGCATGCCGATCGTCACGGCCGAGCGCCCGCTGCAGTCCGTCGTGTTGGGGTCCGGGGCGTGCCTCGAGGAGTTCGACGTCCTCCATGTGGTGCTTTCGTCGAGCGGGCGGGCCTGATACCTGTCGATCCTGTTTGGCCCGGCGCCAAGCATCCATACGCCCGGTGCCGACTACCCTTCGGGCCGGCCGCCGCACTCGCCGGAGTAGCGGCGCCACCGTCCCTGGTTTCCGACCACTCGCAGGCTGATGTTCTCTTTCCGTCGATTTGATCGATCGACAGCGCTGTTCCTGTCGCTGCTCGTGCTGTCGTTCCTGCTGGCGACGTTCGACGTGCGTGCCGAGGGCACGGGTGTCGGTGGTTCGATGCGGGAAGGAGCCCAAACCCTGTTCTCGCCCGTGCAGCGGCTGGCGACCGCCGTCGCCCGGCCGGTTGCCGGCTTCATCGACGGCGTGTCCGACATCGCCGGCTTGCGTGACGAAGTCGATCGCCTCCGGCGAGAGAACGCCGAGCTGCGCAACCAGCTCCTCGACGTGGCGACCCTCGAGAACCAGCTGGCAGAGCTGCAGCAGATCAACGATCTCGAGCCGCCCGGCGAGCTGGCCACCATCACCGCACGCATCACATCGTCGAGCCCGACCGGTTTCGATCAGATCCGGTGGATCGACAAGGGCAGCGACCAAGGCATCGCCATCGGTCAGGCCGTACTCGACGAGGACGGCCTCGTGGGCCGCGTCGATTTCGTGGCAGCCGGATCTGCCCGTGTCCGGCTGCTCACCGATCCCCGGCTCGGCGTCGGCGTGCGTGACCTGGCGACCAACGAGACGGGATGGGTCGAGGGGCGCGGCCAGGACGAGTATCCCCAGCTCAAGATGTTCAATGCGGTGAAGCCGGTGACAGAGGGTGACCGCCTTGTCACCGATGGCACCCGCTTCCCGCCCGGCCTGCCGGTCGGGACCGTGGTCGAATCGGCCGAGGCGGAGGCTGGATTTGCGCTCATCACCACCGTTGATCTGGCTATCCGCACATCGGAGCTGGACTTCGTGAAGGTGATCGTCGGGTGGTCGCCTCTCGACGTGTCGACGGATGGTGAGGAGACGGAGGAGGACACCGGCGGCCGTCTGGTGACCGAGGAATGAACTCCCGTCCCGTCGCGCTGTCCCTCGGTCTGGTCGTCGTCGCCGTCATCGTCCAAACGACGTTGTTCGGCGACGGACGGATCCAGCCGCTCGGTGCGGCACCCATGCTCGTGCTCGTGACCGTGATGGCGTGCGTTCGGTACCTCGAACCCGAACCGGCGTTGCTGCTTGGCTTCACGGGCGGGCTGTTTCTCGACCTGCTCGGCGGCTCCCCGCTGGGGTTGTGGGCGATGGTCCATCTCGTGGTCGCATACCTGACACTGCGGCTGCGGGCTCGGGCCGACGATGGCATCGTCGTCGTTGCCATCGGTGTGATGGGGATGGCCGCACTGGGCCAGGCCTTGTTCCTCATGGCAAGTACGCTGTTCGGACAGCGACTCCTGGCAACCGGGGGGATCGTGAAGCACATCGTTCTCACGGCCGTCTACACGGCCATCGTCGGGGCGGCCGTCATACCCCTCGTCACTTGGGCGCTCCGTGAGCGAACCGTAGGGACCTGGCTGCGATGAGCATCAATGTTCGCATCGGCGTACTCGGCGTGATCTTCGTCGGCCTCTTTGCGGCCCTGACGATCGCCCTCTGGAAGGTTCAGGTGGTGGACGCAGGCGAGCTGGCCGTCGCTGCCGAGAACAACCGGGTCAAGGTCGTCGACACGCCGGCCCCCCGCGGCGAGATCCGGGACGCCAAGGGACGGCTGCTTGCGGGCACCGTGCCGGCGCTGTCCGCAGTGGTCGATGGGGGGCTGGTGCCCGACTCGGACGACCCGGAGATGGAGGCGCTCCTGCAGCGGCTGTCGGCGCTGGCGACACTTCCTGTGGATCAGGTGCGTGCTGCGGTCGACGACGCCCGCGCCCGCGGCGACCGCATCACGTTGGTTCCCACCCTCACGGACGAGCAGGTGCTGACGTTGGTCGAATACGCCGAAGACTTCACCGGGGTCTCCGTGGAGCCCCAGCCTGTGCGCGTCTACCCGGAGGGGGAGCTGGCGGCCGACATCATCGGCTACATCGGCGACCCCAACGAGACCGACATCCAGAAGCCCGACATCGGTCCGACCGACACCGTGGGTCGCGCCGGCGTGGAGAGGCAATACGACGACGATCTGCGCGGCACGGCCGGGCAGATCAAGTATCGCGTCGACGCCCAACGTGACGTGCTGGAGGTCTTCGGGGAGGACGCCCCCCAACCGGGCCACAACCTCGAGCTCACCATCGATGTCGACGTGCAGCGAGTGCTCGAAGAGTCTCTCCTCCAGGGCCTCGATCTGGCTCGTATGACGTACGGTGATCCGGAGTGTGACCCCACGTCCGACCCGGCCTGCCCGGTGCGAGCCGTGGGCGTGGTGCTCGATCCCAGGGACGGTGCCGTCGTGGCGATGGCATCGGTCCCCGGATATGACCCGAACATCTTCGTGGACGGTGTCTCCCAGGAGGAGTGGGACCGTCTCTCGTCGCTCGCCGTGTTCAACAACTTCGCCATTCAGGGCAACTACGCACCCGCCTCGGCGTTCAAGGCGATCGCCTACGTGCTGGCCGTCGAGGAGGACATCTTCCCCCGAGACGCCTCGGCGCAGAGTACCGAGGGCGCGTACTTCTGCGACGGTCAGCTGGAGTTCCCCTTCACCGACGGTAGCCAGCAGGTGTTCAACGATTGGCTGGCGGAAGGGCACGGTGCGATCGACCTCCACAGTGGGCTCCACACCTCGTGCGACTTGTACTTCTGGGAGGTGGCACTGTCGATCTGGAGCACGCGTGACGACCCCGATGGCAATGAGAATCTCCTCCAGGAATGGGCGCGTCGCTTCGGTTTCGACGAGGAGACGGGCATCGACCTCCCGTTCGAGCAGGAGGGGTTGATACCGGACCGAGCCTGGTTCGAGCGAGCACAGAAGGAATCCCCCGGCCTGGTGCGTGACGGTCCGTGGACGGGTGGCGACGTCATGAATGCCGTGATCGGCCAGGGTTCGGTCCTGGCGACGCCGCTTCAACTGGCCAACGCCTACGCCGCGATCGTCAACGGCGGCACGCTGTATCAACCCCGGGTCGTCAACCGCATCGTCGACCAGGACGGGGAAGTGATCCGGGACAACGAGCCGGTCGTCATCCGCGAGACGGAGCTGGCGCCACAAACCATGGCGTTCTTCCGCCGTGACTTGCAGCAGGTGGTGAACGGGCCACGAGGCACTGCGCGATCCGCCTTCGTCGACTTCGGAGAGGGCGTCGAGCAAGTGGGCGGCAAGACGGGTACGGCCGAGATCATCAAGGGCGAGACGGCCGATGAGGACGTCGACACCGCCATCTTCGTCGGCGTCACCCCCATCACGAGCCCCGAGTACGTCGTTGTCACGCTGATCGAGCGTGGCGGCAGCGGTGGGCGGATCGCCGCCCCGACGGCCAGACGAGTGCTCCAGTTCCTCGCCAACGGTGAGGCCGGGATGACCGAGATCGTCGCCGGCGAGGAGGCCGACTGATGGCAGTCGTGGCCCGCCCTGCCAAGGAGCCGAGTGTCCTGCAGCGTGAGCGGTCGCTGCGACCCGATCTGTTCCTCGTGCTGTCGTTCCTCGCCTTGTCCGTCGTTGGCATCCTGATGGTCTACACGGCTTCGGCGCCCGGGCTGGAGGCCGAAGGGCTCGATCCCGCCACGACGATGCGTCGCCACGTCATCTTCGTGCTCATCGGAATGGTCGGTTTCGTGATCGCTTCTCTGATCGACAACCGCAGCCTGAGGCTGTTGACGCCGCCCGCCTACATCGGTTCCGTGCTGGCGCTGCTGCTCGTGCTCACGCCGCTGGGCGATGCACGCAAGGGGGCCAACCGGTGGATCGCCATCGGCCCCTTCCAATTGCAGCCATCGGAATTCGCCAAGGTGGCCATCATCCTTGCCCTGGCCGCACTACTGGCTACCGCGGTCGGGGCGTCGCTGAAGTGGTTCCACCTCGTCCGTGCCGGGGCGATCGTGGGCCTGCCGGCGTTGCTCATCTTCCTCCAGCCGGACTTGGGGACGATGCTGGTGCTGACGTTCATCGCGGCCATCATGCTCTTCGTGGCGGGCACGACGTGGCGCCAGCTCACGTTCTTACTCCTGGCGGCAGTCGTGGGTTCGGTGGGGCTGTTCCAGGTGAATGCGTTGAAGACGTATCAGATCACCCGCCTCGTTGCGTTCCTGGATCCGACGGCGGACCTGGCGCAGACGGCGCTCTACAACCAGTTGCAGAGCAAGATCGCCATCGGATCCGGTGGATTCTTCGGCAAGGGTCTGTTCCAAGGCACGCAGACGAACCTCAACTTCGTGCCCGAGCAGGCGACCGACTTCATCTTCACGGCAGTGGGGGAGCAGCTGGGCTTCGTCGGCGCCACGCTCGTACTGGCTCTCTACTCCGTCATGGTCTGGCGTCTGCTCGTCGCTGCCGCCAACGGCCGCGACCGGTTCTCGCAGCTCGTCGCCGTAGGGGTCGCGGCGCTCATCATCTTCCACGTCTTCGTGAATGTCGGCATGACGCTGCAGATCATGCCGGTGACGGGACTGCCCCTCCCGTTCCTCTCGAACGGTGGTTCGGCCTTCATCGCCACGAGCATCGCACTCGGCCTCGGTCACTCGGTCTGGATGCGCCGATCGCCCGTCCCCGGCGAACGCAAGATCCTGGGCGGGTGAGCCCGGGAACGTTCTTTGGACGTTTCTATACGTCGAGTGTCTCCTGCTTGGCCTCGTCGGGGTCGTAGCAGCGGCGGCACCGGGCCTCGTAGGCGCCGGCAGCACCGAGGACGACGAGCTCGTCCGACTCGACGACGCGCTGTGTGTAGAGGCCGGGACCACCGCACTTGTGACAGACCGCCAGCGACTTGGTCACGTACTCGGCGCGGAGCATGAGCGAGGGGATCGGCTCGAACGGGCGGCCCAGGTAGTCGAGGTCGAGCCCGGCGATGATCACCCTCTTGCCGGCGGCCGCCAGAGACATCACAACGTCGAGCAGTCCCTCGTCGAAGAACTGCCCTTCATCGATACCCACCACGACGGTGCGGTCTTCGACAGACCTCAGCAGCTCCAGAGAATCCGCGACGGGTTGCGCCTCCGTCGACATCTGGGAGTGCGACACGACCTCGGTCGAGGAGTAGCGGTCGTCGAGTGCGGGTTTGAAGGTCTGGGTCGGCACGCGGGCCAGGTGATAGCGGGTGATCCTTCGGATGAGCTCTTCACTCTTGCCCGAGAACATCGGTCCGCTGATGACCTCGACCCAGCCCTGTTCCGGTCGGCGCAACATCAACGCGGAGCGTAGCAGTGAGGCCGGTGCGCAGATCGAGCACGCGGCAGCCTGTGCCACCGGAACGGAGTTGGGGTTTTCGCGTGCTACTCTCCTGCTCGCCGGGCCGCAACGCGGCCGCTGTGAGTTCGCTCCTTCGGGGATACGATGCCGGGCACTTCATCTCTGCCATTGCTCTTGCTCGCCGCCATCGATGGCGGCGGTGTCGCCGACGGTTCCTCGCCTCGCTCCAACATGGTGGCTGAGGCCTCCGCCCCCTCTTGGGCGTTGCGATCGCCGCAGCCCGGTTCATCGATGCGCTGTGTGACACAGCCAATGAAGGAGAATTTGCATGCCACTGTTCCGCAGAAAGTCCGCTCGGGTCGTCCGGCGCGGCGCTGCGATCGAGGATCGGAAGGTCCGCCAGGTCGGCGAGGAAACCGTCACGATCCGCCGGTTCCGGGAGCCTGAACCGGCCGGAGAAGAAAAGGAGCCGGCCCAGAAGCGGTCGGCCGCCAAGACGAAGAAGTCGAACAACCGCCAGCAGCAGCGTGGCGGAGGCTCGCGTTCCAGCCAGCGCAATCGGAATCGCACCAACCGGTCCCAACAGCAGCGCGGCGATCGCCGCAAGGCCTATCGCCCCCACCTCGAAGTCGTCGCGCCGCCTGACACCGCTCGCAAGCAGATGCTCGTGCGGACGAACCCCCACCAGACCCAGATCGTGGTCCTCGAGGGCCCGGTGCTCGTGGAGCACTACGTCGCTCGCTCCGATCAGCGGTCGCTCGTCGGCAACGTGTACGTCGGCAAGGTGCGCAACGTGCTTCCCGGCATGGAAGCCGCCTTTGTCGACTTCGGCGAGGGCAAGAACGGCGTGCTGTACGCCGGAGACGTCAACTACGAGGATGCCGACATCGAGGGGAAGCGGCCCCGTATCGAGATGGTTCTCAAGCCCGGAGACTCCGTGCTGGTCCAGGTCGTCAAGGATGCCATGGGAAAGAAGGGGGCCCGCCTCACCAATCAGGTGAGCCTGGCCGGTCGCTACCTGGTGCTCGCTCCCGATGCAGATGTGCGGGGCATATCACGTCGTCTGCCGGACGACGAACGTCGCCGGCTGCGGGAGATCATCGCCGACATCCGGCCCAAGGGTATGGGTGTCATCGTTCGCACCGCTGCCGAGGGCGCCAGCCGGGAGGATCTCAAGGCCGACGTCGACAGGCTCCGTGCGATCTGGGAAGAGATCGACGGCAAGAAGGACACCCCGGCACCGGCGCTCATCTACTCCGAGCCGCCGCTTGTCCTGCGCGTCATCCGGGAGCATTTCACGAAGGATTTCCGGCGTCTCCTCATCGACGACGAGGAGACCCACGAGCAGGTGCTCCAGTACCTCGAGGGCACGGAGGCGGATCTGACCGAGAAGGTCAAGCTGTACGAGGACGAGCTGCCCGTGTTCGAGCGATTCCACGTCGAGGACCAGCTTCGCAAGGCGCTCGACCGCAAGGTGTGGCTGCCGTCCGGCGGGCACATCGTGGTCGATCGCACGGAGGCATTGACGGTGATCGATGTCAACACCGGACGCTTCGTCGGCCACAGCAACCTCGAGCAGACGGTGCTTCAGAACAATCTGGAGGCGGCAGAGGAGATCGCCCGCCAACTCCGGCTCCGCGACATCGGTGGCATCATCGTCATCGACTTCATCGACATGGAGATCGCCAAGAACCGCGAGGCGGTGCTTCTCAAGCTGCGCCAGCAGCTGGCCAAGGACAAGACCCGCACCCAGGTGTTCGACGTTTCGAACCTCGGTCTCGTGGAGATGACACGCAAGAACGTGTCGGCGGGGTTGCTGGAGTCGTTCTCCGAGGTCTGTCCCCACTGCAGCGGCCGAGGCGTTCTGCTGCACGAAGACGCAGCCACCCAAGGCAAGCCGGTCTCATAACCGCGGACCGCGCCTGTTTGTTGCCCGTTGACCAAGCGCTATGATGTCCGCTCCTGTGGGCGACCATTGGTGCGCGCCCCGGGACCCCGGACTGCTCAGCCGATGGAGAGCCGTGCGGGACACACCATTCCGGAGGATTCCATGTACGCCATCATCCGCGCCGGCGGAAAGCAAGCGAAGGTCCGTGAGGGTGACGTCATCGACGTCGAACGGATCAAGAGCGACGCCGACAAGGTGACGTTCACGCCCCTCCTGGTCGTCAACGACGACGGTTCGGTCGTGGCCGATCGGGACGCCCTCGGCAAAGCCACCGTGACCGCCGAGGTGGTGGGTGAGCACCGTGGGCCCAAGGTCGACGTGTTCAAGTACAAGAACAAGTCGGGTAACCGCCGCCGCCAGGGGCATCGCCAGACGTATACCACGATCAAGGTGACCGACATCAGCGCCGGCAAGGCAAAGGCGCCGAAGAAGCCCAAGAAGACGGCCAAGAAGGCGGCTGCGGACAAGCCGACCGAGACCGAGGCGGCCGCCGAGGTCGATGGCAGCGACGAGGAGGCATAACCATGTCGAAGACCAAGGCCAGCGGCTCGAGCAAGAACGGCCGCGACTCCAAAGCGAAGCGGCTCGGCCCCAAGGTGTTCGACGGGCAAGAGGTGACCGCGGGCTCGATCCTGGTCCGTCAGCGTGGCACCCGGATCCATCCGGGAACCAACGTGGGCAAGGGCAGCGACGACACGTTGTTCGCCAAGGTGCCGGGAACCGTCAAGTTCGGCTCCCGCAGGGGTCGCCGCCTCGTCGACGTCGTCGCGGAGTAGTCATCACCGGCGGCCTGCGGACCTCCGGACCGAGCAATGTTCGTCGACCGCGTTCGTATCCAGGCACGCGGTGGTGACGGCGGCGCCGGAGTCGCCAGCTTCAAGCGGCAGAAGGGGCGCCCCAAGGGCAAACCCAACGGAGGATCGGGTGGCAGCGGCGGTGACATCGTCGTCGTGGCGGACCCCGACGTCGCTTCACTGCTGACCTATGCACGACAACCGCACTGGACTGCGCCAGCGGGCAGGCACGGTGAGGGCGAACTGCGCCACGGAGCGCGTGGTGAGGACCTGCTGCTTCGTGTTCCCCTGGGCACGCTGGTGCGCGACGATGCAGGAACGCTGCTCGCCGATCTGGTCGAGCCCGGCCAGCGACTCACGGTCGCCGAGGGCGGTAAGGGCGGAAGGGGCAACGCCGCCTTCGTGAGCACCGCCCGTCGCGCCCCCACCTTCGCCGAGCAGGGTGAATACGGGTCGAGACACTGGATCACACTCGAGCTCAAGCTCATCGCCGACGCGGCGCTGATCGGGTACCCCAACGCCGGCAAGAGCACTCTGATCTCGAGGGTCTCCGCCGCCAAGCCGAAGATCGCGGACTACCCGTTCACGACGCTCGAGCCCAACCTCGGGGTCGTCGACGTCGAAGGGCGCCATTTCGTGCTCGCCGACATCCCCGGGCTGATCGAAGGGGCCGCCGAGGGCAAGGGTCTCGGCCACGAGTTTCTCCGCCACACCGAGCGGGCCCGCGTGCTCGTGGTGCTGCTCGACCCGACCGAGATCCAAGAGGACTCGGCGGTCGATCAGTACTCCACCCTGATCGGAGAGCTCGAAGCCCACTCTCCGGAGCTCGGTGCTCGCCCGCGTGTGGTGGCCGTCAACAAGGCCGACGCCGTCGGTGACCGCACGGAGATCGATGCGTGGGCCGCGGGTGTGAGCTTCCCCGTCCACCTCATCTCCGGGGTGACGGGAGAGGGGATCGACCGCCTGATGTATGCGGTTGCCGATGCCGTCGACCTCGCCGAGCGCCGGGCGCCCGATCGGGAGGGCTTCGTCCTCCACCGTCCGCTCCCACCCAGCTTTGCCGTGAATCGTCGCGGTGGCGAGTGGGTCGTGTCCGGCAAGGCGGCGGACCGGGCGGTGAATCTCGACGACCTGACCGTGCCCGAGGCAGCCGACTTCGTCGCGATGCGGCTCCGCCGGCTCGGTGTCGACGAGGCCTTGGCCGCGGCGGGGGCTGCGCCCGGTGACGACGTGCGCATCGGCGACATCGTTTTCACCTACGATCCGGAGGACGACGCCGCTGAAGCCGGCGATGACGAGGGGGAGACATGAGGCATCCGGTAGGGGATGGGGCGGCGGTGGTGGTCAAGGTGGGCTCGTCGAGTCTGGCGGCTCCATCCGGGGGCCTGGAGACAGCGGCTGTCGTGCGCACCGTCCGCCAGATCGAAGAGCTTCGCGGACTCGGGCATCGCCCTGTGCTGGTCTCATCGGGCGCCGTGGCGTGCGGGCTGCCCGCCTTGGGTCTCGAGACCCGGCCCACCGACATGCCGAGCCTGCAGGCGGCGGCCGCCGTCGGACAGGGCCGGCTCATGCAGGAATATGCACGGGTATTCGGCGAGAACGGCACCGTCGTCGGCCAAGTCCTCCTGACCAAGGACATCCTGGCGAACCGCAGCCAGTATCTGCACGGCCGGCATGCGCTGTCCCGGATGCTGGCGATGGGCGTGGTTCCCATCGTCAACGAGAACGACACCGTGGTTGTCGATGAGTTGAAGCTGGGCGACAACGACAGGCTCGCCGCGATCGTGAGCCACCTCGTCGGGGCCGGCATGCTCGTCATCCTCACCGACACCAAAGGCCTGTTCAGCACCGACCCGAGGTTCGACGCCGATGCCGAGCTACTTCCCGCGGTGCGGCACACCGACGAGATCCTCGACGAGCTGTACCACTCCACCGGCACGACCCGGCTCGGCTCCGGCGGCGTCGCCACCAAGATCGCCGCCGCCCGCATGGCGGCGTGGTCCGGCATCCCAACGGTGATTGCCGAAGCCCGCGATGAACGTGCGGTCGCCCTCGCCGTGTCCGGCGGCAACGTCGGGACGTGGATCGAACCCCACGACTCCCGCCTGTCGGCTCGCAAGCTGTGGATCGCATTCGGGCTCCCGCCGCAGGGGCGGATCGCCGTCGACCGGGGCGCTGTCCATGCGCTGGTGTCGCGGGGCCGGAGCCTGTTGCCGGTCGGAGTCACGGCGGTCGACGGCGAGTTCGAGGCCGGCCAGGCGGTCGAGATCGTGGGACCCGACGGAGGTTTGATCGGCAAGGGCATCGCCGGGCTGAGCGCCAGCGCCCTGGCCGACGTGGCGGGTCAGCACAGCTCCGTAGCCGGCGGAGTCGGCATCCATCGCGACGACCTGGTGGTCCTTCGCTAGTCGCCCGTCGCGCAACTGACCCGGAGCCATTTGGGCGACGGACCACCGAGGCGCCGGTTGCTTGGCGGCGGGGGGCGACCCGTCGTGGCCGTCGATCGGCAACCCTGCATGGGTCGCGGGGCGGGTTGGCAGGCTCCGCCACCTCGGATACGGTGCAGCCCATGACTGAGGGCAACCATCTGACATCGCTGACCGCCGGGATGCCGATCGTGTATGCGGGCGATCGCTTGACCTATGTGGACGAGGAGTTGGCGGCTGCCTTCCGTCCCGGGGACCGGCTGGTCGTGGTCCAAACCACAGGCGATCTTCTCCACATCCCCTCAGCGGCACATGCCGTGGCAACTGCAGCGGTCGATGCCGCCGTTGCGGCATTCGAGCGAATCGGGACGGTCACTGACGCACAGATCAGCGACTTCTACGAGACCTTCGCTCAGCGTCTGCAGGACGATGCTTCGTTTGCCCCCATCGCCGCAGCGAACGAAGCCGATGTCGCCGCCGCCAAGGCGAAGGGGCGCTCCACGACGCGCCTCGTGCTGAGCGACAAGATGCGCGCCGACATGGTTGCCGGCTTGCGGGCATGGCGCACCGCCGATTCCGGCCGCGGCTCCGTTCTCGAACAGGTTGAACATGCCGGGTGGCGGGTCGACCAGGTGCGCTCGGGTCTCGGCGTGGTCGGGTTCGTCTTCGAGGGTCGTCCCAACGTGTTCGCCGACGCCACCGGCGTGCTGCGCAGCGGCAACACCGTCGTGTTTCGCATCGGATCCGACGCTCTCGGCACGGCCAAAGCGATTGTCGCCAACGCCCTCGACCCCGCGCTCGAGGCGGCGGGCTTGCCGGCCGGCGCCGCATCGCTCGTGGCGAGCCCAGCCCGTGCCGCCGGGCACGCCCTGTTCTCCGACAGCCGCCTGGCTCTGGCCGTTGCCCGTGGTTCGGGCAGCGCCGTTGCCCAGCTCGGTGCCGTAGCTCGGCAGGCGGGCATCCCGGTGAGCCTGCACGGCACCGGTGGTGCGTGGATCGTCGCTTCCGAGCACGCCGATGCCGAGGCCTTCGCCTCGGTCGTCTACCACTCGCTGGACCGCAAGGTGTGCAACACGCTCAACACGTGCTGCATCGTGGCCTCGGCGGTGGACCGCCTGCTGCCCGCCTTCCTCGATGCGCTCGATCGGGCCGGCAGGCGGCGTGACGCCACCACGAAGCTCCACGTTGCGGAGGGGGACCAAGGTCACATTCCCCCCGAGTGGTTCGACCCGGCGAGGATCGTTCGCGCCGAAGGTCCCGTCGAGGAGCCTCGCACCGAGGTGATCGGGGCAGATCAGCTCGGCCTGGAATGGGAGTGGGAGGACAGCCCCGAGGTCACGCTCAAGATCGTCGACGACATCGACGAGGCCGTGAGCTTGTTCAACGAGCAGAGTCCACGATTTGTCGCCAGCCTGGTCTCGGAAGACGAGGCGGAGCACGATCGGTTCTTCGCCTTGATCGATGCACCGTTCGTGGGGAATGGTTTCACCCGGTGGGTTGATGGGCAATACGCCCTCAACAAGCCTGAGCTGGGTCTCTCCAACTGGCAGACCGGACGCCTCTTCGGCCGTGGCGGCATCCTGAGCGGCGATTCGGTCTACACCGTCCGCAGCCGGGTGACGCAACACGACTCCGAGATCGGCCGCTGACGGCCTCACCAGCGAGGCTGCGAGCGGAGATGTGCGCCGATCGGCGTCGTGTGCGGCCCTGGGGCGATAGGACCGCGTGCCCGGCATAAGATGCCGGGATGTCGTGGAGCAACGCCGCCGAAGCGGCGGAATCACTGAGGACGGCGGGCTACCTCGCCGGCAATCGGATCGCCCAGGTGGCGTTCTTGGCGGAGTGTCTCGCCAAGCCGATCCTGGCCGAAGGTCCGGCTGGGGTCGGCAAGACGGCGCTGGCCTTGGCCGTGGCCGATTCTACGGGCAGGAGGCTGGTGCGACTCCAGTGTTACGAGGGCCTCGATGAGGCGAAGGCGCTCTACGAATGGAACTACCACAAGCAACTGCTCCGGCTCCAGAGCGACGAAGGCCGCCGCTGGGACGAGCTCGAGGGCGACATCTTCACCGAGGACTTCCTCTTGACGCGCCCGCTGCTCGAGGCGATCCGCAGCCCCGAGCCCGTCGTATTGCTGATCGACGAGGTCGATCGTGTCGAGGTCGAGACCGAAGCGCTCCTGCTCGAGGTTCTCGATGCGTTCCAGGTGACGATCCCCGAGCTCGGCACGATGCGGGCGGCGAGCCGGCCCTTTGTGGTGCTCACCTCGAACAACACCCGTGAGCTGTCCGAAGCGCTGAAACGGCGCTGTCTGTTCCTCCATATCGATTATCCGACGATCGAGCGCGAGCGCGAGATCCTCCTGTCTCGGGTCCCGGATCTCCCCGAGGAGCTCGCCGGGCGTATCGCTGAGGTCGTGCGCTCGATTCGCCGGGTGCCCATTCGCAAAGCGCCCTCGGTGAGCGAGAGCATCGACTGGGCACGCACGCTGCTGGCGTTGTCGGCCAAGGACGTCGATGGCGCCGTCACCGCCGACACCCTCCACGTGTTGCTCAAGTACCAGTCGGACATCGACAAGGTGACCCGGGAGCTGGACCTGGTCCCGTCCGGCGAGTCGAGCGGTTGACGTGCTTGCGGCGCTGACCGATTTCTCCCACGAGTTGCGGGAGGTCGGGATCCCCGTCTCGATGGTCGAGGTGATGGATGCGGCCGATGGTCTTCGCCACGTGGACCTCGCGGATCGGGAGTCGCTTCGGGCGACCTTGTCTGCGACGTTGGTGAAGAACGCCCGCCACCAGAAGGCCTTCGATACCGCGTTCGACGTCTTCTTCGGTGTCGCCTCGCGGCTCGATGCAACCGAACCGGAAGCGGCTCCACCCGCCGGCGGTGCGCTTGCCCGGGACGGCAGCGGGGGGGCGAGCGGTGCCGAGCTTCAGGCACTCGTGGATGCCATCGTGGCGGCGCTGGCCGGTGGCGACCAGGCCGGGCTGCAGAGTCTGGTGCGGACGGCCGTCGACCAGTTGTCGGGGTTTCAGCCGGGACGGCCTGTCGGGGGCCGCTACTACCTCTATCGGGTGATGCACCGGCTCGACGCCGAGTCGATCCGACGCAGGCTCGTCGACGAAGCACTGGAGGACGCCGGCGACTCTTTCGCCGAGCGGCTCGCTCAGGAGCGGGCCGACGACCTGGTCGGCGACCTGCGCCGCGAGGTGCAGGAGGAGATCCTGCGCCGGCTCGTCGAAGACCGCGGCGTCGAAGCCGTGGCGCGCACGCTGCGGGCACCGCTCGTCGAGGACATCGATCTGATGCACGCCACCCGTGAGGAGTTGGAGGAGATCGCGGCCCGCATCGGGCCGCTTGCCCGCAAACTCGCCAGCCGGCTGGCGGCGCGACGACGCCACGGGCGCAAGGGCCGGCTCGACGTGCGGCGCACGATCCGCCGCTCGCTGGCCCATGGCGGCGCCCTCGTCGATCCGAAGTGGAAGCCGCGCCGGATCACCAAACCGGAACTGGTGCTGCTCTGCGACGTGTCCGGGTCGATGGCGACGTTCGCTCGCTTCACGATGCAGCTGACCTACGCCATCGGTCACCAGTTCTCGAACGTGCGCTCGTTTGCGTTCATCGACGGCATGGACGAGGTCACCCGGTTCTTCGGTCCCGGCACCGACTTCCATGACGCAATGGCCGAGATGTCGGCCGAGGCCAAGTTGGTGCGCCGGGACGGCCACAGCGATTACGGGTCGGCCCTCGAGACGTTCTCGGCAGAGTTCATGGACGCCGTGACCCCGCGCTCGACCGTCATCGTGACCGGGGACGCCCGCAACAACTACCGGGATTCGGGCATCGACGTGTTGCGGGGGATCACCGCCACGGCTCGGTCGCTGCAATGGCTCAACCCGGAGGCTGCCCGCTACTGGGATACGGGCGATTCGATCATGTCTACATACCGGCCCGTGTGCGACGAAGTCCACGAGGTCCGCACGATGCGTCAGCTCGAGCGGTTCGTCGAGCGAGTCGCTCTCCAGCCTCATGCCGTCCGTCGGACCCGCCTGACGGTCTAGGGCGGCGAGCTCGGCCTCACGGTGCGCCGTCCCTGTGGCGCCCCTCGCCGCCCGCAAATCGCCGGGCGCCTTCGGCCGCGGTGTCGAGCACTTCGAGACCGAGCTCACGTTCCCGGGCCAGCCCCTCGGGCAGGGAGAGACCGAGACCATCCAGCATGGCCCGCCGGTCGGAGCGCACCGTTGCCTGTGGGAACGATGCGATCGTGGCGTCAAGGGTGCGGGCCGCGGCGAGGGCGCCACCCGGCGGAACCACACGATCGACCAGACCCAGCGTGAGCGCCTCGTCGGCCGTCACGGCGCGACCGGTGAGCATGAGGTCCATGGCATGGCCGAGTCCTACGATGCGGGGCAGCCGCTTGAGTGCCTCCATCGATCAACGGCACACCCCAGCGACGTTCGAAGCAGCCCAGCACCGCATCCTCCGCCGCCACGCGCAGGTCGCACCACAAGGCCAGTTCCAGTCCACCCGCAACGGCGTGCCCCTCGATGGCGGCGATCGTCGGCTTCCCGACCTCGAGGCGGCTCATGCCCAGGTGTCCTTCGGGCCGGTCGACCAAGTCGAACTGCTTCAGGTCGGCACCGGAGCAAAAGGTGCCTCCGGCGCCGGTCAAGATGCCGACGTCGGCCTCGTCGTCTCCGGCGAAGTTGCGCCACGCCTCCAGGAGAGCGTCCGCCGTTGCGAGGTCGATCGCGTTGCGCACGGCGGGACGGTCGATGGCGACGACGGCGATGCGTTCGCCGACGGTGTCGCTGACCGGCATTGTCGCTCCTCGCTGGGCCGGAAACGTACCACGTCGCCGATGGGCTCCC
This sequence comes from Acidimicrobiia bacterium, assembly GCA_965216945.1. Lineage (GTDB taxonomy): Bacteria > Actinomycetota > Acidimicrobiia > Spongiisociales > UBA5794 > DATHZQ01. The sequence continues at coordinate 312,317 of CBDCGU010000003.1, read as the reverse complement.
CGGGTCCGGGCGACCCCCTGTTCCGTGTCGTAGACGTCCCCTACGGTGGGAGGCGGCGGTGGCAGGAAGAGAAACACATCATGCCAGCCGTCGTTGCTTGGGTGCTTGCGGTTGTGGCCCTCGTCGGCCCGGGCGGGGACTGCGCCGGGCTGTGGGCTCCGGTCGCCGGACCCATCGTCCGCGCTTTCGCTCCGGTCGGCGCATACGGCGGGCACTGGGGCATCGACTTCGGGGTGGCCGAGGGCACGACGGTGCGGGCGGCAGGCGATGGATGGGTGACGTTTGCCGGTGCGGTGGCCGGTCGGCTCTCCGTCACGATCGACCACGGTGGCGGGCTGAAGACCTCCTACTCGTACCTCACCACCGTGGGCGTCAGCTCCGGTGTCTACGTGACGGCGCAAGCTCCCGTCGGAACCTCAGGCCTGCACGACGGGCCTGCAGTGCATTTCTCGGTGCGGCTGGATGGTGAATACCAGGACCCTGTGCCGTGGCTGCAGTGCCACCCGCCGGGCGGGGCAGTGCGGCTGGCACCTCGACGAGCGGTGGCGACCTATGCTCCCCGCCGTGCGACGCGGTTTTCTCGGCGGCACCTTCGATCCGCCCCACCTGGCCCATCTCGTCGCGGCGGAGGCCGCCTATCGACAGCTCGGCGTCGATGTCGTCTCCTTCGTGCCGGCCGGTGCCCCGTGGCAAAAGGTGAACATGTCGGTCACTGCAGCCGAGCACCGCCTCCGGATGACCGAGCTGGCAACTGGCGGCGTGCGGTATTTCGACGTCGACGAACGCGAGATCCGCCGAGATGGGTGGACCTACACCGTGGACACGCTCGCCACGTACCCGGTGAGCGACGAGGTCACGGTGCTCGTGGGCGCTGATGCTGCTCGCGACGTACCGAGCTGGCACCGGGCGGCCGACTTGATGGCGACGGCGAGTTTCGCTGTCGTGCCAAGGCCCGGGGTGGCTCGCGAGGACGTCGACGCGGCACTTGCAGGCGCCGATGTCGCGTGGCTCGACATGCCGGAGTTGGGGATATCGAGCACCGATCTCCGGCGGCGGGTACGACGCGGCGCCAGCGTGCGATTCCTCATCCCCGAGACCGTCCGTAGCTATATCGAGCGGCACGGCCTGTACCGCGAGGAGTAGTGCCGGCCGGCGGTAGTATTCCCGCTACTCGCGAGGCAGGAAGGTCCAACATCAGCGCCGATCCGGAAGCAATCACCGCAGCCAACGTTGCGGCCGGTGCGATCGCCCAGAAGAAGGGCCTCTCGATTGCCTTGCTCGATGTCTCCTCGCTCGTCGTGCTCACGGACGTGTTCGTGATCGCCAGCGGCACGTCGAACCGGCATGTGAAGACCCTCGTGGAGGAAGTCGAGTTCGTTCTCAAGAGCGACCACGAGCGACGGCCGCTCCGTCGCGAGGGTGAAGCACACGGCCGTTGGGTGCTGCTCGACTACGGCGACATGGTCGTGCACGTCTTCGACGAGGAGACACGGGACTACTACGACCTGGAACGGCTGTGGGGCGATGCCCCGCGCCTCGACTTCGATCAGGTGGGTGTCGAAGCCTGATACACTCCCGTGTCGCTTCGGCGACCCTGGGGCTGTAGCTCAGTTCGGCAGAGCGCTTGCATGGCATGCAAGAGGTCACGGGTTCAATTCCCGTCAGCTCCACTCAGGGGGACTCCCCGTTCTTGCGTACATGGCCGCGGGGCTCCGTCCTCAGCTACGCAGGAACCCCTGTCGATCCCGGTTGCGCTCGACCCGCCGGTGCGAGCCGTCCGTTCGACGGGTGCGGACGGCGGTCAGTGACCCTCGACGAGCTTCCCCATGATGACATAGCGATCGGCGCTGACCGGGAAGCGCACGTTGTCGGCGAGCACCTGCCAGCCGGCCAGGCTGTACATCAAGCGACCGGGCGTCGGGGCATCGAGGGTGGACAGCACGGCACGCGGATGGGGCTGAGCCGCCAGGAGTGCATCGTGCACCGCCCGTCCGATGCCATAGCCCTGCGCATCCGGGTGCACTGCCAGTTCGGCGAGTGCAAAACAATCGACCAACCAGGAACGAGCGCGGGGTCCGAGCGCCTCCCGAATGTTGCGGTCCCACTGGTAGTTGGGACTCGTGGTGTAGCCGTAGGCAAACGCCACGGTCCGGTCGCCGGCATCGGCGCAGAAGGCGGTGAAGCCTGGCCGCATCACATGCTGGCGGAGCGCATCGCGAAATCCGGAGATCTGCGCACTCGTCCGCCGATACGGCAGCGGCGAGAACGCCTCGGCGTGTAGCTTCACGAAGGCTTCTCGGGAGGCGTCGTCTCGCGCCGGAAACACCGGAGCGATTGTTATCGGATCGCCGACCCACGGCGACTTTGCCTGGTCCATGGAGCCCCCCGTGTGTTGGGAAGTGTATCGCCCCCTGCCGGAGTGGCGCCACTGCGCGATTACGCTGCGTCTTTGCGTACGAGAGGTCGGACGGCAGCCTTGGATACCTACAACCACCAGACAGTCGAAACGGCGTGGCAGCGGCGTTGGGAGGACGAAGGCCTCTACCGCGCCGTGGTGGACTGGGAAAAGCCAAAGCACTACGCCGTGACCATGCTGCCCTACCCGTCCGGCGACCTGCACATCGGTCACTGGTACGCCATGACTCCGTCGGACGCCCGGGCCCGTTACATGCGCATGAAGGGCCACAACGTCCTCTTCCCGATGGGTTTCGATGCCTTCGGCCTTCCCGCCGAGTACGCCGCGGTGCAGCGCAACATCCACCCGGCCAAGTGGACATACGACAACATCGACCGCATGCGGGCTCAGCTGCGGTCGATGGGGGCGATGTTCGACTGGGAACGCGAGATCGTCTCCTGTGACCCCGACTACTACAAGTGGACCGAGTGGTTCTTCAAGGAGATGTTCGAGCACGACATCGCCTATCGCGGCAAAGCGCTCGTCAATTGGTCGCCAACGTTGCAGACGGTGCTGGCCAACGAGCAGGTGATCGACGGCAAGGACGAACGTACCGGCCAACCCGTCGTGCAGAAGTTGATGGAGCAGTGGTTCTTCGCCATCACGAAGTACGCCGACGAGCTGCTCTCGTACCCCAACCTCGACTGGCCCGAATCCATCCGCACGATGCAGCGCAACTGGATCGGACGTTCCGAGGGCGCAGAAGTCGAGTTCCGGACCACCTCCGGGGACGAGATCGTCGTGTTCACCACCCGCCCCGACACCCTGTGGGGTGCGACGTTCATGGTTCTGGCGCCCGAGCACCCTCTCGTCGACTCGCTGACCTCCGACAACCGGCGAGAGGTCGTCGAGGCCTATCGCGAGGCCGCGGCATCGCGGTCCGAGCTGGAGCGCATGGAGGAGAGCCGGGACAAGAGCGGCGTCTTCACCGGTGGATACGCAGTCAACCCGGTGAACGGGGAGAGCATCCCCGTGTGGATCGCCGACTACGTGCTGCTCTCATACGGCACCGGCGCCATCATGGCCGTGCCCGCCCACGACCAGCGCGACTTCGAGTTCGCCAGGCAGTTCGAGCTGCCGATCGTTCCCGTCATCCAGCCCGCGGGCGCCGACCCGCTCGTGGAGGCCGAGATGGACGGTGCCTACGTCGGCCCGGGTGTGATGGTCAACAGCGGCCCGATCGACGGTGTCCCCACCACCGAGGCCAAGGGCAGGGCGAACCCTTCGGTGGCGGCCGCCATCGATTGGCTGGAGGCCAACGACGCCGGCAAAGAGGCGATCAACTACCGCCTGCGCGACTGGCTGATCTCTCGCCAGCGCTACTGGGGCTCTCCGATCCCGATGGTGCACAAGAGCGACGGTGGGATCGAGGCGGTTCCGGACACCGAGCTTCCCGTCATCCTTCCCGAGGACGTCGAGTTTGACGGCCGCAGCCCCCTCGGCGAGGACGAATCGTTCCTGGCCGCCACCGACTCGGAGGGGCACCCGGCGCGCCGGGAGTCCGACACACTGGATACGTTCATGTGCTCGTCGTGGTACTGGTTCCGCTACCTGTCACCGCATTTCGCCGACGGCCCGTTCGATGCCGAAGAAGCGGCCTACTGGCTGCCCGTCGACACCTACACCGGCGGCAGTGAGCACGCCGTGATGCACCTGCTGTACGCACGCTTCTTCGTCAAGGCGATGCGCGACATGAGGCATTTCGACGAGGCGGCTACGGAGATGAAGCGGCATGGTCGTGATCCCTCTGGGCAGTTCGACGAGCCCTTCGTGACGCTGCGCAACCAGGGCCAGGTGCTCGGTGCCGAGCGACGGGGCGATCGGCTGGTCGTCGACGGCGAATGGCAGGGGAATCGGCTGCTGGCGACCTCCGTGATCGTCGATGCCGCTGCGTCAGACGGCGTCGGTGTGGTGGTTGGCGAGCTGATGCGTCGCACCGAGAACCTGCTGCGGGTGCAGACGGCGGACGGCGAGGTCGGCGTCGAGGTGCCTGAAGGCGCAACCGTCGAGATCCCGTCGTTGCCCGGCTTCAACGACGTCAGCCAGCTGCGCCAGCACCTCGACGTACAGCGCATGTCGAAGTCACGCGGCAACGTCGTGAACCCGGACGAGCTCGTACAGGAATACGGGGCCGACACGGTTCGTACCTACCTCATGTTTGCGTTCGAGTGGCAGAAGGGTGGCCCGTGGGACAGTCGCGGCATCGTCGGCGCCCGCCGCTTCATCGAAGACGTGTGGAAGCTGGGACGGGCGGCATACGAGCCCGGGGAGGTCGACGGAAGGGCGACCACGGATCTGCGACGCCTGGTGCATCACACGATCGGCAAGGTCGACGCCGATATGCATGCCTTCAAGTTCAACACCGCCGTTGCCGCTTTGATGACGCTGCGCAATGCGCTCCAGGATTCCGGACGCTCAGGCAACGTGAGCGCCCAAGCGTGGGAGGAGGGCCGTGACGTGTTGCTGCGACTGCTGGCGCCGATCGCACCGCACATCACCGAGGAGCTGTGGCGCCGGCTGGGTCATGATGCGTCGATCCACCTCGCCGAGTTCCCCGTTGCCGATCCCGACGTCGCCCGCGCCGACGTCGTGACGATGGTGATTCAGGTGAACGGCAAGGTTCGCGATCGTATCGAGGTCGAAGCCGGGCTGTCGGAGGCCGATGCGGTTGCGGCTGCGCTGGCCTCGGCACGGGTCCAGGAGTATCTCGGCGGGGGCGATCCCCGGAAGGTCATCGCCCGGCCGCCGAAGATCGTCAACGTCGTCGTCTGATGGCCGGTATCACTGCGGGTGACGCTCTGGTGGCCGCCGGTGTAGATGTCGCCGCCGTCCGGCGTGAGTTGCCTGCGGTCGAACCGTATGCGGTCACGGTTCGCCCCGCCTCACGGCTGTTTCAGCGTTTCTGGGCAACCAGGATCGGTGCGGTCGCAATGCCGTGGGCGATCTACGTTCGTCCCAGCGTCCTCGAACGCATCGAGGCGGCTGCGGAGCCGGAGCGGGACGGGCCGTTGATCGTGCACGAGCTCACCCACCTGCAGCAGTTTCGCCGCCTTGGCGCATTTCGCCACCTGACGCAGTATGTCCGTGACTACATCCGAGGCCGCCGGCGTGGTCTCGGCCATTGGGAGGGTTACCGGCAGATTCGGCTCGAGGTCGAGGCGCGTGAGGTGGCGTCCCGGTTCGTCCCCGGTGAGGCGCCGCGATGATCCGCGAACCGGCACGGCTCAGAGGCACCTACCTTCCCGATGCGGACTGGTCGATCACCGACACCGTGATCGTATTCCTCGGTGGAATCATCGGAAGCGTTGTCGGCCTTGCTCTCGCCGAGGCGTTCGATCCCTCCGACTTCGTGCGGATCGCGGTGGGTCTCGTCACCCAGGCCGTGGCGTCACTCGGGATCGCCGCCTACCTGTCGGTGCGGCGAGGGAGCGGAGACTGGGAGCGCGACTTCGGGCTGCGTGTTCACCCACGGGACGCCGCGTGGCTGGCGGCCGGCCTCGGGCTCCAACTGGCCGTTGCGTTGGTGGTGGCTCCTCTGGTCGAGTTGTTGGGTCCGGACGACCCTCCCCAACAGGGCATCGCCGACATCGCCCAAGAGCTCGACGGTGGGCTCAACGCCCTTGTGTTCTTGTTCCTCGTCGTGGTGGTGGCGCCCCTCGTGGAGGAGATCGTGTTTCGCGGCATGCTGCTGTCCCGACTCCGTCGCTCGATGGGGCCGTGGCCGGCGATCACGACCTCCGCCGCCGTCTTCGCCGCGATTCACCTCCTGGACCCCAACGCCATCTTTGCCGTGCCCGGCCTCTTCCTCATCGGCATCGCGCTCGGCTGGGCCGCACTCCGCTATGGCAATCTGAGCGTGCCGATCTTCCTCCACGCCGGCGTGAATCTGACAGGAGCGCTGTTCCTGTTCTTCAGCGACGAGGCGCTCGATCTCGTCGACGCCGTGGCCCGGCTGGCGCGATAGGGGTCGTCTTCCCGCTCGTGCGGACCCGGGCCGGTTCGCCGCGGATGGCTTCAATCTGTCGGTACCGGGTGGTATCAGTGGGGGCGGCATGGATGACGGTGGGCGGACCGCAGGAGGTTCGCCATCGATCAGTCGACAACGACCCGGCTCGCTGCGGGCGGTGCGGTGTTGCTGGCGGTCGTGGCAGCCGTGTGGCTGTGGACGCCACAGGCCATCGTGGCGCCGTCACCGGCCGGGAGCACGACCTCTGACGGAGAGGTGCCGCGGCTGACGGTCCACGTGTCAGGTGCCGTTGTGGCGCCGGGTCTCGTCGAGCTCCCCATGGGCGCCCGGGTGGCCGATGCCGTGGCAGCGGCCGGCGGGACGCTTCGCAGCGCCGACTTGGCGAACTTGAATCTCGCTGCGCCGGTGCATGACGGCGAGCAGGTGCACATCGCCTCGGCGGCGGCGGCGGCGGGGGAAGCGCCAGTCGTGGTCGCGGATGGCAGGATTCGCATCAACGATGCCGATGCAGCCGGTCTCGAGGCCCTTCCCGGTGTGGGGCCCGTGCTCGCCGGACGCATCGTGGCGTTTCGCGATCAGCACGGTCCGTTTGCGACACCGGAGGACCTGCTCGACGTGCCCGGCATCGGCGAGGCGAAGCTCGCCGCGATGCGAGACGCCATTGCCGTCCCATGAAGGGCGCAGCCAGGGGCGGTTGGCGCGGATCCTTCCCGAAGGTCGCTGGGCGCTGGCCGCCGCCACGGCGACGTGGGTCGGTGCGATCCTGGGTATGGGGAACGTGCCGCCCGCACACGTCGCCGTGGCGGTCGGCGTGGTCCTTGTCGTGTGGAGACACACTCGTATCGTGTTGCTCGGAGCCTTGGTCGTCGCAGGTGTGGTCTCCGGGGCGGCGGCCGCATCCAGGATCCAGGCCACGCTCACCACCCATCTCGAGCCGGGCCCGGTCGATGCCACGGCGGTGGTCGCTGCCGACCCGGTTCCGGAGAGAGACGGGTGGAGGACGCTCGTACGGCTGGGTGAGCCCACGTCGCCGGGTGGCTCCGTGGTCGTCCAGGTGGAGACTCGTGATCGACCTCTCGTCGCGGTTGGCGATGTGGTGTCACTCTCCGGCGACCTGCGCGACCGGTCGGGTCGGCTGAGAGGGGACCCGTATGCGGCCACGATCGGTGGAGCGGCGGTAACGCTGCTCGCTCGAGCTCACACTCCGGCGCTGGCCCTTGGCAACGGCCTGCGCGGATTCGTCGTCGGTCGGCTCGAACCACATCTACCGGAGCCCGCCGCCGCACTGCTGGCCGGCTTCCTGGTTGGTGACACCACGCGCCTCGACGACAACCATCTCGACGCTCTGCGGAGCAGCGGCCTGACTCACTACGTCGCCGTGTCCGGCAGCAACGTCGCCCTGTTCCTCGGGGCGTGGTGGCTCGTGTCCGGTCCGGTTCCCATCGGCCCGCGCACCCGGGCGGCAGGTGGATTGGTTGCGCTCGTGGTCTTCGTCGTAGCCACACGCTGGGAGCCATCGGTCGTGCGGGCTGCCACGATGGCGGCGATGGTGCTGACCGGGCGGATCCTCGGATTCCCCGTGTCGGTGTGGCGGGCACTGGGTGCTGCCGTGACAGTGCTGCTCCTGGTCTCCGGTGATCTCGCCACCGACGTCGGTTTCCAACTGTCCGTCGGGGCGACGGCAGGAGTCGTCGTGGCCGCCCGGATCTCGGTCGTGCGTCGCCCGGTGTGGCTGTGGCGTAGCCTGGCGGTGGCTGCAGCGGCGCAGCTCGCCGTGATGCCGGTACTCCTGGCGACGTTTGGGACGGTGCCGCTGCTCAGCCCGGTGGCCAACCTCATCGCAGCGCCTCTCGTGTCGACGGCCACGGTGGTGGGCGCCGCCGGCCTGGCGGTCGGATCCGACGCCGTCATCTCCATCGGGCTCGTCGCCGCCGATGCGGTGCTGCTGGTTGCGACGAGAGTAGCCGGGTGGCCCCAGCTCGATGTCGTGGGAGCGCTGGTCGTCGTCTCGGGCTTCGCCGCACTGCGCTCGGTCCGGCTCCGTCCGGCAGTGATCGTCGCCGGGGTCGTCTGGCTCGTTGTTGCGGCCTGGCCGGTCGCACGTTCGCCGTGGCCGGAGCTGATCTTCCTCGATGTCGGGCAAGGCGATGCGCTCCTCCTGCGCGATCCGGTCGGTGGAGCGGTGTTGGTGGACGGGGGCGCCGATCCGCTGGTGTTGCGATCGGCCTTGCGCCGGCACGGTGTGCACCGACTCGAGTTGATGGTCGTCACTCATGGTGATGCGGACCATGTGGGTGGTCTTCAGGACATCTTCGACCACGCCGCCGTCGCCGAGGTGTGGTTTCCGGATCTGCAGCCGCAGAGCGGCCTGCTCGCCGAACTACTCGACGCAGCTGCGGCACGCGGCGTCCCGGTGACCGGAGTGCGCGCCGGTATCCGCGTCACCCTGGGGGCGACACACCTCCAGGTCCTCAGTCCCGCTCGCCGCTTTGCCGCGGAGAACGACGGCTCGGTGGTTCTGCTCGTCACGGCTGGCGCGGCCACGGCGCTGCTCACCGGTGACATCGAGTCCGTCGCCCAGGCCGAGTTGCCCCCGCTCAACCCTTCCGTGCTCCACGTGCCCCATCACGGTTCGGCGACGACAGATCTGCGGTGGCTGGAGGCGACGGTGGGGGAGGTGGCGGTGATCAGTGTCGGTCCCAACACGTTCGGTCACCCAACCCAGGTGGTGCTCGACACGCTGGCCGAGGCCGGGACCCGCGTCTACACCACGCAGCTGGATGGCGACGTGACGATCCCCCTGTGCTCTCCATGCGGGCCAGTCGGGTGAGCGGCGTGCTCGGCGGTGAGCACCGTGCGCCGTGCCGTCCACGGCAAAGATCCGTGCCGCGTCGCGGAGCGGGGAAGGGTTAGTCTCGGATCGGCCGGTACGGCCGGAAGCGACGGAAGGGTGTGGCTCGTGGGTGAGGCTGCGTTGTGGGGTTTCGTGGCGGCCTCTTCGTTGGTCGTGGCCGCCGAGATCGCATTTGCGTTCACGTTCAGCCGGCTCGTCATCGGCTTGATCATGGCCTTCGGCGTCGGGGCGCTCATCTCGTCGGTGTCGTTCGAGTTGATCGTTCCGGCCATCACCAGCGTTGCGGTCTGGCAGATTGCGGTCGGGCTTGCCACGGGATCGGTCGTCTTCACCGCCGGCGACCGCCTGATCGACAGCATCGGAAACAGCGACCGAGAGAGCACCAGGGGTGCAACCGAGAGCGACTCCGGCCTCGGGATCGTGCTCGGTACGGTGCTCGACGGCGTTCCCGAATCCGCTGTGCTCGGCATGTCGCTCGTCGGAGGCGGCGGGGTGAGCGTTGCGTTGCTCGCCGGGATATGGGTCTCCAACTTCCCGGAGTCTCTCGGTTCGAGCGTCAACATGCGAGCGGCAGGTACGAGCAAGGGCAGGATCCGTCTGATGTGGTGGGCGATCGCCGCCGTCTCCGTGTTGTCGGCAGCGATCGGCTTCTTCGTCGTCGATCGCAGCCCCGCCCTCACCGGGGCGTTCGTGGAGTCGTTTGCCGCCGGGGCTCTTCTCACGATGATCGCCGACGAGATGGCACCGGAGGCATTCGACCGCAGCAAGCTGTACGCAGGTCTCGCCACCGTTGCGGGTTTTGCCTTCGCCCTCTGGCTCACGTCGCTCGAGTAGGCGGCACCACCCCGGCGCCAGACGACAGCCGCGGCGATCCGACCCTACATCGGCCGGTCGTGTCACGGCGGCGGGCTACGCTCGCTCCGTGAACCCGATCGTCATGATCAGCGGCCCGTCCCAGGCAGGGCCGGGCGAGCGCCAGCTGATGCTCGATGCGGCCAAGGCCACGCTCGACCAGCTGGGAGCGACCGAGATCACGCGGATCGACGTGCCCGGACGAGGCAGCGGTGACGACGCCGAGGACTCTGGCTTGCGGCAGCCGGTGGCCACGGCGATTCCGGCTCTGCAGAGTGGCTCACTCTTCGGTGGGAGTCCTGCAGTGATGGTCGTCGACGCCCAGCAGCTTCTGAAGGCCGAGGCCACGGTACTTGCCGAGCTGGTGACGGCGGCGGGGGAGAGTGGCGGGATCGTCGCGGTGTTCGTTGCAGCCGGGGCCGTTCCGGCGCCGCTCGGGGCGGTGCTGCGCAAGACGGCGGAGACGGTCAAGGTCGATCGTCTCACCGAGCGCAAGGCGGCCACTTGGCTGTCGCAGGCAGCTCGGGATCGCGGCATCGGCCTCCACGGCGACGCCGCGGGTGCCCTGATTCAGCGTTTCGGCACCGACGTCGGAGCCTTGGGCCGGGCGCTCGATCAGCTTGCGGTCGACGGTGAGCCACTCACCGGCGACGCCATCCGGGAGCGCTTCAAAAACCGTCCGGACGAGCCCATGTGGCATATCGCCGATGCCATCGCCGCCGGGGACACCGGCGAGACCCTCCGCCGGCTCGAAGATTTCCTCATTCACGGCCACCCGCTGCAGCTGCTGGCGTTTCTCCAGAACGACGTGCGCAGGCGATGTCTGGCGGCGGCGGCGCCCGACTACGACACGTTCGTGGATCGAGACGGTGGCCGGAAGAGCTATGCCATGGAGAAGGTGTGGAAGAGCCGCCATCGCGCCCGCGACACGGACCTGCGGCGGGCCGTCGGTGCGCTCGCCCGGGCCGACATGCATCTCAAGACGACCCCGGAGCCGACGCATCGGGTGACGATGGAGCGCCTGGTGGTGGCACTGTGCCATTGGTACGGCGGGAGACGATGACGTCGGCGCAGGTGCCGGCCGGCCGCCGGGGGATGAGGCGCTGATCAGCCCTCGTAGACGCGGATCCCGGTGACCTCATACGTGAAGGTGCCGCCGGGAGCCTCATAGGTGACGCTGTCACCCTCTGCCGAGCCCATCAGGGCGGCTCCGAGGGGACTGTCGGGCGAAGCCAGCAGCAGGCCTGCCACCTTGTTCTCGGCCGGTGCGACGAAGAACTCCATCTCGTCTCCATCGTCGTCCAACACGGTCACGATGCTGCCGACGCTTACCAGACCGTTGTCCTCGGCCTCCCGCACCTCGGCGTTGTCGAGAATGTGCTTGATCTGGCGGATTCGGGCCTCCATCAGCCCCTGATCGTTCTTCGCCGTGTCGTATTCGGCATTCTCACGCAGGTCGCCGTGGGAGCGCGCCTCTGCGATGCGGTCTTCGATGACGCGCCGGCCCTCGGTGGTGAGATGCTCCAACTCGGCCTTCAGCTTCTCGTATGCGGCAGGAGTGAGCCATGTCTTCTGATCCGTCATGGGAATTCGATCTCCGTTGTGGAGGCGGTGATCAGCCCAACAGGGCCGCAACGCGCTTGGACAGACGCGACTTCTTGCGGGCTGCGGTGTTCTTGTGGATGAGACCTTTGGACACCGCCATGTCGATGCGCTTCTGCGCAGTCCGCACCAGTTCCTGAGCGGCGGCGGCGTCGCCGGACTCGGCAGCCGCAACGGCGGCCTTCTCGCGGGTCTTGAGCTCGGAGCGCAGCGCCTTGTTCCGCTGGTGGCGCCGCTCATTCTGGCGGTTGCGCTTCATCTGCGACTGGATGTTGGCCATACGAAAACAAACCTCTGGCGTCGAAGGGAACGGCTGGAGGATAACAGGAACTTCGCGGCGTGGTAACTCGCCGATCGGCTCGGGACAGGAACCCGGCGGGGATACAATGCGCTCTCTCCCTCTTCGGACTCGAGATGACCGATCTGTCGCGCATCCGCAACTTCTCCATCATCGCCCACATCGATCACGGCAAGTCGACCCTCGCCGATCGCTTCCTGCAGCGCACCGGCGCCGTTGCCGAACGCGACATGCGTGAGCAGCTGCTCGACACGATGGATCTCGAGCGGGAGCGGGGCATCACCATCAAGGCCAACGCGGTGCGTTTGGCGTATACCGCACGCGATGGTCTCGAGTACGTCCTGAACCTCATCGACACTCCTGGGCACGTCGACTTCTCGTACGAGGTCTCCCGTTCGCTCGAGGCGTGTGAGGGTGCGCTGTTGCTCGTCGACGCCTCGCAAGGCATCGAGGCGCAGACGCTGGCCAACGCCTACCTCGCCATCGAGGAGGGACTGGAGATCATCCCTGTCATCAACAAGATCGACCTGCCAGCCGCCGACCCCGATCGGGTAGCGGCCGAGATCGTCGGCGTGCTCGGCGGCTCACCCGACGACGCCATCCGGGTGTCCGCCAAGACGGGCCGCGGTGTCGACGAGCTGCTCGCTGCCATCGTCGAGCGACTCCCGTTTCCCCAAGGAGCGGGCGCGGGCCCACTGCGAGCGCTCGTGTTCGACTCGTACTACGACACGTACCGCGGCGTGGTGTGCTACCTCAGAGTCGTCGACGGGCGGCTCGATCGGGGAGATCGTGTTCGCTTCATGGCGACCGAGGTCGAGGCAGAAGCCACCGAGGTCGGCATATTGGCGCCGGCCGTCACGCCGCGTTCCGGGCTCGCAACGGGGGAGGTCGGCTACCTGATCACCGGAGTCAAGGAGATCGACCTCATCCGGGTCGGCGACACCGTGACTCTGGCAGACGAACCGGCGCCGGCTGCGCTGGCCGGCTACCGCGAGCCGAAACCGATGGTGTTCTCCGGGCTGTTCCCGACCGACGGTGACGACTTCGAGAGGCTTCGCGAGGCGCTCGACAAGCTGCGTCTCAACGACTCGTCGCTCGTCTACCAGGCCGAGACGTCGCGCGCCCTCGGGTTCGGTTTCCGATGCGGGTTTCTCGGCTTGCTCCACATGGAGATCGTGCGGGAGCGGCTGGAGCGGGAGTACGACCTCGACCTGGTGGCGACGGCTCCGTCTGTCGAGTACCGAGCCACGCTGACCGATGGCGCGGAGCTGATCGTGCGCTCCCCACAGGACCTTCCGGATTCCGCAAAGGTGCAGGAGGTGGCCGAGCCGTACGTCAAGGTGATGATCATCACCCCTTCGTCGTACGTCGGCACCGTCATGGAACTGGTCCAGCAACGTCGGGGCAACATCGGCGAGATGACGTACCTCACCCCCGAACGGGTGGAGCTGCACTACCGGGTGCCCCTGGCGGAGATCGTCTTCGACTTCTTCGATCAGCTCAAGTCGCGCACCCGCGGCTACGCATCGCTCGACTACGAGCCGGACGGCTACGCGGTGTCCGACCTGGTGCGAGTGGACGTGCTCCTCAACGGGATGCCGGTCGACGCATTCTCGACGATCGTGCATCGGGACAAGGCCTACGTCTACGGGAAGGGCATGGTCGAGCGGCTCAAGGAGTTGATCCCACGGCAGCTGTTCGATGTGCCCGTGCAGGCGGCGATCGGGAGCAGGATCATCTCCCGTGAGACCATCAAAGCGAAGCGCAAGGACGTCACCGCCAAGTGCTACGGCGGCGACATCACGCGGAAACGCAAGTTGCTCGAGCGGCAGAAGGAAGGCAAGCGCCGGATGAAGATGGTCGGGCAAGTCGAGGTGCCGCAGGACGCCTTCATCTCGGCCCTCCGCATCGATGACTGACGGCGGTCGCACAGCACGACCGGACGATCCCGTTCTGGCGGACGACGCCCAACGCTGGCGGAGCGCCTACATCCACATCCCGTTCTGCCGGCGCCGCTGCCCGTACTGCGACTTCGCCGTCGTGACGCCACAAGAGCAACCGGCGGGGGCGAGCGTCGTGGGTTACGTCGATGCGATCGTGTCCGAGATCGGGCTCGAGCCGGCATGGAGCCGTTTGGACGCCGTGAACTTCGGGGGCGGCACCCCGTCGACGCTCGAGCCGGCGGCAGTGGTCCGGATCCTCGAAGCTCTGGAGGGGAGGTTCGGGATCGCCGCGGGGGCGGAGGTCAGCCTCGAAGCAAACCCCGAAGACATCACGCCGCGGCTCATCGAGGGTCTTGCCGGGGCGGGGGTCACCCGAGTCTCGCTGGGCGTGCAATCGTTCGACCGCGGGGTGCTGCGCCGGCTGGGCCGCACCCACGATCCGGCGACGGCGACCTCGGCATTCGACACCGCTCGTCGCGGGGGGATCCGCAGTGTCTCGCTCGATCTCATCTACGGCACCGCTGCAGAAACCGTGGCTTCGTGGGAGGACACCGTGCGGCAGGCGGTGGCGCTGCAGCCGGATCACCTGTCGGCCTACAGCCTCACCGTCGAACGGGGGACTGCCCTTTCCCGGGCGGTGGCATCCGGCGAACCAGCTCCCGACCCCGACCTCCAGGCCGACATGTACGAGGCGCTCACCGACATCGTCGCCGGCTCCGATCTCGTGCATTACGAGGTGTCGAACTACGCACGCCCCGGCCATACGTGCCGGTACAACCTCGCCACCTGGGCACAAGGGGAGTACGTGGCTTTCGGGCTCGGCGCCCATGGACATCGCAACGGGCGGCGACGGCGGAACGTGCGCCGGCTGGATCGCTATCTCGCCGATCTTGCCGCCGGACGGAGACCGGAAGCCGGAGCCGAGCAGATCGACGGGTGGGCGGCAGAGCAGGAGCGGTTGCTCCTCGGGCTGCGCCGGCGCGCGGGTGTCGCATCGGGTCGGGGCGGCCCGGTGCTGCTGGCGTCTTCGGAGGGACGGCGTCTCATGGCGGCGGGAGTGCTCGAGGAATCGCACGGCCGTCTCGTCGTCGCACGCCCTCTCCTCGGCGACGCCGTCAACCGAGCCGTGATGGCGCTCCCCGACCCTGACGGGTGATGCGCCGGACGTGATCCACCGTTTCATGCGGGCGCTGAGGGAGGCGTTCCTCACAGGCGAGTCGCTCCACGTGAGCCGCACCGGCGATGCCACAACGCTGGGCAGATCATGCGCCTCGTCCAAGGGGCGCAGGCGTGCCGATGGCTAACCGGAGTCGTGGCTTGGTTCGCATAGCTCCGTTGGAATGGTGAAGGTCCGTTCGTCACCCGCCCGCGCGGACACCCAGCGCTCACTCCAACCCAGCTCCGGCACCGGCACCAGCACATCGAAGTCACTCGGAAGTTCAACTACCGCTCCGTGGCTCTGCGCCGCCACCAATCGGATTGTTACGGGCGACCCTGACGTCGTGGCGTCTGACGGTACCTCTTGCCAGTAGAACTCGACGTCATGATTGCATGGGTTCACCAGGGTTCCGACGAATCCTTGGTCTGCGCACCCCGACATGAGCACTCCGACAAAGACGACAAACGCCCCAAGCCTGAACCAAAGCCGTTGTCTACTTCCAAACATCGCTGATCCCCCACGGTGATAGGAGGTCACCGGTATCACCGGCCAGCCGCCCGCGTTTCTCAAACGGGGTTGTCGTTGCAGAAGCCCCTTGTCTCGGGCCCATTGGATCAGACCGTTGATCGTATCCGAGATCGCAAACGGCGCCCACCCTGTCTGGTCCGCATCGGCAAAGTGCTACGGCTCATGGGTCTCGTGCTCGGCCGAGTTCGTGGCGGCCGTGCGGCTGCTGCCGATCGGGGACCCACTGCGTCCCGCCGAAGTCGGCTCCCCATGGCCCCGGTTTGGGCGTCCGGCAGCG
This sequence comes from Acidimicrobiia bacterium, assembly GCA_965216945.1. Taxonomy (GTDB): domain Bacteria; phylum Actinomycetota; class Acidimicrobiia; order Spongiisociales; family UBA5794; genus DATHZQ01. Next base: position 296,382 of record CBDCGU010000003.1, on the reverse strand, counting down.
GGGTCTGGACACGCTGGGGGCCGGCACCTACGTGGTTGCTGCGCAGTTGCGACGGCTGAACCGTTCGAAGCTGTCCCTGGACTCGTCGACGACCGATTCCACATCGCCGTTGCTGAGGGTGTAGTGGCCGAAACCGTTGGGCCCGACCTGCTGGTTGCCCGTGTTCTGCCACTCCACTCGAAGGTCGCCGGACACATCCGACAGATCGAGTGCTGGGACCACCTCTTCGTAGCCGTCGGGGCGTTCCCCGTACACCAACTCCACGATGTTGGGACCCATGACGAGACCCGGCAATCCTTGCGACCGCTCGATGCTCCACACAACCAGTTCGTCCACGTACACCGTGAACGACTCCAACGACCCCTCCGGGCAATCGACCACCAATACCGTTATCTCGCCGTCTTCGACGAGCACGGCACCAGAGAACGGGAAGTCATAGGCAAAGATCGGCCCGCAGGCAGAGACAGCGAGACTCGCTGCGACAACGCCTATCACGACACGAAACAGCCAGGGCCCCCACGTCGGAGATCTCCACGTCGACATCATTTCACCCACCTCGACGACTCGCTGGATCGTAGGGGCACGGAACAACAAGGCTTGGATTGTGACCAGGGCCTCGGTACTTCGACTCCGTCAGAGCGTTCTCCGCCAAGTCCGTTGCGGGGCCCCGCTTTGTTGGCGCTTCGCCTCGCGGCTCATCGCGGTGTTGCCACGGGCCTCTTATCACTCTCGGTCGGAGAGTGCTAATACGCGGTCCATCGGTGCTAATTTGCTGGCATGCTGGATGACCGACGAACAGCCGTGCTCCAAGCGCTCGTCGAGGAGTACATCACCACCGGACAGCCGGTGAGTTCGAACGCGGTGCTGCAGCGGAGCGGCCTCGCCGTATCGTCGGCGACCATCCGCAACGATCTCTCCCGTCTCGAGTCTTACGGATTCGTGGAACAGCCCTACACCTCGGCCGGTCGCATCCCGACGCCCCAGGGCTACCGGTTCTACGTGGACCATGCTTCCCCCGGGCGTCTGCGCTCGGCGACGCGCAGCCGCATCGAGTCCTTCTTCACAGACGTGCATCGTGAGCTCAGCCGCCTCCTCAAGGAGACGTCGGGCCTTCTGTCGGATCTCAGCCACTACCCGGCCGTCGTCATCGGGCCCGGTTTTGCCGGCGAATCCGTGAGGGCATTCCACCTTGTACCGCTCGCCGAGAACGTCGTCCTTGCGGTGACGGTCTCGGCCTCGGGTCGGGTCAGCCAGAACGTCGTACCGCTACCTGTCGTCCCATCGGAGCGCGGATTGGAGGAGGCGGAGACATTGCTCGTCCAGGCGTTGGATCGCCAGCCGATCGCCGCCGCCGTCGAGCGCATCGAGAAGCTGCCGGCAGATCTGATTCCCACCGAGGTGCTCCACGTCACCAAGGCGGTCGGCAGAGCGCTGTGCGGTGCCGAGGACTCCACGCGCGAGGTCTACGTCGGCGGTACGGCCCAGCTCGCCGAGCTGTGGCACGACCTGGCACACGTGCATCGCATCCTCGGCCTCCTCGATCAGGACGATTCGCTTCGCAAGCTGCTCGACGACGAATCGGACGACACGACCGTGCGTCTGAGCAGTGAGATGGGGGTGAGCGACATCGATCTCGCCGTGGTGTCCGCTGCGTACGACGGCGGAGATCACGGCAGCGGCCGGGTCGGCGTGCTGGGACCGATGCGTATGGACTACCGGCGTACGATCAAGATCGTCGAAGAGGTCGGCGACAACCTCGGCGATTCCCTGGGTCGATGAAGGACTATTACGACATCCTGGGCGTGTCGCGCGACGCCCCCCAGGACGAGATCAAGAAGCGCTTCCGTCAATTGGCGCGTGACACCCATCCCGACGCAAATCCGGACGATCCGGCGGCCGAGGAGCGTTTCCGTGAGATCGCCCAGGCCTACGAGGTGCTGTCGGATCCCCAGAAACGAGCGGCATACGACCGTGGTGAGACGTTCGGCGGCGATCTCTTCAGCCAATTCGCCGGGCTCGACGAGATCCTGCAGCAGTTCTTCGGGGGCGGCGGCTTCGGGTTCGGCGGCGTGCGCCGGGGCGGGCCGCGCCGTGGCCGTGACGTCGCGGTCACGGTGGCGCTGACGCTCGACGAGGCTGCCGCAGGGGTGAGCCGGGAAGTCACCTACCTAGCAGCCGCCGGCTGTTCGGAGTGTGCGGGGACGGGAGCGGCACCGGGCTCGAGCCCGGCACGCTGCAGCACGTGCGGTGGAGCCGGGCAGGTGCAGGTGGCGCGCAACACGTTCCTCGGCTCGATGATGACGGTCACCGAATGTACGACCTGTGGGGGAAGTGGCTCGGTGATCGACACGCCGTGCGAGATGTGTCGCGGCGCCGGACGGGTGGACGACGAGCACACCGTCACCGTGGAGATCCCTGCGGGCGTTGACGACGGAACCCGTCTGCGCCTGAATGCCCGTGGAGGTGCGGGCGAGCGCGGTGCTCCCGCCGGCGATCTCTACGTCGAGGTGCGCATCGGCGCCGACGAACGGTTCAACCGCCTCGGCGACGATCTCCACCATCGCATCCGGCTCGGTCTGTCCGAGGCGACTCTCGGTGCCGAGGTGACCGTGCCTCTCATCGGCGGCACGACGATGGATCTCGACATTCCGGCCGGGACCCAACCCGGTTCGGTCTTCCGGCTGAGCAAGCAGGGTATGCCTCGGCTGCGCCGCCGCGGGCGCGGCGACCTGCTGGTCGAGGTGGAGGTCGCCGTTCCCACGGAGCTGACCAAGGAGCAGGAGGATGCGTTGCGCCACTTCGGCGAACTCCACGGTGAGGAGCCGGCCTCCCGCCGGCGGAAGCGCCGTTTCCGCACCGGTTAGAGGGTGCTGAGGGATGGGACCCCAGCAAGAGAATCTAGGGGTGAATGACGGTGGATGACACCGTATTGCGGTCCTTTACCGGCGCACGTCCAGCCTTCTAGTGGGCCACACGCCGCACGTCTACCTGCCGCCGCCATGGCCCGGGGATGTGGTGCCGGTGCCGGACGCCGTCCGTCACCATCTCGAGCAGGTCTTGCGGACGAGTCATGGCGCGGTGGTCTCGTACACCGACGGCATGGGCCTGGTCGGCAGCGGCGTCTATCGCTCCGGTCGCATCGAGCGTGGTGAGGAAGATGCCGTGGCGCCCCCGCCTGCGGTACGGCTGGCCGTAGCCGCTCCTCACGTGGCGCAACGGACCCGGTTCCTCGTCGAGAAGTGTGCCGAGCTCGGCGTGGCGGAGATCCGCTGGCTGGTGACGCAGCACTCCACAGGACGCATTCCCAAGCAGGGCAAGGCAGAAGCTTGGGCGGTTGGCGCCTTGCAGCAGTCCCGCGGCGCTCACCTCATGACCGTTGCCGGCCCGAGCACGTGGGCCGAGCTCGCTCCAACCCGAGCCCTCATCGTTGCCGAGCCCGGCGGCTTGCCGGTACGGCAACTCGTGCTGGAACCTCCGGTGACCATCGCCATCGGCCCCGAGGCCGGCTTTGCCGCGGACGAGGCTCCCGATGCACCGCGACTCGGGCTGGGCCCGCGGATTCTGCGTACCGAGACGGCGGCCATCGCCGCCGCCACCCTCGTTGCGGCGACGCTGACGGCCCGATGACGCCCAAAACGGACCATTCGGCTATCTCCCCCCATTCTTCCCGTTCTCGCCGATGCCGATATACTCTTGACCTCCCGATGCGTCTCACGACGCATTTCCTCTGTGCCCCATGAGCGAGTTGTGGTGACCGTTCCTTCTGCCGCCGACATCCGTCTCAAGGTGCCGAGCAATCACCTCATCGTCGATTTGCTCGGTGAAGCCGACGCGCACCTGAGACTCATCGAATCCGCTTTCCCGGCGGTTCGGATCGTCGCGCGCGGCAACCAGATCGACATCCACGGCGACGAAACGGTCGCCGAGACGGTCCGCACCGTGTTCGACGAGCTGTTGATCCTGGTCCAGGAGGGTCACACGCTCGACGCAGATCGTGTGGAGCGGGTGATCGATCTGGTCCGCAAGGACGTGCCGTCGCCGTCCGGGATCTTCACCGAGGCCATCAAGGTCGGCCGGGGGCGTGTCGTCCGTCCCAAGACCCACGGACAGAAGCGTTACGTCGATGCGGTGCGCGACAACACGCTCATCTTCGGCGTGGGCCCGGCCGGAACGGGCAAGACCTACCTTGCGATGGCCTGTGCCGTGGAGGCGCTCCTCTCGGGCTTGGTACGCCGCATCATCCTGAGCCGTCCCGCGGTGGAGGCCGGTGAGCGGCTCGGCTTCCTCCCGGGCGATCTGGCCGCCAAGGTCGACCCGTACTTGCGGCCGCTGTACGACGCGCTGTACGAGATGCTGGGGCCCGACGAGACGGCGCGCCTGATGGAACGCGGGACCATCGAGATCGCTCCGCTCGCCTACATGCGCGGGCGGACCCTCAACGATGCCTTCATCGTGCTCGACGAGGCGCAGAACACGTCGCCCGAGCAGATGAAGATGTTCCTCACCCGTATGGGGTTCAACTCGAAGATGGTCGTCACCGGGGACGTGACCCAGGTCGATCTCGGAGACGGACGCTCCGGCTTGCGCATGGTCGGCGGCGTGCTCCGGAACATCGATGGCATCGAGTTCGTCGAACTGCGCGGCGAGGATGTCGTCCGGCACCGAATCGTCGCTGCGATCGTTGAAGCCTACGAGCGCTTCGAGACGCAGCGGGCCCGCCGCAAGAAGGACCGGTCATGAGCCGCTTCAAGAGCCACCCGTGGGCTCTGAACCTGCTGATCATCACGGCCACCGTGGTTGTGGTTGGGTTGACGCTCGTCGTCGGCCGCGCCGAGGCCGAGCCGGCAGCCGTCCTCGTTATCGGCGATCCCGCCCCCGAGACGTACACGGCGGACGGATTCGTCAGCGTTCCGGACACCCAGGCGACATTGGAGGCCCAGCAGCGAGCACGCGACAACACGCGGGCCGTGTACGTCATCGACCCGCTGGTGCGCTCCAACGTGGAGGCCAAGATTCGCGGGTTGTTCAGCGACGTGCGGGCGGCTCCAACCGCAGGAAGGCCGGTGTTCGTCGAAGCCACGTCGTCGTCCCCGGCAGCAACGGAGAACCCGAACGAGTTCGTCATCGAGTATTCGATCACGGTTCAGAACCAGTCGACGCAGACCCGGGAGTACGACCTGGCCGTGACGCCGCGTTTCTCTGAAGCCGTGCGCGTCGACGGGGTGACGCTCGACGAGCAGCCAAGCTCCGGATTGGGCCGCGCCGGCGTGGAGGTCGATCCCGTAGCGAATCCGTGGGTGATCGTGCCGGCATTGGAGTCGGCGTCGCTCAGCGCACTGTCGGGCGACGAGTACGTGCTGTCGGTGTTGTTCACCGGCGACCCCAATGTGGTGACCGAAGCCAACGCCGACTGCCTCCTTCCCGACGGCGAGGTGGGTACCGGCCTGCGCATCGAAGTCAACGCCTCCGTCGAGGACGCCCAGTTGCCGGCGCAGCCCGTCTGCCGGACGTTGCCGCCGCTGGTCGAGACCTCGCCCGACACCACCGCGGGCGAGGAGACCACGACGACGAGCAGCACCACCACGAGCACGACGGTGGCACCGGCCGTTGCCGGGACGGCGCCGACCACGACTCTGCCGCTCGAAGATCAGGTGCAGGCCGTCGAGGACTCGGGGAACCTCATCTACGGAGACGCCATCCCGACACTGGTCGAAGCCTACGACCTTCATCTCCGCCTCCAGGCCAACGGCGAGAACGGCTTCTTCCAGCAACTCGAGGACCAGATCGTCAGTCTGGCCGGGGACCAGCTCGCCGCCCCGGGCATTCGTGGTTCCCAGCTGCCAGACAGGCAGAACTTCCTGCTGCAGAATCCGCCGAGCATCGTGCTCCCGGTGCTCGAATCGGAACAGATCGACGAGCTGCAGGCTGCCGCCGCCACCGTGCTGGCGCGGTCGCTCGAGCCCAACAGCTTCGTCGATCAGGCGGCCACCGAGGCCGCTGCCGAAGACGCTGCCGCTGCGGTGCCCGAGGTCGAGCGCGTCTACCAGAACGGCCAGACGATCGTGAGCCAGGGCGAACGCATCGACGCGGTGCATCTCGAGGCCATCGAGCGTCTCAATCTCCTGGAGCCGGAGCCGGGCACCTCGCGGGTAGCCGCCGCCATCCTGGGCGGCCTCGCCGTGCTGCTGGCGGCGTTGTTCCTGTGGCGCATTGCACCGGCCCAGTGGTCGCAGCCGAAGCACATCGCTCTGCTCGGCATCCTCTTGGTGATCGCAGCTCTCATCGCCAGGATCGCCGAAGCGAGCGGCGTGGAGAATCCCGAGCTGGGCTACGCCATACCGGCGGCACTGCTGGGATACTCGGCCGCCATCCTGTACGACCCCCGCACGGCACTGCTGACGTCGGTGCCGATGGCGATGTTCACAGCGATCACGACTCAGGACCCGTCGCTCACGATCTACGCAGCGGCCGCCACGGTGAGCCCGGTGGCGTTCGTGTCCGCCGTGTCGACGCGGCGCGAGCTGCGGCTGGCCGTCGTGCTGGCGGCCGCCGTCATGGCTCCCGTCGCCGGAGTCGTGTCGTGGCTGTTCAACGGGCAGGACGGCGTATGGCAGGCTGCGATCTTCGGTGCGGCGGGCACGCTGATCGGCGGCCTGCTGGCGCAGGGTCTCGTCTCCTTCCTCGAGAACCTGTTCCAGGTGACGACGACCGTGACGCTGCTCGACCTGACCGACCGCAACCATCCGGCGCTGCGCCTCATCGAGGAGAAGGCGCCGGGCACGTTCAACCACTCCATCCTGGTGGGCAACCTGGCCGGAAGGGCGGCGAGGGCCATCGACGCCGACCCGCTGCTGGCCCAGGCGGCGGCGTTCTATCACGATCTGGGGAAGACCGAGAACCCGCAGTTCTTCATCGAGAACCAGTTTGGTGTGTCCAACCCCCACGACGAGCTCGATCCGACCGAATCTGCGGTCATCATCCGGCGCCACGTGACCGAGGGTCTCCGTCTGGCGAAGCAGTACCGCATCCCCCCCGACGTGAGCGCCGGCATCCAGCAGCACCACGGCAACGGTCTGATGCGGTACTTCTATCACAAGGCCATGGCCGAGGACCCGTCAGTCGATCCGAAGCTGTTCCGGCATCGTGGCCGCAAGCCACAGCGCAAGGAGATGGCGATCCTGATGATCTCGGACGCCGTCGAGGGTGCGGCGCGAGCGATGGCTCAGCAGGAGGATCCGACAGCCGACAGTTTGGCGAAGCTCGTGGATTCGATCGTTGGCGAGAAGCTGGAGGACGGTCAGCTCGACGAGTCGGCGCTGACGTTCGGCGACCTGACGAACGTCAAGCGAGCGCTGGTCGAAGCCCTCATTGGCTACTACCACACTCGCATCCCCTATCCCGGGTTCCCCGGCCCCCGGGTGGAGGGCACGTGAACATCGTCTTCCTGGACGAACAGGACGACCCCCTTCCTTCCGGCCCCCTCGTCGAGCTCGCCGCCATCGTGCTCGAGGGCGAACGTCTTCCCGCCTCCACCGAGGTGGCGATCACGCTGGTGGACGAGTCCCGCATCGCCGAGCTGAATGAGACCCACCTCGGCAAATCAGGGGCAACCGACGTTCTGTCGTTTCCGCTCGAGGACCTTCGCCCTGGCTCCCCGCCGGCGCCACCGCCGGTACCGGGTCCTCCGCTCGCCATCGGTGACGTGCTCATCTGCCCCGGTGTCGTGCGTGGAAGGGCGGAAGCGGCGGGGGTAGCCTTCGAAGATGAGATGGCGTTGATGGTGGTGCACGGGTTGCTGCACCTCTTGGGTTACGACCACGTGATCGAGAGCGACGCAGAGATCATGGAGGCGCGTGAGCGGGTCTATCTGGCTCGCGTCGGGAAGGTGCGACCGTGACGACGGTAGCCCTGGTCGTCGCCGCCTTGCTGGTGCTGGTGACGGCCATCATCCGCGCCGCCGGCGCCTCGCTCGTCCGCACCCCCCGAGCCGACGCTCTCCAGGACGCCCTCGAGAGCGACGGCCGCGCCGGGATCGTGGCGGAGCTGCTCGATGATCGACCTCAGCTGCAACCGGCATTGGGCATCTTCTCCACCGGTCTGCTGGTGATGGCAGCGATACCGGCCACCTGGGCGCTGACCCGCCTGTTCGACGGGTCGGCGTTGCTATGGGCGTTGATCCTGTTGGGTGCGGTTCTGGTCCTGGCGGGTGATGTCGTGCCGCGGAGTATCGGCCGCAACCGGCCGAAGCGGATCGCATATCGATGGGCTTGGCTGCTGCGTCCCGCGATCGACCTGGGACGTGCCGCCGCAGACCTCATCGCGGATGTGGATGAGGAAGGAGAGCCGGTCGAAGACGAGGAGGACGAGACGGCCGAGCGAGAGCTGATCACCTCGGTGCTCGAGTTCGGCGATTCGATCGTTCGCGAGGTCATGGTTCCCCGCCCCGACATGGTCGTGGTTTCCGGTGATGCGTCCACCGACAAGGCTCTCGACGTTGTGATCGAGGCAGGGCGGTCACGGATCCCGGTGCTCGGCGAGGGGATCGACGACGTCGTCGGCGTCCTCTACGCCCGGGACCTGCTCAAGCTGTACGACGACAACGCCGAGCCCATGCCGAGCCGCCAGCTGGCGCGTCCTCCCTACTTCGTGCCCGAGACCAAACCGGTTCCCGATCTGCTCCGCGAAATGCAAGTCAACCAGGTCCACCTGGCGATCGTCGTCGACGAATACGGCGGCACGGCAGGGCTGGTGACGATCGAGGACCTGCTCGAGGAGATCGTCGGGGAGATCGTCGACGAGTACGACGATGAGGAGCCGATGGTGACGCAACTGGACGGTGGAGACTATCTGCTGGACGCCCGCATGAGCATCGACGAGCTGGAGGAGCTCATCGGTGTGGACCTGCCCGACGAGGAATGGGACACCGTGGGCGGGCTCGTGCTCGGACTGGCAGGTCGGGTGCCCCGGGAAGGTGAGCGGTTCGATCTCGCCCAGCACGTCTTCGTTGCCGACCGGGTCCAGGGCAGACGCATCGCCCGCGTCCGGCTCTCGGTTCCCTGATGGCCGGACGAAGCGGTTTCGTCTCCGTCGTCGGTCGCCCCAACGTCGGGAAGTCAACGCTGGTCAACGCACTCGTCGGCGCCAAAGTGGCGATCACCTCGCCCCGCCCGCAAACGACGCGCAACACGATTCGCGGTGTGCTGACCATCCCCGAGCGCGACGTGCAGATCGTGCTGGTGGACACACCGGGCCTCCATCGGCCGCGTACCGCGTTGGGGGAGAGGCTCAACCGCCTCGTCTACGGGTCGTTGGAGGAGACGGACGTCGTGCTCTTCATGGTCGACGCGACCCAGAAGATCGGGCCTGGCGACCGGTTGATCGCCGCCCGGCTGGCGGAGGCCTCCACTCCCGTGATCGTGGTGGTGAACAAGGTCGACGCCGCCCGACCGGACCAGATCGCCGTGCAGCTCGCCGAAGCGGGGGAGTGGGGCTTTGCCGCGTACGTTCCCGTCTCGGCGCTCGAGTCCGATGGGGTGGAGCGGATCGTCGACGAGCTCGTCGGCATGCTTCCCGAGGGACCGGCGTACTTCCCCGCCGACATGACCACCGACCAGCCGGAGCACCTGCTCGCGGCCGAGCTCGTTCGGGAGAAGTACCTGGCCACGCTGCGCGACGAGTTGCCCCATTCGCTCGCCGTGGTTGTCGGTGACATAGAGACGCGGGACAACGGCGTGGTCCACATCGAGGGGACGGTGTACGTCGAGCGGCCTTCCCAGAAGGGCATCGTCATCGGCAAGGGCGGGACACTGCTGCGGGATGTCGGCGCCGCGGCACGGCGAGATCTCGAGGCATTGTTCGGTGCTCCCGTATTCCTCGATCTGCGGGTCAAGGTAGAGCGCGATTGGCAGCGCCGCGACCAGCTTCTGGATCGGTTGGGTTTTTGATCGCTCGAACGTGTAAGAAACGCGACCGTCGAGTGTCTTACCTTCGAGAGCAACGCTAAGAGGCTCTCTGAGGGTCCGCTAAGGACCCTCACACAATCCAAAACAGATGGCGGACCCTTCCCTTCTCTCTCCTTACCGCCATCGCAGGAGTCAGGGCCCATCTCTCTCTGGGCCCTGATTCGCGTCCGGATGGCGTTCTGCAACGCCCAAATGGGCTGGGTCGGCCGCATCATTCTGCTCGGTGGTGACGGAAACGGTGTAAGGGTCACCGGGCCGTCCGTGTCCAACCCATGTACGAACGAAGAAGCTACTGAAACCAAGGCGGATCGGGCATCGACACGCTACGAGAGACAGGTTTCGAGGTCGCAGCAGGGGGAACTCACTCTCTCCCCGGTGGGGGGGCTGCGTACTTGGCGGGAGGCCGCACACACGGCCTCCCGCCCACGCGCTCGCGTTTTCGGTATATCCTGTGGTGGTTCCCCCCGCATGAGACTGGCCAGTGAGGTAGGGCGGAATGGCAGCACCACTTCCCGAATCTGACGGCGATCTTGTACGCCTCGCACTCGACGGGCGACAGGACGCCTTTTCGGCGCTCTACGAGCGGTACTTCCCGAGCGTGTTCGACTTCGTCACGCGGCTCTTGCGGAATCGCGAGGAAGCGGCGGATGTGGCTCAGGACACCTTCATCAAGGCGATGGAGCAACTTCCCACGCTGAAGAACCCAGACCGGTTCAAGAGCTGGATCTTCACCATCGCTCACCGTACGGGGCTCAACCGCATCCGCAGTTCGAAGCGCACCGCGACGGTCGGCGGATCGGTCGACGACGACGAGCGGGCCACGATGGCGGTGGCCGACGCCGACCCCGGCGTCGACCCGGAGCAGATGGCGGCGGTCCAGCAGGCTGCAGACATCGTGTGGGAAGCCGCTGCCGGGCTCGACGCCCGCACCTACACGGTGATGGATCTGCACGTGCGTCAAGGTCTCGACTCGGCGGAGATCGCCGAGGTCATGGGCGTGTCGAAAGGCAACGCCTACACGATGGTCTCGCGGATGAAGCAGAGTTTCTCGAAGACGTTGTCGACCTACCTCCTGGTGCGCAAGGGTCGGCAGGATTGCGCCAAGCTCGCCTCGGTGATCGGGCCCGACGTCGACCAGATGACCCCGGAGCTGCGCAAGCGCGCCGATCGCCATGTCGCCAAGTGCGGAGTGTGCAGCGACAACCGGGTGTTCTATCTCGAGCCCCTCAAGATGTTCGCCGCTCTCATGTTGGTGCCGGTCCCCGCCGGCCTCAAGGCCGCCATCTGGGGCTCTGTTGCCGCCGGCGCCGCGGGTGCAGCAGGCGTGGGAACGGTCGCAGCTGCCAAGGTCGGTGCAGGCGCCGGGGCCGGAGCCGCGTCAGGTGCCGGAGCCGGCAGTGGTGCAGGTGGGGGAGCAGGGCTGACGACAGGGGCAGCTGCCGCGGGTGGCCAGGTAGCGACCATCGCCACCGTCGCCGCGGTCGCCGCGATCGCCGTTGCCGCCGCAACCGCTGGATTCCTCGCCATCAACCGGTCGAGCGACACGCCGCCGCCTGTGGCCGCGGCTGAGACGACTACGACGATTGTCGTCGACGCGCCGGAGCCGCTGCCTGCGACGGCCGCAGCCCCCACGGCCACGACCGCGACCCCAACCACGACGACTGCTGCGCCGACGACCACGGCGGCGCCGCCTCCACCGACGCCGACCACGCTGCCGCCACCGCCGCCGGCTCCTGCGTTCGTCGTTGCTGATGACAGCGGGTCGATCGCGGAGGACACGACGCTCACGATCAACGTGCTCGCCAACGACACGGGCCCTGTGGACCCGTCGTCGCTGCGCGTCGCCAGCGGCCCTTCCAACGGCTCGGCGGCGGCGGGCAACGATGGCACGATCGTGTACACGCCCGCGGCGAACTTCTCAGGCTCCGACCAGCTCTCGTACTCCGTCGCCGACACCCTCGGCCGATCGGGTGCGGCCACGGTCAGCCTCACGGTGCTGCCCATCGACGATCAGCCCGTGGTGCCCGGACCGGGTGCGATCGTGACCGCCGAGGACCTCGTCTACTCGTTCGACCCGCTGGCGGGTGCGTTCGATGCGGACGGGGATCCCCTCGTCGTGAGCTCGTTCGACACCGTGAGTGCGGCCGGTGGTTCGATTGTCGAGGGCAGTCTCGTATACACGCCCCCGGCCAACTTCAACGGTACCGATACCTTCTCGTACACGGTCACAGACGGAACGACCGACGTCGTGATCACCGTGAGCTTGACCGTCGATCCCGTTGCCGATCCGCCTTCCTCGCCGGCGAGTCCGGTGACGGCCACGGTTCCGGAGGACGGCTCGACGACGATCGACCTCCTTGCGGGGTGGGACGATCCGGACGGAGATTCGTTGTCCGTCACGCCGGGCACGATCACTTCGCCGAATGGTGCCACGGTGGTGATCGCGGCGGACGGTACGGCCGTCTACACCGCGGCGGCGGACTTCGTCGGCACGGACACATTCGACTACACCGTCACCGACGGCGCCCTCGACACGGCTGGTGCAGCCATCGTCACGGTTGCGCCGGTCAACGACGCTCCGGTGGCGAGCGATGTGACATTCACAGCTGCAGAAGACAGCACGATCGGTACGGTTCTCGGTGCGATCACGGCGTCGGACCCCGATGGGGATGCCGTGACGTTCGACCCGGTGAGCGGCCCGATCGCCATCGCAGCCGATGGCACCGTGACCGTTGGCGCCGCACTCGACTTCGAAGCGGATGCGAGTCATTCCGCCACGACGACCGTGTCCGACGGCAACGGTGGCGAGACGTCCGTGACCGTCACCCTCCAGGTGACCAATGTCAACGAGGTGCCGACGCTGGCCGATGCCACGGTCGTCATTCCTGAAGGTGTGCTCCCCGGCGCCACGGTGGCCACCTTGACGGGTAGCGACCCGGATGGCGATGCCTTGACTTACGCCATCGTCGACGGCGATCCGGAGGGAGTCTTCTCGATCGACCCGGTCACGGGTGTGCTGACCTACGCCGCCTATCCGGTGACGATGCCCTTGCCGAGCTCGTTGACGGCGACGGTCACCGATCCGGGCGGGCTGTCGGACAGTGCGACCGTCACGATCGTCTCGCTCGACACGACGGGACCGGACATCACGTCGGTGAGGTCGTCGCTGCGCCTCATCTTTGCGGGCACCCTGCCCGATGGGGAGTGCAGTGTGGGAGCGACAGTGGCCCAGTTGAGTGCGGCGGTGAGTGACTCGAGCGGAGTTGCCTCGGTGACGTTCACCTACACCGGCGTGATCGATGGCAAGGTCCATTCCGGCACGATCCCAGGCACCCTCGACCCGACATCGGTCGCCGACTTCAGCCTCTTCGTCGATCCGGCACTCAACTGGACGCTGGTGCCGTTCGAGATCACCGTCACCGCAACGGACACCGTCGGCAACTCATCCACCTCCGAGAGCATCTCGATCAACGTGAGGCGGTGCCCGCTCGACGCGGCAACCGACGACGGCACAGGAGGAGATGGCGGCCGCATCAGGGAGCCTGCCTGAGCGCCGGTCCGGAACCGAGCACGGCGCCCCTGTGCCATTCTCCGCGCCCTCCTAGTGTCCTGAGTCGGAGATTCGCTGGCAACGTGCGGCGAGGGCCGTGTCCTTCTCCGTCAGAGCCCCGGCATCGTGCGTGGTGAGTGCGATGTCGACCTTGTTCCATCGGACGTCGATGTCCGGGTGATGGTCGGCGGCCTCGGCTGCAAAAGCCACGTGCACGACGAAGGCGATTGCCGCCGGGAAGCCATCGAAGACAAACCGGCGTCGGAGTGTCTCCTCGTCGATCTCCCAGCCGGGATGCTCTGCGACGAACGCGGCTCTGGCGTCCTCATCCAATCGGGGCATCAGCGTCCTCCCAGGTCGTTCCACGGATTGTGCCGTCGGCCTGAGGCTACGTGACGCGATATCTGGCGGCCCGGCGGTACCCTCGTTCGGCAACGGTGCGAGAGAGGCTGCGGTGGCGCTGCGCAACGACCAAGGAATCGTCCTGAGGAGTTACCCCTTCGGCGACGCCGATCGGGTGGTCGTGCTGCTCAGCCCGAACCACGGCAAGCTGCGAACGGTGGCCAAGGGCGTGCGCAAGACGAAGAGCCGCTTCGGCGGACGTCTCGAGCCCTTCTCGCACGTCGACCTCGTGCTCTACGAAGGTCGCAACCTCGACACCATCACCTCGGTTGCGATGATCGAGCCCTTCCACCGGTTGCGGGCCGATCTCGATCGCGTGGTCGCCGCCGGCACGATGGTCGAGGTTGCCGACATCGTGGCGCAGGAGAACGAACCGGCGATGCGTCTGTTCTTGCTGTTGCAGCGAGGTCTCCGCGCACTGGAGGCCGCCCCAGCCACTGCGGATCTCACGACCGCCTACATGCTGAAGGCGGCGGACGTCGTGGGGGTCGCCCCGGCTCTCGACAGATGTGCCGGGTGCGGGCGCCCCGATCGGCTCACTCGCTTCAGCTTCGCTGCGGGCGGTGCGCTGTGCGATCGATGCCGTACTTCGGGTGCTTATGCGCTGCGCGACGGACTCACCGACTACATGGCGGCGCTGGCCGTCGCCGACGTCGAGTCGCTACCGGCCGACGATCCGGCGTTCTCCCACGACGCGCTCGGTGTTGCGCGCCGCTTCCTCGAGTACCACTTGGAGCGGCGGCTCGTGTCCCTTGCGGTGCTCGATGGTTGACTACGGCGCCGAGCTCGACCAGGAGCGGATCCCGCGGCACGTTGCCATCATCCTCGACGGCAACGGCAGGTGGGCCAACGCTCGTGGTTTGCCGCGAACGGCAGGCCACGCCCGTGGCGAGCCGGCCCTCTTCGATGTGATCGAAGGTGCGCTGGCTCTCGGTGTTGGCTGGCTCACCGCCTACGTGTTCTCGACCGAGAACTGGTCGCGTGACGACGAGGAGGTGCTGTTCCTCATGCACTTCAACATCGACCTGCTGCGCAGGCGTCGCGACGAGATGCACGCCAAGGGTGTACGGATCACCTTCATCGGGGATCGTGACGATCCCCGCGTGCCCGACGAGCTCCGCACCGAGATCGCCGCTGCCGAGGAACTGACGAAGGGCAACGACACGCTCGAGCTGGTGTTCGCGTTCAACTACGGCGGCCGGGCCGAGCTCGCCTCGGCGGCGCGGCGTATCGCCGAGGAGGTGGCGGCGGGACGGCTGACCCCCGATGAGGTCGACATCGACGCTGTGGCGGCGCGCCTCTACCTGCCGCGAATGCCCGACCCCGATCTGGTGATCCGGTCGAGCGGCGAACACCGTACCTCCAACTTCCTCCTGTGGGAGTCCGCCTACGCCGAGTACGTGTTCTCGCCCGTTCTCTGGCCCGACTTCGACCGGCACACCCTGGTGGAGTGCATCGATCGCTACCAGCGAAGGGAGCGTCGTTTCGGCAAAGCCGAGGACCGGTCGGGAGAGTGAAGCCGGGGCAGGGCCTGCCGGGCGCACCGCTACCATGGCCCGCTCCCTGCCCGACTCACCGCTGGACGCGCTCACATGCCCGCCGACTTCGACACCATCGTCAACCTCTCCAAGAAGCGCGGCTTCGTCTTCCAATCCTCGGAGATCTATGGAGGTCTCCGCTCGGCCTACGACTATGGGCCACTGGGCGTAGAGCTGCTGCGCAACGTCAAGGAGCAGTGGTGGCACACCATGGTGCGCAGCCGCGACAACGTCGTCGGGATCGACTCCGCGATCATCCAATCGCCGCGGGTCTGGGAGGCGTCGGGTCACCTGGCGTCGTTCACCGATCCGCTCGTCGAGTGCCGCAACTGCCATACGCGCCACCGGCTCGACAAGCTCGAGGATCCCGATCAGTGCCCGAGCTGCGGGAAACGTGACACCTTCACGGAAGCTCGCGATTTCAACCTGATGTTCCGCACCCACATGGGTCCCATCGAGACGGCGGACAACATCGTCTATCTGCGCCCCGAGACGGCCCAGGGGATCTTCATCAACTTCGAGAACGTGCGTCGCACATCCCGCCTCAAGCTCCCGTTTGGGATCGCCCAGATCGGCAAGTCGTTTCGCAACGAGATCACGCCGGGCCAGTTCGTCTTCCGCACCCGCGAGTTCGAGCAGATGGAGATGGAGTTCTTCTGCAGGCCCGAGGAAGCCGAGGAGTGGTTCCGCTACTGGGTCGAGGAGCGGCGCAACTGGTACATCGATCTGGGCATGAGCGAGGACAACCTGCAATTCCGCAGGCATGAGGACGACGAGCTGTCGCACTACTCCGCGGGCACGTTTGACGTGGACTACCGCTTCCCGTGGGGCTGGGACGAGCTCGAGGGTATTGCCAACCGCACCGATTTCGATCTGAAGGCACACATGGAGCATTCGGGGAAGGATCTCCGCTACTTCGATGCCGAGGCCAACGAGCGGTTCGTTCCCTACGTGATCGAACCCGCCGCCGGGGCCACCCGCACCACCTTCGCCTTCCTCATCGATGCCTACTCGGAGGAGGAGGTGGGCGGTGAGCAGCGGGTCGTGCTGGCGCTCGATCCTCGGCTGGCGCCGATCAAGGTGGCGGTCCTTCCGCTTTCCAAGAAGGCCGAGCTGACCGAGGTCTCCCAGCGCGTGGCGGACGAGCTGCGTGCTCGCTTTGTCGTGGAGCACGATGTCACCCAGTCGATCGGGAAGCGCTACCGCCGTCAAGATGAGATCGGCACGCCGTTCTGCGTGACCGTCGACTTCGACTCCCTCGATGACCAGCAGGTGACTGTCCGCGATCGCGATACGATGGCCCAGGACCGGATCGCGATGGACAAGGTGGCGGCGTACCTCGCCGAGCGGCTGCCCTAGCAGGGTGCACCGGTCCGGACCCGGACCAGTACGTCAGCCTCGTTCACACGTCCCAAAGCACGCCCTGCCGGATCCGCTCTGCTCCGACGTTCTTCCGCACCCCTCCCAGAACCGGACCCTCCCGTGGGGCGCCGGCAGTGCGAGGGGCCGACGGCCACCGCATGCCGCTTGTCTCGTCGACGGTCAGCGCCGGTATCTCCCCGAGCTCGATCACAGCGCAGCCTGTTGACAGCACGAGATCCCCCTTGACAAACTTACACCGTATACGTAACTTACGGCGTACATTTACACCGTATGTTTACGGCGTACGTATCCCAAGGAGCATCCACATGACCGCCATGACCCATTCGGCCACGACGGCGCACCCGCCAATGCACGGTGTGCCACCACCAAAGGTCGAGGCTCGGGGACTGATCAAGCGCTATGGCGCGGTGACGGCCCTCGACGGTCTCGACCTGTCCGTCGACGAGGGGAGCGTGCTCGGTCTCCTGGGACCCAACGGCGCCGGCAAGACCACGGCCGTGTCCATCCTCACCACACTGGTTCGGCCCGATGCCGGTCGAGCTACCGTCGCCGGAGCCGACGTGCTCGCCGAGCCGGCGCGGGTGCGCGAGCGGATCGGGCTCTCCGGTCAATATGCGGCGGTCGACGAGCAGCTCACCGGCTACGAGAACCTGGAGATGATCGGCCGCCTGTATCGTCTCGGGAGGAAGACCGCCAGGACCAGGGCACGTGAGTTGCTCGAGCGCTTCCGCCTGGACGAAGCGGCCGACCGGCCGGTGAAGACCTACTCGGGAGGCATGCGCCGCCGTCTCGATCTGGCGGGCTCCCTGGTCGCCGAGCCGCCGGTGCTGTTCCTCGACGAGCCGACAACCGGCCTCGACCCCCGCAGCCGGACCGACTTGTGGGACGTCATCCGGGAGCTGGTCGATCGCGGCCGCACGCTCGTGCTGACCACCCAGTACATGGAGGAGGCGGATCAGCTCGCCGACGACATCGTCGTCATCGATCACGGTCGCGAGATCGCCCGCGGCACGGCAGACGACCTGAAGACGCTGGTCGGTGGCGAGCGCATCGAGGTGATGCTCGACCGCGGGGCCAGCGTCGAAGAGGCGAGGCGGATACTGTCGCAGTTCGCCGTCGACGCCCCGAGGGTCGAGGGCCGAGCGATGACGGTGCCCGTGGCCGGCGGGCCGCGGACGCTCACCCAGGCGCTGCGGGCCCTCGACGCCGGTGGCGTACCCCTGCGGGACGTCGGACTGCGGCGCCCAACCCTCGACGACGTGTTCCTGTCGCTCACCGGCCAGCCGGCCAACGCCGATGCAGGCATCCTCGGCGGCGACGCCCACGGTCTGCTGGAGGTCGCCTGATGCAGGAGCTCACCAACGCACTCGCCGACGGTGTTGCCGTCGCCAAACGCAATGTGATCAAGATCACCCGGGTGCCCGACCTGTTGGTGTCCGTGCTGATCTCGCCGATCATGTTCGTGCTGCTGTTCGGCTACGTCTTCGGGAGCTCCATCGACATACCGGGCGGCTCCTACCGCGAGTTCCTCATCGGTGGCACCTTTGCCTTGACACTGACGTTTGGTGCGACCTTCACCGGCGCCGGCCTGGCCGACGACATGCAGAAGGGGATCATCGACCGATTCCGTTCGCTGCCGATGTCGCGGGGCGCCGTCGTGTTCGGCCGAACGGCGAGCGACATGATCTACAACGCCTTGTCGCTTGCGATCATGGCTCTGACCGGTCTCCTCGTGGGCTGGCGGATCCACACCGGTGCGGTCGATGCCGTGGCGGGGTTTGCGCTGCTGTTGCTGTTTGCCTACGCGATCTCGTGGATCATGGCCTACGTCGGGCTGCTGGTGCGCAGTGTCGAGGTGGTGAACAACGCCTCGTTCATGGTCATCTTCCCACTGACGTTCATCGCCAACACCTTCGTGCCGGCCGCCAACCTGCCGACCCCGCTCCGCATCTTCGCCGAGTGGAACCCGGTGTCGGCGGTGACCCAGGCCGCCCGTGAGCTGTTCGGGAACATCCCGCCGGGCACGCCTGAGCCAGCGGTGTGGCCACTGCAGAATCCCGTGTTGTACACGCTGATCTGGGTGGCGATCATCATTGCCGTCTTCGCTCCGCTGGCAACGCGGAGGTACGGCCGACCTCGCTGACATGCCGATCTCGGACGGTGGCGGGAGGGGTGCTGCGGCATCCCCCCGCCGGTGACGCGCTCCTCCACCTGCGACCGCCCCGGCGTCCGAGCATGGCCCGCTCAGCCGGCCAGACGGCCCTCCGTGACGAACACGTTTCGCATCATGGGATCCACTTTGGCCAGGATCCCGGAGAACGTGATCTCGTCACCCCGCTGGAAGGCGTGTGCGGTGTGGGCAGGGAAGTCGACCACGGCGTCGATGGCCGTGTTTCCGTACAGATCGGACTCGATCATGGCCACCGTCACGACAGCCTTGATCCCGGGCCCGGCCCCGAAGTCGAGATCGGTGTCGTACGGTCGAGCGGAGCGGACCGCCCCCGTCAGCTTGACGTGACGACCCTTGTATTCACGGGCGAAGAGGTCGTCGGTCTCGAAGCTGAGCCGGCTCTCTCCGAAGATCTCATCGAAGATTCCGTCTGGATCCGCTGGGGCACCGGCAGGGGAACCGGCGCCGGTGTCCGGCCGTTCGAGGACCTCACGCATCCCGCGCACCTCGGGATCGGCGGCAAGCTCGCGCTCGAGCGTGTCCAGGTCGCGGGTCGCTTGCTCCGTTTCGCCGGCCGACAGCGCCGTCTCGGCCCGCAGCAGCCGAGTGTCCGCATCGTCGGGATCGGCCTGCACGGCAGCGTCGAGCGCCCGCAGCGCCGCCAGCAGGTCGCCCTTTGTGCGCAGCTCGGCCGCCTCGTCGCGGTGCGAGGTGGATGGGCGCCCGACCAGGTGACGGGCTGTCACCAGCATCCGGCGCACCGTGGCAACGATCACCTCGGGGTTGCGCTCGACCCCGTTCGACGAGATCTGGAGCTGGCGTTCCGTGGCCAGCATCGCCGGATGAGCGGCCAGGAGCCGAAGCAGGCTGCTACGGCGGCTCGCTGTGAGCCATTGCTCGAGCTCGCCCGGATCGATGGCCTGCACGATGAATGCATCGTCGAATTCCTGGTCGCCGATCTGGCGGTCCTCTGCGCCGAACTTCTTCAGTATCTTCTGACCGCCGGACTCGCGGCGCAGCTCGAACGCCGGCGCCAGCGGCGGATACTCGATGCGATATCGAGTGTGGGCATTGTCGCCGGAGCCCGTGATCTCCACCGTCACGGTGAAACCGTCCACCGTTCCGGTGATTCTCGACTGGCCGAGGCTCAGCGATTCGACGCTCAGCCCGAGCTCGTCGGCGACCGCCTTCCATGCCGCCCGGATCGCATCGAGCTGCCGCTTGGCGATGACGATGACCGCCACCACGGCGAGGATGATCAGGAAGGCTACGAGGAGACCCACCGAGCCAGTCTATTGGGCGCGGTCCCCGTCGCCTTCCTCGTGCAGCGGGGGAGTGACGCCCAGGTAATACGTCGAGAGCACCACGATGGTGCGCGTCGAGCCCTTCGTGATGAGGCGGATCCGGTCGACGAGCTCACCGAGATGATCCGACGACCGGGCGCGCACGGTCACGAACATGTCGAACTCTCCCGTGACCGCCACGCAGCTCGCCACGTAGGGGATGGCGCGCAGGTCCTCTGCGATGTCGGCAAGCGACTTCTCCGATGCAGTGCGGATCGAGATGACTCCTGCAACCGGTAGGCCGATGGCCGCCCAATCCAGCTCGAGACGGAAGCCCCGTACGACTCCGGATTCCCGCAGTCGCTTGACTCGTTGATGTACGGTCGCCGTTGCGACGCCGAGTTGTTTGGCGATCTGCGCATACGGGGTACGTGCGTCCTCGGCCAGAACCTCGAGAATCTCACGATCGAGTCGATCCATGGCAGCAATCTATCATCAGAAATGATGAAATGGAATAGAATTGTCATCGATTGGTTGAAAATCGTGTATACTCGTCAAAGGCTAGGAATGAGGAGTCGACATGTTGAATCACCCCGACACTGTGTATCAGATGGACGTTCTGCGGCGCCGCAGAGCCAACGCCGCAGTACGGCGCCCGAGCGGCTGACCGCCCGGGACGACCGCTGAGAAAGGGAAGCCCACTCTCTCCTCCCTCCCTTCCGGGCTTCCCTTTCTCGCGTCTGGTCCGCACTGCGTGAACCGACCTCTCAGTACAATCCCGATGGTGGCGTACCCGCGCGAAGACATCGACAAGGTCAGGGATCGCACCGATCTGGCTGAGCTCGCGGCCGAGGTGACGAAGGTCAAGCGGTCGGGACGTTCGGTGATGGCGGTGTGCCCGTTTCACAACGAGAAGACCCCGTCGTTGTCGATCGACCCCGCACGCGGGCTCTATCACTGTTTCGGATGTGGCAAGAGCGGCGACGTGTTCACGTGGATCGAGGAAACCCAAGGCGTCGACTTCGTGGGGGCGCTCGAGCTGCTGGCGAGACGAGCCGGCGTCGCCCTCACCGAGGCGCCAGGTGAAGGAAAACGGCGCGGCCAGCGTGAAGCGCTCGTTGCTGCCGTTGCCGACGCTGTGACCTTCTATCGGGAGCGGCTTCGGTCGTCACCGGACGCGGCGGCCGCCCGAGCGTATGTGCGCAGCCGGGGCTATGACGCCGATGTGGTCGAGCAGTTCGACCTCGGCTACTCACCGGCCGGGTGGGACGAGCTCTCCCGGCATCTTGTCGCCGGAGGTCACGAAGACCGCACCCTCATCACGGCCGGGCTCTCCTCTCGATCGAGTCGGGGGAGCCTCATCGACCGCTTCCGCGGACGGGTCATGTTCCCCATCTTCGACCTGCGCGGCGATCCCGTTGGCTTCGGCGCCCGGATCCTCGAAGGGGACGGGCCCAAATACCTCAACTCCAGAGAGTCGCCGATCTACCACAAATCCCGTCTGCTCTACGGTCTCAACTGGGCGAAGTCTGCCATCGTGCGAGAACGAGAGGCCGTCGTCGTCGAGGGATATACCGACGTGATCGGCTTCTCGCTCGCCGGACGACCCGTTGCCGTGGCCACTTGCGGCACGGCCCTCGTCGACGAACACCTCGACCTGCTGCGGCGATTCAGCGAGAGGGTGGTGCTCGCCTTCGACTCCGATGCCGCCGGTACCGGGGCTGCGCTTCGCGGATTCGACAGGGCGGTCCCCGGTGAGCTCGACCTCCGTGTTGCCCTCCTCCCCGAGGGTCGCGACCCTGCCGACCTGGTGCGAGATGGAGAGGAGGAGGTCTTGCTCAAGTCGATCGCCGACTCGCTCCCACTCCTCCAATTCCGTATCGAACAGGACCTGGAGGACTTCGACCTCAACGAGGCGGAGGGCCGGGGTCGAGCCGCCAACGCGTCCGCCAAGCTCGTGGCGCTCCACCCCGACCCCATCGTCCGGCACGAGTACGCCGTCTTGGTGTCGCGGCGCACGGGAGTCGATCTCGATGTGATCGAGCGTGCGGTCGCCCGCGCCTCCGGAGGAAGCCGGCGGTCGGGCCCGGCACCAGAGCCGGTGCGGCGGCTGACCGGGCGAGAGAAGGCGGAGCGGGAGCTCCTCCGGCTGCTGCTGGCCAACGATGCGGGTCTCGCCAACGTCACGATCGAGTCCGAGCTCTTCTCCGATGAGGATCATCGCGCCGCGTATGCCATGATTGAGCCTGTGATCGCCGGGCTGGCACCGGGAACACCTCCGGATCTCGGAGCGTTGTTCGGCGACGAGGTGACACCACTGGCCCGGATGCTCAGCGCACTGGCACTCAGCGACCGGCCGCTGTCCGACGCCGGCGAGCTCGTGGCTCGCCTGGAACGCGAGCAGCTGGACGCCCGCATCGACGTGGTGCGGCGGAGGTTGGCGGAACTCGATCCGGAGACTGAGCGTCAGACGTATTCCGACACCTCTCGAGAGTTGATAGCGTTGGAGCAGAAACGACGTGAAGTGCGAGGACGCCGTTGAGCGAACCGATTGACGCAGTTCTAGAGGACCTGACGCAGCGCGGGAGGCAGCGCGGCTTCCTTGTGATGACCGAGGTACAGCAGGAGCTGGAGGACGCCGATGCGCCACCCGAGGCGTTCGACGTCGTCTTTCTCGCCCTGCGCGAGCAGTCCATCACCATCAGGGAAGACTCGAACGATGCGCTGGCGGCCACCGAGCTGAGCAACGACGAGCTCGTCCACGTCTCCGACCCGGTCCGCATGTACCTGCAGGAGATCGGCCGGTACCCGCTGCTCACACCTCAGCAGGAGGTCGAGCTTGCGATGCAGATGGAGACGGGGCTCCGCGCCGAGGAGAAGCTCGATCCCGTCGACTCCGAGATGACGACGTCTGAACGGGTGATCTTGGAGCGAGCAATCCGCCTGGCGGACCGTGCCCGCAAGCGGCTCGTCGAGGCCAACCTGCGTCTCGTGGTTTCGATCGCCAAGAAGTACGTGGGCCGCGGGCTGTCACTGCTCGACCTCATCCAAGAGGGCAACCTCGGTCTCATCCGGGCCGTGGAGAAGTTCGACTATCGCAAGGGCTTCAAGTTCTCCACCTACGCCACGTGGTGGATTCGGCAGGCCGTCACCCGGGCACTCGCCGATCAGGCGCGGACCATTCGGGTCCCGGTGCACATGGTCGAGACGATCAACAAGCTGGCGCGGGCGCAGCGGACGCTCATGCAAGAGCTTGGGCGCGAGCCGACGATCGGAGAGATCGCCAACGAGATGGAGATCGAGCCAGACCGGGTCTCCGAGCTGCGGCGCATCGCCCAGGACCCGGTGTCGCTGGAGACACCGCTCGGCGAAGAGGATGACTCCACACTGGGCGACTTCGTGAAGGACACCGACGCCGACGTCCCGGTGGAAGCGGCCTCGTTCCGGCTGCTCCAGGAGTATCTCAACCTGGCGCTCGAAGGGCTCAACGAGCGGGAACGCCAGGTGCTCATCATGCGCTTCGGACTCGCCGACGGGAAGGTCCGCACGCTGGAAGAGGTGGGCAGCCATTTCCAGGTGACCCGCGAGCGAATCCGCCAGATCGAGACGAAGGCACTGGCCAAGCTACGTCAGCCGGCCCGGGCAAAGCGGCTCGAAGGCTATCTCGAGGGTGCCTAGCGGGCCGCGACGGCCCACTAACCGATCGTGGGATCCCGATCCTGGGCTGTTGCCCGGTTGCGGATGTGCTCCCCGGCCGCTCTGAGACCGCTCGACATTGCGCCCCGGGCTCGGGTTCGTGGCACCGCAGTGGCCAGGGCCGCCTGTTCGACGACGGCGTTGACCTGCTCGTTGCTCGTGAAGCGCTCGACGAGCGCCATGATCTGGTCGTAACGTTCCCGTCCTGCTTTGGCGCCGAGCACGTAACCGGCGCCGAGACCGACGATCAATCCAGTGCGAAACTTCATGGGCGGCATTCTGCCAGGTCGACCGTCCCCTTGTGGCAACCCTCCGATCGAGCCCGCCGGCGCTGTGATAGCATTTTGCTCCCTCCATTCGGAGTTGGCTTTCCGGGGTAGCTCAATCGGCAGAGCGTCGGACTGTTAATCCGCAGGTTGTGGGTTCGAGTCCCACCCCCGGAGCGAGAGCTACGTTCCAACAACGCTCGAGTGCTGTTCGCCCTCGAGCGTTGTTCTGTGTTCGAGTTGTGTGCTTTTGCCTCTGGGCTTGTGCGTGTCGCTGGTGGGGTGGCACTTCAGGCTGTCGGTGGTGGACGCGGAGAAGGTTCGAGTCCCACCCCCGGAGCGAGAGCTACGTTCCAACAACGCTCGAGTGCTGTTTGAATCTCCCCGGAATTGGTGGAGGCTCCAACCCTTGAGAGGATGGAGCCATGACAGAACAGCGACGACCGGGGAAGTACCCGGTGGAGATGCGCCAGCGTGCGGTGCGGCTGGTGTTGGATCATCAGCATGAGTACGGGTCGCAGTGGGAGGCGATCTGTTCGGTTGCCGAGAAGTTGGGTCCGACAGCTGAGACGGTGCGGAAGTGGGTTCGTCAGGCTGAGCGTGACACGGGTCGGCGGGTGGGGCCGACGAGCGACGAGCTGGCTGAGCTGAAGCGCCTGAAGCGTGAGAACGCTGAGCTGCGCCGAGCCAATGACATTCTGAAGGCGGCTTCGGCTTTCTTCGGGGCGGAGCTCGACCGCCAGTCGAAGAAGTGATTCGGTTCATCGACGAGCACAAGGATCGGCGCAGCGGGCAGCTGCGGTGGGGAATCGAGCCGATCGCCAAGACCCTTGGTATCGCCCCGCAGACGTATCACGCTGCCAAGACCCGACCACCGTCGGCACGGGCGGTGCGTGACGCCGAACTGAAGCCGGTGATCGCCCGGGTCCACAAGGACAACTTCGTTGCGTACGGGGCCGACAAGATGTGGGACCACCTCAACCAGGTCGAAGGCATCCGGGTCGCTCGATGCACTGTCGAGCGGTTGATGCGGCAGATGGGCCTGTCCGGTGTGCGTCGGGGCCGGTCATGGGTTCGCACCACCATCAGCGATGACGGGAACGAACGACCGGCGGATCTGGTCGATCGGGACTTCACCGTCGATGCACCGAACCGGCTGTGGCTCGCTGACCTGACGTATGTGAAGACCCACACCGGGTGGGTGTATGCGGCGTTCATCATCGACGCCTACTCCCGGATGGTCGTCGGCTGGCAAGCATCACGATCACTGCGCAGCGATCTGGCGATCGACGCCCTGGAGATGGCGATCTTCAACCGCCGCCGAACCGGCGCCGATCTGGACGGTCTGATCCATCACAGCGACATGGGCGTCCAATACCTGTCAATCCGCTACTCCCAGCGGCTCGCCGACAACGGCGTCGTCGCATCGGTCGGCTCGAGGGGCGACAGCTACGACAATGCGATGATCGAGTCGTTCAACGGTCTCTACAAATGGGAGCTCATCTACCCCCACGGACCCTGGCACGGTCTCGAGGACGTCGAGTTCGCCACCCTCGAATACGTTGACTGGTTCAACCATCGCCGCCGCCACGGCGAGATCCTCCCCGGCCGCCGCCAGTTCACCACCCCCGCCGCCCACGAAGCCAACCACTACCGTCAGACAACCACAGCCCACGAGGCAGTCACTCAATAGACCAAGCCTCCACGAAACCCGGGGCGATTCAGTTCGCCCTCGAGCGTTGTTCTGTGTTCGAGTTGTGTGCTTTTGCCTCCGGGCTTGTGCGTGTCGCTGGTGGGGTGGCACATCAGGCTGTCGGTGGTGGACGCGGAGAAGGTTCGAGTCCCACCCCCGGAGCGAGAGCTACGTTCCAACAACGCTCGAGTGCTGTTCGCCCTCGAGCGTTGTTCTGTGTTCGGGTTGTGTGTTTCTGCCTCTGGGCTCGTGCGTGTCGGTGCGGGGTGGCACATCAGGCTGTCGGTGGTGGGCACGGGAATGCCTTGCCGCTCGGTCGATCCCTGCTCGGGATCGACGCTTCGCTTCGGGTCTCGGGTTGTGTGCTTTTGCCTCCGGGCTTGTGCTTGTCGCTGGTGGGGTGGCACATCAGGCTGTCGGTGGTCGACGCGGAGAAGGCTCAGGTCGTGGGGAAGGGGAGCTGGCGCCACCACGGGATGTCGGAGGGCTCGATCGCCGTGACCCATTTCACCCACCAGAAGCCACGCCGCCCGGGGGCGACGATGCGGGCAGGGAACCCGTGGCCGGCGCTGAGAGGCTGTCCACCGGCGGCTGTGACGAGCCACAGCTTGTCGAGGTCTCGGGTGGGGAATCGCCGCCCGTAGCCGGAGGCGGAGCTCACGTCGATGCTCTGCTTGTCGGTGGCGACGAGACGATCGAGCCGGATTCCGGACCAGATCTGCTCGGAGTACCAGGCGCTGGTGCAGTCGAGCACGGCCGTGATGTCATCCGCCGGCATCGCGGCCAGATCCTCCAGGCTCAGATCCCGACCGGCGATACGGACACGCCACTCGGTGCCGTCGATGCGTTGGACGGGGTCGTCGAACCACGAGGTGACTGGCATCCTGGCCGGGTCGAACGAGCCCCGTTCGTGCGAGCCGGTGAAACGGCGGTCGGCTCCCGTCGAGCCTGCGAGGTTGAGCACGCCCTCCCATCCGAACCACGCCGCTCCCGCCGCCAAGCCGAGCCCGGCTGAAGAGAGGAAGGCGCGTCGGTCGAGGTCGGTGCGCCGGATCGGCACGGGGTGGGCTCGATAGTGCGCCACGATGAGCACGAGAGCTACGAGGGCGGCACCGATGTGAACCTGCATGACGGTGAGCGGTCCGATCTTGCGGGTCAATGCAGTTGCATGCAGCAGACCGCTCAACAGTGTGATGGCGATGAGGGCGAGCAGGAGCAGTGACGTCCAGCGGTTGCTCCTGCGCCGGCCGAGGCCGCGGCGGACGATGGGTGCCTTCCATGGCGTGATCACGGCGATGGCGAGTGCGAGCGCACCGTGGACGGTGGCCGGATCGAGAAACCAATCGCTGCCGATGGTGTTGGCGAACAGCCCGCTGAACACTGCAAGGGGGACGAGAATAAGCAGCGCCTGATTGGTGCGGCGACGCCGCGACGTGCGTTCCGGGCCGCTCATGGGCCCGTTTCCTCCAGCCCGGCGACGGTGATACGCACGATGCTTCGGACCGCTTCGGCACCTTCGGCATCGCTGCCGAGAAACCACTCGTCGAGGGGACTACGCGATGTGTACGTGGCCTCGAGTGCCGATGAGCCGTGGACGCCCACCCAGATGAGGTAGCCGATGCGTCGTGGATCGCCAGCCGGCACATACCCGGCATCCTGGGCACGGACCACGGCGGCTTCGAGGAGCCCGAACGTTGCCTCGAGGGTTTCGCTACGGACCGCCGGCGACGGGTCGAACCCAGGCAGCGGTCGCTCGAACATGAGCGCAAACAATGCCGGGTTGCTCAAAGCAAATCGCCGGTAGGCAAGGCCGAGCTGTTCCAGCTCCTCGGGACCACTCGGAGCTTCGACACCGCGCAACGCCTCTTCCAGCAGGTCGAAGCCCTTCACATACACCGCATCGAGCAAGGCGCCCATGCCGCCGTACCGGCTGTACACGGCCATCGTCGACACGCCTGCCGCCTCGGCGATCCGGCGCACGGTGAGTGCGGCGGCCCCCTCCTCGCCAAGCAGCTTGACCGCAGCTGCCAGCAGCTGCTCGCGAATCGTCTCCATGGTCAATAACATACGATATATCGTATGTTATTGCAAGGTCGGGCACGGCGTACGTCGACCCCATCGCAGCGGCCCGACGCGACCCTGCCGGCTTGCCCGCGACGGCGATACCGCCACAATGCGGCCATGGAGTCGTCCGCACCGCGGCCGTCGCTTGCCGCTTGGACTGCGGCCGTCCTCATCGTTGGCTCCGCACTGGCGCTGGATCCTCGAGGGTGGGCGGTGTTCGGTCCGGTGAAGTGGCTGATCGTCACGACCACCGTGCTCCTGGGCGTCGCCGGTCTCGTACCGCGACCGATCAGATTGCACCGGGCCAGCGCAATCGGCTGGGTGCTCTTCCTCGCATGGGGGGCACTTTTGGCCGTGATCGCAGTCGATCCTCTGCACCACTGGATCGGCACGCCGGATCGACACATGGGGTGGATGGCCTGGGCGATGTTCGCCGGCTCCTACGTCGTGGGGCAGCAACTCGTCCGCGAATCGGACCGCCGTCTCGTCCTCGCCGCAGGCGCCGTCGCCACTGCGGGCATCGGGGTCTACGGGCTGGCCGAGATGGTCGGACGCAGCCCCGTCGACCTGGCGGTGGAGTCCGTCCGAGTGGCGGGTCCGTACGGATCGCCCGCCTACGTTGGCGCCGCGCTCGCCCTGCTGATACCGGTGTGCATCGGCGCCGCCATCGACGGTCTGCGCGGACGGTGGCGAGCCCTTGCGTGGGCAGCCTCGGCGCTGGCCGTCGTCGTGGTCGTCGCATCTCAAACCCGGGCGGCCTGGGTCGGCCTCGCCGCGGCTGCGGTGGTCACCGCCGGTCGATGGGGCCCGGCGCTGGCTCGCCGCAGGTGGGTTGCCGCCGGTGTCGTCTCCGTCGTGCTCGTTGGCGCATTCGCCGGATCGGTCGCCTCCCGTGTCGGCGATGCGTTCGACGCCG
This sequence comes from Acidimicrobiia bacterium, assembly GCA_965216945.1. Lineage (GTDB taxonomy): Bacteria > Actinomycetota > Acidimicrobiia > Spongiisociales > UBA5794 > DATHZQ01. Next base: position 267,459 of record CBDCGU010000003.1, on the reverse strand, counting down.
ACGACGGCGTCATCCGGGGGCGTATCGACGAGTGGCAGGTAGGAGTGACCGTCGTGCGCAATCATCCCGTCACGGGAGTCGGCTTCGAGGGCTATCGGATCGCCTTTGCCGAGGGCGTCGACGCCGACTACGAGCAGCGGTACGGTCGCCAGGTCCTCCCTGACCGGGCACACAACGGTGTGCTCGATGTCGGAGTCACCATGGGAGTCGCCGGCGCCGCGATGTACGTGGTGGGGCTCCTCTTCCTCGCCCGGCGAGTGATTGGTAGCGTGCGCCGCGGCGCGCCATGGCTCGCCGGTATCGCGGCGGGCGTGGCCGCATACTGTGTCCAACAGCAGCTGCTGTTTCCGCTCGCCGAGGTCGACCCGGTCTTCTGGCTCCTCGCCGGCATGCTCGTGGCCGCAACCGCCGAAGACGAGCCGACTCTGGTGGTGAGGGTCCCGGCCGTGGCAGGGGGCGCAGTCGCGGCACTGGCGGCGCTTGCGCTGCTCGTGGGGCTCGCCGACGTGGTGGCCGACCGCAGGCTCGACGAGTCACTGACCCTCTCCGCCGAAGGCGCAGAGACGCGAGCTCTCGAGGCTGCCGATCGTGCGTTCCAGCTGAGGCCCGACTCCATACGCTATGCGTTCGCTGCCGCCACCGTGGCGAGCCGGATCCGCTCGCCGAGCGCCAACGAGGCTGCGCTCGAGCGGGCGAGGGCCGGTCTCGCCCTCTCGCCGCATGATCCGCTCCTGCGATCGCTCGAGGCCGAGTTGCTCGTTGCGCGCGCCGGGTTCTCGGGAAGCTCGGCCGACGCGGTGGCTGCAGCGGGGGCCTGGTCGGAGCTCATCGACGACGACCCCCTCAACGCCGCACACCAACTCGAAGCCGGTGTCGCGTTTGCACGAGTCGGTGACGTGGCGGCTGCTGAGCAGGCGTGGCTCGTCGCCGCAGAGCTCGCTCCGGACAGCCCGGCGCCACCCGGCAACCTGGCGGTGTTGTACGCCGAGACCGGACGAACCCAGCTTGCGCTCGAGATGCTCGATCGGTTGGCGGCTCTAGAACCGGAGTCACCGTTGATCGCCGAGGTTCGGCGGATGCTGTCCACCGCGACGCCGCCGTGAACCTCCCAGCCACCCCATGCGTCTATAGGGCGTGAGTGTGCCCGCAACCTCCCATGACCAGGCGCGACCCGAGCCCGTCACCGATGCGCGACCGGAGTTCGTCGTGTTCTACCGACAGGCCTATCCCGGTGTAGCCCGAGCCCTGGCAGCCACGCTGCGTGACCGGGAGCTCGGCATCGAGGCCGCCGACGAGGCAATGGCGCGTTGCTATGCCAGATGGTCCACGGTGCGCAACTATGCCAACCCCGAGGGTTGGGTATACCGGGTTGGCCTGAATTGGGGTCGCTCGTGGTTGCGGCGAGTTCGGCGACGCAGGGGGGACCCGATGCCTGTCGCATGTGACATCGGACCCGTTGCCGACCCGGCTCTTCACCGTGCCGTCGCAGAGCTCGACATCAGCCTGCGTTCGGTGGTCGTGTGCCGCTACCTGCTCGACTGGTCGGTTGCGCAGACGGCGGCGGCCCTGAACCTGCGACCCGGCACGGTGAAGAGCCGAACCCACCGGGCACTCGGGCAACTCCAAGCCAACCTCGGCCACGTCAAGGAGGATCTCCGATGAGGACGATCGAAGACCGTCTCGCCGCATACCTGCACACGGAAGACCAGACGTGGGATCCGCCTGGAGCCGGGCCCGAGGCGGCGCAGACACGTGGTGAGCACCTGCGACGTCGCAGGCAGCTCGGCAGCGCGATCGGCGCCTTCGTGGTCGTTCTCGTGCTGGGCAGCGTCGCTGCCATGGTGTTCCGGTCTTCGACCCCCACCCAGTTCGAGGCGGCAGAGGCAGAACAGGCACTCAGCGGCGATGTGGGCGCTGCCACTCCGGTGACGATTGGCGAGAGCCTGCTGGATTGGGAGAGCGTCGCAGGTACGGTCGGATACACGGAGACGCTCTTTGCCGAGGATGGTGTGCTGTACGGCCTGTCGACGGCACCTGGTGCGAAGTGGACGGGCGACGGGCCGCCACCGGCTCGCGCCGTCTACCGATCCACCGATGGCGTGTCGTGGAGTCACCACCTGCTGAGCGACGAGCTTCGCGCCACCGACCTCGCCGGCTACGGCGGTGTGTTGTATGCGGTCGCCACGGCACCGAGCCCGGGTGAGATCCGCATCGGTACGTCGACCGACGGTGGTGGCACGTGGGACGTCGCCACCGTTGCAACGGGAATCACCGAGCCGCAACTCGGCATCGAACAGTTCACCAATACGTCGATCGACATCGCCGCCGGATCTGCCGGTGTGGTGGCCGCGGTCCGCACCTCGATGTGGGCGGCGTGGCACGAGCTCGTTCCCGAGGAATACCGCGATGGGGAGTTCGAGGTGCGCCCGAACGCCGACGGCATCGAAGTTCTCGACTGGGGCGAGGTCATGGCGCTCGAGATCGAGTGTGCCGACGCTCAACAGCTCGACTCGGCGACCGACGACACCCTCCCGCCGACGACCACGGCGCCGGGTGTCGACAACGCTCCCGGGGCCTGCGAGCGGTTGATGTCGGGTGACTTCGAGGACGTCGTGAAGCCGGTGTTCTCCGCCACGTGGGATGAGCTCGGTGTCGAAGACCCGGGACGGTTGCAGAGCTTCCGCACCTTCTACTCGACCGACGGTGAGGTGTTCGAACCCGTCGATCTACCGGCCGGGCCGTCTACCAACCTCGTCGGCCTGGAAGCCACAGAACGAGGATTCGTCGCCGTCCTCCACGATGCCGAATCCATGTCACTCCTCCGTTCCGCCGACGGCCGCTCCTGGCAAGCCGTTCCCATCGAATCCGATGTGCACAACGTCCAGACCGTTGGTCTGGTGGACGACACGATCGTCCTTGTCGGGTCGCGCGTCACCCGGGGTGAAGACGGCGAGTCCTTGGATCCCGTGGTGCTGACCATGCCGTGGGGCGGCTCGTCGATGGGCGAGATCGATCTACAGCAGGTAGCCGGTGAAAGCAGCCCGGACGAGGAGCGTTGGGTCGGCACTGCCTCCATCGGTCCCGCCGGAGTCGTGCTCGTCATGAGCAGCTGGACGCCGCTCGACCCCGGCGACCCCGAGACGGAGTGGGAATCCGCACAGTGGCTCCTGCACAGCGCCGATCTCGAGACCTGGTCCGTCGAGCCCATCGGTGATGCCGACGAGCGGGTGTACGCCGCCGTCGTCGGCGATGCCGAGATTCACGTGATGACGGAGCGCTATGCGGATGGCGAGCCTGCGGTCACGCAGTTGATCGGAACCCTGCGCGGCGGCTGAGCGCGAGAGTCCCCGAGGCCTGAGCGTCGACGGCGCATCATCACAATTGATGAAAGGGTCGATCGACCTATGCCGAACGCTTGTGGCTGGATTGTCCAAACACCTACAGTTTGGGGTCGGTACTTCGGTGGGAAGTAGAAGGGGTTTTGGGGGATGAGTCATTCGAGTCGTTTTCGCGGGCGCTTTGTCGCGCTCCTCGCAGCACTGCTGACGGCACTCGGCGTCTTGGCGGTGGTTCCCGTCCAGGCCACGCCAGGCGTGCCGCCGGACATCACGAGCACCAACACTGCGACGGTGGATCCGGACACGAGCACCTACATCCGGATCAACGCCACCGGTGTGGATTCACCCGCAACGGTGACGTTCACCGGGACGGGCGTCACCGGCAGCGTTGTGACCTACGGCGCCGATCGCATCCGGATCGAGGTCGTTGTCGACGCAACGGCAGAGGCCGGATTGCGCGACATGACCATCACCAACCCGGACGGGCTGTCCGACACGATGGTGGATGCGATCGAGGTCACCGGCGACATTCCACCGCCGGCGACGGGTGACCTGACCGGTCACGTGTTCGACGACACCAACGGCAACGGCGTCCTCGATGGTGGGGAGCAAGGACTCGAGGGAGCGTCGGTCGACGTCATCGACTCGATGGGGAACACCCACGGCGTGGCGACGGACGCCAATGGCGACTTCACGGTGCTCTCGATACCGACCGGGGATGCCAACCTCTCCTACACCCCGCCGCCGGGCTATGCGCTGACCACAGGCAACGACGCGCAAACCGTGACGATCGTCGCGGACACGACGGTGGTGGCGGCCGACGTGGGTTACGAGTCCGTGCCGACGGGCACGATCGCCGGACGTGTGTTCACCGATGTCGACGGCAACGGCGTCGAAGATGGTGGCGACACCGGCTGGGCAGGTGCGGACGTCAGCATCGAGGATGCCGACGGTACGACGCACGACCTGATGACGGACAGCAACGGTGACTACTCGATCGCGGGGTTGCCGCTGGGCAACGCCACGGTCACCTACGCCACCCCGAGTGGCGCCACACTCACCACCGGCAATGACGTGCAGACGATCACCGTCGCCGACGGCGTCACGGCCGATGCGGATCCGGTCGGCTATGAGCCGCCGGCGGGTGTCGCCCCCGACATCCAATCGATCCAGGGTTCGAGCACGATCGACCCCGGTGCGTCGAAGTACATGAAGGTCTCCGTGACCAACTACCAGGACGGGGGAACGTTCACGGTCTCAGGAGCGGGAGTGACGGCGGATGTCGTCCGCTTTGGTGGCGACCTGGTCCGCATCCTCGTGACGGCCGATGCGGGTGCCGAGGCCGGGCTCCGTGACCTGACGGTGACGAATCCCGACGGTCTCTCGGATACGCTGGCCGATGCCATCACGGTCACTGGTGACAACCCGCCGCCCGACAGCGGGACGGTCGCCGGCCACGTGTTCCAGGACCTCGACGGCAACGGCGTCGAAGACGGTGCCGATTCCGGCTTCGCCGGTGTCGCCGTGTCGTTCGTGGACGAGGGTGGTACCACGACGAACAGCAGCACCGATGGCAATGGCGACTTCTCGATGGACGTCGGCGTCGGCGATGGCACGCTCACAGTGAGCCTCCCGGCGGGCTATGTGCTCACCACCGGTAACGCAACTCAGGCGTTGACCATCGTGGTCGATACGACGACGAATGCGGATGCGGTCGGCTACACGGCCGCGGGCCTCACCTACCAGGACGTTGCGGGCATCGCCGGGCTCACGCTGAGCCACTCGGCGGGCGGCGAGTGCGTGCCGCCGATCGGCATCGGTGCCGCATGGGCCGACGTGGACAACGACGGCGACCAGGACCTGTACACCAGCGACAGGGCGGGCAACAACCACCTGTACATCAACGAGGGTGACACGAGCGGCGACGGTACGCCCGACTTCACGGACATGGCCGCCTCCCTCGGCATCGACCACGCCGGTCTGGATAGTTGGGCGGTGGCGTTCGCCGATGTCGACAACGACGGCGACCAGGACCTGTACGTGAGCGACGAGACAGGCAACGTGCTCTGGGAGAACCAGTTCGCCAACAACGGCGGCACGCTGGCCTTCGTGGATGTCACTGCAGCGGCTGGCGCGGGCGACGACGGTCGCGCCGAAACGATCACGTTCGGCGACTTCGACCGGGACGGCTGGCTCGACTTCTACATCGCCAAGCACATGCACTGCGGCGGCACCAACACGGACCGCCTCTTCCACGGCGACGGCGATGGCACGTTCACCGACTGGACGACCTATCTGTGCGATGAGGGCGATCCCGCCACGTGCGACGACGTCAACGGACTCGGGTTCGCTGCGGCGTTCCTCGACGTCGACCAGGACGGTGACGACGACATCTACGTCGTCAACGACAACATCGACGGCGTCAACCAGCCGAACAAGATGTTCCGCAACGACGGATCCAACGGTTCGGGTGGCTGGACGTTCACCGAGGTCGGGCAGACGGACGGCTCCGGATTGTCCGTCAACGGCATGGGCCTCGGCTGGGGCGACTACAACAACGACGGGTGGCTCGACCTGGCGTTCTCTGACGCCGCTCCTGGGCACCTGCTCGAAAACGACGGTGACGGAACGTACACCGATGTCAGCGTGTCGTCCGACGTGCAGGCCGAGACGAGTGGCGCCATCGGCTGGGGCACGGCCTTCTACGACTACAACAACGACGGGTGGCAGGATCTCCTGTTCGCCCACGGCGGGATCCACGACGTCTCGCAGGACTACCCGAACGCGTTGTTGGAGAACGACAAGGACGACACCTTCACGAACGTGTCGGCGGCCACCGGGATGGACGACGTCCGGCGTGGACGAGGCATCGCCCTCGCCGACTTCAACGACGACGGTTGGGTCGATGTGTTCCTCAGCAACTACGACGACGCGCCGATTCTCATGCAGAACATGTCGGCCGAGAACGGAGCGACGAACGGGTATCTGACGGTCACCGTCGAAGGCACCGAGTCCAACCGTGACGGCCTGGGCACCGAGGTCGTGCTCACGACCTCGGCGGGCACCCAGCGTCAAGTCATCACCAGTGGACCCAACCACGGCGGAGGCACGCAGAAGGCGGCGTTCTTCGGCATGGGCGGCGATGCCACGGCGACGCTGATGGTCTACTGGCCGAACGGCCAGGTCCAGGATCTCGGTTCGGTCGGGGCCGACCAGGCACTCCACCTGGTCGAACCGGTCACGCCGCCTCCCGCCGACGGGCTGTTCGAGGACGTGACCACGGATGCCGGAATCGTGTTCTCCCACGTGTCGCCGGGTTGTGGTCCGCCGATCGGTGTCGGGGCCGCGTGGGCCGACATCGACAACGATGGCGACCAGGATTTGTACGTCACGAACCCGAGCGGCGCCAATCACATGTACCGCAACGACGGCGACACGTCGGGTGACGGCATCGTCGACTTCACGAACATCGCTGCCACATTGGGCATCGAAGCGGCCGGAGTGCGCAGTTTTGCGACCGTGTTCGTCGATCTCGACAACGACGGCGACCAGGACCTGTTCGTCGGGTCCGACTCGGGCAACATGCTGTATCGCAACGACCTGATCGAGACGACGACGCTCGGTTTCACCGACGTGACCGCATCGTCCGGTCTGACGGATCTCGGCAGGGTCGAGACGGCGACGTTCGGCGATCTCGACAACGACGGATTCTTGGACCTCTACGTGGCCAAGCACGGCACGTGCGCCAGCTTCGGCGACACGACCGACCATCTCTATCACAACACGGGTGGTCTGACGTTCGCCGATTGGAACACGGAGCTGTGCTCGGGCGCCACGACGTGCGCCGACGTGGAGGGTCTCGGCTTTGCGGCAGGCATGTTCGACTACGACGAGGACGGGGATCTCGACATCTACCTGGTGAATGACGACATCGCCGGGTCCAACCAGCCCAACAAGTTCTGGCGCAACGACGGCAGCGACGGCGGTGGCGGCTGGGTCTTCACAGAAGTCGGCGCAACCAACGGCTCCGGCGTGTCGGTCAACGGCATGGGCTTGGGCATCGGCGATCCCGACAACGACGGTCTCTTCGACGTCGCCTACTCGGATGCGGCCCCCGGCCACATGCTGAACAACAATGGCGACGGGTCGTGGACCGATGTCAGCGGCACCTCCGGCATCTCCGCAGAGACGGCGGGTGACGTCGGTTGGGGAACCGTGTTCTTCGACTACAACAACGACGGCTGGGAGGACCTCTTCTTCGCCGTCGGGACGATCCACGCCATCGCTCCGCTGGCGAACTCCCTGCTGGAGAACAACCGGGACGGCACGTTCACGAACGTCTCGGCGTCCACGAACATGGACGACACGGCGCGAGGTCGTGGTACGGCCATTGCCGACATGGACGGCGACGGCTGGGTCGACATGTACATCGGGAACTACGACGCAGATCCGCTCCTCATGCGCAATCGGAGCGGTGACGAGGGCAACCCCAACCACTACCTCACCTTCACGGTGGAGGGCACGGACTCGAACCGGGACGGCATCGGCACGATCATCAAGGCGACGACGCCCGATGGCACGATGATGCGTCTCATCTCGAGTGGTTCGAACCATGGCGGGGGGAGCCAGAAGGCGGCGTTCTTCGGGCTCGGGAGCCACACCTCGGCCTCCATCGAGGTGATCTGGCCGAATGGCGAGGTCGAGACCCTGGGTTCGATGACTGCCGATGCGGCCTACCACCTGGTGGAGCCGACCGCCTGATCGGACACGAGAAGCGATCGAACGGAGGGGAGGCTGCGGCCTCCCCTTCGCTTTGCGTCTCGGGCCCAGCCCCAGAGCGCCGAGGCCGCACCCACGGGTGCGGCCTGTCGATGGCCATGTTGATGGCTCTTCGCCTGGCGGCTCATCGCTGTGCGATCCGGGGGCCCCAGCCCCAGATCGCCAGAGGCCGCACCCACGGGTGCGGCCTCTATGGTTCGGCGATGTTCCACGTCGTGCTCCACGAGCCTGAGATCGCTCCGAACACGGGGAATCTGATGCGGCTCACCGTGAATACCGGGTGTGCTCTGCATCTGATCGAGCCGCTCGGTTTCACGCTCGAAGATGCGCGGATGCGGCGAGCCGGCCTCGACTATCGGGAGTTCGCCGACGTCCGGCTTCACGCATCGTTCGATGCGTTCGTGACCGGGATCGCACCTCGGCGGATCTTCGCCTACAGCCAGCATGCGCACATCCGCTACTGCGACGTGTCCTTTGCCGCAGCCGATGCGCTGCTGTTCGGCAAGGAGTCGGTCGGGCTGCCGTCGGACGTGCTGCACCACCCCGCCGTCACGGAGCGGCTCAGGATTCCGATCGCCCCGGCGGGCCGGAGCTTGAACCTGGCCAATGCCGCAGCCATTGCCGTCTACGAGGCGTGGAGACAACTGGGCTTCGAGAGCGGATAGCTGCGTCCGGGCCGGGACGTCTATCTTCGTGCCATGTCGCACGTCACCAAGGTGAAGGTTCGCTTCTACGAACTGGATCCCTACAACCATGTCAACCACGCCTCCTATATCCAGTACTTCGAGTCGGCGCGCGTCGAATTGCTGGAGGAGGCCGGCATCGGCCTGGCCGAGCTGAAGGACGCCGGGTATTACCTGGTCGTCACCGAGCTCGCAACGAAGTTCCACAGGTCGGCCGGTGGCGGGGACATCCTCACGATCGAGACCGAGGTGGCCGCCCTGCGACGGGCTTCGTCCCGCTGGCGGCAACGGATGCGGCGTGGCGAAGAGCTCATCGCTTCGCAGGAGATCGCCGCCGCCACGACATCGCTCGCAGGCAGACCCGTTCGGCTGCCCGATCACGTCGTCGGGGCGCTCGAGCCCTACCTCGCCGGGTGACCTTCGTTCCTTGTCGTCCGGGTGTTGCCTGAGTGACGTTCATGTGAACAATTGCGACGACGACCCCTCGATGCCGGCCGCCCTATCGTTGTGGGAATGACAGCCCCGGTGACCACCCAGCCCGATCTCGATGCAACCGCGGTTGCGGTGGCGGCCCGCGCCGACGAGTGGGCCCGGCTCACGATCCCGTCGAAGATGGCGATGCTCTCGGATCTCCGTACGCAGACCGGCGCAGTTGCCGAGCGCTGGGTGGAGGTGGCGTGCGCCGCCAAGGGAATCGACCCCATATCCCCGGCGGCGGGCGAAGAATGGCTCTCCGGCCCGTACGCCGTCCTGCTCGCCGTCGCTGCGCTCCACCAATCCCTCGATCGCCTCTGGCGCGGCGAAGCCACCTACCGGCAGTCATGGGTGAGCCGCCGGCCCAATGGCCGCACGGTGGTTCGCATCCTCCCTGTCGAATGGCACGAGCGATTGATCCTCAGTGGATACTCCGCCCAGGTGTGGATGGAGCCCGGCGTCACCCCTTCGGTGCTACCCCGCAACACGGCAACGTTCTACGCCCAACAGGATCCGCAGGGCCGGGCGTGCCTGGTGCTCGGCGCCGGCAACGTCGCGGCGATCCCACCGCTCGACGTCCTGCACAAGCTGTTCGTCGAGGGCCAGGTCGTCGTCCTCAAGCTGAATCCGGTGAACGACTACCTCGGGCCGATTCTGGAGCGGGTGTTTGCGAGGTTCATCGACCGTGGGTTCGTGCGACTGGTGTATGGCGGGGGAGAGGTGGGCAGCTACCTGGTTCATCACGATGCCATCGACACCATTCACATCACGGGGAGCGACCGCACGCATGATGTGATCGTCTTCGGCGATGGTGAGGAGGGGCGGGCTCGTCGTGAGCGAGGTGAGGCGATGCTGCGCAAGCCGATCACCAGCGAGCTCGGGGGAGTGAGTCCAGTGATCGTCGTTCCCGGGCCCTGGAGCGAGGACGACATCCAGTATCAGGCCGAGAACATCGCAACCCAGAAGCTCCACAATGGCGGTTTCAACTGCATCGCCGCTCAGGTGCTCGTCGTGCCTGACCGCTGGCCCCACACCGATCGGCTGCTCGACGTGGTCGAGCACGAACTCGGCGCCGCCCCGAGCCGTCCTGCGTACTACCCGGGCGGAGAAGACCGGGTTCGCCGTGCGATCGACCGCCACGACAACGGTGTGGCCGTCACCACGCATCCGCCGCGGGGATTGCTGCGAGATGTCGCCCCCGACTCGGGAAGCTTTGCGTTCACCGAGGAGTTCTTCGCCGCCGTGCTCGCCACGACCCGTCTGCCCGAGAGCGATCCCGGAGCGTTCGTGGATGCTGCGGTGCGGTTCGCCAACTCCGAGCTGCATGGCTCATTGGGGGCGTCGATCGTGATTCACCCGGAGACCCGGGCCGAGCTCGGCGAGCGCTTCGACCACGCCGTGGCGAGGCTTCGCTACGGTGCGATCGGCGTGAACGTGTGGAGCGGGATGGGCTTCCTGCTGCCAAGGGCGACGTGGGGTGCGTTCCCAGGGGCGACGCTGCAGAACGTGGGGAGCGGGCGGGGCATCGTCCACAACGCACTGATGTTCGAGCGGGCCGAGCGCACGGTGCTCACCGGCCCCTTCCGGCCCTTCCACAGGGCATGGCGCGGCGGCGAGTTCCACCTCGCACCCAAGCCCCCGTGGTTTGTCACCCACGAAACCGCACATCGCACGGCTGCCGGGTTGACGGCGTTTGCCGCCGACGGATCGATCAGGCATCTCCCGACGATCGTGTCCTCGGCGTTACGGGGTTAGCGCCACGCGTGCTCAGGTGAACCAGCGGCGCAACCCCACGGTCTCGCGAATGCGCAATGCGCCTTCGTCGCCGCGGCGAGCGGCCATCTCGAGCTCCAGCACCCGGTCCCAGCGGCGTACGATGGAGGAGGCCAGGTAGCTTTCGTAGGTCATGGCGATCTTTCCTTTCAGTGGAGCGGTGAGGCGGGCACTGCGAGGAGGCAACAAACTTCTGCGGAGTGCCCGCCCTCTTCACTGAGTCTTCAGTCAGTGAGTCTCGGTCACTGAGTATCAGGCGCCGACCGCCCGCGCGGATGACGCGGGGCGGTCGGGTTGGTCGATGAGGCGGAGGCCCGTTCGCACCAGGCTGCGACCGAGCCGGGTGCGCCAGTCGTCTGTTGGGCTGGGGCGAGCCCGCATTGCGGACGTGAGCTCCTCACGGTGCGCCTCACCGAGCGCCTTTGCGTAGTCGAGGGTTGTCATTCCGTACATGGTCTTCTCCTATAGCTCTGTTGTTGGTAGGTGGAGGTAGGAGCGGAGCAGTCCGCCCGCCTCCGGAACGGCATCGGTTCTGAGCTCGTAGCGCTTGTCGTCGTGGTTGATCACGACACGCACCAGTCCCGCTTGCCGCAGCGTGCTCAGGTGGTGATGCGTGGTGGACTTGGCGAGATCGAGCTTGTCGGTCAGCTCGCCGAGTGTTCTCGGCTCGGCGGCCAGCATGTGCAGGATGCGGAGCCGGCGATCGTCACCCAGTGCCTTGAACACGTCGACCAGGTGGTCGGGTGGCGCCGCCGGGTCGGCCTGCAGGTGCTCATCGGCCACGGGGTAGCTGAAGATCCGAGCACTGCCGTGATCGGAGATCACAACCCACGGCCGGATGACCACCGAGGGGACCAGCACGATCCCCGCCAGTCCCGGCCTCGGGTCGAAGGTGACTCCATTTGTGACGTGTTCGACGAGGTCCGCCGGTTCCATCTTCTTGGCCAGCGCCCGGGTTGCGATCGCATCCCGCTCGAGTGTCGGCATGACCTCGTCGAGTCGAAGATCGACATCACGATCCACTGCACGCAAGAGGTCCACCAGCCACGAGCGGGTTTCGTCGGGCGTCATGGTCATCAGGTGATGCAGGTCCTCGTCCTTCATGTCGAGCGCGGCCAGCGCCTCCTGATTCCCGGCGGCGGCCGCTGCAACCTGCGCCTCGTCGTGGCCGCGAGAACTCGAGTACCCCGCATTCGTCAGCATCTGGAGCCGCAGCTCCACAGGATCGACCGTCTCGAGGTGCGTGATGAAACCCTGCACCGTGTGCGGTTGCGGGGCGGTCCACGCCACGCCCATGAGCGTCAGCCAGAACGCACCGCATTCGGCAACCCGGCTGAGGGCTCCCTTGACTGCATCGCTCGCTCCCGCATCGATCCGCTCGAGGAGCTCAGAATGCTCGTCGTCTTCGAACGTCGACTGATACGAGAACAGGGCCAGCAACAGCTCGTACACCGGTGACACCTCGACCGTCACGGGGAGGCGGCGGCGATGCTGTGTGAAATCGTGGACCTGCGGATCGGGGCTCATTCGATGTCTCTCCAACGTTCGACGCTTGTCGATGTACGACCTTCATCGAATATACGACAGATGTCGAATTGCGTCAAGAACATTGTTCGAAAATCATCGAACAAGACCGAGTGCAGCCGCAGCGGTGGAGCCCGAGCGGGAGGCCCGGGCTCCACCGTATCGATCGTGACGTGCGTTCACGGAAGCTGGACGATGCGTCCCTCTCCACCTTCCGGATAGTCGGCGGCGGTGATCAGCCCGCCGAGCCCGTCGACGATGTAATCGAGGAGCGCCTGCTGGTAGCTGACACCCACACTCGTGAAGGCTGCACCCATGAACGGGTACTCGTCGCCGCCACGAGCGAGGAAGTCGATGGTGGCGATCACGATGTCGTCACCGGCCACCACGGAACCGTTGTCCACGATGACCGTGCCGTCATCGAGGGTCACGTTCACGACCTTGGTGCCTTCCACCAGGATCTCGCCCGTTTCGTCGTCGATGTCCATCGGCGTGCCGTTCGGATCGTATTCGACCGAGAAGCCGGCGATCTGTGCGAAGCGCCCGTTCGCATCGGGAGCGCTCGAGTAGGCGTTCTCCAGGATCTGCTTGAACTGCTCGCGCGGGATCGCCGGCACGATGGTCACGAAGTTCGGGAACGGTGCGATCTCGAACGTGTTGAGCTCGGTGATGTCACCGGCTGGGATCAGTGTGTTGTTGCGGATCCCACCCCCGTTCTGGAGAGCCACGTCGGCCTCGGGGACGCCGAAGCCGGCGGCGTTCAGATTGGCGGCGTACAACAGCGAATCGGCCATCAGGTTGCCGAGGTTGGTCTCCTCGGTGCGGATGCCGGGATCCCGCCGGCCCTCGAGGGCGACCTCGGAGGTGGCGATGACGTTGGACGCAAGCGCATCGAGGAACTCGACGACCGGGTCGACGACCAGACGCTGCAGGATCGAGTTCGATTCCACCGCATCGGGGTTGTCGCCGCCGGCGATGCGGATCGGGCCGCCGTCCCAACCCACGACGTTGCCGTCGTCGTCGAATGTCACGTCGAGACGGCCGAGGTACTTGTAATCGCCGGCCGTCGTGACCACCGGGATCGCCGCGCCGTCGCCGCCGGTCGCCACAACCGGATACGGACCGAACGGCTCGTCATCGCCGGGCACGAGCAGATCACCGTCGTTGGCGAGCAGCTCGTCGCCGCCCCCGGCGATCATCACGTCAACACCGCTCAGCTCGGCGGCGAGTGCGATGTCCTCGTCGATGTCCTGCAGGTGGCTGATGAAGATGATCTTGTCGATGCCGCGAGCCTCCAAGCGGTCGACCTGGGCCTGTACCAGCTCAGAGATGTCGCTGCTGATGATCGTGTCCCGTGGGCTGGAGATGAACGACAGCTCGGGTGTCACGGCCCCGATGATGCCGATGCGCTCCCCGGCCGTGGTCACGACCGTCGACGGCTTGATGACGCCCGCATCGACGAACGCCTGCATCTCGGGTTCGGCACTGAATTCGAGATTGACGTTCACGTATGTCGGTGGCTTCGTGTAGCCGGACAGGAAGTCGGCCAGGAAGCTCGGGTTGAAGTCGAAGTCGTGGTTGCCGAAGGAGATGGCGTCGTAGCGCAGGTAGTCGAGCGCCTGCGTGTCGTAGAACGGCACGCCGTTGGCGACACCCGCAGCCAGCTCGGGGCCGGCGAGGAAGTTGTCGCCGGACGACAGCAACACGGAACCGTATCCGGATCGTGCCGCATCCTGGCGGTTGACTCGTACCTGGGTGGCGAAGCGAGCAACTCCGCCGAAGTCCTCGATGCCGGATCCGGCATCGACGAGTTGTGACTCCCCGTCGTTGTTGTGCAGCACGGTGAGTGTGTAGTAGCCGCCGTCCTCCTCGGCGCTCGCCGATCCTGCGGCAAATGCCGCAAAGAGCATCGACAGAGCAGCAAGGAGTGCAAGGAGGCGGCGCATGCGCAGCCCTGAGTGTCTCATCACCCTGTTCGCTCCATGTGTCTCGGGGGTACGTGCGTCTTCTGTCTGCGTGGACCTCCCGTTCTACCATCCCCGCAGAGTCGCGGCTAGGGCCCGAAATCCTCGCTTGTCCCGGGTCGCAAGGGGCCGGCCGGTGTCGCTCGGCCGCGTCGGGCGAACCGGCCGTACACTGTGGACCGGGGCCCGTAGCTCAATTGGTCAGAGCAGCGGACTCATAATCCGTTGGTTGCAGGTTCAAGTCCTGCCGGGCCCACAGCGGTTCGCTCGAACCGCGAATCGCGTTGCTGATCACTGGGAGTACGGCGATCTCGGTCGAGCGTCCTGTTAGGTACCGAACAGGACACGCCTGAACCAGGCGCCCCATATGCCGTTCTCGCGCACTTGGTGGATTGCTCGTTCGTGTTTCCGATTTGGTGATCGGCGCTGGGGAGCGCGACGAGGAAGGGTGCGTGATAGGTCAATATTTTGACCTATGATGTCCAGTATGAGTGACACCCTCCCGTTCTCGGAAGTCAAGGCCCACCTCTCCGAGTTGGCCGACCGGGTCGAAGGCCAGCACGACCGTATCCTGGTGACCCGCAACGGCCGACCCTCATTTGTCCTCATGAGTCCCGACGATCTCGAATCCCTCGAGGAATCTCTCGACATCCTCCGAGACGACGAGCTGATGAAGTCGCTACGCAAGTCGCGACGAGAAGCATCCGAGGGCAAGCGACTCCGGCTTCGCGACCACGTGTGAGGCAGCCTCGTGTACGAGGTTGAGATCACCCCCGAGGGACTGCGTCACCTCAACCGACTTCCGGACAAGGTGCGGCACGCCGCGTTGGAGACCATCTTCGGGCCGATTTCCGAGAACCCCCAGCGGATGGGCAAACCGCTGGTTGGCGAACTCGAGGGCCTCAGGTCGGCACGCCGCGGTGACTACCGAGTCCTCTACGAGATCCTCGAAGACGACGAGACCGTCCTGATTCACCGCGTACAACACCGCCGGGACGTCTACCGGCCACGCTGAGAATCCGCACTCGTACGTGATGCGATGCCGATCCAGGGCACTCCGCCGAATGTGCGTTCGTGCTCTGGATTTGGTGATCGGCGCTGGTCAAGCTGAGAGGGTCTTGTCAGAGGTGGGTTGACCGGGGCCACTATCAGACTACAATTATGGTCATGTCGAAGACGCTTCCGCTGTCCGAAGTCAAAGCCAAACTGTCAGAGGTCGTCGACGAGATCGTCACGACACAGGAACGTGTCACCGTCACCCGAAACGGACGCCCGGTCGCGGTTGTGCTCAGCACAGACGACCTGGACGCCATGGAAGAGACGTTGGCGATTCTCTCCGACCCGGCGGCGATGCGCGAGATCCAGCAAGGTCGCGCTGCGATCGCCAATGGCGACGTGGTCACCAAGGACGAGATCGAGGCGCTGCGTCGCCAGCTTCGCTCCACGACAGCGTGACAGAAACGCCCTGGGACCTGGTCGTCGCCGGTCCTGCACGGCGAGCCATCGACCGACTCCCGGAGAAGATCGCTCTCGCGGTCTTGGACTACCTCGTCGGTCCCCTACTCGAGAACCCACACCGAGTCGGCAAACCACTGCGGGGCGACCTACTCGGACTTCACTCGGCGCGGGTTGGGGCCTACCGCATCGTCTACGAGATCGATCAAGGCAGCCGAACAGTTCGAGTCATCTACATCGACCACCGGGCAGACGTCTACCGACCCCGCTGATCAACCCGCTTGCAGAAGTACCGATCTCGCGCAGTCCGGCGACGTGAGTGTTCGTGCGCCGTATTTGGTGATCGGCTCGCCGTGGGGAGCGTTTCAGTCGGGAGACGGCGAGAGCCTCCAGGAAACCCGGGGCGATTCAACCCGCACCTATGACCACCACGATGACTATCACGACCCAACCCGCTTACACAAACAACTTGACAGGCCCTCCCGCGCAGCATCCCGCCACGAGATCCAACGGCTTATAGCCGGTTGGATCGTTTCCAGAGCAGAGGGAGGTAGCTCTTCGACTGGCCGCTCCCCATACAGTCCCTGTACGACGGCGTTCGCGCCCGGGCCTGTGTGGAGTCATAGATCGAGAAGGACATCCAAGGGTTCTCTCGGACGTTTACCGAGTGGCGGGCGTCGACCATTGATAACCAGTAGAACCGAAGATCCTCATCGCACACGAACTCCACCGGTGACGCCCAGGGTCGACCCTCAACGTCGGCGGTGGCAAGAGTCATGAACGAACTCTCGAAGAGAATCTCGGTAACACCCTCAGTCCAGTCGCTCACCACGAAGTCCTCCCAATCCCGACTCCATCCACACGAACCTTGGGGAAAGATACCTCCCGGCCGTGCAGAAATGCCGCCCATAACCGGCAGGAGCGGCTTCAGGGGTCGCCGATCCAGTGCCCCGTCGCAGCGAGCGCCGTAGGTGCCGATCCCGTGCACTCGACCAGATGCTCGTTTCTGCTCGGGATTTGGTGATCGGCGCTGTTACGGCCGGGCCCCGGTGGTGACCCCCAGCTGGGATCGTCGGAGACGGAGACACCGTCTGATGTCCTTGGCTCGATCCATTGCCTGGAGACGTCGGCGCCGACGGCGTCTGTACCCCATGCACTCTGGAGGTCGCGCCATCCACTGCGGCCGACGCCCGCACCGGGGCATTGTGGGGCCAGGACGCCAACGGGGATGGGATCCGCAACCCGCAATCTTCGACGCCGCCCAAGCCACCGTCTGGTACCTGTGCCTTGGGGTGCCCGCTGACCTGACCGACCCCGACGCCCTCGCCGCCGCCAGCTTGCGCTACAACCACTCCGAGGAATACTTGGCCGCTGTGCTTGCCAAGGCCCAGGAGTACATGATGGGGATGTTCGCCGGCGTCGCCGACGCTACGGACCTGATCGCCCACCCCAACTTCGGTGCGTCCGCCGCTGCCATTGCTGACCTCGAGACCGGACTCGTAGATGTCCAGCTCGTGTCCATCCTCTACGCCCTCGCCGACCAGCACCCCATCTACGTGGGAGTCATCAAGACCGGCCACTACGAATGCGTCGGAGGCGGCTCCCAAGCCGGCAACACCGACTGTGTCCAGTCACACTAACACCAATGGCACTGGCGAGGCGCCGACATCACCATGGTTGCAGGCAGCGCCGTCAACGACTTCAACGTCGCCGCCTAGCTCGTGTCAGCCATGTCGCTGCTGCCCATCGGAGATCCGCTCCGACCCGCTGAAGTCGGCTCCCCATGGCCCGAGTTCGACCCCCTCACCGGGTTCTGGGGAGAACTACGTGAGCGTGGTCAAGGGCTTGTTGGCGTCTTCTTCGGTGGTAGGTGCGTTCGATCCAGGTCACGATCGCAATCCGGAGTTCGTCCCGGGTCTTCCAGCGTTGACGGTCCAGGACGTTGCCCTGGAGCAGCGAGAAGAACGATTCCATCGCCGCGTTGTCTGCTGCGGTGACCCGTCCGTCCCATCCGTCCGACCAGGCCGTGACGGTCGACTGTGCCCCCCGCAGCCCAAGGATCTGCGCCTAGCCGTGCCAACTGAGGAAGGTCACATGCTCGGTCGAGCAGAGGTTCTTGACGTCCCGCTCGACACGCTCCGAGTCGCGTTCCCTGGACACGGAACCGAAGCCTTGCGGGAGCGGGTGCTGATCCCGCTCCGACGTCACCCAGTTCACCTGCACCCACCCGCCAGGCAACGGCTGCGGTTCCACCACCGTCTCATAGCCGTTGGGCGCGTCGCCGTAGCGAACAACGCTGATCCCTGGTGCCATGCGAAAGGCCTGGGCTCTCAGCGATCGAATCTCCCAAAGGACCACCCCGTCGGCTGACACACTCAAGCTGAGCAGCGAGCCGCCGATACAGTCGCCCATCCACACGTAGTTGGCTCCATCGGCGCCGCTCACGAGCGCACCTCGGGTCTGAGTGTTTTCATTGAGATCCGGAATAGACGACGTACAGCCCGCAACCGCCAGAGCCGCAACGACCACGGCCGTCAGCACCAGTCTTGTTCTAGGACTCAAAGAGGCTCGCCATCCCACTGGCCAACCGACTGAACATCGACGGAGGACCATGGCCCGGCGTGAGATACTCGACCTGTCCGGCAGGCAGCCCACCAAACGTCGGATCACCAGTGACAGCTTCGACGCTTCGTATGAACGACGGAATGTCAACGTCGCCCCGCTTCAACGCGATACCCAGCTCAATAGCTGCCATGCCAGATTCTACGTCCGCTTGCGAGAACGCGGGGTCGTCAGGAATGGGCTGTTCCTGAGTCAGTAGCGCAGTCACAGCGCTGTCGCCGAACTCATATCCAAGCGCCGCCCAACCCATGAAGTGCGTCGCCGGGGACACACTCTGGTCGACGAAGAGTGGATTCCAGCCCGAGTTGCCCGGCGTATACCTTGGCTGGTCGACATCTCGCACACGCAGGGGCGTAAACGGATTGTTGCGATCAGTGAACGGAACATTCGGCGGGGCCAGTAGCTCACCGGTACGTAGCCCGCTTATCTCCCAAGCCGCTTGGTGAATGAAGCCGTATGCAGCGTCATGCTCGTATCCGAGCAAGTGACGGCCCTGAATGGAGGTTGGCGGGAGGGAGTCGCCCTGCCGCACCGCCCTAGACACCTCCACAACGTCATCGTCCAGAAACAGGCTCGCGATATCCCACAGATGGCCTACGAATTGCTGATGCGCTGTCGACGTATCACGATCTGCGATTCGCGGACCGTGTAGGCTCGATGCCCGCAGCAGACTTGCCACGGCACTCTCGTCGTCCGATATTGAGCTCTCACGCGTCAGGACCGATTGCTGCGCGAAATTGTCGTCGCCGAATAGGCTGCGAAACCGCTGCACGTTCCGACGCTGATCTCCCTCACGCGTTACCCTTGTCGTCCGCGAGTGCACTGCGGCCGAGTTGCCTTGAAGCGCTGGCCCGTCGAGGCCTTCGATGTACTCCGAGTATCGCCCGTCCGGGTCCCAGTACGCCAACGGGTTGGCGAACCCGTAAGTGTATCGGTTCAGCGAGATGGGGGTGCGTAGTTCACCTTGGATCGTGTCGCGGCTGCGGAATGCTGCATCGGCACCGCTGTACCAGCGGGCGCCCATCCAGGTTTCATTGGAGGTGGGGTCGGTGTAGTCGCCTTGGAACCCGACGGTCGGTGACGTCGTTCCGCTAGCAGCATGCGGGTCACCAAACGGGTCGTACACCTGCGTGTCAGTAATCGTATCGATGGTGGGGTTGAGGAGCCAGGTGACG
Source organism: Acidimicrobiia bacterium (assembly GCA_965216945.1). Lineage (GTDB taxonomy): Bacteria > Actinomycetota > Acidimicrobiia > Spongiisociales > UBA5794 > DATHZQ01. The sequence goes on along the minus strand of CBDCGU010000003.1, from coordinate 247,672 downwards.
TCGCCGTGCCGGTCCAACCCAGTGAACAGGTCGGTGGCGCCGTTGGTTTGTGCGATGAGCCGGCCGCCTGGGCTGCGCAAGTAGAGGAAGGCCCCGTCGTCGGTGGGGTCGAGCCACATCCCAGTGTATTCGAACCCGTCGGTGTTCCGTGTGGCGACCCGGTCCAACGAGTCGTATGCGTAGGTGACGGTGCCGTCGTAGTCGATAAGCCGGCCCAGGGCGTCGAAGCTGTAGGTCGTGGTGTTGCCGCCGTCGGTGATGGTGGTGAGGGTGCCTCTGGGGGTGTGGGTGTAGGTGCCGTCCGGTCCCGTCACCATACGGTTGCGTTGGTCGTAGCTGTAGGTGTCGCTGCCGGCGGCGGTGCGGTTGCCCGAGGCGTCCCACGTGTACGTGACGGCGCTCTGGTTGGGGGCGTCCCATTCTGTGAGCCGGCCGGCTCGGTCATAGTCGTAAGTGTGTAGCCCTGTGGCGGCGTTGCCGGGCAGGGTGAGGAGCCGGGAGATGACGTTGCCGTCCAGGTCGTATTCGTAGTCGGCCGCCGCCAACGTGGTGGTGCCGGCTTTGAGGGTGTCAGTGTCGAGGCGTCCTTGGTCGTCGTACGTGTAGGTGCGCACGGGGCCGCCGGTGCCGTAGGTGACCGTGGCGGGTTGGGCAGCGTCGGTCCAGGTGTACGTGACGGTCTCGCCTGTCAGGGGATCAGCGATGGAGGCGAGTTCGTTACGGGCCGTCCACGTAAACGTGGCGGTCCCGGCGGCGTCGGTGCGGCTGGTGAGTCGTCCGTTGCCGTCATACTGCAAGGTGGCGTTCCCGGCGGGACCTGATGCATCGGTGAGCAGCCCGCGGTCGTCGTAGGTGAAGGTTTGGATCCCGGCAGGGTGATCGATCGACGTCATGCGAGTGGCGGCGTCGTATCCGAAGCCCCGGGTGGCTGCGGTGGTGCCGCCACCGGTGCCGGATTCGTCGGTGAGCCGGCCGAGTTCGTCGAAACTGCGGGTGACGGTGACCCCGCCGGGTTGGGTTTCGTGCACCGCCAACCCACCGGCGTCATAGGACACAGTCCAGGTCCGATCCGACAGTCCCGGGTGCTGGGTGGTGGACGGTTCGACGATGTCTTCCTGGAGGTGCCAGGGGGTATAGGTGTACCAGGTGGTGTTGTTGCGACCGTCGACGAACTGGGTGTGGTTCCCTGCAGCGTCATAGCCGTAGCTGGTGGTGATGGAGGTGGTGGCGTCGACGGGGCCAGTGACGTCGGTGAGCCGGTTCAGGTCGTCATAGGTGTAAGAAGTGATGTACCCGCGGGGGGTGGTGACACTGGTTTGGTTCCCAGCATCGTCGTATCCGTAGCTGGTAGTCGCCAACAGCGTTTCGTCGGGAGCGCGTTCCTCCATCGTGGTCATGCGCCCCGCAGCGTCGTACGAGTATTCGGTGATGCGCCCGACCTGATCCACCACCTCGATTTGGCGCCTAGCGAGGTCGTAGGCGTAGGTGATGGTTTGGTTGAGGGCGTCGGTGACCTCGATGAGTTCGGAGGCTTGGTTGTAGTCGGAGCGGGTGACCGCCGTGGAGGGCTCCTGGAGGTAGGTTTGGTTGTTGAGGTCGTCGTACCCGAACCGGGTGACGTGTTCTTCGTCGGGGCCGCCGCTGACCCGGACGACGGCGGTGTGGGTGGCGACCCGGTCCGACTCGTCGTAGCCATAGCGAGTCTCGGCCCCGACCTGGTCGGTGACAGACAACAGGTTGCCGACGTCGTCGTAGGTGTAGGTGGTGACGCCGGCGGGGTCGGTGCCGATGGCTGGGTCGGTGTGGGTGGCGACCAGGTTGAAGTCGTTGAACACGAACGTGGTGGTGTGACCACGCCGGGACGTCTCCGACGTCAGGTTGCCTACCGCGTCGTAGACGAACGTTTCCGTGGGGTTGCACCCGGTGGAGCAGACCCCGGTGGGAGCGGTGTACGACGGATGCGTGATTTGGGTGACCCGCGACAGTTTGTCGAAGCTCGACACAGTGACGTTGCCGTTGGCGTCCACCACGTGGGTGGCGTCCCCGTACGTGTTGTACCCGGTTGTCGTCTCCGGGGACGTCTGGGTAGGCGTACCGCCGTATTCCACCACCTCGACCTGCGGGGCGGTGACGGTGGAGGGCCGGTTCAACTCGTCGAAGACCGTCGAGACGGTGTTGCCGAGCGGATTCGTGACCGAGGAGAGGTTGCCGCGTTGGTCATACCCGTACGTTGTGGTGAGGTCGAGCCCTGCCGGGTCGATGGTGGTGGTGGCCACCCACCCTGACACGTCATACGTCGATGCGGTCGACTCGGTGGTGGTGCCGTCGGTGAGATCGATGCGGATGGCATTTCCCGCAGCGTCGTAGCTGAACGTCGTGACCCGATCCGGGCTACCGGCACCGACGGTGACGGTGGAGGTGGCGACCCGGCCGGCAGCGTCGTAGGTGGAGGTGACGGAGGACTGATTGTTGACGCCATCCCCTGAGGTTTGGGTGAGGATGTTGCCGGCGTTGTCATACGTCGTCGCCGACAGCACCACATCCCGTGTTGACTGGGTCGGGTCCTCAGACGTGACATCCTCCCGTACCACCTGGGTGACCCGGTCGGCGGCGTCGTACGACCACCTGGTGACTCGACCCTCAGCATCGGTCTCGGTCAGCTTCCTCCCGGCATCGTCGTACGTGACGGCAGTCAGGGTGATGTCCCGGGTGGGTGAACCGAGTCCGTCGTCGTAGTCCTTGAGGGTGACGGTGACGGGCAGGTTGCGATGATCATATGTCGTCGCTGTGGTGACCCCGTTTTGGTCGGTGACCGAGACCACGTTGCCGACAAAGTCGTAGCTGCGGGACAGGACCCCGCCCTCGGGGTCGGTGACCGAGATCTCCCGATCCGCCAAGTCATAGCCGTAGGTGGTGACCCGGCTCGGATCGGACCCGGCGATGTCGACTTCGGTCATCGAAGTCACGTTCGAGTTGTCGTCGTAGACGTAGCTGACTCGCAACTGGTGGTCCGTTGAGGTAACGAGGTTGGTGACCAGGGGTCGGGTTACGGTCAACGTGTTGCCCGCCTGGTCATACGTGTACGTGGTGACGGCGGTGGTCGAGGCGATGGTGTCGGTGACGGTTTCGGTGGCGACCCGGCCGACCTCGTCGTAGGTGTAGGTGGTGACGAGTCCGGAGGGGGTGGTGACCGTGGCGAGGTCCCCGTTTTGGTAGTAGCCGTAGTCGGCGGCGTAATCATCAGGATCCGCACCCGGTGCTTGACCGCGGGCTTCGATGTGGCGTTCCAGGAGCCCGGCGGGGACGGTGCCGGTATCAACGGCTGCTTCGGTGCCGTCGGTGTACACCCACCTGGTGGTGTCACCCAACGGCGTGGTTTCGGTGAGCTTGTTCCCCGCTGCGTCATACGTGAACGTCGTCCGATAGGTGGTGTCGGTGCGGGATGTGCTGCGGCCGTCGGCGGACCAGATCAGATCGTCGCTGGTGTTGTATTCGAAGTAGGAGGTTTCGTTCTCACCGTTGGTGACCTCGGTGAGATTGCCCCGAGTGTCATACACCATCTGAGAGGTGTTGGCGTTGGCGTCGGTGACGCCGTTGCGGTTCCCGTCGGTGTCGTAGCTGTAGGTGGTGGAGGTGGTGCCGGGGTTACCGGCCGAGTTGGGGTAGATCTCCTCAACCAGCCGGTAGTCGTCGTCGATGATCTGCCGCGACGTCAACCCCCGGGCGTCGGTCACGTCAATCGTCGTCTCGTCGATCGGGGTCCAGGTGGTGGTGTTGGCTTCCCCGTCCTCCCGCCACAACACCCGACCCGACACGTCATACGCGACTTTGGCTGCGGTGTTGCCTTCGGGTTTCGTGATCTCCGTGATCCGAGAGTTCGCATCGTGGCTGTACGTGGTGCAGATACCGGTTTGGGTGTTGTCCCGCGCATCACACGTCGCAACCAGCCGGTCGTCGGTGTCGTAGTAGTACTTCCACACCAACGCCGACCCGCCGACCGGGTCGGTGGCGACCGAGGTGATGTGGTCGTCGGTCCAGGTGAAGTCGAGGGTGCGACCGGAGGCGGCGGTCACTTGGTCGAGGTGGTCGTTGCCGTCGTAGGTCAACGACAACGTGCGGCCGTTGTTGTCGGCGATGGAGACGAGTTGCCCGTCGGGGTTGAAGGTGGTGACGGTGTCGTCTTTGTGGTTCAGCGTCCACCCGTTGGTGGTGTCTCCGGTGAGTTCGGTGAAGTAGCCGTCGGGTGGGGTGTAGCCGCCCTGCCCGTCAGGGGTGTGGGTCTCCCGCCTGCCGTCGGGGAAGATCACCACGACGTCGCCGTTCCCGTATTCCTGGGCTTGCATGGCATAGGTGTGGGACCAGCCGGGCCCGAACCCGTGACTCATGGGATCCGCAGAGTTATAGGTCCTCGTGACTTCGAGTGCGGGGCCGACACCGGGGACGGTGGCGTCGGTCTCGGAATGCACGAAGTTGCCAAGACCAGAGTTGACCGACGAGCGCCATGCCCCGTATCCGTCCCAGCCGAGGGCGAAGGCGCCGGGCGGGTTGTAGGCGTCGATGACCATCCGCAACTTGTGATGCTCCACATCGAAATACACGATCGATTCACCGGTCCACGCAAACCCGGCCCGCGACGTCGGCAACTCACCCAACCCCGACGCAGTCGGGTCGAGGGAGAAGGGTTGATGATCGACGATCCGTTGTGACGAGCCATCCGTCTTGGCGATCCGGTAGAACCCTTCCGGGGACGGGTCCCCGGAGAACTGACACGTCCACCCACAATCCCGTGACCCGGTCAACACGAAATCACCGGCGGACAGGTACTTGCCGTCGGGGATCGACCCCGACACCGGGTCCACGGCGACGAGTTGTTCGGTGGCAGGGTCGTAGCGACGGAAGTAGGCCCACCCGGTGCCGTAGTTGTTCAAATACCCGCGACCCATCCACAGATACGTGTCATCGGCAGCCACCGCCCGCAACGTCCGGTTCGTCGCATCCGCCGACGCCGGCAAATACGTCTCAACCGAGTGATACGGCTCCTCCATGCGGACCGGGTCGATCACCGACGCCCCGATCCCCGGTGTGTACGTCCCCGCCGTATACAAGACACGATCCGGGGCCACAGTGAGGTCATGGGTACGGGACACTTCCCCAATCGTCGACGTGGCGCCGTTCACCGTCGAGACCCTTCTCAGATCCCGATACGACGACGCCGTGCCGCACGAATCGTTCACCACATACAACCAATACCCGTCCGTCACCATCAACTCCACATCAAACGTCACCAGGGCGGGATCGACATGGTCGGTGCAGCCGGTGGTGCCGGCGGTGCCGGCCAAGGTGGCGACGTCACCTGTGGTGAGATCGACGGTGCGGATCACATCCTCTTGTGCCACGTAGGCGATGTTGTTGGCGACCACGACATCGACAACGTCCTCGAAGCGGGCATCCTTTGCGTCCCCGTCGATGGTGCCGGCGGTGCCGTCGCCGGCGAGGGTGAGCACCACGGGGCGGCGCATCCGTGGTGACACATCGGTGCCTTCGGGTTGGGACCACGGCAACAACCCAGCCGGCCGCACCGCCCGCACCGTGTGCCCCGCCGCATCCGTCACCCACAACCCCAGGCCATCCGAAGCGACACCGGTGGCACCCGCGAACCACGCCTCAGCGCCGACCCCGTCGGCATACCCGGCGGTGCCGGAGCCGGCCACCACCGTCCACTCCGATGACCCGTCCAGATCCACCCGATACAGCTTGGTGCCGGCTTGGTTGAACCCGTAGGCGAAATCCCCCGCCACCTCCAAGCCATACAACCGCACCGGCACATCCGCCACCACCACTGACGCGGCGGAGCCGTCCAACGGGATATCCGTGACAGTGCCCCAATGCGGCACCGACTGGCTGGCGTCGGTCCACGCCAACACCGACGCAGCCCCCGATGCCAACCCAAACGCATACGACGTCCCCGTCGCCGACCAGACCTCCGTTGCGGCACCAGTGGCAGGATCGATGCGGTCCACCCGCGGGGACGACTCCCCCCGCAACACATACACATACCCGTCACCAGGCACCGTCACATCCACCGCCCGGTTCACCGTCGCCAGCTGCGACGACGAACCCGTCGCCACATCCACCTCGAGCAACGAATAGTCGATACTGCCGGTGCAACCCGTCTCGAGGACAAACACCGACGTGCCGTCAGACGCAATGGCGGTGATCTCCGTGAAGCGCACATCCCCCGGCGTCTGCGACACGACGCACCCCGCCTCGGTCGGGTCCCCGGCGATCGTCGACACCACACCCGTTGCAGGGTTCATCTGGCGGATCGCGGTGCCGTCGCCGATGAACAACGACCCGGACGCAAACGTCACCGTCGACGGATTCGTGAACCCCGCCGCCGTCGCCGTGCCGTCCACGTGATGCGACACACCGTCGCCGGCCTCGGTCGACACGATCCCCGGATCCACCTCGACGGTGACGCCACCCCACGCCACCACCAGGCCCCGCACAGCGTGACGCAACGAGTGGGTCAACCGGGCCGCCAACGGACCCGATGCAATCGCTGATGCGTTCCCGGCAACCAGACCTTCCGGACCGTCGAGACGCGCACCCAACGCCCCTGACAGCACCGAGGGGCGTGACGCCACGTCACCGTGGCCGGGTGCTGCTGGTATCGGCGCCCCGGGAGCCACGACCACCTGATCAACGACACCCTCGTTGACGCTCAGCGGGGCTGTGTCAGCGGCAACCGGTGCGGCCGGCACCGTCATCAGCGACGCCACCACCGCAAGAACAACAACGAGAACGCGGAGAGTGGCTGGTTGGCCGAAGGACATGTGACGCTTCACCCCTGTAACCCCCACGGTTACCTGGAGCTGCGACTCGGCCTCCACACCAAGACAGACTCCTGTATGTGCGCACTCCGCCCGAACCGGCCCGTGCAATCCACCGAAGCCCGAGGAGGGGTGCCCTGCTCGCCGGACCGTACCAGGCACCCGCCAGCGTGCAACCAGGCCAAACGGACACCCCACCAGAACCCACCGGCCCTACCACCCCCTCGCTGACGCCGACGACGCCGCCCAGCCACGTCACCGGAACCAGCCAGCAGCACGCCGCAACCCCACCCGGCCAGCAAACCCACAGGCGCACAGAACACCAACCACCCCGCACGATCTCGCGCACCCTCTTCCGAGCCGAACCGGCAATCGGCGCTACCTGAGCTCGCTTAGTTGGTTCGCGTTCTGTCCTGTTAGGCCCACTAACGTTTCGAACTCACACCTCGGCGCGACTGAACGCCGGCTCCGACCGGTTGACTGCTCGCTCTGATCCCCAGTCTGGGTGGCGGACTGCGGGGGCAACAGCGAGTTTCGTCGAGCGACTAGGAACGATCCGCTCAAGCACGGCCGGATTGGCGGTTTGCGTGCCATGCGCCGTGAGGCCGTTGGGTTAGGGGCTTCGTTCTGAGTTGGTCGCGCGGTCGCCGTGGCTGTCTGGATGGTCGCAGACGTGCCACTGCTCGGTAGAACAGGCAAAGCTGGTGCAGATGCTTGCGCCGTGTCGCTCGGGTTGCGGTTCCCGGCGCCGCAATTGCAGGGGCCTTGGCCCATACCGCAGTATGTCTCGCCCGCTACATTCCTGAAGAGACGAGGAGAGTGATTGTGGGGTTTTACCTCCGGAAGAGTATCAAGGCAGGACCATTTCGGTTCACGGCATCGACGTCTGGCCTGAATGTCTCAACCGGAATACCGGGGTTCCGAGTCGGCGCGGGACCCCCCGGTAACTACGTGCACATGGGTCGCAAAGGCGTCTACTACCGAACATCCCTCGGCAGTGCGAGCGGTGCCGGTCGTACGGTTCGAAGCGGGCAGACGGCCGGTCGGTCCCCAATACCGACCTCCCTCGATCCCGAGACGAGCCTTCATATGGAGAGCCTCACGGGAGCCAACACAGTCGAACTTGCAGCGTCGTCGTCAAGCGACTTGCTTCAGCAGATACAGGATGCGCAGAGCCGCCGGGTCCTCTGGCCATGGGCACTGGCTGGTGTGATCGTCCTCGCTGCTGCGGCGTCCGATATCGGAACCTGGCTCAGCTGGCTCGTGTTCTCACTAGGCCTCGTTGGCGTCGCTTGGACCTGGCAGCGGGACAAAGCAAGGAAGACCGTCGTGGTGTTCTATGACGTCAACGACGAGCCAGCCAAACGATTCGATGCCCTCGTTGCCGCGTTCAACGAATCATCCCGGTCGGATCGGATCTGGCAGATGACCGCGTCGGGTGCGATTCACGACACCCACACACGAAAGGTCAGCGGCGGCGCTGACCACCTCGTGCGCCGGGATGCGGCCAAGGCCACGACGGACGGTCCGCCGGCGCTCTCAACGAACATTGCCGTGCCCGGGATTGAGACAGACTCCCGCTCGGTCTACCTCCTGCCCGACCGGGTCCTGGTCCTCGAGGACGGTACGTACGCCGATGTGCCGTGGACCGAGATCACTACCGAGTCTCATATGGACCGCTTTATCGAAGAGGAGGCGGTGCCCCCGGACGCAGAGATCGTTGGTCGCACTTGGAAATACGTGAACAAGAACGGCGGTCCCGACAAGCGGTTCAACGACAACAGGGAGCTACCAATCTGCCGCTACGGCACGCTCACGCTCACCTCGCCTCGCGGCTTCCGTGCTGAATGGCAGTACTCAGCCCCGAACTCACCCGAACTGCTGACCAGCCCGATCAACGAAATGCGCACCGCGGCTCCGGAGGACTGATGAGCGGTCATCAGCAGTTTGTTTGTTCTAGAGCGCCCGGAGCACTCCGTTGGAGCGGAGTTCGGAGCCGCCTGGTTTGGCGCTCACGCGAGGCGCCTATTTGGTCAGCGTCCAAGCGAGGTCAGTCGTCGGCCCCAAGTCCACACGGACTCCGGTAATCGGTCCGGCCGCTCCGGGTGGTCCGACGTCGCTTGGGCTACCGGTTGTTGAGCGAGCGCAATCGCGATCTTTCAGACCCGGCGGGCGCCGATGACGAGGACCCGTAACCCCGGTGCGATCACGAGCGGACCAATCGAAAGATCGGAATCTCACGGCTCACGTCGCTCACTCGAGCTGCGTACTCGGCCATCTGCGGCGTGGACGCGAGCTGTTCGAAGAGGCGCTGGCGGTCGTCGCCCTCCGTGAGCACCGCAGTCGCACGCCACCGATCAGCGCCGAGCTCGATGGTCACGACTGGGTTCGCAACGAGGTTGTGGTACCAGGCCGGGTGGCGGGGCGCACCTCCGTTCGAGGCGATGACCACGATGTCGTCGCCGTCTCTGGTGTGCAACAGGGGCTTGCAGATCTCCCGGCCCGACCTTGCGCCTGTCATCGTCACGAGCACGACGGGCATCTCTGCGAGGTCTCCGCTCAGGACGCCCGAGTTCGCCCGGAACTCTTCGATGACCGATTGGTTGAAGGCTTGGTAGTCGATCCCGCACCCTACACCGGTGCGAACCGGTCCGGCTTCGACCCGGATCATTGACCACTACCCGTCAGACCTCGGCCAAATGAGCCCACCGACCGTATTGACCGATCGCGATCCAGGTGATTGAGGGGGCGCCGGGCCCGGTGCCGTGCTCGGTGCGGTCGAGGCCGAGTCGAACGCTGACCGGGGTCTGCGAGTGCCTGCTGGCCGGATGTTGGATGCTGCGGCGGAGCCCGCGACATTGGAGATGGTGAGGCAGCTCACGATTGAGCGTTGATGACGTCTCCACGCCGAGATGGCGTTCGAACGGTGAGGGTCAGCTCGATTGTGCGAAAACGTCCGGCACTTGCATGTATCACCGCGGTGCCTGCTGCATCTCATTGTTTGAAACCTGTCCCGAGCGTGGAGGGCTCTGTCATGGCGGCCGACTTCGTAATAGAGGGCCAGTTGTACGACAGCGAAACGGATGAGGGCATTCCTGGTCTCGAGATCGAAGTGTGGGACGCCGACTACGTCTCCGACGATCTCGTGGCGCGAGCCACGACGGACGACGATGGTTCGTTCATCGTCGCGATCAGCCAGGAGACTCTGCGTCGCCGGTTTGGCGACGACTCTCCCGAGCTGTGTATCTCGGCGTTCGACGATGAAGAACTCGTGTTGGACCACGAGGACTCGCCACGATGGGACCGTGAGTCGAAGAAGAAGCACCGCATCGACCTCGATCGGCGTGGCAAGCGCAAGAAGCGCAAGCACCGTCCCAAGCCGTGCAGATTCAGGGACATCTACCTGAAGATCGAGGAGATCAAGGGCTATAGCCCGGTGTTCCCCAACGAGGACGCACATGGCATGTACCGCGCCGACTGCTTCCGCAACGAAGGGCACGAGGACGCCACGATCCCGGACGCAGAGGTCGAGATGCGCAAGTTGGATGCGCTCGTGTACCGCGAGTACACCGATGGGTCGTACACGATCGTCAAGGACGAGCCGATCGTCGCCACCGACTCGACCGAGCCGCCGGCGTACACGCGCGTACCCGGCACCGTCATCTACACCCGGCCGGGTCAGCGGCTACGGATCCATGTACTCAACGGAGATGATCGTCCCCATTCGCTGCACGTCCATGGCCTCGACTACGGGGTCGACTCGGACGGAGCTTGGCCGCTCGGTGTGAACGGGTCGGAAGGGGGTCGTTCGGACGAGATCTGTCCGGGCGAGACCTGGACCTACACGTTCGACGTCGCTCGCGACTCCGTCGGTGCTTGGCCGTTCCACGGGCATTACCGGCATGTGATGGACGTCACCAACCGTGGCCTCTTCGGCGGGATCGTGGTCCGCGATCACCGCAAGCCCCGGCCCGACTACGAGGTGCCCTTCTTCCTCCATCGGATGCAGGGCGAGCGAGGCTCCTCTGTGTACGACTCGGGCACGCTGCACCCCGGCGACACCTTTGCGTATACGTTCCCACTGGAGGGTGAGTCGTCCTACTTCTGCCGCTTCCACCCGATGGTCGGCACGGTCGACGTGAAACCAACCGCACCGGCGAACGTCAACGTCGACATCGCAGACGATCCGCCGCGATTCGATCCGGCCGTGGTCGAGGTTGCGCCTGGAGGGACGGTGACGTGGACCCATGTCGGCAACCAGGTCCACACGGTGACAGAGTCTGCAGGTGCAGGCTCGCTGCAGTCGTTCTGTGTCAACGGCCGCACGTTCGTTGGCAATACGCCGCGCATCAACGCCGTGTCCGGCAAGCGGATTCGCTGGTACGTGTTCAATCTCGACTTCGGGATGGACTGGCACAATTTCCACACCCACGCCATGCGTTGGCAACGCGGCAAGCAGTACCTCGACACCGAGAGCCTCGGACCGGCCGAGTCGTTCACGGCCGACACGATCGTTCCCGACGTGATCCTGCCTCCCTGCAAGGACAAGCGCGAAAAGCGGGACAAGTCCAAGCGAGAGCGAGTCACGGTATGCGGAGACCTCCCCGTCCACTGCCACGTCGAGCCCCACATGATGCAAGGCATGGCCGCGGTGGTACATGTCACCCAGGAGCTCGAGCTGACGCGCCGCCAACGGGAGGAGCTTGGGTTCGAACTGCCCACGGACTGCGATCCGCACCATCACAGTTGCAGGGAAGTCGAGCTGGATCGTTGCGGTACGGTCGGCGTGGGGCGCTGGGATCCGCTCACCGACTCACCGGTGTTTCCCGTGCACGCCGCCGTGCTGCACACGGGAAAGGTGCTGCTGTTCTCCGGCCGAGCCGAGCAATATCACCTCCTCGCCGACTACCCGCTCGAGTCGGCGATGTACGACCCGGCGACCGACACGTTCGTCAACCAACCGTTCGGCGAGAACCTGTTCTGTGCCGGGCATTCGTTCCTCGAAGACGGTCGGTTGCTCGTCGGCGGCGGGGACCGGCCCGACTCAGGAGATCCCAGGATTCCCTCCACCCACGTATTCGACCCGGCCACGGAGACGTGGACGAAGCTGCCCAACGACATGCAAGCAATCCGGTGGTATCCGACGCTGCTGACACTGGCCGACGGCAGGGTGATGGCCGCGTCGGGTGCCGGGTCTGGCGCCATGCACGAGATCTTCGATCCAGCGACAGACGCCTGGACGGCGATTGCCGGAGCCGATCGGCTCTTCAGCGGCCTATACCCGAGCTTGCACCTGCTGCCATCCGGAGAGATCTTCTGGTCACGCACCGCTTGGGGCAACGAAGGTGGCACCAACGCGGCCCGGTTGGCGTTCACCGGAGCCAACAGTGGTACGTGGTCTGACCTCGCACCCATGGAGTTCCCAGACCGACAGGAGGGGGCGGCGGTGACTGTAGTTGACGCAACCGTCAACCCGCCGGTCACCATTGTGTACGTCATCGGTGGCGGAGCGGCCGGAGTCAAGAACCCGCAGAGTTGCGAGGCGATAGATGTGACGTCGCTTGTGCCCGTCCCATCGTGGTACCGAATCGCCGACCTCAACGCGCCTCGCACGAACGTCAATGCGGTGCTCCTTCCGGACGGCAAGATCCTCGCGGTCGGCGGACAGCGCAACGGCAAATGGGCAGCCGATCCGAACCCGGTGCATGAGGCGGAGATCTACGACCCGGCGACGGACACGTGGACGCTGACGCCGGCGATGACGTCACCCCGGCAATACCACTCGGTCGCGGTCCTCCTGCCCGACGGCCGAGTGCTCAGCGCTGGCGGGATCGATCCCACGTTGGGCGGTACACCGGCTCGCGACCTGCGGACGATGGAGATGTTCACGCCGGGCTACGTCGATGCGCCGGTGCGGCCAAGCATCTCTGCGCCGCTTGGAGCCGTGGCGTATGGTGCGACCTTCGATGTTGGCACGCCGGACGCAGCGGGCGTCGGTTCTGTGGTGCTCTTGCGCCCGCTCGCGGTGACCCACCACACCGACGCAAACCAGCGACTCGTGCGGCTTCCGTTCTCCGTGACCAACGCCAACACGCTCACGGCAACGGCTCCGGTGGATGGCAACGTCGCACCTCCGGGCATGTGGATGCTGTTCATCGTCACGCCCGACGGGATCGCCTCGACCGCGGAGTTCGTCCAACTGTCCTGAGCAACCCGTGCGCAGTGGCCACCTCACACATCGCGAACGCGGCGCAGCGGGCGTCGGCAACCTATGTCGGCGCCCCGGATGCCCGCTCCTTGGCCTTGCGCGAGAGAAGGAGGTACGTCTGCAGATACCCCTTGCCCTTTACAGGGATCTTGCCTCGGGATTCGCAGACGAACTCCTCGCTGATGAGCTGATAGGTCGCTTCGCTGATCTGGATGGAGCCTTCGATCCCTTCGGATTCCATGCGGCTGGCCGTGTTCACGACATCTCCCCAGAGGTCGTACGAGAACTTGCGGGTACCGATGATGCCGGCCACCACAGGCCCCGAGTTGATACCGATCCGCATCCTGACTTCACGGCCATCGATCCGGTTCGCCGCAAGCTCGTCTCTCATGCGGAGGGCGAGGTCGGCGATCGCTTGTGCGTGGTTGGCCCGAACCGAGGGGATTCCCGATGCCACCATGTACTCATCGCCGATCGTCTTGATCTTCTCGAGACCCAGATCCTCCACGAAGCGATCAAAGGTGGAGAACAGGTTGTTCAGAAGCCCGACGAGCTCATTGGGTGACATGCCTGCCGACATCGGAGTGAAGTCAACGACATCTGCAAACAGGACCGATGCCGAGTCATACGAGTCGGCGATCAGCTGAGGTGAGGTCTTCAACCGAGTGACGACCTCATCGGGCAGAATGTTGTGGAGGAGGTCGTCAGACTCCCTCTGAAAATGGTCTCGTTGCCGGACGAAGTACACCGTCACCGCAAACAGGACGATCCCGGCCGCGGCCAGATTGAGTGCCGCATCGACGGTCGGATCGCTCACCACATAGATCGGGTCGATCCAGGTCGGGATCACAACGGAGTACGCAACGGCGGCGGCGAACGCCCCGAACCACCACACGGCGGTAGCCAGTCCGAAGGCGATGAGGGCACCGACGACGAGGGTCAGCACGTAAACGGCTGTGATCCCAGAGTCGAGCAGTCCGCCAAGCGCTGCGGTCTCAAAGAGCAACAGCAGATAGACCGCGACAAACATCACATGCACCACCACGGCGAAGCGGTGAGGGGCCAGATTCAGAGTGGTGAGCAGCACGGGAACGAGTAGAGCCACGGCGGCGTTCGCAACGGCCACCCACGTGTAGCCTGCCGCGAGATCGCTCACCACGGATGGAATCGTGGCGAAGTTGCTCAACAGAATCCCCGCCACGATGATCCGCCGAATCGCTCTCTGGTTTTCGGGTTCCTCCGGGTAGGCCCCAAACGACAGCAGGAACTCGAGAGTGCGCGTCATCGACGAACGAGGCGCTGTCGAGACGAGCGGCCTGGAACGCTCCAGACGGGTCGGCGACCACCAGACATCGGAAACGTCCAAACAACGCCTACCGACCGCACGGAACCGCCGACCACCAACCCTCCCCGAGTCACGCACGCCGCCTCCGAGGAGGCGGGCAAGTCGATTGACACCGCGATGAGGTTACAACGTCGGTCGCCCGCATCGCGGCCGGCGTGCCGGCCCGGCTCCAAGGCGGCCGTCTCGGGCGATCAATGCGCAACTGCCGGTCAGCTGCGGTGCGACGTTGCGAACATGGAGGCGAACCTGCCCAGTTTCGGCAGTCCCTCGACCCTCAGGCGACCGCTCAGCATCAACCGCATGGGGTGGACCACGGAGAAGGCCGCAGCGGCGAACGAGTCGGCATCTCGATAGCGCATCGTGAGGTCCGGTTGGCTTGCGAGGCCCTCGACGACCGAGCAGTCGCCACCGGCGACCTTGATCACCCAATCTCCACCTCCGGGGCCACCAATGCTCATCTGTGTGACCATCGGTCTCGTTGCGGCTGAGGGCTTGAACACCATGGGCATCGAGGACAGATTCGAGCTGAGCGCTGCGTGAACGACCGCCGCATCAGCCACCGGCCCGGTCAGTCCGCGACGTAGCTTCGCCTCGGCAAAGTGATTCCACGTGTGCACCTGTGCGAGGCGCAGCGCATCTTCGAGACTCGACCATCCCGTGCCCGGCAGACGGAGGAGAACCGGGTCGGCGAGGTTGCTGTCGTCGACATCGCCCAGCGCGGCTCTGATGCGCTGCCGTGACCGACGCATGCCGTACACGAGCTCGTCCGGCGTCAGCGCGACGGGACGAGCGTCGAGCTTTGCGTCGTTCCACCTATTCAGCTCGGCCAAGGTTGCGAACACAGGCGTCTGTTCCTCGGACGCGGTCGCCCCCAGCTCGATCGGCGCCGCGATCATCTCGCTGTCGAAGTAGCCCAGGTGGTAGGGAACATCGCGGAAGCTCCAGTGCCTCCCATGAGGATGACCCCACTCGGCGTCGTCGAGATCCACCAGGGCCTCGTCGAGGTTCTCCCAGGCCGATTCGAGTTGACGGAGTAGCTCAGCAAGCGATGCCATGGCCCGATGCTATGCGTAGTTGACCGCATCGAACGAGCTGCGGTACGGGCCGCGGGGCACGCGAGCCCGCACGGCTTCGCGACCCGAGATCGCCGCCTTTTGCGAATTCTCCGCGTCGCCATCTTGACCCGCCGCGGCGAAGACCTCGGCCAGCGCAGCGTGAATGCGCCAGATGACACGATGCGCACCGAGGTCGGTGGCCTCTTCCAGGGCTTGCTGCAGGGTCTTGATCGCATCGGCCACCGATCCCTGAGTGGCCTCTGCTCGACCCTTGTGCAGCAGGGCCTCGGCCACGCCGAGCCGCACGGAGGCATGCGTCGCGGCGTTCACGAAGCGCTCCGCGCGGTCTGCCACACGCCCGCAATCTCCCGTGGCGAACGCAGCCTCCATCTCGAGAAGCGGAGCGAGGAAGCTGACGTGGGCGAGCCCCAGAGGCTGTGCACCGATCGTCGCCAGCTCGTCGAGGTGATCCTGCGTCGCAGTGCCACGCGCCAGCGCGACGCGGATGCGAATCATGTCGATCGACTCGCCGAGTCTCCAGAACGGTGGGCTGGCGTGTCCGCTCGCCTCAATGTCATCGCAGATCGCCAAGACTTCATCGTTTGCGCCAATGTCGGCCAAGAGGGTCGCCAGCGTGGTCTGGAAGTACGGTCGGGCCACCGGCATCTCTTGCTTTGCCAGGTCGATCGAGGCCTGGAGAGCGGAAATGCCGGGCCCGTAGTTGCCGGTCTCGCGGTGCATCATTCCGAGGTTGGCGTTCACCGAGAGCTGGTTCCACACGTTGTTCGTCCGGCGAGCGACGGCCGCCCCCCGCTCCGCCGCATGCGTGGCGCCATCGAAGTCTCCCAAGAGGGTCCGCAACAGAACTGCTCCGTTGAGGCTGTCACTCAACATGGCGTCGTTTCCCGCGGCATCCCACACGTCGATCGCCTCGTCGAGGAAGGCGGCCGCAGCGGCGAGGTCTCCCGTCGTCGCGCAGACCCAGTGCAGATCGTTCAGGACATAGGGGAGCGTGGGGGAGTCTTCGAGCGACCTGGCAATCTGCAGTGCGGCAAGACCGTGTTCCAGCGCCGCCTCCTCGTCCGCCAGTGAGTAATGGGCGACGACCTGCATGGTCCAGAGGGCCGCGGCTTCGCTCTCTCGGTCACCGAGCAGGCGCGCAAGGTCGAGTGCTTGCTCCGCCAGGGACTGCGCGGCGTCGGGGTTGGTCAGCTCAGTGGGCGTGGCGGAGAGCTTGGCCAGCTCGAGGAGGCTCCTCAGTTTCCATGTGAGGTTGTGAGCATCGGCAGCGCGGTGCGCCAGTTCCTCGTAGTTCCGCCGAGCATCCTCGAATCGGTGACACAGCTCGAGCGCACGCCCTCGTCCGATGAACACGTCAGACGTCGCCTGGTCGGCTGCGGCGACGTTGATCGAGTCGAGGAGCTCGACGGCTTGGTCGAAGTAGACAACGGCCATGTGGGGGCGAGACGCCGTGATCTCCTCCGCTGCCTTGGCGGCCAGGTCCTGGAGCGCCTCAGCGGGATGTGAGTATCCGTACTCGCCGCTTCGCACCCTCGCCGCCAAGTTGGTCAGTTGCTCGCCTGGCGCCATCGCGAGCTCGTCCGCGAGCAGCTCGACGAAGCGATCGTACGTTTGGAGCGCCGCGCTGCGCGCCCCGCGCCGGGCCTGAACCTCGATCAACAATGCGACGGGTCCCTCTTCGTACGGAGAGAGGTCGGCCCACCGTCTGATGCGCAGCTCCGCCTTGGCCAGCTGACCGCTCTCGGTCGCCCAACGAGCCGATCGTTGGAGGAGATCGTGCGCCCGACTCGAGTACCACGAGGTCCATCGTGAGGTCCAGTCGTCGTATTCGGGTGACGCATCGACGGAGAAGCCCTCCAAGAACTGGCCGCGGAGGATCTCGTCGATCTCGCGGTCGACGATCGCCATCGAGCTGTTGGCGAGCTGGGTCAAACGGTGGATGTCGACGAAGAAGGCCCCGTTCGGAGCCAGGCTCACCGTATCGCCATCCGTCAGTAGCGCTGCCGCATGCGAGCCGAGAGCCTCGCGCAGTCGAGAGAGGGTGCTGCGCAGCGTCACCGCACCCTTCCCCGGCGGACTATCCGGCCACAGCAGATCAACGAGCTTCCCGCGGCGATGATGCCCGCCCTCGACGGTCAGAAACGCCAGCAGCGCCAGCACCTTGCGGCTCCGAAACCGGACCGCCTTCCCGTCCAGGAGCACCTCGGGAGATCCGAGCAGCCGGATCTCGAGGCGGGGATCGGCGGGACTGGACACGATCTTGGAACGCTAACAGTGCACCTTGTGGGGCATGCCGGACGGCCCGGCATGGAAAGGAGCCAACCATGGCAAGCGCAACCGCCAAGTCGGCGAACGAGAACAGGGTGTCCTTCGAGCGAGGCGTCGAAGCCGTCTTCAACCAGAAGGACCTGAGCTATATCGAAACGTTCTACACCCAGGACGTCATCGACCACTCGGCGTCCCCCGGCCAGCCCAGCGGGATCGAGGGAGTCAGGACCAAGGTCGCCGCGTTCACGACCGCGTTCCCCGACCTGCGGATCGACTACGAGCTGATCGTGACGGAAGGCGACACGGTCGCCGGGCGCTTCAACCTCACCGGGACGCACGCCGGCGACTTCGGAGGGATCGCGCCGACGGGTGCCACGGTCGACGTGCAGGGCCACGACATGGTTCGCATGCGAGACGGCAAGGTCGCCGAGCACTGGCTGGTCATCGACATGCTCTCTCTCATGCAACAACTCGGAGTCGTCGGCTAGTTCTCCGCTTCACAACCTCGTACGACGACCGCCCATCAATCGTCCGAAAGGCTCACACATGATCACGTTCATCGTTCGCGCCAACGTCAAGCAAGGCCTCCAGGACCAGCTTCGCGACGCCATGCAGGCGATCTCCGCGACTGCGTCGACCAAGGAACCGGGCTTCGCAACGTATACGCACTTCTCCGAAGGTGGCGACACCGTGACGTTCGTCAACCTTGCGAGCGACTCTGCGGCGCTCGCTGCCCACTTCGCCGTTGCCGGCGAGAATCCGGCCACGCCGCAGATGATGGAAGCGCTCGAACTGACGGGCGTCGAGATCTACGGCGAGCTCACCCCCGACGTCGAAGCCATGGTCGCCGGGATGAAACCGACGCGCTACATCCCTGATCTGGGCACATTCGATCGTAGGCTGGCGGCGTCGCCAGCAGACGTTGGCGTGTCGTGAAGTCCGAACTCCCGCCCGACGACCTCAGGCTGCGCTTGGCGCCCTCGCGGGTCCCAAGTCGCCACCCTCCCGGCCGTGCCGCAAGGGTGCTCGCCGTTGGCGGATTGCGTAACCGGCTCGGTCTGAGCGGCGAACCGTTGCCCCTGCCGACGCTCACGACGGGAGGACGATGAGGTCGTCGAGGACGATCGCGGTCGATGTCGTGTCCATGCACACGACGAAATACCTGCCGGGCTCGTGCTCGAACTCTGCGGCGGCCGTTTCACCGCTGCCGACCTCGAAGATCTCGAGCGCTTCGATGAAGTCGGGTCGGTCGGAGATGTCGCGTCCGTAGGCCTCGAGGTCGTCGTGCCCGTAGCCGTCGGCGTAGACACCGATGACGACGGCGGTTCGGCCGGGCGTGTGGTTGTGGATCTCGAGGTGGATGCGATCCGCTTCGCTGGTGGCGGGGATGGTCGAGTGGCACGTACCTTCGCCGATCGAGACGTCGGCGGTCGGCCACTCCTCGTTCCAGTAGCGACCGACCCAGATGGAGCGATCCTCGCCGAACAGCGATTGGATGAAGATGTGGTCGCCCACAACGCTGATGCTCAGTTGATCGTGCGGCGTAGAGCCATCGCCTCCCTTGATACCGAGCGCAGTCGTGTCGAGCTGCTCCCAGCTGTCGCCGTCGACCGACATCCACACGTTCGGTTCGGGGAGTTCGGTTCCGCCATCGGTCACCAGCACCCACCCGAAGGGTGCAGCCTGCAGGCTCCCTCCACAGGATCGTCCGCGATCCGGGCTGTCGCCGAGGCGCTCCCATTGGACGCCGTCGGGCGACCGCCACAGTGAGTCGACGTGGCAGAAGTCTCCAACGAGGACGAGGAGGGTGCCGTTGCGTTCGACCACTTGGTAGCTGTGGGCCTCGCCGCCAGCGGGGCCCGAGGTGAATGGGGCGGTCCCGATCTCCTCCCACACCAGCCCCTCGTGCGAGCTCCAGATGGTGGGACCCGGGTCGTCGAACAGCCCTCCGGCATAGGCAAGGAAGCGCTCTCCGGACGACACGATTTGGGCGAACTCGTCTCCCCATGGCGCCTCGGCCGGTACGAGAGACGTTTCGGAAGCGTCGGACACCGCAAGCAGCGTTTCCCCCGAGGCTCCTGCCCACGGCGCCACTGTCGTTTCCCCGTTCGAGACGGCGACGCCGCGCACGTTCCATGGCGACAGGTCGATGAGGGTGGGACCACTGGGATCGACATAGGGGCGCATCATGGGGAACGCATCGCCCATGGCTGTGGTGTCGACTTCCTCCCAGGCAACGAGATCGGAGGAATGCCATATGCGCACATCATCCATGTTGGAGCTGAGCCAGTAACCCGATCGGGTGTGTACGAGCAGGGGGACTCCGCCGTCCACGGGTAGATCGTTTCGCTCCCACAGCGAGCCATCGGAAGAGGTCCACAGGTATCCCACGTCGGAGCCGACGACCGCCTCGACGACGGCGAAGCCTCGCTGCGTGGCCACCACGTTCCCAAACGGAATCGAGGTGGCGTCGCCGTCTCGCCTGAGCCACGTGAAACTCCCGCCCGGCGCAGCACCTATGACAGCCGGCGAGGTGGTGGTGGTAGTAGTGGTGGTCGGTGTTCCGACAGCAGATGGCGCCGACGTTGCGGGCGGCTCCGTCCCTGGGATCGTCGAGGTGGATTCATCCTGGGTCGGCGCCTCCACCGTGCATGCCGCGATCGCCAGGGCCGTCGCGGCGAAGCCAACGGCGACACGTCTCTGCATACGACCGCCTCCCTCGACCAGGTAGATCGATCTATTATTCTATAACACTATACTAGTTTCAATGGAGAGCGACACCCCCCTCGTTCGTATCGATCCGAACGCACCGATGCCGCTCGCAGGACAGATCAGCCAGCAGCTCGCCTGGCTCATCGCCAGTGGGGAGTTGGAGCGGGATGCTCAACTCCCACCGGTCAGGCGCATGGCAGAGGAACTCGGAGTCAACCTGCACACGGTGCGAGCCGCCTACCGGCAGCTGGAAGCCGATGGGCTCGTCACGATCCGCCAGGGGCGCAGGGCGACCGTGCTGGCGTATGACCGGACGAGGGCCGCCCTGGCGTCGCCCGATCTGCCCAGTTTCACGGTCGGAGTGATCATCCCGGCCTTCGCCCCGTTCTACGCTCCGATGCTCGACGGGATCGAGTCGGCCTCGGCCCACCATCGTGCCCTCGTGTTCACTTGCAACGCGCACGAGAGCCCCGATGCGGTGCTGACCTACTTGGACCGCCTCATCGCAAGGCAGGTGGACGGCATCATCATCACCTTCCCCGGATTGCCGCCGGGCACCCCGCTGCCTCCCCCCGGACGCCGGCCATCGATGGTGTTCGTCGACTGCCCGGACGCCCCAGGGCCCGGTGTCGAGTTCGACCTCGAAGGCTCCATCCTGCAGGCCACCAGCCACCTGATCGAGCACGGTCACCAACGCATCGCGTACATCACGCCTCCGATCGGCGCCGCCAATGTCGCCCCCAAATACCGCGGCTACGAGCGCGCCCTGCATACAGCCGGCCTCGCCGTCGACGCCCAACTGGTGGTGCCGGTGGCCGACTTCACCATCGAAGCCGGGTTCGAAGGCGCCCGTCGCCTCATCGATCTGCCCGACTGTCCGACGGGTGTCGTCGCCGCCAATGACATGCTCGCTCTTGGCGCCGCACACGCCATTGCCGAGCGGGGATTGCGCATACCCGAAGACATCGCTCTCATCGGCAATGACGACATCGACCTGGCGGCAATCGTGCGCCCGGCACTCAGCACGGTCGCATTGCCGGCCCGGAGAGCCGGTGTCACGGCAGCCTCGATGCTGCAGCTCCTGATCGCCGGCCAATCGCCAGATCCCGATCACGTCGTGCTGGATACCAGCCTGGTGAGGAGAGAGACCTGCGGCTGCGACGACTGGCAGCCTCCGAGCTACCGAGGCATTGGTGCAGCAGGCCCAGCGTCCCCGTGACTCGTCATGGGGCTGTGGTCACGCCGGTCTTGGCAATGACGGCGGTTCCCGGAGGGCGCCAACGAGAAGTCGAAACATTCTCTCACCGACGGAACGTCCGCTCTCGTTCGAGTCCGGCCGGCGGTCACGGCACGAGTGACTCACGGCCCGATCTGTGCACCGGATCACGTCGGTAGCGTGCGGGCATGGTTGGCCACTGGTCAGAGCCTGTGACGGTCCAAGAGATGTACGGCGACTGGGACTACGAGGCCGCTGTCGAGCTCCTCAACGAGAGTCTCGACCCACGTCCTGGTACCTCCCTGTTCGACACGGTGGGTGCGCTGGGAGTCGGAGCAGGCGACATGGTGCTCGACATAGGGGGGAGAGACGGTCACCACTCGCTCGTCATGGCCGAGCGATTTGGATGCACCGCGGTGTCGGTGGATCCCGTGGAGGCAAACCTGGCGGAGGGGCGCAAGCTGCTGGCGAGCCACGAGTACGGCCACCTCGTCGAGCTACGGCTCGGTTCCATCGAGCAGATTCCTGCCGACGACGGGATGTTCGACCTCGTCTTCTCGCGCGACATGATGGGACACGTTGCGGATGCGCGACGCGCGCTTGCCGAGTGCGCCCGCGTGCTCCGCCCGAGCGGGGCGATGGTGATTCACCAGGTCTTTGCCACCCCGGCGCTCGAGCCTGGGGAGAGACAGATGGTGTGTGACTACACGGCGACCCATCCAGAGCGGCTGTCCGTAGCTGGGTTCGAGGCCGACGTGCGGGCGATGGGCTTCACCATCGCAAACCTCGATGTGGTCGGCTCAGAGTGGGTCGAGGCCAACCAGGAAGCCGGAACGGTCCCCAACTATCTCCTACAGGTCTCACGCCTCCGCAGGGCGAAGAAGCGGATGATCGAACAGCTGGGAGAGGTGCCGTACCGCGTGATGTACGGCAACGCCCTCTGGAGCATCTACCGCCTGCTCGGCAAGCTCGAGACCCGCGTCTACGTCCTGAGGCCCGAGCGAGAGTAGTTGGCGGCGTCGACCGAGCCTTGTGTCAGTCAAAGGGGCCGCGGCCCACCGGTAGCGGTCGCCATGTCCAACCGTCACCGGTGGACTCGACGTGTCCCAGCCCGGGGAACGGGAAGTGAGGTCCGTACAGGAGCGCCCGCCCGGCGGCGGCGCGTCCCAGCAGATGCCGCCATGTGCCGGCAGCTTCCGCCGGCCGCATGTCCGCCGCGGCCCGGACTTCCGGAAACGCGATCTGCAGTGGGTGGTGGGCGGCATCGCCGACGTGGATGAGCTCTCGGCCCGCCGAGGTCAGGACATACGCCAGCTGACCGGGCGTGTGTCCCGGCGCCGCCATCGCCGTCAGACCGGGCACGATCTCATCGCCGTCCGACGGGAATGCGAACCGATGCGCCAGCGGCGGGAGGTTCTCCTGTGCCCACTTCGCCGAACTCGGCTCGAGGTCGGCCAGCTTCTCGGCTGACGTCCAGAAGGCCCACTCTGTCTCCGACATCACGTGGCGTGCCCTTGGAAACGTGGGTCGGCCGGCGTCGTCGGTCAGGCCACCGATGTGATCCCAGTGCCCATGGGTGATGGCCACGACATCGATCTCGTCCGGCGTGAAGCCGGCTTGGGCGAGGCGGGCCACCAACTGCCCCTCTCCACCCCCTACGTCCCGGCCGACACCGGTGTCGATCAACGCGAGGTGGGTCCCGTTGCCGGCCAGCAACAGGTTGATCGCCAGCGGCAGAGCCCTTGGTGGCACGTCGGACGCGAGCAGGGCGCGCTCCAAATCCGCCTGCGGTGTTCGGCCGAAGAACTCGGTCGCCGAGAACACAGCCTCACCATCGAGGAGCGAGACACACTCCCACGCACCGACTTCGAACGAGAACACGGTGCCGGTCATGAGCTACCTCCGAGTCGAACCTATCAGGCAACCGATCGACAGCGCTCGCCGGCGTACTCGAGACGAGCCTGGCCACCTCTCGCCGGGGCAGCTCGTGAGTGCCGGTGACGACTCGCTCCACCGGATCCGCGGAGACAGACTCCGCCACGTAGCATCGCAACCGAGAGGTGATCATGATCGGCATCGGAACGGTCTTCGACATTGGCGACCATGTGGTCGAAGTCGTGGCGAATCCGGCCAGCCACGGCGATCGGTATGTGATCCGCGTCGATTGCGATCCGGGTGGCCCGGGTATCAAAGGGGACTTCCCCCACCGCCATCCAACCCTCGTCGAGACGTTCAAGTGCCTCTCGGGGGACATGATCGTTCGAGCGGGTCGGGAGGTTGCGGAGCTCCCGGTGGGGGAGAAGTTCGAGGTTCCCCCCGGTCAGGTTCACGGGTTCCTCAACGTCGGAAGTGGTCAGCTGATCGTCGAGTCGGAGGTCATCTTCCCGAACGGGTACAGGCCCGAACACGATCTCATGGTGTTCGCCGAGACGTACGACAGGCTCAAGCGCGAACAAGCGGTGAACGACAAGACGGGTGAACCTCCCTTGCTCCAGATGGCGGTGCTCACCCACGCGCACCGATCAGTCATCCGCCAGCCGGGCGTGGCCGGATTGCTGATGCCGTTCCTGGCGTTCGCCGGCAGGCTCGCCGGGTACAGCAGCGAACCCTTCGAGGACGGGCCTCAGGCAGGCAGGTGATCCCTGCAGGCCCGAGAGCCGAGCGACGTGCGTGACGGCGTGAGAAGTCGTGCTCGGCTCCGAACCGAGGGGGCTCATCACGATGGCGACGTCACTGGTTGACCCGGAACAACTCCCAGCTCTCGGCCAGTCCCTTGCGGTGGCGGCTGCGCGCAGGTTCGAGCGCCAAGTGCGATCCGGCGACGAGGTCCCGCACCGTTCGGCTGACCATGACCTCTCCCGGATCTGCCTCGTTCATCACCCTGTTCGTGATCGATACGGCCAGACCTGCGACGTCTGCTCCCGAAGCGGCGGACCTCACCGCTGTGGATCCCGGCACGGATTCCGACGTCCATTCCTGCAAGAGCCTTGCGTAGAGCGATGGCAGCGTGGATCGCGGCTGACAGGGGCCGGCGGGTGACCGCCGGCCCCTAGAAGGGCGATGCGGAGTGGGTCACGGGACGAGCACGATCTGGTCGCACCCCACGAACGCATACTCCTGCGCCCCCGCGTCGAAGACACCTCGGACGCAGAGCTCCGTGGTGCCTGCGGCGATTGCCGTGTCCCTGGTTCGGAAGTGGAGCAGGAGATCGATGTCGCCGTCCCGGGTGACCTCGTCCAGCTCGAGCGAATCCTCGGGGTGACCGCGGCCGTGGATCTCCGTCGCACCGGCGCCGAGTTGGAGCACGTCCAGCGTCCCGAAGCGGACAGAGTCCACCTCGACCGACGTCGCATCGAATGCGAGCGGCAGGCCGTACTCACCAGCACCGGTCGTCAGGATGGCGACGGGTACCACCCCTCCGGATGCAACCTGGATCGGATTGGTGAGGCTGCCTGGATGGATGTTGATCGCCACCGGCACCACGCACTCGATGGTCGTGACGCTCGTCGCCGAGTCGTTGACGGGGTTCGGGTCGGTCGTCGCCGGATCGTCGGGTGACACCGACGCCGAGAACGTGATCGTGTGGGCCCCGGGCGCAAGGCACGTGATGGTGGCCGTGCGTTCCGCCGTACGCGACTCGCCGACCGCGAGATCGGCCACGGCCACCGGCGTCGGATCGAGCGCCACCGACAAGCCGCCTCCCGACGTGGCAGCGAATACGACGCCTGCGTCGACCGGGGAGGACGGTCCCCCGTTGCTGATAGCCGCGCTGAGGGCTCTCGTCGTCGATCCGCCCACGATGGGATCGAGGACGGAGCCGGACGCGGTGAGCGATGTCACCGCGAGGTCCGTCTCGGCGAGGACCGTGGTCGTCTCGCTCGCGCTGTTGTCGAGCGGATTCGGGTCGGGCTGGGTGGACGACACCGCGGCCGTGTTGGTCAGCGTCACCGCCCCACCTGCGTCGTGCACCAGCGAAGGCTCCACATCGAGCGTGACTTGGACGGTCGCCGATGCGCCGGCCTGGAGCGGTCCATCCACCGGACACTCGATCGTGCCGGTTGCGACGGATGTACACGGGATGCTCGTTGCGGCGACGCTCGTACCGGCGGGCAAGATGTCGGTGATCACGACGTCACGCGCCTCGGCGGGGCCGGTGTTGGTGATCGTCACGTCATAGGTGACGGAGCCGCCGGCGACGACGGGATCGGCGAGATCGGTCTTGACGATCGACAGATCAGCCGGTCCTATCTGGGTGGTTGCGGCGTCGAACGTCGTGCTGAGGTTCGTGTCGACCCAGAGGGGATGGGCGACGCCGCCGAAGGCATCGATGCCGAGGTAGTCGCCGAAGAATGCGCCGGGCGTGGGTATGCTCGGCGTCTGTGTGACCCGTACCGGCGTGTCGAAACTCACGCCGTCGTTCGACGAGCGAGTGAAGTACAGGTCGATGCGCGGCGTACCGTCGGTGCGGTCCGGGTCGTTCTCGTCGCTGTACCAGATGATGTTGATGTCGCCGTCCACGGGGTCCACCGCCATCGTCGGCCAGAACTGACTCGAGAAGTCGCCGGGCGGATTGACGTCCATGTTGACCCGAACCGAAGGCGACCAATTCTCGCCGCGGTCGGTCGACCGGGAGAAGTGGATGTCGCTGTCGTCGATGCCCGGCCCCGGCTGGGCCCACACCGCATACACCAGGTTCGGGTTCGTGGGGTGGGTGCCGATGTAGGGGAAGCCGTTGCCGCGACCAGGCATGGGGCGAACGTTGCGCAGTGTGATACCCGTGCTCTGGATTTCGACGTCTCCGCCGCCGGGCAATGCGTCGAATTTCTGGCCACCGTTGTCCGAGCGGTCGATGCGCACACCGATGGCGCACGTCGCGGGTGGTGCCGGTGGCGGCGGGATCGGGCATGTCGGCGTCCCGGCAGGCTCCTCCGCCTCCCACGCCACGTACACGGCCCCGTCGGCGCCCACGGCGACGTTCACCGCAAAGCCGATGTCTGCATCGTTGATCGGGATCGGCGTCGAGAACGACGCTCCACCATCGGTGGATCGGGCGAACCGAACCTGCCCGCTGCCGAGGTCGGTCGCCGCCACGTAGACGTTGCCGAGATTCGGGCTGGTCGGGTTGGTATCGACGACGATGTGGCCCTTGTCGTCGTCGGCGTAGGCCGGTGCGATGGCCAACGTCGGGCTTGCGTCATTCCAATCCTGCCCACCGTTGGTCGACGTGTAGACGTATTGGGTCTTCTGTGCGTTCATTGTGGGGGTGTGGGCGGTGTTCATGCAGAGGTAGTACGCAGTCCCGTCCGCGGCGAAGTCGACCACCGGATCGCCGGCGTTGACAAACGCCGTCAGCCCAGGGGGTGGTGCGTCGGTGGACTCGGCGAGGACCGCCTGGTTCCAGTCCGCTCCGGCGTTCATCGACCACGCGACGCCGCAGCGGCCGTTGTCGATGTATCCGGCGACCAGGTTGCGGGGGTTGGTGGGGTTGACGGCAATGGAGGGCTCGACCTGATTGCCCCCGATCGGGGACACCATCACCGCGGCTCCGGGCAGTGGATCGGCTGCTCCCGACGGATCCGCAACTCCGATGATGGCCACCGTCACCACGAGCGACAAGACGGCACCACCCACACGACGACGGCCCCCTGCACGCATGACAACCTCCCATTCCCCGCGACATGCGGTCCTCGCCACCGACCCTACTCCGACGAGACCGGCCGGGCTCGTGGATCCGGCGAGGCGCCGGCCGCAGGCGCGTCGGCTGAGGAACCGTCCCTCCCCGTGGAGACCCCGTGCCGTCGTGGAGGAACGTGGCATAGACTTACTGTGTACGTTAGGCTGGTGGGGCAGGAGGTCCGGCATGACGGTTGCAACCGAGACGAGCCAGGAACGACGGCTGCCGCTGAGCCGTGAACGGGTCCTCCGAGCTGCGGTGGAGCTCGCCGACGAGCGCGGTATCGAAGCCCTCAGCATGAGAAACCTCGCCGAGGTGCTCGGCGTCAAGGCGATGTCCCTGTACAACCACGTCGCCAACAAGGAGGCGATCCTGGACGGCGTCGTGGACGCCATGATGCAGGAGGTCGAAGAGGAGCTCGGCGGGTTCGACGTGCCCAGCAACACCGCCGACTGGAAGGCGAACATGCGCCACCGCATCTTGGCGGCGCGGCGTGCAATGTTGCGGCACCGGTGGGCGCCATCGCTCTTCGAGACTCGCACCACGATGAGCCCGATCCTCGTGCGCTATTTCGACACGCTGCTCGGCATCATGATCGAGGGCGGTTTCTCCTTCGATCTCGGGCATCATGCGATGCACGCCCTCGGCAGCCGGGCGCTGGGATTCAACCAGGAGCTGTTCGTGCCGGACAGCGAAGATGACGGTGCGGCGTCCGAAGCGATGCTCGCATCGATGGCGGAGCAACTTCCCTACATCGTCGGCATGATGCAAGAGATCGTCCATGACGATCCTGACTCCACGCTCGGCTGGTGTGACGATCAGACCGAGTTCGAGTTCGGGCTCGACGTGATCCTCGACGGTCTCGAGAGGTTGCTCGAACGAGGCTGAGGAGCTTCTACCGCTGAACCGGTCCGGCCACGTCCATTCGCAGGTAGTCGGTGACCTTGAGGAACCCGGGCGGAGCTTTCGTGGTCTCGGGGAGCTGGCTGAAGGCTTCGGCCTCCGTGATGATCCGGGGCTCCACCAGGTGGAACTCCTCACCACCTGCGCTCAACTCTGCGCTTCCCGCCGCAAGGACGTTCTGGACCCAGTCCGACTGTGGACCGTACATACAGATGAACACGAAGCCACCGTCCACTCTGTGGGCGTCGAGAGGGGTCCGGTGGGACGCACCCGAGGTACGTCCCACGTGGGTGAGGACGGGTCGGGTACCCCGCTTCAGCTCCATCTTGTTGAAGACCCGTTTGTTGATTTCGGCGACCCACATCGGAACAGGCATATCAGGCTCCTTCCTGATTCGGTAGCGGCCCCACCGTGATGACGGACTTGCCGCGGGAGTGGCCGTCGCCCAGGTAGTCGAGTGCGGCGGGCAGCTCATCGAACGAGTACGTCTGTTCGACGAGCGGTGTCACCTTGCCGGCTTCGAGCAGCTCCGCGAGGAAGGCGAGATCCGGCTGGCTCACCTTGGCGACGAACCAGGCGAACGTGCGGTCCGAGAACAGGAAGGTTGTCATGCCGGCCAGCATGCGAGGCACGGGGCCCAGCCAGTTGCCCTTCGGCCCGCTCACCATCACGTACGTGCCGTCATCGGCGAGTCTGCGGCGCAGCGCCGCCAGCGGTCGGTTGCCGACGCTGTCGAGGATCAGATCGAAGCGCTGGTCGAGCTTGGTGAAGTCCTCGGCGGTGTAGTCGATCACGTGGTCGGCACCCAGCGACCGGGCCGTTTCGACGTTGCGGCAGCTGACGACGGCCGTCACCTCGGCGCCCAGCGCTTTGGCGATCTGTATGGCGAAGGTGCCGACGCCGCCGGATGCTCCGTTGATCAGCACGTGCTGACCTTCCTGGAGCTTGCCGTGGTCACGCAGCCCCTGCAACGCCGTCAGCCCCGCGACGGGAACGGCCGCCGCCTGTTCGAAGGTGACGTTCCCCGGCTTGGGTGCAACCGAGCTCGGCCGGCCGAGGGCGTACTCGGCATAGGCGCCGCTCACCTCGCCAAAGACCTCGTCGCCGGGTCGCACTCCGCCGACCTCCTTGCCGGCGGCGACGACGACTCCGGCCACGTCGAGCCCCAGGCTGGGCTTCTTCGGGCTGCGGAGGCCCTGGTCGAGCCGGACGAGGTACGGAGTGCCGACGAGCATGTGCCAGTCGGCAGCGTTCACCGAAGTGGCGCGTACTTCGATCAGCACCTGATCATCGCCGACGTCCGGCGTGGCCCGCTCTTCGAGCTCGAGCACCTCATTCGGCGGTCCGTACTCGCGGCGAGCGAACGCCCGCATCGTGGTTCGGATGGTTTGCATGGCGGTCTCCTCAGCGGATGGGGGAGGACGGGGCGTGATCGACGTCACGTGATTCGGATGGCATTTGTCTGAGGTCCTCGATGAACAGGGCCATGCGACCGGCGAGCCCGGTCACCAATGCGGCGACGGTCAACAACGGCACGACGACGGTGGCCGGGTGCAGCAACACCTGGCCCGCCGTTGCGGCGATGTCGAAGATCTGATGTCCCATGAAGGTCCTCGCACATACGGTGTAAACGTATAGCGTAAGTCTCGCACGTACGGCGTAAGTATATCAAGCCCGATCGTGGTCGAGCCGGCCGATTGCCCGGGATATCGCGGTCCGGCTGCGTACGCTCGCCAGGTGCAGCGTGCACCTCACATCGGAACCTTGCGGGAGCGACCGCTCCATGCGTCGTTGAAGCGCTGGTACGCACGACCAGGCGACCGGATCGAAGTTCCGGTCGACGGCTTCGTCATCGATCTCGTCCGCAACGATCTGCTCATCGAGATACAGACCCGGGGTTTCTCGTCCATGCGGCCGAAGGTCGCGACGCTGCTCGAGGGAGGTCACCCGCTCCGCATCGTCCACCCGATCGCCGTCGACCGCTGGATCGTGAAGCTCGACTCCGGGGGTGAGGTGATCAACCGGCGCCGGTCGCCGCGCCACGGCACTCCGGCGGACGTAGCCGCCGAGCTCGTCAGCTTTCCCGAGCTCGTGGGCCATCCCCACCTCGAGATCGACGTCGTGATGACCGAGGAAGAGGAGTTGCGCCGTCACACGCCGCAACGATCGTGGCGGCGCCAAGGCTGGTCGGTCGTCGAGCGCCGCTTGCTCGATGTGGCGCACACGGTGACGATCCGCGACACCGGCGACCTGGCGATGCTTCTTCCCGACGGGTTGCCTGCCCGGTTCACGACTGCGGATCTCGCCGAGCGCCTGCGCCGGCCGCGGCGCAGGGCACAGCAGCTTGCCTACTGCCTGCGCAAATGCGACGTCATCTCACCGGTCGGCAAGGAGGGCAACGCAGTGGTGTACCGCTTGCGTCCAATCGCCGCCGACCCTCTCGAGGCCCGCTGAAGGCTGCGCGGTCCAGAGGCAGAACGACGAGCGTCAGATTCGCCGGTCGACCTGAGAGAGGATCTCCGTTTCCCGTGCCATCGCCCGATCGCACAGCTCCCGGCCGCGCTCGAGGTAGTCGGCTGCGGCCGATTGATCGGCGAGGCCCGATGCGTTGATCCTGACGTTCAGATACGCACCCATCACGGCGGAGCGGGCACACAGCACGGCGACACCTGTGTCGGACACGGAAGCGGCGAGTCCCATGTCCGCCATGGCGGCGATGACGTCCATCGAGTCGAGGCTCACTTCCATCACCCGCAACGGCACATCGATGGCCTGCCGGGTTGCGCGTTCGATGGCGTCGGATCGCCGGGCCATGTCATCCTCCGTCTCGCTGGGCAGACCGAATGCGGCCATGAGCTCGTTGAACGCATCGGTATCGGCATCGATGAGCGCGGCCAACTCGTCCTGATGGGCCTTGCCCCGGTCGGCCCAATCGGAGAACTCCTCCCATCGCTCATCCCACCCCCGCTTGTGCGATGAGAGGTTGGCCACCATCGTGGCGAGAGCCGCACCGAGGGCGCCCAGCAGTGCCGAGACCGAGCCGCCCCCCGGTGCCGGCGACTCGGAGGCGGTCTCCTCGACGAACTGCTGCAACGGCCGGCTCACCAACCGATCCGTGCGATCGTCGACGGCGTACTCGATGATCTTCTCGTGCGGGTCGAACGGGGTGAGCTCGTCGAGCCCCAGCGACTTGACGGCGATCTTGATCAGCTCGCTATCGGCAACTCCCGTGGAACGTTGTTGCTTGCGCAGATAGTGCCTGCCGGCGTCGAGCATCGCCTCCAGCGGGATGAGCCCGACGAGCTCCGACCCCGTCACCCGCATGCCTCGTGCCACGGCGCGATCACACACCTCGTCGAACGCCACGTGCACCGGGGTCACGCCGATGTCTGTGAGGTTCATCGAGATCTGAGCGATCCCGTACTCGTCGATATACCAGCCGATGGCCTTCACCTTCTCGAGTGAGCCGGGCAGCCACACCGGATCGCCGGCCTCGTCGCGAACGATCTCGCCCGTGAGAGGATTGCCCGATCGCTTGATCCTGCCCCGTTCCCGCACGTCGAACGCAACGGCGTTGGCTCGCCGGGTCGACGTCGTGTTGAGGTTCACGTTGTAGGCCACGAGGAACCCGCGGGCGCCCACTGCCGTGGCGCCGGAGCGCTCGTTGAAGACGGCGGGGCCGTAGTCCGGTTGCCAGCTCGGATCCTCCAGTCTGCCGGCGAGACCCTCGTACTCGCCCGCCCGCACATCGGCCAGGTTGCGGCGTTCCGGCGTCGTCGCCGCTTCTTCGTAGCAGTAAATGGTGAGTCCCAGCTCCTCACCGAGGCGGCGGGCCAGGCGATGGGCGTATTCGGCCGCCTCCTCCATGCTGATGCCGGTCACAGGGACCAGCGGGCACACGTCGGTCGCCCCGAACCGCGGGTGTTCTCCGGTGTGGTCCCGCATGTCGATGAGCTCGCTGGCCGCGGCCACGGCCCGAACCGCAGCCTCGACCACCTCCTCGGGCTCGCCGACGAACGTGACAACCGTGCGATTGGTCGCACGACCCGGATCGACGTCGAGCAGCTTCACCCCGTCGACGGTCTCGATGCGGCGGGCGATGGCATCGATGACGGCGCGATCGCGGCCCTCGCTGAAGTTGGGCACACACTCGATGAGCCGGCGCATCCATCGTCCTTTCGTGCTGGCGGAAGACTACGGGAAGTGGTGGGGCCCGCGCCCTGCCCTATGCGGGCGACCCGTCAGGCTGGCACACTGGTGGTGCCGTCCATGCGAGAGCCCGTGACCCGACCCGAGATGCGATTTGCCGGCCCTGTGCTCGATTCCCCCAACCCGCGGCGGCTGGCAGAGTTCTATCACACGATGCTGGGTTGGGAGATTGCCAGGAGCGAAGGGCCCCGGCCTGGCTACCCGTCGAGCGACGGCTGGGTCCTCCTGCGCGCTCCCGGTGGCGAGCACAAGCTCGAGGTGCAGTGGGAGCCGCACTACGTCGCCCCGACGTGGCCCCCGGCAGATGGAGAGCAACTCATGATGGTGCATCTCGACTTCGGTGTCGACGACCTGGAGGAGGCGGTGGAGTGGGCGTGCCACGCCGGAGCAACGGTGGCCGACCACCAGCCCCAGGACGATGTGCGGGTGATGCTCGATCCCGATGGCCATCCGTTCTGCCTGTTCCCCGACCGCCGATGACGGCGATCTCGTTGCTGACCACCGACCGGCCCATCCCGATGGCGTCCACGTAGACCCGCTGGTCGAGCGCTCGACTGGTGACACCCGGACACGCCGTCGCCGCCTGCCTATTCCCAGTCGTTGGAGAGCTCATGCCAGGTGCGTCGGACGTTGGCTACCCGGCGCCGCATCTGCTCCACGGTGGCGGCCACCGTGATCAGTACGGCCCCGATCGCTCCGAGCGTCGCCCACAATGCGATGCCGTCGATCTGCGGGACCATCGTCGCAAGCGGCAACGCGACCATGAGCAACGCCCCGGTGACGCTGGCTGCAGCGCCCGCAAACACGCGCCGTCTCACATGGGACACGGCGCCCCACGTGGCGAGACCGATCCCCTGGACGACCGCCAGCAAGCCGAAGGGGAGGGCGACGAGGATGGTCTGGGCGAATGCCGGGACCACCAGCAGGGCCGTGGCACTCAACTCCGCGGCGAGCAGGGCGTTGCTCGTCACCGGTGTGCGGCCGAGACGGCGGCGATGGACACGGCCGATCTCCACCACCGCAAGGACCGCGATGGCTGCTGGCGTCGTGATCCACTGCACGTCGCCGCCCATCGTCTCCCCGATGCTGGCCACCCAGGCGGTGTAGAGCAGTGGCGGTGCAGCTTGGATCAAGCGTGGGTTGTCGCCGATCACGCCCGCTGCCATGGCCTGTGCGGCAGCAGCCAATGCCACGATGGAAAGCAGTGTCGTGTTGGGCCACAACGTGAGGGCCACCGCCGCCGCCCCCAGATCGAGGCCGAGCACTCCAGAAGCGACGAACGGCAGCCAGCGCGACGCAGGTTCTCGCAGCCAGATCGCCAGGCCCAAGACCGTGCCGGCCATGGCTGCGACGAGGAGCAGTGCGACCCATCCCGTCGCCTGCAGCTCGAAAGCGAATCCGGCGGACACCAGGGAGGCGATGCCGAGAATGACGGCTGCACCGCGCAACCCGTCGACGCCGAACGAGGCGGCGACCCGTGCCGATGCGGCCGTCCACGCCAGGAAGCTCGCTGTGGCAATCCACAGGAGCGAGCTCCGTGGATCGATCCCCATGGCGAGAGCGGCACCGATCAAGCCGATGGCGGCCACGGCCGCCCATGGACCGAGGCGCGTCGCCACCCACTCCGCTTCGCCCCGCAGCACCGCGGCGAAGGCGAAGCAGCCGGCGCTAACCGCTGATCCCACAAGTGTCGATGTGATGGCTGGGTCGAGGCCGGCCCCGATGGCGATGAGCAGCTGCGCCCAGGCCAGACCACCGGCGAGGGCGGACGTCCACTGCAGGGGCAGCTGAACACGCGGCAGTGATGTGGCGGCGACTCCCGCGGCGAGCGATGTGGTGATCAGCGCCGCCGCCAGCCAAGCGGGCGACGCGATCGCCGCCGCCCCCAGCACCAGCAGGGTTCCAACGACGCCGACCGCGGGCCAGCGGCGCACCGCCCCGATCACCAGGCACCCCAGACCGATCGGTAGCCAAGTCGTCGCCGTGGCACTCGCGTGGTAGCCGGATGCCACGGCGATGGTGGCGGTCGTCGCTGCAACGGACAACGCGGGGAGATCCCATCGCCATGGCGCAGCCCCGGCGTCCGCCAGCAGCAGACCGGCCAGCCCGGCCACGACTGCCGGAACGACGAGCAACCAAGGGTCGGCGGCGAGGTCCCAACCGAACCACCCACCCAATGACGTCACGGCGAGTATCCCGGCGGCCCACGAGATCGTGCTCAGAGACCCGAGACGGAGACGGACGGCGAGCATGAGCGAGAAGGCGGCCACGACGATGGACGGGGGCCACAGGTCGGCGAACGGTACCGCAAACGCCGGGCTCAAGGACAGGGCCGCAACGCCGCTGCCCAACCACGCCGGCGGAGCGAGCCAGGCGGTCCGGATGCCCGTGCCCGGGCTCCGGCGGCCATGCCGGTGGTCGTCCATGAAAAGTGCCCCGAGGCCGGCGGCCGCACCCCAGGCAAACCAGCCCCAGTGCTCGGCGCTGCGCTCGACGCCGAGTTCGATCGCACCGAGCGCGGCCAACGGTGCTGAGGCAGCCCATGCGATCCAGAACATCCAGCCCCGGCGGTGCGATCCGGTCATAGCGATCACAGAGGCGATCACTGCGGCGAGCGATGCTGCGATCACCCATCGATCCGGATCCACGTAGGGGCTCAGATCTCTCGTGAGCAGCTCGCCGAAGCCGGCAAGCGCCATACCGGAGAGGCTGAGCATCGTCCGTAGGCTCGAGCGGTGGTCGAGCCATCGAGTGGCAGCCGAGTAGCTCAGGGCCAGGCCCCCCAACGTGAGGACGGACGGTGTGGGCTGCGCCGCGGGCCAGATCAACCCGGCCGCAACGAGCACGACCACGGGAATCGACACGAGCAAGATCGCTTCGGACACGGCGCCGACGCGGCGCGGGCGATCGGCGAACAGCCGTTGCAGCGGTGCGGTCGGATCAGTTACGACCTCGAGCAGCCACGTGAGTGTCCAAGCTACGAGCAACGCGACGATCAGCCAGTCGTTCCCGGCCGTTGCCGTCGCCAAGACGTCAAAGCGTGCCGCAACTCCGGCGGCCAATGCAGCGAGCGCCGCAGTGTGCCCGACCAGAGCCACGTGACCACCCGTTGGTCCGGACAGCCCGACGGCGATCGTCGTGACGGCGACGCCGGCCAGGGCGAACACCGCGAGGCGAACATCGAATGCAATGCCGGCGGCTTCCGCAGCAGAAGCGGCCGCCGCGGCCAGCAAGACGGCCGCTGGCCACACCCGGCTCCCCGCGGGCAGCCAGGACACCGCGAAGGGAACGATCAACAACGCCCAGGTGACGGACGGCAGGTACTCGCCCGATCCGATCGGCAGCGTCGCCGCAACCCCGATCGCCAGCACCACCGCCGCAGCCGGGATCCACAGGGCGTAGAAGACATCACCAGGTAGCCACTTCCGTACGAAGACGTGGGCAACGACCAGGGCGGCGGCGCCGGCCAGCAGCGCGACGGCGGTACCGAGCCACCCGGCCACACCTGCCACCAGGATGAACGGCGCAGCGGCCGCCATGAGGACCGTCGCCGGAGCGGAGGACCAGGTCAAGGGGCGGGGACGGCGCACGTGCGTCCAGGTGGTGACCACCGCAGCGGCGGCGGTCACGGCAGCCGGGTCACCGAGCGTGGCGAGCATCGTGGCGCCCGCTCCGGCCAGCATCACCGCCACGGCACCGTCGGGATCGACAGAGCGGGACCACCGTTCGGCGAGCCCGAGGAACAAGACAACGCCCAGCACGCCCACCCACGCCGGAGGCCAGGTCGCAAATCCGGCAACAATGGTGATTGCGACCACACCGGCGTGGCTCAGCCACGAGAAGGGGCTCGGAGGCTGGAGCGCCTCGAGGCCGAGCACGACGATGAGCCCACCCGCAACCATGGGCGGCAACGACCATCCCTCGCCCGCTGCGAACGCCAGTGTGAGGCCGTAGCCAACCGCCAGCGCAGGTGCGCACACCCGCCATGTCGGCGAAGCTGCAGGATCGGGCCGGCGGAGTCGGAGTAGCCAAGCGGTACCTGCCACGGCTCCTGTGGCGAGCGCCATCTGGGCGGCGGACGGTCCGGCATGGATCACCAGGCCGAGAACGCCGGCTGCTATCCACGCCAGCGGACCCACCAGATAGCGCAGCGGCGACTCCGGCCGGCGACGCACCACCGCGGCGTAGATGACGGCCAGCGCGGACGCGGCTGCAGCCAGCATGCCAACGAGGGGTAGGCCGGCGAGGTCGGGGGGGACCGATGCGCCGTCGACGAATGCGGCAAACACCATGATCGGGAGGACCGCCCCGGCCAGGAACTCCATTGCACCGCCGACGAACGACGCTCCACGTCGATGGAGGAACACAGCCAAGCCGGCCAGCACTGCGGGGAGCGCCAATTCGGCGGCGGGACGGAACGCCGTCCCGACTTCGGTGAACGCGAAGAGGACGAAGCCCAGCGTTCCGGTGAACACCAACAGCACCCCGAGCGAGCCGAGGCCCTGCACTGCGAAGTCGGAGACCAGCGACTGCCAAGCTCGGGCGAGCTTGGCCCTCCCGGGTAGCCGCCTCCACCGAGGCGGCGTGCGAATAGTAGATGCCGCCGACGCCACGACGGGAGGTGGTGGGGTTGGTCGAGCCGGCGGATGAGCGGCCGGCGGGCGGCGCGTGCCCCGCTCCTCCCGGGTCGGCAGATTGGGCATCGCTACGGGTGGCGCTGCCGCGTCGCGCTCGGTCTGCGCCGGCGCGGCTACGCCGCGCACGACCAGCTCATCGATGAGCCGCCGGAACGTCGCATCGTCGAGCACGCCCTTGGCGCGCATCTCGCGCAGGAAGACCGATGCGGTCGGTTCCGGCTTCGAGCGAATAGTGGTTGGTTGGGACCGCACGACGATGGCGGCAATCATGGCGAACACGGTGGCTGTGCCGATGCCATGGGCTCCGGCGAGAAGGCCGACGACCAACCCGACGAGCCCGGCAACGGGCACGATCCACGCGTGCTTGGCATTGCTCCCCTTCGACCGGCTCGTCGTTGCGGCTGCTCGATCCACGTTCCCACCTCGTGTGCTTGTCCCGATTGTCTCGGCACCGCCTTTCGCTGTGAATAGGGGGATGCCCCTAGGGGCGCGAGTCCTTGGCGAGGTGAATGGCCCCTTCTCGACCGCTGCGGTGGTGGGAGGCAGCAGGTGCGGGATGGCTCGGGACACAATTGCCTGCGAGCGTCGAGCGCCGGCACGGACCGAACGCAGCCACTGACGCCAACCGTTGCAGCCTCTAGGGAGACGTCGTGGCGCGACCAGACCGATGCGTAGGCTCGTCGCGACAGGGGAGGTACACGTGGTGAACGACGAGATCTTCGAGTTCCGTGACTACCACTATGACGGCGACCTCGATGCCTACGCAGCTTGGTGGGCAGAAGCGCTGCCGATACTGCGTCCACGGTGTGACGTTCGAGGTGTGTGGATCGACAGCGGGGTGGCGCCGCGGATCGCGGGCTCGGCGCCCATGGATCTTCCCCACGGCTCGGCGAACGTGACGTGGGTGATCAGGTGGGATGGCATGGAACAGCGCGAGGAATCGTGGGCTGCGCTGTGGGAGGATCGGGAATGGCAGGACTGCTGGAGTCGACATCCCGGCACGGACAACTACCTTCACATGTCGGTACGGTTCCTGCGGTCACTGTGACGTCCGGCTGATCGTGCCGGTCGGCGAGCAGCTGAACCTGACTTGCGACACTTGATTGCGATATTCGGCTCCGCAGCCGCCGATCCCGGGCTATCGTCCTGACGAGGGGTAGAGCTACACGCTATGGGAGGAGAATGGGAATGGTACGTCGAGGGAACTCGTGGCTTCGCCGCGCGCTCATGCTCAGTGCAGTTGCCGCATTGCTGGCAGCGGTGCTGGTTGCGCCGGCAGGGGCCAACGATCCGGAGGCAGCCGAGGCAGGACGCCGCGGACCTTCCGAGGTGCACCTGCAGATCTTGGCGATCAACGACTTCCACGGGAACATCGCTACGACATCGAGCTCGTTCGGAGGCACGGGTCGCGCCGACTTCCTCGCCACGAACATCGCGGCCAGGGAGGCCGCCGCTGAAGGTCACTCGATCTTCGTCTCTGCCGGAGACCTGATCGGGGCGTCGCCTTTGATCTCGGCGTTGTTCCACGACGAGCCGACGATCGAGGCGATGAACTTGATGGGTCTCGACATCAACGCCGT
Source organism: Acidimicrobiia bacterium (assembly GCA_965216945.1). Classification (GTDB taxonomy): domain Bacteria; phylum Actinomycetota; class Acidimicrobiia; order Spongiisociales; family UBA5794; genus DATHZQ01. The sequence goes on along the minus strand of CBDCGU010000003.1, from coordinate 209,011 downwards.
GGGCAACCACGAGTTCGACGAAGGGCCGGACGAGCTGCTCCGTATGCAGCACGGCGGTACCCATCCTGTTGACGGTGACTTTGGTGGCACGGTGTTCGAGGGAGCCGACTTCGAGTTCCTCGCAGCCAACGTCGTCGTCGACGCCACGCGGGAGACGATCTTCCCGGGTGTGACGTTCCGCAACTATGACGGCGTCCGGGTGGCGTTCATCGGGATGACACTGGAAGGCACCCCGACGATCGTGACCCCGTCGGGTGTTGCCGGCCTCACCTTCAAGGACGAGGCGGAGACGGTGAACGAGATGGTGCCGCGCCTGCAGAGCCGCGGCATCGAGTCGATCGTCGTGCTGCTCCACGAGGGTGGCTTCTCGGACGGTGGGCAGAACGACTGCGGTAGCGGGCTGACCGGCCCGATCGCCGACATCACGGCTCAGCTCGATCCGGCCGTCGACCTCGTCATCGCCGGACACACGAACGACGAGTTCGTGTGCGAGATCAACGACATCTGGGTGACGATGGCGGACAATCGCGGCCGGCTCTTCACCGACATCGACGTGACGCTCGATCGTAGGACCGGCGACATGACGGTCCAGAACATCGAGAACGTGGGCAACTTGCAGGACGGTGTCACGCCCGACCCGGCGCTCACCGCCCTGATCGACTTCTACGACGAGCTGTCGGCGCCGCTGGCCAACCAGGTCATCGGCACCATCACGGAGGACATCACGCGAACGGCCAACGACGCTGGTGAGTCGCAGCTCGGTGACGTCATCGCCGATGCGCAGCTCGATGCGACGGACGATGTCGGCTTCGGCGAGGCAGTGGTCGCGTTCATGAACCCGGGCGGCATCCGCGACGACATGCGCTTCCTGGCCGATGGTGACGAGGCCGATGGCGAAGTCACCTTTGGCGAGGCGTTCGGCGTGCAGCCGTTCGGCAACAGCCTCGTGACGATGACGCTCACGGGTGAGCAGATCCACACGCTGCTCACACAGCAGTGGGTGGGGCAAGAGAATCCAAGGATCCTGCAAGTGTCCGCGGGCTTCTCGTACACGTGGGATGCATCCCTGCCGGACGAGGAGAAGGTCCTCGCCGACACCATCATGATCGACGGCGTGCTGGTTGATCCGGCAGGCACCTACCGCGTGACGGTCAACAGCTTCCTCGCCGACGGTGGAGACAACTTCTCCGTCCTCGTCGACGGCACCGACCGTCTGGGTGGCGAGGTCGATCTGGACGCACTCGTGACGTACTTCGGTCTGAACTCCCCGGTGGAGCCCGGACCGCAAGACCGGATCACTCGCCTCAACTGAGAAACACCGCAACTCGACCAACTCGGTGCCCGGCCGGCAACGGCCGGGCACCGGCACGTCCTGGGCCGTTGGCCGCACCCTGCGTCGTGACAGATCGGTAACCTCGTGGAGTGGCTGCGACCGTGCAACGGATCCTCTCGTCCCGGGGACACGATCGGGGTCTGGCCACGCTCGAGCAGCGGTTTGCGTTTGCGGGCCCGGCGGCCTCGGCCGACGCCATCGAACGTGTTCTGCTGACGGCGCCGCTCACCGGACCGGGCTCGATCTTCGGCGAGCGACCCGGCACTGAGCGTGTGGGGGATCTGCCGGTCCGGTCGGTGCGCGACTTCGTTCCGGCTCCTGCCTTCAGATTCGACGTCGAGCTCGAGAGGCTCGATACCCATGTGATTCTCGTTCGGTTCAGCCAGCCGGATCGCCGTCGCCCCTACCTCCGGGGCGAGCTGGTCTGGACCGTGGCCGACAATGCGGACGGGGCCACTCTCGACGAGCAGATCAACACCACCGGCTGCCGGGAGAGGGGAGTGGAACCGCTGGGTGGAGTGCGCCCGTCACTCCGACGTTGGTTGTTCTTCCGCGTGGGTCATCGGAGGGTCATGGACACGGCGATGGCCAACGTGGCGGCGTTGCTCGATCAGTGAGGCGCCGAGGGTGGTGGACCGGCCCCGTCCGGGGTCCGCGCCGCGATCATTGCGTCGGCGGCGGTGCGGAAATCCCGTTCCACCCGGCGCATCACCCGCGCCGACCAGCGGTGCGACAACACGGCGAGGAGCGACGACAGGAGGATCACGGACGTCCGTTCGCTGCGCCGCCACCCGGCATGGCCGACCCGCCGTGCACACCAGCGATAGTGGCGGTCGGTGTGGAGGAGGAGCAACACGGCCGATCCCCGCGCCAAGCTGAGTGGTCGCACCGCCAGCTGCCCGGCGAGCCGGCCGTAGGCGGCGGCCTCGGGCAGCGCAAGCGCCATCAGCTCGCGCCTCGCCATCCGCACCGGCTCCTCCGCCCCTGAGTTTCCCAGGTGCGGCCGCAGCGAGGGGTGATAGGCAACGCCTCGCTCCAGATCACGCTCGATGTCCCGGGTGATGTTGGCGAGCTGGATCATCTCGCTCGCTGCCAGGGCATCGCGCCGCTGGTCGGCCGTGAGGTCGCGATTGAGCACGAGCAGCAGCGTGAAGAGGATCGGCTGGCCGATGACGTGGTGGCAATAGCGTCTCAGCTGGTCACGATCGACGAGAACGCCGCCTTGTTCGCTGAAGCGGCGCACCGACCACACCATCCCGTCTGCCATGGCTCGCACGAGGTCGGCGATGTGTCGACGATCCGCCGCGGGGAGTGTCGCATACACCTGGTCGACCATCGCACACCGGTCGATGAGGAGGAGGTGGGACCGTTCCCGGTCATCCCGTGCCGCCGTCGCGCCGATAGGCGGTGGCGGCGCCATCGATGCCATCCGCTCGGCGAACGCTCGCAGTGCAGATTCCCGCTCGCCAGGTGGACTGAGGTCCTCATAGGTGTCGAGCATTCGGCAGTAGAGGTAGGCGACGGCCGCGGCCGTGGCGTGCCGCGCCCGCAGCATCAGGATGCTCATCGCAAAGGACCGTGCGGCGTGGGGCAGGATCTCCCAAACGAAGCTGACCGGGTCGTCGATGGCGGCCAGCCGGTCCAGATCGGGCTGGTTGCGGTTGGTGCGCACGCCGCGCATGAGCAACCAGGGTCGGCGGAGAGCAAAAGGAACACCCATCGTTGCGGTGGAGGCTACAGCCAAGCAACTTCCGCCCGGCACCGTCGCATCGATCAGGCGCCGAGCGTGCGGCTCAGGATCGAGAGACGATCAGGAACCGGCCGGTAGTACACCCACCGGCCTTCCTTGCGGCTCTCGACGAGGCCCGCCTCACGAAGCACCTTCAGGTGGTGGCTCACGGTTGGTTGGGAGACCCCGAGAGGTTCGACCAGGTCACATGCGGCGCAGGCCTCGCCGGCGGTGGCGATCAGACTCAGCAGCCGTAGCCGCGTCGGGTCGGCGAGCACGCCGAACCACGCAGCCAGTTGTTCGGCTTCGGCGGCATCGACCGGCTCCTCCAGGAGCGGCTGGCAGCATTCGATCACGGGTTGCATGTCAGCATCGTCCCACAGTTCGCCGGCGAGTCACAATATCGACAACAGTCGATGCGTCGGCGGCATTCCGGTCACGGGTTGCCGGCGAGAGCGAAGTCCGACCCCGTCAACTCGACGAGGGCGTCCCACAGCTGCTGGCGGTCGCCGGCGTTCTCGACGGTCCTGTCTGTGAGGTGGGTTGGAGCGGGGCGACGGTCGAACCAGAAACGCCCCGTGGACCGCATCGGGTCGGCGGCGGCCGCCAGCCAGACGATCGTGTCCGCTCCTTGCTCGGGGGTGCGGAGCAGGGGGCGCATCAGTCTGTCGAAGGTGGGGAGGGACTGCTTCACCCCGCTGGTGCGCGCCCATCCCGGGTGCAGGACATGGACCACAACTCCGGTCTCGGCGAGTGCAGCGGCCCACATCTCGCTGAGGATGACCTGGCCACGCTTCGTGTGGGCGTAGGCCGCCGTTCCCGTGTAGTCGCGCAACCGGAACTGAAGATCGTCGGGGCGGATCCGCGCCGAGTACATGCCACCCGAGGTGACGTTGACCACGCGGGCAGGTGCCGATTCGATCAACCGGGGGAGCAGGAGGTTGGTGAGGAGGAAGTGGCCGGCGAGGTTCGTCGCCAGCGTCATCTCGAGGCCTTCGTCGGAGACCCGGCGCTCCGGGAGCAGCACGCCGACGTTGTTGATGAGAACGTCGATGTGCGGTTCGGTGTCCGTGAGGTGGGCAGCAAGCGCACGGATCTCACGAAGCAGCGACAGGTCGCAGCGAACACCCCGCGGCTCGCCACCGATGGTGGCGACGGCGGCATCGAGCTTTCCCTGGTTCCGCCCGACGATGACGACCCGGGCGCCGAGGCTCGCCAGACTCTCGGCGGCGGCGAGACCCAGGCCGCCGCTACCGCCGGTCACGACGACGGTCTTCCCCTCCATACGCTGCAGGTCGTCGGAGAACCGGCGGGCATTCCACAGGTAGCCGAGATTGGTGAACCGGCCAATGGCGAGTCGATCGGCAAGGGTGGTCATGTCGCCAGCGTTCCGCCGAATACCTGCCAAGCGAGGGCTGATTTGGCCACGAGGCTCAACAGGACATAGGTGGACTCGCCGAACGCGTAGTCGGCCCAGCGTCCGATCTTCTTGTACTGCAGCACCATGACAATTGCAAAGACGTTGAAGAACGCAAACAGTGAGAAGAAGATGCCGTAGACGAAGCCCGGCGGGCTGGCGTCATTGCCGGGGCTGAACAGGTAGATGCCGATGGCGATCCATGGGATGGCGCCGGCAAGCACGCCGAACCAGTAGGGCATCCAGCCGACGTTTGCGCCGGGCGTCTCGTACTTCTCCTGGAGCCACCCGAAGAGAATCATCGATGCGTTGACGCCGAAGAGCGCCAGCAGTGCGGCGATGTCGGCGATGCCGGTGAGCATTGCGATCAGGACGATCATCACCGAGGAGGACAGCGAGTATTCGATCCACCGTGCGTAGTTGCGCTGGAGCGCGAGGTTGCGCCGGTACCAGCCATAGATGCCGGGTGAGGAGATGAGAAAGTGGGCCAGCGCCGACATGAAGAGGAACACGGCGACGCCCCACGCGATGCTCACGTCGAAGAGCGGCGTGACCTCGGGTTCTCCGGCGCCGGGAGGTCCGTCCATGTAGGTGGCAATCACCGGTAGCGAGAAATCGTTGGCGAGCGCCAGCACCAGGATGCCCTGCAACGCATGCAGGACACCCATGGCGACGTTGTACAGGCGAAGCCGGCTGCCGCCGGCCGCGATGGGAGCAGGGGGGATCGTTGTTGTGGTCATGTGGCATGGTACGGCGCCCGGCGGGGTCGCGGATGACGGTGCCCGGCGCCCGAGTGACCAGAATGCAGTTGTTCGACGAGTCCTGGAGGATGTCACGTGGATGCGGTTCTCATCACCAAAGACGAAGCGGGATATCGCACCACCCTGACGGACGTTGCGGAGTCGGACCTGCCCGACGGAGATGTGACGGTCGCCGTCGACTACTCCACCCTCAACTACAAGGACAGCCTGGCGATCACCGGTGCATCGCCGGTGGTTCGTAGCTTCCCGATGGTTCCTGGAGTCGATCTGGCCGGAGTCGTCGTGGACAGCAGTCACGACGGCTACGCCGCCGGAGACGAGGTCGTGCTCAACGGCTGGGGTGTCGGGGAGCTGCATTGGGGCGGGTACGCCGAGAAGGCGCGCCTGGACGGCAACTGGCTCATCCCTTTGCCCGATGGCCTCACGACGAGGCAGGCGATGGCGATCGGCACGGCCGGCTACACGGCGATGTTGTGCGTCCTGGCTCTGGAGGAGCATGGCGTCGGGCCGGACGCCGGCGACGTGCTGGTCACCGGAGCCGCCGGGGGAGTCGGTAGCGTCGCGGTCTCGCTCCTCGCCGCCAATGGCTACCACGTCGTCGCCTCCACCGGTCGCCCCGAGCTCGGCGACTACCTGAGGAGTTTGGGGGCCGCCGAGATCCAGGATCGGGCGGATCTCTCGGAGCCGGGCCGTCCCCTGGCGAAGGAACGATGGGCCGGGGCCGTCGACACGGTCGGTAGTCACACGCTCGCCAACGCCTGCGCCTCGATGCGGTACGGCGGCGTGGTCGCCGCCTGCGGGCTCGCCCAAGGCATGGATCTCCCGGCGACCGTGGCGCCCTTCATCCTCCGTGGCGTCACCCTGGCCGGCATCGAGAGCGTCTACTGCCCAAAGCCGCGGCGCATCGTGGCGTGGGACCGGCTGGTCCGCGACTTGGATCTCGACGCACTCGAATCGTTGACGACAGAGATCCCGCTCTCCGGAGTGCTGAGCGAGGCTCCACGCCAGCTCGCCGGGCAGACCCGGGGGCGCATCGTCGTTGCGGTGGGCGCCTGACGACCGGCTGGAGCTTGATGGCAATTTCGCGTTCTTTCGCTAACGTCACCGCTGCTCACCCCGGTGGGAGGTTTTGTTGTTTGGTATAGCGACGGTCGTGTTGGCGATGTTCCTGAGCGCATCGGCATCCGCGGCAGTGAGCGATGCCACGGTCGAGGTGGGGGTGGACACTCCGGATCTCGCCAACCTGCAGCAACGTCCCGCCGAGCTGGCGCTCAACGACACCGGGAGCTGGGTGCAGCGTCTCAACGAGCGTCTCGCCGAGGCTGGATTCCACGCAGATGAGGGCGACGGGTTCGGCTATGTCACCCGCCATGCGGTCTTTGCGTTCCAGAAGCACCACGGGCTCGAGACCACGGGTGTGTTCACCACCGACATGTGGGAGCTGCTCGACCATCCGGCAGAGCTGGTGTGGCGCCGCGAGGCAGACCGCGTGGAGGTGGACCTCGCCAAGCAGGTGCTCTACCTGGTGGAAGACCACGAGGTGCGCTACGTGCTGCCGGTGTCGACCGGCAACGGCGAGTCTTTCGTCAATCATGCGGGCCGGACGGTGGCGGCGCGGACACCGGAGGGGAAATACACGTTCGATCGGGCGATCAACGGCATGCGCGTGTCGTACCTCGGCGCCCTGTACAACCCGTATTACTTCCGTGGCGGGTATGCCATCCACGGCTCGCCGAGTGTGCCCAACTACCCGGCATCGCACGGCTGTGTGCGCGTGACGAATTGGGACATGGATCTGCTCCGGGAGCACCTCGAGATCGGTCAGACGATCTACGTCTACGGGCTGCGCACCGAGGCACCTCCCCGCGAGACCGCCGGCCACCCCACGCCGGTGTTCGACTGAGCTCTCCACTGCCCTGATGGCCACCATGACGATCGACCACTTGGTGTTCGCCGGGCCCAGTCTGCGAGAGGCGCTGGCCGTCGCCCGGGACCGCCTCGGCGTTCGCCCCGCCCCCGGGGGGCAGCACCGGGGCCTGGGAACGTGCAACTGGCTGGCAGATCTCGGCGGAGGTGCCTACCTCGAGATCATCGGGCCCGATCCCGCCCAGCCGGACCCGGGTTCTCCCCGGCCGTTCGACATCGATCGGCTGCGCGAGCCCAAGCTCGTGGCATGGGCGTTGCGCTCCACCGACATCGATACCGACGTGGCGGAAGCAGCAGCGGCCGGCCTCGATCTCGGCTCGGTGACCTCCATGCGCCGTGAGCGCCCGGACGGACAGTTGCTGCATTGGCAGCTGACGCCGCCGCGCACCGACCTGATTCCCTTCGTCATCGATTGGGGCGCCACCGAGCATCCCACCGTGTCGCTCGAGGAGGGCCACCGGCTGGTCGGGCTGCGGCTGGAGACGTCCGAGCCGGCTCCCCTGCGCCGGGCGCTGGAGGTGCTCGGAGTAGACGGTGTCGACGTCGTCGAAGCGCCGGGTGCGCGCATGGTGGCCGCCGTCGAGACCGACGGTGCGATGTGCGAGCTGTCCTGACCCCGTCCGGCCTATCGTGCTGCGGCACAAGGAGCTGGGAATGACGCGGCAGTTGATCAAGCACATCCTCGAGCGTGAGGACTTCGGTGCCGAAGTGACGGTGGCCGGTTGGGTGAGAACCAGGCGGGACTCGAAGGGTGGGTTCTCCTTCATCGAGCTGCACGACGGGTCGTCCTTCCCCGGCCTCCAGGTCATCGCCGACGGTGATCTCCCCAACTACGAGAGCGACGTCAAACAACTCTCGATCGGTGCCGCCGCCGAGGTCACGGGTGTGTTGACCCAATCGCCGGGCAAGGGCCAGCGCGTGGAGATCAAGGCCTCGTCGGTCACCCCCCACGGTCTCGCCGATCCGGAGGCATACCCCCTGCAGAAGAAGCGAGTCTCGTTCGAGCGGTTGCGCGAGATCGCCCACCTCCGGCCCCGCACCAACACCATCGGGGCCGTGGCCCGGGTGCGCAACGCCCTGTCCTATGCGACGCACCGCTTCTACCAAGACCGCGACTTCCTCTACATCAACACTCCCCTCATCACGTCGAGCGACGCCGAGGGCGCCGGTGCGATGTTCCGTGTCACTACGCTCGACCCCGCCAACCCCCCAAGAGACGCGGCGGGGACCGTCGACTACGGCACCGATTTCTTCGGCTTGCCGACGTTCCTCACCGTCAGCGGGCAGCTGGGCGCCGAGGCGTATGCCCTGGCCATGGACCGTGTCTACACGTTTGGGCCTACGTTTCGAGCGGAGAACTCCAACACGCGGCGCCACCTCGCCGAGTTCTGGATGATCGAACCCGAGATCGCCTTCGCCGATCTCGCGGACAACGCCGATCTCGCCGAGGAGTACGTCACGTACTTGGTGCGTTACGTGCTCGACCATTGCGAGGACGATCTCGCGTTCTTCAACAAGTGGGTCGACGAGGGCCTCCACGACCGTCTCGCCGGCGTCGCCGAAGGCAAGTTCGAGCGGATCACATACTCAAAGGCCGTCGATCTGCTGGAAAGGTCGGGTCATTCGTTCGAGTTCCCCGTCCATTGGGGCGCCGACCTGCAGTCAGAGCACGAGCGCTACCTCACCGAGCAGGTGTTCACGTCGCCTGTCACCGTGACCGATTTCCCGTTCGACTTCAAGGCCTTCTACATGCGTCGCAACGACGACGGCAGAACGGTTGCCGCCATGGACGTGCTCGTTCCCGGGGTCGGCGAGATCGTGGGCGGCAGCCAGCGCGAGGAACGACTCGATGTTCTGGCGGACAGCATGCGGATCAAAGGCATGGACGAGGAGCACTACTGGTGGTATCTCGATCTGCGCCGGTTCGGCTCGGCGCCTCACGCCGGCTTCGGCCTCGGTCTGGAGCGCGTGGTGCAGTTCTGCACCGGGATGCAGAACATCCGTGACGTGATCCCGTTCCCGCGAACCCCGCGCAACGCCGAGTTCTAGTGGGCCACCAGGAGGGCGCCATACGAGCGCGGCCGCGGCGATCTGGGCTGGGGCCCGGATCGCACAGCGTTGAGCGCTGAGGCGAAGAGCCGTGAGTGGCGTTCACCCGCTGTCGACCACGACGATGGGGTTTGGCGATTCGTCCTCGTCGATGGGCTCCAAGGTCACCCACAGCCGGGGATAGTCACGGCGGGCGACGGCCGCCCGCAACTCCACGCCGGCGACGTCGACGAAGGTGCCTGCCGAGATGTGCACCGGTCCCTCGCTCATCCACATCTCGTAGAAGTATCCGTCCGGCGCGGGGTCGACACCCGTGATGGTCAGCAGCAGCCGCGTGCCCGTCTCCTCGTTCCAGCCATCGATCGTGGCGGCCGCCATCGGAAAGTCGTCCGTGGGGCCGAGCTCGACGCTCCAGTCGGGCGACTCCCGCAGCAACATCAGCGACGACACCCCGACGACGGCCACGAGGACTGCGGCGACGGCGAGCCAGCGCCACCACGCCGGCCGGCTCGACGGCTCGGCGGCGGGCTCTGCGCCGGGTGCCGTGCCGTCCGGTAACGCAACATCGGGGGACATCCACAGCCCGGGATCCTCGAGGCTGAGGCCGTGCCGATCCAGGGCCGACTCGACGCGACGGCGGGCGTCGTCGATCTCGGCGCCGCTCGGCACGGGACCCTCGCCGGAGCGCGGTTCACGATGATCGGTCACGCCGGCACCTCCCCTACGTGTGCAAGCAGTCCGGCCAGCCGACGATAGGCACGATACGACCGTGACTTCACGGTGCCGAGGGGCAACCCGAGCCGGTCGGCGGTCTCCTGGTGGGTCAGCCCATGGAAATGGGTTGCCTGGAGCACGGTGCGCTCGTCTTCGGGCAGGGAGTCGAGGGCGCGGCGGACCTCCCAGACCGTCCAGGTGACCTCCAGCGACGGAGGGAGGGTGGTCACGCTCTCCTCGGTCACCTGTTCCGAGCGGTGGCGACGCTCGCGGCGGAACACGTCGATGGCGGCACGACGGGCGATGGTGTGCAGCCACGGCCCCACGTCGCGGTTCTGGTCGTAGCGATGGGCTGCACGCCACGCTTGCAGAAACGTCTGCTGGACCGCCTCCTCGGCGAGGCTCCGGTCGCCGAGGACACGGAACGCGACGGCGAACACCGAGCCGCTGTACGCCTCGTACAGGTCGCGCACGGCCCCTGGTTCGCCGGAGGCAAATCGGCTGTTCAGGTCGTCCATCGCCGGGGCTCGTCTCACTGCTGGCACTTCTCCCGCACGTGCGGGGGCGATGTGCAGCCTATTGCGGCCGTGAGATTGCGCCATACGATCCGCTGCCGAGCTCATGGCGCTGTGCCGGCGACGCGCCGCGGGTGGAGGGGGCATCGCACCCCTCCACCCGCTCGCGTCGCCGGCGTCGTGGTCATTGGCCTGGCACGATGCGCATGACGACGCCGGTCGTGTCGACAGGGGCGAACACCTGCGAACCGAGTACGTAGATCTCGCCGTTGCCGTCCTCGCCGAAGCCCCCGATGAACAGCCCAGGGGCGGCCAATTCGGAGATGCCGTCTGCCCGCGTGGCCATGAACACGCGACCTTCCGGACCGGCGAAGCTGCGTGTGAAGTCGCCGAACACGTAACTGCCCCGAAGCTCCGGGACGCCACTACCTCGATAGATGAAGCCTCCGGTGATGGACACGCCTTCGTCGTGGTCATACTCGGCGACGGGATCGAGCAACCCGATCGGCCTGCCGGGGGAGAAGTTCGTCGTGAACCCCGGATCGTCCCCGTTCATGTCGAACAGGAATGAGCCTTCCTTGACCGGCCAGCCGTAGTTGCCGCCCCGGCGTACGAAGTCGACCTCCTCGATGTCGTTCTGGCCCACATCCGCCGCAACCAGGCGACCGGTTCCCCGGTCGACCGACATCCGGTACGGATTGCGGAACCCGTAGGCATAGATCTCATCGGCGGCCGCAGAACCGACGAAGGGGTTCGTCGACGGGATTCCGTAGTTGCCGTTGGCGGAGTTGGAGCCTCGTGGGTCGATGCGGAGGATCTTCCCCAGCACGTTGCCGGGGCTCAGATCCTGACCGTTGCCGCCGTCTGCGTGACCGACACCCTGGTCGTCTGCGCTACCCCCGTCGCCGACGGCGACGTAGAGATACTCATCGTGCCCAAAGACCAGCGCACCGGCGTTGTGGTTGAACTGGGGCTCGTCGATCGACAGCAGCACGCGGCTGCTGGCCGGATCGACGGTGGCAGCCGGCGATGTCGGGTCCGCCACCCGCCACTCCCGGACAACGGACTCGTGGTTGGCGACCTCACCCGGCGGCATGGTCGAGAAGTCGGCGGCACCGGTGGCCGGCTCCGAGGTGTAGGTGTACAGCAGGCCGTTGCTGGTGTAATCCGGATCGAACGCCAAGCCGAGCAACCCGCGCTCGTCGAACGAGCCCGGGCCGAAGGCACCCAATGGCACGAGGATGTCCAGCCCATCGACGCCCACGTCGAGGAAGAGCGTGCGCTCGGGGGCGCTGCCGTCCAGGCCGATCGCCCAGATCTTTCCGATCTGGTCGACGACGTACAGGCGATCGGTCACGTGAGGCGGGCTGACTGCCCACACCGGCTGGGTGAACCCGTCCGCCACCGGCTCGAGGTCGATCGAGATGTCGCTGTCCGGAATCACCTCCGGGATCACGTCGTCGTGGTTGGCGAGTGCGGCGACCGCAGTTGCGGCGAGCAGCACAAACGCCATCGCCATGATCGAGAGCCAGCGTCGGGGTCGCATGTGATTCCCTCCCTCGGGGGTCGAGCGGGCTGAGGACCCTGCTGTCATGGCATACGCACCACCGGGCCCGATTGGTTCCGTATTTGCATCGCCCGGTTCCCGCACGACACACCGGGCCGGGAAGGAGAAGGGGTGCGAATACGTTGCGACGTCGGATAGCTTGCCGTCACGCCGAGCCGGGAGAGAACCATGTCCACCGATCCGTCCGCCGATCAGAACCGCTGGGACTTCTCGGACCTGCGGGCGCTGTTCATCAACTGCACGCTGAAGCCGTCACCGGAGATGTCCCACACGCAGGGTTTGATGGACATCGCGTCCCACATCATGGAATCCAACGGCGTGGTGGTGGAGACGATTCGGGCGGTGGACCACGACATCGCCGCCGGTGTGTGGCCCGACATGACCGAACACGGCTGGGACAACGACGATTGGCCGGCGATCTACGAGAAGGTGCAAGCGGCCGACATTCTCGTGCTGGGTTCTGCCATCTGGCTCGGGGAGAAGACGTCGGTGTGCACCAGGGTGATCGAGCGTCTGTACGGCAACTCGCACCTCCTCAACGAGCACGGCCAGTATGCGTACTACGGCAAGGTCGGTGGATGCCTCATCACGGGCAACGAAGACGGGGCGAAGCACTCTGCGATGAACATCGTCTACTCGCTCCAGCATCTGGGTTACACGATCCCGCCCCAGGCCGATGCGGCATGGCTCGGCGAGGCGGGCCCCGGACCGTCCTATCTCGATGAGGGCTCAGGCGGCCCGGAGAACGACTTCACGAATCGCAACACGACGTTCATGGCGTGGAACGTGATGCACCTCGCACGAATGCTCAAAGACGCCGGTGGTGTGCCGGCGCACGGCAACCAGCGCTCCAAATGGGAAGCCGGCTGCCGGTTCGACTTCCCCAACCCCGATTACCGTTAGGGAGGTAGTGAGAATGACAGAGCGGAGGATCGATTCGTGGCCGCTGACACACCCCAAGACGCCGGCGTCGTGGCCGCCCTGCGGCGGCGCCCGCTCCTCAGTGCGGCCGGTGCACTCGCACTGATCGCGGTGGGGGCGTGGTTGCTCTTCGGCTTCTTCGGTGTGCAGACCCTGTTCATCGACGAAGAGGTGAGTGAGACCAATCCGTTCGCCGCCGGCCCCGGAGCATCGGGCCTCGCCATCGACGAGACCACCGAGGAGCTGGCCGCGGACATGAACGCCGCGATGGACGACGAGGGGAAGTCCGGGGACGAGATGGTTGCCGAGGATGACCCCATGCCGGCCGTCGAGGTCGTGGCGAGCGGTCAGTTCATCTCCCGGGCCCACCCCACCGAGGGCACGGCGAAGGTCATCACCGACGGATCGCAGACGTTCCTGCGCTTGGAGGGATTCCGGACAGACAACGGCCCGGACCTCAATGTCTACCTGGCGACAGGTGACCCCGAGGGCTCGCCGGTGGACTTCGTCGACCTCGGCGACTTGAAGGGCAACATCGGCGACCAGAACTATGAGATCCCGGCCGGTGTCGATGCGGCCGAGTACACCACGGTCTACATCTGGTGCGTGCGCTTCAGCGTCGCGTTTGGTGCGGCCCCGATCGGGTAGCAGGCAACGAGCGAAGCGTGGCAATCTGACGGCATGGCTCGGCAGGTGATTCCGCACATCGACGACATCGGGAACACCCACGGATCCGTCGTGTCGATGGCGGAGCTGGCAGGTGGCGGGTTTGTCACCAGTGGATCGGTGATGGTGCCGGGGCCGTGGTTTCCGGAAGCGGCGGCGCTGGCGCGGAGCCGTCCCGAGCTGGACCTCGGCGTCCACCTGACGCTGACCAGCGAATCCGCAGCGTGCCGGTGGGGGCCGGTGTCGACCCGTTCGGCCGGCTCCGGCCTGATGGATCTGGACGGGTATCTGTGGCCGACGGCCGCACAGGTCGCGGCCAACGCCGATCCCTCTGCGGTCGACATCGAGCTCCGTGCCCAGATCGACATCGCCCATGCGGCCGGCATCGCCGTGAGCCATCTCGACCATCACATGGGCACGGCGTTGTTGCCGAAGTTCGCCGCGATCACTGCAGAGATCGCTCACGACTACGGGATTCCCTTCATCTTTCCCAACGACATCTCCGCATACTTCACCGTGCTCAACATGGGGGCCTCCGATGTCGCGGAGTTGGAGCGAGTGCTCATTGCATCGGATTCGGCTGTCGATGTCGGGTTCCTCATCGGCCTCGAGCATCCTGAGGAGCCGATCGAGCCGTTGTATCGCAGCTACGTCGCAACCGCACGGGAGGGAGAGGTCACCTTCCTCTCCCTCCACTGCAACCCGCCGGGCGATGTGCGCTCCGTGCACCCGAAGGATGCGGAGTGGCGCATCGCCGAGGATGCCCTGTTCCGATCCGGATCGTTCCTGGCGTGGATCGCCGACCAAGACGTCGAGCTGACCGACTTCCGTTCCCTCCAACAGCAGCTTCCAGCTCACCAGTGAGCGGAAGGAGCCGGAGAGCCGGTGCGGCAGACAACGTCGAGTTGTCCAGAACATTGTCCGTCATCGGTCACCGCACCGGCGGACCCTCGCCTTCCGAACCTCGCCGGCTGGCAGGCTCGGTGAGCGAGCCGGCGATCGCATCGACGAGGAGCGCAGCCTCCGGGTCGTCGAGGTAGGGGGAGTGGGCGGCGATCGGTGGGCACGGATCGAGGCTGAACCGCCAGCGCATGGCGGGATCGCGCAGCATCACATCACCGGAGGTGCGACCGCCGACGGGGGCCGACATGTCCTCGTCCGCTCCTGTGAAGATCGCATCGCCGATCGGGTCGGTCAGCCGGTAGAGGTTGAGCCAGGCGTCGCCGGCGGCGACGTTCGCCCGGAGCCAGCGGAGGATGCCACCGCCGAAGTAGCCCGGGAAGAAGCGCCGGTAGAGGCGGCCGCTAGGGTTCCCGTGGGTGACAACGGCGACCCGAGAAGGCCGGTGGCCTTCTCCCAGGAGCGATGCGAGCGTGGCGGCCGCAACCACTCCACCCTGGGAGTGTGCGCTCAATATGACGCGGGCGTCGTCGTGGCGAGTCAGCTGCCGGATCCGCCTCGCCAGCTCCGGCACCGCGCGCTCGGAGTACGCCGGCGGGCCGAGCGGGTGAAATCGCCGCGGCCAGAAGGTCAGCACATCCCACGCGATGCCCACTCCGCGCCGTATCGACTCGTTGCTCAGAGAGGCGCGGATGGCAAGAACTCCAACGAGGGGGGCGAGCGAGGCGATCCATGTCGCGCCGGTGACCAAGAGCGACCACTCGTCCGAGATCGGAGGATTCTCGAGGACGGACACGATCTCGCTGCCATTGGTTCCTGCGTTGAGCGCCACACGCGCCAGGGCGAACAGGGTGGCGAGCAGCGGGATCATCGAGAAGGACGTGAGCAGCACGTCGACGTCGCGACTCGCCGTCGCCAGGCTCCGCCACATGACGGCACGACGCACGACGGGACCCGGCCGATCACCGTCGCCGACGCAGTCCTCGTACTCGTCACCCGGCGCAGGACGGTTGTCGTCCACGTATTCGGCGGCGACGTCGCCGGCCAGCGGTCCCCACAGGTCGAGGCGCACGCGCAGGAAGTGGAAGAGGCCGGCGACGAGGGTCACCGACAGCCCGGCAACGAGCAACAGCGCGATGAGGCCGTAGGACCCCAGGGTCGCGATCACCGGAGCCCCAGGGTCGTCCCCACGATCGAGGAAATCGGCGGCGCGGCTGATGGAGCCCGCCAGTGCCACCATGAGGGTTGCCAGCGCCAGGGCCGCTCCAGCCACCGGTGCCGCCCAGCGCCACCGGTCCTGCCGCCCCAGCTGTGCCGAGACCGTCGGCAGCAGCGCCGCCCCGATCACAGCGAGCCCCACCCACTGCAATGCCCGGTGATCGCTGCGGATCCCCGCAACCACAATCGCAACGCTGGCGGCAGCGACCACGAGCACCACCATCCGCCATGGCCGGTGACGAGCGGTCAACCAGGTCACCGAGGCAACGCCGGCCGCAGCGATGCCGGCGGCAACGAAGGTCGGTAGCCGGCTGAGCCAGGGGATGCGATGCCACCACACCGCGGCCGCGACCAGGACCACCCACGGCAACGTGATCCCGAACCGTAGGAACCGGTCCTTGGCGGGATCGCGCCACCATTGGACGCAACGCACCAGCAGCATCGCCCCGATCACCGCCACCACGCCGAGAGCGATGTAGAGGGGAGCGCGAGCGAACACCGGCTGGAAGCCGGTCGAGGACGTTGCCGTCACCGGCACCCGCATCCCATCGGTCCAGCCGGCGACAAACGCAGCGACCGTGAGCCCTGCCGGGGCAGCCCACCGCAGATGCCATTCCGGGTGGGGGTCGTCGGTGCCGGCCGCGATCGGCCGGCCGCTCAGGGCCAGTCCCGCCACGATGGCCACCACGAAGAGGGCAAACACGACGGCGAAGGGCCGGGACTCGTTGGACGCACCACCGGTCATGTCGAAAACGGCCAGGGCATAGAGCCCGCCGACCGTTGAGATCGCGGCTCCGACGTGGCTGTACGTGGCCCGGCGCACGAGATCGCCAGAGCGCCAGAACGGCTTGTCGGCGAGACCGGCTCCGTCGGCCCCGAACTCGTTGGGCTGGTCCCCATCCGTGCCCTCCGGGGTGTAGGCCTCGTAACGATTCCGTGATCGGAACGCCAGGAAGACAACCAGACCGATGAGCGTCAGGGGAGCGAGGGTGCCGAGCATCATGCGCCGCGCCGGGTATTCCTGGATCCAATCCATCGTGAATGGGGTCATCCACCATCGCCCGTCGCTGCAGCTCGTCTGGCCGCCGCACTGGTAGGCGACGAGGTCGACGGTGAGTGCGGAGACCCACGCCACGAACAGCAGCGTGATGCCGGCCGCCACGATGCGGATGAGGGCCCACTGCAGGCGCGCCCCGCGCGCCACCTTCGAAGTGTCGGGGCGCTGGGGAGCCGTCGTGGGATGTGGTGCGGACTCTCGGCGTGGCTCGAC
The DNA here is from genome assembly GCA_965216945.1 of Acidimicrobiia bacterium. GTDB lineage: Bacteria > Actinomycetota > Acidimicrobiia > Spongiisociales > UBA5794 > DATHZQ01. The sequence continues at coordinate 192,025 of CBDCGU010000003.1, read as the reverse complement.
GAGCCAGCCGGCTGCGTTGATGATGGAGAACGGCAGCAACAGGAGCCAGAGCGCCCGGCTGCCCTTGCGAGACGTCAATCCGCCCCAGCTGTAACCCTCGAGGAGGCGGTGCCGGCCGACCGGCCATGGCCTGCGATAGAACCCGGCGATGTGGTCGCCGGCGATGCGATGCGGCTCGGGGAAGCCGGCGTCGTCGGGGAAGCTGAGGAGATCGGCCGGTGGTGTGCCACCGACGCCATGGACGCGCAGCTCCACGATGTCGTCGCCGAAGAGCTGTGGCGGGTAATCACTCACGATCGGAGTGCCTCGAGCAGGAAGTGGCGCACACGGTTGCGAGATCGCTCGAACGTCGGATCGCGGGTGTCGTCGGCGTTGGCTGTGAGCGTGGCGTGCTGGATCCCCTCGTCGACCGTGCGTTCGTAGGTGACCATCGTCAGCGGCTTCTTCGCACCGGGCTGGTCGGCTTCGGGTGCGGCCCCGGCCAGGTCGCCCATGGACTCGGCTACGCCATCGAGCCGCGGCTCCGGAGAGAGGCTGTCTGCGGCAAACCGCAAGGCGACGATCGGTGTCCCGTTGCGCAGGCAGGTTCGTGTTGCCTGCATGTCGGCATCCGATACGGTGATCTCGCCGGGCAAACGCATGACCGGCATGGCTGGTTGGGCGGACACAGCAGCGCCGATGTTCGGATCCCACGCCATCGAGAACACCATGGCCCCGGTCAAACACATGCCGACGATCCCGACTGGGGTTCCTTCGTGTGCGGCCGCGACATGGCGGCACAGCCCGCGCATCCATTCGGCAATGGGTGAAGACCGCTGAGCTTGGAGTGCGAGGAACTCGGAGCGGACGCAGAATCCCTGCATTCCGCCGGGCACCATCCCGCGAAGCCAGTTGCGCTGGCCGACCCTCCCGAACATGAGCGGGAGGTAGACCTGGAAGTCATCGGCGAGGTACTCGGCAAGCTCGCACGTCTCCTGGCTGAGCCCACCGAGTTCGTGCATCACAACCACGGCACGGTCGCTCGGCGCGGGAGTCCGATACACCTCCCGCATCACGCCGTTGTACGTGAATGGGAATCGTTCGAGCTGAGGCCGCGGCTCGGTCTCATCCATCGTTCCTCCCTCCCTGTCCAGGCGCAGTGATAGCACGCCCGGACTCGAGTGGCGGGTCATGCGGCCCTGGCCGGCACGTCGGTCGTCTCAGGGTTCCCCCCGACACCCACCCCGCGGCGTCGGGGTAGCCGCCGGGTGATACCCGATTGGTGTCCGGTGCGAGGTGCGAAACGATGCGACGGAGATCAACCCGGCGCGATGCCGGGGAACGAGAGGGAGACAGCTCATGCGCAGAACAGGTTTCACCGGTCGCATCGCCAGGCGTGCCGCCGTCCGACCGTGGCTCACGGTCGGCATCTGGGTCGTCATCTTGGCCGCCGCGGTCGTCATGGCCTCAGGCCTCGGCGATGTGCTGACCGAGGACGGCGAACTGACCGTCACCACCGAGTCCGAGCAGGCCGACCGCTTGTACGCCGAGCACTTCGGTGGTGATGACACGCTCGAGGAGTTCGTTCTCGTCGAGGCGAACACACTGCAAGCCGGGGATCCGGCCTTCGATGCGATGGTCGACGACGTTGCAGACCGACTTCGCTCGCTGGCGACCGTTGCGGGCGTCGTGTCGTATCGCGACGGAGCGCCCGGTCTCGTGTCCGACGACGCCACGACCGCTCTCCTGGTCGTCACTCTCCAAGGCAGCGGTGAGGCCTCCGATCTGGCCGCCCCCGTCGTCGAGGCGACCGAGATGGCCGATGCCGCCGCCGGATTTCGCGTAACCACCATCGGCAATGGCTCGGTCAACGGTGAGTTCGGAGCGCTGGCCGAAGAGACACTGCAGCGGGGTGAGGTGATTGGGTTTCCGATCGCACTCGTGATCCTGGTTCTCGTGTTCGGCGCCGCCGTGGCCGCTGGTCTCCCGATCGTGCTGGCTCTTGTGTCGATCGTGCTGGCCGTGGGAATGACGGCCGTGGTCGGTCAGGCATTCGAGCTCTCGCTGTTCGTGGTCAACATGATCACGATGATCGGTCTGGCGGTCGGGATCGACTATTCGCTGTTCGTCGTCCAGCGCTTCCGTGAGGAACGTGCCAGGGGGCTGGCGGTGGTCGATTCCATCGAGATGGCCGGCGACTCCGCAACCCGCGCCGTCTTCTTCTCGGGCCTCACCGTGGTCATCGCACTCAGCGGCCTGCTGGTCATGCCGGACACCGTCATGCGCAGCCTCGGCGGGGGTGCGATCCTGGCAGTCGTCGCCGCCATCCTGGCCGCCCTCACCTTGCTCCCGGCGGTGCTCGCACTCCTCGGAGACCGGGTCAACAAGCTCAAGGTGCCATTCGCCAGTCGCAACCACTACCACGAGGGCGGCGGCCGGTTCTGGCACCGAGTCACCGACATCGTCACGGCACGGCCCCTCATCAGCGTCGCCTTGGCCGGCGGGTTGCTGCTGGCGGCGGCGGCGCCCTACCTCTCGCTCCACACCGGACAGAACTTCATCGACGCCCTTCCTGAGGACAGCAACAGCCGGCATGCCTTTCACGTGTTGACGGAAGAGTTCGACACGGGCGTCCTCACCGTGCCGATCATCGTGAACGCCGGGCTCGACGAACCCGGTGTCGCCACCGCTGTAGACAGCCTCGTGGCAACGCTCGAAGCCGACGCCGCCTACGGCACCGTTGCCGTTGTGCCGAGCGCCGACGGCGAGATCGTTCTCGTAGATGCAGTCACGAAGCTCGACCCCTCGACCGCGGAGGCCGCGGGTGCCGTCACCGAGCTGCGCACCGCCACGATTCCGGGTGCCTTCGCCGGCACAGGTGTCGACGTCTTCGTCTCGGGCGATGCGGCCGCCACTGCCGACTACGTCGGGATCATCGACAGCCGCACGCCCCTGATCTTCGCCCTCGTCCTGGGGCTCAGCTTCTTGCTGCTGATGGTCGTGTTCCGTTCGCTCGTCGTGCCGATCAAGGCCATCGTGATGAACATGCTCTCGGTGGGGGCCGCCTACGGACTGTTGGTGCTCGTGTTCCAGTGGGGTGTGGGCGCCGGCTTGTTCGGATTCCAGCAGACGGACGTCATCGAGTCCTGGATCCCGCTCTTCCTGTTTGCGGTGCTGTTCGGGCTGTCGATGGACTATCACATCTTCCTGCTGAGCCGCATCAAGGAGCGCTACGACGTCACGGGCAACAACGACGAGTCTGTGGCGTTCGGGCTCGGATCCACAGGGGCGATCATCACCGGAGCGGCCCTGATCATGGTCGCCGTGTTCGGTGGATTCGCCGCCGGTGACCTCGTGATGTTCCAGCAGATGGGCTTCGGGCTGGCCGTGGCCGTGATCCTCGACGCAACGATCGTGCGCTCGGTCCTCGTCCCGGCAACGATGAAGCTCCTCGGCACCCGGAATTGGTACTTCCCTGCCTGGCTGGGCTGGCTGCCCGAGATCCACATCGAGGGGCGGCAAGTCGCCGTGCCGGCAGGAGATGAACCGGAGCCTGAGCCGGTGCCGGCGTAGCTGCGCCTCCGTCTGTGCGTGTGCCGGGGTCGGGCCGCCCCGGCACATGTGCGTTTCTCGAGCCCCGCGGCTTGGACGTGACGGCTCCACCGTCCCGCAAAATCCCTGTGGTTGGTATCGTCCGAAGATGGAGAGGCGTGACGTACAACCGACGACGCTGAACGTGGCGCTCGCCCGGCGACTGCGCGACGCCGGGCTCGAATGGCGGGCGCAGCCCGGTGACCGGTTTGCGATCCCGGATCGTGGTCTCGACGACCGGACCTACCTGGTGAGTGACATGGTCATCGAGGCTCGCGACGTGCTGGGCGGGCGTGAGCTCGCGTTCAACGGCACCGTCGAGTGGGCCCTCGACTCCATCCTCGAGACCGAGGTGATCTGGGTGCCGACCGAGGCCCAGATGCGGCAGCTCCTCGGGCGCGACTTCGTGGCGTGCTACCGCAACGACGACGAGGGTTTCGCCGTCGTGGCCCGCATCGGCGAGGTTCCGACCACCTTCACCGCGGCCAACGCTGCCGATGCGTACGGCGCTGCGCTGCTCGCCGCATTGCCCGGCCGGCAGGGCTAGCAAGGCCTAGCGTACGGTGGGGCGTAACCTGGGCACGACATGGCCATGATCCGATGGGTAGGAAGTGCTCTCGTCGTGCTGGGCCTGGCCGCTCTCGTCGGGTTGCCGGCAGCCGCAGCTCAGGACGCCGAGCCCGACGCGGCTCCCGCTGAGCCGACGACCCGGGCGATCGTCGTGTTGGACGACGAGGCCGGTGTGCGCCCCTCGGACTTCCTGGACAGCTCGTCGATGCAGGCGCTCGACGATGCCGGCGAGGTCACGACCATCCGCTCCGTCGACGGCGCCTCCATCGTCGTCGTGCAAGGCACCGCCGATGTGCTGGACGCGATCAGATCGCTCCCCGGCGTCGTCAGCGTGACGGCCGACAAGCTGTTGCATCCCAGCCTCGACGACAGCGTTCCCCACATCGGGGGAACGGTGGCGCCCGCCAACACCGCACTCGGTCAGGGCTGGTCGGTTGCGGTCATCGACTCGGGCACCGATGTGTCGCACCCGGCGCTGGCCGGAGCGGTGGTCGTCGAAGCATGCTTTGCCACCGACAGCTTCGGTGGCGGGGCGTGTCCCAACGGATCGACGGTGCAGATCGGCAGCGGTGCCGCCGCCCCGGCACCGGGGAGTTTCCACGGCAGCCACGTGTCCGGGATCGCCACGGCCCGGGCCACTGGAGGTCCCCGCGGCGTCGCCCCGTCGGCCGGTTTGGTTGCGATCCGGGCCTCCCACCTCGACCCGTCGGGCGAAGAGCTGTTCTGGGAGTCGGATGTCATCGCCGCGCTCGATTGGATCGAAAGCGTGTCGTCGACCTACGACATCGCCTCGGTCAACATGAGCCTCGGCGGCGGTCCGATCGTCGGCAACTGCGACGCAAGCAACCCGTCGTGGCTGCCCGTCCTGGCTGCAGTGAAGGTTGCCGGGGTGACCGCAGTCGTCTCGTCGGGCAACGAGTCCTCCTCCACCGGCATCTCGGCGCCCGCTTGCCTGACCGACACAGTTGCGGTCGGTGCGCTGACGTCGACGTTCACCGCCGTCGCATCGTTCTCGAACTCGGGCAGCATGCTCGACCTCGTGGCCCCCGGCTCTTCCATCACGTCGACCGACGACGCCGGCGGGTACGTCACGGCAACCGGAACCTCGATGGCGGCGCCCCACGTGGCCGGTGCCGTCGCCGTGCTCCGCAGCGCCGCACCATGCATCACCCCCGATCAGGTTCGTGAGGCGCTGGGCACCGGCCCGGCGATCGTCGACTCGCGCAACGGGCTCTCCCGGCCCGAGCTCGATCTCGGCACGGCGGTGACATTCGCCACGACGGCCACGGGCTGTGCCGCCGTCAACGTCGGTACTGCGCTCGCCGGGGACTTCGATGGCGATGGCGACGACGACGCAGCCTCGTTCAGCAACGGCGTCTGGGAGGTGTCCCTCAGCAACGGCAGCACGTTCGGATCGGGCTCCGCCTGGGCGACCTTCAGCTCGAAGACCGGGTGGGAAGCCCATGTCGTCGGGGACTTCGACGGCGACGGCAAGGACGACATCGCCAACTTCAACACGAACAACGGCACCTGGTGGGTGTCCGAATCCACCGGGTCGTCGTTCACGACCACGCTGTGGGCGGATTTCGCCACGTCGTCCGGCTGGACCAAACAGGTCGCCGCCGACTACAACGGCGATGGCGACACGGACATCGCCAACTACTTCCCCGGCAACGGAACGTGGTGGGTTTCGATCTCCAACGGCTCGAACTCGTTCTCCACGACCTTGTGGGCCGACTACAGCTCGACGAGCGGTTGGACGACGCAGGTCTCCGGTGACTTCAACGGCGACAACAAGGCGGATGTCGCCAACTTCAACACCAACAACGGCACATGGTGGATCTCGACATCGAATGGCTCCAAGTTCACCACGAAGCTGTGGGCGGACTTCTCCACGGCCAGCGGGTGGCTCGCCCAGGAGGCTGCCGACTTCAACGGCGACGGCAAGGACGACATCGGCAACTACTTCCCGGGTAACGGCACATGGTGGATCTCGATCTCCAACGGCTCCTCGCTCAGCACGACCCTCTGGTCCGACTACTCGACGAACTCGGGATGGACGAACCAGCTCGCCGCCGACTACACGGGGGATGGCAAGGCCGACATCGCCAACTATTTCCCCGGCAACGACACGTGGTGGGTCGGGCCCTCGACGGGGTCCGGGTTCGGGGTGGAGCTGTGGGAGAGCGGTGCCGGTTCCCAATCGATGCAGGTCGTGGTGGCCGACGTCAACAATGACTCGAAGGCGGACATCGCCGGCTTCGACTTCGCCACCGACGACTGGGAGGCCGGTGTCTCCACCGGCTCGTCGTTCAACTTCTCCTGACCCTGTGCCTGCAGCCCGATAACCTCGGGGGAGACGATCGGGGAGACCAGATGCGCAAGCGCTGGCACCTCTGTGCCGGGGTGATCGCCGGATTGGCCGTCCTGCTCGGAGCCGGCGGCGAGACGGTCGAAGTCGAGACGCGCACTTTCGAAGGCGTCGGTTCGGTCGGCATCGAGACCCCGTTCGAGATGTACCTGCCGAACGGCAGGTTCACCCACGACATCGTCAGCGACTCGGGTTGCGCCCTCACCAGCGGAGTCTTCCCCGCCGATCGACAACCAGCCGTGCCGTTCCAGCAGGTGCTCCAGGCCGATCTGGCTGTCGGAGTCTCGGGTCGGGCCGGGCCCAACGGCACGTTCGACGTCAGCGAGCCGGGCTGGGCGAACGTGCAGGTGGGCACGGGTCCCGATTGTGCCTGGACGTATCGCATCTCGGGGCCCTTCCTGCCCGAGGGCCGGGAACCGGGCCCGCCCGGGGCGCTCCGACAGCCATGGGTGTTGTGGGTGGCGATCGCCGCGGCCGCAACGGTCGTGTGGCGGGCGATGCGCCACCACGACGTTGTGGATCCGGCCGAACCGGAGCCGAAGGTGACGGTGCTGGACGGCTGATGCCTCGGCGGCCCGGGGCTGCGTAGGCTCATGCTCCGGTTCAGGAGAGAGCAGCCGTGGGATACAACCGAGAACAGCTCGAGACCTTTCGCGACGCCGCGGTGCCCGACTTGATCGGCGATGCTTGCAGGCTCCTGTTCGTCGGCATCAACCCGGGGCTGTGGACAGCGGCAACGCAGACGCACTTCGCCCACCCCGGCAACCGCTTCTATCCGGCGCTGCTCCAGGCGGGCATCATCGACCGTCGCATCGATCGGGCGACAGGCTTCACGGCTGCGGATCGGGAGCATCTGATCGCCCGCGGCATCGGGATCACCAACCTGGTCAATCGTGCGACCGTGCGGGCGAGCGAGCTGGCGGCGGATGAGCTGCGAGCCGGGGGAGTGCGGCTGCGGCAGTTCGTCGCCGGGCACGATCCGGCCGTTGTGGCGATTGCGGGGATCACGGCATACCGGACTGCGTTCGGCGAGCGCAAGGCGACGATGGGCCGCCAGCCGGAGGGGCTGGGTGCGGCCGAGCTGTGGGTCGTCCCGAACCCCAGCGGCCTCAACGCCCACGAGACCACCGAATCGCTCGCCGATTGGTACCGGCAGGCGGCGGAGGCAGCTGGGCTGTTTGCCTGAGCAGCGGTTGATTCCGCGGTCGGTTCAGCTGGGGCGTGCGACCTATTTGGCCGGGCAGCGTGTCAGGTTTCCCCGAGCCTGGTGTCTCACCTGTGTACGAGCAATTGGGGATTCGGTACACAGACAGATTGTGGTGAGGGCCGGCAGGTAGGGCAGCCGGTGGGCCAAATTCTCTCCCATAGGCGGATGTAAGGGGCTCCTTCGGGGGCCCCTTCCGCATGCCTGGTGAGGTCACACCATCCGTGGAGCCCATCCGCCAGCGACGCTTCCCCGGTCACGCTCGCCCCCTCACGGCCAGATGATGAGCCGGGCATCGGACGTGCCCAGCCCCATCGACGCAGTGCCGTCCGGCCGGGTGGCGCCGGTGAGGTTGGTGGCGAGCTGTGCGCCGAGAGGCTGGGTCACCGTGATTTCGGCGGTGTCGTCGCGGCGCGTGAGGGCCTCCAGGGCTGTCTGATCCTGGGTCGGCACGACGACGTCGAGCCGGCCGTCGCCGTCTGCGTCGATGGCGATGCCTTGATCGAGGTTGCGAGACCCGATGCGATGGGTCGAGTAGCGCCCGGCCTCGGCCTGGAGGACGAGCGCATCGCCCTCGAGCCGGTACCACCGGACGATGCCCCCGATGTGCGGCGTCCGTACTTCGATCACCTCGATCTCACCGTTCGGCCCGACGCGCGCAACGGCGAGCTGGTTGAGCCACCGGTTGCCGCGGCCGATGGCGGGGGATCGGGCGAGCTCTGATCCATCGGCGCGGTAGACCACGAGCCGGGCACCCACGGCACCGTCGGATGCGGTGACGAGGAGCTCGTCGGCGCCGTCGCCATCGATGTCTCCCCACAGCGGACTGATGGCCTCGAAGACGGTGCCGTCGGGAGCGTCAATCGTCTCTCGCACGCTTGCGGTCTCGGGGTCGAGCAGCACCACCGACCCGGCTTCGATCTGGTCGCCGAGCACAGCGTGCCTGAGCCGGTCTGTCGGGGCGGCGAGGAGGGCGGGGGTCCCGGCGGAGGAGACGACGATCCGCCCGTCGGGTAGGGGCGCGACATCGGGGAGCCTGGTGCCGCCAATGTCGACGAAACCGTCGTTCGTGACGGTTATCGGGACGACATCGACGAGGATCGGTCCCGCCAGCTCCGCGGCCCGGGTGGGCTGGAGGATCGACAGTGCGCTGCCGCTCACGACGACGGTCGGCGGGCTGCCGGCGGGCAGCGCGACGTCTCCGACGGAGAAGGGCTCGATGGCTCCGGCCTGCTCCGAGTAGGCGGTGAGGCCGCCATCGACGTCGGCAACCACCCAGACGATGCGATCCGGCAGCGGGGCGGCCACGACCCAGGCCGGGGTCGCGTCGAGCTGGACTTCCAGAGGAGTGGAGGAGAGATCTGCGGCGCCGGCCACGACACGATTCCCCGATGCGCCACCGGCGGTCGTGTAGACCCGCACCGGGCTGTCGCCGGGAAGCGGCTCGGTCGTTGCGGGCTGCTCCCCGGCGGTCGTGTCGGCTCCCGCGGAGGGTCGTGTCGTCGTCGCATCGCCACCCGAGGACGGCCCATCGCCTGTGGTCGTGCACGAGGCGAGCACGACACCCAGCCCAGCGATCAACGTCCATCGTGATGACTTCACCGCGGGCAACCTAGTGCTCCGTCTCAAGACCTTGGTGATGTTCAGGGCGAGTCAGGGGCGTTGTTGGCAAGGACGCAGGACGCGGGCGCATTCGTGCAACGCGTCAAGGACGAGGACGCCGCCAGCTGCGGTCCTGGCCGTCCTGAACGCGGCAAATGTTGTGTGACGGGCACTAGCCCTCGGCTGCATAGGGCGACGAGGGCACGGCCGTGGCGGTGCCAGGGGAACGATGCGGTCCGTCGTCTCGTCTATTGAGTAGCTTGCGGGTCGATCCTTTCGAAGAGGAGGGTTGTGATGGGTGTGCGCCTTGGCGTGAAGGTTGCGTTCTCGGTACTGGTCGGTGTGGTGTTTGGCTACGTCAGCTGGCTGATTCTGCGGGGTGCGTATGAGACGGCGGGCTTCGAGCCGAGCTCGTCGCAGGACATTGCGTTCAGCCTGGTCGCCGGAGGTGTTGTGGCGTTCATCGCCGCCCAACTGGGGATCACAGTGGGTAGACCGGCGAACGGGCAGGGCGTCGTACGGCGGCTCTCAGCGAGCATGGGTGGCACCGAGTCTCGCTGGCCGGGGCTGGTGCTGGTCTTGCTGGTGGCGGTGTACACGGTGGTCGGTTTCGGTTTCCTCTGGCTGTGGCTCTCGCCTCAATATGTCGCCGTGCCCGCCGGTGCGCCGTCGCTCGCCGAGGCACCGGATTACATCGCGATGCCGGCGAAGACCTTTCTCGGATTACTCCTCGGCGGGCTCGCCGGTCTCAGCGCCGGCACTCAACTCGCCGGCGGCGGAGTCGTGCGGACGGAGGAGCCCGACACGGTCCCCCAGACCGCGGTGGCCATCGACGACCCAACGGTGGACGACGAGAGCTAGTGCCGCGTCACGCAACCTTGGCGCGGGTGTTGTTGTACTTGGTGTGATGGGTGCGATATCGGGCTCGTCGGTTGCGGTCACGAATGAAGTGGCGGATGGCGGCGGCGGCTTCGTGATGTGATTGGAAGTCGGAGCCTTCGATGACGAACGAGTCGAGTTCCCCGAACTGGCATTCGATGGGGTTGTGAGCCACGAGGCGTAGTGCGGGGTGTACGCCAGGCCGATGCCGTTGCGGACTACCCACTGGATCACCTCGAGGGAGCGGTGAGCGTCCCGGTTGTCCCAGATCACGTGCAGGTGCTCACCAGGGGACTGGCGGCGGATGGCTCGCAACGCAGAGCACCATCTGCAGGGTGCCACGCCACTCGCCAACGAGCCGGCCCGGTTCCCAGGCCACCCGGATCACTCAGGCGTCTGAGCGTTCTCGAGCATGAGCACCCACCGCCGTCCGTATCCTGCCCGTCCAGGCCGCTCGCGGAGGTGTGCCGATCCCGGGCACGTCCTGAAACGTACATTGTCGCCCAGAATTGTTGTGGTCTGACGCATTTGGGCCCAGCAACAGGGATGAAGCTGGCCGCGCTTGCCATCCGACGGTTGATGTCCATCGACGGTTCAGCGTGCTATGTGGTATAGGTGGGTGGAAGGGGTGAGCCTGCATGGCTTCGATCGCCGTCGATTCGACCCACTTGGAATACGTTGATCGGGGATCCGGGGAGCCTGTTGTCTTCGTGCACGGAGGCTTGTCCGATCTCAGGATCTGGGAGTTCCAAGTAGAAGCTTTCGCTGATCGGTATCGAACGGTCGCCTATAGCTTCCGGCATTATCACCCGAATCCACCTGTCGAAGCCGGTGCGGACATCACACACGCGATGCTCGTCGAGGATCTGGCCACACTTCTCGACACCCTCAACGTCGCTCCGGCACACCTGGTGGGCCAATCGACCGGAGGGTTCGTCTCGCTCCTACTCGCTCGGGATCAGCCAGACCTGGTCCGAAGCCTCACACTCGCAGAACCACCAATCTTGCCTCTCATGGGTTTGGACGTCCCTCCTAGGCCAAAGCAGATTCTGAGCCTGCTCGTACGGAATCCAGCCACCGGAGTCGACGTGATCAAGATTGGTGCCAATGGCCTTCGACCAGCCACCCGCGCCTTCAAGCGCGGTGATGACGAGGCTGGTCTCCGAGCGTTTGTGACGGCCATGCTAGGAAAAGAAACCGTTGCAGGTTGGACTGACGAAGAGCTGCAGCGAGCGCGGGACAACCTTCAAGCCTTCAAAGCAGTGCTGGCCGCCGGGATGCCTCCGTTTGGGGAACAAGACGCACAAGACATCGAGGTTCCGACGCTGCTGGTCACGGGTGAGAAGAGCGCTGCGGTGCTCCACCGTATTACGGACAAACTCGAAACACTCATCGCCAAGACACAACGGGTCCAAATCGACGACGCCTCCCATCTCATGTTTCGAGACCAACCGGCAGAATTCAATGCGGCTGTGTTCCAGTTCATCGAAACCCATACGAGCTAGCGCATAACGCGCACCCAGGCATCCAGACGTGGCTTGAATAGGCTCTTTCGGTTGGAGTAGGGATGTGGGGTAGCTGAGGTCCTCGGAGGCGGTCAGGGGGGTCTCTTTGGCGTCGTCAATTTGGATTAGGTCGAGCGGCTCCGTGTCGTTCGACTCATTCGCACTCCCGTCGTGACAGATACTCGGCGAGGGAGTGTCTCACCTATGTCAGCAGCGAATGAGGATTCGGAGCAGACGGCCAGGTAGGGATCTGCCGGTAGGGGCAGATGGCCGAGGTTTTCCAAAGGCGGATGAACGGGGCTCTTCGGAGCCCCCTCCGCACGTCCAGGGCCGATTCGTTCGGAGACAGCGCCCAACCCGAATCTCGCATCACTTCCGATGTCAGTCCACGAGACCCGCTCGATGGCGTTGCGCCATCCCGAGAAAGCGCATCGTGGTGTGGTAATCGTCCCGCTCGATGGCTGCGGCCGGCCCCCGGCTGGTGCGCACGTCGTGAGCGCAGGGGATCGACGGCGGGTCGGGCTTGTCGCTCCGTGGCGACTCGCGCAGCTCGTCGAGGAGGCCGCTGGCCGCCTCGGTACGTGGTCCGAACGTCGCACCGTCGGCGAAATCCTCCGGGGCGAACCGATCGAGGATCGTCTTGATGATCGTCGTGTGGTCGAACGTCGTGCTGATGACCGCACCAGCATCCACCCATGGGGAGACGATCAGCGCCGGGACGCGCACACCGAGATGCTCGGCACCGTCGGGATGCACCTTCGGCTGTGGCGCCGCATTCGTGGCCCGCGGGGTGCCGGGTGGCGGCACGTGGTCGAAGAAGCCGCCATGCTCGTCATAGGTGATCACGAACAACGTGCTGGACCAGGTCGAGGCGTTGCGCAGCAGGTTGTAGATTCGGCGGACCAGCCGCTGGCCGTGGCACACGTCGGTGGGCGGCAAGTCGTCGTTGGCGTCGAATGCGGGTGGAATGTCGATGAACCGCGGGTCGATGTACGAGACGGACGGGAGGTTGCCCGCCTTCACCCGGTTCTCCCACGTATCGGTGATGCCCTGCTCGAAGTCGTCGCGGAATGGGATGACGTTGCGGATGTCGAGACGGTAGCGGTCGAACATCCGCAGGAACGACACGTTGCCTTCGGCGTAGCACCAGTCCACACCGAAGCGGGTGAGCATGTCGAAGATGGAGGTGCCGTCGAAGTAGCCGATACGGTCGTCGGTGACGTCGAAGTTCTCGACCTCCGGCGTCGACCCGGTCGTGGCACAGAAGCGGTTGGGCCACGTAGGCCCGGGATGCGAGCTATGCCAGGCGTCGCAGATGGCGAAGTTGTTGGCGATGAACTCGTACATCGGCAGCTCCGCCTCGGCGTAGTGGCTGATGACCAGCCCAGGATCGGTGACGCCGTTGCGCTTCATGTAGTTCTTGGCGAAGCCGGTCATGGCGCCTTCGGCCACCTGCTCCGCCGTGTCGTCGAAGTGATGACCGGGGCTGGGAATGCCCTTGGTCCTCGTCGTGTGTTTCATCCGGTACGGCCGGTTGCCGTCGGGGATGGCGTTCTCCTCCTGACCGGTGATGCCCTCGACGGGGTGGCCCTTGAGGGCGCGGTACCCGAGCATGTGATCGAAGGACCGGTTCTCCATCATGAGGAAGACGATGTGGTCGACCTGGCCGGCGGTGAACGTGAGCTCGGCCTCAACCGGGGCGGTGACGAGGTCGGGCAGCGGGGGGCCGAACGAGGCGTGCGGTCCGGTGGTCGATCCGGCGGTCGATCCGGCGGCACTCGCGACCGAGGGGGTTGCGCTGCCGGTGATGTCCCCGGCGGCCGGTGGGTCGGCGGTGCCGCCTGTCTCGTCGCCACCGACGGTGCCGCCGACCACCAGATCGCCGGGGAAGATCGGCCGGCCGAAGCGATCCGGCTTGGCGTGGTGGCTGACGACGAGGTGGGTGGCGTCGGCGCTGATGCTCTGCAGCACGTGGTCTCTCTCCACCAGGTGCATGAGCGTGTCCTGCACGAAGCCAGCCCCACCGTCACGCATCGCAGCGTTGAGAGACCGCCTGGCCTTGTCGACCATGTCCTTGATGGTGTCGTCGAAGGAGTCGCCACCGAACAGCTTGTCGTCGAGCCAGCTCAACGCACGAACCCACAAGCCCTCGAGCTGGGGGTTCGCCGTGATCTCGGCCAGCACCGTGAGCCGGCGCGGGAGCAGGTCGCCGTTGCGCCGCGCCATCGCCGTCTTGAAGAAGTCGGTCGTGGGAGGGGCGACCATGTGGAGGACGAGAGCGAGCTGGATCGACATGTTCTCGATGTTGCCGTTGGGGCCGAAGATGTCGATCTCGCTGCCACGCTCCTCGAGCTCGAGTCCCACCATCACGGCCGGCATGTTGAAGGCGGGCTCACGGCCGAGACGGACGGTGAGCTTCTCCAGATTGATGTCCTGCAGCTTGCCGTCGACGCTGGTGACGATGTCGCGGAGGCCTGTCAGCTTCTTGAACTCGTCGGTGAACCGGACGCGGGCGCGACCGCTGTTCACCTTGATGCTCGGACTCATCAGCAGCAGCGCCTCGGCGAAGGCGCGATTGACGAGCTGGAACGGCACCCGGGTGGTGAGCAGGTTCTGCACCGTCTCGGGGTACTGAATGTTGACGAGGAAGTCTCGGGGGTCGTCGGCCAGGTTGTGCAGCCGCACCCTCCAACGCCCAGTGGGGTCGATGCCCGGGACGAGGTCTTTGACGACGACCTCGTGGAAGGAGTCTTCATCGCCTGGTGGATCGATTGGCGGTTGGGGTGGCAACGGGTCCCCGCCGCCGGGAAAGGTGGGGTCCACGATGATGAGGTCCCCGGCGGTTCCGCCGGGATGGGTGATCGGGCCCCGGCCGTCGTTGACGAGCTCTGCGGTGCCGGGATCGTCCGGTCCGCCGTCGTCGCCCGGAGGCTCCGTCGGGGGCTCGGCAACGGGTGGCTCGGCAACGGGCGGCGCCGTGACTGGTGGTGCGGCGACGGGCGCAGCCGGAGCGGGTGCGGCAACCGGGGGTGCGGTGGCGGGTGGTGCCGTCACGGGAACGGTGGTCGCCACGAGGGACATGCCGGCACCGGAGATCACAGGTGGCTGCCCGCCACCGGCGACGACCACGTCGTTGGGGGCGATTCCACTGCTGCCCGGAGGTGAGGCGGTCTCCGGTGGGATGAGCTCGATGCGGATCTGCTCCGGCTTGCCCTTGCCGATCTCGCTGACGGCAATGCGGATCTTGGGGGCACCGTTCACGGCATCCGCAACGAAGCCGCAGGTGAACGCGATCTCACGAAAATCGGGGATCAGGGTCTCGGTGCGGCCGCGGAGGACAAACCGCTTCACCTGCTGTCCGAGGGTCATGATCAGGGGCATCGTGGTGCTCCTCCATCGGCGGGGGTATGTCAACCGTACGCAACGGCTGCGTCAGGTGGCGAGGATCCGGCCCGCAGCAGTCGAGCGGCCTCCGATGGGAACAGCGGGGTAGGGTGACCCGCAGACGACGGAGGAGGTTGGACCTGGCTCATCCCAACGTGGCGCTCATCGAAGGCGCCTATGAGGCGTTTGCCACCGGTGACATCGCAGCGATCATGGCCATCTGGACCGACGACATCGCATGGCACGTCGGTGGCCGGCATCCGCTGGCTGGCGACTACGAGGGCAAGGAAGCGGTGGCCGGCTTCCTCGGGAGCGTCGTCCACCAGACCGGGGGTTCGTTCCGAGCCGAGCTGCAGAATGTGCTTGCGGACGACACCAACGGATACAGCCTGCACAAGGCATCGGCCACGAAGGATGGCGAGCATGTCGAGTCCTGGGAGATACTCGGCTATGCCTTGAAGGACGGCAAGGTCGCCGAGATCTGGAGCTTTGCGTACGAGCAACGAGCCTCGGAGCGCATCTACAGCTGACGACGGTCGATGGCGGCCAATCCTGCGTCGTGGAGGTGGCTCAGCCGAGCAACATCGTGGGGTCGACGATCGCCTCGATCTTCGGGTGTTCGTGCCGCCGTTCTGGGCCCGGGTAGCCGAGCAGACGCAGCTGGCGCGCAACGATCCCTGTCTATGTCACAGCGGGCCTCAATTGGAAGCGCTGCTGCAGGTGACCCCGCCCGGCCCGGTGCCCTGGTGGGGGGACGTTCGTGGTGGATCAGGCGGGCGCCGGCTCGTCGTGCATCACGGACTTCACCTTGACGACGACGTCGGGGGTGACCTCTTCCAGCCCATGGACGGTCTTGGCGTGTTCCGCCACCGCCATCAGGGTCTCGTCCTCGGTGTCGCCCTTCACGACGCCATCGCAGTCGAAGCCGACATCCCGGCAAGCAACGGTCTTGGTCATGTGCGCCTCCCTGGGTTGAGTGGGCTGCTCACCCGAGCATACGCACCATGGTCGCCGGCGGTTTCGGGAGGGTGCTGAGAACCGGAAGCGAGTGATGGGTCGGCGCATTCGCGACGGTCTTTCCGCACCCTGCTAAGCGATGTCGACGGCCACCATCACTATCGTCTGGGCGACCTCGTCGAGTTCGTCGTCGGATGGTCTCCACCGTTGCCCGAAGAACTTCGGCTTGCCGGTGGGCGTCGTGTAGGGGTAGCGATCCATGTAGGAGCGCAGCAGCCGTGACCGTTCGCTCGCGCTTTCGACGAGCGAGGCCTTGCCTGTGATGTCGCGGCCCCGGTGGCGCAGCCTGACGGTCGCAGGGGTCTCGAAGTTGCGCCACCACGTCTTGGCCTCGGCGTTGCCCGCCCAGATCCAGAGCATGTCGGCCTCGGCGACGTATTGCACGGGCAACGTGTGCTCCGTCCCTGAGCGTCGGCCTTGATAGGTCAACAACACCAAGCTGCGGCTCATCGTGCCGTGCAGTGGCGACCGCAAGATCGCGGTCACGATCGAATTGCTGAGCTTCATCGCCTGCTCCTCTCGACAGCGATCGTGGCGGCCGCGGGGCCGCGGTGCCATTCAACGTCTCTGACCCGCTGTTCGCTAGAGGATCTGGTCGGTCCCTGCCGGGACGCGGCGGGCCGGGTCGGGTCGGTGCGCGCTCATTCCGATCGAGTTCTCCGGATACCGCCGATGGACGTTGCGCGGGCTCCGGCACGCAACCCTCCTGTCGCCAGTGCGGCGCACGTTGTGAGGGGAGGGCCCGAGGTGGGGAGCGACCGTGGGGAGTGCCCTGTGGTCCATCGAAAGGTCGTCGCCACCGCGGTGTTCGTGGCACCGGCGTTCGGAGCGGCGGAGAGACGATCCGCATCGACCCAGACCGAGTACACGTTTCTCGATGTCACGAGCAGTGCGGGCGTGGTGGACTCGTCCGGCGTTCATTGGGCGCCACCCGGAGCGATCACGACAGTGACTGTTCCATCGACCACCGGCTCGGCGTGCCGTGGTGGGTCTCACCGGCGCCGCGACGCCTCCCAGATGCGCCAGTCGAGCTCTCTTGCCGGGATTCTCATCTCTGCCGCGGCCCTGGTGACGAGCTCGATCACCTCTGTGTCCGATGCGGTCCGGCCGATTGCAGCCGTGATGAAGCGGTGGACATGGACATCCGGCTTCACCGTGTCGATGCCTTGGCGCATCACGAGCCATTGGAACACCGCAGGGCCGAGGCCCTTCACCTTGCCCTGGAAATCTCGTTCGAATTCGGCGCGTTCGGCCCACCGTTCGAGGGCTGGTTGATCGCCAACGCCGACGGATCGGAAGAACGCCACGAGATCGCGTAGCTGATGCGCTCGTGTCCAAAGCCGATACCCCCACAGATGTTGTGCCAACGCCGTATTGCCGTGTCGGTCGTCGTCGAAGGAAGCCATCACCGCTTCGACGTCGTCGATCGTGCGGAGATCGTCCCACAGGCGGGTCCTGTAGTGCTCCAGCGCATTGACCACGGCGGTGGTGTGGAGTTGATAGTCGAGGACCGTCTCGAACAGGTTCATCACGAAATCGTCCTCGGTGTAGTCCTGTTCGGCCGGCGGTAGCGTCGAAGCGGCCGCAATGATCCGCGCGATGTCATTGCTCTCGCGTTGCCGGGAGTCGGGCGCGACTGGTGAAGGGGGAACGGGTGGCTGGCGTAGCATCGTGCGTAGCTCGCCCTCGCTCTCGGTGTGGCGCCGCCAGTAGCTGATCTGCCCGTTGTACGACCAGTCGCCCTCAGCCGGGCCCCAGCGCACATCGAGCAGTCCCTCGGTGGCCAGCTCGCGCAGCCGTGCGGAGAGGTAGACCGACATCGAGTAATGCGTGCTGGAGCGAGGTGCGTCATGACGCCAACGGTGCCCATAGCGTTCGAGGAGTTGCCTGGCTTCCAATGGGAAACGTTCTAGGAATCTGTCTTCGATCACGCCGTAGGCGACGAAGTCGACGCCCTCGGGGACACACTCCCACAGCTTCTCCCACGCGCCGAGTTCCGCCCCCAGCCCTCCTGTCCGGCCGACCGAGGGTGACCCAGGTGGCGGTGAGGGCTCCCAAACGAACCCGTCGGTGCCGTGGTCCGGGGCTCGGCAGACGGCGAAGCGGACCCCGTCTTCGGTGGTGCCTTCGTGGGTGTGCTCGTCGGCTGCACACAGTGGACAGAACGCGGGCATACGTCAGTCTGCCACGCTTGGTGCCGGTCTCACTGAGTGAGCCTGTCCGCACGCGGCAGAGGTCGCACGGCACGAAGCTGCTTCGACCGGCGCGGCAGCGGCTGTTGCCGGCGTGGCTCGTCGCATGGCGAACGCACCCACGAGCTCGACCGCCAGGCCGGCGAGCAGTGCCACGATGGCGATCGTCTCGGGCATGTGCGAATCTGGGTTGCCGGGACGGGGCTGCGCCATTGCAAAGAATATGTCGATGGCCGGCACGACCATGATCGCGATCACCAGGGCGACGGCTGCGAGGCGGATCCTCGCCCAGACCAGCCCGGCAACCGGCAGCGCAGCCAGTGCCACACCTCCGGCGAGCGCCGGCCAGGTGAACAGGTAGGCCGCCACCGGGTTCGCCACCCACAACGCCACGGCAAGAACGGCCCAGACCAACACCACGGAACCGGCTGGGGCGGGGCCGGTCCGCCGGCGGGCCATCCACGAGCGAACCGTCACCCCGGCAGCTCCGAATGCAACGAGGTAGACGTACGCCTCGACGACCCCCATGGTCGGGCGGGCCGCCACGACGCCCATCCAGATGAGCGAAGCGACGAGCGCAGCGCCCAGGGCGCCGGCGACGAGGAGGCCGGCCCGAGCCAGGACGGACTGCCATCGATGCCCATCACACCGAATCTCTCGTGCCGCGGCACCGGCGGCAGCGAGAAGCGCCAGCAACGCAAGCGGAAGCGCCCAGGTCCCCGGATAGCGCACGAGCACCCCGGGGAACACCGTGAAGAACGTAGCCCGATCCGGCGCAGCCGGCGCCGCCAGATCGGTGTTCCCCAGCTCCCGGGCGAGTCCGAGCGTGTAGTCGCCGTGATGTTGAACGCTGTTCAGACTCACCCGGTCGGCCGCGTCTCGCGGAGTGTGATAGATCGACGAGCCGCGCAGATGGGCAACGTGCACTCCTTCGGCGCCTGCCGCCAAGAACGGCTCGAAGTCCGTGCCCAATCCGCCAAGCATCTCGACAGTTGCGCTCAAGAACGAGAACGCCACGGGCCGGTCGACCGCAGCGGCGACGCGATCCGTCGTCCACGTCTGTGCCTTGCCCGTCTCCACCAGCACCGCCGGCCCGGACTCGCCGATGGCCTCGAGGTTCACGACGAAGGCGACGTCGCTCATCCACAGATGTCCCCCCACGAACGCCGATGCCCCATATCGGGGCGCCGGCTCCTCACCATCTGTCAAGAGCAGGATCACGTCGTTGCTCAGCGGCCGGCCCGCAAGCACCGCACGGCCGGTCTCCAGAACGACGGCAACACCGACCGAGTCGTCGTTCGCCCCCGGCGTCGTTGGGACTGTGTCGTAGTGGGCCATCAACACGACGGTGCCGGATGACGCCGTGCCCCGTATCCGCGCCATGACGTTGACGATCTCGACGGACTGGGCCGGTCCGAAGTAGTCAGGAACGTCGACGCGCTGCTGCTCGACCGTGAGACCCAGGCTCGACAGTTCCATCACGATGTAGTCCCGCACCGCACCGATCTCGGCGCTGCCCATCGGGTGCGGCACCCGAGCGATGGGTGCGATGTGCTCGGCGGCGCGTTCCGCCGAGAACGTGTCGACGGCTGGGTCGGTGGGAACGCCGGGAGTCGCCATGGTGAGGACTCCTAGGACCACTCCAGCAAGCACACAGATCGCCACCCACGCAGCCTCGGTGAACCGGTTCACGATCTCAGCGTGGGGCGCACATCTCCCTTCCGGTAGGGCGCATGGTCGGTTTCCGTAGGATTTTCGTCACACAGATGTTGCGAACATCTGCCAAGGTGAGGTGATCGTGCAGATCCATGTTGAGCGCATCATCGGCAAGCCTGCGGAGGACGTGGCTCCGTTCTTCTTCGACGCAGCCAACAACCCGATCTGGCAGAGCGGGATGAAGTCCTGCGAATGGACGACCGAGCCGCCGATCCGGGTGGGTTCGCGGTATGAGCAGGAGGCGGAGTTCCGTGGCAAGCCGGTGCTCACGACCTTCGAGGTGACCGAGCTCGATGCAACCCACATGCGCATCGAGTCGATCGAGAGCACGTTCCCCATCCAGGTCACCCGATCGGTCGAGCCTATCGATACCTCGACCTGTCGCGTCACCGCCGACGTTTCCGGTCAACCGGGCGGCGTGCTGCGGATCATGACCTTCCTCGGTGCGCGCATCGCCAAGCGTTCCATCGAAGCCGACTACGACCGCCTCGTGGCGTACCTCGAGGATGCGTCCGAGCGCTGATTCCCGGCGCACGCCTGCTCCGAATCTGTCGCATCCCCGAGATACGGTGCCGGCAGTGAGTATCGAGGGAGGTGCCATGGTGAACGTCGATGCACGTATGCCCGTCCGGTTGCTCCGGGAGCGGCGACCAACCATGCTGGTTCCCCTGCTGCGGCCACACCCGGTGGCCACGCTCCCGCCACGCCGAGCATCGGGCGAACGGCGGCAACACCGATCTCGACAGACTCATCACGCCCTGCGGCGAGGTCGAGTGGTGGAGCCCCACGGCAGGAGGCTCGAGCCTGCCAAGAGGCTGGCGGCTGACGCACCGGCCCGGCGGCGTCGTCTCGGGATCGACGGCTCGTGGAACGTCTCCTCGCCAAGGGCCTGGCCGGGCCCGTAGGGGGGAGTGGGCCGAGGATGCGAGGACCGCGACGTCAACCGCCGCCGGTATCCCCGGTCGTGCGATTACCGGATACGGTCGGAGGGATGGTTCCGATCAAAGTGCCGTTTGGTCCTGTGACCGGGACGGGTCCGTCGTCGAGGTGTTCGCGGATGTCTGCGATGGCCTCGAGGGATTCGGTGGCGGCCACGGAGACGGGTGGCTCCATGATCTCGGAGACGGGCACGTCGCCGGGGGCATCGGCGAGGTGGGTGTGTCGCAGGATGCCCAGCAGAATCCCCGCTTCGGCCACCGGCATGGACCGCTGGCCTGCGAGAAGTCTGCGGGCTTCGGCGACGGTCAGGTAGGGCCCGACCGCCATGCGATGGCCTGGAACTGCGCGGTGGAAGCAGCGGCGTGGTGCGTTGCGGACGACGATGGCGCCGGCGGGAGCAGCAACGGTCAGTCGGTGACCGGGTCCGAGAAGCTGGCGCTGGAGCCACGAGCCCCCCGGTGCACCCAGCACCAGAAGACTCGAGGGAGGCAACGTCGCGGTGAGGGCCGCCGCCGTCGGTACCTCCACGGCACGACGGGCAAGCCTCGGGAACCTTCCACTGAGGTGCTCGAGACGGCTGGAGACACCACGGCGTTCTCGCTCGGTGCGGAACGCCGACACCATCTCGCCGCTCACTCCCAAGCGCTGGGCAATCCGATCGGTGACCTCGGCGGCGAATTCGGAGTGGGGTCCGTCGCCAACCGCAGCCGTGACGCCACCAACCCGGTCGAGGTCGACGTCGTGGGGTACGACGATCGGGACGAGATCGAAGGTCGAGAGCCGGCGCGCCACCAGCACGTCGATCCGTTCGGTGATGCAGCTCTCGGCGAGATTGGCGCCGGAGGACCGAATGACGTCGTCGCCGAGTGTCATAGCGAGTTGCCGGCAGCCTTCTCCACGCGTCCACGCAACTCGCCACCCAGTCGTCCCCGTGGGGGCCGGTGGTGGGATCGTTGCGGTGAGCATCATGCGGCGCGGGCGATGCCGGCAGAGAAACCCTGTGGCGTATCGTCGCACTGCCCGTCGTCGGACTGCCCGCCGTCCATCGATCGGGTTGCCACCGGGTGCGATGGGCTCGAAGACCCACGCATCGTCACCACGGGGTTGAGCAACATGCGTTTCTCGCAGGTGGCGAGATCGAGCGGCTCTGCGGGCGGGTTCAAGAGGGAACCAGATGAGAGCGGTCGCATCGTGCGCCTCCCGAAAGTGGACGGCCAAGCGAATCCAGAGACACGAGAATGATATCGTGTATTTCGCATCGTGTCAAGAGGTTTTGGCCGCTGGCGAGGGTGTTCCACTCAAGCGATCCAGCCAAAAAGGCGACGTGGTTCCTCGAGGGCGATGTCGGCACCGACTGTCGAACTGCCGACACTTGTGGGCCAGCCGACGCCGCTGCCGGACAGAGTTCGATTGGGTGGGCGGATTCTCGCCGGCTGTGGCTGCTCGCCGTGATCGCAGCACAGCCGTCACGGGGAGGGAATGCCCATGCGTCGACTCATCTCGATCGCCCTTGCGTTTGCGCTCGTGCTCGTTTTCGGTGCGGGTGCCGGTGCGTCCGATCACGTCCCGGCTCAGACCGATGACGTCGACCGGCCCCCGGTGTCGCCCGACGGCACCACCGCTGGGGAGATCAGCGACTTCGTCATCACCCTGATCGATCGCGATCCGGCAGTGGACGGGCTGAGCCTGAAGACGGGCGCCACGGTGACGGTCACGTTGCCCGCCGGATACACCGACACCTCGGATGGCACCGCCAACACGGTGATCCTGCTCCAGGGTTGGCCGCAGAGTCCTCCCGTCCCGTTTCCCTGGACGACCACGATTGCTGGCAACACTCTCACGACGACGTTGACGTCGGACTATCTCGTGGGCGATTTCGGGCCGGGCTTCAAGCAGATCCACCTCCTGCTGAACTCGTTCCGCAATCCCGGCCCGGGCAGCTGCGACATCGCCGTCGCCATCCAGCCTGATCCGGCGTCTCCGGTCACCCACGAATCAACCGCCCGTATCCGGATTCGTCCCGAGACGCGGCCGAGCATCAACGTTGTGAGCGTGTTCAGCGGCGGCGGCCCGCCACCGCCCTTCAACAACCCACTCTTCCAGACCGTCGACGCCGGTGACGATTCGCTCGACGTCGGGCTGTACTTGTGGGACGCCCACAGCTCTGTCGCCGCCGGCGTTGTCCACCCGTTCCTCGGCGTGGACATCGCGATGACGGGTGCAGGCGAAGGGCTGCTCGTCCAAGACGGCACGGTTGTCGGCCGTGTGAGCATCGACGCTCCGGCGGACGCCGACGACTACGGCATCTCGACGGAGGGACCGTCGATCCTCGGTACCTCGGCCGTCACATCGCTCGACGTCGGCATCCTGGTGCTCCGGCTCCACACCGATCCCGATGTCACCGGCGATTATGTCGTCTCGCTCAAGATGGCCCACGGCAACACCCAAACGCTGCGTATCACGGCGGAGTGATTCCCGGGCGGGCCGAGGCGCTCTCACCGAGCAGCGGCGGGGGAGCGCCGAACCCGTTGACGGGCCCGGGTTGCGGTCGCCGCCGACCGAGTCGCGTTGGATGCTCGGCCGCGGAGTGCGTCAGCTCTGCTCGATCCGGCCGTCTTCGTGGACGACCGTGCTCACACCCGTGGCCAGGAGCTGGTATCCGTCGCCGACCTCGACGACGGGGCACGGCGAATCCGGGTAGAGCTCCCGGGCAACGAGTGACCCGGTCAGCAAGATGACGTCCAGCTCTCGCATCACGACGGCAACGGGCCCAACGCCAACACGAAGGCACTCGGCCAGAACTCCCGATCCACCCGACGAACCTCGGCCGTGTGGGATCACGAGCACCGTGCCTGCAATCGAATCGCCCGCCTGAGGGTGGTGTCCGTCGATGATCTTGCCTGTTGCCGGATCCACGCCTCCCCACAGACTCAACGGCTCGGTCAGCACGAACGACGGGCCCTCGGCGCGGCCCGGGGAATGCGGCACGCCTCGGACAATCATCGCCATGCCGACTCGAATCGGCGGATGACTCCGGCCACCGCCGATTCGACGCAGTCCTCCGTCGAGGCGAACACGGCCCTCATGCCGATGTTGCCCGGGGCGTAGTAGGCCCATTTCGCCGAGTCGGTCATCGCCACGCCGCCGCCGCCATCGATGATCGGCGTCAGATAGGTACACGTGTCGGTCACGAAGACCACACCCTGCGCCGCCAACTCTTCGACGTTCGGCACGGTCGCCAAGACGTCGCGACCGGTGTTGACGTAGAACGCGATCGAGTCGTGGACGGAGCGACCCGCCAGGAGCCGGGTCAAACGGTCGATCTGGGCGAGGGAGTAGTGCGGCGTTCCCAGGTTGACCGTCGTGAGCGCATCGCCCTTATCAGCCGACGACAACGTGTCCCGGGCACGGCGCAGCGTGTCGCGGGAGACCTCGACGCGGCGAACCGGCCGGCCGCCCGTGGCCATGTGCAGCGACGGCGCCTCCGGGGTGACGCCTACGACGTGGATCATCGGCACGGTGCCCGAGGTTGCCGCCGCTGCCCCCATCACCTTCAGCTGGTCCTCGGTCGCCGTCTCGACGCCGGTGACGACGGGAACCGCTCGCCCCGCATCGCGACCGATCGCCATCCCGAGAACGGCAAAGAAGTCGTCCGTCACCTTCAGCCGGGCGGGCAAACGCGCCACGTCGTACTGCACGCCGGCCCGTCTGTTGCGATCCAGATACAGGCCGAACTCGGGGACCCGGCCCGCCAGCGCCGCGGCGATGTCGACGAAGTCGCCCCAGCGCTCGGTTCGCGCTCCCAGCACGGAGTTGGCGAACACGATCGCGTTGGACTCGGCCCAGGCGATACGTTCGCCGAGCCGTGGTCGCACTGCCAGCTGATACGGGGCACACGTCCACGTCGGCTCGCATCCCATGTCCTCGTAGGCCCGCATGGTGGCGCGGGCGTAGGCACGGGTCGCATCGTCACCCCGGTACAGCTCGGGGTGGAGCAGATCGAGGGACGACACATTCAGTGTCGTGCGTACCCGCACCTCGCCCCCGAGGTCGCGTAACCGTCCGGCGTAGTCGAGCGATGCCCGTCCGATGTAGAGCGTCCCGTCGATATGGGCGCTCGTGATGTCGATGAGCCGCGGTGCGCCCGTGGCCTTCCCAACACCGACGATGATGCGCATCGCCATCGCGGCCGCCGGGCCGTCGGCTCCGGCGAGCATGGCTCTGTCGGTGTCGGTGAGTTGCACCGGCGGGACGGTAGTGGTCGGTCGCGCAATTGATGCCGCGGTGTCCCCGAGGCATCGGCGTCGACCGGCAAGGACGCAGGACGAAGGCGCATTCGGGCAATGCGTCGAGGCGTGCCGCAAGCGGCACGTCGCAGTTTCCGCAGGAAACCTGCCGACGAACCGGCGTACGCCGGTTCGCGAGGTCGCAGCCGGCGGCGTCGAGGGCCGGGGAGACCGCGTAGCTATTCGGGCGACGGACCACCGGCGGCGAAGTCGCCTACGGCTTCTCTCCGCTTGGTTCGGGGGCCATCAGCTGGGTTCCAGCGACGTCTCCCGCACCGATGTCACTCTCCGGGCGCAGCCGATCAGTCGGCGGCGTACTTGAACGAGACCTTCAGCTTCGTGCGGTAGGCGATGATGTCGCCGTCTT
Source organism: Acidimicrobiia bacterium (assembly GCA_965216945.1). Taxonomy (GTDB): domain Bacteria; phylum Actinomycetota; class Acidimicrobiia; order Spongiisociales; family UBA5794; genus DATHZQ01. The sequence goes on along the minus strand of CBDCGU010000003.1, from coordinate 166,423 downwards.
CGCTCACGTTGATGTCGAGGTCGGCCACCTCGGCGATGCGGAGGTCGCGCAGGCTCTTCTTCGCTTCGGCGATGGCGACCGCCGCCGCCTTCTCCCACGAGTCCGGGCTGGTGCCGACGAGCTCGATGACTTTGTATGTGCTCTCCATGGTCGCTCCTTCTGCGACGGCGTGGACCTGAGCATCCTCCGTCAATCTGGCCGAAAGCGCCAGAGGCCACTTGGCCTCCGCCGGCCCGAGGTAGCGTCACCACATGAACACCAAGCCGACCAGGATCGCCTTGGCCGCTCTGGGTGTGTTCGTCGTGGCGTTCGTAGGGTGGGGACTCGTCGGTTGGGGTCCGCAGGCCGCCAACGAGCAGGCGATCGGGGAGGTGTCGCGATGGTGTGAACGCGTGAGCGGTGGCCTGCTGCGTGAGCCCATCAACACGCTGGGCAACCTCGGTTTCGTGATCGCGGGTCTTGCCATGTTCGGGACGCTGACACGGGACGATTCCGCCAACCGGCATCGGGTCAACCGGTTCGTCGGCAACACGCCGACCGCACTCCTGTACGCGACTGCGGCCGTCTTCCTCGGCCCTGGCTCGATGGTGATGCACGGCAGCCATACCTTCTTCGGTGCGTGGATCGACAACGTCTCGATGGTGGCCTACATCCTCATTCCGTGGCTCGTGAATGTCGCCGCCCTCGGACGCTGGACCGACCGGCTCATGTTCACCGTCTACGGCACGACGCTCGCCGTCTACGCAGCCGGCTATTGGTTTCTCGGCCCCGATCTCGGCATCGGGCTCGACCTGTTCGGTGTATCGATCGGCATCTGGATCATCTCCGAGATCCTCCACAGATGGTGGTCCCCTGCGATGCGACTTCTGGCCGGATTCGCCGGATTCGGTGTCGCGACCATCTTTGGAATCCCGCCGGCCGAGATGCTGGCAGCGCCGGGGGAGTATTGGTGGGTCGTCTTCTTCTTTCTTCCCGGTCTGGTCGCCACCCATCCGGCTCCTGGCCGGCGACGCTACACGCCATGGTTCTGGGTCGGCATCACATCCTTCCTTGCTGCGTACGCGATCTGGCTGACCGGTACGGCCGACCACGAATGGTGCCGACCCGACTCGATCGTCCAAGCCCACGCCATCTGGCACCTGCTCTCAGCACTTGCGACGTGGAGCTTCTTCCAATACTTCCGTACCGAGCGGCCCGTTCCCGCCCGGCGACCCTCCCAGCCATCGGTCAAGGCCGGCTCCGACTAGGACGGCCCGAAGCGGATCGTTACGCTTGTGAGCGCGAAATCCAGGTGACAGGCCAGATGACGGGTATGACTTGAGCTGCAACGACTGGGTCGGGTCGGTCCTCCACCGGCTGACCAGGTTGGCCGAGGGTGTGTTCGATGCCCTGCGGCACGGGGTGCGCAACCTGTTCGCCGGGCGGGACCGCCCGCTCGAGATCGTGCCCTACCGCACCTACGGCACCCAGGATCAGCTCGAGGTGCGGGGCCGCGTGCTGGTGCATCGCACGCCGCCACCGGCGACCGCTTCCGACTCCTGGCTGCGCAACGTGAGCCGGACCGTGCGGCGCTTCCTCACCTATGAGATGCCCAACATCGATGTCAAAGCACAGCGGGGAGCGGAGTCCGCCACCGGACGCACGGACGAGGAGGGCTACTTCCGCATTCTCCTCCCGATTCAGGGTGCGATCGGATGGACCAGGGCGACGCTCACGACGGACAGGGCGGAGGCGATCGACGCTGAGGTCCTCGTGCCACCGTCGACGGCCCGCTTCCTCGTCGTCAGCGACATCGACGACACACTGCTCCCCACCGGCGCCACCCGCACCGCCACACTGATCCGCACGACGCTGCTCGGCAACGCCGTGACTCGGGCACCGTTCCAGGGGATCGTCGAGTTCTACGCCGCCCTCGTCGCCGGATCGTCCGGCACTGAGGACAACCCGATCTTCTACGTCTCGAGCAGCCCTTGGAACTTGTACTCGTTCATGACGGGGTTCTTCGCTGCACACGGGTTGCCGGCCGGTCCCGTCATGCTGCGAGACTTCGGTGTCGACCGGCAGACTTTCATCCATGGCAGGCACGATGACCACAAGCTCGCAGAGATCAACAGGATCCTGGACACCTATCCAGAGCTTCCGTGCGTGCTCGTCGGCGACAGTGGCCAGCGTGATCCGGAGATCTACTCGACGGTTGCCAAGGAACGGCCCGACCGGGTACTCGCCATCTATGTGAGAGAGGTCGGCGGGCAGGAGCGCGAGGCGGCGGTGGCCGCCATGGCCGAGGCGCTCGAGCCGTCCATGATCGTGAGTACGGCGACGTCTGTCTTTGCGGAGCATGCGGCCTCCGCCGGGCTGATCGCACCGCTCTGACAACTCCAACCAGGCGCCCAGCGATGCGCTTCTGGTCGACTGAGAGGCCCCCGCCGCGGAACGGCGGATCAGGCAAGTGCTTCCGCCACCCCTGTCAGGTTGGGGTGATGTCCGGCGGCATCGGCCGCAAGGGCCCCTAGCTCGCTCTTCGCATGTGCCGGATCGGCAAAAGAAAGGGCGGCGAAGGGTGGGCCGGCAACTGTGCCGTTGCCCATGTCGAGAGTCATGAGGTAGCGACTCACGTCGCCAAGCGACAGCATCGTCTGGTAGAGCTCGGTCATCGCGGCGTCGCCCGCTCGGCCGCCATAGATCCGATCGAGCACGACGAACGCATAGGCGTAGAGGCCATTGGCGAGTACGGCGACCGGGCGAACATCGGGAGGCAGTCGATTCGTGACCGGGTTGACGATCGCCGGCCGGACCTCACCCAGGGGCACCGTTCCGTCGACCAGCTCGGAGAACTTGGCGAAATGTGTGAGCTCGCGGTGCTCCGGGTCCGCATAACGATCCTCGCTGACGCCCTCACCCTGATGGATCACCGTCTCGATTGCCTGTACCGCGGTGTCCAAGTCGACGATGCCGGCGAGCCCTCCGCTCGTGTCCGAGTCGTAGGCCACGGGACGGTAGGCCGCGGGGTCGGCGAGCTGGCGCTCGAGCCGCGGTTCGGCGAAGAGGTCGTGGGTGTCTGCCAGGCGCTCGACGCCGATCTCCAGCGCGTGATAGAACTGCCCGAGGGACTCGTAGCGGTCGGGTTCGGGTGGTGCTTCGTGAGGCTCAGGTCGCTCGATGGCGAGGAAGACGCGCCGGATGAGTTCGGGCGAGGCGGGTTCGAGGCTGACAGCGAGCTCGGGGACATGGTGCGGGAGGGGGCCCGGATAGCTGATCGAGCGGGCAGTCGTGCTGAAGCTGGGCTTGCCGCCGACGGCTACGAGCAAGTTCGCCATCAGGGCGGCGTGCAGCATCTCCTCGGCCACGACGCTGCGTATGAGCTGAGCGGCCTCGCCGTCTTCGTCGACGAGCGAATACATCGCATAGAGGTAGGGCGGGACGGTGGTCAGCTCCACCTGCATCGCCAGCTCGAGATGGGCGCGTAGCTCCGCGGGCGTGTCGATCGGCACCCGCCACCTCCCCACATATCGGTCTCACGGTGTGGTACCCCTGATTGTTGCATCCCGCAATCGCCTCTGCTGGCCTCGCCCGGGGTGGTGGCCCATTGGCGATCCGTTAGCGTGGAGACGGTACGCCGCCGTTCGACGGGAGGTGCGTCATCATCCGGACAACGCCCTTCCACGCACGCACCAGTGAGCTCAACCGGTCGGGCCTGTGGACACATTGGTCCGGCCACATCTCCGCCCTGCAATACGACATGTCGGAGAAGTTCGAGTACTTCGCCATCCGCAATGCGGCCGGGGTCTTCGACACCTCGCCGCTCTTCAAATACCGCATCACAGGTCCGCAGGCCGAGCGTTTCCTTGCGGGTGTGCTCGCCAGGGATGTGCGGCACTGCCGCCCTGGGCAGGCCCAATACACCATCTGGTGCGACGACGGGGGCTTCGTACTGGAAGACGGCATCGTCCTACGGCTGTCCGACACCGAGTTCCTTCTCACGGCAGCCGAGCCCAACCTGGCCTACCTGACCGGCCTCACGGGCACGCTCGACGTCACCATCGACGACATCTCGGACGAGGTCGGAGCACTGGCGCTGCAGGGGCCACGCTCCAGGCGCATCCTGGCGACCATCGCTCCCGAGGTGGAGAACCTGCCCTACTTCGAGCTCATGCCGGCCAAGCTGGACGGCGCCCCGGTGACCATCTCGCGCACGGGATTCACCGGCGACCTGGGCTACGAGATCTGGGTCGACGTCGAGGACGCCGTTGGCGTATGGGATGCGTTGATGGACGCAGGACAGGGCCACGGTCTCATCCCCGTCGGGCTCGCCGCGCTCAAGATGGCGCGTATCGAAGCCGGTCTGCTGCTGCTCGGCACGGACTTCGAATCGAGCCGGTTGGCCTGGAACGATGCCCATCGGTCGACTCCGCTCGAACTGGGCTTGGGCTGGATGTTCCGCCGTCTTGCGACAGACCATCGACGGTTCATCGGGCGGAAAGCCATCGAAGCAGAGATCCATGGCAGTACGTCGCGCTGGGCGACGGTCGGCCTCGTCGTCGATTGGTCGGCGTACGACCGCCTCCATCGCACCGCCGGGCTTCCCACCCCCAAGGAGCACCGTCCGATCTCCTACGAGGCGCTCGTGTACGACGACGAGCGGAAACGTGTCGGGTACACAGCCAGCTTCATGTACTCGCCGATTCTGCAGAAACACATCGCCATCGCTCGCGTTCGGCCTCACCTGGCTGCCTCCGGGAGCCGGGTTCACCTCGAGGTCACGATCGACCATGCATACGATCTGGTGGGGGCCCACGTGGCTCCGCTCCCGCTGTACGACCCCGCCCACAGGACCGCTTGAGAGGCACGAGTGACCGCGACTACGACACATGACGCCATCGTCATCGGCGGCGGGCACAACGGGCTGGTGAACGGTGCTTATCTGGCCAGAGCGGGCCTCCGGACGTTGATTCTGGAGCGACGTCACATCGTCGGTGGCGCCGCCATCACCGAGGAGCTGCTTCCGGGCTTTCACTTCACGACGTTCTCCTATGCGTTGAGTCTGTTGCGTCCCGAGATCATCCACGAGCTCGAGTTGCCCAAGCACGGTTTCATGCCGCTGCTCATGCCCACGTCATTCGCTCCGGGCCGCGGCAACGAGTACCTGCTCATGGGCAAGAGCCGTGACGAGAACCTCAACGAGATCGCCCGGCTCTCGAGGCACGACGCGGATGCCTACGACCGATACGACCACGACATGGCGATGGTCCGCCACGCCCTCGAGCCGCTCCTCGAGGAGGTGCCGCCGAACCTGCTGAGCAACGACCCCGACGAGCTGATGCGCATGGCCTCGCTTGCCAAGCGCTTCCGCGAGATGCCGCCTCGGGTGCTGCACAACGCGGTTCGGTTGCTCACCGGCAGCGCCGCCGACTTCCTCGACGACTACTTCGAGAGCGAGCTGCTGAAGGCATGGCTGGCCTCGTCCGGTGTCATCGGGACCAAGGTTGGCCCCCGCTCACAGGGATCGGGTCTCGTGTTGTTGTATCACAACCTCGGCGAGCACGACGGCGCAGCCGGAGCGTGGGCGTTCCACAAGGGAGGGAATGGCGGCTTCACCCAGGTGCTGGCACGGGCCGCCGAGTCCCATGGCGCCGAGATCCGCCTCAACGCTCCGGTTGCCGCAGTGACCATGAGCGCCGGGCGCACGACGGGGGTCGCCCTGGAGGACGGCACAGAGCTGGCCGCCAAGGTCGTCGTCAGCTCACTGGACCCGCGTCGTACATTTCTGGAGCTGGTCGATCCCAGGGAGCTGCCCGGAGATCTCGTCGAGAGCATCGAGCGCTACCGATTCCAGGGGGTGTCGGCCAAGGTCAACTTCGCCCTCGACGGCCTGCCCTCCTACCCGGCGCTCCGGGGACGTGCTGATCAGTACCGAGGATTCATCAACATCGCCCCAAGCCTCGACTACCTGGAGCGGGCCTTCGACGAGGCCAAGTACGGGTGGTACAGCAGCCGGCCGTACATCGACGGCGCCATCCAGTCCACCATCGACCCCGACATGGCGCCACCTGGCAAGCATGTGATGTCGTGCTTCGTGCAATACGCTCCCTACGAGCTGCGACGCAGCGATTGGGACACGGAGCGGGAGCCGTTCGCCGATGCCGCCCAGGCCGTGCTCGAGGAGACATTCCCCGGCTTTGGAGAACTGGTGCTCCATCGAGAGGTCGTCACGCCGCTCGACATCGAGTGTGTCGTCGGGCTCAGCGAGGGCAACATCTTTGCCGGAGAGCTCCTCGCTCCGCAGATGTTCCTCTTCCGGCCGGCCCCGGGCTGGAACCAGTACCGCACGCCGATCCTCGGCTACTACCAGTGCGGCTCGGGCACACATCCCGGGGGCTGCGTGACGGGTGCTCCCGGCCGGCTCGCCTCGCAGCAGATCATCGGCGACCTCCGAGCCGAGTGATCCGGCCCCGCTCACATCTCGACGGACTGCACCGAGGCACGAGCTGTGACCAGGCCGAGGACGTCTCGCACGATCGGAACGTGGTCCGGGTGGGCGCTGTAGTTCCGGTAGCCCGCTTCGTCGTCGAACTGGGCGACCACCACCATGTCCCACGTCCCATCGGAGAGCCCGGCGTCGTGGCCCACCTGGTACGACCGAATCGACGCCACCGTTGCGGGCAGCTCGAGCAACCGGGATCGGATGCCGGCGATCGTCTCCGCGGCGACGTCGTCGCGGAAGCGGAACATGGCGACGTGGTGGAACACGGGCTCTCCTCGCTGGGGTACGGGGGCAAGTCTTGCACCGGGGGACAGATGCGCGCAGCGGCCCGCCAGGTGCAGTAGGTTGCCGCCGCACCACCACAGGACCGGAGATGCAACTCGAACAGCGGGCAGCGGAGTGGCTCGACGACGAGCTGCGTCGCGGTGAGAAGATCAGAGCCGTGGCGGCCGGCTCGTATCCCGAGTTGGTGCGAGGGCGCTCGATCTGGGTCGTTGCGATCGCCGGAGCGGTCCTCGGAACGGTTCTCGAGTCCGCGGGCGTCCTGCCTTCACCGTTGGGTCTGCTCGTGGCGTTGACGGTCGCCATTGGGGGCTGGTACGCCTGGCTGCTGCGAAAACCGGCAACGGAGGAGCGGCCGGCTGCCCCCTGGCCGCTGGTCGCCGTGACGAATCAGCGCATCGTGTTTCTGAAGCGAGGGCTTCTTGGCGGCGATGGGGAAGTGGTCCTGGAGCGTTCTCGTAGCGATCTGAAGCGGGCAAAGCTCGACTTCCACAAACGCAACACGTACCGGGTGACCTTGGTCTTCGATGGAGGACCGGAGGTGCGCATCGAGATGCACCGGGCCAAGGCCGTGACCGACGAGCTGATCCGCTAGGGGTCCGTCGCGCGGTTGATGCTGCGGTGTGCTCGAGGGCCCGGACGCGTAGCCATTTGGGCGGCGATGGACCACCAGGAGGGGGCTCGTACACTCTGCGCCCATGCCCGCAGCCCCTCCTCCTCTACGGCGCCGTCTGCTCACCGTCCTGTTCACCGGGAGTGCGCTGGCCCGCACCAGCTTCATCGCTGCGATCACCGTGACGTCGCTCGTCGCCGAGGACCTGCTCGGCGAGGCGACGCTGTCGGGGGTGCCTGCCGCGGCCGCAACCATCGGCGTGGCGCTGGGTACCGCTCCCATCGCCACGATCATGGGCCGGCACGGCCGCGGACCGGGTATCGCGTCGGGCCTCATCATCGCCGCCAATGGCGCCGCGGTCGCCGCGTTTGCCACCATCATCGGATCGTTTCCGCTCTTCGTCCTCGGTCTGCTGGCGTTTGGTTTCGGCAATGCGGGCGACCGCCTCGCCCGCTACGCCGCTGCCGACATCTCGGCCCCTGAGCAACGTTCGTTCTCGATCAGCCTGGTCGTGTGGGCCGGGACCATCGGCTCCGTGCTGGGGCCGGTGTTACTGCAACCAACCCAGCTGGTCGCCGCGAGCCTCGGTCTCGAGGGCCTCGCAGGTGCACCTCTACTGGCGGTGGGTCTGCTTGTCGTCGCATCTGCGCTGGCCTATTTCGGTCTACGGCCAGATCCGCTCACCTTCGCGGACGTGGAGCAGCGACCTCGGAGACGCTCGCTCTCCCTGGTGCGGCCCCTCCTCAGCCAACCACGGATTCGCTACGCAGTGGTCGCGCTGATGGTGGGTCAAGTGGTGATGGTGCTCATCATGACGATGACCCCCATTCACATCAGGCGCGCCGGGGAGGACCTCGGGATCGTCGGGCTGGTCATCGGTGCGCACACCCTCGGTATGTTTGCGGTGTCGCCATTGACCGGCGCCGTGGCCGATCGCCTGGGCCGGGTCCCGGTGATGATTGCGGGTCAAGCCATCCTGGTGCTGTCGGCGATCCTGGCGTCGACGGCGGGAGGAGCAGACACCGCCTTGCTCGTGGTGGCGCTGTTCTTGCTGGGACTGGGATGGAACTTCGGGTTCGTCGCCGGCAGCGCCTACCTCACGGAGGGCGCCCCGGCCGGTCTTGCCGTACCGTTGCAGGGACTTGCCGACACGCTGGTGTGGACGTCGGGCGCTGCCGCCAGTTTGTCGTCGGGGTTCCTGCTCGAGGCATCGGGGTACCCGGTGCTCAGCATCATCGGCGGTGCACTCGTCCTGCTGCCGCTCCTGGTCCTCGGTCGCTACGGCCGGATGCTCTGGGAGCCCGCTTCAGCGGTGTGATCGGGCCCGGTGGGCCCTCAGGATTCTTCGTTGAGGCTGCGGAGGAACTCGTCGACGCTGCGCTCGGCGACCGCCTCGCCGTAGCGCTGGTCGAGGATCGTTCGCATCTCGTGCTCGATCTCGGCCCGTTGCTCGTCCTCGGTCTTGAGCGTCAGGTCGTAGATCTTCGTACCATCGATCCACGGCTTGGAGTCGTTCATCGCCCACGGAACGAGGATCAACCACGACCAGATCGTTTTACCCTGTCCGACGCTGCGGTGTCGCAGGATGCCGACGCATCCGTAGGGCAACTCTTGCCATCCCATCGAGGCGATGAGCTGGCGGGGATCTGCGTCGTTCATGGTGTGCTCCGGGATGCGGTAGGGGCACCGAAACTAGCCCTCGTCGGGCGCAATCTGGACGCAGTAGTGTGACCAGCCGACCGAGGAGGACGGACGGTGGCGATCGAGCGCATCCTGGTGGCGACGGATCTCGAGGGGAAGTCGGATGCGGCACTCCGACACGGTGGGTACCTGGCGCGCCTGCTGGGGGCCGATCTGGTCGCGACGCACGTGCTCCACACCGCCGAGCTCGGCGTGGAAGCCGGCGTCCACCGACCGCAGCGTGTGGCAGAAGCGACATTGGACGAGGCTCGGCGCCAGACGGAGTCGCAGGTCGCGGCAGCGGGCATCGGCGACGTGAATGTCGTCGTCGACGTGCGGTTCGGCGACCCGGCGCTGGACATCATCGCCTCGGCGGTCGAGCACGGCTGCTCGCACATCGTGATCACCGTGGAGTCGCGCAGCCGTCTGGGGAAGCTGCTGATGGGGAGCCATGCGCAGCAGATCATTCTCGACTCGGACATCCCCGTCATCGCCGTCCGCCCCACCTGGCGGCCAGCCGAGGCCCGCTGAAGGCGGGGCTCGGTCGGCTGGGGTTGGGGTCCCTGGCCGACATGGCGATGAGTCGTAGGGCGAAGAGCCCGATGGTGGGGAGGCCCGCTGAAGGCGGGGCTCGGTCGGCTGGGGTTGGGGTCCCTGGCCGACATGGCGATGAGTCGTAGGGCGAAGAGCCCGATGGTGGGGAGGCCCGCTGAAGGCGGGGCTCGGTCGGCTGGGGTTGGGGTCCCTGGCCGACATGGCGATGAGTCGTAGGGCGAAGAGCCCGATGGTGGGGAGACCCGTTGAAGGCGGGGAACCTCTAGAGGCCGGCGTCGCCGAGCACGACGTCTCGCAGGGTGTCGAAGCGCATGGCGCCATGACCGATGAGCCGGTCGTGGAACCGCTTGAGGTCGAATGCAGCCCCATGCTGGGTGCGGGCGTCGCGGCGAATCGCCAGGATCTCCCGTTCGCCGAGCTTGTAGGCGGTCGCCTGGCCCGGCCAGCCCAGATAGCGGAGCACCTCGCCGGTTGCCTGATCCGGAGTGCGGAAACCGTAGGTGCGCATGTAGTCCGTGGCGATGTCGAAGCTCCATTGCTGGCCTGCCGCCAGCGGCGCATGGGCCGGAATCTCGAGACCGAGGTGCAGTCCGATGTCGACAACGACGCGGGTTGCTCGGTACAGGTGCTTGGCCAGCATGCCGAAGTGGTAGTCGGGGAGCTCGTAGTAGCCGAGCTCCTGCATCAACCGTTCGGCATAGAGCGCCCAACCCTCCCCGTAGCCGGGCAGCCAGATCGCCACCCGTTGCGCTCGGCTGATCCGGTCCTCGTGCACCATCGCCGTGCCCACCTGGAGGTGGTGTCCGGGGAATCCTTCGTGGTAGGCGGTCGACACGTGGTGGTAGAGCGGGAAGGTGGTCTGGTCGCCGATTGCGTACCAGATGCCTCCGGGCCGGCTGAAGTCCTCGGAAGGACGCATGTAGTAGGCGCCCAGCGGGCTTCCCGGTGGGGCGAGTCTCACCGTGACCGTGCGCAGCGGCGGGGCGACATCGAAATGCGAGCCCTCCAGGTCCGTCAGCGCCAGCTCCTGGCGCCGCTGGATGAACTCGATGAACGCCTCGGGCGTGGGCGCGGCTCGTTCCGGGTCCGTGTCGAGGAGGTTGGTCACTTCGGCGAACGATCCCCCGGGGAGGATCGACCGGCCGACGGCGTCCATCTCCTCCCGCAGCTGATGGAACTCTGCCCACCCCCATTCGTAGGCCTCGACGGGGTCGACGTCGATGCCGACGAAGCGGGTCGCTTTGCGCCGGTACGTCGCTTCGCCGGCGCCGTCCTCATCGCCGGCATGGGGCAGGTATTCGGTGGTGAGCCAGCCCGCGAAGGCCATTGTGGCCGCCCGCGCCGCGGCCGCCGCCTCCCTTGCGCCCGGTTGGTGTGGCTGCGGAGCCTCGGAGGCGAGGACGTCGAACGCCCCTCCTGCAGCGGCCAGTTGCTGGGCCTGGGCGATGACCGATACGACCTGGCGTTGTGCCACGACGATTCCCCGCGCCGTCCCGGCTGAGAGCCGCTCCTTCAGGCCGGTGAAAGCGCGGTCGATCGTCCCGAGTCTGGCAACGATCGCATCCCAGTCGTCTGCGGATTCCTTCGGCATCGCATCGAATACACGGGTGTACATCTGGAAACTGCTCGCCATGTGGGACAGATCCGTGAGGTGGTCGCCGTGCTCGTGCTCGGCGATGCGGTCTGCGAGCGATGCGGTGAGCACCCGCACCGCCAGGCGCTCCTTGGGATCGGGGTGCTCTGCCATGGTGCGGAGCCCAGCGAGAGCGCGACGGCACAGGTCGACCTGCGCATCCGCGCCCGCCAGACCGGTGTCGCCCCACTCGGATGCGTTCTCGCGTACCCCCAGCGCGGTGGCGAACAACGGATCGATGCCGACCATCTCGTCGACGAGGCGGGAGGAGAGCTCGAAGGGAGTCGTCATCTGCGAGAGGATAAGAGGCCGTACCGGGAGGTGCGGACTCGGCGATCTGGGGTTGGGGTCCCTGGATCGCATTGTGATGAGCCGTAGGGCGAAGAGCCGGTGGGACAGAGGCCGTACCGGGAGGTGCGGACTCGGCGATCTGGGGTTGGGGTCCCTGGATCGCATTGTGATGAGCCGTAGGGCGAAGAGCCGACGACACTGGCCGTACCGGGAGGTGCGGACTCGGCGAGTACGCAGCCCTGACGCGTTGCAGCGCCCCGTGTATACGGGGCGCTGCAGACGAGTGTTCGTGATCAGGTGCCGGGGACGTTCATCAACAGCAACTGACCGGATTCCAACTTGCGGAGCACGTCGCCATCCTGGGCTTCGAGCACGTTCATGCCGTGACCCTGGATCGTGAGCAGCCACGAGCCCGGCCCGAACCAGCTGGAGGCATCGACGATGCCGCTGGACTCGCCGTCGGGATCGGTGACGGTTGCGATCGCGGTCCAGTCACCGCTGACGAGATCCATGTGCCAGATCTGGGCGTCGTCGGCGTCCTCTTGGACCATGAGGCTGTGGGCGCTCGTGTCCATGTTGTCCGGGTTGACCATCGGGACGAAGCTGCCTGCCAGCTCGTCGTCACCCTGCGCCAGCACCGTGAGGCTCACGACCTTCGACGGATCGTTGGGATCGAACTCCATGCGGAACACACTGCCGTTGTCCGCAAAGCCGACCGTTCCGCTCGGCCCGCGCACCAGACGCCCGGTGTTGGGATCCGGTACGACACGCGAACGACCCGTGTCGGCGATGTAGACGACGTTCGGGTTGTTCTTGTCGTATGCCAGGTCCTCGAGCCGGATGAACTGGAACACGTTGCGGTCGTTGGACCACTGCTCGAGACCCTCCTGCGGAGCAATGTCCGGCAGCGCACCATCGGCCACCGCGTCGGGCACCGGGATGAACTCACCCTGGAACTCGTCGCCGGGCCGCAGGTCGAGATAGTCGTTGGCGCCGTTGAAGGCATCCCCCGCGTCGACCGGACCGTCCTGGGTCGCCGTGACGCGGAACGCAGTCAGCTGACCACGATCCTGGAACACGGCTTCCTGGTTACGCGCCGTATACATGTACAGCTGCGCCGAAGGACCACTGAATGTGTCATCGGTGGTCACCAACACGATGCCGCGATAGCCGGGAAGGGCGATCGTGTTCTCGTGGTTGAGCCGTCCCATGCCGGGGATGTTGACGGACTCGCCGGTCGCTGTGTTGATCGCAACCGCATAGCCGGCCTGCCGCTGCGTGCCCAACGCCGGATCGGCCCCGTAGGGGGCGCCCGCCGGCACGTCGACGATGTCGTTGGCTTCTTCGCCGGTGAAGAAGACGTAGTCGTCGAATCCTTCAACGGGCGTTGCCATCGATGCCGAGCAGAAACGCAGGTAGCCCAGGTCGGACGAGAGGGCTATCTCGGCGTCCTGGATGTAGCCGCGAGATCCACCTCTGTGGCTCAAGGTGAGCCGGGTCACCGAGGCGTCTTGGAAGTCCGCACTGCCGAAGAACGGCACGGTGGTCTCCTCATGTGACACGTAGACATCCACGGTGCCGCGGTACGGTCCCGGCCGGATGCCGACGCCGTCGGGGATGCCCTGGAACATGACGCCGTCGACGACCTCACCGCTGCTGATGATGGTGCGTACCCGAGAGTTGTCGGGTGCGGCGTCGTTGAATGCGAGTAGCGGTTCCTGGTCGCTGATGTATCCGCTTGCGTACGCCGGAGTCGGCACCATCACGACCATCAGTCCAAATGCCAACGCGACTGGCCACCAACGTCTCTTCGAACGAGACATATGACAGGCCCCCTTCCCCTTCTGCTTCGTCTCTCACGGCCGCGACCATTCCCGTCGCGCCTGGTTCGACCCTACCCGCCCGGGGCGCAAGATGCGGCTGGATCGGAGGATTTCTTGCGACGCGGATTGCCGGCACCCCCTCTTTCCAAACGAACGATCGTTCGCTAAAGTTGCCCGAACCCACCATTCAAGAGGAGAAGACGCATGGCGAGCGGCGAAGAGCGGTTCGAGGCGATCATCGATGCCGACGGCAAGATCGAACCGACCGACTGGATGCCGGACGGCTACCGCAAGAACGTGATTCGACAAGTCGCCCAGCACGCCCATTCAGAGGTCATCGGCATGCAACCGGAAGGCAACTGGATCAGCCGGGCGCCGTCGCTCAAGCGCAAGGCGATCCTCATGGCGAAAGTGCAAGACGAGGCCGGCCACGGCCTCTACCTCTACTCGGCATGCGAGACGCTCGGCGTGACCCGCGGCGAGCTCGTCGATCTCCTGCACCGGGGCAAGCACAAGTACTCGTCGATCTTCAACTACCCGACGCTCAATTGGGCCGACATCGGAGCAATCGGCTGGCTCGTCGACGGCGCCGCCATCACCAACCAGGTCATGCTCACCCGGACCTCGTACGGCCCGTACGCAAGGGCCATGGTGCGCATCTGCAAAGAGGAGTCGTTCCACCAGCGCCAGGGCTACGAGTTGTTGCTCACCCTGTGCCGCGGCACCGCCGAGCAGAAGACGATGGCCCAAGACGCCGTCAACCGCTGGTGGTGGCCGTCGCTCATGATGTTCGGACCGCACGACGGCGACTCCGCCCACACCCAGCAGTCGATGGCGTGGAAGATCAAGCGGATCTCCAACGACGACCTGCGCCAGCACTTCGTCGACATGACCGTGCCACAGTGCGAATACCTCGGCCTCACCCTGCCCGACCCCGAGTTGCGCTGGAACGAGGAGCGGGGTCACTACGACTTCGGAGAGATCGACTGGGACGAGTTCTGGCGAGTGGTCAAGGGCGACGGCCCGATGAACCGGGAGCGGCTGGAACACAAGCGGCGGGCATGGAACGAGGGGGCGTGGGTGCGCGAGGCGGCTGCCGCCCACGCCGAGAAGCAGCGGGCTCGCCGCACCGCCCGCAAGAGTGCGTAGGAGGCTGTAGTGAGTTACGAAGTGCCCCTGGCCCCGGGCGAGGAGATCGCCGACGTCCCGCAACTCGAAGACGACGGCGGGTGGCCGATGTGGGAGGTGTTCGTCCGGCAACGGCGCGGGCTGAACCACATTCATTCCGGCAGCCTGCACGCCCCGGACGCCGAGACTGCGTTGCAGAACGCACGGGACGTGTACACCCGCAGGGCGGAAGGCGTGAGCATCTGGGTGGTTCCCTCCGGTGAGATCACCGCCTCCGACCCGGACGATGCCGATGCCATGTTCGACCCGTTCGACGAGCAGCCCTACCGCCATGCGACGTACTACGAGATCCCAGAAGAAGTGGGGCAGATGTGAGCGACACGGTCACGGCTTCTGCGCCGCAAGGCATGCCGGCCGTAGGGACGGGCAATCCCCACTTCGCCTACGTGCTGCGGCTCGGTGACGACAATCTCGTGCTCGCACAGCGATTGGGCGAGTGGATATCGAACGGGCCCGAGCTGGAGGAGGACATTGCTCTCGCCAACATCGCGATCGACCTGCTGGGCCAGGCGCGGGCACTGCTCACCCATGCCGGCGCCATCGAGGGTCTGGGCCGGTCGGAGGACGACCTTGCGATGTCCCGCACCGAGCGGGAGTACACGAATCTGTTGCTCGTCGAGCAGCCCAACGGGGACTTCGCCCAGACGATGGCTCGCCAGCTGCTCGTCGATGCCTATCACCTCGGATTGTGGGAAGCGCTCCAGCAGTCCGCGGACGTGACGCTTGCGGGGATCGCCGCCAAGGCGCTGAAAGAGGCTCGCTACCACTTCCGGCACTCCAGCGGGTGGGTCGTGCGATTGGGCGACGGCACGGCGGAGAGCCACGAGCGCATGCAGCGTGGTGTCGATGCCATGTGGCGGTTCACCGGTGAGATGTTCACCGCCGATGCCGTGGATGCCGCAGCTGTTCGCGTGGGGTTTGGCGTCGATCCGGTGACGCTCCGGCCGGCGTGGCAGGGTCGGGTCGCTGCAGTGCTCTCCGAAGCCACGCTGGCGCAGCCGGGCGACCCGTACCAGCGTTTGGGTGGTCGCTCCGGCTTCCACACCGAGCACCTCGGCCATCTCCTGGGCGAGCTGCAGTGGATGCAACGCACGTACCCGGGTCTGGAGTGGTGATCTTGGCGCAGGACGTCAGAGATCGGGCATACCAGGCGGTGAGCCGGGTGGTCGATCCCGAGATACCGGTTCTGTCGATCGTCGACATCGGCATCCTTCGCGATATCGAGGTCGTGGAGGGAACCGTGGTCGTCTCGATCACGCCCACCTACTCGGGCTGCCCGGCGATGGATCTGATCAAGGACGAGGTGACCGCCGCTCTGGTGAATGCCGGCTTCGACGATGTGGAGGTGCGGACGGTCTATGCGCCGGCGTGGACCACGGATTGGATGACCGAAGGCGGCAAGCGACGTCTGGAGGAGTACGGGATCGCCCCACCCCGTGCGGTCGGCGACGAGCAACGACCCGTGCTCTGCCCACGGTGCCGATCCGACAGCACTCGTACGGTCAGCGAGTTCGGATCCACTGCCTGCAAGGCATTGATGGTGTGCTCTTCCTGCGGCGAACCCTTCGACCGATTCAAGGAGCTGTGACCGTGGCCAGTGCCCCAGTGTTCCACTCGCTACGAGTGGCCGATGTCCGCGAGGAGACCGACGACGCCGTCTCCATCACATTCGACGTGCCCGCCGATCTTGCGGACGAGTACCGCTACCTGCCCGGCCAGCACGTGACGCTGAAAGCCATGATCGACGGCGAGGACGTGCGCCGCAGCTACTCGATCTGCGCCAATGCCAACACCGGCAAGCTGCGGGTGGGTATCAAGCGCCTCCACGGCGGGTCGTTCTCGACGTTTGCGACCGAGGAGCTGATGGCAGGGGACGTTCTCGACGTCATGCCACCCGTCGGCGAGTTCACGATCGACCCTGATCCGGCAACCTCCAAGCACTACGGCGCCATCGCTGCGGGCAGCGGCATAACACCCGTCCTGTCGCTGGTGTCGACCGTGCTGGAAACCGAAGTCGACAGCCGGTTCACGCTCATCTTCGGAAACCGGGGCGCCCGATCGATCATGTTCCTAGACGAGTTGGAGGGCCTGAAGGATCGATACCCGGCCCGGTTCCAATTGGTCCACGTGCTGAGTCGCGAGGGCGGGGATTTGCCGCTCTTCGCCGGGCGCCTCGACGAGGAGAAGATCACGGCGCTACTGGACACCGTCGTGGATGCCGGCTCCATCGACGACTGGTTCCTCTGTGGTCCGTACGAAATGGTGCAAGCCGCCCGTGCCGTGCTCGACGGCCGCGGTGTAGGCGCCGATGCGATCCACGATGAGCTCTTCTTCGCCGGCCCGATCGATCCGGCCTCGCTGCCTCCGGTTCCCGAGGACGAACCGGGCACGGTGGCGTTGCAGTTCACACTCGACGGACGTGCCTCCAGCGTCCGGATGCGACCGGAGACGTCGGTGCTCGACGCCGCGCTCAGTGTCCGTCGCGAGCTGCCCTACTCCTGCAAAGGTGGAATGTGTGCGTCGTGCAAGGCACGTGTCATCGAGGGCGAGGTCACGATGACGAAGAACTATGCGCTGGTGGAAGCCGACCTCGAGGGCGGCTACGTGTTGACCTGTCAGTCCCATCCGATCACCGATTCTCTCGTCGTCGATTTCGATCAACGGTGACCCGGCGCTCTCGTGAGGATGTGGTTGCGGCAGCCGGCCGGCTGTTCGCCGAACGTGGCTACCACGGCACATCCATGCGCGATCTGGGTGCCGAGCTCGGTCTGCTGGGGTCGTCGCTCTACTCCCACGTGGCGGGCAAACAGGAGTTGCTCGTCGAGGTCGTGGAGCGCGGGGCCGGGTTCTTCCAGGCGGCATCGGCGACTGCCGCGGCGGCCGAAGGGGACGCTGCCGAGCGGCTGCGCAGCTTCATCGATGGGCATGTGGGCGTGGTCCTCGATCACATCGACGAGACCCGCACGTACCTCAACGAAGCCCGCTCCCTCGATCCGGAGTTCCGCCGCCGGGTCATCGGTGCCCGCGACGACTACGAGACACAGCTCCGCTCGCTGCTGAGCGAGGGTGCGGCCGAGGGAACGTTCCGGGGGGATCTCGACCCCAAGGTCACCGGCATATTCGTGCTGTCCATCCTCAACGCCATCGATCGGTGGTACACCGAGGGTGGCGCCATCGGCCGCGACCAACTCGTCGACGAGATCCACGAGTTCGTCCTCGCCGGCCTCACCTGAGCGGGGCGCGGGGTAGCGGGCGGTGGGACGTCGGCGCCGGTCTCGCTACTCGATGGTGAGTACATAGCCCACGCCCGGCTCGAGCAGCACGTCCGAGACGAGAATGAGGTACTCGCCGCTCTCGTCCGCGGTGAACACGACCTCGGCGTTGGTGCCGTAGAGACCGCCTCCGGAGTCGTCGTCGAATGCCAGGGCCTCGTCGGGGTTACCGATGCGGTCGATCCACAGCAACGCATCGAGCAGGCCGTCGACGTGCACGACGATGGTCTCGCCGGCCGACAGGTCGATGCGGAAGACGTCGATCTCGCCGGATACGTCGAGGACCGCGTGCACCTCGTCGCCGGGGCGGACGGTCCGATCGTCATCGGGGTCGGCCCATAGCGCCAGCGGATGCGAGGATCGTACGGTCACCGTGGACGGCCCCGGGCCGGTGGCGGCCACGTAGACGAAGTGAGGCTCGTCGTAGTCCGTCGTCGCTTCGATCGAGGACTCCCACTCTTCACTCTCGCCGAGTGAGAACCCGAGCGAATCGGTCAGGTCGACCACGTGGTCTTCGCCGACGTCGATGGTGATCGTCGTGCCTGCCGGCTCCTCGGCCACGAAGATCGCCTCGTGCCAGAAGCTGGCGAGGTCGACGGTGTGCTCGGTGGCTCCGTCGCCTCCCGTCACCGGAGGGGCATCGAATCGGTCGGGGGTGGTTCCGGCGATCAGGGACTCGACACGTTGCTCCAGATCCTCCGCCGCCGCAACGAGGGCGAAGTTGGCCTCCGTGAACCCGCCGAGCCCGGACACACCGAGCAAGGCACCAGATTGGGAGATCAAGGCACCCCCGCTCTGGCCGCCGGCGATGAGGGCATCGGTCTGCAGAAACGTCAGGCCCGCCGCATCCCACTCTCGTATCCGTGAGACGACGCCCTGGGTGATGGCCGGCGTGGGGAAATCCTCCACCTCCCCTGGATAACCGACGAGGAACACGGTGTCGCCGACGCCGTAGTCGGCAGTGGGGTCGAGGCGGAGCCCCGGTGCCGTGACGTCGACCGGTCCGACAACCGCCAAGTCCTCGTACACGTCGGACCGTACGACGGGCACGGTGAGCTCTGTGCCATCCGGGAACACCACCCGGACTTCCGAGGAGGGCCACACGACATGGGCGTTGGTCACGATCCAACCGCTGTCGAGCAGCACACCGCTACCCGTGGAGACCGGTGTCTCGATGAACGCAAGCGACGGGGAGACCCGATCGTAGAGATCTCGGGTGGAGAGCTCGGCCACGGTGGACGTCGTGGTTGCCGGCGGCTGCTCCGTGGTGATGACCTCGACCACCATCGACGTCGCCGCCGGTGCGGTCTCGCTGCAGGCGGTTGCGCCCAACGCCACGATGGCTAGACCAACGACGATGCCCGTCCCCCTCATGGTGCGGGAAGGGCGTTGGGGTTGTAGTTGCCCCCGGCGTTCCACAGCATCCAGCCGACGCCCCGCGACTCGGCCTCGGCGATACCTGCCTGGATCTGATCGGGGCTGTAATAGAAGGCCTGGAGCCAGGGGCGGAGAACCGTGCCGGCCTGGAGTCGGGGCAGAGCGTCCTCGATGGCGTCGGCGGTCACCGGTCCCGGGAAGTCGTTGGGGTCGGCGAAACCCAGCCAGCCGGGCGAATAGTGGCTCGGGTACACCATGGGGCTGATCGCATCGACGACCCGCGACAGATCCTCCGGTCGCTGACCGATGCCTTCATCCGTCGGAGATGACACCACGATCGCAAAGATGTCCGCCGATAGGGCACATCCCAGTGGATGGAGCCGGTTGCGCGCCTCCGTCAGGAACGCCTCGATTGCGGCAACTCGCTCGTCCGCGGTCGCCGGTGTGCGGGATCGGGCAACCTCCGCCGTGCGTCCCGCGGGAAAGCGGACGTAGTCGAACTGGATCTCGTCGAAGCCGATCCCGCACGCCTCCACGGCGAGCCCGAGTGGGTACTCCCAATTGTCCGGGTTCGTCGGGTCGATCCAATAGCCGGCGAGTTTGGCTTCGGGATCCCGCGCCGTCCACACCTCGTCCTCGAAGGTGACGAGCCGCGTCACTGTGTAGAGACCGTGCTCCTTTGCGGTTGCCACGGCCAGGGCCGGGTCATAGGTGGGATTCACCGCATCCATCGCCAGCGCCTCCGGCACCTCCGTGACGTAACGCACTTTCCCCGTCTCGTCCTTCGTGTCGAAGATGAGCGTGTTGACCGACGTGGCGTTCGCCATCTCGAGCAGCGCCGCAAATGCGTCGGCGTCACCGGCCGCAGCGGGAATGGCACGCAACGCCCGCACGACGCGGGGCTCGAGCACCACTTCGAGTGGCGCCGTCCCATCCCATTCGATGTCGGCGGGCATCCAGGCGAACCGGTGCAGGCTGATCGTGCCCGCCGGTACCGCCGCCATCGAGAAGGCGCCGGTTGCGTCGGAGATGGTCGTCTGACCCGCGGCTTCGATTGTGACGTCGGGCAGCGGGGTACCGTCCGGAGTGGTGACGGATCCCTGCAGCGTGAAGGTCGGGATCGTCGTCGTTGTCGTGGTCGTCGTGGTGGTTGTCGTCGTGCTCGTCGTCGTTGTCGACGTCGTCGTGGTGGAGCTCGTCGTTGTGGTGCTGGCGACGGCGGCGACGGCGGTGCCTTCGCCCGGGGAGCACGCGCTCAAGACCATCACACAGACGGCGGCCGTCGATACGAGTCTCCTGGCTTCGCGCACCGCCGGATCGTACCCGGCGGCCACGACAATCCAGTGCTACCCAGGCGTCGCCGCGGCGGGCGTCTCAGGCATGGAGTTCGACGATCTCGCCGTCCTCGACCACGTGATCGGGCCCCACTTGCCGGCCGTCGAAGGAATCTCCACGCCACACCCGCGCATAGCGCATCGCTGCTGCAATGTCGCGATGCACCAGCTGGGCGACGTCGTACACCGTCTCGCCGCGGTGCACCGTGAAAGGTCTGGTCATGTCCGGGTCGTGGCCCGGGATCTTCGTATACACGCGGACGACGCCGATGCGGTCCCAGAGGGCGCGGCCGAGGGATGCCATTCCCTCGCCGGTGTGCGCCGACACGCTGATCCACTCGTAGTCGAGGCCCGTCAGGTCTTCGAAGATGGCGATCTCTGCTTCCACGTCATCGACGAGATCGGACTTCGCTGCAACGAGCAGCGTCGGCAGCGTGGTGGCGAAGGGATCATCCACGTCGGGGGCACCAACCGCACCGTCGGCGGGCCACCGCGACGACAGGTGGATCCGCTTCCCCGCCAGCAGGCCATGCAGGGCCACGGTCTCGGCCATACAGCCGGGATGGGCGAGGTCGACCACCAGGAGGCAGCCGTCGGCCGTCTGGATGGCGTTGGCGATCCAGGGGATGGGGTGCTCGTCGGCGATGGGAGGCAGGTCGACGAGCTGGATGTGGACGTCTTCGAACTCGAGCATCCCGGGCTGCGGATACTGGGTGGTGAAGGGGTAGTCGCCGGCTGCAGAATGGGAACCGGTCAACCGCGCATGGAGGGTGGACTTGCCGGAGTTCGGTGGGCCGATCAGGGAGATCTGAGCGGCGCCCTCGGGCCTCACGACCGTAGGTGGCCCACTACGAGCTGCGCCACCCGCCCCCGACGTCGTGGCATCGGACAGCTCTTTGATGCGGGTCTTGATATCCGCCCGCATGTGCTCCGTCCCCTTGTGCTTCGGGATCGTCCGCAACATCTCGCGCAGCAGGTCGAGCTTCTCCCGCGGGTCGCGGGCTCGCCGGTAAGCGGCCTCCGCCTTCTTGTACTCCGGGGACGTGTTGGCCGGCATGCTGGGTGCTCCGCGGTCCGTGGGTGGCGATATCTTGCCTGATCGACTCAGGGCTGTCGACGGACCAAGCGGTCCCTCTTGGTAGGTTGCCTCCCCATGCCCGAAGGCCACACGTTGCACCGCATCGCGCGTCGCCACGACGCACTCTTCTCCGGGTCGCCGGTCGCGGTGTCGTCGCCACAGGGTCGGTTTGCGGCCGGTGCGGCCCAGCTCGATGGCAGCGTGCTGGAGTCGGTTGCCGCACACGGCAAGCACCTGTTCTATCGATGGCGGGACGCCCCGTCTTTGTACGTGCACCTCGGTCTCGTCGGCGTGTTCCGCACCTGGGATCGGTCCGACCCGCCGCCACCTTCGGCCGGTACCCGGATGATGTTCACGACCGACATCGCCACCGCCCATCTGGCCGGCCCGATGACCTGCCGGCTGCTCGACGACGGCGAGGAAGATGCGATTGTCGGCGAGCTCGGACCCGATCCGATCATGTCCCGCCGTGGCCGGCGTGAGTTCGCCCGCCGTCTCGCCCGCAAGCGGGTGCCCGTGGCGGCGGCGCTGCTCGACCAGCGGGTGGTGGCCGGCATCGGCAACGTCTACCGGGCGGAGTTGTTGTTCCTCACCGGCGTTCATCCCGCGACACCTGCGCACCGTCTCGATGCCGCGACGGTGGATGCGCTGTGGGACCTCACGGTCGACGAGCTGCGCAGGGGTGTCGAGCTGGGGCACATCGTCACGGTGCGACCGCGAGAGGCCGGCGTGCGCTCTCGACGCCGGCTACCGCGGGAAGAGGCCCTCTACGTCTACAAGCGCGAGGGAGACCCTTGCCGTCGTTGTGGCACGGAGATTCGCTCAGCCGACATCGGGGCGAGACGCACCTGGTGGTGCCCCACCTGCCAGCCACGCTGAGCCGGAATGATCGCCGACCGTGCGGGTTTGTTCTCAGTGCAGCCGTCACGGAGGAGTCACATGCCGGCATCCGCCTTCCTGCCAATGCCCGATGATTTCGAACCGACCCGAGCCAGCCTCCATGCGTACGCCCACGCCGTCGGAGCCATACCGCGGGTACATGCGATCTCCCATCCGAAGTGGTGGCACATCAGCCTCAAAGTCACGCCGGTGGGGCTCGTGACCGAATCGATGGCGATACCGGGCGGAGGGACCTTCCGGCTGCGCATGGATCTCAACGACCACGACATCGTTCTCGAGACGTCGAAGGGGGAGGCGAGCCGGTTCTCGATGAGAGAGGGTGCGACGGGAACGGAGATGGGCGATGCCCTGATCGCAGCGACGGCGCAGCTGGGTCTGGACGGTGAGTACAACAGGGAGAAGTTCGAGGACGAAGAAGCCCGGTCCTATGACCCGGAGAAGGCGGCACGGTTTTTTGCCGTGCTGATCGACGTCGAGCATGCCCTGGCCCGGCACCGCGCCACGCTCGACGGCTCCTACGGCCCGCTCCAAGTGTGGCCTCACGGTTTCGACCTGGCGTTCGAGTGGTTCGGCACCCGAGTCGAGACCTACGAGGAGGATGGCGAAGTGTCCGAGTACCCGTCGCAGATCAACTTCGGGTTCTATCCCGGCGGCGAGCCGTACCTCTACGCCAACCCGTGGCCCTTCGACGCGGACGACTTGCTTCCGACGCCACTCCCGGCGGGTGCCGAGTGGCACACCGAAGGCTGGGAAGGCACGATGCTTCCGTACGCCAAGATCGCCGGCGACCCCGAGGCCTCGACCAAGATCGTCTCCTATGCGAGGACGGTCTACGACACGGCCGCGCCCACTCTTCTCGCCTGACTCGCGACGTCTGTGGCCGGAGGTCTCACACCCCGATGTCTTCGTTCCAGATCCCGGGATTGGCCGCGATGAATCGCTGCATGAGGTCGACGCAACGGTCGTCGTCGACCACGGTCACCTCGACGCCGGCCTCTTCGAGCAGGTGCTGTGGACCTTGGAAGGTGCGACGCTCGCCAACGACGACGCGTGGGATGCCGTACAGCAGGATGGCTCCCGTGCACATGGGGCATGGCGAGAGGGTCGAGTAGATGACCGCCCGGGCATAGGTGGTTGCCGGCAAGCGGCCGGCGTTCTCCAGGCAGTCCATCTCGGCATGGAGGATGGCGCTGCCCTTTTGAACGCGCTGGTTGTGGCCGCGGGCAACGATCTCGCCGCCCACCACGAGCACCGAGCCGATGGGGACGCCGCCTGCGTTGAAGCTGGCGTGCGCTTCGATGATCGCCGCCTCGAGGTACGGATCCATGCAGTCACCGTAGCTGGAGGTTGTGATCAGCTGTGGCGGGTGGCATGGCGGTCGAAGAGCCTACGCCGCAGGACGCGGCGGTAGCGCCACCTGCGGAAACGCCGCCAGCGCGTCGTGGCAGGGCCGTGACGAGCGTCATATCGCTCCATCTCGGCGTCGACCTGCGCCCAGAACATGGTGCGATCGGGAGGGTCGATCACCGCAGCTCCTTGCGCCACACCAGCTTCAGCCCCGACCACGTCTCGTCCACTGCGGCGACTTTGACGTCGACCAGGCCGAGCGGCAACGCCACCGCCCGCACGACGTCCTCGGTCATGTCGGTGGGCATCTTGGAGGCCCGTTTCGGCCACGAGATCCACACTGCTCCGCTCGGGAAGATCTGGCGGCCGAGCGATGCGATCCGGCGCTCGAGCTCCGTGCGACGCCTCGTGAAGAAGACGGTGACGTCCGCCTTGCCTCGCACCGATGTGCGTACCGCGACGTCGGGTGGCAGGGGAGCGACGATGGCGGCGAAGTGTCCGGGGTCGTTGACCACGGCCAGCGTCGATGCCTCTTTGATCCCCAGCTTCCTGGCGAGTGGGGTTCCCGAGTAGCCGGCGGTCACGACCAGTCCAGGATGACTTTTCCGCATTGGCCTTGGCGCATCACGGCGAACGCTTCCTCGAAGTCGTCCGCGGCGAACCGGTGCGTGATCACCGGCGACACGTCCAGCCCGGTCTGCAGCATCGCCAGCATCTTGTACCAGGTCTCGAACATCTTGCGTCCGTAGATGCCGGTGAGGGTCAGCCCTTTGAAGATGATGTCGTTCCAGTCGATGGGCGTTGCGGCGCTGGCGGCGGGGATGCCGAGGAGGGCGATCTTGCCTCCGTTGTTCATGGTGGTGATCATGTCGTGGAGTGCGGCGGGGGAGCCCGACATCTCGAGTCCGACGTCGAAGCCCTCGGTCATACCGAGGTCCCACATCGTCTCGTCGACCTTCTGGCTGGTGACGTCGATGGCACGATCCGCACCCATGGCCGCTGCGATGTCGAGCCGGTAGCCGTTGATGTCGGTGACGACGACGTAGCGGGCCCCGACGTGGCGAGCGATGGCGACCGCCATCATGCCGATGGGTCCGGCCCCGGTGATGAGCACGTCCTCGCCGACGAGGTCGAAGCTGAGGGCGGTATGGGTTGCGTTGCCCAGCGGATCGAGGATCGCCCCGATGTCGTCGGCGACGTCGTCGGGCAGGGGTTGGACGTTGGCGCCCGGGACCGCCACGTACTCGGCAAAGGCCCCGGGACGATTGACGCCTACACCCACGGTGCGGATGCAGAAGTGTCGCCGGCCTGCCTGGCAGTTGCGGCAGCGACCGCACACCACGTGGCCTTCGGCGGAGACCCGCTGCCCAACCCGCAGTCCCTCGACCTCCGAGCCGATCTCTGCGACGGTTCCCATGTATTCGTGCCCGACGACCATCGGCACCGGGATGGTCGCCTGCGCCCACGCATCCCACGCGTAGATGTGGAGGTCGGTGCCGCAGATCGACGTCTTGCCGACGCGGATCAGGACATCGTTGGGGCCCACTTCGGGCGCCGGAACGTCCTCCATCCAGATGCCCGGCTCGGGCTTTGCCTTGACGAGCGCCTTCATGCAACGACGCCGAGATCACGGCCCACAGATGCGAACGCCTCGATGGCGCGGTCGAGATGGCCGGTGTCGTGTGCGGCCGACATCTGCGTTCGGATTCGAGCCTGGCCGCGGGGGACGACGGGGAAGGAGAACCCGATCACGTAGATGCCGAGATCGAGGAGGCGGTCCGCCATCGCCGTCGCCAGCTTGGCGTCACCCAGCATCACCGGGATGATGGGATGACCGGCGCCGGCGAGTGTGAATCCCGCTTCGGTCATCTTCGTGCGGAAGTACTCGGAGTTGTCTGCCAGCTTGGTGCGAAGCTCGCTCGACGCTTCGAGGATCTCCAGTGTGGTGAGCGATGTCGCCGCGATGACCGGAGCGAGCGTGTTGGAGAACAGATACGGGCGCGAGCGCTGCCGCAGCCACTCCACGATCTCCTTGCGGCCGGAGGTGTAACCGCCGGAGGCCCCGCCGAGCGCCTTGCCCAGGGTTCCGGTGACGATATCGACCCGATCGGTGACGCCCCAGTGGTCCGGAGTGCCGCCGCCGTGCTCTCCGATGAATCCCACTGCGTGGGAGTCGTCGACCATCACGAGGGCGTCGTGGGCCTCCGCCAGGTCGCAGATGCCGGGCAGGTTGGCGATGATCCCGTCCATGGAGAAGACGCCGTCCGTGGCGATGAGCTTGAAGCGAGCGTCGGCCGCCGCCTCCAGCTGACTGGCCAGATCGTCCATGTCGTTGTTGGCGTACCGGAGGCGCCGCGCCTTGGAGAGGCGGATGCCGTCGATGATCGACGCGTGGTTCAGCGAGTCGGAGATGACGGCATCCTCTTCGCTGAGAAGTGTCTCGAAGAGCCCGCCGTTGGCGTCGAAGCACGAGGAGTACAGGATCGTGTCTTCGGTGCGAAGAAAGCGGCTGAGGGCTTCCTCGAGCTCGCGGTGCACCGTCTGCGTGCCACAGATGAAGCGGACCGAGGCCATTCCGTACCCGTAGCGGTCGATCGCACGCTGCGCCGCGTCCATGAGGGTGGGGTCGTTGGCGAGGCCGAGATAGTTGTTGGCGCAGAGATTGATCACCTCGCTGCCGTCGTCGAGGGTGATGACGGCATCCTGCTGGGAGGCGATGATCCGCTCTGCCTTGTAGAGACCCGTCTCGCGCAACTCCTCGGTCTGGGCGGCCAGTTGCTCCAGGAACGTCTTGTTCATGTCACCTCCGCACCGGAGTCTACGGCCGCCACCGCCGGCGGAGCTGGGGTGGGTCCTGGGGTGGGCGTCCTCAGACGATGCGCCGGTCGCTGGCCCATCGGGCCAGCTCGTGACGGCTGGAGAGCTGGAGTTTGCGGAGCACGGCCGACACATGAGTCTCCACCGTCTTGACCGAGATGGAGAGGCGGCGGGCCACCTGCTTGTAGGTGTAGCCGCGGGCGATCTGCCGCAGCACCTCCTGTTCCCGCGGCGTGAGCTGGTCGAGCTCGGGGTCGTCCGGCTTGGGGAGGGCACCGGCAAAGGCGTCGAGAACGAATCCGGCGAGGCGGGGCGAGAACACCGCATCGCCCTCGGCGGTGCGGCTGATGGCGTCGACGAGCTCGTCGGGCCCGATCGACTTGGTGACGTAGCCACGGGCGCCGGCACGGATCATGGCGATCACGTCCTCGGGCGCATCGGAGACCGACAACACCAAGAACCTGACGTCGGGATGTGTCTCTGCCACGTTCTCGATGACCGCAAGACCGCCGCCGCCGGGCATGTGGACATCGACGAGCACGATGTCGGGGCCGGCACGGCGGATCGCGGCGATGGCGTCATCGACGTCGTGTGCCGATCCGATGATCTCGAAACCTTCGTTGTCGGCCAGCTCGGCCTTGACACCCGAGAGGAACAGCTCGTGATCGTCGACGAGAAAAACGCGCACCTTCGCCATCAGGCAACCTCCATGGGCATTTCGAGATGAACCTCGGTTCCTTCACCGGGCTCGGAGTGGATCGTGGCCGTGCCGCCATGGCGGCTCATGCGACCGACGATGGACTCACGGACTCCGTGCCGATCGGCCGGTATGTCGTCCATGTCGAACCCGTCACCCTGGTCCGACACGTAGACATCGACGAGTCCGTTCAGGGCTTCTGCGTACACCGATACGCGCTTGGCCCCCGAGTGCCTTGCTGCGTTGTTCATGGCTTCTGCGGCTGCCTTCACCAGTGCTTCGAACCCACTGGTCGTCACTGGCACGTCGTTGACGACGACCACCTCGACCGGCACGTCATGCGCCTGCTCCACGCGATCGGCGGCGGCTTCGAGCGCCGCCGACAACGAGGTCTTTCCCACGGTGCGGTCCTGGCCGTACAACCAGGTGCGTAGCTCGCGCTCCTGGCTGCGGGCCAGGGTCACCATCTTCTTGGGATCGTCGCTGCGCTGGATCAGCGCCAGGGTCTGGAGCACGGAATCGTGGAGGTGGGCCGCCATGTCGGAGCGTTCCTCCGAACGAATGCGGTCGCGCCGCTCGGCGGCGAGGTCGCCCGCCAGCCGTACCACCCACGGTCCGAAGATGAGCATGAAACCGGCTGCGGTGATACCCACGGCGAGCACCACCGGGCCGAGCTGGCGCATCGACTGCAGACTCCCGCCGAACACCGCCAATCCAGCCAGCATGAGCGCTGCACCCACCACGATGCGGGCCCTGCCCGGCGAGGCGGTGGCGAGGGCGTGGGTCGTTCCCGGCTCGGTACGCTCGGTTCGGTCCCAGATGGCGGCGACCCCGAACGCCACGAGCGTCGCCGACCACACTTCGACGTCGCCGATCCAGAGATCGAGACCGCGTAGCCCGATCAAGCCACCGAGCATGAACAGAGCCAACCCCGCCTGGCGCCGCCGATCGAGGTCGCGGGGGACCTGGGCGGTGGGTGTTGCCGGGCCCGCCAGCATCCAGGCAACCAGGTAGACGACGGCGCCGACACCACCGGTGAGCAACAGCACCACGAAAGCTGCCCTGGCATAGGGGGAGCCGATGCGAAGCCGGGCGGCGAGCCCGCCGGCGACACCGGCGATGACCCTGTCGTCCGAGCTACGAATCAGCCAGGTGCGCAGCCGGCTCCAGGGATCGTCGGCGGCGTTATCCACCGCAGGTAGCGAGGTGTTGGTCGTGACCACGTATCGATGTTGTCACAGCCCACCAGCCCACACAACCGGGGATCACCCGACAGGGACACGGTCCGCCTCAGGGTCATCTCAGGGTGATTCCCAATGGCGCCGAGCACGAGCCGGGGCGACCATGAGGCATCATGAACAGCACCATGCAACAACGACCCCCGGCCCTCGTGCGTCCCCGCGACGACCGCGTGATCGCCGGTGTCGGCTCGGGTCTCGCCCACCGGTTCGGCATCGGCACCGGCTGGGTGCGAGTCGGATTCGTCTTCCTCTCGTTCTTCGGCGGCCTTGGTGTGCTGCTCTACATCGTGGGATGGCTTGCGATCCGTGAGGAAGGACAGCCGACCGCCATCGCGGAGCGCTGGATCGGCGATCTCGAGGGCTCCACGGCCTGGATCGGCGTCGGGCTCATCATCCTGGCCGGGATGATCCTCCTCGGCGCCACCAACGTCGTCCGTGTCGAGTTGGTGCTGGCAGGAGGACTCTTCCTCGCGGGCGTCCTGCTCTACCGGGGCAGGCTCGGACCCGATCTGCCGGCATCGCCCGAGGGAACCGAGCCCGACGGCGTCGCCACGGCACCACACACCACTGACACCGACGACGAGCCGGCCGTGCCATCGGAGGGCGCCGAACCGCTCGCCGCATCACCGCCCCCGGTGGTCGCAGACGGTCGCTCGCTGCAGCGGCCGGTGGAGCCGCTTCCACCTCGCGAGCCGTCCTACCTCGGTCGCATCGTCGTGGCCTCGGCCCTCATCGTCGTCGGCGGCATGGCGCTACTCGACAACCTGGACGTGATCGATCCCGGCGCCCGGCACTACGTCGCCGCCGGTGTGCTCGTACTCGGTCTGGGATTGCTCGTCGGCAGTCTCGTCGGACGAGCCCGCGGGCTGATCGCCATCGGGCTCCTGCTTCTCCCCGTGCTGCTGGTCACCGCCGCGGTTCGTGTGCCCTTCGCCGGCGAGTGGGGCGACCGACGGTTCACACCGGCCGACGCCGGCGAGCTGCGGTCCAGCTACGAGCTGTCGGGAGGCCAGATGACCCTGGATCTCCGCGGATTGACCGGGGTCGAATCGGTGACACCGGTCACGGCCGAGCTCGGTATCGGCGAGATGATCGTACGTCTGCCGGCCGCCATGGACGTCGAGGTGTCCGCCGGGGTCGGCATCGGGGCACTCGACATCTTCGGCAGCGAGGAAGGCGGTGTCGGGGTCGACGATCGCTTTGTCGTCGGCAATGGCGATGGCGAAATCGATCTCGTGCTCGACCTCGAGGTCGGAATCGGAGCGATCCAGATCACCGGCACCCGATAGGAGACGAGATGAAACAACACAGATTCGACCCGATTTCGTTCTTCTTCGGGCTGGTGTTCACCGCGGCGGCGCTCACCGTGCTCTTCGTGGACGATCTGGACGTGCTGGATGCCCGATGGGTGTGGCCGGTGGTCCTCATCGTCGGCGGGGTGGCCATGCTGGCCTCGATGTTCACGCAGCGGACACCCAAGCCGGATTCATCGCTCGGAGCCCCGGACGAGCCCGATGAGCTGCTTGACGAGGCGGCCGCCGAGTTGCCCGAACCGCCGTATCGTTGACAGGGCCGTATCGTTCACACGGAAGTGGGCACCGCAGGGCGCCCCACTTCATGGGTCTCGTGACCCCGACTACTGGGCAGCGAGCTGACGAATCCGCTGCGACTGGAAGCGCAGCACTTGGATGATCGTGCCGAGCCCGAATGCGATGCCGAACAGGTACATCGCAACACCCAGCCGGCGAACGCCTTCCAACCAGATGGCGATCTGCTCGATGCGCACGAAATCGCTACCGGCGTCGACCCCGGCTGCCACCACGAAATGGATGATCACGGGGACCAGGATCGCCATCATCCCCATCATCATGAAGGCCATGAAGATCTTCGCCGTTGCCGGCATCTTCAGGGTCTGCACCTGGCCGCCGGCAGTCTCCTGGACCTCCCCGCCACCACGGCGGAACGCACCCAGGATGCGTGCGATGGCAAACGAGACGGCGGCGAACACGGACATGAATCCGAGGAACATGAAGCCGGGGACCAGGTGGCTCAGCCTCACGATCGTCTCCTCGGCCCCACCGCCGCTGATCTCGTTGGCCCGCACGACAGCGAGGATGAACCCGACCGCAAAAGCCATGAGGGCCATCGCCCACATGGGCGCCCACAACCTCCGGCCCATCTTCTGCGGGGCGTTGTAGCCGGGCCCGCGGTTCGTGGTCTCGACGTTGAACTCTTGGTTCGTGAGTGTGTTTGTCATGATGCGTGCTCCCAACTCACCGCCCCGAGGCGATGATCTCCTTGATGCGGTCGAACTGGAATCCGAGGACGTTCCCGATCGTCACGAGGGCCATCACGATGCCGGCGAGCAGGAGCCCGAGACCCAGCTCACGGAACGGCCCCAGCCAGGCGCTCCACGCCGCAAACGACTCTGCAGAGCCGGCACCCGCCGCGACGATGTAGAGCACGAACTGGGCGATGGACACCATCAGTCCGAGCATCATCAGAGCGACGAACACCTTGGCCGTCGTAGGCATCTTCAACGTCTTGACCGTGATGCCGAGCGATTCTTGAACCCGGCCGCCACCCTCGCGGAGCGACGCCAGGATCGACCCCAGCAGGAACGAGATCCCGGCGAGCAGCATCCCCTCGCCGAGGAACTGCAGACCCTGGGTCCATGCGCTCGAGGAATGCACGGTGTCTGCGCTCCCACTGCCGGCGCTGGCGGACCACACGAACGCAACGACGGTTCCGGCGAGCAACGCCATCGCACCCATGACGAGCATCGGCGCCCACATCGTGCGCGCCATGCGATGGATCGGGAGCGGGCCGGGTGCGGTTGCCGAGCCAACGGCGGGCCCGAAGGCCGTTTTGATGACCCCCGTGGTGATGGATTCGCTGCTGCCGGCAGGACGTAGCTCGGGCAGCGCCGCCTTCACGCTGTCGACCCGCAGCCACAGCCGCACGAGGATGCCGATCAGGATCACGGCGATTCCGAACTTGATCGTGCCGAAGCCGAGTGTTGTCAGGCCGAAGGACCACGCAAGCGTCGTGGCAGCCCCGGCCGCGTCGTTTGTCAGGTCGTTGCCCGCAACGATGTTCGCAATCAGCGTGACCACGGCGAGCATGACACCGACCACGGCCAGGGCGAAGCCGACGTTGCGGTGTCGCGTTCTCGACCGGTAGTCGGCCCCGGCGGGAGGTCGGGTGAGTGTTGCAAGGCGAGCCGTCATGGTGTCTCCTTTCCAACGGCGTCTCCTTTCGCGCAACGGCTCTCGGGACCGATCGATGTTCGAATGTCACCGCCGTGACGTTTGGACAGTGTCCCGGCCCCGACACTCGATGCGTCTCCGTAGTGGCGGGCTGCGCTCTACCGTGGAGCGACACTTCGGAGGGCCATGAGCGACATTGCATCCTTGTTGATGGACGACGACACGACCGTGGCGGTGGTCGGTGCGACCGACGACCCCGGCAAGTACGGATCGGTGATCTACCGGGACCTCAAGCAAAAGGGGTTCAAGGTGTTTCCGGTCAACCCGAACCGTTCGTCGGTCGACGGCGACCCCACCTTCGCCACGCTGGCAGACTTGCCCGAACGCCCCACCATCGTCAATGTCGTGGTACCACCCGATCAGACGATGCGGGTGCTGGCGGACGCCAAGCGACAGGGAATCATGAACGCATGGATTCAGCCCGGCGCCGGTGGAGCCGAGGTGATCGACTACCTCGACGCCAACGGGTTCACCTACCTGGCGAACGCCTGCATCATGGTGCGTTCCCGACACCGCACCGCCGCTCACTGATCCGTGCCTGCGCTCGGCCTCGAGACGACCCGCTGGGGCGACGGCCCGCATCGGGCGCTGCTGATTCACGGTGCCTCGTCGAGCGCTGAGGTGTGGTGGCGGCTTGGGCCCGATCTGGCGGCTCTCGGATTCACCGCTACCGCACCCGATTTGCGAGGCCACGGGGCCAGCCCTCGCGACGATGACTGGTCGCTGACCTCCTATCGCGACGATGTCCTTGCGCTCGGTGGGGAATGGGACCTGGTGCTCGGGCATTCGCTCGGTGGGTTGGTTGCGGTCGTCGCCCAGGTGGCCGATGCGGCGTTCGCAAGGTCGATCGTGCTCGAGGATCCGGCGCTGCGTTTCCGGGCCAGTCCCGAGTTCTTGGATTGGCTGGTCCAGGAGTTCGCAGTACCGGTCACGGTGGAAGCGATCGCCGCTGTCAATCCGGGCTGGCATCAGCGGGACATCGAGAGCAAGGTGCGCTCGCTGCACGCGGTGGGCCCCGGGGCAATCCGAGCGACGTTCGAGTGCTTCGGGGATGTCGACGAGTTCTCCGCCCTGGCCGAGTTGGGGGTGCCGACCTTGCTCCTCGGCGCCGACCCGTCGCTCGACGCCATCGTCACGCCCGATGACATCGCCATGGCTTCCCGCGTTCCCGGTGTTGAGGCCCTGACGATCCATGGGGCGTCGCACTCGATACATCGTGACGCCTATCCGGCCTTTTGGGATGCGGTGTGCGGGTTCCTGAGGCGTCACGTCGTGTGACGTGTTGCCTCCGGGTCGCCGGAGAGCGAGACTCGCTCCATGTCCACAGACCCGATTGCGCAGACCGAAGCGGAAGTCCTCGAGGACGGCGTGTTTCTGGCGGTTCGCCTCGGTGCCGGTCTGCCGGTGCTCGATCTGATCGATGCTGCGGTCCGGGGAGGTCTGCGGCTGATCGAGCTGACCTTGACGACCCCGGGAGCACTCGACGCCATCGCCGCCCTCGCCGAAGACGACCGGGTGGTCGTGGGGGCCGGAACGGTACTCACCCCGCATGATGCCGCCGACGTCGCAGCGGCAGGCGGCCGGTTCGCCATGTCACCGGTGGTGGACACGGAGGTCATCGATGCGGCGCACGACAGGGGAATGCTCGCCGTTCCCGGTGCCGGCTCGGCGACCGAGATCCTGATGGCTCATCGCCGCGGTGCCCGGATGGTCAAGGTGTTCCCGTCGGGGGCGTTGGGGGGTCCCGAGTTCCTTCGGAAGATTCGCGGCCCGTTGCCCCACATCCCGCTCGTGCCGACGAGCGGGCCGACCGTCGCCACCCTCGGCGAGTACGTGGCGGCGGGAGCGGCCGCGGTTGGCGTCGGCGCCGAGGTCCTGTCCGATCCGTCCGTGACCGCCGTCGAAGCGACGGCCCGCCGGGTCCGCACCGCGATGGACGTCGCCAGGCGAACGTGATGGATCTCGCCTGCCCCGAGTGTGGCGAGGCGGAGGATCTGCGGGGGAGCCGCCGCGACGGCGCCATCGACATGACCTGCGCCACCTGCGGCGAGGAGTGGGTGCGTGACCTGGCGCCGCGGTGTGCTCGCTGTGGTGGTCACGATGTCGAGACCGTTCCGATGGCGATCCTCGAGAAGAGCCGGGGCACACAACTGTCGGTCGTGGGTACCCGTCCGGTGACCCTCTGCTACCGGTGCGACGCCGAGGCGCTGGCCCGCTTCCACCGCAACCGCCCCAACCCGCTCATGCCCGGCGAGCTCCCAACCGTCGGCATGCTCGACGACGGCGGCTGAGGTCGGTACGGCCTCAGGAGCGCGAGATCAGCTGGTCGACCGGAGCGAAATCATCGGTCAGCTCGCGAGCACTGTCGATCCATGCGTCCAGCGTCGCACCGGCGATGGCGATCTCGCTGCCACCCCGTGCGCTGAGGAGTTCGCCCACTGCATCCGCGTCGAGCGCGGTGGCAGAGGCTACGAGCACGTAGTTCCCGCCACGGTCGCCGTAGAGGTAGTCCGGTGGGGCGATGACCATGACGTTGCCGAACACACGTTGCAGGGTGGCGGCTTCCGCCCTGGCGAAGCCGGCGGGCGGGTAGTCGATGAGATTCATCACGTAGATCCCGTCCACCGTCATGTGATCCCGCAGGGACGACAGGAACTCGTGCGTCGTGAGGTGCCAGGGAACCGACTCGCCACCAAAGGCGTCGCCCACCGCCAGCTCGTAGGTGTCGAACGGCGTCGTGTCGAGCGTGAGACGGGCGTCACCGATTGCGATACGGTCGATCTCGGAGGGATCGAGGCCGAGGTCCTGCTCGGCGATTGCCACCAGTTCCTCGTCGAGCTCCAACACGGTGTTGGTGCTGCCCGGCCTCACGGCGGAGAGCCAGCGGGGGAGCGTGAAACCACCGCCGCCCACGTAGATCGCATCCAACGGGCCTTCCGGGGCCTGGGTGGCGATGACGTCCGCGATGATCTTGGCGTAGCGAAACTCCAGGTGTGTCGGGTCGTCGACGTCGACGTACGAGTGGCGCAACGTGTCGAGCCACAACACCCGGCCGCTGGAACGGCGCGGATCGATGGTGACCTGTGCGCAGAAGTAGGCGGTCTCGACCTCGCAGGGACCCGGTACGGCGAACGTGAGGCCACCGGCGACGACGGAGATCGCCGTGATCGCAGCCAGGGCGGGCGGTTGCATGCCGGAGATGCGCACCGTGAACAAGAGCCCCGCCAGGATCAACGCACCACCGACGCCGAGAATGATGGGTCGTGACGGTGCGGCTGCCAGGAGGATGAAACCCGTCGCAAATGTCCCGAATATGGCCCCCGCCGTGCCGATCGCAGAAAGTCGCCCCACCACCGCCCCGGTCTCGTCGAGGCTATGGAGGCGCAGCTTGACCACGACCGGGCTCACCGCACTCAGCACCAACGCCGGGGCGAAGAACGCCAGCGCGGTCAACGTGACGATCTGGACGGGTTCGCCGCCCCGCAGGGCCGGTCCCGCCGCGGCGACGACCGTCGGTGCGAGGAGGGTCAACACTCCGCCTGCGATGAGAAGCGGGCCGAGCAGCTTCTCCGGGGCGAAACGATCGGCGGACCGTCCGCCGAGCCAGCTGCCGATGGAGATGCCGGCGAGAACGGTGCCGATGATCCCGGTGAACGTCTCCAGCGTCACTCCGACGTACGGGGCGAGGAGGCGGCCGGCGAGGATCTCGAGCACGAGGACCGACGCCGACGTGAAGAACACGGTGATCCGTGCGACTGCGGCCGACATGGCTCGGGAGTATGCCAGCCCCCCGGGTCAACCCTCGCACCGGTAGGCTCGACGCCCGTGAGCGGCGCCCCGATTCTCGAGTTCGACGACGACCGTGCGGCGGTGATCGAACCGGCCGCATGGTTCGAGCCGATCGAGATCGCTCCCCACGCAGTCATCACCTGGATGGCCGACGTGTACGACTCGGTGGTGGCGGAGCATGCCTATGTCGAGCGCCACGTGTTTGCGGCCGAGTCGGCCCATCACCCCATCCGCGAGATCGACGTCGGGGGACGTCCCCTCGTCGTGGTGAACGCGATGGTCGGCGCTCCGATCGCCACGGCTCTGTTCGAGGTGTTGGTCGCGCTCGGTTGCACGTCCTTCGTCGCGTGCGGTTCCGCCGGCGGGCTGGTGGCGGACCATCCGGTCGGTACCGTGGTGATCCCCAGAGCCTCGGTGCGCGACGAGGGGGTGTCGTACCACTACGCACCGCCCTCGGTGGCCATCGAGCACGACTCGGTGGCACAGGCCGCGCTGCGCGACGCATGTGCCGCGGCCGGATTCGACGTTCGCAGCGGTCTGACGTGGACCACGGATGCCCTGTTCCGTGAGACGCCGGCCAAGCTCGCACGGCGCATC
Organism: Acidimicrobiia bacterium; assembly: GCA_965216945.1. GTDB lineage: Bacteria > Actinomycetota > Acidimicrobiia > Spongiisociales > UBA5794 > DATHZQ01. The sequence goes on along the minus strand of CBDCGU010000003.1, from coordinate 130,159 downwards.
GACCAAGGGTGCGTCGCCGTCGAGATGGAGGCCGCGGCGCTGGCTGCGGTTGCGCAGTTCCGGCAGGTGCAGCTGGGCCATGCCGTCTACGTCGCCGACACGCTCCACGGCGACGAGTGGGACGCCACCCACCTGGTGCAGCCGGACAGGGCATTCCGCCGCCGCTTGTTCGATGCTGCCGCCACGGCCTGCCTCGCACTCGGTTGAGCCCGCACGCTGCGATTCCTTCGGGTAGGTTGGTTGCGGGATAGCAGGAGGGAGACCCCGATGCGGATTCGCCTACTCGTTGTGATCGCGTTGGTTGCGAGCGTGCTCGTCGCCACGGGAACCGCCGCCACCGGTGCGGACCCGGAGGATCGAGTCGGCCCGATCAACTGGCAGCCCTGCGCGTTTGCGCCCGGCTTCGATTGTGCTCACGTGCGGGTGCCGCTGGACCACGACCGTCCACAAGGCCCGCAGATCCGGCTTGCCGTGGCTCGGCTGGCGGCGACCGACCAGGCCAACAAGATCGGCTCGATCTTCTTGAACCCGGGCGGACCCGGAGGCTCCGGTGTCAACTTCGTGCTCGGCGCCGGTCCGGCGCTCTTCAGTGCTGAGGTGCGGGAGAAGTTCGACCTCGTCGGCTTCGATCCGAGAGGCATCAACCGCAGCAACCCCTTGCTGTGCTTCGACAGTCTCGAGGAGTCGTTCGGCGCATTCCCGCCCTTCGCCTTCCCGATGACACCCGAGGAGCAGGCGATCGAAAAGGCGGCCACCGAGTTCCTCGCCGACGCCTGCGGTGAAGACATCCCGATCCGGGATCACATGTCGACGGCCGACGTGGCCCGCGACCTCGACCTGCTGCGGAGGATGGTCGGAGACGACGCGCTCAACTACGCCGGCTACTCGTACGGCAGCTTCCTCGGCAACGTCTACGCCAATCTGTTCCCCGGGAACGTGCGTGCCCTGGTGATCGATGGCGTGCTCGATCCGGTGCAGTGGACGACCGGCACGGGGCAGGCGGCGGAGACGCTGCCGTTCTCGACACGTCTGCGCAGCGATGTCGGTGCGCAGGCCACCCTCGACGAGTTCTTCCGGCTCTGCGACCTCGCAGGTCCCGCCGGCTGTGCGTTCGCCCCGGACTCGTCCGACCGGTTCGATGCGCTTGCCGACCTGCTCTTGTCCGGCCCGGTCGAGATCGTCGATCCGGTGACCGGAGAAGCGTTCCCGTTCACGTATGCCGACCTCATCGGCTCGTCGCTCGGCCCGCTCTACAACTCGGCCGGTTGGCCGCAGCATGCGGCGTTCCTGGCCGCGCTCGAAGCCGGAGCGACGCCGGCGGCACTGGGTGTGGCATTGCGGGCGTCGGTCGATGCCAGCGGGCTCGATCCCGTCACCGCCCACGGCCCGTACCCGAACTTCGCCGAGGGTTTCCCGGGTGTGGCTTGCAGCGACTCGGACAACCCGGACAACTACGAGGCATGGCCGGTTGCGGCCGCAGCAGCCGAAGCAGCGCATGGCTACTTCGGCCGTCTGTGGACGCATGCGTCGGTGCCGTGCTGGAACTGGCCGGGTGCGTCGGACGACCGCTTCACCGGACCGTTCACGGCACAGACGGCCAACACGGTCCTCGTCATGAGCACGGCCTACGACCCGGCGACACCGCTCCACGGCGCCGTGTCCGTCAACGGCATGCTGCCGAACTCGGCACTGCTCACCGTGGAGGGGTGGGGGCACACGACCCTGTTCCTGTCGGCCTGCGCCGATGCGGCCGTGTCGTCGTACTTCCTGACGGCGGTGCCACCGGCCGACGGCACGGTGTGCACGCAGGACTTCTCGCCGTTTGGCGGCCCAACCGCAGCCTCCACGGACGACGTGGTGGCCATGGACCGGCTGGAACGTCGTCGTGCGGTGATGAACGACGTGGCACTGCGGCCGGGCCGCTGAGTCACCGATCACATGTGAGGTGAGGGTGGGGCTAACAGCTCCGCCCTCGCCGCCGGTCAGTCACCAGGGTCGGTGTCCTCCGGCTCGGCGATGACGCCGGCTCGCATCAACACGGCGGTGGCGGCGCGCGCCTCGGCGATGCGTCGATGGGCGTTGTGGAAGAGCTGGTCTTCGGTCAGCTCGTGCCGGGCGAGGCCCAGTTTCACCGCCTGGATCCCCACGGCGGCGGCCACCTTGGGGATCACCTCCCAGTCCGTCATCTTGGGAAGGATGTGGTTCTCGGAGAGCCCCAGCTCGTGGGTGGCCTCGGCGAGCGCAACGGCGGCGGCGATCGCCATGTCGTCCGTGATCGTCTTGGCCCGCACGTCGAGGGCACCGCGGAAGATCCCGGGGAAGGCCAGCGAATTGTTGACCTGATTCGGGAAGTCAGAACGCCCCGTCCCGACGATCCGGGCTCCCGCGGCGTGGGCATCCCTCGGGTAGATCTCCGGGATCGGGTTGGCGCAGGCGAAGACGATGGATTCGGGCGCCATCTTCTGCACCCACTGCGGCCGGATGACATCCTCGGCGGACCGGGAGAACGCAATGCACACGTCGGCGCCGTCGAGGGCCTCTTCGATGCCGCCGCTGCGACGGGCACGGTTCGTCTCGACGGCGACGCGCCACTTGTCCCGATACTCGCCGCGGAGGCGAGCGATGTCCTGGCGTCCCGAGTGGAGGATGCCACCGCTGTCGACGGCCAGCATGTTCTCGGGGTCGGCACCGTACGCGGTCAGCAGCCGGTAGGTCGCCACGTTGGCGGCGCCCATCCCGACCAGCGCAACCCGGGCGTCACGAATGTCCTTGCCGACGATGCCGAGAGCGTTGATGAGCCCGGCGAGGGCAACGGTGGCGGTTCCCTGCTGGTCGTCGTGCCACACGGGAACGTCGAGGAGAAGGCGGAGCCGGTCGAGGATCTCGAAGCATTTCGGCTGGGCGATGTCCTCGAGGTTGATGCCGCCGAACGCCGGGACCAGTCGCTCCACCGTTTCCACGATCTCGTCGGGCGTGTGGGCGCTGAGACAGATCGGCACGGCGTCGACACCGCCGAGATACTTGAAGAGCATGGCCTTGCCCTCCATGACCGGCAGGCCCGCGAGTGGCCCGATGTCGCCGAGGCCGAGGATGCGGCTGCCGTCGGTGACGATGGCGATGCGGTTCCCCTTGCCCGTCTCCTGGTAGGCGAGGTCGGGGTCTCGTGCGATCGCCCGGCACGGCTCGGCAACACCTGGCGTGTACCAGACGGCGAAGTCGTCTTCGTCGTGGATGGGCACTTTCGGGAGCACTTGCACCTCGCCGTGGTAGCGACCCAGCCACTCGAGGGCTTCTTCACTCGGCGAACCATGATGGCGACCGCTCCGACCCGGCATCTGCACCTCCTGGAACTGCCACCATCGTCGGTCGTCGAGGTGGCCCCGTTCCAGAGGTCGGAGGAACCTTGCAGCGAGGTCCTGCCACGGCGGATGGCCCTAGGGCGAGAGCGGGGGAGTAGCGGGCCGCCGGGTACAATCTGCCTCGCTTGGGGCGTTTAGCTCAGTTGGGAGAGCGCTTCCCTTACAAGGAAGAGGTCGGCGGTTCGAGCCCGTCAACGCCCACCGCTGGAAACCGTCGCGACGAACGTAGGGGACACCCCCATTTCGGCTGTCGCCTGGGAGCGTTTGTTGCGGCGGGGCGAGCCGAACATGGTCGGGCCGTTGAGTGACGTATGCACGGTTCGGCCGGTCGGCGAACCCAAACAGGAGCTCACGTCACGGCTGCAACGACCGGTGCCCGTGCGGGTCTGGTTTCGAGCATGGGCACTGCCACGGCCAAGCCGGTCGGGCAGCAGAGGCCATCTTCCAGATAATGTTCTTGCTAGCGCACATTGCCGGCTATGGAGCGGTCCTGTCGTCCTTGTGTTGGTGCTTCCACCTAGGGTTTGGAGCATGGATGGAGGGTCTAGCGAGCGGTTGGTGCTGACCGGTGCGTCTGTGTTCGATGTTGAGTCGGGAGAGGCACAGACGGCGGATGTCGCTCTCGTTGCCGATCGTATTGTGGACGTGGGGCATGACCTGGATGGGGATTCTCAGGTGGACTGTTCAGGGTTCACTTTGTTTCCGGGTTTTATCGACTGTCATGCCCACATGGCGTTTCACGGACTTTCGGATGTCTCCGGTACGCCGCCGTCTTATCGACTCCTAGAAGCACTCCCGGATCTGAAGAGGACCCTGCAGCTTGGGGTAACAACTGTCAGGGACGGATGGGGTGCTGATGCTGGACTCCGTGATGCCATTGAGGCAGGCTTCATTGAAGGGCCTCGATTGTTGATCAGTCTCGCCCAGATAGGCGGCACCGGGAGCATCGGAGATCACTTCGGTCTGGGCGCCGGCGAGTTGGACTGGGAGCTTGGTTCCCCGTCACTGCCCAAGGGGGTTTTCGACGGAGCGGACGATGCGCGACGGGTGGTCAGAACGATGGTGCGTTCCGGGGCCGACGTCATCAAGATCGCCGTTACTGGTTCGGTAACGCAGGGAGAAGCAGCTCACCATCAACACATCGCAGATGACGAGTTGTCCGAAATCGTGTTCGAGGCGGAACGCCACAACCGTCATGTGATGGCACACGCACACGGCGCCCGTGGGATCGAAGCGGCCGCCCGAGCAGGAGTGAGGAGCATCGAACATGGCTGGTTCTTGGACGAACGTGCTCTCGAAGCGATGGTCAACAACGACACATGGCTTGTCCCAACCCTCTCCCCAGGGCTGGGTTCAGAATTCGAGGCTGAAGCTCCAGGTTGGCTGACTGAAGCCATCGAAGCAGCGAAGGCCAGCTTCCGGCTTGCGATGGAAGCCGACATCCCGATCGCCATGGGAACAGACTGCCCAGGCCGACCCCATGCAGAGAGACTCAACGAACTGCGATTCATGCATCAGCTTGGCATGACCTCAGAAGATGTGTGGCGGGCAGCAACCGTGAAGGGTGCCGAGCTGATCGGACGGGACGACCTCGGTGTGATCGAAGCTGGCCGACGTGCGGACATCATCGCTGTCGAAGGGGACACCACACACTTCGAAAACCTGTCCGAACGGGTCAAACGAGTCTGGAAGGACGGCCGATCGGTCCAAGGACCGAGCACATAACGGCACCTCGGCGCTCGGGTTCTCGAGTGGGCCGGTTCCGTCTCAGACTGCCGGCGCGAGGTCGACGGTGATGGTCAGATCAAGCGCCGCCGCTACCTTCTGGAGGGTTGTTAGGGTTGCCCCGACGCCGCCTGCTTCGAGTCGGGCGACGGCGGCTTGGCTGGTGGACATCCGTTCCGCGAGCTCTCGCTGGCTCAACCCGGCGGCCTCGCGGGCGTTGCGGATCTTCTCGCCGACCTCCAACGCCAGCTTGGCAGCGGCGTACTCCTCCTCGTACTCGGTGCGCTCGTCGGCCGACATGGCTGCCAACCGTTGTGTCTTCAGCTCCTCGATTGTCCTCCGGGTCATCGGTCGTCCTCCTGAGCTGTGTGCTCCTCGGCGATGCAACGGGCCATCGCGTCGCGCGCTCGGTTGATCTCCGCTCGTTCGTTCTGTCGTTGCTTGCGGAAGGTGGTCAACAAGACGATGCGCCGACCACGGCCCGAGGCGAAGTAGTAAGTGATCCGCCGGGCGGTCCTGCTGAGATCGATGCGCAGTTCGAAGAGGCCTTTGCCGAGGGCTCGTGATGCGGGCATGCGGAGCTGGTTTCCACGTTCGGCCAGTCGTTCGATGTTGGCGACCACAGTCGCGAACTCCTTCGCGGTCAGGTCCTCGATCCAGGCCTCGACCTCTGGCTCCAGCTCGATGGACCACACGATATCAGAGATGATATCAGACTCGTGGACCGGATCGGAGTGTTGAGCGTGGGTTTCGCGAGCTTGGTCCGCGTCTGGTCCGCGCGTGGTCCGCGAACGGCCGAGTAACGATGCGATACGACCAGTCACGTTGAGTGGCCAGAACCGTTGCGCCACAACGGATCAATGCCGATTCGGCGTGAGTCTCATGCACCGCCGAAAACGCCCGATCTTCCCTTACAAGGAAGAGGTCGGCGGTTCGAGCCCGTCAACGCCCACCGCTGGAAACCGTCGCGACGAACGTAGGGGACACCCCCATTTCGGCTGTCGCCTGGGAGCGTTTGTTGCGGCGGGGCGAGCCGAACATGGTCGGGCCGTTGAGTGACGTATGCACGGTTCGGCCGGTCGGCGAACCCAAACAGGAGCTCACGTCACGGCTGCAACGACCGGTGCCCGTGCGGGTCTGATTTCGAGCATGGGCACTGCCACGGCCAAGCCGGTCGGGCAGCAGAGGCCATCTTCCAGATAATGTTCTTGCTAGCGCACATTGCCGGCTATGAGCGGAATGGGGTGCGCGAGATCGTGCTGCCATGTGGGTGTTATGCGGTGTCGATTGGTTGGAGCCTTTCGGTGAGCCAGGCGGCCACCGCGGTCTCGTCGAGTTCTCCGGCGGCGATGGCGAGCATGAGGTCGACGGCGTCGTCGGCGGGAATCTCGAGCTTGTATCCGTTGAGGACACAGAACATGGTGAGTGATTGCCACGCCAGTCGTTTGTTGCCGTCGGGCAGAGGGTGGTTCTTGGCGATCCGGACCGTCAACACGGCGGCCTTGTCGGCGAAGTCCGGATAGAACTCGACTTCTCCGAAGCCAGCCTGTGGTGCGTGCAGCGCTGAGTCGAGCAGGTCCAGTCGTGACGCCCGCGCGAGCACCGCGGCGGGGGTGCCGGTGACGGCCTGGGCGATGGTGAGCGCCTCAGCGAGGGTGAGGTATCTCACTCGGCGAGGCGATCGAGGATCTCTTGGTCCCGTTCGGTGAGTTCACGTAGCCGCGTCATGAATTCGTCGTCGTGGCGGACCCGTTCGATCTCGGCTTCGAGGGCTTCGAGCATCAGGGCGTTGACGCTGATGCCGCGGCCGCGGGCGATCACGTCGGCCTTCTCGGCGAGTTCTTCGGGCATGCGGACGGTGGTGGTGCGCTTCTCCATGCCGTCATGCTATCACGACGTCAGCCGAGAGATAAGGGGCACAGAACAATCAAGTCCCGAGCACGGATGCCCCCCTTGCCAGATGCGCAAGAAGGCACGTCTCAGGCTCCTTTGCCTAGAACCCCGGTTATGGCCCGGCCCGATTGGGATCAGTTGGAGAGGATCAAGGAGTGCCTGCTTGTCGCACTCTCCGATGGGCGTGCGGCGGGTGGAATTCGTGACAGCGTTCATCGAGCCATCCGAGAGTTGGGTCTGGCTCGGCACTTCCACCGACAGCGAGCGAGACGCACGACTTGATGTGCACGACCTGCTCGAGCTTGTCACCGATGCGATACAGGCATCGGGGCTTGATCACTCCCTGATCACCGGGGCGACATCTCAGTCCCAGGAGACTGTAGATCGGGACTACGAAGGCAGTTGGTTTGATGCCCTTCGGTGATCGGTAGCCGGCCGTGCCCGCCCCGGTCACCAATTCAGGGATGAGAACGAGCGGGTCTCCGAACCACGCATAGCGGCACATACCGGATCGCTACTGTTCGCTCAAGGGCCTTTTGTCAACGGATGCACCGGCACTTCATCGCCGCGACCAGCCTCGAGCATTTCCAGTAGATGGGACAAGTCACGGCGGGCATCGTCAAGGTCGCGTCCCTGTTCCCACTCAAACTCCCTCGGTGAGAATGGCCAGTTCTCTCCGAGCGGCCATTTCCCGTCCTCACGACCAATGGCGTGGATCCGCAGCAGCATCTCCTCGATGTCCACAGGGAATGGGTGCTCACTGTGAATCACAAGATCGGTGAGTGGGTTGTCGCCAGGCTTTCCATTCGGCATCGTGGCCTCCGTCGTGTTCCTGAAGGGAAGCTAGCTGGGTGGGTTGCGCGTGTCGGTTTCGCGGCCGCTCCGATCACCAAATCCCGGATGAGAACGAGCAATCAGCAGAGTGCTCAGTATCGGCACGAGTGTGCGTTCCCTCGACGGGCCGTCAACCGCGTGAGGCGGTCGCGCGTTCTGTGCGACCGGCTACCGCGCCTTGCGTGAGCACAAGCCCGCCCATCCTGCCGGATCGACTCGGAACGACTTGCCTTGTGCATCCCCGCCCGGTCATCGACACTCGGTAGCCCGCGCATCAACCACAGCGGAGCCATCGCCACGACGGGCCGCCCACCAGAACGTGGGAGCGACCGGCGGAGCTGGTGGAACGCACTTCACCGCCGAGGCCTCGAATCGGCTGTGACTCGTCCGACATGACCTGCTCACGTGGCAGATTGTCTAAGCGCTCGATCGACGACAAGGGACCCTGGCTGTTGACAGCGTTCGTCCGCAGTGAGATCGTGACAGTCAGGATCGGGGGTGATCCTTGCGATACACAGGCGATGGTGACCGGCCGCGCGTCGAGTCGGCCAATGTCCCAGGCAATCCGCTTCGCTCGTATCGGATGTCCATGCTCTCACACGGCTTCGTCGATGATCCGCGGAGCGACGAGTTCATCCTTGACGAAACGGACCCGATGGCCTACGGAGTCGTCAGGTGGCATGTGTCCAGACCCGTCGCAGGGTTCGTGGTCATCGTGATCCTTGCTCTCGTGGCGTTTGCTGCTGCCGTGATCTTCGCCTGACCAGCGTGCCTGTGCTCGACCTGACCGCCGAGCAGTGGTCAGCTCAGGTGAGGAATCTGGGGTTGCTCGGACCCGGCATACTCTGTGTTGGGGTCGAGCTTCGACACGGTGTGCAGCGCCACGGTGGTCGACCCGAGTTGTGGCCCCCACGGGGATTGCTCGGTGCACAACGTCCGGGTCGGAACGACCGGCACCAGTCCCGCACGCAACGTCGAGGACCCGGTCACCATCCACAACGTCGATGGCGTCGACAAGTTGAGGAGCCCACTGCGCAAGCATTGCAGGAACCCAATACCGCTCGTACAACTCGGCTGCGTTGAGTGAGACCTGCCAACTGTCATGATCGCCCATGGATCTGCTCGCTTCCGATGACGTCTCGTCGACCGCCCGTTCGACTCTATGTCCGGTCTCTCGACCATTCATGTACGTCGTTCGGTACGAGCCTCACTGATGCAAGCCTATCGGCCCCGTGGCCGAGCTGGGACTCCTGGTCGTGGTATGAGCCCATCACCTCCCCAGTCGAGCTGAAGTCGGCCTCGGACGCCGAATACCGCTTCGACTCGGAGCACAACCACGCCGATCACCAAATCGGGCTCACGAACGCACCTTCTGTCGAGTGCGCTAGTGCCTCGTCTTGAAACGTTGGTGGGGGTCCTTGGTTGGCGCGTGGTGTCCGCGCATCCTGTGGCATGTCGTGTCATGGGAGGTGGCGATGAGGCCGTTGGAGCTGCGGGAGATCACCAACGAGGAGGGCAACCGGCTGTTGCAGATGGTGCGGCGGGGGGCGGGGAACGTGGTGACATGGCGGCGGGCTCAGATCGTGTTGTGGGCCGCACAGGGCTATCCGGTAGCTCGTATCGCTGAGATCGGGTTCACGTCCGAGGACCGGGTACGGGCGGTGATCCACAACTTCAACCGGGACGGGTTCTCGTCGTTGTCACCGAAATATGCAGGGGGCCGGCCGCACAAGTTCGATGCCGATACCTGAGCCGAGATCGTCCGGGTGGCGCTCACTCGCCCCAAAACGGTGGGGAAACCGTATACCCGGTGGTCGTTGACCAAGCTGGCGGACTATTTGGTGGAAGCGGGGGTGGTCGACGACATCTCCACTGAGTCGATCCGTCGGATCCTCGACGCCGAAGGGGTGTCGTATCAGCGGCTCAAGACGTGGAAGGAATCCAACGACCCGCACTACGAGGCCAAGAAAGACCTGGTGTGGGCGCTGGTGAACCACCCGCCTGAGGGGTCACGGGTCATCTCGTTTGACGAGTTCGGACCGATCACCTGTGAACCGCAACCCGGGCGAGGGTGGGCCCGGCGCAGCCATCCCCGGCGTCGCCGCGGCAACTACCACAAGCCGCATGGTGTGGCCTATTGGCTGGGCTGGTACGACCTGGGGACCGATCAGCTCTACGGACGGTTCTCCCGCCGCAAACGTATCCCCGACATCCTCCGGGCGCTACGAGCCATCCGCCGGCAGTTTCCCGACGAGCATCTGTATGTGATCTGGGACAACTGGAACGCCCATCGCTCCCACAAGGTGATCCGCTGGGCGGCCCGCAACCGGATCGGCCTGGCGTACACCCCCAACTACGCCTCATGGCTTAACCCGATCGAGTGCCAGTTCGGTGAACTAGACACGTTCGTCATCGAAGGCTCCGACTTCCCATCACATCACGAAGCCGCCGCCGCCATCCGCCACTTCGTCCGAGACCGCAACCGACGAGCCCGACACCGAACCCATCACACCAACCACAACAACATCCGCGCAAAGGTTGCGTGACGGGGCACTAGATCGGCACGTCGGCGTGCGGGGCATTGCTCCAAGGGGGCTATCTTTCTGTCCCCGATCGGATATCCTGCGAGGTATGACGAAGAGACTGATAGACGTAGACGACGACAAGCTCGAAGCCGTTAAGGCATTGCTAGGCACCGCCACGCTCAAAGCGACCGTCAACACTGCCCTCGACGAAATCCTGGCGCTTGATCAGCGGCGACAGGCGCTGCTGGCCGAACGTGGCGTGGACGTGACCAAGCTCGCAGATCCCGACGCCCGCCGAGCGGCATGGGGTTGAAGCCCTACTACCTCGGCGACACCTCAGCACTCGCCCGCCTCACCCAGCCGGCGGTCGCACCTCGCCTGGCGCCACTCCTCGAGAGCGGACTGGTCGCCCGGTGCACACCAACGGATCTCGAAGCCGGCTACGCCTCACCCAGCCCGACGGCACACCGCACCATGCGCCATTCACGGGCCACGTGGCCGCTCGTTGCGATGGACCAACCGGTACTGGATCGGGCAGTCGAGGTGCAGGATGAACTCGCCGATCGCAGCCAACAACGCGGCGCCAAGATCGCCGACCTCCTCATTGCGGCCGCAGCTGAAGCAGCCGACCTGGTTGTTCTCCACTACGACCACGACTTCGAACTGATCGCAACCGTGACCGGCCAACCCGTTGAATGGATCGTGCCGGCGGGAACCGTCCCCTGAACCCCACATCTCACAACATCACCCTCTGGGGCGGCCACGCCGATCATCAGTTCTGCTCGATATCGCCCGCGGTGCTGAGTAGCGCCGAGCGGCACTTTCGAGGAGCGGATCGCTGACGCTGCGCTGAACACTGACGGTCATCGAAGGGGTGCGGCGGCGCTGCGAGACTGGTGCCGTGTTCAGCTTGCATGGGACGAAGAGGCTCCGGGATCGGGCGAAGCCGCCGCTCGCGTTCGCGGCTATAGAGGCGACGACGTGGCTTGGTAATTGGTATCGCACCGTGCTGTTCTGGCGTCCGCAGCTGGCGCTGTTGGTGAACGAGCAGACTCTGTTCCCCGTCCTGATGCGGCTGGCGCCGGCTGCGTCGCTGCTGGGCCGGTTTCCTGCTGCTCTCGGCGAGACGCTGGCAACAGTCGGCGTCGAGCCCCGGTTCGTCGAGGCCGAGCTGGCGGAGATGGCTGAGGGCCGGTGGGCGACGACGGCCAACCGGAGCGTGATCGGAGTGATGAACGAGTTCTCTCTCCTCGCCACCGAAACACGACGGCGCCGCGGAGACGATGACCCGATCCAGTTGGCGTTGTGGCTGGCGCAGACGCCGTGTGGTCCGCTCTACAAGCGCCACATCAGTCCGCATCGGGAACTCGCCGCAGCAGTGGGGGCGTGGTCTGCGGAACACACCAGCTGACCAACCGCGGCTCTCCGGTACACCTGGTTCGTGGCTCGCCAACGACCGAGGACGACTGCGTCGAAGCGATCCGCCGGTTGCTGTCCGGTCTGGGGAACGGTGCCGACGCGCACGAGCTGGCAGCGGCAGTCGCTCATCTTCATCCGAATAACAACACCTTCCCGGGTGAGGTGTTCATGGAGCTCGCCGCCGACGCCTTCGACGTTGCAGGCATCAATCGTGACATCGCGATCTCGTACGAGTGCTTGCTCGAGACTCATCTGCCGGAGTGTCAGTTCCGCGGCCGGGAGAACCGCAAGATCCAGCATGCGATCCTCACGAGTGCCGCGTCGCGTGCCGGCCTGGAACCTGACTTGCTCGATGAGGTGGTGTGGTGGCATACGGACGACTACTGGCGGTACGTACTATTCGCCGCCGTGGGGCTGATACGGGCCGTCGCCGCACGACAAGGGATCCCGGCTGCTCGACTTGCTCGGCAGCTCGCAGAACGTCACGGTGTCGCCGATCGGTCATGAGCCATCGAACCAAGTACTGCGCACCGCGTGTATGCCCGTCACGGTGTGGCCGATGCGATACCGGTCGATGACATCGTCATTCCGCTGGCGTCGTCGGTGGTATGCGGTGCGCGTCAAGGCTGAGTTTGAGGTCTGGCGGGTCGGGAGCTGGCAACACGCCTTCCAGTCTGACCTGCGGCCCGCGCCGGTACGCGATCTGAGACTCCCGGTTCGGGCAGCCTCGGTTGCCCTCGTCTGGCTCGTGGCATGGGGCGGTATCAAGGTGGTCGGCCCGACTGCAGTGCGGGCACCAACGGACATCGCCAGCGTCGTTGTAGTGCTGGCGTGGCTCGTCGTCGGACTCGGCACCTTCCTGGCCGACGCGCGCTGGATCCGCCGGAGACCGCCGTTCTGGCCAGCGCCGGATGCCGGTAGTCGAGAGCCACGTCAGTCACCACCCGACCTGGGCGCAGGACAGATCCGACTGAACCCGCCCGATCCACCGACCGGCTGACGCCCGGCGAGGATGGAGAAGGCGACCGTGGAGATCCTCGCATCGGGGATCCACGGGATGGCGGTACTCTGAGGCAATCATGGACAGAATGACGAGGGCCACCGCTCAGGTCCCGGCCGTGCCCGATGACCTCGACACCGCTGACGTAGAGAGGGCCAGCGGCGTCGTGGAGTTGCCGCTGCACATCCGTTGGAGCGGCCCTGCTCGCTACTACGACCTCGCTGATCGCCAGCAACGCGCTCGGGTGTACGAACAAGTCCTCCGTGAGGGCAATGACGGCGACGTTCGCCGATTCGTACGCGCGGATGAGCTGATCGATCTGTGGGACGAGTTGGTTCTGCCCCGGCATGTGCGTCAGGCCTGGGCAGACTGGCTGAAGCGTCATCGAGGCGTCTCGCTGCCTTGCTGACCTCCCTCCAGGAACGCATCGCAGAGATCGTCAAGGGGCTCCCCGAGGCCCGGGGGTTCGCTCTCGCCGGAGCCGGCGGTCTGTTGGTGCGAGGTCTCATCGATCGCCAGACCCGTGACCTCGACTACTTCACGATTCCGGGGGAGGAGGAGGCGCTGCGCTCCTTGCGCGACGCGCTGGAGCGAGCGCTCGACCGTGCAGCGCTCGACCATGCCAGACGCCGTGACCTCTCGACGTTCGTCCGTATCGAGGTGAGCGATGGCGACGACCGCTGTGAGATCGATTTGGCTATCGACTACCGAGCCTTGCCGGCCGAGCCCAGCGACTTCGGACCGACACTGGCCGTGCGGGAACTCGCCGCCAACAAGGTCCTCGCACTCTTCGACCGGGCCGAGGCTCGCGACTTCCTCGACCTGGCCGAGCTGACCCGGCACTTCGAGCTTCGAGAACTGCTGGAGCTGGCGTCCGAGAAGGACACGGGTTTCGATACGACCGGCTTCCTCGAGGCTCTGTCGTCTCTCCAGCGGTTCACGGCCGCCGACTTGGGCATCACCGAGGCCGAATACGAGCGTCTCCGCGCCACAGTGGCGAGCTGGCGGAGCGGCCTTGGTCGCAGCCAGGGACGGGAACCGTCCGACCGCGACCTCGGGTTCGATCGATAGCGGCCGAGCGAGGCCCAATACAGATTTGCCGGAACCACCGGCGAGCCGACACCGGTCTTGGTCCGCGTCTGGTCCGCGCGTGGTCCGCGAAACGACGAAAACCAACACACGACGACGAAAGGTAGCACGCGCCGAAAACCCCCGTGCTACAAGGGAAATCGGCCGATTGGCCAGCCAACGCCGAGATGCCTGAAACCCCTGATCTTCCCTTACAAGGAAGAGGTCGGCGGTTCGAGCCCGTCAACGCCCACCCGCCCGAAGTCCTTGTATCAAGAGGCGTTGCGGAGTATTAGAGACCTAGCTCCGACACCGAGCCGGACCCTCAGTGGTTCCTGAGTGATTCTCTGCATCGGATTGGCATTCCCAGCGATGCTTGCGCCACACCAACCTGGCCGGTCGGCCGACCAGCGGCAGATCCACCAACTCAACCGCAGGTCGTTCCTTCACCAGTGCCGCTGCAGCACATTCGACACAGCGAGCCCGCTCGACCCGAGCCTCGACATGACCCGCAGCGGCTCGTCATCGATATCAACAACTCCGAGCACGTTGACGTCAGGGAGTCCGACAAGCAGCTCACACACAGCGATAGGGTTCGTCTCCACAGGGCTCTCCGATCTGAAGGCGTAGAACACCTCAGACTCGCAGGGCCCCTGTCACCGACCGAACACCCCCACACCCCGCTCGATTCCGAAGCGCCCCCTTGCCGGACATAGGTCCTAGGTGACATTTCGTGTATTCGCTAGCCTCGTCCTTGCTCTACTCCGATGAGACGCGCGACTCGATCGGAACGAAGATGGCGTACGACGCCTTCATCTCCTATAGCCATCTGTCTGATGCGGACTTGGCCGCCGATTTACAGAGCAGTCTGCAACGCTTCAGCAAACCCTGGTATCGGCGACGGCCGTTCCTCCGGTTGATGCGCGACACCACGGCGTTTGCGGCGAGCACCGACCTGAGCGACACCATCCACACGGCACTCGACCAGTCACATCACTTCGTGCTCCTGCTGTCGCCGGAGGCCGCGTCATCCCCGTGGATAGATGCCGAGGTCGAGTATTGGCTGGCCAACCGTGATGCCGCCGCCATGACGTTCGTCATCACCCGCTGGGGAGAGCCCGGCGCCGCGTCCCCCGACTTGTCGGCGTTCGAATGGGACGGTGCCCACGTGCCACCGGCTTTGCGCGGAGCGGTGGCCGAGCCTTTGGCCGTGGACCTTCGCTGGGCGGCCGAGGATGCATCGAGTCGCGTGCTCACAAACGAGCGGTGGCAAAACGGCGTAGCCGAGATTGCGGCGGCCATCAAAGGGCAGCCCAAGGACGAGCTGATCGGCGAATTGATCGCCATGCGCACTCGGGCACGAGTATTGACGGGAAGCTTGGTGCTCGGAGCGTTGATACTCGTCCTGCTGACCGGGCTTGGAGTTTTTGGGTGGTTCACTGCGAATCGAGCTGCTGACGAAGCTGAAGTGCGGGAAGCGGTCGCTCTCGAAGCCGCAGTTGCTGCCGAAGAGCTGCAGCGGAGAGCTGTCGAGGCGCAGCGACTCGCCGAGGAAGCAGCCGCCGCTGCGGATGCTGCTGCGGTGGAGGCGCAGCGACGGGAAGCGCTGGCGGTCGAGCGGCAAGCCGAGGCGGAGGCGCTCCAGGCCGACGCCGAGGCGGATGCCGCCCTGGCCAACGAGGCACGTGCAGCGGCAGAGTCGGCTCGGGCCGACGCCGAGGCGGCCGCGGCCGCGGCCCGGGAGCTCCAAGCCGAGGCGGAGGCTGCGGCTGCTGCGGCGAAGGTGGCGCAGGAGGTTGCCGAGGAGGCGCGTCGAGCAGCTGAGACGCGTCAGGCCGAAGCCGAGGTCGCAGCCGAGGCCGCGGAAGCTGCGGCGGCGCAGGCTGAGACTGACCGGCGGGTCGCGGTCGAGCAGCAGGCGCTGGCCGAGCAGGAGGCGGCGCGCCAGCTGGCCATTGCTGACTCGGTTCGGCTCGCATCGGCGTCGCAGGGGGTGCTTGCGACTGATCCGGGCTTGGCGATGCTGCTTGCGCTCGAATCCGCGAATGCCACTTCAGGATTCGATGCCATCACCCCGGCATCCACCCGACTGGTCACGTCTAGTGCCTATGCAGCACTGTACGGCGCCCTGTCGACACCCTGGCGAGGCGATCTCAGGGGACATCGGGGCCATGTGCACTCAGGAGTCTTCAACCGCGACGGCACGCAGATCGTGACGGCCAGCGCCGACGGCACGGCTCGTCTCTGGGACCGGGCAGGCAATGCCTTGGCCGTGCTCGAAAACGACGCCGATGTTCGCACCGCCGGCTTCAGCCCTGATGGTCAGCTGATCGTCACCGTGAGTGGTGGCGCTGCAGTGCTGTGGAACCTTGCCGGGGATGAGGTCGCGGTGCTACCCCACGACGACGACGTGCAGGCTGCTTCGTTCAGCCCCGATGGTCAGCACATCGTGACGGCCAGCTCGGACGGCACGGCCCGCATTTGGAATCGCGCCGGTGCACAGACTGCGCAACTCATCGGCCACACCAGTGATGTGCTCTCTGCGGAGTTCAACGCCACGAGTGACCGCGTCGTTACGGCGAGCGTGGATGGTTCGGCGCGCATCTGGAGCACTGCCGGCACCAAGCTCCATACCCTGCCGGGCCACCCGGGGGGCGTGCTGTCGGCACGCTTCAGCCCGACGGGGACTCACATCGTGACCGCCGGTCTCGACCGCGCCGCTCGAGTGTGGGGCATCGACGGTGTGCTCGTTGCGGAGTTCGACGGGCACAGCGCCGCCGTGTTGACGGCGCGCTTCAATCATGACGCCTCGCTCGTGGTCACGGCGAGCGGCTCGAATGCACACGTCTGGAGAGTCTCCGACGAGGCGCTCCAATCCGTACTCTCCGGGCATTCCTCACTCGTTCGCTCCGCCGAGTTCAGCCCCGATGGAGACCTGATCCTCACTGCCAGCTCGGACGGGACGTCACGGGTGTGGGAGCGGGCTGGTGCTCCTACTGCGGTGCACTACGTCGCCGTAACCACATTCACCCACGTAGGCAGCGTCGAGAGTGCGCATTTCAGCCGGGACGGGAGCATGGTCGTCACGGCGAGCTCGGACTGGACGGCTCGCATGTGGGACCCGCAGCAGGGGCTGCGATCCGTCCTACCGGCCGGAGACGAGATCGTCGGTGTTGCGGAGCTGAGCCCGGACGGTGCCACCGTCCTCACCGGTGCCGGAGAGTTCGTTCGGTTGTGGAACGCAGCGGATGGATCGATGCGTGTCGAGCTTCCAAAAGCCGGCACCGACGTGAGAGCGGCGCGATTCGGTCCTGACGGTGCAGTGTTCGCAACGGCTGCGGGTGACGGCGACGTGCGCCTGTGGAATCTGGATGGATCCGAGCGCAGATTGCTGGGCACGCACGCGGAGGCAGCGGTGTCGGTGAGTTTCAGCTCCGACGGCCGCCAGCTCGTCTCCGCAAGCCTCGACGACACAGCTCGTATCTGGGATCTCGATGGCAACCCGCCCGTGACCCTACAGCACGACAACGACGTCGTGGTCGTAGCTTTCATCCCCAATCGCGGCGACGTGGTGACCTTCGACGTTGGCGGCGTCGGCCGCATCTGGAGCCCGAACGGAAACATGATTGCGCAGCTCGATGGGCACAGCTCCTTGATCACGTCAATGAGGTTCAGCCGGGACGGCGAACGATTGGTGACTACGAGCATCGACAAGACGGGGCGCGTATGGGATGCCGACGGCACTCTGCTTGCCCTCGTCGGCGGGCACACCGATGCGGTCCGATCGGCCGATTTCAGCCCCGATGGCTCCACGATCGTCACAGCGAGCGATGACAACACCGCACGGCTATGGAACAGTGCTGGGGAGCTGGTGGTGACCCTCGGTGGTCACACGAGCGATGTACTGGTCGCCCGGTACAGCGAGGACGGATCGCGCATCGTCACGGCAGGTCGGGACGACACCGTTCGGGTGTGGGCGCCAGACGGAACGCTGCTTGCCATTCTGGTCGGTCACCGGGACGACGTGATCTCAGCGCAGTTCAACGCAGCCGGTTCGATGATTCTCGCATCAGACACGGACGGGACCGCCCGACTCTGGGAGACCTTCGACGTCGATGCTGCCCAGGAGGAGGCGGCTCGGCGCGTCGGCGCACGCGGCTTTTCACGGGACGAGTGCCTGAGATTCCAGCTGGACGTGTGTGCGAAGTAGTCGCCGGACTTCGGGATCAGCGAAAGGAGAGGTCCAGTGACGATCTGCATGCCCCTAGCAGGTGGCGTCCCCGGGCTGCCCCAGCCTCCAACCTGGCCGGAGTTGCTGCCGGTCACGGGGAACGAGGTGTGGCCACGCGGCGCGCCCTCTCAGTCGGACCCACCCGGCCTCGACGATCCCCGCTGGCGCACCGCTGTCAGCGTCGGGTTCCCGGCCTCACCCGGCGGTATGCCCGAGGCAGTGTTCCGGGCATGCGTTCGCAATGAGGGCGCCGTTCTCGCCCTCTACCTGTCATGGTGGGTCAGGGTCGACGGCGGCGATGCGGGGGCGGACCGACTCTGGATCGGTTTCAGAAGAAGTAACACGGATCAAGATCCACTGATACTCGAGATACAGCCGTTCCTGCAAGGCGGCGGTGTCCCGGTGGGCAACGAACCCGAGTCGATGACACCGTGGACCGTCAGCGGTCCGAGCGGTCCGGGGACGGTGTCGCTGGCGCCTTGGGCCCACGTCGACACTCCGGATTGGGCGGAGAAGAACACGCACGTCTGGTTGTCGACCACGGGGGCGTGGGCTGTCCAGATGCGAGTCCCGATCGGCTCCGCCGGGATCAAGGACGCAGTGGATCTCACCGACGACTTCGCACTGTGGTTCGAGATTCGGCGCGACCTGGCCGGTCCCGTGGTTCCTCATGTCTACCCGACCGGCATCGCCGAGGTGGACTACCCACCCAATGGAACGCCCGAGGTGCCCGATCCCGACACCTGGCAGCCGGCGCGGCTCGCCTCCGGACCGGGCGGGCCATGCCCGACGACCGGCACCGTGACGATCTCCCCGCCGGACGTGGGAACCACGAACGCGCCTTCGTCAGAGATTCAGTTCACGGATCCCATCGTCGGGCCCAACACCATCGTCAACACCTTTCGAGCCCAACCGCTCAACCAAACCGGAGGTGACATCCCCGCCGGGGGGATCAGTGCGTCCTTCCGGATCGCCGACTGGGGTTCGCAGATCGGCGTGGGCGGCTCGTGGCTCCGCATCACGCCCACCTCAGGGAGCAATCCTGCCGTCAGCTCGGCCGTGATTCCCGACGGGACCAAAGCCGCAATCGGCAACATCGGCTTTCAGTGGCAGTTAAGCCCGACCGACATCAACCAGTTCGAGCCGGTCGGAACCAAGACGGAGCACCAGTGCGTTCTGGTGACGCTCGAGGGCGCAGGACTGACCTTTCAGCCGTCTGCGGTCTACCGGAACATGGATGTCGTCAGCGCCTCCGTCTTCGAGCGGCGAGCCAGGATCTCCAACGAAGGTCTGGGCCAGAGTACGATTCCGGGCCAACCCCGAGACGCATACATCCTGGTCCACAAACGGAACATGCCAGCGCGTGTCGAGGCGCGCAGAGACCTCGCACGAACTCCCGGCCTCGAGAGCGAGAGGGTGCTCGCCCGAATCCACCCAGACTTGCTCGAAGAATCGGAGCGCCAGTCGACGTGGCTCACCGAGGCGGAAGCCGGGTATCCGATGATTCGGTACCACGTGTACCACGACACCGGGCGCCGGACACATTCGGCCTCGAATGGAGCCGCGATTCCCGTGTTGGCACCGGGCCTCCCATTCGGGTTCTTCGTCAGCCACGAGGGCGGTGCCGACGGGTGGGCGGACGACATCAGTGGGGCCGATCCGGTCGCCGACCGGCTCTATTTGCTGCGGGTCCCCGAGGAAGGCAGCGCATTCATCACGACCCGGATCATGCCACTGCGCAGCGGCTGCATCGGATGGTTGGTCCGGGCGTGGGATTGGATTCGGAGCGTCCTGCCAGGTTGACGGCTCGGGAATCGCGGTTCGGGGCTCTCCCTCAGGTGGCCGTTGGCGGCGAAATGCCGCGCGGGGTAGTGGCGTCGGCGTGGCATGTGGTCGGCAGCAATGTGTGCGTCGTGCGTGTCGTCGGGCCGTGCCGGTGCCGTTGACAGGGCCGCGTCCGGGTCCGGCTCGGGTCTCGGCTCACCGATCAGGAGGATCCCGTGCTCCTCGGCGAACCTGCGCCAGGGCGGCGCCGGCAATCAACGAGCGCGGCGGGGCGCCCGCCAGTCGCTTCAGCAGGAGGTCGTCGACCGCGGCAGACCGGATTGCCCACGTCGGCGCGGTCCCGAGGCAAGTCAGGAGCTGCGGAAGCTCTGCGCCGAGCACGGCGGAGCAGTCGAAGCCTGTTCCCGCGAGTTGGTGCGCCGCCCGATCGATGCCCACCGCCCCCTCATACGCAATCGCCACCATCACACCCCGCTGAAACGCGGAGTGCCAGAGATTCGGTGTATCTGCATGTTGGCCTGAGATGCTGACCCGCTCGTGAGCGGGTTGGCGGAAGCCACTGCTCGCAGGCAGGTGTGCCGCCCTATGATCCGAAGCGGTGTGGCAGTGGCGTCGAGTCGGCGACGCCGCAACGATCGGTGTTCGAGAGTCGGGAGATGCCGGTGGCGGTTGTCGAGTACGAGCATGGTACGGCGTTCCCAGGGAGAATCGGCATCACGGCCGACGAGTCCGATCCGGCATGGCCTGCTCCGATTCGGGCCAACGAGGGTGCCCCCAACGTTTTGTTCTTCATTCTGGACGACGTTGGCTACGGGCAGCTCTCCGCTTTTGGCGGCATGATCGACACGCCGAACATCGACCGGGTGGCGAGCATGGGGCTCCGCTACGCAAACATGCACACCACCGCGTTGTGCTCGCCCACCCGCGCCTGCGTCCTCACCGGACGCAACCACCATTCGAGCGGCGTGGCATCCATCATGGAGACGGCGACCGGCTTTCCCGGCTACGACGCTCGCATGCCTTTCGAGAACGGCATGCTGTCAGAGATGTTGGTAGAGCGGGGCTACAACACCTTCTGCGTTGGCAAATGGCACCTGTCTCCCTCCGAGGAGAACACGGCGGCCGGGCCGTACCATCGCTGGCCCATCGGTCGCGGATTCGAGCGCTATTACGGGTTCCTGGGCGGCGAAACCAACCAGTGGTACCCGGAGCTGGTGGAAGACAACAAGTCGATCGAGCCTCCCGCGCTGCCTGAGCAGGGCTACCACCTGTCGGCCGACCTGGCCGATCAGGCGATCGCGATGATCCTGAACGCTCACGTGAGCGCTCCAGAGAAGCCCTTCTTCATGTATTACGCAACGGGCGCAGGTCACGCCCCCCACCATGTCTCGAAGGAATGGGCCGACCGCTATGCGGGAAGGTTCGACGACGGCTGGGATGCCTATCGGGAGAAGGTGTTCGAACGCCAGAAGGAGATCGGTCTCCTACCCGACCATGCGGTGTTGCCCGTAAGGGACCCCGACGTGCCGGAATGGGACTCCCTGTCTGACGACGAGCGCCGGCTCTATGCACGGATGATGGAGGTGTATGCCGGATTCATCTCCTACACGGACCACCACTTCGGACGAATACTCGACATGCTCGAACGGATCGGCGAGCTCGACAACACCCTGGTCATGATCCTGTCCGACAACGGAGCATCGGCCGAAGGCGGGCCACACGGCTCGGTCAACGAGATGCTCTTCTTCAACAACGTTCCGGAACGCCTCGAGGACAACCTCGCACAGATCGACACGCTCGGTGGAACCACGAGCTACAACCACTACGCCTGGGGCTGGACGTGGGCGGGCGACACGCCGTTCCGGCGGTGGAAGCGAGAGACGTATCGGGGAGGAGCCACCGATCCGTTCGTCATCGCCTGGCCGCAAGGCATCGCGGCCCGCGGCGAGGTCCGCCATCAATACGCCCATGCCGTCGACATGGTGCCCACCGTTCTCGAATCGCTGGAGCTGGAAGCACCCAGACTCATCCGGGGCGTTGCGCAGAGTCCACTCGAAGGTGTGAGCTTCGCCCACACCTTCGACGATCCCGAAGCGCCGACGAAGCACTCCACCCAGTACTTCGAGATGTTCGCTCATCGGGCGATCGACCACGACGGTTGGCGAGCCGTTTGCCCCTGGCCCGGACCCAACTTCACCGAAGCAGCAAAGAAGGGTCGCGAGTTCGGTTCGCCCACTCCGCCTGAGGTGCTCGCCGAGATCGAAGCCAATGACTGGGAGCTGTATGACATCACCGCCGACCCCACGGAGTCGACGGATGTGTCCGCCGAGAATCCTGAGAAGCTCCGGCAGCTCGTTGCTCTGTGGTGGGTCGAGGCCGGCAAGTACAAGGTCCTTCCACTCGATGGCAGCGTCAAGCAGAGGTTGACCGTAGAACGGCCGCAGACATCGCGGCCCAGGACCAGCTTCACCTATTACCCGAACCTCGGCATGGTCCCGGCCTTTGCCGCACCGCCGTCGCTCAACCGACCCCACTCGATCGAGGCAGACGTGGACATACCAGAGGGTGGTGCCGAGGGGGTGCTCCTTGCGCAGGGCGGAGCAGCGGGTGGGTTCGCTCTCTACATGAAGGACGGGCTCCTGCACTACGCACACAACTATGTGGCGCGAGACCTCTTCGAAGTCTCATCTCGCGAGCCGGTCCCCCCGGGCAGTCACAGATTGCGGTTCGAGTTCGAGCCGACAGGTGATCCCGATTTCGCCGCAGGCAAAGGCTCGCCCGGCAGGCTCCAGCTCTACATCGACGGGGACCTCGTCGGCCAAACGGACGCACCGCACACCACTCCGATCTTCTACGAGTTGGAGGGTCTCACCTGTGGTTACGACGGCGGCGCTCCGGTGCTCGCGGGTGTGTACGAGTCGCCCTTCGAGTTCACGGGAACGATCCGCTCGGTCACCGTCGATCTCTCCGGAGAGCTGATTACGGATGAAGAGGCCGAGATGGCACGGATCATGGCCCAGCAATAGGCCGCCTGCCTGGGGCGAGGACATCCGCGGGAACGATCTGGGCGAGCGATTCACCAAAGTGAGGCCATGGCCGCCAAGGCGAAACCATTCGATGCCGGGTTGATCGACGACGTTGGCCGGAGGCTGGCGTCGGATCTTCCCGTGCGTCGCACGCTCCCTGCAGGGGGCCGGCTGCACATCGATCGGCAACTTCCGTTCCTCGTCGTCCATCGCCTCGACGACCGCGACGATCGTGTATCCGCCGCCCGCTTCGTACGCGGCGAAGCTGCCTATCTCGTCGCACCGGCGGGCCGCAAGTATCACGCACGAGTTGCCGCCTTGCTCACCCGGATCGCCGACGAGATGGTGGCCGTGTTCGGGGCGTTTCTCATCATCGAGGTGTGGACCGGAAACGAAACCCCAAATCACGTCGATGAGCTCGGGAAGACCCCCCGTCCCGGGTTCCGTGTCGTGGTGCCCCGCCGCGACGAGGAGCAGCCCAGTGTGCAGCGGCTCGTCTCCACGCTCGGACGGATCAAAGTTCTGCGGCAACCCGCCGACGTGGTGTTGGTGCCGGGCGGCCGGCTTTCGCCGCCGGGAGTGACGCGCCTCTCACCCCACTTCGGCACGGCCAAGTCCCCGGTCAAGCTCATCGGTGTCGAGGTGACTCCCATCCACCGAGATCCGCAAACCGACGCCGAATATCCCGAGATCACAAGGGCCCTCCACCGTCAGCTTTCGGCGGCGTTCCAGCAGTGCGCCTACGAGTTCGCCCTTCATCAGACCACTCATCGGCCCCGTCATTATCAGTCCCTCGGCCGCCGGGCCATCGTGCGCGCCGTCACCACCGTCGATGCGCAGCTCGCCGAGATCGCTGCCGCGTTCGACCTGCTCATGTTCGTTTCGCCGATCGACGCAGATCGGGCATGGCGGGTGTTCCGCCGTCATGAAGGACGGCGCCCGCCCCGTTTCGCCTATCGACCGATCGATGTCGACGTCCCGGCACTCAAGCGGAAGCTGTACTCCGTCCCGATCGATCGGGTCGAGGATCCCACGCTGGCCGCCATCTTCCGTGAGAAGCAACGTGAGACGTCCTTGGAGCTCGACCTGCTGACGGACCGGGAGACGGACCGGTTTCGCTACACGGGCGTGGCCCTCTACGGATCTGTCGAGCCGGACATGGTGACGGAGGCAAGACGCATCCTCGAAGCCCTGGAGCCACAGAACGCGGGGCGCAGCCGCAGCGTCGGTGCCGAGGCGTTCGCCGAGCGAGCCCGGCAGGAGATCGAGCGCTACCGACGTGTGCTACCGGAGATGGGAGCGACGGTGCAGATCCGGGACGACACGACCTCGCTCGTCGTCTCCCGCGGCCATCTCGTGGTCGGTTCGCGCATGCGTTTCCCGGTGGCGAGGGTGGAGGCACTCATCCAGCACGAGGTTGGCACTCATGTGACGACGTATTGGAACGGATCCGGACAGCGGCTCAAGCTGCTGGCCAGCGGACTGGCCGGCTATTCCGAGCTCCAGGAGGGACTGGCGGTTCTGGCCGAATACCTCGTGGCCGGGTTGACTCCCGGGCGTTTGCGGACCCTGGCCGGACGGGTGGTGGCGGCCCATGCCGTCCTCGACGGTGCGGAGTTCGCGGACACCTACGGGCTTCTCACCCAGGACCATGGTTTCGCCGGCAGGCCGGCATTCCTGATGGCGATGCGGGTACATCGCAGCGGTGGATTCGTGAAGGACGCCATCTATCTGCGGGGGTTGAGCAAGGTCGTCAACTACCTCGCCGAGGGAGGGCGCATCGACACGTTGCTCGTGGGGAAGATCGCCGTCGAGCATGTCGCGGTCATCGAGGAGCTGCAGCGGCGCGGCGTGCTCACCGCAGCCCCGCTCCGTCCCGGCTACCTGGACGATCCCGACACGCACTACCGCCTGGAACGCCTTCGCGGAGGACTCGATCTCGTGCGGCTCGCCGAGTGAACCGGATTCAGCCGGCGATTGTCTCCTCGACGGCGGCGGCCGCGGCCGACAGTGCCTCCCCAACATTGACGATCACGCTCTCATCCGGCGCCCCTGTCCACTCGTCCATGTAGAACTTCTTGACCTCGATGGCGAGGCAGCAGCCCACACCCGGATAGCGGGCGTTGATCCACCGGCTCATGTGCCCCCCCTGGAAGCGAACGTTCTCTCGCACGTCGAGATGGCCCCCATCGAGCGGATAGCGGGAGAGGGCATCGCTGAAGGCGTCGACCACGTCGCCCCAGATGCTGCGGTCGACGGAACCGGTCCCGACGTTGACCTCAGGGTTCGCCTCGGGGTCGTCGACGGGCGCCGTCGGGCCGCCCCTGCGATGGTTGTACGAGTGGAGATCGAGCACGACGAAGCGCCGGTGGGCTCGAGCCATGCCGTCGAGCAGCGTTCCCAGCCGGTCGTAGAACGAGTCGTAGTGCTCGAGGGAGCGAGCAACCACGTCGTCCGGCAGCTCGTCACGCCACAGCTGGAGACCCCACGCATCTTCCGGCCGGCGGTACACCGCCGCATCTCGGGGACGGTTGAGATCCACCTCGAAGCGCGACATCGACACGGCGATGGATGGCCGGGCCACCCAGAGCCAGGCATCGGTGTGGGGGTCCTCTTCCCGGAGCCGTTCGGCGTCGCTCAATGCGGCGAGTGCCGCCACCTCGGCGCGCAGCTCGTGCCCGGCGTGGATGGCTGTGGTGACGACGGGGCCCGGACCCTCGGTGATCTCCCAGCGCGGCGTGGTCACAGCGTCGCCATCTCGCGGTTGTCGAACTTGCGCTCGTAGTAGCTCATGTAGGCGACCTTGTTCTCGAGGGCGTCGAGAACCGCCTCGGTGAAGTTGACGCCCTCGAGTTTCTGCGCCGATCCCAACCCACCTGGGCTGAATACGTTGATCTCCATCAGCTTGTCGTCGACGATGTCCAGGCCCACGAGAAACATGCCGTCCTGCACGAGCTTGGGGCGGACCATCTCCGCAAGCCGGAAGGCGTCGTCGTCGAGCATGGCCTTGGCCAGCGTGCCCCCGGCGTGGATGTTGGAACGCATGTCTCCCCCGGTCCTGACCCGACGGAAGGCTGCGTAGCGGCCGCGGTGACGCAACGGCCGCCCGTTCATGAGGAACAGCCGCACGTCGCCCTTCTCGGCCCCCGGCAGGTAGTCCTGGGCGATGACGTAGCCGTCACGGGCGACGGCATCGATGATCTGATTCAGGTTGGCGACGTCGTCGCTCCTCACGAGGAACACGCCCTCTCCGCCCGAGCCTTGGAGCGGCTTGAGGACGCAGCGACCCTTGTCGCTCACGAAGGCCTTGATCTCGCTGCGACTCCGGGTGATGAGCGTCTCGGGGCGGACCTCGCGGGGGAACGTCTGGAAGTACATCTTGTTCTGCGCCTTGGCGAGTCCGTTGGGATCGTTGAGCACGATCACTCCGTGGCGCATCGCCACGCGGCCGAAGTCGATGGCCGCCGTCTTGGCCCATTGCCGGCTGCCCTTCTCCGTCGACGGGTCGTTGCGCAGCATCAGGACGTCGAGATGGTCGACCGTCACCCTCTCCTTGACGGCCTGGGGAGACCACAGATCGCGCAGGTACGCCGCACCCGTCTTGTACCGGGTCTTTGGCACTCGTCTCGCCATGGCGCGCACGCTCTCGTCGGTGTCGTAGGCAAGGTCCCCGACGCTGATGACCCAGGCTTCCCACCCTCGATTGGTGGCGGCGACACCGAGACGGGTGGTGGTGTACCCCGGTTCCTCCGTCTGGATGTCGTTGACAACGAACGCGATTCTCACGGCAGTCCTCTCGGGTGTCACATGTCGACTGAGCAGTCGTCCGGCGGTGTTCGCCGAATACGCTGGAGGGGTATATAATAAGCTATCTAGTAATTCGCTGGCAAGGAGATTTTCTGTCTCGCGACTACACCGACCAGGTGCTGGACGAGTGGCGGAGCGTACGACCCGACGTCGATACGTCACCGATCGCGATATCCAGCCGCATCCAGCGGCTCGCCCGTTACCTCGTCGAGGAGTTGGATGCGGTTGCTGCCGAGTTCGGGCTCAGCACCAAGGGCGACTTCGACACGCTCGCCGCGCTGCGCCGCATGTCGCCGGCTCATGAGCTCTCGCCGACGCGACTCGCCGAAGCCGCCTTGATCACGACCGGCGGGATGACCAGCCGGATCGATCGTCTCGAGGAAGCCGGGTTGGTGGAGAGAAGGGCCGACCCCACCGATCGGCGTGCGCTCCTCATCCGGCTGACCGACGCCGGCCGCGTGATCGTCGATGACGTTCTCGAGTCGAATCTCGTCCACCAACGCCGCCTCGTTGCGTCCCTCGATGCCAAGGATCGGGAATCACTCCAGGGGCATCTGCGTACGCTGCTTCTCCACTACGGAGACGGTTGAGCGTGGACTGGGTCACCGAGCATCTCGGCATCACGGCGAACACACAGGCGAAGATCATCGCCTCGGTCGTGGCGGTCGCCGTGCTCGCCATCAGTCGCTGGCTCATCCTGCGATCGATCCGAAACCGGTTCGAGGAGACCTGGGTCGAGTATCGAGCCCGCAAGGTGGCGACCTACACGACGACCGTGGTCGGTCTCGGCGTTCTGGCTTGGATCTGGATCGATGCCTTCAACGATCTGCCGACCTTCCTCGGTCTGCTCTCGGCCGGTATCGCCATCGCCCTGTCCGACGTGCTCAAGAACATGGCGGGATGGGTCTACATATTGAGCCGTCGTCCGTTCCGGGTGAGCGACCGGATCGAGATCGAGGGCACGAAGGGCGACGTCGTGGACATCCGCCTGTTCCGGTTCTCGCTGATGGAGGTCGGCAACTGGGTCGACGCCGAGCAGTCGACCGGCCGCCTCATCCACATACCCAATGGCACGCTGTTCACCCAGCAAGTGGCGAACTACACCGAGGGGTTCGCCTACGTGTGGCAGGAGACCCCGGTGCTGTTCACCTTCGAATCGAATCGGGTCCGAGCGAGGGCCATCGTCGAGGAGGCGGTGCGAGCCCATGCCCCGCGGATCGCTCAGGCGGCCGAGCGGAGGATCCGCGAGACCGCTCGCACCTATCACATCAAGATCGGTGCGTTGACGCCGATCGTCTACCTGTCGGTGAAGGACAGCGGTATCCTTCTGACGGCCCGCTACCTCGCCGCCGCTCGGGAGGTGCGGGGCGTCGAGGCCGCCATCTGGGAGCGCATCCTCTCTGCGATCGAGACCGACTCGTCGGTCGAGCTGGCCTACCCGACGATCCGCACCTACCTGGCGGGGCCCATCCAGATCAGCCCGGATGCGGGTGGTACCTCGAAAGAACCCGACGGGCCGTAGCGGCAGCGGACTGGCCGGTCGGACGCCCGCCCGGCGCCACGTCCGCGCTCCTCGGCGGTGAAGTTCGCCACCGCGCATCGCCGACTGGGGTGATCGCCGGCATGGTGTCGAGCCTCTATGCGTGAGGCGCTGGCTGTGACAGCTAGATCGCGGCGTGGTGTGGTGCAACGGACGACAGGTTCGGACCGCCTCCGGCGTGGACCACATCCCGCATCCCATCTGCCGGGGGTTCTTCCGAGTCGGTGATCGACGCCAGCTCTCCGAGCACGGCCATTCCCGCCGCCTCCGCAAACCTCCGCCACACGGCTCCGGCCAGCAGCGAGCGTGGGGGTGCGCTGGCAACGCGGGCGAGGAGGAACGTGTCGACCGCGGCAAACCTGCTTTGCCACGTGGCCGCCGAGCGGAGCCGGTTGAGGAGCTCGGCGAGGTCGGCTCCCAAGACCGATGCGGCGTCGAGATCTCCTCGCGCCAGATCTTCGGCGCTCACCCCGATGAGCCGGCTGGCTCCCATGGGTGTCATGTCGATCTGCACGCCGCTGAATCCTCGGGCGAGCACGGCGTCCCGGTGGGGCTGCTCGACGGGAACCGCAACGACCTGGAGTGGGGGAGCCGGCGCACCGAGGATCGCACCCTCGTAAAAACTGATCATCAGCGAGACCGCCGGATCGCCGGACCCTATGGCCGACGGCTTGGCATCTCTGACTCGTCGGTATCCGTGATAGCCGACGACAGCGCCTCGAAGCCCCGCATCGGCGCGCGCTTCGCTGCGCCTTCCATGACCCATGCCCATGTTCCCCCTGGCTCAGGGGTCGGGTTGACCCAACGACATCACGTGGCGCGCGCCTCACGCACCTCGAAACGATTGGTCCACCACAGACCCGACGGTTCCTACCGCATGTTGCATTCATGATCCCACGTCGTACGACACAGGACAAGAGAAAAGAATGTCCGCAACCCGCGGCGCCGGGAACGTGCGTACGGGCGTCACCGCTGCGGCGCACCTCCACCGAGCCCTGGAGATCGCCGTCCCCGGGGGACGGCGTCACATGTTTCTGCGGTAGCGTCCGCCGACGTCGTAGAGGGCTGCGGACATCTGGCCGAGACTGCATACCTTGGCGGCCTCCATGAGGGCAACGAAGGTGTTGCCGCCGGACAGCGCGGTGCGCTGCAGCCTGTCGAGTGCCTCGGCGGCCGCCTTGTCGTTGCGTTGGTGCAGCGCCTCGATCTCGGATACGAGTCGATCCTTGTCCTCGTCGGTCGATCGGATGATCTCCTTGGGTCGCATGAAGGGCGACCCCTCCTTGGACAGGAAGGTGTTGACGCCGACGATCGGCAAGTCGCCGCTCGACTTCCGCTGCTCGTAGATCATCGACTCTTCCTGGATCTTGCCGCGCTGATACATGGTCTCCATCGCCCCGAGCACTCCGCCGCGATCGTTGAGGCGGTCGAATTCCATCAAGACCGCCTCCTCCACGAGGTCGGTCAACTCCTCGATGATGAAGGACCCCTGCAGCGGGTTCTCGTTGCGGTTGAGCCCCAGCTCCTTGTTGATGATGAGTTGGATGGCCAGCGCCCGGCGCACGGATTCCTCCGTCGGCGTGGTGATCGCCTCGTCGTAGGCGTTGGTGTGCAGCGAGTTGGCGTTGTCATAGATCGCGTACAACGCCTGGAGGGTGGTGCGGATGTCGTTGAAGCTGATCTCCTGGGCGTGGAGCGACCGGCCCGACGTCTGGATGTGGTACTTGAGCTTCTGCGACCGCTCATCTGCGCCGTAGCGGTCACGCAGCGCCTTGGCCCAGATGCGGCGTGCCACCCTGCCGATGACGGCGTACTCGGCGTCGATGCCGTTGGAGAAGAAGAAGGAGAGGTTGGGGGCGAAGGCATCGACGTCCATGCCACGACCGCGGAAGTACTCGATGAACGTGAACCCGTTGGCGAGGGTGAACGCAAGCTGGGAGATGGGGTTCGCCCCCGCCTCGGCCATGTGATAGCCGCTGATCGACACCGAATAGAAGTTGCGGATGCCGTTGTCGATGAAGAACTGCTGGATGTCGCCCTGCATCCGCAGCGCAAACTCCGTCGAGAAGATGCAGGTGTTCTGTGCCTGATCCTCTTTGAGGATGTCAGCCTGCACGGTGCCGCGTACCGTCTGCAACACCGAGTCGCGAATGCCGGCATATACCTCGGGCGGCAAGATCTCCTCGCCGGTGATCCCGAGCAGCCGTGTGCCCAACCCGTCGTGGCCTTCGGGCAGTTCGCCCCGGTACACCGGACGGGCCACACCACGGTTCTCGAAGCGGGCCGCCAGCTTGTCCTCGACGTCGTCCCACAGGCCCTGCTCGTCGATGTACCGCTCACACTGCTGGTCGATGGCGGCATTGAGGAAGAAGGCCAGGATCATCGGTGCCGGCCCGTTGATCGTCATCGACACCGAGGTGGACGGATCGATCAGGTCGAAGCCCGAATACAGCCGCTTGGCGTCGTCGAGGGATGCCACCGAGACACCGCTGTTGCCGACCTTGCCGTAGATGTCCGGGCGCTTCGCCGGGTTCTGACCGTACAGCGTCACCGAATCGAACGCCGTCGACAGGCGCGCCGCCGGCATGCCGCGGGAGACGTAGTGGAACCGCCGGTTGGTCTGCTCGGCCCCGCCCTCGCCGGCAAACATGCGAGTCGGGTCCTCGGTGGTGCGGCGGAACGGGTACACGCCGGCGGTGAAGGGGAAGGCGCCGGGAAGAGTCTCCTGCAGGCCCCATCGCACCCGGTCACCCCAGCCGCGCAGCCGGGGGAACGCCACCTTCGGGATCCGCGTGCCGGACAGCGTCGCCGTCGTGGCGTCGACCGTCACTTCCCGGTTGCGCACCGGGTAGGAGACCTGGTCGGCGGAGTAGCGCTTGCGATCGGCCTCCCAGCCGTCGAGCACGGCGGCGGCGTCCGCATCGAGGTTCTGCCGGGCGGCGGCGAGGTCGTCGGCGACGTCGCCGCCGAGGCGTTCGGCGACGATGGTCAGGGCTTGCAGATCTTCGGCGACGTCGGCCTGGGCCTCGGTGCGGCGGTTGTACGCCCGCACGATCTCGGAGATCTCGGACAGGTAACGGATGCGGTCCTTGGGAATGATGGCCCGGTCGCTCGTGTGGTCCTCGCTGAGCTCGATGTGGGCGGAGAAGTCGAGCGGCGACCGCTCGTCGATCTCCCGCATGAGCGCCTGGTAGAACCGGTTGGTGCCGGGGTCGTTGAAGTGTGATGCCGACGTCAGGTACACCGGCACGTCCTCGTCGGGGCGGTCGAAGGCCAACCGGTTGCGCCGCCACTGCTTGCGGACGTCTCGCAGCGCGTCTGCGGCGCCCCGTCGATCGGCCTTGTTGATCACCACGAGGTCGGCGTAGTCGAGCATGTCGATCTTCTCGAGTTGCGACGGGGCGCCGAATTCGGGCGTCATGACGTACACGCTCAGATCGGAGTGGTCCACGATCTCCGTGTCGGATTGGCCGATGCCGGACGTCTCGAGGATCACCACGTCGTAGCCCGCAGCCTTCACGACGTTCACCGCAGCCGAGATGTGGGGGGAGAGGGCGAGGTTGGCTTGGCGGGTGGCGAGTGAGCGCATGAACACGCGGGGGTGATGCACGGAGTTCATCCGGATCCGGTCGCCGAGCAATGCCCCGCCGGACCGGCGGCGGGAAGGATCGACGGAGATGACGGCGATCGACTTGTCCTTGTGGTCGCCGAGGAAACGCAGCACCAACTCGTCGACGAGCGAGGACTTGCCCGATCCACCGGTACCCGTGATGCCGATCACCGGTGTTGCCGTCGCCTCGGCGGCCGACGCTACGGCATCGAGAAGGTCGACGTGCTCCTGGGGAGCATTCTCCGCCGCCGAGATGGCTTGGGCCGTCGTGCGGTTGTTGGCCACGGCGAGATCGCCGACAGACAGGTCGATGCCGGTCCCTCGCGGAAAGTCGGCCCGGGCGACGAGGTCGTCGATCATCCCCTGGAGCCCCATCGCCCGGCCGTCGTCCGGACCGTAGATGCGTGCGACGCCCTCGGCATCGAGCTCCTCGGCCTCCTCAGGGAGGATGGTGCCCCCTCCACCGCCGAAGATGGCGACATCCGTTGCGCCGGCTTCGTCGAGTAGGGCCCGCACGTACCGGAAGAACTCCATGTGGCCGCCCTGATACGAAGTGACGGCGACGGCCTGGGCGTCCTCCTGGATCGCGGCATCGACGATCTCCTTGGCGGAGCGGTCGTGGCCGAGATGGATCACCTCGACCCCGGTCGCCTGCAGGATCCGCCGCATGATGTTGATGGCGGCGTCGTGGCCATCGAACAGCGAAGTGGCGGTGACGATGCGGACGTGGTTGGTCGGGGCCGGCACGTGGGTCCTCTCGGGTGTAGGATTACTTTGATGTCAAAGGATACCCCATCCGCCGCGGCCGTGGAAGCCCGGATCGACCCTATCGCCGAAGCACGCCGGCAGTGGGTGCGGCACGGTTGGGGAGAGGCTGCAGACGGCATGGCGGCTGCCACCACCATCGTGCGGGTGAACCAGATCGTGACGTCGCAGGTCGCCGCGGCGCTGGCGCCGATGGGTCTGACCTTCGCCCGATTCGAGATTCTGCGATTGCTGGGATTCTCCCGGCGCGGACGCCTTCCCATGGGCAAGATCGGCGAGCGACTCCAGGTCCATCCCGCCAGCGTCACCAGTGCGGTGAAGCGGCTCGAGCGTGACGGCCTGGTGGCTCGGGAAGTCGACTCCGCCGACAGCCGTGTCGTACTCGCCTCCATCACAGACCGCGGGCGGACGGTGCTCGAGCCGGCGACGCATGCAATCAACGAAGTGTTTGGCGACCTGGGTGGCGACGAGGAGCTGCGGTTGATGACCGTCATGCTCAACCGGATCAGAGCCGGCGCCGGGGACCCGGTCGAGATGTGAGGTATCGCGGAGACACGGTTCGCCTTTCGCCTCGATGTTAGTTAACATGTGAAGCAATCTCGCAGCGACGAGACAGAGAGGAGGGCGGATGAGCCTCTACTACGTGCAGAAGTTCCTCTATGAGCTGAACCGCGACCCCAAGTTCCAGGAGCGGTACCGCAACGATCTGGAAGGCGTTCTCGCCGAGTTCGATCTGACCGACGAGGAGAAGACCGCGCTCTCGGAGCCGGACATCGGGAGGCTGTTCCACTTCGGAGTGAACGGGCAGATCCTGATGCACTTCGCCGCCTTTCATCAGATCGACTGGCAGGACTACCTGCAGCGGATGCGGGACGGCATCGAGAGATACGGACCCGTGCGTGAGGGTGTCTATGCGGTCACCGGGTACGAGGGCGTCGACGCCCATGCCCGATCCCTCGGACAGCAGTCCAACGTCGAGAAGGGAAATTGACATGCCGCTGGTTTTTGCAGGAGTCGCCAGCCACGCCCCGGGAATCACCGGCCGGGCCGATCAAGCCGATCCCGTGATACGTGACGAGTTCTATGCCAATTTCGATCGCATGCGCGAGGCGCTCGAAGCCACGCAGCCCGATGCGCTGATGGTCATCGCCGCCGAGCACTTCTCCAACTTCTTCATGAACAACATGCCGTCCTTTGCCATCGGCATGGCGGACACCTACGAAGGGCCCATCGAGGATCCGGATTGGCTGGCGATCGAGCGCACCAAGGTCCCCGGCAACCGCGACCTCTCCCACCGCCTCATCACCGAGATCATGCACACGTCGGACGTTTCGTACGCCGAGGAGTGGAGGTTCGATCA
Source organism: Acidimicrobiia bacterium (assembly GCA_965216945.1). Classification (GTDB taxonomy): domain Bacteria; phylum Actinomycetota; class Acidimicrobiia; order Spongiisociales; family UBA5794; genus DATHZQ01. The sequence goes on along the minus strand of CBDCGU010000003.1, from coordinate 96,212 downwards.
CGGGATCATGGTGCCGCTCCACTTTCTCACTCCGCGCTACGACCTGCCGGTGATCCCCCTCAACATCAACTGCCAGGGCCCGCCTCTTGCACCACTCGAGCGCGCCTATGCGTTTGGTCAGGCGATTCGCCGAGCCGCCGACTCCGTGCCGGAGCGCATCGCTCTCGTGGGCACCGGCGGCCTGTCGCACTGGCCCGCTACGCCCGATTCGGGAAAGATCAACGAGGAGTGGGACCGCGACTTCCTCGACCGCTGGGCGCGCAACGAGAAGGACGCACTGCTCGACTACACCAACGAGGGTTGTCTCGCCGACGCCGGCCAGGGCAGTTTCGAGATCCGGACGTACATCGCGGTGGCGGGTGCCACAGCCGGATCGAAGGGGCGGGTGCTCTTCTACGCCCCGATCCCGATCTTCGCCGTCGGCTGCACCATTGGGCTGATGGACGTGGCGTGAGGCTGGTCTCGTTCGGCAGCGACGGCACCCCGCGCTGGGGTGTCATCCTGGGCGACCGTATCGTCGATGGCGGCCGTGCCACAGGGCACGGTTCGCTGCAGGCATATCTGGCGGCCGGTGGTGGTCCCATCGACGGGGAGCCGGGTCCGCCGCTCGCCGATGTGGCGTTGTTGCGACCTGTGCTGTGGCCGGAGAAGATCATCTGTATCGGCGTGAACTATGCCAACCGGAATGAGGAATACGAGGACACGACGGTTGCGCCGTATCCCAGCGTGTTTCTGCGCACTCCCGACTCGCTCGTCGGTCACGAGGCACCGATCCTCCGGCCGCCCGAGTCCGAGCAACTGGATTACGAAGGCGAGATCGTGATCGTCATCGGCCGGGAGGGGCGCCGCATCCGGGAGGCGGAGGCCGAGGGCCACATTGCCGGGCTGACCATCATGAACGAAGGGTCGGTGCGCGATTGGCTGCGGCACTCCAAGTTCAACGTCACCCAGGGCAAGAACTTCGTTGCGAGCGGGGCGCTGGGGCCGTGGATCGTCACGGCGGACGAGTTCGCCGGTTTCGGCGACCTCACCATCACCACGAGCGTCAATGGCGAGGTGCGCCAGCAGGACACGACCGCCAACCTGATGTTCCCGTTCGCCAGGCTGATCAGCTATGTGTCGACCTTCACGATGTTGAAGCCGGGCGATCTGATCGCAACCGGTACGCCTCTGGGTGCGGGCGCCCGCTTCGACCCACCTCGCTGGCTGAAGCCCGGCGATGTCGTCGAGGTCGAGGTCGCCGGCGTCGGCGTGCTCCGCAACCCGGTGCAGGACGAGGCGGCATGACGTCGATCACCTTGCCGGAGTTCGACCGTTCGCTCCCCATGATGCTTCTGCGAGCGCGGGAGGCGGCCATGTCGAGGTTCCGCCCCATTCTCAGCGATGCCGGTGTCACCGAGCAGCAGTGGCGTGTCGTGCGCACCCTTGCAGACGTGGACGAGGCAACTCCTTCCGAGCTGGGCGAACGCTGTGTGCTGCTGCCGCCGTCGATGACTCGTATCGCCAAGACGCTCGCCGGCCGTGGGTTGATCGAACGGCGCAGCGACGATTTCGACCAGCGCCGCACGCTGCTGTCCATCACCCCGCGCGGCCGTGCCTTGGTGAACGAGCTGTCGCCGCGCATTGCCGCCGTGTACTCGGATCTCAACGAGCGGCTCGGCGAACCCGGGCTCGCTGCCCTGCTGGGCGAGCTGGACGCGCTGATCGACGGTGCCGCGTTCGATGAGCGGAGGAGCGCCTGACGTGCCTCACTTGCTGATCGAGTATTCGGACAATGTCGCGGGGGACATCGACGTCGGCGAGTTGGTGCGGACCGCACACGCCGCAGCGGTGGGGGCGGGTCCTTTCCCTCTCGGCGGCATCCGCACGAGGGCCGCGGCCCGCTCCGAATATGCCGTCGCCGACCAGCATCCGGACAATCGGTTCGTTCACCTCACGTTGACCATCGGGGCGGGGCGCGACCTGGACACGAAGCGGCGATCCGGAGACGCGATCTTCGCCGCGGTGGCCGAGTACCTCGCACCGCTGTTCGCCGAGCATGCGGTGGCCCTGTCGCTCTACATCTTCGAGGCCGACCCCGACCTCAGCTGGAAGCAATCGACCATGCACGATGCGGTGGCGGCGCGCACCGCCGAAGGAGATCCCAAGTGAGCGAGCTGCAGACCAACCTCGACAAAGCGAGGGCATACCTCGAGCGTTTCACCAGGGTACCGCTCGGGCATTTCGTGGCCGGCGAGCAGACGGCGGGCGAGGGCAGGGAGACATTCACCAACACCACGCCGATCGACGGCACCCGCCTCAACGAGGTCGTTGCCGGCACCGCCGCCGACGTGGATTCCGCGGCGACCGCGGCCGCTGCCGGGTTCGTCGAGTGGGTCAACACGTCGGGCAAGCGGCGGCGAGAAGTGCTGCACGCCATCGCCGATGGCATCGAGGCTCGCGCCGAGGAGGTCGCACTTCTCGAGTCGCTCGACACCGGCCAGCCGATCCGGTTCATGAAGGCGGCAGCCAGCCGGGGCGCCGCCAACTTCCGGTTCTTTGCGGACAAGGCTCCCGAGGCCGAGAACGGCCTCTCCCTTCCGGATGAGCACCACATCAACTACACGACCCGCCGCGCCATCGGGCCGGTGGGTGTCATCACGCCATGGAACACGCCCTTCATGCTGTCCACGTGGAAGATCGCTCCGGCCCTCGCTGCAGGCTGCACCGTCGTCCACAAGCCCGCAGAGTGGAGTCCACTCACGGCGAGCATTCTGGCCGAGATCATCCACGACGCCGGGATGCCCGCAGGCGGCATCAACCTGGTGCACGGTCTCGGTGAGGTGGCGGGCAAGAGCGTCACGGAGCACCCGGAGATCAAGGCGGTGGCGTTCGTCGGGGAATCGCGCACGGGCAGCATGATCCAAGTGCAGGGTGCCCCGACGCTGAAGCGTGTGCACTTCGAGTTGGGCGGCAAGAACCCCGTGATCGTGTTTGACGACGCCGACCTGGATCGGGCGCTCGATGCCGTCGTGTTCATGATCTACAGCCTGAACGGCGAGCGTTGCACTTCGTCCAGCCGGCTGCTCGTCCAGAAGTCGGTGCACGACGAGTTCGTCGAGAAGCTGGCGAAGCGGGTGGAGCGGATTCGGCTCGGCCATCCGCTCGACCCGGCGACCGAGGTGGGGCCGATGATCCATCGCAACCACTACGAAAAGGTGTGCAGCTACTTCGACATCGCAGTGCACGACGGAGCGACCGTTGCCGTCGGCGGGCGCCCCGCCGACGTCGTCGCGGGTGGCAACTTCGTTCAGCCCACCCTGTTCACCGGGGCGACGAACGACATGCGCATCGCTCAGGAGGAGATCTTCGGACCGGTGCTCACGGTGGTGCCATTCCACGACGAGGCCGACGCAGTGGCCACAGCGAACAACATCCAGTACGGTCTCGCTGCCTATCTCTGGACCGGTGACGTCGGGCGGGCCCACCGCGTCGCCCGCGACGTCGAGGCCGGCATGGTGTGGGTGAACTCACAGAATGTCCGCCATCTGCCGACGCCGTTCGGCGGCGTGAAGGCCAGTGGCATCGGTCGCGACGGCGGCGACTACTCGTTCGAGTTCTACATGGAGACGAAAAACGTCGCTGTGGCCTACGACACCCACTCGATCAGCAAGCTCGGCACCGAGTGACGGCGGCCCTCGATCCCACAACCGTGGCGGCGATCGTCGATGCTCTCGACGGGGCGCGCCGCACCAAGCGACAGATCCGGCAACTCACCCTCGATCACCCGGATATGACCATCGACGATGCGTATGCGATCCAGCGTGCGTGGATCGACAAGGAGCTGCTGGCGGGGCGCAGCATCGTCGGGCACAAGATCGGGTTGACGTCTCGAGCGATGCAGAAGGCGGTCGGTATCGACGAGCCCGACTTTGGCTCCCTGCTGGACGACATGGTGTACGACGCGGCCGTACCGATCCCCACAGCCGACTTCGTGGAACCGCGGCTCGAGGTGGAGCTGGCCTTCGTTCTGGCCGCCCCGCTCACGGACGACGTCGGTTCCGTCCAGGACGTGTACGCCGCCACGGACTACGTCGTTCCCGCCGTCGAGATCATCGACGCCAGGGTGCAGCGCATCGATCCCGTCAGCGGGCGCACCCGTACGGTCAGGGACACGATCGCCGACAACGCCGCCAACGCCGGGATCGTCGTGGGCGACCACCGTATCGATCCCGACGACGTCGATCTGCGCTGGGTGGGGGCGCTGCTCACGCAGAACGGCGTCATCGAGGAGACGGGGCTCGGCGCAGGCGTCCTTGGCCATCCGGCGCGGGGGATCGTGTGGCTGGCACGACGTTTCGGCCACTACCTCGAGCTGGAGGCGGGCCAGATCATCCTGGCGGGCTCCTTCACCCGCCCCGTGTTCGTGTCGCCCGGTGACGAGTTCGTCGTCGACTATGGCCCACTCGGGTCGATCGAATTCGTCTTCGACTGACGCTTCTCCCAGCAGCCTTCGGTTGTCGGATGGGCTCTCCAGGAGGCCTGGCCGTGCGCTTGCGGCATGTCCGCCGCTCGGCTACCCGCCCAGCGTCACCAGCAGCCGGCGCGGACCCCTGAAGTTGAGGTTCGGGAAGCGTACGATCTCCTGGTCCGGGACCACTCGCAATCCCGGGAGCCGCTCGGTGAGCACCTCCAGCACCACCTTGCCTTCCAGCCGCGCCAGGTTGGCGCCGAGGCAGAGATGGATTCCCTTCCCGAAGGAGATGTTCTTGCGGGCGTTCTCCCTGTGCATGTCGTAGCGCTCGGGATCGGGGAACTCGCTCGGTTGGTGGTTGGCCGCACCGAGGTTCATGAACACCTGCGTTCCGGCCGGGATGTCGACTCCCGCCAGCGTGGTGTCCCGGGTGGTGACCCGGCGCCACCCGATCTGTGGCGAGTTGATTCGGATGACTTCCTCCACGGCATTCGGGATGAGCGAGGGGTCGGCGCACAGCGCATCCCAGTCGGCGCTGCCGGGTTGGATGGTCAAGAGGCAATTGGAGAACAGATTGGCGACGATCTCGTGGCCGGCGAACGACAGCCCGTAGAGGATCGAGACGACCTCGCGATACGTCAGGTCGTCCGGGTCGGCCTCGTGGGCAGCGAGCAACTCGGTGGCGATGTCGTCCGCAGGATGTGACCTGCGGTACTCGGTGTACTCCTTGCAGTACCGGTAGTACTTGACCATCTTCTCGGCGATCTCCACCTGCTCCTCGGCGGTGGGCTTCCCCCACGTGAAGGCAAGCCGATCGGTCGTCCACGCCTTGAGCTGGCGATCCATGTCCTCGGGGAAGCCGAGGAATCGGAAGATCACCTCGCCGGACAGGGGATGGGTGAACGCCGTGACGAAATCGACCGGGGATTCCATTTTGAGCATGGTGTCGATGAGCTCGTGACAACGCCGCCGGACATAGGGCTCGAGCGTCTTCATGCGCCGCACGGAGAACAGTTGGCGTGTGTGCTTGCGGATCCGTCCGTGGTCGGGTGGTTGCCGGTTGGACATCACGGCGATCGGGTCGAAATCGGGGGCGGCCAGCACCTCCTGCGCTGCGGGGCCGATGGGGAACACCGGGTCCTGGACGTTCTCGGAGGAGTAGGTCTCGTGGTCGCGGAAGACCTCGCTGATGTCCTCCATGCGGTTCACGACCACATACCCGAATCGCTCGGCGAAGAAGATCGGAGTCTCCTCGCGGAAATGGTTGGCGGTCGGGTAGGGATCGGCCATGTAGTCGGGATCGAGTGGTGTGAAATCGTGGTTGACCGGGCACCCCGACGGCGCCTCCGGCATCTCGGTCCTCACCCGGTGGTACGACGTGTCGGTCACGGTTGACCCCGCTCTCAATGGTCCTGTATGCGCTGCGCCATCGCGGTCGCGGCTTCTCGCTCCAATTCAACAGCAACGTCGATGATCATGTCTTCTTGTCCGCCCACCACCTGGCGCCTGCCCAGCTCGAGCAAGATGTCCTTGGTGTCGACACCGAAGCGCTCGGCGGCCCGCTTGGCGTGGAGCAGAAACGAACCATAGACACCGGCGTAGCCCAGCAGGAGACCGTCGCGGTCGATGATGCCCTGAAGCGGCTGGATGGGGCGCACGACGTCCTGCGCCACGTCCATCACAGCGAGGGGGTCGACACCCGTCACGACGCCGCTCTTCTCGAATGCGGCGACGAGGATCTCGGTGGGGCAATTCCCGGCTCCCGCGCCGAGGCCGGTCGTGCACCCGTCGATCTGGTCGACTCCTTCCTCGTATGCGGCCATCGAGTTCGCCACTGCCAGCGAGAGGTTGTTGTGGGCATGCAGCCCGACCTGACAGGCGACGGCGTTCTTGACCGCAGACACCCGGGCCCGAGCATCGTCGATCGTCATCGCACCCGCCGAGTCGACGACGTAGACGCAGTCGGCGCCGTACGACTCCATCAGCTTGGCCTGCTCGACCAGTTCCCCGGGCGAGATCATGTGGGACATCATCAGGAAGCCCACGGTCTCCATGCCCAGCTCTTTGGCCAGGGCGATGTGTTGGGGAGCGATGTCGGCTTCCGTGCAGTGGGTGGCGATGCGCGCCACCTGCACACCCATCTCGGCTGCGTCCACCAGATCGTCCTTCACCCCGATGCCGGGCAGCATCAAGACGGCGATCTTGGCGTTCTGTGCTTCCTCGACGGCTGCCTCGAGGAGCACCTTCTCGTTGGTGTGGGAGAAGCCGTAGTTGAAGGACGAGCCGCCCAACCCGTCGCCGTGGGACACCTCGATGACGGGAACACCGGCGGCGTCGAGGCCGCGGACGACCGCCCGCACCTGGTCGACCGTGAACTGATGGGCGAGAGCGTGCGAGCCGTCCCGTAGCGTCGAGTCGGTGAGCCGGAAGTCGGTCATAAGCTCTCCGCCCGATGCGACGCGATGGCCTCGCCCACCTTCGTCGCCGCTGCCGTCATGATGTCCAGGTTGCCGGCGTATGGGGGCAGGTAGTCGGCTGCGCCCTCGACCTCGAGGAGAGCGATCACGCGAGCGGGCACCGCCCCTCCGGGAGTGGCGTAGGGCCCCTCGTCGAACACCGGATCTGTTTTGAGGCGGTAGCCGGGCACGTACTCCTGCACCTGATCGACCATGTCGAGTATGGACTTCGACACCGTGGCCTCGTCGTAGCCTTCGGCGAGGGCGCAGAAGACGGTGTTGCGCATGATGATCGGCGGCTCGGCGGGATTCAGGACCATGATCGCCTTGCCGGTACCCGCTCCGCCCACCTCCTCGAGCGCCTTGGCAGTCGTCTTGGTGAACTCGTCGATGTTCTGGCGAGTGCCCGGACCCGCCGAGCGTGATGCGACCGTCGAGACGATCTCGGCGTATGGCACCTCGGCGACGGCGTTGACCGCAGCGACGATCGGTGTGGTGGCCTGTCCACCGCACGTGATCATGTTCACATTGGGTTCGTCGAGTGCAGCCTCGATGTTGACCACGGGTACCACATTCGGCCCCACCTTCGCCGGGGTGAGGTCGACGGCTTTCAGCCCCGCTTCCGCATACCTTGCGGCATAGGCCGCATGGACGCGGGCCGTTGTCGCTTCGAACACGATGTCGAATGAATCGGCGTGGTCGAGCAGCCAGTCTGCGCCCTCGTGGGTGGCCGCGATGCCCTCGGCACGAGCCCGCGCCAATCCGTCGGAGTCCGGATCGATGCCGATCATCACGCCGAGCTCGAGCAGCGCAGACCGCTGCAGCTTGTACATGAGGTCGGTACCGATGTTGCCCGAGCCCACGATGGCGCAGCGTGCCCCGGTCACGACCGATCCCCGGTGAATCTCATCGCCACGGCGCCGAGCCGGTCGAACTCGGCGGACACCACGTCACCGGGGGCCACGTCGAAGGCGGCATGAAGCGAGCCGGTCATGACGAAGTGACCGGGTTCGAGCGTCACCCCGTAAGGGGAGAGCGTGTTGGCGAGCCATGCAACGGCAAACATCGGATCGCCGAGCGCCGCGGCGCCCGCTCCGGTCGCCACGGTCTCCCCGTTCTTGCTGATGACCATTCCCGTCAGGCGCACGTCGGAGTCGATGCGCACGATGCGGGACCCCTTCACCGTGGCCGCCGAGGAGGCCAGGTCGGCGACGGTGTCGACGAGCTTGATCTTCCAGTCCTCGATGCGGGAATCGACCATCTCGATCGCAGCCATCGCCCCACCAACGGCCGCGGCGGCGTCGGCTGTTGTGATCCCGGGGCCGCGTAGCGGGCGCTCCAGCACGAGCAAGATCTCGGCCTCGACCTTGGGTTGGATGAAGGCATCGAGATCGAGCTCGACGCCGTCCTCGAAGACCATCGTCGACAGAACGGGCCCGTAGTCGGGCTCGCTGACCCCGAGCAGCTCCTGCATCGGCTGTGATGTCAGCCCCAGCTTCCATCCGACGATGGAGCCGCCTTCGGCGAGGAGGAGGTCGACGAGCTCGCGCTGGACCGCATAGGCGTCGTCGACCGTCAACTGCGGGTATGTCGTGGTGAGGGGCGGTATCGGCTTGGCGGTCGCCCTTGCGTCGTGGAGCGACCGGGCGATCTCTGCTGGCGTGGCCAATCGTCCTCCTCGCCGTGTGGTGTCGACGTCCCGGACCGTAGCCGATGCGTTCCGCCATGGGGGATGGGGTTCCGGCATCCGGGACGGCCGTACGAGCGGTCGGGCCGTACGCTCGGGTCGCGCTGCGTGCGACGCACTAACTTCATCGGAGGCAACGACCAGGGGAGAGCGATGACCGAAGCTGTCGACCACCCGCACTACCAATCGGGTTTCGGGAATGAGTTCGCCTCGGAAGCGGAAGCCGGGGCCTTGCCGCAGGGGCAGAACAACCCCCAGAAGCCACCGCTCGGCCTCTACACCGAGCAGCTCTCGGGGACGGCGTTCACCGTTCCCAATGCCCGCAACCGGCGCACGTGGTTCTATCGGATCCGCCCATCGGTGCGGCATGCCTGGCGGTTCACCGAAACGGACAAACACATGATCCGCACAGCACCGAGCCGGGAGTCGGATCCGCCGATCGGTCAGCTCCGCTGGGACCCGCCGCCGTTTCCCGACGAGCCGGCGACATTCCTCAGCGGGATCCGCACGATCGCCACGAATGGTGACGCCCACACCCAGGTGGGGATGGCTGCCCACGTGTACATGGCGACCGAGTCGATGACGAACACCTACTTCTACAACGCAGACGGCGAGATGTTGATCGTGCTGCAACACGGGTGGCTCCGCTTCGCCACCGAGTGCGGCGTGTTGGTGGCCGGGCCCGGCGAGATCGTCGTCGTCCCGCGAGGCATGGTGTTCCGGGTGGAGCTGCTGGACGCCCGCGCCCGCGGCTACATCTGTGAGAACTACGGCACGTACCTCGAGATCCCCGAACGCGGGCCCATCGGAGCCAACGGCCTGGCAAACCCGCGCGATTTCCTCCATCCGGTGGCGGCCTACGAAGACACCGAGGAGCCGGGCGAGCTCTTCGTCAAGTTCGACGGTCGGATATTCGTGGTCGAAACGGACTACTCGCCACTCGATGTCGTGGGCTGGCACGGCAACCATGTGCCGTACAAGTACGACTTGCGCAACTACAACGTGATGGGTTCGATCAGCTTCGACCACCCCGACCCGTCGATATTCACCGTGCTCACCTCACCGTCACCCGACCCGGGGGTTGCCAATATCGATTTCGTGGTCTTCGCCGACCGCTGGCTGGTCGGCGAGCACACGTTCCGGCCTCCTTGGTATCACAAGAACATCATGAGCGAGTTCATGGGCATCCTGTACGGCGTGTACGACGCCAAGGAGGAGGGCTTCGCACCGGGCGGAATGAGTCTGCACAACATGTACTTCCCGCATGGTCCCGACCACGATGCGTGGCTCAAAGCGACGACCTCCGACCTGGCGCCCGAGAAGCTGTCCGACACCATGTCGTTCATGTTCGAGACCCGGTATCCCCTCATCCCGACCGCATATGCGGCATCGATACCGGCCCTGCAAGACGACTACCCGAGCGTGTGGCACAGCCTCGAACGGCACTTCGATCTGTGAGACCGGGCCGGACCGCCGGAAGGTCCAGGGTCGATGTGACGTTGTCCAATCATGGACGCGTTCGTTCTCACCGGCGGCGGCAGCCTCGGCGCAGTCCACGCCGGCATGCTGCAAGCGCTCTACGAGCGGGATGTCGCACCCGACCTCATCGTCGGCACATCGGTCGGAGCGATCAACGGTGGGTATATCGCATCCCGACCACCAACGGTCGAGACGGCGGCATCGCTGGCGGCGGTGTGGCGCGGCCTGCGACGCGCCCATGTCTTTCCGATGGACTTCGCTTCCGGATTCCTCGGTTTCGCCGGCAGACGCAAGCATCTGATCCCCAGCCGCGGTCTTCGCCGGATCGTTGAGCGCCATCTCGAGTTCTCCGACCTCGCCGACGCACCGGTACCACTCCACGTCGTCGCGACGGACGCCGCCAACGGCGAAGAGATCGCGTTGTCGCACGGGGACGCCGTGAACGCGATTCTCGCCAGCGCTGCCATTCCCGGAATCCTCCCTCCGGTCCCATGGAATGGTCGATTGCTGGTCGACGGGGGAGTGGCCAACTACGCACCGATCTCCCATGCCGTCGCGCAGGGGGCGGACAAGGTGTTCGTGCTGACGAGCGGCACGGCGTGCGGGCTCGACGAACCGCCCCGCGGTGCCATCCCCTTGCTGTTGCACACAACGAGCTTTCTCGTCACCCGCCGGCTCGTCGTCGAGATCGAGCATCTGCGTGACTCGGTCGACCTCGTCGTGCTTCCCCCGCCCTGCCCCCTCAACGTCCCGCCGCACGACTTCAGCCAGGCCAACCACCTGGTCACGGCTGCCGCCTCGACGACAGGAGCGTTCCTCGACAGGCTGCCGTCCCTCGACCGGCCGCCGGTTCCGCGGCACCTGTCGCTCGTTCCTCACCACCGCCGATCGCTGACGATCTGACCGGCCGAATCGCGACCCGACCCGAAGCGATATCGTCGGGGAAACTCGTGGCTCATGGCCAGATCACGAGGCATCGACCGACGAGAGGACCGAGGGAGAATGGTCACGCTGAACGACCCCACGTTGCTGCTGTCGAAGGGGCTGGTCGGGGGCGAGTGGATCGACGCCGACTCCGGCGCCACCTTCGATGTCGTCAATCCTGCAGACGGCAGCACGCTCGCCGGTGTCGCCGACCTCGGTGTCGCAGAGACACGGCGCGCCATCGAAGCCGCACAGATCGCCCAGCGCGGGTGGGCGGAGCGCACCGCCAAAGAACGTGGCGCCATCCTGCGTCGTTGGTACGAGTTGCTGCTGGAGAACCAGGAGGATCTCGCCCGGATCATGACGATGGAGATGGGCAAGCCCATCAACGAAGCGCGGGGTGAGATCGTCTACGCCGCCAACTTCATCGACTGGTTCGCCGAGGAAGGCAAGCGGGCGCGCGGGGAAGTGATCCCCACCCACGACGCCTCGAAGCGGTTGGTGGTGCTGAGGCAGCCCGTGGGAGTCATCGCCGCCATCACGCCGTGGAATTTCCCGCAGGCGATGATCACGCGCAAGGTCGGCCCTGCGCTCGCCGCCGGCTGTGCCGCCGTGGTGAAGCCGGCGAGCGCTTCGCCCATCAGTGCGCTGGCCGCCGCAGAGCTTGCGCAGCGCGCCGGGGTCCCGCCCGGCTTGATCAACGTGATCACCTCCAAGAGCAGCCGAGCCATCGGCGAGGAGCTCACGACGAACCCCATCGTCCGCAAGATCTCCTTCACCGGTTCCACAGAGATCGGCCGGCAGCTGATGGCGCAGGCGGCGGGAACGATCAAGAACGTCTCGCTGGAGCTGGGCGGCAACGCTCCGTTTCTCGTGTTCGACGACGCCGACCTCGACGCTGCCGTCGACGGCGTGATCGCCTCCAAGTATCGCAACAGCGGGCAGACCTGCGTGTGCGCCAATCGCATCTACGTCCAAGAGGGTGTCTACGACGAGTTTGCGAAGAAGCTGGCCGAGGCCGTCGCCGCCCTCAAGGTGGGGCCCGGCCTGGACGAGGAAACAGCGGTCGGGCCGCTCGTCAATCAGGATGCCCTCGACAAGGTCGAGGAGCTCGTCGGCTCTGCGCTCGACGAGGGAGCCAGCGTGCTCACCGGCGGAAGGCGGCACGATCTGGGCCGAACCTTCTACGAGGTCACGGTGCTCACGAACGTCACTCAGGAGATGCGGATCGCCGGCGAGGAGATCTTCGGCCCGGTGGCCCCGCTGTTCCGCTTCTCCACCGAGGAGCAGGCCATCTCACTCGCCAACGACACGCCGTTCGGGCTGGCGTCGTACTTCTATGCGGGTGACCTGGGACGCATCTGGCGTGTGACCGAGGGGCTCGAATACGGCATGGTCGGCGTCAACACCGGTCTCATATCGACCGAGCTGGCGCCGTTTGGCGGGTTCAAGGAATCCGGTATCGGGCGCGAGGGATCCCATGAGGGGCTGGAGGAGTACCTCGAGACGAAGTACGTGGCGATCGGCGGCATCTGACCGATCTCGGTCCAACCGCCAACCGGTCCGTGCGCGCGTTCGCCCAGGACCTCACTCACCGACCAGCGCCCTCAGGACGTGGTGCCGACCATCCAGTCGGCATGCAGGCGTGAGTAGACGCCCCCTGCCGCAACCAACTCGTCATGGGTGCCGATCTCGACGAGACGGTGCTCGTGGAACACGAGTGTGAGGTCGGCGGCCTCGGCCGTCGAGAGGCGGTGCGCAACCGTGATCGAGGTGCGGCCGCTGGTGAGGCGCTCCATGGCGCGTCGGATGCTCACCTCCAACGCCGGATCCACGGCCGACGTCGCTTCGTCGAGGACGAGCACTCCCGGTGCGGCGATCCATGCCCGAGCCAGTGCCACGAGCTGGCGCTCGCCTGCCGAGAGCTGGCTCCCGCGCTCGCCGACCTTCGTCGCCAGCCCGTCGGGGAGTGTGCCCACCCAGTCGTCGAGGTTCAGGTCGCGGAATGCCGCAGCCACCTGGTCATCGGATGCCTCCGGCTTCCCGTAACGCACGTTGTCTGCCACGGAGGCGTCGAAGAGGAAGCCCTCCTGCGGCACGAAGGCGACATGCCGGCGCAGGCTCTCGAAGCGCACTTCGGTGAGCGGCACGCCGCCGATCCGAACCTCGCCGGCGGACGGGTCCAGCAGCCTGGTGATGACCTTGGTGAAGGTCGACTTGCCCGAGCCGGTCTCGCCGACGACGGCGATGCGTCCACCCGCCGGAATGTCGACCGACACGTCGACCAGCACGTCACCCCCGGTCGGGTAGCGGAAATAGACGCCCCGAGCTACCACGTCGAGGGAGCCGTCGGGCAGTTCGACTCCCTCGACCGGGTCGGCGACTTCAATCGGCGTGTCGAGCACGGCAACGATGCGACGGACACCGGCAGCCGCCGATTGCGCCTGGTCCAGCGTCTCGACGAGGGTCTGCACCGGCTCGACGAGCAAGTTGACCAGGAAGAGCATGGCGAGAAGCGTGCCGGCCGACGTGCCGTCGTCGATCCCCGTGACGACCCCGACGGCGATGACGGCTGCCGTGATGGCGCCGGCGAAGATCTCGGCAGACGAGAAGAGGGCAGAACCGAGGCTGAAGGTCCGCACGGCGGTCTTGAACTCGTCGTTGAACACGTGATCGACCTTCTCCATCGTGGGGTCCTCGCCTCCGTAGGCCCGGATCACAGGGAGACCGGAGATGGCTTCGCTCATGGCAGCGAGCGAATTGGCGACACGAGTGCGGACCTGGTCGTGAAGGCGCTGCAAGATTCTCTGGAACCAGATCAGCATGAGCGCATAGACGACAACCCCACCGAGCACCAGCAACGCCAGCTTCCACTGGTAGAAGAGCATCGCCGCCATCGCCAGAAGCACCTGAGCAGCACCGATGAGCATGCCGACGCCACCCCAGTCGACGAAGTCCTGGATGGCGACGACGTCCGACGTGACACGGGCGACCAGCGAGCCGCGTCGCTCGGCCTCGACGTGGAGCACCGAGAGCGAGTGGAGGTGGCCGAAGGTCTTGACCCGGAGATCGGACAGTCCCTCCGCCGCACGCAAGGCAAGCCGCACCAGGGCGAGTCGCCGCACGTACATCGCAACGAGCATGGCTGCCACGGCGATGCCGCCGAGGGTGAGCACACCTGGGATGTCGACGCCGCGTGGATCGAGAATCTCGTTGTCGACGATGATCTGCACCACGATCGGGACGGCGAGTTGGATCGCCGTGCCGAGGGCGGCGAGCAGAACGGTCACGCCCAGACCGCGGCGCAGGGCCGGCGCTTCGCGGAGGATCCGGCGCAATGCACGCGACGTCGACAGTTCCGTCCGCCTCACGGCTGCGCCTTTCGCGCTGTGGCGTCATCTTCGTAGGCGGCAAGGATTCGCCCGTAGCCCGGCACGGAACGCATGAGCTCGGCATGGGTTCCGTGGGCGCGGATGCGGCCCTCTTCGACGAACACCACCTCGTCGGCCAGCGTGATCGAGGATTGGCGATAGGCGACGACGATCACCGTCGACGGCAGGTCGGCGCGGCGCAGGCCCTCCAGGATCCTCGTCTCCACCGAGGGGTCGACTGCCGACGTGGCATCGTCCAGAATCAGCAGTCGCGGGCGGCGCACCAGTGCCCGGGCCAGGGCGATACGCTGCCGCTGCCCACCCGACAGTGTCGTTCCCCGCTCGCCGAGCGTGGTGTCGAGGCCGTGGGGGAGCCGGCCGATGAAGTCTGCAGCATTGGCGAGGCTCGCCGCCTCCCAGATGTCCTCATCGGTGGCGTCCGTCCCGAAGGCGATGTTGCCCCGCACGGTGTCGTCGAAGAGGAATGCCTCCTGGGCGACGAACGCCACCTCGCCGGGCAGCGCCGAGCGAGCAAAGTCGCGCAGATCCGTTCCGTCGATGGTGATGCTGCCACGCGTCGGGTCCCACAGCCGTGCCATGAGGGTGACGAGCGTCGACTTGCCCGAGGCGGTCGGCCCGACCACTGCCACGATCCGCCCGGACGGGATGTCCAGATCCACGTTGTCGAGTACCGGCTCACCGTCTGTGTACTGGAAGCCCATCGCCGAGCCGTGCACTTCGGCCCCCGACGCCGCCGGTCGTGCCGGCAGGCTGCCGTACGGGACCAACTCATCCGCCTCGAGAACGCTCTCGACGCGGTTCCAGCCGGCAACCGCATGGGACATGTCCCACAGGACGAATCCGATGATACGAATCGGTATGAACAACAACGTGAGGAGGTAGGCGATGGTGATCACGTCGCCGGGACTGACCGCACCGGCGTTGATGCGCAGTGCACCGACGACGAGGATGAGCACGGTGACGATGGACAGCAGACCCTCCACTACCACCCGGTAGTTGGCGTGGATGCGGCCCTCGGTCGCCACCGTGTCGGCCAAGTCGTCGGACACGGCACGGAATCGGGACGTCTCGAATCGCTCCCTCCCGAGCGCCTTGACCGTCAAGGCGCCGTCGAAGCTCTCGTGAGCTACCCGCGACACCAAGCCGCGTTGCGCCTGGACCTGCTGGTAGAGCCCGAAAGTCCTCCATGATCCGCGGATGTCCACCGACATGATGAGGGCCAGCGAAACGAACGAGACTGCGGCCAGCACGGGATCGATGGCGAGGACCATCACGACGGACCCGATGAGGAGAAGCGATGCCCCTGTCCCGTAGGGCACCGGAGCGAGGATGAACGTCGCCTGGCTGGCATCCGCATCGGTCACCGCCAGCAGGTCTCCGATCGACTGGCGCCGGTACCAGGCCATCTCCAGTCGCAAGATGCGGTCGATGAGGGCGCGGCGCACGTCCATCAGGTTGGCGAACTGCAGGTAGCCGGCCGCCATGCGCCGCAGCGTGATCCCTGCTGCCTTCCAGATCGCCACCGATATCACCGCAATCACGGCCGGCCACAACCTGCCGCGGATGGGCTCTCCGCCGTCGAGCACCGGGACGATCAGGTCGTCGGTGGCGTTGCCGACGACGACGGCTGCAGCGACGATGGCAGCGGCGAATGCCGCGGCACCAAGTACTGCGAAGGTGAAGGCCCAAGGGTGCCGGCGCACGTAGCGACCAATGAGGCGCAATCCCGCCGACAGCGAGGCGCGCAGCGTTGTAGGGGCTCCGGACATTGTCGGCCTCGGTCGGCGGCGAGTCCGCCAGGCTAGGCGATCAACACCTCGGCCCAGCTCGGGGGAGGGGGCGAAGGGTGCTCGTCACGCCTCGAGGCCGATGGGGCAGGAAACGCCCGTGCCACCGATGCCGCAGTAGCCGTTGGGGTTCTTCGCCAGGTACTGCTGGTGGTACTCCTCGGCGTAGTAGAACGGACCCGCCGGAGCGATCTCGGTGGTGATCGGTCCGTAACCCGCCTCGTTCAGCCGGGTCTGGAACATCTCCTGTGTCTCGGCGGCGGCTTCGGCTTGGGCATCCGAGAACGTGTAGACGGCCGAGCGGTACTGGGTGCCGACGTCGTTGCCCTGCCGCATGCCTTGGGTGGGATCGTGTCCTTCCCAGAAGACCTGCAGCAGCTGCCGGTAGCTCACCTTGGCCGGGTCGAACACGACCAGCACCACCTCCGTGTGGCCGGTCCGGCCGGAGCACACTTCCTCGTAGGAGGCGTTCTCGGTGAACCCGCCGGCGTAGCCCACCGCCGTGGTGTGGACGCCGTCGGTCTGCCAGAACATCCGCTCCGCTCCCCAAAAGCAACCCATGCCGAAGACGGCGGTCTCCATGCCGTCGGGAAAGGGGGGAAGAATGCTCGTGCCGTTGACGAAATGCCGACCGGAGAGTCGCGCGCCTTCGCTGTGGCCCACCAGAGCGGTGTCGGCCGTCGGCATCTCGAGTTTCTTGCGAGTGAAGAACATCAGCGTTTCTTTCCTTCGTCTGCGCAGCTACAACGCCACCGGCCCGGTGCGTTGTTCCCTCCCATGATGCCCGAATCCATCCCACTACGATCCCGATCGTGACCAGCACGATGCAGCTGATCTGCGATGACCTCGGGGCTGAGAAGGATGCTGTTGTGGCCATGGTCGCAGATCTCGATGCCGACGCCTGGGATACGGCGACGCCGGCGGAACCGTGGTCCATCCGTGACCAGATCTCTCATCTGGCGTACTTCGACGAGAAGGCAGTCCTGGCCCACGAGGATCCAGGAGCATTCCTCGCCGAGATCGAAGACGGGCGGGCGTTGCAGGCGATTCGGCAGCACCTCGATCTGGGCCGCACGATGGCCGGGGCCGAACTCCTGGCATGGTGGGACGAGGCAAACAGCGCCTTGCGAGACCTGTACGGCTCGATCGACCCGAAACAGCGGGTGGTGTGGTACGGCCCACCCATGGCCGCCCGGTCCAAGGTCACGGCACGCATCATGGAGACGTGGGCGCACGGGCAGGACATCGCCGATGCCCTCGGTGTGGTGCGAGCCCCGTCGGCGCGGTTGCGGCACGTGTGTCACATCGGTGTGCGGGCACGGGCGTTCGCATTCCTGGCAAACGGGCTCGTACCCCCGCAGACCGACATCCACGTGGTCCTCACCGCCCCGGGCGGGGAGGTATGGGAATGGGGTGGCGCAGACGCAGCCGAGGTCGTGTCGGGCTCGGCTCTCGGCTTTGCGCTTCTCGTCACCCAGCGCCGCCATCGCGACGATGTCGACGTCGAGGCGACGGGTGACGTTGCCCGGCAGTGGCTCGGTATTGCTCAGGCGTTCGCCGGGCCGCCCGGCGAAGGACGCCGACCCGGCCAGTTTGCTCATCTCGAGCGTTGACCTCCGGGCAGGCCGAGATCGTGGGGACCTACTATCTCGCCGTGCCATCGGTTGCCGACCTCCTCTCCAGCCTCGAAGCGGTGAGCCCCCTTGCCAAGGCAGGTGGGTGGGACCCGGTTGGTCTCCAAATCGGCGATCCGGTCGGTGCCGCACAAAAGGTGGCGGTGTGCCACGAGGTCACGGGAACGGTGGTGACGGCGGCGGTCGAGGCCTCGACCGACCTCCTCATCAGCTACCACCCGCTGTTGTTCCGAGCGACCACGCGATTGGTCGCCGGAGCGGATGCTGTGGGTCGGGCGTACGCGCTGGCGCGCCACGGGGTGGCGCTCGCAGTGGTCCACACGGCTTTCGACGTCGCACCGGGTGGCGTCGCGGATGCGCTGGCCGAATCGCTCGAGCTGGTCGACGTGACGCCCTTCGGGCCCAACTGGACGAGTGACACGGTCAAGGTCGTGACCTTCGCTCCGGCGGGCGACGTCGACACGATCGCGCACGCCATGAGCCGCGTCGGAGCCGGGACGATCGGCGCATACACGGGCTGCTCATTCCGCTCCGAAGGCCTCGGGACGTTCGAGGCAGGCGCCGGGACCAAGCCGGCTACGGGAGTCGCCGGTGCGGTCAACGCCGAGGCCGAGACTCGCATCGAGATGATCGCCCCCGCCGGACGGCGCGACGCCGTTGTTGCCGCGCTGGTCGGGGCGCATCCCTACGAGGAGCCGGCATATGACGTGTACGCGGTCGATGCCAACGCCGGATTCATCGGACGGCGCGGATCGTTGCCGTCCCGGACGACGCTGGGTGAGTTCGCCCTCACCGTGGCGGATCGACTCGATGCGGAGCCGAGGATCGCCGGTGACCGCGGTCGCCTCATCGAACGGGTTGCGGTGGTGCCGGGCTCGGGCCGGTCCTTCGTCTCAACAGCGAGGCCGGCCGACGTGATCGTGACGGGGGACGTGGGTCATCACGACGCTCGTGCGGCCCTGGAGCAGGGACTGGCGGTCATCGACCCGGGCCATGCGGCTACGGAACGACCTGGTGTGGCGAGGTTGTACGCTGCCGTGTTGGAGATCGCCCCCGGCGCAGTCGACCTGACAGCAGTCGATGCCGACCCGTGGCGTTCCTGAAGGAGGTTCACCGAGGATGGAAGAGTTGAGGAGCCTGGCAGATCTACTCGACTTGCAGGCCGTCGACTCCGAGATCGATCGCTTGATCCACGAACGTGAGACCGTTCCCGCTCTCGCCAACTACCGCAAGGCACACGACAACGCCGTTCGGCTCAGGTCCGATCGGGACAACGAGGCGGCGACTCTTCGCCAGCTCGAGCTGGCGCTGGACAAGACCTCGGGCGAGTTGGATCTCGCCGAGAACAAGCTCGCCGCCGAGCAGAACCGCCTCTACGCCGGCGGTTTGAGCGCCCGCGATGCCGACTACCTGCGTCGTGAGGTGGAGATGCTCGAGCGCAAGAAATCCGACATGGAAGAGGAAGTGCTCGAGCTGATGGAGCGACGAGAGTCCCACGCAGCCCGGCTCGAAGAGCTCACCACGGCCGTTGCTGCGGCAGAGGAAGAAAAGGCCGGGCACGAGGCCGAGATCACCGCAGCATGGAAGGAGATCGACGGCCGGCTGGCCGGCAAAGAGGAGCGCAAGGCAGGCATCCTGCCGCTCATCCCGGAGGATCTCCTCGACACCTACGAGCGACTTCGCACACAGAAGGACGACGGTGTGGCGGTCGGCCGTCTCGCCGACGGCGTGTGTGGGGCCTGCCACCTCCGCCTCACGCCGGCGGAGCAACTCGAAGCCACGCGACGCGACCCGCCACGCTGTATCCACTGCAACGCCATCCTGGTGCCGTGAGCACCGCCACGACACCTGAGCTGTGATCCTCTGGCACGTCGGGGCAACCGTTGCCCTGATCCGGTATGCCTTCCGTGACGATCGGATGGACCTGCGTTTTCTGGCGTTGGGCGCCATGCTCCCCGATCTGATCGACACCCCCATCGGCCTGATCTGGTTTGCGGAGCTCGGCTCGGTGCGGCTCTTCGCACACGCGTTACTGGCCGCGACGACGGTGATGGTGGCCGTCGTGCTCAGCACCCGGCGGGGACGTCCTCGCAAGCGGTGGATGCCGCTCGCCATCGGTATGTTGATGCATCTGTTCCTGGATGGCATGTGGCAGGACCCCGAGACGCTGTGGTGGCCGCTTCTCGGTTGGGAGTTCACCTTCGCCGGGTTCGATACCGCTGGAGAGTACGTTCGGAGCGTCCTGATCGATTGGCGGGTGTGGGCACTCGAGGCGATGGGGCTCGGTTACCTACTCGTCCTGGCGCGGCGCGGCCGGCTTGGCGACGCGGCAGCACGCAGGCGGTTGTTCTCCTCCGGCACGATCGACGTTCCTATCGAGCGGGCGTGATCGGGTTGGGAGAGCGACCCCGGGGGAAGCCGCCCTCCCACTGGCACCGTCGGCTCAGGCGCCCGGACCGACGTGGAGCACCCGCATCATCTCGTGGTCCTCGTGAGACAAGATGTGGCAATGCCACACGTACCTTCCGGGCTTGTCGAACGTGGCCTTGATCCGTGTCACCTGCTCGGGCAAGGCGGTCACCATGTCCTTCGGGGCGTTCTCGACATAGCCACCGGGGCCGCTCATCGCCCCAAGCGTGATGTTTTCGAGCCGGAAACCGACCCCGAGGGTCCCGTTGTGCTGGAGTACGGGCTGTTCGATCACGTCCGCCACGAACTCCTGCCGGTTCATCACCTCGAAGTTCACGAGGTGGAGGTGCACGGGATGCGCATCGCCGGTTGCGTTGTAGATCTCCCACACCTCGGTGGCATCGAGGTGTGGGTTCTCCGTGGTGGGACCGTGCCAGGCGATCGCACCGTTCACCTCCGCACCCGTTGCGTCGACGGTCGGCTCGGCTGTGCCGAGCAGCGGTTGCAGGCGCCCGAACTCATCCATGCCTTCGAACAGCGCAACCTTGCGCACGTTGTCGACGGGAGCGTCGTTGCCGTCGTAATGACCGATGACCGATGGATCGAACGCATCGACGACGGCCGGGTCGAAGGGCAGGGTGACGTCGAAGGCCATGATCCGGTCCGTCTGGCGGTCGGGGAAGAAGTCCTCAGGTGGCAACGCCGGACCGAAGGCGCCGCCGAACGGTGCATCTCCTCCGATGTTCTCCATGATCACGCGAGAGCCTGCGGGCACTGACGCAAAGTCGAAGACGATGTCGTACCGCCCACCTGGTTCGAAGACCAGCGTGTCGAGCTGCGTTGCCGACGAAGCAAGACCCTGATCACTGCCAATGACCCAGAACGGCACCGGGGCCGAAGCGCCGGAGAGGCTGCTCGACGTTGGCGACGCCGCGATGCGGAAGCGTACGACGAGGAAGCGCGAGTCCGTGCCGTTGAGCAATCGCATCCGGTAGTTGCGCGGCTCCACATCGGTCTTTGGCCAGATCAAGCCGTTGACCACGACGTGGTCACCGAAGAACTCCGCCAGCGCGGTGGGCCCGCCACCGGGGAAGATGTCCGGCGGGAGCACGGCTCCTTCGCCGGTGATGAAGTCGTCGTAGAACGGATCACCGGGGAACGCCGGGTAGAACAGCTCACCGGTGGCGCGGAACATCCGGTCCTGTATCGCATATGCCAGCTCATATGGAGAGGCAGGTAGCCCCAGTGGGTTGTCCGCCAGCCCGGTGTCGATGTCATCTCGCAGGATGTAGAAGCCCGCCATGCCGGCGTACACGTTGAGGCGGGTGATGCCAAGCGCATGGTCGTGATACCACAGGGTGCCGGCCGGCTGGTCGTTGCCGTACACATACTTCTTCTCCACCCATCGGGGGCCTCGTACGGCATATCCGGGACTGAAGAAGTACTCCGGGTTGCCGTCGTAGATGGCATCACTGTGCCCGCCGTGGAGATGGACGACGGTCGGGATGCCGTTGGCGGCGATGGTGTAGTGCTCATACCCGGGCAGGCTGTATGCCCAATGCAGCGATGTGTCGACCGGCAGGAGGTGGGGGACGAACGCCCCGGTGAGCGGATCGGTCAGCTTGTTCTTCCACGTCACCTGAACTTCGTCGTTCGTCCGGGCGAAGATCGTCTTGCCGGGCCAGGTGTAGACGCCGTTCTCCCCGTAACCGAAGATCGGCGTGCCGACAGCGGTGCCCGCACCGTTCACCAATCCGGTGAATTGCAGGGCGGGTGCGATCTCGACGTTGTATTTGTCCTTCTTGCCCTTGTAGCTGAACACCGGATCCGCGGCGTTCGGGACGCTGTTGACGAACTTCGGTTGCAGGGCCGGGTCGCTCAGCCCCGCCGCTGCCGGCACGTAGACGCCGGCTGCGGGGGCACGAACCCCGGTCAGGCCGGGGAGCACATGGCCGGATCCGACAAGGCCGGCACCCGCACTCAGACCGGTGAGTCTGATGAAATCCCGTCTCGAAACTCGCATGAGGCATTCCTCCCTCGACGGATCACCCGTCGTGTGGTTGCACGCTGACGCCCATTCGCCGTCGACGGAGTCGCCCCCGAGGATCGGAGCCGTGGACCTCCGATCGCGCTGTGTTCCCTGGTGGACAGGTAAGCCCCTGAAGATCTCGACGAGAAGGGCGCTGGGTCCCTTTCACCTTCGGGACATCTAGGGGAGATTGCTACTTGACGAGATTGCGAATCATGCGGAGGGCGACGAGGGCGAGGAACGCCGCAAACAGGCTCTGCAAGAGATCTGCATCGATGCGGACTGCCAACGTCGAGCCCGCCAGCGCGCCGGCGATACCTCCCGCCGCCACGAGGCCGGCGATCCTCCACTCGACGCGTCCCTGGCGGTGGTGGGTCCACGTGCCGATGCCGGCGGTCAGGGCAATGACGGCGAGCGAGGTGCCTTCGGCGAGGTGTTGGTCGAACCCCAGGACCACCACGAGCGCCGGCACGAACACGATTCCGCCTCCGACGCCGAGCGCGGATGCAAGCAGCCCTGCAGCCAGGCCGACGAGGATCAGGACCAGAACCGTCACGATACGGCGAGCCTGACGGACGCGGTGAGCAGAACCACGATGAACAGCATCGTGAGCCAGCGCTCGGGGAGGCGATCGAGGTAGCGGGCACCTGCCCACGCCCCGGCCACCGCACCGATCCCGAGCAGAGCGGCTGCCGGCCAGTCGGTCTCGCCGCTTCCGGCAAAGACCACGAGCGCGGCGATCGCTGCGGCGACAATCGTCGCCATGGAGGTGCCGGAAGCCCGCCGCTGCGGGAAGCCGAGCAGCAGGACGAGTCCGGGCACGACGACGATGCCGCCCCCGACGCCGAACAGACCGCTCACGACCCCTGCAGCGATACCGATCGCCGGGGCTATGAGACGGACTGTCACGCGGCGAGTGTAGGGACCGGCGTCTCGCCCCCGGGCGCCACTAGCCTCGGCGCTCATGACCCCCCTCCGTTGCGCCGTCGTCCTTCTGCTCGTCGTGGCAGCATGCTCCGCCGACGAACCGGCCGCCGAGGTGAGCCAGTCCGATCCCGGCGACGTCGTTGCCGAGTGGCTTGCGGCGGTCGGCGCCGTCGACCTGGAAGGGCTGGCGGCGACGACCGCCCCCACCAACGTCGCGCTGGTTGCCGGGGCGGAGAATGGGTTCACGGTCGAGCAGATGGAGGCCGTCGTCGACGCCGGGCTGCCCGTGGCAACGCGCCGCGCCTACTGGACGAGCTTTGAGGACAGTTTCACGGCGTTCCTCGGCGGGGAGACCGGCGAGATCACGGTGGCCGCTGTCGAGTCTTTCGATGTCGACGGGACTGCCTTTGCGGCCGTCACGCTGGAACGCCTCGGCGAGACCTCGGAGATCCTCGCCCAGCAGCATTCTGACGGGTGGGTGGTCGACATGGTCGCAACGGCAGGGCCCGCCCTGTCCGTCCAGGTGCGGCGGCTCGTCGAAGCCATCGTCTTGGAGGGCGACGACGAGATCGCCTTCACCTATGCCACGCTGGCGGTGCGCTCATTGAGTGCCGCCCTCGCCAGACAGCCTGACAACCGTTCCCTCGAGTTGGAGCTGGAGGCGATCGAGGACCTTCCAATCGATTTGAGCCGCTGACGGCACCGTTCCGCCAGCAGGGAAATGCAACCAATCGCGGCTGCGTGCGGTCATACTCCCGGGTGACAGAGGGGGATTCGGACTGTGTGGAAGGAGACATGGGATGACGGAACAGGTCCGGCGACTACTGGCTGAGTTGCTTGGTGCGTTCTTCCTGCTGTTCATCGGCGGGCTGGCGATCTTGTCGAGCGGCGGTTCGCTTGTCGTCATCGCGTTCGGGTTCGGCCTCGCGCTTCTTGCCGGCCTCTACGCGTTCGGTGAGATCTCGGGAGGCCACTACAACCCGGCCGTCAGTCTCGGAGCGCTACTCGACAACCGCCTCGACGTCGCGACGTTTGTCCAGTACGTCGTGGCCCAGGTGGCCGGGGCGCTCCTGGCCGGTCTCGCCCTCTTGTGGGCATCGAGCCAAGACGCCGTCGCCTCGACGGCAACCGTCCCTGCCGAGGGGGTTGGTGCCGGGAGCGCCTTCCTCCTCGAGGTGATCCTGACGGCCATCTTCGTTGCGGTGATCCTCAAGGTGACGACGAGTGAGAACGGCGGCATCACGGCGTTCATTGGAATCTCCCTGACGCTCGTCGCCATCCACCTTGCGGCTGCGACGCTCTCGGGAGCCTCGGTGAACCCCGCGAGGACGCTGGGATCGGCGATCATCGGCAACAACTACGCGGACATGTGGATCTACGTCACGGCCCCGTTTGTGGGCGCCGCACTCGGATGGGTGTTCTACCAGCTGGTCGTCGGAAAGCTCGGCGCAGATGGAGCATCCGCCGAGGCGTGAGACACGGTCGGCGTCGTCGTCACACGATATGCGGCGTTCGTCCCGACACGACCTCGCGATTCGACAGGTGACAGGACGGGGCCCCCGGAGTCGTCCGGGGGCCCCGTCGGTGCGAGTCCGGGTATAAGCCGGATTCTGTCTCCTGCCTGAGGCAGGCGGCGACCATCTATCTGTGCGGCCCACCTGGGACGTGACGGGCGGGCCACCCTGTCCCTGCTTGGCCTTGCTCCGGGTGGGGTTTGCCGAGCCGCCCGGATCTCCCCGGACGCTGGTGGTCTCTTACACCACCGTTTCACCCTTGCCTGTGAGCCCGGTCGCAGGACCTGGCTCCATCGGCGGTCTGCTCTCTGCTGCACTTTCCGTCGGGTCGCCCCGCCTGGCCGTTAGCCAGCACCCTTGCCCTGTGGAGTCCGGACTTTCCTCGGCGCCTCTGCCCGAAGCGGAGCCGCCGCGGCCGCCTCCCGGGCTCGCAATGAGAACAGTAGCGGTTGGAACTCCAACGATTCCCTCATCCTGAGGCGATCGAGCGGGTATTGTGCAAGGCGAGGAGAGCCCGGAGAAGGCGGCTGCATCTCGGATGTGGTCGGGGGAACAAGAGGGAGGCAGCTTTGCGCATCCACCAGCCTTTGCGTAAGAACGCGCTCGCGGTACTTGCGAGCGTACTCGTGATGGGGTTCGTCGTCGGGCCGAGCAGTGTGGCCGTCGGGCAGGACCCACCGGAACCGGCGGTGCTCGACGAAGGCCTGCTCGTCCTCGAGTTGGGCGATGTGGACCGTCTTGTTCGATTCGACGCCGCGGGTCAGGAGGTGTCGGTCCAGAGCATCTCGACGCAGGGCTGCCATGTGAGTCTTGCAACAGACACGGTGCTCGCCGACATCGCGCCCATCCCGGCTTCGAGCAAAGTGGGGCTGTTCGATGACGGTATCGGCGTTTTCGTCAAAGGATCCGGCCAGCCGTGTGGCCGCGTCGACGGACCCGATGAGGGACTCGTGTTCGCCCTCGCTGGTGACCTCGCCACCAAGGAGATCGCTTTCGCCGAGCTCGACATCGAGGGCAAGTTCGATGTGATCGTGAACGCCGAGCTCTACCGCGACGGCGCCAAGGTCGGCGACGCCGAACCCCTGATGACAGGCGAGCTGTCCGATTCAGGGCCGGACTCGGCGGACGGCGACAACTACCGGTGGATCATCGACGAGGGCGTGCTCTTCGATGAGGTCCATTTCTTGGTGGACGCCTCGACACCGAGCGGTGCGTTCTCGCTCGCCGGAGGGGCCGACGGCACCACTCCCGGGTCATTGGGTATCTCCGGCTCGGCCTTTGCTCTGGTCGAGACGTTCGACGGCATCATCCCTTGTGGTGACGACACATTCACCACCGGGGACGGGATCGAGGAGCCGCAAGCGACCTTCACACGGGGCGACGACGACGGGAAGAACCCCGACCAGTGTTCCGAGCTGATCGGCTTCAACCTGGACTCGTCGGTGGGCGAGTCCGACCAGACGGTGACGTTCGAGTTCGACGAGGAGGAGTTCCCGAGCTGGTTCGGGTCGTTCACCTGGACACCGGAACCCGCCGTGACGCCGGTTCCTGCCACGCAGGTCGACGGCGCCGATCTGATGTGGTGCGAAGGGTTCGACGGCATCGATGCCGCCACCGGCAACCCCAAGCCCGTCTTGCCTGCAGGTCAGTCCTGGTGCTTGATCACCCAGACCTCGACACTCGTCGGGCTGGACCAGATACAGGTCACACAGACGATCTTCGGTGAATCGGATCCCAACTTCATCCGACCCAAGTGACGTATCGACGGTGTGCACCCGCAACGGACGGGTGCACACCGCTCATTGCGCCGTGCTGCCCGTAGCGTGTCGCACAACACCCATGTGCTCGAGCGCCGCGACCGCCCGCCGTAGCGCCTCGGGTGTGACCGCATCGCTCCCGAGCTCGTCGGCGAGTGCAGCAGCCCACGTCACCAGCGAGGCGAACTCGAAGGTCATCTGATCGTCATTCGCCGTGGCGACGTGGTCGACGGCAAGGTCCAATGCCTCCTGGGACCTGTCGAGTCGATGCAGGAGCTCGGTTTCGGCGAGGATCATCAGGTCCGTGTGACCGTACTCGTCACTCCTCGGGCTGAGTTCGTCGATCAGCGCTCGAGCCTCATCGGTGTCGCCTGCAGCGGCAAGCGTGCGGGCGAGGAAGATCCCTACCTCGACAGCGAACGCAGGGCGCCCCATCGTCGTGTAATCGTCGTACACCTGCTCGAGCAATGCCCGGGCTTCGGTGAGGTCGCCGCGGCCAAACATGAGTCGCCCCAGGTAGTGCTCGGCTGCATCGGCTCCCTCGACCCAACCGGAGGCTCGTTGCACCCGGGCAGCGTCTCGCAGGATGGGTTCGGCCTCGTCGAGCCGACCCTGGTTGACGAGTAGTTCGCCGATGTTGGAGCCGATCAACGCCGCATACATGAGGTCACCCGCCCTTTGTGCGGCGTCTTGTCCGCGGCGGTAATACTCCAGCGCGTCGTCCCACCGGCCCTGGAGGTACGCCTCACCTCCGAGGTTGTTCGTGACGCCGGCCACCTCTTCGAGCTCCCCGAGCTCGCTGAAGAGCTCGAGAGCCCGCTCGCCGTGCCCCGATCCTCCGGGCTCGCCGAGCATCAGATACGACCAGTGGAGGATCATGCATGCGGCAGCCTCGGCGTGTCGCTCGTCGGCGCGCCGGGCCTCGATGGCTGCGGCTTCGGCCAGCCGCATCGCCTCCCGCGGGCGCTCTTGTGCCTGGCGCACGGAAGCACGCCTCATCGCCAGGCGTGCTCTGATCTGTGCTGCCTCCTTCGATGGATCGCCCTCGAGCATGCGGTAGCCGACCGCCGTCTCGCGCAATGCCATCGTGTATTCACCGGCGCGGTCCCGCAGGGAAGCCCGCTTGTATTGGACTAGGGCTCGGCGCTCGGGATGATCCTTGAGCAACCTGGAGGCTCGCCCGTACGCATCCAGTGCTTCGTCGAACAGCCCGATCGGCTCGCGGGCTTCTCCCAGGCTCACCCACACATCGGCGCGATCCAGAGCGCTCGACCGATCGAGGCGACGAGCTGATTCGAGCGCCCTCTCGTAGTGCCGGGCGGCCTCGACGTTTGCGTAGGCTTCCTTCGCCGTATCACCGGCGATCCTGGAGTAATGCCACGCCTTGGCGTGATCTCCGCCGAGCGAGTAGTGGAGAGCGAGGAGGTCGGCAATCTCGTCGACAGCGGCGCCGGCGCTCTGTTCTGCGCCGGAGGCCGCACGGAGATGGAGCTCACGGCGGCGCCGGAACGACAACCCGTCGTACGCGACGTCCCGAGTCATCGAGTGCCGGAACCGAAGCCTCGACCTACCGTCTCGCTCGTAGAACCCGCGCAGATCGCGTCGGGTGGTGGCGTCGATTGTGATGTTCTCGCCCTCGAGCAGGTCACGCAGGGCCGCAAGGCGGAAGCTGCGGCCCAGCACGCTGCTGTAGCGGAGCACTCGGCGGGCCAGCGGAGGCAACGCATCGATGCGTATTCCGACGATGGCACCCAACGAATCGGGCAGTGCCGTCACTCCGCCAGTGTCCCGAACCGCCCGGATCGTTTCCTCGATGAAGAGGGGGTTGCCGCTGCCGCGCCCGACGATGGCAGCAATCTCATGGGGGCGCAGAGGCGCCGCTGCCGTGGCGGCGATGACGAGCTCGGTCGCTTCCTCCGGCGTGAGCGGTCCGAGCACCACCTCGGCTGCGTCCGGGGGTGCGAAGCCGCCTTCGCCGGGACGTCGGGTGACCACCATTCGCCAGTGCCGCGTTCTGGTTGCAGCGGCGATTCGTTCCAGCAAGTGCGCCGATGCTTCGTCCATCCACTGGGCGTCCTCGACGAGGAGCAGTGCCGGACCGTCGAGGAGAAGATCCATGACCTCGATGACGACGTCGGCGAGGCGGTCTCGGCGGAAGCGGGGTTCGATCGCACCGGTGTCGTCCGTTTCGGCCACGTCGATGTGCATTGCATCGCCGAGCAGCGGCACCACCGGCAGCAATGAGGCATCGACGGCGGAGATCCTGTCGCGCAGCATTGCTGTCATCTCGGCTTGTGAGCCGCGTGTGATGCCGATCAGGTCCCGCAACGGGTCTCGCATCGGTCGGTACGGGTTGGCAGCGCCATAGGGTTCGGCTCGAAGAGCGATCGTCCGCAGGTCGGCTCGATTGCTCAAAGCCTCGTCGACGAGCCGGCTCTTGCCGGTGCCCATCTCACCGGTCACGGTGGTGACGGCACCCGTCTCGCCCTGCTTCGGATCGAGGGTGGCTCTCAGGCGGGCAAGCTCCTCGTTGCGACCCACGAACGGCAGATCCGTGCGCGTTGCGGCACTTCGGAATCCCAACTCCTCGCCGACGTCGTACACCAGCAACGGCTCGGATTTGCCCTTGACCGTGAGGGGGTCGAGCTGGGTGGTGGCAAACCGGGTGTGGGAGCGCTCGAGGACATCGGGCGTCGCATAGATCTTGCCCGCCCACGCTGCGCCACACAGCCGGGCGGCGACGTTCACGGTGTCACCCATCACCGTGTACGTCGAGCGATACTCCGTGCCGACCTCTCCCGCAAACACGTGGCCGCGGTTGACGCCGATGTGGAGGTCGAATCGGGTGTTCGCCTCGGCGATGCGGCGCGCCGCTCGCAGCATGCGGCCCTCGTCGTCCTCGTGGACGGTGGGGGCACCGGCAACGAGGATCACCTTGCCCCCGTCCTCGTTGATGTCGGTGGCCAGGAAGGTGACGCTCTCCGCCTCGGCGGCTGCTTGGATCACGTCGACCATTTCCTGCAGGTGGGCGGCGACGGCCTCGAGCCCCTCGGTCGCGATCACGTCGTCGACTGAGCAGAACCGCACGAAGCCGACGGTGACGGTGCGGTGCTCGGGCTCCGGCGACATCGCTGTGAGAAACGACCGCAGTCCCGTTGACATCCATATCCTCATGTCGTGGCGGGCGAGGTCGCCGCGGCCGGCAAAACCTTCCGGTGCGACTGCGGGCTTGCGCCATCGCAGACGCCAGCCAGATTGGCGAGGGGCCGAGGTCGCCCCTGCGGGCAGCAGCTCTCGTGTCGCTGAGCTCACCACGATCTCTCCCGGGTCGGCGATGCGCTCCATGGAGGTGGTCACGGTGCCGGCAGGGCCGGTGATCATGAGCTCGCGATGTGATGTCCCAACGCAGAAGAGCTGGATCGTGCCGGAATGGACGCCGACCGACATGCGGAGCTTGACTCGGCCGGCGGCCGTTGGTGGGAACTCGGTCCGGCGTAGGGTCGCCTGCATTGCGGTGACGGCGGAGGTCGCCCGGATCGCATGGGCCTCACCGGTGAACAGCAGGAGCAACGCATCGCCACCGAACTTGATCAGGCTGCCACCGTATGCGTATGCGGTTCCCAGCATGGGCGAGAAGACGGCACCCAGCACGTCGGTCAGCTCCTCGGCGCCGATACGGCCTCGCGTCGCCAGACGCTCCGAGAGACTGGTGAACCCGGAAACGTCGATGAGGCAGAGGGAGCCTTCGACCTCATACCATTGGCGGCCGCCGGCGATGTCGTCCCAGCCCGCGGCGATGCGAGGCACATACCGGGCCAGCTCGGCTATACGAGCATCCGAGCCCGGAGGATTGCCATCGCCCGCGTCGGATGAACGGCCCGTCGTCAAGGCGTCGACTCCACTTCCCGTGTTCCCTTGGCCTTGACGCTACCAGTGGACGTGCCGATGACCGGCGAGGGCCCGTCCCGAGGGCCGGCCGCCGGCCGTCGTGGAAGTGTCCTCTTGCTCAGGCGGCGATGGCGCGGGCCACCTTGTCGAGGCGGCTCCGGACTTCGTCGGCCAGCTGGGGGACGTCGGGGTTGTCGACGATCCTCAGCACCGCCGCCGGATCCATGAACTCGACCACGACCCGCCGGCCGTCTTGGCGAACGACCACATTGCAAGGGAGCAGCGCACCGATCGACGGCTCTGCCGAGATGGCCCGGTTGGCCAACGGAGGATTACAGGCGCCGAGGATCATGTACGGATCGCGGTCGATGTCGAGCTTCGCCTTCATCGTGGCTTGGACGTCGATCGTGGTGAGCACGCCGAAGCCTTCCTCGGCGAGTGCTCCGGTGACCCGGTCCACGACGAGCTCGAAGTCGTCGTCGAGTGTCACGCCAAAGGTGTAGTTGGACAATGTGTTTCTCCTCGTACGTCGAGAGGTGGGGAGCCAACGTACCGGGTACCTCGTGTTCGGTACCCGGCACGTGCGCGTGGGACTAGACGAAGATCACTTGCGATCCGCTCGACAGCTCGATGAACTCGTTGACGTTGATGATGTCCTCGACGCCCTCGAACATGTCGTCCTTGGTGAGCCCCATCATGTCGACGGACATCTTGCAGGCCCAGAACCGGGCTCCCATGTCGTGGAGCAACTGGAGGAACTCGGGGACCTCGGGCACGTTGAGATCGGCAATCTGCTTCTTCAGCATCTTGGTGGCGAAGCTCGTCATGCCGGGGAGTCCGCCCAAGCCCTGGGGCAGGTGCTTCGACGAGCCCGGCATGTGCATGGCCGTGTTGCCGAGCATCGAGAACTGCAGGTTGTCCCACGTACCTTTGTTGATCATGTCCATGCCCCAGAAGGTGAAGAAGATGTCCACCTCGACACCCTCGGTGAGGGCCCCGTTGGCCATGATGAGCGCCGGGTAGGCCATGTCCAGGTCGCCCTTGGAGCAGATGAAGCAGATCTGGCGCTCCTCGGCGTCGTCGCCGAAGTCCGGGACGACCGCGGGAGCTGCCTCGGTGGTTGTCATGTGTGGTCCTTTCGCGTTCGGAAGTCGAGATGCTCGGTGGAGTGCCGTCCCTATACGCAGCCGGCAGGCTTGGGCAGCCCGGCCACGTACGCCATCTTCTTGGCGGGCTTCTTCGGGAAGAGCATGAACAGCTGCTTGGTGGGAATCCCACCCACGGAGCTGACACGACGGATGGTGGGGGTCTCGCCCTCGGTTGCGAAGTCCTCGCGCAGGAACTTGACGGCCCGCCAGTGGTCCTCGGTCATCTCGATGCCGATCTGGCTCGCCAGCACGGCGCCGAGCTCCTCGTCCCACTCGTCGTACACGGTCATGAAGCCCTCTTCGTCGACGGTGACTTCGCGGTCGGCGATGGTTGTGGTCGGCATTACGCCTCTCCTTTCGGGTGTGTCTGGTTGATCTCTTGAATGGTCTCGGGGCCCGTCTCGGCGGAGACGGCGGCGAGGGTGTTGAGCGCCCGGGCCATGCCCCTGCGCACGTCGGGGTTGCGGAGCTGCTTCGCCAAGGCGAGGAGGCTGGGTGCCTCTTCCGCTTCGTCGACGACGGTCTGTTGCTGGCGTTGCAAGCCTTCGATCATGTGCTGGATCAACGCCAGCATCTCGGGTTGGGTGAGCTCCTTGACCGTCTCCAGCATGGTGACGACGTTGTCGCCGAGCTGGTTGACGTCGTCCTCGCTGAAGCTGGTGACGACCCTGTCCACGACCCCGGCGCTTGCTCTGACGAACTCGAAATAGCCGCGTCGTTGCATCTCGCCCAGCCGGTCGGTCGCCAGCGCCATGGCGTCGTGCGTCAATGGCATCGCATCGGCCGCCAGCTCCGAGAGCGAATCGAGCGTCACGAGCATGCGGTCGAGCGCCGGCGCCACCTCGACCAGACGGACCGCCAGACCGACGAGGTTGCCCAGATCGCCGCGCTGGCGTAGGTCTTCGAGTTGATGGGTCGCCATTGCCATGGCTTCGCCGGCGAGGGGGGTCACGTCGGCGAGGAGCTCATTGAGCTGCTCCCGCTGCCGCTTTCGCCAGACGGCTTCCTCGGTGAGCAGGGCGACCTGCTCCGCCAGGAGGTCGATCTTGCGCTCCAACACCTCGGTGCGGTCCGCCGTCCTGGTGGTCATGACGACGCCTCCAGGTTCTTCCCGGCGAGGGACATGTGGGCGGGAAGCGGGAGCTCACGACCGGGCAACAAGACGTTCCAGTACGTCCACTTGAACATCATCTTGCCCCAGTGGTTCATCTCGGTCTCCTCCAACAGACTGAAGGGTCCAACGCCCGGTAGCGGGTATTTGCCCGGCAGGGGCTCGGTGTCGTAGTTGAAGTCGATGAGCAGGCCCTTCCCGTAGCCGGATTCGATGAAGCAGTTGGCGTGACCGTCGAACTGCTCGAGCATCGGGCGTCCCTCGATGTAGTCGAGGAAGTTGTTGGTGAACATGTCGACGGCGAAGTGGGCGACCGAGCCCGCCTTCGACGTCGGCAGGTCGGCAGCGTCGCCGAGAGCGAAGATGTTCTCGTGGTCTTTGGAGAGGAACGTGTGCTTGTCCACCGGCACGTGATTCAGCTCGTTGCCGAGACCTGAGCGAGCGACGAAGTCGGCGCCCATGTTGACCGGCACCGTGACCAGCAGGTCGTAGGGCACCTCACGCTCGTCGTAGGAGACCAGTTTGCGGTTGTCGGCATCGACCTCCATGAGATAGAAGTCGCTCTCCAGCCCGACCTTGCGCTCCTCGAGCAAGTGCCCGAGTGCCTTCGATGCGACGGGTTTGGTGAACGCTCCGCCCAGCGGCGTGACATAGACCAGCTCGACCCGATCGCGGATGCCCTTGTCTGTGAAGAACCAGTCGGCGAGGAACGTGAACTCCAGGGGCGCCACCGGGCACTTGATCGGCATCTCGATGACGTTGATCGCCAGCCGGCCACCGTCCCACGAACGGAGCGTGCCGGCGAGGGCCTCGGCCCCTTCGAGGGTGTAGAAGTCATGGATCGTCTTGCCGTACTCCGAGCTCTCGAGCCCCGGCGTCTGATCGGGTCGAGGGTGGGTGCCGGTGGCGATGACCAGGTAGTCGTAGTCCAGCGTGCTCCCGTCGACCATCTCGACGCGGTTGGCGGCGGCGTCGATGGCATCGATCTGGCCGATCACGAGGTCGACCCCGGAAGGGATGAACCGGCGCTTGGGCTTCACCACGTCGCGGCGGTGGTACATCCCGAAGGGGATGAAGAGGAATCCTGGCTGGTAGTGGTGCACCTCGTCCTCGTCGACGACGGTGATCGACCATTCGTCGGCAGGGAGGCGTGGTCTGAGCTTGTTGACCACCATCGTGCCGGCCGTGCCGGCCCCCAGAACGAGTAGTCGCTTCACTGTGTGCTCCTTTGTGTTGATGTCGCTGCCCCGGCGAGGGCGGCGATGGCATCCAGCTTTGACAAGAGTTGGCTGCGGGCGGTGGCGAGGCGCGAGATCAGGTCGCTGAAGCGGGGCAGCAGACCGACCACCCATTGCTGGTGCGCCGCGTCGAGGTAGTACGTCTCGTCGACGTGGTCGACGAGAAGCGAGACGGGAAGCTCCAGCTCGCCGGCCAGCTTCTCGAGGAACTGCGGCTCCGGGGGCCAGCTGCCGGGGGTCACGCCGCCGACGATGAGCATGCCGACGAGCTCCGATCCGACGCGAATGAACGTGCGGGCGCAGAGAAAACCGAGCTGGCTCGGCATGAAACGGGGCTCGATGTCGATCTCGTCCGCCAGCTGCCGCCAACCGTCGATGCATCCGGACACTGCCCCGGGCTGATCGTGTATGGCGGCGAAGTAGCCACAGGGGTTGGCCACATCGGTCAGTGGGTTGCCGTCGATGTCGGTGACGATGGCCATGACCCCGAACAGGTCGGCCGCGAGATCGGCGATGGCCTGCGCAGCTTCGGGCGCCAGGAGCGCGGCGAGGTCGGTCGGTCGTGGATCGACCTCGCGAGTCGCGGCGTGGGAGACAACGCCGTTGCCGAGCACCGCCTCGACGGCGTCGGCGGGAAAGCGCCACTGGCGCCCAACCTTGATGGCCGGGAGCCTGCCGTCCTCCGCCATCCGGTAGATCGTGGACTTGTCGACGTGGATCATCGCTTGGAGGTCTTTGGTGGTGAGAAGCGTGCTCATGGAGGCTTGGTCCAGTCTCTGCTGCATCTGATGCATGCGATGCATCTGATGCATGTTCTGCCTCTCGTGCATATGCATCTAGGGCCATATGTCCTCTTTGTGAAGAGCTTCACGAGGGCCGAGTGGAGACCCCCTGGGGGCCTGTTCCACGATGTGGTACCGTGCCGCATGGCGGTGTCGCAATGAGCAGAGTGCAATCGATCGATCGGGCCTTTCTGATCCTCGAGCGGGTTGCGACCTCGGGCAAGGGTCTCACCGAGATCGCCGATGAGGTCGACCTCCCGAAGTCGACGGTGGCGCGCCTCCTCAACACGCTCACGTCGATCGGCGCCGTCGATCGCGACGAGGATGACGGGACCTACCGGATCGGGGACATGGTGCGCAGCCTCGTCAGCGACGGCACGACGACTGCGGACTTCGTCCAGCACGCCCGGCCCTACCTACGCACACTCGCTCAGGAGTTCGGGGAAGATGCCGGGGTGAGCGTCCCGGTGCGCTCCGGTGTCCACTACGTGGCGCAAGAGTCGGCCGACAACTCGATCCTGGTGAGGGACTGGACCGGCACGGTCGCCCCCTATCACCTCGTGCCCGCCGGACTTGCGATCCTGGCGCACTCGCCGGTCGCCGTCGTGCAACGTGTGCTCGCGGGGCCCCTCGAGGTGGCGACGTCACACTCCGTCACCGATCCTGACGCCATCGTCTCCCGCATGGAGAGCGTCCGGCGCCAGGGGTATGCATGGGCGCACGGCGAGCTCACCGAGGAGCTCCATTCGGTCGCGGCGCCGGTCCTCGGCAGGACAGGGATCATCGGCGCCATTGGTATTCACGGACCCGCATATAGGTTCCCCGGTGGTCGCGATCCGGATGCGATCGGCGAGCGGGTTGCCGACGTCGCGGCCAGCCTGACGGATGCGCATCGCGCAGAGCAGTGAGTGGCTCCGGCCGTCAGCCGTGAGCCGTCAGCCGTCGGCTGCCGGCCCTCCACCGTTCGAGTCGGGGGAGCGGCGGCGACGACGGGCGAGGTGGATGATCATCGCTCCCGCACGTGCCGGGACGAGGGCATAGCGGCGCTGGGCGTCCACGGGCAGCCCGTGCCGCAGACGGATCCGGCCCGCGGCGAAGAGTCCAACGGCCAGGTGAACGCCACACATCAGCCAGAACACCCCGGCGGGGCCACTGGCCGACATCGTGGCCGAGGCGGCCAGAGGCCCCACGATCGCCCCGATGCCGCTGATGAACACGTAGACCGCGCTGACGGAGATCGTGGTGCCGACCGGGACATGGTCGTTGATGTGGCTGAGTGACAGTGAATACATCGGGAAAGTGAGTCCACCGAACGTGAAGATCGCCAGGAGTGCGGCAGAGCTCAGCGGGTCCACCAGCGCATTGGCGGCGGCGACGAGGGCGGCGGCCAGCGAAACCAGGAGCAGGGCCACCCTGCGGCGGATCCGGTCCGACATCGCACCAATCGGCCACTGCAGGACGACGGAGCCGAGGATCAGCAGGCCCATGAAGATGGCGATGCGATCGACCGACATCCCCACGCGAGCCGCATAGACCGCCCCGATCGCCATGATGCCGCCGTTGGTGATTCCGGCGCCGAAGCCGCCGACGACGCCGGCGGGTGCCGCCTTCCAGATCTCCCGGACCGGCAACCGTGGTGCCCATTCGAATCTTGGCGCCGAGCCGACCGAGAGCGTGACGGGAACGACCGCGAGGGAGACCAAGATCGACGACAAGATGAAGAGACTGGCACCCTCGGGGTCCGCGACCGTGAGCAGGAGCTGGCTTGCGGCGATGCCGCCCATGACCACGATCATGTACACCGAGAGGAGCCGTCCCCTCGTCTCGTTGGTGGATTGATCGTTGAGCCAGCTCTCGGCGACGATGTACAGCCCGGAGAGGGCGAACCCGCCCACGACCCGCATGAAGAACCACAGCATGGGATCGTCGCTCAGCGCATAGACGAGCGCAGCCGTGCTGGCCAGGGAGGCGAGGGCGGCGTACACGCGGATGTGGCCGACCGAGCCAACGAACTTCGGCACGACGATGGCGCCGAGCAGGAAGCCCGTGTAGTACCCGGAGAGGATGAGACCGATCGCGCCGTCGCCGAACCCGGCGATCTCAGATCTGAGCCCGATGACGGTGCCCAGGAGACCGTTCCCCAACTGGAGGAACAACACTGCCAGCAGCAAGCCCCACGAGCCGAGGGCGGCAGTGGTTGTTGTGTTGCGATGGCCCGGTGCGGGACGCTGGTCGATGCCCACGACGCCTCCCGGCGACAAGAGAGCTGTCCTCACGGACAGGGAGCCGGTTGCCCGCACGACGACGCCTGTCATCGCGCTCTCTCGGGTCCGCCGGATCTCGAGCCCGTCCCACGTCGTTGCGATGGGCCCGGGAGACTATCGCCGCAGGTGACCCTGTGTCCACACCTTCTCGGCCATCTCGGTCTGACGGTTCGTACCACGATGCGGGACCGTCCCGTATCGCAGCACACTGTGCGCTAGGGTGCTCCCGGCCCGATTCACCAACCGCGGAGAAACCATGAGCGGGGTTCCCAGCGATCTCGAGATCGCACAGCAGGCGACCGTCGAGCCGATCTTCGACGTCGCCCGTCGGCATGGTCTCGAGGACGACGACCTGATCGCCTTCGGCACGACAAAGGCCAAGGTCCACCTCGACGCTCTCAAGAGAATCGGCGCCAACCCGCACGGCAAGTACGTCGACGTCACGGCGATCACTCCCACGCCACTCGGCGAGGGCAAGACCACGACGACGATCGGTCTCGTCCAGGGGCTCGGGCGGCGCGGGCACAAGGCGATCGCCGCCATCCGCCAGCCGTCGATGGGCCCGACGTTCGGGATCAAGGGTGGTGCCGCCGGTGGCGGCTACTCCCAGGTGATCCCCATGGACGAGTTCAACCTCCATCTCACGGGCGACATGCATGCCATCTCGGTGGCCCACAACCTCGTTGCGGCCGCGATCGATGCCCGCTGGTACCACGAGGGAAGGCTCACCGACGACCGGCTCGCCGCACTCGGGCTCGAACGGATCTCCCTCGATCCCAACAGGATCTCGTGGCGTCGTGTCGTCGATGTCAACGACCGGGCACTCCGTAACACGATCATCGGGCTCGGCGGCTCGGCGGACGGGCGACCGCGTGAGACCGGTTACGACATCACCGTGGCTTCGGAGCTGATGGCGATCTTGGCCCTCGTCGACGGGTCCGACTATGCCTCGGCGCTGCGCAACTTCCGCGAACGTTGTGGGCGGGTCGTCATCGGCACCTCGAAGAGCAACGAGCCGGTGACACTCGAGGACGTCGGTGTCGCCGGAGCAGTCGCCGTCCTGATGAAGGAGACGCTCCACCCGACGATCATGCAGACGCTCGAGGGGCAGCTCGCTTTCGTCCATGCGGGTCCGTTCGCCAATATCGCCCACGGCAACTCCTCGATCCTCGCCGACAGGGTGGCGCTCCACATCGGGGACTACGTCGTGACCGAATCCGGCTTCGGTGCCGACATGGGTATGGAGAAGTTCTTCGACATCAAGTGCCGGGTCTCCGGCCTCAAGCCGGACTGCGTGGTCTTGGTGGCGACGGTGCGGGCCCTGAAGACGCACGGCGGCGGTCCCAAGGTCGTGCCGGGTAGACCGCTCGACAAGGCCTACACGGAGGAGAATCTCGCTCTGCTCCGCGCCGGGCTCTCCAATCTGAAGGCACATGTCGCCAACGCCCGTCGATTTGGCGTGCCCGTGGTGGTTGCGGTGAACCAGTTCCCGACAGACACCCGGCGCGAGATGGAGCTCATCCAAGAGGCGGCGATGGATGCGGGCGCCTCCTCCGCCGTGCGATCGAACCACTGGGCCGAGGGCGGCAAAGGTGCGTTGGAGCTCGCTGCTGCCGTCGAGCAGGCGTGCGAGGAGCCATCCAAGTTCGGATTCCTCTACCCGCTCGACAGGTCGATCAAGGAGAAGATCGAGGCGATCGCGACGCAGATCTATGGAGCCGCCGAGGTGGAATACGCCCCGGTCGCCGAGCGGCAGATCGCCGAGTTCGAGCGGTCCGGATTCGGGTATCTGCCGATCTGCATGGCGAAGACCCATCTGTCGATCTCTCACGATCCGGCGCTGAAGGGCGCACCTTCTGGCTTCACGGTGCCGGTGCGGGAGGTGCGCGCATCTGTCGGTGCCGGCTTCATCTACCCGCTGCTCGGCGAGATGCGAACCATGCCGGGTCTCGGCACGAAGCCTGCGTACATGAATGTCGATATCGACGAGGACGGCAACGTCGTCGGATTGTTCTGACTGTCGCCCTCGGCAGCACCTCTTTCCCACACTGCCCCGCTTCGCACCGGGAGGGGGTGGGCCGGCTGCGGGCGTCGGCGCCTGCTTCGCCAGCACGGCGAAGGTGAGTCACTAGATTTCTGAGAGTCGAGAGTGGAAGGAGGTGACGGAATGCAGCGTGGACGGTTGACCACCCCGCTGGTGCGGCGGAAGGGTGACCTGGTGGCCGCGTCGTGGGACGAGGCGCTCGATGCCGCAGCGACGGGATTGCGGCGGCACGACGGCCAGTCCTACGGAATGTTCTCGTGCTCGAAGGCGACGAACGAGATGAACTTCCTCGCACAGAAGTTCTCCCGGATTGCCATGGGCTCGAACAACATCGACTCGTGCAACCGCACCTGACACGCTCCCTCCGTCGCCGGTCTGGCGGCAGTGCTGGGAGCAGGAGGAGGCACCTCCTCCTACGAGGAGATCGAGACCACAGACGTCATCTTGCTGTGGGGATCCAACGCGCGCGAAGCGCACCCGATCTTCTTTCACCACCTTCTCAAGGGTGTGCGTAACGGTGCGAGGTTGTTTGCGGTCGATCCTCGGCGCACGACCTCGTCGGCCTGGGCCGAGATGTGGCTCGGGCTGGATGTCGGGTCGGACATCGCCCTGGCCAATGCCGTCGGTCGGGAGATCATCGACGCCGGGCTGCAGAACGAGGAGTTCATCGCGCACTCCACCTCTGGCTACGAGGCGTATCGCACGACGGTCGACGAGTGGACGTTGCACCGGGCCGAGCAGGTCACCGGTGTGCCGGCTGCGGCCATCAAGGAGATGGCCCATGCCTACGCGACCGCAGGCTCCGCACAGATCTGCTGGACGCTGGGGATCACCGAGCATCACAACGCCACCGACAACGTCCTGGCGCTCATCAACCTGGCGATGCTCACAGGACACGTCGGACGTTACGGATCAGGGCTCGTTCCGATCCGCGGCCAGAACAACGTGCAAGGCGGCGGGGACATGGGGGCGCTCCCCAACAAGCTCCCCGGGTTCCAGAACGTCGAAGATGCCGAGATCCGCGGCAAGTTCGAGGCTCTCTGGGGGCATCCCATCCCGCCGCGGAACGGGCTCCACATCTCGCTCATGTTCGAAGCCATGGAGCGCGGCGAGATCAACGCGCTGTATTGCATCGGCGAGAACCCGGCACAGTCGGAGGCCGACGTAGGGCACATCCGCAAGATCCTCGACGGCCTCGACTTCATCATCGTGCAGGACATGTTCCTCACCAAGACCGCCGAGATGGCCGACGTGGTCCTCCCTGCTGCCGCCGGCTGGGCGGAGAGCGAGGGAACCGTGACGTCGTCCGAGCGACGGGTGCAGCGCGTTCGCAAGGCACTCGACCCGCCGGGAGATGCCAAGGACGACCTCGAGATCATCAGCCTGCTCGCAGAACGGCTCGGGGTCGGCTGGGGCATCCCGACGGCCGAGGAGGTGTGGGACGAATGTCGCAGCCTGTCACCGATGCACGGCGGGATGTCGTACCGCCGCCTCGAAGAGCTGGGCGGGCTGCAATGGCCATGTCCCGACGAGAGTCATCCCGGAACCCAGTACCTCCATGGGTGGCTGTGGGAAGATCCGATGCCACGAGATCCCGCACCGTTCATACCGACCGAGTGGGTGCCTCCGGTCGATGAGCTGAGCGACGACTTCCCCATCCGCCTCACGACCGGCCGCCGGCTCGACTCGTACAACACCGGCGTTCAGTCCGGCCGCTACCGATCGCCGATTCGCCACGGTGGCATCATCGAGGTCGCACCCGAGGACGGAGCGACCCTCGGCGTGACCGAAGGGGACATCGTCCGAGTGACATCGCGGCGAGGCAGCATCGACGTACCCGTATGGTTCCACGAGTCGCTTCGCCCCGGGCTTGCGTTCATGGCCTTCCACTTCCCCGACGAAGCCGACGTCAACGAGCTCACGATCGACGTGTGGGACCCGAAGTCGGGTACCGCAGAGTTCAAAGCCACCGCAGTGCGCATCGAAACGGTGGCCTAGTGGACCTCAAGCTGATGGAGGCGGCCCCCACCGCGGCGGAGCGGGCGGCCGTCGACGGTGCGCTCGGTGCGGCCGAGTCGGGCTGGGAGGGCGGCGAGCGGACCGCCCGCGACGGTCATCTCGCGGTCGGCGGCCTCCGTGCGGCCGAGGAGCGGCGCCACATGCTGCTACCTGCGCTCAACGCAGTGCAGGGCGAGCTCGGGTGGATCTCCGCAGGCGCACTCAACTACATCTGTGAACGGCTCATCGTGCCACCCGCCGAGGCGTACGCCGTTGCGACTTTCTACGCGCTGCTGTCGACCGAGCCGCGCCCGGAGCGTGTAGCGCATGTCTGCAACGACATCGTATGCGGCGCCCGAGGTGGCGCCGCCATCCTCGACGAGCTGGGGGGGCGCACGGACGTCGTGGCGAGCCCATGTCTCGGGCAGTGCGACCGCGGTCCGGCCACCCTCGTCCAACAGGCGGGTGCGCTCGATGCGGTCATGGTGCACATCGACGCTGATCACGTGCGCCGGGCTCTCGAAGGCGACCCGACCCACGCCGTGCCGGTGACCATTCCCCAAGCAGGTGACCCGTCGCTGCGGCTGCTCCGCCGCATAGGAAGGGTCGATCCGGAGAGTCTCGACGCCTACCGAACCACCGGTGGCTATGAGGCGCTGCCGCGGGCGATCGAGATGGGGCGGGCAGCCGTGGTCGAGGAGATCAAACGGTCCGGGATCCGGGGACGCGGCGGTGCGGCCTTCCCGATGGGAATCAAGTGGGAAGCCGTCGCCGGTGCCGACGATCCAGTGCGCTATGTCATCTGCAATGCCGACGAGTCTGAGCCCGGAACGTTCAAGGACCGGGTCCTGATGAAGGGTGACCCTTTCGCCCTGATCGAGGCGATGACGATCAATGGTTTCGCCGTAGGCGCCGAGCGAGGCTACATCTACGTGCGAGCGGAGTATCCGGCCTCGGCGCGGACGTTGGCGACGGCCATCGACGCCGCACGGGACGCCGGCTTTCTCGGGGCGGACATCGCCGGCTCCGGCGTCACCTTCGATCTGGAGGTGCGGCTGGGCGCCGGCGCCTACATCTGCGGCGAAGAGACCGCGCTCATGAACTCCATCGAGGGCAAACGAGGCGAGCCGCGCAGCAAGCCACCTTTCCCGACCCAGCACGGGCTCTTCGGCAAGCCGACGGTGATCAACAATGTCGAGACCTTGGTGAACGTGCTCGACATCGTGCTCGGCGGGGGTGCCGCCTTTGCGGCGACCGGCACCGAGGAGTCATCCGGCACAAAGCTCTTCTGTATGTCCGGGGACGTTGCGCTCCCCGGCGTGTACGAGGTGGAGTTCGGCGCAACGCTCGGCGAGTTGATCGAACTGGCGGGCGGTGCCGAAGGCGAGCTCGAAGCGATTCTGCTCGGTGGAGCGGCCGGAGTCTTCGTCGGGCTCGAGCATCTGGACATGCCCCTGACGTTCGAGGGCTCACGGGCAAGGGGCGCAACGCTCGGTTCCGGCGTCGTCCACCTCCTCAGAGCCGGAACCGATTACGCCGGCGTGCTGCAACGCATCGCCTCGTTCTTCCGCGACGAATCCTGTGGACAGTGTGTGCCGTGCCGGGTCGGTACGGTGCGGCAAGAGGAGTTGCTGGCGAGGCATGTCGCCGGTCGGCCTTTCGACGTCGATCTCTTCACCGACATCGCCAGGGTGATGGAGGACGCCTCGATATGCGGGCTGGGGCACACTGCGGCATCGGCGATCCGGTCGGCGGTGCGGCTCGGGCTCCTGGACGGCCGGCGATGACGGAAGTCCATGTCACCATCGACGGGGCGGGGACCGCCGTGCCCGAGGGCTCGACCATCCTCGACGCCTGCCGGAGCATGGGCCGCGAGCAGCCCACGCTCTGCTACCTCGACAACCTGACGCCGGTCAACGTGTGCCGGGTCTGTGTGGTCGAGGTGGAGGGCTCACGGGCGCTGGTGCCGTCCTGCTCCCGACCCGTCGAGGAGGGAATGGTGGTGCACACCGACAGCGAGCGGGTGCGGCATTCCCGCAAGCTCGTCTTCGAACTGCTCGGCTCCTCCGTCGACATGGATCTCGTCGATGCATCGACCAAGGCGTGGATCGACGACTACGGAGCCGATCCTGATCGGTTTGGCCCGGCACAGCCCGCCCAGGACGATCGCGACCACCGCCATCCCGGTCATCACGCTCCGCCAGACGGCGAGCAGGCCGCCTCCGTCGCGCAGCCGGTGAAGATCGACAACGAGCTCTATGTGCGCGACTACTCCAAATGCATCCTCTGTTACAAGTGTGTCCAGGCATGCGGGACCGAGGCGCAGAACACCTTTGCGCTCGGTGTTGCCGGCCGTGGGTTCGACGCCCGTATCTCCACAGAGTTCGACACGGGCCTGACCGATTCTGCCTGTGTGTTCTGTGGCAACTGCATCGGGGTGTGCCCGACCGGGGCATTGATGTTCCGATCGGAGTACGAGCTGCGTGAAGCGGACATGTGGAACGAGGAGGAGCAGACGGTGACCCGGACCGTGTGCTCCTACTGCGGTGTCGGGTGCAATCTGGACCTGCACGTGCAAGACAACCGGATCGTCAAGGTCACCTCACCGATCGATCACTCGGTGACCAACGGCCACCTGTGCATCAAGGGACGCTTCGGCTACGAGTACGTCCAGGAGCTCGGCGACATGGAGGCGACTCCGATCGACGTCGTGCTGCGACGAGCCCGATCGGCATGACGGGGCCGTGAGCGACCATCCCACGATGCCGCCCGGTCTCGAGCATGTGCGGACGACGTCTCGGTTCGACGAAACCAGCGCCCCCGCAGGGTTCCGCAAGGCGCACCGTATCGCCGACGGGGTGTGGGGCCGGCTCATCGTCCACGACGGAGCGTTGCTCTTCCGGTTCGAGGATGACGCAACGGGCGTCATCCGAGTCGAGAGCGGCCGCTGCGTGGACATTCCCCCAGGCCGGCCACACCACCTCGCATTCGACGGCCCGGTCCTGTTCGACGTCGAGTTCTACCGCTGAGCTCTCAGGCCGACCGGCGCGACGTCCGCCGCCGGTTGCGCCGCTCCCGCGACGCCTGCGCCACCGGGCCGCTGGTGCCGAACCGAGCCTCGATCGCGGTGAGATCGGCGGCCGCCTCTCCCATGTCCACCGTGTCCACGACCTCCCGGATCGATGAGAGATGGT
Organism: Acidimicrobiia bacterium; assembly: GCA_965216945.1. Lineage (GTDB taxonomy): Bacteria > Actinomycetota > Acidimicrobiia > Spongiisociales > UBA5794 > DATHZQ01. The sequence continues at coordinate 52,097 of CBDCGU010000003.1, read as the reverse complement.
CGGGGGTCGATCCGCAGCAACCTCCGATGATGCGTGCACCGACACCGATCGCCAGCCGGGCGTAGTCGACCATGTCCACGGCTGCCGTCGGGTACGTGAGGCCACCCGTCTTGGTGTAGGCGGGAATCCCGGCATTGGCCTTGGCCACGACGACGCTTCCGGGTGCCGTCTGCACGATGTCGTGAACCGCCGCCAGCACGTCGCCGGGCCCGATGCCGCAGTTGGCGCCCAACGCCGCCGGGCCGCGCGCGGCGTCCCGCGACCAGCGAGCGAGTTGCGCCGGGGCGACCCCCATCATCGTGCTGCCGTTCGTGTCGAAGCTCATCGTGGTGACCACGGGCAGATCGATGCCATCGGTCGCATCGAAAGCCGCCGAGAGCTCCTCGACACTGGACATGGTCTCGATCCACAGCACATCGACTCCGGATCCAGCAAGGGATCGAGCCTGCTCGGAGAAGACGGAGACGGCTTCGTCCCACGAGAGCTCACCGAGGGGCGCGATGAGATCGCCGGTAGGTCCAATGCTGCCGGCAACGGCCACCGGGCGGTCACCGAGGGCCGCAGCTTCACGAGCCACATCGACCGCCGCGGCATTGAGCTCTGCCACCTTGTCCTGCAGCTGGTGGAGTGCCAGACGGCGCCGGTTCCCTCCGAACGTATTGGTCAGGATGATGTCGGCGCCGGCCTCGACGAACCCGCGGTGGGCCTTCACCACGATGTCGGGCTCGGCAACGTTGAGCAGCTCCGGAGACTCGCCGTTGGCGAGGCCGAGCGAGAACAGCGACGTGCCCATCCCGCCATCCGCCACCAGCACGTTGCCGGTGGCGAGCAGTGTCTGGAAGGCTGTCTGTCGTGTGCCGCTGCTCATACCGTCTCCGATCCCCCTCGAGATTCGCTCGCCGGGGTGCGGGCCGAAGCAGAGGCTCCAAAGAGAAGAGCCGCTGCTAAAGCAAGCGGCTCGTGCCGTGTCGCTTTAGCTGTACTTCTAGAGCGCCCGCAAGCTGACGAGTCAAATCTGGCGCTGTTTCTGACGTGGAAGTTAGCAGAGATGCATGCGATGGCAATGGTGCGCCCGGGCTACTGCCAGCGGCGGATGCTGGCTTCGATCGACGGCGACTTCAGGGAACGCGCCACCGAGATGCGGAAGTGGCCGTCCACCACGTAGTAGACGTCGCCCACCTCGTACAGCTCGACAGGATCTGATCCGCGCAGGCCGCGAACCAGGGCGTACACGCTCTTCCAGCGGGCCTTGAGACGGTTCGCCTTCGGATGGAACGACCGCGTGAACAACTCGCCCTTCCCCAATGTGCCCACGATGCGATCCAGCGGCACGGTGGCGATACGGCGTCCCGCTGTCGGCAGCAGCCGGCGCCGGGTGCGAAGCGCATCGAAGGACTCCAACCGGGCGCAACGATTCAGCACCCAGGCGAGCAACCGTTCTCGGGTGGCGCGCCGCCGAGCCCGGGCGAACTCGTGCTCTGCGTCCTCACTCCAGAACGACGTGCTGTTCCAGACGGCGGCATCGATCGCTTTCATCAGCTGCGTTCTCCTGCGGCCACGCTCCCGCTTGGATCGTCGAACCACGTGTCGTAGATCGCCTGATAGGAGCCATCTTCGATCATCTCCGCCAGCGCTCGGTTGAGCGCCATCAGGAGCGCCGGGTTGTCCGGGTCGACGGCGAAGCCGAGCGGGACGTTGGCGTCGATGACGTCGACGACGCTCAGGTGCGGATGCTGCTGCAGCAAGTCGGATGCGATGGCGGAGTGCACGATGGCAGCCACCGCCTCGCCGGCGGCGACGGAGTCCAATGGTGTCTGCGGAGACGCCGAGCCCGGCCGGCGTGGTCCTGCGTCGAATACGTAGCCGGGCACGATGCCCCTTGGTGCGAGATTGTCGTCGATCCAAAAGGACGCATTGGCATCACCCCAAGCGGCCACGACATCGCCGGCGGTCAGGTCGGCGGTAGACGTCACATCGGGCGACGCCTGAGGATCGACGATCAATGCGAAGTCCTGGAGGAAGTAGGGGTCGGTGAATCGGGCTTGGCGTTCCAGCCGGTCACCGCTCACGTTGATGGCGTCTGCATACCTGTAGATGTCCGCCCGGTACCCGCGGGTCGTCACGTCGACCGTCCCGAACTCCGCCAGGAAGAGGTGCGCCTGGGGCTGTGCGGAGAACACGCTCAGGCTCTCGGAGGTAGCGAGGGTGAGGCCGCTGCGCCGAGCCATCTCTGCAAGGAGGTCGATGTCGAAGCCGGTGGCGACGTCCCCGGTTGCATCGGTGAATGGCGACATGTCGAGGTCGGTGAGCACATCGACCGTCAAGACACCCTCCCCGGCGACGGTGTCCAATCCACGGTCGCCGATTCCGGAGAAGATGACGAACACGGCCAGCAGTCCGACGCCGGAGGCGAGGGCTGCCGCCCACCGTCTCGAGTGCCGATGTGACTCGTCGGGGCGGGTGGCGACGCGAGGGATCTGCTGTGTCTGCAAGGTCGTGCTCCTTCGCTTGGCCTCGGCGTGGAAGTCGGCTGCGCCCCGGCGCTGCCGTCTGAGCGCCCCGGGCTCAGGCACCGGGTTTGCTTCCTGAAGCTGTCGGAAGGCTGCCTCGACGGACATCATCGGCCTCCATCGCCGGAGCGCAGCGGCTGGTTGGTGGAGGCCTGGTGCGAGGGCAGCGCCGCCGCAAGACGCCTCTTGGCGCGATGCAGGCGCTGCTCTGCCGCCGACGTGGAGATTCCGAGCGCCTGTGCGATCTCGGGTGCCTTGAGCTCCTCCCATGCGGCGAGCAAGAGCACCTCCTGATCGGTGGGTTTGAGACTCTGCACGGCGGCGATGATGGCTTCGTCCTGGGCGCGTCGCACCACCTGCACCTCGGGCAGCTCCTCGAAGACGGGAGCCATGCCGGAAATGCGATCCAGCAGCCGCCTCCGTCGCCCACTCGACCGAAGACGATTGGCGAGGACGCCGCGCGCGACGCCGTACAGCCAGGGACGCACCGTAGGCCATTCGATGTCATCGATGCGGCGCCAGGCCACGGCGAACACGTCGGCGGTGGCGTCGTCGGCCTCGGTTGGGCCGATGCGGCGGCTGCAGTAGGCGAGCACGTCGTCGTAATACTCCTCGTAGAGGCGGGTGAACCGGGTTCTCGTGGTGTCGGGCACCGGATCTGCTCCCCGGTGTCGGTCTCATCTGTTGATTGTTCGCCTACACCGGAATTCTGACAGGTGATCGACGACTGATCGTTCCGTTGTGCGTCGTGCTGGGTCGAGCGAGGGCGATCGCGGCCCGTTCTTGCGTAGCTCACGGCGGAATGCCGCCATGAGCTACGCAAGAACGGGTACGGGGTCGCTCAACCCCTGCGGCGCTTGATCTCCTCGACCACGGCGGGGAGCACTGCGTGCAGGTCGGCGACCACCGCCCAGTCGGCCTTGGTGACCATCGGGGCTTCCGGATCCGTGTTGATGGCCAAGACGTGTTTGGCGTTCATCATGCCAACCCAGTGCTGGACGGCGCCGGAGATGCCGCATGCGATGTACAGATCGGGGGCGACCACGGTACCGGTCTGCCCGACCTGATCGGAGTGCGGCCGCCACCCGTTGTTGGTCACGACACGGCTGCAACCCACGACTCCATTCACCAGATCCGCCAGTTCCTCGAGAGCGGCGAAGCCTTCGGCGCTGCCGACGCCGCGCCCGCCGCTGACCACCACGGGTGCGGTGGCCAGGGTGACACCCTCGGCGGTCACGACCCGATCCCGCACCAGAGTGATCGCAGCGCGCTCGCTGAGATCCGGGGTGAATGTGGTGATCGTGGGAGCGTCACCCGACACGGTCTTGGGTTCGGTGGTGTGTGGGGCAAATGTGGCAATCCTCAGCGGAGCTTCGAGCCGGGTGATCTCGTGCAGGCTCCCGCCCCAGCGCAGGCGCTTGACTTCCCACGCTTCGCCGGTGTCGTGGACATCGAGGCAGTTGGCGACCATCGCAGTGCCGGCGATCGCCGCCACGTGGGCCAGCACCTCGTTGCCCCGATCGGTGCCCGTGGCGAGATAGGCGGTCGCTCCCACTGCGTCTCCCAGGGCGCTCAGGGCCTCTGCCCAAGCGTCCGGTCCGTAGTCGGCGAGCAGCTCGTGGTGGACCTGATGGACCGTGGCGGCTCCCGAGCCGGCGAGGTCCGCCGCAAGCGCGTCACCACTCCTTCCCAAGACGGCGACGTCGACCACCGTCCCGTGGCCGCGAGCCAGCTCGACGGCGGCGGTCAGCCCACCCAATGTCGCATCGTTCATCTCGCCACGGTCGTGCTCGAGGAGATAGAGATACGTCATCCGACGATCCCCAGCTCTTCCAGCACGTCGACCACGGCACGTGCCGCATCCGGCCCGTTCCCGAGGATCTCCACGGACGAAGCCACCTGAGGCGGCGCCTCGAACCTGACCTTTGACTGCGGCCCCGGTGCCGGCTCGGCGGCCGTCTTCTCCACCGGGAGCTTCTTGGCCGACATGCGGGTCTTGAGGGTCGGGTAGCGGGGCAGGTTGATTCCTTCTTTGACGGCGACCGCCGCCGGGAGTGGTACCTCGTAGACCTCGGAGCCGTGCGGTGTCTCCCGTCGGGCTGTGATCGTGCCGTCGCCGATGTCGATGCCCTTGATGCCTGAGACGATGGGGCGACCAAGCGCTCTTGCGACGCGGATGCCGACCTGGAATCCTCCCGAGTCGGCCGACTCGTTGCCGAACAGCAGCAGGTCGAATGGTCCGTCCCTTGCCTCCAGCTCCTGAACCGTCGCCGTGATGGCTGATGCCGTGGCGATGGGCTCCCAGTCGGTGACGGGCGTTTCGATCAGCACCCCGTGTGTGGCACCCACCGAGTAGGCCGTGCGGATTTGCTCCTCGGCTTCGGGGGGCCCAAGCGTGAGCACGGTGGCGCTGCCGCCATGGTTCTCGACGATGCGGACCGCTTCCTCCACCGCACACTCCTCGTGGGGGCTGACGGTGAACCCGAGGAGATTGGTGTCGACGTCTCGCCCGTCCGGGGTGACGGCGATCTTGGCCCCTGGGGCCGGCACACGCTTGACACACACCAGCACACGCATCGTCAGGCCTTCATGCGCGTGTCGTCGGGATCGAACAGCGGTGTGCTCCCGGCTACGGCCACCTTCACCGGGAACAACTCGTTCTGGTACATGATCTGCAACTCGGTGCCCACGACGGCGTACTCGGGCGGCAGGTATCCGAGAAGCAGGTATTTGCCGACCGAGGGACCGGCGCCGGCGCTGGTGACTCGCGAGACTCGGCCCTTGCCATCGACGATGCGCCGGCCGTCGAGCGTGAGGATCGGTTCGTTGCCGCCCATCGGGAACCGGGCAATACCGGAGTCGGAGACGTGCGACTCCATCGTGAGCGTGCAGCAGATGGCGGCGGGCTCTTCCTCGCGGGCGGCGAGATAGGCCGCCTTGCCGATGAAGTCGGCGGCCTTCACCTTGGGCCGGGCCAGACCGGCCTCGATCGGCGTGTACTCGGACTCGAGCTCGGCTCCCATCAGCCGGTATCCCTTCTCGAGCCGCCCCGTCGTCCCGTAGACCCCGGCTCCGACCGGGACCACGCCGAACTCCTGGCCGGCCTCCCAGAGGAGGTCCCACAGCTTCAGACCGTGCTCCATGTTGGTGTAGATCTCCCAGCCCAGATCACCGACGTAGGAGATCCTGAACATCGTGCATGGGATGGACCCGATGGTCACCTGCTTGACGGAGCCGTAGCGGAAGCCTTCGTTGGAGATGTCGTCGCGGGTGACCGTGCTCACGAGGTTGCGGGCGTTGGGGCCCCACACGCCGACCGTGCAGATCGCGGATGTCATGTCCTCCATCACCACCGACCCATCGTGCGGCAGCCACTTGCGGAACCAGTACTTGTCGCGTCCTCCGTCGAATCCACCCGTGACGACCCGGAAGTGCCTGTCGCCGAGGCGCATGATGGTCAGGTCGGAGCGGAACCCTCCCTGCTCGTTCAACAGCGGTGTGTAGATCGCCGCGCCGACGGGTCGGTCGCACTTGTTCACCGCCATCTTCTCGATGTAGTCGACCACTCCAGGTCCGGTGAAGTCGAAGATGGCGAACGCTGTCACGTCGACCATTCCGACGCTCTCGCGGAGGGCGAGGTGCTCGGCGTTCTGAATCGGCGACCACCATCGGGCATCCCACTCGTGGGGACGCTCCGGGATCTGGTCGGCGTACTTCTCCAGCAGCGGGGTATTGCTCTCGTACCAGTGGGGCCGCTCCCACCCTCCGGCCTCGAAGTAGACGGCGCCCAGCGCTTGAGTCCGCACGTGAAACGGGGCGATCCGGCTCAGCCGCTCCGAGTCCCACTGCTCGCGCGGGTGAACGATGCCGTATGTCTTGTTGAAGTGCTCGGCGCAGCGCTCGAGGATGTGATGCTCGCTCCGCTGGTAGGTGTAGAAACGGGCGATGTCCGAGGCGTGCGGGTCGATCTCCGGATAGCCATAGGTCATCCACTCGGCGAGCGCCCGGCCCGTGCCCGGGCCCTCCTTGATCCAGATGGCGGCACACGACCAGAGGTTTCGTACCTCGACCGTCTCGCCGACGAGGGGCATCGCATCCGGTGTCAGGGAGAGCAATCCGTTGATGCCGTATTTGATCTCGGCGTCGCCGAGGAACGGCATCAGCTCCAGGGCCTGTTCGAGTTGGGGGTCGAAGTCGTCCATCGTCAGCGGCAGCTCGGTGGGGGAGAGCCGCGACTCCTCGATCGAGGGGATCGTGTCGGGGTGGTGGAAGATCGGTCGGTGGGCGTACGAGCCGACCTCCATGGAACCCGCCGTCTGTCTTTCGTAGCAGAACGTGTCCATGTCGCGCACGATCGGGTAGCCGATCTCGTTGTTGGTCGACTGCAGCGGCTCGAGCGGCCCCACGTCGATCATCTGGTGAACGGCGGGCGTCAGTGGGATGGTCGCTCCCGCCATTGCCGCGATGCGCGGGCTCCACACACCACAGGCGATCACGACGTACTCGCATTCGATGTGGCCCTTGTCCGTCGTGACTCCCGTCACGGCGCCGTCCTCGACGGTGACGTCGGTCACCTCGGTGTTGGGGGAGACGGTGAGGGCCCCGAGCTCCATGGCACGTTCTCGCATGATCGTGCCGGCGCGTAGGGAGTCGACGACCGAGACGCTCGGTGTGTACCATCCGCCGAGGATGATGCCCTCGTCGATGAACGGCACCATCTCCTTCACCTCCTGCGGGGTGAGCAGCCTGGACTCGATGCCCCAGGCGGTGGCGGACGTCATACGCCGCTTCAGCTCCTCCATGCGCGCCTCGGTCCGGGCCACTTCGATGCCACCACACGTCGTGTTGACGCCCATCTCTTCGTACTGCTGCTGGCTGTCCAGCGTCAGGTAGGCCATTTCCTTGTTGTGGTCGACCGGGAAGATGAAGTTGGACGCATGTCCTGTGGAGCCGCCGGGGTTGGGGAGTGGGCCTTTGTCGAGCTGCACGATCTCACGCCACCCGAGCTCGGCGAGATGCTTCACGACCGAGTTCCCGACGATGCCGGCGCCGACGACGACGACCTTTGCCTTCGTGGGTAGATCGCTCACGACGTCTGCTCCTTCATGCGGGTGGTGGCTGGGCGCGGCGTACCACGATGTGGCACGATGCTACATGGTGGAACACTACCTGCCGGCGGCGGGTGACGCATTCCCAGAACCACGCTACTGGCCCGCCAGAGGGCTGTTCAATGTGACTCCGGGTCGATCCGGCGGCAGCGGAACGGGTGGCGAGGGGGATGCCGGTGTTGTAGTGTTCCACCATGTAGGACCGTTCCGTATCATGGAACCATCGGGCCGGATCAAGGACAGCCAAACCAGGTCGTGGGACGGCACCGGTTGGTTGCCACCAGCCCGCCCCGCGAGACCACCATGACTGACGAACACGACCAAGAACTCGACCTCAGCAGCCTGTCGGACGAAGAGCTCGTCGAACAGATGCACGACGACCTCTACGACGGCCTCGCCGAGGAGATCGTCGAGGGCACGAACATCCTCCTGTCGCGGGAGTGGACCGCCGGCGACGTGCTCAACGAGGCCCTGGTCGAAGGCATGCGGATCGTCGGCATCGACTTCCGGGACGGCATCCTCTTCGTCCCGGAGGTGTTGCTGGCCGCAAATGCGATGAAGGCGGGAATGGAGATCCTCCGGCCGCTGCTCGCCGAGACCGGCGCCGCCAACGTCGGCAAGGTCGTGATCGGCACCGTCAAAGGCGACATTCACGACATCGGCAAGAACCTCGTGGCGATGATGCTGGAAGGGGCCGGGTTCGACGTCGTCGATCTCGGCATCAACACCGACGTCGACGAGTACCTGGATGCGCTCGAGCAGCACAAACCCGACATCTTGGGGATGTCGGCGCTTCTCACCACCACGATGCCCTACATGAAAGTCGTGATCGAGGCGATGAAAGAGAGAGGCATCCGCGACGACTACCTTGTGCTGGTCGGTGGAGCGCCCCTCAACGAGGAGTTCGGCGACGCCGTCGGCGCCGACGCCTACTGCCGCGATGCCGCAGTGGCAGCCGAAACCGCCAAAGAGCTCGTGACCCGCCGCCGCCTGCTGGCGTCCGAGGATGTCTGACGCTCCACCCCGGGTCCTGGTGCTGGCATGCGGCGCCCTCGCCCGCGAGCTGGCCGACGTCATCAGGGCGAGCGGCTGGAAACACGTCGAGCTCGAGTGTCTGCCCGCCTCGCTGCACAACCGGCCCGACCGGATCCCCGGCGCCGTCGAGGCGAGGCTGGCGGCAGCCGGCGATGTGTACGAACGGGTCCTCGTCGGCTATGCCGACTGCGGCACCGGCGGTCTGCTCGACCCGATCGTCGCCCGCTACGGCGCCACCCGTCTGCCCGGAGATCACTGTTACGAGTTCTACGCCACCTCGCCGGTGTTCGCCGCGCTCGCCGATGAGGAGATCGGCACGTTCTACCTGACCGACTACCTCACCAAGCACTTCGATCGCATCATGTGGGCCGGGCTCGGTCTCGACCGCCACCCCCACCTCCTCGATGCGTATTTCGGCAACTACACCCGCCTCGTCTACCTCTCGCAACGACCCACGGAGGCGCTCGTGGCGAAGGCGAGGGCTGCCGCCGATCGGCTCGGATTGCGCTTCGAGCATCGCCGGGTCGGCTACGGCGATTTGGAAACCACGCTCGTGCGATTCGGTGAGCGACGCGGGCGCCCGATCGAGGTCCGCCCGGAGGTGAAGCATGCGGGGTAATCGTGACAACGGCAGAAACGCTGCCGCAAGGCCCGAGCTCATCACCATCTACTGGCGTGACATCCCAGCCCAGGTCACGGCCCGAGCCGGCCGTCGCAAAGCCAGCGTGCAGCTCCACTCCCGCTTCCAGATCGCGGTTGATCAGGCGGCTGTCAACGCGGACAAGAAGACCACGAATGAGTATCTCGCCGAGTGGCGCCGTGTCTCTCGGCCGTGCAGCGAGGATCTGCAGGCCGAGGTCGATGCGGCGGTAGAGGCGCTGGAGTCGGCCTTCACGAAGGATGTGCTGCGCCGACTCGTGGCCGCAGGCGGTATCGACAGATCCGAGGGAGCGACATCATGACCGACACCGTCATCGGCTCGGCGACGAAGGAGGTATTGCTCGGTTTCGAGCGGCCCTTCGTCGTCATCGGCGAGCGTATCAACCCGACGGGCCGGAAGCTGCTCGCCGAGGAGATGCGCAACGGCGACTACAGCCGTGTGGAGAGGGATGCCCTGGCCCAGGTGGCCGCCGGGGCGCACATGCTCGATGTCAACGCCGGGATCCCGCTGGCCGACGAGCCGACGATCCTCGCCGACGCCGTGCAACTCGTCCAGTCGCTGACCGATGTGCCACTCTCCATCGACTCCTCCATCATCGAGGCGCTGGAGTCGGGGCTCGCCGTGTACCAAGGCAAGGCGCTCGTCAATTCGGTGACGGGCGAGGACGAGTCACTCGAACGGGTTCTGCCGCTCGTCGCCAGGCACGGCGCCGCGGTGGTGGCGATCACCAATGACGAGACGGGCATCTCCGAAGACCCCGATGTCCGTTTTTCGGTTGCGGAGAAGATCGTCGACCGGGCGCACGACTACGGCATCGGTCGCGAGGACATCGTGGTCGACCCGCTCGTCATGCCGATCGGCGCCATGGCGACTGCAGGGCGGCAGGTCCTGCATCTCGTGGGACGGCTGCGCGACGAGCTGCAGGTCAACTCCACATGCGGAGCGTCGAACGTCAGCTTCGGTCTGCCGAACCGTGCCGGCATCAACGCAGCCTTCCTGGCCATGGCGATCGGCGCCGGGCTCACGTCGGCCATCACAAACCCGCTGGAGCCGGAGATCATGCAGTCGATCCGGGCCGCAGACGTCCTGCGCGGCGTCGACAACGACTGTGCCGCGTGGATCAGGCACTACCGCACGCCGCCCGCAAGCGGCGAGGAGCGCGGCCGGCGTCGCAGCAACAGACGTCGCGCCGCCGGCTGATCGTCGACCGTTGACACGCACACCCCGCATCGTTTTCACGCCATCCGGTCTCGAGGCCGTCGTGCCCGCCGGCATCTCGGTCCTCGACGCGGCCCGGGTGGCCGGCGCCGACCTCGATTCGGTGTGCGGAGGGCGTGGCATCTGCGGGCGATGCCGTGTCGTGCCCTCCTTCGGGGAGTTTCCCAAATGGGAGATCAGCTCGGCGGCCGGGGCCCTCGGCGATTGGTCGGACAACGAGCGCAAATACGATGCCAAACGGGGTATGCCGCCTGGACATCGACTTGGTTGTGGAGCCGTGGTGCTCGGCGACATCATCATCGACATCCCCCCGGAGAGCCAGGTCCACAAACAAGTCGTGCGGAAGGACGTCGACCTCGCCGGTCTGGTGCTGGATCCCCTGGTCGACCTGCGCTACGTGGAGGTGGCGCTACGGAGCCTGGGCGATGCAGTCAGCGACCATACGGCACTGCTCAACGCCCTCGAAGAGCAGTGGAACCTGCAGGATCTGAGCGTGGAGCACGGGACGCTGGCCCGTCTCCGCGACGTGCTGGCCGGCGGGGAGCTCGAGGTTACGGCTGCGGTGCGGGACGGTGAAGTCGTCGCCGTGTGGCCGGGGTTCGTCGACCACATCGTCGGCGTTGCAGTTGACATCGGATCGACGACGATCGCCGCCTATCTGTGCGACCTCGGAACCGGTGAGCTACTGGCGACGGCCGGCATCATGAATCCACAGATCCGGTTCGGTGAAGACCTCATGAGCCGCGTCTCGTACGTCATGATGCACGGTGACGGCCGAACCGAGTTGACGGCCGCCGTGCGTGACGCCGTGGCGGATCTCGTGGCAGAGTTGCTCGTGCAGGCCGATGTCGACGCCGATCGCCTGCTCGAGGTGTTCCTCGTGGGCAATCCGATCATGCACCACCTCTACCTCGGGTTCGACCCGACGCCGCTCGGCACGGCACCCTTCACGCTGGCAACCAGCGAGCCGGTGGTGACGACTGCCGCCGCGGTTGGCATCGCCGCTCCGAGCGCTCGTGCGACGTTCGGTCCCTGCATCGCCGGCCACGTCGGTGCCGATACGGCAGGGGCGATCCTCGCCGAAGGGCCCCATCGCGCCGATGACGTGCAGCTGCTCGTCGACGTGGGCACCAATGCAGAGATCGTCCTCGGCAGTAGTGCGGGTCTCTATGCAGCATCGAGCCCCACGGGTCCGGCCCTCGAGGGTGGCGAGATCAGCTGTGGGGTGCGGGCAACCGTCGGAGCCATCGAGCGGGTGCGAATCGATCCGGCGACTTTGGAGCCCCGGTTTGCTGTCATCGGCGTCGACGGTTGGTCCGACGATCCGGGGTGGAGCGACAGCAGCGCCGGCGTCGCCATCGCCGGTGTGTGCGGCTCGGGCATCATCGAGGTGATCGGTGAGATGTTCCTCGCCGGCATCATCGATCCCCAGGGGAAGATGAACGGCGCGCTCACGGCCCGCAGCGACCGCATCGTCGCCGACGGCCGCACCCATGCCTACGTCCTGCATCGCGGGCAACCGGAGCTGCGCATCACGCAAAACGACGTGCGAGCCATCCAGCTGGCGAAGGCGGCGCTGCGAGCAGGCATCGACCTGTTGCGGGAGCGTTCCGGGCACACGACCGTCGACACGATCCGACTCGCCGGAGCATTCGGTTCTCACATCGACCCGCTCTACGCGATGGTGCTCGGCCTGATTCCGGACATCCCACTCTCCCAGGCGCGGTCTGCGGGCAACGCCTCCGGCCTCGGTGCGGTGCGCGCCCTCCTCTCCGGCACCGAACGGAGCGAGATGGCCGCGGTCGCCGCCGATGTCGAGAAGGTGGAGACGGCGACCGAGCCTCGCTTCCAGGATCTCTTCGTGGCGGCGATGGCATTCCCACACGGCACCGAGCCGGCACCCCATCTCTCGACACTCGTGACGCTGCCGGCCTCCGCACGTCAAGAGGCGGTCGGCGTCACGGGACGCCGGCGCCGCCGGCGCATCGAGAAGGAGGAGCGATGAGCGAACGACGGGGACGGCGCGGCGGGGGTCGCTCGGCACGCCAGGCGGCGCGGGTGTCGAAGGCCATCGAGCAGCAGAAGTTCCTCACCCGCAACCTGGCTCCGGTCGAAGTGCTGTCGGCCGAAGCTCTCGGCCTCATCGAGGAGAACGCCGAGACCCTGCTGGAGCAGGTGGGAATCGACATCGTCGGCTACGAGGAGGCGGTGCGGATCTTCGCCGCGGCCGGGGCCGATGTCGACGGGACTCGTGTGCGCTTTCCCCGCGGGATGTGCCGGCAGCTCATCCAAGCCACAGCGCCGAAGAAGTTCACCCAGCACGCACGCAACCCCGAGCGCTCAGTCGTCATCGGCGACCCGCATCTGGTGTTCGCACCCGTCTACGGGCCCCCTTTCGTGCGCGATCTGGAAGGCGGCCGCCGCTACGCCACCATCGAGGACTTCCGCAACCTCGCCAAGCTGACGTATATGTCGCCTGCGCTCCATCATGCGGGCGGCACTCTCTGTGAGCCGGTCGACCTGCCGGTCAACAAGCGTCATCTCGACATGGTGTACACCCACATCAAGTACAGCGACAAACCCTTCATGGGGTCGGTGACACACCCCGACCGTGCCCAGGACACGATCGACATCGTCAAGGTGCTGTTCGGCGACGACGCGTTGCAGGAGCGAACGTTCGTGCTGGCCCTTGCGAACGCCAACTCCCCGATGTCCTGGGACCACGCCATGCTCGGCTCTGCCAAGGTGTATGCCGAGAACAATCAGGCCGTGCTGGTGACTCCGTTCATCCTGGCGGGGGCGATGGCGCCGTCGACCGTGGCGGGGGCAGCGACCCAGACTCTCGCCGAGGCCATGGCAGGCATGGCGTTCACGCAGATCGTCCGTCCTGGAGCGCCTGTGATCTTCGGATCTTTCGCCAGCTCCATGTCGATGCAATCGGGCGCCCCGACCTTCGGCACCCCTGAGCCTGCGCTGATGCTCTATCTCGTGGCCCAGCTGGCGCGACGGCTGGGTGTGCCGTTCCGCTCCGGCGGGAACTTCACTGCGTCGAAGGTTGCCGACGCCCAAGCCGCCTACGAGAGCGCCCTCACCTTTCTCCCCACCGTCCAGGCCGGGGTGAACTTCGTGCTCCACTCCGCTGGATGGCTCGAAGGCGGCCTCACCGTCGGCTACGAGAAGTTCATCATCGACTCCATCCAAGCGACGATGATGGAGCGGTGGGTTGCGGGCGTCGCCGTGGACGACAACGCCCTTGCCCTCGATGCGATGATCGCGACGGGGCCCGGGCAGCACTTCCTCGGAACCGAGCACACGCTGGCCAACTTCGAAACCGCCTTCTGGCGGTCCGATCTCGCCGACAACAACAGCTTCGAGCAATGGGAGCTCGAAGGGAGTCGGGACGCCGTCCAGCGCGCCAACGCCAAGTGGAAGCAGATGCTCGCCGACTACGAGCCGCCGGCGCTCGATGAGGCGATCGACGCCGAGCTCGTCGATTGGATCGACCGTCGCAAGAGCTCGTTCCCCGACTCTGACACATGAGGAGCCCCCCGCCCATGGAACGTGAACTCAACGAAGCGCAGCGGGCGGCGATCCGCCGCGTGCTGGAGAACGCGATCTTCGAGGTGATACCGCTGAAGAACGTGCTCGATCAGGTGGCGTATCTGCCCCCGGCCGCAGCGGTCTCCGTGACGGCGTCACCGGTGAAGCCACTAGAAGACACGATCGAGCTCGCCGCCGTGCTGCGGCGCCGTGGCTTCGACGTGATCCCGCACCTGTCGGCACGGATGATCCACGATCGGACGCATCTGGAGAAGCTCCTCGCCCGGATCGACGACCTCGAGATCCGGCGTATCTTCGTCATCGGCGGGGACGCCGCAGAGGCCGGCGAGTTCTTCGACGCCGGCTCGCTGCTGCGGGCAATCGCCGAGCTCGGCGCAGAGTTCGATGAGATCGGCATCGGGTCCTACCCGGAGGGGCACCACATCTTCGACGACGAAACGGCCCGGCTGGCGCTACACGACAAACAACCCTTCGCCACGTCGATGACGACCCAGATGTGTTTCGACGCGGAGGCGATCACTACGTGGCTGCGTGACATGCGCACCAGCGGCATCCGCCTGCCGGCGGTGATCGGCGTTCCGGGAGTTGCCGACCGTCTCAAGCTCATGCGGATCTCCGCTCGGATCGGCGTCGGACGCTCAATGCGGTTCCTGAGCCGTCACCGCGGGCTGCTGCGCTCCTTCGTCGAGCCGGGCGGCTACAGCCCCGACGAGCTGCTCGAGGACATGGCCGGCACGCTCGTCGATCCGGTGGCGAACATTGCCGGCGTCCACGTCTACACGTTCAACCAGGTCGAGAGCACGGAGCGGTGGCGTCAGGAGTATCTGGCCGAGCTCTGAGCCGTCTCAGCGGTCCCTCATGAACTGGGCCAGCACGCCGCCGGCGGACCCGAGCACCGCCGCCACCACGCCGAGGAGCACGATCGCACCCACACCGAGCGACGCCCCAGCTGCGACGCTGATGGCAACGGCGATGACGAATGCGGTCATGCCGGCGAGGCCGCCGTCGAGTGCCGGGGTGCCGCCGCCGAGCCGGCCGGCGACGAAACCGGCGACCAACAGCCCGAGGAACTGCACGAAGACCAGGATCGCCTGCTCACCGCTGTCATCCACGATGCCGGTGGCTGCGAGCACGAGGAACACGCTGAGCGAAAGACCGAGACCCGCCATGGCCCCCAGGACGATGGCGCCCCACGAGCCGGGGGAGCGGACCACTAGAAGCCGCTGCCGAGATGCTCCTCGAGCCCGGCGATCCATCCCGCCGGGAGGCTCCAATGCCGGGAACCACGCAACATCACTGAGACATATTCCGGCGACGGGGGGTGGCTCGCTCCGTTGCCCTCGCTGACGTGAACCGTCACGAGATGTCGCTTGCCGGTGCGGTCCATAGCCTCGATCGTGGCGGCGGAGCGGCCCTCTGACGACTCGATGGTATCGAGCTGGTCGAACTCGTCTTCGGGAACGGCAAAGACGGCACCCCACACCGTGCTCGCCTCGTCGGGGCGCACCGTCGGAAGTGCACCGCCCCACTCGCCGTTCTCGATCGGCCAGTCGAGGCCCCACTGCGGGAGGTGTGCGATGAACTGGAACTCTGCTCCGGGCGCCGCCGCGGACATGCGCTCGGGGGCGATCCGAGCGGTGTAAGCGAAGTAGAGCAGAACGGCCTCCCTCACATCGAGTGTCGTTGGATGACGTGGTCGGTCGATGGAGTGTAGTTCGCCAAGCCGCTGCAGCGATTCGAGGGAACTCCGCGGCCGTCCTGGTCGTCTGATGGTTATGAGCGCCCTTGAGGAGGAGTGCGCCCGCATGAGTGACACCCTGACCGACGAGTTGGCGGCCCTTGCCGCCTTCCTGCAAGCCCCCATCACCGACGAACGCCCCTGGGTGGTCTTCGCCGCATGCCGTGATGCCGACCCCGACCTGTTTTTCCCCGGCAGCAAGGCCGATGAGAAGGCTGCGCTCGCTCTCTGTGCCATGTGCCCCGTGATGCGGGAGTGCCAGTCGTACTCGATGGACGCTCGCGAGACGTTTGGCGTCTGGGGTGGCCGCACCGAGAAGCAACGTCGCCTCGCACTCCGCCGCACCGCCTGAGCCGTATCGCTCGCAGCTCGCTCGAAAGTCGCCACGGGGGCACGAGCCCGATTGGTGGCTACGCTGCCGGCGTGACCGAGAGAGATGTCGGCGGCGACGCATCGTTCGATTGGGCCGTTGTGCTCTCGCCTCTGGTGGCGGGGGAGGCGCTGAGCAGGGAGACGGCTCGGGCGGCGATGCAGCAGGTCATGGCCGGTGATGCATCGCCGGCGCAGATCGCCGCGTTCGTCACGGGGTTGCGAGCCAAAGGCGAGACGAGCGACGAGATCACCGGCATGGTCGAGGCAATGCTCGATGCTGCGGTGACGGTGGACGTCGGGGAACGTGTCGTCGACATCGTGGGCACGGGCGGCGACCATTCCGGCACCTTCAACATCTCGACCACGGCCGCCTTCATCGCTGCCGGTGCGGGCGCCAAGGTCGCCAAACACGGCAACCGGGCTGCCTCATCGAAAACGGGCTCGGCAGACCTGCTGGAGGCTTTGGGTATCGACATCGACCTGCCACCGGACGCCACCGTCGAGATGATCCGCACCATCGGGTTCGGCTTCTTCTTTGCGCCGCGGTACCACCCTGCCATGCGACACGCCGGGCCGGTGCGGCGCGAGATCGGGATCCGCACGGTCTTCAATGTCCTCGGGCCGCTGTGCAATCCGGCACGGGCTCGCCGTTATGCGGTTGGCGTGGCAGACCACGCACTTGCAGGGAAGATGATCGAGGTGCTGCGCAACACGGGCGCCGAGGTCGCATTCGTGTTCCACGGTGAGGACGGGCTCGACGAGCTGACGACGACGGGTCCGTCATTCATCTACCGGCTCATCGACGATGAGATCACCCACGCCGAGTTCACCCCGGAGGACTTCGGCATCGGGCGCTCCCGCCGTGAAGACCTCCTCGGCGGGGATGTCCAGGAGAACCTCGCCATCACGAGGGGGGTGCTTCATGGTGACGCCGGTCCCAAGCGGGATATCGCTCTCGTCAACGCTGCCCCCGCCATCGTTGCGGCCGGGCTGGCCGACGGGTTCACCGAAGGCATGGAGCTCGCGATCCAGGCGCTCGACTCGGGTGATGCACTTGCAGTCCTCGAGCGGGCGGTGGCCTTCTCCCGCGATCGGTGAACATTCCGTGAACAGCGCCGAATGGGATTCGCTTGCGAATAGTCCGGTCTAAGGTCCTCGCCATGAAGCGATGGATCGCCGTTCTGGCCGCTCTTGTGATCGTCGCCGCGGCCTGCGGCGGCGGTAGCGACGACTCCGGGGCCACGACGACCCACGGCGGTGACGCCGCCACGGCGGAGGCCCAGACCGACGACGGTGACACCACGACCACCGCCGCCGTAGCCGGGGACGGGGGAACAGCGGATGTCGACGATCCGACCACGACGGCGGGCGGGACGCAACCGGAGCCCGAAGGCGACCCCGCTCCCGATTTCACGCTGGCCCTCGCCGATGGCGGGGAGTTCTCGCTGAGTGCTGAGGAGAGGCCGGTGTACCTCGTCTTCTGGGCGGAGTGGTGACCCACCTGCCGGCGGGAGTTGCCCGTCGTCGCCAACATCTCCCAGGACTATGAGGACGAGGTAGCATTCGTCGCCGTAGCGGGCCGGTCCGACCTCGGCTCGACCGCAGAGCGGGCAGACGAGCTGTTCGGAGACGCACTGTTGTGGGGTCTGGACGACTCCATCTGGGATCTCTACGGCGTGCCGTACCAGCCGGTGACCTTCCTCGTCACCGGCGGAGACACCATCGTCGACGGATGGCCCGGCGCTCTCGACGAGAGCGAGATCCGCACCCGGATCGACAATCTGCTGGCACTCTCGGTCTAGTGCCCCGTCACACAACATTTGCCGCGTTCGGGACGGCCAGGACCGCAGCTGGCGGCGTCCTCGTCCTTGACGCATTGCACGAATGCGCCTGCGTCCTGCGTCCTTGCCAGCAACGCCCCTGACTCGCCCTGAACATCGCCATGTTTTGAGACGGAGCACTAGCCGGGTGCGCCGGGACGACGCCGCACCTGGCGGTACGACCAGCCGAGCCCGGCCACACCCACGGCGACGCCGGCGACGTACCACCAGACCGGGCCCGGCGACAGCGCCGGGCGTATGGGCTCCGTGACCAGCCTCACCCCACCGGCGACGGCCAGCGCCGCGAAGGCGGCGACGCCCGCCGGGGGAGGGCTCACCTTGCGCCACCATGCAAGTGCGATCGCGGCGAGCGCAAACCCCAGGGCGGCGTAGAGCTCGACCGGGTGGCGGCCGACACTCGACCCCGGTTGGGACATCGCCCAGGGAAGATCCGTCGGCGTGCCGAGACATGCCTCCCGCGGCAGACAACCGGCATGCCAGCCGGCCAACCCGGCGAGGGCGGCCGCGGCCAGCCCGTCGGCGACGGGCCGCAGCTCATCACGAGCCAGCCACACCACGGTGAGGAGGGCGGCCGCCGAGGCCCAACCCGTGGCCACACCGGCACGCACGATGAGGATGTCGCCGGGATTGGCGAGCGGATTCACCCCGTCGATGATCATGGCGGCGAGCCTGCCGACGAACACCCCGGCGATGATGGCGGCCAGGGCGACCTCCCACAGATCGCGGGTGCAATCGGCGGCATTGCCTCGCTTCGCCTCCCACCACAGCATCACATAGAGCGACGCGACGCCGATGGCCGCCGCAGCCAGCAGGGTGAACTCCATTACCGGGCCAGCAGCTCGTCGATCTGAAGCGCCAGCGTGCGCTCGTCGAGCACCCCCGTGTGCAGGTCGACGAGCGCACCGTCGGGTGCGTAGAAGAATGTCAGCGGCACGGCGCGGGAACCACCGAGATCGACCGGGATGTCGCCGGCGGAGTCGAAGAGGTGATCGAACGGTGCCTCGGGCAAGAACTCGGCGATGAACTCGCGGGCCCCGGGCTGGCTGTCGCGTACGTTGAGTCCGAGGAACTGGATGCGGTCAGAGAACTGGGACGAGGCTCGATCGAGCAGCGGGGCCTCCGACCGGCAGGGGATGCACCAGGAAGCCCACACGTTCAGCACGACCGGCTGGGTCGATGCGGCGAGGAGCGTCGCGACGTCCTCGGATCTGACGGCCGGCAGTTCGGGGACCGCGGCGATGTCGACGTCGCTCGGCGAGCAAGCAGAGGCGGCGAGGGCAACGAGCGCGACGGCGGCGAGACGGCGGCGGATCACCGAGTCCAGTGTATCGACGAAGGGCTCGAATCCCGACGGACGGCACCGGCGAAGGGACATCCGGTCGGGGACGATGGGTCCGCGGTCGTGGCAGCATGCGGCCACCCGAGGGACGGAGGAAGCACGTGACGGAGTTGGCGCGGACCTGCGTCGTGGGAGCGGGCTCGTGGGGCACGGCGCTCGCCAATCTCCTGGCGCACAAGGGCGTGCCGACAACGATCTGGGCACGCGAACCCGACGTTGTCGACGGCATCAACATGCGCAGGGAGAACACGGTGTTCCTTCCCGGCATCAAGCTTGCGGAGTCACTGCGGGCAGTGTCCGATCTCCGGGATGGGCTCACGGCGGCAGAGGTCATCGTCAATGCCGTTCCCACCCAGTTCATTCGCAACACGTATGCGCCGCTGGCGGCAAGCTTCGGCGCCGCCCAACGTCTCGTCACGGTGTCCAAGGGGATCGAAGTGGGAACCCTGCTCACTCCCGGCGAGATCTTCGGCGATGTGATTGGTGGCGCCATCGCCGGAGGCATCACCACCCTCTCCGGCCCGTCGTTCGCCCGGGAGGTCGCGGCCGAGCATCCGACTGCCGTTGTCGCGGCGAGCATCGTGGCGCGGCATGCCCGTGACGTTCGCGACCTCTTCGCCACCCCACGTTTCCGCGTGTACTCCTCCGACGACGTCCTCAGTGTGGAGCTGGGCGGAGCACTGAAGAACGTGATCGCCATCGCTGCCGGAATCGTCGAAGGTCTCCGCTACGGCAGCAACACCATGGCCGCACTGATCACACGCGGTCTCGCCGAGGTCACGCGCCTCGGGGTGGCTCGAGGCGGCAATCCGCTCACTTTCGCCGGGCTCTCGGGCATGGGCGACCTCGTGCTCACCTGTACGGGCTCGCTGTCGCGAAATCGCACGGTCGGCGAGCAGCTGGGCCGGGGCAAGAGGCTCGAGGAGATCTTGGCGGAGATGGACATGGTGGCGGAGGGGGTCAAGACCACACAGGCGGCGCACGCCCTGGCAACTCGGCTCGGGGTAGACATGCCAATCACGGAACAGGTGTACCGGGTGCTCTACGAAGACAAGGACCCGGAGGTCGTCGCCGTGGAGCTCATGACCCGGGAGCTGAGGGACGAGCGCGAACCGGGAACCCACTGAGACGATCCTTCGATGCGTCGACCGTCGATGCGATCGGTGTCGAGATTCCCTGTTCTGATTGCCGGTGGGGTCGCGTATCATCGTGGGTGGGGAGCAATAGGGAGGAGCCAGGATCATGCAGGTTCCGGCATGAGGGGGTACGACGCGGCCGTGACGCGAGGGCGATCTGTTCGCCCGTACGAAACGGCCATCACACTGATCACGGGGGATGTGTACGTCCAAGGTGGGCTCCACGGCGATGAACGTGCCGAGCTGCTGACCAAAGACGACGAGGCGGTGGCGCTGCCCTTCAGCACCGCAGCGATTCACCCGGAAGCGCCGAAGAACTTCGATCTCGGTGACGGGAGGATCTTCGGCATCGACACGGAGGGCAGGCTCTATCTCATTCTCGACGGGCTGCTCCGCCTCAGGGTGCGGGGGCAGCTGGACGTCGGAGTAGGGGGGCCGGCAGCAGGTGCCGTCATGTACGCACCGCATCGCATTCTCGTCTTCGGGGGGCACTCCACACGGACGGTTTCGATCGACACGTCCGCCAAGAGCCCCGTCGTGCGGGAGGTGGCACCGATGCATCGCCACACGCCACGGGTCATGGGCACGCTGCTCGCCGACGGGCGGATCCTGGCCGTGGGGAGTCACGGAGGGTCACGCAGCACGCCCGAGGGCCTCTCGCTCGAGATCTGGGACCCGGACACGGAGAAGTGGTCGAAGGCGGAGGGCTGGGTCGTGCGCCCGCTCCACGGGCAGGCCGAGCGTCTCGACGACGGCTCGTATCTCGTCGATCCGGAGGGTAAGGATCGAGCGTTCCGTCTCGCCGCTCCCGTGCCACGCGGTGCCAATCCACCGCGGATCGAATCGTTGCGACCGACCGGTGCGGCACCCGGCGACGTGGTCTCACTGACGACACCCGATGCGCACAACGTCGTCAGGGTCACGGCCGTGAAGACCGGGGGCACCCGCACGTGGGATCTCGTCGAGCAGCGGTTCGCCGAGCTCGAGTTCGCCCATGGCGACGGGGAGCTGAACATCACGATCCCGGCCGATCCGACGATCCTGTCTCCTGGAACGTATGCGGTGACGTTGTTCGATGGCCGCGGGCTCGCCTCGTCGCCGAAGATGATCGACATCGCACCGCATCGCTCCCACGGCCACGCCTACGGCCCGGTCTTCGGCCGGGAAGCGGGGCGCTTCTTCAACCAGCGACTGGAGCGCGTCCAGGGGGTCATCGTGACACTCGGTGCAGGGCTCGAATCGGTTGAGCCGGTCGATCGTGCGGTGACCCCGGATCACGTCGATCATGACGGCGCCACCGTGATCTCGTTCCGCCTCGGCGGAGACGACGACGTCGTGGCTCTGTTCGGCACCTACCGCTCCGTCATCACGTCGGTGGGGTTCGAGACGGTGACCGGCAACACGATCGGACCGTTTGGGCACACCGACGGTGTTCCATTCGAGATTCGTGCTCCCCACGGCACGGTGATGTCCGGGCTTCGCGGCTACGCGGGACCCGGGAAGGCGGTGTCCGCCATCGGGATGAACGTGCGTGACATCGACGACAGACCCGACGATGGATTCGACGCCACCGAGAACGGGCATGACATCGCACTCGGTGCCGCCGGTGAGGAAGGTGCCTGGGCCGACGGCATGGATGCCGCCGTACCGTCGAACTGAATACGAAGGTCGGTGGGCCGGGCGGTCCCGTCACACGGGGTCGTCAGGCCGCGGCCGCCGACCGCTTCTGCTCGCGTTGGAATGCGAGGAACGCAAAGAATCCGATGACGACCTGCGGGAAGAACGTCGCAGCCCTCCAGATCATGGTGGCGGCCAAAGCATCGTTGTTGGGCAGCCCAAACTGGGTGAGCAGCCCGGCGATGATCGCATCCGTCGTGCCCAGACCTCCCGGAGGCACGGGGACGAAGGTGGCGAGACGCCCGAAGGCGAATGCGGCAAAGGCTTCGGCCAGGCTGATCGGGCCGTCGAAGCCGCCCTGGAGTATGAGCACGGCGACGTAGAGGATCGAGAACTGTGTCACGTGCTGGAAGAGGTTTGCCAGCGTGATGACGAGCCAGCGATCGGCGACAACTCCGATGATGGACTCGCGGAAGTCGACGAGAGCCTCGGCCGCATCGAAGTCGATGTCCCTCTTCACCACACGGGCCGCCCACTGGATCAGGCTGTTGCCCCACGCACCGACCTTGCGGGCGGTCGACTCTTTGCGGAGTACGAGCGCCAATCCAGCGATGAGAACCACGATCACCACCGTTGCGAGCACGGTGAGACCGACCGCCGTACCGTCACCTTCGCCGATGACGAACAACGCGATGAGGCCGAGGACCGGGAGCGAGAGCGTGATGAGCACATTCCACAGGCTCGTGATCCCGATCGCCGCCGTCGAGGGGGCGGCTCCGAAGCCGTAGCTCTGCAGCATGCCGAACTGCACGGCCAGCCCGAAGGCGCCGCCGGCCGGTATCACGTTGCTGATCATGAACGACGTCTGGCGGACGAGAAATCCCTGGCGGAAGCTCAAGTCGGGCAACGCCGCCTGGAAGGGGAAGACGTAGAACACGAGCATGACGAGCGTCGCCGCGATCAAGAAGGACAGCTGCCAGGTGTCCATGCCGCTGATGGCGTCCCACGCCGCCCCGTAGTCGCCGAGCTGTGGCAGAACGACCGCAAAGACCAGGACGAGGATCACGAGGGTGATGACCCCGGCGACGATCTGCTCCTTGCCGAATCGTGGCTGCACCGCCTCGCCGGGCGGCGCCGTTCCCTCGTTGTTCGACAGATCTTCCGTCAACCGTCACGCCCCAGGTGGCTTCGAGGCGCAGAATGTAGCAGCGTGGTCTCCACGGCATCTCGCCGCAGCGATGAAGCACCCGAAGTGAGCCGAGATCGTGATGCGGGAGCCGGCGACGCCGCGAGCGCCGGAACGGCTACTCGATTCAGCGGGCCCGGGCACGAAGCTGTTCGAGCACATTGTGCGGCTCGAGCCCCCGTTCGGCGAGCAGCACGAAGAGGTGGTAGAGGAGATCGGCCGCCTCCTCGGCGAGACGCCGGTCGTCTGCGCGGGCCACGGCGTGATCCTTGGCGGCGAGGAGCACTTCAGTCGCCTCCTCGGTGACCTTGCGTGCGACGGCCTCGACGCCGCCTTCGAGGAGGCTCGTCGTGTAGCTGCCGGCGGGTCGCTCCGCGGCCCGCGAGGTGATGACGGCCCAGAGCGGCTCCAGCCCGATGAAGCCCTGCAGCGTCGCGCCATGGAGGTCGTCGAAGCAGGATGCGGATCCGGTGTGGCACGTGGGGCCGGCCGGGATCGCCTGCACGAGCACCGCATCGCCGTCGCAGTCCGCAGCCATGGAGACGAATTCGAGCGTGTTGCCGCTTGTCGCTCCCTTTCTCCACAGCTCGTTGCGGGACCGCGACCAGAAGTGCACCGATCCAGTCGACTCGGTGAGGCGTATCGCCTCGGCGTTCATCCAGCCGAGCATCAGCACGCGC
Source organism: Acidimicrobiia bacterium (assembly GCA_965216945.1). Classification (GTDB taxonomy): domain Bacteria; phylum Actinomycetota; class Acidimicrobiia; order Spongiisociales; family UBA5794; genus DATHZQ01. The sequence goes on along the minus strand of CBDCGU010000003.1, from coordinate 28,095 downwards.
CCCGTGTGGGCATCCTGGACGATGGCCGCGACCAACCCGGTGGCGTCGAAGCGAATCGCCGTCATGTCACCATCTCCTGACGCACGGGTACGCCGGCTGCCGCAAGCTCCGCCTTGAGATGCGCAATGGCGATCTCGCGACGATGGAAGATCGACGCAGCCAGCACCGCATCGGCCCGTCCCGGTTGCAGGGCTTCCACACAATGTTGGATGGTGCCGGCGCCGCCTGATGCGATCACCGGGACCGTCACCGCACTTCGCACGGCTTCGAGCAGCTCCAGGTCGTACCCCTTCTTCGTGCCGTCGCGGTCCATCGATGTCAACAGGATCTCACCGGCGCCACGTTCGACACCCTCGGCAGCCCAGGCCACGGCGTTGCGTCCGGTCGCAGTGCGACCTCCGTGCACATAGACCTCCCATCCAACCCCGGACTCATTGCGCTTCGCATCGATCGCAAGCACCACACACTGCGTGCCGAATGCAGTGGCGCATTCGTCGATCAGGTCCGGACGCTCGACGGCGGCGGTGTTGACCGACACCTTGTCCGCGCCGGCACGGAGCACCGCCCGCATGTCCGCGACCGACCGAACGCCACCGCCCACCGTCAGCGGCACGAACACGTTCTGGGCGGTGCGGCGTATCACGTCGGTCATCGTATCCCGGCCCTCGTGGCTCGCCGTGATGTCGAGAAAGCAGATCTCGTCCGCCCCCTCGGCGACGTAGCGTTCCGCCAGCTCGACGGGATCGCCCTCGTCGACGAGGTCGACGAACCGGACTCCCTTCACCACCCTTCCGGCATGGACGTCGAGGCAGGGGATGATGCGCTTACGCAGCACGTTCGGCCGCCGCAGCGATCGCAACGAAGTTCGCCAGCACCCGGAGCCCGGCCTCCCCGGAACGCTCGGGGTGGAACTGAACGCCGATTCGTCCTGCGGAGGCAGCGGCCGCAACGAAGGTCTCCCCGTAGTCGGCCGTTGCCACCACGACATCGGGATTCGCCGGCACCGGTGCGTAACTGTGCACGAAGTAGAAAGGCGTCCCCGAGGGGATGCCGGCAAGGACGGGGTGGCCGTTGGTCGTGACATCGTTCCAGCCGATGTGGGGGAGAAGTGGTGCCCCGGCCAGGCGCTCCACCCGGCCCCCGATGAGCCCGAGTCCGTCTGTGCCTCCCTGTTCGTCTGAGGATTCGAAGAAGAGCTGGAGCCCGACGCAGATTCCCAGCAATGGTCCGGCCCACTCCCGCAGCGGCTCGACGAGGCCGGCGGCCGACAGCCGTTCCATCGCAGCACCGGTCGTGCCCACCCCGGGTAAAACGACGCCGCTGGCTTCGCCGAATCGTGCAGCCCCGTCGACCACCAGAACCGTCGCACCGGCTCGCTCCAGACCGCGAGCGATCGAGACCAGGTTCCCGGCACCGTGGTCGACCACGGCGATACGGGTCATGGTGATCGCTCCTCCGGGATTCCCTTCGTCGATGCGATGCCGGACCGGCGCGGGTCCTCTGCCACTGCGCTGCGCAATGCATGTGCCAGGGCCTTGAACGCCGCCTCGGCGATGTGGTGATCGTTGCGTCCTGTCGCCGTCAGGTGGAGCGTGAACCCTGCGGTGCGGGCCAGCGCCTCGAGGGCGTGAGGGACCATCTGCGTGGACAACGCCCCGATACGATCGGCGGCGAACCGAAGGTCGATCACGGCGTAGGGCCGGCCACCGACGTCGACGACCGCGGTGGCCAGCGCCTCGTCCATCGGGACCGACGCATCGCCGTATCGAGCAATGCCCTCTCGCCGGCCCAGCGCCTCGGCGAAAGCCGAACCCAGGACGAGTGCGGTGTCCTCGACGCTGTGGTGGTCGTCGACATCGAGGTCCCCGACGGTGGTCAGCGTGAGGTCGAACAACCCATGGTGGGCGAGGGCGGCGAGCAGGTGGTCGAAGAACCCGATTCCCGTGGACACCGTCGCACTGCCGGTGCCATCGAGCTCGAGCGTCACGGAAACCTCGGTCTCGGCGGTCTTGCGATGCTTCGTTGCCGAGCGGCTCATGGCAGGTTCCTCCTGAGGGCGTCGATCAAGCGGTCGTTCTCATCGGGCGATCGGACGGTGAAGCGTAGGTGAGAACCGAGGGGACCGTCTGCGGGATACATCCGGACCACCAGGCCGTCGCCCATCAGCGCCTCGGCCGTCGCTCTGGCATGCGAGCCGACTTCGCACAGGATGAAGTTGGTGTCCGACGGCAGCGGATGAATGCCCAGGTTGCTCAGCCTCGCCGCCAGAGCAGAACGCTCCGCCACGATGGCGGCGACCTGGCTGCGCATGCGCTGCGGATCGGCCAGGGCGGCAACGGCGATCTCGACGGACAAGCTTGCGATGCTCCCGGGCGGGCGCATGGCGTCGAGTGCATCGACCAGGTCGGGGTGGCCGAGGCCGTATCCCACACGGAGACCACCAAGGCCGAATCCCTTCGACATCGTGTGGAGAACGAGCAGGTTGTGGTATCGCTCGACCCACTCCGACCAGTGGTCTCCGGCGAACTCGGCGTATGCGGCGTCGAGAACCACGAGCCCGTCGGTGGCGGCGATCACGGCGCGGACTACGTCGTCCGCCATCCGGCTGCCGGTGGGATTGTCGGGGACGCAGAGCCACGTCACGTCGGCGTTGCGCGCCCCCTCGATGAGCGCATTCTCGGGAAGGACCAGCTCGGGCCCGATCGCCGGGACCTCGGTGAAGCCGGCCCCTGCTTGCAGTGATGCGATCTCGTACAGCGGGTAGGAGGGCGTGATCGCCAGGCTGCGCTTGTCGGGCCCGAGGAAGGTGCGTCCGGCAAGCAGCAACAGCTCATCGACGCCTGCGCCAACCGCCACCTGTTCCGGCGCAAGCCCGTGGAGAGCCCCCGCCGCCTCCCGGATGGGAAGGTAGGAGGCGCCGGGATACTCGTTCAAGGACCGGGCTGCAGCGACGGCGACGTCCACGGCCCATTCGGTGCTGAACGGCGAGGTGTTGTGGTCGAAACGCACGACCGCGGAGGGGGCGATGCCGGCGTTGCGTGCGATCTCGGGTGTGGTCGGCTGCCATTTGTAGCGCGGTACGGTCATCGCCTGTCCTCGAATCGGATGTCGACCGCAAGCCGGTGGGCGGTGAGCCCTTCCGCCTCGGCGAGCGTCGCGATCGTCGAGCGCAACGATGCCAGCCCATCTTGGGTCAGTTCCTGCACCTGGCGCCACGAGCCGAAATCCTCGACTGACAGCGGGCCGTGGCTGCCCGCCAGGCCACCGGTGGGCAATACGTGATTGGCGCCGGTGGCGTAGTCGCCGGCGGACTCCGGCGACCAGGTTCCGACAAACACCGATCCCGCAGCGGTGATGCCTCTGGCAACGCGGCGGGCGTCTCGGGTGTGCACGGAGAGGTGCTCGGGGGCGTACCGGTTGGCGAATGCGACGGCTTGGGCGATGTCGGTGGTGTGGACGACGAGCCCGTGGTCACCCAGCGCCTTGCGCAAGATGTCGCGGCGAGCGAGGCGGGGCAACAGGTCGTCGAGCTGTGCGCCGACGGCATCGGCCAGTGCGGCAGACGTCGTGACGAGCACCACCGGCGAGTCGGGGCCGTGCTCGGCCTGGCACAGCAGATCGGCGGCTACGAGCCGAGCGTCTGCCGCGTCGTCGGCCATCACGAGTGCCTCGCTCGGTCCGGCAGGGAGGTCGACTGCGCAGTCGCCATACACGGCGAGCTTGGCCGCCGTCACCCAGACGCTGCCCGGTCCGACGATCTTGTCGACTCTGTCGATCGTTTCCGTGCCGTAAGCCAGCGCACCCACGGCCTGTGCCCCGCCCATCGCATACACCTCGGTGATGCCAAGCATCCCTGCTGTGGCGAGGACGGCATCCGAGACGCGGCCTGAGGCGTCGGCCGGCGTGGCGACGACGACTTCGGTCACGCCGGCGACTTGGGCGGGTATGGCGCCCATCAGCAGCGACGACGGGTACGGCGCCATTCCGCCGGGGACGTAGACGCCAACGCGGTTGAGCGGGGTCCAGCGCCGATCGACCTGGACCCCGGGCGATACCTCCAGTTCGGCGTCGACGGGACGTTGCGGCTCGTGGGCGATGCGGATGTTGCGGGCGGCATGCTCCAGAGCACTGCGGAGGCCGGTGGGGGAGGTGCGCCATGCTTCTGCGGGGCGGCTCCGGTCGACGTGAATCGCACCGCCGGCCGGGCTCCCGCCGAACTGGGTTGCTGCAGCGTGGAGCGCACCGTCGCCGCCCGTGCGCACGGCGTGCACGATCTCCGCGGCGCGGCCGCGGATCGACGGGTCGGGGACGGCCGAGCGGCGCAGCACGGCGGCCAGCTCGTCCGGAGCTGCGGAGCGCAAGTCGATCGTACGCAGCCGCATCACGGGATCAGCTGCTCGATGGGCAGCACGAGGATCCCGGACGCTCCGGCTTCCTCGAGCCGGGGAAGCACGGACCAGACCTCGTCGGCGTCGACAACCGAATGCAGCGCCACCATGCCCTCCTCGGCGAGTGGGACGACGGTCGGCGCCTCCAGGCCGGGGATGATCGTGGCCAGGGTTGGCACGTCGGCACGCCTGGCGTTCATGAGGAGATAGCGCCGCCGGCGCCCGGCGAGTACGGCGCGCAGCATCGTCTCGACCTGAGCCGCCAGGTCGGCCTCGGCGCCGGCGAGATCGCAGCGCTCGATGAGGACCGCTTGTGATTCGAGGAGGACGGCGACGGGTCGGAGGCCGTTGACTCGCATGGTGCTACCGGACGAGACGAGGTCGACCACGGCGTCGGCCACATCGAGACGTGGGGCCACCTCGACCGAGCCGCGCAACGGCACGGGCGTGATCGGGATGCCCTTGTCCGCGAAGAAGCGGGCCGTCACGTTGGGGTGCGACGTCGCGATACGGAGCCGGTCGAACTCCGAGACGTCGGTGATCGGCGACGATGCGGCGACGGCGGCCGCCAGCCGGCAGCGGCCGAAGCCGAGTTCGAGTGCGACCGTGACGGGTAGGCCTGCCTCCTGGACCAGGTCGAGACCGGTGATACCCATGCCGGCAACCCCGTCGGCGACGAGCTCGGGGATGTCCTCGGTGCGGACGAACAGCAATTCGATGTCGACGTTGGACACCGGGACGGACAGTGAGCGCTCCGTCTTCTCGAATCGCATGCCGCTGTGTTGCAGCAGGTCGGTGGCGGGTCGATCCAGCCTGCCCTTGTTGGGAAGGGCGATCCGAAGGGTGCTCATCGTCCGCCCGGGTCTACGCCGGCGAGCCGGTCCAGCATGGTGCGGTAGCCGCCCGTGCCGTGCTGGAGCCACTGGTTGATTCGGGTAATCGTTGCCGTCGACACGCCGGTGCGGTCGCGGATCTCGCGATAGGGGATTCCCTTGTCGAGGAGACGGACGACTGCCCAACGTGAAGCCATCTCTTCGAGCTCGCGGTACGTGCAGAGATCACGAAAGAAGTGGGCGGCCCCGTCTCGACTCTCGAGCGTCAGGATCGCATCGAACAGTGCCGCAGTGTCGTCGTTGCGCCAGTCGTCGGTCGTCATCGGAATGCCCATCGCACGCCCCCCGTCGTTTCATCGTGGTAACGTTCTAGCATGCTATCACACCACAAACATCGGCTGGACGGCTGGTGCAGCTGATCCCTGCCGTCGACGTGCTCGACGGCCGTGTGGTGCGGCTGATGCGAGGGGACTACGGCCGCGTCACCGTGTACGCCGACGACCCCGTGCAGCAGGCCACGGAGTGGTGTGCAGCCGGTGCGGCCCTGGTCCACGTCGTCGACCTGGCAGGGGCTCGCGACGGCGTTCCGGCCGACGGACTGTGGCGGGCGATGGCCGTGGCCGGCGTTCCGTTCCAGGTCGGCGGTGGTATCCGGACGCCGGACGCAGCCTCCCATGCCATCGGCCTCGGTGCGCACAGAGTGGTCATGGGCACCGCGGCCGTGTGGCACCCAGAGTTGCTTGCAGGCTCGGTTGCTCGTGTTGGGTCGTCCCGTGTCGTCGCCGCACTCGACGTGCGGGGAAACAGCGCAACGGGTCAGGGATGGCGGGACGACGGTCGCCCGTTGGAGGCTGTCGTGGATGGCCTGGTGGGGGCGGGAGTCGAGCGGGTCCTGGTCACCGGCATCGGTCGTGACGGGACCATGGAGGGTCCCGACCTCGAGGTCATCGCACGTGTCCAGGCGGCGGCTCCACAACTCTCGATCCTCGGATCCGGAGGAGTGGGCAGCGTGGCCGACCTGGTGCGGCTCGCGGCGACGGGCGCCGAGGGCGCCATCGTGGGGCGCGCCCTCTACGAGGGGGCCTTCACCGTCGAGGAAGCACTGCGGGCGGTAGAGCCGTCCCCGTAGTGGTCGGCCCGCCAATAACCTCGGCCTGTGAGTGATCCGACCCTGCGCACCGACATCCGCAACGATCTGCGTGACCTCTTCACCGGGGAGCGCACGATCGGCGACTCGTTTCCTGCTCCGCTCGTGTTCGTCGCGGTCAACGCCTGGGCCGGGCTCGGATGGGCGGCCACCGCGGCCCTGTTCGTCGGCTTGGGCGTTGCGGCATGGCGCCTGCGCAAAGGACAGCAGGTCGTCTACGCCATCGGAGGCATCGGGGCCATTGCGTTCACCGCCTTCCTCGCCCTGCGCAGTGGGCGCGCCGAGAGCTATTTCCTACCCGGCATCCTTGGCGCCGCCGGGGCGGCGATCGGTACGGTCGTGAGCATCGTCGTCCGCCGCCCGCTTGCTGCCTGGTCGAGCCGCCTCGTTCGGCAGTGGCCCATGGAGTGGTATGTGCGGCCCGACGTCCGGCCCGCCTACACCTCCGTGTCGTGGATCTGGGTGGCGTTCTTCGCGGGGCGTGCGCTGGTCCAGTGGGTCCTCTTCACCAACGGGGAGCCGGAGCTTCTCGCCATCGCCAAGGTGCTCACATCATGGCCGACGATCATCCCGCTGCTCATCGTCAGCTACGTGTACGGCAACCGCAAACTGCATCGACTCGGGGGGCCGAACGTCGAGGAGTTCCGCGCCGGCGCCGAACCACCTTACGCCGATCACCAGCGCGGATTCTGATCCCGGCACACGCCGCACCGGCGAGTCACCCTCAGCCGGCGGGTGCCTCGTTCATTCGGTAGCGCTCCAATGCAAAGTCGATGTCGGCATTCGTCACGGCGATCGCCGAGGAGTCGCGTCGTAGTGCTTGCAGCGCCGCTTCACGCAGCAAGCCGGACAGCTCGGCGAACGACAACCCGTCGGTGGCCTCGATGATCCGCTCGACATCGACGTCAGCGGCGAAGGGGACGTCACTGATGCCGAAGAACGCACGCCGCGACTCGGGAGGTGGCAGCCCCAGATACAGGTGGGTCTCGAGACGGCCGGGGCGGAGCAGTGCAGGGTCGACCAGATCACGCCGGTTGGTTGCACCGATCGTGAACACGTCGCCGCGTTCTGCGACGCCGTCCATCTCGGTCAAAAGAGCGGCCACGACCGAGTCGGTGACCGAATTGGTGGAGTTGCCGCGGACCGGCGCCAGTGCGTCGATCTCGTCGAAGAAGAGTATGGCAGGGGCGACGGCGCGGGCTCTCGCAAACACCTCGCGAACCGCTCGCTCCGACTCGCCGACGTATTTGTCCAGTAGCTCGGCGCCTTTCACCGTGAAGAACGCGGCACCGGACTCGTTGGCGAGCGCCCGAATCACGAACGTCTTGCCCGTCCCTGGTGGGCCGTACAAAAGGAGCCCCCTCGGCGGTTCGATCCCGAGGCGGGAGAACCGTTCCGGTTCCCTCATCTGCCAGATCACTGCTTCCGTCAAGCGCTGCTTCACCTCGTCGAGGTTGGCCACCCGCTCGAAGCCGTACGAGGGCATCTCGCCCATGCCGGTGGCGCCGAGAGACGGCGTGGTCTCATCCGCCGCCTGCACCAGCAGGTCCTGGGTCAAGGCGCCGCCCTTCGGGGCGATCATCGCCGAAGCATGCACGACTGCGGCGAGGATGTCGGCCCCGGAGAACCCGGCGGTACGCGCCGCCAGCTGATCGAAGTCGATCTCCTCGGCAGGGACCCGGGAGATGGCGGACTCGAACAGGAGAGCCCTACGTTCGGCGTCCGGTGGTGGGATCGACAGCGTGCGGGGCAGCAAGGGCGTCGTGGTGACGGACGCCGGGAGCTTGGCGACCGCGGACACGGCCAGCACGCACGCGATGCGGGGCTTGTCGGCGACAGCATCGAGGAACCATCGCATGATGGCGGCCACCTGGGTGCGGAACATGCCGTCGTCGCCCGCCACGGCATCGAGGCGGTCGACGAAGATCACCGTGGGCCCGACCGCGCTCTTGACCGCCTTCTCCAACCGCTCGAGCAGCTTGTCGGGCTTGAACACCAGCTCTAGCGACACCTCGTGCACACGAGCCTTGGCATTGGCGGCCGCGGCAGCCACCAGCTCCGACTTGCCGCATCCCGCCGGCCCCTCGAGCAGCACGCCGGCCACCTTGGGGAGGCCCCAAGCATCGGGCAGGTCCTGCCGAGATGTCAGCAGCGACAACCAACCTGTCATCACGTCGAGCTCGGTGTCGAGCCCGGCGAGCAGCGCCTCGGCTGCGGTCGGTGCGTCGCCCGCCACCTTTCCGGTCGGGTGCTCCACGACGGCCGTCGGCGTCTCGCCCTCCTCCGACACCACGGTTGCGCTTCCCACGAGCCCGGCGTCACCAGGCTCGACTGCCATGACGGTCAACTCGATCTCCGTAGCGGCCTCATCCTTCCCGTAGGCGCTCTGCGCCACCACCCGGTCGCCGACGGTGACGGGAATGCCCTGCAAGGCACGCGACAGATGACGGGTGTTGAGTGGTGCGTCCGCACCGTCGACGGTGACGCGATACGCCTCGGGCAGCGGAACGCGCACCACGTCGACACTGTCGCCGACTTCGACACCGGCGTTCTGCATCGAGCGCACGCCCAGGAGGAGAGCCGTCGGCGACGGGACGTCGCCGGGAGAGACCTTGCAATGGGTCTTGCCGATCCTGACAACGCCGCCGCCGGGAAGACCGAGCGCACGCAACAGTGCCGAGTCGGCCCGTGCGACAGGATCAGTGCCTTGGCGAACGATGAAGCGCATGCCCGGAGCAGGCTAGTTGCCGGCCGCGCTCGCGCTGTGGTGTCCCTCCACGGGGCGTTCGGGCGCCACGCAGGCTGGCGGCCCGCTCCGGTGGTGGGCACGGCTCCGCCCCGGGGACGCCGCTCGCCGGCGGCGGGACGTTGCCGCGAGGCAGCGGTTGGGGCCGGCTCATGAGGCGAGGGTGGTGAGCGTGCGCACCGGTCGGGCCGGCATCGTGATGGGGGTGGTGCTCTCGACGATCGCCACGCCCGGGCGGTCGAGCCAGCGCCAGAGCAGCCACAGCTCCTCTGCGGCGGCGACGGTCGGGGGCGTCGGCGGGAGATCGACGTCGGCCGCTGCGACCGGGAGCAATGGCGTGGGGTCGCCGGGGCCCCACGACGCCACGAGCGATCCGTGGTCGATGACCACGGACTCGCCCTCGTCGCTCTGTGCCCAGACGAGACCGGCGCCGGCGAGAGCCTGCCAGATCCTGCGTACCTCGAGCGCCCGCGCCAGGGCCCTGTGGCGATCGCGCACGTCGGCGGCCTCCTCGAATCGGCTTCCACCGGCCAGACTGCGCATCCGATCGACGAGCGGCTCGAGGAGGAGGCCCGGATCCGCAGTGATGCCGGATACGAGGTTGTCCGTCGTGGCCCTGTACAGCTCGTCGTCGATGGCGCCGTCGCAGGGGCAGAGGGCGACACCGAGCTGCGCATACCGGCACGACGGGTGTCCGCGGCGTCCCGTGCAGCGCCGGATGGGGATCGCGTCCCAGATCGCATGCATGACGAGCTCGGCGGTGCGCCGGTGCCGGAACGGCCCCAGCTGGGCGAGTGTGACCTCCGGTCGCTGGGTCCGGACGATCGACAGCCTGGGGTACTCCTCACGGGTGAGCCGAAGCCAGTGCGTGGACCTGGCGGGGCGGGAGCGGCGGTTGTAGTGGGGCCGGTGGGCGTGGATCAACCGCAGTTCTGCGATCCCGGCCTCGACCTCCGTCGGGCACACCCTCGTCTCGATCCGTACCAGGTCGCGCAGCATGTCGGCGATGCGGCGGCGCTTGTCGCCGTAGAAGTAGGAGCGCACGCGGGCACGCAGGTTCTTGGCCTTGCCGACGTAGATGACGCGGTCGTTGCGGTCCCGGAACAGGTAGACACCGGGCCGGCGCGGCAGGCCGTCCGTCAGCTCCAGCTTGGCGTAATGCGGTGCGCCGCGGGCCGTCGGCAGCGCCAGGAGATCCTCCAGGTAGGTGACGCCGATGGCGCCGGCCCGTGCCAGCAACTCGAAGAAGACGTGGGCAGTGGCCTTGGCGTCTTCGAGGGCGCGATGGTTCGGCTTGGTCGGCGACCGGAGGTGACGTGCCAGCGTACCGAGGCGGAAGTTGCGTACCTCCGATGCCAGCAGCCGCCGACCCAAGGCCGCGGTGTCGGAGCTGCGGTTGGGAAGCCGGCCGTACCCGAGCCGCAGGGCGGCGGCATTGAGAAAGGAGAGGTCGAATCGCACGTTGTGGCCGACGATGACCGCCTCGCCGATGAACTCGAGCAGCGAAGGCAGCACCTCCTCGATCTTGGGGGCGTCGACGACCATCGACTGGGTGATCCCAGTGAGGATCGTGATCGACGGCGGGATCGGGGCTCCCGGGTCGACCAGCGTCTGGAACGTGCCGGTGAGCTCGCCGCCCTCGTAGCGAACCGCCCCCACTTCGGTGATCTCACAGTCGTGCGGCGAGCCCCCGGTCGTTTCCAGATCGAGGATGCAAAAGGGCACGGAGTGGAGCGGAGCACCCAGATCATCGAAGGTGCGTTGTGTGCCGAGCATGTGCGTCCTCGTTCGGGCCAGCGACGCTACATCGAACATATGTTCGAGTCAAGCATCCAGCGAGACAAAGCTGGGCAGTGCCTGGCCGCTGGTACCCTCGGCCGACGTGAGCTTCAGCGGCACCGTGTACTTCGACTTCGAGTCGGCGGACTCCTGGCGGTTGTTCTTGTTGTTGACGACGGCGGCCGAGGAGGGAGCCGCACTGGACGTCACGTGGGTGGGCTTCCCGGTGGACGGCCCCGGCAGCGCAGGGGACATGACGCCGGGAGTGCGGGCGCTGGCCGCCCATGCGGCGGTCATCGAACCCGAGCGGCAGCAGCGGTTGCGGCAGGCGCTGTTCACGTTGCGGCACAGCCAGGGCGATGCGTTGGATGCGGAGCTGACCTACCGGGCCGCGGCGAAGGTGGCGGGCGTCGACGGTGATGTGCTGCTCGCAGCGATTCCCGACGTCGGGCATCGCAGCCTCGTGCTGGCTCATCGGACGGCGGTGGAGGCCGGGGTGTCGGTAGTGCCGAGCATTGCCCGGCAGGGGCCCGCCGTCCACGTGACGACGACGCCCGCGGTCCAGATGGGGAGGGCGAGACCTCGCCTCGACCTGATCGACCAGATGCTGGCAGACGACGGGCTGTGGGGTCTCGTGAAGCCGTGACGGAGCGGAGCTACCGGTGTGAGCACTGCGGCAATCGCACTCGTTTCGACGTGTACGAGACGGTACGACGTCGCCGGTTCGCCCACTACGACCTCGGTGGTGGTATGACGATCGACGAGGAGGAGGTCCTCGAGTCGAGGATCGACCGAGTGGTGTGCCGCTGGTGCCAGCGCGACGATGCCATCGACGAGGATCGAGCCCCGGGCTGAGACCGGCCCGCATGCCGGGACGGCCCACTCAGCGGCGCTGGCGCACCGCCTCGTACAGCAACACTGCTGCGGTGGTGGCGGCATTGAGGCTGTCGGCGGAACCCGCCATCGGCAGGGCCACGCGGGTGCGTCCCGCCCAGAGATCGGTGAGGCCGCCGTGTTCACCGCCCACCACGAGCGCAGTCGGTCCGGTGAGGTCGGTGTCCCAGATCGCGGTCGACCCGTCTGGGCCCGCCGCCAATACGGAGACGGCGTGCGCATCGAGCCAGGCAATCGTGTCGGCTGCGGTCGCCACGGCAAGGGGCACCGTGAAGAGCGATCCTTGCGAGGCCCGCACGACGTTGGGATTGAACGGGTCGGTGGAGACATCCGCCGCGATCACGGCGTCCGCACCGGCGCCGTCGGCGCTGCGGAGCATGGCGCCGAGATTGCCCGGCTTCTCGATGCTCTCCGCGACGAGGATCAGCGGATGGGGCGGGAGCGAGAGTCTTTGGAGCGTCAGGTCGACAGCGTGCCCAACAGCCAGGACGCCATCTGGATGCTGCCGGTAGGCGATCTTGCGGAATGCCGCCTCGCCCAGCTCGGTGACGGCGAGCCCGGCCGGCCTCACGGTGGAGATCGATGCCCTCACCGGGGCGCTCATCAGCTCAGGGGCAACAATCAGCTCTTTCAGGGGCCAGCCGGCGGCGACGGCCCGCTGCACCGCCCGCATCCCCTCGATGGGAAAGGAGCCCGTCGTGTCCCGAGCGCTGCGTCGTTTCAGCCGGGCGAGCGCCTTGACGCGAGGGTTGGCGGTTGAGGTGATCACGGCTACCAGCTGCTGCCGCCGCCTCCGCCACCGAACCCGCCTCCGCCACCGAACCCGCCAAAACCACCGCCGCCCCACGAGCTGCCGCCCCACGACGAGCCACCACCGCCGCCCCCGAAGCCGCCACCGCCGCCCCAGCCGCCGAAGCCGCCGGTGCCGCCCCACCACGAACCGCGGTCCTGCGACCAGGACTGGTCGCGGTAGATGGGCTCCCAGCCGAAGCTGCCGTGGTGACCGCGAGTGATGACCCAGTGGTAGAAGAGCAGCGTGTACGGGTCGAAGCTGTACAGACCACGAGGTATGGGCTCGCCGGTCCACGTGTCCTCCTGGCGCCGTGTGCCCTCGTGGGCGAGCTCGGGAGCGAAGCGGTCGGCGTCGTCGATCGTGCTGCGCGCCAGGGATTGGCGCTGGGCGGCGTAGGCCAGAGCGAAGGTCCGGGGACCGCGTGGGTCGGACGCCCCGAAGGCGGCGGCGATGTCGGCGTATGCTCCTTGGAGCCCCAACGCGGTCAGGGCGTTGCGGGCTTCGACCCATCGGTCGATGGCGAGGGCAGGCTCGAGCGACACGGCCAGTATCCCGGCGATCGTTCGTCGATCGTCGGTCTCCACGCCTTGCCCGGCGAGGCGGTCGAGCAGTTGGCGATACACCTCGGGACCGTCGTCGCGGCGCCGCAAGAGGGCCGCCGTGATGGCGATGGGCAGGTCGAGCCGTTTCGCCTCCTCGCGGACGTACTCGATCTCGCGCGATGTGCGCAGGCCGGCCAGGGCGTACTCCACGGCCTCGTCTGCCGGGAAGCCACGATTGCGGTTCTCCCGGTAGGTGTCGACGAACTCCTCCAGGTCGTCCTGGTCGTTGTTCATGAGGAGCAGCGCGGCGATGGCCGGGATCGACAGCCCGTCCGCCTTGAGGGCCGCTCCCTCCTCCTCCAGCTTCACCCGCACCTCCTCGTAGCGCTCCACGGCGATGTCGGGGTCGTCCGTGACGTCGGCGAGAGCGGCGGCGACCGCCGGGCGGGCCGTCGATGCGGGGAGCGCGGCGTACAGCGATTCGAGCTTCCTGGTCTTGGCCTGAGCGGTGCCGTACACCCCGGCGAGCTCGTCGATGGATTGTTGTGCCGGGGCCCCGGGGTCGAGTGCGCCGGCGGCTCGCACCAGCCGCGAGCCCTCGTCGGTGAGGAGGGCGTCCCCGACCTCCGTCTCCACCAGCTGGTTGGCGAGTGCGGTGGCAGCTCTCTGGCGTGCGGCGGCTACCCGGTGGGGGCGCAGTGATGCGATGACCCGCTGCAGCTCCTGGCGACGAACATCGAACGTGTCGTCATCGTCCACCGCAACGGCCAGAGCATCCCGGGCGGCCTGCTGGACGGCGCCCTCGAGTATCGGGCGTTCATCGGTGGCCCGCAGCTCCAATGGCACCTCGCTCTCGGCGACCAGCCGGTCCCGTTCGAGCATCTCGACGAGGCCGGCCGTCCAGGCAAACCGGATTGCGTCCGGGCTCCGGGGTGCGCTTCCTGCTGCGACGGCGGACAGCGCTTGCGTCAGGGCGCGCTGGTCCCTACGTCCGGGGCCGTGGCGGGCGGGGGACGGGCGTACTCCTCGAACTGAGGCAGCTCGTGGCCGGCCGGCTCGAGCGCTCCGAGATCGCCGTTGATCAATTCGGTTCTGCGGTCCGCGATGCGCTTGTGCTTGGTGCGGCGATTGGAGACGTAGCCGGCGCCGGCGCCGACGACGCCAATGCCTGCCGCGAGGATCAGCACCACCCATCCGACGTTGCCGCCATCGGAGGCCGGCTGGGGTGTCACCGGGGTGTCGACCGGTGCGGGTGCGGTAGCCGTGCCCAGCGCGGCGAGCTCCTGTTCGAGGCTACCCACGATCGCCAGCATTCCGCCCTCGAAATCGCCGACGCCGAAGAAGGAGTTGGCGGCACCGGCGATACTCTCCGCACGAGTGTCGCTCATCTCGAGCCCGGCGCCCGGAACCACCTCGGTCCGTCGCTCGTCGAGGGCGACGAGCACAACGACACCATCCTGCCCGGGGCCCCCGACGCCCCACGCGTTTCCGAGACCGAAGGCGAAATCACGCGGGGACTGGCCCCGGCTGTCGGTGACGATCACTGCGGCGATCTCGTTTCCGTAGCGACCCACGACGCGATCGATGGCGTCCTCGACCCGCTGGTCGTCGTCGACGACGCCGGCGTCATCGGTGAACCACCCTTGGCACACGACGCCCTCGAACACGCCACAGTCGACAGGCCCCGTCGGCTCCTCCGTGGCCGAGGCAGCCGCCGCAGGCACGATCAGCACGAGGAGGGCGGCAGGAAGCACACGCAGGAATCTCATGGAAGAGACGCTAATCGAACGGTCGCGCCAGCCCGCCTCAGCCGAAGCGCAACGGCAGGTCGGTCGGGCGATAGAAGGAGGGGGCCAGCTCCGTGCAGCGCCGCAGCGCCATCACGATCTGGGCGCTTGCGCCGAAGTCGCCGTGGTAGCCCCCGGGGATCTCGAGATGGAGGGGCGGTTCGCCGTCGACGACGATGCGGTCACCCGGCTCCGGCAGCCCCCAATCGACCACGAAATCGAGGTCGATGGTGCGCTCCCCGGCCCGGAGCGTCACGTGCTGGCGGAAGCCCGAGACGAGATCGCCCTTCTCGATCGGGTCCAACGTCTCGGTGACGTCCCGGTTCGGCCAGTTCAGCGAGTGGGCGAGCAACCGGGCCGACGGAATGAGCCCGCGATGTCCAACGGTGCCTGCCGCCACAGCAGCTTCCCAGCCGGAGACGGCGAGACCGCGGCCCGTCTTGGCGATATAGGACTCGCGGCGCGCCGCCGAGTCGATGCGTCGCGAGACCATGACGCCTTTCACATTGCGGCACGCCGAGGTGGCGAGCAGGGGGAGGCGGTCCATGACGAATCCCGGATTCACTCCCGTCATGACGATCACGCGGCCGTGGGTGCGGGCTGCCGTGTGCAGGGCGTTCCACATGTGGCGGGGTGGCCAGGCGAGCTCCTCGCACGTCGAGACCACGTCGTAGCCCAGCGCCAGCAGCCGCAGGATCTCGGGGGCGACGGCATCCACCTTCGGTGAGATGGCGACGAGGGCGCGATCGCCTTCACTGGCGCGGGGAACTTCGACCGTCGAGGCGTACATCGGAGCGTCGTAACGATTGCCGAGTCGCATCCGAGCCGCCCCGTCCGGATCGACGACACCGGCTACGAGATCGACGACTCCGTCGTCGATGGCCGCTGCCGTAGCGGCCGTCCCGATCGGTCCTGCTCCGACGACGAGAAGGCGTGACATGTCGTCGCGCATGATGGTCGGTGTGGAACGCCCGTGCAATGTTCACGTCCGCCGGGAGCGCTGCGATCTTCTCACACGTCGAGCCGTGCCAGGACTCGATTGACGAGGCGGGCACTCTGCATCACGTAGAAATGCACGGAAGGCACGCCACGCTCGAGCAGCTCCGTCGTCTGGGCAACCGCCCACTGCACACCGAGCTCGCCGACCTGGTCGTCCGGTGCGGCGGCGACGGCTTCGACCAGCTGCTGCGGGATGTCGCAGTGAAACGTGCGAGGGATGCTCGTGACTTGACGCCTCGATGCCAGGATCTTGATGCCCGGGATGATCGGTACCGAGATACCCAGCCGGCGACACTCATCCACGAATCTGAAGAAATGAGCGTTCTCGAAGAACATCTGGGTGACGATGTACTCGGCGCCGGCGGCCACCTTCTCGGCGACCCGTGCCACGTCGGCCTCGAGATTCGGCGCTTCGAAGTGCTTCTCCGGATAGCCGGCGGCGCCCACGCAGAACTCGGTCGGGGAGGCGTCGAGCAACTCCTCGAGGTAGACGCCCTTGTTCATGTCGGTGATCTGGGCGATGAGGTCGGTGGCGTGTTCATTCCGGCTTCGCCCGTGTTCCAGTGACTTCTCATACCCGATCGAGTCACCGCGGATGGCCAGCACGTTGTCGATGCCGAGATAGCGCAGCTCGATGAGGAAGTCCTCGGTCTCCTCCCTCGTGAATCCCTCGCACAGCACGTGGGGGACCGCATCGACATCGAAGGTGTTCTGCACCAGGGCGCAGAGTCCCAAGGTCCCGGGTCGCTTGCGTTTGATGCGCTTGCTGAAGCCCGTTGGTGTCTCCTCGTAGACGACCTCGGCGGCGTGGCTCGTGATGTCGATGAACGGAGGACGGTGCTTGGCGAGCTCGTCGACCAGTTGCAACACGCTGCTGAGTTGACCGCCGCGACGTGGTGGGATGATCTCGAAGCTGATGAGCGGTCCGCCGGCCCGCTCCAGATGTTCGGTGACCTTCATCAGGTCTGGCTCCTCACGTGATGAAGTATTTGGCTTGTGGATGGTGGCAAACGATGGCCGACGTCGTTTGCTCCGGCTGGTACTGGAACGCGGTGTGCTCACCGACATCGACGCCGATGCGATCGGCGCCGAGCAGCTCGGCGACCTTGACGTTGTCCTCCAGATCGGGACACGCGGGATACCCCCACGAGTATCGACCGCCGCGGTACTGCTGGCGGAACAACCCCTGGATGGTCGGACCGTCCTCGCCGGCGAATCCCCATTCTTCGCGGATGCGGCGGTGCCACAGCTCGGCCAGCGCCTCCGTCATCTCCACCCCGAGACCGTGGAGGAACAAGTAATCCCGGTAGCGATCTGCCGCAAACAACTCGGCGGCGCGCTCCGATACACGGCGGCCCATCGTTGCGATGTGGAACGCCGCATAGTCGCCCTCGGCAGCACCGACCGGTTTGTGGAAGTCGGCGATGCAGAGCCAGGGAGGCCGGCGTTGCCGGGGGAAGGTGAAGCGCATCCGCTCGGTGGATCGGGAGTCGTCGGTGAACACGACGAGATCGTTGCCATCCGCGGCAACGGGGAAGAACCCGTAGACGACCTGTGGCACGAGCAGATCATCCTCCCGGGCCGCCGCCAGCTGCTCGCGGAACACGGTGCGCACTCGCTCCTTGAACTCGGCATCCTTCTCACCCTTCTCCGGGCGGAATTGCCATTGGTTGCGGAACAAGGCGGTTTCGTTGACGTAGCCGGCGATGGCGTCGAGGGGTACGCCCTTGACGATGCGGCTTCCCAGGGATGGCGGCGTGAACACCGGTGCGGTGGAATCCACGTCCGGCGACGGCGCCGGGACGAGCGCCGCGGCGCTGTGTTGCCGCCGCGGCACGTCGGGTAGCCGGCGCCCCTCGGCCACCCTGCCGAACGTCGGGTCGGACTCGCCCGTGCGTTGCATCTCGTCGAGTCGCTCCATCACCCGGAGCGCCGTGAACGCATCCTTTCCGTAGAAGAGCGGGCCTGCGTAGACATCGCGTAGGTCCTTCTCTACATAGGTGCGGGTGAGGGCGGCACCGCCGAGGAGTACCGGGACCGCTCCGAGGCCTCGCCGGTTGAGCTCCTCGAGGTTGTCCCGCATGATGAGTGTGCTCTTCACGAGCAGTCCGCTCATCCCGATCGCATCCGCCTCCTCGGTGGTGAAGGCCTCGAGCATCTCCTGGATTCCCACCTTGATGCCGAGGTTCTTCACGTCGTACCCGTTGTTGGTGAGGATGATGTCGACCAGGTTCTTGCCGATGTCGTGCACGTCGCCCTTCACCGTGGCGAGCACGATCGTGCCCTTGCCGCTGGTGTCGCTGCGGTCCATGTGTGGTTCGAGGTACGCAACCGCCTGCTTCATGGTCTCGGCCGACTGCAGCACGAACGGCAGCTGCATCTCCCCTGAGGCGAAGAGGTCACCGACTACCTTCATGCCGTCGAGCAGGATGTCGTTGATGACGGCGAGCGGAGCCATCCCTGCCGACAGCGCCTCGTCCAGATCCGGCTCGAGACCATCCCGGTCACCATCGACGATGCGGCGGGAGAGCCGCTTCTCGAGCGACCAGCCGCTGCGGTCCTCGACCACCGTCGCCGCGGCCGTCACGTCCGCAAACACCTCGAGTAGTCGCTGCAGTGGGTCGTACCCCCCACTGCGTCGGTCGTAGATCAGGTCCAGGCAGACCTCACGCTGCTCGTCGGGGATCTTGGTGAGCGGCACGATCCGACCCGCATGGATGATCGCTGCATCCAGCCCCGTCGCCGCGGCCTCGTGGAGAAACACGGAGTTGAGCACGTGCCGCGCCGCCGGCTTGAGCCCGAAGGACACGTTGGAGACGCCCAAGACGGTGAAGACGCCGGGGAGATCCGTCTTGATGCGCCGCACGGCTTCGAGTGTCGCCATGGCGTCACCCCGGAGATCATCGTCACCTGTCGAGAGCGGGAATGTGAGTGCGTCGAAGATCAGGTCGCCGGGGGACAGGCCGTAGCGATCGACCGCGAGGTTGTGGAGGCGGTGGGCGATCCGCAGCTTCCAGTCGGCATCGCGGGCCTGGCCCTCCTCGTCGATGAGCAGGCAGATCACGGCGGCGCCGTGCTCCTTCGCCAGGCGGAACACCCGGTCGGCGCGTGAGCCGGCAGCATCGCCGTCCTCCAGGTTGGCCGAGTTGAGGACGCCGCGGCCGCCGAGCCACTCCAACCCGGCTTGCATCACATCAGGCTCGGTCGAGTCGAGCACGATCGGTACCGACGACTGAGTCGCCAGCCGAGACGCCAGGGCGTCCATGTCGCGCACACCGTCGCGGCCGACGTAGTCGACGCAGAGGTCGAGCATGTGGGCCGACTCCTTCACTTGCTCTTTGGCCATCTGCACGCACCCGTCCCAGTCCTCGGCCAGCATGAGCTCGCGGAACTTCCTCGAGCCGTTGGCGTTGGTGCGCTCGCCGACGATGAGGAACGACGTGTCCTGGCGGAACGGCGTGAAGCTGTAGATCGAAGTGGCTCCGGGCTCCAGCAGGGGTTTGCGGCGCTTCGGCTCCAGTTCCCGACACATATCCACGACAGCCGCAAGGTGCTCCACAGTGGTGCCGCAACAACCTCCCACGACGCTCACGCCGAGGTCGGTGATGAAGTGACGGTGGTGCTCGGCCAGGGCATCGGGTGACAGGTCGTAGTGCATGGCCCCGTCGACGACGGACGGCAGGCCCGCGTTCGGTATGGCCGAGATCGGCATGGGAGCCGACTGGGACAGATGGCGCAGCGGCTCGTACATCTCGACCGGCCCGGTGGCGCAGTTCAAGCCGATCACCGCCGGCCCCAGTGGGGCGACGGCGGCGAGGGCGGCGCCGATCTCTGTGCCCGGCAACATGCGCCCGGTGAGCTCGATCGTCACCTGGGCTTGGATCGGAACCTCGCGCCCGGTCGCTGTCATGGCCCGCCGGCATGCGGCCACCGCCGCTTTGAGCCCGAGCAGGTCGAACATGGTCTCGATGATGAAGAGATCGACCCCGCCATCCAGCAGCCCCCGTGCCGCGATCTCGTAGGCGTCGCGCAGCTCGCGGTATGTGATCTGTCCCAGGGACGGGAACTTGGTCCCGGGACCGATCGAGCCCGCAACCCACCGTGGCCGATCCGGGGTCGCGTAGTCGGCTGCGACGCCGGCCGCGATCGCCGCACCCGCACGAGCGATCTCGTAGGCCCGATCGGCGATGCCGTACTCGTCGAGCGGAATCGCAAAACCGCCGAAGGTGTTGGTCTCGATCACGTCGACACCGACGTCGAGGAACCCCGCATGCAGCCGGGCCACGACGTCGGGTCGCGTGAGGTTCAGGATCTCGTTGCAACCCTCGAAGTCGGGCCCGCCGAAGTCGTCGGGTCCGAGATCGACCGCCTGAAGAGATGTGCCCGTGGCCCCGTCGAAGATCACGACACGGTCCCGTGTTGCGGCTCGGTAGTCAGCCACGGCGCCACCAACGAACGCAGATTCTCCGAAATCCCTGCCCGTTCATGTACGTGACCACCCCCTTCTCGCGTACGCGCTCTTGGAGCGCCGCAAGCGGGTGTCCCGCACTGCAGCTCATCGCTCAGGCATTGGCACCGTGCGTCGCAACGCCGGTTGCCGCGGCTTCGAAGGGCCCGTCCCTCCACCGCTCTGGATGAGCGCGTCGACGTCGAAGGTAACCCGCACATCGCCGTCTGGCAAGGGTGAAAAGGTGCGGACGCCGACCCGCGGGCAGGGGGCGTGCGTCAGCGACGGAACCGGTGATGGCGCACCGCCGTCTCGTCGACCAGATCGCGATCGACCTCCAGGGTTCGGCGGGGGGCCATCATTCCTTCGGGATCGAGCCGCCACGGCGGGATGACGACGTCCTCGTCGAAGAAGTGGGCCGAAACGGCCAGATCGGATGGCAGGGTCACGCCGTCCGTCGCGGCGAGAGCGGTGAGGGTGTGCTTGCCGACGCCCGTCTCGACGAGCCCACCGATCTTCACATCCAATTCGTGACGCACGGCCAGCGTCAGCGCCCGCAACGTCAGCGTCGGCCCCAGCCGGCCGGGTTTGAGGCTCACCGCCCGTGCGGCGCCGGACGTGGCGATCGTGACGACGTCGCCGAGCCGGCGCACCGACTCGTCGAGGCAGATCGGCGTCTCCATCCTGGCTTGCAGCCCGGCATGCCCCTGCAGGTTGGCGGCAGCGAGCGGCTGCTCGACGTAGTCGAGGCCCAACGTGTCGAGAGCGGCCAGATCATCCCAATCGGGCCGGCGAAACGAGCCGTTGCCGTCGACGGCGATCCCGAGATCGGGGAACTCTCGCCTCACCTGCTCGACGACGGCGAGGTGGCCGGGTGCGGTCTTCAGCTTCACGTGCCGGTACCTCTGCTCGACCGCGTCCGCAACCATCCGGATGGTCTCACCTGCCGGGGCGAGCGGTATGGCGAGCGAGGGCAGCACCGGATCCAAGCCACCACCCAAATGGACTGCGAGGGGCTGGTCGGCAGCCGCCGCTTGAAGAGCAGTCATCGCCTGATCGACGCCCGATGTCGCCGCAGAGCCTTCGATCAGCACCGGATCTGCTGCCCCGAGCAGGCGCTTGGCCTCGGTGGAAACGAGTTGCCACACGTCCTCCGAGTCGTCGCTGGTGTGGCCGGGGTACGCCGCCGCCTCCCCCCACGCTTCGAGATCTGCGGTTTCGACCCGGATCACGGTGGAATGGCGGACGCCAATCCGCTGGGAGGCCGTGATCAGCGGTCGACGCAGGGGGAGCTCCAGCTCCCACGCCTCGATCTCAGTTGGCCGGATCACCCGGAGGATTGCCCGTCGCACACGCTCGGATCATACGGTGCTCGTGATCCGCCACTCGATCGGGCCGCTACCGTCGCCATCATGCCTCTGGAGCGCACCGTTGTCGTTGTGGGCCCCCTCGACGTGAGGGCGACGATCGCGGCGATGATGGCGAAGGCGGTCGGCCGCCTCCCGGCGGAGCCGGGTGTGGTCTGGTGGGTCACCAACACCTCGTCGGGCACTGCCTCGTTGCGGCTCGAGCAGCGGGGCATCGAGGTGGGCGCGTCCGCATGGGGAGATGGCGCACGGGAGGTGCTCGACACGGTGCCTGACCTTCTCGGACTCGCCGACGACCCAGCGGCGTTTCGTCCCGAACGCGGGCTCGTGGCCGATCTTCACCGCCGCCGTCCCGGCCTGCGGCTCGGTCGAACGGGCAAGGTCTTCGAGACGCTTCTGCCGACGATCCTCGGTCAACGGGTCACGTCGATCGAGGCCAAACGCGCCTACCGCGGCATCGTCCGCAGGTACGGTTCCCCGGCACCGGGACCGGTCGACGCCTGGGTGCCGCCCCCGGCCTCCAGGATCGCTCCGTTGAGCTACGCCGATCTCCACCCGCTCAGTGTGGAGCGGTCCCGGGCCATGAACCTCATCGAGGCAGCCCGGCGGGCCAAGCGGCTCGAGGCCGTCGTGACGATGAACCGTGACGACGCCTATGCCCGACTCAACGCCGTGCGCGGTATCGGGCCGTGGACGGCGGCACAGGTGCTGGGCTCGGCCATGGGCGATCCCGATGCGGTGCCCTTGGGCGACTACCACATCCCCAACATGGTCACCTGGGCGCTGGCCGGGGAGCCGCGCGGCACCGATGCGAGGATGCTCGAGCTGCTCGAGCCGTACGCCGGGAACCGCAGGCGAGTCCTGTTGCTGCTCAAGGGTGCCGGCTACAGCGCCCCGAAGTACGGGCCGAAGACCGCCTCCCGCGACATCCGCGCCAACTGACGGCGCCCGTGGCCGCGGGTTCTCCTCAGTACAGCTCGTACTCGCCGGCGATCAGCCGATCGCGAACGCCGGACCAGTCCTCGAACGCATCCTCGACGATCTTGAGAATGGCGACGTCGTCCACCGGGCCCCCGGAGATCTCGAGGTGCACCGCCTGCGGGCTCGTCACCGGATGGCCGATCGAGCTGAGCAGCCGGATGGTGACTTCCTCGACATCCATGTCGGCGATCAGCCGTTCGGAGATGTCGGCTCCGATGGCGTGGTAGGTCTTCCCAACGTGGGCAGCCGGGTTCTTGCCCGCCGCCGCCTCGAGGCTCATGGGTCGGTACGGCGTGATCAGACCCCCAAACCGGTTGCCCCGGCCCACCTGCCCGTCGTCCCCGGCCTCGGCGGATGTGCCTGTGAGCGTCAGGTATGCGGAGTCGTCCTGGTCTCCCTGGTTGACGAAGACATCGACGGGGCCGTCGAAGGCCTCCGTGGCCACGTCGATGGCCGTGCCCTGGATGGATGTGACGACGTCGTCGTACTCGCTGCGGCTCGACACGGCCCTGGCCATCACCGGTGCAGCAACGGTGAGTCGCGCCTCCAGGCCGACACGAGCCCCCATCACCTTGATGTCGCGCCCAACCGGCACGGCGCTGCGGTACGCATCGCCGTTGAGGTGATGCTCCACGGCGTGCACGGCCCGCTCCAGGGGTGAGCGCGGCAGCGATACGGCGGCGAACGACGTGTCGTTGGCGAGCGGGGCTTCGTCACTGTGCGTGACCACGGCGGCGAGGTCGGCGGAGGACTGGCTCAGCCAAATCTCGACGCTGAAGGCATCGGGGTCGGCATCGGGGAGCAGGTCGAGCAGCTTCTGCTTGTACTCGGGCGCCAGTGCATCGACGTCGGGCTGCCAGTGCGTCGAGAAATTGGCCTTGCCGACGAGGACGAGCTTGGCCGGCGTGACGTGCTCGCCACCGCCGTAGTCGACCTTGACCGAACCGGCGGCCAGGATCGCCTTGTCGACGTTGAAGGCCTGTACGTTTCCCGTGTGGGTGAGGTAGTCCGACGCCAACCGCCTGGCGAGGTCCTCCGCCAGATGGTCGCAGATGGTGTCGGGATGGCCCATCCCTTTGCGCTCTACGAACTCCACCGGCGGGGCATACGCGCCGCGGTGAGTCACGGACAGGTTCATCGTCGTTGTGCTCCCGTGTTTGATTGCTGTCGCCACAACAGGGGGATGGGCGGGGCATGGTAGCGCTGATGACGCAAAGCGCGGCTGCCGTTGCGGGTCGGCCGTCGGGGCTACGTGTCGGCCGAGCGGAAGGCCTCGCGCAACCTGATCTTCCCGCCTGTGCGGAGCAGCCCGCCCGAATAGGCACGGCCACCGATCCGCAGCATCACGACGATCGCAGCGACCATCAGGACCACCGAAACCGCCACCTCCCACGGTGCGGCATCCCCGGCCGCCTCGCGCAATGGCATCGTGAGGGGGGAGAACGGCGGCACGAGAGACATGATGCGCACCGCGATGTTGTCGCCGCTCTCGAGGGACGTGATGGCGACGAAATAGCCTGCCAGCATCACGATCGTGAGGGGGAACGATGCGTTCTGTGCGTCTTCCTGGCGCGAGACGAGCGAGCCGGCGACGGCATATCCGGCCGCATAGAACGTGAAGCCGAGCATGAACCAGACGATGACGATCAGAACGATACCGACACCGACCTGCGGCACATCGAACTCGGAGGTGTTGCGCACGATGACCATCGCCAATACGCCGATCAATACGAGTTGCAGCAGCCCGAGCAGACCGATGCCGATGACTTTGCCGGCGAGCAGGTGTCTCGCCCGGACCGCACCAAGCACCACTTCGACGACGCGGCTCGTCTTCTCCTCCACGACACCGATCAGGATCCATTGTCCGTACGTGACGATCGAGACGAACAGGAGAATCGTTCCGACGAACGCCACGACGTTGCTGCCATCGTCCTCACCTGCCGCCTCGATCTCTTCGATGGTCGGTCCGCTACCCAGGATCTCGGCGAGCGCACTCGGGTCGACACCGGCGGCCGACGCCCGATCCTGGATCTCGAGTGCGGCCACCGCCGCCGCCGTCACGGCGTTCAGCTCGGTTCCGGTCGCCGGTCCGACGAGCACCGTGAACCCGGCCACCCCGATGTCGACCTCTCCGTCCCGGACGGCAGTCCGCAGCGCTCCCTCGTCCTCGAACGTCTCGACGGTCGCCGTGGTGCCTTCGGTTGGTGCGGTGAGCTCCACCGCTGAGACGATCCCTTGCGGCGCAGCCGTGTCGACCCCGATCGTATGGTTGGGCGGCTCGTCGAGCCCGAGGAACGAGGGAATGAGGAGGAGGCCGGCGACGAGCAGCACGGTCATACCCGTCGAGACCTGAAAGGCTCGCGACGCCACCCGTTCGCGCAGCTCTCGGCCGGCCACCAGGCGCATGGTGCGCCAGGCGCTCACTGACCGACCGCCTCGCGGAACACCTGGCTCAAGCTCGGTGGCGCAAACGAGAACTCGCGCACGGACCCGGCGTCCCCGGCCGCACGCAACAGCACCGCCGGGTCGGCGTCGGCCGGAAGCCGCAGCCGTGCCCGTCCCTCCTCGTATGACACCACCTCCGCATCGGGCAGGGTCGTGAACCAGTCCGCTGAGACGCCCTCGATCTCCATGTCGAGGTAGCGATGCGGTGAGTTGGAGCGCAGTCGCCGAACCATGCCCGACAGCACGATCGAACCGCGATCGATGACGACCACCGACTCGCACAGATCCTCGACGAGATCGAGTTGGTGGCTGGAGAACACGACTGCGGTTCCCGCAAGGGCCCGCTCGGCGAGAATGTCGGCCATCGCCTGGACGCCGATCGGATCCAGGCCCGAGAACGGCTCGTCGAGCACCAGCAGATCCGGATCGTGGACGAGGGCAGCGGCGAGTTGTACCCGCTGCTGGTTGCCGTGCGACAGATCTTCGAGGCGGTCGCGGCTCCGGTCCGCCAGGCCGAGGATGCCCAACCAGCGGGAGGCTGCCTCGTCGGCGGCCTTGGCGTTCATTCCATGCAGCTGGCCGAAATAGGAGAGCTGGCGGCCGATGCGCATGCGTGGGTAGAGGCCGCGCTGCTCCGGCATGTAGCCGAACGACAGCCGGGTAGCCGGCGTGATGGGCTCTCCATTCCAGGTCACGGTTCCCTCGTCGGGAGTGACCAAGCCGAAGACGGTTCGCATCGCCGTGGTCTTGCCGGCGCCGTTGGGGCCGAGGAATCCGAGCAACTGGCCGCAAGCAACCTCGAACGTGCAGTCGTCGAGCGCGACGACGGCGTCATATCGCTTGGCGAGACCCGAGAGGCTGAGCATCCGGGTGATCCTATCGATGTGAGCAGTCTCCCCGGCGAGCGGTGGATTAGGTTGCCCCGATGCGCAACCGCAATGTTCGCCTCGAGCCCGCCGTGGGACGACCATTCGCACTGGGTATCGACGAAGACGGCCGCTGGGCGCCCGTCCACGGGGAACGGCCATGGGGCGACGTCGACGACGGTGTCGCCCTGCCGGGTCTGGTGGATGCGCACGCCCACCTGACCTCGGCGAACACCCAGGACATGGACGGCTCATCCGACGACGCCGTCGGTCAGCGAATCGCCAGCCATGCCACGGCTCAGCTCGAAGCCGGTGTCCTCTTCGTGGCGGACAAGGGAACCCATCTGCCGGCGACCGTCGGCATGACGCTTCAGGTGCCCGAGGCGGAGCGACCCGCCGTGCAGCTCGCCGGGCGCTTCCTCGCCAACCCCGGTGGGTACTACCACGGCTATGCGATCGAGGTCGAGCCCGAGGATCTCGTGGTGGCTCTTCCCCGTGCGACCCCTGCCGGTGCGGGGTGGGTCAAACTCATCGGCGACTGGCCGCGCCGCGGGCTGGGTGCGGTTCCCAACTTCGATGAGCAGTCTCTGCGGGCGCTCACCGAGGCCGCCCACGCAGCCGGTTTGCGAACTGCCATCCACACGGCGGCTCCGGAGACTCCGCGTTTGGCGGTGCGCGCCGGCGTCGATTCGATCGAGCACGGGCTCTTCCTCACCGAGGACGACCTGGCCATGCTGGGCGATCGTGGCGGTGCGTGGGTACCGACGATCGCGGCGATGGAGGTCCTCGCCGGCCAGTTGCGGCCCGAGTCGTCCGGGCGTCGCCTCATCGCCGAGGGACTGGACAACGTCCGGAGGCTGCTGCCCCACGCCGCGGCGGCGGGCGTGGCTGTCATGGCAGGCACCGATCTTGCGCTCGAACATGGGCAATCGCTGTCGAGGCCGCCCGGCTCCTCGAATACGGACTCGAGGAACCGGGTGTCATCGATGCTCTGACGACCGCACCCCGTGCCTTCTTCGGCGAGCCGGGCTTCACCATCGGCGATCCGGCCGACTTCGTCGTGTGCGGGCGCCATCGGTCGAAGCACTGGCGGCGCCGCAGCTGGTGGTCCGGTGGGGCAACGTCGTGGTCGACGCCCGTTGAGCGCGGCCGCAGCCGGGGTCGGCGGCCCGCTTCTCGGTGCCCCTGGCCCTCATGCGCCCGGGCCCTCGGCGATCAGCCTCCTTTCGAGCGGAGTGGGGAATCGGGCCCGCACTCTGGTGTCGCCGAGCCACGCTGTGAGCCGCTCGGCATCGGCTGCGATCAGCCCGGCCGCCTCGGCGTCGACTCGCTCCAGGAGCTCGAACACCACGTCGCCGTCTTGGTGTTGAGCCCAGCCACCAACGATGCGTCCGTCGACCCACACGGTGGGGCCGGCATTGCCGTTGCGGTCGTACAGCGCCTCGGCATGAGGTCCGAGATACCATCCGCGGTCTTTCCAGCCCATCACCGTCGAATCCAGAGAGGGCAGGAGCGCCGCCCATCGCGGTGGTTCAGGGACGGCGTCGACATCGTCGGGGAGCACGTATCCGGTGTCGTCATCGAGCGTGACCTCGACGGCCCCCAACGCAGCGAGGACGCTCCGGGTTCGGCGTTTGCCCCATCCCGTCCACCACACGAGATCGGTCTCGGTCCCGGGTCCGTACGTCCGCAGCCAGCGGCGAAGGAGGTCCTGTTCTGCCTCGTCCCGGGTCGTGCTCGGCAGCCCCTCGGGTATCCAGGTGGACGTGGCCGTCCAGCGGTACTGGCTCGACACCCATGAGCCGCGGGGTCTGGCTCTGACGATCTCGCCCTTGGTGGCCAGCAAGAACAGCACCCGCGTCGACACGCCGACGGTGCCGGCCCACTTCTTGCCCTCGCCGAACGCGATGCGGGCGCCGAGCTCGGGCACGTCCTCCTTGAGCTCCTGTGCCGTCGCCTCGCCACGGGCGACGAGCGCTGCGATCACTCGGGCTTCCACGTCGGCCAGCCAGGCGTCGCCCTCGGTGGCGATGTTCTGGCTCTCCAGCCAGCCGATCAGGCGCTTGCGCTCGCCGGCGACG